>CAWHNF010000001.1:0-445755 GCA_963830685.1 uncultured Alphaproteobacteria bacterium
CCATTTTTTCGTGTTCAGCACTGGTCAAAAGGGGTGGCTTTACCCCAGCGCTTTCGCTAGCAGGCCTTCACGACGATTTTGGGATATAGATATGCGCAACCGATTCCTGCTCCTTTTGCTATCCACCGCGCTCGCATCATGCGGCGGCAGTTCGCAACTGGGTGGCGTTGGTTCGACATCCGACATCAAGGTAGTCGAAAGTGACGTCCTTCCAGAGCCTACCCGGCTTGATTTGTTTGAACAAAACAGGCCTTACCTCATTGGGCCTTTTGATAAGCTGACTATTGACGTTTTTGGTATTGAGGAACTCAGCAAACAGGAAGTTCAAACGGACGCTGGTGGCCGTATTTCTTTTCCATTGGCTGGAATCATGGAAGCCGCAGGAAAAACTCCTGGCGAATTGGAAGAGGAAATTGAATCGCGGTTGCGTGGGCAATATGTGCGCGATCCGCAAGTCACGGTTAATCTCAAAGAAACAGTCAGCCAAGTTGTTACGATTGACGGGCAAGTAAGGGAACCTGGGCTCTATCCCGTCATCGGCAAAATGACGCTCATGCGCGCTGTTGCGGTGGCAAAAGGCACAGCTGAATTTGCCAAGCTGGACGATGTCGTGATTTTTCGCACAGTGAATGGCCAGAAAATGGCGGCGCTTTATAACCTCAAGGCTATCCGGCGCGGCTATTATAGTGACCCCGAAGTGTTTGCTAATGATGTGGTGGTCGTTGGTGACTCGCAGGCGCGGCGTATATTCAAGGACGCCTTGCAGGTTGCACCGACGCTTCTGACGCCGCTTATTTATATTTTACAGAACTAGGCTGGTTCGATTTTCGTCGTCCCGCGCGGTGTTGCGCGGAAGACGCGTTGTCTAGGCTATTGCAACTGCGAGACATATTTCGTCTTGTGGTTTGAAATTATGTGCTAAGAAGCAAGCGCGGTTGGGGTGGCCGGACACTGATTTATCGGGGGCTTTATGGCATTCCACTCCCGCGTCATCGATGGCGCCGTTGAAACACCCACGCTCGCGCTTCAGGAGCGGGCTCTTGGCGTACCCATAACGGGTCGAAATTTTCGTGAAATTATCGTCCGGCATGATCAGCAGGATAAGATATTCTGGTGCTTCATGAACCAGAATGGTCGGCCAAGTTATACCTATAGCCTTGGTGCTGAAATCCAGCAGGTGCAGGACTGGATTGGTAACAATTATGCCATGCCGGCCAATGGTGGTCCCGATGATTTGCGTTATTTTGTATGCGGGTCAAAAACACCGGGAATTTACAATCTCGGCGGAGATTTACGGCATTTCGCCGAATGCATAAGAACGCGTGATCTGGCAGCGATGCGGAAATATGCTGAGACCTGCGTACGTATGCAGCACGCCAATAGCCACGGCTTTGGTGCTCCGATCATTACGATGGCGCTCGTCCAGGGTGACGCACTGGGCGGCGGTTTCGAACACGCGCTGGCGTTTGACATACTGGTAGCAGAGCGGAGCGCGCGACTGGGCCTACCCGAGATCATCTTTAACCTCTTCCCCGGAATGGGCGCTTACAGCTTCCTTGTGCGCCGTGTCGGCCGCAAAATGGCAGAAAATTTTATACTCGAAGGCAAAATTCACACCGCTGAAGAGCTTTACGCTTTGGGTATTGTCGATGTGTTGGTCGATGACGGCCAAGGTGAGGCTGCTATTGTGGAATATTGCCAGCGCAACCAGCAGCGCTTTGCGGCTGAACGCGCGGTGTATCTGGCTCGCCGGGTTTCCACTCCTGTTGAGCTTGAGGAATTGCTGCGAATAACCAATATCTGGGCGGAAACGGCTATGTCGCTTACTGACGCAGATGTGAGGAAAATGGAGCGTCTGGCGGACGCACAGGAGCGCCGTATTCAGCGCAGCCTGAAACCCGTTAGCGCGATCGTGCTATAGAAGGCGCAAGCGTTGCACCGCTGGCATTTTCTTTCAGCGCATCCACAGCAAGCTTAAGCTCGGTTTCAATCTTTTGCAGATAAGCATCGCGATGTTGCGAAAAGTCGGCTTCAGTTATGCGCTCCAGCCGACCACATAGCTCAGCCAGCCGCTTCGCACCCATATTATTTCCAGAGCTCTTCAGCGCGTGTGCACAGAACCGGAACTCCGCAACCTCACAGTCGTCGACGGATAGTCGTAAAGGCGTCAGCGTTTGGCTTATGTCCTCAAAAAAACCTTCGACCATGCTTTCGACAAATGCTTGGTCCCCGATTGACCTTAAATAATCCAGCTGCACCGGATCAATGACACTATTCCGAACTTTGTGCGTGCCGTTAATCGGCACAACGACATCCATCGGGTCGTCCAAAACGGTATTGCCGCTCGCATTAGGCAACCCGGCATCGCAATAATGCTCAATCGAGGCCAGTAACAGTTTTGCATCGACCGGTTTTGTGATCCGCAGATCCATTCCGGCATTCCGGCATTTTTGTTCGGTTTCCGCTGTAGCATCTGCCGTAACTCCAATAATCGGAATGTGCTCGCGACCACCTTCAATTTGTCTCCACATCGAACATGCATCGATGCCGTTCAGTCGCGGCATATTTATATCCAGAAGAAGGATGTCGATCCCGCCCTTGTCCAAGGCCTCAAGGGCTTCGTCACCATCTGTCACCATGATGACGTCGTGGCCGGCCGATTCAAGAATAGCAGCGAGCACGTTGCGGTTCGTTCGGTTGTCGTCGGCGACCAGTACCCGCCTTGGCTTGTAAAGCGAAACGGCAGGCGTATTGTCTTCGTGCGGCAACTTGAACTGTCGGGAAAAGGAGCAGCCTATCCGGATTGCACTTCTCAGCTCGGCAAAATTTGGCGCTGCTGGCAACACAGAGGCGAATGCGGCACGGAGTGAGATTTCTTCAATATCCACGTCTTCGCTTTCCGCGACCAAGACCGGTGCAATTTCAGCTTTGATGAAACAGTCCCAGATCGAACTGTCTGGGCCTATTTGCCTTGCCAGCTCTTCAGAAATTAGCGCGACGCTAACACCATCAAGGTCGAGGCTAACCAACGCAGCGTCAAATTCAGCAACGCTTTGACATGGGACATGTCGAACAATGAAATTATCCTGGGATTGGGCACTCGCTAACAGACTAGGCTTAATTCCGCCAAATGACAAAATATGGATAACTGCAGCCCCGCTGGTGTCACCGTCGGACGCCTGCTCGATAACAGCTTGGACAGGGACCTCAATACGGAACTTACTTCCTTGGCCGATACCGCTTTCGACAGAGATGTTGCCATTGACTTGCTCTACAAGTTGCTTGCAGATCGATAGCCCGAGGCCGGTTCCGCCAAAACGGTTCATCACAGTGTCGTCAGCCTGCTGGAATGGCTGGAATATTCTTTCCATTGCGCCATCTGCAATTCCGATACCGGTGTCGGCAACGGTGAACCAGATGTAGTGCTGGCCGCTTCTGGAACCCAATCCGCTGTTAATGGAGATAGAGCCGGCCTCGGTGAATTTTACAGCGTTGCCGACCAGGTTCAACAAGATGTTGCGGATGACGTCGCTTGGGCCATCGATTAGCCGGTCGCTGAGGGGCTCAGCCTGCAGATGGATCGCCAGACCTTTTTCCTCGACACGTACGGCCATGATGTCCCGGATTTCCGTAATCAAGTCCGTCGGACGGAATGTAGCGTTCTTTACCTGTGCAGACCCCGTGCCGGTTTTTGCGACTTCTATCAGTTGCTCGATTAGATGAAGCAAATGCTCACCGGCAAGTACGCTGGCTTCGACCATTTCCTTTTGTCCGCGCGGCATGTCCGATTGCCGCAAGTGATTGCCGTAGCCTATGATGGCATTCAATGGTGTGCGTAATTCATGGCTGACGCTCGCAAGGAAATAACTCTTTGCTTTGCTGGCCATCTCTGCCTGCTCTTTGGCATGGGATATTTTCTTGATCAGCGTGGAACAGTAGGCAGGAATGACGATCAACGCGAACGCGAGCGCCATGCCCAATGAAAAATTCTTCTGCCAGTAAGTGGTGGATAATACCACGATGCCGAATGTAGTTGCCGACAGAAAGGCGGCAACAAAAAGCCATTTGATTCCGTATCGAAAGCCGTTACCCAATATCATCCAGAGCACAAGCGGATAGAAAATAGCCATATGCTCGGGTTCGCGCAGCATCACCGCAAAAGCCATCATCACGTCTAATATTATCGCGGCAAACCACCGCTCTTCGGCCCGCCACACGCCATATTTTTGCATGATATAGAGTGCGGCATTAAAGGACATGTAGGCAAAAAAAGCAGAGAAGATGATCGCGTCAAACGCAAAGAAATAGCAGCCAAATCCGGACACACTGCCCATGACTAGTCGGTTTCTCAGGATCTCCTGTTCAGGCGAGAGTTCGCCTCTAAGGCTTTTGAAAAACGCTCTCATTGCGAGACCATTTCAAATTTTGCGTCTTTATTTTGAAACAATGCACGCAAATCGGAGACAGACAAAGGCCTGCCTAAAAGATAGCCCTGCATTTCATCGCAGCCTGAGGCGCGGAGCAACGCTAACTGCGCTTCATTTTCAACGCCTTCCGCGACGACGCGCATGTCGAGCGCGTGCGCTAAATGGGCGATGGTTGAAATTATCGCCCTGTCCGCGGCTGATTGCTCTATGCGGGCAATGAACGTCTGATCGATTTTTAAGCGCGAGGCGGGAAGATCACGTAGATATTGTAGTGACGAGTATCCGGTACCAAAATCGTCGATCGAAATACCAACGCCACCGGCACGCAAAACGGCAAGCTGATCATGTACTTCCTGGCTATGGTCGAGCAGAAGCTCTTCGGTGATTTCGATAGCGAATTTACCCGGTGCTATTCCGTATTTTGCAATCTTTTCCAATATGTCGTCAGACATCGATGCATATTGAAACTGCTTGGGCGAAACATTTACTGCGACATGCGGAAGGATGATGCCCTCTTTGGCAAAAATCGCAATTTGCCGGCATGCATTTTCGACAACCCATTGGCCAATGCGGCCGATCAGGCCGGAGTCATTCGCGACGCGAATAAAATCTGCGGGGACCAGACGCCCTCGAACCGGGTGGTTCCAGCGCAACAAAGCTTCCAGCCCGACATATTCGCCGGTAATTGCGTCGACGATGGGCTGATATTCGAGAAATAGCTGCTCATTGTTCAGAGCATCGCGCAAGTCGGCTTCGACGCCAGCATTCAGTTGAGCAACCTGGTTCATCCTCGGTGAGAAAAAGCAGTAGCAATTCCGGCCCGAAGATTTCGCCTCGTACATTGCGAGATCCGCCAACCTGAGCAGTTCGTCCGGTGATGTGCCATCTTCAGGAATGAGTGCAACGCCGATGCTGGCACCGATCAACTGCTCAACGCCGCCAATCGAATAAGGCTCGCCAATTTTGGACAGCACATTGGCGCAGGCGCGCGCGACATCGTTCTGGTCATTGAGCCCCCGAAGTACGATGGCAAATTCGTCGCCGCCGATGCGAGCGGCGAAACCATTGCTGTCAATGGCGGCGCTTATGCGTTCTGCGACCTGACGCAGCAACATATCGCCGGTCTGGTGACCTCTGGTATCATTGATGACCTTGAACCGATCGAGGTCCAGCAGCAGCAAAGCGGCGCCTCGGCCAGTCGCGTTGCTTTCATCAATCGCTGAACGCATCCGTTCTGCCAGCAGCGTGCGGTTGGGCAGCCCCGTAAGCATGTCATGCAGTGCAAGGTGAGTCCGATGCTCTTCAGCAAATTTGCGCGCAGTGATATCGAGACCGGTGGTCAAAATCCCGATTGTCTGATTATCTTTGTTGAGCAAAGGAGACTTGTTGCAGTGAAAAATGAGCTCGACGCCTTCGCTTACAAACTTCTCTTCGTAATTGGGAATCGAGATACCGGTTTCAAGAATGACGTTGTTGCGGCGCGTTTCGCGCTGGACCAAATCGGGTTCCATTATTTCATTTATTGAATGACCAACCAATTGGTCGGGCTGGCGTCCAAAAAGTGCAGCCTGATATGAATTAAGGAACAGGAATTTGCCGTTCCGGTCTGTTGCGTTAATTAATATCGGCGTGGTGTCGATGATCTGTTCGAGCATCGATTTACCGGCGCGTTCCTCGTCATCGGTCTCGGCAGCCGCCCTGTTATTGGCCAGAGACTGTTTGAGTTCAATCTGCTTGTAATGCTGACCAAGCAGCAGCAGCGCCCGGTCGCGAAACTCTATGTGCGATACGGGACTTTGTAAAAAGTCGGTGGCGCCGGCATCCAATGCGCTGATGCGACACTCGCGATCTTGGCGGGCGGTAATCATGATTGCCGGAATATGCGCGCCGACCGTACGTTCTCTGATTTTGGTAATGAACTCGGCACCGTTCATTTGCGGCATACGATAATCGACGATTAAAAGGTCGGCATGCTCGGTTTCCAGCCATTCCAATGCTTCCACTGCGCTGTGAAAGCATTTTGCGGAAAACTCCGGACCCATCATCGCCACATACTGCGCGTAAACGCGTAAATTGGTCGAACGATCGTCAACAATGACTATGCGCGCATGCATAAGGCTCGCGATAGCCAGAGAACCTCAAGGAATGGTTAAGGGGTTGTTTGCAAAGACACCATTTGCCATTGTTGGCAAACGGAAAAATGGTCGGGAAAAGAGGATTCCCACCCGAACTATAATTTGGTCTATGGTTTCCTAAGAGTAAAGAAAATCAAGGCCTCAGTGCGTGTGCAATGTATATTATTTTGTATATTTATATTGCCCCAACCGAACAATGCCCTACTGCAATGCATGGCTTTCAAAACAAACCCTAGCAGCCGATATCTTTGGAAACGAGGCAGCGTATGGTGGTTCAGGATGCAGGTACCTATTCGGTTTCGTGCAGTTGGTGGGACGACCCCAATAACAGAGAGCTTAAAGACCAGCGACAAGTTGGTAGCTTCTATCGCTGCGGGGAAGAAGCGGGCGCAGCTTTTTGATGGTTGGAATGCGAAAATTCTGAACGCAGATGTTGTTATGGACTCCGATCAAAGAGTCGAGTTGTTACGGGAACCAAGTGCGACCGAACTGGAAGTGGTAGCTTATGAGGTTGCATATGAAACGATGAGTGAAAAATTGCGCATTTTGAGTGCGCAAAAGTCAGCCAGTATAGAAGGGCACGCCGAATGGCTGTCCGCCCAAACGGCAATGCTTCAGGAATATACCAGAAAGCATCTTTGTGGCGAGTTGGATGACTGGTCCAACATCGCCGTCCGATCACTTAAAAAGAGGTACTGGTGCGTTGAACCGAGCAGTCAGGCTTATACTAGGTTTATAGACCTAATCGCCAAATTTTCAATTGAAGCCTTGAGAGTCGCAGTTGCACGTTCTCAAGGTAAGTTGGGTGAAATTCCGCAAGGAACGGAGATTGAAAGGGCATCCCAAAACAAAACAAGAGTTGCACCCACAGGAGAAAAACTACCTCAACTTTATGATCTTTATGAGGCTCACTTAACTCGGGAAAAGGCTGGTGGCCTCGTCTCAATGAACGAGCGGAGGCGTGTCTTGGACCTTTTCAGCGAGTTTATCGGGGTCGAGCGTAGCTTGAAATCCGTAATTACCGCTGATGTCCGAGAATTTGTTAATGCATTGGCGGATGCACCAAAAGGGTATGCCAAGATGGCAGCCTTCAAAGGGCTCAATCTAAAGGCAGCCATCTCAAAAGGTGCTGAAATGGGACTTGCGAGAAGAAGCACCGTCACAATCAACAAGGAGCTTTCGTTTCTCTCAACATTCTTCAAGTGGTGTCGGCAATGCGGTTATTGCGATATCAATCCATGTGAAGGTTTCGCATACAAAGTTCATTGGACAGTAAAGGACCAAAATAGGCGTCCGCCGTTCGACGATGACGAGATCAATAGAATTTTTCAGTCAGCTTTGTTTCGGAGGAACGGCGGAGATGGCTTCGAACATATTGAGGGAAACATTATCTCAAACGATTGGCGAAAGTGGGTTCCATTGATTTGCTTATTCACGGGTGCCAGAACAAGTGAAGCCGCTCAGTTATATACCGACGATATATTTGAGATACAGGGCGTTTGGGTGCTTCGTTTCAAGGCCAACACGCTACGAAAAACCCGCATAAAAAACAGAGGTTCTGAACGATTAATCCCAGTTCATTCAATGCTGGAAAAAGTCGGATTTCTTGACTTTGCAAGAGCTCAGAGCTTAAAAATAAATCTTATTCCTGCGCAGTTATTTGATAATCTCAAGCCAGACAATCGCGGAGTTATGGGCGCGGCGCCTTCAAAGTTTTTTGGCAAATACCTTACGCAAATTGGAGTGAAAACCGGTGCTGATGGCAGGGGAATGCATTCCTTTCGACATTCGATGTCAGATGCTCTTCGATTAGCTGGTTTTTACGACCTTGAATTTGGCAGCGCTATCTTGGGCCATTCCAACAAATCAATGACAGCTAAGTATGGGCAAATTCCACAAGGCACGCTGGCCAAAAGGAAAGCCATGATTGAAGCTATTGCGTTTGATGGGATCGATTTAACGCATTTGGTGTCAGCTTAACTTTTGCTTTAATTCGACCAAGCCGCGAGGCAGTCGCTATAGTTGATACCCAAATAAAGTCTGTGATCCATTTTACTGTTCAGCCATGTTTCGGAGTTAGCTGTAGCGGATTAGAGATGACGGTACTTATTTCAAAATAATGTGGGCTGCTCCGACGGCTACCAATGCTCGGGTGACGAGTGCCGACGGCATATCTAATTCTCCTTCACTTAAGCGCTACCGTCATTGGCTTCTACGCCATCGCTGGGCGTCAGCACATATTTCCAAATCACCGCACCGACGGCGGCGCCGATCAAGGGGGCTACCCAAAACAGCCATAGCTGTGACAGTGCAGGTGTTTCGGCAAATAGTGCGACCCCGGTAGAACGTGCAGGATTTACCGAGGTATTTGTAATCGGGATTGAGATCAGATGGATCAGCGTCAGCGCGAGACCGATTGCGATGGGAGCAAAACCGGCAGGTGCGGACTTTGCTGTCGCTCCCAATATGACGACCAGGAAACCTGCAGTCAGCACGACCTCTATCAACAGGGCTGCTTGCATCGAATACCCGCCGGGTGACAACTCACCAAATCCGTTGGAAGCAAATCCGCCAGCGATAAATCCGGCTTTTCCCGACGCGATGGCAAAAAGGACAGCGGCGGCGACAATTGAACCTATGATCTGCGCGATCCAGTAGGGAAGAACATCCTTCCAAGCGAAGCGGTTCGCAATTGCTAAGCCGAGCGAGACCGCAGGATTGAAATGGCCGCCGGAGATTCCGCCGACTGCATAAGCCATGGTCAACACAGTCAGGCCGAAAGCCAATGAAACACCGGCAAAGCCAATCCCCAATTCGGGGAATGCGGCGGCTAGCACAGCAGAGCCGCATCCTCCAAAAACAAGCCAGAATGTCCCAAAAAATTCTGCTGCCAATTGGCGCATGTCAATTTCCTCCCCTAATATTTAAACTTAGGCAAACTGCGACGCTGCTCAAGTAAAATCATCTACATCCCGTCACACGTTATCGTCCGTTTGATTAGGACCGCACTCACCAAATCCTCACCCGTTTTTCAGGCGGCAAATAGAGCTTGTCCGTCGGCTTTACTTGAAACGCCGTATACCAAGCGTCGACATTTCGGACGATGCCGTTCACGCGGAACTCGCCGGGGCTGTGGGGGTCTGAGAGCGTCCGCCGCCGTGTTTCGCCTTCGCTGGTGATATTGCGCCACAACTGTGCCCAAGCGAGAAAGAAGCGCTGGTCGCCGGTATAGCCGCCGATGACCGGCGCCTTGCCGCCCTGCTTCTCTTTTACGTAGGTTTGATAGGCTGCGTAGGCGACCGACAGGCCGCCTAGGTCACCAATATTCTCTCCCAGATTTTGACGACCGTTGATCTTTAGACCGGGCAGGGCATCATATTGGTTGAACTGGTCGACTAGGCCCGCTGTCCGCTTTTCGAACTCGGCGCGCGACGCCTTGGTCCACCAATCGCGTATTTTGCCGTTTCCGTCGGACCGGCTGCCTTGGTCGTCAAACCCGTGGCCGAATTCATGGCCGATTACAGCTGCAATCGAACCAAAATTGACCGCCGCATCGGCCTTCGCGTCGAAGAACGGTGGCTGCAGCACGCCAGCAGGAAAAGTTATGGAATTTTGGGATTGGCTATAACCCGCGTTGATTTCTTGGGGGCTATACGGGAATTCCCAAGTGCGCGTCGGTTCATCCAGCTTCTTCCGATTATCGGCGCGTGCCCAGTTAATCAGGCGGATTTGGTTGCCGACAAAGTCATCTGCGGTAATTCGTACGTTCGACCGGTCATGCCATTTTTCGGGATAGCCTATATAGCTGGCCACCTTTTCAAGTTTGACCAAGGCTTCGGCGCGGGTTGGCGCGTCCATCCATTCGAGATTCTGGATACGAGCGCGATAGGTGTCGCGCAGATAGCCGACCATTTCCTGAACCTTGGCGCGGTCGGAAGCTCCGAAATATTCGGCGACATAGGCCTTGCCTATTTCTTCACCCAGTGCCGCATTGACCGAAGCAATGGCTTCAAGTTCCGCAGGCCGGCGCTCGGGCGTGTCCTGAATTCTTTTGCCGTGAAATTCGAAATGCGCCTGCACCCAAGGTTCAGACAATGAATCAGCCCATGCATCCAGAGTTTTGTAGGTCAGGAACGATTGGAGATCAGCCACCGGCGTATCTGCAAACAGCTTGGCCATGTCGCGGGTTGCGGTGTCGGTCGTAACCTTGAGTTGTGACTGTGTGTCGAACTGCATTTCGGCGAGAAAGACATCCCATGGAAAGCCCGGCGCATAAGCCTTCAGCTGAACGGGCGTCATTACATTATTCATTGCAACGACGTCGCGCTGTTGACCCAAGCTCCACTGGCGTTTGGCAATTTCCATTTCGAGCGCCATGACTTTTGCAGCCCGCGCGTCCGGGTTGTCAATTCCGGCACGACGGAAGTGTGACGCGATATATTCGAGCAGTGCCTTTCGATGGCCGATATAGGGCTCAGCATCGGCGAGGTAATAATCGCGCGACGGCATAGTTAGCCCACCGACGCCGACAGCAGCTATTTGCTTGGTCGGATCGTTGGCATTGGCAAGAACGCCGCCACCGATGAATCCGTCAATCCAAGGATAGGACATGATTCTCGCGATGTCGTTGCGGTCGGTTGTGCCTGCCACAATCGATAAGGTACTCGCGATCGGGGTGATACCAAGCGCGTTGCGGCGTTCCATATCCGATGTCGACCGGTGAAAATCGCCGATCATCTGTTCAGGACTGCCCGGTGCATCGGTGCTTTCCCTAGCTTCGGCTATAATTCCTCCGACGCGCTGCTCTGTGGAGAGATACACTTCAACGAAAGCGTCGATATACGGAATGCCAGCGGGGGCTTTTGCCGTTTTCAACCAGCCTTCGTTGACATAGCGATAGAAATCATCACCAGCGCGAACCGTTTTGGACATGCTGGTGGTGTCGACGCCCCATTCGCCAATCTGGGCTTTTGGAGGTGTCGTTTCATCCGCTGAGGCGAAAACGGGGGAATGGGATGCCGCAAGCAAAATGGCGGCGGCGCTAGCTAGTAAAAATGATTTCATAATGATGGATCCTTTGTGACAGACACCAACGAACATCCCGTTGGGACCAACTGGTTTTCAAGGTGCCAAACGGTGCGACTTGACCTTCAGCACAAAAGAATAAGGCTGACGGATCTTACGCCCGCCAGCCTCACCCACGCATCAACTGTGTATTTGTTTCCTACCGTTAGCGGTATGATCAATCACGGCACGTACTTTTCGAAACATTATCGAGAGAACTGACATATCCATTGCGGGATACCATGACCAAGCACTGCTTTGTGCTACCGTTCCAGAAGGTCCGATAACGGCCATCTTCTGTACGCTTGTCATCGCGCATCGCAAAGCCACGGCTTCTCAATTGCGAGGTGGCACTTTCGCGCGCCTGACCGTTTAGATCGCCCACATATACATTCGGCACGTAACCACCCGAATTATAGTTGTTTCCGCGATAGGATGTCTCGTGACCGCGCTGCTCGGTGCCACGCGAATAGCCATCCGAATACGCGTTTGAACGGCTGTAGTTATGATAGCTCTGGTTATAGAGGCCATCGCGGTAACCGCGCTCATATTCCGCCGTGTTTTGTTGGTCCGAATATTTGTCGCCGCGATCATGCGATTTGCTGGCAAGCGCAGCGATACCGAGAAGCGCTGCAACCCCTACAACTGCCGCAGCGGTTTTGTCGCCGTTGCCGCCCTTCTGATTACAGTCAGAATTGCTTGCCTTATCGATAGAGTCGAACTTGCCGTCATAGGTATCCACCTTGACGCATTCCTTAGTGTTGGGATTCCACCAATAGGTGATTTTTCCGCCGTCTTTGTTCAGACCGTGGTGCATCGTAAAGCCACGCTCTTCCAGCGTGTTTTCACCACCAGCAGCGCGCGCGCCGACGAGATCGCGGACTGATCCCGGGGGAGCAGCCATGGCACCAGTGCCTTGCATCAATAGCGATGTCGCTGCCAACGTTGCTATCGACATCTTTCCAAACTTTTTCATAACTCTCCCCTTCGTGATGAGTCGCATTCATCTGTGAGGCCAGCAGGATGGGCTACACAAAGCTTTGCAACAATTTACAAATGATGACAGGCTTTGGACATTTACTGCCAAAATCCGCGCCTATTTTCCTCTCGCACCAACCGTCAGCGTGAAATTGGCCGACTCATTCCGCCGTGCAGCGTTCCGCATCAAATAGACGTCAATCTTATAGTTGCCCGATGATGGCACGACACCACTGTAGCTGTTGCCTTCGGTCGAACCGATAAAAAGCGCCTGTTGGGCACCGGGTGCGGTTATGTTGAAGTAGGACGACGCATTGCTGGTCACCAGTTTGACGGTCAGAGTCTGACCGGCTTTGACGTTGATTGAGTAAAGACGGGACTGATTGCCGCGGATGGTTCCCTTTACGGCTTTGGAACTCGTGCCTTTAGCAAACTGGATTGGCGTCGGCGTGCCTTGGGCTTGCAAGGCAACTGACTGCAACGCCAACGAACCCGCTAATACGGCGCCAGTAAGGTATAGCTTCATACGCATCTTCATTCTCCTCATTGGTTTTTCAGGATTGATGGATCATCTAGCAAGTCGTCTTGCCAGCCTTCGCGAACGCGGGAGTTTCGAACCAGATAAAGACCGTATAAGGCCATGGGCCCAACGATCATGAGCGCGCCGGTGAGTTGCGCCATCGGGTCCGGGACAGCGGCTGGTCCCTCACGACCGACGCCGACCGAAAACACCGCCAGATCCCACAGCCAGTGGACAATGATAACCGGGATAATCGAGTGCGTTCTTATGCGTAGTGCCAAAAATGCCGCGCCGCTCATCATCGCGTTGAAAGCTTGCACACCTGCCCCGGCAAATTGCCCGGTCAGCAGACCATTCAAGACGTGAACGATCCCGAAACAGAAAGTGACAAGGAAAAAGGCACCCCAGAATGAAAGTGCCTTACGCGCCGCGCCCCACAATACGCCGCGAAACGCCAGCTCTTCGCTAATGCCGACCACCAACGTGTTGATTGCGACAATCATTAAAATGTTCATCGGAACTGATCGGTCGAGCAGAATCAACGTGCTCGCGAAGCCGCAAATCAGAAGCGCGGGTAGCCAAAGCAAGCGCCACGAACTCGTGGGGCGAACGGCATTAAAGCCCAAATCGCGCCAACCCATCATCCATGCCATGAGAAACATGAAAGCAGCGGCGAGTGGAGTCCCCCATACAATCTGCTCGGAGGCAAATTTGTCCAAGGATGTTCCTGGACCGACTTGCACGAGACCTACGCCCATGGTGATGGCGACCCAGATTGCGACGGCGATGATCGAGATGATCAGGCGTTTCGAAGTATCAGTCATTGTTCCCCCTTCATTTTGCAACAAACGGCCAGAATAAGACCACTGCCATCACGACAATCAGTACAAATGTTGCAAACAATATCAGC
Organism: uncultured Alphaproteobacteria bacterium; assembly: GCA_963830685.1. GTDB lineage: Bacteria > Pseudomonadota > Alphaproteobacteria > Sphingomonadales > Sphingomonadaceae > Sphingorhabdus_B. The sequence continues at coordinate 14,035 of CAWHNF010000001.1, forward strand.
ATCGCCATGACCCAGCTTCGAACGACTCCAACCCCCAATTTGGCGTGAAACCACCTAGCTTGCTGCCGGACGTACCAAGCCAAAGCCAACAGCAAAAAAATGTTCGCGAACATGCCGATGTTCGCAATCGGCAAATGGCGCATCGACTGGGCAAGACCCACACACATCGCAAGCGGGGCAGCCACAAAACATTGGGCGTAAAATGGCGCACGCAAGGATTCTCGATCGAGTGGAATTTTTAATCCGTACAAAAGCCGCAGCGCCATCATCAAAGGAAAGATGCTGAAAACCAGCACTCTGAATGCGAGTAGATTTTCGGTGCTTTTCAGGAATGACGGTAGCGCTGCGGTGCTGCTGTTTCCTAAGGTTGCGACCTCGATTGCATGGCTGATGGCCAGGCACATCATTAGGAAAAGCGGTGGACTTAGGGTGTCACTATACTGCTCCGACTGGACATCACCGAGTTCAGTGTCGGCATAGTCCATCATCCGTTGCGGGTAGCGAAATGTCAGCCACAATGTCTTGGGATAGAAAACCAGCATGACCATGACTTCATAAAGCAGTTCCTCAAGCGATTTGAGGAGCTTCATAAAGTCCATGCGATTTTCTCCTTATTTTGCGGCTGACATTTCAGGATTTATCTCAATCGCCTTTCACGAAGACGTCGGGGATTTCGTACTTCTCTGTTCCGAGGGTCGCGATGGTGGTATCACCTTCGCGTTTGGACGCGGCCGTCATTTTAGAAGTGCCGTCAGCTTCGGCGGTCCCAAATGATAGGAAACTACCATCCTTATTAAAAAAGATGGTGCGCTTGGCATCGCCGGGTAGCGTGATATCAACATATGTGCCTGTTTCTGTGTTGCGGACAACACCGGCGTCGCACATGCCAGCGGCCGCGCCTTTATAACCAGAGCAGCGGAGCTTTGCGGTGGCGTTGTAGTTGGTGCCGGCGACCTTTGCATCGCCCTGACCATCGCCATCGCCCGATTTGGCCGCACTAGCCGGTACCGAAACCAGCGTTACTCCATCGACGGTAGCGACGACCTTACCACCCAATTTCGCGGCGTCATCGGCCGACAAGCAACCGGCGAGCGTTGCACTGTCATCCAGATAATTCGATGTTGCCGCACTTTCTCCAATTATGCGGCATGCGTCGCCTGCTTTGGGAAAGCCGTCACCTACAACCGTCAGGCTTGCAGGCCATGCGGACTGGACGGCTGCTTCTGCCGGTGCTTCAGACTTTTCGGCAACCTTTTGGCACCCTGACAGCGCTAATGCTGCAACTGTTGAAAGCAAACAGGTTTGGATCAATGTGCGCATGGTTTTTCGACCTCCCAATCGGTGCTAAAAGATACAAGATGTTACGCAACCTAGCGGGACGATGCCGCATCTAGCCATAGCTAAATATCTACAAATGACGCCATGTTCTGGTCAAATGCCGTCATCATCGTGACGCACCCTCCCAATATTAATGTCTAAATCGACGTTAAACTACGGGTTAAAACCCCAATTGACATAGCGTTAGCTGTTGTCAAAAGTCACAAATTGGAGGGTTTTATGGATCGAAATGACCTAAATCTAATCGCTAGAACCCCAATGGACAATGACGGCGATGCTGCAGCGTTCGCTACGGATGTTTTGGACCAATATTCGGCACGAAATGACGCAGCCGCGACTATCGCTAAGCTTGGGGTAAACGCCCTACGCCGCGTGGCGCCATTAATGTTGAACCATGTTGGGCAATGGCTGGAATGGCCAGAATGGTTCACGCAAGGAACGTCCTTGGGGAATGTCGCCAGCTTGCCGGATCGCATAACCGTGGCGGACGATCTGATCCTGACAGCAAATCTCGTTGATCAAGGCTACGCTTCGTCAATGTTGAGAAAGATAGGCGATAATATCCGGTTCGCTTGTGGTCCAGCAGGCTTAGCTGGTTTTACGAACGCTCCTACGCTGGCAGACGCGTTGGACATGTACTGCCGAAGCTTGAAAGCGAGCAATCCTCACCTCGATTCGCATATCTCGATTGAGAATGGAGCATTTTTATTTACCGTGGACTCGCTTTTACCACCTGGTCGATTGCTGGACTTTCTTACCATTGCCGCATCTATTGTTGCTTGCCGATGCATTGAGAGTTTCGTTCCCTCAATCAGGCCAAGAGATGAATATTAATCTACCGCTGCGGCCAAGTGCGGAACTTGAAAACGTTTTGCTCGGTATCCCGGGAACCTTGACGTTTGGCAGCAGCGCTTACTCTGTGACCGGAAATGTGGCATGGCTGCAAATAGAAAACCCGGATCATGATCTTGCGTTTTGGCTGCTTGCACTGGAACGAATTGCAGCTGCCGAGCGGCAGGGTGAGGAGGCTGCAATAGTTGATCGCATACGTAAAACGGTCAACCAAGCGTTAGCACAAGAAAAGCGTGTGCCACGATTGAAGCAGGTTGCCGCCACAGAAGGTGTATCGGAACGGACCGTGGTGAGGATGCTTGCGGCCCAAAATACGAATTTCCACCACATCGTCGAAGAAGAGCGAAGACGAAAAGCCGCTGAATTGATTGGCATACGCACACTTTGCTTGGCGGAAATAGCCGAAACATTGGGATTTACCGATATGTCGAGTTTTGGACGCTCATTCCGGCAATGGTTCGGTAATACACCCGGGCAATATCGCAAAAGCTTGTGACGAGTAACGTCGCGGCCTCAGAGCATTACGGATAGGTCCGTCGAGGTTTCCGAGTATCTACGCGCCCCAAGCTTTACTCGCAATATGCCAAGAGCAACCAAGCAGATCGCAGCCAAGCCAGCATGTCCGAGCCAAAAATACGCGGTAGGTACGGAGCTTAAATATGTTCCGATATAGCCGGCCAGAACGCTACTTACCGCAACGCTCGCGTAAAAAATTCCGATGATGGTCGAAACCCACTTGCTCGGCGCAACCCGCCCGAACAACGCAAGCCCGACTGGCAGGATCTGGGCATAACCTATATTGTTGACCAGATGGAACAGCACGACCCAAGCGAGGCTAATTTTCTCGTCAGGTGCCTTTAGCGCCGCGGCAAGTCCCAGTATTAACATACCGCCAATTACGAACAGGCTGCCAATCAGGATTTTCCCAAGGTCATCTGGTTCCTTATTACGGGCACGAAGCCTTTTCCAGAAGGCGAGGCTGGCGGTGATCGCCAAGACGCCAATTACTGCATCGGCAAACAGGAGCCATGATGATGGGAGGCGAACGCCCTGAACCTCCAGATCAAAATTGCTGTCGCCCCAGACCAGATACGCGTTGAAAAGCTGCATGTTGGGGATAAGCAGCACGGGAAAAATCAGCATCAGCGCGATGATTGGGGTGATTCCGTATCTCTTTGATTGTTGATGCTCGTTGGCAGTCACCTCACTCGTTGAAGTCTTACCCCTGTTTTCGGTCGGCAACCAGCGGAAGCCGGAAATATATACGACAAGTGACACAAGCATCGCGATGCCTGCAGCGCCAAAACCGAGATGCCAGTCACCTTTTTCGCCCAAAGTGCCGATGATAAGTGGCGCGCCGATACCGCCGATACTCACACTCAGAACAAACAGTTGGTACGCGTCGTTCCGCCTTGCATCTTCCGTTGAATAAAGTTCACCGACCTGACTGGTGATGTTGCTTTTGAAGAAACCCGTGCCAACGATGATGCACGACAATGCGAGCAAAAATGCCGCGTCCCACATGAGCAGGAAATGGCCCAAAGCCATTATGCAGCCGCCGATAATGATGCTGAATTGTTTGCCCAAAAACCGGTCGGCAGCGTAGCCGCCGAAAATCGGAGCAATAAAAATAAGGCCGCCATACAGCCCGAAAATCGCCGATGCCAAAGGTTGGCCTTCAAGCCCTCCGAACAATCTTTGCAACGCTGGCAAAAGCCACACACCCTCAAGGCTGTCGCGAGCAAGAAGGTTCTTAGTCATGTACAAAACGAGAAGCGCCTGCATGCCATAATAAGCAAAGCGCTCTATAGCTTCGGTGGCAAGCAACACAGCAAGGCCCTTAGGATGGCCTAGAAATCCCGTTGTGAGCGGAGTATCGGAATACACTATATTCTGTATTTCAAATTTCGAATGCAAGCCTGTGCACCTTAAAAAATTCTACGATGCCAGACTTACCAGCAATAGACAATTGACGCCAACGGATGGTCAAATCACGCCAACTACTTCGATGAAGACTACCCGTAACTCCCACAACTTCAAATATGACATGGATTTGATCATTTTAGCAGTAGTGACAAGTAGATACTTTAAAGTTACGTTGGCAACATCAAACTCCATTTTGCGTTACGGCGGGCGAAAATGACACAACGTTCATATCCGTGGAACTGTGCCGTTGCAGCAATTTGTTTGGTCGCGGCACTGCCCGTCGACGTCCGAGCGCAAGCATCCGAACAACCTCAAACAAATTCTGCGTATGTGGTCGGAAGCACCCGATATGATCCTGTAGAATTGCTCCGCTTTGCGGCGGCGCATCTGGTTGCCGACGGGAGAGAGCCGACACCGCAAAATCTTGCCGATGCCATCAGTCTCATTTACCGCGAAGATGGATACGCGCTGGCGGAAACCAGATTTCGAATAGCCCCACTGACCGGAAATGTTGAGTTCATCGTATCGGAAGGGCGTATCGACAATATCGCGGTAGAAGGTTTTTCGCCGTCCACCGAAAAGCAAATCCGTTCGTACGCGCAACAACTGATTGGGCGCAGCCCCCTTCGGCAGCGTGATCTTGAACGTTCGCTCATGCTATCTTCGGACCTGGCTGGAGTTGCGTTGACCAGCGAGATTGTTCCTGACGAGTGGACAAATGGAGGTTCTGCGCTGCGGATCGCAGGAACCGAAAACAAGCAATCCGGCGCGGCGGGAGTGGAGGTAGTACCACTGCGACCCGGCGCAGCCATTCGCGGCTTCGCTGTTCAGGAATTTTACAATGTCGCAACCGGCGGCGATCTTTTTCGAATTGTAGGGCAGGCAACGCTTGACCGGGGGGATGACTGGTCTTTGTCCGGTGTCGCATTTTACCGTGCGCCGGTTAGCGACAGCGGAACCTATATCGAGTTGCTTGGCGGTAACACCGTTGCGCGCCGTGACTTTGCGACCGTCACGTCGGACAGCAAACTTACCGGATGGAACGCAGCCTTTGTTGTGGCCCAGCCGATCCTGCGAGACGTGCATAATTTTGCATATGTGATGGCAGAATACGAATATACCGACGCCCGATCGCGTTTTCTGGGGAGACGGCTAAACAGCACTACGCATGCAATCAGGCTTCGCGCCATTCGTGGTGTTGATTTCGATAGCGGTGGAATCATGCGCGCAGCCTTTACGTTCAGCGCCGGAAAGCGCCCCGATCCTCGGCTTGGGAACCTGCCAGACGGATCAGCCAATTTTGCCCACATACGGAGCGAAATGGGACTAGCGGTGCCGGTTGGTAAATCCAGGGCAACCAGTCTACGCGTGGAGTGGCGTGGGCAATGGACATCGACGCGGCTTCCAGAAGTCGAACGCTTCGTGCTGGGGCACGCACCATTTTTGCGCGGCTATGCACCCGCCGAAGTCGAGGGAGACCGGGGATGGAGCGCCACCGTTGAGTTAAATCACAGCGTTGAAATACAGGATAAGACGCTTTTGAACGTCGTCCCACTGGCCTTTGCCTCGATTGGCCAAACGGATATCATCCGGCCCAGAGCATTCGAATATGGCGGTCAGACAGTGGCATCTGTGGGTGCAGGGCTTGAACTTTATTTTACTCGACAGATCAGAGTGGCGGGTTGGGCTGCCGTTCCGTTGCGCGATGGTCCGCAGAGCCGGTCTGGTGAACCGGTTTTCCACATTGGCGTGGTGAAAGGGTGGTAAGATGAACAAGCGCATTTTGTTACTTTCGCTGCCAATCTTGTCGTTTCAGATTTTGCTCGCCACGCCATTGACGGCTGCCGGAGGCCACCGGGGCTGGTGCATAGGCGTCGGCAATCCGCATCGGAGCAGCGCCTGTTCTTCTACCACCCCCGTAATGCAACCGGGAGTTGTCACGCAAACTCCGACCGTAAACCAGCTGCCCCAACAACAGCCATTGGTTCCAACGCCAAACCAGCTTCCTAAAATACCAAAGCGCCCCGTCGAGACCCGTCAATATCAAGCGAAACCTGTCATCGTGGTTTCAGCCATTATTGCACCACCGTCACAGACGACTGTTACTAATCCTCAGGTACCACAGATAGTTTCGCCGCCTCTTCAGCCGCCAATGCCACAACCATCACAGCAGGTCCCGATCCCGACACCCAATCCGCAACAGCCAGTACTACAACCGCCTGTGGCCCAGCCGCCGGTAGCGATCCAAGGCCCGGTCGTGATGCCACCGGTTCAGCAACCGCCGGTGCTCCAACCGGTACTACAACCGCCTGTGGTGCAGCCACCGCTGCCTGTGCAAGTTCCCGTCGTGGTGTCTCCCGTGCAGCAGCCTCCGGTATTGCAGCCAGTGCTGCAACCGCCGGTGGTGCAGCCGCCGCTGCCGGTGCAAGGTCCGGTCGTGGTTCCTCCGCTACAACAGCCGCCGGTTCTCCAGCCAGTGCTGCAACCCACCGTGGTCCAGCCGCCGCTTCCGGTGCAGGGACCAATCGTCACGCCACCGCTGCAGCAGCAGCCGCTAATTCAACCCGTACTGCAACCGCCAGTGGTTCAACCGCCGCTTCCGGTCCAAGGTCCGGTCGTGGTTCCTCCCGTGCAACAGCCTCCGGTGCTTCAACCAGTGCTGCAACCACCTGTGGTGCAGCCGCCGGTAGCGGTCCAAAGCCCGGTGGTGATGCCACCGGTTGGGCAGCCGCCGGTTCTGCAGCCAGTATTGCAACCGCCCGTGGTCCAGCCACCGCTGCCGGTGCAAGGTCCGGTCGTGGTTCCTCCGGTGCAACAGCCTCCGGTGCTTCAACCCGTGCTGCAACCACCCGTGGTCCAGCCGCCGCTTCCGGTGCAGGGACCAATCGTCACGCCACCGCTGCAGCAGCCGCCGCTAATTCAACCCGTATTGCAACCGCCGGTGGTGCAGCCGCCGCTGCCGGTGCAAGGTCCGGTCGTGGTTCCTCCGCTACAACAGCCGCCGGTTCTCCAGCCAGTGCTGCAACCCACCGTGGTCCAGCCGCCGCTTCCGGTGCAGGGACCAATCGTCACGCCACCGCTGCAGCAGCAGCCGCTAATTCAACCCGTACTGCAACCGCCAGTGGTTCAACCGCCGCTTCCGGTCCAAGGTCCGGTCGTGGTTCCTCCCGTGCAACAGCCTCCGGTGCTTCAACCAGTGCTGCAACCACCTGTGGTGCAGCCGCCGGTAGCGGTCCAAAGCCCGGTGGTGATGCCACCGGTTGGGCAGCCGCCGGTTCTGCAGCCAGTATTGCAACCGCCCGTGGTCCAGCCACCGCTGCCGGTGCAAGGTCCGGTCGTGGTTCCTCCGGTGCAACAGCCTCCGGTGCTTCAACCCGTGCTGCAACCACCCGTGGTCCAGCCGCCGCTTCCGGTGCAGGGACCAATCGTCACGCCACCGCTGCAGCAGCCGCCGCTAATTCAACCCGTATTGCAACCGCCAGTGGTTCAACCGCCGCTTCCGGTCCAAGGTCCGGTCGTGGTTCCTCCCGTGCAACAGCCTCCGGTGCTTCAACCGGTGCTGCAACCCCCCGTGGTGCAGCCGCCGCTTCCGGTGCAGGGACCAATCGTTACGCCACCGTTTCAACCGCCGCCTATTGTAATTAAACCCGTCGACGGCCCGATCGTCTCTACAATCACTCCGCCACAGCCGCCGGTCGTGGGACCTGTCGTAACGACAACAATAGTGATTCAGTCACCAAATTTACCCGAGGTAATAAAGAGGCCGCGTCCGTATATAAGGCCGCAGCAGGAAATCATTGTCGGACGCCCGAATGGAGTAGTCCAAGTACAAACAGGAACAATCCTGCCTGATAATCTGATTGCCGAAGGGTTCGGACGCCATCCTGCGCATCAATTGCCGGTTTTTGAACTGCCCGATGGCCGTCGCCAATGCCTCGTCAGCGGCTTTGGTCGTCGATATGTAATCGGAGCGGACGGTCAACAAAAAGCAGTGGGCATGTCGCCGGTGCTTCGCGGATTTGGCCCGATCATGCGCGATGTGCCTGCGTTCTCTCACCGGACTGCCGGTTGCATTATATTGGTAAAGCGGAGAGAAGATCGCGAGTGATATTTGGCCTGCGTCGCCGCGCTGATTGCTATTTTATCTTGCAGGAAAAAGCTGTGCCCTCAACGCTGTGGAAATCATACAGCTGACCTTTTTGGGAATAGCGTAACGCTGGTTTCCATACGCTGTATTTAGATTTCGCGATTGCAACCCCAATCAGATCTTTGCTGACCGCTTTTCTAACAACGATATTGCCGTTTGAACCCTTTCCAAGCGTCAAGGGACCTATCTTCCCAAGGTTTCTACATTTTGTAACTTTTGCTGGCGCAGTATCTGTGGACGCCGTTTCGATAACCGCAAAGCGGTCCGTATAAGCCTCGGAAAGACATTTTTTGTGCTCAACTTCGAATGCACAGTGGCTCCGGCGTTTGAACCACTGTTCATCGGATTCTTGAAATACGCCGGGAATAATCGGTGTCCGTTGTTTCAAGAGTGCCTGTAATCGCTGGTCAAAGACACGCAGTTCAGCATCGTTACAAACGAGTTGGTCGGATGCATAAGTTGGTCTCGCACAATCTGCGGTGCTTTGTTCAACCGGTGGAGGGACCGGAGCCTGTTCCGAAATTTGGACAGATGATGACAATGATATATACAGCAGCGGACAAACCTATAAAATATTGCCAGATTTTCATTTCATAAGCCCACTTCGCACTGTTTTTTGCCATAAAGGATGGTAGCCAAGACCCCGTTTTTGGCAAGCCAAATTGGCTGAAACGGGAGTGAGCCGGATGATAAAATTTAAGAGTGTTGCTGCCGCAACCTTCTTGTTCGCAAGCGTTGCTGGCATCAGTCTGATGCCAACTCCGGCGCAAGCTCAAGGCGCTGATATTTCCTCACCTGTTGAGTTTGCACGTAGGGCCGAAACCTTGAAACCGGGGCAGTGGGTATCGGCAGCAGAAATTGCTCCGCGTGGGCCGGTAACAGTTTACGTCGACGTCGCCCGGCAGTTGGCAACTGTTTATCGGAATGGCGTGCGAATCGCCGTTACGACTGTGTCGACGGGCAAGAAAGGCCATGACACTCCAATGGGTGTATTCACGATTTTGCAAAAGGACGCCAAACACCGTTCGAGCACCTATAATAATGCGCCCATGCCTTATCAGCAGCGGCTTACTTGGGACGGGGTGGCATTGCATGCAGGCGGTTTGCCTGGCTATCCCGAGAGCCACGGTTGCGTTCATTTGCCGATGGCATTTGCGAAAAAACTGTTTGCGACAACTGAAATGGGTGGGACCGTAGTTGTTAGCGGACGTGCGGGAAGCATAGTGTCCGCTCCATCTGCAGGCGTTTTGGCCGCCATTGATCAGAAAGGTGCCGTTGCCGAACATATTCCGCTGGCTGCCAACGAACAGTTCCGTTGGACACCCGAGCTTTCCCCTTCAGGACCAGTATCCATTATCGTGTCGCGCAGCGATCAACGGATAGTGATTTTGCGTAACGGCACTGAAATTGGTCGTGCACGGGTTGAATTGCCAACATCGGACTTAGAAACCCATGTTTTCACTTATGCTGTTCTACCCGATGGTAAACCCCATTGGATGGTTGCTGGCGTTCCGGGGCATGAAGGTGAAGCGGGCAATATGATCAATCCCTGGACGCTATCCAATCTTCGCATGCCATCGGAATTTTTGAAGCATGTGCGAACTACTATTTCTTCTGGTACAACTGTGCTGGTAACCCAAGCGCCAATGTTGCCGACCAATAGTGGAAGCCGAATGACTGTCTTGAGTTCGGTTGCCCGGTAAATGCTGTAACCCCAGCGCATTTAATTTACTGATGCCAAGACGAGCTTAATTGCCAACCCGAAGCCACCCGCATCCCGCAGTAGCATGAGCTATCTCATATTCTTCAGCAATGAGCAGAAGGAAATGAGAAATGAAGTTGTTCAGGGTCACATCGACAAAGCTCCCCGAAATTTATGTGTTTGGGCGCTCCGAGCCAGATGCAGTCGAGATATATACATCATTCAAGATGCTGCTCGATTGGAACCAAGATCCATTCGAGATCGAGCACGTTGATCTTCAGGTTGGCTGGAAACAAAATCGAACATTGAAGCGCTTGCTTAAGGCCGGGACGCGCGGGGTAGCTAAACCACACCCCAGAAGCAGCGAGTGGCTGACTGAAGCGTCACGTTGGATGATTTGGTCGCCGCCAGATCCAGAATGACCAAGTCAAATCCGACGCAATTCAATTCATCAATGTCTTTGCACCGAACGTTCGGCGCGAAATTCATATCGACAAACGAGGTTATTATGAAAATATTCTATTTTGAAATCACACCCCAATTCGCAGAATCAACCGTGGTCGCAATCTTCGCGAAGAGCGCAGACAGCGCATCAGCAATATCAGGCCGACTGATGCTCACCATCGATCGCTACGAACCGCGATACAGCGGGGCAGGGCTCGCGCTCTTTCGACAGTCGGGTAAGTCAGAGCAGCTGGATGATGCTCTAGCCTGTGCGACGGTTGAAGGTGTTGCGGGGTATACTGTTGAAGATGGCTGGACGGTGCTACCAGTGAAAGAACCGAAGGGCGACGAGAGAGCTTACTAGCGATGCACGCGCTAAGCTCCCCGTAGCTGTTCTAAGGCTCATCTTGCGCTTCTTGCTCGCCTAAGTTGCTTAAGCATCCAGATTGACCTTAGGGGCGCTTACACAGGGTATTTGCCATATCTTCACAGTGCTTCTGCAGAATATGGGTTGTGTAGAAGAGAGAGGTCCAAGGATTGGCTGACTTATACCCATCCTGGTGCATCCTATTTGGCGGTAATATTGGCTCCCGACCCATCCACCGGCTTCAATCTTCGTATAGACCCTTTTGGAAGCCGGTGAAAGTTGTGCGAATGTCCGTCACGCTTCCTAATTCGCGAACGGCATCGGTCGGAGAACCATATTTCAAGTCGAGCAAATCGGGGAGCTTTTCGGTGCCCAACTCATCCTCACCCTCCGCAACATACTGCGACAGCACGAAATCGAGGAACGCCTGCTGCTTCGCATCGTAGCGTGACAATATGCTCGAGCGGTGCGTCGCAGCGCGCTCAGCGCGCTTCACAGGTGCTTTGGTATGCGCGATGTAGTTCAGGACGTCGAACAGGTCGCAATCTTCAGCGTCGATCATTTTGCGTACCGACGACAATGCTTCTCCGTCAAAGCCGCGTTCAGCTAAACCAGCAACCAACGCCGCACGGGTGTCAGGCTGGCCCCAGATACGGCGGAGGTCGTCTTCGTCGCGGAACAGCTCTGGCAGCTTGCCGAACAGGTTCTGGACAAATTGCGCGGCGGAGATTGGCTTTCCGCTGGCATCCCAGAAGGTTGTTGCGCTCATGTGCTGGAAGGTGCGTTCCTTGCCGTCGGCCAGCCTAATGACCAGCCGCTCCTTTGGAACAACCACATCGTCATCGTCCGGTGGGAGATCGGGGTCGCCAGGTTCAGGCTTTGGCCTTGGCACTCCCGGCGCTTCAGGCTCCAACGGTTCTCCATCCCATTCGGGGTCGTTGAACATCTCATACGCTTTCACGAAATCATAGATCGTGAAATAGTCCTTGCCGTCGAACAAGCGTGTGCCGCGTCCGATGATCTGCTTGAACTCGATCATGTTGGTGCAGGGGCGCATCAGCACGATGTTGCGGATGTTGCGGGCATCGACGCCGGTGGACAGTTTCTGTGAGGTCGTCAAGATCGTCGGCACGGTCTTGTCGTTGTCTTGGAAGACGCGGAGCCATTGTTCGCCCATAGCGCCGTCATTGGCGGTCACGCGGACGCAGTAATTGGGGTCGGTGCTTGTCTTGGCCTGATTAATCAGGTCGCGCACTATACCGGCGTGCTTTTGCGTCGCGCAGAACACCAAGGTCTTCTCGCGCTGGTTGATGCGCTCCATGAAGATTTTGACGCGGTATCGCTCACGCGCCTCCATCTCGATGATACGGTTGAAGTCACCCTCGGTATAGCGCTTGCCTTCCTCGACCTCACCGGCCTCAACTTCATCGTCGGGGGTATAGACATAATCGTCGATGGTGGTGCCCAGCTCGACCACCTTGAACGGGGTCAGGTAACCGTCGTTGATGCCCTCTTTCAGCGAGTAGGTATAAACCGGCTCACCGAAATAGGCATAGGTATCAACATTGTCCTTACGCTTGGGTGTAGCGGTCAGGCCGATTTGCACGGCTGGTGCAAAATATTCGAGGATGCCCCGCCACTCGCTGCCGTCCTTGGCGCCAGCACGGTGGCATTCGTCGATGATGATACAGTCGAAAAAGTCCGGCGGATAATCCTGATAGTTGAACGCCGGTTCCTGTTCGTTTCCGCCATCGGTCATGACGGACTGGAAGATCGTGAAGAACACGCTGCCGTTTTTCGGCACGCGGCCTTTTTTGCGGATTTCGGCTGGTGTGATGCGGACGAGGGCATCGGGTTCGAATGCGGAGAAGCTGTTATAGGCTTGGTCAGCCAATATGTTTCGATCGGCGAGAAACAAGATGCGGGGTCGGCGTGCCGGTTCAGCACCGGTCTTCCAGTCCTGCAAGTTCCAGCGCGCATTGAACAGCTTCCACGAAATCTGGAACGCAACGCACGTCTTGCCGGTGCCGGTGGCGAGCGTCAGCAATATCCGGTCCTTGCCCGATGCTATCGCCGCCAGCGACTTTTCGATGGCATTATACTGGTAATATCGCGGCTCGAATTTCCCGCCGGTTTCATACGGCACTGCGGCAAAGCGGTCGCGCCAGATATTGGACTCGACAAACGTCGCGTCCCACAATTCCTGCGGGGTAGGCCAGCGGTCGACCAGACCCTCTTCGCCGGTCGCCATATCAATTCGGTAAATCTGTTTGCCGTTGGTGGCATACCCAAAACGGGTTTGCAGGCGTTCGGCATAGTCTTTGGCTTGACCGACACCCTCGACATAGCTTTTGGTGACCGCCTTGGCCTCGACAGCGGCGAGTTTTGTGTTGCGATAGACCAGCACATAGTCCGCCGACTTGCTCTCAGCACGTTTGCCTGAGCCGGTCAGCCGCCCCGGTGCAATAACTTCACGCCGCGTCCTGCTGCCGTCCAGCACGCCCCAACCAGCTTGAGATAGGGCAGGGTCGATCAATTCGGCGCGGGTTTCGGCTTCGTTCATCTTTTAGGTCAGTTCCCCGGCAAAAGCTTTTTGGAGGAGGGATTGTTTGAGTTCGGATAGGGAGGCCATTTTTTGTTTCTGAATATTCGCGAGTTCGTTTGCTTGAAATTCCAGTTTAGTCAGCTTTGCAGCAACTTGTCGTTGTTGCATTTCGGTTTTCGGATACGCAATTTTGACATCACCAATTTTTTTTGGCGAGGTATGCCGCACTTTTGCTCCTGTTCCGGTTTTACGTAGAGTCAAACGGACGGACTTTGTATTGAAAGCATGAAAGAAGAATTCGGCACACCATGGCACGCCGGGTTTCGGCTCAACAAGTCCAAGCCGCTGATTATGCAAGAACGTCGCTCCATTTGGCACAATTATCGGGCTGCCCAGCAAACCGTCAGCCTGTTCCGTCATTGCGACCAGCAAATCACCTTCATCCAACACGAAATCGGGTGGCACCTCCCCAGTGTAGAACTTCTGTTTTTTTCCTCGGTCGCGGTATCCGCCGGCCTCATAGAAATTGCCGGGTGTCAGCAGAACATAGTCGCCATTGGTGCCAAAAAATTCACTTTTGAAGGCGAAGCCGTGCTTGATCGTGCAGAGTTCGGAGAATGGCTTCTTTTCCCAGCCATGTACTTCGCCTGAAAACGTGTTTTCCAAGCCAACTTCAAACAACGCGCGGGCATTGGTGAGGTTTTTCTGGGCGTTCACGGTGACGGTGGCGATGCCTGCAAATGCCTTGTCCAACACCGCAACAATTCGCTGCTGCTCGTCCAGGGGCGGGATAAGCACTTCAATCAAACGAAGCTTAGCTTTGTTGAGTGTTTTTCCCTTGATCTTGTCTTCGCCTTCAGATGCTTTTTCCCAGTCGAAGAACATCAAAAACCAATAAAGGTAAGCCTTGCTAATTACGGCGCTGTCTTTGATTTCCAAAGCAGCAATGGCTTCGTTCGTTTGCAGATCGCAACCAGCAAAGGCTAGGCGACCAATTGTAAGTTTAAAGCTAAGCAGCAAGGTGCCTGCCTTGACGATCTTGCCCCGTGCTCGGCCTTCGTCCGAGAGATATTCCTTGCTGTCGTCTACGACTGCACCAGTCCCGCGCAGAAGGTCCGCAATAGAAAGCCAAACGTTGCCCGACATTTTTTCGGGGTCCCAATACCGGGGGCTTCCGCGTGGAGGGGTGCTGCCCAATTCGATGGAGCAAAGTTCTTCTAGCCTCTTTGTCTTCCAACCCGCCTTCACAGCATTGCCCTGATCTCAGCCAAAATCATCGCGCTCTCGGCATCCCGTGCCGCAATCTCTTCCAATATCGCTTCGGGACTGCGCAACGCCACTTCCTCACCCGCATCGGGGTTCTTCACCGACAGGTCAAAGCTGGTCTGGTCAATGGTCGCCGCATCCACGCTCCAGCTTTTGGGGCTGGTGGCAAAGCTCGCCTGCAGTTCCACAAACTCCGCCAGATCATTGTCATTCAACGGATTGGTCTTGCCCATGTTGCGACCGGGATCGAGTTGATAATAATAGATGCTCCGCGTCGGCGCACCTTTTTCAAAAAACAGCACCACCGTCTTCACGCCAGCCCCCTGAAATGTGCCGCCGGGCATATCGAGAATGGTGTGCAGGTTGCAGTTTTCGAGCAATTCCTTGCGCAGCGCGACGCTGGCATTGTCGCTGTTCGACAGGAACGTGTTCTTGATAACGATGGCGGCGCTTCCGCCAGCGCGAAGCGACTTAATGAAATGCTGCAAAAACAGGAACGCCGTTTCGCCGGTCTTAATAGGGAAGTTCTGCTGAATTTCCGGCCGCTCCTTGCCACCGAACGGCGGGTTGGCAAGAATGATGTCAAAGCGGTCCTTTTCCTGAATATCGTTGATATTCTCACCCAGCGTATTGGTGTGTAGGATATTGGGTGCCTCGATACCGTGCAGGATCATGTTCATGATCGCGATGACATAAGCGAGGCTCTTTTTCTCCTTGCCGTAAAAGGTGCGGCGTTGGAGCGTGTCATTGTCGCTGGTCGATTTGGCGAAGGGTCTCAGATAATCATAGGCTTCGCACAGAAACCCCGCCGAGCCGACCGCGCCGTCATATATCCGGTCGCCGATCTTGGGCTTCAGCACCTTGATCATCGCGCGGATGAGTGGGCGAGGGGTGTAATATTCACCGCCATTGCGACCGGCATTGCCCATGTTCTTGATCTTCACCTCGTAGAGGTGGCTCAGCTCATGCTTCTGGTCCTGACTGCGGAACGATAACTGGTCGATCAGCTCTAGCGCGTCGCGCAGCGAGTAACCTGAATTGAAGCGGTTCTTGATCTCGCCGAATATCTCGCCGATTTTATATTCGATGGTGTCGGGGGCAGGGGCACGTTGTTTGAAGCCCTGCAAATAGGGGAACAGCTCGCGGTTCACATAGTCGATGAGGTCTGGACCGGTGAGGGCGCGGTTATGGTCGAATTTGCCGTCGGCATCCTTTGGCGCTGCCCAGATGCTCCACCGGTGCGCGGCGTCAATGATTGGGGTATAAGCAACGCCCCGAAGTTCGGCCTCGATTTTGCGGTCGCCCTCCAGCTCGTCGAGATATTTGAGGAAGAGTATCCAGCTGGTCTGTTCGGTATAATCCAGCTCGGTAGTGCAGCCAGCCTCTTTGCGCAGAACGTCGTCGATATTCTTGAAAGTTTGTTCAAACATGGGGAGGGGTTAGCTTGGATGATGGCAGCGGGCAAGGAAGGTCGGTGGATATGCTTTAAATCGTCCAGACGGAGACAAGCTGCTTGCTTTGAGGCCATATGTAGACCAGCCGCGTGTGATGGCATCATCCTCAATTCCACCCAAAGTGACAAAAAAGATCAAAAACCGGTTTGCGCAAAGAGTCGACGCGACCACCAAGCTGATTGGGAATGACCCTGCGATAAGGGAAGACCACAGAAACCTAGTAATCCTGCAGAACACAGTACGGCGACAAATGCGGAAACCAACGCCGCCGGGGTCTCTAAAACCGCCAACTACACTATATAAGAGATACAGGGGTAATGGTTTCCCTCTGAAGCAAGGGTATGACTCTCCCATGAAGGGATGGCGTTACCTGTCTCAATGGATGAAGTGTCAGATTGGGCTGCTGTGTCTGGGAGAGAAGAAGTTCCTACAGTTCAGGCTTACACTTCATGACGAGCTATTGGCGGAACTGAAAGCGAAGAAGACCGAATTGAAGAAATACTTCCGGGATCGGATAACGAGATGCGTGCGTGAACAGCTCGGGGTGAACGCATGGTTCGTCTTTGTTATCGAAGACCGCGATAATGAGGGGGACGAGGGTGTGCGGCCCCACATCCACGGGTCAATCAGGATCCACAGAGCAAAGCTTCGCACAAAGAAGGACGGAAGCTACACCGTCCATTCTGAGAGGGCGATTGCGAGGCTGACATTGGAGCAGGCTGAGTTCGAAATGGGTAAGCAAAAGCTGAAATCAGTGTTGGCTGCGGTAAGTGGGAATGCTGGCAATAGGTCCGCCAGCCATAACGGGTTGATGCAGGACCGGAACGTATGGACCCGTGAGAAATACCACACGTTATTCAACACCGGCTGGATCAGCTATATGCTGAAAAACTCTGCGTATGACAGCAAGACCCTGCCAGATAACCGAGCAGCTATGTCGTTGGGGCTCAACCGAGAGGCTCAACGGTTATGGCGGCTGGTCACGGAAGGCGAGGGGGCAATGGCTCATTGGAATTCATTCGATTTGTAACACCAAGTTGTCATAATATGCCCCTGAATCCCAAGCCCTACACTTGGAATCCGAATAGCTATATAAAAACAGTTACTTACGGGTATTGAAAAAATATGCCTTGGTTGCGCATGGCAACCAACTGCAACATTGCAAATTGACAGCTCCTAAATGTATATTTTTATGTATATTATAGAGATCGCAATGGGCATTATGTAAATGAATTAAAACGCTTTTATAGAATTGGTCGGGAAAAGAGGATTCGAACCTCCGGCCCCTGCCTCCCGAAGGCAGTGCTCTACCAGGCTGAGCTATTTCCCGACCGGTACTCTTCGGGCCGACGGCCACCAGAGCAGGACAGCGATATAGAAGGCGTGTTTTTGGCTTTCAAGTCCATTTGCAGCAGTTGCCAGAATCATCGGTGCGCCCTAGCGTCGGCACATGGGAGCAATACCGCATTATGAAGAGCAATATCTGTCGCTGATGCGGCGGATATGGACCGAGGGTACGTTGCAGCGTGACCGGACCGGGGTGGGGACTAAGGCACTTTTTGGCGCAACGATGCGTTTTTCGCTGGCAGATGATGCAGTGCCGTTGCTCACAACCAAGCGAGTGTTCTGGAAAACAGCTGCGCGTGAAATGCTGTGGTTTTTGACCGGCAACACCAATATTCGACCGCTGTTGCAGCAGAAAGTGCGGATATGGACAGACTGGCCGCTCGACCGCTACCGCCGCGAAACCGGAAGCGATATTTTGCAGGAGGATTTCGAAGCGCGCATCGTCGAAAGTGCTGAGTTTGCCGACCAATGGGGCGATTTAGGACCGGTATATGGCGCGCAATGGGTCAATTGGCCCAAATATGTGCCGGTGGGTGAGGGGCTGTATCACCGCGCAGATAAGGGCATCGATCAGATCAGTGCCCTTGTTGAGAGCTTGAAGACCAATCCCGGATCGCGGCGCCATATTATCGAAGGCTGGAACGTTGCAGAGCTCGACCAGATGGCGTTGCCTCCATGCCATAAAACCTATCAATTCCATGTGGCTGATGGAGTAATGAGTTGCATCTTGTTTCAGCGGTCTTGCGACTTGGGATTAGGCTTTGCGTTTAATGCTTTTTCGGCCGCGTTGCTGACGCGGATGCTGGCTGCTATTTCCGGCTATGAGGCTGGAGAGCTGATCTGGCAGGGAGGCGATGTGCACCTTTACCTAAATCACGCCGAGTTGGTCGAGGAGCAGCTCGCCCGAATGCCGGCAGGCGAGCCCAAATTGAAGTTATTACGGACACCATCCAGTATTTTTGACTTCGCTATCGAAGATTTTGAGGTGCTGGATTACACACCACAAGCCCATATTTCCGCGCCTGTTGCGGTTTAGGGCGCGATATAGGTCAATGATATTGACCTAAAGCATCGCTTGAAATAATATAACAATCGCTGACAATATTATTGGTGAGTCGGATGTGACCACAGGAGCGAGGAGAGCAAGATAATGCAGCGCCCAAAGGACAATCTTGCTCCATTGCATTTGCACATACCTGAACCGAAATTTCGTCCGGGAGATGTAGCGGACTTTAGCGATGTCGTGGTGCCGCCCGTGGACGATATCACGCGTCCTGATGAGCATGCTCAACCCGCAGACATTCACCCGCTAGCTTACGGCCTTGTGCGTGTTTTGGATGGCGACAATCAGGCTAAGGGAAGCTGGAACCCGGGGCTCGATACCGATAAATTGCGTCTAATGCTGCGTAAAATGCTCACCGTACGCGCTTTTGATGACCGGATGTTCCGCGCACAAAGGCAAGGCAAAACGAGCTTCTACATGAAATCGTTCGGTGAAGAAGCGACGTCTGTGGCGACCACCATGGCTTTGCACCGCGATGATATGTGTTTTCCGAGCTATCGCCAGCAAGGTATTCTTATAACTAGGGATTATCCGCTAGTTGATATGATGAACCAGATATATTCCAACCGCGGCGACCGGTTGAAAGGCCGTCAGCTGCCGATCATGTATTCGGCCAAGGATTACGGGTTTTTCAGCGTTTCGGGGAATCTGACGACGCAATATCCGCAGGCCGTGGGGTGGGCGATGGCTTCGGCTTCGCGGGCGGACACGCGCATCGCGGCTGTCTGGTGCGGTGATGGTTCAACGGCAGAAGGCGATTTCCATAGCGCACTGACATTTGCAGCCGTTTATAACGCGCCGGTTATTTTTCAGGTTGTGAATAACCAATGGGCGATATCTTCCTTCTCCGGTTTCGCCGGAAGTGAAAGGACAACGTTCGCTGCTCGCGCAATTGGCTATGGCATTGCCGGGTTACGGGTAGACGGTAATGATGCGCTGGCGGTCTACGCCGCCATGCAGTGGGCTGCTGACCGGGCGCGAACCAATAACGGTCCGACTTTGATTGAGTATTTCACCTATCGCGGCGAAGGGCATTCGACGTCGGACGATCCCAACGCATATCGAGCGGCTGAGGAATATGCCCTGTGGCCATTGGGCGACCCCGTTGACCGTTTGAAATCACATCTGATTGCGCTCGGTGAATGGAGCGAAGAACAGCATTCGGCGCTGATTACCGAACTTTCAGACTCGGTAAAGGCAACGCAGAAAGAAGCGGAGCAAAACGGGATATTGGGTCATGGCCTGCATCACCCGTTCGAAACCATGTTCGAAGATGTGTTCGAGGAAATGCCTTGGCATCTCAAGGAACAATGCGAGCAAATGCTTGAGGAACAGCGCGACAAATTCGGTCCCGAATGGGAGGCGCGCTGATGTCCGAGAGCAGCATCAAAACGATGAACATGATCGAGGCGATTAACAGCGCGATGGACGTCATGCTGGCGCGCGACCCTGAGGTCGTCATCATGGGTGAGGATGTCGGTTACTTTGGTGGCGTTTTCCGCGCGACTGCGGGCTTGCAGAAAAAGCACGGAAAGACGCGGGTTTTCGATACGCCGATTACAGAATGCGGTATCATCGGCGTCGGCGTCGGGATGGCGGCTTACGGCTTGCGGCCCGTGCCGGAAATCCAGTTTGCCGATTACATCTATCCCGGCCTTGACCAGTTGGTCAGCGAAGCGGCACGAATGCGCTATCGGTCGGCCAATGACTTTATTTGCCCGATGACGGTTCGCTCTCCCTTCGGCGGCGGGATTTTCGGCGGGCAGACGCATAGCCAAAGCCCTGAGAGCCTCTTTACGCATATCTGCGGCATAAAGACCGTGATTCCGGCCACGCCTTATGATGCCAAGGGCTTGCTGATCGCGGCGATCGAGGACAATGACCCGGTCGTGTTCTTTGAACCCAAGCGTATCTACAATGGCCCGTTCACCGGCTATTATGATCGCCCGGTGGAGCCTTGGTCAAAGCACGAGGGCAGTGCGGTTCCGGAGGACTATTATCGGATTGAATTGGGTAAAGCTGCCATTGTTCGCGAAGGGCAGGCGGTTACTGTGCTCACTTACGGTGCGATGGTGCATGTTGTGAAGGCGGTCGTTGCCGAGCAGGGTATCGATGCCGAGATTATCGACCTGCGGACATTGTTGCCGCTCGACATCGAGGCCATTGAGGCTTCGGTCAAGAAAACGGGCCGCTGTATGGTGGTGCACGAAGCTACCCGCACCAGCGGGTTCGGCGCGGAACTCGCGGCGCAAGTTCAAGAGCGCTGTTTCTACCATCTCGAAGCGCCAATCGAGCGCGTGACAGGTTTCGACACGCCTTATCCACACAGCCTCGAATGGGCCTATTTTCCCGGCCCGGTGCGCCTCGCGCGTGCCTTTGACAAGATCATGAAGGACTGAGCTGATGGCTAAATTCACATTCAACCTGCCTGACATCGGCGAGGGCATTGCCGAAGCGGAAATTGTCGCGTGGCACGTCAAAGTCGGCGACAGCATCTCAGAAGACCAGCCGATTGCTGACATGATGACTGACAAGGCAACGGTCGAAATGGAAAGCCCGGTTGCCGGTGTTGTGACGAAAGTCGCTGGCGAGGAAGGCGACGTAATAGCCATTGGTTCGATGCTGGTCGAAATTGAGACCACGAGTGACGTCGCTGACGTCAGTCATGATGTCCCCGCCGCTAAAGCCGAACCCATTGCAGCCGCCGCAATTGAAGACGAAGTACCACAAGCGCCGGAACCGGTTGCCGTCCCTATTGCGGCAAAGGTCCCGGAACCGAAAATGCAGGAAAGTCCTGCTCCTCAGTTATATGCGTCCATCACTGCGTCACCCGCCGTGCGTGCCCGTGCAAAGGACCTTGGGGTAGATTTGACTGACGTCAAGACTTCAGGTGGACATGTCCGGCATTCGGACCTCGATGCGTATTTGAGCTATGGCGCAGGGCAGGGATATCGCGCGCCACACAGCTCGGCGAAGCGCGACGATGAGGCCATCAAGGTCATCGGCATGCGCCGCCGGATTGCCGATAATATGGCTGCATCTAAACGCCACATTCCGCATTTCACCTATGTCGAGGAAATCGACGTCACCGCCATCGAAGCGATGCGTGCGGATTTGAATGCTAATCGTGGGCAAAAGCCTAAACTAACGCTTTTACCGATGCTGATCGTCGCCATCTGCAAAACTATTCCCCAATTCCCGATGATAAACGCCCGTTTCGACGACGAAAATGGCATTGTGACCCGCCACGGCGCTGTTCATCTCGGTATGGCAACGCAGACTGACGCGGGCCTCATGGTTCCAGTTATCCGCGATGCGCAGGACCGGAATATCTGGCAATTGGCGATGGAAATTAGCCGTCTGGCCGATGCTGCGCGCAACGGTACGGCGAAAAGCGACGAATTGTCAGGCTCGACGGTCACAGTGACGTCGTTGGGGCCCTTGGGGGGTATTGCCACTACGCCGGTCATAAACCGCCCTGAGGTGGCTATAATCGGCCCTAACAAGATAGTTGAGCGACCGATGTTCGTCGGCGATTCAATCGAGGCGCGCAAATTGATGAACCTGTCGATCAGCTGCGATCACCGTGTTGTCGATGGCTGGGACGCTGCGAGCTATGTGCAGGCGCTCAAAAAGTTGATTGAAACGCCTGTTTTGCTGTTTGCAGACTAAAACTTGAAGCCGGCAAGGCTGGTCTGGTCGAACTTCAGCTTGAATGTCACGAACGGGCCGGAGCGGGTATAGCGCGCTTCTTCAAAATCGCGGTCTTCAAAGCCGACGATGTTATAGCCAAGCGAGATATTGGCGTTCTTGAATGGTGTCACGGTGAGTACCGGGCCGCCAGAATAAGCGATGTTCTTGCCATTGGTGCCGATGCGTACGGTTCCTGCGGCGCCAATGTCGGCAACGTCGCTCAGGTCGAACTTCAGGTCAGCGCCAACCACATTGCTCCAGCCCTTGACGTCGTCCTGACCAAAGCGGTCTGTTGCGTAGCGCGTGCCCCAGAAGAATGCATATTCGCCGCGCTCGATGAAATTTCCATTATCCTCGTCAATCGGTGTATAATTTACCGACAGACTGTTGATGACGCGCCGCGATTTGGCGTCGCCATCGATATTTAGCGGAGCGCCGCCGATTGGACCTGCCTGACCGGCAACTGCACCGCGAACGGCGTCATAACGGAATTCGGTCTTGTTGAGGAACGACCATTGGCTGTCGGCTGGGCGATGCGCCCAGCTGATCTCGGCTTGCGCGGTAGTGGTGCTTGCACCGCCATTTTCCTTAGCGCGGAACCAGCTGAATGCTCCGCCCACCGCACGGCCTTCGCCAATCTGGCGCAGGATTGCCGTGGTCACGCCATAGCGGTTGGTAGTCTCGCCATCGCGATATTCAGCACGGCCCGTCCAGCTCCAGCGTTCGCCGCGATAGGTGGCACCGGCAGTTACGGCGGTAAAGTCTTCGGTCAGGCTGCCATCGCTGCCCAGGAAGCCGCCTGAGGCCACTGGTTGCAACGGGTTGACGACGTCGGCACGGCTGAAGCCGCTTAGTGTCTTGTTGCCGTCAAGTGTGACGTCGGCTGACCATTTTTCGCTAATCTTGAAAGACTGGGCGAGGCCATAAGCAGCAAATGTGCGTGGACCGAATTCAGTAATCTGTTGCTGATTGGCGCTGGCGAGGATGCGGCCACCTGCCCATGGTGCAACGTCAAAGCCGAGACGGGCGGTACGGGCATCGATATTTTCGCCCTTGGCAATTTCATAGCTTGCGACCAGCGCAACGTCCGAGCGGATTGCGTAGCGCGCCGATACGCTGTGACGCGCAGGGAAGTCGACGCTTTCGTCCTGATCGGCCAGCGCAAATTCAGTTTGCGCCGAAAGCTCTAGCTTGCCGTCGAATAGTCTCTGCGATGCGCCAAGCTTGGCCAAACTAGACTGGTTGGTTGTGCCGTCTGAGAGCTTGTCGTTGGCATGCGTAAAGCCCGCGCGCAGCGTTGTGTCGCCATCGCGATATTCAAGTTCGCCGATCGCGGCACGGCGGCGAGCGTCATTGCCAAAAAATTCCTCCTGATAGGCGATGAGCGACGCCGAAAGCTTTTCGGTCAGGCGCACACGGCCATCGACGCCGAATTTGCGCGTACCGACTTCCGAACGGTTGGTCTGGCCAACGCCAAAGCCTGCCTGCTGTTCGCGGACATAGGCAAGGACGTCGAACTTCTCATCATGGTGCTCGGCCTCGACAAGCCATGCTGTGGCACCGCCGGCGCTGGGCGCCGTGCTCGACGCCTTGGCTTCGCCGGTCGAGCCAGCGAACTCGGCGCGGATTTCTGTGCCGGTACCGGGGCGATAGATGATGTCTGCACCAAGCAGGTCGGTCTTGCTGGTGTCGCTTTCGTCGTGGATGCCGGTAGCAGCAATCTGCAGCTTCTGGTCGGCGCTGGTCCAGCGCACGCGACCGCCGGCATTGGCAACGCGCTTGCCGATGCCATCGACTTCATATTCTGCGATGATGAATTGCGGGTCGAGGCCACTACCACGTGACAGGACGGGCTCGCGGAAGCGCAGCGTTCCGGCCAGATAGTCGATGTCATAGTCAATATGGCGGAACAGCGATTTGCGGTCGATAATCCGGTCCGAACGCAGGCGGTCGCGGGTTTCCAGCGTAATGCGCTCGCTGTTGGCGATGATGTCTCGCGCGCCCAGTGCATAGGGTCCGGACAAGCCATTGCCCTGAATTTCGTCGCGGCGATAACGGGTTGGCGTATCCGAACCAAAGGCAGTCGCCTGAACTTCATCGTTGCGATACTCAGCTTTCACGCCATTGAACGACCGCTGGTAACGCGCCAGTTCTGGCTCATCGATACCGGTCTGGTAATCACCAAACAGCGCATAGAATTGCGGACGTTCAAGCTTGAGGTAAAGGCGACGAACCGATGCAGCGTCATAACGCTGGTCGGTGCGATCGGCATAAATCGTGTAATAGCGGCGCGGGTCGATGGTACCGGCAAAGCGGGTTTCATCTTCCTTCTTGTCGCTGTCATAGGCCATCGTCATCAGCCATTTACCCGTGACGCGGCCCTTGGCGTAAAGTGCGATGCGGCCATCGACATTGAGCTGGTCATCCTCGCCGACAAGCTCTTCCAGGCCTTCCTCAAGCTTGTTGAAACCAACGGTTCCAGCAGCGAAGCCGACAACGGTCCACGGACGGTCGCCCGGATCGAGCCAGGTTTCGACACGCTGTTCGCGGCGGACTTCGCCATCGGTGAAACTGAAGCTAACGGCAACGGTTCCCGACGCAGTTGTTGGTTCCAGCTCGATATAGGCGATGCCATTGTCACCCTGCACGCGCCAGACGGGCGCTGCACGCTCAAGCCCGGACAATTGACGGGCTTGCTCTGCATCGACCTCTACCGCAGGGCGATAGGGCTCAGTGACGCTGAAATCGCCTACAGAACCATGCTGGATGGGCTTACCCATGCGGTCGGTGAGGCGTACCGCGATGCGCGGACGCGTGACACCGTCAGCAACCAGCACAGACTGATCTTTGAGGAACTGCGCCTTCATGGGCGCATGGGCAAAATAGACGCTGCGTTCGAGGGTTTCGACAACGGACCCAGCTGCATCCTTGATTTTTGCCGTTAGCGTGTTGGCACCATATTCGATGCCGACGCCACGCCAGATCGCGACCAGAATTTGTCCGTCGGCACTTTTCTTGCTGCCATCATAATTAAGCGGGTCGACCGTTTTGCCATTGGCCAGCAGCTCAACAGTCTGCCCTGCGCGGTATTTCACTGCAACGCGGATCGATTTGACGCGTGGATTTTGGTCAATGTCAGGAAAAAGGAAGCCGGTACCGGGTTCTTGCCCGGCAAACCAGTCGCGGTCCGCGCCAGCCGCCTGTGGATCGGTTAACACAGGTGGTAGCGGCTGTGCTGCCTTCCGGGTGTCGATACGCGGCGCGGTTTGGACTGCCCGGAAATCGGCGCGTTTCATGCTCCCGCCGCGTCCTTCGACAAAGCGCGAAATGGCGCTGCCTGCGCTGCGCGTATTCTGAGCACAGTCAACTGGCGCTTGATCAAGCGGGAAGCTGTTAGGGTCGACCTGAACGACATGAATGCCTGGAATGAGGCCTTCGAAGTGATAGCGTCCATCCTCGTCCGTGACGGTGTAAGTGCCATCCTGAAGCATGACGCGAACGCCCGAAATGCCCTTGGCGTTGCGTGGGTCCAGTGTGCAACCGCCCTCGGTGACGCGTCCGACAAGCGTGAAACGTTCGCTAATCCCGTCGCGGACGATGCGAACGGCGGCGTCCACGGTTCCGCTGGTCGCGCCGCGATTGTCGGCAGCCGAAGCAAGGTTGAGCGCGTTTCCAGGCCGCGCGTCCTGCCGCACTTCGGCCAAATATGTAAGCAAGCCCGATGCACCTGCGGCAAGCGGGGGCAGCGCTACGCTGAAACTGGCGCCATCTGCCGCTACTAAGGGAATAATGCTATTGCCCTGATAACGAACACTATTCTGGCGCAACCGCATCGCGTTAGGTAAATTGTCCGTCACCGTGATTTGACCGGAGTTCCGCACCCTGTCGGGATTCTGCACTGAGATCCGGTACTGCACAACATCTCCCGGCATTGCCGTAGCTGTTGAGGTAACCTTGCTCAGCGTTAACGCCCCGCCGGGCCGGTCAAGCGGGATATCTATCCTCACCGGCGCGGGGTCGAACAATGTAATCGTACCGCCATAAGATCCGGGGGCAATGACAAAAGGGCCGCCATCAGGCCGGGTCAATGCCGCCAACTCTGCGGGCGTCGCTACCGACGGGAAGCTATATGGGTTGGGTGGCGTTATGACCAGCCGGTACGTTCCCTGGCGCAGGAATGGAAAGCGGTAAAACCCTGTAGTAAATGGATAAATTCTACCACTACTGTCAGTGACGGTTGTGCCGGTAACAATAATATTGGGGAACGAAGACACGCCATCGTCCCCGAAAACCTCTGCCGGCAAACCGGTGGCGGTATCGATAATAGTGACGGTTGTCCCGTTGACGGGGGCCCCGTCACCGCTATCGAACGTCAAGCCGAATGGATCGACCAATATCTCAACATCGACTGCGCCTACGCTGCTACCGGTGGTTGAATCATCCAGCTCCACATTCACTGTGTCGCCTGGGCTCACCGATAAAGCGCAATCTCCAGCTATGGCTGGCGGTGGCGCGGCCTTGGTATTGATAAACCCGCGAAAAATGCTGCTATTTGCTGCTGACTCGGTGAGCGTAATGCGCTCTCTGTCGCCATTGGGCGTGTTTATGATGACATCAAACGTATCAATCGCGCCAGGATTGATGTTTTTTGCCAAAGTCTCGACCTGAATCACCAATGGTTCGCCTGCACGAATGGCTGTTGCCGGTAAAAGGCTTGCAGGTGAGGTGGTCAGGTCGGAATAGACCCCGCCAAATTGGACAGGGACAGGTCCGTTGGTACCGGTGCAGATCGTCGGCGGCAAATTCGTCGGCGACGCGCCCGGGGCTTTGGAAAAACGTAACAATGACAGCACAGGGGGTGGTGGAGGCGAATTTTCGACCGCGAATTGTACCGTGTTGGATATTCGGGACAATGTCTGGCTGCCGACGCTCCATTCCGCTGTGGCTGTATTTGTTATTACTGGCGATTGCGTTTGCGCAAACGCAGGTAGACTGGCGACAGGAAGGAGCATCCCTGTCGTCAGCGCACCCGCGCATTTGATAATATATCTGGTTAACGTACCCATTGTGGCAAAGGGCGACGCCGGCCGAACCGAACGCCGCCCCTCTGTTCTTTAGTTAATAGTCGCGCGGAACGCTAAGCCGAGCGATTGTCCGCCGGACAAATCGGTCAACGCACCCGAAACGGTTCCGCCACCAAATACGCCAACGCCAGCTCCCGCCGCACCACATGTCTGTGTTGCCAATCCCGCATCCGTTACAGCAGTATTCAGCCTTATCGAGCTTGCAACATATGTCATGTTGGTTGGCACAAGGTCGGAAATGTTGATGTTTGTCGCCAGAGCGCCACCCGGAGCGTTCGACACCGAAATACAGTATTCGACAGTTGCACCGGGAATATTTTTCGGATTTGTCGGGTCGCCATTGGTGTTTGGACCGTTCAAATTGTCAAAAATAACGCGGCTTGACTTGAACACGCTTAGCACAGCTGCAGCAACCGTGTAGTCGTCGGTTGCAACATCAATGCCGTCGCGTGCAGCAGAAGTCCCGCCATTACCCGATTTCGCGGCATCAGCGAAAACTGTTTCGACTGTGCCCGCACCGTTCGGTGTGGCGTCAGTCGCAGCAGTTATGACCGAACCGTCTGCACTATTACGCGCCTGTGCGCTTAACGTTACGCCTGCGACCTGACCGTTTGTAGCAGTCAATGGGATGTCGCCAACGATGAGGATCGTTGTGTTAGCGTCTGCAATCAGGTTATCGATCGTTAACGTCGCCGTCGGCGCGGCATCGCAGGTCCCGTCAGTGTTGGCGTCGCGGCAAACGAGCAGATTAGTGACGTTGAATGCGTCCGTTCCGCCATGTGCTGCGGTGCCGCCTACGATCTGCGAAGGCGTAAGCACGAAATCGAGCGTATCATTCGCGCTGTTCGTCAGCACGAAGGTCGTGACACGCGTGGTCTGGCCGGGGCTGACAGTGGTCGTCACATTCCCCGATTCGGCGAGCGTGAATAGGACCTTGCGGTCAACTACGAACGTATCGCCTGCCGTCTGCTGTGTTTGCGCAACACCGCCAACCTGATAGTTGACGTTCACGGTGTTGGTAATTCCAGTTCCCTGCGTCGTCCCTGCCGCGAATGCTGGTGCGGAGCACAGCATAACCAATGGCACTGACGAACAGGCAACGAGTAGTTTAAGCTTACTGGTCATTGCTTTTACTCCGATTGCACTTCTTTGATTGCGCCCACTCCGCCGCAATCGAGACGGTCTCGCGGGTTATTTTACGACACCACGAAAGATCAGCTTGCCTTCCGCACCAGCGGTCAGCGGTTGATTAAGATTCCATTTGATATGGGTTACGTCGCTGCGTTGCGCGGCGCGGGTGGTCCCGTCAGCCTTGGCAATGCGCAGATTTTTGAGGAAACCCCAGCTCCGGCCTCCGTCGGTCGATACGACTTCAAGCCCATCGGACGTTCCGTTAAACATAACCGCCGAGGGGAGCGGGTTGGTGACGACAAAATTGCTGGCAGTCGAACTGCCAGCATTCTTGTACTTCACCACAAAAACCAGATTGTCGCCTGGCGTGACCATATTGGGCTTTTCAAGAACAATGGTCTTCGTGCCATCGGCCCGTTGTATCTGGCGCTCGACAAAGACATCGCTGCTGAGTTGTAGCGGTGTTGCCGCAAAAACAGGAACACCGCCAAATGGCGATGCCAGCAACGCAGCTGCGAGGAATATTGGTTTCATCATGGAATTCGCACCTTGAATGTCACGGTCCGCGTTTGGCCGGCGGGGATATTGCCCGCTGCAACGCTGATACGTGTGCCGTTGTAATTTCCGGCATCTGCATCTGCTGCATCGGTCAACACTGCCGCTTCTAACGTGATTGTCCCGGCCTGATATTGCGAGCCCGCCGGGATGGGGTCCGTAATCACCAAGTTGCTCAAGGTGCCGGACCCGGTCACCGTCGCTATGAGATTATATGTTACTATCGCACCTGGCACCGGCCGGGCTCCACCGAAGGGATCAACTATCGTGGCGGACTTCAACAGTGAAACCGACGCCGCTTGAACCGCCAGAAATCCGCTGGCGACCGCATCCGCACCCGTGCTGCCGACAACGGCATCGCCGCCGCCTTGGCCTGCGCCTGCAAATGTAGTACCTGGTGCGCCCGTCCCGGTGACGGCAGCCGCTGTCAGCGACACGTTAGCGCGGTTACCGTTGGCAACGCCGACCGGGGTGGACGTGATGACGAAAACAATCTTGCTTTCATCAGGTGCCAGTACGGGATCATTTGTTCCGGCAACATAGACGACATCAACGCCAGGATCATAAACGCCATTATTGTTACTATCGATGACGATTTGCTGAAGACCTGGATCGAAATCGTCGCCGCCATTGGCAATATTGGCAGTCAGCGAAAATGCTTCATTACCGTTTCCAGTGTTGGTGACCCGGAAAGTTTGCACGTTGCCGTTAGCGCCAGGCGTTGTGACAATGTCGCCGGGGTCGGTTGACGCAATCGTTACGTCGAGCAATTCGTCTACTTTGATTACAACCGTGTTGGACTGGATAGTGACCGGAACGCCACCGACATCATAGCTGGCCGATGCAATGTTCTCGATATCCGTACCGGCGACTGTTCCAGCGGCCAATGCAGGCGTGCTCAGCACCAAGGGTGCCGATAGCAGCAGTGCATACGCTAGTTTGCGACGCACATTTCCGGATTGCGCACAATGCGATAAGGGTAAAGCGTTGGTCCTCATGCCGAGGCTTATGCCGGAACAAGGTCAAGAAACGGTTAATTGCGGTCACCCGCGTTAACCACCTTAATATATTGTAATAATAGGATAATATGGATAGATATACGGTAACAAATTGTAAAATTGAAACCGTTTGTTGCAAAATGGGCCAGATGGACGTCGTGACGTCAGTACGGTGGCTGACGCGAATTCCGATATTCACGACAAAGGGCGTTGACAGAATCTTGCGCCGCTTCTAGTGCCTCCCCACCGCAAGTTAGCGGGTGTAGCTCAGTTGGTTAGAGCGCCGGCCTGTCACGCCGGAGGTCGCGGGTTCGAGCCCCGTCACTCGCGCCACTTCTCCGAATTTATTTTGCTTCGGTGGGTGCCCTGAACGATCCGGTTTCCATCCAAATGAGCAACGGTCGCAATGGTATGATCCAAACTATACCTGCAATAAGATATATAACCGCCTGAACGAGAATGTGTGTCTGGCCAATATAGGGCGACGCGCTGACTACCAGAAAAGCCCATATTCCTATGATTGCCAATATCGCAATCATTCCGGCAGGTTTGCGCCATGATGGCGATTTGTAAGGCGTGTTCATAACGTTATCCATGATTGTTCGGTGAGCACTGCGTTAAGCGGTATGTCCCACGGGTCGGTAAGTAATGCGGGCGCCATCTGGATCGACCAAGCAAGGCCGACCGCTGTGGTGCCATCCAATATGCTTAAAGCGCGATCATAATGCCCAGCGCCTTGGCCAAGGCGCATCAAGCGGCCATCGAAGGCGACTAGTGGGACAATTGCCACGTCGGGTCGGCAAGATTCGGCATTTTCATTGGGTTGTTGGAGTCCAAAAGGCCCGGGAACCAACGGGTCGCCAGGTGCCCAACGGAGAAACTGCATCGGAGCAGTCCGGCTGGTCACGTGGGGGAGGGCAATTTGGCATCCTTGTTCATGCGCTTGCACCAATATTGCCGCAGGATCTGCTTCTGTGTCTTTAGCTATATATCCGGCCAGCGTTATTCCGGGCTGCAACAGCGCCAGCAATGGGCTTGGTATGCGCGAGAAAGCCAATGATTTTGCCGTATCATCGAGGTTTTGAACAAACGCGTCGCGCAGCTGGCGGTACTTCAATCGCTGTGATGCTTTGTCGAATTCTATATCCACAGCGCAAATATCCCGGAATCTGGCCCAGAAAAATAGGTTAGCGGAACCACCATGGGTCGTTTCCCGGAATATCCTCTGACGCCAAAACGTCAGGTGGGCGCCGTTTAGTCTGGACCAGGATCCAGACAGGGACAGCTCCCTTAGATAAATAATCGCCTCAGGGATGTTCTCATCAGTTCGTGCCGGGCAGTCCCGCCAATTGCAATATAGCGTCTATGAGTTAATTCTCAAGCCTTAGCGCCAGAGTTTCGAGGCGATCAGCCAGTCTTTCCAATGTTTCAGCGGCTTGTGTGACATTAGAGTCGTCAGACTGCGACACTGGAGCGCCGCCGTTGCCCGTACTTCCATCGTGTAACTTGTCCGCCAATAGCAATGCAGAAAAAAGCAATAGACGGCTTTCATTCAGTCCACCAGAGGGGCCACCTGCCTCACGCGCCTTCTCATCGACCATCGCGCCCAAGGCCTGCAGCCGCAATTCCTCGCCATCTTTGCACGTAACGATATATTCGCGACCGGCGATGGATAGACGTACATCTGCCATTATGCGCCTCCACCCAAGATATCGTCTATCGCCTTAATCGCTTCGCGTGTTTCGGCTTTCAGCTTTTCATGACGGGCCGCGACTTCGGTGTCAGCCGCAGGCACCAGCCTTTCTGGCAGTCGCTCCAGTCTCGATAAGGCGCGCTCTACGCGACCGATTGCGACAATAAGTCGTTGTGCTGCCATGACTTGCCTCCCGAATGTAAGGATGAATAGCAGAAATCGCTATCGGTGCAAATGGTGGCCTGCGGATTCCCGGATCTGGACTTTTAAATATCGTGCATGAGGCAGGTCGGGATAAAGTGCCGATCTATGCCAGTTCATTAACATGTTGTTTGGATTTGCCCAATTACTGAACGCGTATCGGGGGGTGCGTCCAGATCAAGGAATCGTGATGCACCGGACAACTAAATTTCGAAGCGCGCAGCTATTTGCCGCTTTAGGGTGTGCGCTTTTGGCAGCATGCGGCGGCGATGGGCCAGGCAGCGGCAGTGCGCCGCCAATAACGATACCGCCACAACCTCAGCCCCAACCTCAGCCCGGACCTCCTGGCGGGCCAGTTCTTCAGCCGTTGGGCATGCCAAGGATCATCGTGTCGAATGGCGCAACGATCACGTCGCTTAAGAATGCTCTGACGAGCAATTCCGCGTCAGCCGTGCGCTTCAAGCAATCTGTCGATCAGGAAGTGGCGAACGGCAATGTTTATGGCATGGAGCCGTGGCACGTTGCGTTGATGGGGCAGATAACCGGCACAGCATCTTACTGTACATGGGCGGTCGATAAGACTGACAATTATGTCAAAAGCGAAGAGGCGCGCATAGCGGCGAACACCACACCGATTGTTGCAGGTGACAGCTACCTTGAAGTTGGAGGGTATATTGGCAATCTGTCGATGGTTTACGATTGGTGTCGCGGCAGCATGACAGCCTCGCAGCGTGAGCGGTGGAAGAATTTCGGTAACCAAGCGGTCTGGAACGTCTGGAACCATGCCTCTGCCAAATGGGGAACTCGGGTCGTTCCATGGACTGGATGGTCTGTCGATAACCCCTCAAACAACTATTATTACTCGTTTCTACAAGCAACGATGTTACTCGGGCTGGCGACGCAGGGTGAGAATGACATGGCCGGTGATTGGCTAACTCGTTTCCGAACTACCAAGATCGAAAATCAGCTTGTTCCTATGTTTAACGCAGACCTTGTTGGAGGCGGCTCTCGCGAGGGCACGGGGTATGGCACGGCGATGTTCAACCTTTGGCGCATCTACGACTGGTGGGAGCGCTCTACCGGCGAACGTATCGCAGACCGCACGCCGCACACGCTGGCATCAATGCCGTGGATGATTCATTCAATCGTTCCCACGCTGGATCGTATCCAAACGAGCGGGGACCATTCACGAGATTCGCAAGGGCTGCTGTTCGATTATCATCGGGCCTATCTCCAGAATTTGGCGGCTCTGTATCCGAACGAGCGCATTTCAGGGGTTGCGAAGACACTACTCGGTCAATCTTCGGTAAAACAGATGAGCCAGCATTTCATGCGCTATTCGGATTATCTCTATGATCTCGTTTCAATAGCTGAACGCCCGCTTTCCGAACTTTCAACAGCCTATTGGGCGCCGGGTACCGGAAGTTTTTCGATACGAGACAGCTGGTTGACGTCATCCGCTTACGCCAATTTCATGTGCGGACCGTATACCGAAAGCCACGCGCATCAGGATCAGGGCAGCTTCGTGCTCTTCAAAGGAAGCTGGCTGGCCTACGACGCCAATATCGACGGGCGTTCGGGTATCGAACAAGATCAGAAATATCACAATCTGGTGCGATTTGAATCCAGCGGCACGCAGGTACCACAATCCTACAATAAAGCGTGCAATATGAAGGCGCTGGCACATAATGCGGACTGGACCTACGCGCTGGCGGAAGCAACGCCGATGTTCGCGTCCGGTTCTTCGGTAACGAGGTCCGAGCGCGAATTTGTTTTCATCAAGCCCTCGACATTTATCGTTTATGATCGCGCGCACGGAAACTCGGCTAATGTCCGGCGGATTTGGACGATGAACTTCCCCAAGGCACCATCAATTCAGGGTAACACTACCGCGCTGGTTGCCGGAAGTAATCGATTTGACATGACCAGACTTGCCCCAGCGAATGCAAATCCAGTCATCACTTTGTGGCGGGATGCAAATCCTGATCAATATGGTGCAAGGGGCAATGCTCCCGCTTCGACCGCCGCACGTGTCGATTGGACAGATGTAGGGGGCGACGGCAAAACCGAGTTTCTGCATGTCATCGGCCTTGACAGTTCCGTATCGCAAGCTGTTCGATCAGACATATCAGGACAGACAGGCGCACGGGTAACGCTTGCAGACGGGCGAACTGCAACAGTGCGCTTCAATATATCGGGACAGGGCGGAACGGTCGAAATACGCAGCTCATCAGGTGCAGTTCTGCAAAGCACAACATTGCCAAATACGGTTCAGGCACCACCAATATATAGCAACTAACTGTTTGGTTTTCGCATATCCGCGATCGCAAACGCCGTTACCGTCGTCGTCTGGTGGTAATCAGGAAGAAGTGACCCAAACGTGCTTCTGTGCATGAAAAGCACGGCCTGTCCCTTGACGCTGGACGCTCGGGTCCGCAAAGGGTGCGGACCGGCGACTCGGCAGGGTCGACGGCTTTGTCTGCGGCGACCGTCGCTGACTTCCCGATTTATGGGCAAAACTTTGGGGAATGACGATGACTGTCAGTGAACAGCAGATGGCCAATGCAATCCGGGCACTGGCCATGGATGCGGTGCAGGCAGCCAATAGCGGCCATCCTGGCATGCCAATGGGTATGGCCGACGTGGCGACGGTCCTTTATTCGAAATTCCTCAAATTTGATCCGAAAGCGCCGAAATGGGCGGACCGTGATCGTTTTGTACTATCTGCAGGGCATGGCTCAATGCTTGCTTATGCCACATTGTATCTGACAGGCTACGAAGCGCCGACAATCGATGATATTCGCAATTTCCGTCAGCTCGGAAGTCCCTGTGCAGGGCATCCTGAAAATTTCCTGCTCGACGGCGTCGAATGCACCACTGGCCCATTGGGGCAGGGGTTGGCGATGGCCGTCGGCATGGCGATTGCCGAGCGGCATTTGAATGCGCGTTTCGGGGACGAGCTCGTCAATCACCGCACCTGGGTGGTGGCCGGTGATGGCTGCCTGATGGAAGGCATCAACCATGAGGCTGTCGGCCTTGCAGGACATCTAGGTCTTGGCCGGTTGATTGTTTTCTGGGACGATAACAAGATCACTATCGATGGCGCGACGACATTGTCGACGAGCGAAGATATTCCTGCGCGGTACACCGCAAGCGGATGGCATGTCGAGTCATGTGATGGGCATGATTTCAATGATATAGAACGCGCAGTTAAGAGCGCTTTGGAAGACAATCGCCCATCTTTGATCGCCTGCCGGACGCTCATCGGCAAAGGTTCTCCCAATAAACAGGGCACGAAGGCGCCGCATGGCAGCCCGCTCGGCGAAGATGAAATTGTCGCCACTCGCGAAGCTATTGGCTGGCCCTATCCTGCGTTTGAGATTCCTGCTGACATCCTCGACGCATGGCGCTCAACTGGTCAGGTGGGTGCGGAAGCGCGCTCTGCTTGGGAAGGACGGCTTAAAGCGTCGCCCAAAACGTCGGAATTCGAAGCCGCTATGGCTGGAAAAGCTGACAATAGTTGGCTGAAGCCACACCTTGATGGCCTGATCGCCGCGCCGCAGAAGATCGCGACACGCAAGGCATCCGAAATCGCGCTAACGGCTGCCACAGCATCGCTGTCGGAATTATTGGGTGGTTCCGCGGATCTTACCGGCTCCAATTTTACCAAAACAGCTTCGACGCCTGTTCTTGACGCCCGGAATTATGGCGGACGATATGTCAATTACGGCATTCGCGAATTTGGCATGGCGGCTGCGATGAACGGGATGGCGCTACACGGCGGAATCATTCCTTACGGTGGGACATTCCTGATTTTCTCCGATTATTGCCGCGCTGCCATCCGCTTGTCGGCATTGCAGGAAACGCGGGCCATTTACGTGATGACGCACGACAGCATTGGTGTTGGCGAGGATGGTCCTACGCACCAGCCAATTGAACAAATCATGTCGCTACGGTTGATACCCAATCTCGATGTGTTCCGGCCATGCGATAGCATCGAAACCGCAGAATGCTGGGCTTTGGCTATTGAAACCGAAGACAGGCCATCGCTTTTGGCCCTTTCGCGTCAAAATTTGCCCCAGTTGCGTACCGATGTCAGCGAAAACCTGTCGGCTAAGGGCGCTTACACGCTCAGGACCGCAAATGCGGCGCGGCGCGTGGTGCTGATCGCGACCGGTTCGGAAGTGCCACTCGCTATTTCGGTCGCGGACCGCCTCGAAGAGCATGGCTTTGGCGCAGACGTCGTTTCGATGCCGAGCTGGGAGCGTTTTGACGCGCAGTCGGACGCCTACAAAGCCGAAGTCTTGCCTGTCGGACCGTTGCGCGTCTCTATCGAAGCTGGGACGACGACGGGTTGGGAACGCTATGTCAGCGACGGCCTGCGGTTTGGTATCGACAGCTTTGGCGCGTCGGCACCGATTGACGCGCTTTATGATCATTTCGGGCTGACGCCTGACAAAATTACCCCTCAAATCATCGCCAAACTGGGCTGATAGGAGCACATATGACTGTCAAAGTAGCAATTAACGGATTTGGCCGCATCGGTCGTCTCGTCGCACGCGCCATATTGGAGCGCGACGATCATGACCTTGAGTTGGTTGCCATCAATGACCTCGCTCCAGCAAAAGCCAACGCTTTGCTGTTCAAGCGCGACAGCGTCCACGGCCCGTTCCCCGGCACCGTCGAAGCCGACGGCAATGACATCGTCGTCAACGGCAAACGCATCCATGTGACCGCAGAGCGCGATCCGGCAAACCTGCCGCACGCCGCAAACGGCGTCGATATAGCGCTGGAATGCACCGGTTTCTTCACCGACCGCGCCAGTGCGGAAAAGCATCTGGCCGCTGGCGCGAAGCGCGTGTTGATCTCGGCTCCCGGCAAAAATGTAGACAAAACCGTTGTTTTCGGGGTCAATCACGGCGTCTTGACGTCAGACGATGTCATCGTGTCGAACGCCAGTTGCACCACCAACTGCCTTGCGCCGATGGCGAAAGTGCTAAACGATGCCATCGGTATCGAACGCGGTTTGATGACCACTATCCACAGCTATACTAACGACCAGAAAATCCTCGACCAGATCCACGACGATATGCGCCGCGCGCGCGCCGCCGCGATGTCGATGATCCCGACTACCACCGGTGCAGCGCGTGCAGTTGGCGAAGTGATGCCCGAATTGAAGGGCAAGCTCGACGGCTCGGCGATCCGCGTACCGACCCCCAATGTCAGCATCGTTGACCTGACCTTCACGCCAGCGCGTGATACAACGAAAGAAGAAGTTAACGCATTGCTGAAAGCAGCGTCGGAAGGCGCTCTCAAGGGCGTCCTAGCTTATTCTGATGAGCCGCTGGTTTCAATCGACTACAACCATTGCCCAGCAAGCTCGACCATCGACAGCCTCGAAACATCGGTCATTGACGGCAAACTGGTCCGCGTATTGAGCTGGTACGACAATGAATGGGGCTTCTCGAACCGCATGGTCGATACCGCAGGTGTCATCGGAAAGTTGCTCTAAACATGGCATTTCGCACGCTCGACGATCTGGGTGACATCAGGGGAAAACGCGCTTTGGTGCGTGTGGACCTGAATGTACCGATGGCCGACGGGCGTGTAACCGACGAGACGCGGCTGCGCGCCTTATTGCCGACGGTGACCGAACTGGCCGATAAAGGCGCGAAAGTGCTGTTGCTCGCGCATTTTGGCCGTCCCAAGGGTGCCAAGCATAGTGAAATGTCAGTTTCGATGGTGCTCGATGCTTTACAGGAAGTTCTGGGCCGCGAAATCATGTTCGTGCCGGAAATTGCTGGCGACGTGGTTGCACAATCTGTTGGTATATTGGCAGATGGCGATATAGCGCTTCTCGAAAACACGCGCTTTTGGACGGGTGAAGAGAAGAATGATCTGGAACTAGCGAAAGCTGTTGCTGCCAATGGAGACTTCTACGTCAACGACGCCTTCTCCGCCGCGCACCGTGCGCATATGTCGACCGAAGGTTTGGCGCATCTGCTGCCAGCTTATGCCGGACGGTCGATGGAAGCCGAACTGAAAGCGTTGGAAGCAGCGCTCGGAAATCCTGAGCATCCCGTTGCCGCGGTGGTCGGTGGTGCCAAGGTATCTTCCAAGCTCGACGTACTCACCAACCTGGTAACCAAGGTCGATCATCTGATTATTGGCGGCGGCATGGCCAACACGTTTTTGGCGGCACGCGGCATCAATGTTGGCAAGTCTTTGTGCGAGCATGACCTTGCCGACACGGCGAACAGCATATTGGACGCGGCAGACAAGGCGGGATGCACGGTCCATCTGCCATATGACGTCGTGACGTCAGTCGAATTCCGCGCAAATCCGCCAGTTCGCACGGTCAATGTACATGAGGTCGCTGCAGATGAAATGATCCTCGATGTCGGCCCCGCCGCAGTCGAAGCGTTGGCAGACGTTCTCAAGACCTGCCGGACTTTGGTTTGGAACGGCCCACTTGGTGCGTTTGAGATCGAGCCGTTCGATGCGGCCACGGTGGCATTGGCGCGGACAGCGGCCGCGTTGACCAAAGAAGGTTCGCTGGTATCGGTTGCAGGTGGTGGCGACACCGTTGCTGCGCTCGCCCATGCAGGCGTGACCGAGGATTTCACGTTTATATCAACTGCTGGCGGCGCCTTTCTCGAATGGATGGAAGGCAAGCCGTTGCCCGGAGTCGACGCGCTCCAAATCACTTAACCGGACGGGGGCGCTTGGCCTCGTTTTTTTGACAATGTAGTGCATACGTATGCACTTCCGAAGTACAGGGAAGTAAAGATGCAAGATCCGAAGATGCTCGAAAAAGTAGCGACTGCGCCCGGCTTTATTGCGGCGCTTGACCAGAGCGGCGGCTCGACGCCGAAGGCGCTCAAGGGCTATGGCATACAAGAAGGCGCCTATTCGAACGACGAGGAAATGTTCGCACTGATTCACGATATGCGGTCGCGAATCATTACCTCACCCAGCTTCTCAGGCGACAAGGTGCTTGGCGCGATACTGTTTGAACGGACAATGGATGGCGACGCGGGCGGCAAGCCCGTTCCTGCGGCGCTGTGGGACAAGGGCGTGGTGCCTTTCCTGAAAGTTGACAAAGGCTTGGAAGACGAAGCCGACGGCGTTCAGATGATGAAGCCGATGCCGGGTCTCGATGAACTTCTCCAGCGCGCAAAGGCAAAAGGCGTATTCGGCACGAAGAAGCGCTCGGTTATCAATCAAGCGTCGCCAACCGGTATCGCGGCCATCGTGAAGCAGCAGTTCGAAGTTGCCGAGCAGATACTTGCCAACGGACTGATGCCGATCATTGAGCCTGAGGTAAACATCAACAGCGCTGATCGCGGGCAGAGCGATGCGATATTGCGCGACGAGATATTGAAGGCGCTGGATACGCTTTCCGGCGAAAACAAGGTCATGCTGAAGCTATCGATTCCGGCAGAGGCAGGAACTTTTGACCCGCTCGTCAGCCACCCGCGCGTACTGCGCGTCGTGGCGCTCTCGGGCGGTTATGCCCGTCCCGAGGCTTGTATAGAACTTGCCAAGAATAAGGGCATGATAGCAAGTTTCTCCCGCGCTTTGCTCGAAGATTTGCGGCATCAGATGAGCGAAGAGGAATTCGACCGCTCGCTAGGGCAAGCGATCGACGAAATCGCTGCGGCGTCGGCGACTTGACTAAAGACCGCCAGCGAAACTGAACGAAAAGCGGTAGTCAGAAGGTTTCAGCACAACATCGGTTCGCTTATCCGGGTGAACCGATGTTAGCGTGATGCTGCCATCGGCAAGCGGTTTGGATTCGCCCAGCGTAAGTTCGAACTCTTGATTACCCTGGCTGCGGACCCAGAGCATCTTAAGCCGCACCCGTCCCGCCCACACGTAGCGGGCGTTCATCGGGCAGCGGCTGTCTTCGATAACTGCGATTGGTTTGACCACAGGGCCATCAACCATTGCTTCCTGACCCAGCGCGACATCGCTGCCATCGGATCGTGGCATCGATGTCGTGGTACATGCAGTCAACAACAGGACAAAGAGCGCGAAATATTTCTTCGTGTTCATTTGCAGCGGCTTAACGCTGCGGCTATGAACCTTTTATGACCGACCAGAATTGCCAACTTTACCTGATTTCCCCGCTGGATGTCGGCGGCGACTTTCCCGCCCGCCTTGAAACTGCTTTGTCAGCGGGGCCGGTGGCGGCGTTTCAGTTCCGCGTAAAGGAAATTGATCAGCATGAGGCCGCTGGTTTAGCCGAGCCATTACAAGCTATATGCGCCGCCCATGACGTCGCCTTCATCGTCAACGACAGTGTCGCGCTTGCCAAGCGGCTCAAAGCGGACGGCGTGCATATGGGGCAGGGCGATGGCGACGTGCGTGAGGCACGTGAGACGCTTGGCCCCGACGCGCAGATTGGCGTGACCTGCCACAATAGCCGTCATTTCGCGATGGAAGCGGCGGAGGCGGGTGCGGACTATGTAGCGTTTGGCGCATTCTATCCGACGACCACCAAACATGTCGAGCATGTCGCGGAACTGGACACGCTCCAGAAATGGTCGCGGGTGACGGAAATTCCTTGTGTTGCTATTGGCGGGATCACGCCCGACAATGCAAAGCCGCTGATCGAAGCAGGCGCAGATTTTATTGCGGTGAGCAGTGCTGTTTGGAATCATCCGCAAGGTCCTGCCGAAGCGGTAAAGGCCTTCAACGCCCTGCTTGCCTAATCGCGCTGCCATCGTTAAAGGCCGCGTCCAACGGCGTGCAAATGCGCGCTTGCTCTTTCCATCTGTTAAGCGAGTGATCTCATGAAAATCAACGCGGTTGAAATCAAGCCGGGTAACATCCTTGAATATGAAGGCGGACTATGGAAAACCGTCAAAACTGCGCATACCCAGCCGGGCAAGGGCGGTGCGTATATGCAGGTCGAGCTTAAAAACCTGCGCGATGGCCGCAAGAACAACATCCGTTTCCGTTCGGCCGAAAGCGTCGAAAAGGTGCGCCTCGACCAGAAGGATTTTCAGTTCCTCTACGCAGAGGGTGATAACCTCGTGTTCATGGATAAGGAAACCTATGATCAGGTGACATTGCCTAGCGATCTGCTGGGTGACGCAGCGGCGTTCCTGCAGGACGGCATGGATGTCGTGATGGAAATGTATGACGACGAAGCGCTCTCGGTTGCGCTGCCTGACCAGATTGAAGCGATGATTGTTGAAGCTGATGCGGTCGTTAAGGGCCAGACCGCCTCGTCCAGCTACAAGCCAGCGATACTCGACAATGGCGTACGCGTTATGGTGCCGCCGTTTATTGGCGCTGGGACCCGGATTGTCGTCGATGTTTATGCTCGGGAATATGTGAAGAAGGCCGACTGATGCCAGCATTGACCGGCCTACTGACCATCATGGAAAAAGCTGCGCGTAAAGCGGGCGGCAAATTGCGCAGGGATTTTGGCGAGATCGAGCAGTTGCAGGTCTCACAAAAGGGCCCTGCGGACTTTGTTTCGAAGGCCGACGAGCGTGCTGAGGACACGATTTTTCGCGAATTGGAAATCGCCCGTCCCGATTGGGGTTTCCTGATGGAAGAAGGCGGCGAGATAGCGGGAGCCGAAGGCAAACCGCGTTTTATCGTCGACCCACTCGATGGTACCACCAACTTCCTCCACGGTATTCCGCATTTTGCGATCTCGATCGCCGTGCAAGATCCGAAGCCAGACGGCTCGGGCTGGGGCGATATTTTCGCCGGGCTGGTCTACAACCCGATTACCGACGAAAGCTTTTGGGCAGAACGCGGCAAGGGCGCTTACTTGGGCCACAAGCGACTTCGCGTTTCAGCGCGGCGACAATTGAACGAAGCACTGATTGCGACCGGCACGCCCTATAAGGGCCATGGCGATTTTGACGAGTGGGCAAAGATTTATGCTGCCATCGGGCCGCAAGTATCGGGAATTCGTCGCTTCGGTGCGGCGAGCCTTGACCTCGCGTGGCTTGCTGCGGGCCGCTACGACGGCTTTTGGGAGAGCGGCTTGTCACCTTGGGACAGCGCCGCTGGATGTCTTCTGGTCCGCGAAGCTGGTGGCTTCGTCACCGACTATCGCGGCCGCAGTCCGCACATCGCTGACACCCAAGTTTTGGCCGCAAACGACATCCTGCACAGCAAGTTGCATAAACTGTTAGTTGGCGCGCTCAATTTAACAGCAAAATCGACGTAAAAAGCGCTTTCGAGGCCTTGCGGCAGGCCGCTCATCCCCCTAGAGGTGCCGCAGTTTAACGCCCTCAAAAGCGAGTCTGATTTTGACCGATTTGTCGCAATATCTGCCTATACTGTTGTTCCTCGTGGTGGCGCTGCTGTTGTCGTCGGCATTTGTGTTCCTGCCGATGGGCGTTTCGCGGCTAACAGGGTCGCATCAGCCGACCGAGGCAAAGCTGGCCGAATATGAGTGCGGCTTTCCTGCGTTCGAGGATTCGCGCAGCCAGTTCGATGTGCGATTCTATCTCGTCGCAATTCTGTTCATCATCTTCGATCTCGAAGCCGCGTTCCTGTTTCCCTGGGCGGTGAGCCTTGGTGAGACCGGTTGGGTTGGCTGGGGCACGATGATGCTGTTCCTGTTTGAACTGGTCATCGGCTTCATTTACGCGTGGAAAGTGGGAGCGCTCGAATGGGAGTGATCGAAAAAGCACCGGCCGCGCCTGACGCCGATTTCTTCAAGGATATCGACAGCGAAGTCAGCGACAAGGGCTTCGTCGTGACCTCGACCGAAGACCTTTTCAATTGGGCGCGGACGGGGTCGCTGTGGCCGATGACCTTTGGTCTTGCCTGCTGCGCGGTTGAGATGATCCACGGATATATGCCGCGTTACGATTTCGAACGCTTCGGCATCGCCCCGCGCGCTTCACCGCGCCAGTCAGACGTAATGATTGTTGCTGGCACGCTGTGCAACAAGATGGCGCCTGCGCTGCGCAAGGTTTATGACCAGATGTCCGAGCCGAAATATGTGATTTCGATGGGCAGCTGCGCCAATGGCGGCGGCTATTATCATTATAGCTATAGTGTTGTGCGCGGATGCGACCGGATTGTACCGGTAGACATTTACGTTCCCGGATGCCCGCCGACTGCCGAGGCATTGCTCTATGGCATCATGCAGTTGCAGCGCAAAATCCGCCGAACGGGGACGCTTGAACGGTGAACCATCCCGCGCCCCATATTGAAAAGCCAAAGGGTACCGTCGCTGGAATAAAAAAGGCGCTCGGCAAGGACCTTGTTGCCGTCGTGGAAGAATTTGGCGAAGTCGCGCTTCATGTGAAGCGCGATGCGCTGGTTGGCGTTATGGTGCAGTTGCGCGATGAGTGCGAGTACCAGCAACTTGTCGAAATGGCCGGCGTTGATTGGCCAGACCGCGATCCACGTTTCGAGGTTGTGTACTGTCTACTCAGCCTGACTAAAAACCATCGCATTCGCGTGCATGTAAGCACCAATGAAGATACGCCAGTGCCTTCGGTTACCGAAATCTGGCCTGTCGCTGGCTGGCTCGAGCGCGAAGTGTTCGACATGTACGGCGTGCTGTTTTCGGGCAACGAAGATCTCCGCCGCATCCTGACCGATTATGGCTTCACCGGCCATCCGCAGCGTAAGGATTTCCCGCTGACCGGCTATGTTGAGCTGCGTTATTCCGAAGAAGAAAAGCGCGTGAAGTACGAGCCGGTGCAACTGGCACAGGATTTTCGCAGTTTCGATTTCCTCTCACCATGGGAGGGCGCGGACTATCCGTTGCCGGGTGACGAGAAGGTTATCAAATCCGGCGAACCACCGCGCGGAACACCGCCACAGGTGAATGATCCGAAAACGACGGATAAGCCTTCGCAAACCGGGGCAGGCGCTGCCACCAATGACGAGGCGAAGAAGCGCAGTGTTCGCAAGCCAAAAGCGGAGAAACCGCAATGAGCCTAAGCCAAGATCTCGCGCCGACCACCGGCGATGAAGTCATCCAGAATTACACGATCAACTTCGGCCCGCAGCATCCTGCGGCGCACGGTGTGCTGCGGCTTGTCATGGAACTCGACGGGGAAATCGTCGAGCGGCTCGATCCCCATATTGGCCTGCTGCATCGCGGCACCGAGAAGCTGATCGAGCATAAAACCTATTTGCAGGCGCTCCCGTATTTCGACCGGCTCGATTATGCATCTCCGCTCTGCATGGAGCACAGCTATGTGCTCGCCATCGAGAAGATGCTGAACCTCGAAGTGCCGCTGCGCGCGCAATATCTGCGGGTGCTGTTCGCCGAGATGACGCGGATTTCGAATCATACATTGAACATCGCGCACCACATCCTTGATGTCGGCGCGATGACGCCGGGTTTGTGGCTCTATGAAGCGCGTGAAGATTGCATGGGCTTTTTCGAACGCGCTTCGGGCGCGCGGATGCACACGGCGTGGTTCCGCCCCGGCGGCGTGCATCAGGATGTTCCGCTGAAACTGCTCACAGACATCGGCGAATGGCTCGATGACCGTCTGCCGCGTCTGTTCGAGGACGCGATGAAGCTCGTGGTGGACAACCGCATCTTCAAACAGCGCAATGTCGATATCGCGATTGTTTCCAGAGAAGACTCGATCAAATGGGGCTTTTCCGGCCCGATGATCCGCGCGGCGGGTATTCCGTGGGATATCCGTAAAAGCC
Source organism: uncultured Alphaproteobacteria bacterium (assembly GCA_963830685.1). Taxonomy (GTDB): domain Bacteria; phylum Pseudomonadota; class Alphaproteobacteria; order Sphingomonadales; family Sphingomonadaceae; genus Sphingorhabdus_B. The sequence continues at coordinate 58,501 of CAWHNF010000001.1, forward strand.
AACCTTACGATGTTTACGCAAAGATGGATTTCGACATCCCCGTCGGCACGCGCGGCGATTGTTATGACCGCTTCATGGTCCGCGTCGAGGAAGTCCGCCAATCGATCCGCATCATGAAGCAGTGTCTGCAGCAAATGCCCGAAGGCCCGGTATGCAGCGACGACCGCAAGATTGTGCCGCCCAAGCGCGCCGAGATGAAGCAGTCGATGGAAGCGCTGATCCACCATTTCAAGCTCTACACCGAAGGCTTCAAGGTTCCGGCGGGTAGTGTCTATGTCGCGACCGAAAGCCCCAAGGGCGAATTCGGCGTTTATCTCGTGTCGGACGGCACCAACAAACCTTATCGCTGCAAAATCCGCCCGACCGCGTTTTCGCATTTGCAGGCGATGGATTTCATGTCGCGCGGGCATATGCTGGCGGACACGACCGCAATTTTGGGCGCGCTCGACATCGTGTTCGGGGAGTGTGACCGGTGACACTCCAGCAACGAACTTATCTTGTTTTTTTCGGACTTTGCATACTGATCGGCATGCCGTTGGTGATGCTCACGGGGCAGCCAATCTTATTTGGAGTATGCGCTTTCGTGATCGCTACATTGTGGTGGGCACTTAACAAATTTCGAGGTGTGAATAATGGCTGACGCAGCACACATCCCCGATGAAGCCGAAACGCGCGCAAAATGGGGCAGCTTTGCCTTTGCGCCCGACTATAAGAAAAAGGCTGACGTCTATATCGGCCGTTACCCCGCCGGACGTCAGCAATCTGCGGTGATGGCGCTGCTCGACCTTGCCCAGCGGCAAGTGGGTGAGGAAACCAAGACGCAGGGCTGGCTGCCGGTGCCGGTGATCGAATATGTCGCTGGCTATCTCGGCATGCCCTATATGCGCGCTTATGAGGTCGCGACCTTTTACACGATGTACAACCTCGCACCGGTCGGTCGTTTCCATGTGCAGGTGTGCGGTACGACGCCGTGCATGTTGCGCGGGTCAGATGATATCATGGCGGCGTGCAAGAACCGCGGGCTTGTCAAAGGTGCGACCACACCCGACGGTCTGTTCACGCTGACCGAGGTCGAGTGCATGGGCAATTGCTCGTCCGCGCCGATGGTGCAGATCAACGACGATAATTTCGAAGACCTCGATTACGACAGTATGACCGGCATTCTCGCCGATCTGGCCGATGGCAAGCAGCCCAAGATTGGCACGCAATTGCCGGGGCGACACACGGTTGAGCCTTATGGCGGGCCGACGAGCCTGCAAGCGATGGTCGACAAGAACCATGACTATCGGGGGGAGTGGTAATGGAATTCTTGCCGCTGATAGGCATACTGGTTGCTGCGTTTATCGCTTGGAAGTTGCTGACTGGCATCATTAAACTCGCGGTGATCGGCTTGTTGATCGCTGGCGGCGCATGGTTCTTGCTTGGAGGCGTGGCATGAGTTTGCAAGACAAAGACCGCATCTTCACTAACCTCTACGGCTATCAGGATTTCGGCCTGAAAGCCGCGCAGAAGCGTGGGGACTGGGACAAGACTGCTGCGCTGATGAAAGTGGGTCAGGACGCAATTATCGAGGAAGTGAAGGCTTCGGGCCTGCGCGGTCGTGGCGGAGCTGGTTTCCCGACGGGGATGAAGTGGAGCTTCATGCCCAAGGCGCCGACGCCCGAAAGACCCAATTTCCTCGTCATCAACGCTGATGAATCCGAGCCCGGTTCTTGCAAGGACCGCGAAATCATCCGCCACGATCCGCACAAGCTGATCGAAGGTGCGCTGATTGCCGGTTTCGCGATGCGCGCGCGCGCGGCCTATATTTACATTCGTGGTGAATATATTTTTGAGGCCAAGGTTCTGGAAGAGGCGGTCGCGCAGGCTTATTCGGCGGGGCTGCTCGGCAAGAATGCGGCCAAGTCCGGCTATGATTTCGACGTCTTCGTCCACCGCGGCGCTGGCGCCTATATCTGCGGCGAAGAAACCGCGATGATCGAGAGTCTAGAGGGCAAAAAGGGCCAACCGCGCCTGAAACCACCCTTTCCGGCAGGTGCTGGCCTTTACGGCTGCCCGACCACGGTCAACAATGTCGAGAGCATCGCGGTCGTGCCAACTATCCTGCGGCGCGGCGCGGCGTGGTTCAAAAGTTTCGGCCGCGAGAATAATCACGGCACCAAGCTGTTCCAGATTTCGGGCCATGTCGAAAAGCCCTGCGTCGTCGAAGAAGAAATGAGCATCCCGTTCCGCGAGCTGATCGAAAAGCATTGCGGCGGCATTCGCGGCGGATGGGACAATCTGCTCGCGGTCATCCCCGGCGGTTCGTCGGTGCCTTTGGTGCCCGCCGCGATGATGATGGACGTGCCGATGGATTTCGACGGCTGCAAGGAAGTCGGCAGCGGCCTTGGGACGGCGGCGGTCATCGTCATGGACAAGTCCACCGACATTGTCCGCGCGATTTCGCGGCTAAGCTATTTCTACAAGCATGAAAGCTGCGGCCAGTGCACGCCGTGCCGCGAAGGCACAGGCTGGATGTGGCGCGTGATGGAACGGATGCGCGAAGGCAATGCGGATGTGTCCGAAATCGACACCTTGTTCGAAGTAACCAAGCAAGTCGAAGGCCACACCATCTGCGCGCTGGGCGACGCGGCAGCATGGCCGATCCAGGGGCTGATCAAGCATTTCCGTCCAGAGATGGAGCGGCGAATTATTGAGAAGCAAGGCGATGGAATGCTGGAGGCGGCGGAGTAATTATGCCTAAAGTCACCGTAGACGGCCTCGAAATCGAAGTTCCGGCAGGCGCGACTGTCCTGCAGGCGTGTGAGCTGGCGGGGAAGGAAATTCCGCGTTTTTGCTATCATGAACGGCTGTCCATCGCGGGCAATTGCCGCATGTGTCTGGTCGAGGTTGCCCCCGGGCCGCCCAAACCGCAGGCTAGCTGTGCGCTGCCCGCCACCGAAGGGCAAATCATCAAGACCGATAGCGCGATGGTCAAAAAGGCGCGCGAAGGGGTGATGGAGTTCCTGCTCATCAACCACCCGCTCGACTGCCCGATTTGCGACCAGGGCGGCGAGTGCGACTTGCAGGACCAGAGCATAGCTTATGGTCGCGGCGCGTCGCGCTATGACGAGAACAAGCGCGCGGTGACCGAAAAATATATGGGCCCTATCGTCAAGACGGTGATGACCCGCTGCATCCAGTGCACGCGCTGCATCCGTTTTGCCGAGGAAGTCGCCGGCATCGAGGAAATCGGCGCAATCGGGCGCGGCGAGAATATGCAGATAACCAGCTATCTCGAACGCGCGGTGACCAGTGAACTGTCGGGCAATGTCGTCGACCTGTGCCCGGTCGGCGCGTTGACGTCTAAGCCATATGCCTTCGAAGCGCGGCCGTGGGAGTTGAAGAAAACGCCGAGCATCGACGTCATGGACGCGGTCGGCACCAACATCCGCCTCGATAGCCGGGGCAGGGCCGTGCTCCGCGCGCTGCCGCGCATCAATGACGACGTAAACGAGGAATGGGCGAGCGATAAGACACGCCACGCGGTCGATGGGTTGACGCATCGTCGGTTAGATAAGCCTTATGTGCGCAAGGACGGCAAGCTGGTTGCGGTAAGTTGGGCGGAGGCGTTCGAGGCGGTTCGTGAGAACTGGTCGGGCGAAGCAGCAGTAATTGCTGGCGATCTGGTCGATTGTGAAACGATGTTCGCGGCGCGGGAACTGGCTGGGGCAGGGATGCTTGAAGGGCGTCAGACGGGGTTGGCTTATGACACCTCGTCGTTGAGCGCAGTTAATTTCAACACGACGATTGCAGGCATCGAAAATGCCGATGTGATTTTGCTCGTCGGCACCGATGTTCGCCGCGAGGCGCCATTGGTCAATACACGCATCCAAAAGGCAGTGCGCAAGCGCGGGGCGAAGGTCTTTGCTATCGGGCCAGTAATCGACCTCACTTACAAGGTCGAATTGCTAGGCGAAGACCTCGGCGTGCTGGCCAAAGCGCCCAAGGCACTTGCCGATGCGCTGAAGACCGCCGAACGCCCGGCAATCATCGTCGGTGGTGGCGCGCTGCGTTATCACGGCGTGCAGGGCGCGTCGTTGGCCTTTGCCAAGAAATACAAACTGATCAAAGATGGCTGGAATGGCTATAATGCGCTGCATTTTTCTGCGGCGCGGATGGGCGGGCTGATGCTCGGCTACGCGCATGACGGCGGTGTCAAGGCATTGGCTGCGAAGAAGCCGAAACTTGGGTTCTTCTTGGGCGCAGACGAAGTCGATTACGCGCTCTTCACAGGAACCTTTAAAGTGTATGTCGGCCACCACGGCGACAAAGGTGCGCATCATGCCGACGTCATCCTGCCGGGTGCAGCCTATAGCGAGAAATCCGGCACCTATGTGAATACCGAAGGCCGTGTGCAACGCGGTGAACGAGCAGTATTTCCGCCCGGCGATGCGCGTGAAGACTGGGCGATTTTCCGGGCGCTGTCCGATGTCCTCGGCAAGCGGTTGCCGTTTGACACCATCGAAGCGCTTCGCGCCGAAATGGCAAAGTCAGTCCCTGCGTTGGGCGTCGAAGGCCTCGCCAATTATGGCTGGAGCGAACCCAAATTACCGGCCACCGTCAGCGGCAAGATCGCGGATTATCCGATCAAGGATTTCTACCTGACCAACGCTATCTGCCGCGCATCGGAAACGATGCAGCGTTGCTCGTCCGAGTTGGTGCACGGTGAGCAGTTCCTGGAGGCGGCGGAATGACCAGCTTCTTCCAAAACCTTGGCATGTCCTACGAAGGCGCATGGTTCACCGCGACCATCGCTGGCATATTGCTCATCGCCTTCCCGTTGATGCTCGCGGTCGCACTCATCATCTATTCGGAACGCAAATTATGGGCCGCTTTCGCCCTCCGCCGTGGCCCTAACGTCGTCGGCCCGTTCGGTATCCTTCAATCCTTCGCCGATGGCCTGAAGGTATTCCTTCAGGAAACCATCATTCCTAGCGCGTCGAACCGCGGCCTGTTCCTGATTGCGCCGATTATCACCTTCACCGTCGCGTTGATGGCGTGGGCGGTTATTCCATTTGCCGATGGCGTGGTGCTTTCGAACATCAACGTTGGGCTGCTCTACATTCTCGCGATCAGCAGTCTTGGCGTCTACGGCGTCATCATATCGGGTTGGGCGTCGAACTCGAAATATCCGTTTTATTCGTCGATGCGTGCCGCTGCGCAGATGATTTCCTATGAAGTCTCGATTGGCTTCATTTTGATCTGCGTCGTCCTGTGGGCGGGTACGTTCAACATGGGCGGGATCATTGAAGGGCAGAGGGGCCATATCTTCGGCTTCATCAACGCTTATGCCCTGAACCCGTTATTGTTCCCGATAGCCGTCATGTTCCTGATCAGCGCGATGGCTGAAACCGCGCGCGCGCCGTTCGATTTGACCGAGGCGGAGAGCGAAATCGTCGCCGGCTACCAGACCGAATATTCCTCGATGGCCTTCGCGCTCTTCTGGCTCGGCGAATATGCCAATGTGCTTTTGATGTGCGCGCTCAACGCGATCCTGTTCTGGGGCGGGCATTTGCCGCCGGTCGACTGGGCGCCGCTCTATATGGTGCCGGGTATCATCTGGTTCGTCGGCAAAATCCTCGTGATGTTTTTCATCTTCGCCTGGGTGAAAGCCACCGTGCCGCGTTACCGTTATGACCAGCTCATGCGCTTGGGCTGGAAAGTCTTCCTGCCGATCTCGTTGTTCTGGGTTTTCCTCGTCAGCGGCTACCTCATGTACACAGGGCATTTCGCATGACCACCATCGCCCATCTCATCAAATCCTTCACCTTGTGGGAATTCGTCAAGGCGCACTGGCTGACCTTGCAATATTTCTTCAAGCCCAAGGCGACGATCAATTATCCGTTCGAGAAGAACCCGCTATCCCCGCGTTTTCGCGGTGAACATGCGCTGCGGCGCTATCCCAACGGCGAGGAACGCTGCATCGCGTGCAAGCTGTGCGAGGCGGTGTGTCCGGCGCAGGCGATTACCATCGAGGCCGAACCGCGCGAGGACGGCAGCAGGCGAACCACACGCTACGACATCGACATGACCAAGTGCATCTATTGCGGATTCTGCCAGGAAGCCTGCCCGGTCGATGCCATCGTCGAAGGGCCGAATTTCGAATATGCGACCGAAACGCGTGAGGAATTGCTCTACGATAAAGACAAGCTGCTTTCCAATGGTGACAAATGGGAACGCGCCATCGCCGCGAACCTTGCCGCCGATGCGGCCTATCGGTAAGGGCGGCGCATCGTGATTCAGGTCCTCTCCTTCTATATCTTTGCCGCGCTGCTCATCGCGTCCGCTGCGATGGTGATTTTTGCGCGTAATCCGGTGCATAGCGTGCTGTGGCTGATCGTCGCGTTCTTCAACGCGGCGGGATTGATGGTGCTGATCGGCGCGGAGTTTATCGCGATGCTGCTGGTCATCGTTTATGTCGGCGCCGTCGCGGTATTGTTCTTGTTCGTGGTGATGATGCTGAATATCGACTTTGCCGAATTGCGCGCAGGGTTTGTGAAGAACGTGCCGTTGGGCTTAATGCTAGCGGTGGTTTTGGTGGCCGAGCTGGTGCTGGGCATCGGCGCGTATAAGGCTGGGGCGGTCAAGCTTGGGACGCCCGATGGCGCGGCGGCGGTCAGCGATGTGCCGAATATCGAGGCCATCGGTAACTTGCTCTACAGCAAATATATCTTCCTCTTCGAAAGCGCTGGCCTGATCCTGCTCGTCGCGATGGTCGGGGCCATCGTCCTGACCCACCGTAAGAGCCACAGCGCCAAGGCGCAGGACGTCACGCGCCAGAATATGCGCCGTCCTCAAGATGCGACGCGCAATGTCAATCAGCAGGTCGGGCAGGGGGTCGAACTATGACCCTTCGACAGGCTCAGGGCGAGCGGAATAAAGGAGTGCTTCGCACATGATTGGGATAGAACATTATCTCGTCGTCAGCTCCATCCTGTTCGTGATGGGTGTGCTGGGCATTTTCCTGAACCGGAAAAATGTGATTATTATCCTGATGGCGATTGAGCTCATTTTGCTCGCGGTGAACATCAACCTGGTAGCTTTCAGCGCGTTCTTAGGCGACCTCACCGGCCAGATTTTCGCGATGTTCGTGCTGACGGTGGCGGCGAGTGAGGCCGCTATCGGGCTTGCCATTCTCGTCATCTATTTCCGTGGTCGCGGGACGATTGCCGTCGATGATGTCAACCGGATGAAGGGATAAGCATCCAGTGACTTCGATCCATATCATCGTGTTTCTGCCGCTGCTGGCAGCATTGGTCGCAGGCCTTGGCCAGCGATTCATTGGCGCATTGGCGGCAAAGACAATTACCACCGCTGGCCTGTTCACAGCGGCGTTGCTCAGCTGGCCGATCTTCATCGGTTTCCTGACCGGAGCCGAAACCGCCTATGTTGCGCCGGTCATGCAATGGGTCCAATCGGGCGACCTGACCTTCGATTGGGAACTGCGCGTCGATAGCCTTACCGCCGTCATGTTGGTGGTCATCACCACCGTGTCGGCGCTCGTCCATCTGTATAGCTGGGGCTATATGGAGGAAGACCCCGACCAGCCGCGTTTCTTCGCCTATCTGTCGCTGTTCACCTTCGCGATGCTGATGCTGGTTACCGCGAACAACCTTGTGCAGATGTTCTTCGGCTGGGAAGGCGTTGGTCTGGCCTCATACCTCCTCATCGGTTTCTGGTACAAGAAGCCGAGCGCAAATGCCGCCGCAATCAAGGCGTTCGTCGTCAACCGCGTTGGCGACCTTGGTTTCATGCTCGGCATCTTCGGCGTATTCTGGCTGTTCGGAACGGTGTCGATTCCAGATATTCTGGCCGCCGCACCTGATAAAGTCGGTTCGAGCATCGGATTCCTCGGCTACCGCGTCGATACGATGAGCCTGCTTTGCGTGCTGTTGTTTATCGGCGCGATGGGCAAGTCTGCGCAATTGGGGCTTCACACATGGCTTCCCGATGCAATGGAAGGGCCGACGCCGGTCTCCGCGCTGATTCATGCTGCGACCATGGTCACCGCAGGCGTATTCATGGTATGCCGCCTGTCACCCTTGTTCGAAACCAGCCAGTTTGCGCTCAACGTCGTCACCATCGTAGGCGCAACCACCGCGATTTTTGCCGCTACCGTTGGTCTCGTGCAAAACGACATCAAGCGCGTGATCGCCTACTCGACCTGTTCTCAATTGGGCTACATGTTCTTTGCCGCAGGCAGCGGCGCTTATGGCGTGGCGATGTTCCATCTGTTCACGCACGCGTTCTTTAAGGCATTGCTGTTCCTCGGCGCAGGCTCAGTCATCCACGCGATGCACCATGAGCAGGATATGCGTTATTATGGTGGCTTGCGGAAACATATCCCGCTGACTTTCTGGGCGATGATGGCGGGCACGCTGGCGATCACCGGTGTCGGCATTGTTGGAGTCGGCGGATTTGCTGGTTTCTATTCGAAGGACGCTATCATCGAGAGCGCCTTTGCCAGCAGTTCGACCTATCACATGTATGGTTTTGCGATTGGCGTTTTGGCGGCGTTGCTGACCAGTTTCTATTCGTGGCGCCTGATGTTCCTTACCTTCTTCGGCAAGCCGCGCTGGATCCAGAGTGAGCATATCCAGCACAGCGTCCACAAAACGCCCGAAACCGCCGAAGACAGCACCGGTGGCTATCATCCGCATGAAAGCCCGCTATCAATGCTGGTACCGCTCGGCGTATTGACCATCGGCGCGGTGTTTGCCGGGTTCCTGTTCCATAATGGGTTTATCGAGGCTGAAACCGGCAAGGAATTCTGGGCGAACAGCACGCTCTATTTCAACGAGCATTTGATGCACGCGATGCATGAAGTGCCTTTGTGGGTGAAGTTATCGTCGACGGTTGCCATGCTGACCGGCTTGGGCATTGCGTATTTAATGTATCAGCGCTCGGCAGATGCACCGCAGCGTCTAGCCACGACATTCGCGCCGATTTACCGCTTCTTCCTCAACAAATGGTATTTTGACGAACTCTACAACCTGATCTTCATCAAGCCTGCCTTTTGGTTCGGTCGGCTGTTTTGGAAACAGGGCGATGTTGGCATTATTGACCGCTTCGGCCCTAATGGTTCAGCCGCAGTGGTTGGCTTTAGCAGCCGGATGGCGGTCAAAATGCAGAGCGGATATTTATATAGTTACGCACTGGTGATGCTGCTTGGCCTCGTCGCGGCGGTCAGCTGGATGATGGTACAAGCATAATGAACGCAGCTGATTTCCCAATTCTTTCCGTCATGCTCGCGGTGCCGATGCTCGCCGCAATTGCATGTTTGTTCGCGCGCGCTGAAATGGCGCGTGTCATTGCGCTGACGGCCACGTTGTTCAACCTGTTGCTTGGTGTGTGGTTGTGGCTCAGCTATGATCCGGCAGGCCAGCAATGGCAGTTTACCGAAAGCGCATCTTTTTTTGGCCCGATAGGCTGGAAGCTCGGCATCGACGGTATTTCGCTGACGCTCATCATGCTTTCGGTTTTCCTGATGCCGATCTGCATTGGCGCAAGCTGGCGTTCGATAACTACCCGCGTTGGCGAATATATGGCGGCATTCCTGCTGATGGAAACGTTGATGATCGGTGTGTTCGCTGCGCAGGACCTGATGCTGTTCTACATCTTCTTCGAAGCTGGCCTGATCCCGATGTATCTCATCATCGGCATCTGGGGCGGCGCAGAACGGATTTACGCGTCCTACAAATTCTTCCTCTACACATTGCTTGGCTCTGTCGTGATGCTGATTGCGATGCTGTGGATGATCCAGTTTGCGGGTACCGCCGATATTCCGACGTTGCTCAACACCGATTTCCCGGTCGAGGCCCAGAAATGGCTCTGGCTGGCGTTCTTCGCGAGCTTCGCGGTCAAGATGCCAATGTGGCCGGTCCATACCTGGTTGCCCGACGCGCACGTCCAAGCCCCGACTGCGGGTTCGGTGATCCTGGCTGGCGTGTTGCTTAAGATGGGCGGATACGGCTTCCTACGCTTCTCGCTGCCGATGTTCCCAGAGGCGAGCGCTGACTTCATTCCTTTAGTGTTTGGCCTGTCCATGGTGGCGGTTGTTTACACTTCACTCGTTGCTCTCGTGCAAAACGACATGAAGAAGCTCATCGCTTATTCGTCGGTGGCGCATATGGCGATTGTGACGGTCGGGCTGTTCACGTTTAACCAGCAAGGCATTGAAGGCGCGATTATCGTGATGCTCAGCCATGGTCTGGTGTCAGGCGCATTGTTCCTGTGCGTTGGCGTCATCTACGACCGCCTGCACACCCGCGAAATCAGCCGTTATGGCGGCTTGAGCATCAATATGCCGAAATACGCGTTGCTGTTCATGCTGTTCACAATGGCCAGCGTAGGCCTGCCGGGAACCAGCGGTTTTGTTGGCGAATTCCTGAGCCTTGCGGGTGCGTATAAGGTTTCGACTTGGGCAACATTGATTGCCACCACCGGTATCATCTTGGGCGCTGGCTATATGCTTTACCTCTATCGCCGCATCGCTTTCGGGGCACAGGTCAATGCCGATGCCGCCGCGATGCCCGATATGGATAGTCGCGAAATGTGGCTGTTGGCGCCAATTGCCGTCGCGGTCATCTGGATGGGCGTGTATCCCGAAACATTCCTCGCCCCGATCCGCCGCGATGTCGCGACGATTGTAGCGCGGGTCGAGCGCGCAGCGCCTGCAGGTGACAGCAAATTGAAACCAAATGACCCTACCACCGCGAAATATCGTGTTGGTGGTACGCATGAAAAAGCGGCTGAGGGGAGCCAGCACTAATGGACCTCAACGCCTCCCTTTATCTTGTCCGTCCAGAGGCTATACTGAGCTTCTCGGCGCTCGCTCTCCTGCTGCTTGCGGCATGGCGCAGCGAAGCGGGCAGGCTTGTCAGCATATTGTCGGTTGCGGCGCTTGTTGGCGCGGGCGCCTATGTCGTACATTTCCTTTGCGCTGACACAAACGCGCTCGCATTCGATGGCCTGTTCGGTAATGACGCCTTTGGAAATTTCTCGAAAATTCTGATCTATGTGGCCGCTGCGATTTCGCTGATGACCGCACCGCGCTTTCTTGAAAAAGCTGGAGCGATGCGGGCCGAGTATCCGGTGCTCATATTGCTTGCGGTAACCGGCATGGGCATCATGGTGTCCGCCACCGATTTGATAACGCTTTACATCGGGCTCGAACTCAACAGTCTGGCGGCTTACGTCCTTGCAAGCTTCGTGCGCAGCGATGGACGTTCGGCAGAAGCCGGGCTTAAATATTTCGTCCTCGGCGCACTCGCCAGCGGCATATTGCTGTTCGGGATGTCACTGCTTTACGGTTTCACGGGATCGACGGACTTTGCAACGATTGGCATGGCGCTGGATAGCGACATCGGCCTTGGCATGATTTTCGGTATCGTTTTCGTGCTATCCGGCCTTGCCTTCAAAATCAGTGCAGCGCCATTCCATATGTGGACGCCAGACGTCTACGAGGGGGCGCCAACACCCGTCACAGCCTTCTTTGCCAGCGCGCCGAAAGTTGCTGCGAGCGCACTAACTATCCGCGTCGTCATCGAAGCATTTGGCAATGAGGCAATGGTTTGGCAGCAAATCATCATCGTCATCGCGCTGATGTCGATCATCATTGGTGCGGTCGGAGCTATTGGGCAGCAGAATCTCAAGCGTCTGATGGCCTACAGCTCAATCAACAATGTGGGGTTCATTCTTATCGGCTTGGCCGCTGGGACAGAACAGGGCGTTGCGGCGATGCTCGTCTATCTCGCTATCTATGTTGCAATGACTTTGGGCGGGTTCGTCTGCCTTATGCAGTTGCAGGACAAGGATGGCGGCTATCGCGAAACCTTCGCCGATATTGCAGGCCTGTCGAAAACACGGCCGGCGCTTGCTGCCGCGTTAGCGATATTCATGTTTAGCCTTGCTGGTATTCCACCACTATTCGGTTTCTGGGGTAAGCTGGTTGTCTTCAATGCAGCCGTGGCGGCGGGGCTATTACCACTTGCGGTCATCGGCATTGCTGCATCGGTAATTGGCGCGTTCTATTATCTGAAGGTCGTCAAGGTTATGTATTTTGACGAACCCGCTGATGTTATTGCAGCAGGCGATGATAAGGTGTTGGCTTGGACCGGAGGCATTTTAGCCGCAGTCAACTCACCACTCGGCTATTTCACGATTCCGGTTCTCGGAGTGGTAACCGCCCAAGCAGCGAAAGCATTATTCTGACGCCCATTTTCGAAGAGGTTACGCTTACCGGGTCGACCAACGCCGACCTGTTGCAACGCGCAGCTGAAGGCGGTCCTGAAGGTCTATGGTTGCGCGCAGATGCTCAAGACGGCGGTCGGGGTCGTCTAGGGCGTCATTGGGAGAGCCCTGTCGGCAATCTTTTTGCGAGTACAATTGTCCGCTTACGCCACGCTGACCCTGCGCCATCTACGTTGGCCTTTGTCGCGGTGCTGGCCGTGCATGACATGGTCAGGCAGATTGCGCCGCATGTCGCGATCCAGATCAAATGGCCGAATGATCTGTTATCTTCGGACGGTGCCAAGTTATGCGGAATACTGTTGGAGCGGACTGATGATGCGATAATCGTCGGTATCGGGGTCAACCTTGTTTGGCACCCCAACAACCTCGATCGCAAAGTTTCTGACTTACGCACCTTGGGTGCAACGCCTCCGGAGCCGCAAGCAGCGGTCGAGGTCCTTGCGGATAATTTTCAGCGCTGGCTCGTCATTTGGCGCGACACAGGACTATCAGCAGTAATCTGCCAGTGGGAAGCTCACGCGCATCCAAAAGGCAGCGCGCTTGCGGCAAACCTTCCGGATGGAGAAGAATTGCAAGGGCTGTATGCAGGCCTGAGCGATGACGGCGCTTTGCAGCTTCGCTTGGCGGATGGCAGTATTCGTGCCATTCATGCCGCCGACATTTTTTTAGTATAGCCCTTCGACAAGCTCAGGGTGAGCGGAGATTTTGATGTTACTCGCAATCGATACTGGCAACACAAACGTCAAATTCGCATTGGTCGATAACAGCGGCGAGATTGTCAAACGCTGGCGGATTGCGACCGATGCGCGGCGGACAGCCGATGAATATGCGGTATGGCTCGACCAACTGATTCAGATGGCCGGTTTTCGCAGGACCGACATTAAAGCTGTCATAATCGCAACGGTGGTGCCGCGCGCTCTGCACAATCTGCAATTGCTAGCGTCGCACTATTTCGACTGCGAGGCGTTAATCGCGGGACGCGGCACTGTAGGCTGGGGCATCCAGTTGAAAGTCGATGAACCGCAATCTGTCGGTGCGGATCGTGCCGTTAATGCCATTGCCGCACAGTCGATGGCCGATGGTGACAAGATCGTGATCAGCTTTGGCACAGCAACTACCTTTGACTATATTGGCCCTGATGGCTCTTATCGCGGCGGCAGCATCGCGCCAGGCGTCAACCTCTCGCTCGATGCGCTTTATGCTGCGGCCGCAATGTTGCCGCGTATTGCAATTGGACCACCCCCAAATGAAAGCGTGATTGGTACAACGACTGTTGGACAAATGCAGATTGGCATCTATTGGGGCTATGTGGCGATGATCGAGGGATTAATCGCACGGATGAAGGCTGAAATCGGCAAACCGGTGACGGTGATTGCAACGGGTGGTCTTGCCATCCTGTTTCAGCAGCATGGCCATTTATTTGACCGGGTTGAACCGGATTTGACGCTGCGGGGGCTGGCGCATTTGTACAGGAATAGAGAACAAAAATAATGACTACCCCAAAGAATGAGTTACTTTTCCTCGCGCTTGGCGGGTCGAATGAAATTGGAATGAACGTCAACCTTTATGGTTGCCAAGGCAAATGGGTGATGGTTGATCTTGGCCTTACCTTCGCCAATTCGGAATATCCCGGCGTTGACCTTGTACTGCCGGATCTCGAGTTCATCGAGCAACGCAAGGACGATTTGCTCGGCATTGTTCTGACCCACGGTCATGAAGACCATATCGGTGCAGTCGCCTATTTTGCCGCCGACCTGGGCGTACCATTATATGCCACACCCTTTACCGCGACACTTATTCGCGGAAAGCTTGAAGAAGAGGGAATTGTCGATAGCGTCGAGCTTAAAGTCATCCCGATGGAAGGCAGCTTTGACCTGGGTCCATTTGGATTCCAGTTCGTGACATTAGCGCATTCCATCCTCGAAATGAGTGCGTGCGTCATCACCACGCCTTATGGGAAAATTTTCCATACCGGCGACTGGAAGCTCGACGAGCAGCCAGTGCTTGGCAAGCCATCGACAGCAGAGCAGCTGACTGCCATCGGTGATAGCGGCGTCCTGGCGTTGGTCTGCGATTCCACAAATGCTTTCAACGCTGATGACAGCGGGAGCGAAGGCAGCGTTAAGGCCGACCTTCTGAAGTCCGTCAAGGCGGCGAAGGGCAGGGTGCTTCTCACTACATTTGCGTCCAATGCCGCTCGGTTGCAGACGATGGGAGAGGTGGCGCGTGAAACCGGGCGTACCTTGTGCTTTGCCGGACGCTCGTTGCACCGGATTATTGAAGCAGCGCAAGCCAATGGATATCTTAAAGATATGCCCAAAACCGTCGATATGGAGGCGGTCGATGGCTTGGCACGGCACGATGTCATGGTTGTTGCCACGGGTGGACAAGGTGAGGCCCGCGCTGCACTAGCGCGTATCGCAGACGGCAATCATCCGGTTAAGCTGGAGGAGGGCGATACGGTCATATTCTCGTCCAAGCAGATACCTGGTAACGAGATCGCCATTGGCGTCATCATGAACAAGCTTGCTGAGCGAAATATCCTGACCGTCACCGAAAAGCAGGCGCATGTGCACGTGTCGGGGCATCCAGGGCAGCCCGAACTCGCTGCTTTGTACGACTGGATCAGGCCGCAAGTTCTGGTTCCCGTTCATGGTGAGCGGCGCCACATGGCCGAGCAGGCGCGTTTTGCGTTGGCCCATGGCGTTGCGAACGCACTGGTGCAATCGAACGGCGATGTAGTGCGGTTGGCACCTGGCAAGCCCGAGATAGTCGGTAAAGAGCGGACCGGACGCCTTATCCTTGACGGCGACACGATAATCGCCGCCGATGGAGCCACTATCAACGAACGACGGCGGCTGTCATGGTATGGCATCATTAACGTCGCTGTCGCGCTTGACGGTGACGATGCCCTGCTTGGCGATCCGCAAATCCGCCTGCATGGCGTACCGATCGAAGAAGATCTCGAAGATTTTCTGGAGGAAGCCACCGACGTAGCAGTCAAAGCGGTTAAGGACAATCGTGGCGACTACGACAAGTTGCGTGAGAGTATACGTCTTGCGGTGCGGCGCGTCGCGACCAGCTGGACCGGAAAAAAGCCCATTGTTGACGTTATGATCGTGGAGACGGCATGAGCTGGACATCGATTATCGCCATTTATGCGCTGTTCTGGGTCATGACAGCTTTTGTGATCTTACCGATTGGTGTGCGCACCCATGAAGAATTGGGACTGGAAAAGACACCCGGTCAGGCAGACAGTGCGCCAGGAAATTTCCGGCCTGGCGTTATTGTTCTGAGGACAACATTGCTCTCAGCGATCCTATTCGGCCTATATTACGCCAATTATGTAAATGGCTGGATTGACCGGCACAGCTTCGATTTTCTGATTACCCGACCGACCGAATAATCAGTTCCGCAAGCGTTCGATAGCCTGCGCAAGCGCGACATAAAGTTTGCCGACATCCGATGATAACAATGTCACCCCGATGGCATTACCGTCACGTGTGCTCAACAGAACGCGCATCATGGCCTCAAAATCGTGGATATAGCGATTAACATGCTCGCGAAACTCACCGTCCTCGCCATAATGCGACGCTATGGCCCGGGCCTCGCCAGCATCGAGCAAGCGGACAGCGCGGCGGGTAAACACGCCTCGGTCGCCTTTGAGATAAGCGGCCCAAGCGGTGTCGGTTACGTCGTTGGACAATATTTTCGCAACATCGATTGAGGTCGAATTCAGCGATTCAGTTAGCAGCACCATCCGTCGCGCAAAACTGTCGTCGCCAATACCTTCAAAACCATCCTTGTTGTCGGCAACACGCTGCTCGAGATTAGCGGTCATTTCTTCAAGTTGGCCAAGCTGCGAAGCAACCCGCGTCGCAGCATTTTCGGATAGCCTTATGTTGCGCTCGATTGCTTCCGTCACGACATCGTTCATCGATGCAATCTGGGCGTCGATGGCCTCCGCAAGCGCAGCCTTGTTCTGGTCTGTTAGCTTCTCAGCGACATTGGCCAGTTCATCATCCAAAATTTTGCGGCTGCTTTCGGCCGCCTGTCGTGTGGTCTCGCGCACGCGCAACATCGATGCGACCAATTTGGTATTGGCATCTTCGGTCATGTCCTCGACCAATGCCCGGGTTTGCTGCAACGCAGACCCAAGCGCATCTGCCTGTTCGTGGCGAGCAGCGAAATGTTCATCGCTTTCCCGCATCAATTTGTCCACATTTTCGCGTTGAACGCCAATCAGCTGCTCTAGCGACTTCAATTTAGCGAGCATATTGTCGCTTAATTCGTCAAGTGAACGCGCGGAAGCTGTGGCCTGCCCCAGATTGGCAATGCCTTGCGCGAACCTTTCGTTGAGTTGCAACATTGCATCAGGAAGGACTTCATCAATCTGTCGATTGGCCTTGTCCAGTGATACAAGAAGCTTATCCGATTGAGCGATCAGATCTTGGGTAATGCTATGGTTATTCGTCAGCGCAGAGCCAACGTCTTTTGTGCTTTCACCCAGCGCAGACACCGCAAATGCCAGTTTCGCCGTCTGGTCAGTAGCGGCCTTATCTACTTCGGCGATCCGGTTCGCGCTTGATTCAATATGATCCGCAATTTCCCGGATTATAAGCGAAATCCTGGCTTCCTCCGCCGCCGATTGCTCTGAAAGATTGCTTATCGACCCACGCAAAAGGGTCAATTGACCCTCAACTTTCTCTTGGCTTGTTACTAATATAGCGTCAACTGCGGTCGAGGCATTGGATACGCCAGTTGTCAGTCCATTGGTCGCTCGCTCGATCAATGTTACCATTTCCGCGGTGCGGTTGGTGGCATCGGCACCGCGCTCGTCGAGCAGGGTGGCACTCGCTTTCAAGGATTGCTCGAGTTTGCCGCCGACATCATCGGCGCGTATTTCCATGTTATCGATATAACTACGAGCGGATTTTCCAGCCTCGCCAACGCGCTCAAGTGAAGCAATTAAAGATTTAATCTGCATTTGCGCGTTGTTGCCCGCACTGCCAATCTGGTTGGTAACATCTTTTGCGGCGCTGGTTACGACCGGCAAATGTTTGCGCAACTGCTCCAAATTACTCGTAGCCGCATTACTCACCGCTTCGAGCGTTTTTGCCTTTTGATCGCTATCCGCCAAGGCAGCGGCCAATTGCTCGGCCAATTCAACGAGCTGTTTGGCAGATTGACGACCGACACTCTCCAACTCACGGGCATTCTGGGCCAGAAACTCACGCGCCAGCGAAATTTCTTCATTCATCGTTCGCATTCGGGTAGCGAGCGCGTCACTTTCGTTGCGCAAAAGCAATGCCACATCGCCAAAGCGGCTTGCTTCACGGCTGCTGCTACGCATCGCAATCAGCCACAGTACCGCAAGCAATAGCGTGGGTATCGCCCACATCGTGACAAGCGAAATAATGCGGTCATTCGCAAGCCCACGCTGTGCTTCGGGCAAATAGGTCCACCCAAAGAATCCGGTCCAACCCGCAAATGCTGAGATTAATAAGGCAGGAACGAGGACTTTTGCAAAATCGTGACGAGGAGCCTCATCGGCATAGTCTTCATAATATTCTGCTGGCGGCTCATCCTGCATTTCCAGATCAGGACCCTCGGGCGAAGCGGCCAAACCTGCCGGGCCGTCATGTTCTAAAGGTTCATCGCGATGGTCGTCGGGGATCTCGCGGGTCAGCCCGATAATTTTAGAGCGCGTGTTCATGTCAAGTTGTTTACCATAATTTATCCACAGAGAAACGCAAACTTAACCCTATCTTTGCTATAAGTGTCGAATGTCTATGGATTATGGCTCTTTTGACACAGCTTTAAAAGCTGCTGCTGGTGACGATACCGCTTTAATCGCGGAGTTGCGCGCATCCTTTGTAGAGAGCGCCAAGCGGCAACTTAGCCTGCTTTCACGCTCACGTTGCGATGCCAACTGGCAATATACCAGCTGGCGATTAAAGGGCCTCGCTGCCAGTTTTGGTGCCACGCGTTTGATGGCGCTGGCCGATGAGGCGAGCGAAGGCGCGCCTGGCGATCCGGTGGTTATTCGTAAGCTCGATAAAGCTATCACTGAAATAGAAACGCACGACATCCACTGATCGTCGCGTGTTGCCATAATTTTCTTGGCAAATTGCACCCAACGTCCGTATCGGACATGGCGTGCCGAGCGAACGAAAATCCATTCCCGATGTGGCGCTGCTTTCTGCAGCGTTAGCCACGGGTGACGCAAATGTTGCAGCACCTGAAATCACGAATAGCACATTGGGCGGCCAGTCTTTGCTGGAGCATCAGATCGGACAATTGGGCCGTCTTGGCGTAAGCCGATTTCTTGTTGAGGTCGACCATGTCACAGGGGCGCTGCTCCATCTTGCCGATAGTAACAGCAAGAATGGAAGGTCAGTCGAATTTGTTCGGTCGGGTTCTGACATTCAACGACTGCTGCACCCAAGTGATCGGCTGTGGGTCCAATCCGAAGCTGTTTATGTCGCCCCGGACCTGCTGAAGCAGATGCTGAATAGCGCTGGCGCTCTCATCGTAACTCTGGACGGGCGTGATGAAAATGAGGCGTTCGAACGGATCGACCTTAATACCCGATGGGCCGGCGTCGCACTATTGGAGGCACAGACTGCTTTCTCGCTGCAAAATCTGCCTGAAGGGTGGAGCATGACGTCGTCGATACTGAGACAGGCTCTTCAGGATAAAGTAGGTTTTTATGCTTTGAATCAGCAATATATCCAGGAGGGCAAGCTACGCCTTGTGCGATCTGTTCAAGATTTCAGCACATTAAATCGCGAAATTTTGGTGGGCCGTATCAACCAAAGCGGTGGATTTTTGGAAACGCGCATGTTGGCACCGATAGCGGCTCGGATAGCACCTTCGGTTTGGGGGATATCTGCCGGACCTGCATTGGTCAGCGGTGCAAGCATCATATCGGCAGCAAGCTCGTTGGCATTGGGCGCAACTGGGTTCATACCTGCGGCTATTGTTGCCGCGATTGTAGCAATTGTGCTGAATATCTTAGGTGCGACTGTTGCTGATCGCAACGATAGCACGCCACTATCCAGACTTGCGCCACTGGCCGTATGGGTATTGCTCGGTTTTTCCACGCTCGCGACCGCCCGATTAGACATGAGCTATTCGAGCGATGGCATATTCGCCGCGCTTATTGTGGTGGGTTTGGCGGTGCTCGCCCAAAAACTTGTGCTGCCTGCTTGGGCGAGGCAGGTGCTGAAATCTCCTGCATTAATCACAATCCTTATGTTGATTGCATCTCCGGTTGTGGGCTTTACCCAAGCCTTGCAGTGGATTGGAATAGCGCAGCTGGCCGCGATGATCGCATCTCTGTGGACGGCTAACGACCGGTAAAAAAAGGCGAAGCAAGCTTAAAGCGGCATTAACCGGAATTTCGCTATACTAAACGCTGTTATCAGCATGGAACGACCGGTGGACCAATTGTCTAGCCAAAATGAAAATTTGCTATCGATCGCAGCAACGCATGCTCGCGATATCGACGCATTGTGCACCGACGTTGCAGCTATCATTTTTCCTACAGCGATCCACCCGCCTACCGATGCAATTACTGCGGCTGTCTCCACGCGAATGGTCGGTCTTGTTAGCGATATCGAAAGCCAGTTGCTTGGTAGTTCTGACAAATCGAACTTTTTACCTGCAACATGGACGTTGCTCGCCGACTCAGGCTTTTTACGAGAAGCCGATCTTGTAGACTTTGTTCTTGCTCGTGTGTCAGAAGACCGCCTCGATAGCAGGCTGGGTTCGGCAAATGCGACGTTAACGGCGGCCTTGCTGGACCATGCTGATGGCAATGTTGCAGAAGCAGCGCAATTGTTGCTCGCGGCGGACAGTCTGCATCGCCATTCGCGCGGCGGTTCCTATCTAACTTTGCCTCCGGAACTGCTACATAAGCTTTGCTGGAGGATTGTCGCGGCAATCGAAGTTCTGGAAAGTCGGCGCTCTCCCGCGATAATTGCTGCGGCCCGGCAGCTCATCGATGGCTATGACGAATCCCAAACGGCGGCGTCCGCTGCCAGAAAAATCGTGCATTTTTTAGGCATCGAATATCTCGCCGAACTGCTCGATCCTGAAAAATGCGGACTCCATCTTTTTGTGGCGAAAATTTCCGCCGATGTGAATCTAGATCACGACCACATATTGCGGCTTATGGATTGCAGCTCATCTACGCCATTGGCGTTAATCCTGGCAGCATTGGGACTACCAAAGGACATGGCTAGCGCTCATCTTTTGCTCCTTCGCGGACAAATGCTGACGTCGCGCGAAGCTGCGATATTCGACAAATATTATGACTCGATTGAACGTCAGATTGCGATTGCCGAGATTTCATCGTGGTCGGCCTCGCGCTCAAGCTATCTGGCCTTCGGGAATATATGAACGGCGCATCGCAATTATCTCGTCCAATATTGGGCGAGCTGAGCCGGGAAGGGGTCCTGCTGAGGGCGGATGACGCTTTGCGCAAACTCAATCAGCGTGCAGGCGGCATCGAAGGCGGCTCTATCGCAATACCGGCTCTTTACAATTTAGCTATGTTGTCGGGGCGCTTATTGATGCGTCTTGCGCGCGCGGTTCGCGTCTCGGACGACCCCGACAATCTTGAGCTATGGGTAGAGGCTCAGCCCATTGGAGAAATCGTCCAAATTACCATATTGAGTTGGCGTAATCTGGGACAGCATCAAAGTGCGGCAAATTTAGATGATGACCGGCATCGGGATTCTTCCGGGGCTTATTCTTCACTCATCTTTGATCGCTCGCATCGACTGATCCAATCACGGGGTATGCGAATAAGCGGATTAGTTGCTGCCGATTTCGGCACATCAGCGTCAGAGGTGCTCGGAAAGCTCTTCGACAACTTCGATAATCAGAACGACTTTGTCAGAAACCTGACATCGATGGAGGCCGTGTCGCCATTTGTGGTTGCCCTGAAGCAAGACGACAATGTGCTGTTATCAGGCCGCCCGGCTTATGATGAAAGCGGTAGCCTGAATGGCTATGAATGCCGATGGGAGCCGGTGGCACCTTCCGCGACTGCCGCATTTGAGGAAATGCAAGCGCCCACCCCAAGCGCGTTGTTCGGTAAGCATCTGGCACCGGCACTTCGTCAGCCATTGGGACGCATCATCGCAAATGCGGAGACAATCGGGAGCGAATTGCAAGGGCCTATAAGAGAGAATTATGCCGCATATGCGCGTGATATTGCAAATGCGGCCCGCCATTTGTCTGCACTGGTTGACGATCTCGGCGACTTGGAAGCCATCGAGCGAGCCGATTTTTCCACCGCACCCGACAAAATCGAGTTGGGTGATGTCGCAAGGCGGGTCGCGGGTTTACTGGCATTAAAAGCCGCTGATCATAGCATTCGGCTTATAACGCCGGACGCCGACATCAAAGTTGGCGCGACTGCCGAATTCCGCCGCACGCTCCAGATCATGCTGAATCTTGTCACCAACGCTATTCGCTATTCGCCTGATGGAACCGAGGTAACAATAGAAATTGGGCAAACCGGACAATCTTCCTTCATCAGTGTGGCTGATCAGGGAAGAGGAATAAATGCTGATGATCGTGGCAAGGTGTTCGAAAAGTTCGAGCGTCTTGGGCGCTCGGGCGATGGCGGAAGCGGGCTCGGCCTCTATATATCGCGCAGACTTGCCCGTGCAATGGGCGGCGACCTGACGGTCGAGGAGGCAACAGGCGGAGGTGCGATTTTCACGCTCCGCCTGCCGACAAACTAGTTAGCGTGCATCGAACCCGACATAAGGGCGGTGGTTCGGGCCGGTATATAGTTGGCGCGGACGACCGATCTTCTGACCGGGGTCCGAGATCATTTCATTCCACTGCGCTACCCAGCCCACCGTGCGCGAAAGGGCAAATAACACCGTGAACATTTCGGTTGGGAAACCGATTGCTGACAAGATGATCCCCGAATAAAAATCGACGTTGGGGAACAGCTTTTTCTCAATGAAATAAGGGTCGTTGAGGGCCATATCCTCAAGTTGCATAGCAACATCGAAAATCGGATCGTTAATCTTCAGCTCGCTTAACACTTCGCGCACCGTCTTTTGCATCACTGTCGCGCGCGGATCGTAATTCTTGTAAACACGGTGACCAAAACCCATCAATCGGAACGGATCGTTCTTGTCCTTCGCGCGCTCGATATAATGCGGAATTTTGTCGGGCGTGCCGATTTCGCGCAGCATGTTAAGCGCCGCTTCGTTCGCGCCGCCATGCGCTGGCCCCCAAAGACAAGCAATGCCAGCCGCGATGCATGCGAAGGGATTCGCGCCGGATGAACCCGCCAGTCGGACAGTTGATGTCGAAGCATTTTGCTCGTGATCGGCATGCAAAATGAAGATGCGGTCCATCGCGCGCTCAATCACCGGATTGACGACATATTCCTCTGCGGGAACACCGAACGTCATGCGCAGGAAATTGCCTGTGTATGACAGCTTGTTGTCAGGGTAGAGAAACGGCTGCCCCATTGAATATTTATAAGCCATCGCTGCAATCGTCGGCATTTTTGCAATAAGCCGATGGCTGGAAATCATCCGGTGGGTGGGATCAGCTATATCCGTCGAATCATGGTAAAATGCCGAAAGCGCGCCGACAACACCGCACATGATAGCCATCGGGTGAGCATCGCGACGGAAGCCTCGGTAAAAAGTCGCTAGCTGTTCGTGCAGCATCGTATGCCGCGAGATAGTGTAGCTGAAATCATCAAGCTGCTTTTTGCCTGGCAACTCGCCGTTCAACAAAAGATATGAGACCTCCATAAAACTGGACTTTTCGGAGAGGTCTTCAATCGAATAACCCCGATGCAACAGGATACCTTCATCGCCATCGATAAAAGTGATTGCGGATTCGCAACTGGCGGTTGAAGTAAATCCAGGATCGAAGGTAAAATGGTCCGAAACGCCATATAATTTGCGGATGTCGATAACGTCCGGGCCTTCTGTGCCCTTCATTATCGGCAGGTCATAGCTGGTATCGCCAATATTCAAGGTTGCGTTATTTTCGGCCATTCTCAAACTCCATCACTCAAACCCTTCAAGCAGGGCGCCCTTGAGGCAAGGCTTGTTTATCATGTTCGACAAAAGGCGCCAGGAACGCCAGATGCGTTTGCTTAAGGCCCCTCAATTGCCACTATTTCATGGGGAGAAAATGGCATTATCGTTGGGACGCCAATGGTAGGAATTTAGACGGTCGTCAAGGCAAACTATTCAGTGTTTGGAGCATGATATTTGTCTTATGTGACAAAGCTGCTACGTCCTTGCAGTGGCAGGGATTTTTGGCACTTTGGCTATCGACCGCATAGCGCAACAGCGGCCTCCGATGCGGTGGCTCGCGTTGCTGGAAGAGTGGCTCGACAGTGAGCGAGACCAATTACCGCTTTGGATACCGGTGGGCGTTGGGGCAGGCGTTGCCATCTGGCAATTTTCGGGCGACATCGGCTTTCTGTCGCTTGCCGTCATCTGTTGCGCGATGGTGCTGACTGGTTTGGCCTTCGAAACCACGAGCAGAATTCGACAGATATTGCGGTTAGCAGCGGTCAGTATGGCAATCGGCTTTGCGGCTATCGCGATAAAATCAACGTTGGTTGCGCAGCCGGTATTGGGCAAAGTGTGGATCGGCGAGTTTTACGGACGCATCGATAAAGTCGAGATGTTGTCGGCGCGCGACGTTGTTCGTTTGCAACTGGCAACGGACGGGCATCAGGGGTTGCCGCCGACCGTGAGAGTCAATCTTTCACCGCGGCAGTATCGGCCAGAACTCGGCGAGGGGGCAGTAATATGGTTGCGGGCGCGACTGATGCCTCCAGCGGGTCCTGCCTTGCCGGGCGGCTATGATTTTGCCCGGCGCGCATGGTTCCAGCAACTGGGTGCGACCGGATCCGCATTGGGCGAAGTCGAACTCTATGCTGCCGGTCCATCCAGGCCATTATTTTCGTCGAGCAGGGCCCGCCTCACACAACATATCTTGGGTGAAATGCCCGATGATGCCGGTGCGATTGGGGCGGCGCTTGTTACAGGGGACCAGGGGCATATCAGCGAGGCTGATGCACAAGCCATGCGCGACAGCGGTATGGCTCATTTACTGTCGATCAGCGGCCTTCATGTGACTGCGGTTGTCGGCTTTATTTTTCTGGCATTTAGTCGAACCTTGTCATTGTTTTCATGGCTTGCCTTGCGCGTATCTGTACCGCTTATTGCGGCTTCCGCCGCAGCGCTTGGAGCTGTGGCGTATACCCTTCTCACTGGTGCAGAAGTTCCGACCGTTCGATCCTGCATAGCGGCTCTGTTGATACTGACCGCACTCGCATTGGGGCGCGACGCCTTAACTTTGCGGTTGGTTGCCTTTGGCGCATTGGTCGTGCTCGTTCTCTGGCCAGAAGCGATGGCTGGCCCCAGTTTCCAGCTTAGCTTTGCGGCAGTTGCGACCATCGTGATTTTGCACGAACTGCCAATGATAAGGCGATGGACAGAGCGGCGGGAGGAGCTGGTGGCATTCCGGATTTTGCGGGGACTCATTTCGTTGGTCCTGACCGGTCTCGCTATCGAACTGACCTTGGCGCCGATTGCGCTGTATCATTTCCATAAAACCGGACTTTATGGGGCACTGGCAAATGTCATAGCCATTCCTCTCACCACATTTTTCATCATGCCGATGGAAGCGCTCGCCTTGCTCTTGGATGTTGCAGGTTTAGGCGGGCCGTTTTGGTGGCTAGCAGGGCAGGGTATTTCCCTGATTCTGGCTATCGCGCACCTCGTTAGCGGTCTTCCAGGCTCCGTAACGATGCTGCCTGCAATGCCTGTCTGGGCATATGGGTCGATTATTCTCGGGTTGCTGGTGTTTGGGTTGTTGAAGAGTGCCGTGCGCTATATTGGCATAGTGCCATTTGTCGTGGGCATAATTGCAATGATTTTGGCTCCCCGACCTGACTTATTAGTGACGGGAGATGGCAAACATCTCGCATTGGTCAATCCGGCCGGCGAGGTATCATTATTGCGTTCAAAAGCTGGCGATTATATCCGCGATATGCTGTTGGAAAATGCCGGCACCAATGCCGAGCCCCGCCCCATCGAGCAATGGCCGGGGGTAAAGTGCTCGGCCGATATGTGCGTGCTCGACATCAACCGGGGCGGAAGGCAGTGGTCGGTCCTCGCAACGCGGACGCCATATCAAGTGCCCTCGATGGAAATGGCCGCGGCGTGTAAGCGCGTTGACATTGTCATCAGTGACCGTTGGCTGCCCTCTTCCTGCCAGCCCAGATGGGTCAAGGCAGACCGCAACACGCTGGAGCAAAGCGGTGGATTAGCCTTTTACTTGGCCAACGAAAAGCTCATCACTGTCAATGACGACAACGCACATATGCCATGGGTACGAGCTGCCCGCGACGCAAAAGCGCGGGCAGAGCTTGATCAATGATAACGGCGTAGCAGCCCGGCGAGTTTGCCCTGAACCTCAACCTCGTGCGCGGCAAAATATTGCGGCTCATAGCTACTGTTGGCCGGATCGAGACGGATTTGACCACCCTCGCGGCGCAGATATTTCAGTGTCGCTTCCTCACCGCGTACCAGCGCCACGACGATTTCACCATCGCGCGCAGTGTTCGCTTTTTTGATTAGGGCATAATCGCCGTCAAGAATGCCCGCTTCGACCATCGAGTTCACCTGAAACCTCAAGCGCGTAATGTTCGCCCGCGCCCAGCAGCGCCATAGGAACCGATAACGAATTCTGACCTTCCAACGCTTCAATCGGAACACCGGCAGCAATCTTACCGTGCAACGGAATCTCCATCACATCATTTGCGGCAACCGGCAAATTGACCTGCGCCTTATTGCTCGCAATTGCAGGTGTCAGTTTGGTCACATTGGAGGCGCGCGCGCTGCCGCCTTCAGGCATCTTCGTGACTTCAAGAGCGCGTGCCCGGTTGGCAAGGCGGCGGATGAAACCGCGTTCTTCCAAGGCACCGATCAAGCGATGCACCCCTGATTTGCTCTTCAGGTCGAGCGCTTCTTTCATTTCCTCGAACGACGGCGAAATGCCGCTTTCTTCGAGGCGCTGGTTAATAAAGAGAAGCAATTCATGCTGTTTGGCGGTGAGCATAATAAGGTTCCATCATGTTGAACATGAACAGAACGATTAGAGAACAAAGCAGATCAGGTCAAGAACAATCGTACATCTTGTGTTCTTCGATTCAATCGAGCGGCAGATATTGCGCTGTTGACGTTGCTGAGCGGGCGGGAGCATGTACGGGGTTGATGACGAGAGCGTTAGCCTGTGAAAGCGGCGCAAGCATACCGCTGTCTTGCTTATAAAGTACTGATATTGCGTTATTCTCTACGCGCGCGCGCAAAAAGTCAGTTCGCGCACCCCCTGCGGGGAGATCGTCGTTCAATATGCCGGTCCGGACCGCTGGTAAAGGCGATTTACATCCGGCTAGATACCGGACCAACGGCAACAGAAACAGGAAAGCCGTCACATAGGCCGATGACGGATTCCCCGGCAACCCGAGCACAATCGCATGGCCGAGTCGGCCCGCCATCATCGGCTTTCCGGGACGCATCGCGACCTTCCAGAAGTCGATTTCTGCACCGACGTTGCGGAGCGCAGCCTGCACCAAATCATGGTCGCCGACCGATGCACCGCCGCTCGTGACAATGATGTCCGACGTATTGGCTGCCGCTCGCAATGCCGCCTCGAGTGCTGTCAATTCGTCCGCTATGATGCCGCCATCAGCAATATCGCAAGGCAAAGGTGCAAGCATCGCCGACAACATCACGCTGTTCGACGAGGGTATCTGCGCCACGCTGCATTCAGCACCGGGCGCGACGAGTTCGCTGCCCGAGGCGAGGATCGTAACTTTGGGCCGCCCACCAACCGCCAGCGCGCCATAACCAGCCATTGCCGCCACCGCGATCCGCCCTGCATTCAGAATATCGCCATTTTCCAGCAGGCAATCGCCATCGACAAAATCACTGCCCGCGCGCCGGATATGCGCGCCAGCACCGGGCGGACCTTCGCCGGACAGAAGCAATATATCACCCTGACGCGCAGCCTCTTCCTGCAATAATATGCAATCTGCCCCCGCCGGAACATGCGCGCCGGTAAAGATACGCGCAGCCTCTCCTACACCCAGCACACCGTCAAAAGGCCTCCCCGCCGCGCTTTCGCCAACCACCCGCCACGGCCCCGGCAGTTCGGCAAAACGAATGGCATAACCATCCATCGCTGACAGATCCGCTGCCGGCTGCGTGCGCCGGGCGACCACATTTTCAGCAAGATACTGCCCGACCGCATCTGCCAACGGCAATGATGTCGAGGGAAGGGGAGCTGTCAACGCCAGCAACCGCGCCTGCGCCTCGTCAACGCCAATCACGCGCGCCAGTCTCCCGATTTCCCACCGCTTTTCGACAGCAGGCGAACGCCCGAAATCACCATCCCCTTGTCGAGCGCCTTTGCCATATCGTAAATTGTGAGCAAGGCAACCGATGCAGCAGTCATCGCTTCCATTTCAACGCCGGTCTGGCCGGTTAGCCGGACAAGCGTGGTGACAAGTATTCCGTCATCTTCGAAAGCAAAATCGACGGACACTTTGGACAGCATCAGCGGGTGGCAGAGCGGGATAAGTTCGGGGGTCTTCTTCGCCGCCATGATACCGGCGATGCGCGCGGTGGCGAGTACATCGCCCTTTTTCGCGCTGCCCTCGCGGATCGCTGCGAGCGCGTCGGCCGACATTGTAATGCGTCCCTCGGCAGTCGCCTCACGTACAGTATCATCCTTGGCCGACACATCGACCATGTGCGCCGCGCCGCTGTCGTCGAGATGGGTGAGCTTGGTCATTCGCCGATTAATAGCTTGCGCGTTGCTTGTTCAACATCGTTTTGTCGCATCAGGCTCTCGCCGACGAGGAAGGTGCGCACGCCTGCCTTCGCCATTCGCTCACAATCGGCATGCGTCGAAATCCCGCTTTCGCACACGAGCAGCACGTCATCGGGTACCATAGCCGCCAACCGCTCGGTGGTGGAAAGGTCAACTTCGAAGGTTTTCAAATTGCGGTTATTGACGCCAATCAGCTTTGATTTCAGCCGCGAGAGCGCGCGTTCCATCTCCGCCTCGTCATGCACCTCAACCAGTACATCCAAGCCCTCAGCAACAGCCGCATCCTCTATTTCGGCCATCGCCGCATCGTCGAGCGCCGCGACGATAATCAAGATCGCATCCGCCCCCATCGCCCGCGCTTCGGCGCATTGCCACGGATCGACCATGAAATCCTTGCGTATGACGGGCAGGTCACATGCCGCCCGTGCCGCGATCAGATAATCCTCGTGCCCCTGAAAGTAAGGAGCATCGGTCAATACCGACAAACAAGTCGCCCCGCCCGCCTGATAGGCGCGAGCATGTGCTGCCGGATCGAAATCGGCACGGATCAAGCCTTTGGAAGGACTGGCCTTCTTGATTTCTGCGATGAGCGCGAGGCTGGTTTCAGCCTTTGCCCGAAGCGCCGCTTCAAACCCACGAACGGGCGAGGGCTTCGGCCAGTGCGACAGCCCCAGCGGTTTACGCGCAGCGACTTCGATACGCTTTGTGGCACAGATTTCCGCCAGTTTGTCGGTCATCAGTAATTCACCCAACACTTCAATAGCGCCTTCGCCAGCCCCTTGTCGATCGCCTCCGCTGCTTCCTCAACGCCCGATTGCCAGTCATGTGCATGGCCTGCAACCGTGAGTGCAGCGGCGGCATTGAGGAGGACGGCGTCACGATAGGCACCTGCCTCTCCGTCGAGCAGGCGGGTGAGGGCGGCGGCGTTATAGGCGGCGTCTCCACCCTTTAGCGCTTCAATTGGGTGGATTGGAAGGCCAGCAGTTTCAGGCATGATGCGCTCGGCCGCTTGGCCAAGGCGAATGACGCTGCTCGGGCCAGAAATCGACAGTTCGTCGAGCGGCTCGTCGCCTGCCACCAGCATCGCATCGTCATACCCCAATAGCTCCAGTGCGCCTGCGTAGACGGGCATAAAGTCGGGCCGGGCGACGCCGATGAGCTGGCGTTTAACGCGTGCGGGGTTGGCGGCGGGGCCGGTGAGATTGAAGATCGTGCGCTTGCCTATTGCCTTGCGGATCGGTGCGAGGGGGCCAAGCGCCGGGTGATGCTTCTGCGCGAATAAGAAGCAAATGCCGAGGTCGGCGAGTGTGGCTTCTGCGGTTTCGCTCGCGCGGTCGAGGTTGAGCCCGAGCGCTTCCAGCGTGTCTGCTGCGCCTGCTTTGGATGATGCCGCGCGGTTGCCGTGCTTGGCGACTGGTACTTCGCATGCGGCAACGACAATGGCGACGGCGGTCGAGATATTGAGGCTATGGCTGCCATCGCCGCCGGTGCCGCAGACATCGATAGCGCCAGCGGGCGCCTCGATTGCGATCATACGTTTCCGCATTTCACGCACCGCGGCTGCAATCTCGATGCTCGTCTCGTCACGGTTAGACATGACGGTCAGGAAATTCTGGATGTCGTCTGCGGCGACATTGCCATTGAGAATGTTGGCAAAGGCCTCCGCGGCGAGGTCGGCGGTAAGCGCAGTCGAGGCGTCGGGCAGGGTCTTCACTCCCGCTCCCTCACCGTCATTCCAGCTATCCGCATGAAATTAGCGAGCATTGCGTGACCATGTTCGGTCGCTATGCTTTCGGGGTGGAACTGCACGCCGTGAATGGGAAGCGTCGCATGACGGAAACCCATCACATGGCCCCCCTCAACACCAATGGCGTCGCTGGTCGCGTTGACAATCAGGCTGTCGGGAACATTCTCGACAATCAGGCTATGATAGCGCGTCGCGGTAAAGGGGGAGGGCAGACCCGTGAACAGCCCACTGCCGTCATGAGTTACCGGCGAGGTCTTGCCGTGCATCAATCCACCGCGTGCCACGCGCCCGCCGAAATGCTGCCCGATGGTCTGATGCCCGAGGCAAACGCCGAGCAAAGGCTTGCCGGCATCGGCACAGGCCGCGACCAGATCGAGGCTCACGCCTGCTTCATTTGGGGTCTTTGGCCCCGGTGAAATCAGGAAAGCCTCCGCCCCAGACGAAAGTGCCTGTCCCGCCGACATATCGTCGTTGCGGACAACCTCGACCTCCGCACCCAGCTCCACCAGATAATGGACGAGGTTCCAGGTGAAGCTGTCATAATTGTCGATGACTAGGATCATTGCCCAAACCCTGCCTCTCCGGAGACCTTAACCGCCTCGCGTGCGGCGGCGATCAGCGCCCCCGCCTTGGCCTCGCACTCGCGCTGTTCATATTCGGGGTTGCTGTCGGCGACGATGCCTGCGCCTGCCTGCACGTGGAGTATGCCATCCTTTACGATGCCCGTGCGCAACACGATGCAGCTGTCCATATCACCATTGGGTGAGAAATAACCGACGCCGCCTGCATAAGCTCCGCGGGTTTCGGGTTCGAGTTCAGCGATGATTTCGCAGGCGCGGACCTTGGGTGCGCCGCTGACGGTGCCAGCGGGGAAGCCTGCGAACAGCGCGTCGATGGCGTCCTTGTCGGGCGCGAGTTCGCCGACCACGTTGGAGACAATGTGCATCACATGGCTGTAGAATTCGACCATATAGCTGTCGGTCACCGTCACACTGCCGCCCTTTGTCACCCGGCCGACATCGTTGCGGCCGAGGTCGAGCAGCATCAGATGTTCGGCGCGTTCCTTTGGGTCGGCGAGCAGCGAAGCTCGGTTTTCGGCGTCTTCAATTGAGTTTTTGCCCCTTGGACGGGTGCCTGCAATCGGGCGAATTGTGACCTCGCCACCACGCGCACGGACGAGGATTTCGGGGCTTGAACCGACAATCGCGAAATCGGGAAGGTCGAGGAAATAGAGGAAAGGCGAAGGGTTGATGCGGCGAAGCGCGCGGTAAAGGTCGACCGGCGGTAACGCGAAGGATGTGGTGAAGCGCTGAGCAAGAACGACCTGAAAGATGTCACCTGCGGCAATATAGTCTTTGGCGCGCAGGACCATTTGGCGATAGCGATCCGGCGGAAGGACCGGGTTGAGCTGAATGGTTTCAGCGCTCGCCATTTGGATACCCACCGCTTTATCCACAGACTTGTCCAACAGCCGTTCGGTTTCGTCGAGCCTTTCATTGGCGAGTGCTACGCCGCGCTCGTCTTCCGCACCGCTCCAGACCGGGGCGACGAGAAACATTTCATCCTTGAGCCGGTCGAACACCAAAATGACCGTCGGCCGCACGAACAGCATGTCAGGCAATGCCAGCGCCGATTGTGGTGCCCGCGGCAATTTTTCCACCAGCCCGATGGTTTCGTAACCAAAATAGCCGACCAGACAGGCCAAGGCAGGCGGCAGTTCGTCCGGTACATCCATCCGGCATGATGTCGCCAAAGCGCGTAGAGCTTCCAACGTGGGTAAGGCTTCGGGCTCGAATGCCTCGCGGTCGGTCAGCCAGTGCCGATTGACCTCCGCCTTGTCGCCAGCCGCGCGAAATAGCAAATCTGGCGCTATCCCGATCAGGCTATGCCGACCGCGCGTTTCGCCACCTTCAACCGATTCAAGGATGAAATCCCCGCGCTCCGCCTGAAACAGCTTGAGCGCCGCCGACACCGGCGTTTCGGTATCGGCAATGCGCTTGCGCCAAATCAGAACGGGTTTAGTTGCCGTCACGGTTGGTCAGGCGAGTGCGAAGCTCCTTGATCCCGCCTTCGTTCTTTTCAACGCCGACATCTTTGGCGGCCGAGGCAATCAGCTGTGCGGCATATTCCTGCTGCAACATTCCTGAAATCTCAAGCTTGCGGCTTTTCAGCATATCGGCATTGCCACTGGCATCGCCTTTTACGACTTCGGTAAGGTAAACGACATACCAGCCACGGTCACCACCGCCCTGTAGCATCTTTGCGGTACCCTTTTTCATTGCGAACATCAGCGACAGTGGGGGTGATATCGGCTGGCCTTCTTTCGACAGGTCAGCACGCGTTCCATTGATCGTTTCGATGCGGGCGCCCTGCACATTGGCCGCGGCCAGCGCCGCCTGCAGCGTCTGGCCACCGTCGACGGCCTTGCGAATCCGATCGGCAGCGGCACGTGCACCCTTCGCGCCCTCGGTAAGCGCCCATTGCTGTTGGACGATGGGTCGCACGGCAGCGAGCGGCGGCGGCGCGGCTTCATCAAAGTCGGCAACTGCGACCAAAGCGAATTTCTCGCCGGGAACGAGTTCTACCAATTGCGCTTCACCGCCGGTTTCCAGCTGGAATGCTGCGGGAAGGATTACCTGCATTTCAGGGATCGGCTTATATGCGGGGTTCGCCGTATTCTGCCCATTGGCGAGAAGTTTGGGCGAAGTTTCGACTTTCAAACCATTCTGCTTTGCGACGTCTGCGATTGTCGCACCATCGGCGAAGGCATCCTCAATTTCAGCGGTCATTTCGACCAGCATTTCTTCGCTACGCGTTTTGAGCAACTCAGCTTCAATTTCGGTTCGTGCTGCGGCAAGCGTTTTGGCCGCAACCTGATTGACCGCATCGACGCGCACGACCGCCCAACCCAATTTACCGCGAGCAGGCTTGGCAATAGCACCTTGAGATGCGGCAAAAACAGCATCGGCAACGGCTTGCGAAGCGCTGTTGACCAAGCTCGCTTTGGTAACTCCAGTCGCGCTTGTTACAGATAGGCCAAGCGCGTTCGCAACTTCGGCTAGCGATTTTCCGCCCGCGACCTGAGCCGTTACGGATTTCGCCGCAGCTTCGGTAGGCACAATGACCTGACTGATATTGCGCGTTTGCGACGACGCATATTTCGCTGCGTTGGCCTTGTAATAAGCAGCGATGTCCGCTTCACTCGGCTTGGCTTTCGCAGCGATAATAGTCTTGTCAAAAATCGCATAGCTGACCGCACGTTTTTCAGGGATGGTGAACTTTGCGGCGTTGTCCTTGTAATATTTCGCCAGCACCGCTTCACTTGGCGGATTTGCTGGGAAAAATGCGGTCGAAGGAAGGGCGGCAACTTGGCCTGAACGCTTTTCAAGCATTAAAGAAGCATATGGAAGGACCATGCTATCTGGCGCCATGGGACCGCTGGCGGCCGATGGCAGGATTTGCTGGGCAAACAAATTCTGCATGATGTCATCGCGTATGGTTTTTTCGCTGACGCCAATTTGCTGGGCAAACGCCTGGAAAGCCTTTTCGCTGAATTTCCCATCGAGCCCCATTGCACCGGGAAGTTTGCGGATTTCGGAGTCAATCAGGCGCTTGCTAACGGCAACGCCGTGCTCTGCGCCAAATACGGCCAACCCATAACGGTTGATGAGTTGTTCAAGCGTTGAATCAAGTCCGCCACCTTCAACAAAACTCGCCATGTCCAATGTCGGATTGTTTTGGCGCTCGGCCTTCAACCGATTTTCGAGCGCATCGTTAAGTTCACCCAGCGTGACATTCTGGTTGCCGACCCGCGCCACATTACCACCACTCAAACCGCCAAAGTTACCCGAACCGGTAACATCGCCCAAAGCAAACGCGACGGCGATCATTCCAATGAATATAAGTGCGACCAGAGCACCAATTTTCGAATTGATGAGCGAACGAATGAAACTGATCATGAACAACGATATCCTGATATGCGGGCCGAAGCCGATATTTGCGAGCCGCTTTAGGCGGCAAGGTGGTGTCAATCAAGTGGGGCATTCGAGCGACGGGCTTGCTGCGGCAGAGCAAAGGCAGGCATAGGACAATCCAAGATTCGGAATTCGACGCCAAAGGGACTTTCAATGCGAAAATATATTGTCGGCAACTGGAAAATGAACGGCACATCCGGCGATTTGCCGGAGCTATCGTCGATTGCTTCGGTTGCGGCCAAATATAGCGCGGTCGACAGCGCGATCTGCTTGCCGGCGACGCTCGTTGACCGTGCATCTGGCCAGTTACCTGGATTCCAGATTGGCGGTCAGGACTGTCACATGGACGCTTCCGGCGCACACACCGGATGCGTCTCCGCAGCCATGCTGGTCGATGCAGGCGCGACGGTAACGATTATAGGTCATAGCGAGCGCCGGGCAGCGCAGCACGAACAGGATGCTGATATTCGCCTGAAGGCGGAGGCTGCAAAATCCGTGGGCCTTAACGTAATCCTGTGCGTTGGCGAAACGCTCGAAGAGCGCGACGGCGGGCAAGCCCTCACGATGGTGCTAGGGCAGGTTGAGCATTCACTTCCCGATAGCGCGTCGGGCGATTGGCTCAGCGTCGCCTACGAACCCGTCTGGGCCATCGGCACGGGACGTATTCCTGATGCGCAGGATGTCGTCGAAATGCACAATGCTATCCGCGAACAACTCGTCAGCCGTTTTGGCGAAGCCGGTCGTTCCATCCGCATATTATACGGTGGCTCAATGAACGGCGAAAATGCGGCCATGCTGCTTGCAATTCCGGATGTTGACGGTGGACTGATCGGCGGTGCGAGCCTGAACTCAGCCAAATTCGAACCGATATTGGCGGCCGCTGCGAATTCAGGCGAATAGCATTGAAGATTGCCGGACCAGTCGCTATGTGGGCCGCATCATTGGCGGACTAACGCCCCTTTTATTTCGGAATTTGTCATGGGTCTTTTCCATTTTCTCATTGTTGTTCAGGCAATTATCGCGGCTTCGCTGGTTGGCATCATCCTGATGCAGCGGTCTGAAGGTGGTGGGCTTGGCATGGGGGGAAGTCCGTCGGGTCTTATGTCCGCACGCGGAGCGGCAGACTTTTTGACGCGCACAACGACGATATTGGCGACATTATTCATCCTGTTATCCATCTCGCTTGCCTTCGTTGCAGCGCGAGAGGGCGGCACGGGCGGTATTGATGACACGCTCCAACGCACCGAAGTTCCGACAACGCAGACTGCACCGGCGGCAGGAGCAAATGCAGCACCTGCGACCCCGGCGGCTGCCGATAAGTCAGCGCCTGCGACCGAAGTACCGCTCGACAAATAATTTTGGTGGATAGGCGGAGCTGTCAAAACCGCTTTTGCACAAATTTATTTTTGTCTGCGGGATTCGCCTGCTTGTGTTTTGTCACAAAGGCGCCTTAAGCCTTTCCTCCCATGACACGGTTCATTTTTATCACCGGTGGCGTGGTCTCCTCGCTTGGCAAAGGTCTTATGGCGGCATCGCTTGCTGCGCTTTTGCAGGCGCGTGGATACCGCGTACGCATCAGGAAGTTCGATCCCTATCTTAACGTCGATCCGGGCACGATGTCGCCCTATCAACATGGCGAAGTCTATGTCACCGACGACGGCGCTGAGACGGATCTAGATCTTGGCCATTATGAGCGTTTCACCGGCGTTTCAGCCCGGCAATCCGACAACGTGACCTCGGGCCGGATTTACCAGCAGATTATCCAGCGAGAGCGGCGTGGCGACTATCTTGGCGCAACTGTGCAGGTCATTCCGCATGTCACCGACGCGATAAAGGAATTTGCCAAGGCGGAAACCGACGATCTTGATTTCGTATTGTGCGAAATCGGTGGAACCGTTGGCGACATCGAATCGCTGCCTTTTATAGAGGCTATCCGACAATTGCGGAACGAGCTGGGCCGTGAGCGCACTTTGTCGGTGCATGTTACATTGGTGCCTTATATTGCCGCTGCGGGCGAACTGAAGACCAAGCCGACGCAACATAGTGTGCGCGAACTGGCGTCATTGGGCGTGCAGCCAGACATATTGCTCTGTCGCTGCGAACATCCGCTACCAGATAACGAGCGCGCCAAGATCGCGGCATTCTGTAACGTACGCAAAGAAGCCGTTATTCCGGCGCTTGATGCCAAGAGCATTTACGCAGTGCCATTGCAATATCACGCTGAAGGGCTCGACACCGAAGTCCTCCGGACCTTTGGAATGGACGCGAGCGGCGAGCCCGACCTCTCTCGCTGGGACGATATCATTGATCGCCAGACCAACCCCGAAGGTGAGGTCACCATCGGTGTTGTTGGTAAATATGTCGGTCTTGCCGATGCTTATAAATCGTTGAACGAGGCTTTGACGCATGGCGGGCTTGCCAACCGGGTTAAGGTCAACGTCAAGTGGATCGATGCCGAACTGTTCGAGCAATCCGAAAACGACATAACAGCAGCTCTTGAGCCGATGCACGCGATTCTTGTGCCCGGCGGCTTTGGCGAGCGAGGGTCCGAAGGCAAGATTGCATCTGTTAAATTTGCCCGCGAACGGCAGGTGCCATTTTTCGGGATTTGCCTTGGCATGCAAATGGCATGCATCGAAGGTGCGCGGAACACCGCAGGCATATCAGAAGCCTCCAGCACTGAGTTTGGTGCCACTAGCGAACCGATCGTTGGCATCATCACAGAATGGATGAGCGAAGAAGGTATCCAAAAGCGCGAATCTGGCGGCGACCTCGGCGGAACCATGCGGCTTGGGGCCTATGATGCCAAATTGACTGGAAACAGCCACGTCGCGACTATTTACGGCAGCAATGACATTTCGGAACGCCATCGTCACCGGTACGAGGTCAACATACATTACAAAGCTGCGCTTGAAAAAGGCGGGCTGGTGTTCAGTGGAATGTCGCCCGACGGCGAATTGCCCGAAATTGTCGAACGGCCTGATCATCCCTGGTTTATCGGCGTACAGTTCCATCCCGAGCTGAAATCGAAGCCATTTGCTCCGCACCCGTTATTTGCCAGCTTTGTAGAAGCGGCAGTCAAGCAAAGCCGTCTGGTCTGATAACGAAATTGTCAGAATATCGGGTTAGTTTATATATCACTGCCGACTGATGTACCGGCACGTCAAATTCGGTTCGCATCCGTTCGGCCCATTTGCGACCCGGGCTGGTCGGATGAGAGGGGCGCGATTTGTGCCCGGGGCGGTCGAGCAATCGGCCGCCCCGAACTTTATATGTTAGGCAGCTTTGCCGGCTTTCTTCTTGCCATCATCATGCTCGATAACCGTAGGGGCAGTTTGTGCGCCAATCTCGATCTTACGCGGCTTTAGTGCCTCAGGCACCTCGCGAACGAGTTCAATTATCAGCAAACCATCAGCAAGGTCGGCATTGGTTACGTGGATGTGGTCGGCAAGCTGGAACCGGCGCTCGAAATTACGGCTCGCAATACCCATGTGGAGGAAATCGCGATTGTCATTGCTCTCGGCATCCTTGCTGCCGGCAACGACCAGCATATTCTGCTGCGCAGTGATTTCGATTTCTTCGGGTTTGAAGCCGGCAACCGCAACGGTCACTTTATATTCGTTTTCGCCTGTGCGTTCGATGTTGAACGGCGGATAATTCTCGTTTTGGGCTGTGCGTCCAGAATTTTCGAGAAGCTCGAACAGCCGGTCGAATCCGACGGTGTTGCGGCGATATGGGGTAAAATCAAAACGGTGCATGTCAAATTCTCCTTAAAGCAATTTGGTTTTGTGCAGGCCCGACATCGGCACCTGCGGTCATGTTTGGACCCTTTTGGGCGCCCGGTTGTGAGATGGGGTGACGAGAAAACTTTTCAAGAGGTCAAAAAACAAGGCCGCCCGGAATTTTCCGAACGGCCTCGCTCTGCAGCTTTGCTAGCGCGTAGTATTCAGTCCTCTGCCGGTCCCCACCGGCGGGTCTGAGTTTTTCCCCCTGAACCCTCGGCCACTTGGGCGGTCGACGAATTCAAGTGCCTTCATCCGCCTCTGGCAGTTTCATTGCAACGATTACGCGCATCATCCCGACGCTTTTTCAAAAGCTGTTGCACGGCTGCAACAACGCTTGCCAGCGGCATTGCCTCAACCTAAGAGCGCAAAATGCCAAAAATGCTGAATAAAACCTGCAAATGATCCTGTCGCGATACGAACGGATGGTGGCAAAACGCTACCTGCTTCCCGGCAAGGGTGAGGGCTTCATTTTCCTTGTGGCCAGCATCAGCCTGGTTGCAGTTGCGCTCGGAGTCGCTGCGCTTATCATCGTGATGAGCGTGATGAACGGCTTTCGCGCAGAGTTGTTCGACAAGATTGTCGGGCTGAACGGCCATGCAGTCATTCAAGGTTATGGCGGACGGTTACAGGACTGGCGGGAGGTGCTTGCCGATACCAAAAAGACACCCGGCGTTACCGATGCGACCGCATTGATTGAACAGCCGCTGCTGACCACCTTTAATGGCCGCGTTGAGGCGATATTGGCGCGCGGTATGTCCGTCAGCGACATCCTCAAGAACGAAACTCTGAAAGGCAAGACTGTTGCGGGTGATTTGCGTTCTCTGAGCCCCGATGAGGACAGAGTAGCCATTGGCTCAAGGCTTGCCCAAAATCTGGGCGTTCAGGTCGGGCAGAGCATCACGATCATTAATCCTGCAGGGCGAACCACGCCATTTGGCACCGTGCCGCGCGAGATATCTTATGAAGTCGTCGCGATATTCGAGGTCGGGGTTTATGATTACGATAAAGCTTTCGTGGTGATGCCGATCGAACGCGCGCAGCTGTTGATGTTGCTCGGCGATGAGGTCGGAATGATCGAAATCAAGACCGATGACCCCGACAACGTCAACCAGATATTGGCGCCGTTGCTGCCGAAACTCGAAAACAAGGGATTGATCGTCGATTGGAAGAGCATGAACGCATCGCTGTTCGAGGCGTTGGCGGTCGAGCGCGTGGCAATGTTCGTGGTGCTTTCAATTATCGTCCTAGTGGCGGTTTTCAACATATTGTCGTCGCTGATCATGCTGGTTCGCGCCAAAACGCGGGACATCGCCATATTGCGGACGATGGGTGCATCGCGCAAATCACTGCTAAAGATTTTCATGACGGTAGGCTTGCTCATCGGTTCGGCGGGGATTGTGCTTGGCATGATATTGGGCGCGATATTCCTGTATTTCCGGCAGTCGGTTGTGAATTTTATCCAGCTCGTCACCGGACAGAATTTGTGGGACCCATCAATCCGGTTTCTAACTGAATTGCCGTCGCGTACTGATCCGATGGAAGTGCTGGCAATTTGTGGGCTGGCCTTGCTGTTCAGCTTCCTTGCAACGCTCTACCCGGCGCTCAAGGCCGCGAGTACTGACCCCGTGCAGGTGCTGCGTTATGAATAAGATCGTCGAATTGACAAACGTCCGCCGCCAGTTTGTGCAAGGCGACGTCACCATAGAAGTGCTGCGCGGCGTCAACTTGACGGTTGGCAAGGGCGAATTGGTCGCGCTGCTGGGGCCATCAGGATCGGGTAAATCGACTTTGCTGCAAGCCATTGGCTTGCTCGAAGGCGGATTTTCCGGTTCGATCAAGCTTGATGGCGAGGAAGTCAGTGCCAGCAGCGTTGATCGCCAGACCGAAATCCGGCGGCAGAAGCTTGGCTTTGTTTACCAGTTTCATCATTTGTTACCCGATTTTGATGCGCTGGAGAATGTCGTGCTGCCGCAGTTAATCGCTGATGCGCTGCCCGACGCGGCGACCGAGCGTGCAACGCACCTGCTGACCAAATTAGGACTGGCGGAACGGCTGCACCATCGGCCGTCGAAGCTTTCAGGCGGCGAGCAGCAACGCGTCGCGGTCGCGCGTGCACTCGCCAACCGGCCCAAGCTGGTTCTTGCAGATGAACCCACCGGCAATCTCGACGAACATACCGCCGATAAGGTGCTGGGCGAATTTATGGCATTGGTCCGCGATGAAGGGTCATCAGCGATTGTGGCAACGCATAATGAGCGGTTGGCAGCTAAGATGGACCGCGTGTTTCGTTTGCATGACGGCCGACTTGGCTGAATTTGTCGTTGCCGGCGTCATGTTGGTCGAAAACCGCTTCTTCTCTAAAATAGTGCTGGCATCCTCCCTTCGCTGAGGGAGGCTATCATGAAGAAAATTGCAGTCGCGCTGCTTGGACTTGCATTTCCGCATTTGGCGCAAGCCCAGCCTCCGCCCTCTCCACAGCCGTCTTGCGCTGCCGCCGAATTCGGTCAGTTCGATTTCTGGTTAGGCGACTGGGATGTCTTTCCAAACGGTTCCGAGCAGTTGGTTGCACATAGCAAGATCGAGAAACTCTATAGCAATTGCGCGGTCCGCGAAAATTGGATGCCACTTAAAGGCGGCGGAGGTGGAAGCCTGAATGGTTATGATCCCGATACGAAAAGCTGGCGTCAAATTTGGATTGGTTCACAGCCCGGTCACGTCGATTTCACGGGCGGCTTCACTGGAGGAAAGATGGTCCTCACAGGGAATTGGCGGAATGTGAATGGCCCGGGACAGCACGCAATTACTCGGATGACTTACTCCAAGAATACGGATGGGTCTGTACGTCAGCATGGCGAGCAATCGACCGATTACGGGCTGACTTGGACCACCAGTTTCGACTTTATCTACCGAAAGAAAGCTGTACCTTGACACCGGAATGGCAAGGGGTTTGAAAATGTCGGTTTATGATTTCAGCGTAAACATGCCCGGTGGTCGGAAAGAGGCCATGGCAGAGCATGCTGGTAAGGTACTGCTAGTGGTCAACACCGCCTCAAAATGCGGGTTCACGCCGCAATATGAAGGGTTGGAAGCATTGTACCGCAGTTATAAGGATCAGGGCTTCGAAATACTTGCCTTTCCCTGTAACCAGTTTGGCGCACAGGAGCCGGGTGATGAAGAAGAGATCAAGAATTTCTGCTCGCTAACCTATGATGTGTCCTTTCCTCTAGCAGCGAAAGTAGATGTCAATGGCAAGGAAGAAGATCCGCTCTGGCACTATATGAAGCAGCAACAAGCAGGCCTGATGGGTTCGCGCGGGATAAAGTGGAATTTCACCAAATTTTTGGTGGACCGCAAAGGCAATGTCGTCGCGCGCCACGGCCCGCAGGTAAAACCCGAGGCTTTGGCTAAAGATATCGAAAAGCTGCTCGCGCAAACTGCCTGATTGTCCACAGTTAAGCCCAATAGTTTGGTTGTCGAATCGTACGACTGATTTAACATGGCGGACATGGCTTATGTCCCCTTCATTCCGCTGCGCGTGTTCTCGGCTTACACCATGCTGGAAGGGGCCATCGAACCGAAGGCGATTGGCGAGACTGCTAAAAAGCTCGGCTTTCCGGCTATCGCGATTTGTGATCGCAACGGGCTTTACGGGGTCATACCTTTCCAGGATGGCGCTAAATCCAAGGGCGTCCAACCAATTATCGGAACTTTGCTCGGCGTTCGGCGACCGACAAGCGACGGGCAGTTTGTCCGCGACTGGTTGGCGCTCTATGCGCAAGATGATGCCGGATATCATAATCTTTGCCGTCTGGTGTCGATGGCGCATCTCGATCGGCCGGAGGAATTTGACGCGCATGTGACGCTAGAGCAGCTGACCGGACTTACCGACGGCGTGATAGCGTTGACTGGCGGCGGGGAAGGGGCTTTGACGCGGTTGCTGGCTGAAGGACAAGCCAAGGCTGCGGGCGATTATCTGGAACGATTGCAGGCGCTTTTTCCGGACCGGCTCTACATCGAACTCAGCCGCCGCAACGACGCTGTCGAGGAGGCCGCGGAAAACGCGCTTATCGATCTGGCCTATGCGCACGATGTGCCGCTGGTGGCCACCAACCCCGCCTTTTTTGCCGAACCTGAATTTTTCGACGCGCATGATGCCATGCTGTGCATCGCCGATGGCGAATATGTCGAAAATCAGGACCGCCGCAAAAGTAGCCGTGAAACCTGGATAAAAACCGGCAAGCAGATGGGCGCGCTGTTTGCAGACTTGCCCGAAGCACTCGCCAACACCCTTGTCATTGCGCAGCGCTGCGCAGCGGCTGCACCATATCGTAGCCCTATCCTGCCAAGCCTTGCCGGTGATCGTACCGCTGA
The DNA here is from genome assembly GCA_963830685.1 of uncultured Alphaproteobacteria bacterium. Taxonomy (GTDB): domain Bacteria; phylum Pseudomonadota; class Alphaproteobacteria; order Sphingomonadales; family Sphingomonadaceae; genus Sphingorhabdus_B. The sequence goes on from CAWHNF010000001.1 coordinate 100,581, forward strand.
GGATGCACAGTTGCGCGAAGATGCGCGCGCAGGCCTCGAAAAGCGGCTTGAAATTGCAGGCATCACCGACGCGGTAGAGCGGCAGTTATATTTTGACCGGTTGCAATTCGAAGCTGACGTCATCTGCTCGATGGGCTTCCCTGGATATTTCCTGATCGTTGCCGATTTTATCAAATGGGCGAAGGAGCAGGATATAGCTGTAGGCCCGGGACGCGGTTCGGGCGCGGGGTCGCTGGTTGCATGGGCACTAACGATTACCGACCTTGATCCGATCAAACTTGGCCTGTTGTTCGAACGTTTCCTGAACCCTGACCGTGTGTCGATGCCCGACTTCGACATCGACTTTTGCGAAACGCGACGTGGCGAGGTTATTCGCTATGTGCAAAAGAAATATGGCTCGCGGCAAGTCGCGCAGATTATAACTTTCGGAAAGTTGAAAGCGCGCGCGGTTTTGCGGGACACGGGCCGCGTGCTGCAAATGAGCTATGGCCAGGTCGACCGGTTGTGCAAACAAGTGCCGAACCACCCGACCGACCCATGGGATCTGAAACGCGCGCTGGGCGGCGTGGCCGAATTGCGCGAAGAGTATCGGCGCGACGAGCAAGTGAAGCGGCTTTTCGACCTTGCGATGAAGCTCGAAGGCCTGCCACGCCATAGCTCAACGCACGCGGCGGGTGTGGTTATTGGTGACCGCGAATTGTCGGAGTTAGCGCCGCTATATCGCGATCCGCGTTCGGACATGCCGGTGACTCAATTCGACATGAAATATGTCGAGAGCGCGGGGCTAGTAAAATTCGACTTTTTGGGACTGAAGACGCTCTCGGTTCTGCAAAAGGCTTGCCAGATGCTGGCCAAACGAGGGGTTGAGGTCAATCTCGACCTGCTGCCGCATGACGACCCGGCTGTCTATGAATTGCTCCAACGCGGTGATACAGTGGGCGTATTCCAGCTTGAATCCGAAGGCATGCGCCGCACACTGGCTGCGGTCAAACCGACCAACTTCGGTGACATCATCGCACTTGTCTCGCTGTATCGGCCCGGCCCGATGGACAATATCCCGATGTTCGGTCGCCGCAAGAACGGCGAGGAGACCATCGAATATCCGCACCATTTGCTAGAGCCAGTACTGAACGAAACCTACGGAATTTTCGTCTATCAGGAACAGGTCATGCAGGCCGCGCAGATACTCGCTGGCTACAGCCTTGGCGAAGCAGATTTGCTCCGCCGCGCGATGGGCAAGAAAGTCCAGGCGGAGATGGATGCGCAGCGCGGGCGCTTTGTGACCGGCTGCGCGGCACATAATATTACGCCCAATCGGGCCAACGAGCTGTTCGATTTGATCGACAAGTTCGCCGGCTATGGTTTTAACAAGAGCCACGCTGCGGCTTATGCTGTGCTCGCATATCAGACCGCCTGGCTGAAAACGCACCATGCGGAAGAGTTTTTTGCAGCATCGATGTGCTTCGATATGCATCAGACCGACAAGCTGGGCATTTTCATTGATGACATGCGACGACTGGAAGTCACATGCTTGCCGCCCGATGTGAATCGCAGCGAGGCGGAATATATCGTCGAGAGCGACGGCGAGGGTGGACTTGCGGTTCGTTATGCGCTCGGCGGCATCAAGAATGTCGGCGAGAAGGCGATGGAGGTCCTTATCACCGAGCGCGACGCGAATGGTGCATTTGCTAGCCTCGATGATTTTGCCAACCGTGCTGATCCGGCGCAATTGAACCGGCGCAGTCTGGAAAATTTGGCTGCAGCGGGCGCATTTGATGTTCTTGAGCCAAATCGGGCCGCGGTCCATGCCGCCGCGGAAACCTTGCTTGCAGCAGCGCAATCGGCGCGCGATTCGCGGGAAAGCGGCCAAGGCGGCCTGTTCGGTGAAGGTGGCTCCGATATCGCCAAATTGCGGATCGACCAGAGTGCGGCATGGTCGCTTGGCGAGCAGATGAACCGGGAAAAGGAAGCGTTCGGTTTCTATTTTTCGGCGCACCCTTGCTCGCAATATGACGCCATTGCGGCAAGCCATGGCGCGAAATCTTATGCGACGTGGCTGGAAAGCGGTCCCATTCCAGAAGGCGTCCGCCGGGCGGCCACAATGTCTGCGTTGATTGAGGGTGTGCGCTGGCGTGAATCGCGCAAGGGCAAGCGCTTCATGGTTGCAGATTTTTCCGATCAGAGCGGACAGTTTTCGGTGCGCTGTTTCGACGAAGCTGTCGGCGTGCAGCTGTCCGAATGGGCAAAAGAAGCCGCGTGTTTGCTGATCCACTGCGAAATGGACATGCGCCCTGGCGATGAAGTTCCCAGCTTTACGGTTAAAAGCGCAAAGCCTCTTAGTAGCCTGACGAGCGTCGCACGCCTTAAAATGCAGTTGGACGTCACGCATGAAGCGGCCCTTTCACAGCTCGCGCAACTGGTGGCACCATTGCACGGTGGCAAAAGTGAACTGGTCGTCAAAACTCGCACTGCCGATGGCCGCTGGGCACATATCGTGCTCGGTCGACGCTATCAGCTCGATGCGTCGCTGTTGGACAAATTGAAGGCAATTGACGGGATCGGCAATGTAGAGCTTGCGCCAATGGGGCCTGCTTTGGCATTGGTGCATTAGGATATAAACAAAACAGGAGAGCGCAATGCACGGCACCATGCAGGATTGGGACCTCCGGGTACCCCGTTTGATTGACTATGCTGCGCGTGAGCATGGCACCCGCGAGATTGTGACACGTTGGGCCGATGGCAGCATCGAGCGGACCAACTGGGGTGGCGTAGCAACCGAGGCGCGGAAACTGGCGCAGGCTTTTGCCAGTTTTGGCCTGCAAAAAGGCGACCGCATTGCGACTTTTGCGATGAACCACCATCGCCACCTTGCAGCTTGGTATGGAGCAATCGGCTTTGGTGGCGTCATCCACACTGTCAATATCCGACTGTTCGATGAAGACCTGATCTACATTATGAACCATGCTGAAGACAAAGTGCTGATGTATGATGCGGCATTCCAGCCCATCGTTGACCGGCTGAAGCCGCATTTGCAGACTGTTGAGCATTATATCGTCTTCGATGATGCCTCGAGCTACGGCGCACTTATCGCGGCGCAAGACGGCAATTACGAATGGGCCACCGGCGACGAGCGCGATCCGTGCATGTTGTGCTACACCAGCGGCACGACTGGTAATCCGAAGGGCGTTTTGTACCAGCACCGGTCAACCATGCTGCACGCAATGGCAGAAATCGCGCCATCGGTGTTCGATCTCAGTCCGCAAGCGGCGTTGCTGCCAATTGTCCCGATGTTTCACGCCGCAAGCTGGGGACTTCCTTTTGCAGGTGCCGCCGCTGGCGTGAAATTTGTGTTTTCTACTACTAACGAAGCACCGATATTGCACAAATTGATGCTGGATGAGGGCATAACGCACAGTGCCGGCGTACCGACGGTATGGCTGGCGATGTTCGGGCATCTGGATGCAGAGGCCGCAGCCGGACGCGACGCATCATTAGGTAAACTGAAGCTTGTGACCATTGGCGGCTCAGCGGCTCCACGCGCGATGATCGAGCGGCTGATGAAGTCGGGCGTGCGGGTGTCGCATGCGTGGGGAATGACTGAGACCTCACCAATTGGCACCATGGGTGCGCCGACACCTAACTGGGACGATCTAACACTCGACGAGCAGATCGATGTCGTGTGTAAACAGGGGCGGACGCCATTTGGTGTTGAGCTGCGCGTTATCGACAAGGACGGCAATGTCGCGCCGCGTGACGGCGTGACGTCAGGCGCGCTGCAAATTCGCGGGCCATGGGTCATCAAGCGGTATTTCAAGGCCGAAGCCGACTGCGTCGATGCCGAACAGTGGTTTGATACTGGCGATGTGTCGGTTCTCCACCCTGATGGAACGATGCAAATCACGGACCGGGTCAAGGATGTAATCAAGTCAGGCGGCGAGTGGATTAGTTCGGTCGAGCTGGAAAACATCGCGGTTGGTTGCCCAGGTATCGCTGAAGCTGGGGCGATCGGTGTCGCCCACCCCAAATGGGATGAACGGCCTGTGCTGATTGCCGTCAAGAAACCTGGCGCGGATGTCGATGAGGAAACGGTAAAAGCGTATCTTGCCGAACGCATCGTCAAATGGTGGATGCCTGATCGGGTGTTGTTTGTGGATGAACTACCGCACACTGGCACTGGCAAAATCCAGAAAGTTGCCTTGCGCCAGCAATTCAAGGATTTCGTACTGGAAGAATAGTCAAAACAGCGACATTTGTCCGTCGAGATTGGGCGGCACGAATAAGTCGTTCCGCACATTCCATTTCGAACTATCCAAGCCGTGTTTACGTACGGCAATCTTCATCCGCGTCCGGATGAGTTCAGCCCAGGCGCCTTGCCCCTTCATGCGCGTGAAAAATTCGGGGTCATTGTCCTTCCCGCCGCGCATGTCCTGGATATGGTTCATCACCTTGGATGCGCGGTCAGGGAAGTGCACATCAAGCCAATCGCGGAATAGAGGCGCTACTTCATGCGGCAGACGGATCGGAATCCAGCTGATGCTCGATGCGCCGTGTTCAGCAGCCGCAGCAGCAATCGCCTCAATTTCATTATCGGTGATTGCAGGTATAACCGGCGCGATATTCACATGAACATAAATTCCTGCCTCCGAAAGCTTGCGGACTGCCGCGAGCCGAGTCATTGGCGACGACGCTCTCGGCTCGAGAATTCGGGCCAGTTTCGCATCGAGCGAAGTCACTGAAATAGCCACACCGGTCAGCTGCTTATTCGCCAGCTGGGCAAGATAGTCGATATCTTCCACCACACGCGCAGATTTCGTAGTGATGACAATCGGATGCGATGTTTCGACCATCAGATTTAATATGCCACGGGTTATTCGATAGCTGCGCTCTATTGGCTGATAGGGATCGGTATTGGTTCCCATCGCGATGGTCGCCGGCTTGTAGCCCGGTTTGGCCAAAGTTTTGCGAAGTAAATCCGCAGCATTGGGCTTGGCGAATAACCGGCTTTCAAAATCCAGACCCGGCGAGAGATCATGATACGCATGGCTCGGACGCGCGTAGCAATATATGCAGCCATGCTCACAACCGCGATAGGCATTGACCGAACGGTCAAAGGGCAGGTCGGGTGACCTGTTAAACGAAAGAATTGATTTAGGATGTTCCTCGGTGACCGTTGTTTTCAGAGGCCGACTTCCTCCGTCCAGCTCATCGCGCTCATCCAGCCAATCGCCATCGACGACGCGTTCTTTTAGGCTAAACCGAGTTGGCACTGCGTTGGCAGGCGCACCACGGCCTTTGAAAGCGTCAGGATAGCATGATTTTCGCACCATCGAATGATGGCATATTATTGGGAACAAATAAAGAACAGATTACACTTCGTGCAGCCTCGGCATCAGCTCGACAAAGTTGCACGGTCTGTGGCGGCTGTCGAGTTGATGGACCAAAATCTGGTCCCAGCCATCCTTAACGGCGCCATTTGAACCGGGTAGGGCGAAAATATAGGTGCCACGTGCCAGCACGGCACAGGCACGGGACTGGATGGTCGAGGTGCCGATGCTCGCATAGCTGAGCCAACGAAAAAGTTCTCCGAATCCAGGTATATCCTTGGTCTTTACGCGGTCGAGGGCTTCGGGTGTCACATCGCGTCCGGTAAGGCCGGTCCCGCCGGTTGAGATTACGACGTCGATGCGCTCGTCATCGATCCAGTTGTGTAACCGCGAGGTTATCTTCGCAGTGTCATCACGCAAGATCGCGCGTTCGATAATGTGGTGGCCCGCAGCTGATATGCGTTCGGCAAGGATGTCGCCGCTGCTATCGTCATCTGCCGTGCGGGTGTCAGAAACAGTCAGCAATGCAATGTTCACTGGCTTGAACGGGCGGCTTTCATCGAGCGGCAATATTGCCTCCATAAGCGCGGCGCGATGCGACATGCCCGTTGGCGTCCGGGAATTTGGGCCACAGATATTGAGCGAGGCCATTCATACTTCCCGATGCCTTGTTTTCGCGCATTTCGTAGATCCAGTAGTTGCGCAGGATGATGGCAACATAGCCGCGCGTTTCCCAATAGGGGATTGATTCGATAAACAGCAGAGGGTCACCATTATCGCGGATTTCGGTATTCCAGCGTGTAACCGGTGTCGGCCCTGCATTATAAGCGGCGATGACTTTCGGCAAAAGACCACCCGTTGACGGCAAGTCGCGCAATTTTTCGAGGTAAGACTGACCATATTCGAGGTTGACCGCAGGCCGGTCGAGTTCGGATGCCGCCAATGAAATCCCGCGTGCTCGCGCCATATCCTGCGCCGTGCCGGGACGAACCTGCATCAGGCCGCGCGCTCCTGCGGGGCTGATAACGTCGGTCTTGAACGATGATTCCTGCAATGTGTGCGCGTAAACCAAAGCTGGCTCGACGCGCCAGCCGCCAGTAGGCTCCCAATTGGGCATCGGATAGCGTGCCATCGCATTACTCTGGTCCCGCGAAGGGCCATAATGCCCCATCCAGAACTGGGTCGACGCAAGATTAAGTGACCCAGCCAGCTGCGCCAGATTAGCGTGCTGCCGCGCATCCCCGATTTTAGCTTGATACCGCAGTGCCTCGTCAGCAAGCTTGGTCTGACCGATTTGGGTAAGGCCTACCGCAAGCACAGCATTCTGCTGGTCTTTCAGACTGTTCCAATCCAGCTTAGACACTTTAGCGGTTTTGCGCGCAATTGGCTCCATTCCGAGCGATTCGCTGGCCAGCAATCCGTAAAATGTTTCAGGAAGCTGCGCTGCACTCTGCATACGCGGTTGTACCTGATGCGGCTGCTTGGCAGCCATAGCGGCGCGCGCACTCCAGAATAACCCTGCCGCTTTCAAATCATCATTGCCTGCCTGCCGCGATACGGCATCGAACGCCTCGAATGCGGCGGCATATTCTTTCAGGCGCCATGATGCGAGGCCATATGCCCATGCTGCCTGAGTACCCCATTCACCACCTGCTGCGCGAGCGACACTGGCCAATCGCTTGGCCGACGCGTCGTCGTTTTCGATATAATAAGACCAAGCCACGCGATAGCGCAGTTCGGTCAACGCATCGGCTGAAAGCTCGCCGGCTTTATTTTCCAGCATGCGCTCGGCTGAAGTCGGATCGTCGTTCTTGATGAATGTCTGAAGCTCGCTGCGTAAAGCATCGCTGGCAATATTTTCGGGCAAATCCCGCTTCGGCGCGCCTCCAAGCCATGAGAAACGGCGAATACCCGGGCGATCAGGCAGGGCATCGGCACCACGCTTGCGCGCCATAGTCGCGAGTTGCTCGGCTTGGGGGAGATAGGGAGCCGCTTGCAAGAGTGCCTGCAACTGCCCAGCTTCGACCTTGGGGCTGTTTGGTGCGAGATAAAGTTCTGCGCGGGCCATGGCGGCCATCGGCCCTTCGGGCATCCGGTCAATCAATTTGGACGCATCTTCCCACTTTTGTGCGCGAAGTGCTGCGAATATTTCCGAATAAGCGCTTTGCTCTGATTTGCTGAGAACAGTTGGAGCAGGTTGTGCCGAAACAATCGAACGAAAGCCCTCGCTGGTGTTCGCTTGCACCGCTGCAACGGGCGACAGCGCCAAAACCGTAGCAAGCAATTTATATGTGTTCACAAATCAGCCCTTTTTGCGAACATCTGCAAATCTTTCCACGCTTGTGCCTTCATGGCAGGCCGCGCGATTAAAGTTCGCGGATGAAATGTCGTCAGAACCGCCATATTGCTGTCGTCATGGTTAATTTTCCGTAACTCCGCACGCGCTTTCATCAGTTCCTCGTCGAGCAGAGCCTTGCATGCCGTCGAGCCGAGGAGGATCGCGCATTTGGGCTTTACCAATCCGATTTGATGGCGTGCAAATTCGGCCAGACTCGGGAGCGCATTTTCAGGAATTTCTCCCGTTGGCGGTACGGTCGTGGCGAGCGTTGTCCAATAGCAATCAGCCAAATCAATATCGATAGCCGCCAGCATCCGCCCTAATAATATGCCGGTCGTGCCGCTTCCAAGTGTTCCAGCCCCAAGCTCGTCGTGATCGGGCAGGTCCGAGATTATCATGACCTCACTTGTTGCAGGCCCGACCGGCGCTACGAAACATGTGCCAAAATCATTTCCAGCCAAAGCAACGCCGCCTGCTACCATCGCTTTCAGACTGTCGATATCCAACGGCCAATCTACAGCAGGCTTTGCAGGTGAAAGGGGCGGCACTTCCTTCACAACGGCCGCCGTAATCGGCGATATCTCCACCGCTGCTGCTTTTGCGTCAAGCTCAAGCCAGTTCACTGGCATGTCGCCAACAGCTGCGTCTACCCCGGCGAGTTCCAACCAGCCGTTAAGCGATTCTATCAAGCGGGATGCGGCAATCTGCCCCTGCGGGTCCATATTCTCTTTCAGTCACCGGTTGACGACGGGGTCAATTGCTTGGCATGGCAATTTCCGCAAGCTGTTCGTTTAACGCGATGGCCTGAATGACTAGCGGGGTAAAGGATAAAGGCGATGAGTGAACGGGAATCGATGCCTTATGATGTGGTGATTGTCGGTGCGGGGCCTGCAGGGCTTGCCGCAGCGATCCGTATCAAACAGAAATCGCCTGACACGACCGTTTGCATCCTCGAAAAAGGTTCTGAGGTTGGCGCCCACATCCTGTCGGGTGCGGTAATTGATCCCAAGGCCTTGGACGAATTGATTCCTGATTGGCGCGACCAGGGATGTCCGCTTGCCGAGGTCCCGGTGAACGACAACCAGCACTGGATTTTGACGAAGACCGGCAAGTTCAATATCCCGCATTTCCTGACCCCTGGTTTCATGCACAATAAGGGTACCTACACCGCGTCGCTTGGCAATGTCTGTCGCTGGCTGGCCGGACAGGCTGAAAATCTGGGCGTTGAAATCTTTCCAGGCTTTGCTGCTGCCGAAATTCTCTACAATCCGGATGGTTCGGTCAAAGGCGTTGCAACGGGTGACATGGGCATCGCGCGCGATGGTAGCCACAAGGCGGACTACATGCCGGGCATGGAATTACATGCGAAATATACATTCTTTGCCGAAGGCGTGCGCGGGCATCTGACTAAGTTGTTGAAACCGCAATTCGCTCTCGACAAGGATTGTGAGCCGCAGATTTATGGAATCGGCATCAAGGAATTGTGGGACATTCCAGCTGAGCAACATCATGCTGGCCGGGTTATCCATAGCCAAGGTTGGCCACTGAGCGATGCCAATGGCGGTGCGTTCCTCTATCATCAGGCCAACAATCAGGTTGCGCTTGGGTTTGTTGTCTGGCTGAATTACGCCAATCCCTATCTATCACCGTTCGAAGAGCTGCAACGTTGGAAAACCCACCCGGAGATTAAAAAGATTCTTCAGGGTGGTCGCCGCGTGTCATATGGCGCCCGTGCAATCAGCGATGGCGGATTCCAGTCGGTCCCGAAACTTGCTTTTGCTGGCGGCGCGCTGATTGGCTGCACCGCCGGTTTCCTTAACGTGCCGCGCATCAAGGGTACACATACCGCAATGAAATCGGGGATGCTGGCGGCGGATGCCGCGGTTGAGGCATTGGCCGCTGGCCGCGAGCATGACGAGCTGTCAGCTTATCAGTCGGGCTATGAAAATAGCTGGATTTATAAGGAATTGCAGATCGTACGTAACGTGCTGCCACTCGTCGAGAAATACGGTAACTTCTGGGGAACAATGTTCTCTGGCATCAACATGTGGCTCGAAAACTTCGGTATCCGGATGCCGTTCACGATGAAGCATCATCCTGACCATAAGGCACTTAAACGGAAAAATGCGGCGACGCCGATTGATTATCCCAAGCCTGATAATGTCTTCAGTTTCGACCGGTTGTCATCGGTGTTCCTCTCGAACACCAACCACGCCGAAGACCAGCCGGTGCATTTGCAGGTCAAGGATATGGACCTGCAAAAGAATAGCGAATTCATGGAATTTGCCGGGCCGTCGGCACGCTACTGCCCCGCAGGCGTCTATGAGTGGATTGAAGAAGAGGGCAAGGAACCCCGGTACCAGATCAATTCGCAAAACTGCGTCCATTGCAAGACATGCGACATCAAAGACCCTAACCAGAATATCAACTGGGTGACGCCGGAGGGTGGCGGTGGGCCCAACTATCCTAACATGTAAGCTTGCTTTGCTCGCTGGCTTGGCAGTGTTGCCTTTTCCGGCATCGGCATCAAAGACGCCGCCCGCAGAGCAATATGTTGCAGCGCGGATTGCTGAAATCAGCCATGAAAACAATGAAGCTTTGGCGATATTTCTGAAGCTTTATAAGCTTTCGCCCGACAGCCCAATTTTGGCCGACCGTATTTTTGCAACCGCCATCAGGTCAGGCGATATGCCGTCGGCCGTGCGGGCCGTGCGGGCACAGGAATTGAGCGGCGCCGTTACCAGCGAGGCACCCCTGCTGCTTTTTGCCGACGCATTTAGGCAGAAAAAGTGGAGCATGGCATCGCTTGCCGTTGACGAGCTTTCGGAGCGGAGCACGTTCTCGTTTATGGCCCCAATTTTGCGCGCATGGCTGTCGGTGGCGCAGAATGAGACTTATGAGCTGCCAGACGCATCGGCGTCGGATGATGCGATGTTCGATTATTATGCGACCGACCAGCGCGTGTACCTGCTTCTTGCGACCGGACAAATCGCGAATGCGAAGCTCGGCCTTCGTAACATGGCGTTGGTTGGCGGTGATCCGATGCGCGATCTTTACCTCACGGCCGCCCCAATTGTTGCGGCTTCAGGGGACAAAGCGTTTTCGGAAGCTTTGTTGGGAACAGCCCTTGGCTCAGACGATATAGGTACTCCCAAAGTAGCACCAACACGTGGCCGTTCGCTTCGGTTGACATCCGAACAGGGACTCTCTGCGCTTCACAATCGGATCGCATCTGCCTTGTTAGAGCAACAAATCACCGAACCAGCATTAACACTCGCCCGCATTGCGAGTTGGTACGATCCGGGCAACGACGCGGCGCGCATTACGACCGCGCAAGCGCTACTGGAGATGGGCGACCATAACGCCGCGCTAGTATTGCTCGATTCTGTCGCTGTGACGTCACCTTATTGGCCAAATGCAGTCGCTTCAAAAGTTGCGACGCTTCAAGCCGAGGGCAATGCGCAAGGCGCCTCACAGATTGCCAGCGAGGCCTCGGCAACCGCTCCAGACTCGTTGCGTTTGGCTACTTTAGCGGCACAAACCCGCCAAATGGGGAGCCAATGGACGGAGGCGGTCGCACAATATCGGCAGATTGTAGCACGTTCCGAGCAGGGTAGTTATAGCCCTCGGCAACAGGCCGACTTTAGGCTGTTGCTCGCATCGTCGCTCGACAGCTCGGGCAATTGGGATGAAGCAAAAAAGGAGTTGGAGGCCGCCCTCATCCTCGATCCCAACAACGCGCGTGCCTTGAATTATCTCGGCTATGCGCTTTTGGAACGCAATGAAGAACCTGGGCGCGCCGCGCAGCTTGTAGCAACAGCCTATAAGCTTCAGCCAGATTCCGCCGCGATAACCGACAGCATGGGTTGGGTGCATTTCCAACAGGGCCGGATAAATGATGCTGTTCTGCTATTGGAGAAGGCAGCCAAAGCTAGCGGCAATGACCCTGCAATCAACGAACATCTCGGAGATGCCTATTGGCAGGCAGGACGCAGGCGTGATGCGCGTTATGCATGGCAAGTGGCCGCGGAGGTAGCCGAAGGAGAAATCGCAGCCCGCATTCGTGCCAAAGTCGATGATGGACCCGCAGCAGGTCACCGTCGCCCCTGATGCCAGCCGCAAGCGAAATTGCATATGCCAAAATCAATCTGGCGCTGCATGTCCGGCGGCGGCGCGAAGATGGCTATCATGAACTTGAAACCCTGTTCGCATTTGCCGAGGACGGCGACCGGTTAACGGTGACGCCTGCCGATGAGGACCGGCTGACCATTACCGGTGAATTCGCCGCTGGCTTGACGACCGGACCCGATAATCTTGTCCTGAAAGCTCTGGAATCTGTACGCAAATCATTGCGCGCGGCGCAACCGAAGGTCCCGCCGCTTGCCGTGCACCTCGAAAAGAAATTGCCGGTTGCCTCGGGTATTGGCGGTGGTTCGGCGGATGCTGCGGCATTGATACGATTGGTAGAGCGACATTTCCAGTTGGGCTTTGATAACCAGACGCTATTGCGCGCGCACCTCCATCTCGGGGCGGATGTCGGCGCTTGCATCGTGAGCCAGACGCAGATCGGGTTTGGGACCGGGGACGATCTGCACATGGTCGATGCGGACGAACTCAGACACCAACCTCTGCTTTTGGTTAACCCCCGCATTCCTCTCCTTACACAGCAAGTGTTCGCAGAATGGGATGGAATTGATCGTGGTCCGCTCCCAGACGTTCCAGCTTCGCACATAGCATTTGCAGGACGCAATGACCTTCAGCCGCCTGCTATCGCTTTGGTGCCTGAAATTGGCGAGATTTTGACCTTGCTGAACGAACAGGATGGCAGCGATCTGGTCCGGATGTCCGGTTCTGGCGCGACTTGTTTCGCGACCTTCTCAACAACCGAGGCGAGGGATGCTGCGCGAGATCGAATCAGCAAAGCTTGCCCTCGATATTGGATGATGGCATCGTCGATTAGATGAACGATCCTTGGGTCATCCTCGGGCAACCCTCCAACGGTGGCATTTTGGTCGTGGGTGATCACGCGTCGAACCATGTCCCTGATGAAATTAGCCTGGGCATCGATCCCGAACTTCTTTCGCAACATATTGCTTACGATATCGGTGTGATGGACGTGGCGACGTTCATGGTAGACTTGTCTGGTTGCGCGGCCTTCGTCGCCACCAATTCGCGTCTTGTCGTCGACCTGAACCGCAACCCCGAAGATTTGAGTGCGATACCGTTGTCTAGCGACGGCATCGAAATTCCCGGAAACCGGCTTGACGCCGCAGGGCGCCAGGACCGATTGGCGCGGTATTTCCACCCTTATCACGCGGCGTTGGAGGACATGCTTCATAACCACCGACCATCACTGATACTATCAGTCCATAGCTTCACGCCGCGTCTCGAAAGCCAGCCGCACGACCATCGGCCCTGGGAGGTCGGCATTTTGTACAATGAATATGAGACTGCCGCCAACCTAGCAATCGAGCGGCTGGAGGGCGAGGGGCTCGTAGTGGGCGATCAGCTCCCTTATTCGGGCAGGCTGCTCAACGCGACAATGAACCGGCATGCGGAGGCGAACGACATTCCCTATGTTGGCGTGGAAATTCGGCAAGATTTGGTCGGCACGAGCGCTGGGCAAGAAAGATTTGCAGCTATTTTGGCCGAAATGGCGCAATATGTTGCGGAAAGGCTTGCGTCGGATGGGGCAAACTGAATAGACGCTGCCGCTGAAAGCGAGCCTGTAATGACCCATAATTTCGACAAATCGAAACTTCCTAGCCGCCATGTTTCCGTTGGCCCCGAGCGCGCGCCGCATCGCAGCTATTATTACGCGATGGGCCTGACCGAAGAAGAAATCGCACGGCCTTTTGTCGGCGTGGTTTCTGCCGGCAATGACAGCGCGCCGTGCAATACGACGCTAGACGCGCAAGCCGATATCGCGCGCAAGGGCGTGGAAGCTGGCGGGGGAATGCCGCGGCGGTTCAACACGATTACTGTTACTGACGGGATCGCGATGGGGCATCAGGGGATGAAATCCTCGCTGATCAGCCGTGAGGTTATTGCAGATTCAATCGAGCTATCGGTGCGAGGCCATTGCTACGACGCACTTGTCGGTTTTGCCGGATGCGATAAATCTTTACCCGGGATGATGATGGCAATGCTCCGGCTCAATGTGCCATCGATTTTTGTTTATGGCGGTTCGATTTTGCCGGGGCGTTACAAGGACAAGGACGTCACAGTTAAAGACGTATTCGAAATCGTCGGTAAATATGCCGCCGGTGCGTGCCCGTTGTCTGAACTTGAGGAACTGGAACGCGTTGCTTGCCCCGGCCATGGAGCCTGTGGCGGGCAGTATACCGCCAATACCATGGCATGCGTGGGCGAAGCGATCGGGCTTTCACTGCCCAATAGCAACATGGCCCCCGCGCCCTATTCGACACGCGACCAGATAGCGCATGCAGCGGGCTTTCAGGTAATGGAATTGCTCGCAAGCAACATCAGGCCGCGTGATATATGTACGCGGGAAGCCTTTGTAAATGCGGCACGAATCGTTGCTGCAACGGGTGGTTCGACCAATGGTGCACTACATTTGCCCGCAATGGCCCATGAAGCCGGGATCGACTTCGACCTGTTCGATGTCGCGGAGGCGTTCAAATCTACACCTTATATGGCCGATCTGCAGCCCGGCGGACAGTTTGTGGCGCGCGACATGTATGATGCGGGCGGCGTCTATATGCTGATGAAGTCGTTGCTTGGTGAAGGCCTGCTCCACGGTGAATGCATGACCGTCACCGGCAAGACGCTGGGCGAGAATATCGAGCAAATCACCTGGAACCCCGATCAGAAGGTCATTTATCCGGCCACCGCACCCATCACAGCCACAGGCGGCGTCGTCGGTCTGCGTGGTTCGCTGGCTCCCGATGGCGCCATTGTAAAGGTCGCAGGCATGGAGCGCCTAAAATTCACAGGACCTGCCCAAGTGTTCGATTGCGAGGAAGATTGCTTTGCAGCGGTCGAGGCGCGGCAAATCCGTGAAGGTGCGGTCATCGTTATCCGTTATGAAGGCCCCAAAGGCGGCCCCGGCATGCGCGAAATGCTGTCGACGACGGCTGCGCTCTACGGGCAGGGGATGGGAGAGAAGGTCGCGTTGATCACCGATGGTCGTTTCTCCGGCGCAACGCGCGGCTTCTGCATCGGCCATGTGGGTCCGGAAGCTGCGGATTGTGGACCAATCGCCTTGATCGAGGATGGTGACGAGATCGTTATCGACGCCGAAACAGGCGTGATTGACCTGAACGTCGCCCCAGAAGTACTTGAAGAAAGGCGTAAAGCTTGGCAACCGAGATCGACCGATTATGGCTCGGGCGCGTTATGGCGCTATGCACAAAATGTCGGGCCGGCCTATAAGGGTGCAGTTACCCATCCCGGGGGTCAGGCCGAAACCCATGTCTATGCCGATATTTAAGCCCGCTTTACCGCTTTTGGTGGCCGTCGGCTTGTCTGCGTGCGGCGGCGATGCAGCTGGCGACCTGCAAAACGCCGAGAGTGATGCCGACGAGGCAGCGGCGCTCGACGGCAAAGTGGAATGTGCACTCGCAGGATCGACGGCCTTTCAGCGGACCTGCACTACCGAGCAGATTGTAGGCAGCGAAGGCACTATATTAGTCATTCGCCACCCCGACGGCGGTTTCCGGCGGTTCGACATCTTGACCGACGGTCGCGGGCTTGCGCCTGCGGATGGCTTTGACGAAACCAAAATCAGCTTACGCAGCGACGGCATGATCGAGGTCAGTTCAGGCGATGACAAATATCGCCTGCCGGCACAGATTAAGGGCCGCGAAACGCCGCCTGCAGGCACCGCGGAAAAAGACGCAGGTTGATTGCGCAGGCCTTCGGGGGCATGGGGCGCTATGACAAGTTCAGAACAGATAATCAGGGTTGCCGCACGCGGCGATGGTGTCACCGCAGACGGCCGTTATGTTGCACACGCGGCACCGGGGGACATGATCGACCCATCGGGCGGACTGATCCATGGCCCGCATCACGCGACGCCGCCCTGCCAGCACTTTCCCCTGTGTGGCGGGTGCCAGCTCCAGCATCTGGATGAAGAAAGTCTGCGTGCTTTCATCGCTGACCGCGTCAGCCACGCGTTGGCGACACAGCAGGTCGAAATTGGCGCCATCATGCCAGTCCATATCTCGCCACCTAAGACACGACGGCGGATTGCTGTGCGTTCAGCCTGGACGGGAAAGCAATTCCAACTGGGTTTCAGTACCGAAAAGAGTCATCGGATCATAGACTTGGGCCAATGTGACGTCATGGCACCAGAGTTGTTCGCTTTATTGCAGCCTCTACGAGATTTGCTCGGCCCTCGACTCAATCGCGCTCGGCAGGTGCAAATAAAGTTGGCGCTCGTCGACCAAGGCATCGACGTTCTGATCGAAAACTGGATCGCCAATGACCTCGACACGCATGAGATATTGTCTGAATTTGCAAAGGCCCATAGCTTGGCGCGGCTTTCACTTGACGAGGGCTATGGCCCGGTGCCGTTCTGGGAGCCTGAGCCGGTGACCGTGACTTTGGGCGGTGTTGCCGTCGCCTATCCCCCTTACGGCTTCCTACAGGCCACAAAAGACGGTGAGGCAGCTTTGGTCGCGGCGGTAAAGGAAATCGTCAGCGACAAGCTGTTTATTGCTGACCTGTTCGCCGGTCTCGGGACGTTCGCTCTCTCGCTCGACAACAGCAAGAAAATATATGCAGGCGAGGCTGATCGAGAGCCTGTAATGGCATTAAAGGCTGCCACTGGGCGGGCAGGGCGGCAGATATTTGCCGAGCATCGCGATCTTTACCGGCGGCCTTTAAGCGCAGATGAACTCAACAAATTCCATGCCGTAATTCTTGACCCGCCGCGCGCAGGCGCAAAGGAGCAAGTCACCAATCTGGCTGACTCTAAGGTTGCCGACATCGCCTATGTCAGTTGCAACCCGGCGAGTTTCGCGCGAGACGCGAAAACTTTGGTCACTGCGGGTTACAGGTTGCAGCGGATCTGGCCTGTCGGGCAGTTCCGCTGGTCAACGCATATCGAACTGGTCGGTCATTTCAGCCGCTAATAGATCAATACCGACATAACCGCATGCACAACGAGCATGATAAGCGCGAGTGTCGAGAGCGCGAACAGCATGAAGCGAACGATCACCCGGTTAGAGAAAATCTGAAGTAGGCTGTGCGCTATACGCAACGCGACATAGGCCCAAGCGATAGTCGCGTTCAGATTATCGCCTTGGCCAATCATCGCGAGGACAATAGCAACCGCATAAAATACAGTAGGTGCTTCGTGTAAGTGGTTGTAATTGTCAGCAACCCATGATGCACGCTCTTCGCCTTTGGCGATAAGCTCGCTCCTTAAGCCACCGCCGGATGAACCAACCATATTTTTCGCGTCAATGCCTGCTCGTCCCATCGCCGGTAAACGCGTGGCATACATCCATATCCAGATGATCATTGTCCAAGCTGCCAGTGCGACCACTGGCTGCAAGATTGCGCTATTCATGACATTCATCCCCTCAGATTGTTGCCAGCAAGGCTTGTACGGCAAGAACGATCAGAAATCCGGTCGATAAAAAGAACAATGCGGACCGGATGATCACCCTGTTATTTGTAGCCTGCCAGATACTATGGACAACCCTGATTGCCGTGTAGCACCAAGCCAACGTCACCGACAATGAAGTCGCCCCGCCAGAAATCGCCAGGATCATCACGGTCGCGTAAAATATCGTGGGTTGCTCCATAAGATGCGCGTAATTGTGGGATTTCCAGGCGACGGAAGGCGGCACATTAGGGTCGATATCCGCACCGCGTCCACCCACCGCCTTGCTAAGATCAATTCCCGCTTTTGAAAGCGCGGGCAGACGCGTTGCGGCCAGCCAGAGCAGCATGATCAGCGACCAAATCACCAAAACGGCTGCTGGTGCCAAAATTGAGATATCCATGTAAAAAGACCCTTCCTGTTATATCGACAGGAAGGGTGCTTCACGTCTGTTACATTGTCAAATGCAACTTAATATTTATTGTGCGGACCGCTTACCGATCTTCACGACATTGCCAGAGTCATTCGCTGGAACGCGGGCGTAAAGGCTAGCCATTGGCTCATCCTCGACAACCACGGTTTCGGTCTCGCCAAAGCCGTTAAACTCAGTCCGCATCGCGCAGCCATAGGCTCCCAACATGCCGACTTCGATATAATCACCCGCCTTGACATCATCGGGCAAGATGAAAGGCCCCGCCATATGGTCCATATCGTCGCAGGTAGGTCCATAGAAACTGAATTCAGCCATCAGAGTGCCGATTGACGTATCCGAGCGCTGCAACGCTACAGGAAAGCGCCAGCCGATATGGGCGGCATCGAACAGCGAGCCATAGGCCCCGTCGTTGATGAAAAGCTCGCTGCCACGACGCTTTTCAACCTTCACTAGCAACGAGGCATATTCTGCGCACAACGCCCGGCCCGGTTCACACCACAATTCAGCCGAATAGCTGATGGGTAGATCTTCAAATGTGCGATGGATAACGTCGAAATAGCTTTCGAGCGGAGGAGGCTCCATGCCGGGATACCAGCTTGGGAAACCCCCGCCGACATCGACGATGTCGACCGTGACCGAAGCCTCGACGATAGCGGCGCGGACATGCTCCATTGCTTCAGAATAAGCCGTTGGCGTCATGGCTTGGCTGCCGACATGGAAGCAAATGCCCAAAGCGTCGGCAACCTGACGGGTCGCGACCAACAAATCAGCAATTTCTGTTGGATCAGCGCCGAACTTCGAAGCAAGGCTCAACTTGGCATGTTCCGAGGACACGCGGATACGCACGCACAGTTCGAGATCGGTTGCTGCAACGCCGTCTTTCGTCGTCGCGCGAACGATCTTGTCGAGCTCGTCATGGCTGTCGAGGCTGAAGGTGCGAACGCCGTGCGTGTGATAAGCCTGTGCAATCGCCCGCTCGGACTTCACCGGGTGCATGAAGCATAGCTTCGCGTCAGGCAAAAACTTGTTCACCAGCCGCACTTCGCCGAGCGAAGCAACATCATAATGGGTGATGCCAGCTGCCCACAATGTTTCAAGCAAAGCAGGCGAAGGATTGGCCTTCACGGCATAAAGCGACTTACCCTGAAACTTCTCAACAAAGAAACGGGCAGCGCGCGTTGCGGCGTGCGGGCGAAGGAGCGTGATTGGTTCGTCCGGGCGAAGCGCGCGGACTACAGCAAGTGCGTCAGTGTTCTCGTACAACTCAAGGGACCCCCAAAAAATAACATTAAACGACAAGGCTGCCTTGCGGTTATTGGAAGTCCCCCTGGGGCAGCGGAGGGTGCGTATATGGGGAGGGGTCCCGATTGTAAAGAAAAAATCGAACCCGCCTTCGTAACAAAATGACTCAACTCAACCGGTCGCGAAATTCAGTCCACTCAAATGACTTTATGCAGCGCAAATCGTCGGTTTCGCTGTTCCAGATCCAGATCGAAGGCAGTGGCACGCCGTTGAACGTGTTGGTTTTAACCATTGAATAATGCGCTTGGTCCAGAAATGCGAATCGCGCTCCGGGTTCGGCAGTGACGGGGAGACGGTAGTCGCCGATGATGTCGCCTGCGAGACAGGACGGGCCGCCGAGGCGTATTGCGGGGCCATCTCCACGTTCGCCAAGCATGGCAGGGCGATAGGGGGCTTCAATTACATCAGGCATATGGCAAGTGGCGCTGACGTCGGTGATGCCTACGGGCAGGCCGTTATCGAACACGTCGAGCAGCTCGCCTATAAGGATACCCGCGTCGAGTGCGATTGCTTCGCCCGGTTCGAGATAGATGTCGAGGCCGGTTTCTGCGCGAACAGACTTGATAAACTCGACCAGCTCGTCGCGCTGGTAATCGGCGCGGGTGATGTGGTGGCCGCCGCCAAAATTGAGCCATTTCAGCTGATCGAAATAAGGCGCGATTTTGGGCTTTAGCGATTCCCATGTGCGCTTAAGCGGTTCGAAATCCTGTTCGCACAGCGTGTGGAAGTGCAGACCCGATACGCCTTCCAGATACTCAGGCAACAGCTGGCTCACCGGAAAGCCAAGCCGCGATCCGGGTGAGCAAGGGTCATATTTGGCAACCTCGCCTTCCGCATGTTCGGGGTTGATGCGCAAGCCGACATCAACGCTATCGTTCAAGAATGAGGAAAAGCGGCGGTGCTGGTTCGGGCTGTTGAAAATGACATGATCGGAAATTGCGACGATCTCGGCCATGTCGGACTCTTTGTAACCCGCGCAATAGGTCGCGATTTCGCCCTTGTAATAGTCGCGCGCCAATCGTGATTCCCACAGGCCTGAACTGCACACACCATCGAGATATTCGCCAATGACCGGCGCGAGGCTCCACATCGAAAAGGCCTTCATCGCGCACAAAACCTTTGCCCCCGACCGCGTCTTAACGTCGGCAAGGATCGCAAGGTTTCGCCGAATCGCAGCCTCATCCACGACAAAGGCAGGCGAGGGGACGCGGTTCAAATCAAAATGCGCAAATGCGCCGGGGTCGCCTGCCTTGGTTTCCATTAGAACGCCAGCGGTCCGTCCAGTTCCTTCACCTGCCAAGGCAGTCCATGCGCGTTGAGCATGTCCATGAACGGATCAGGATTAAACTGTTCCATGTTGAACACGCCGGGTCCGCGCCACAGGCCTTTTACCACCATAGCCGCGCCAATCATCGCTGGCACGCCCGTGGTATAGCTCACCGCCTGATTGCCAGTTTCGGCATAGGCGTCCTCATGGTCGCAGATATTGTAGATGTAGAGTGTCTTTTCAGTGCCGTCCTTGGCCAAACCGGTGGCGATGCAACCGATATTGGTCTTGCCCTTGGTCGTTGCGCCGAGGCTGGCGGGTTCAGGCAAAACGGCTTTCAGGAATTGCAACGGAACGATTTCCTTGCCTTCATACATCACCGGATCGATCCTAGTCATCCCAACCGCCTGAAGTACATTCAGATGCGTGATATAGGCATCACCAAAGGTCATCCAGAAACGGATGCGCTTGATCTCGGGCAGATGCGTTTTGAGGCTTTCGATTTCCTCATGGTACATCAGGTACATATTCTTGGGGCCAACAGCCTCAAAATCGAACTGCTGCTTGACTGACATCGGCGGGGTTTCGACCCAGTCGCCATTTTCCCAGTGCCGGGCGACTGCAGTCACTTCGCGAATGTTGATTTCGGGGTTGAAGTTGGTGGCAAAGGCCTGACCATGATCGCCGCCATTGCAGTCGAGAATGTCGAGCGTGTCGATGCGGTCGAAATGATGCTTTTTGAGATATGTGGTGAACACGCTGGTTACGCCCGGGTCAAAGCCGGAGCCGAGCAGGGCGGTCAGGCCCGCATCCTTGAAACGGTCCTGATATGCCCATTGCCAGTGATATTCGAATTTGGCGACGTCGAGCGGTTCGTAGTTCGCCGTGTCCATATAATGCACGCCAGCGGCGAGACAGGCGTCCATGATGTTGAGGTCTTGATAAGGGAGAGCAAGGTTCACGACGAGAGTCGGCTTGATCTGGTTCAGCAATGCGGTAGTCGCCGCAACATCATCGGCATCAAGACCATAAGTGTCGATATCGACCCCGGTGCGTTCTTTGACCGAGGCCGCAATCGCGTCACATTTCGACTTGGTGCGGCTGGCAAGGCTAATATGGCTAAAGATATCGGCGTTCATCGCCATCTTGTGCACCGCGACTGAACCCACGCCGCCTGCGCCGATTACCAAAACCTTGCTCATCTGTCCGTTCCTTGCAACATGGATTCGTTAGCGCACGCATATAGGGGTCTTTTATGACAGGACAAGAATTGCTCTCACCCACACGCAAGCCAACGCGCGAGGGTGTGTTGCGCGCGATGGAGAAGGTTGCGGCGATATTGCCCAGAACGCCTTTGCTGCCGCTTGAAGTCGATGGCGTCACCATCTGGTGCAAGGCCGAGATGCTTCAACCCATCGGTTCGTTCAAAATTCGCGGCGCGTGGCACCGGTTGAGCGACCTGACCGACGAGCAGCGTGTTAAAGGCGTTGTCGGCGTATCCAGCGGCAATCATGCGCAGGGCGTTGCGTGGAGCGCCAAGCGGCTTGGCATCGCAGCAACCATCGTCATGCCGTCCAACGCGCCGCAGATGAAGCTGGCGGCAACGCGCGCGCTTGGGGCCGAAGTGGTCCTCTACGACCGCGCCACCGAATCGCGTGATGATGTGGCCGCTGAATTGATTGCGAAGAGCGGGGGGACTTTGGTCCACGCTTTCGGCGACCCTTGGGTAATTGAAGGGCAGGGCACTGCCGGCATCGAAATCGCCGCACAACTCGCCGATCTGGGCGTAGGCGGTCCCGACCTGATCGTCTCCTGTTGTGGTGGCGGCGGATTGGCGTCCGGTCTGTCGCTGGCTTGCCCAGATGCGAAAATTACCATCGTCGAACCCGAAGGCTGGGACGACATCATCCGTTCGCTTGAGGCTGGCAAAATATTGCCGGTGGATGACCTGACCTATCCGACGACCTGCGACGCGTTGCAGACGCCGCAAACCTATCCAATCAATTTCGAAGTTTTACGCCAGCGCGTTTCCAAAGGCGTGGCTGTGACTACCGAAGAAGTCGCCGCCGCGATGCGGTTAGTGTTTGAAAAACTGCATCTGGTTGTCGAACCCGGCGGAGCTGTCGCTCTGGCGGCTGTGCTAGCCGGAAAAGTCGAGCCGAAAGGCGTCACTGCGGTGACGCTCTCGGGGGGTAA
Source organism: uncultured Alphaproteobacteria bacterium (assembly GCA_963830685.1). Classification (GTDB taxonomy): domain Bacteria; phylum Pseudomonadota; class Alphaproteobacteria; order Sphingomonadales; family Sphingomonadaceae; genus Sphingorhabdus_B. The sequence continues at coordinate 123,015 of CAWHNF010000001.1, forward strand.
TGTCGATGCTGCGCTGTTTACCAAAATGATCAGCGGCGAATGACGAGTCCGAAAAGCATCACAAAAGCCAAATAAGGGCGTCACATTGCTCGCTTATGCCTGACACATGTTCAAGCATAAGGGGGCCGCAACATTGGCGCAGGCGAAAAACACCAAGATTGAAGAAGCCGTTGTCCGGCATGAGGGCGAGGCTCCGCAAAAGCTATTGGACAAGGCGTTTGCCTTTGCATTCCGCGGTCTGGTCTATGCCCAAATCTGGGAAGACCCCGTTGTTGATATGGAAGCGCTGGCCATAGAGCCGGGCCACCGCATCGCAACAATCGCCAGCGGTGGGTGTAACGTCTTTTCGTACCTGACCGCCAACCCCGCAGAAATCGTCGCGGTTGACCTCAATACCGCGCATGTCGCTTTGAACAAGCTGAAGCAGACCGCGCTGACCAATATCCCGGATTACCGTTCGTTCCGCCGTTTCTTCGCTGATGCCGACACCCGCACCAATATCCGGGTCTACAAAGCGCATGTGCAGCCGCATTTGGACGAAACGAGCCGCCGCTATTGGGAAGGCCGCGATCTGGTGGGGCGTCGGCGAATCAATGGATTTGCCACCGGCGTCTACAAACGCGGTCTGCTCGGCGGATTTATCGGGGTGGCACATTTGCTGGCACGGCTGCACCGCATTGACCCCACGGTTTTGCTCGAAGCAAAAAATCTGGAAGAACAACAGGCGATCTTCGACGCCAAACTCGCGCCGATGTTCGACCGCAAATTCATCCGCTGGATCACAGACCAGCGTTCGTCGCTGTTTGGTCTTGGCATCCCGCCTGCGCAATATGACGCGCTTGCTGGCGACAACCGGATGGCCGATGTACTGCGCGCGCGGTTGAAAAAGCTAAGCTGTGACTTCGATTTGAAGGACAATTATTTCGCATGGCAGGCCTTTGGCCGTGGCTATGGCAAAGGCGCGGATATGCCATTGCCTCCTTATCTGCAGGAGGCCAATTACAGCGCCGTCAAAACGCGTGCCGACCGCGTTAACATGCGTCACGCCAATATGACCGACATGTTAGCTGGCTCCGATAACGCCAGCTTTGACCGGTATATCTTCCTCGATGCACAGGACTGGATGACTGATGCTCAACTGACATCTTTGTGGACTGAAGTCACCCGCACCGCGCGTCCGGGTTCAAGGGTACTGTTCCGCACCGCCGCCGAACCAAGCCTGTTGCCGGGGCGCTTGCCCGATTCGATCCTCGACCGTTGGGATTATCGTGCGGAGGATTCTCTTGACTATACCGCACGCGACCGCTCGGCCATCTACGGCGGCGTCCATCTATACGTCCTGAAGGGCTGACGCGATGCAGACACTGACAGGCGATCATGCCGGCCTGATGGACGACGTTTATCGAGGCCAGCGACATATTTACGACCTGACGCGCAAATATTATCTGCTTGGCCGCGACCGTTTGATCGACGACATGGATGTACCCGACGGCGGTACAGTGCTCGAAATCGGATGCGGAACCGGACGCAACCTGGCGCAGATCGCCCGAAAATGGCCCGAAGCACGGCTCTATGGCCTCGATATTTCGGAAGAGATGCTAAAATCGGCAACACTCAATTTGCGCCGTGCTGGATGCATCGACAACACTGGATTGGGCCGCGCTGATGCCGCGCATTTCGACGCACTGGCGCTGTTCGGCCGGGCCCGTTTCGACCGGGTTATGTTCTCCTACACCTTGTCGATGATACCCGACTGGCAAGGCGCTCTCCGACAGGCAGCGGCATTGCTATCGACGCAAGGCAGCATCCATATCGTCGATTTTGGTATGCAGGAAGGACTGCCAACTTGGTTCAGGCAGGCGTTGCTTGCATGGCTCACAAAGTTCCACGTCGAACCGCGCGCCGGAATGCAGGACTACGCGCAACAACTCGGCAAGGAGGTAAAGCGCACAGTAGCAATAACCGAACCTTATCGCGGCTATGCCCAGACAATCGTGATCGGCTAAATCAAGCGGCTTCCGCGACCCGCAGTTCCATCCGGTCCCAGATTTCAGCCAATGCTGCTGTCAACTCACGCATCATGGCTTCGTCATGGAAAGGCCCGGGCGTAAACCGCAGACGTTCTGTACCACGCGGCACGGTGGGATAATTGATCGGCTGAACATATACGCCATATTCGGCAAGCAATATGTCACTGATCTTCTTCGCTTTGATCGGGTCGCCGACCATCAGCGGGACGATATGCGTCTCGCTGTGCATTACCGGAAGCCCGGCATCAGCCATCAGCGTCTTGAGCATCGCGGCATGTGCCTGCTGCGCTTCACGCTCTTCGCTCGATGCCTTGAGATGCTTTACGGAGGCGAGAACGCCCGCGACCAAAACGGGCGACAGCGAAGTCGTGAAGATGAACCCAGGGGCATAAGAGCGGATGACATCGACGATGCGTTGGTCAGCGGCGATATAGCCGCCCATCACGCCAAATGCCTTGCCCAGCGTACCTTCGATGATCGTGACTCGGTCGGCAACGCCGTCGCGCTCGGTAATGCCGCCACCGCGTGCGCCGTACATGCCGACGGCATGAACTTCGTCACAATAGGTCAATGCGTTATATTTGTCCGCAAGGTCGCAAATCGCCGCAATTGGCGCGACATCACCGTCCATCGAGTAGACGCTTTCGAACGCAATCAGTTTCGGTGTTTCGGGGTCGTCTGCAGCAAGCAATTCTTCAAGATGCGCCAGATCATTATGCTTCCACACGCGCTTTTCGCAGCCTGCGTTGCGGATGCCCGCAATCATCGATGCGTGGTTCAATTCGTCAGAATAAATAATGCAGCCTGGCAAAACCTTGGCGAGTGTCGACAATGTAGCGTCATTCGAGACATAGCCCGAGGTAAACAGCAAAGCGCCGCCCTTGCCATGCAAATCGGCGAGTTCGGCCTCAAGCTCGATATGATAATGCGTATTGCCGCCAATGTTGCGCGTTCCTCCCGAACCAGCGCCTACGTCGTGTAACGCTTCTTCCATCGCTGCGGTGACTTTGGGATGCTGTCCCATACCGAGATAGTCATTCGAGCACCAAACGGTGATCGGCTTCGGTCCGTTGTGCCCGGCAAAACAGCGCGCATTCGGGTAAGCGCCTTTGTTTCGCAAAATGTCGATGAACACACGGTATCGACCCTCGGCGTGAAGCCGGTCAATCGCTTTGTCGAAAACTGCATCGTAATTCACGGAATTCTAACCCCGGTCTAGCGCTGCATCTGCAGCATTTCGTCGCCTGTAATCGCCGGAAAAGGAAAAATCCAGCGCGAACGACTTGCAACAAGCGCCGTTCGCCCGAGTCCAATGCGATATTTTCGTTCAGAGTGATTTGATCTGTGTCAAACCATGTTCTGCAAGCGCCGGGCGAAGGCTTTCGACATCAGCGACGTCTCCAGTTGTGACGAAAATGCCTTCTGGCGGCTTGCCGAGCCAAGGTTGGCCTTGTGTCAAATGAGCAATCCGTCGTGCTATACCAGCAGCACCATCAACAAACCGCATTTTAGGCGAAACGGCGGTAAGCTCGTCCACGACGAGCGGGAAATGCGTGCATCCCAGAGCGACAACATCCAACCTGTCACTTTCAGGATGATTGGTTAGGCCACGCAACGCATCACCGTAAATTTGCGGATCAACGATTTCGCCGCGCAGCTTGGCCTCTGCGGCGTGAACCAGCTCAGGCGCGGCGTGGCGCAGCAGCGTCATTCCCGCTGCATGGTCGCTCTGCAACCGGTCGACATAGGGCTGGCGGATGGTTGCAGCCGTCCCAAGCAACCCGATAACGCCGGTGCGCGTCGCCTCTGCCGCGGGCTTGATCGCTGGGACCGTGCCCACCACCGGCACATCAAGCGCCGCACGGACATGGCCAAGTGCGATCGTGCAGGCGGTGTTGCAGGCGATCGTTACGAGCCTCGGACGGTAACGCTCAACGAGGCGGCCAAGCAGCGCAGGCACTCGTGCAGCAATCTCAGCCTCGCTTTTGGTGCCGTAGGGCAGGCCGGCATAATCTGCTGCATAAACAATTGGCGCGTTGGGGAGCTTTTCGCGCACGGCGCGCAAAACCGACAGGCCGCCGATCCCTGAATCGAAAAATAGCAACGGAGCTTCGGGGGACGGCGATGACATGACGCGCTGTTATCTTTCAGGTTCGTACAAGGCAAGCCATGTACCCTTGAGCAAGAAGAACAAAACAGCTACGCAATACAGATATTTAGAGGATTCGGCTGGTGACTGATTTTTGGATGGAAACAATATCGGCGCTGGTACTGGGTTACTTGCTTGGCTCGATTCCCTTTGGCCTGTTGTTGACCAAATTCAGCGGCGGCGGCGATATTCGCAGCATCGGTTCTGGCAATATCGGTGCAACAAATGTGTTGCGCACTGGGCGAAAGGGATTGGCGGCGCTGACGCTCTTGCTGGATTTGCTCAAAGGTTTTGCTGCCGTTTGGTTGGCGCAGCGGTATTTTGCGGGCAGCGAAGCAATTGCCGCTGCGGGGGCATTTTTCGGACATCTTTATCCTGTCTGGCTTAACTTCAAGGGCGGCAAGGGCGTTGCAACTTATGCCGGGATCATGTTCGGACTGCTGTGGCAGGGGGGCGTCATCTATGCCGTGACGTGGATTGGCGGATTGCTGATTTTCCGGATTTCATCGGTCGCTGGCTTGCTCGCTGCGTTGGTCACACCGCTGGCAGCTGCATATTTCGGCCGATATGATCTGGTTGCGATGCTGGTTGCGTGCTCGCTGATCATTTTCTGGAAGCATCGGACGAATATCGAAAATTTAATCAACGGAACCGAGCCCCGCATCGGCCAAAGCAAAAGCTGAACGAAAAAATGGGAGGTGGCCAAGATCAGTTCGATAAGCTGCGCCTCATTCGTTCGGCTAACATCGGGCCGGTCAGTTACAGGCAGTTAATCCTGCGTTTCGGTTCGGCAGGGGCGGCTTTGGTTGCCTTGCCCGACCTCGCGAGGCGCGGTGGCGGAAAGTCGGCGGTCGTTGCGGACCCTCGCCTGATCGAGCAGGAAATGAAGTCCGTAGCGGCTGCTGGCGCGCGATATCTGTTTCTGGATGACGCAGATTATCCGGAGCTACTTGCCCATATCGACAACGCACCGCCGGTGATGACGTTCAAGGGCGATCTGGGTTTTCTGTCGCGATCCAGCATAGCGATGGTCGGCGCGCGCAACGCGTCGGCAGGGGCATGCCGATTTGCGCGACAACTGGCATACGAGCTTGGCCAGAACGATTTCACTGTCATCTCGGGGCTAGCACGCGGAATAGACACCGCCGCGCATGCTGGATCAATCGACAGCGGTACCGTGGCAGTTATCGCGGGCGGAATCGATGTCGTGTACCCGCCCGAAAACCGTGATTTGCAGCATGCTATCGCCGAACGCGGTCTGCTGATTGCCGAACAGCCGCCCAGCACTGAACCCCGCGCACGCCATTTTCCATATCGCAACCGCATAATCGCCGGACTGGCGATGGGAACGGTCGTTGTCGAAGCCGCCCCCAAGTCCGGCTCTTTGATAACCGCGAGATTGGCGGCAGAGGCGGGCAGGGAAGTCATGGCGGTTCCAGGTTCGCCGCTTGATCCGCGCTCGCACGGGTGTAACCAGTTGATACGCGAGGGCGCGACTTTGGTTCAAAATGCCGCCGAAATCGCCGAACTCGTCACCCCGCTCGATTTCCGGATGAAACCCCGTCGAGCACAACCACCCGTTGCGGCGTTTGCCGGCGACGGCGATGGTGCCGACCGGAAAGCAGTCATCGACCTGATGGGAATGACCTATGTTTCCGTCGATGAGCTGGTACGTCAATCGGGCAGCAGCCAGTCGGTAGTCCAAATGGTGCTACTCGAAATCGAGCTGGCAGGTAAATTGGAGCGCGGGGCGGGCGGCAAGGTTCGTTTGGCGGCCTGAATTTTTGGTCTTGACGACACCCCTTTAACCCCATCAGCCTATACGCGTACGCGAGAGATTTTAGAAAAGCTTATATTATCATGCAATTAGTCATCGTTGAATCACCTGCAAAAGCCAAGACAATCGAGAAATATCTGGGGCCTGGTTACAAGGTGCTGGCATCCTACGGCCACATCCGCGACTTGCCGCCAAAAGATGGCTCGGTTGATCCAGAAAACGGTTTCTCGATGCTGTGGGATAATTACGCCGACAAGGCAAAACAGCTGAAGGCAATCACCGACGAGGCAAAGAAGGCCGACGGACTGATCCTCGCGACCGACCCTGACCGGGAAGGCGAGGCGATCAGCTGGCACGTGCAGGAAGTGCTCGCGAACAAGAAAGCGCTGCCCAAAAATGTCGGGCGCGTGACGTTTAATGCCATCACCAAGCAGGCTGTGACCGAAGCGATGGCACATCCACGTGCGCTCGATGAGGATTTGATTGACGCCTACCGTGCGCGTCGTGCGCTAGATTATCTGGTAGGCTTCACGCTGTCGCCGGTACTCTGGCGCAAATTGCCCGGAGCGAAATCGGCGGGTCGCGTGCAATCTGTGGCGCTGCGCCTGATCGTCGAGCGCGAACGGGAAATCGAGGCATTCCGCGCGCAGGAATATTGGTCGGTTAAGGCCAATATGGAGCATAAGGGCCAGAAATTCGATGCACGCCTAACCCTGCACTCGGGCAAAAAGCTCGACAAGATGGACTTGAAGACCGAAGCCGATGCGGAAACCGCTCGGCTAGCGGTCGAAACCGGCAATTTCAGCGTCGAAAGTGTCGAAACAAAGCCGGTGACGCGCAATCCGCAGCCGCCGTTCACCACCTCGACATTGCAGCAGGAAGCCGCGCGCAAGCTCGGTTTCTCGGCAAGCCACACCATGCGCGTTGCGCAGGGGCTCTATGAGGATGGCGCGATTACCTATATGCGGACCGACGGCGTGCAAATGGACCACAGCGCGATTTCGGCAGCACGCAAGACCATCGCCGATCGTTTTGACAGCGGCTACTTACCTGAAAAGCCGCGCGTTTACCAAACCAAGGCGAAAAACGCGCAGGAAGCACATGAGGCGATCCGCCCAACCGATTTCTCCAAGGACAAGGCCGGGTCCGGCGATCATGGCCGCCTTTATGACCTGATCTACAAGCGCGCGATGGCGAGCCAGATGGCCTCGGCACGAATGGAGCGGACCACGGTCGATATGCTTGACGGCACTGGCCAGACCGGCTTGCGTGCAACCGGGCAGGTGATGAAATTTCCCGGATTTCTGGCGGTTTACGAAGAAGGCTTGGACGATAACGAAAGCGAGGACGGCGCGATCCTTCCGCCGATGGTCGCTGGCAACACACCAGCTAAGCATACCGTTGAAAAGACGCAGCACTTCACTCAGCCACCGCCGCGTTTTTCGGAAGCCACCCTCGTTAAACGGCTCGAGGAGCTAGGCATTGGCCGGCCATCAACCTACGCCTCCACAATTCAGGTTCTGAAGGACCGGGCATATGTTCGGGTCGAAAAAAACCGTTTCTTTGCAGAGGAATCAGGACGCCTCCTTACAGCATTTCTCGAAAGATTTTTCGAACGTTACGTTGCCTATGATTACACTGCCGGCCTTGAGGACCAGCTTGACGAGATCAGCGGTGGTCGCGCCGATTGGCAGGCATTTCTCGAAACCTTCTGGCGCGACTTCAAGCCAAAGACCGCCGAGGTTATGGAGCAAAAGCCGTCTGAAGTTACCGCAGAACTCGACATATTCCTTTCGCCTTATCTGTTCCCGGAACGCGAAGATGGCACCGACCCGCGCCTTTGCCCGAAATGCGGCAATGGCAGGCTCGCGTTGCGCGGTGGCAAATTCGGGGCGTTCGTGGCTTGCTCAAACTATCCCGATTGCAAATATACCCGCAAATTCGCGCAACCCGGCGGTGAAAATGGCGAGGATACTGGCCCGGAAGTCTTGGGCGCACATCCCGAAACCGGGCTAGAAGTCAGCCGGAAATCCGGACGCTTCGGACCCTATTTCGAAATGGGTGAGGGCAAGGAAGCCAAGCGTGCATCGCTACCAAAGGACATTCCGGCGGAGGATTTGGGCCTCGAATGGGCGGTGAAGCTACTGTCTTTGCCAAGAACTGTCGGTACACACCCCGAAAGCGGTGAGCCCGTTACCGCAAGTATTGGTCGCTATGGGCCGTATCTAGCGCATGCAGGCAAATATGCGCGGCTTCAGTCTACACTCGAAGTATTCGAAACGGGCATGAACAGCGCGGTGGTCAAGCTCGCCGAAGCCTTGGCGAACCCAGGCCGTGGCCGCGGCGCGGCGCGCGCACCGCTCAAGGAACTCGGCAAACATCCGCGCACGGAAGCTGAGATCAAATTGATGGAGGGGCGGTTTGGTCCCTATGTCACTGACGGTACAACCAATGCGACGTTGCCGAAGTCGATTGCGCCGGATGAATTGACGCTAGAGGAAGCCGCGCAACTCATCGACGCCCGCGCAGCAATGCCGCCCAAGGGCAAGAAGAAAGCCGCACCAAAGAAAAAAGCGTCACCCAAGAAGAAGGCGGCAGCAAAGCCCAAGGCAAAAGCGAAAGCTTAAAATTCGAGTGATTTCGTCATCCTGAAATGAGTTCAGGATGACGAGAGCCCTATTGTAAGCAGGCTACTCGACCCACTCCAGCCCGATATCGCGGTAAATGCTTCGGTCTTCGTCCCATTTCGCGTGCACTTTTACATGAAGATAGAGGTGCACCTTCACACCCATCAGCTTGGCGAGTTCCAAACGGGCGGCCTCACCAATCGCCTTGATGCGCGCGCCGCCCTTGCCGAGTACAATGGCGCGCTGTGTAGGCCGCGCGACAAGGATTTGCTGGTGAATTTCAAGTGACCCATCCTCGCGTTCGCTGTATTTCTCCGTCTCGACCGCACTGGCATAAGGCAGTTCTTCATGCAGTTGCAGATACAGCTGCTCGCGGGTTATTTCCGATGCAATCAGGCGGTCGGTAGCATCGGACACCTGATCTTCGGGGAAGTGCCATTCTCCTTCGGGCATGGCATTAGCAATTGCGGTCTTGAATTCAGTCAGGCCATCGCCAGTCGCAGCACTTATGTAGTATATCTGCTCGAATTCGCAGATTTCAGCAAGTTTCGTGGTCAGCAAAAGCAGCTTTTCCTTCGCCGCAATATCGACCTTGTTGAGCACCAACCATTTACGCTCGGGCCGATTTTTAAGACCTTCCAGTATTTTTTCAACTTTTGGCCCGGCGCCGGCGCGGCCATCGACGATCAGCGCAATCAAATCGGCATCGCCAGCACCATCCCAAGCCGCCGCGACCATGGCGCGGTCCAGCCTGCGCTGCGCCGCAAAGATACCTGGCGTATCGACGAGGATGATTTGCGTATCGCCTTCCAACGCTACGCCCAGCATTCGCGTTCGAGTTGTCTGCGCCTTAGGGCTGACAATGGCGACTTTTTGCCCGACCATTGCGTTGACCAAGGTCGATTTACCCGCATTCGGCGCACCAATAATTGCAACATGTCCGCATCTTTTGGTCATGCGTGTGCCTCCAAAAAGGCGAGGGCGGCCGCGGTTTCCGCTGCCTGCTTGCTGTTGGCGCTGGCGCTGACGGGGTCAAACCCTTTGACGGTGACTGTAATTTCAAAACGCATGGCGTGCGGCGGACCTTCTTTTTTGGTTATGGTATATTCAGGAACTTTGCGTCCATTTGCGGCGCACCATTCCTGCAGTTCGGATTTGGGGTGTTTCGGTGCGCCATTTGCGGTTTCAATGAGCGGCCCCCATAGACGTTCGATAAGACTGCGTGCAGCCTCCAAACCATGGTCCAAATAAGCCGCGCCGATAATTGCTTCCATGACGTCACCCAGCACATTGTCGCTTTGCTGGGCGCCATCATCGCGCGCCTGCTTTCCGAGCCTGATATGCGGCGGAAGACCGATTTCCCGCGCAATGACAGCGCAAGTGCTGCCCGAAACCAGAGCATTCAGCCGATGTGACAAACGACCCTCTGCTTCGTCCGAATAGCGGTGATAGAGCATGTCGGATATCACGAGCCCCAAAATACGGTCGCCGAGAAATTCGAGGCGTTGATAGTCAGGCTTTCCCGTGCTTCCATGCGTTAATGCACGAACATAAATTTCTTTGTTAGCAGGTGCACTCGGTAGCAGCTCATGCAACCAAGCGTCTTGAACGTCGGTCGTCAAAATCCTTTTCCAATCCGGTCCCAACGTGCCGCGCTGAACCATGTCCAAGGCAGCAGCCAGCGCGAAGAACCATCGGTCGAAAACACCGTAACCAATGCTTTCCCTACAAGGTTTTCCTGAGGCACGATGCCGATTGCCTTGCCATCGGCCGGAAAGCGGCTGTCGGCGCTGCGGTCACGGTTGTCGCCCATCAGAAATATCTGGCCCTCGCCAACGACGAATGCCTCGGTATCATCACCGGGAAGTCCACTATCAAGGTCGAGGATATTATACTCGCGGCCGTTGGGTAGCGTTTCCGTAAAGCGCGGATAGCGACACTGACGAACACCAGCTTTCGACGTTTCTTCAAAATCAGGTCGCCAACAGGGAAATGGCGTTCCTTCAAGCGCGGCTGCCTCGGTCATATTGTCCGTAACAGGAATGACCAAATCGGCGATCCGCTCTTTCTTTACGGCCACGCCGTTAATCTCCAAGATGCCGCTTCGCATCTGGATAACATCACCCGGCAGTCCGATTACCCGTTTGATATAGTCATCCTTCAAACTTGGCGGAGCCTTGAAAACGACTACATCTCCCCGTTCGGGCTGGCTCGCAAAAACCCGGCCCGGTATCATCGGTAAAGAGAAGGGAAGGCTGTAGCGCGAATAGCCATAAGGCCATTTCGCAACGAGCAGGTAATCGCCGATCAATAACCGGGGTTGCATTGATTCCGACGGAATATTGAATGGCGAGACGATAAAACTGCGCAGGATGAATACGAATAAAGCTAGCTTAAGCAGAAAACTGCCATATTCGCGCCATTCGGAAGAAGTTTTTCCGCTAGCACTGGCGATTGCGGTCTGGATTTCGAAACCTTCGGTCTTTTCGGATGTTGATGTCACGCAAACTCGCAAAAAATGTCATTGATTGACGGATTGACTGGCCTTCTAATGCTTGGGGCGGCTATTGGCCAGTGCCGAGTTAAAGTGACGGCGGCGACGCCATGAAAAGGGATGCAAAATGACTGGTGCCAATTGGCCTGCTCTGGAAAATGTTGAAGCAAAATCGCTAAGCGCGTTGTTCGACGGTGATGCCAATCGGGTTGCCAAGCTGACGGTTTTGCACCCCGGTTTTCGGTTCGATTTTTCCAAAACACATCTCAATGACGATTTGCTCGCCATTTTTACGCAGATGGCGGTGGACACCGACCTGACGGCAGCGAAAGAGGCGCTTTTTACAGGTGCAGTTGTTAATCCCACTGAAGGCCGCGCGGCGGAGCATAGCGCGGAACGAGGGAATGGAAGCCCCGAAGCTGTGGCAAATGCGCGCGGTTTTCAGGCACGGATGCGCGGGCTTGTCGAGGCGATTGATGCTGGGGCGCTGGGCGATATCAAGCATATCTTGCATATCGGGATCGGTGGATCTGCGCTTGGGCCCAAGCTTTTGGTCGATGCGCTGGGTCGCGACGACGCGGGATACGACGTGAAGGTTGTCTCGAACGTCGACGGGGCTGCGCTGGCCGAGGCGGTGAAGGATATGGACCCGCACAAAACTATTGTCGCGGTCGCGTCCAAGACATTTACGACGACAGAAACCCTGCTGAATGCGACAAGCGCGATGGAATGGATGCGCGACGGTGGCGTGACGGATCCATATGCGCAATTTGTCGCATTGACGGCATATCCCGACAAGGCGGTGGAGTGGGGAATCGATGAAAGCCGTGTTCTGCCATTTAATGAAGCTGTAGGTGGCCGTTATTCACTTTGGTGCTCAATTGGTTTCCCGGTCGCGCTTGGCCTTGGCTGGGCGGTTTATGAAGAACTGTTGGAAGGGGCTGCCGCAATGGACCGGCATTTTCGAAATGCGCCAATGTTGCAAAATGCCCCTATTCTCGCTGCGTTCTCTGATCTTTATTACGCTCAAGCCAAAAATTGCGTAACGCGCGCCGTGTTTGCTTATGACGAGCGCCTTCGACTTCTGCCCGATTATTTGCAGCAGCTTGAAATGGAATCAAACGGTAAATCGGTGACAACCGATGGCACTCCACTGGGCCGTAACAGCGCGCCGGTTACATGGGGCGGAGTAGGGACAGACGCCCAACACGCCGTGTTCCAACTGCTGCATCAGGGAACGCACCTGATTCCCGTCGAATTTATCGCCAGCAAAACACCGGGTCATGATTTCGACCCAGCGCATCATGAAACCCTACTGGTCAATTGTTTTGCCCAAGGCGCAGCATTGATGTCGGGCAAAAAAGCGGATGACCTCGCAAGGAATTACGCCGGCAACCGGCCTTCGACAACCATATTGGTAGACGACGTCACGCCGTCAACACTTGGCGCACTGATTGCCTTTTACGAGCACCGTACTTTTGTGAATGCGGTGTTGCTGGGTATAAATCCGTTCGACCAGTTCGGCGTTGAGCTTGGCAAGCAAATCGCAAAAAGCATTGGCGAAAATGGACCAAGCGGATTTGACCCGTCGACGACCGCTTTAATTGAGGCGGCATTAGGGGATATTTGATCCCAATCGTTTTGTTCGATAACGCAGGCGAATTATTGCACTTGGCAATGCGGCGGCGCTGTAACCATATCGCGCCCGCAACAGAAAGAATTTCCCATGTCAGATTATGATTATGATTTGTTCGTCATTGGCGCTGGTTCAGGGGGCGTGCGCGCTTCGCGAATAGCGGCTTCTCATGGTGCCCGCGTCGCTGTAGCCGAAGAGCATCGCGTTGGCGGCACCTGCGTCATTCGCGGCTGCGTGCCGAAGAAGCTGCTCGTTTATGGTTCGCATTTTGCCGAAGATCTGGCCGATGCGCAGCGATTTGGCTGGAACACGCAAGGCGCAACGTTCGACTGGAATGTCCTGCGCGACAATGTCGCCGCCGAAGTCAACCGCCTCGAAGGATTGTACGGCCAGACGCTGGGTAATAACCATGTCGAGATTTTTCGCGAGCGCGCCATCGTCAACGGCCCTAACACCGTTCAACTTGTAAGCGGACGTGAAATCACTGCCGCGCATATATTGATTGCAACCGGCGCATGGCCTTCTGTGCCCGATATACCTGGCGCGGGGCATGGCATCACCTCAAATGAAGTGTTCAGTCTGCCCGAACTGCCAAGGCGCGCGGTGATTGCCGGCGGCGGCTATATTGCAAACGAATTTGCCGGTATTTTCAATGAACTCGGCGTAGATGTAAGCCTTGTCACGCATGGCGACCGCATATTGCGCAGCTATGACGACGAAATCGTCGACAGGCTGGTTGATATCAGCCGCCACAAGGGTATCGACATCCGCTTCAACTACCGCTTCGACTCTATTACGAAGCAGGATGATGGCAGCCTCCTGATTAAAAGCGAAAATGGCGAAGATATCGAAACCGATCTGCTTTTATGGGCCATCGGTCGAACGCCGCATAGCAAAGCATTGGGTCTTGAAGATGTGGGCGTCGAGCTTGCCAAGGATGGTTCAGTCAAGGTTGGAGATGACAACCGTACCAATATCCCAAGCATCTATGCCGTCGGCGACGTCACCAACCGTGTGCAATTGACGCCGGTAGCGATCCGCGAAGGCCACGCTTTTGCCGATACCGTTTTCGGCAACAACCCGCGTACTGTGAACTATGACTGCATCCCGACCGCCGTATTCAGCAATCCGCCGATTGCCAGCGTAGGTATGACTGAGGCGGAGGCGCGCGCGAAACATTCTGACGTGAAAGTCTATAAAAGCGACTTCCGTGCGATGAAAAACGTTCTTGCGGATCGCAACGAGCGGGCGATCTACAAAATGGTCGTTGCGGGTGCAGATGAGAAGGTCATTGGACTGCACATGATTGGCCCCGACAGCGGAGAAATTTTGCAGGCTGCAGCGATCGCGGTAAAGGCGGGGCTTACGAAGCAGGCGTTCGACGATACCGTGGCTCTGCATCCGAGTATGGCTGAAGAGCTGGTGCTTTTGAAATAATCAGGGAACGAGCGTCGGCGTGTCTGCTGGCGTCCATCGTGGGTAGCGGGCCATGATAGCCGCAAACAAGTCGGATTGAAGCAGTCCTGCCAGCCAGCGCTGAAGCTCGGGTAGCGGCAGCGCATCGAACCACGCCTGATCGGTTGCCGCGAACTGCCGGACAAAAGGGAACAAGGCAATGTCCGTGAACGCGCGGGTCTCTCTTCCCAAAAAAGCATCCGCCAAAAGCCGCTCATTCAAAACCCCGAGATACGCGAGTGCCGAGTCGCGCGAATCCACATCGTCGGTCAGATTATATCGATGAGGATATTTATAGCGGTCCAGTGCCTTCTTGAACGGCCCGTCATTAGCTGCAATCAGGTCCACATCGACGTCTGCCAGCCAATTTTCAGGGTCGCTTTGTCCTAAGGCCCAGTGCATGATGTCGAGGCTCTCATCAATCACTCCTCCATCCGGCAAAACCAGCACGGGGACTGTACCTTTTGGTGATATCTCAAGCATTTCCGGCGGTTTGTCGCGTAACACCACTTCGCGCAATTCAACCGCGAGACCACTCACCGCGATCGCCATCCGCGCGCGCATGGCATATGGGCAACGGCGGAAGCTGTAGAGGATGGGTAGCTCAGTCACACACTATCTTTACCGTTCGTCCTGAGCCTGTCGAAGGACGTTTAGGCAACCTGTGCTTCGACAAGCTCAGCACGAACGGCAGTGTCGGTTCAGTCATCACTGCGGGGATTAACCCCGATATGCTGCTTGCCGCGTTTCTTGGCGAGCGCTATCTGTTTCTGCCGCTCGGCAAAACGGGCGCGGTCTTCGTCGGTGCGTTCGGCGTAACAGGCGGGGCAGGCGACGCCTTCGATGAAATGTTCCGACGCCTTGTCGCTTTGCGAAATCGGGCGGCGGCAGGCGTGGCATAATTCCATTTCGCCGAGTTCGAGGCCGTGTTTCACCGATACGCGTTCATCGAACACGAAGCACTCGCCCTGCCATTTGCTCCGCTCTTCAGGCACGGTTTCGAGATATCGCAAAATGCCGCCTTCGAGGTGATAGACCTCGTCGATGCCCTCAGCCTTCAAAAAGGCCGTCGATTTTTCGCAACGGATCCCGCCCGTGCAGAACATCGCGAATTTGGTTTTGCCGGCTGCCAGTTCTTCGCGATGTTCGCGGAACCATTCGGGAAATTCGCTGAACGATTTGGTCTTTGGGTCGACCGCGCCTTCGAACGTGCCGATTGCCACTTCATAATCATTACGCGTGTCGATCAGCACGGTGTCGGGGTCCGATATCAGAGCGTTCCAGTCCTCAGGTTGCACATAAGTCCCGACCTCGCGCTTAGGGTCGATACCTGGAATGCCCAAGGTCACGATCTCCTTCTTCAGCCGCACTTTCATCCGGTAGAATGGCATTTCGTTGGCGTGCGAATATTTGACATCGAGTTCGGAGCAGCCGGGCAGAGCGCGCAAAAACTGGATAAGCGCATCGATAGCCTCAGGCGCACCGGCAACCGTGCCGTTGATGCCCTCATGCGCGAGCAATATCGTGCCCTTAATGCCGCCCGCATCGCATTGCGTCTGAACCAACGGCTGCAATGTCTGAGGCGCGCCGAACGACACGAAACGATATAATGCGGCGACCTTGATGGGATGAATGTCTTCCATGAAGCGGGCCTATAGCGCCATTTTTGCAATTTGGCAGCTTTCAATATCACATGTCACCCGCGAATTTAATCGTACGATTAATTTGCAATTGCGGGCGGGCAATGCCAAGGCTTCCGCCAACAATATTGCAATTGGGGAGCCTACATGTCGGCCAATATCGCTGAACTGGAAGCGCGCCGCGCGGCGTCTAAATTGGGTGGCGGGCAGAAGCGGATCGATGCGCAACACGCCAAGGGCCGCCTGACCGCGCGCGAACGGCTCGACATACTGCTCGACGAGGGCAGCTTCGAAGAACTCGACGCCTATGTGACTCATAATTGCACCGATTTCGGCATGGCCGACCAGAAAATCCCCGGCGACGGCGTTGTCACCGGCAGCGGCACGATCAATGGCCGTCTGGTCTATGTCTACAGTCAGGATTTCACCGTGTTCGGCGGATCACTGTCCGAAGCCCACGCGATGAAAATCTGCAAGGTTATGGACAATGCAATGAAGGTCGGCGCGCCGGTTATCGGCCTCAACGACAGCGGCGGCGCGCGCATTCAGGAGGGCGTGGCCAGCCTTGGCGGCTATGCCGAGGTGTTCCAGCGTAACGTGCTGGCATCGGGCGTAGTGCCGCAGATTTCGCTCATCATGGGGCCATGCGCGGGCGGCGCGGTATACAGCCCCGCAATGACCGACTTCATCTTCATGGTGAAGGACTCGAGCTATATGTTCGTCACCGGCCCCGATGTGGTCAAGACCGTGACCAACGAAGTGGTGACTCAGGAAGAACTGGGCGGCGCGGTTTCGCACACGACCAAATCGGGCGTGGCGGACAATGCGTTCGAGAATGATATTGAGGCGTTGCTCGCGACCCGCGATTTCTTCGACTATCTGCCTGAAAATAACCGGATGGGCGTTCCCGAACGGCCGACCGAAGACGCTTGGGACCGCATGGAACCAAGCCTCGACACGCTGATCCCGCCAAACGCGAACCAGCCTTATGATATGCACGAGTTGATCCGCAAAACGGTCGACGAAGCCGATTTCTTTGAGGTGCAGCCGACGCACGCGGCAAACATTATCATCGGCTTTGGCCGCATCGAAGGCCGCACCGTGGGCATCGTCGCCAATCAGCCGATGGTGCTGGCCGGCGTGCTTGATATCAACAGCAGCCGCAAGGCCGCGCGCTTTGTCCGTTTCTGCGATGCGTTCGAAATTCCGATCATTACCTTCGTCGACGTCCCCGGCTTCCTGCCCGGCACCGCGCAGGAATTTGGCGGCATCATCAAACATGGCGCCAAACTGCTCTTCGCTTATGCCGAGGCGACCGTGCCCAAGATCACTGTCATTACCCGCAAGGCCTATGGCGGCGCCTACGACGTGATGGCGTCAAAGCATCTGCGCGGCGACCTCAATTACGCGTGGCCCACCGCCGAAATCGCGGTGATGGGCGCGAAGGGCGCGGTAGAAATCATCTTCCGCGGGCTGGGGCCAGAGGAAATCGCCGAGAAAACGAAGGAATATGAAGACCGCTTCGCCAACCCCTTCGTTGCGGCGAGCAAGGGTTTTATCGACGAGGTAATCTATCCGCACTCAACGCGGAAGCGGATTGCGTTGGGCCTCAGGAAATTGCGGAACAAGGCGTTGGAAAACCCTTGGAAGAAGCATGACAATATTCCGTTGTGATCAAGCCTGCTATGTCACGATTTTCTCCAAGCATTTCCATCGCTCGTAGTCTGAGAGTTGGCTTTCTGATTGTAGGGCTAATCATGCTACTAAGCGTATTTGCGGACGCACTGCTCATTGCTGCAACCGCACTTGTGGTCAGTACAGCGTTGACCGTCTTAATCCTGAGCGCGAGATGTAAAGAATGTGGGGTGAGCACCTTTTGGCATGAAAAATCACTATCCAACACGCTGGTGGGGATTGATCTGATAAAGTCGCCGTCAATAGTTTGCGAAAAATGTGGAGCACCACGATGAAACTAGGCCGTCTCAACCATATCGGCGTTGCAACGCCTTCCATATCGGACAGTATCGTCTTTTACCGCGACGTGATGGGCGCGACGAAAATTCATGAGCCATTCGACCTGCACGATCAGGGGGTGAAGGTCTGCTTTGTCGACACTCCGGGCCCTTCGACAGGCTCAGGGCAATCGGATTTTAGTGGAACGCAGATCGAATTGATCGAGCCGCTGCCGGGAAATGCGTCGATCGCTGCGTTTCTTGAGAAGAACCCGGCGGGCGGGCAGCATCATGTCTGTTACGAAGTGCCCGACATCCACGCCGCCAAAGCCGAGTTCGAGGCAATGGGCAAACGCGTGCTGGGCGAGCCGCGCATTGGCGCGCACGGGACGCTGATTTTCTTTGTGCATCCCAAGGATATGCAGGGGGTTTTGACCGAGATTATGGAGGTGGCGGAAGGCCACTAGGGATAAGCCCCTCTCCCCTTGCGGGAGAGGGTTGCGCAGACTTGCAAACTTGTTTGCTAGTCGTAGCTGGGTGAGGGGGTTGCAACGTCGAAACCCCTCACCAACGTCGCCTAAGCAGCAAGCTGCTAAGGCTTTGGTATCCTCTCCCGCAAGGGGAGAGGTGTTGGAGCGAATGAATATATGACTTACGAAACCATCCGCCTCGAGTTTGCGGACAATATCGCGACCATCACCCTCAACCGCCCCGAGCGGCTGAACGCGATGCCGCCGCAGATGGCGGACGAGATTAGCGACGCGCTCGACAATCTGGTCGGCGCGCGCGCGTTGATCATCACCGGCGAGGGTAGGGCATTCTGTTCGGGCGCTGATTTGCAGGCGCGCGGCGGGACGGCGGCCTTGGGTGCTAGCGGGCCTTATGGTGCGCTGACCCGAAGCTATAATCCGACGATGGTCAAATTGTCGAAACTGAACGTGCCGATTATCACCGCAGTCAACGGTCCGGCGGCGGGTATCGGGTGCAGCCTGGCTCTGTGCAGTGACTTTGCGATTGCGGGTAAGTCGGGCTATTTCATGCAAGCCTTCGTCAACATCGGCCTTGTCCCCGATGGCGGCGCAAGCTGGATGCTGCCGCGCCTGATCGGCAAGGCTAGGGCTACGCAGATGATGATGCTCGGCGAAAAAATCTTTGGAGAACAGGCCGCCGAATGGGGTTTGATCTACAAATGCGTAGAGGATGCCGAGTTGATGACCGAGGCACGGGCGTTGGCAACCAGGCTGGCGAACGGTCCGACGCTGGCGTTGGGACTGATGCGCCAGAATATCGCGACTGCGCTCGAAATGGATTATGCCAGCGCGCTAACCCGCGAGGCGGAGACGCAGAAACTTGCAGGCGAAAGCGCGGACGCGCGGGAGGGCGGCATTGCCTTTTTGCAGAAGCGGAAGGCTGAGTTTAAGGGGGCTTAAATCCCCTCTCTCCTTTAGGGGAGAGGATAGGGAGGCTTGCCAACTTGTTGGCTAGCCGGACTTGGAGAGGGGAGCCCCCTCTCCGCTGCGACTAAACGCCTTTGGCGCTAAGTCTCGCTCCTCTCCCCTGAAGGAGAGAGGGGAAATAGGAAGATCGAATGACAAGTTACGACGACTGGAAAAAAGCGGCCGATAAAGAGGTCAAGGGCAAGGACCTAACGTGGCACACGCCCGAAGGCATCGCCGTGAAGCCACTCTACACGGTGGCGGATGCTGGCGATCCGGGCCTTCCCGGCTTTGCACCCTTCACACGCGGTGTGCGCGCGTCGATGTATGCTGGTCGCCCGTGGACCATACGCCAATATGCAGGCTTTTCGACCGCCGAGGAATCAAACGCTTTTTATCGGCGCAACCTTGCAGCCGGACAAAAAGGCCTAAGCGTCGCGTTCGATCTCGCTACCCATCGCGGCTATGACAGCGACCACGCCCGCGTTGTCGGCGATGTCGGCAAGGCTGGCGTAGCAATCGACAGCGTAGAGGACATGAAAATCCTGTTCGACGGCATCCCGCTCGACCAGATGTCGGTCAGCATGACGATGAATGGCGCGGTCATTCCGATCCTTGCCTTCTTCATCGTCGCGGGCGAAGAGCAGGGCGTTTCGCAGGCCCAACTCGACGGCACCATCCAGAACGACATCCTCAAGGAGTTCATGGTCCGCAACACCTATATCTACCCGCCCGAACCATCGATGCGGATCGTGTCGGATATCATCGCCTATACGTCGGCCAACATGCCGAAGTTCAACAGCATCTCGATCTCGGGCTATCATATGCACGAGGCAGGCGCGACGGCGGTGCAGGAGCTCGCCTTCACCATCGCCGACGGCAAGGAATATGTGCAGCGCGCAATGGAAAGCGGGCTGGACATTGACGCGTTCGCGGGGCGGCTTTCGTTCTTCTTCGGCATTGGCATGAACTTTTTCATGGAGGTGTCGAAACTGCGCGCCGCACGGACATTGTGGCACCGTGTGATGGACGGGCTAGGCGCGAAGGACGAACGCTCGAAAATGCTGCGCACGCATTGCCAGACGTCGGGCGTGTCGTTGCAAGAGCAGGATCCCTACAACAACGTCATCCGCACGACGATCGAGGCAATGGCCGCGACCTTGGGCGGAACGCAGTCGTTGCACACCAACGCACTCGATGAAGCGATTGCACTGCCGACTGAATTTTCGGCGCGGATTGCGCGCAATACGCAGATTATCCTGACCGAAGAAACCGGCATTACCAAGGTCGTCGATCCGTTGGGCGGCAGCTATTATGTCGAGGCCTTGACCGCCGAACTGGTCGATCAGGCGTGGAAGATCATCGGCGAAGTCGACGAACTCGGCGGCATGACCAAGGCGGTCGCATCGGGCATGCCCAAACGCCTGATCGAAGAAGCCGCTGCCGCGCGTCAGGCGCGGGTGGACAAGGGTGAGGATGTCATCGTTGGCGTCAACAAATACAAGCTGGCAACCGAAGATCATCTGGAAACGCTCGAAGTCGACAACGACATGGTCCGGCAGGGCCAGATTACGCGGTTGGCGAAGATGCGAGCGTCACGCGACGAGGGGGCTTGTCAGGCGGCGTTGGTGGCGCTGACCGAGGGTGCGAAATCGGGTGATAACGTATTGGCCCTTGCCGTTGTCGCCGCGCGCGCGCGCGCCTCGCTCGGCGAAATATCCGACGCGATGGAGGCGGTATTTGGTCGCTATGGCACCACGCCCACGCCGGTTTCTGGCATCTACGGCAGCGCTTATGAGTTCGACAAACGCTGGGCTCAAGTCGTCGAAGGCGTGCAAGCCGTTGAACGCCGTTTGGGCCGCAAACCCAAATTGCTCGTCGCCAAAATGGGGCAGGACGGGCATGATCGTGGAGCCAATGTGATCTCCTCGGCCTTTGGCGATATGGGTTTTGAAATTGTGTCAGGACCCTTGTTTCAAACACCTGAGGAAACGGTTGTTCTCGCGCTTCAATCCAACGTTGATGTCGTCGGCGCATCCTCGCTTGCTGCGGGGCACAAAACGCTCATCCCCGAACTCATCAAAGGCCTGCGCGACGCGGGACGAGGCGACATCAAAGTCATCGCAGGCGGCGTTATTCCGCCGCAAGATTATGAATTCTTGCGCGATGCGGGTGTGCAAGGCATTTATGGCCCCGGCAGCAATATCGTCGAGTGCGCGGCAGATGTGCTGCGGATGCTTGGGCACAATATGCCACCAGTACCAAATCCGACATGAATTTGGTTTTGCATTGGGTTACAAGGACGCCGCCTGACGATAATGGCGAGAGGAGAATTTCAAATGCATTTCATTAAAATTGCAGCTTTTGCGATTGTAGCAACTGCACCTTCATTGTCCTATGCAGACGCAGAAACGATGTCACCCGTTGCGCTTGATCGGGCGGTGGACGAATTCGGCAAGGTCTGCCTGACAGCTTATCCCGACAACCGACGTCTCGATTATGTCCTAAAGAAAAGCGATTTTGGGTACACCGACATGGGACAACGCGAATGGCGTTCCAAATATGCCACCGTCACCGACATGGCGCAAAAAGGCGAACCGTCCCAATGTGCATTCGATGCCGTGCTGGGTCAACTCGATGCCAAACAGGATAAGGTGATCAGCGCCATCGAACGCGAAATCAAATCCCAAATCGGCCTCACGCCTATGCGGCTTGTTTTCAAACAGGGTAACAAATGGGAGTGGCAGGTCGGTAGCGACATGCACAGCGTCACTTATTATTTCGGCGCACCGATCAATGACCGACAGCTTGTGCTGTCCTATCGCATAGAACAAAAAGGATAAACATGCTCCGCACCGACTGGACCCGCGATGAAATCGCTGACTTGTTCGACCTGCCGTTCGACGAGTTGGTGTACCAAGGCGCGACTGTGCACCGTGCACATCATGCGGTAGGGCAAATCCAGTTGTGTACCTTGCTGAGCATCAAGACTGGCGGTTGCCCCGAGGATTGCGGCTATTGCAGCCAATCGGTGAAGGCCGACAGCGGCGTGGAGGCGACCAAGTTGATGGATGTGCAGGCGGTTTTGCAAAAGGCGGCGCAGGCGGCGGACCAAGGCTCGCGCCGCTTCTGCATGGGCGCGGCGTGGCGCAACCCCAAGGACCGCGACATGCCAGCGATTGTTGAGATTGTGCGTGGTGTGCGCCAGATGGGTATGGAAACCTGCATGACCTTGGGGATGCTGACTCCAATCCAAGCCGATATGCTGGCCGAGGCGGGGCTCGATTATTATAACCACAATATCGACACCTCGCCCGAGCGTTATAACGAGATCATCACCACGCGGACGATGGCGGACCGGCTCGATACGCTGACCGAGGTGCGCCGTGCTGGTATCAATGTATGCAGCGGCGGCATCGTCGGCATGGGCGAAACGCGCGCCGACCGGGTGGGCTTCATCCACACGCTGGCGACCTTGCCGGCCCACCCCGAAAGCGTGCCGGTCAACGCGCTGGTGCCGGTAAAGGGCACTGTGCTGGGCGACATGCTCGCCGACACGCCGCTTGCAAAGATCGACGATATCGAATTCGTCCGCACAATTGCCGTGGCGCGGATTACCATGCCGATGAGCATGGTGCGGCTAAGCGCAGGGCGCGAAAGCATGAGCGAAGCGACGCAAGCCTTGTGCTTCATGGCCGGTGCAAACAGCATCTTCACGGGCGACAAGCTGCTGACCGCCGCCAATGCAGGCGACGACAAGGACGCGGCAATGCTGGCGAAGCTTGGGCTGGTGCCGATGGAGGCAGATGAGCCGTTGAGGGCGTGCAAGGCGTTGGAGGCAGCGGAGTGAACGGCCCTCAATCCGGATCATTTTTAACAATTGCCGTGATGATGTTTGTTGCGGGCATCGGAATTCCAATTTTTGCTGCGTTCAACTCAAGTTTGGGCAAACAGCTCGGTGGGCCAATTGCGGCGACAGCGGCGGCCTTTGCAGTCGGACTCGTCATAGCGTTGTTGTTGGTTGCTCTTACTGGATTTCCGCAACGGGAGGCGTTTCACTTTAGCACTCCATTCGTGTGGTTCGGGGCCATATTCATTCTATTTTACGGTGTATCGGTAACCTATGCTGCGCCGCGTATAGGCTTAGGGAATGCTATCTTTTTTGTCCTTTTGGGTCAGATTGTTGCTGCCGCAGCAATCGATCATTTCGGCTGGCTTGGTTCAATCCAAAGCACGCTTACCCCCAAGCGGATGCTTGGTATCGCAATTATGGCAGCCGGCCTTTATCTGGCGAGGAAACCAATCTGATGTTCAAAAAAATCCTGATCGCCAACCGTGGCGAAATCGCTTGCCGGATCATTAAGACCGCGCGCCGCATGGGGATCGCGACCGTTGCGGTCTATTCCGATGCCGATGCGCGCGCGCCCTTTGTAGCGATGGCGGATGAGGCGGTGCATATCGGGCCGTCGCCTGCCGCGCAGTCTTATCTGATTGCAAACAAAATCATCGCGGCGTGCAAGCAAACCGGCGCGGAGGCGGTGCATCCGGGCTATGGCTTCCTGTCCGAGCGCACCAGCTTTGCCGAGGCGCTCGCCGCAGAGGGCATCGCCTTTATCGGTCCGCCGGTGAACGCGATTGCCGCGATGGGGGACAAGATCGAGTCCAAGAAATTGGCGATGGCAGCAGGCGTCAATGTCGTCCCCGGCTTTGTTGGCGAGATTGACGATACCGAACACGCGGTTCGAATTTCGGCGGAAATCGGCTATCCGGTGATGATGAAGGCGTCTGCAGGCGGCGGTGGCAAGGGGATGCGGCTTGCCTATAATGAGCAGGACGTGCGCGAAGGCTTTGAAGCCACGAAACGGGAAGGGCTGAATTCGTTCGGCGACGACCGCGTGTTTATCGAGAAATTCATCCTCAACCCGCGCCATATCGAAATCCAGATATTGGGCGATCAGCACGGCAACATCCTTTACCTTAACGAACGCGAATGTTCGATCCAGCGGCGGCATCAAAAGGTTGTCGAGGAAGCACCGTCGCCCTTCGTCACGCCCAAAATGCGCAAGGCAATGGGCGAGCAATGCGTCGCCTTGTCGCGCGCGGTGGGCTATTATTCGGCAGGCACGGTCGAGCTGATTGTCTCGGGCGCGGACCCCAGCGGCGAGAGCTTCTACTTCCTCGAAATGAACACGCGGTTGCAGGTCGAACATCCTGTGACCGAATGCATTACAGGCATCGATCTGGTCGAACAGATGATCCGTGTTGCCGCTGGTGAGAAGTTGGCGATGACTCAGGACGATATCAAAATCGACGGTTGGGCCATCGAAAACCGAGTCTACGCTGAAGACCCCTATCGCGGCTTCTTGCCCTCCACAGGACGGCTGACGCGCTATCGCCCGCCCGTCGAAGGCTGGACCGACGATGGCGCCGAAAACGGCCGCCGTGGTGTCGATGGCATTCGAGTCGACGACGGCGTTTATGATGGCGGCGAAGTGTCCATGTTCTATGACCCGATGATCGCCAAGCTCATCACGTGGGGGCCGACCCGCGACGAAGCCGCCGATTTGCAAATCGCTGCACTAGACCGTTTCGAAATCGAAGGCCTCGGCCACAATATCGATTTCGTCAGCGCGATCATGCAGCATCCGCGCTTCCGTTCGGGCGAACTGACCACCGGCTTCATTGCCGAGGAATATCCCGACGGTTTTCATGGCGCGGCTTCATCGCCGGAACTCATCAAATCACTCGCCGCTATCGCCGGGTTCGTCGCGACTGCCGAAGCCGACCGCGCGCGGCAGGTCGACGGTCAATTGGGCGACAAATTAGAACCACCATCACTCTGGCAAGTGACAATCGGCGATACGGTTCACGACATTGAAATGATAGATGGCGATATGCACGTCGATGGCGAGCCATTTGACCTGTCGATGGAATATGACCCCGGCGACCGCCTGATCGAAGCTGAAATTGGCGACGAGGAATTCGCCGTCAAAAATATGCGAACCCGCATGGGCTTCAAGCTCACCACGCGCGGCGCGAGCCACACCGCCCGAGTCCTACCCGGCCACATCGCACATCTGGCCGGTCACATGATAGAAAAAATCCCGCCTGACCTCTCCAAATTCCTGATCTGCCCGATGCCCGGTCTACTCACGACGTTGCACGTGGGTGTCGGCGATACGATCGAGGCAGGTCAACCGCTCGCAGTTGTGGAAGCGATGAAGATGGAAAACATCCTCCGCGCCGAAAAATCGGGCATTGTTAAAGCCGTGAATGCAGGGGCAGGGGACAGCCTCGCCGTCGACGCGGTAATCCTGGAGATGGAATAGGGCACCGACGCGGATGCCGGGTACGCTGACCATAGAAGCTGGCGATAGCATTTGTGGGATATATCCATCTCTGGGTGGCAGCATCGCAAGCTGGACTGTCGATGGACAGTCGATGCTGATGACCTCCTCGCCCGAAGCATTGGGGGCAGGCGATGTGACAGGCACGGCATCCTTCCCGTTGCTACCTTATTCCAACCGGATCGCGAATGGCCGGTTTGAACTCGGGGGCAGGATCTACCGACTACCTTCGCATCCAACGGGTTATCCGCATGCCAATCATGGCATCGGCTGGCTGGAGCGCTGGAAGGTGAAGGAGCATCTGACCGATCGGATAACGCTGCTTCTCGATTTCTCCGCCGGCGAGCATTGGCCTTGGCCATTTCGAGCTGAACAAACATTCCGGATCACCCAAGACAGCCTGACGTTGACGCTATCCGCAACCAACACCGATTCGGAAACAGTCCCTTTGGCATTCGGGCATCATCCGCAATTTGACTCCGACGGCGCACATCTTCAGTTTTCGGCCAAATCATTTTACCCAACGCAAGCCGACGGCCTACCCGGCAATCCAGAAACACCACCGCTCGAAGTTGATTTTTCAAACCCGCGCAGCGTCGGCGACTGCCTTATCGACAACATTTACGGCGGATGGGACGGCAGGGCGCGCATAGAGTGGGAAGGGCGTGGTCGCGCCCTTGAAATGACATCGTCGCTTCCCCACGCAGTTCTTTACACGCCGGTTGCGAGCAGCTTTTTTTGCTTCGAGCCGGTGCCTCATCTCATCAATGCCCTGAACCGGGCCGATGGCGACATGCCGATGATTGCACCGGGGGAGTGTTTTGCGGCATGGATTGATCTACGCGCCGTTTCGCTTGAGCGTGACGACCTAATCTGACAGGCTGTGTAAATCGTTCTAGTGGGGAGGAATTCATTGTGACATTACCCGTAACCGCATTTGTCGCAGCCATCTGTGCAATCATGCTGCTGATCACCGCAATCGACACCGTCCGTCACCGGATGCGGGCAAAGGCACCATTTGGTCATAATGACGATCCAAAATTGATCAGCGCGGCACGGAGTCATGGAAACTTGGCCGAACACGCGCCGATTGTAATTTTGCTTTTGGCATTTCTCGAAATGAGCAGAGCCAATCACGTTTTGCTGATGAGCATCGGCGCACTGTTCCTCGCAGGCCGCGTGGCGCATATCATTGGTTTATATGCACCGATGAGCACGAAGCCGCCATTGCCGCGCAGCATTGGCGTGATCGCCACTTGGCTGACGCTGGCGGCGCTCAGCGGCTGGACGCTCTGGATGTTAGCCAAGCATAACTGATCTTACCCGACCAACGGCACGGATCCATCCGGCGCTGGCTCGTCCGATTTTCACAGGAAAACAACTGAGCTTAAATCCAAACGCAGGCAGCGCCGCAAGGTTGGTTGGCTTTGCAATCTGGTAATCAAGGTTGAATGCGCCCGGCGTCATGACCTTCTCAGATAATCGTCGGGTCGATAAACTGCGTCATTCGGTTCTCCTCGTATGCAAGCTAAGTCCGGTTGTGGATAAGCGCAACAAGCGGCTTGAACGTAACGGCATTGGCGATAAGACAGACAGTGGAGTTTTGAGGGGGAAATAATGGCCAGCGCTGCCGCAACCGAAGTCACACTTGATCCACAACGCGACCGCCTGGTCATTACTGCCTCGTCGCTTGGCACGGTGTTCGAATGGTATGATTTCTTTGTCTACGGCATATTGGCGGCATTAATCGGCAAACTGTTTTTTCCTGCGGATAACGCCACAGCAGCAACACTCGCATCGCTGGCCATTTTTGGCGCGGGTTTTGCGGTCAGGCCGTTCGGCGCTATCCTGTTTGGATATTTCGGCGACAAGATTGGTCGCAAATATACGTTTCTTGTCACAATAACGCTGATGGGACTTGCGACGGCAGCCATCGGCATGTTGCCAACTTTTGCGACAGCAGGCGTGTGGGCGGCAGGATTGTTGTTGCTGCTGCGCTGTCTTCAGGGGCTCGCGTTGGGCGGCGAATATGGCGGAGCGGCGATTTATGTTGCCGAACACGCACCTAATGGAAAACGCGGCCAATATACCAGCTGGATACAGGCGTCGGTCGCAGGCGGATTCCTGCTGGCAGTTAGTGTGGTACTGGTGTCACGCTGGTCGATGAGCACCGAGGCATTCGAGGCATGGGGCTGGCGCATCCCGTTCTTAATGTCGATCCTGTTGCTGGCGATATCGCTTTATATGCGACTGAAGCTTGCGGAAAGCCCGGTGTTCAAAGCAATGAAGGAGGCGGGTACAACATCGAAAAACCCGTTCGTCGACAGTTTCAAATATCCAGGCAACATAAAGCGGATTTTCGTCGCGATGTTCGGCGTGGCCGCCGGTTTGACCGTGATTTATTACACCTCGCAGTTCGGAACGCTTTATTTCCTCACCGGGACCGCGCGCGTGCCTGAAACCGATGCGCTGCTCTATATGGCAGTCGGCGCTGCATTGGCTGCCCCGACCTACGTAGCCTGCGGTTGGCTGTCTGACAAATGGGGACGCAAAAGGTTATTGCTGCTCGGCTATGCGCTGGCGATTGTGGGTGTATTCCCGATATTCTGGATGATGGCCGACGCCGCTAATCCGGCATTATCCAAAGCTACGGCCGCCAATCCCGTTACGTTGTCGCTGCCAAAATGTGATTTCAACGCATTGAACCGCGTGCATGAAAGCGACTGCGCAAAGGCACTCAATTTCCTCAGCAAACGCGGCATCGCGTACAGCAAACAGGACAGCGTCACCGTGACCCTGGCAGTTGGCGATGCGCGGGTACTGGGCTTTGATGAAAAGGCCTATGTAGCTGCCCTGGAGGCGGCGGGTTATCCAGACAAATCCGACCCGGCGCAGCGCCAACCTTGGAAAATCATTCTGGCGGTGTTCCTGATGGTCGCGTTGTCCGGCATGACCTACGGCCAGGTCGCCGCGATACTCGTCGAGCTGTTCCCAGCCAAGATCCGTTACACCTCGATGTCGATACCCTATCATATCGGCACTGGCTATTTTGGCGGATTTTTGCCGTACATTTCGCAATATATCGTCGCCCAGACAGGGCAGCCTTTTTCGGGGCTTTGGTATACTGTTGGCGTGACTGCCATGGCCTTCATTGTTGCGCTGATTTGGCTGCCTGAGACATCGGGGCAGACCGAGCTGGATTGACAGGCTGGTCTGCGCTGGCAAAAGGCGGCGATGATTGAATTCGAACCGCCACTTCGATTGCATCTCGACGGTGATGCGCTTGTCGCCAATTGGCGGTTTTTGCAACGGCAGGGCAAGGCTGCATGCGGCGCAGCGGTTAAGGCCGATGGCTATGGTCTGGGCGCGCGCGAGGTAGTTACCAGGTTGCGCGATGCCGGGTGCAGGGACTTTTTTGTCGCGCATTGGGGAGAAGCAGCGGCATTAGCCGATCTGGTCCCGCCGGAATGGATTTCGGTACTCAATGGTATCCAGCCTGCCGATGTTCCATTGATTCAGCAACTTGGCGCGATTCCAGTGCTTAACACGCCGAACCAGATTGCGATGTGGAAGGCGTCGGGAGGTGGCAAATGCCACGTGATGATCGACACCGGCATCAACCGGCTGGGCGTTGGCCCCGAACAGATTTCAAGCGATCTGTTCGCAAGTCTCGAGCTCGACATGCTGCTGTCGCATCTGGCATCGGCGGACGAGGATTGTCACCAGAACAGCCATCAGCTGAACCTGTTCGGCCAGCTTGCAGGCGAAATTTACGCAAAGCGGCGAAGCCTCGCCAACAGCGCGGGTGTCATGCTTGGTCCTGAATACCACTTCGATCTGACAAGGCCAGGCATTGGCCTGTACGGGGGTATCGAGCGGACAGAAATGGCAGTCGGTTTATCGCCGGTTGTGAGCGCTGCCGCACGCATTTTGCAGGTGCGCCACCTGAAGCCGGGTGACCCGGTAGGGTACGGCGCCACGCATATTTGCGAGGCTCCAACACGAGTTGCGACCGCGGCTATGGGATATGCCGACGGTTACCTTCGCAGTTTTGCAGGATCTGGAATGGTCTATGCGGGTGATATAGCGTTGCCCGTCATTGGACGGATTTCGATGGACCTTATCACGATCGATGCGTCGGGATGTACCTCGCTGTCCGAAGGCGACTGGGTTACCCTGCCATATGATTTGCCGCGACTATCTACGCAATCAGGATTATCGCAATATGAGCTGGTCACGACGCTCGGCCAGCGTTCCGAACGCATTTGGATATAATACTGCTTTGACACACAAACAAAAAGGGCGCCCCGAGAGGCGCCCTTTTTTTGTGCGTTGCGATAGAATTTAGAAAGTCGCGCGAGCACTTATCTGGAAGCGACGACCGATGAGGTCGTTGAAGCTGGCAGGGATGATTTCGCCGAAATAGTTCTGTCCCTTCCGGTCAAACATGTTGGTAACCGAGAGCGTTAGACGGAAATCGTCGGTTGCGTCGAAGAACACACCCCCGCTGACGACAACATAATCGTTCAGCTTATCAATTTCGCGAGCATCCGGTCCCGACCCGGCAACCCCTGTTGCACGGTTAAGGCGGCTAAACAGCTGTTCGCCAGTGTAGGTTATCGTCGTGGTTGCGCCGAAATCTTCATTCGACCAGCGGAGGCGAACCTGACCGGAGAACTCTGGATCGCCGATTATTCCATCAGAGCGGCTTGGAGCAACACCGGTAATGTCAACCAGACGACGACGAACGTAGAGCATATCTCCGCCGACAGTGAACGTTCCGTTCAGCAACGGAAAGTCGTAGCCAATGGTCCCCTGAATGCCGCTAAACTTGATTTGGTTGCCGTTGACAAAGCCGCTGGTTACCGCAGGATTCTGCGAATCCCCTTGCACACGTCCGTCCGGGCCATAGTTGATCTGCTGGCAGAAACTGTTGCCGTTGGAGGGATCCGATGCGTTAAAGTCGGTGTTGTCGAAACATGCCGAAGCAATTTGTGCAACAGTCAGGTTAGATATCGGCTTATTCAGCGTGATGTTGATGTAATCAGCGGTGATCGACAAACGCGGAATGAAGCTTGGGCGTACGATCACGCCAAAGCTATAGCTGTCAGCTTCCTCGTTATCCAGAAGGGGGTTGCCGCCCGAACGTGCCGGAACGCTTGCCGTCGATGCCGGATCAGGCAGATTGAAATTGGTACCAGGGAATGCTGCAATGAATGCCGCGCAGTTGGCTGCACGAACTGCAGGTGCGGGGCCGGCATTGCGAGCCGATGGCTGGCACAAGTCAGGAACGAACGCGAATGTATTGACCTGTGGCAGAAACAGTTCGGTGATTGCAGGCGAACGGAATGAACGCGTGAAGTTACCGCGGAACTCAACGTCAGGGATCGGCGCAATTGTTCCGCCAATCATGTAAGAGAAGAACCCGCCATTGACGGTGTTGTCCGAATAACGGCCACGACCCGTCAATGTAGCGTTGTGGATGAACGGGACGTTATTTTCGTCAATTACCAAAGGAATGGTAATTTCGCCAAAAACTTCATCCAGATTGTACTTGCCCGACAAGGCGGTAATTGCAACCGACCGGCCGCGCCCTGCTTGTTGGAAATCACTTGGCGTGAAGCTAGCGGATTCCTCGCGATGTTCATAACCCACGTTAAAACCGATTGGTCCAGCCCATAAGTCAAACAAGGCGCCGCCGATATTGGCGTTAAATACAGTCTGTTCCTGCTCGCTGACGGTCACAAAATCCTCGATGATGTAATCTTTGGCAGCCTGTGAGGCGTTGCCGTCACCGAATACGTTCAAAGGTACGCAGTTAGGGTCCGCAATTGGGGTTCCGCCGGGAGCAGCAAAGCCACCAATACGTGTCTGCGCTGTTGTGCAGACGATTTGACCACCGACGGTCGTGACGTTGACAGCATTGATGAAATTCTGAGCGTTCAGATCCTGACCAAAGTCGCGGCTTCGCGTATTCCCGTGGCTCGCGTAGGTTTCGAAATTGAGCGTTCCGCCAAAAACATTGATGTCGGCCTTCAAACCACCAACCATGTTGTACAGACGGGTTTTGTTAAAGCCAGTCAGATCTGCATAGTCGTCAGATGCGCGTGACACGTTGAATGTCGTGACGCCGCGTGACACCAGCGCATTTCGAGCCTGTGCCGTCAAAAATGGGTTGTCGACAGAAAAGGTCAACTGCCCGCTAAGACCACCGAACAACGAACTGTTGAAAGTTGGTTGCTGTGTCAGTTCGTCGGCGCGCGACTCAAAATAGCTTCCTTCAAAAAACAGTTCAACATCTGGAGTGACATCAAAAGTAACGAAAGCGTTGGCACTGGTGCGGTTAAGGTCGGACGTAATCTGCGTAAAGTCGGAGAAAACGAAGCCATCGCCGCCAGAACCTGATGTGCCAGGGTACACGATACCCTGGTTGAAGGGGACGAGGTTACCGCTTGGATCAAACTGTAACCCGTTCGCGGTACGAACGCCGAAAGGCACTGCCGGATTGAGCGGGTTGGTACCTGCGCCAGCAAGATTTGTACCGGTAATCAAGCCGCCACGTGTCAGAAACGGAATGTTTACGCCGCGCACCAAAACGACGCCTGGAAAGCCGTCGGTCGTGCTGTTGTTGAAACCGATGCCTGAGTTCAGACGACCATCATTGGTTGTATCAATTCCAGGAAAGCGCAGCGAGGCGTTCTGTGCGGTTGAAGGGTTGGTTGCACCGCCGATACGGCGGCGGAGAAATTCACGATCATTGAATTCAAGGCCGTCAAGTTCATCGTGAGAAAATGCGAGGGTAATGTTCAGGCGGCCATCCATCATATCCTTACCGACGATGCCGGAGAAATTGTAGTTAGCGCTGTCCCCGCGGGACGTAATTCCCGTTTGAAATAGTAATTCGGCGCCATCGAAACGCGTGCGCTGGAAGATATTCACTACGCCCGAAATCGCGTCGGAGCCGTAGATTGGCGCGCCACCAACGCTCAATGTATCAATCTTGTCAGTTAATATGCTGGGCTGCGTATTAAGGTCGACCTGCGTACCAGCGCCCGCATTCGCGAAAATCGTTGCAACGTTCGAACTTACGAACCGGCGACCGTTGATCAGCGTCAACGTACGGTTGGACCCCAACCCGTAACTGTTGACGAAATTAACGCCTTGACCGAAACCTTGCGCGCCTTGGGGCGTCACGCTGCCGCGAATACCCGGTAGCTCATTCAAAGCGTCGGCGACATTGGTA
This sequence comes from uncultured Alphaproteobacteria bacterium, assembly GCA_963830685.1. GTDB lineage: Bacteria > Pseudomonadota > Alphaproteobacteria > Sphingomonadales > Sphingomonadaceae > Sphingorhabdus_B. Next base: position 155,801 of record CAWHNF010000001.1, read on the forward strand.
AAATTACGCTCACGTAGCTGACGGTTATCAAGGGTCGTTGTTGGCTCGATTGATTCAAGGTTGGGCAGACGGATCCGCGAACCTGTCACGAGAATTGGCTGACCCGCTTCATCTTCTTCATCTTCTTCCTGCGCTGCAGCAGCTTCATCGGAAGCTTCCTGAGCATATGACGGCATAGCAGAAAAGAGGGCTAGGCTAATTGCGGACCCAGCAATCATCAAACGTGACTTCTTCATATTATGGAGCTCCCCAGCTTCAAGTTGTTCATTTGGAATTAATGTACCGGTAAAGCGTACGGATTTTTGAAGCGCAAGTGGGAAGGTCGGTTTTTTTGGATTTTCGCTACTTTGTTGCTCCAATGCAACACCGCTAATAAGCCTCCACAGGCCTGATTTCGGAATTTATAAATACTTCTCAAGCCATGCGGAGTAATAAAATTACGTTGCTAGTCATATTTATGGCTATATCTTATGATAAAGCAAATTGTACCGGTATCCATACTTTCAGGCGCGGATTCTCTTTTGCAAAGGATTGTTACACATTACGTCTGCTAAGGTTACTGGCCATTCCGACCAACTGCTCTAAAAACCCTGGGCTTGATTCGGGCGATTTCAGCCATGTTTCGCCCATCCATGTTGCAGTGCATGATATTCTGGTGCTAACTGCGCGACAATTACCCCGAAAGGAACACGGTTCATGGCACGCGCAGCCAGCAAAAATGGTGATGGCCCGATCATCATCAAAAAATATGCCAATCGGCGGCTCTATAATACGCAGTCGTCGAAATATATCACGCTGGACTTTCTGGCTGATCTCACCCGGAAAGAGATCGACTTTAAGGTCCTCGATGCGAAGACGAATGATGATATTACCCACGGTGTCCTGACCCAGATCATCATGGATGAGGAAAATAATGGTCAGCAGATGCTGCCCGTTGGCTTTTTGAAACAGTTGATCTCGATGTACGGCAACTCAATGCAGGGCATGGTGCCGCAGTTTCTGGAAAGCTCGATGGACAATTTTCGCAAGAACCAGAAACAGGTTCAGGAAGTCATCGAAACCGCGATCACGGCGGGGCCTTTTGGTCATATCGCCAAACAGAATATCGAATTCATGCGGACGGCGCGTGAGGCGTTGATGCCCAATTTGTCGAACCTTGCCGGAAAGAAGCCGGAAAAAGAAGAAAGCTTGGACGAGCTTAAGCATCAGATGGCGGCGTTGCAGGCAAAAATCGACAAGCTTTCGGCCGAATAAAATTCAGATTAACTATAAGATTTCGCGGATAATAAATTGATAAAACATGCTTTAAGCGTCACTCGTACGCAAAATTTTGCGGGCTGGTATCAGGACGTCATTTCGGAAGCCGATCTGGCCGAAGAGTCCGGCGTACGCGGCTGCATGGTCATCCGGCCATGGGGCTATGGGATGTGGGAACGCATCCAGAAGCTCATGGACGCGGAAATCAAAGCGGCGGGCGTTGAAAATTGCTATTTCCCGCTGTTCATACCGCTGTCGTTCTTTGAAAAAGAGGCCGACCATGTTGAAGGCTTTGCCAAGGAAATGGCGGTTGTCACGCATCACCGGCTAATCGGTGACGGCAAAGGCAGGCTTATCCCTGATCCCGATTCCAAACTGGAAGAGCCTTTGGTCGTCCGCCCTACGTCAGAAACCGTGATCGGCGCAGCGATGAGCCGTTGGGTGCAAAGCTGGCGCGATCTGCCGCTCATGGTCAACCAATGGGCGAATGTCGTGCGGTGGGAAATGCGCACGCGGATGTTTTTGCGGACCAGCGAGTTCCTCTGGCAGGAAGGCCACACCGCGCATGCCGACAAATCCGACGCAATGGCCGAAACGATGCGCGCGCTAGAAATGTACCGCGCCTTTGCCGAAGGTCCGCTGGCGATGCCGGTGGTTGCGGGCGAAAAGCCGGAGAATGAACGCTTTCCCGGCGCGGTTGCAACCTACAGCATCGAGGCGATGATGCAGGATGGCAAGGCGTTGCAGGCCGGCACCTCGCATTATCTCGGCACCGGCTTTGCTGAAGCATCGGGCATAAAATATCAGGACAAGGACGGCAGCCAGCAGTTCGCGCATACCACCAGCTGGGGCGTGTCCACCCGCATGATCGGCGGCGTTATCATGACGCATGGCGATGATGACGGCTTGCGTTGCCCGCCGCAAATCGCGCCGCACCAGATCGTGATTGTGCCGATGCTGCGTGACAATGACGAAGATGAGGCGGTTCTGGAATATTGCCGTAGCCTGCGGATGGAATTGCTTGAGCAAAGCGCATTCGGCGAACCGCTGCGCGTATTGCTCGATACCAAGGCGTCAAAAGCATCGAACAAGCGCTGGGCCTGGGTCAAAAAAGGCGCGCCGATCATCGTCGAAGTAGGACCCCGCGACATGGGCGAGGGCAAAGCCGCTGTGCTGCGCCGCGATCGGCTCTACAAGGACGATGGCAAACTCGCCACGGCCTTCACACCTCGGGATGAATTCGTTGCTGCGGCATCCGCGATGCTCGAGGAAATCCAGTCAGGTCTTTATACGCAAGCCAAAGAACGGATGGAAGCTAATATACGCCGCGACGTTACCGATATCACGGCGCATTTTGCGGGCGACGAGGCTGGCTTTGCCGGATGGGTCGAAGTACAATGGGCCAAGCCAAGCGGCGCGGCGCTCGATCAAATCGTTGAGCAATTGAAAGCGCTTAAGCTGACAATGCGCAACAGCCCGCTAAATGCCGCTCCTGCAGACGGCAACTGCTTCTTTACAGGAGAAGCGGCGGTTGAACGGATATTGATAGGCCGGACCTATTGATTGTTTTTACGCAGAGGCGCAGAGAACGCCGAGAGCATATCACGCTGAAATAGTCCGAAAACTCGGCGCACTCTGCGCCTCTGCGTGAACCATATTTCGGAGTATCCGATTTGACCAAGTCCACGAAACATGAAGGCATGCCATCACGCCAGCAAATTCTGGCGTTCATTCAGGAGAGTTCTGAGCCTGCGGGTAAGCGCGAGATTGCGCGTGAATTTGGGTTGCGCGGGAATGAGAAGATTGCGCTGAAGGCTTTGCTCAAGGGCATGACCGATGAGGGGCTGGTGGACATGGCTCCCGGGCGCGCTTTTCACAAGATGGGCGGCGTTCCCAAGGTAACAGTTCTCAAAATTGTCGGTATCGACGGCAATCAGCCTGTCGCTGTGCCCGAACGATGGGAAGCCGAGGGCATCCCCATCCCCAAAATCCGCGTTATCGAAGGAAAGCGCGGCGCTCTGACCATTGGCGACCGGATATTGGCGCGCACCGAGGAGCGCGGCAATGGGTGGGTTGCGCATGTGATGAAAAAGCTCGCCAAGGGCAGCGAGCAGATATTGGGCGTGGTGGAAGGCGGCGAAAATGGACGGTTCTTCCTGAAATCCGTCGACAAGAAAGCTCGGTTCGACACGCAAATTGGCGACATAGGTGAGGCGAAGGCAGGCGATCTGGTGCTTGCTGAACTGACCGGCAACGCGCAGCGTAAATCGGCGCGGGTCACGCAGGTCCTAGGTGATCCCTTCGCGCCGAAAAGCTTCAGCCTGATTGCCATTCACAAATATGGCATGCCATTCGAAATGCCCGAGAACGCGGAGCGCGAGGCCGCCACAGTCAGCAAATTGCCCGTCACCGCCGACCACCGCGAAGACCTGCGCCATCTGCCGATCATTGCTATCGACCCACGTGACGCGCGCGACTTTGACGATGCGATCTGGGCCGCGCCCAATGCCGAGACCGGCGGCTTCGACGCTATAGTCGCGATTGCCGATGTCAGTTATTATGTCCGCCCCGGCAGCGCGCTTGACCATGAAGCAGCCAAGCGCGGTAACAGCGTCTATTTCCCCGATCTGGTCGTCCCCATGCTGCCGCATGCGCTGTCCTCGGACAAATGCTCGCTGCGGGCAGGCGAGGACCGTGCGGTCATTGCTTGTCACCTGGCAATCAGCAAGATGGGACAAGTGACGTCATGGCGTTTTACTCGCGCTGTGGCCCGGATTTCTGCCAATATTCCATACCCCGATGCGCAGGCCGCTATCGACGGGAAGATGGAAAATCCATTGCTGGAGACCGCGCTCAAACCGCTTTGGGCCTGCTGGCGGTTGCTGGCGCGGGCGCGGCATAAGCGCGCGCCGCTTGAACTGAACCTGCCCGAAAAGCGGATCACGCTCGACGATCAGGGCCGAGTTACCGGCGTAGCTGAGCGCGAGCAGCTCGAGGCGCACCGGTTGGTCGAGGATTTCATGATCGCCGCCAATGTCGCCGCAGCCAAAGCGCTCGAGGCGAAGAAATCCTCGCTCATCTACCGCGCGCACGAACCGCCGAGCCGCGAGAAACTGGTTGCGCTCAAGGATTATCTCAAGACCTTCGACATCGATTTCGCGCTGGGGCAGGTGGTTAAGCCAGAAACCTTCAACGCGATCCTTGCGCAGATCATCGATGAGGAAATTCGCCCGCAAATCATGGAAGCCGTGCTGCGCAGCCAGACTCAGGCTTATTACGGTCCAACCAATGTCGGCCATTTCGGGCTGTCACTGGGAAGTTACGCGCATTTCACCTCGCCGATCCGCCGATATGCCGACCTGATCGTCCACCGCGCTTTGGTGAGTTCGTATGGGCTGGAAATGCCCAAACCCAAGCTTAAGGATGTGGAGCCAACCACCGGCCTGACCGAAGCAGCAACGGCGAGACTCGCAGCGACCTCCGAAGCGATCAGCCGCACCGAGCGCCGCGCGATGGAGGCTGAGCGCGAAACCACTGACCGCTACATCGCGGCGTTTCTCTCGGCGCAGGTCGGCGAGGTGGTGCAAGCGCGCATCACGGGTGTCCAGAATTTTGGGTTTTTCGCGACTGTAGAGGGTATTGGCGGCGATGGCTTGGTTCCAGTCTCAACTCTGGGCAAAGACTATTTCCATTATGACGAGGCCAGCCAGTCGCTGATCGGGGAGAAGACCCGGCAGGAATATCGACCCGGGATGCGGCTGGAACTGCGCTTGGCGGAGGCAAATCCGGTGTCAGGCGCGCTGCGGTTCGAATTGCCCGAAGGCGGCAGCTTTGCGCCGGACCGGTTCAAGCATAAGGGCAAGGCCGGGAATTTCGACGTCGGCAAACGCGGGCGGCCGAAGAATATCCGGCACCAGGGTAAGAAGCGCTAGCTCAACGCATCCAGATTTTCGTCGCTAATCGACCCCGGAATGACCATGACCGGGCAGGGCAACGTCCCTGCATTCACCCCGGTAAAGTGTGCAATCAACGGCCCCGGCGCGCCCTGTGCCGCCGCGCCCAGCACCAACGCGGCAATCTCCGGATGCTCTTCCAGCATCACCTTAACAACGTCGATGGCCTCACCGGGCTTCACCGTAATTGCGGGACGCACGCCCATTTCTTCAAAAATCGACCCGGCTGCAGCGGTAACAAGCTCCTCGGCCCGCACCCGCGCCTCTTCCTCCATCGTCGCCTGAACGCCGCCCCATGCGACGAAATCGGCCTGTTCGACCAAGGCGAGGATATGCACCGCGCCGCCGGTCTTGGATGCGCGGCGCGAGGCAAAGCGCAGCGCCGTGCGCGCTTCGTCGGTTTCGTCGATGACCACCAGATATGTCCGCATGCGCTCCCCCCGGCCTCGTCGTCTTCGCAAAGCCCTTATGAATTCGAATAACGTGCGCGAATTTTGAATGCTTGGCAACCTTAAGCCGCTTGACGCTGCGTCACGCTTGGCTATTCGGAAAGTCAATTAGCGACCCAGAAAAGGCCTTTAGGATGCCCATCGAACTCAAAATGCCCGCGCTTTCGCCGACCATGGAGGAGGGGACGCTGGCCAAATGGCTGGTCAAGGTGGGGGACAGCGTGTCTTCCGGTGACTTACTCGCCGAGATCGAGACTGACAAGGCGACGATGGAATTCGAAGCGATTGACGAGGGCGTCATCACCGAGCTTCTGGTTGCCGAGGGTACCGATGGGGTCAAGGTCGGCACTGTGATCGCGGTAATTGCCGGCGAGGACGATGCAGCAGCACCTGCGCCAAAAGCGGTTGCCGCTGCACCCGCACCCAAGGCCGAAGCCGCTGTGCCGCCAGCGCCTGTTGCCGCGCCGCCACCTGCTAAGACGTCTGGCGACCGCATTATCGCAAGTCCGCTGGCCAAGCGAATTGCAACCGACAAGGGCATTGATCTGGCCGGTCTAACCGGCACCGGCCCCAATGGGCGTATCGTGAAGGCTGACCTTGAAGGCGCAAAGGCAGGCGCAGCACCCGCTCCCGTCGCCACGGCCGCCCCAACGGCCCCGACCCCCGCACCGGTTGCGGCCATCGATACCGACATCCCGCACGAAGTCGTCAAGCTCAGCAACATGCGCAAGACCATCGCGCGCCGCCTGACCGAGTCCAAGCAGCAGGTGCCGCATATCTACCTGACTGTCGATGTCCGCCTTGATGCATTGCTCAAGCTGCGCGGCGAGCTCAACGCTTCGCTGGAGACGCGCGGCGTCAAGCTGTCGGTCAACGACATGCTGATCAAGGCGCTGGCGCTGGCGCTGGTTCAGGTGCCCAAATGCAATGTCAGCTTTGCCGGCGACAATATGCTGCAATACGCCCGCGCCGACATCAGCGTTGCGGTTTCGGTGCCAACCGGCCTGATTACGCCCATCGTCAAGGGGGCGGATGGCAAATCACTCTCCGCGATCTCGACCGAAATCGGCGAGCTGGCGGGCAGGGCGAAGGAAGGCAAATTGCAACCCCATGAATATCAGGGCGGTACCGCGTCGATTTCCAACATGGGTATGATGGGCATCAAACAGTTCGACGCCGTCATCAACCCGCCACAAGGCATGATCCTGGCCATCGGCGCAGGTGAAAAGCGGCCGTACATCGTCGATGACGCACTCGCCATCGCCACCGTGATGTCTGCCACGGGGTCATTCGACCACCGGGCCATCGACGGAGCCGACGGCGCGATGCTGATGAAAGTGTTCAAGGAATTGGTGGAGAAGCCTTTGGGGTTGGTGGCTTGAATGCCGTGCTCAAGATTGGTGCGGTCACACTTTTTGCGCTGATGATGCCAATCTACTTGTTAGTATTTTTTGGATCAGCGTCGGGCGGCTCTTCAGATCCAGAAATGATGTATTTCAATTTCACTTTAGTTTTTTGTGGAGTTGCAAGCGGTATATACGTCGCTATCCGCTTTATTTTTTTCTCGCGAACATTTTGGTTTGATTGGGTTGCTGTTGTGATCGCCATCTGGCCAGTGTTTTGGCTAGCAGCCCTTTTTCTTTCGGCATCGATTAAGTAATGAACCATCGGCAGATTCTTCGTGGCCAGTTCGTCAGCTGATTCCTCTCCCCTTGCGGGAGAGGGAGGGGCCCGCGCCGAAGGCGTGGGAGGGTGTGGGGCCGCGTCGCGGCAAGCGACGCAAAAGACTTTGGCGCAAGTCCAATCCAGACATGAGCTTTTGAAGAAGCGCGCGAGATATATGCGCGCCAATCCGACCGATGCGGAACGGAAACTTTGGCATATTTTGCGGCATAAGCGGCTGAACGAATTGCGATGGCGTCGGCAGCAGGTGATTGATGATCGCTATATTGTCGATTTCATCTGCTTTGGACATCGATTGATTGTCGAGGCTGACGGCAGCCAGCATGCAGAAAGCGAAGCCGACATCGAACGCGATGCCTGGCTTAAAGAACAAGGCTTCACTGTTTTGCGTTTCTGGAATGGCGACATCTTCAACAATATGGAAGGCGTGGCCGAAGCGATTATCGCTGCCACTCTAAATAATGCCGCACAGACGTGCGGCGACCCCACACCCAACCCTCTCCCGCAAGGGGAGAGGGCTAATGAGCATGGAGCTACTTTGTGAGCAATTACGACCTAATCGTCCTCGGTTCCGGCCCCGGTGGCTATGTTGCCGCCATCCGTGCCGCGCAGCTTGGGCTGAAAACCGCGATTGTCGAGCGGGAGAATCTCGGCGGCATCTGCCTCAACTGGGGGTGCATCCCGACCAAGGCGTTGCTGCGCTCGGCGGAAATCTATCATTATATGCAACATGCGGGCGATTACGGGCTAACCGCGGCCAATATCAGCGCGGATATCGACGCAGTGGTGAAGCGCTCGCGCGGGGTCGCCAAGCAGCTTAATCAGGGCGTCACGCATCTGATGAAGAAAAACAAGATCACCGTCCATATGGGCGACGGCAAGCTGGTCGCTGCGAACAAGTTGACCGTCACCAAGGATGGCAAGACCGAAGAGCTGACCGCCAAGAACATCATCCTCGCCACCGGCGCCCGTGCCCGCGACCTGCCTTTTGCGCCCGCCGATGGCAAGCGCATCTGGACCTATCGCCACGCGATGGTGCCGCCCGAAATGCCCAAGAAGCTGCTGGTCATCGGCAGCGGCGCAATCGGCATCGAATTTGCCAGCTTTTACAATGACATGGGTGCTGAGGTGACTGTGGTCGAAATGCTCGACCGCATCGTGCCGGTCGAGGACGCCGATGTCTCAACTTTCCTCGAGAAAGCATTGAAAAAGCAGGGCATGACGATCATGACCGGGGCAGGGGTCGAAGAACTCAAGGCCACCGCGACCGGCGTTTCCGCCAAGATCAAGGGCAAGGACGGCAAGGTCGCCCAATCCGACTTCACCCATTGCATCGTCGCCATCGGCATCGTCCCAAACACCGAAAATATCGGACTGGAGGCGCTGGGCGTCGAAATGGATCGCGGTTTCCTGAAAACCGACCCGATGTGCCGCACCAACGTGCCGGGCCTCTGGGCAATCGGCGACATCACCGCGCCGCCTTGGCTGGCGCACAAGGCAAGCCACGAAGGCGTGATCGCCGCCGAAGCCATTGCCGGCGGCCACCCGCACGCAATGGACCCTCTGAACATCCCCGGCTGCACCTATTGCCACCCGCAGGTCGCCAGCGTGGGCATGACCGAAGCCAAGGCCAAGGAGGCAGGCTTTGACGTCAAAGTCGGCAACTTCCCCTTCCTCGGCAACGGCAAAGCCATCGCACTGGGCGAGGCCGAAGGTTTCATCAAGACCGTGTTCGACGCCAAAACCGGCGAGTTGCTCGGCGCGCACATGGTCGGCGCTGAGGTCACCGAGCTGATTCAGGGCTATACGATTGGAAAGACCGCAGAACTGGTCGAGGCAGACTTCATGCACACAGTATTCCCGCACCCGACATTGAGCGAAATGATGCACGAAAGCGTGCTTGGGGCGTACGGCAAAATGATACACATGTGATATTAGATACCGGTGCATAAACGGCGTTGCCGGAAGAATGAATTTCGTTCTTCTATCCACCGATATGAACCCGTCCGTTCTCCATTTCTCACGCGTTGACAGCTTTTTCAAATTGGCGCTGCTTGCGGGTGCTACCGTGGTTTGTTTTTACGGCGCAAATGATCTGCTTGGTATGGAACCTGAGCCTGTCCGCCAGATAATGTTCCCAGGCGGCCTCGAACTCCCGGCGCCAAGTCCCCGTAAAGACCCACTGGCGCCCATCAAGGCCGCAGCGCTGGTCGTTGGCGGCTGCTTCGGAATATTTTATGTTATAAGATATGGCTGGCGGCTGTTCGTGAGGGAGGTTGCGGTCAGGATCGATTATGATTGCGTCCAGTTTCATCCCAGCATCACAGGCGCACCAAATAGCTTGCCACTGAGCGATATCAATTTGGTGCTATTCGACCGCGCCGACAGAATTCCCAAGTCAGACATGGATGCGTTTTTGCACGGATATTCCCTGACCGGTGCCTGGGCAGCAAGAATGGGTTCGAAGATGCGGCATATGTTGTACATCGGATATAAGTCCGGTGAGAGCATCAGGCTGGTCGACAATGATTTTGATGGCGGCGTGCCGCAGCTACAACGTGTTGCCGATTATCTGGAAAAAATGCGCTTGGCTAAAGTCAGGTCGTCGGCCCGTTAAAACTTCCACTGTTCGAAGCGACTGTGCTTTGGCATGGCGGATCGATGAAATCCTTCAATTTACCTGCGAAGCTGTTGGCATCCGCCATCTTACTGTTCGTTGCCGTCATCGCTTTGGGATACGCGGTCCGCGCCGGATGGTTTTATTCATTCGATATTGCGGTTTCACACGCGCTCAATTTGGAGCGCGTGACCGACGCTGATTGGATCATCCAGCTTATGCAAGGCATCAGCTGGATTGGCGGCGGCATTCAGCGATACATCATCGTTACGATCCTGACGATCGCGTTATGGCGCTGGTGGGGTTGGGGCGCGGCTTTGGCGATGGGGCTCACCACGCTGGTTTCGGCATTTACCTCCGAAATATTGAAGGCCTTTTTTGCGCGGGTGCGCCCTGATTTCGTCCCGCATCTCGATTCGGTAACGAGCGCCGCTTATCCCAGCGGCCACGCCAACAATGCGGCGGTGGTCTATATTCTTTTCATCATGCTTGTCCCGCAGGCACGGCATCCGGGATGGCAGGTTGTCGCCGCCTTCATGATTATCGTCACGGGGCTCTCCAGAATAATGCTCGGCGTCCACTGGCCGACCGACGTGATCGGCGGCTGGATGCTTGGTGCGTCATTTGCACTGATGGCGGCAGCAGTGATTGCCTATCGTCAGCATCAGCGGCAGGGACAATTTCCTTCAGTGCTTACGCCCTGAGCCATTTTCCGCTGTCCTACACCGCCGCTTTTTGCCATCGTTCCGGATAACAAGAATGTGTAGGGAAAACGAGTATGCCATATAGTGTGAACTTTCTGAAGAATCTGCGGGTCTTGGCGTTTTCTGGCGCGGCCATTTTGTCCTCAACAGCCAATGCCCAAAACACCGTCATCACCGCAGATAAGATGATCGACGTTCTAACCGGCAAGACCGTCGAATATCCTGCAGTCTTCGTCGGTCCAGACGGCCGCATCACCAGCATTGCCGACGCGCGCACCGTCAAGTGGGGCAGTGACGTCAAACATATCGACTTCAGCGGCAAAACCATTCTGCCGGGCCTGATTGACATGCACGTCCATCTCGATGGCCCTGCCGACATTGGCGGCTATCGCGGATTAGAGTTCACCGATAGCTTCTGGGGCATGACCGCGGTGGGATCAGCGCAGGCGATGTTGAAAGCCGGTTTTACCACCGTGCGCAATGTCGGTGCTGGCAACCGTAACGATATCGGCCTGAAGCAGGCGATTGAAAACGGCTATGCCGTTGGTCCGCGCATCGTTCCTGCGGGCTATGCGTTAGGCGCGACCGGCGGACATTGCAACTCGACCTTCCTCCCGCCCAGCCTTGAAAAAGCCAAGAAAGAGGAGGGGGTAGCCGACAGCCCCGACGAGCTTCGCTATCAGGTCCGCCGTCAACGCAAATATGGCGCTGAAGTTATCAAGGTGTGTGCGACTGGCGGCGTATTCTCGCGCAATACCGAGCCCGGGCAGCAGCAATTGTCCGAGAGTGAGCTGCGCGTCATTGCCGATGAGGCGCATCAATGGGGCATCCGCGTTGCGGCGCATGCGCATGGCGGCGACGGCATCAAGGCGGCGATCAAGGCGGGTATCGACACAATCGAACATGCCAGCCTGGTCGATGACGAAGGTATCAAGCTTGCGGTAGCGCGGGCGCGACCTGTCTGGTTCTCGATGGATATCTACAACACCGACTATACGCAGGCCGAAGGTGCGAAAAATGGCGTGCTTGAGGACAATCTGAGGAAAGACCGCGAAGTCGCGCAAATTCAACGGGATAATTTCCGCAAAGCACATAAGGCTGGCGTCCGTATGGTCTTTGGGTCCGACGCTGGGGTGATGCCGCACGCGCAGGTCGGCGGGCAATTCCGCACAATGGTGCAATATGGCATGACGCCACTCGAAGCTATTCAGGCGGCGACACGTAACGGCGCGCAGGCGCTTGGCCGCGAAAAAGACGTTGGCGCGATTGCTGTCGGCCGATTTGCTGACATTATCGCCGTTGATGGCGACCCGCTGGCCGATGTCGGCGAGCTGGCTTCAGTCGACGCCGTTGTAAAAGGTGGCAAACGCGTCGAATAGTCAGCTTAGGTCAATCATCACAGGTGCATTGATTGCAACTGGCCTGAGTGATATTATCAGACATCGGTAAATATAGCCGAATTGAAAAAGTAGCTGGGGGTTACGAAAATGATGAGTTTGGTCGCAGCAACGATGCTGAGCATGGCCGCCATGAAGGCCGATCCGATGGACAATGCCCGCAAGGCGTTCAACAATTGCATGATAGAAACACACAATAAGGCAGTGGGCGAAAAGGTCAGCCCAAGCGATTTCGTCAAGACTGCCGAAGGAGCCTGCACGACCGAACGCACAGCCTACCGTGACGTCCTGATTAAGTCAGAGCGTGGCTATGGATCCAGCCAGAAAGACGCCGAGCAGTTTGCGACCGAAGAGGTCCAGATGATCGTCGACTCGGTGGTGAGCAGCTTCAACGAAAATGTTGAAAACGGCGCGAAACTGACGCCCGAGAAGTGAGGGAAGGGGGCGGCTATCAAGCCGCCCACCCCAACAACAGTCCTGTCGCACCGGTAGCGGCGAGGGTCTTGAGCACATTCCACTTCAACCTGAAGATCAGGATCGCTCCAAATATTGCGATCAGCGCCGCCTGCCAGTTGAAGCTGGATAGATCAGGCCAATAGAGCCGAAGCGGGCCGAAGCGCCGCTCACCAATCTGCGCAAACAGGATATGAAGCGCAAACCAGACGGTCAGATTGGCAATCACGCCTACGACCGCGGCGGTCAGTGCTGACAGGCCACCCTTCAGCCATTTGACATTTTCAAGGCGGTCAATCCACGGCGCAAAGGCAAATATCCACAGGAAGCATGGCGCGAATGTGACCCAAGTGGTCAACCCCGCACCGATGATGCCCGCAATTAGTGGTGTAAACGGCTCTGGTGCGCGAAAGGCGGCGAGGTAACCGACAAATTGCGTTACCATGATTAGCGGTCCTGGCGTGGTTTCAGCGAGGCCAAGGCCGTCCGCCATCTCGCCCGCAGACAGCCACCCATAGCCCTGTACCGCCTCCTGCGCCATGTAGGCAAGGACGGCATAAGCCCCGCCAAAGGTAACAAGGGCCAGCTGCGAAAAGAAGCTGCCAATGTCCCAAAGGGCATGTTCCCGGCCAAGCGTGAACAATATGACAGCCATGGGTGCCGCCCAGACCGTGGCTCCAATAATTATGGTTCGCATCGTCGTCGCCCACGGCTTTCGGGTGGTCACAGGCGAGCCATTGACCGCTTTCAGCGCTAGCCAGTCAGGACGTTGTATGGCCACAGCGACACCAATTGCACCAGCGCCGAGAACAACGAGCGGAAAGGGCAAATTAAAGAAGAACAGCGCAACAAATGCTGCAACCGCGATGGCTTGCTTGAGCCGCGTATTGAGCGCGCGCCCGCCAATGCGGATTAGCGCTTGAACAACGATCGCCAGAACGGCAGCTTTAATTCCTAGAAAAAGGGCGGCGAACCAATCGAGATTGGCGGCGTAGGCGTAGAGTATCGACAGTGCCAAAATAACCAAGGCACCCGGAATGACGAACAGCAGCCCAGCCGCAAGCCCCCCCTTCACGCCATGCAGGCGCCAGCCAATCCATGTAGCGAGTTGTTGAGCCTCTGGCCCTGGCAGCAAATGACAGAAATTAAGCGCGTGAAGATATTGGTCTTCATCCACCCATCCGCGATCGTCCACCAATTCCTTATGCATCAAGGCAATTTGTCCTGCCGGACCACCAAAACTAAGGCACCCTATCCGTCCAAAAACGCGGACAAGCTCCGGAAAATCGGGAATTTTTGATTGCGACGTCACATCATGCTCCATGCCTTACACGTCCGCAACCGACGGACGAAAAAGACAACACTTGGGCGAGACGCCTGATCGGGAGGTTGCTTTGCCCCTATTCCGAAGTGGTAGCGTGCCCCGAAGTGGCGATGCAAGAGGAAATGGCGGACAGGGTGGGATTCGAACCCACGGTGAGCTTCCACCCACGACGGTTTTCAAGACCGTTGCCTTAAACCACTCGGCCACCTGTCCTCCGGCGCGGCAGTTAGCCAGCAAATGTGAAGATAGCAAGCACAGGAAAATGCGTCGGCCCGAAATTTATGGGGATTCCCTTTACGCAGCCAATCTGTCACACTCCCCTAACCTATTCAAAGGACATCGGCGTGCGCAGAAATTTCATCAAATGGCTCGTTCTTCCATTAGCTGCGTCCAGTTTGACTCAAGCCAGCGTAGCGCAGACAGCACCTATGCCCGACCAAACCGCCATTGCGATGGAAAGCGGGTTTCGTATCTATTTGAACCAAGTCCGCCAACGGGCCGCAAGGGAAGGCGTGTCGGCTGCTACGCTCGACCGCGTACTACCCTCATTAAGCTATAACGAGCGCGTAGTAAGGTTGGACAGGGCGCAACCCGAAGGTGCGGCAGACGCGCCGATCCCTAATTTTGCGCCTTACAAAGCAAAGCATGTCGATACCTCCCGCATAACGCGTGGACGGGCAAAATATACCGAATTACGTCCGACGCTTGCCAGAATTGAGGCCCAAACAGGTGTTCCTGAAGAGGTAATGATCGCCATATACGGACATGAAACCAACTACGGCACTGTCACGGGCAATTACAACGCGCCAGAAGCACTCGCCTCGCTGGCTTATGAGGGGCGACGGCGTTCGCTTTTTGAAGGCGAACTGGTCGCGGTATTAAAGATGATTGATCGTGGCGTACCGCAATATGCGATCACAGGCAGCTGGGCTGGCGCGCTCGGCAAACCGCAGTTCCTGCCTTCGGTCTATCTCCGCCTTGCACGCGATGGCGACGGTGATGGCTATGCCGATATCTGGAAAAGCGAAGTCGATGCCATGACGTCAATCGCCAATTACTTTGTCAATGCAGGATGGCGCCGTGGCGAGGAATGGGGCTTTGCGGTAAACGTGCCTTCATCGCTGAACCGCGAAGCAATCAGGTCACGTATGGCCTCACCCCGCTGTCCACGCGTGTTCGCGCGGCATAGCCAGTGGAAGTCCATCGCTGAGTGGAAGCAGCTAGGGATAGCCCCGCAAAGGGGTTTTTGGCCCAAGGACAGCATGATGGCGACGTTAATCGAACCCGATGGTATTGGAAATCCGGGATATTTACTCGGTGGCAACTACCGTGTGATACTCGACTATAATTGTTCGAACTTTTACGCGCTTTCGGTGGGGCTATTGGCTGATGAGCTACGCAATTAGAAATTTGGTGGCGCTTGTGTCGCTGTCAGTGCTGGCCTCATGTAGCGGCACGAAGGGCAACGACGGGCTGGAGACATCCTCTTCAGCGGCGCCTGTCCAGATCGGCGTCACCGACGAAACGGTCATGCTCGGTGCACCTTTCACTGTCGGCGCCACCACTTACACACCGGCAGATACTCCGCAATATGATGAAGTCGGCTATGCCAGCCAATATGGGTCCGAACTTGACAAGCGATTGACCGCAAACGGCGAGATGTCTGGCTCCGCGGCTGCCAGCGCAGCGCATAAAACACTTCCAATGCCAAGCTATGTCGAGGTCACCGCACTCGACACGGGGCGAACGATATTGGTCCGGGTCAATGATCGTGGTCCGATGTCGAACGATCGGTTGATCGACCTATCAGAAGGCGCGGCGCGACAACTCGGTATCGGACCGCAAAGCGTTGCCGGGGTACGCGTTCGCCGGGTTAATCCGCCCGAACAGGAGAAATCAGTCCTGCGGCAAGGTATGACTGCGGCTGAACGGATTGAAACGCCCGAGCCGTTGCTCAAGGTGCTGCGCAATAAGCTTGCCAAGCAGCCACGTCCATCACTGACCGCGCAAAAGCCAGCCCCGGTTGCTGGAAAGCCTAGCCGGGTTGATGCGCCGTCTTCTCCAAGTGATGACCGCTTTGTTCGCGAAGGCCGCAACGTTCCAATATCCGCAGCGCCGATTGCACGGCCCGCGCCCGCCGTTGCCGGCAGTTATGTTGCACAAATCGGAGCTTTCTCGTCCCGTTCGCGTGCGGACGATCTCGCACGCAAATTAGGCGCTTCGGTTAAAGCCAGTGCCGATGGCCGCCTGTTCCGCGTGCGCTTTGGTCCTTTTGCAAGCGAGACAGAGGCAGCCGTTGCCGCTCGTGAGAAAGGCTATCCACAGGCGCGCGTGTACCGCGACTGATTTTACTCGCAAAACAATGAGCTCCATCGCTATGAAATGATATGCGTATCGTAACGGGGCTGTTCGTCTCAGTATCATTTCTTGTTGCAACCAGTGCCGCTGCGCGTCCGCAATATGACAGCGCTGCTCCGATAGCCTATATGGTCGACATGGCATCGGGCGCCGTGCTGTTCGACAAAAACTCAAAGCGCAAAATCCCGCCAGCTTCGATGGCCAAGATGATGACGGTCTATGTCGTTTTTGACCTTTTACATCGCGGCAAGTTTAAGCCTGATCAGAAGTTCACCGTACATCCTGACACTTGGAAAAAGTGGAATAACACAGGTTCAACGATGTTCTTGAAACCCAATGAGCGCGTCAGCGTCGCCGACCTCTTGCACGGCGTCGTGACTTTGTCGGGAAATGACTCCGCTATCGTACTCGCCGAAGGAATTGCAGGGAGTGAATCCGATTTTGTTCGGCTAATGAACGAAAATGCGCGGCAATTGGGTATGAAAAATAGCAATTTCGGCACTGCCAATGGCTGGCCCGACAACGGCCGCACGTTTACGACCGCTCGTGATTTGTCGCTTTTGGGCGTGCGAACTATCCATGATTTTCCTGAACTGTACCGCGAATATTATGGCCGGAAGCAATTTCGCTGGAACAATGTCACCCAGCCAAATCGAAACCCGATACTGGGCCGGATTGACGGCGCCGATGGCGTAAAGACTGGCCATACCAATGCAGCGGGGTACTGCTTCACTGGTACCGCCGAACAAGACGGTCGGCGGATCATGATGGTGGTCGCAGGCCTTGCAAGCATTGACGCAAGAGCAAAGGAGTCGCGGCGGTTTTTGCAATGGGGTTTTAATGCATGGCGGGTCCAACCATTGTATGAGGCGCAATCGGTCGTCGCTACGATCCCTGTCCAGCTGGGCCAAATCGGCCATATAAAAGCGATAGCGCCGCGCAAATTTGCTCTGGCCTTGCCAGCGAAGGACTCGCCGCGTTACAAGCTATTTGTGCGTTTTTCGGGTCCGGTGAAAGCGCCCCTAAAGAAAGGCTCCCAAGTGGCTCTATTAGTTGCGAAGTTTGAAGGCGGTAGTGAGCACATCATGCCGCTGGTTGCTGAGCAATCCGTCGCTAAAGCCGGTTATTTCGGTCGGGCGTGGAACGGTTTGAAATCGTTGGTCAGCGCATGACCGGACGCGGAAGATTTTTATCGGTTGAAGGTGGCGAGGGCGTTGGCAAGACGACGCAGATCACCGCGCTTGCTGACGCCATTCGTAGCGCGGGCTACGATGTCGTCATCACGCGCGAACCGGGCGGGACCGAAGGCGCAGAAATTATAAGGCAGCTGTTGCTGGGCGGCAGTGCCGAGCGGTGGCTTCCCCGCGCGGAAGCTTTGCTGTTTGCGGCGGCGCGCAGCGATCACGTCGAACGGCTTATCGAACCGGCACTGGCAGGGGGTAAATGGATTATATCGGATCGCTTCATAGACAGCAGTCGGGCCTATCAAGGCGGCGGATCGGGGCTGTCCGATGCCGATATTCTGACTCTACACAATATCGGCAGTAATGGATTGATGCCCGACAGGACGTTCGTGTTGAGACTGGATCCTAAAGAAGCCATAGGCCGCGCTGCGACCCGCGACAGCAACCGGCCCGACCGCATCCAGGGTCGCGATGGCAGCTTTCACAACGATGTTGATGTCGCTTTTGTTAGCTATGCCGAACGTGATCCGCGCGTCCGCCTGATTGATGCATCGGGCAAGCCTGAAGAGGTAACCACCCGATTATTGGCCGAAGTCGCCGATTTGTTGGCGCAGGGATGACCGAACTTCTCGGCCATGACCGGGTCTGGCGGCAATTTTCTTCGGCATTGGCGAGCGGGAAGCTGCATCATGGCTGGATATTATCCGGCCCGCGCGGGATTGGCAAAGCGGCATTCGCGTTGCGCGCTGCGGCGGCTTTAGTTGACCCCGAACATCGTTACGCCAGCATGATAGAGCGGGGATCGCATCCCGATATATTGACTATCAAGCGGTTGGCAAAAGAAGCTCCCAAGGATGGGGAGGAGGCTGAACCTTCGGCGGAGCTAAAGCGTAGCATCACGATCGATCAGATCCGCCGGTTACAAGGCTCGCTCACCACACGTCCCGGTCTTGCCGAAAAACGCGCTGTCATCATCGATGCCGCCGATGATCTTGAGCGTGGCGGCGCCAATGCATTGCTCAAATCACTCGAGGAGCCGCCTATTGGAACCTACTTCATTCTCGTCAGCCATGCTAGCGACAGGCTATTACCAACCATCCGGTCGCGCTGCCAGATGCTGCGCTTTGAAGCATTGAGCGACACCGATATGGCCATAGCCTTGCGGAATGCCGCGCCGGAGGCGAGCGCAGGCGACATCGATACGCTTGTACGTGCCGGCAATGGATCTCCGGGACAAGCCATTGATTTTCTTGGCCTTGATCTTGGAAAACTGGAGGGCGCCATGACGTCAATCATGCGTTCCGGCGACCGGAACAACGAATTACGAAGCGCTTTGGCCGAGCAATTGGCATTAAAGGCAGCCCAACCCCGTTACGAGGCGTTTCTGCGCCGCGCACCTGCGCTGATTGCCGAAAATGCAAGAAATATGGATGCAGCTGCTGTTCTAAATGCAACCGAAGCTTGGAGTGCGGCCAGCGCACTCGCCAACCGCGCGATTGCATTGAGCCTCGACAAGCAAAGCGTCGTTTTCCAAATGGGAAGCTTGCTGGCATCGTTGCAACCGCATAAGGCGGCCTGAACAGCCAATTTCAAGAGTGAACATGTCCGAACCGTTCTACATTACCACCGCAATCGCTTACCCCAATGGCCGGCCGCATATCGGCCATGCGTATGAAGCGATAGCCACTGACGCAATTGCCCGGTTCCAGCGGCTGATGGGCCGCGATGTTTGCTTTTTAACTGGAACCGACGAGCATGGCCTGAAAATGGATCAGACTGCACGCGGCCTCGGCATTGAAACAATAGAACTGGCTAATGAAATGTCGTTCTATTTCAAAGAAATGTGCGACAAACTTGATATTTCAGTGGACCATTTTTGTCGGACAACTTCGGATCACCATCACAAAGCCAGTCATGCTATCTGGAAGTTACTTGAAGCCAATGGCGACCTATATCTCGACCGCTATGAGGGTTGGTACTCGGTCCGCGATGAGGCATATTATGACGAGGCAGAGCTAACCGAAGGGGAAGGGGGAGCTAAACTTTCCCCACAAGGCACGGCCGTCGAATGGACCGCCGAGGAAAGCTGGTTCTTCCGTCTGTCAAAATATCAGCAGCCGTTGCTCGATTTTTATGCGGCCAACCCCGATTTCATGCGTCCCGAAAGCCGCAAAAATGAGACGATCCGTTTCGTCGAAGGCGGCCTCAAAGACCTCTCGGTATCTCGCACCAGCTTTGATTGGGGGGTAAAAGTACCAGGCAGCGACAATCATGTGATGTATGTCTGGCTCGATGCGCTGACTACCTATATTTCAGGCATAGGTTTTCCTGATGACACCGAGGAATGGCGCAAATACTGGCCCGCCAGCGTGCATATTATCGGCAAAGATATTGTCCGTTTTCACACCGTGTACTGGCCGGCGTTCCTGATGTCGGCGGGCTTGCCTTTGCCCAAACAAGTCTTTGGTCATGGTTTTCTGCTCTCGCGTGGCGAAAAAATGTCGAAATCTCTCGGCAATGTCGTTGATCCAATGGAACTGGCCGAATTATTTGGTGTCGACGCGCTACGCTACTTTCTGCTGCGCGAAGTCAGTTTCGGACAGGACGGAAGCTACAGTCCCGAAGCCATTGTGACACGTGTGAATGCAGACCTCGCCAACAGTTTCGGCAATTTGGCCCAACGGACATTGTCGCTCATCTTCAAAAACTGCGAAGCTTATCTCCCCGCAATTCGTGGACACCATGACGATGACAACGCGCTGTTGGAACTGGTGGGCACGACCGTTTCGCAGCAAATCCCGGCGAATTTTAATGAGCTAGCGATGTCGCATGCTCTGGAAAGCTGGATGCAGGCGGTTTTTGCATGCAACGCGTATATTGACGTCCAAGCGCCCTGGGCGCTCAAGAAGACCGATCCCGAACGGATGGAGACGGTATTGGCGACGCTCTTTATCTGCATTGCACAACTCGCGATTGCTGTCCTGCCGGTAATCCCGGGCAGCGCGACAGAATTGCTCGATCAAATGGGTATTCCTGATGAGGTGCGCACTTTCGCTAGCGCTGGCTCGCACTGGTACTCACCTCTTGCTGAAAGCGATTTTCAAATTGCACAGCCCCAAGGCCTATTCCCACGGCTCGAGTTGCCTGCCGGAGAGGAAACCACTGCCTAATGCTCGTCGATTCCCACTGTCATCTCAACTATAAGGGCTTGGTGGAGCAGCAATCCGACGTGCTGGACCGCGCACGAGGCAACGGCGTGACCGCGATGCTCAACATCTCGACACGCGAGCGGGAGTGGGATGAAGTTATTGCGCTTGCCGAGCAGCAACCCGATGTTTGGGCGTCGGTGGGGATCCATCCGCACGAGGCCGACGGCCATGCAGGCATTGATGCCGCAAAGCTGATTGCCAAGGCGGCGCATCCACGCGTTGTCGGCATCGGCGAGACCGGCCTCGATTATTATTACGACCATAGCGACCGGGCCCAGCAACGCGCCTCATTCCGAGAGCATATTCAGGCAGCGCGCAAAACCGGTCTGCCCATCATCGTCCACACCCGCGACGCCGAAGATGACACAGCGCAGATATTATCGGAAGAAATGACCACAGGCGAATATAAAGGCGTCATTCATTGCTTTACCGCGAGCGCGGATTTTGCGCGGATTGCACTCGATTTGGGGCTCTACATTTCGCTGTCGGGTATCGTCACGTTCAAGAATGCTGCTGATTTGCAGGATGTCGCTAAATGGCTGCCAGCTGACCGGATATTGGTTGAAACCGATGCGCCGTTCCTCGCGCCCATCCCGCATCGCGGCAAGACCGGCGAGCCCGGATTTGTAGCCGATACCGCCCGCTTCGTCGCCAACCTGCGTGGGGAAGGGGAGGATGCCCTCGCCGCGCAAACGACGGAAAATTTCTACCGTTTATTTTCAAAGGCGCATGTATGAACGTGGCGCAAGATGGTCCATCGCTCATTTGGGGCGTCGTCATGGTTATACTGCTGGTCAGTTCGCTCGCCGCGCGACGCTTGCCGCTGGGTCAAGTCGCCAAAATGGCGCTGGCCTGGGTAGCCATTTTTGCCGCGTTATTCGCGATATTCAGCTTTCGCTTCGAGTTTCAGGAAATATGGAACCGCGTAAAGAGCGACTTTGCAGGAACAGCCGGTCAAAATGTAAGCGGCGAAGCCATCGCACTCAAACGTCGCGATGACAGCCACTATTGGTTGCAGGTCGACATCAACGGCAGGCCCGTGAACTTTATGATCGACAGCGGTGCAACCACGACGGCGATGAATGCCAAGTCAGCCGCCGAAGCGAACGTCGAGATTGATAGCGCTGGTTATCCGGTAATCATCAGCACTGCCAATGGCCAGGTTACTGCACAGCGCGCCTCTGTACAATCGATGCAAATCGGGCCTCACAAACTCACCGACCACAAAGTTGTTGTCTCGGAAAATTTCGGCGACACCAACGTACTGGGCATGAACTTCCTCGACAGCATGAAAAGCTGGAAGGTCGAAGGCAATGTCATGACGCTGCAACCGTGACAGCGCCAAAATCCTACGCGAGGGGAGTTTCTCATCCTCCATATAAGATATTACTTAACATAATATATATTATCGAACTTAAATATGCCTGAATCCAGAACACCCGATATTACCCCTCTTTCCAATATCATGCAGCGGTTGCGCGATTCTGAGAGCGGCTGCCCTTGGGATCTCGAACAGGATTTTGTCAGCATCGCGCCTTACACAGTCGAAGAAGCCTATGAAGTCGCAGACGCAATTGAGCGCAATGATTTGGATGCGCTGAAAGATGAACTCGGCGATCTGCTCCTTCAAGTTGTCTTTCACAGCCAAATGGCATCCGAGCAGCAAAGCTTTAATCTGCAGGATGTCATTGACGGCATTTGCGATAAAATGGTCCGCCGCCATCCGCACGTCTTTGGCAACGTCGCTGCCGATGAGGCAGAAACTGTCGTCGCCAATTGGGAAGCCATCAAAGCTGAAGAACGCAGCGGCAAAGCGGATGACAGCGCGCTTGCTGGTGTAGCGTTGGCGCTTCCAGCATTGTTGCGCGCGCAAAAAATCCAGAAGCGTGCTGCGCGTACGGGTTTTGACTGGCCCGACGTCACTGGCGCGCGTGACAAAATATTTGAGGAAATCGAAGAAGTTGAAGCCGCTTCCTCCCACGAAGAACGAATCGACGAGATTGGCGACTTGTTGTTCGCTGTCGTCAATCTGGCGCGTTTTCACAATATTGATGCGGAAACCGCACTGAAAGGCGCGAACGCAAAGTTCGAACGCCGTTTTCGCGCGATGGAAGAAAGTGCTGGCGATACATTCGCGGCGCTCTCACTCGATGAGAAAGAAGCGCAATGGCAACAGGCTAAAACACAGGAAAAGCGCTAAATTACTGCCAAATCAAATTTGAACTGCTTTTCAAACTGCCCCCAAAGTTGTCGACTTAGCGCGACTTCAACTTCCAGATAATCGCCCTTCTCGCTTTGTTTGCGAACCTTGCCCCGGCCATGCAACCATGCAAGCGCTGCACCATCTTCGGTCTTCAGATTGATGAACCGCGTTTCGTTCCCCTTCGCAATCAGATCCGAAAGATGCGCTTTGAAGGCATCTACCCCTTCCCCGGTTTGAGCGGAAATCATCAGCACATTGTCATTCCGCCCAGCAATTCCCGACAATTCCTCGCGCCGGTCATGGTCGAGCAGATCGACCTTGTTCCAAAGCTCGATCATCTCTGGTTGATGTTCAGCATCTTCCACGGGTCCAATCCCGAGATCACTCAGTATTGCAAGCACATCATCGCGCTGCGCATCGCTCTCGGAATGCGAAATATCCCGCACATGAACAATTATGTCGGCGGATATAACTTCTTCAAGCGTAGCTCGAAACGCCGCGACTAGCTGCGTCGGCAGGTCCGACACAAACCCCACCGTATCCGACAAAATTGCCTTCTCTACCCCCGGCAACGAAATTTGCCGCATGGTCGGATCAAGTGTTGCAAACAGCATATCCTCCGCCAGCACTGTCGCTTTGGTCAACCTGTTAAACAGAGTGGATTTACCCGCGTTCGTGTAGCCGACCAACGCAATAACCGGCCAAGGCGCGCGCTTGCGACGGGCGCGGTGGAGCGAACGGGTGCGCTTTACCTCTTCCAGTTCGCGCCGCAGCCGCGCCATCCTGTCGCGGATCTGCCTGCGGTCGGCTTCAATCTGTGTTTCTCCAGGGCCGCCAAGGAAACCGAACCCGCCGCGCTGCCGCTCCAAATGGGTCCAGCTGCGCACCAACCTCCCCGCCTGATAGTCCAGATGTGCCAACTCGACCTGTAAGCGCCCTTCGGCTGTTGCCGCACGTTCGCCAAATATTTCCAGAATCAAACCCGTACGGTCGATAGTCTTCAGGCCAGTCTTTTCTTCAAGATTGCGCTGCTGGATTGCGGTTAGTGACGCATCGACAATCAAAAGATCGATTTCAAGATCGCGACCCATTTCGCCGATCTCATCAACCTGCCCTCCGCCCAACAGGGTCACCGCGCGCGGATTGCGAACACGGTAATGCTTTTTGCGCACGACATTCAGACCGATGGCAAGCGCCAGCCCCTCGGCCTCGTCAAGCCGCGCGTCCGGGCCGACAGATGCCCTGCCCGGCAATTCGGGATACACAATCAATGCGCGCGCGCCGCGAGCGAACTCGTCGGTTTCGCTCCGTTCAAAAACGCTCAAATATCGGCCTCGTCTACGCCCTGGTTATATTCGGCGAGATTAACCGGATGCGCGGGCTGAATGGTAGAAATCGCGTGTTTGTAAACAAGCTGCGTTGTGCCGTCGCGTTCGAGCAACACCGAGAACAGATCGTAGGCCGCGATAGCGCCCTGCAACATCACGCCATTTACCAGAAAAGTTGTGACCGATTCGCCCTTGTCGCACATTGCGTGCAGGAAAACGTCCTGCAACATCCCTGCCCTGTGGCTTGTGCGGGACATCATTTCATCAAATAAAGCCCGGTCGGGTGACGAGGAAGGCATGATTGTCGAAATACTGTGCTTGTATACGAGCTGCGACATTCCGTCCCGGCGCAGTAGCACCGAGAAATTGTCAAACCACGTTACAACACCTTGTAGTTTAACGCCTTTGACCAGAAACATGGTGACCGGCGTTTTTGACTTTCTGAGGGAGTTCAGAAAGAGGTCTTGAAGACCGTTATTCTTTTCAGTCATTGTTATTATCCGATTATCTTTTGTTTTTGCAAAACTGGCTCTGGCTTACGCAAAATAAGTCATACGCCGGTTTTGGTGCAATTTATTTACATCAATGACATTTGTTTCGCAATTGCGAGATTCACTCATCATCCTCGCCGATTTCAATGCCGTTTTTGCGGACGGTTATGCCGAGCAGCTTCAGTTTCCGGTGCAAGGCGGACCGCTCCATCCCGACAAAAGTAGCAGTCTTTGAAATATTACCGGAAAATCGCTTAATCTGCACGCGCAGATATTCCCGCTCGAATGCTTCACGCGCTTCACGGAGCGGAGCGCCCATTAACGACGTTACGCTATGTTCAGCACCGACATAGCTGTTGGTAATTTCAGCTGGCAGCATGTCCGCTTCAATGGTGTGTATCCGGTTGGAGGGTGCCAAGATAATTGTCCGCTCAATGATGTTGCGCAATTGCCGGACATTGCCTGGCCATTCGCAGGCCTGTAGCGCTGCCATCGCATCATCGGAGATATAGGGCGGCGTAATCCTGTGCTCCGACGAAAAGCGGGCGGCGTAATGATTTGCAAGATCGGGAATGTCCTCTCTACGACCGGACAAAGCCGGAATTTCGACGGGCACGACATTCAATCGGTAAAACAGATCTTCACGAAAACGCCCCTCGGCTATCTCGATCGAAAGGTCGCGCGCGGTGGCAGAAACAAAGCGGACGTCCACCCGGATTTGGCGATCGCCGCCGACCCGAACAAAGCTTTGGTCGGTAAGAACACGCAGGATTTTACCCTGCGTAGTCCAAGGCATGTCGGCCACTTCATCAAGGAAAAGCGTTCCCCCATGCGCCTTTTCGAGCATGCCAGCCTGCACCAGCTTGCCATCCTGCTCGATACCGAAAAGCTCTTCATCAAAGCGCTCAGGCGACAGACGCGCTGCGCTGACCGAGATAAAGGCTGAATCGGCCCTTGGGCTCCAACTATGAAGCAGCCGCGCCGCGACTTCTTTGCCCACTCCTGCTGGCCCTGTAATGAGCATGCGGCTTCCGGTTCCAGCTACTTTTTTTAGCGTGGCGCGCACGGTATTGATGGCCGCAGAAGAACCCGTCAATTCTTCGGAATGCCCGACCTTAGCCCGCAATGTAGCGTTCTCGGCTCGCAAGCGCTCGGTTTCTGTGGCTTTTGATACCAGATGAAGCAGTTTACCCGCCTCAAACGGCTTTTCTATAAAATCTACGGCGCCTTGGGCAATGGCCGCCACTGCAGTGTCGATATTGCCATGACCCGAAAACACAATGACCGGAATCTGCGGATCGCGGCTCTTGATGGCTTTCAGCAGTTCAATGCCATCCATCGACGATCCACGAAGCCAGACGTCAAGAAGGATGAGCGACGGCAAACGCTCGTCGAGCGCCGATAATGCATCGTCAGCAGTTGCGGCGGTCCTTGTGCCGTACCCTTCGTCCTCAAGCACGCCGGACACAAGATCCCGGATGTCCTGCTCGTCATCTACGATCAGTATGTCTAGTGCCATGATTAGCTCAAAACCTCATTCATGCGGGTGGATCTGGACGGCGATGCTTTGTTGCCTACCTTTGCGGCAACGACTTGAGGCAAAAACTTCAACGTCACGACCGCGCCCCCATTCGGGTTGTCGGACAACGCAATTTCACCAAAATGCTCTTCGATAATTTTTTTTACGATTGCCAGACCTAGTCCAGACCCTGTCGCGCGATTGGTAATATAAGGTTCCAATATCCGGTCTCTGTCTTCCGGAAGGCCGATACCGTTATCGGCTATGCTAACGGTAAGCAGGTCATCATGCTGATCCAACTCAATCGTTATTTCGCCTGCGCCGGGTCCAGATTTTCGACGCTCCTCGATGGACTCCGCAGCGTTCTTCAAAATGTTGGTGATCGCCTGCCCCAGCTGTCGCCTGTCCGAAATCAGCATTGGGGCATCTGCATTTTTGTCATATGTAAACGCGATATCCGGATGTGCGACCTCGAACATGAAAACGGCATGTCCAACAATGTCATGCAAATTTTCAGACCGGAACACAGGCTTTGGCATTCGAGCGAAAGATGAAAATTCGTCGACAATGTTCCGAAGGTCTCCAACCTGCCGGATGATGGTGCTGGTTAACTGTTCGAAAACTGATTCATCCTGCGCAATCTGCTTTCCAAACCGCCGCTGCAATCGTTCGGCGGCCAGTTGAATTGGAGTCAGCGGATTTTTGATTTCATGGGCTATTCGCCGCGCCACATCTGACCAGGCTGCACGCTTTTGATCTGCCAATTGCTGGCTGATGTCCTCAAAGGTTATCACGCTTCCCTGGTCACGCGGTGACACCTTTACCGCAACCGTCAAAGGCTCGGGACCGTCGCCTAGCTGCACCACTCCACGAGACTGGTTTTCGGCAAACTCTGATAACGCTGGCGCAACGGCCTTGAAATTATGGCCGACAATTGTTTCCAGCTTATCTTTAAGCATTTTCTCGGCGGTCGAGTTGGCCAATTGGATTACACCCGTTCCATCTACCGAGATAACCCCGGCGGAAACCGATTCCAGCACGGTCTCGATGAATATGCGGCGCTCTCCTAATTGATGGTTGGTCGCAATAAGCGCACCTGTCTGGCGCTCCAACCTCTCGGTCATTCGGTTGAATGACTGCGACAAAAAGCCGACTTCGTCTTCCCTATATTGGTCTTCCATGACCCGCGCCGACAAATCGCCGTCTGCAATTTTCTGCGCAGCGTCGACCAGATTGTTAACCGGACGAACCAAACGGTCGGCAACACGCAACGCGATCCAAAGCGTAATTCCGATGAGCATCAGTGATACGACATAAAGTGCACCGTTAAACTGCAGTTGCAAAGCGCGCGAACGCGCTGCCATCTTGTCATAGTCCTCCAGCACAGATTGGGCTTTCTCTGCTAGAGCGAAAGATGGCACCGAAACTGCGCGGCTTGCGTAGAGATAGCTTCGCGGATTATCGAAAAGAACCGTTACGACTTCTATCCGGTCCGCTAAATTTTTGATTACGAGTCCTTCGCCGCCTGTCAGTTTCGCCATCACATCCGGCGCAATCCAATCCTGTTTGCGACCTTCATCCAACGCGAAAACTGCCTCGGTGAGCTGCCGTTTATCGGAACCAACAGATACTATGGCTGATTCGCTTAAGCGCCGACGGGCCATTTGCTCGATATAGTAGCTCAGAAATGCAGGGTCATCGGCGCTTGTCTGGCTTAGCGCTTTCCGGAAATCCCCGGCCATGGTCTGCGTTTCGCCAGCGACGTCAGTTGCCGTAACCTCGTAATAGCCCTTTGCCAATTCGCCCGCATTTTCCAGCATCCCCCTTGCCGATCCGGAGAACCAGAACTGGACTCCGCTTTGGAATAACAGCGACGCAAATACCACCAGCAACAGAGTGGGAACCGCTGTGATGGCCGAAAATATAGCGACCAGCCTGACATGTAGTAGTTGCTTGCTGCCTATATTACTTCGCTCTGCCCGCTTTAGGGCGACTCGCCGTCCGAACAGCACAAGGAGCAGGGTTGCTGGCAACAGGTTTGCAACGAGCATTGTTGCAGACGCGGCCGGCGACAATGGTTCAGACCGCGGTCCCTGGTCCGTCAGTATCAGTGCGGTTACAATCGCCGCCGCAACCAACATTATGGCGCTGGCAACTTCCAGGAACTTTATCGAGTGGCTGTTTCCCAGCAAATTACCAATGGTCGATGATAAGCGATGGGTGAGCGTCCGAGCGCTTTGGTCATCGTTTATGCCGATTGTTGCCATATTGCCACTGTGGCATCGTACGAGTGACATTTAAAGCACAAATTTGTTGCGATGAAATCACACTGCCCCAATCAGTGCTCACTCTGACCATGACCGCTAGGCCCGATGCCATAGTCTGTAAGCTTTTTGCGCAAAGTGTTTCGATTTATGCCCAGCAATGCCGCCGCTTTTAGCTGATTGCCCTTAACCTGTCGCATCACATGCTGAAGTAGCGGAATTTCGAATTGAGCCAGCGCCCGCGAATATAGCTTGCCGCGCGCCGTCCCGCGCAAACGGCTATCGCGCAAGAACTGACTAACCGCCGCCTCGAAGCTCGCTCCTTGCGTTGGTATTCCGGCTTCTTGCGTTGGCTCAATGTACTGAGCAACCGTGGCTTCGGTAATCACATCTTCCCGGCACACCAACGCAAGCCGGTAGATCAGGTTTTTAAGCTCGCGGATGTTCCCACGCCACGGCAAGCTCATCAGCATCCCGATTGCCCCGTCGTCAATTTTTCGCGATGGCAAGCCGTCTTTCGCCGCCAGCTGCAGAAAATGTTGTGCAAGCAGTCCGATGTCTTCGGTCCGATCGCGCAGAGGAGGCATGTCAATCGGCACGACGTTTAACCGGTAAAACAGGTCCTCGCGAAACTTGCCCTTTGAGATCAGATCTTCCAGATTCTGGTTGGTGGCCGCAACGATACGAACATCCAGACGGATACTCGCCTTGCCGCCGATCCGACTGATTACGCCGCTTTGCAAAGCGCGAAGAAGCCGCGTTTGGGCGTGTTTCGGCATGTCCCCTATTTCATCGAGAAACAACGTACCGCCCTGCGCCTGTTCGAACCGGCCGATTGCTTGCCCCACTGCACCAGTGAATGACCCTTTCTCGTGCCCAAAAAGTTCGGCCTCGATCAATTCACCGGGGATAGCCGCCATGTTTACCGCTACGAAAGGACCTGTTTTGCGATGTCCTAAGCCGTGAATAGCCTCAGCAACCAGTTCTTTGCCGGTACCGCTTTCGCCGGAAATCAGCACCGACAGATCATTACGCAGCAACCGGGCTACCATGCGATAAACATCCTGCATAGCCGCGCTGCGGCCAATCATCGGTAGATTGGCTTCGGAAAGCGTCTGAAACGATTCGGATGGCGTTGTTCTGCTCTTGTCGATCCCCTGCTTTACCGCCAGCACCAGATCGTTCAGATCGAACGGCTTGGGAAAATACTCAAATGCATTTATTTCGCTCGCCCGAACCGCCGTTTCCAACGTATTTTGTGCCGACATGATGATGACAGGCATATCGGGCGTTTTTGCCATCACCTCCTTGAGCGTCGCTAGGCCGTCGCTGTCTTTCAAAACCACATCGGTCAGCATCAGATCAAAATGACCCGTTGCTAACGCGGCATCACGCGCTGCAACGGTATCGCAGATTTGCGTATCGATATTCTCAGCGGCAAGCGCCGCACTGACGACCAAGCCGATAGATGCATCATCTTCGACGATCAGAACCTTTGCACCGGTCATTCTGCGACCTTACGCGCCGCGACAGGCAAAAAGATGCGAAAAACCGTTATTTGCTTGGCAGTATCGCGTTCAAACAAAATGCGGCTATTCATCTGCTGCACCAGCTTGCGAACGATCGCGAGGCCGAGCCCTTGGCCGTCCCTCTTGGTGGTGACAAAAGGGGAGAATAGCTCATCTTCGATATGCGCTGGAACGCCGGGTCCGTTGTCGGAAATTGCGATTTCAACCGGTAGCTTGATTGCACGCCGGTCGACGTCGGTGTCACGCAGCGCCCCACTCATTACAAAGCGGGTAGAAATTCCGATAATGCCATCCAGCCTGCCTTGAAGCGCGTCTACTGCGTTCTGCAAAAGGTTAATCAATATTTGAACCATGCCGTCCGCATCGATCATTACCTCTGGAAGTGAAGGGTCATAATTTATCGAAATTTCCGGCATCGCGCGATTGGCCGCGCGGAGTGAGCGAATGGCGCGCTCAATCAGCAGATGCACATTCGCCGGAGCAAGTTCGGCGGGTTCGGAACGCCCAAGTTTCTGCATCTGGTCGAGCAGGCGGGCGATACGGTCGACCTCGTTTACAATCAGTTCTGTCAGCGGCTGGCTTTTTTCATCGACCCGGCGCGCCAGCAACTGAGCCGCACCCTTGATACCCGCCAGCGGATTCTTGATTTCATGGCCTAATATGGCAGGTGCGCCCATCGCCTGTTGCTGACCTGCGTCTTTCTGGTCACCGATATGTTCGCGGCCGCCGTTTCGAGGGGATATGACGGCGATGCGCCAATCGGGTTCTCCTGGCAAAATCGAGATATTGATGTCGACCGTGATGCTGCCATGCGCGGTCTTGAGCTCCATATCCTGCGCAGAAATGTCGCTGTCGCGCGCCACCAACGCGACATTCATCCTATCGCTTTCAAATTGCAGCGCGTCGGTGATCGACTGGCTCTCCAGTCGTTTTTTGCTTCGTCCGAAAAAAGCTTCACTGGCGTCATTGGCAAATGCGATATTGTTATCCGAGGAAATGAGCAGCACCGGTATTGGAACGCTAGCCAGAATCTGGCCGCTTTCCGGGCGCTGCAGCACGTCGGCCATATTCAGGCGGCCGAGCGAGTCAGGAAAGGCTCGTAAAAGCGGGTTAGTTCGTCAATCACAATCGCCGGGTCATCTATCCGATTGACGAAATTGCGGAACTCTGCCGATCCCGTAAGTCCCTTTGTATACCATCCGATATGTTTGCGCGCGACACGCAGGCCGACATCACTGCCATAAAGGTCGATCATCGCCCGATAATGTTCGATAATCAGATGATATTGCGCTTCCAGACTGGGATCAGCAATGTTTTGCCCGGTGCGGAACCAGTGCATCATCTGACCAAGCAGCCACGGTTTGCCATAGGCGCCCCGCCCCACCATCACGCCGTCGGCTCCGCTTTGCGTTAATGCGGTTTCAGCATCTTCTATGGTGCAAATATCGCCATTGACGATAACAGGGATCGAAACGGCATCCTTTACCTTACGAACAAAAGCCCAGTCAGCCGAGCCTTTATACATCTGGTTGCGGGTGCGACCATGCACTGTCACCATACTCGCACCCAGATCCTCGGCAATCCGCGCCAGTTCGGGCGCATTGAGGCTGCCATTATCCCAGCCCATCCGCATCTTGACCGTCACCGGCACCGAAACCGCCTTCACGGTAGATTCAATCAGGCTTGCAGCCAGCGGCAGATCGCGCATCAACGCCGATCCTGCGTCGCCATTAACAACTTTTTTCACCGGGCATCCCATATTGATGTCGATGATGGCTGCACCGCGATCCTCGTTGAGCTTGGCAGCCTCGCCCATTTCATAGGGGGTGCAGCCGGCAAGCTGCATTGAAACGGGCTCTTCGATCGCATCCCATTCGCATTTTTGCAGGGACTGTCGAGTTTCCCGGATCATCGCTTGGCTGGCAATCATCTCGGTGACGTTTAACCCTGAACCAAAACGGCGAACAATCTTGCGGAAGGGCATATCAGTCACACCGGTCATCGGCGCCAATATGACGGGGCACTTTATTTCGATATTGCCAATATGAATCGGTTTGATCTGCATTTTTCAAACATTGCCTAAAATTTAGGCAGGCCGTTACAAGCTTTCGGCTTGGCGCGCAACCATGCTGTGGCTAAGGCGCTGCCATGGTCAACCGTCCTCGCATTGCTGCTCTGATCGTCGCTGCCGGTTCCGGCACGCGCGTTGGCGATGGCGTGCCAAAGCAGTTTCGGCTTGTTCGCGGGCAACCATTGTTGCGCCACAGCTATGCGGTACTTGCCGCACATCCCGATATCGATCAAGTCGTTGTGGCAATTGGAGCAGGTCAGGAGTTAGATGCGCGAGCAGCCCTGGCAGGGTTGCCGGAACCCGTGTTCGTGACGGGTGCTGCGACGCGCCGTGGCAGTGTGCTGAATGGCCTTAAAGCAATTGCAGAAGTAGGGGCTACAGACCATGTGCTCATCCATGACGCCGCGCGGCCTTTTCTTTCGGCAAGGATTATCGACGCGCTGATTGAGAGTTTGAACCATGCGCCTGGAGCCGTCCCTGCCCTCGCTGTTGTCGACAGCCTCGCCCTTGGAAATGGTACACTCTCCGAGACTGTAGCGCGCGAAAATTTGTGGCGCATCCAGACACCGCAAGCCTTTCGCTTCGATGCCATTTATAAAGCGCATCTGGATTGGTCTGGCGATGAACCGACCGATGACGCCCGAATGCTTATGGCCGCAGGACAGGATGTTCGCATCGTACCCGGCGATGAAGCTCTCGCCAAGTTCACCTTTGCTAGCGATTTTTCAGGAAAAGAAATGACCCCAAATATTCGCAGCGGCTCGGGCTTCGACGTTCACCGCTTGGTTCCCGGTGAAGAACTATGGTTGTGCGGCATTAAAATCCCCCATCCCAAGGGGCTTTCCGGCCATAGCGATGCCGACGTTGCGATGCATGCCCTCACCGACGCGATTTTGGGGGCGCTGGCGCTCGGCGATATCGGCGATCATTTCCCGCCGTCCGACGCACAATGGCGTGGTGCTTCCTCCGACCGCTTTCTGGCCCACGCCGTGCAGCTGGCGGATGCCCAAGGCTATGCATTGAGTAACGCTGACGTGACTATCATCTGCGAAGCACCAAAAATCGGTCCGCACAAAGAAGCGATGCGGGCACGGCTCGCTGAAATAATGTCTGTTGATGTTGCGCGGATATCGGTAAAGGCGACCACGACCGAAATGCTTGGCTTTACCGGACGCGGTGAAGGAATTGCGGCGCAGGCGGTTGCCACTTTTGAGAAAATCTCCCTATGAAATCTGTGTTGCCCGCGAAAATTGCCAAACTGGCCGAACGAGTGGTTGCGGAAAACAAAGCCGCTGGACGGACGGTTGCCGTGGCCGAAAGCTGCACCGGTGGACTGGTCTGCGCGGCAATCACCGAGGTACCCGGCAGCAGTGCCGTGCTAGGATCGGGCTATGTCACCTATAGCAACGACGCCAAAATGAAGATGCTGGGCGTAAACGAAGATATCCTCGACACCTTTGGAGCAGTATCCGTGGCGGTTGCATGGGCAATGGCGCAGGGCGCGCTCAAGAAAAGCGGCGCCGATATCGCAGTTGCCATCAGCGGTGTTGCTGGCCCGGACGGCGGGACAGAGAAAAAGCCGGTTGGAACCGTAGTCTTCGCAGTCGCTGCGAAGGATAAAAATCCCGGCGAGATGACGGGCGATAAAATACAGTTCGGATCGGATAAAAGCCGTGCGGATATCCGCGCCTTCGCAACGCTTCACGCGCTTGGGCTGCTGCTACCCCCGGCGCCGTAAAGCACATCTGCGCGTTCGATAAAGGCCGTTGTCATCTTGCGCAGCGCCGAGTCAAAAAACTGGCCGGCCAGTGCTTCAAAAACACGGTTTCGGAACGAAAAATCGACCGTGAAATCGACGATCGAACCGCCGCCAACGGCATCTTCGAATTTCCAGGCATTGTGCAGATGCTTCATCGGCCCATCGAGATAATCGACGATGATCGACGATTTGGGTGATTTAACCACTCTGCTCGTGAAGGTCTCACGCAGTGATTTGAAGCCCACCACCATATCGGCCAGCATTTCGGCTTCGTCGTCTTTTCGGATGCGAATTGCGCTGACCCACGGCAGGAATTCCGGATAGCGCGCGACATCGGCAACGAGGTCGTACATTTGGGCCGCGCTATGCGGCAGGCTGCGTCTTTCGTGATGGTGCGGCATGCCCCCTGCCCTTTGCCCTATCTGACCTTTGCCAGTTGCGCAGCGCGTGCGTCGCGCATTTTGGCAAAGTCATCACCCGCATGGTAACTTGAACGCGTCAACGGACTCGATGCGACCAGAAGGAAGCCTTTCGCCCGCGCTATGGCTGCATAAGCATCAAATGCCTGCGGCGTCACAAAATCCATCACTTTGGTGTGCTTCGGTGTTGGCTGCAAATACTGGCCCATGGTCAGGAAATCGATGTCGGCGCTGCGCATGTCGTCCATCACCTGATGCACCTCCATCCGCTCTTCGCCCAAGCCCAGCATAACGCCAGACTTGGTAAAAATGGACGGATCGTGCCGTTTCACCGTTTCCAGCAGCCGGAGCGACGCATAATAACGCGCACCAGGCCGTATCGTCGGATAAAGCCGGGGAACGGTTTCGAGATTATGATTATAGACATCGGGCCGCGCCGCAACAATGGCTTCCACCGCTGCTTCAGTCTTGTTCCGGAAATCGGGCGTCAGGATTTCAATAGTAGTATTGGGCGTATTGCGCCGAAGTGCCTCAATAACTTTCACAAACTGGCTGGCCCCGCCGTCGGGCAAATCGTCACGGTCCACCGACGTAATTACGATATGCTCGAGCCCCATCTTTGCCGCCGCAATCGCAACATGCTCCGGCTCCAACGGATCGACAGCTTTTGGCATACCCGTCTTCACATTGCAGAAAGCGCAAGCGCGCGTGCAAACATCTCCTAATATCATCACCGTTGCGTGTTTTTTGGTCCAGCACTCCCCGATATTGGGACATGCGGCTTCTTCGCAAACCGTGTTCAAATTCAAGTCCCGCATCAGCTTGCGGGTTTCGTTGAATCCAGCCCCACCCGGTGCTTTAACGCGGATCCATTCAGGCTTGCGGGTCCGCGGCGCGCGATCGGGCGGTGTCATAGGTGCGTTCATGCGGCTCAGATAGGCGTTTCGCTCAAATCTTGCCACCCTGAATTTCGCTGCTAGTGAGTGCGCATGACTCGCTTTGCAGACATGCTCGATGGTTACACCCGCTTCCGCCAAAGCGACTGGAAAGACGAACGCGAGCGTTGGGAAGTTTTGGGCGAAGGGCAAAGCCCGAAAGTGATGGTTATCGCCTGTTCTGACAGCCGCGTGGACCCTACGCAGATTTTTGATACGCGCCCCGGCGAGATATTTGTCGTCCGTAACGTCGCTGCGCTGGTGCCGCCGTTCGAAACCACACCGGGCCTGCACGGCGTTTCTGCAGCGTTGGAATTTGCGGTGCAGTTTCTCAAAGTCGAAGAAATTCTGGTGATGGGCCACGGACTGTGCGGTGGCTGTAACGCTGCACTGACCAAAGCGATGGTTGGCATGGAGCCGGGTGAAGGCGGCTTCGTCGCCAATTGGATAAGCCTTTTGGACGAGGCGCAGGCCAAGGTTGCTGCGGTACACGGGATACATGGCCAAGCCGCAGAGCGCGCGATGGAGATGGAAGCGGTCAAGGTTAGCCTCGCCAATTTACGTACTTTTCCTTGCATCCGGCAAAAAGAAGCGTCGGGGGATCTTGCCCTGCATGGCGCGGTATTTGCAATATCTGACGGGCTACTTCACGTCCTCGACGAAACTTCGGGCGAATTCGCACCCCATTCGTGACCGACACAGACATCCCCGAATTTTATGACGATCTGGCGCTTAGTCTGGCAGAGACGCAGCGCATTATTTCAGATGGCGCAAAAAACCGGCGCGCAGCGGCGCATCACCCAGTTGTCGCCACCGTTGACGCGGACGGCCTACCCCAACAGCGCGTGATGATATTGCGAGATGTCGATTGGACCTCCCGCGAATTGAGATTTCACACGGACCGCCGAAGCGCAAAAATCAGTCAAATCAGTATCGGACCGTTAGCGTCCATCCTGATCTATGACGAACCGTCAAAGGTGCAATTACGGATTACTGGTTCAATACGTATTGAAACGGGCGGTATTGCTGAGGCGGCTTGGGCATCATCCACAACCTTCGCCCGACGCTGTTACATGGCGGAGTTTGCTCCAGGAAGCGTTTCTGCGATTCCAACTTCGGGTTTGCCGGAATGGATCGAGGGGAAGCAGCCTGAAGAGATTCAGCTGAACGATGCCCGGGGGAATTTCGCGGCGTTGATTGTAACAATCGACAGTCTGGAATGGTTATATTTAGCGAATGCAGGACATCGGCGGGTGCATTGGCAATGGGATGATACCGCGCGCGACTGGTCAGGGCGTTGGCTCGTTCCCTGAACGTACACAGTTGGTCAAATAAGCCATAACCATCACACCGTGCCTTGCCGCTGCAACGGAGAGATCAATCTCTGCCCTGCTTTCGGCATTGAAATATTGGATTTCGGGATAGTTCAACACCAGATAGTTCGACATGGAACCATCGCTTGTGCGGACTGGCTCATGCCAGAAATGGATGCCGGCATTGGCTAACGCTTGGCCGCATTTCGCTGCGTCACCGCTTGGTTTGCCTGCTGGTGCAAGAAATGCCGCAAGCCCGAGGGTATCATAATTTGCCATGTCAGGCTTTGGCCGGACTGCAAAGAGCCCACCTTGTCGGGGTATAGCAACGCCGCGTTGATATGCCGCGCGATCCAAAATCGTAATGTCGCCGCGCCCACCGCCACCGTCTCCCGAAAAGCCGTGACTGTTGGTATGAAGGGCAATGATCGGCTGGCCTTCGAGTCTTTGGTTAAGGAAGGCAGCAGTAAATGTCGGCGTTGCCGCGTCGAAATTACGGTTCGGATCGCATTTGGTTACCGTTCCAGCCCTTACACCGCATACACCACTACCTTGCTGTGTCCGCGAGCTACCCGCACCCGAGTTGACCGCCAGCCCGACCCCGCCATGCTCTTTCACGGCAGTAATCATGGCATCAAAAGCAGCATTTTCATCATCATGCGGTACCATCCACAACGGCCCTTCAGGCTTATTTGTGTTTGCAAATCGAATGATGTGCCAATCAAATCCGTTTTCGGAAAATTGGTATTCGCTAATTTCGATCCCATTGAAAAAACCGGCTCTGCCAGTGTTGCGAGCTATATCGTCGTCATGTGGTTGGAGGGCTTCGGCCTGAACCGAAACCCAAGCTGACACGTCCGCTGCCTGAACTGGCAAGGCCAACGCCGATAACATGCATGCAATTCGAGTACGCATCACTGGGCGATCCGTAAAAACTGAACAGAAGACTTCGCAGCCCAGCATGAAATCGGCAGCAGATGATCGCAATATTCGCCATCAAGCAACACACCGGTCATGTCATCGTCGCCCAAAATTGTTACCTGAGACATTGCGCCCAGATCATCATGCGGCCCGTCGCGGAAATCGCGGCGTAGCCATGCAAGTCCATGCCCCACCATATCGCCGATATTGTTGGCGCGGAACGCAATAACGGAAAGCGCAGCGCTATCGATTGGCTCAACGAACACACCTGCATAGGCCTGCTTGGCGCGGCCTTCAATCCAGACACCTTCATTGGCCAAGGTTTCCGACCAAGCCGCCGGAACCATTTCCTTAAGCGCAGCAACGTCGCCCTGCCTTATTACTTCGCGCACCTCCCCCCAGCGGGTCGAAGGCCCGACGGTAAGTCCGGTGAGAATTTCCTTATCCCCGAGTCGTATAATTGGAACTGGCGAAGCGCCTGGTTGTAGATCGCGGAGGTGCAAGAGCACATCAGGCAATGCCAATTCACCATGCAACCGCCGCGAAAGCAGGTTCATAGTTCCGCCCGGAAGAACCAGTAGCGATCCCGGCCAGCCCGCCAATTTCTCGCATAGGCTATTAATTGTACCATCGCCGGATACGATGGCGACTGCTTCTACATCTTTTGCTTCGACAAACGCCCGGTCGGGCAATTCGTCCTCCGGCAAAGTCACACGTCCGACAATTTCAAACCCGCCTGACCGCAGGCCGTCGAGCAACACATCCTCACTAACCGCCGTCGCGCTGCCGCTATTTGCGTTGGTAATGAGGAGTGTACGCTTCATGCCCCCATCAACGCGTCATCTTCTTATAAGTTGCACGGTGCGGACGGGTTGCTTCGTCACCAAGCCGGGCAATCTTGTCTTCTTCGTAGGATTCGAAATTGCCTTCGAACCATTCGACATGGCTGTCACCTTCGAACGCAAGGATGTGCGTGGCAAGCCGGTCAAGGAAGAAGCGGTCATGGCTGATGACCACGGCGCAACCAGCGAAGCTTTCCAATGCCTCTTCGAGCGCTGACAAGGTTTCTACGTCGAGATCGTTGGTCGGCTCATCGAGCAACAGCACGTTGCCGCCCTCTTTGAGCATCTTCGCCATGTGTACGCGGTTACGTTCGCCGCCGGACAACTGGCCAACCTTCTTCTGCTGATCAACGCCCTTGAAATTGAACGCCCCGACATAGGCGCGCGTTGGTGTTTCGTGCTTTCCGAGCTTCATGAAGTCGGCACCACCGGAAATTTCTTCCCAGACATTCTTGTTGGGATCGAGATCATCGCGGCTCTGGTCAACAAAACCGAGCTTTACAGTTTCGCCGATGTCTACTTCACCTGAATCCGCTTGTTCCTGTCCGGTAATCAACTTGAACAGGGTCGATTTACCAGCGCCGTTCGGCCCGATAACGCCAACGATACCGCCGGGAGGTATCGAAAAGGACAGGTTTTCAAACAACAGCTTGTCACCATAAGCCTTAGAGACGTTCTTGACCTCGATCACCTTGCTGCCAAGGCGCTCCGGCGTCTGAATAACGATTTGAGCCTTGCCGGGAGTGCGGTTCTCCTGTGCTTCGACCAATTGGTCGAACGACTTGATACGCGCCTTGGACTTGGTCTGTCGCGCTTTCGGACTCTGCCGGATCCATTCAAGCTCGTCTTTGATCGCTTTCTGACGACCTGAATCCTCGCGGGCTTCCTGTTCGAGGCGCTTGCCCTTCTTTTCGAGATAGGTGGAGTAATTGCCTTCATAGACAAAATACCGGCCACGATCGAGTTCGAGTATCCAGCTGACCACATTGTCGAGGAAATAACGGTCATGGGTAACGAGGATAACGTTACCCTTATAATCAACCAGATGCTTTTCCAACCACGCCACCGACTCCGCATCAAGATGGTTGGTTGGTTCGTCGAGCAACAGGATGTCCGGCTTTTCCAACAGTAGCCGCGTCAACGCAATGCGGCGACGTTCACCGCCAGACAGGTTAGTGACCGGGCTGTCGGCAGGGGGGCAGCGCAACGCATCCATCGCAAGCTCCAACTGACTATCGAGCGACCAGCCATCTACCGCATCGATTTTTTCCTGCAACGTGCCCATTTCTTCCATAAGCGCGTCGAAATCGGCGTCTTCTGGCGGGTCCCCCATAATCATCGAGATTTCGTTGAACCGGTCCACAAGGTCAGCCACCGGACGGACGCCATCCATCACATTTTCACGAACGGTCTTGGTTGGATCAAGCTCGGGTTCCTGTGCCAAATATCCAACCGTGATGTTTTCGCCGGGCCAAGCTTCGCCGGTAAATTCGGTGTCCATACCGGCCATGATCTTCATCAACGTCGATTTACCCGTACCGTTCGGTCCGACAATGCCGATTTTCGCGTCTGGATAAAATT
Organism: uncultured Alphaproteobacteria bacterium; assembly: GCA_963830685.1. GTDB lineage: Bacteria > Pseudomonadota > Alphaproteobacteria > Sphingomonadales > Sphingomonadaceae > Sphingorhabdus_B. The sequence goes on from CAWHNF010000001.1 coordinate 195,564, forward strand.
GAAGATTGATGTTGCTCAGAACGGGCTTGTTTGCCCCTGGGAACGTCTTGGTCATTCCCTTCATCACGTAGCTATATTGCGCGGCCATGGGGTCGGTTTTCTCTCATATCTTGAGGGTGATTTGTTGCCGCCTCCCTAGCGGCGCGTCCGGCGTGTCGCAAGCGGGATTGTCAGTCGCTGACTGCGTCGATAGGGTGGTCCATATGAAGAAATCCATCTTGTTGCTGGCCGCCAGCATATTCACCGCCCTCCCCGCATATTCTGCCCCGACCTCTGCCAAGGACAGCCCCTTGGAGGCGGGTCTAAAGGACGATATTGCCTGGGACATCGTCGAAGGCCTGACTACCGAAGTAGGGCCGCGGCAGGCCGGTACCGAAGCGGAGACGCGCGCTCGGATATGGGCGGTCGCAAAGCTGAAATCTCTGGGTTTGAGCAACGCGCGCATCGAAGAATATCAGATGCCAACATGGGTGCGCGGTGAGGAAACCGCATATGTCACAGCGCCCTTCCCGCAAAAATTGCACATCAGCGCCCTCGGCAACAGCGGCAGCACAGGGAACTCCGGACTTGAAGCCGAGATCGTCTATTTCAAAACCATCGATGATTTGCGTACGGCACCCGATGGAAGCCTGAAGGGCAAGATTGCCTTTGTCAGCCACGCGATGAAGGCAACGCAGGATGGCAGTTCCTATGGAGCATTTGGCCCTGCCCGCTTTGTCGGCCCCAATATCGCTGCAAAAAAGGGTGCAGCGGCGATCATCATACGTTCGGCCGGCACCGACTATCATCGCAATCCACACACCGGAAATACAAACTTTGAAGCTGGAGTAACTCCAATCCCCGCCGGTGCATTGTCGCTGCCCGATTCAGAAAATCTCGAACGCATTATCGCGCGGGGGAAGCCGGTACGATTGAAACTGAATCTGACCCCCAGAAATATCGGCAACCAGACATCTGGTAATGTTATCGCCGACATAAAAGGTTCGGATCCCAAATTGCCGATGATCGTCATCGCCTGCCATCTCGATAGCTGGGACTTGGGCACCGGCGCGATTGATGATGCAGCTGGATGCGGGATCATTACTGCGGCGGCGTTGAAGGTCGCTCAACCGAAAAGAACCATCAGGCTTCTTTGGGCTGGCGCAGAGGAAGTCGGCATCTGGGGCGGCAAGGACTATGGCGCAAAACATGCCAACGAACCGCATGCGCTCGCGATGGAATCCGATTTCGGCGCTGGCAAAATATGGGCCGTCGACTTTCTGCTGCCGGAAAGCGCAAAGGGTCTGAAAGCTCAGATTACAGCCGCGCTCGCGCCTTTAGGGGTGGTGCCACGACAGCAGCCGGCCGGCGGCGGCGCGGACATCGGTGCAATTATCGCGGCGCAGAAATTGGGGATTATCGACCTTCAACAGGACGGAACCAAATATTTCGATCTTCACCACACGCCGGACGATACGCTCGACAAAATCGATAAGGCAGAACTGCGCCAGAATGTAGCGGCTTGGGCAGCAACGCTTTCGCTGGTTAGTAATTATGACGGCGAATTGAAGCCTGAACCAAAATGAGAGAAACTGCTTACCGGTTGGCAGTCGTTGCCATTGTAGCCCTTGCCGGGTGTGCAGAGGAACCGACCGTTAAAGATGCGGACAAGGCAGTTGCTGCTTCCGATCAGGACGAAGTAAAAAAGAGGAAACTGTCGATTGAACAGGCAGCAGAAGAAGCCACAAAACTGATTGAGGAAGACGCACGCAAAGAAACAGAAGCCAGCAGCCCAACTTCGGATTCAGAGTGATGGGCTGCTATTTTCGTCCTTAGAGCAGGAACCTGCCGGATGATTGATAAAGATGTGCCCTTGCGTTAGCTGGACCTGGTTCAGCAGGCGGGTGAGGCTATATCGTGAACGAACGGCATTCAGTTAAACCGGCCTTACTTTTTGCCTTTGCGGTTTTTGCGAGCGGCGTATTTTGCATCCCGATCCGTTTTCCGTTCCTCGTCCGATTTTTGTGACACCGCTGCTTCTGCAGCTGCGATGTCGGCTGCGCGATCACGCTTTTGTGCTTTTTCTAGATTGCGAGCGGCTATCTTGTCTTTGCTTGCCTGAATTTGCGCAGCTTCCCGAGCCTTGGCGGCTTCGCGACGTTCCGTCAGCGTTGCCTCGTCGACTGGCTGCTTCGCCCGAAGCTGCTCCAACGCAGCTTGTTTTGCTTTATTTGCCAATGCTGTTCGGTCTTGAAATGTAGGCTCTTTATACGACGACATAGAAATGATATTTCCGCTTGCTGTTTGGCGACCGCTATTTGGGCCGGACAAGGCTAAATAGGTCCCTGCGCATAATTGGAAAGGGCAAAAATGCTCTCAATCGCGCGATTCACAAACATGGAACATGTGCTACGCGCAAGTAAGGCTTAGCTGGCCATCGTTTGTTCGGTTGCATGGCGCTTTCTTCGCAATCACTTTTATTTGTCTGAACGGTGAGAAAAATCTATCACAGAAGCTCTCGACTCCGGTCCGTCGATCTGCTGATATGTTGAGGATATGCGAGTTACAGCGCAACGTAAGGGGGAGCGTAATGGGCCAAGCAGGGAATGCGTTAGCGTCACAGTTTGTCGATCGCCAAACGCTTCATCACTTCGAAAAGCATTTTATGTCGCCAGAAATTTATCGGCGCCACGACATCTCTGTTCGTCAGTTTGACTTAGCCCGCTTTATTTCTAATGAAATCGTACCCCGGCTTGTGCATCTGCACACAGAAGCCGTGCCCAACGCACCGTCGATCGATATATTGATCGATGCCCTTATGCCAAGCGACGCGGAGATCGATGCGCTAGCGCATATTGTTCTGGGTAACGACCTCGAAGCTGCAGCCACCTATGTCACGATTATGCGCGATCGCGGATTATCGATGGAGGCGTTGTACATAGAGTTGCTTGAACCGACCGCTCGTTATTTGGGCGAAATGTGGGATCGAGACGAATGTGATTTTATTGACGTTACAATTGGAGTCGGACGCCTTCAAAAACTACTCGCCATCTTTAACGACACCTATACCCTGCCCCAACTCGAAACCCGACGCCGGGTGCTAATGGCAACAACTCCCGGCAACCAGCATTCGTTTGGTGCCTCAATGATCGAACGGCTATTGTCTGCCGCTGGCTGGCAAGTCGATGCAGAATATTCAGGTGACGCGGATGAAATTGTAAATGCTGTAAGTCAGGATTGGTTTGCTGTTATCGGTCTAACTGCTGGGTCAGATCGGCAATTGGACGCGCTTAAATCAATCATAATTGAAATTCGGGAAAAGTCGCAAAATACAGCTATTGGTATCATGGTAGGCGGGCCGATGTTTATAGAAAACCCTGCTATTGCATCCGCCATAGGAGCAGATGCCACTGCACCTAATGCACCTACTGCGGTCTTGGCAGCACAAAAGCTGTTTGACCTAGCTGTTCCCAGTTGGCGTCCGGACATATAGCAAGGAATACTGCTATTGATTGTCAAGTCGACAGGAGCTCTGCCTCGCCATTGTTGACGTTGTACTGACAAGACAGGCCAATGGATGGCAAGACAAAGAGTGCGCGGCCTCGACAATATTGAGTATAGCCAATTCTATGTCGCAAGGCCTTGAAGCCATATTTTTAGAGAATCGCGAGCCGCTTTTGCGGTTCCTTCGCGCGCGCGGTGCGGGCGATCGGGCAGATGACCTGGTACAAGATGTCTGGCTACGCGCAACCGCGTCGGCGATAGGACCCATAGCCAACCCTAAAGCCTATCTTTTTCGTGTCGCCCACAATTTGATGATCGACAAGCACCGTGCAGATACGCAGCGTGTCCAAAGAGAGAGCAACTGGTCTGACGCTCTCGGAAACGAAGACATTGGCGTATCTAACGAACCTTCTATCGAGCAAAGTCTAATAGCGCGTGGGATGCTTAACCGCGCACAGAGCGTCCTTGACGAACTCGGTGAACCAACCACGACAATTTTCAGGCGTTTCAGGATTGATGGTGTCGCGCAAAAGAGTCGCAATTATATACTTGAGTGAGCGGGAAAATGATAGTATCAGATTCGCGCCAGGCCGGTAGTATTAAAGAATCGATTGCTAGGCTTCTTTCATCGGAACGATGGTGGGAGCCTGAAGAGTTTACGCGTCCGTCACGCCAAGACGTTGATTTAGCTGAGTTAATATTTTAGTGCGTACTGGAGGCGGAAAACCCACCGCCGTTAGTTGCCAAAACTGAGTGAGGTATTGTGTCGCATCCGCAATTTGAATGCGAATGAATTCCAGTTCGCCGAGACGATAGCACATGATGGACGCGTCGAACTTAGCTGACGCTTTTCTTTTTCCTCAAACCATGCTTTCTTTTCTTCTTCTGTTTTGGGAGGTTTTGCGTCCAGCGCTTCGTGCCTAGCTCGGGAAAGGAGTTCGTCTCTCGGATTTATCAGCATGATAAAGTCGATATCGTCAGGTGTAAAACCAAAGCGAGAGTACGCAAATGGGTGGCGCAGTTTCATTGATGTCTTGTAAGCCTTCACAATAAGCCTCAGCGTCTCGTGCATGTTAGTTTCTAACAGGGCCGTCGCAGTTGCTTCGAAACTGGTTGTCTTTTTCGCTTCGCTCTCAAAGCCGTTGTAGAGATCGGCCAAATCCACTTTGCGATCTTTTGCTATTCCCACTAATATATTGCCAAACCAATGGTCAGCGAAAGACGCTGCCGCTATTATGCGCATAACTGCAAACATATGTCCTGGTCTTTCGGCCCAAGCGTCGATGCCGTAGGCCGTGGACTTAATATGTTTCAAAGTACGAAGTGGCTGTGGCATGATAAAAAATAGTCCTGAGAATTATTCCGAAGCGGAAACAGAAGCCCGTCGAGAGGCGGCGCTAAAGACAATGTTTGCCACCCCTCACAAGCCGCACAGTGCTAGCAAGAAGGGTGGCAAAGAGTTGAGTCAGTCAAAGTAGCGTTTGCGCTTCGTCCCGATCTGGCGAGGTATTGCAGCCTTCTTAGGCGGCGAGTTTATTAATCCCCCTATATGTGAGGCGCTTGCCTTCCATGCCCTTCACAATGACGTCAGCGCGTTCGCTGTCGGTCATTCGCGGGTGTAATAGTGAAGGTCAAACTCATTGCAGTAGCGGCCTAGGTGCGCTTCGCTCATGTGGTGATACGTGCCGGTGACGCCGCGCTTGAATATGGAAAAGAAGTTTTCCGCCGTGTGCTGTGCTTGTAACCGCCAAGGCCGGTGAATTGCTTTGCACCGTGATTGACCGAATAGTGACCGCCAAATTCACGACCGACGCCCTTATAGATAGGGCTTTCAGCGGTCAACGTTAGTAACGAGCAATGCGCGGACGTTCTTTGCGTTGACGTTGGCAACATGAAAGCTGCGAACATGGCCTTCACGTTAAACGAGAGCGACAACGGCCTTCTTGGGTGCAGGACGGGCATGGACGCGGTTACGGGCCTTGCCGCCTACATAGGTTTCTCGGCTTCTACAACGCCGTTGCCACCGCCTAGAGGGCCATTGCCGGTGGCCCCGTCATCGCTTCGCGGATACGGTGGCAAAGGAACCATGCAGTCTTGTAAGTAACGCCAATCATGCGGCCCATCTGGCTTGCGCTCATGCCCTTCTTGGAAGCGGCCATGATATGTGTCGCCAGCAACCACTTATGCAAAGGAACGTGGCTGCGTTCCATGACGCTGCCAGTGCGGACGGTAAACTTGTCGCGGCAATCGTTGCAAAGGAACATACCGGCTTGTGTCTTGCCTACCATGCGGTGAACGCGGGTCGAACCACAGTGAGGGCAATATGGCTCGCCGCTCCAGCGCGACGCTTCAAGGTGCGCTAGGGCTTTGGCTTCATCGTAAAAGATAGGGTTGGTTATGTCGGTTATCATGGCTTCGTTCCTTATGAAGCCTGAATAGCAAAATTAGTTTGCTAAGTAAAGTATATAATTGCCTAAATTTCCGGGAACTTTGTCGACGTGACCCTGAACAACTTCATTTTTGATATCCTTCTGCATATTGCTGAAGAATAATAGATAGCTTACGCTGGTGCGGGATCCGGTTGGCTTGTTAAATGCCAAGCATACAGTGAAGCGCTTTCAAATAGGCTGAAACAGAGTGTTTGCCGCCGCTAACATTTAGGACACTTATATGTGCAAGCACCTGTTGAAAGCTGATGCTTGTTCATATGCGGGGACTTCGATGGCAATGTTATCGGAACCCGACCATTCAATCTATTCAGGCCTGCCGCTCCCGCCTCCGCGCGATCCAATGGTGAAAGGGGAACAGGAATTGTTCCCGGATCGACAAACGTCTGCGATCGTCCTGACCGGCAATATCCGATTCACCTTCGCGGAAGGTTCCGAACATTCGGTCAAAAAGGATAACACAGTTGCCATAATTGCAGCGGGTGTCTTCGAAGCTCAGAGCAGTGTGGTGCAGACTGTGGTGCTGAATTGTAGTGAAGAAGAAGGAAAACCACTTCGGCGGATCGGCCCGCACATTGGCGTGGGCATAATAGGATATGGCCCCCAACGCATTGAACGCCGCAAACATCGGTGCCTTGTCAAAATCGAGAAACGCTATCACGCTGAGACTTATCAAAAATAGTTCTATCGGATTGCCGACATAGCCTTTCATGGCGTTCAACTGCGTGATGTGATGATGCGGGGCGTGCGTTGACCAAAGCAAGGCATTGTTGTGCATCCATCGATGCAGCCAATATTGACCGAATTCGACTAGCAACATCACAGCGGCGACCTGAACCAGAAACGGCAATTCCGCGAGCCATAGGGTCGAGATGCCCAACGCCTCCTTGGCCTCAGCCATAGGACTATTGGCCAAGGTGTCGCTCGTCCACGAAATCGCGGTGACACCCAGCACAACGTAGAAAAAGTCAGTGAGAAACTCTTGCCGGTTGATCTTCCAACCTATGTGGCGTTCGGCCACAAATTCCATAAGCTGGACAAAGGCGAGCACGACAAGGCCCACGGCCGGTAAAGCCCACCACGTATCGACCAATGCCGTTGGCGCGAAGGCCCAGAATGTAAGAATTGCCGCGACCGTTGCCGGCGGCAACAAATTGAGCAGCGATTGTTTCATTGGTCGTCTCCCTCCCAAACCCTATGGGCTTGCGCTTTTTCAGCGACACTTTTGAGCGACCATTTTTAATCTACTTGTAAAACGGGTATCCGTCGAGCGGAAACGGCCAGAGAACCCTGCGATGCCAGCAGGGGCCGCGAGTGACCCGAGGCGATAAGCGCCATTCACCAACCGGCAAGTTTGTGGCAAGTGACTTCAGATTGGGAGATATTGCCGATGCGTTATTTGCCCGCGGTTGCATTGTTGCTTGGTTTGGGCGGATGCTCAGACAAGGCGTCCCTCCAATCGGCGAGTGGAAACCCACCAATAATTGCCGCGGAAAAGCTAGTCGACGCTTTCTATTCGTTTGATCCAGGACCGTTGCGCGCGGCCTTGGCCGATGCTCCGGCGTCCCAGCCGCAATTGTTGTTCTACCAAGGCTGGGCCGAGGGAGGGAATTACCGGATCATCGAGCGTCAGCCATGCCAGGTCGTCGGTAAGAGCGAAGTCACCTGCGCGATCACCGTTCGTGACGACCTGATTGCGGCGCTTGGCACGGGATTTTGGGTGACGGATAAATTTCACATGACAATCCGTGAAGGGCGGATAGTAGCAGTCCGCAACAGTTCAAACGACCCACCAGAGTTTGATCTGGCGTTAAACTGGCTGCGGCGTGAGCGGCCTGCCATCATGGGTGGCGCCTGCCGTGGCTTTTTTGCGGGTGGCCCGACTCCCAAGGACTGCGTCCGCGCTGTGGTCAAAGGCTTCAGGGATTATCAGGCTACCCAGAAACCGGATTAATCGCCGCTAATTGCCGCAGGCTTTTCCAGCACCGGAAATTGAATGCCGAGTTGATCCAGATAGGTCGGATATCGCACCGGGTCATAATAATATTTGCTAAGCTCGGGCTTGTAGCGGGCCATGATATCGGCGTTAATCTCGATCGCGGGTTTGTCGGCCGAACCGATCATGGGCAGGTACTTCTGCGTTTTGGTCTGGACGTTCGTGAAATAGTCGTTTGCCGCTTGGCGCAGCTTTGCATCAGTGAGAAGGTCAAGTGTCGTCATCGCAACGACCTTTGCACCTGCCACCACGCCTTTGTGAGCAATCGGAGTCGCCATGGCGATCGCATCGGTCCAGTTGTGCCCGGGCAGCTCCGGAATGTTGGACGGATAGCGGATGGTAATCGTTGGCACCGTCCATGACACGTCGCCGATGTCGTCGGACCCACCACTTTTGGGTTCCGCCAACGGCGGCTCGAACGTCTTAAGTTCGACCGCAAGTCCCTCCTGCTTTTCAGCTTTTGCATTCTTCTGGACCAGTTTCGCAAACGCCTGTTCGCCAGCCGTCCATTTCGGCAGTCCGACCGCCTTGATATTCGCATAGGCCGCTTCCGCGATCGGCCGGTTGAAGTGTCTGGGGGCTGCAGTGCCAATGATCCGGCGTGTGACTGTTGTATCTGTCATCTTCGCTGCGGATTCCGCAATCACATTGCCGATGTCGAAGCTGTTCCGGATCCCTTTAAAATCCTGTTCGCGGAAGAAGTACCAAACCGACGCCACCGAAGGCACGACGTTCGGTTGGTCGCCACCGTCGCTGATGACATAGTGCGAACGCTGTTCGGGGCGGAGATGCTCGCGCCGCATATTCCAGCCCATGTTCATCAACTCGACGGCATCAAGTGCGGAGCGACCACGCCAAGGGGAAGCGGCCGAATGCGCGCTTTCGCCGTTGAACGTATATTCAACTGACACTAACCCGGTGCCCAACGGCTGGCCCCATGCCGTTTCGAGATTATTGCCGACATGGGTGAAGAGCACCGCATCGACGTCTTTGAACACGCCTTCGCGCACCATGAACGCCTTACCCGCGACAAGTTCTTCGGCGACACCCGGCCAGAGCAATAGCGTGCCAGCTATGTTGTGGCGCTTCATCATATCCCTGACCGCCAGCGCTGCTACGATGTTCACTGCCTGACCTGAATTATGCCCTTCGCCATGCCCGGGTGCGCCGGCTACGAGCGGCTCGCGCCAAGGGATGCCTGGCTTCTGGTTGGCCTTCGGGATGCCGTCAATGTCGCTGCCAAGCGCAATGACCGGCCCGCCGGAGCCGTGGGTCCAGCGGGCGACCCAGCCGGTCGGAAGTCCGGCAATGCCCCGTTGGACTACAAAACCCTCCTTTTCGAGGATGCTGGTTAGATATTTGGAGGTCTCATATTCCTGGAATGCGAGTTCGCTGAAACTGAACACGGAATCGTTGATCTCCTGCGCCAGTTTAGCCCTTTCCTCGACTTCTACTACAGCCTGAGACTTGAGCGTGCTTACTGGCGCTGCTGACACTGTCCCGCAACACCACACGCTTGCAATGGCCAAGATTGCCGACTTTGGTTTGATCATCACATTCTCCCGTTTTAATCTTTCACTAAATTGTTATCGGGCCAACTACCCTAAAGCAATCTGTCACGCGGGAGGCAAGTTCGCGAGCTTCCGTTTTTAGGCAGGTCTTAAGCACAAACAATTGCCGGACGTCACGCGCGAAGATGCCAGACGGTTTTCGCTAACTTTGCGGACGGCCAGATACCACAGCGGCGCCTGCAAATAACGTAGTCTATTCACGTTGCTGCAGACCCTGACGTCTCTCGCCGCCTGTGCAGGATGATGCCGACAGGTATGCAAACCGCGATCAGTCCGGCCATGTAAACGCCGCTCATTGGATCGGCGGCGATGAAGGCGATAAGCAGGCCGAGATCGAGCAGGCAGACGAACGCGGGCAGATAGGGATAACCAAAGGCCCGAAACGGGCGGTGCAGGTCCGGTTGCTTGCGGCGCAATGCGAACAGCGATGCTTCATACAGGAAAAAGGCAAAAATCGCGAGCGCGGCCGTCAGTTTGAACAGAAATGCAAAAGCCCCAGAAAAGATCAGCGGCACAGCAACAGCCGCAGTTATAGCTAACGCAATATGCGGCGTTCCGCCCTTATTGACTTTAGTCGCTACCGGCAAAAACAGTCCATCTCTGGCCAGCCCGTACAGAACCCGGGCGCTGCACATAACGATTGCGTTAATAGCAACGACGACGATCACAATCGCTAGCAACGCCACTAGCACCCCGCCGAATTGGCCAAATGCATTTTCAATAACCAAGGCAGCCGGCAAGTCCGATGTACGCAATGCGTCCAGATCGAGCGCGTTAAAAAGGCTGATATTGAGTGCGAGGTAGATCGTAGCGACGAGCAAGATAGATATCACCATGGCGCGCGGGATGTTGGTCGCGGCCTTGCGGTCTTCTTCAACAAAATAGATTGGCGCATGCCAGCCGGTATAGGCGCCGTAAATCATCTGATAGGCGGCAATAACTGCGAAGAAGCCGACGGCAGGTGCAGCTACGCCCGATACGGCCCCTGCGCGGGCAATGACTTGATCGGTAGCAATCGGTTCGGCCAGAAATGCGACAGCAATTACGCCGCCAATCATCCCCACTTTGACTATGCTGCCAAAGGTTTGCGCAATCTGCCCCTCACGCACGCCCGGCCAGTTGAGCGCAATAATCGAAAGCGCGAATACCCCGCCAACCGGCGCGCTGTGCGGCAACAACGCGGGAAATATCGCTCCGAGAAAATTCGCGCAAGCAACCGACAGTGCGGCAATCGCTGCTGTATTTGATAACCAGTCGGTCCACCCTGCCAGCAATCCCATCGATTCACCGAAAGAGGCACGTACGGGCACATAAGAACCTCCCGCCTTCGGTAACGATGTGGCCAGTTCCGACGCCACATTGGCCGACAGCATCACATGCAGGCCGCCCAGTGCCCACAAGGAAAGCGCCATCCAGATGACCGGCACCTGATCGGCAACCAGGCCGGGTGTTCGCATGATGCCCGATCCGATGACTTGTCCGACGCTAACCGCCAGAGCAAAGGCAATGCCCAGCCGCATTTGCAGCTGGCCAGTCGCAGGAAGTGCAATCGCGGTCATATATGGGCTCCAATCGGTAACGCGGGATATGGGGAGGTGGCCGAGAGCGCTCGTTTTATCGCAGGCCCGGACAGGAATGCCGCAAGCGCTCCCACATCTCGGTAAAGGCAAGATAGGCGAGGCCGCGCGGATGGCCGAAGAAGGTGCGCTCTTCTGCCAGCGCTTGCGGGCCGGTTTGTGCAATCGACGCCATCTCAGCGCCCCACTTTCGCGGCAAAGGCGAAGCCGGCGGTAACAACGGCACATACTGCCATTGCGGCAAACATCGCAGGGATGCCGCCAAGGCTGTCAAGCCAGCCCAATGAGGCCGAGGCTATCGTCCGCCCAAGGTTGAAAATTGCCATGAAAACGGCGAACTGCGTTGCGGCGACTGCCGGCGTGCAAAGCCGCATGGCTAGAGACCCCCCGGTGACACTTCTGAGAAAAGTGAGGGATGTGAAAAGGAAAATTGCGCCGATGAAGACGGCGGGGTTTGTCCAAATGCCCTGCAGCGCAACCATCACCGCTGCACAGACGGAGGTAATGAGCGCGCAGCCGATAAACAGACGTCGCGCCCCCAAGTGGCTGGCGGCCGCGCCGAAAATGAACACGCAAACAAGTCCCGCAACCAGATTGGCCTGACCTGACCAGGCGCTGTAAACTGCCTTTTCCCAGCCGAGGATGTTGGTCGCGAAGAGCGGGGCCAGACCAAGAAATATGCCCCACGCCGCTGACGCAGTCAGAAAGGCCGGAATAAGGATAAGGGTCTGCCGAGTGAACATCGCCGCAAAAAGACTGCGGATAATCGGCCAGAAGGCGCCCAGATGCAGATCGAGATTGCGCTGAGACGCCGTGCCCTTTGTCCATGGCAACAGGCGCTCATCCGGCCGCTCGCGCACGACGAGCACGAGCATCAAGATGGCAGCGATAATCGCGGCCAGTGAGAAGGCTGCTGCGGGCAGTCCGTGGTAGGCGATCAGATAACCGCTGATGGCGGCACCGGCAGCAACGCCGATGGCCTGCCCGCCGAACATATAACCGTTGACGCGCTCGATTTCGTCGGCAGGCAGTATATCTACCGCCAGCCCGTCGACCGCGACATCCTGAAAAGCGGAAGCCAGACCCATCGCAAAGGCAAGCGCGGCGATCAGACCGATCTGCTGCACGCCGGGGTTAGCAATGGCCATCGCCACAAGCGCTGCGACCAGACCGAATTGACCGACGATAATCCATGGTCGTCTGCGCCCCATTGCGAGGAAGGCGTAGCGATCCATGATGAAACCGTAGGCAAGCTTGAACGTCCACGGCAGGATGATCATCGCCAACACGCCACCGATTGCGGCCGCCGATGCCCCGTTCTGGACAAGCCAGGCAGGCAGGCCGTAATCGATTAGCCCGAAGGGGAGACCCTGCGCGACATAGAGCAGGAAAAGCGTGACAAACCGCAAATTGCGATGCTCGGAAAGCGCTAGTGAGCGGGGTGGCACGTCGAGCGCGATTGCAGCCTCAGTCATAAAAGTATCTCTCTTCGCTGATTTGGCCGTCGCGGACGGTGAAGACGGCGATTTCTGTAAAGGGCTGGTCCGGCCTACTGGGCTGGCCTGCTATCATCATGTCGAGGAACAGCGCGAACTGGTTGCCTGTCACAAAGGGCCCGTCGATGGAGAGATCATGGATGCGCCGCGATCCAAACCAATGCGCGGCCTTGGCCCGCGCGGCGTCGATGCCTGATACTTCGGCGGAGATACCGCCGGGCAGGTCGTGCGGGTCAATGCTCCTGACATCCGCCGCCCAAAAACGCTCGCGCGCGGCGACGAACTGCCCTTGCCGCAACATATCGGTAAAATCGCGGGCAATTTCGGTGATACTGGCCATCGCGTCCTCCCCGGCGGGCTGGAGCAAAAAGTCGGCAGGCGGCGGCGCTGGGGGCACACCGCCTGCCATGATTCTGAAGGGTCGCTTATTTCAGAATCAATTCCTGATATTCGGTGGATCCCATCTGTGTGCGGATCTTCTCACGTTCTGCATTTCCGGGCGCGCGCTGACGCCCAGTTGTGCCCATCGCAGTGTTGAACTTGTCGCCGATGACTTTCCTCTGGGCGATGGATATATAGTCCTTGTATTCGATAAGCAGGATAAGATCGGGTTCGCCGTTGCGTGCATGGTTGGTGCGGAGCACCCGATAGCTTAAAATATGGCCTTGGGCCTTGCCCCACTCCATCTCCTTTTTCCATTCGGATGCCAGATAATCTAGATAGGCTGGTGCCTGGCCGGCTAGCACGTCAATCCGGCTTGCAACCCATACGCTGCCGTCCGTCGTCGGCCATTCCTGTGCTATCGCCGGGGCTGCCAGCGTCGCCGCCATCATCGCGGCACCAATGAACAGTGATTTCATCAACTTCATCGTCTTTACTCCTCTTACCTGCCCCGTCGCGTTGACGGGGCTTCCCAAAAAACTAAGTTGCCCCGTCAGGCCGTCGCCACCCGTATCGCTTGCCCACGCACTTGATGGCGCAGCAGCAGGAGCAGCGTCGACATTAGCAGCGCGACGATGGACAATGCGATGAGCGCAGGCTGGAAGCTGCCGGTCGCATCCTTGGCGATGCCCCAGCCATAAGGCGCGACGAACGCACCGATCTGACAGATGGTGTTGATTGCCGCTGCGCCGACAGCGAGTTCCCGGACATGCAGCACTTCGGCCCAGCCGGACGAGGTGAGCATCGGAATGGTGAAGCTGACCGTTGCGAACACGAGATAGGCGATGATGACAAGCATCGGTGATGGTGCAAGGCCGATCACCAGCAATGCCCCGGCTAGCACGACGCAACACCAGAAGGCATTGCCCCAGCGATCGCCATGCCGGTCTGCATAGTTGCCGCCCAAAAAGATCGACGCAGCGCCGAGCAGGCCGCCCAGCGCAACCACATAGCCAATCGTTTTGGCGTCCAAAGTCGTCGCGCCTTGGAGTATCAGCGGCGTATTGAGCAAGACTGTGGTGATCACGCCAATCAACAGGAAGCCGAACAGGCCAAGCAACAGAACGCGTGGATTGCGGAAGGCGGCGAGGATGTTGTGCTCCGCTGGCTCCCCGATGCGCGCCTGTCCACGTGCCAGTTCTGAATGGATCCAGTCCTTTTCGGCGTGGCTTAGCCACGCTACCGATACGGGAGCATCGGGCAGATAGCGCAACACGACCAACCCGACCAAAACCGTGGGAAGCCCCTGCACCAGAAACAGCCATTGCCAGCCATGCAATCCGGCGTTGCCATCGAGGGCAAGCAGCCAGCCAGACATTCCGCCCATCGCCACCGATGCGAGCGGAGCAGCAACAAAGAAGCGGCTCACGGCGCGGCCCCGGTGGCACGCCGGAAACCAGCCGGCAAAATAGAAAATAACCCCCGGGTAAAATCCGGCTTCGGCCACCCCGAGCAGGAATCGCAGTACGTAAAATTGCAGCGGCGTCTGCACGAACGTCATTACTGCTGACAGCAGTCCCCATGTAATCATGATTCGCGCAATCCATTTGCGTGCGCCAAAGCGGACCAGCATCAGGTTTGAAGGAATTTCGAACAGTGCATAGCCCAGAAAAAACAGACCGCCGCCAAGGCCGTACACGGTCGCGCTGAAGGCCAGATCCTCATTCATTGATGAAGCCGCAAAGCTTACATTCACGCGGTCCATATAGGCAAAGAGATAGGCGATCAGGATCAGCGGTAAGATGCGCCAGAACGCTTTGTTCATGGCCGATTTGCCGATTGCTTGGGCTGTGGTCATGTCTGCGTTCATCGGGGTCCTCCAACAACGCAGACACAGCTTTCCCGCTTGAAGAACCGGTGTATTCCGGCTCAGCCAAAGCTTCGAAAATGTCTGCGATCCCTGAGGCCAGATACTGCGCTGCCGTAGCGTCAAACGCAATCCGCTCTACCGTCAATAAAGCGTCAAAAAGGCGTCAATGATATTGGTGTGCGGATATCGAAAGTTATAAATTGCTCGGTGGCGGCAGCAAATCGGGCCAGCCATATTTGTCCCACGCATCCGCCATGCCGATTCGTTGTGCGAAGGGGATGAATTCTTCGTGCTGCCAAATCTGGCGGATCGGGTCGATGTCGGCCCAGATTGACATCAGGCCTGCAACATTACCAAGGGTTATGCGCGTGCCGATGGTTTTGAAGAACAGATTGGCATGGCCCATGAGCACCGCTGGCAGGGTGATGGCCGTATGTTCCTTGTCCACCATCGTGACATGAAGAAAATCAAGCGTCCGGCAATAGGCTTCTCGATCCTCGGCCTTTCCGCTGCACACACCTTTTGCCGCGACCATCCAATAGGCGTCGATCATCTCCGGGGACATGGGCGTCATTCCGGATGGTGGAGGGATGCTTTTGGCGATGAGATGCCGGGTTTGCTGATACGCATCGACCGCGACATCATGATGGCCTGCGGCGGCATGCGCGACGCCCAGCCACATTGATGGGAAGCCCAGATCGACGCACCGCTGCCCGTCGGCGATGGCTTGGTCGATATCGCCCAGATTAAGATGCCCCGCCGAACGCATCATGTAATTGCGGCCGTCGGCCGGGTCTTGATCAACCGCTTCGTTGATATAACGCATACCTTGGCGCGTCAGCCCGCAAAACAGCAACAGTCCGCCGAGCCGCACCGCTACTGCCGGATTGTTCGGTTCAACCTCATACCCCTTAAACGCCAGATCAAGGCAACCAACGATATTATTCTGGGTCATTTGGTGCAGCGCAAGCAATCCATAGGCCATCCCCAAATTGGGCTTGATCGCCATCGCTTTACGGACGCAATCCGCCATTTTGGCTGAAGCTTCGGTCTGGTTGGTGCCGGCGAGGTAGATTCCCATGCGTTGATGCACATCACCCAACAATACCCATGCTTCGGCAAAGTCCGGATCAAGCGCAACCGCTTCCTCTAGCAATTCGGCGGCACGCGTAAGAACATCGTCGCCCCAGAGCCTTGCATTGAGCGCACGACCTTGCAGATAAAGATCATAGGCTTTTTTGCTGTATGTTAGGCCTCGCACCAGTGGCGATTGCATCGAAATACCCAGCTTTTCCGCCAACGCCGCCGTTACGGCCTGCGCAACCGTTCCTTGCAGCGCGAAGATGTCGCCGAGCGATCCGTCGTAACGCTGCCCCCAGCTTTCAAAGCCGGTCACGCCGTCGATTAAACGCACAAAAATACGGACTTGCTCGCCCTGACGTTGCACCGATCCTTCGATTAGATGCGCAACTCGCAGGGCATCGGCAATTGCCGGCGACGTCAGATCACTATCGCGAAAATGAAAGGACGACGTGCGGCCCGCTACCAGCAACTGCGGCACCTGACCGAGCGTCGTGATCATCTCATCGACCATGCCATCCGCAAAATAATCCGAACCTTCTTTGGTGTTGAGCGCCTGAAACGGCAGCACCGCAATGCGCGTCTTCGTGTCGGCAATGGCAACAGCAGGCACCCGCATTGCCGATGGATTGCGAAGCGCCCATGCTCTTGTCAATGCCGCATGGCCCTCCATATCGCCACGCTGCGCCGCCTCTGCCAACGCGGCATCCACTGCCATTTGCAGCCGCTGCTCCGCCTTTAGCCTACGATTTGATAGCCAGACGTTGAACGCTTCTCCAAAGTCCATATGGTCGACCAAAGGAGCGGAACCGATTGCTGATATTCGACATGCGGCATCGGCAATTTTTCCGTCGGCCAGGGCAGCTTCCAGCTCCCCAAGGTCGGTCGTAATCCCAAAACTATTCAGGCAAATGTTGCTACGCGTGACATACAATATATTCGAACCAAGCGGTTCGAGCAATTTGCCGAGGTCAAGCAAGCATTGCCGCAGGCTTGCCCTCGCATGGCTTTCAAACCGGCCGGGCCATAAAAGCTTGCTGAGCTGCTCGCGGTCGATGGCCTCGTCGCCGTTCAAGCTCAGCACCGCGAGCAACGCTTTCGCGCGGCGGTTTGAAATCAGAATTTCGGTGCCATCGGACGTCTTGAGCTTGAATTCGCCAAACAGCGAGGCATAGATGGTACTATGGTTTGACCGCAAGGCGTCCCGTCGCTGTCTTTGCTCCATCACAAGCCACCCCCCGCCCATACGATTGTAACCTAATGCAAATCGGTCGGAGGGCAATGTTAAACTGGTGGCTCGGCGACTAGGCGTCGAGCGAACCAAACCGGCCGACTGAACGAAGGGCGGCTAACCCCAAGTAGATCGACAAAAGAGGACTGTCCGGATCGTCCAACCAAGCGACCATATCAACCTTGCTAATGAAATGTTCGGTTATGGGGGAGCGAGCCGGCGCTTATATTGACTGTATTTTTTTGGGCGTAACACTGCCATTCGATGGCCATGAAAAAATCATGTAAAACTGAGCATACAGTTGCTACGAATGTGTAAAACCGCAGAAAAACGTAATTTTTAAAAAGTGGTCGGGGAGACAGGATTCGAACCTGCGACCCTCTGGTCCCAAACCAGATGCGCTACCAGGCTGCGCTACTCCCCGACATGGGTTCACTGGTACAACAATGTACTTCCGTCTGGCTTTTCAACCTCGACCCGCAAGGGCAAAGGCTGGTGGGCCCGGAGGGACTCGAACCCCCGACCTAGCCGTTATGAGCGGCCAGCTCTAACCAACTGAGCTACAGGCCCTGACCGGCTAACCAATCGCCAGCGCGCCGATAGCGGAACTATATAAGCGCTGGCAAGTCTTTATCTTACAATGGCGACTTAAATTGACTGGCATGCTTGATTTCGCCCATCGTTGTCGGCCTGACGCCCGAGGTGGCAAGGTGGGAAAATACCCCGGATAGCCATGCATAAAGCTCCTCAAGCTGGGACTCATCGCGGACATAGGGCGTATGGCCAACTGCCAGCGATGGCGAATGCAGCGAAAGGTTGATAATTTTGACCCCTTCGATCAGCGCAATGTCAATTGCCTCGATTGCCTTGGCGAGTGGGATACCTTCTGGTGTAAGCGCGATGCGCTCAAGCATATTCGATCGTGCAAGCATCGAACGCGCGGTTTGCGATCCGAACCATTCGCCAAAAACGACATTTCCCGCAGAACGCATCGCCCCAGAAAATATTGTCGTTAAAGGCAATTCGAGCAGCACATCGCGTTTGATCCAATAGGGATTGAGCGGATGAAAGGCATAATTCGGACCGCCCTGTTCCGAATAGTCAAAGCGTGACCGGACCGAGGTATCGATGGAGATGCCCAAATCGGTCAGGATCGACGGCGTGTTCGGCCCTGCCCCATAACGGCCCGCACGATAGGCGTCTGGCCTTATGCCGAAACGATCGACAATGGCCTGATGCAGCTGTGTCAGCTTGGCGCGCTCAAGGTCTTCCGGAAGATTGCACGCATAGCTATTGTACCTAGACAGTTCCTCTTCAAACGGTGGATTCACCCAAGGGTGAAGCTGTACCCCAATTTCTGCATGCCCGGCATTTGCAAAGCCGCCAAGCAATTCGACGCCATACGTATCCTCGGTGATCGGATAATCAACCAGATAGCATGGCTTTACCCCGGCATCATTGCAGAGCGACTGGAATCGCGGGATTTCCGTCAGGTGCGATGTCCCGAAACCCTGCCGGGCAAATGGTTTTGCCCAGTCAAACTCTTCCTCGGTATCGACGGTAAGAATGAAACGTGCACTGCCAAGCGCAGACAAATCTGCAAAGTCAAATGGGCCTTTGGCCGGTACTGCGGGTTTGGTTTTCATTTCCTCTCCCGCCTTTGCCAACATTTCACTCTCTCTCTTCGTCCCGAAAACCCGATCGGCCATCATTAATGGCTGGCAACGACAATATCAGCGCTTCATTGTAAAAACGTAAATCGCCGCCAACATTTTGCGCAAGGCTTCGCACCAGTCGCAACGAAAACCCCAGCCCCAGCAATGGCGCTTCGGCGGAATCGTCCAGCGACCCGGGACCGGAGCCGAACAATTCGGTCTCGTCCATTTCCAGCAACTTTTTGGGCAGAGTGAGCACGAACCGGTTTGTGGCGTTCAGTCCGGGTTCGGTACGAAAGCGACCGTCGAGAATTTCATCCGGCTCGCAGCCGATAATAACCGCCGACAACAGGCGCGAAAACAGCCGCTCTGCCAGATCATTTTCAATCGCGAACGGACGTACCGGATGGGCATGGACAAGATTCAAGGTGACTTGCAACAAATCGCTTAGGCTACGCAGCCGGTCGGCCAGCCGCACTGTCAGCCATTCGCAGTCCGTTACGCCCGGTTCGGCGACAAACTGGCCGGTCTCTATTTTTGCTGCCGTAGCCAGATCGTCAAACCCCGAAAGCAGTCGCTCTGCGTCGTTTAATATGTTGCGCGCCAATATACGGTAATCTTCGGTTACAGGTCCGAATAGCTGCTGTTCGATAATCTCCGAAAATCCGATGATGGCGCCAAGTGGCGTACGCAATTCATGCACAAGCTGTTGAACATGATCGGCATTTCCGCCGGGATCCGGCGCAATCAGCGCGCTTTCTGCTACCGTCGGTCGGCGGAGTATTCCGCGATAGCCGTTGAAACGACCGCTAATTGAGTCGAAAAACGGTGCCGCGTTTATCCGCCAGTCGCCCGCAATAATGGGCGCACCGCACAGCCGCATACGGGCATTTTCAAGCGGCATTCTCTGCCGGAATGCGGCGGCCCCGTATGCATCCGGCCCCGGACCGTCGTCGAAAGCCGGCTCGGCGATATCAACGCCGACAACCGCGCCGGGCGGCGCGCCTTCAATCCAGCTGACGGTCCCATTTTCGTCCGTTTCAAAACGAATTTCATCGATATGGGTTGGAAAATCGGCAAATTCATTGCCGTCAAATGGCAGATAAGGAGCTTCGCGCGTTTCCCGTTCGAGCCGCAATTTCTCGATGCGCTCGACAATATCGCGTATCTGTACGCCATTGTCCGGCGCGTGACTAATTTTGCCGTCGGTGGCAATCGGCATTGGCAATACAAAGTCGGCTGACGACCAAATCCACAACGCTCTTTGCGTCAATGGCCCAATATCGTTCCGGTTGCGCAGAAAACCGCGAGCGCGCGTTGGCAGATGTGGAACGATGTCAGCCCATTTCTGATCATCGAGCTTGGCGCCGGCAATCGTGGCGGCGGAAACAGCTGGGACATCACCGGACAACAACAGAACAAGCGGTGCAGAACGGATACGCCCGTGCAGCGCCTTTACACAATTTGCGCGCGTAGCCGCGGGCACCATAGGCATTAATTGCCTGGCCTTCAGAAGCCCGGTCGCGACAAACTCAGTGTCAAATTCAGCGGGGTTTTGTGATAAAATATCAACCAGTTGCTGCCATTTCGCAATGACACCCAAGTCATTATCGTCCGCCTGACGCAAGGTTGTTTCAAGGCGGTCGTCGAAGCGCAAATTGCAATCATTCCTAATGTAAAATTATCCCTACGAATGTGTTCGATAAACGGAACAAAGAGTGTGCGAAAGCGGCAAATTTGGCACGTCACACTATGGGACAATTGCAATACACTATTATTTTATTATAACCGGGACATAGAATCGAAATGGAAATAACAACATCATGGCCAATATGAACCTCGATGCGATAGATATGAAGCTTTTGGCCGAATTGCAGGCTGATGGACGCATCACCAATGTCGAGCTTGCAACCAAGGTCGGGCTTACTGCCCCACCCTGCCTGCGCCGGATGCGTGCGCTTGAACAATCAGGGACGATTAGGTCCTATCATGCCGATGTGGATGCGGGCGCGCTGGGATATACGATTACCGTGTTCGCGATGGTCAGCCTGAAAAGTCAGGCGGAAGATGATCTGAAGTCCTTCGAACAACATGTCCGCGCGCTTCCCGATGTGCGCGAATGCCATATGCTGAATGGCGAAATAGATTTTATTTTGAAGATCGTAGCTCGCGATCTTCAGTCTTTTCAGGAATTTCTGACGTCGCAACTGACGTCAGCACCCAATGTCAGCAGCGTTAAGACATCCCTGACTATCAGGACGGCAAAAGACGAACCCGGGGTTCCAATCACCACCGTTTAAAAAAGGGGCCGAAAGATCGGCCCCTTCTCACTAGTCCGTTAAACCGCTTAGCTCGTTGTTGCCGGTGCGGCTGCGGCCGGCGCCTTGGTCATATGATCAATGTAAATATTCCAATATTCCGCAATTGCCTTGCGGTTGGCGGTGGTCAACTGTGCAAAATCGCCCTTGGCGCCAGTATAATCACCCAGCATCGTTTTGGACATGGCAAGGCGAAAGCGGGTGCGATCCGTTTGATCCTTTCCATCCTTGTCAAGCACCGGGCCTTTGCTCAGCGCAGCCTCGTACAGCTCCTTCGCTGTCTTGTAATCCTTGTGCGAATAAAACGAGTCGGCAGTCAACGAGGCAAGCATGCCTTTTGCGCTCGCCTTTGCAGGTGCTATTGTTCCTGGCAATGTGCGGGTATCTTCCGCCAAGCGTCCCTTGGCTTCATTATATTTTTCGCTGAAAGTCACATTGTTGCGGGAAATAACGCCCTTGGCAAAACCTTCGTCCAAAACAGAGACCGCTTCTGCGGGATAGCGCACGCCGATATAGCTCAGGCTATCCAGATAGCCCGCATATTCCTGCTGAAAACGAAGACCATTAGTAACGCGCATCAACCGCATCAAGTCCAGCGATTCTTCCGGATTTAGCGGAAGCGACCGGTCGAAAAATGCCAATGAATCGTGCCAGTAATCAGGATTATTCTCGGCTTTGATTAACTCCTTGTACCAATTGGCAGCGCCTGCATAATTTTTGGTTTTGGCAGCAAGGTTAGCTGCGCGAACGACATAGGCCTTGTTTATCTGACCAGATGCCTTGCTAACCTCGATGGCCTTGCCGATCCAAGCCATGGCATCGGCGTCTTTATTCTGCTGCGACATGGCATTGGAAATCAGAAATTCGATGTTGTTGGCCCGATGCCCCAGATTATAGGCATCAACCATATACTTCTCGGCATCCGCGAATCTTTTACCGTCGTACGCAAACGCTCCCTTGCGAAACGTATACTCGGTTTTCAGGTTTGCTGGTGTGGTTGCAGATGCCAGCAGCAGATCGATGCCCTGTTCTTGAAAGGCCAAATCTTTCACACCGGCGCCGATATTTATTGCCAATACGCCAGCTTCATACCGATCATCATCGTTTCCGATCGCCGCCAATAGTTTGGGAAATTCTGCCTTTGCGGCGGCTGGATCTTTAGCTTTGTTCAACAAATCTGCGACAGCGGGATAAGCGGCAATGAAGGGCTTGGAATAATTACGCTTGGGCGCTGCAGGCGTTGCTTCCTTCCCCTTTTTCTCCTTCTTCGGTTTTTCGTTTGACTGTGCATGAACTGCAGGCGCGGCCAAAACGGCCACAACAGAAAGGGCTAGGGCTAATCTGGAAACCAACTTCATTCTACTCTCCGCGATTGGGGCTATAGGGGCTATGCCGTTGTTTGGGATGGCTATAGATACTTGCCATCCTTTGCGCAATTAGCATAGCGCGGCTGCATGAATTCCCGTTGAACGATTTACCGGAGGCTGGGTGGCAGAACGAACCGCTATAATCATAGGCGCGAGGGGCGGTATTGGCACGGCGCTGGCAGACGCGCTTGAGGCGGATTGGGACGTTATCCGCCTCGGTAGGCCTGAGATTGACCTATTGGATGAAAACAGCATCGGGGCGGCCGCACGCGTGCTGGCTGACAAAGCCGTTTCGCCGGAGCTGGTAATTGTCGCCACCGGCGTGCTCCACAGCGAAAACAAGGGGCCCGAAAAGAGCCTGCGCGAGCTTGATCCCGACTGGATGATGCTCAATTACCGGATCAACGCGATTGGCCCTGCGTTGGTCGCAAAGCATTTCCTCCCGCTAATGCCCAAAGATCGGCGCATCTGCTTTGCGGCGTTGTCAGCAAGGGTGGGCAGTATTTCCGATAACCGGTTAGGCGGATGGCACAGCTATCGTGCGTCGAAAGCCGCGCTCAATATGCTCATCCGCAACCTTGCCATTGAGTGGCACCGCAAAAACGCCGCGTCGATCATCGTCGGGCTTCACCCTGGAACTGTTGAAACGCCGCTCAGCGCGCCATTCAAGGGCAATCCCGCGCATGATCGCTTTGCGGCTCCCCACGCGGCAAAGCAGCTTCTGGCGGTGCTGGAGAGCCTGACACCGGACCAATCGGGTCAGCTTTTTGCTTATGATGGTGCGTTAATCACCCCCTGATCTGGCATCCCTTGTGAATCTGTGGATAAGTTGTCGAAAAGTGCCGATTTCAGGCTCGCGCGGGTGGTTATTTCCGCGCCACTCGTCTAGGGTTCCCACATCATAAAAATATAAGGAATTTCGCGGCGTGAGCGACGATATTAGCCCACAAGACCCATCAGATATTTCACCCGTCGACATCGTCGATGAAATGAAGTCGAGCTATCTCGACTACGCAATGTCGGTTATCGTGTCACGTGCGCTTCCAGATGTGCGCGACGGCCTGAAACCCGTACACCGCCGAATCCTCTTCGCATCCCAGGAAGGCGGATTTGTCGCCGGCCGCCCGTACCGCAAATCGGCTAAAATCGTCGGCGACGTCATGGGTAATTACCACCCGCATGGCGACAGCGCGATTTACGACGCGCTTGCACGAATGACGCAGGACTGGTCGCTCCGCGTGCCGCTGATCGATGGTCAGGGCAATTTCGGCTCGATGGACCCTGACCCGCCCGCATCGATGCGCTATACCGAGGCGCGGCTGAACAAGGTCGCCAATGCGCTGCTCGATGATCTGGACAAGGATACCGTCGATTTCCAGCCGAACTATGATGGCAGCCGCGAAGAGCCGCAGGTTCTCCCTGCCCGCTTCCCCAATTTGCTGGTCAATGGCGCAGGCGGAATTGCGGTCGGCATGGCAACCAACATTCCGCCGCACAATCTCGGCGAAGTTATCGCCGCGTGCCTCGCCTATATCGACAATCCTGCGATCACCATCGATGAGCTCATCGAAATCGTCCCTGCCCCGGATTTCCCTACTGCACCGCTGATATTGGGTACTGGCGGCGCACGTGCGGCCTATCGCGAGGGCAAGGGCTCTATCATGCAACGCGCGCGGCACGAGATTGAGGAAGGCAAAAATGACCGGCGCTCGATCGTTCTGACCAGCATTCCGTTTCAGGTGGGCAAATCCGGGCTCGTTGAGAAGATAGCCGAGGCCGCCAAGGACAAGCGCATCGAAGGCGTTTCGGACATCCGCGACGAGTCGAGCCGCAAGGGCGTACGTATCGTCATCGACCTGAAGCGCGATGCAACGACTGACGTCGTGCTCAACCAGCTCTGGCGCCACACGCAGGCGCAGTCCAGCTTCCCCGCCAATATGCTCGCCATTCGCGGTGGACGGCCCGAAGTACTCACACTGCGCGACATTATCGAGGCGTTCATCCGCTTCCGCGAAGAGGTCATTACTCGCCGGACCAAATTCGAGCTCAACAAGGCGCGCGAGCGGGCGCATTTGTTGCTTGGCCTAGTGGTCGCAGTGACCAATCTCGACGAAGTTGTCCGCATCATCCGTGGATCGGGCAGCCCCGCCGAAGCGCGCGCCGCTTTGCTCGACCGTAAATGGCCGATTGGCGAAATTGCGCCCTATATCAAACTGGTCGAGGCTATTGAGGCTGAGATTGAAGGCGACACCTATCAGCTATCCGAATTGCAGGTTCGCGCCATCCTTGAGCTGCGCTTACACCGCCTCACCGCACTTGGCCGCGACGAAATTGGCAAGGAATTATCAGGACTTGCGGTCAAAATCGAAGAGTTTCTCGCAATCTTGGGCGACCGGGTAAAGCTATACGCGGTTCTGCGCGAAGAACTGGTGGCAATCGACGCCGAATTCTCGACCCCGCGCCTGTGCGAAATCACCGCGAGCTGGGATGGTCTTGATGATGAAGACCTGATGGAACGCGAAGAAATGGTCGTCACCGTCACGCATGGCGGCTATATCAAGCGCACCTCGCTTGCCACCTTCCGCGCCCAGAACCGCGGTGGCAAGGGCCGTGCGGGTATGGCGACCAAGGACGAGGATGCCGTTACCGAACTGTTCGTGACGTCAACGCACACGCCTGTTTTGTTCTTCTCCAACATCGGCAAAGTCTATCGTCTGAAGGTCTGGAAACTGCCGGAAGGCGGGCCACAAACGCGCGGTCGGCCAATGGTCAACCTGCTACCGCTCGGCGAAGGCGAGGTTATTTCCAACGTCCTCACCCTCCCCGAAGACGAAGCCGAATGGGGCGGCCTCAGCGTCGTGTTCGCTACCGCCAAGGGCTATGCCCGCCGCAACAGCATGGACGCCTTTGCGAACGTGCCAAGCAACGGCAAGATTGCAATGAAGTTCGAAGGCGAAGATGCCGACGACAAGCTGATCGGCGTCGAATTGCTCACAGCGGACGATGACGTCCTGCTCGCAAGCCGCAACGGCAAGGCCATCCGCTTCGCCGCCGACGACATCCGCGAATTCCAGAGCCGCGCCTCGACCGGCGTTCGTGCAATGAAGCTGGCCAAAGGTGACGAAGTCATTTCGCTCTCGATCCTCCACCGCGTCGGTACGAGCCCCGAAGAACGCGAGGATTATCTCCGTTTTGCGCCGTGGAAGCCCGAACGCGAGGGCGAACCGACATTGTCCGCAGACCGCATCGCCGAAATGGCCGCCGCCGAGCAATTCATCCTCACCGTCTGCGCCAACGGCTATGGCAAATTATCATCGGCTTATGGCTACCGCCGGACTGGCCGCGGTGGTCAGGGCATCACCAACATCGATAATATCGAACGCAACGGGCCGGTAGTAGCCAGCTTCCCAGCAACCAAGGGCGACCAGTTGATGCTGGTCACCGACCAAGCCAAGCTGATCCGGATGCCGCTGGATTCACTGCGCGTGCTGGGCCGCGGGACGGCCGGGGTGCGATTGTTCAATGTCGGGGACGACGAGCATGTTGTCGGCGCGGCGAAGATTGATGAGAGTGATGAGGAAGGCGATGAGGAACCCGTAAATGGGTGAAGTTGCGAAATAGCGACAAGGAACCAACATGCTTGCGCAAACTTCTCTTTGGTTGATCGGGCTATGTCTCTTTCTCCTGTTGTGCGGAGCCCTCGAGCTTGGCTTTCGGATGTCCCGGCACCGTCGCAGTAATGAAGAAAAGGAAGGATCCGATTTTCTCGCGTCCGCAACGCTCGGCTTGTTGGCATTACTTCTCGGGTTCACTTTTTCACTGGCTGTACAAAGGCATGAAGAGCGTAGAACGCTAGTAATAGCCGAGGCAAATGCGCTGGGGACAAGCTGGCTTCGGATAAATGCAATCGATCCGTTGGATCGCGATAAAATCATCGATCCCTTCCGACGCTATGCAGAAAGCAGGCTACAGTGGTCACTGGCGAGTGATGAGGGCGATACATCGTTAGCGATTTACCAGAGTGGCTTGGCGCATCAGGCTGAGATATGGAAGGCGGTCGTGGCGGCCTTGACCAACGGCGAAGCAATCGTTGACAGCAAGTTGATACTGGATCCGCTGAACGAGAGCTTTGATCTCGCTGCGGAACGCGAGGTTCGCAGGCAGGCCCATCTGCCAGGGTCAATGCTAGTCATGCTCCTGCTATTCATGCTTTTTTCTACTGTTCTGGTTGGCTGGCGATTGGGTGAGGTCGGGCGACGCATGCTCCTACCTTCTTGTTTAACAGTGCTGTTGTTGACGCTAGCAGTAGTTATGACACTTGACCTGGACCTAAGTCGCGCCGGGACCATCACCGTTTCCCAATATGCAATGGAACAAACAGTCGGGTCCATATTGAAGACTACAGATTAAAACGCCTGCGAACGCTTCGAAGCTCTGCTAGGTGCAATGCTAGGTCCTTCTTTTTATGCGGAAAGATTGGAACGACACACGAAGTCGCGCCTTGCAATGTAGGATTTGATTTGAGAACGTCGCTTAGCCAGCTCACCAACGCTGGCGCGGCACTTACTCAGCGTCGATATTGCCTGAGTTCTCTGGGGCCAAGCATGTCCGTTAAAGCGACAAAGGAGACAGTGAAAATGGCATTGTCCGTCGCTTTTGTGGCTATAGGACAGTACTGGGGCCCGCTTGACCTCAGTCGCGCTCTTCGCCTTGGCTGTAATGCCCGCGTTTGACCAAAGTCTGCGCAACGCCGACTGCGATCATCAGCACACCGAAATAATAAAGATACCAGATAGCTATGCTCGTCATTTCAGAATCGGCGAGCGGTCCAAGGCGCGCGAAAATCAGCAGATCGGATATCACAAACAATATTGCGCCCATGCCGACCCGGTACCGGGGGAAGTTGCTGCTCCACGCCATTGCCGCCATCGCGGCAAGGATGATGCTGTAGGCGGCGACCTGAATGCCCTCGTCGGGTGTTGGCGGGAGGAAGTAGGCTATCACTGGCGTCAGCACTAAAATTGTCACCGCCAGCAGTTTCTGACTGATAGTCGGTCCAACGCGCCGGTGCCGGAAATACAGCCAGATCGCCACCATATGACCGGCTGCGAAAGCCAGCGCGCCTGCGACCATGCTGAACTCAATCAGCCCGTCGCCCAGCGCGTAGAAGGCCAGTATGATTGCCAGCGGAACGAACTCGCCCTCATGGTGACGGCGCAGCGCAAATGGCACGAGAAAGCCGACCGACGCCATTTTCCAGATAATGGCAAACAACCCACCTTCGAGCGGTAGCAATAGCCATGTGGCAGGAAAGCTTAAGCCAGCTAACAGGCTGGCCAACAGCCATGGTCGTTTATGCGCGAGATCCTGCCCCATCGGCGAATGCTTCGTCCAAACAGCCGCGCAAGACAAGCGGAATTTGGCCAATCATATCGTCGGCTGTCAAACCCGGCCCTGCGCGCGCGCCGATATCGCCGTGCAACCATGCACCAATGCAGGCGGCGTCGAAGGCGAGCGTGGCTTGGGCGAGCAGCCCGCAGACAAGGCCAGTGAGTACATCGCCCGACCCGGCGGTCGCCAACCAAGGCGAAGCGTGGCGGTTGATGGCGATGCGGCCGTCGGGCGCCGCGATGATGGTTTCGGGGCCTTTGAGCAAAACCACCGCCCCCGACCTTTGCGCGGCCAACGCGGCGGCTCCTTGCCGGTCTCCGAGTGGTATGTCCGGAAACAGCCGCGTAAATTCCCCGTTATGCGGTGTCATGACGTCAAAATCATGGAGATGCTTGAAAAGCTTAGCAGAATTGCCCTGAAACGTGGTTATCGCATCTGCATCGAGCACCGTTGGAATGCCGTGATCCAGCAGTTGGCACACGATATCACCGATGTCGCATCCCGCCCCCGGCCCAATCGCTAGAGCCGTCACGCGGTCATCAATGACGCTCAACTCTGCATCGGCCTCGCGCAACATGATTGCGGTCACATGCGCGGCCTGTTCTGCCAATGCCGCCCGCTCGCCGATAATCGTCACTAACCCTGCCCCAACTGCGATCGCCGCTTGGGCCGACAGCCGCGACGCACCCGTTCGGAGCGGCGGCCCGCTCCACACCATCGCATGGCCGCGGTTATATTTATGGCCGTGTATGTCCGGCGCGGTCAGGATGGGCCGCAAGATCGTCCCGTCATTGGCAAGGTTCAGCGTAAAGCCCATTTCGCTACCCTGCCGCTTTTACCTGTGCAGCGGCAAGGTTTTTTGATAGCCGCGCCACCATGAGTAAATCCTATGACGTACATATAATCGGTGGTGGCCTTGCCGGATGCGAGGCGGCATGGCAGCTGGCCCGGCGCGGATTCCGCGTAAGACTATCGGAAATGCGCGGGTCTGGTGATACGACCCCGGCGCATCAGACTGACGGTTTAGCCGAACTGGTCTGCTCGAACAGCTTCCGTTCGGACGATGCCGAGAACAACGCAGTCGGCCTGATGCATCAGGAAATGCGCGATCTGGGTTCGCTCGTCATGATGGCCGCCGAGGTCGCCAAGGTTCCTGCGGGATCTGCGCTCGCAGTCGACCGCGATATATTCTCCGAAACAGTTTCAAAGCATCTGCAAGATAATGATAATATCGAAATCATCCGCGAGCGGATCGACACTGTTCCGACCGACGGGCCCGTCATCATAGCCACCGGCCCGCTTACCGCGATGAGCCTCGCGGAGAGTATCATGGCCAGAACCGGCGAAGACCGCCTCGCCTTCTTCGACGCAATTGCGCCGATCATTTATCACGACAGTATCGACATGGACGTCGCCTGGTACGCCAGTCGCTGGGACAAGGGCGAAGGCAAGGACTATATCAACTGTCCAATGGACGAAGCGCAGTACCGCGCCTTTCATCAGGGCTTGCTCGACGCCGAAAAGACCGAATTCAAGGAATGGGAGACAAATACTCCCTATTTTGAGGGCTGCATGCCAATCGAGGTAATGGCGTCGCGAGGCCTCGATACGCTGCGGTTCGGTCCGATGAAGCCCGTCGGCTTGGATAATCCGCGAACGGGGCGCTGGGCGCATGCCGTGGTGCAGCTACGGCAAGACAATAAGCAAGGCAGCATCTGGAACATGGTAGGATTTCAAACCAAGATGAAGCACGCTGCGCAGGTCGAGCTGTTCCGCACGATACCGGGGCTTGAGAAGGCGGAATTTGCGCGGCTTGGCGGACTCCACCGCAACACGTTCATCCGCTCGCCCATATTGCTGGATCGCCAGTTGCGCTTGAAATCAGCGCCCAACGTCCGTTTTGCCGGACAGATTACCGGCTGCGAAGGCTATGTCGAAAGCAGCGCGGTCGGTTTGATGGCAGGAATCATGACTGCCGCCGAACTTGCAGGCCGTGAAATTACGCAACCGCCACCGACAACTGCCTTTGGCGCGCTGTTGGGCCATATCACCGGCGATGCACATGCAGACGACTACCAGCCCATGAATGTCAATTTCGGCCTGTTCGCGCCGCTCGAAGACAAGGTTCACAAGAAATCCCGTAAAGCGGCCATGACAGGCCGGGCCCGCGCCGACTTCGCGAATTGGATCTTAGTTCAGAAGGCGAGCGTTTAGCAACGACATCCGGGTTTGGTGGCCTGCTTGGGCCGCGTGCTAGCGAACTCTTTACGCGTCAGCAGCTTGTCCTTGTTCGCGTCCGCGCCGGCAAAACGCTCTCCAGTCGCGGCCGCCCATTCTTCAAAGGTCAGCAAATTGTTGCCGTCCTTGTCGAGTGCCTTGAAAGCCTTGGTGCGGCTTCCCATCATCTCGACGCGCGATACCAGCTCGTCGCGGTTGCGATCATATCGGTTGAAGCGCACTTCCTCACGGCTGGCCTTGGGCGCCTCAGGCGGAGTTGGCGGCGCGGGGCCGAAGGCAGGAGCATCGGCGGCTGCTTCGGGTAGTGCATCGGAAATTGCTGCTGGCGGCGGCGGTGCAGGTATCGGATTATCCTGCGAAGCCTGCCCTTGCCAGAGCCACAGCCCGCCGGTTACCAACAGCAAAGCCCCCACTCCACCAGCCAGAAATCGCCGCATTTTGAAGGCCTTTGCTCCGTTTGACGTCATGACTATCTGCCCGCAAAATCACCGTCCCGTCAAGGCATGCCAGATCAGCCGGGGACCAGAAGCACCGCTGACGGAGTGCGCCAATATCGTCAGCGGACGCAACAAGCGATATCGCGGGAAGGTAATTGCTTCAAATTTCTGTCCGCACCTATTCCCGGTCAGATCCGATATTGCCCAAGCGGTGCCCAGTTCGTCCAGATCCGCATCGCAACCCACGAGACGTTGGTATCCTGCAAAAATCGCGGCGCTGCGATAACTGGCAAAGCGGGCCATCGCCGTATCCGTCCCGCCATCCACCAACAAGATTTCCCAAGCGTCGAGTAACAGCAGCAATTCTGCCTCGATGTCATTGGCGCCTAACGCACCGATCCGGGTAAAAAGAGGCTCCCCTCTCGGACGCCTATCCTGATCTGCCATTATCGAGTCCCGCCACCATGCCAGCTTTAGCTGCCCGATGAGTGTTTCGGACGTCCCTGAGACAATGTCGCGCAGCTTTGCATCGAATGCCAACAAAACCGAAAACGCTTCCCGCACGTCGGGCCGCGCATAGACGATTGCGAGTCGCTGGGGGGGAGGAAGGTCATCGCCGATATCAAACATCGAACCATTCAGACGAAAATCTCAGCCAAATCAAGGTTAACTGGCCGGTAACCCTCTTCCTTCAAAGAGCGGTTACTACGCTTCTCGTACAGCATCACGGGAATCTAATGGGGTCATACAGGGGACTACCAACGTGACGAATAACTTTGAAGCCAACGATGTGCGTGGAATATTGTCGCGCCTGCTCAAAAACGAAGCGGGCAATGTCATTGCAATCATGGCCGCTGCCGTGGTGCCGGTAATAGGTCTGGTGGGCGGCGGTGTCGACATGAGCCGCCTGTATCTGGCACAGACACGCTTGCAAGCGGCGTGCGACGCCGGCTCACTCATGGGCCGCAAGGTCATGGGCGGCGGTCAATGGGCGGATTACGGCGGGCGGGCCAATACGCAGGCAGTGCGCGCGTTCAACGCCAACTTTGAACCTGGTGCTTTTGGCACTGGTGCGGTCAGTAAATCCTTTACCGAGTCAGCCGGCAAAGTGACCGGCACCGCTTCAGTGGTTGTACCGATGGCGCTGATGCAGGTTTTTGGCAAAGGCCCTCAGACGATCAATGTTAGCTGCAGTTCAGAAATGCGTATTCCAAACTCGGACGTAATGTTCGTGTTGGATACCACCGGGTCAATGGATGACCCTGTTAATTCAAGTCAATCAGTGTCGTCTACGAATCCGGTGAAAATCACTGAGCTCCGCAAAGCAACCAAATGCTTTTACGAGACGTTGACCCAAAGAAATATCGACGATGTAACATATACAGAATGTGGCGAAAGCGCAGATCCAGTTGAATCTGCGTCAAACACGTCGCAGATAAGGTTCGGTTTTGTGCCTTACTCGATTACGGTAAACGTAGGACGCTTGCTGCCACTAGAATATATAGCTGACAGCTGGTTTTATCAAACACGCAGGGCGAATTTGGTCAATGATGTTGACAACAGTTACACATTGAGTGGCGTTGGGACACTTACACAAAGCGGTATACCTACAGCCAATAACAGTAGCGGGAATTGGAATAACGCCGCAAATAACGTGGTTATCAATGGCACGACATTTCTGAAAACAGTTAGTGTGAGTAAAGCCCCTCTCGATTGTTCGAAGTTAACAAAACCAACAACTCAGCTTACTGGTCCAACGGTTAACGGCCCTTACCAAACTGGAACAACTCCAACTCCGGTATATCCGGCAACCTCTGTGCCTGTGACATATCAAAAGCAGGAAACATCAGGAAGTGTCGAGTACCGATATACACCTCAGAACAGTCAGGTGAGCAAAAACAAGCAATGCTATTTACAAATAAAATCTAGTTCATCGGTTACTACAACAAACTATACCGGAAGCCGCCAAGTAACATGGATACCAAAAATGGTATTCAATAACTGGACTTATGACCGATTGGCACTTGATGTATCGGGTTTGAAAGATGTTGACAACAACAGCTGGAATAACTCGTTGACGCTCCCCATCGGGAATAACGGCACTAACACAACGCTGAGTTGGGATGGCTGTATTTTGGAGCGACCCACGCTAAAGAATGTCACCACATGGGATACGTCGGCAACGTCGGATGCCAAAGACATGGCAATTGATTTAATCCCCAACGCCTCTGATCCGACAACGTTGTGGGGACCCCGACTACCGGGGGTGCTCTATGCGCGAACCAACGGTAGCGGCAACTGGACGCTAGATCCGGTAACATCAACAGCAAATATGGGCCGCCCCACGTCAGGCGCGACCACAATGGCGTGCCCCTTCGAGTCTAGGCTTCTACAGGTCTGGGATCCGGCAATTTACAAAAAATATATCAATGACCTGACTACCGATGGCTATACTTTCCACGACATCGGCATGTTGTGGGGTGCTCGATTGGCGTCGCCGACTGGCATTTTTGCCGCAAACAATGCCGTCGCCAATGATAACGTACAACGCCACATGATTTTCATGACCGATGGTGACACCAATGCTGACCCCGATGCGTTATCTGCATATGGCGTTCCTTGGTTTGATCGCCTTCAAACAGATGCTGGCTCGGCTCCAACCAATAGCCAGCTGAACAGCTTAACGGACAGCCGCACCGCTGCGTTATGTACAGCAGTAAAAAATATGAACATTACTCTTTGGGTAGTTTCATATGGGTCCGATGTGAACAGCACGACCAATGACCGGCTCCGTCTTTGCGCATCCCCCGGCAAGTTCTTTGCCTATACACCCGGTGTGAGCCTGACATCGCAATTCAAGCAAATTGCTGGCCAGATCGCCGCGCTGCGCTTGACGACATAAGGAAGATCGTAAAATGAAAACGTCTTTTTCTAAGCTCGCAAGCGATGCGTCGGGTGTATCCATCACCGAATTCGGACTGATCGCGCCAGTTGTCGCGGTCATGATGATGGGTACAATGGATGCAGGTCATACGCTTTACATGCGTACCGTTGTCGACGGAGCTATCCAAGATATTGCGCGTGACTCTTCATTGGAAGATGGCGGCATATTGGCCAAACAGGAAGCGATCAACGCGCGGATTACCGAGCAGGTACAGCGGCTGAACAAGAACGCGACGGTCGATATCAAACGGCGCTATTATCGCAATTTCACCAATGCCTCCAACGCTGAGGCGGAGGATTTTACGGACACAAATAGCGATGGCACGTGCAATAATGGCGAACCGTTTGTCGATGCCAATCTGAATGAATCATGGGATTCCGACGGCGGTGATGCTGGTCAAGGCGGCGCAAAGGACGTTTCGATCGTCACCGTTACGGTATCCTATGAGCGCCTTTTTCCCATGGCAGTTCTGGCTGGCCTACCCGAAGATGTGACGATTGCCGCAACGACAGTGCTGGCCAACCAACCTTATGGTGACCAAGCACAATATGGCGCGGCTCAAGTAGGACATTGTGATGATTAATCTCAAAAAGAAGATGAAAAGCATTACATCATTCAGCAAACGGCTGCAAACTGACTGTAGCGGACTAGCGATTGTTGAGTTTGCCGTTTCTCTGCCCTTCTTCATGGGCGTCTCGGTGGCCGCTATCGAAGTTGCCAATTACAGTGCGACGATCATGCAAGTAAATCAGATTGCGTTGCACGTGGCAGATAACGGCGCGCGCATGGGAACTAACAGTTTACTCACGGCAAAGCAGATTTCTGAAATCGATATAAATGACGTTTTCACCGGCGCTCGCCATGAAGGTCGCGGTCTCGTACTCGACGGTTTCCACCCATATACCGACCCTGGCACGAACCAAGTTGTCGCGCGTGGAAACGCCCGCATTTTTCTCTCAAGTCTGGAACCGGTTGCAAATCCGAACACAACAAACCGATATAAAGTTGCTTGGCAGCGCTGCTCGGGCCCGGGAACGCATTATACGCCGATATACGGAACTGTTGCGAACAGCTCATCTGTAACCGGCATGGGTCCAGCGGGTAGACAAATTACCGCGCCAGACTATGGCGCAGTCATGTTTGCTGAAATTCATTACCATTTTCAGCCACTGCTAGCCATTGGCTTTTCCAAGCTGACCGAGCGAGATATCGTCGCGACAGGTACAATGGTTGTGCGTGACTCCCGTGATTTCAGCCAAATATATAACAGTGAGAGTGTGACTCCCTCTACCTGCACTTGATGGGTAAAACTGAAACGTCACCGCACTAAAAGATCTCGCACCGCAGCCGATATTTTATCCATATTGATGAGCGCAGCCTTCTCCAGATTAGCCGCGTAGGGCATCGGCACATCTTCATTGGTCACGCGCATAACTGGCGCATCGAGGTCGTCAAAGCCCTCTTCCATGCAGATCGCGACGATTTCGCTGCCGACCGAACATACCGGCCAACCTTCTTCGGCGACAATCAGGCGGTTGGTTTTCGCAAGGCTGGCAAGAACCGTCGCCTTGTCGAGCGGACGAATGGTGCGCAGGTCGATAACCTCAGCACTAATCCCCTCGCCTGCGAGTTTCTCTGCAGCTTCGAGCGCCAAGCCGACGCCAATGGAGTAACTGACGATAGTGACGTCCGTGCCTTCGCGCATAATGCGGGCTTTGCCGATAGGCAGGACATGATCGTCGAGCGCGGGAACGTCAAAAGTACGACCGTACAGCAGTTCATTTTCGAGGAACACCACCGGGTCTTCACAACGGATTGCCGCCTTGAGCAAACCTTTAGCGTCGGCCGCATCATAGGGGCAGATGACAATCAAGCCGGGAACACTGGCGTACCACGGCGCATAATTCTGGCTGTGTTGGGCACCGACGCGCGCCGCCGCGCCGTTAGGACCGCGGAAGACAATGGGGCAACGCATTTGCCCGCCCGACATATAATTTGTCTTTGCCGCCGAATTGATGATGTGGTCGATTGCCTGCATGGCAAAGTTGAAGGTCATGAACTCGATAACAGGACGCAAACCGCCCATTGCCGCACCAGTGCCGATGCCGGCAAAGCCATATTCCGTAATCGGCGTATCGATTACACGGCGCGCGCCAAATTCGGCCAGCAAACCTTGCGTGACCTTATAGGCGCCCTGATATTCAGCGACTTCCTCGCCCATGACGAACACCCGGTCATCGCGACGCATTTCTTCGGCCATCGCATCGCGCAAAGCTTCGCGCAGGGTGAGCGACGTCATTGCAGTACCGTCGGGAATGGCTGGGTCGGATTTGGCGACTGTCTGCGTTGGTTTCGGAGCTACCGCAGGCGCTTCGGACGGCACAGAAGGCGCTGGAGCAGCGGATGGCGGCGGATTTACGGCTTCCTCATCGCCGGCGATTAAGGCAATTACAGTGCCGACCTTCACCCCGTCTGTACCTTCAGGCACCGTAATCGACGATATAATCCCCTCGTCGACCGCTTCGAATTCCATCGTGGCCTTGTCGGTCTCGATTTCTGCAAGGATATCGCCCGATTTCACTGCGTCGCCTTCCTTCACCAGCCATTTGGCCAATGTGCCTTCTTCCATCGTCGGCGAAAGCGCTGGCATTTTAAGTTCGATAGCCATCAATATTGCTCCACCAGCACGTCGGTATATAATTCGCCCAACTCCGGCTCGGGTGAGGTCTCGGCGAAATCGGCAGACTCGTTCACGATTGTCCGAATTTCCTTTTCGAGCACCTTCAGCTCGTCCTCGCCAACGCCCATTTCGGCCAAATACGCTTTGCAGCCTTCGA
The DNA here is from genome assembly GCA_963830685.1 of uncultured Alphaproteobacteria bacterium. Classification (GTDB taxonomy): domain Bacteria; phylum Pseudomonadota; class Alphaproteobacteria; order Sphingomonadales; family Sphingomonadaceae; genus Sphingorhabdus_B. Next base: position 231,883 of record CAWHNF010000001.1, read on the forward strand.
TCGGGTCGCTGTTGTCGCGCACCGACTGTACCTCGTCGCGGCTGCGATATTTGGCCGGGTCGGACATTGAATGGCCGCGATAGCGGTATGTCTTCATTTCCAGCAATACCGGCCCCTTACCGCTGCGTACCCAGTCGAGCGCAACTTCAGCCGCGCCGCGCACCGCCAGCACATCCATGCCGTCGACCTGAATACCGGGAATACGGAAGCTCTCGCCGCGCCTGTAGAGCTGGTCTTCGGACGACGCGCGGTTGACGCTCGTGCCCATCGCATATTGGTTATTCTCGATCACGAAAATGATGGGCAGCTTCCATAGCTCGGCCATGTTGAAGCTTTCATAGACCTGCCCCTGGTTCGACGCACCATCACCGAAATAGGCAAGACACACGCCGCCATCATTCGAATATTTATGCCCGAATGCAAGCCCAGCACCGAGCGATACCTGAGCACCAACAATCCCATGGCCGCCGTAGAATTTATGACTTGTCGAAAACATGTGCATCGACCCGCCCTTGCCTTTGGAAATCCCGGCAGCGCGGCCCGTCAGTTCGGCCATGATAACATTGGGGTCGATGCCATAAGCCAGCATATGGCCATGGTCGCGATAGCCTGTGATAACGCTGTCTTTGCCTGGCGTCAGTGCTGACTGGAGGCCAATCGCAACTGCCTCCTGGCCAATGTAAAGATGACAGAACCCCCCAATAAGGCCGAGGCCGTATAATTGCCCTGCCTTCTCTTCAAAGCGGCGGATGAGCAGCATTTGCCGGTAAAATTCGAGCAATTCTTCCTTGGTCGCCTTATACGGCACCGGCTCCATCGGCCGTTCCCGGTTGGCACGCGCCGCGTCTTCGCTAACGCTGGCTTTCTTCGGTGCTGTTTTTTTCGCGGGAGTCTTTGCCAAAGCGGGATCCTCTGCTGATATTTTCTAGCGCTTATGATTTTCGCCTAGTCAAATTCAGACGATGTGAAAAGCGCTTTTCCGTAACGAAAAGGCCTGCATAGCTATTCACTCTTTGCCATTGCCATCACTTTAGCGGAACTACGACCTCGTCCGGCGCAACGACGTTAAGTTCTTTCCGCATCAATTCTCCCGCCAAGTCCGGATCGACGTTCTCGCGGTCGAGCAAAAGCTGACGGTTGCGAAGCGCATCGCGCTCTTTTTGGAGTGCAGCTAGTTCGATTTTACGTTCAGAAAGCGCCGCACGATAATCGGTCCAGGCAATGATCCCAGTCGGACCAAGCAAGGCGTAAGACGCAATCCCAAGCAACGCGACAAGCGCTAGCCCCGGCCCAACGACCGATTTCATATATTCAGGATTTTTCTTGCCGCGCGCCATAACTCTTTGGCGTCATAGCGCGGTTTGCGATTCAAGCAAAGCCGCCCATCAGCGGAAAATCGAACGCCCAGCATAGATAGCCGCGCCGCCCAATTCTTCTTCGATACGAATCAGCTGGTTATACTTGGCAAGCCGATCCGAGCGAGCCAAACTGCCGGTCTTGATCTGCCCGCAATTGGTTGCAACCGCGAGATCGGCAATAGTTGCGTCCTCGGTTTCGCCCGAACGGTGTGACATCACCGCTGTGTAAGACGCACGATGCGCCATCGATACCGCCGCCAGGGTTTCGGTCAGCGTACCGATCTGATTGACCTTGACCAGCAATGAGTTCGCCAGCCCCATTCCGATCCCCATCGACAAGCGCTCAGGATTGGTCACAAACAAATCGTCGCCAACCAATTGGACTTCATGGCCGATCTTGTCGGTAATTGCCTTCCAGCCTTCGAAATCATCTTCGCTCATGCCGTCCTCAATCGAACGGATTGGATAATCCTTGCAGAGCGCAGCGAGGTAATCGGCCATTTCATGCGGGCTGAGCGAGAGCCCCTCGCCTGAAATCTCGTACTTTCCATTCTTGAAAAACTCTGTCGCGGCGCAGTCGAGCGCAAGCACCACTTCGTCGCCTACCTTGAACCCGGCCTTTTCAATCGACGCCATGATGAAATCGAGCGCATCCCGGGTCGAAGCGAGGTTCGGTGCAAAACCGCCCTCGTCGCCTACAGCCGTCGCCAGACCCTTTTCATGCAAGCCTTTTTTCAATGTGTGGAAAATCTCAGAACCCCAGCGCACCGCTTCGGCTAACGAACCTGCCCCTACGGGCATCACCATGAATTCCTGAAAATCGATCGGGTTATCGGCATGTTCGCCGCCATTGATGATATTCATCATCGGCACCGGCAGAATGTGTGCATTGACCCCGCCAACATAGCGATAGAGCGGTAATCCGCGCGCATCAGCGGCAGCCTTGGCAACCGCGAGGCTGACGCCCAATATCGCATTTGCGCCTAAATTTGATTTGTTGTCGGTGCCGTCAAGGTCGATCATTACCTGATCGACATCTTCCTGGTCTTCGGCATCAAGGTCGATCAACGCTTCACGGATGTCACCATTGACCGCGTCGACAGCCTGCAACACGCCCTTGCCCATATAGCGCGCCTTATCGCCATCGCGCTTCTCGACCGCTTCATAAGCGCCGGTTGAAGCGCCGGAGGGTACTGCGGCACGACCAAAGCTGCCGTCTTCAAGCAACACATCGACTTCGACCGTTGGATTGCCCCGGCTATCGAGGATTTCGCGGGCGTGGATGTCGATGATGGCTGTCATGGGATGGCTCCAATAGGTGCTTTCGGGAACGTAAGCGCGCCTCTATCGTTGAGTGAATGATTTGGCAACGACGTGCATACATATACATTCCAAGACGCAACTTGCGGTGCTATAGTTGACTAAGGCACCGTCGATACCAATATTGCAAGTCAGTTATGTCCTCTAACCCCAAGGAGTTTCCAAATGGCCGAAACCGAAAAACCGAAGACAGCCGCAAAAGCTGCTGCGAAACCGAAAACAACGCCACGCAAGCCTGCGGCAGCGAAAAAGCCCGCCGCATCGCCCAAGGCGGTAGCCAAAGCCGCACCAGCCAAAGGCAAGACCGAGGACGTCAAAGCAAAGGTCAAAGCAGACATGAACAATTTCAAGGCAAAAGCCACCGATAGTGCCAAAGCCGCCGCGGAAAAAGGCAAGGATCGCGCTACCGAAGCGGTCGGCAGCATCGGCAAGCTGATCCGGGACAGCGCAGCCACGATCGATGACAATGTTGGCAAGCAATATGGTGATTATGCCCGCAGTGCCGCCGATATGGTCGAAGGCTTCGCTGGCAAGATGGATGCGAAGGACGTCGATGCGCTTGCTGAAGATGCCCGCCAGTTCGTCCGCAAAAGCCCTGCTGTCGCAATAGGCGCCGCAGCGGCAATCGGCTTTGTGCTTGCTCGGCTCGTCCGCTCCGGCGGCAAAGACGCCTGATTTAACTAAACCGGCGGCATTGCAAAATGCCGCCATTGGCCGATAAGCGGGTCCGATGAAGATAGACGAACATCAGGACGAAGTGCCGGTTGAAGCGCCAGCGAATCCCGAGCCTACGGCCAGCGAACAGGTGTCACTGGTAATCGAGGACCTGCGCGCTATGGTTCAGGCAGAGATGCGCTATCATCGGGCGCGCCTCGACTATACCCGCCACGTGTTTCGGTGGTCTTTTCGTTATGGTGTAGTCGCAGCATTTGCGCTGAGTGGGGCGTCGATTGCACTGGTGATTGGGCTCGTACTGACATTATCGCCATTAATCGGCCCCTTGGGCGCTACGCTGGTCGTCACGATATGTTTTGCGATCATCGGAGCTATTTTTGGATTGCAGGCACGAAAGTGGATGAGGAAAGTTTACTTTCCGGAGATGCAGAAAAATGTCGACGATCTTACCTAAAGAGCCGGTCATTACCGACCGCGAGAGCGTAATCCTGTCCAATGCCGAACGGCGGCATCTTCGCCGGAAGTTCAGCGGAACTGTCCAAGTTGCGCGCGAAGTGCTGGCTCCGCGGAATCAATTGCGTCGCTTTTTCACGCGCAAAACCGACGATGCGACACGGGTCGCTGGCAAGGCTGTGTATCTCGCAAAAAAAAACGCGCCATTGATTGGCGTCGTAGGCCTGGGTGCATTGATTTTTGCGGCGCGCCGCCCAATTTCGGGTTGGATTTCGCGTCTGCGAAAGAGTAAAACTAACACGCCGGACGGCGACTGATATAGGAACGAAAAATGAGCAAGATTGGCGACAGCATTAAAACCGCAGCTGACAGCGCGAAAGACAGCTTGGCCAGCGCCAAGGCAAAGACTGCCGAAACCGGTGCAGTTGCGCGCGAAAAGGCAGCTGAGGCTTATGAAAAAGGCCGCGAAGCTGCTGCTCGTGGCGTTCAGCAATCGCGCGATATGGCGCATGATGTGGCTATCAAGACCGGAGACGGGATCGACAAAAACCCCCTTGCCATCGTTCTGGGGGGCATTGCTCTTGGTGCGATTGTTGGCGCTTTACTGCCGCGCACCGAGCGCGAGACGAAAATAATGGGCAAGGCAGGCAAAAAACTGAACAAAAAGGCCAAGGAAATGGCAAAGGCTGCGAAAGCTGCGGGTAAGGAACAGGTCGATAGCCTGGGCCTCAATGGCGATGCAATGCGCGAACAATTTCGGGACCTTGTCAGCAAGGCCGCTCTCGCTGTAAAGGCCGCCGGAGAAGCGGCCAAAGCCGAGGCAGCGAAGAAAGATTAAGGGGCAGAAGTTTGAGCAACGCAAAATTGCATTTGGTGTTCGGGGGCCGAGTTAAAAACCCCCAGACACTGGAATTTACAGATCTGGAAAAACTCGACATCGTCGGAATGTTTCCTGATTATGCCAGCGCCGAAGAGGCTTGGCGTGGTGCAGCGCAGCGCACTGTGGATGATGCCGAAATGAAATATGTCGTGGTGCATCTGCACAAATTGCTGCAGCCGGAAAACTAAGCCTTCCGGTATCTCCACAAAAGCAATGGTCGCGCTAACAAAAGCCCTGCCACAAATCCGCCGATGTGCGACCAAATCGCAATCCCGATGCCAAGGCCCGGCCCGACAAAACCGATGGCCAAATTCAACCCGACCCACGCCAGCGTAAGATGCAGCGGGCGCGCGATATTGGCTGGTATGGGGCCCCACGGCCTTGGCTGCTGATTGGGAAACAACAGCACATAGGCTCCGATAACAGCAGAAATCGCGCCGCTAGCGCCAATCGCGGGGGCCATGATATCCAGCGACATCGGCCATTTCATAACCGCCGCGAGCCACTCTGTCCCTGCAGCTGCATAAGCGCCGACAACATATAGCCCGAGATACAGCGCACCGCCCAGCACGCGTTCGACCATTTTGCCGATCAGCAACAGCATGATCATATTAAGAACGACATGCGCGATCCCGCCGTGCAGGAATGCCGCCGTCAAAGGCGTCAGGAACGCGGGGACCAGAAATCCGACATCGGCAAAGGCAGAACTGTCACCGCTCAACCGTGCCGGAAACAGTCCGCCCGCAACCACCGCATATTGCCACCACATTGGCACAAGAAGAACGGCCGCAATCACCAAGTTGATGATGACCAGCGCGTTGGTTACCGGGCCGCGCGGGAAACGCATGATTTAGATAAATTCGATTTTGGATACGAGGTAGAATTTATCACCCGACGGGACCGTAACCTCGACCTCGTCCTCGACCACACGCCCGATTAGCGCGCGCCCAAGCGGGGAGTTGTACGAAATCCGGCCGGCCTTAGCGTCCGCTTCGGTTTCGCCAACGAGTTGGTAACGAACAGGCTTGTCGTCCTCGTCCATCAAGGTAACCGTCGCACCGAACACGATTTTTTCGCCAGAGAGCGTGGTCGGATCGATAATCTGGGCGCGGCCAATTTTGTCTTCAATTTCCGAAATTGCCGCTTCAACCTGGCCCTGACGCTCCTTGGCGGCATGATATTCGGCATTTTCCGAAAGGTCGCCGTGCGCGCGTGCCTCTTCGATTGCTTCCACAATCATTGGGCGCTCGTCACGATAGCGCTTCAGGTCGGTTGTCAGCTTTTCATAGCCTTCGGCCAACATCGGATATTTTTCAAAGCTCGCCATGAGCACAGGGTCCTAACGTCACAAAAATGTCCCTACCGGCGGAGGATAACCCTTCATCCGGCTTGCAGTTCAATTGTAGGGGGAAATAACTGCTGGCCTAATAATAGTCCTGAAGTGGCCGAACTTCAAGCGGGCGTTGCTGGAGCGAGGCAATCGCCTGTGCCACTGCGACACTTCCCGCCGCTGTAGTATATTGCGATACCTTTCCAACCAGCGCTGAACGACGGATTTCTTCACTATCCTTAAGGCTTTGCCAGCCCTCGGTGGTGTTGAAGATGAGCTGGATTTCGCCGTCCTTGATCTTGTCGACGATATGCGGACGGCCTTGCGCGACCTTGTTGACTCGTTCGACCTCGATGCCTTGGGCAAGCAGATAGTCCGCGGTGCCGCCAGTAGCGCACACGGTGAAGCCGCATTCAATAGCTTGGCGCACTGCAGGTACGATGACGGGCTTATCGCTGTCTTTGACCGAGACGAACAATTTGCCCGACATCGGCGGCGGCATGCGCGCGCCTATCTGGCTTTTGGCAAAGGCAGTGGCGAAATCGCGGTCGATGCCCATAACTTCGCCGGTCGATTTCATCTCTGGGCTGAGCACCGGATCGACGCCGGGGAAGCGGTCGAACGGGAATACCGCTTCCTTGACCGCGATATAATCGATGTCGAGGTTGATTGGCGGCAAGTCCTTGAGCTTCTCTCCTGCCATGACGCGCGCGGCGATCTTGGCGAAGGGGGCGCCAATGGCCTTTGCGACGAAGGGAACGGTACGCGATGCGCGCGGGTTGACTTCGATAAGGTAGACTTCGCCGTCCTTGACCGCGAACTGGACGTTCATCAGGCCGCGCACATGGAGGTTGAACGCTAGTACTTCGGCCTGACGGCGGATTTCGGCGATAATGTCGGCTGGTAGGCTATAGGGAGGAATAGTGCAGGCAGAATCTCCGCTATGCACGCCCGCCTCTTCGATATGCTGGAGAATTCCAGCAACTACGACATCGTCGCCATCGCAAAGAGCGTCGACATCGACCTCGATGGCATCGCGGAGGTAACTGTCGATAAGCACCGGCGAATCGCCCGAGACTATCACGGCGGTCTGGATGTAATTTTCGAGCTGCAACTGCGTATCGACGATCTCCATCGCCCGCCCGCCAAGCACATAGGATGGCCGCATCAGCACGGGATAACCAATCTTGTCGGCAACCGCTATGGCCTCTTCGCGGCTGCGCGCGATGCCGTTTTCGGGCTGTTTGAGCTTGAGCTTGTTGATGAGCGCAGCAAACCGCTCGCGGTCTTCGGCGAGGTCGATGGCGTCGGGCGAGGTGCCGAGAATCGGGATGCCCGCAGCCTCCAGCGCCTTGGCCAAGTTCAGAGGTGTTTGGCCGCCGAACTGGACGATGACGCCCTTCAGCGTGCCATTTTGCTGCTCGACATGGAGGATTTCGAGCACGTCTTCGGCCGTTAAAGGCTCAAAATAGAGCCGGTCGCTGGTGTCGTAATCGGTCGAGACGGTCTCTGGGTTGCAGTTGACCATGATCGTCTCGTAACCCGCGTCGGCCAGCGCGAAGCAGGCGTGGACGCAGCAATAATCGAACTCGATTCCCTGCCCGATGCGGTTCGGCCCGCCGCCAAGGATGACAATTTTCTCACGGTCGGTTGGCTGGCTCTCGCATTCGGGCGTGCCGAAACTCGGCGCTTCGTAGGTCGAATACATATACGGCGTCTTCGCCTCAAACTCGGCGGCGCAGGTGTCGATGCGCTTGAATACCGGACGCACACCCAGTTTATGGCGCAAAGCGCGGACTTCGTCTTCGGTGACCGCGCCCGCCATTGCGCGTGCGGCTTGCATCGCGATGCCTGAACCGTGGCGCACCGCGGTTTCCATGCCGGGGCGCAAATTGAGCGATTCAACCGCCAGAAACGCCAGGCGCTTGTCCGAAAAGCCCATTGCTTTCAGGCGGCGGAGCGCTTCAGGGCCGTTGGGCAGGCCATTGGTCTTGATGGCATTTTCTTCGGCGACGATTTCTTCAAGCCGCTCCAAGAACCATGGATCGAACTTGGCAATCGCATGGATTTCCGCCACACTCATGCCCTCGCGAAGGGCTTGGGCCGCGACTAGCAGCCGGTCAGGTGTCGCGCGGCTCAATTCGGCGGACAGTTCATCCTTCGACGCGCCCTTGAGCGCATCGACATAATTGAAGCCCGAAAGCCCGGTTTCCAGCCCGCGCAGCGCCTTTTGTAGGCTTTCATGAATATTGCGGCCAATCGCCATCACCTCGCCGACTGATTTCATCGCGGTGGACAGCAAAGGCTCCGCACCCTTGAACTTTTCAAAGGCAAAACGCGGGATTTTGGTGACGACATAGTCAATCGTCGGCTCGAACGACGCTGGCGTGGCGCCGGTAATATCGTTGGTAATCTCGTCGAGCGTGTAGCCGACCGCCAGCTTTGCCGCGACCTTGGCTATGGGGAAACCGGTGGCCTTCGACGCCAGCGCCGAAGACCGCGACACGCGCGGATTCATCTCGATCACGATCAGGCGGCCATCCTTCGGATTGACTGCGAACTGTACGTTCGAACCCCCTGTTTCAACGCCGATTTCACGCAAGCAAGCGATGCTTGCATTGCGCATGATCTGATATTCCTTGTCGGTCAGCGTCAGCGCGGGCGCGACGGTGATCGAATCGCCCGTATGCACGCCCATCGGGTCGATATTCTCGATCGAGCAGATGATGATGGCATTGTCGGCGCGGTCGCGCACAACCTCCATCTCGAATTCTTTCCACCCAAGCAACGATTCCTCGATCAGCACCTCGGTGGTCGGCGACGCGTCTAGCCCGCCCGCGACAATGGCCATGAACTCGTCGCGATTATAGGCAATCCCGCCGCCGGTGCCGCCCATGGTGAAGCTGGGGCGGATGATCGACGGCAGTCCGGTGCGTTCAAGCACCGCAAGCGCCTCGTCCATCGAATGCGCGATGCCCGACCGCGCCGATTCAAGCCCGATCTTGGTCATCGCGTCGCGGAACTTGATCCGGTCCTCGGCCTTGTCGATGGCTTCTGCATCGGCACCGATCATTTCGACGCCGTATTTCGCCAGCGTGCCGTCGTTGAATAACGCCAACGCAACATTCAACGCGGTCTGCCCACCCATAGTCGGCAACACCGCGTCGGGGCGTTCCTTTTCGATGATCTTGGCGACGATTTCGGGGGTAATCGGCTCGACATAGGTCGCATCGGCCATATCCGGATCGGTCATGATCGTCGCCGGATTGGAATTGACGAGGATGATGCGATAGCCCTCCTCCCGCAGCGCCTTGCACGCCTGAGTCCCCGAATAATCGAACTCGCATGCCTGCCCGATGATGATCGGCCCAGCGCCGATGATGAGGATGGAGGAGATGTCAGTGCGTTTGGGCATTATTTATCGCCATCTTTCATTTCTGGCGTCACCTGCCCTAGAAACAATTTGTTGTTCAATTCTAATGCCTCCGCAATACGCGGCCACGCGCGCCATGCGTCTAAAGTGATGTTGTCACGCTCGATAAAGCCACCGGCGGCATAAGCGCTATTTTGAATATCGGTTTCAGCGAGTTGAAACCCAAGATAAGACATGACTTCAAAAATCAGTTTGGTTTGTTTGGCCAAGGTATCTTTGAACTGCGCTTGCTCGTTCTCCGGAGCAGCCCGATATCGCACCGCTTCAATGTAAGCATTCCAAGCGGTAATTATTTTAGGACACTTGTTGAACTCCACCGGGATCATATTGATCGCCACAGTATATGCAGCATCTCCTGGCAGGTGCCGTGTGCTGAGGAGCATTCGCATCAATTGGATTTGTTGATCTCGATCTCTTCTGCGCCCTTCAACCCAAAGCGTAATCGCCACAGCTGCAATTGGGCCTATTAAAATCCCTACTAGCGTCAACCACTCGTATAATTTGAGACCAAGATAAAGCGTATCAGTCGTGGTCATTGGCCTCCCCCCATCATCCCCGCAAATTTCTCGAACAGATAATGGCTGTCCTGCGGGCCAGGGGAGGCTTCGGGGTGATATTGCACGCTGAAGGCTGGCTGGCCTGCGAGTTCGAAGCCGCAATTGCTGCCGTCGAACAGGCTAACATGCGTCGCCTTTGCATTGGCGGGCAAAGTCGCGGCGTCGACCGCAAAGCCGTGGTTCATGCTGGTAATCTCGACCGCGCCATCGCTGAGCCGCTTCACCGGATGGTTCGCGCCACGATGGCCCTGGTGCATCTTTTCAGTTCTGGCGCCGACCGCGAGGCCGAGCATCTGGTGTCCGAGGCAGATGCCGAACAAAGGCTTTTTGGTTTCCAGCCATTGCTTGATCACCGGCACCGCATATTCGCCGGTCGCGGCAGGGTCGCCGGGGCCGTTCGACAGGAACAGCCCATCGGGGGCGTGCGCCATGATTTCCTCGAACGTCGCGGTGGCGCTGACCACGGTGACGTCGCAGCCGGTGTCGACCAGATTGCGCAGGATATTGTGCTTGATGCCATAGTCGATGGCGACGACCTTTTTGGTTCCCTTGGCGGGCTTCTGATAGCCCTCACCCAGCTTCCACAGGCCTTGATCCCAGCCATAGGTCTGCAACGTCGTCACATCCTTGGCGAGATCCATGCCCTCAAGCCCCGACCAGGCCTTCGCCCGCGCCAGCATAGCCGGCACGTCGAAATCGCAGCTCGCCGAATGCGCAATCACGGCATTGGGTGCGCCCGCCACACGGATCAGCCGGGTCAGCGCGCGGGTATCGACACCCGAAATCCCGATGCGGCCATTGGCCTTCATCCACGCGTCAAAATGCTGTGTGCTACGAAAATTCGACGGATCGGTCACATCCTGACGCACAATCGCGCCCAAGGCATGCGGGTTCAGCGCCTCGACATCTTCGGGGTTGGTGCCGACATTGCCAATGTGGGGAAAGGTGAAGTTGATTATCTGCCCGGCATAAGAGGGATCGGTCATCACCTCCTGATATCCGGTCATCGCGGTGTTGAAGCAGACTTCGCCGACCGCCTGGCCCTCGGCGCCGAAGCCCCTGCCCCAGATAACTTCGCCCGACGCCAATACCAATACGCCTGTCGCTCCGGTGGGCGCGCGCGTAGAGGTGGGGTCGGCCATGTGGGGCGCTCCAGATAGGGGTTGCAACGATGTCGTTAAGCGACAGCCGCTAAAGGTGGCGAGCCGAAGCGTCAATCTATTAAAATGACAAACTTCCCGCTATCCACAGTTCTTTCGTCACCAGAAAGACCATTCATGATTCGTGATACCATAAAGGCCGCCCAAATCTCCGCGATGAAGGCAGGCGAAAAAGACCGTCTGGCCGCAATCCGCCTGATCCTCGCCAAGGTCAAAGACCGCGATATCGAGCTACGCACTGCATCGCAATTGCCCGACGACGACGCGATGGTGGTCGAGGTCATGCAGAAGATGATCAAGCAGCGCCGCGAATCGATTGCGTTATATGAGCAAGGCGGGCGTGCGGAACTGGCAGCGGTCGAGGCGGCGGAGTTGGTGATTATTGAGGAGTTTTTGCCAGCGCAGATGAGTGAGGCCGAAACCAGCGCGGCGATTGAGGGCATTAAGGCTGAACTTGGGGCAGAGAGCCTGAAGGATATGGGCCGCGTTATGGCGACCCTGAAAGAACGCCACGGGCCGCAACTCGATATGAGCAAGGCAAGTGGCCTCGTAAAGGCTGCGCTCTCGTAAAGTGGCACTAACCCCGCAATGGCTGGATGAATTACGTTCGCGGGTCACGCTTTCGGCGCTAATCGGCCGTACCGTAAAGGTCACCAAGGCGGGGCGCGAGTTTAAGGCCTGTTGCCCGTTCCATAACGAAAAAACGCCCAGCTTCACGATCAACGACGAAAAGGGTTTCTATCACTGCTTCGGCTGTTCGGCGCACGGTGATGCCATCCGCTGGATGACCGACCAGCGCGGGCTGTCGTTCATAGATGCGATCAAGGAACTGGCGGCGGAGGCCGGGATGGACGTCCCTGCCCCCGACCCGCAAGCGGCTGGGCGGGCTGAGAAAGCGAACAATCTTTATGACGTCATGACGGCGGCGCAGGAATGGTTTGTGGCGCAGTTGCAGGGTGTCGATGGCGCAGGCGCGCGGGGGTATCTGGAAAAGCGAGGGCTTTCGGCGAAGACCATAACGGAGTTTGGCTTCGGCTTTGCGCCTGAGAACCGTACGGCACTCAAAAACGCGCTCAAGCAGTTCGGTGACCCGATGCTGGTCGAAGCGGGCCTGTTGATCGCGGTCGATGACAAGGCACCTTATGACCGCTTCCGTGGTCGCTTAATGATCCCCATCCGCGATCCCCGCGGCCGTGTGATCGCCTTTGGTGGCCGGATTTTGGGAGACGGCGAGCCGAAATATCTTAATTCGCCTGATACGCCTTTGTTCGACAAGGGCCGCACGCTCTACAATCTCGACAAATGCTCGCCCGCCTCGCGGCAAACGGGGCGCGTGATTGTTGTTGAGGGCTATATGGATGTCATCGCCATCGCGCAGGCAGGCTTTGCCGACGCGGTCGCGCCACTGGGGACCGCGCTGACCGAGCAACAGATTACGATGCTGTGGCGGATGACCGAGAAGCCGCTGCTCTGTTTTGATGGTGACGCTGCAGGACAAAAGGCGGCGTTGCGGGCAGCGTTGCGCGCGCTGCCGTTGTTGAAGCCGGGGCACAGCCTGCAATTTGTGACATTGCCCGAGGGGCAAGACCCCGACGATTTGGTCAAGAAGTCTGGGCCGAAGGCGTTGGCGGCTTTGCTGGAGGCCTCTGAGCCGCTCGTAGAACGCCTGTGGCGCTCCGAAGTCGCTGCTGGGCCGCTTGATACTCCGGAAGACCGTGCGGGCCTGAAACAGCGTCTGGGTGCGCATATGGCGAATATCGCCGACGCCGAAATCCGCCGTCATTACGCAGATGCATTTCGCGAGCGCTTCGATACCCTGTTCGCCGCCAAGCCTCGCGCGCCATTTGTCCCGGGAGTTAAGGGCCCAAAGCGCGACTGGCGCAAACCCCAAATTCTGCCTCCGGGTGCCGAAACGAAGAGCTTCAATGCTAAAAGCTCCGACTTCTTGGTCCAGGGTGTGTTAGGGGCGTTATTACGGAATCCGGCGCTGATCCAGCGACATCATGAAGTGCTCAGCGACTTCGTTCCGACGGACCCGAATCACGGCAAATTGCTCGGCGCGATGCTCGATGCAAGTTTTGCCAAAGAATCGCTTGATACTGACGCCCTTCTTACCATATTGGACGAGAAGTTGTATAATGTCGCCACGACGCTCCTCCACAGTAACGGCAAGGTTTTTGCCTTCAATCGTGGGGAAGCAGGGGATGGAAGCGACGGATTATCCAGCGCTTCAAAGGAATTGGGTGAAGCAATCAGGCTGATGAAGCAGCGTCCCGCGCTGGAAGAAGCTCTGGAACGCGCCACACGGTTGGCGAGTTTGGAGATGACCGACGAGACTTTTGCAGAGCAGCAACGGTTGCGACACGAAAAGAAGGCATTTGACGACCGCATCATCGCATTTTTCAAGCGCGATGCGGACGGTTTTTGAGATTATCGGGGAATTATTTTGGCAAGTCGCGCAAACGAGAATGAAGAAGATATCGCTGAAAATGGCGATGCACCGCTGATAGATTTGAATGATGCGACCGTCAAAAAGCTGCTGGCCAAGGCGAAGCGCCGTGGTTTCCTCACCTATGACGAACTGAACGCTGCGCTGCCGCAAGACCAGATGTCTTCGGAGCAGATAGAGGACGTGATGTCGGCGATCAACGACATGGGCGTGCAGATTGTCGAGAGTGACGAAGCCGGCGAAGATGCCGAGGAAGCGGAAGAAGAAGTCGAAACCATCGACAATATCTCCGAAAACGACCCGCGCTCGCTAACCAACACCATCAAGAAAACTGGTACCGGCGAGCGCACCGACGACCCAGTGCGCATGTACTTGCGCGAAATGGGCGCGGTCGAACTGCTCAGCCGTGAAGGCGAAATCGCAATTGCCAAGCGCATCGAGTTCGGGCCGCGACACGATGATCTTGGGCTTGTGCGAAAGTCCAATCACCTTCCATGCGATCATTGACTGGTCAAATGCGCTCAACAATGGCGAGATGCAGCTGCGCGAAATCCTCGATTTGGACGCGATGCTCTCGAAGGCGCCCGAAACGCTGACCGACGATGAGGAAGAAGAAGGCGACGGCGAGATAAGCGAGAAGACCGCTGGCGTTTCGTACAAGGAAGAGGAAGAAGTCGAGGACGAGCCCGAGGCTGCCAGCGACGATGATGATGATATGACCGAGCGCCGCACGCGACCGGTTGAGGAAGAGGAAGAAGACAACACCCTCAGCCTCGCGCAGATGGAAGAAGCGTTGAAGCCAGAGGCTCTGGAGCGATTCGCCAAGATTGCGTCGTTATTCAAGAAATTCTCAAACGTTCAGCTGGAGCGCATGCGCGCGCTGAATGCAGGTGAAGATTTTTCCACAGCTTCGGAAAATAAGTATCACAAATTGCGTGAAGAATTGACCGCCGAGGTTGAGTCGGTTCAGTTCCATGCGAACAAGATTGAATATCTGGTCGACCAGCTTTATTCTTTCAACCGCCGCCTGACCGCGCTTGGTGGCCAGATGCTTCGCCTAGCCGAGCGCCACAAGGTTCCGCGCAAGGCGTTCCTCGACAGCTATATGGGCCATGAGCTCGACGAAAATTGGCTGACCGACGTTTCAAACATCGACAAAAAATGGACCGCTTTTGCGACTAACGAGGCCGATGGCGTCGAGCGCATCCGTGCGGAAATTGCCGACATCGCCGCCAATACCGGCATGTCGCTCAACGAATTCCGCCGCATCGTCAACATGGTGCAAAAGGGCGAGCGTGAAGCACGCATCGCCAAGAAGGAAATGGTCGAGGCAAATCTGCGCCTCGTGATTTCCATCGCAAAGAAATACACCAATCGCGGGCTTCAGTTTCTCGATCTCATTCAGGAGGGCAATATTGGCCTGATGAAGGCGGTCGACAAGTTCGAATATCGTCGTGGCTACAAGTTCTCGACCTATGCGACGTGGTGGATCCGTCAGGCGATTACTCGCTCGATCGCCGATCAGGCGCGCACCATCCGTATTCCGGTGCATATGATCGAAACGATCAACAAGCTTGTCCGGACGTCGCGCCAGTTCCTCCACGAACAGGGCCGCGAACCGACACCCGAGGAAATGGCAGAGCGCCTCTCGATGCCGCTCGAAAAGGTTCGTAAGGTGATGAAAATCGCCAAGGAGCCGATTTCGCTGGAAACGCCAATCGGCGACGAGGAAGACAGCCATCTTGGCGACTTCATCGAGGACAAGAACGCGATCATTCCAGTCGATGCCGCGATTCAGGCAAATCTGAAGGAAACCGTCACCCGCGTGCTGGCGTCACTGACCCCTCGTGAAGAGCGCGTTCTGCGCATGCGCTTTGGCATCGGTATGAATACCGACCACACGCTTGAAGAAGTCGGCCAGCAGTTCAGTGTGACCCGCGAACGTATTCGTCAGATCGAGGCCAAGGCGCTCAGGAAACTCAAGCATCCAAGCCGTAGCCGCAAGATGCGGTCTTTCCTGGACCAATAATAGCTGGACAGGGGCAGCCCGAATTTACAGGCTGCCCTCTCATATTTCGGCTACCGATAGGCTGTCACAACCTTTGCACCCAGCAAGCCCGTTGCATATGATATCTCAACGGTTCGCGGACGCGCGTCCGTCCAGCGCTGATATTCATTGGCTGACACGAAATAGCGCCCGCCTTCCAATGCGGCGCGTGGTGATACAGGTTGCAAATAGGCCCAATGGTATATCTGCCTGCTTTTACTAGCGTGGCTGGTTTCAAGACGGTCCAGGCGCATTTCGCTCGTCTGTATTATGCCCATATGCATGCCGTTTACCGTAGGCAATATTCCCATGGTCCACACGGGCCAAGACATGAAAGCCCCTAAACCGCAAAGCCCCAGCGCCACGCGTCGCATCATCGGTTGGGACCAGTTGTGACGCAATATGGCGAAGGGAGCCGTGGCCGAGATTAGCGCCACTACAAGTCCCCACGTTGCCAGACTTGAGCCATAAGCGATATTGCGGGGGATATCGTCACCGACGAATACCACCAGCAACATTGTTACCACAATCGCGAGCATGAAGGGCGACAATGCCAAGGGTATTGCCCATTGCATATCGGGTTTGTTTGCCGCGCGGTCCATCCGATGATGATATGCTGCTAATATTACCAATCGGTTGATCGGGCATTCGACATCAAACTCGATCAAAGACCTAACTCTTTTCCGATATGGCTATTCGAGACCTTTATTGGCGTAGCGCAACAAGAATGTGGTGCTAATGATGCCGTCAACAGGAGGGAAAATTGACCATCACGACGCGCCAGATTGGCCTTGCCGCTCTACTCACTATGCTATCGATGGTCGCAATCTGGTTGCTGCTCACCGCGCTTGGTCCAGATTGGGCTGCCTATGCTCCTGCCACCTGCACCGCGACGCGCTGTTTTTGCGAGCTGCCACGCATCGGATCGCTTGTCCTGCAACCGGCGAACAGCTGGTCGAGCTATGGCTATGCATTTGCGGGATTCCTGATGATCGTGCTCTCGCAAGGCCAGACGTGGAAATCCCGTTTTCGCTCGGAAGCGGCAACGGCTTTCGGGCTGACCGCGATTTTCGTCGGTCTTGGCTCAGTGTTGCTACACGCTACACTCACCTTGTGGGGGCAATTCTTCGACGTGATGGGGATGTATCTGACCGGCGGGTTTATGCTGATAAGCGCGCTGGCCCGCTGGCGCGGGCTGCCGCCGCGATTGGCTATTGTCCTCTACCTGGTGCTCGTCAGCGTTTTAGTGCTGGTGCTCTATCAGATCCCCGACGTGCGGCGCTGGCTGTTTGGGGTGGTGCTTTTGGCGGCGATTGTTATCGAGCTTGGCTTTGCCCGGCCCCGGCGCGCGCGGGTAAGGGTCGGATATTATTTTGCCGGGATCGCGACCAAAGCCGTGGCGTTCACCATCTGGAACCTCGACCAGCACGGCACATTATGCGCGCGCGAAAGCCTGTTACAGGGCCATGCTGCGTGGCATCTGCTGGGCGCCACATCGCTGTGGCTGACATTCCTATACTATCGGAGCGAACGGGCGCGTTAATCGCTACATTTGGAGCATCCCAAAAGTTTTCTCCCCGTAAACCAGTTTTTTAAGACTTTTCGCTAATCAGAACGGCTTATGCGTCCCACAGCGGACGACGGACCAACAGGCGGAGCACATAATGGACAATCTGGCGCGGCCTCAAATGGATGACGCTTTTGGCGCTTCCTTTGTGCGCACCATATTGTCCGAAGGCAGCCTGCCGGTTGTTGCCCCGCTCATCGCCTTTCTGGGCAATGGCAGCGAACGACCGGATTTACGCTCGCCGGCGAAGACCGCGCGAGCTGCGTTGCTCGCAGACATCGCGCACTTCATGAATATTTCGCATGGTCGCCATCCTGGAGTTGTCGATCACGCCGCGCACAAGATTGTTGACGATCCCGCGCGCAAATGGCTCGTACAGGCAATTGACGGAATAACGTCGGAGCGCGCCTATCTTAACAAATTGACTGTGACCGCGGGGCCAATTCGCCGTTTGAACGGGCAGGACAAGATTACCGCGCTCATCGAAGGGCAGTCGAAGAACTTCGAAATGTTGGCGACTTCGGATCGCAAGGGATGTCCAGCGGGCGCAGCGATTGCGTTTGTCGTCGATTGGAACCAGACGCGTGCGCTGCTCGACCGGGTAGCTTTACACATCGGTCTTGAAGCGGCGCCGCTTTCCTTGCCGTCGGTTGACGATTGCCTCCGTCTTGCAGAGCAACTCGACGATGGAGCAGGATACCGGCGCGCGATGGCATTCGGTTCGGACCAGCTCCTCGCCCAACAACGCGGTCTATGGCAGCTAATCGCCGCCCGGCATGTTGAAATGCTGGCCAGCTAAAATCCCTTTATTGGGTTGCATATAATTTTGAGCGCACCTACGAATTAACCGTTCGATTAACTTGACGGGAACGTTCCATGCGCTTTGAAGGCACCGATAATTATGTCGCCACCGATGATTTGAAGGTTGCGGTCAATGCAGCAACCAAATTACGGCGGCCGTTGCTGGTCAAGGGCGAACCGGGCACAGGCAAAACCGTTCTGGCTCAGGAAATCGCCACGGCAATGGGTGCGCCGCTGATCGAATGGAATATCAAATCGACGACCAAGGCACATCAGGGCCTCTATGAATATGACGCGGTGGCGCGGCTCCGCGATAGCCAGCTGGGCGACGAACGCGTCCACGACATCAAGAATTACATCAAGAAGGGCAAATTGTGGGAGGCGTTCACCGCCCCCGTCCTGCCCGTGTTGCTGATCGACGAGATCGACAAGGCCGACATCGAATTTCCCAACGATCTGTTGCAGGAACTCGACCGGATGGAATTCTACGTTTACGAAACGCACGAAACCATCAAGGCGGTCGAGCGACCGATCGTAATTATCACCTCCAACAACGAAAAAGAACTCCCCGACGCGTTTCTGCGTCGGTGCTTTTTCCATTATATCAAATTTCCTGATCGCGACACGATGCAGGCGATTATCGATGTACATTTCCCGGGAATCCAGAAGATATTGGTCTCAAAGGCGATGGACATTTTCTACGAGGTGCGCGACGTTCCCGGATTGAAGAAAAAGCCCTCGACTTCGGAATTGCTCGACTGGCTCAAGCTTCTTCTACACGAAGATATGCCACTCGATGTCTTGCAATCGCGTGACCCGACCAATGCGATACCGCCGCTTCACGGCGCATTGCTCAAAAACGAACAAGACGTGATGCTGTTCGAGCGACTGGCCTTTATGGCGCGGCGTACCAACGGCTAGCCCTGCGCCGCGGGTCAAATCACATAGGCTACTTCCAAGTCGCCCCAGCGTTGGCCATTGATGCGTAACGGCACATAGACATTGCGGACGATTTTGTAGTTTTTGCCGTCACCTTCGTGGCGGTAAACCGCCATCATATAGTCCTGCTCACTGGCTTTTGCGATGAGGTCGACCCCTTCGAAGAGCACGCGGCCATTCCGGCAATATTTGGTGTCATGTGCAATATCGCCGGTTGGCTGACGCGAATATTCCTTGAGATGCACCGGCAAAAACCCTTTGCGGCTCGTGCAAACGACCGACAATATCCGGTCAGGATCGGTCTGTTTCACAGATTCCAGAACCGGCTGCCAATTTCGCTCAGCCCATGCCGTCAGCCTTGACGTGAACCGGGGCGGATTGCTGCCCATGATTTGCTTCAAATCTGAATCAAAAAGGTCGTCGATCGTAAGTC
The DNA here is from genome assembly GCA_963830685.1 of uncultured Alphaproteobacteria bacterium. GTDB lineage: Bacteria > Pseudomonadota > Alphaproteobacteria > Sphingomonadales > Sphingomonadaceae > Sphingorhabdus_B. Next base: position 251,285 of record CAWHNF010000001.1, read on the forward strand.
CGCCATTTGAGATCGCTGCCTCGGTCAGTTCGATAACCCGTTTCGCTTCATGCTGCGCAAGCTCGACAAATTCGGAATCGTGCGGCGACAGGCCGCTGTGCACGATATGGTCAAACATCCGGTTAGCTTGCGTCTCTAGCTCCACAATCTGGCTGTGCGCGTTGCCAACCGCCGCGAACATATCCCCGTTGGCATCGGCAACCGCGTCGCGCACTTTCTGCGAATCGAGAAGGCCGCGGTGGATTTGCTCAGTGCTTGTGGCGATCCCGCGATTGTGCTCGCCGACTTGGCCGACCACGTCACTTACCGATTGGATGAGCGACTGGAGGCCAGCAAACTGTTGCTGTGCAGCACTGCTTGTTGAAATTCCGTCTTCGATCTGACCGACGAATTTGGCGGCCTCATCAGCCAACGAATTGACCGTTCCGGTAATTTCCACCGCAGCCTTCCGCGTATCAAGCGCGAGTTTTTTCACTTCACTTGCGACAACAGCAAATGTCTGACCAGCCTCACCGGCCTTCTCTGCTTCAATGGCAGCATTGAGCGCGAGCATGTTGGTTGTTCGGGCGATGGTATCGATGGATTGCGATACGCGCTTCACCTGTTCCATCGCGGAAGCGAACCCGGTGATATGTGTGCCCAGGCTGCCGATGAGCGAGACCAATGCAGAAAAGCTCGCCATAGACAGTTCGACGGTTTCGGTTCCTCCCCTCAGCTTGCTGACGGCCGATTCGGCGAGACTGCGTGCATCGGATGTCGCTTGGGTGACCTCTGCAATGTCGGAATCGAGCCGTAATGTCAGTTCGGTCAACTCGCTATGCTGTGCTTTCAGCCAGCCAGCTGATGCAAGCGCGGTTTCCAGTTTGCCAGCGGCTTCCGCACAACCAACGGTGACATCACCGCAAATGCGTGCTGTTTCGCGGATCCAGTGGTTTTCCTCGACCTCGATTTTTTCCATTTTCACGGCAATACGATCCTCATTGGTTTCAGCCGCCAACGGTTACCGCAATATGGTTATCGCCAGGTTAACCACTGAATGTTGACGCAGGCGCGCCAAGCCTCCAAAAGCTTAATCGTTCGGTTAACAGGGAGCGGCGCTGTGTTTTTTTCATTTATGGAAGAGTTGCGAACCGCAGGGATTTCCGCATCATTAAAAGAACATCTGGCATTGCTGGAAGCTCTCAACGCCGACGTGATTCAGCAAAGCCCAGAAGAATTTTATTATCTGGCGCGGACCACGCTCGTTAAAGACGAGGCGCTGCTCGACCGGTTCGACCAGGTGTTTGGAAAAGTTTTCAAAGGCATTTTTACCGATTATGGTCAAAATCCTGTCGACATCCCTTCCGATTGGCTGAAGGCGATTGCCGAGAAATATCTGTCGCCCGAAGAAATGGCCAAAATCGAAAAGATGGGCAGCTGGGATGAGCTCATGGAGACGCTCAAGAAGCGGCTCGAAGAGCAGGAAAAGCGCCACGAAGGCGGCAGCAAATGGATCGGCACCGGCGGCACGTCGCCTTATGGCAATGCGGGTTATCACCCCGAGGGTGTGCGCATCGGCGGCGAATCCAAAAATAAGCGCGCTGTGAAGGTGTGGGATAAGCGCGAGTTCCAGAATCTCGACCACACACGGGAGCTGGGCACGCGAAACATCAAGATCGCCATGCGGCGCCTGCGCAAATTTGCCCGCGACGGAGCAGTCGACGAACTCGATATCGACGCGACTATCAATGGTACCGCGCGGCAAGGGTGGCTCGATATCCACATGCGCCCGGAACGACGCAATGCAATCAAAGTGCTGCTTTTGCTCGACGTTGGCGGGTCGATGGATCCTTTCATCAAGCTGTGTGAAGAATTATTCAGTGCAGCCACCAGCGAATTCAAAAACCTCGAATTTTTCTATTTCCATAATTGCCCGTACGAAGGCGTGTGGAAGGACAATAAACGCCGTTTCAGCGAGCGGACTCCGATGTGGGATGTGCTGCACAAATTCCCCCATGATTATAAGGTCGTGATGGTCGGCGATGCGTCGATGAGCCCCTATGAAATCACCCATCCAGGCGGCTCTGTCGAGCATTTCAACGAGGAATCGGGTGCCGTATGGATGCACCGCATCACCAACACCTACCCAGCAACCGTGTGGCTAAACCCGGTACCTGAGAAGCAATGGGGCTATTCGCAATCGACCAAAATCATAAAAGAACTGGTCAATGACCGGATGTATCCATTAACGCTGGAAGGTCTCGACGATGCCATGCGGGAGTTAAGCCGCAAGCATGGCCATTAATAAAGCAGGTACTTCTGTCGTTCCTGAAGCCATTTTGCCTCATCGCCTGACGTCATCGCGTCAAGATCAGCCGCGCAGAACGCAGGATCGTCGCACCATTCGCGTAAGCCCGGGCCACCATTGATCACGTCGATTGCAAGCTTTCCAAATTCATATTCATATGGAAAGTCGCGCCATAGGTCGTAATCGGGATATAAACGTCGGATTGCTTTGAACGCCAGCGCCTGCACCCGCCACGGCTTGAAGGCTTGATGGACGTAACCCGGGCCCTCCGCATGAATATGGACTCCATAGCAGAGGCTGTGGACATGTTTGTGGAAAGTTGGTTCAAACCATATTTCGCGCAATGCGCATCCGTGCAGCCATTGCGGCGCAAAGCTGCGCATTTCGCCAATCACAGCGCGGGCGTCGATATCGGGTGCACCGAATATTTCGAGCGGGCGGGTGGTGCCCCTGCCCTCCGACAAATTAGTGCCTTCAAGCATCACTGTCCCGGCATAGGCCCGCGCCATGTTGATGTTTGGTGCATTGGGGCTGGGATTAATCCACAGCCGTTCGGTTGGCCAGCCAAAGCCGGGCGCAGCATCCGGGTCATAATCCGCCATCGAAATCACGCGGTAATCAACATCAATCTTGTAATGGTCAACAAACCACTGGCCCAACTCTCCCAGCGTCAACCCGTGCCGCATCGGAATTGGGCCTGCTCCGACGAAACTTTCCCATCCGGGAAGCAATGTCAAACCTTCAACAGGGCGTCCGGCAGGATTAGGCCGATCAAGCACCCACACCGTTTTATTATGCTCGGCGGCGGCCTCAAGCATGTAAAGCAGTGTGGTGATAAAGGTATAAATTCGGCAGCCTAAATCCTGCATATCGATCAGGATGACATCGAACGTCCCCATCGACTGCCCGGTCGGGCGGCGGACTTCGCCATAAAGGCTGAATACCGGGATGCCGTGGACCGGATCGGTGAAGTCGGGCGACTCCATCATGTTATCCTGCTTGTCGCCGCGCAGCCCGTGTTGCGGGCCGAAAGCGGCCGTCACGTTGATGTCATCAATTGCAGCAAGCGCATCAAGCGAATGGGTCAGGTCCGCCGTGACCGATGCTGGATGCGCTAGCAAGGCAATGCGCTTGCCAATCAATGGCTTGCGCAGTTCAGGCTCACTGAGAAGGCGATCGATACCGAATTTCATGCCGCGCTAGGTGCCTCCAGTTTTAGCGCAAAGCAATCCCTATGATGGAAATCAGGCTTTCCAGGTGGATGGGCAAGCGCCCAGTAGGACTTGGTACCATCGCTTTCCTCTACCACCGCTGAAAGGCCGAGGAGCAAAGGACTATTCTGCCATTTGTCGGGCAAGACAATATCGGCATTCAGGCCGAAATGCTGTTCGCTAAAATCACAGGTGATGACAGGCCGATCAACCATCTCTTCGGCCATACCTTCCCTGTAAGCCGCAAAGCGATACAGCGCCCATTCGGTCGAAGGAGAGAAATTATACTCAAGATAGGATTCTCCATCCTGCCGGGACACGAAAAGCTCGAAACACGTCGTCTGCCACAACCGATCGCGACGGGCGGGTTCATCAATCAAGGGTAACATCAATGTTTCAGTATCGCCGTGCAGTTCAAATCTGACCTTCAGACCATGGTTGCCAGACGTTCCAACTGTAACATCGATATGGTCGGCCATGAACGGTGGTGTCGCCGGATGGCAGATCAAATGGGCTTCGCGCACTGAATTATTGGCCAATGGGCAAACTCCTGCTAGGCGCAGCGGCATTATGACCGCTTACCAATCCGATCTTCTCCGCCTGCTCGACGAGCGTGGCTACATCCACCAGACAACCGATGCTGCAGCACTTGACGCACTAGCAACCAAAGAGATTGTTCCTGGGTATATCGGCTTTGATGCCACCGCGCCATCGCTTCATGTTGGGAACCTGGTTTCAATCATGCTGCTCAGGCGGCTGCAGCAGGCCGGACACAAGCCGGTCGTGGTCATGGGTGGCGGCACGACCCGGATCGGTGACCCGACCGGCAAAGACGAAGTACGCAAGATGCTGACCGATGAAACAATCGAGGCCAACATCGCTTCTATCCGAACGGCGTTCGAACGATTCCTTGTTTTCGGCGACGGACCGACTGACGCAGTAATGGTCAACAATCATGATTGGCTGGGTAAGCTGGGCTATATCGAATTGCTGCAGTCGGTCGGCACACATTTCACGATCAACAGAATGCTGACCTTCGACTCAGTCAAGCTCCGGTTGGAACGCGAACAGCCGATGACGTTCCTCGAATTCAATTACATGATCCTGCAAGGCTATGATTTCCGGCACCTTAGCAAAACTATGGGTGTCCGCCTGCAAATGGGCGGATCGGACCAGTGGGGCAATATCGTCAACGGCATGGAGCTTGCGCGCCGCATGGATGGCGCGGAAGTTTTTGGGCTAACGACGCCGCTTATTACCAAAGCCGATGGCTCGAAGATGGGCAAATCGGTGTCGGGAGCGATCTGGCTCAACCGCGAGCAGCTGCCGGATTATGATTACTGGCAGTTCTGGCGCAACACCGATGACCGTGATGTCGGCCGCTTCCTGCGGTTGTTCACTGACCTGCCGATTGACGAAATTGCCAGATTGGAAGCACTTGAAGGTTCAGAGATCAACGCCGCCAAGATTGCGCTGGCCAATGCTGCGACCGAAATGTGCCGGGGGACTGAAGCCGCCACGTCGGCATCGGAAACCGCGCGCAAAACGTTTGAAGACGGAGATGCCGGGGGCGATTTGCCAACCATTGAGGTTTCCGGCGCGATCTCGCTGATCGATGCCCTAGTCGCTTTGAACTTTGTGACCTCGAAAAAAGAGGCAAGAAGGATGATTCAAGGCGGTGGTGCGCGCATCAATGATGAACCGATTTCAGACGAAAACGCCTCTGTTCCTGCGCAACCTAATCCGGCAAAAATCTCGGCTGGTAAGAAAAAGCATGGATTACTGACATTTAGCTGAGTAAATTCAGGTAAAGATTTTCGCCCGGAGATTTTACCAATTATTTGTAACTTCCGTGCATATTGATGCTCCAAGAAACAAATGCACGGGGTCGCAATTTATGGCGCAAGCCGCTCCAAATAATGACATGGATCTACGCAGGGCGGCTCGTCATCGTGCCGATCACAAGGTTATCACCGAGAGCAGGGTGCATGGCGACCGGACGATCCATATCGTCAACGTCTCCGCGCATGGCTTCATGATTGACAATAATCCCGGCTTTGAGCGGGGTGAGCGTGTTGAATTGCGGTTACCCGTCATTGGACGTATCGAAGCGCTAGTGATATGGACGGTCGAAAGTCGTGCCGGGTTCCAGTTTGAGCGCGTGGTTCGATTGCCTGACTTTCTGGCGCTTCTGGACCATATCAGCCCCAAACTTCGCTAACCGCCCCTGAGCGTCGCCACACCGGCATCGCGTTCAAACAGGTAAAGCGCAATTCTGGCAGCCTGCCCACGCGGGCCATCAAGTCCGCCGTCGCGGTCCAGCAAAAGGCGAGCGTCGTCGGCGGCAACGCCGATGAGCTCGCGTACCTGTTCAGGCGTCGCCACTCTGAATGGGCTCTCGCCGGACTGCCGTGTACCGAGCATTTCGCCCGCACCGCGCAGTTTCAGATCCTCTTCGGCGATGCGAAAACCGTCATTGGTTTCGCGCATGAGTGCGAGGCGTGCGCGTGCCGTTTCGCCAATTACCGCGCTGCGGACAAGCAGGCAGACTGATTTCTCGGATCCGCGCCCGACGCGCCCACGCAGTTGATGCAGCTGCGCCAATCCGAAGCGGTCGGCTGCTTCGATAATCATCAAACTGGCGTTGGGAACATCGACGCCGACTTCGATTACTGTCGTTGCCACTAACAGTCGCGTTTCGCCGGCAATGAACCGTTCCATCACCGCATCTTTTTCCTGACCCCGCATCCGGCCATGTACCACCGCCACCTGATCGCCAAAGCGCAGCTTAAGCTCGGCGGCGCGCTGCTCGGCGGCGGCTAGATCGCTATTCTCGCTTTCCTCAACCAGCGGACAGACCCAGAAGGCTTGCTTACCTACCGCTAGATGCCGAGCGACGCCGTCGATGATTTCGGGCAGCCGCTCCTGCGAAATCACCCGCGTTTCAACAGGCGTACGTCCCGGTGGCAGTTCATCGAGGATCGAGCTGTCCATTTCGCCATAAGCTGCAAGCGCGAGGCTGCGCGGAATCGGCGTGGCAGTCATGACCAGCAGATGTGGTACGCCCCTGCCCTTGCGCGACAGCATCAGCCGCTGCGACACGCCAAAGCGGTGCTGCTCGTCAATCACAGCGACAGCCAACGCCTTGTACGTCACTGCTTCCTGAAAAATCGCATGCGTACCGACGAGAATATGGATCGAACCGTCGGCCAACCCCATCAAGGTTGCTTCGCGCAGCTTGCCCTTATCCCGACCCGTCAAAATCGCGATGTTGATAGGCATTCCGGCCAGCAGTTTTTGCAGACCCGAAAAATGCTGCCGCGCCAATATCTCGGTGGGTGCCAGCATCGCCCCTTGCAATCCTGCCTCAACGGCACGGAGCAGCGCCATTAGCGCCACCATCGTCTTGCCCGCGCCAACATCACCCTGAAGCAGGCGGAGCATCGGTCGTGACTGTGAAAGATCGCCCTCGATTTCGGAAATCGTGCGCTTCTGCGCATTGGTGAGCGCAAAAGGCAGTTTGAGCTGGTCAACCAAATGCCCGTCGCCGCGTATCTGCACTGCGGTTCGTTTATCCATTGCCGCACGAATGAGCCGCATCGCCAACTGGTTGCTGAAAAGCTCGTCATAAGCGAGGCGGTCGCGCGCGTTTTGGTCGTCCTTGCGGTGTACCACGTGTAGCGACTCCGCCCACTGCGCCCAACCACGCGCGGACAGCAAGCTAGGTTCGATCCATTCGGGTAACACCGGTATCTGCTCCAGCGCGGCCGCAGCGAGCTGCCCCATTCTTTTGTTGGTCAAGCCTTCGGACAGCGGATAAACCGGCTCAGCGAGGCCCGGCGAGCCTGCACCGCCAACCGGCACAATGTGGTCAGGGTGCACCATCTGCAGCTCGTCACCATATCGATCAAGCTTACCCGAGATAACCCGCGCTTCGCCAACCGGAAGCTGCTTGCGTGCCCACCCGCCGTTGCGCCCGAAGAAGGTGAGCGTAATATAATTACCATCGGCATCCGCGGCGTAAATACGCAGAGGCGCTCGCGCGCTGCCACTGCTGCGGTGCTCCATCACGGTCAAATAAACGATGATATTTTCGCCGACATCGGAAACATCCAGTCGCGAGACGGATTTGCGATACGTCCAGCTAACCGGGAAATGATAAGCGACGTCCTTGACGCGTTCGAGGCCCAACCGCTCCAGCGGCTTGGCCAACCCGGGGCCGACGCCTTTCATTGCGCGGACTTCTGCAAATAACGGATTGAGTATCTCGGGGCGCATCTCTAACGACCTATAACCCTGTCTTCCGTTGAAACCATAGCCAAAAGGACGCGCCCGATGGACGCCGACCCCTATCGCCGAAAACTACACTTCCGCGCGCATCATCGCGGCACGCGCGAGGCCGATGCGATGATTGGCGGTTTTTTTGACTGCTATTCCGTTGATTGGGGAGCGGTTGAATATGCGTGGTTCGAGCGGCTGCTCGAAGAACAAGATGTCGACATCATGGCATGGGCGCTCGGTACAGCGGAACCCGATGCAACATTCGCAGGACCATTGATGGACCAGCTCAAGCGGCTCGACTTCATTTCGCTTCCTGAAGGGCTTGATACCCAAAAATCATGATCGACTTGCAACGCATCATTAACAGCCGAAGCGGACTGACGCTGGCATCGGTGCCATCGGGCTTTGCACCCTTGTTGCTGGCCGATCTGACGCGGGCCGCGAAGGGCCGCACTTTGTTTATCGCGCCGGACGATGCGGCCATGCGCGCCGTTGCCGATGCCGTACCGTTTTTCGCGCCCGAACTGGAAATTTTACAGCTCCCCGCATGGGATTGCCTACCTTATGACCGCGCGTCGCCCTCCGTGGCGGTGACGTCGCAGCGTATGTCGACGCTGCAGGCGCTGCAACAGCAGCCGAAAAAGAAGCAATTGGTGCTGACCACAATTGGCGGCGTCATCCAGAAATATGTAACGCCATTTCGCATCCGCCAAACCGGCGAGCGGTTGACCGCGGGCCGCGAAATCACCCGCGAGCGTCTGGCGTCGTTGCTGCAATCAAACGGCTATTTCCGCGTCGACACCGTTGCCGAAGCCGGAGAGTTCGCAATCCGCGGCAGTATCGTTGACCTGTTTCCAGCGGGCAGCGAGTTCGGGCTTCGCCTTGACTTTTTCGGCGACGAAATCGAAACCATTCGCCGCTTTAATCCCGCCGATCAGCGCAGCATTGATCAGGTCGAGTATTTCGACATTTTGCCTGCCGTCGAGGCATTGATGGACGAGGACGCCATCAAGCGTTTCCGCGTCGGCTATCGCGAACGCTTTGGCGTCACAGCTACCGGCGATCCGCTTTATCAGGCGGTATCCGAAGGCCGCCGCCTCTCTGGCATGGATCACTGGCTGCCGTTATTTGAAGAGCGAATGGCAACCATCTTCGACCATCTGGGTGACGGCACTTTGGTCCTGCGCGATGCAGGCGCGGCTTCGGCAGGACAATCGCGTCTGGATGCCATCAGCGATTATTACGACAACCGCGTGAAGGCCCAGGTGGCCGAACCGGGAAGCTACCGCCCGCTGCCACCCGAGATGCTGTATCTGTCGAGCGACGAGCTTGAGGAGATGCTGGCTGCCAACGCCGCACATCTCGTGACACCGTTCGCACAGCCTGACTCAGCAGGCATTATCGACTTCGGTATATCCGCAGCGCGCGATTTTGCGCCCGAGCGCACACAAAAGACCAATATTTACGAGGCGGTTGCAGAGCATCTGAAATCACTCGCCAAAAGCGGCCATAAAGCGATCATTGCAAGCTACTCGCTCGGTGCACGAGAACGCCTGAAGGGATTGCTGTCTGACCATGGCGCACCGCCGCTGTCCGATGCCGATAGCTGGCAACAGGCTTTGGGCGTTGCCAAGGGCCGGGCGGCGATGGTTGTCCTCCCCATCGAACACGGCTTTACCGCGCCCGACTATGCGCTGATCAGCGAACAGGACATGCTCGGCGACCGGTTGGTCCGGCGGCAGAAGCGCAAAAAATCCGCCGATGCGTTTCTTGCCGAGCTTGCGGCGCTGACGCCGGGTGATCTGGTGGTGCATCAGGATCACGGCATCGGGCGCTATGAAGGCCTGATCTCAATCCCGGTCGGCAACAGCCCGCATGACTGCGTGGCGCTCAGCTATTCGGGCGGTGACAAGCTTTACGTGCCCGTAGAGAATATCGACGTTTTGTCGCGCTATGGTTCAGACAGCGAAACCGTCAGTCTGGACAAGCTTGGTGGCGAGGCATGGCAACGCCGCAAGTCGAAGCTGAAAGAGCGTATCCGCGCTATAGCAGGCGAACTGCTCAAGACTGCAGCGGAACGGGCGCTACGTCCCGGCGCAATTATCGAAGTCGACGATCAGGCCTATGCGAGCTTTGCTGACCGTTTCCCTTATGAGGAAACCGAAGATCAACAGCGAGTCATTGACGAGGTTCTGGAGGACCTGTCGGCAGGCAAGCCCATGGACCGGCTGGTGTGCGGTGACGTCGGCTTCGGCAAGACGGAGGTTGCGATGCGCGCGGCCTTTGCCGCCGCGATGGCAGGGCTTCAGGTGGCAGTCATCGCGCCGACCACTTTGCTGGCGCGGCAGCATTATTCCAACTTCGCCGAACGCTTCCGCGACTTGCCATTAAAGCTGGGCCGCCTTTCGCGACTTGTGCCCACGTCAGAGGCAGGCAATACCCGCGACGGCCTGACGGATGGTACAGTGGATATCGTCATCGGGACTCACGCCGTCTTGGCTAAATCGCTCAAGTTCAAGCGGCTGGGACTGGTGATTGTCGATGAAGAACAGCGGTTCGGCGTGAACCACAAGGAACAACTCAAGGCGTTGAAAACCGACGTCCATATGCTGACACTGACTGCGACGCCGATTCCGCGCACGCTGCAGATGGCGATGTCTGGCTTGCGCGAACTGTCGGTAATTCAAACACCGCCGGTCGACCGGCTTGCGGTTCGCACCTATGTCATGCCGTGGGATCCGGTCGTGCTGCGCGAGGCGTTGTTGCGCGAACATTATCGCGGCGGGCAAAGCTTCTTTGTTGTGCCGCGCATCGCCGACCTGACTGAAATCGAAGAATATCTGCGCACAGAGATTCCCGAGGTCAAATATGTCACCGCGCACGGCCAGATGTCGGCCACTCAAGTCGAGGAACGGATGAGCGCGTTTTACGAGAAACGATATGATGTTCTGCTGTCCACCACGATTGTCGAAAGTGGGCTCGATATACCCAGCGCCAATACGCTTATCATCCACCGCGCCGATCGGTTCGGTCTGGCGCAATTATACCAGCTTCGAGGCCGCGTAGGCCGTTCGAAAACCCGCGCTTATGCGTATCTGACTCATGAACCGAACCGCGTGCTAACCGAGACAGCCGAGAAGCGGCTCAAAGTGCTTGGCGATCTCGACAGCCTCGGTGCCGGTTTCCAGCTCGCCAGCCACGATCTCGATATTCGTGGCGCGGGCAATCTCGTCGGCGACGAGCAATCCGGGCATATCAAGGAAGTCGGTTTTGAACTATATCAATCGATGCTCGAAGAGGCGATATTGCAGGCGCGCGCCGGCGCGCAAGGCCTCGCTAAGCCGCGTGGCAGCTTCTCGCCGCAGATTACCATCGACGCGCCAATTCTCATTCCGGAAGATTATGTTCCAGACCTTTCCGTTCGCATGGCATTGTATCGCCGCCTGAACGAACTTGAAGAAGGGCAGGATGTAGAAGGCTTCGCGGCCGAAATGACCGATCGGTTCGGGAAAATTCCGGAGCCCACACAAAATCTGCTTAAGCTTATCCAGATCAAACAGAATGCGTTAATCGCGCAAGTTGCGAAAATAGAGGTCGGCGCGCGCGGGACGCTGGTCAGTTTCCACGATGATAGCCCGCCCAATGTGCCCGGTCTGCTCGCCTATGTCGCCAAATTGGGCGAGACAGCAAAGCTGCGCCCCGATAGCAAACTTGTCATCAATCGCGTCTGGGGCGACCCCACATCGCGGCTGAACGGGTGCCTGCAATTGTCGAGGGGTTTAGCCAATCTGGCGCGTAAATCGGGCTAGTTGCTTCTCAGCGCGAATGTCTCGAACTCCGTCGGATTTAGCGGAGGTGCCCGCAAGAAACCCTGAAAATAGTCACAACCTTCGGCTTTGAGCATTTCCAGCTCTTCGGCTTTTTCGACGCCTTCAGCAATGACAGCGATGTCGAGCGCCTTCGCCATAGCAATGATAGCGCGCAAAATGACGCGGTCTTTGCCGGTTCCGATGATATCGGGTGTCATGCCCTTGTCGAGCTTGAGGTAATCGAGCGGTAGCGCCTTCAGATAAGCAAGGCTTGAATAGCCGGTGCCGAAATCATCGACGGCGATCCGCACCCCCTTTGCCCGAAGGAGTTCAAGTTGTCCCGAGGCAAGTCCAAGGTCGCGGATCAGACTTTCTTCAGTCAGCTCCAGCGTCAGGCGATCGGGCGAAAAGCCGCTCTGGTCGAGCAGGTCGAGCAACCGAGAACCATAATTATCGGTCAGCTCTTCCGCCCCCAGATTGACCGCAAGGCGCAAATTGTTAAGCGCGGCAGGCCATTGCGCGGCAAGGTTGATTGCGCCTTCTTGAATCAGATGGGATAGTTCTTCGCGCAAATCGCAGCGATCGGCCGAGGCAAAAAGGTCGCCAGCACTAATGTCGCCCAAATCCGGGTGATTAAGGCGCGCGAGCGCCTCGGCACCTACCAACCGCCCGGTCGATACTTCGAATTGTGGTTGGAGCATGATCGAAATGCGTCGATCGGCCAACGCCGACCTTGTTGCATTGTCCAGAAACTCTGCCTTGTCGGGTGTCCGCGTATTTTCTGCGTCTGCAACCAGAAAGCGCCTCCCTTTGCGACCATAGGCCTTCGCCAACGCTTCACCAGCGCGCGCTGCCAGACTTTGCCTGCTTTCGCCGATTTGAGATAGCGATATCCCGATGCGGGGGTTGATGTGGAGCGGATCGGAACCGTCACCCAGATTTACCGACACCATTTCCAGCAATTTCTGTGCCGCCATTTCCAGCTGACGACCGCCTGTATTACCGTCCACAACCAAAAGGAATTCGCGACCAGGCATCCGCGCCATAAACCGGATGGGAGAAAGTTGCTGTTCGGCAAAGGCGCGGATTTGCTGGCCGACCCGGCGGATTGCGGCATCACCCGCTGCCCTGCCCAACCGGTCGTTGATTTGTTTCAAATCCTTAATCCCCAGCAACAGCAACGTCACCGGATATTCGGATGATTCCGCCAACCATTCGCGCGCATCACGGGGGCGCCGCATGGTTAGCGACCGTTGCTCTTTCATACCGGCAGATGTCTCGCGCATGTGCATGATAATCCTCTAGCGCCAATATCTTTCGCAACTCTTTCGATTTCAGCTTTGTATGGCGAGAGTTTCAGCTTACATCACGCCCCATGCTTGACGGTTTCGGACGCAAAATCGACTATTTGCGAATATCGGTCACCGACCGATGCAATTTCCGATGTCATTATTGCATGCCCGAAAAGCAGAGTTTTCTGCCGCACGGCGACCTACTTGACTATAGCGAGATCGCGCTGTTGGCGAACCGTTTCATCGCGCATGGCATCCGCAAAATCCGCCTGACGGGTGGCGAGCCGCTGGTCCGGCGTGATATCATGGTGTTAATCCGCGAATTGGGCGCGCATGTGCATTCGGGCAAACTCGAAGAGCTGACGTTGACCACGAATGGCAGCCGCCTTGCCGAATATGCGCCTCTATTGGTCGAAGCAGGGATCAGGCGGATCAATGTCAGCATCGACAGTCTTGATGCGGATGCGTTCCGGCAGATCACGCGCGGCGGCGATCTGGCACAGGTTTTGGGCGGCGTTGAAGCAGCGCGCGCGAACGGTATCGCCCTAAAAATCAATATGGTCGCGCTGAAAGGTCAGAATCAGACTGTCCTGTTGCCTATGGCCAAATATTGCGCCGCAAATGGCTTTGATCTGTCGATCATCGAAACCATGCCACTTGGGGAAGGTGTAGAGGGCCGAAAGGAAGATTACATATCGGTCGAGGAGTTTATCGCGCCTTTGCGGGAGGTTTATGCGTTACAACCCCTCGATCACCGCAGCGCTGGTCCCGCGCGCTATTGGCATGTCGCACCCTTGGGCCTGCGGCTTGGCCTCATCACGCCGATGAGCCATAATTTCTGCAATGATTGCAATCGCCTGCGGCTTACGACCGACGGCAAGATGTTCATGTGCCTAGGGTCCCAAATGCATGTCGATTTCCGTAAAGCTATTCGTGAAGAGGGATTGGAGGCCGTGGATCGGCTCCTTCAACACGCCCTGCGGCTTAAACCCGAGCGGCATGACTTCGAACGGCAAATGGCACAGCCCGATCTCCGCCTCACTCGTCATATGAATGCGACCGGCGGATGACCCCATATTCCCGCTTGGCCATAATTTCCTCTGCAACGCCGCAAGCGCGTGAAGCGGAAGCTTTGCTGCGTGAGCAGCATGAATTTGTTCCGCTGGACAGCGCCGAGGCGGTGATTGTCTTGGGCGGTGATGGCCATATGCTGCAGGTGCTGCATCAGTTGCTGGAAGACCGGCGCGACATTCCCGCTTACGGTATGAACCGCGGCACTATCGGATTTTTGATGAACGGCTGGGAGTCGGGCGAACTTCTTAACCGCTTATCGCGTGCCAAATCATTCTCGGTTCGCCCGCTGAGCGCCATTATTACCACGGTCAGCGGACAGAAATTCACCCTGCCTGCAATCAACGAGGTTTCGTTGCTGCGCGAAACCCGGCAGGCGGCGAAGCTGGAAATATCGGTCAACGGTCGTGCGGTCATTCCCGAGCTGATATGCGACGGCATCTTGGTGTCTACGCCCGCCGGCTCGACCGCGTATAACCTGTCAGCAAATGGCCCGATCCTGCCGCTCGACTCCTCGCTTCTGGCGTTGACGCCGATTAGCCCATTCCGCCCCCGACGTTGGAAAGGCGCGATATTGCCCGACCGATATATCATCAAGCTGGCAATATTGGAGGCAGGCAAGCGGCCGGTAAGCGCGGTGGCCGATCAGCGCGAAATCCGGGACATTTCCCACGTGGAAGTCGCACTCGACCGTAATCGCGCCCTGACGCTTTTGTTCGACCCCGAACATGCGCTCGATGACCGGATTGCAATGGAACAATTTATCACCTGAACGGACAAAGGGTGCTTGCCAAAGCCGAAAAGCCACTGCTATAGGCGCGCCTCTGCCCGGAAACATCGGGCTGTTCCCTGGTAGCTCAGTGGTAGAGCAGTTGACTGTTAATCAATTGGTCGGGGGTTCGAATCCCTCCCGGGGAGCCATTTTTCTTAAATCAAATCCCATCCCTGCCACAATAGGCGGATGGCGGCATAGCCGACCAGTAAAGCGGTCAGGGAGCGTAACAAGCGCGGCGTCAAGAAACGCATACCCAGCATCGATCCGATTTGCCCGCCTACCAGCACACCCAGCAGCAATGGCCAATACTGAAAAGCTGGCTCCGCTAGCGACTGCGGTCCGGCTTTGATAATCTGCCCGGCCAGGCCGGTAATTGAGTTAATCAGAATGTAGAGCGACGCAAAAGCCGCAATGCGGCATGCGTTATCCCAGCGGACCAGGTGAAGGACTGGCGCCATGAAGATGCCTCCACCAATTCCAGAAAGTCCTGCTAACAGCCCTACCCCAGCGGAAACCGACAGTAGGACTGGCCTCGATAGCTTGCGCGGCGCCATTTTGTCGGGTTGTGCAACCAGCGCAATCGCCGAGAGCAGCAAAGCGCCACCCAATATCATCAGGAACAGCCATTGTTTGAGTGGCACCAAGCCGCCAACAAAAGCAAGCGGCGCAGACACGACCAGCAATGGCACCACCTGTGGCCACTTGACCAAGCCGGCCCGGACGAAACGAATGCTCCCGCCTGTCACCACGATGATATTGCACAGCAAAGAGATCACCGGGATGAGCTTGTAATCCACACCCCACAGACCGAGCAACGCAGTGTAAGTCGACCCGCCGCCAAAGCCGACCGAAGCATAAATCAGTGCGACGAAGGCGAAAAGACCCGATAACCAGATCATCTTCGCCCTCTCCTGTGCACCAAATCAGTAAGCGCCGTGGCAGTGCTTGTATTTCTGCCCCGAACCGCATGGGCAAGGGTCGTTACGGCGAATGTCGGGGTTAGCCGCAAACGGATCATCGCCTTGGGGCGGAGGTGCCTGACGCGGAGCGCGTGTTGTCACCAAGCCGAGCGACCCGCCGTCGATGTCGTCGCTGTCATCCTCGCCAGTAAACGGATCGATATGTGTAGTGAGGAAATCTGGCAACTCCGGAAGTTCAGGAGGCACAAACTCTTCTTCGGCCCGGAATTCGTTGGTTGCGATCGTTTTGGTCACGCCTTCACGAATGGCTACCAGCATGCGTTCGAACAGACCGAATGCTTCTTGCTTATATTCGTTGATCGGGTTTTTCTGGGCATATGCCCGCAAATAAATAACCTGACGCAAAGCATCGAGCGTCGACAGATGCTCTTTCCAGTGATGGTCGAGCGTTTGTAGCAATATGCTTTTTTCAACCTGACGCCAGACTGTTTCATCCAGTTCTGCACCCTTTGCTGCAAACTTGGCTGACGCCATGTCGGCGATGCGTGTTTCAATGATTTCCGGCTCAAGGCCATCTTCCTGCAACCAGCTGTCGACATCCGGAGCTAGCCCCAAAACCTCTGCGCATTTCGCTTTAAGGCCATCAATGTCCCATTGCTCGGGATAGGTCCCGACCGGACAATAATCACCGACCAGCATATTGACGGTATCGTTGCGCATATCTTCAACGATATCGTCGACTGCTTCGGCATCCATGATATCACTGCGCTGTTCGTAGATAACTTTGCGCTGGTCGTTCATGACGTTGTCATATTCAACAAGCTGCTTACGGACATCGTAGTTGCGCGCTTCAACCTTTTTCTGCGCGGTTTCGATGGCCTTTGACAGCCACTTTCCGCCGATGGCCTCGCCGTCCTCGAGCGACGAGTTCATCATTTTGGAAAACAGCGTTTCCGACCCGAATATCCGCAACAAATCGTCATCAAGCGACAGGTAGAAACGCGAAAGGCCGGGGTCGCCCTGACGTCCCGAACGACCGCGCAGCTGGTTATCGATACGGCGGCTTTCATGTCGCTCAGTAGCGAGCACGAACAGGCCGCCCGCCTCGATTACCTTGGCCTTTTCAGCAGCGATTTCAGCCTTCAAAGCGTCGACTGCGGCATCACGTTCCGAACCTTCCGGCACGTCGCGCAATTCGTCTTCGAGCCTGAATTCGTAATTACCGCCGAGCTGAATATCGGTACCGCGACCCGCCATATTCGTGGCAATCGTGACGCTGCCCAATCGCCCTGCCTGCGCAACAATATGCGCTTCGCTTTCGTGGAATCGAGCGTTGAGAACGCTGTGTTCGACGCCTTCTTTTTCGAGAAATTCAGACAGCAGCTCTGACTTTTCGATCGAGACGGTCCCGACCAAAACGGGTTGTCCGCGATCATTGGCTTCCTTGATTGTTTTTGCAATCGCGCCGAACTTGTCCTGCGTGTTTTTGTAAAACTGGTCGTCCTCATCAATGCGCAGCACAGGCACGTTGGTCGGGATTTCAACGACATTGAGCTTGTAAATTTCGTGGAATTCACCCGCTTCGGTAGCAGCGGTGCCGGTCATCCCGCTCAATTTCGGATACATGCGGAAATAATTCTGGAATGTAATGGTCGCCAATGTCTGGTTTTCCGGCTCGATTTCGACGCCTTCCTTGGCTTCGACTGCCTGATGCAGGCCGTTCGACCAGCGGCGGCCGTCCATCATGCGGCCGGTAAACTCGTCGATGATGATGACCTTGCCATCCTTGACGATATAATCGGTATCGCGCTTGAACATCACATTCGCTTTAAGCGCCTGATCGAGATGGTGGACGACCAATGTGTTTTCGTAATCGTACAGGTTGGAGCCGGTCAAAAGGCCTGCAGATTCCAAAAGGCGCTCGGCTTTTTCCGTCCCGTCTTCGGTCAAAATGACATTGCGGCTCTTCTCGTCTTTTTCGTAATCTGCCTCTTCCAATTGCAATACGATGGCGTGCACCTGCAGATAAAGTTCCGACTTGTCGTCGGTTGGCCCTGAGATAATCAGAGGCGTGCGTGCTTCATCGACCAGGATCGAATCCACCTCATCGACGATCGCGAAATTGAACGGACGCTGCACCATCTGCGCGCGTTCATATTTCATGTTATCGCGCAGATAGTCGAAACCGAGCTCGTTATTGGTGGCATATGTAATGTCGCACTGATATGCGGCGCGACGCTCATGCTCGGCTATATTTGGAACAACCACGCCGGTAGTCAGCCCTAGGAAGCCGTATATCCTACCCATCCATTCGGCGTCGCGCCGGGCGAGATAGTCGTTCACGGTAACAACATGCACGCCCTTGCCCTCAAGTGCATTAAGGTAGCAGGCAAGCGTTTCGGTAAGGGTCTTTCCCTCGCCCGTCCGCATCTCAGCGATTTCGCCGCGATGAAGAACGATGCCACCGACCATCTGCACATCGAAATGCCGCATGCCCATGACCCGTTTCGATGCTTCGCGCACAGTTGCGAATGCTTCAGGCAGGATGTCATCCAACGTCTCGCCCGCCAACAACCGGTCGCGAAAAAGCTGAGTCTGCTGCTTTAAACGCTCGTCATCCATCACCGAAATTTCGTCTTCGAGATCGTTTATTTTGGCGACGATCTTCATAATCGATTTAACGTAACGGTCGTTCGACGACCCGAATATGGCTTTTGCAACTCCGCCGAGCATGAGGAAATCCTTTAAGTTATCTGATGTAGGGCGCGGCTATGTCCCGCGCGGTCGTGGCAAGTGGGCAGGCGTCAGGAGGTGACGCGGCGTGACTTAGCCTAGAATGACGTCGTGCCGAAGGACCGGAGTGGTTGCTGCAACCGATAAAAACAGAGGCACCGATAGGCGCTGTACAACGGGTGCAGTTACAAACTGAGCATTTGCTGCAGGGCTAACCTGAATTTGCTTGGCAGCCTTTACGGCAACCGTCGCGAGCGTTTGGCCCACGGCAGCACCGACGGATGCTGGCATTGCCGAAACCGGACGCGCTGCTTCTGCCGCGGAAAATCCGGTCAACATCGCCAAAAGGTAAATCAGTAAACGCATATGCAGCCCTGTATCGTGCTTTTGGGCATATAGGGACGAGGGGCAGTGAAGTCTATCCCGAACAACTCACTCTGCTGCGGCAGGATCTTGCGGCGATTTTGGGATCGGACTTTGGTGATCTATCCCCATATGAATTATAACCCGCTTTGCCTCCGGCTGCCCGTTCGCGTTAAGAAACGGCTTGATGTCGCGCCCGAAACCGTCCTTACACGCGCGGTTGCTGAAGATGTTTTGTCCGCCGAATAATGGAAACTCGCCCTTGCTCTCTAGTGCGCAGTCGACAAGCTTTCCCTTATCATCGAATTCCAGGTTGAGTGTTATCGAACCCTCCTTCTCGAACGGATTTGTAGTCGGGCGGCCTGGTGATGCGGAGACGCGTGGTGCGCCTTTTGGCAACCGCCAGTTCAGCGTATGCCGGCTTTTGCCAAAAGTCGGTTTGCCATCGATATTTCGCGCTGGCTCAAAACTCCATTTTTTGGCGACCACGCACGACTGCTGATCAAGTAAAATCGAACCGCTGCTCGTTACGACATCGCAACCGTTCACTTTACCCTCAGGATCGATGTCCAGGGCGAACGTGGTTACGCCCTGTTCACCGGCGGCAAGTGCGCTTGACGGATAGTCGTCCTTTTCAATGCGCAGGTCTGCTGCCTTCAAAATCTGAGGTGGACGGGGCAAGCTATCGCGCAATATCGGAAAGGATGCATTGCTGGCCATGACCGGAATTTGCCAACGGACGCGATTGGCGTAGCTCCCTTCGACTGGTCGGCCCTTTTTATCCTGTGCCGGATAGAATGTCGCACGCTTCGACACATTCGAACACGTTACATCGTCAAGATCGGCATGCCCACTGGATTCGGTCACCGTGCAATTCGTGACCACGCCATCCTTCGACACCAAAACGCGAAATGCCGTTATTCCCTCCCTTTCCTCCTGTAATGCCTTGGATGGATAATCATTCGTGGTCGCCCATCCGCCCGGGAAGTTTTTCGGAGTAGCTGGGCTTTCCACGCCCTTCTTAGGTGGCGGTGGCAGGATCGGGGGAACCGTAATAACAGGCGGTGGCGGGGCTGCCGGTGGCAATGGCACCATGAGGGTTGCAGTTGCCGCATTTGCTGTTAGCGCCGCAAACCAGTAAATCATCATCAGCTCCTCAAAACTCTGTTGTAAAATAAAGAAGGTTTCTGAAATTGTTAGTAAAATCACCACTTGCGATAGATTTTCCCGAGATGCCCTTAATCGCCGGGGCGACGCCTCGCATTGCGCGCGCCGGATATAAGGATTGGGGGCGTTGCGACCTGACTTTTGTGGAGCTGGACGAAGGGACGACAGTCGCTGGTGTAACGACACGCAATATCTGCTGCTCTTCCGAAGTGGAAACATGCCGCGATCATCTAAAAGGTGGCAAGGCACGCGCGCTGGTGGTCAATGCAGGCAACAGCAACGCCTTTACAGGATACCGAGGCCGGGAAGCGGTCGAAACAATAATCGGACAAGTTGCGGCGCATTTGCAGTGCCCGCCAAATGAAGTCTTCGTCTCATCGACGGGAGTCATTGGAGTGCCGTTGCCTAAGGATAAAGCCGAAGCAGGCTTAAAGGCTATATTTGATGCCCAGCCGTGCAGTTGGGAGGACGCCACCAACACAATCGGCACCACTGATACGTTCGCCAAAGGAGCAACTGCGAGCGCAATCGTCGATGGCCATAAGGTGAATCTGGTCGGCATCATCAAAGGATCCGGGATGATCGCGCCAGACATGGCGACAATGCTCGGATATATCTTCACCGATGCGGCGGTCGATACGGAGTTTTTGCAGCAATTATTGTCGGCATCGAACCAAAACAGCTTCAACTGCATAACCGTCGATAGCGACACCTCCACCAGCGATACTGTGCTTGCATTTGCGACGGGCAAAGCCGGCAATACTCCGCTGCGTTCGTTCGACGATGCGGGGGCAGACGCATTCGCTTCTGCACTAAATGATGTCTGCCGTCAGCTTTCACACCTCGTTGTGCGCGATGGCGAAGGCGCGCAGAAATTCATCGAGATTACTGTATCCGGCGCGGTCAACAACGACAGCGCCCGGCGAGTCGGACTGGCGATTGCCAATTCGCCCTTGGTCAAAACCGCTATTGCTGGCGAAGATGCTAATTGGGGACGCATCGTTATGGCCGTCGGCAAGGCGGGCGAACCTGCCGATCGCGACCGGCTATCGATTAGCTTTGGCGCGACGCAGGTCGCGCGCGATGGCCTACCCGTTGATGGCTATGACGAAACGCCCGTCGCTGCACATCTCAAGGGCCAGGATATCGAAATCGGCGTAGATTTGGGCCTAGGCGATGGCCGCGCGACCGTCTGGACGTGCGACCTCACGCATGGTTATATCAGCATCAACGCCGATTATCGCAGTTAGAGCGCACCCTCAAGCCAGCTCTTCAACTGTGCCTTGGGCGCTGCGCCGACTTTGGTGTCAGCAATCTCGCCATTTTTGAACAGGATCATCGTCGGAATTCCGCGGACGCCATATTTGGCTGGGGTATCGGGATGGTCGTCGATGTTGAGCTTCACGATTTGAACCTGGTCGCCCAGCTCTTCGCTGATTTCTTCAAGGCTCGGTCCGATCATCTTGCATGGGCCGCACCATTCGGCCCAGAAATCGACCAAAACAGGCTTGTCGGATTTAAGAACTTGCGTGTCAAAATCGCTGTCGGTGACGGAAGTGGTAGCCATGATAATCTCCTTTGTTGACCGGCAATGTATGCTCCTGTGGGGTCCAAAACAAGCGGCAGGCGCAATAGTTTTGCTTGGTGGGTCAGGAGGCGGGTTTGTAAGGTGCCAGTATTGCATCCGACAGTTTGATAAGCCGCGGGGCGTCCGTGAAAAGCAACGACATCTCGATGACCGAGTCGGGAAAAATGGTCTGCAATGCAGCGGCGTAATGGGCCATCTGTCGCAGATAGGGCGTCGCCACTTTCGTTTCGTCGGCAGGAACCGATCTGCCCGTTTTAAAATCGATGGCGCGGACAAGGCCGGGTTCGACAATCAATCTGTCAATCCGTCCGCTAATCACTGTTTCGCCAACGACCGCCGCCAGAGGCACTTCTGCCCTTGCGTTTGGCCCGAACAAGGGGGCCCATTGCGGGTCACCGACAATTGCTTTCACATCGGTCATGATTTTACCGATATCGATTTTCACATCCCGTGCATTGGCCACAAGCCACCTCTCACCAGCCTCCAGTGAAGCCGCGTCAGTTACGCGCTCAAAGAGCGCATGGATTAGCTTGCCCCGCTCCGCCGCCGCCCGCATCGCAGCGCTAACCGGCGCATCGCCATAATCGTCATCGTCAAGCCGCGACGGTACAAGCGGCCTTGGAGGGCGTTGCTCAACCGGCGCCGGAGCGAAGAGCCAAGCCGGTATTTCGGTTGTGTTCCTAAATTCTCCGCCGGGTTGGATAACTGTATCTGACGTGGGCTTGGACGTGGCGCCGTCCGCACCGACATGGCGCATCGTCCTGCCCCAGCGGCGATCTTCCTCCCAATCACAGCCAAGCGCCATCATTCCTCGCTCGATTGCGACATACCAGCTTTCGGCGGGCGCATCGCCCTTGCGGCTGACACCCAATGAACCACCCATAATCAATCGCTCTTCGGCCCGGGTAATCGCGACATAGAGCAAGCGCTTATGCTCCTGAAGCTCGCGTGTCTTTTGCATGTCGACAATTTCGAGCAACCTGCCCGATTGTTCGGCTTTGCGGATCGGCAGCAACGGCGTGCGTCGGCCTTCATCAATCAACAGCTCCGCCGATTGATCAGGCTTTTTGGTGGGGTCGGAGGTTGTGTCGGCGAGGATAACAACCGGTGCCTGCAAGCCTTTCGCACCATGCACCGTCATTACGCGAACCTCATTCGCGCCGCTTTCGCCTTCGCGTTTGATTTCGATATCGCCACGATCAAACCATGCCAAAAACTTCTGCAACCCGCCACCTTGCTGCTGCTCGAACTGCATCGCCGAATTGAGCATTTCCTCAATAGGAACCAGCGCCTCACTGCCCAAGCGCGCAGCGAATTTTCGCCGACCGCCAATAGGGCCGGACAGGATCTGCTCGAGAAAATGATAGACGGTGGTGTAATCCGCAGACGCAAGCATCTCGCGCAGTGGTTCCAAATCTGCCGCGATTTCGGGTTGCGTGCGCAAATGCTGCCAAAGGGTTCCCGGCGCTTGTCCACGGTAGCCATGTGCCAGCAATTTTTCTTGCGACCAGCCAATCAGGGGCGACACCAAAAGGCACGCCAGACTTAAATCATCGCCCGGCTGCAATACAAAACGAACCGCCGCCAGCAAGTCCTGCACAACTAGCGGTTGCAGCAGCCGCAACCGGTCGATGCCTGCCACCGGCACCCCGCGCTCGTGCAGTTGCGCCACCAACAACGATGCCATTTCTCCCCGGCTGCGCAAAAGAAACATGATGTCACCGGGCTGCAAATGCCGCCCTTTCGTCGGGAGCCACGGCCGTTCATCGATCAAGGCCTTGGCGTGGTCTGCGAGCCTTTCAGCGAGCATCCGCTTTTCGTCGCTGATCCAGTCTTCTTCGTCGCCCTCACCGTCATCGCCAGCGTCGACCTTATTCGACGCCGCAGTAACAGGGGCAAGCAGCTCCACCTGCCCCACCATGGCCTTGTGGCTGTAATGATCCTCGATTTCGCCACTAATACCGAAACTGTCGGGTCCGCTGGTGGATATTACTGCGTTCACGAAATCGAGGATTGGGGCAGTCGAACGGAAACTTTGCGATAGAGTCAGTTTCTGGAGCTCGGAACCTGCGCCTTCGATCCGCTGGGCAAAGCTGTCGCCCGCCTCCCGATAGCGTTCGGGCGCGGTTCCCTGAAATCCGTAAATCGCCTGCTTGAAATCGCCAACCGAGAATATCGTCCGGATTTTCTCAGGATGCGCGCCCAGACCGCTGTAAAAATCATCGGTCAACGAGCGGATGATGTCCCACTGCGCCACATTAGTGTCCTGCGCTTCATCGACCAATATATGATCAATCTGCCGGTCGAGTTTGAACCTCACCCATTCGGACATATTGCTGCTACCGAGCAACTCTGCGGTCTTACGGATCATATCGTCGAAATCGACCACACCTAGAGCATGTTTGCTTTTCGCATATTGGTACGCGAAGGCCTTGCCAACGAGCAAGGCTTGCGCGAGCCGATCAGCATAATTTGCGCGGCTAATTTGCCCGGCCAGCGCATTGGTCCAGCTGTACAATTCCAGAGCGAGCGCGGCATAAGCATCATCGGTCGGCGTATGATTTTTTGAAGAAATCATCGGCTCGCCTTTGGCGTTGCTCCAGAACCCGTGCAGTCGGCCAAATTGAGAAACCCGCTGATTTGGCACCAAACCGAGCCATTCGTATATTGCCTCTGCTCGTTTGCCTCCTCTACTGTCAGCCTTGCCCTTGCCCCATGCCGCGTTCATTTCGGCACACGAAATTATTGCAGCCCGGTCAATGGCAGTGTCGGCGAGAGCTTTCTCCAGCATCATTTCGACCGGCTCGTCAAAGCTGATGCCCGCCAGTCGCCGCGCCCATACTGAGGCCCCCTGTCCCTCCGGTATACCCGCCATCACATCAGGAACAGCGGCACATTTGTGCAGGAATTTGAGCGCAGCCTCTTCGCCCATCGCAAGGCTTAGCGATTGCAGGTGCGATATCAGTCTATCATCGCCGCGCTCCTCAGCCTCAATAACCATTGTCGCCAGCGCTTCGCGAAGTAATTGCTGCTGCTCACGGCCTTCGATCGGTTTGAACCCTGGAACCAGCCCTGCCTCTTCGGGAAAGCTACCCAAAAGCGATTGGCAGAAGCTGTGAATGGTCAATATCTGCAACCCGCCGCTGGGGGCATCGAGCACACGAGCGAATAATTGCCGTGCGCTTTTTTGGGAAGCGGGATCATAATCCGCTCCGATAGCTCTCAAATCATTAGCAAGATCGGTCCCTTTCAGCTGCACCCATGACGCCAGCAAGCGATTGATGCGCTCTGCCATTTCGGCGGCGCCAGCCTTGGTGAAGGTGATGCACAAGAGATTTTCAGGCTCTACGCCGTCTTCAAGCAACAGGCGAATAACACGGGCAGTGAGCACTTGTGTTTTGCCGGTACCGGCTGAAGCGCTCAGCCATATATTCTCTTGCGGCTGAACAGCATCCAACTGTGCAGGAATTAGAGGCTTGAGCCCATGTGACGCTTCGGCGTTCATATGTCGTCCTCGACGATCGGTTGGCGACCATTCCATTCCTGCAACCGCATCAGCTGGTCATAATCACCGTAATTGGAAAACTCTGGATGGAGTTTGGCTGTGAAGGCCTCGCTTCCCCATATCCACGCGCGCAAGGCTTCTTCCGCCTGCGCTATCGCAAAGCCCACAAAATCTTCAGGATTCTGCTTGTTGTCGGATGGCTTGACGCTGGTCGGCACGGCAACATAGCCGAACCCGCGATCCTTGTTTTTGGCGAGGCTCCAATATTCGAACCGTCCCGCTTCACCCGACACACCTTTGATTACAGCTTGCTCGGCCAGGTAACCCACAAGTCCAAGCTGGAGCGCAAATCCAGCATTCACCTGTTTGGGCTTTGGCGGAACGCCTGTTTTATAGTCGATGATAACGAGGCTGCCGTCGGCCAGTCTATCGATGCGGTCCGCACGGCCTTTGACAGGGACGCCAAGCAACTCGATGGTTCCCGATTCCTCCGCAACGACAAGTGTGCGGCCGTCCTCTTGCAACAGACGGCGGGTCTCCTCGGCGATCCAGCGCAGCCCCGCAGCAATCCTTGGCTGCCATAACGCGCGAAGCAATGGGTCGATCGATTTGTCCCTCAAAAGCGCATCGGCGCGTTCGATCAGCTTGTCCGCCGCACACCCATCATCCTTGAACCATTTTTCCAGAATGTCATGGACAAGCGTACCGCGCCACGCATAGGTCGGGTCCGCATCGACCGGCTCCAGCACACGCAACCCCAATATGCGCTTGGCATAAAAGGAGTAAGGATCGGATTTCAGCTGATCGAAATCTGTAATCGATAGCGACACACGCCTTTGCTCCGCATTTGGCACTGGCGCGGGCCGCGTTGCAAAGGGAACAGTCTCTATAGGCCTGTCCAATTGCTGCGCGAGCGTCAGCATTTCCTCATCGGTCGCCAACTGCGCCGCCAATAGCGCTTTGATGCGAAGAAGAAAGCGCGAAGCAACGGTTGGCCCGCTGCGGTCGCGTTTGGCGCGCGTAAGTAGTACCTGCTTTGCCCCGAGCGCGGTCGCCAAATCATGTGCAGACAGTCCGATATTGCGATCAAGTGTTGCCAAACCGAGATGTCGACGGATGGCAGGTGCAAGCCAGGGATCAGGCGACGCGATTTGTGGCCATGTTGTTTCATTGAGGCCGGCACAGATGACAATATCCGCCTGCTGCAACCGCGCTTCCAAAAGGCCGTAAATCGCAACGCGGGGATGGCCACCATAAGGCGGACGAACGACCGCGCCGGAAAATAATTCGTTGAATATCGCAATTATGGCCGCTGGATCGGCAGCGCCAATCGCGCCGAGATCACAGGAAGCAATTTCTTCCCAAATCCGGCCTAGCTCACGACCATTAGCACCGCGCCAGATTGCGCCATCTGTCAATTCGCTAGCGACGTTTTGAATGGCTTCTAATAGCGTCGAAAAAGCTGCGTGCGATGCCGCGTTGAGCGGCTCTAGTGTCGTCGAAAACTCGGAGCACCAAGCTATCGTTGCTTCGTTCTTTTTGCGCTTTGCCAGTAAACGGGCCATTATTGCCTCAAATCCAATGCCTTCGGGCGGACCACGCAGTTCGTTATCAAGCGCTCTCGCAGACTCAAGCCATGCCAGCCGACGTTCGCCTGCTCTGACCAACGGATGTTTCGCAATTGCCAATAGGCTCGTTGCCGAAAAGCGGTTGGCAATGGCGTCGACCAAAGCCAGCACAAGCGTCCCATGCGGGGTTTGCAGCAACGGCGTGCCAGCGCTGTCGTCGACATCAATGCCCCATCTTCGAAGCTGCGCCGCGATGCGAACCGCCAATTCGCGGTCAGGCGTAATTACTGCAATTCTTTGCCCTGCTTGTTCCAAAGCGCCGCGGACGTGAACCGCGATTGCCTTGGCTTCTTCGGCGCTATCTTCCGCTTCGACCAGTTTGACATGCGGCATTGTTTTACGTGCTGCAGACAAATCGCGCCATCCAGCACTTTGCTCGGGAAGGCAGAAAATGTCTGTAATCGCGTTATGTGCGCGCGGTGCCGTTGCTGTTGGAATAATGTCGACCTCGGACCGATCCACACCCATCTGGTCGAGCAGATGTTTCAGATGAAATTGCGGGTGGACTTCAATATTCCGCTTTGGTTTGCGCTCGCCTTCTTCATCGGTGGCATGTGACAGTGCACTCCATTGGCCCTCGTCCATATCCAGATCCAGTCCCGGCAGGATCACGATGCCCTGCGGTAATCGTGCAACCCGGCGCAGCAAGCGAGCGATTGCTTTGGCCGAAGTCGTAATTCCGGCGGCGATAATCGGCACTGACGGCGGTGCTTCGGTTAGACGTTGCTCCAGCCTGCCAAGCAACAGATTTCGTCGCTCCGCCGGTCCAAGTAAATTGCGGCGGGACAACTCGGCGCGATATGCCGGAAGTATTTCAAGCAACTGCCCATAAGAGCGTTGCCAATGGCCGGCCAGATCGGTTTCGATACCAACTTCAGCAAACCGCGTGAAATCGACTTGCTCAATTTCGAGTTCGTCGATCATGTCAGCAAGTTTTCGCGCCAGGCGCAACGCTTCGGCTGACGAAATGGATTGGCCATCTGGTCTGTACTTGCTGACAAGCTTTGCCAATAACAATATCCTGTCGATCGTGCCGATTACCGGCCAGACAACATCTTCGGTGCTTACCGGGTCGAGCAAAGGCCCCAGCGCTTCATCCAAAGCCAGATCGCCAACCGCCACCATTCGGGGTAGCAAAAGGCCCGGTGCGGCTTGCCGGACGAAGGCCTCGCTCATCGCCTTTGCCGCACGATTGTTAGGCAATAGCAATATGTTGCTGCTAATAGAAAGCGGGTCAGCCGTCCCCGCCTGCAAAATCAGGCTTGCGGTCGCGTCGCACAGATCATTGCCAAATGGCACATTGTACACATGCGCCCGAATGGGTTGGGCGTTAGCCCCCTGCATATTCCGACAGCTTCTTTTCCGTGGCCGCAATTGCTTCGGGATAGCCCACGTCGAACCAAAGCCCTTGGTGGACCAATCCGAAGCAACGCCCTGCTGAAATCGCGCGATCCCAGAATATGTTGGTCGAAAATACTTCCGATGGCGGGTCCACTATAAGACGCTTCGAGAGCATCTGGATGCCTGTCCAAACGAATGCACCTTGCTCTCCAGCCTTACGGCGCGAAAGGCGACCTTTTTGGTCTAGATCAAAATCACCCTGCCCTTGGGTATTATTGGCATTTTCAAATGGAACGACCAACATCAAAACGTCCATCTTGCCGTCGTCCCAATGCGCCATCATGCGCGTGAAGGCATTTTCGCCTTCGTCGGTCCACCAATTATCGGCATTCACGCACAGAAACGGGTCAGCGCCAATCAGCGGCAGCGCCCGGATCAGGCCACCGCCGGTGTCCAAAAGCAGTTCTCTTTCGTCCGATATACGAACGTCGAAGTCGGTCGCATATTCCCGCATATGATGCTCAACCTGCTCGGCACGATAATGGGCATTGATAACCACCTTACCGACGCCGGCTTTACGCAAATGGTCGAGTACATGATCGAGCAATGCTACCCCGCCAACCTCAATCAACGGCTTGGGCCGATCTGCGGTCAGCGGCATCATGCGCGTGCCCTTGCCTGCGGCCATGATCATTGCAGTATCGATGTGGTTAGTCATTTTGTCAGGCATCAGAAGGGGACTGCGCACGAACCGCGGGCGGAATGTTTGCGTCGAACCAAGCCTTCAACGGTGCCAGCGCCGGGTGTGCCAAATCGCGCTCCAGCAAGCCCCACATACGCGGTAAGAATGAAAGATAACGGTCCTTGCCGTCGCGCTTCCACAGGCGGGTAAAAATGCCGATGATTTTGGTATTTCGTTGCGCGCCAAGCAGGGCATAATGATGATCGAAATCGTCGGAAACATTCGCCGCGTTGCGATAATGCTCCAGCATAGCTGCCTCGAGTTCAGACGAAACATCGCGCCGCGCATCCTGAAGCAGCGAAACCAGATCATAAGCTGGATGACCAACCAGCGCATCCTGAAAATCGATTAGTCCCTGCTCGCCATCATCCAGCAACATGATGTTTTCGGCATGATAATCCCGCAACACTGTCACGTGCTGAAGCTGTGCAACCGGCACAAGCATATCGGTCCAGATCTGGTCGAACTCAGCCTGATTCCAGGAAAGCCGCATTGCGGGCATATACCATTCGGTCAGCAACCGGACTTCGCGCATATAAGCCGCAAGGTCATAAGGATCCAGATCGGCGGTTGGCTGTCGCGAAAGACGTATAATGACATCTATCGCATGTTTATATGTTTCGATTTCATCTTCAGGATGATCGTCGAGATGCTCCCGCATCCGGCGGTCGCCGAAATCCTCAATTAGCACCATGCCGCTTTCAAGGTCGCGTGCGAAAATCTCAGGTGCCCTGAAACGATGCGCGAGCAGATATTCAGCGACGTTGATGAATGGACGCGGATCCTCATGCGGGGGCGGCGCGTCCATCAGGATCGCTTGACCTTTCTGCGTACAGTGAATTCTGAAATATCTGCGGAACGAAGCGTCGCCGGCAACGGGAGTGACCATTGCACTATCCCACCCACTGCGGCTCAGGAATTCGTTCAATCCGGCAGGCGGTGTCATTTCATCCAGTGGCGTCATTCTTTTCCGTCTTTATGATGAGGTGACGGCTGCCGTCGGGTTGCATTTGTATGGTTATATCGTGGCTCGGCGACATATAATCCGTTCCGTATCGCTCCGCCCACTCCACCAATGTGACGCGATCACCACGCTCATCGGCCAGACCAAGTTCGTCGAGTTCATCAACATTGTTTAGCCGATACAAATCGACGTGCGCGACTGCAATCGATACTTCTGGCGGGTCGTATGAATGGACGATTGCATAAGATGGACTGGCAACTTCGCCCTTGAACCCTAATCCCGCCAAAATCCCGCTGCACAACACAGTCTTTCCGGCGCCCAACGATCCATTAATCGCAACCCAGTCGCCAGCGTGCAAAGTGGCGGCCAACCGTGTGCCAAAGCTTCGCATGTCTTTTTCGCTCGTAATGATCATTTGCGCGGTAGAGACATCATCACCGTCGTCCCCTCACCTGGTTTCGAATCCACCGTTAGAGTTCCGCCATGCGATTCAATCAACTGGCGCGCGAGCGACAGTCCCAGACCTTGTGCAACCGACCCGTTATCGCCGGGCTGCGAACGGTCAACGCTGGAGAATAGCTTGTCTTTATTGTCGGCGCTTATTCCCGGACCATTGTCCGATATGATCAATTCAAGCCGGTTACCTTTCCAGCGGGCGAACAATAATACTTCTCCGCCATCCCGGTTATATCGGATTGCATTGTCCAACACCTGGCCTACCGCCTGCGCCAACCTTTTGGGATCAATCGTCATCGATCCTTGCGCGTCCCCCGATTGCACGTGCAACAATATTCCGGCGCTTTGTGCCATCGCGGCTTTGCCCTCAGCAATTTCGGCCACCAACGTCGGTATATCGGTTTGCTGCAGCGCCAGCGGCAGTGCGCCAGCTTCGATCTGGCTGTAGTCCAAGACGGTGTTGATCTGGTCTGAAAGGCGTTCGGCTGATTGCGAAATCGCATCGACATATTCCATCGCCTGTTCACTCAACTCACCGGCAATCCCGGCTTTCAACAAGTCAGCAAACCCGCCTATCGAAGTTAACGGCGTGCGGAACTCGTAGCTCATATTGGCGAGGAATTTTCCCTTGATTGCATCTGCTTCCTGCAGCGCACTGTTACGATCCCGCAATGCCTGTTCGATCTTCATGCTGTCAGACATATCGAGCATAGTGAAAAGTGCATTGCCATCAGGGAGCGGAATCGTCGCAATCTGGAATATCCGTCCGTCGGCGAAATTAACCCTGCTTCTCCGTTGCTCGCGATTTGCCGAGGTCATCCGGATCAGCTCACCTATGATTGATATCTGCGACGGCTTTTTAAGATGCTGCGCCAGCATCGGCAGCAACTCATCCAGTCGGGGATGCTTTATGAGCGCCTCATCCAAAAGCCCCCAGGTTTCGGCGAATAGCCGGTTCCAGATGCTCAACCTGCCATCGGCTGAAAAGACGGCAATTGCCTCAAACAAATTGTCGAACGTGGCGGTACGGACACGAAGGAGTATGTCGCGTGCGCTGGCAAGTTGCGCCTGTTCGGTTCTATCTTCGAAGATAATCAATAGCCCGCCATCGGGCACGGGCTGAGCTAAAACACGCAAATGTGTGCCGTCTGGCAGCAGCCAATTCTCCTCGCTCGGCTCTGTCGTCCTGAACCATTCTTCCCGCTCTGCCCGCCATATCGGAAAATCGCGCACCTCAGGCAGCTTGCCGTTTTCGCGCATCCGATCGAGCATCCGCGCAAATTCGGGCTTCTCTGCGAGCCATTGATCGCGAAACGCAAACAACCGCTGAAATGGAAGATTTGCAAAGCTAAGCGCGCGGTTTTCGTCGAATTGGGCCACACCAGCGGACATCATGTTGAGAAGGTCGCGTTGCGCCTCTGCAAGTTCGCGGAACTCGGACCTTGCGTCAATCAAGTCCTGCACGTCGATAGCGAGACCCGCGACGCCACCTTCACCCAGTGGAATGTCAAAAACACGCAGCTGGCGACGCTCGCCATTCAACGTCGCCGATACCGTACGCTCAGCCTGAGCACCTGCCGCCAACGCCATCGCTGCGAAATCTGCTGCGGTTTTGCCATTTTCAGGTTCAACCAGTTCGATCTCGTCCTCGACCACTTGCAGCCCGTCTGTTGCACCAACCGCATCGACATAAGCGTGGTTGACAAAATGCAGCTGCATGCTCGCATCGCGATGCCACATCGGCAATGGCGCGGCTTCAATCAAACCTGCAAGTGCAGCAAAAGCTGCTCGGGCTTCTTCGGCCTCCTCTGTACGCTTTGCCAGCTCACGCAGATTATCGGTCGAGTCAAAAAACCAGAGAAGTGCGGCGCCATTTGGGTAGATTACCGCATCGGCAATACTTCCGACGACAAGAAGGCGGCGCTCCGATCCTTCTATCGCAAGCGGTAGAGCAAAATCTTTTCCCGTCCGCTGCGTTTCACGAACCTTATCTTCCAACGCAGCAAGGTCGGCCACTGCGAGACCGGCATTGTCGTACCCGCCAAGGTCGGTCAGCGACGTAGCCGGTTCGGAGAGCCCAAGCAGACGTGAAAAACGATCTGCCGCTTCAATCCGGCCATCGCCCTTGACCACAACAGGAAATGCAGGTGCCGTCTCCAACAAACGGGCAAGGCGTGAAGTCTGGCGCAGCATCTTCCGCGATTGCCGGCGCAATGAAAGGCCAACCCAGATCGCAACAGTGGCGCCTACTAGCCACAGCGCCATCAATATTCCTATCAATGCAACCGGCAGGCTATCGCCCGTCATACAGATGCCGTCCCTAGCTTGTTCATTCACTTGCTAATGCCGAAAAGCCGTCGCGGCGCAACGAAAAAAGCCCGCTACGTTTCCGTGAGCGGGCTCTCAACTGTTGGCATTAAGCCCAATCAATAGCGGTAATGATCGGGCTTGAACGGACCTTCGGTAGATACGCCGATATAGCCCGCCTGCTTTTCCGAGAGCTTGGTGAGCTTCACACCCAGTTTTTCAAGGTGAAGCATCGCAACCTTCTCGTCGAGATGCTTCGGCAAAACATAGACTTCGTTCTTGTAATTCTCACCTTTGGTCCAAAGCTCGATCTGCGCGAGTGTCTGGTTGGTGAACGACGCCGACATAACAAAACTCGGATGACCAGTGGCGCAACCCAGGTTCACCAGACGACCCTTGGCGAGCACGATAATCTGCTTACCGTCCGGGAATTCGACCAGGTCGGTGCCGGGCTTCACTTCGGTCCATTTGTAATTGCTGAGAGCCGCAATCTGGATTTCGCTATCGAAGTGACCGATGTTGCAGACAATGCTCATCGGCTTCATGTTCTTCATATGCTCGGCGGTGATAACGTCGGCGTTACCTGTAGCTGTGCAGAAAATGTCGGCACGCTCGACTGCTTCTTCCATCGTTACGACTTCAAAGCCTTCCATAGCGGCCTGAAGCGCACAGATGGGATCGACTTCGGTGACCATAACGCGCGCACCGCCGTTGCGGAGCGACTGTGCCGAGCCCTTGCCGACATCGCCAAAACCGGCAACGCAGGCCACTTTACCGGCCAACATCACGTCGGTGGCGCGACGGATGGCGTCGACCAGCGATTCCTTACAGCCATAGAGGTTGTCGAACTTCGACTTCGTCACGCTGTCATTGACGTTGATCGCAGGGAAAGGAAGTTCGCCCTTCTTCGCAATTTCATACAGACGGTGAACGCCAGTCGTAGTTTCTTCCGAAACGCCCTTCAGATTCTTGACGGTTTCGGTCAGATATCCCGGCTTCTTGGCGATAAATGCTTTGAGCGCACGCTGAAATTCTACTTCTTCTTCGTTTTCCGGTTCGGCAAAAGTTTCGCCACGTTCAAGCTTCGCGCCCCAAAGCGCAAACATCGTCGCGTCGCCGCCATCGTCGAGGATGATGTTCGCCGTGATATCGTCACCCCAGTCGAAGATGCGACCGACATAATCCCAATAGTCGGCAAGGCTCTCGCCCTTCACTGCGAACACAGGGATTTCTTTTGCGGCGATTGCAGCAGCGGCATGGTCCTGAGTCGAGAAGATGTTGCAGGTCGCCCAGCGCACATCCGCACCAAGCGCCGTCAATGTTTCAATGAGAACCGCAGTTTGAATGGTCATATGCAACGACCCGACGATCCGCGCGCCCTTTAAAGGTTGCGATGCACCGAACTCGCGACGCAACGCCATCAGGCCCGGCATCTCGGTCTCTGCAATATTGATTTCTTTACGGCCAAAATCGGCCTCGCCGATATCGGCAATGACATAGTCGTTGAAAGCCACAGGCTTGGTCTCCGGGAGGGTTTTGTTGGCCCTGCCCTTAGCTGCGACTTTCAACGAAGGCAAATATAAAGATTGCTTTATATGATTATCGACGTTGAGCGATGCTCACCGCGCAAGCTTTTCCCGACCATGATTGCCCTACAACGACGCGTTCGGCCAGAGCGGCCATCGTCGCTACACCATGCGACTGCGTCGACAAATCCAGCGCAAGCTGCTTCAATTCGCCGCAGTTCATGTTGCGGTGACCATTGCCGTAGCTATTGGCATAACCGATGGACATTCGGTCAAGCGCGTTTAGCGCGCCACCTGCACCGCTTGTCTGTGCAAGCTGGGTTTTCAAGAGGTTATTCTGCGACCCGATTAGGGCATTATGTTTTGTGACGAAACGGTTATATTGCGGCAAGAAATTATCAGGCGTATTTCGGCACCGAAGCGCCGTTACCATCAACATCGTATTCAGATGCTTGATCTTCGCCGCATCCTGCGACGCGCTTGACCAGCAGGCTTGTGCTGGCTGAACGGTGAGTGCTGCTAATACTGCGGCAAACGCAGCTTTCCTTATAAAACCGGTCATTTCCCCAACCCCTTTTGCGTGTTCAACAGGGGAATGATTGACGATTCTGTTTACTGAAAATTCAACATGCAAGGTAAAGCAAAATTAACCATCTAAGACGTTCGACCGAGGTCAAATAATATTTGCCACCGGATGGAACCTTTTGCCGGTTGCGACAAGAAGTGGCGAGCCATCGATAACCCCACTTGACTCGCAATGGGCCCTACCGGAATAGACATTATACCCCACCCCCCTCAAAGGAATTTAAGATGAGCATTTCTGTTGGTGACAAAATCCCTGACGTAAAATTGGTCAAGGCGACTGCCGAAGGGCCACAGCCAGTTCAGTCATCGGATTATTTTGCAGGCCGCCGCGTAGCTTTGTTTTCGGTTCCCGGTGCATTTACCCCAACTTGCTCGGCAAAGCACTTGCCCGGTTTTGTTGAAAAGGCCGACGAACTTGCAGCGAAGGGCATCGATGAAATCGCCTGCACTGCCGTAAATGACGCATTCGTACTCGGTGCCTGGAACAAGGCAGGCGGTTCGGACGCCATCACAATGCTGGCGGACGGCAATGGTGACTTCGCATCGGCGCTGGGCCTTGAAATGGACGGCACCGCATTCGGCATGGGGAAGCGCGGACAGCGCTTCTCGATGGTCGTCAACGACGGCGTGGTAGAGCAGATCAACGTCGAGGCACCAGGCGATTTCAAGGTGAGTTCCGCGGATCACATGCTTGGCCAGATGTAAGCATCACATGAATGTCATGCCCGTGCGGCATGGATGAAGGGAGGGGCGACCCTCCCTTTTTTGTTGCGAAAATGGCAAAATTCGGTGAAGCGTGATTATGACTAGCAAAAAATCCCAAGACATTATCCATCAACTCGTTTCCGAATATGAAGCATCGGTTAAACGGCTTCAAACGGCTCTGGCGCGTTTTCTCACGCAGGGAATACAGCCTGGCGTCGAAGAACGGATAAACCGCGATTTCTGTTATCCGGAACTGGCGATTACCTATCATGGTGTAGAACGCGCGACGGTCACCAATCTTGCCTTTGGCAAGCTGGAAAAAATGGGGACCTATCGCACCACTGTCACCAAACCTGACCTGTTTGCCGAATATATCAGCGATCAGCTCGACTTGCTGATGGAGCAATATGAAGTCGATATTGCCGTCGGCCGGAGCGCGCAGGAAATTCCCTTCCCATATGTGCTGGACGGATCGGCTGATCTGGAACTGGGAACCGTCAGCCCCGCAGAATTGGCGCGCTATTTCCCGACGACGGAGCTTGCCGACATCGGCGACGAAATTGCCGACGGGCTGCTCCGGACGAAGGGAAGCGAAAATTCACCGCTTGCATTGTTTGACGCATTACGCACCGATTTTTCACTGGCGAGACTAAGGCACTATACCGGTGCGCCTGCCGAGCATGTGCAGCATTATATCCTGTTCACAAACTATCATCGCTATGTCGACGAGTTCGTAAGCTGGGCTTGCACGCAGGTCGGCAAAGGTCGTTATACGGCGCTTTCAGGCGCGGGCGGTCTTTATATCGATCAACCTACTGATGAGGCAGCGCAGTTGGTGGCCGATAGCACATGGCGGCGGCACCAGATGCCTGCTTACCACCTTATTGCGCCTGATCGCTCTGGCATAACATTGGTCAATATTGGCGTCGGGCCATCGAACGCAAAGACGATTTGCGACCATCTTGCTGTCATGCGACCCGAGGCGTGGTTGATGATCGGTCATTGTGGTGGCTTGCGCGAAACACAACGGATCGGCGACTATGTGCTGGCCCATGCGTATCTGCGTGACGACCATATCCTCGACGAGGTACTGCCCCCTGAAATTCCCATTCCACCGATTGCTGAAGTGCAACAGGCGCTGGCAGTGGCTGCAGAAAGGGTGTCGGGCACCAGCGGCGCCGACTTGAAACGGCGGATGCGAACGGGGACTGTAGTGACGACCGATGACCGCAACTGGGAGCTGCGCTATTCCGCTTCGGCGTTGCGGTTTTCACAATCTCGAGCGATTGCCATCGACATGGAATCGGCCACAATCGCAGCGCAAGGTTATCGATTCCGTGTGCCTTATGGGACCTTGCTGTGCGTGTCCGATAAGCCGCTACATGGAGAAATTAAGCTGCCGGGTCAGGCAAACCGTTTTTACGAAGAAGCCATTGCTGCGCATCTTCAAATTGGCATCCAGACATGCGAGCTTCTGCGCGAAGCGGGGAACAGCTTGCACAGCCGAAAACTCCGCGCTTTCAATGAGCCGCCGTTCAGGTAAGCTTGCTCTTGTGGAACACTGTTTCCTAAATCGCGTTATCCAGCGCAGTTTCGAGGAGAACACGCAATGACAAAGTCAGGGAAGTTTAGCAGCACGTTCGATAAGGCAAAAACCAAGCTGAAGGACGTGACAGCCAAAATCATGGCAAGTGCAGACGACGCTGCCACTGCTGCATCGGGGCAGGCACGCTCTGCGGCAGACGAGGCAAGCAAAGCCGCGCACAAAGTGGGTCAGGCGATCAAGGATAACCCTGGTAAAACCGCAGCAGTTGCTGGCGCGGTATTGGCCGCGACTGCTGCGGCGGTGGCTGGCAAGAAGGTTTATGACAGCAAGACCGCAAAGTCCAAAAAGCCGGCAGCGAAAAAAACAACTGCTGCAAAAGCAGCTCCCAAGCCCGCGGCCAAATCTACGGCGAAGCCCGCTGCAAAAACTACGCCCGCGAAGACCGCCGCAGCAAAACCAGCCGCTGCAAAAAAGCCTGCAGCCCGCAAACCCGCCGCCAAATCTGCGACATAGCAATCACATGAATTAATGGCCCAGCGCGTAAGCTGGGCCATAGATCCATTACCAGCCCTTTTTCACGCCCTTATTCTGCGCCTTTAGCCATTTCATCAACGGCGCGAAATATTCCAGCATTGGCTTGCCCGACATTGAACGGGTTCCCGTAAAGGCTTGCAGAGCATCGGGCCAAGGCTTCGATGCACCCATTTCCAGCATCGCATTCAGTTTTGTCCCCACATCCTTGTTGCCATAAAAGGAACAGCGATGGAGCGGACCTTTCCAGCCTGCGGTATCGCATGCAGCTTTGTAGAGCTGGAATTGAAGGATACGGGCAAGGAAATAGCGGGTATAAGGCGTGTTACCCGGAATATGATATTTGGCACCTGCATCAAAACGATCAGCAGCCCGTTCGACCGGGGGAACTATACCCTGATATTGAAGACGCAGATCGGTCCAGCCCTTGTTATAATCGGCAGGAGCAATTGAACCATTGAACACACCCCAGCGCCATTTATCAATCAGCAGCCCGAAGGGCAAAAATGCGACCTTGTCCATCGCCTGCCTCAGCAACAGGCCATTATCCTTATCAGATCCGGGAACCTTGGACGGGTCGAGCAACCCAATCTGCACCAAATAATCAGGAGTTATCGAAAGCGCGATTGCATCGCCAATCGCTTCATGAAAGCCATCATTCGCCCCGTTCAGGTACAGATATGGCTGCTTGTTGTAGGCGCGCTGATAATAATTGTGCCCGAGTTCATGGTGGATAGTAACGAAATCGTCGGTATTCACCTTGATGCACATCTTTATGCGCAGATCCTCAACATTGTCGATATCCCAAGCCGATGCGTGGCAAACGACTTCACGGTCGGCAGGTTTGATGAATTGCGAGCGATCCCAGAAGGTGCCAGGCAGCGGTGCAAAGCCTAATGATGAGAAAAAGCCTTCGCCTACTTTGACCATTTCCTTTTCGGCCTTGCCCCGGCTTTCGCTGAAATCTGTCGGTTGCGTCTGTTTGTAATTCTTGGCAACCAACAGTTCGCCTATATCGTAGCCAATATCGCCCGCACCGGAAGGCGCAACGAGGTCATAGATATTGCCCCATTCCTGTGCCCACATATTGCCCAGCAAATCTGCACGAATGGGGCCAGACTTTGACTGCACGGCATCGCCATATTTCTTGTTGAGCTGCGTGCGGACATAAGTGTGGAGTTCGTCATATAACGGCTTTACCTCGAGCCATAACTGGTCGGTCAGCTTGGCAAAATCGTCGGCAGGCATGTCGTAACCTGACCGCCACATCGCACCAACGTCGGTATAGCCCAATTCTTTTGCGCCCTGATTTGCGACATCGACCATCCGGGCATAATCCTTACCCATTGGCGCGCCGACATTGTCATGCCAGCTGACCCACATTTCCTTGAGTTCTTCGGGATTGCGGTTCGAGCCCATCTCGGCCTCGATATCCGAGCCGTTGATTTCCTTGCCCTTCAGTGTCCCCTTGCCTTTGCCGTAAGCCGACTGCAGCTTGGTCGAAATCGTCGCGAGCTCGGCAGCCGCACCCACGGTGGTAGGCGCAGGCAAAACGATACCGCCGCGCAAGAT
This sequence comes from uncultured Alphaproteobacteria bacterium, assembly GCA_963830685.1. Lineage (GTDB taxonomy): Bacteria > Pseudomonadota > Alphaproteobacteria > Sphingomonadales > Sphingomonadaceae > Sphingorhabdus_B. The sequence continues at coordinate 290,190 of CAWHNF010000001.1, forward strand.
ATCGAGCTTGCGCTTGGTATCGTAAGACAGACCGGGAAGTGCCTGATACTTCGCTGCCTCCAGCGCATATTTTACCGACTTCTCGGTACCGATTTCGCCGTAGCGCGCTGCAAGAGCGTCGGTATCGTCGGTGATGTGCGTGGAATTGACCCACGCAACACGCGCGCCCTCAACCGAAAAGTCGAATAGATCCTTTTCTGCCGCCGCTACAAAGGCGTCGGCGTCGGCAACGGTAGGCGCAGCTGCCGTTGTCGTCGCATCCTGAGCGGCAGCAACCGACGGAATTGATATGGTCGCAATTGCCAACGCGGCAATGGATACAAGATTCTTCATTATAGGCTCCCGGCAAATATTATGACGGGATGTTGAAACTTTCGTACCCGAACGTCAAGCTGCGCGGCGTGTCATTCGTCGAACCGTCAGCGCCGCTAGCAGACCAAAAAAGCTGGTGAGGAAAGCTGTGGACTTTATTGGCTGCGCCGTCGCCGCGATTCCCGCGAGCACGTCATTGCCCCTGAAGTTGATCGCCTGAATAAACTGGCAGATCGTTTCGGAATAGTCTGCAACCGCGACAATGACCGCAGCAACAACAATTACCCAACCCAAGCGGCGCAGCGCAGGACGCCCTGAACTGGCGAACAACCGTCCACCGCAATAGGCGCCAAATGAATAGACCCCGATATAAAGGAGGTCCATTGCCATCCCGATGCGGGCAAGACCCATGACGCCGGCAGTTTGCCATGCAGCCTGAATGGCATCCACGCGCGCCGCTGTGCCAGCGGATTGATGATCGCGGATCCCCCAAGGCGACACGTCGTTTGTAAACCACGGGTTCATCGCAATCATTATTGCAAGTATCAGCAAACCGCCCAGCCAATAACGCCAGAAATTGCGTTCTAATTTACCCTCCTGCATTTCGCTCCCCTCTAAAAAAATAATCTGCCAACGATCCCGCGCGCGCATCCCTCTCGGTTAACTCGTAACGCGTGTAATCCTGCTCATCCCCCCGATCAGTGCGAACATATTCACGGGTGAGGCGCCCACCGATTCTCTCTACGGCCGTGCGAGACCGGAAATTGGTTGCGCCGATCTGAAAAACTACAGTCCGGACGTGAGGGAAAATATGACGCAACATCAGCGCCTTTACTTCCCGGTTGATACCGGTGCGCCAATAGGCCGTCGCGAAAAATGTCCAGCCAATCTCTATCTCGCCATCCACGGCCGAATAATTGCCAAAACGAGTCCCACCAATGATCTTGCCCTCGGCTCTATAGACAACGACAAATGCGCCACCCGACGCCATGGCATCAGCGAAAAAATCTTCAAATACTTCGCGTTTATAGCGATCGCGATACGGGTGCATTGCCCAAATTTCAGGGTCAGCCGCGACGGCATATAGAGCTTCAAAATCCTGGTCCGTTAACGGGCGCAGAATGACCCTTTCACTTTGTAGTGTGGGTTGCATGTCAGAGGCGTGCAAACTCACCACGCATCCCCTGTCAACGCGGTGACCGTAGCCTGACCCAGATCGGCTTTGGTGACCGCACTCATATGATTGCCGGGCACCGTGAATAACTTGCCGTGCCGCAATGCCGCTGCCAAATCCGATGCCGAACCATTGTCATTATCGTCCACACCGCAAATCACCGCGACCGGCAAATCCCATGCCGAAATCTCCGCCTCACTGGTATCTACGAACGTATCGAGGATGTGTCGCAAGGCAACCGGATCGCCACCAGTGGTTTTCAGAAACGCCTCCGCCATCCAAGCCGGAGAGCCCTTCTCATGCCGTCCCAAATTATCCAGAACATGTTTGAAATGGCCGCCACGATTGCCGGTTTTCGTGAGGCCCTCAAGCCCCATCCCGGAAATGATCGCCCTGCCCGGCCTTGCACCGCGCACGAGCATTCGCGACACTGTCCTCCCGCCCAGCGAATAGCCGCCAAGGTCATAATCGCCAATGCCCAGATGATCGAGCAGCGCGAACTGGTCGTCAGCCAAGACATCCTTTGGATAACAAGCGGCATCATGCGGCTTCCCGCTTAGGCCATGTGCACGCAGGTCGGGCATGATAACGCGATACCCCGCCTGGGCGAGCAAGCCAGCATGCCCAAATTTAATCCAGTTGGTATCGGCCTCGGAAAAATAGCCGTGTATCAGCAGCAGGGGACGCCCTTCGCCCACTTCACGCCAGGCGATATCAACGCCGTCTGGTGCAGCGAAGCTGCCTGATTTAATCATGTTATTCATTGTCCAAAATCCAAGGAAACATTGGGAAGCCTAGGGCACCTTCCTGCCGCCAACCAAAGCCAAAAAGCAACTTATAAACTGGCTTAGCGGCTACAGCTGTCCGGCAATATCGTTAAATTGTCCTAGGTCATCATAGCCATAGAGACGCGGGGCTTAGCCATGCGACCCTATATCCATCCCAGCTCCTTCAACGATGTTGCATGTAATAAGCATAGCTATTATGTTGATGACATGAGCGATGATTTGGGCTTTGTTTTAGGCGACGCTGCGCGGCTGCTACGTCGGTCATTTGACGAGCGTGCACGTGCGATGGGCGTTACGCGTCCGCAGTGGCGGGTACTGGCGTTGCTCAAGCGATTTGATGGCAGCACGCAAGTGACGATTGCCGATATGCTTGAGGTCGAACCCATCACTTTGGGACGCATGATTGATCGGCTGCAGGATGCCGAACTGGTCGAACGCCGCGCCGACCCAAAAGATCGGCGGGCTTGGCGGTTGCATTTGACGGCCAAAGGCCTCGCCAAAATAAAGGAACTGCAGCCAACCGCATCGGCCATGTTCGTTGACGCGTTGCAAGGCATAAGCGAAGACAAGCAGGCTGATCTTGAGGACATGCTGAACATCATTCGGTCCAATCTCACCCGCAAACCGATGGAGGCGGCCAATGGCTGAAGCCGATTTTCAACCAACCGGAGAGACTAAGGCGCACAAGAAGCCACATCGGCTTGCTCGGCTTGCGCTCATGGGGTCCGTACCGCTTGTTCTCGCTGCAGGCGGCGTTGCTTATTATATCGCCAATGATCATTATGTTTCGACCGACAATGCCTATGTGCAACAGGACAAGGTATCGATCTCAGCCGAAGTTGGCGGGCGCATCGTCGAGGTAGCAGTCCGCGAAAACCAGAATGTCGACGCAGGCGACCTGCTTTTCCGAATTGATCCCGAGCCCTACCGCATTGCCATTGAGCAAGCCGATGCCAGCATCGCGGCTGCTCAGGTTAGGGTAACAGCGCTCGAAACAGAATATCAAACCACCGGCGTCGACATTGACAGCGCGCGTGAAGATGTCGCGTTCTTTGAAAAGGAATATCAGCGGCAGTCGGCACTCATGCAGGACGGCTTCACAACGCGCGCACGATTGCAGGCCGCAGAGCATGCCTTGTCGGATGCACGCAGCAAAGTTGCCAACGCTCAAGCCGAAGCAACCAAGGCAAGAGCGGCGCTTGCCACGGGTGCGGCGGCACCCGGCATTAACCCGGCGGTCAAAGCCGGTCAGGCGCAGCGAGATGCCGCTTCACTCAATCTGTCCCGCACCGAAGTCCGCGCGCCTGTTGCCGGAGTCGTCAGTCAGGCTGATCGTCTGCAAGTCGGCCAGATGATGGTGCAGGGTCTACCCGGCGTAACAATCGTCGCCAGTAACAGGAGCTGGATCGAAGCCAATTTCAAGGAAACGGATCTGGCCCATATGCGTGTCGGTCAGCCAGCCGAAATCACGTTCGATGCCTATCCTGACATCAAAGTACGCGGCAAGGTTGCGAGTATCGGTGCGGGTACAGGCTCGGAATTCTCGGTTCTCCCCGCTCAAAACGCTAATGGCAATTGGGTAAAGGTAACGCAGCGCGTGCCGGTTCGCATCTCGATTACCGACAAGCCGAAACGCAATATGATCGCGGGGCTGTCGGCACATGTCCGCATCGACACCGACAAGTAATCCGCTCGACCAACCGGCCTACCCGGTCAAAAACAAAGCGCTGCTGACACTGGCAGTGATGGGCGCGACCATCATCCAGATATTGGATTCCACAATCGCCAATGTCGCCATTCCGCACATGCAGACCAGTCTTGGCGCAACGATGGATACAATTACCTGGGTACTGACCAGTTACATCGTGGCAAGTGCGGTCGCGATGCCAATCACCGGGTGGCTTGCTGACCGAATTGGATCGCGCAACCTGTTCTTGGGTGCGGTCGCCGGGTTCATCCTGGCCTCGATGTTGTGCGGTATCGCAACGAGCCTTACCGAAATGGTCGCGTTCCGGATATTCCAGGGCGTTTGCGCCGCCTTCATCGGGCCGCTGTCGCAGACCATCATGCTCGATATCAACAAACCATCCGAAGCCCCACGGGCGATGTCGATCTGGGGAATGGGCATAATGATCGCGCCGATCTTGGGGCCGATGATCGGCGGTTGGCTAACCGAAAGCTACAATTGGCGGTGGGTTTTCTATATCAACTTGCCAATCGGGATACCTACGCTGGCAATCCTTTGGTGGTTGTTGCCGTCACGTCCAATCAACCGCCGTCAGCTAGATCGCTTCGGCTTTGCGATGCTGGCCATCGGTTTGGCCACATTGCAGTTGCTGCTCGATCGTGGCCAGCAAGAAGACTGGTTGCAGAGCTGGGAAATCATAGTTGAGCTTCTCGTCGTCATCGCGGCGTTGTGGATGTTTGCGACGCATCAAATGACGACGGATCGACCGATGTTCGAGCGACTTCTGATTACAGATCGAAACTTCTTTATCTCGCTGAATATGATGCTGCTGGTCGGAATGATGATGTTCGGCATTTTCGCGCTTCTGCCGCCGATGCTGCAGAATCTATACGGCTACACTGTCTATGACACCGGCGTATTACTCGCCCCGCGTGGAGTCGGAATATTGCTCGCAATGTTCATAGCATCGAAACTGACCGGCAAGATTGACCCGCGTATCATCATCTTCACCGGCTTTCTGATGACCGCTTCGTCGATGTGGATCATGACCCAATGGTCGCTCAACATGGACTGGCACTGGATTGTCTACACCGGTCTGTTTCAGGGATTTGGCATGGGCTTCGTGTTCATTCCGCTTAATGGCGTTGCATTTTCGACCCTGCCAATGCGGATGCGGACCGATGGCTCTGCGCTGCTTTACCTGTTCCGCAGTCTCGGCGGCAGTTTTGGCATCTCGATCATGACTACCATGCTGGCGCGCAATATGCAGACCAGCCATGCTGATCTGGCGGGTCACATCACCGCGACCTCATTACCGACTGTCGATCCGTCGAGCGCTGACCGGCTTGGTTCATTAGGTGAAACCGCGCTCCAGTTGGTGAACCTCGAAATCAACCGGCAAGCGGCAATGATCGCCTATCTCGACGATTTCAAACTGATGATGATTTTGCTGATTATCATCAGCCCGCTGATCTTCTTTCTGAAACCCGGCAAGCCTGCAGCGGGCCAGCAACCTGTGATGGCTGATTAGCGCGCAACGAGGCCCTTTTGCTGCATCCGCCACACCGCCATATCAATACGGTCCTGCCCAAAGAACGGTTCACCATCGAATACCAATGTTGGCACACCCCAATGGCCTGCCGCCTCCAGCGCAGCCTGATTAGCAGCGATTTCAGCGTCAAGTGCCTCAGCGTCGGTCACGGCTTCAGCATCAAGCTCGGACAGGGCCAGCCCCGCCCGCTCCGCAGCACCAGCCAGATGTCCCCCCTCATGCCAATTCTCTGCCCCGCCCCAGATCAGGCGCGATACCTCGTCGCAAAAGGCGAGGCTCTTGCCGCGCCGAGCAGCTGCTTGCCCCAACCGCGTCAGGCGAAATATATAAGGTTGTTCGTCGGCAATCTTGCGCGTCCGCACATCCTGAACAATCGGGTCAGGGCGCGGCGGACCAAATGGGATGCCATGAAACTGGGCTACACGGAATATGTCGGTGAAGGTATAACGCAACCAGTTAGGATGGCTTCGTTCGAAAAATTCCGGGTCGCGGATGGCCAGCGGATAAACCGGTCGCAGATTGATGGTCAGGTCATATTCTTCCATCAACGCCCGATACCGTCGCGTCGCGAGATAGCTATAAGGGCTGCGGAACGACCAAAAAACATCCGCCTGCAGCCCCATAATCTCATCCCTTCTTCAAATGCCGGCGTCCGAGCAATTCGGCGATCTGCACCGCGTTGAGTGCGGCACCCTTGCGAAGGTTATCCGACACGCACCAGAAGGCAAGGCCGTTGTCCACCGTGGGGTCTTCGCGCACGCGGCTGACATAGGTCGCATCGTCGCCCGCGGCTTCGATGGGCGTCGTGTAGCCACCGTCTTCGCGCTTATCGACCAGCATGATGCCGGGTGCTTCGCGCAGGATCGACTTTGCCTTGGCCGCTGACATCTCGCGATCATATTCGATGTTCACCGCTTCGCTGTGGCCGACAAATACCGGCACGCGCACGCAAGTCGCGGTCAGCTTGATTTTCGGATCGAGGATCTTTTTGACCTCGACCATCATCTTCCACTCTTCCTTGGTATAGCCATCTTCCAAGAAGCTATCGATGTGCGGGATGACGTTAAAGGCGATTTGCTTGGTGAATTTTTTCGCCTCGGCGCTGTCGCCGACGAAGATATTTCGGCTCTGCTCAAACAGCTCGTCCATGCCTTCCTTGCCTGCGCCCGAAACCGATTGATAGGTTGACACCACTACTCGCGTGATATTGGCGTAGTCATGCAATGGCTTGAGCGCAACCACCAGCTGAGCGGTCGAGCAATTGGGGTTGGCGATGATATTCTTGCGCTTGTACCCGTCAATCGCGTCGGGGTTCACCTCTGGCACGATCAGCGGAATATCCGGGTCCATCCGGAACAAAGAGCTGTTGTCGATGACAACGCAGCCAGCAGCCGCAGCGATAGGCGCAAATTTCTTGGTCGCTTCCGAACCGATGGCAAAGATCGCCATGTCCCAGCCCGCCCAGTCGAAATTCTCGATATTCTGGACCTTCAGCATCTTGCCGGTATCGCCATATTCGATTTCGATGCCTTGGCTACGCGACGATGCCAGAACGGCAACTTCGTCGGCAGGAAATTCGCGCTCGGCAAGGATGTTCACGACTTCGCGGCCGACATTGCCCGTCGCGCCTGCAACTACGATACGATAACCCATGTTCATTCCCTCAAATTCAAATTGGACAATAAAAAAGGCCGGGCTCTTTGTGGGAGCCCGGCCTTTGGTGTTCGGTTTAAGAACGCAGCGGAGCCCCTGCCTTATTCGGCAGCCTCGATGGTCTTAATAGTCGCTTTATCCGCAGGACGTGGATCGCGGCGTTCGGCGATACGTGCCTTCTTACCGGTCAGGCCGCGCAGATAATAAAGCTTCGCACGACGCACGACGCCCTTGCGGACGACTTCGATGCTGTCGATGTTCGGGCTGTACAGCGGGAATACGCGCTCGACGCCTTCGCCGAACGACATTTTGCGTACGGTGAAGTTGGAGCCCATGCCCTTGTTCGAACGCGCGATGCACACGCCTTCGTAATTCTGGATACGCGTGCGTTCACCTTCGATGACCTTCACGCCCACCTTGACGGTGTCACCTGCACGAAATGCAGGGATTTTTTTGTTTTCTGACAAAGCTGCAATGGCTTCGGCTTCGAGTGTCTGGATGAGGTTCATGCCCCATTTAATCCTTATTCTTTTGTCGCACGTCAGAGGCAGGCTGAACCCGGGCGTCTTTGTAACGCCCCCAAAGGTCCGGTCTGCGTAACCGAGTATCTTCCTCTGCCCTTTGTTTCCGCCAGGCAGCTATTTTCGCATGATCCCCCGATCGCAACACTTCAGGAATCATCCGCCCTTCCCAATCATTGGGCCGGGTATAGTGCGGATATTCGAGTAATCCTTGTTCAAAGGACTCTTCGTCACCGCTGGAAGTCGCGCCCATTACGCCGGGAAGCAGCCGAATGCAAGCGTCTAACAGCATCAAAGCGCCAATTTCCCCGCCCGACAGGATGATGTCGCCCATCGAGACCTGTTCGATTTCGGGATGGGCATCGAACAGGCGTTCGTCGAAGCCTTCGAAACGTCCGCAGATTATGGTCACACCGGGGCCGGAAGCCAGTTCGCGGATGCGGGCTTGGGTAATGGGAGCGCCGCGCGGGGTCATAGCAAGGATGGGGGCTTGGGGTTGTGCTGCGGAGGCGTGGTCGACCGCTGCCGAGAGGATATCCGCCCGCAACACCATCCCTGCCCCGCCGCCAGCAGGTGTATCGTCCACCGTGCGATGTTTATCGGCTGCGAATTCTCGGATGTGGACAGGCGAACAGGACCACTTGCCCTCCTCCAACGCACGACCTGCGAGCGAAACACCTAGCGGACCGGGGAACATTTCGGGGTAGAGGGTCAGGATTTGCGCTTGGAAGGTCATATTACGAAGGCGGCTTCGATTACGATCTTCTCGCCCCATTCAGGCACGGCATCTGGCGTCATCGGGACCATGAATTTCTTGCCCGGCTTTCCATTTTCGTCAGGCATCTGGATTTCAAGCACGTCGCTCGCGCCGAAATTTTCAACAGCGACGCATTTGCCGAGGTCGGTGCCGTCGGTGGAGACGCACGGAAGGCCCAGCAGATCGCTGTAATAATATTCGTCTTCGCCGAGTTCGGGCAAGGCTTCACGCGGTACGGTTAGTACGGTACTGCGCAGCTTTTCTGCGGCATTGCGGTCGTTGATTTCGGCAAAACGGGCGATTGCGCCGTCTTTGGTGGGGCGAAGCGACTTCACTGTCAGCGCGCCGTCATTGAAACTCTTGTACCGTTTCAAGCTGTCCAGATTTTCTGCAAACAGCTTGAGACGGACTTCACCCGTCACGCCATGCGCGCCAGAAACGGCGGCAAGCGTGACGGTGTTGTCGGCCAAGGCTTAGCCCTCGGCCTTTTCTTCGGTTGCTTCGTCGGCCGCAGCTGCAGCTTCTTCAGCAGGTGCTTCTTCAGCAGCGGCTTCAACCGGAGCAGCTTCCTCAGCGGCAGGCGCTTCTTCAGCTACTGCTTCTGGCGCAGCTTCTTCTGCAGCAGGGGCTTCTTCAACTGCAGGCGCAGCTTCTTCGGCGACTACTTCTTCAACAACTTCAGGCTCTGGCTCAGGTGCTGGAGCTGCTGCCGCTGCTGCGGCTGCTTCTTCGGCTTCAGCCAATTTGGTTGCCTTGTCTTCAGCGCGATCCTTGGCTTTCTGACCGGGCTCACCCTTGTTCGGGTTGCTCTTTACCTTGCGCTCTTTGACGCCAGCGACGTCAAGGAAGCGAGCTACGCGGTCCGAAGGCTGAGCGCCAGCGGCCAACCAGTGCTTTGCACGCTCTGTGTCAAGGATCATGCGCTCTGCGCTGTCCTTGGGAAGCTGTGGATTGTAGCTACCGATACGCTCGATGAACTTTCCGTCGCGCGGTGCGCGGGCGTCGGCTACGACGATTTTATAATAAGGACGCTTTTTCGAACCGCCCCGCGACAAACGCATTGATAATGCCATAAAACTAACTCACCTTTCTGAAATATTACAAACTAGAACTGATACTTATTTCTTTTTACTAAGAAGTCGTGCGAGGTCTGGTGGCATTCCGCCACCGCCGCCCATACCGGGCAAGCCACCCATTCCCGGCGGCATCGCACCGGGGGGTAGACCATGCATGCCCTCCATCGCGCCCCCCAGATCTGCTCCGCCTTTTCCGCCGAACATCGCAGCAAGGCCCTTAAGCCCGCCCATCTTGCGGATGCGCTTCATCGCAGTTGCCATTTCCTGATGCATTTTGATCAGCTTATTGACATCCTGAACCGTCATCCCCGAACCTTTGGCTATGCGGATCTTGCGTTTCGCATTCAACAATTCAGGTTTGGCGCGCTCTTTTGGCGTCATGGAACCAATAATCGCGTCCATGTGGATGAGCAATTTGTCGTTCATGCCGCTGGCGTCCATCGCCGCCTTGGCCTTTTTCATGCCCGGCATCATGCCAGCAAGCGCGCCGAGTCCACCCATCTTGGTCATCTGGCGGAATTGTGTGCGCAGGTCGTCCATGTCGAACTGACCCTTGGCCATCTTGGCCGCGAGCTTGTCCGCGTCCTCTTTCTCGACCATTTCCGACGCGCGTTCGACGAGGCCGACAACATCGCCCATGCCAAGAATGCGCCCCGCAACGCGCGAAGGATTGAACGCCTCAATCGCGTCAAGTTTCTCTCCCACGCCCGCAAATTTGATCGGCTTGCCGGTGATGGCGCGCATAGACAAAGCCGCACCGCCACGTGCATCGCCGTCCATACGGGTTAGCACGATACCGGTCAGCTCAACGCGTTCACCAAAGCTCTTGGCGACATTGACCGCGTCTTGACCGGTAAGCGAGTCCACGACCAACAGAATTTCCTGCGGCATCGCGACCTTGGCGACCGCGCTCATTTCGTCCATCAATTGCTGGTCGACGTTCAAACGACCGGCGGTATCGAGGATCAGAACGTCAAAGCCCTGCAATTTCGCTGCCTGCAACGCGCGCCTCGCGATATCAACAGGCTGCTGGCCCTGCATGATGGGCAGCGTTGCGACTTCGGTCTGTGTGCCGAGCGTCGCCAGCTGCTCTTGCGCCGCTGGACGGTTGACGTCGAGTGATGCCATCAGGACTTTCTTGCCCTGCTTGGCCTTCAGCATCTTGGCGATTTTGGCGGTTGTCGTGGTTTTACCCGAACCCTGCAAACCGACCATCATGATGATTGCAGGCGGCGCAACGGCCAAATCGAGGTCGCTCTGCTCCGCGCCCAACATCTCGACGAGCGCGTCGTTGACGATCTTGACGACCTGCTGCCCCGGTGTGACCGACTTCAGAACCTGCGCGCCGACCGCTGTTTCCGTGACCTTGTCGACAAACTCACGCACCACCGGCAGAGCAACGTCTGCTTCAAGCAACGCGACGCGCACTTCGCGCATGGCTTCACGGACATCGGCCTCGTTCAACGCACCGCGACCGCGCAGGCGATCAAACACCCCTCCTAATCGGTCGCTCAGCTTGTCGAACATGCTTCTTCCTTACCAAAATGCCTCTTTCAAGGCATAAACGAACAAAAAGCCGGTGAGCGAAACTTCGCCGACCAGCTTGGAAATAATGGATTTCCAATAAATTTAGAGCGGAACTAGTCCCGCTGGCGCAGCCGATATCATCACGCTACCCGAAATGCAACCATCTTGCTTACATCATCGACAACAGCACGCGCCATTTCAGCCTTAATGAAATTTTGACCTTTTTCAGTGCATTGCAACCCTGATTGGGATGACTTTGAATCTGATGCAACAAACGACAACAGAAGCCGTAGACAGCAATTCAACCGCGCAGGCAAAAAGCCAACGCGGAAGGAACCTGATTTACAACATTGTCATGTTCGCTGCCATCGTGATGTTTGTCGTTATCGGCGGTCAGGTTGGCGCACAAACCGTGCGGACATTGGTCGGCAACAGCACGGGCGCCGATCAGGTGATGGTCACTGCTTTGCTGCTTAACATTGCGCTGATACTTCTGATTTGGCGCAGGACGAGTGCTTTAAGCGACGAAATCGATGTTTATCGTCAGGCTGAGGTCAGGGCGCAGCATCTTGCGATGACGGACCCACTCACCAATCTGTTCAACCGCCGGGCGATTAAAGAGAAAACCCTCGAACTGAGTGCGCGTGCATCACGCCGGGGTAAGTCTATTGCATTTTTGATGATCGATTTGGACGGCTTTAAAAAGATCAACGACCTTTATGGCCATGACTGCGGCGACCTTTTGCTTCGAGAAGTCGCGGATCGCATGCGCGACGTAGTTCCACCAAGCAGCGTTATCGCCCGACTTGGTGGTGATGAATTTGGGATCTGTGTAGTCTTCGAACCGGAATATCCTGAAGCGGTCGACCGGATTGCAGAAGACATGGTCGACGCTTTGGCTCGGCCGATCACGATAGCAGACAGCCAGCAGACGGTAACCGCGTCAATCGGGATCAGCCGTCCTGAAATCGACTGTGATTCCATCGACATGCTCATTCGCCGAGCTGACATCGCGCTCTATGCTGCGAAGAAAAACGGACGGAACGGATATAGCTGGTTTGAAAACGGCATGGAGGTTGAACTCCGTTCGCGTAATTCGCTCGAAGGTGACATCCGCGCCGCCATTCCCAATGATGAATTCGTACCCTATTTCGAACAGCAGATCGATCTGGTCACCGGCGAGTTGGTCGGCTTTGAAATGCTCGCACGGTGGGTATCACCGGTGCGCGGCCTGATATCGCCCGACGACTTCATTCCCGTTGCCGAAGAAACCGGCATGATCGGTGACTTGTCGATGAGTATCATCCGCAAAGCTATGCTCGAAGCAAAGAACTGGGATCCAAAGCTGACGATTTCGGTCAATATCTCGCCGGTGCAGCTCAAGGATCCGTGGCTGGCGCAAAAGATCGTGAAGCTGCTGGTCGAAACCGGATTTCCGGCCAGCCGCCTGGAAGTGGAAATAACCGAAAGCTCGCTGTTCAAAAACCTCAGTCTCGCCCAGTCGATTGTGGGCAGCTTGAAAAACCAGGGCATTCGTATCGCGCTTGATGATTTCGGCACCGGTTACAGCTCGCTCGCACATTTGCGCGCCTTGCCATTTGATCGCATCAAAATCGATCGCAGTTTCGTGTCATCGATGCTCGAAAACGCTGAGAGCGCTGCCATCGTCAGCGCCATCGCCGGACTTGGAGCTAGCCTTGATGTACCCATCACGGCAGAGGGTATCGAGGATGAAAAGATCATCGGCAAACTGCGTGCGCTCGGTTGCACAAAGGGTCAGGGCTGGTTTTTCGGTCAACCGATGAACATCGATCAAGCCAGAACGTTGCTTGCGAAGAAAAATCTCCTTCCAACCCGTCAAAGACAGGCTGAAGCCTCGAGTGAAAGATCAACGGCCGTGGAGATACGGAAAGCATCCTGATGGCTCGGCACAGCGCTGCACGGACTATGAATTGTAGACTTGTGCGCTGAGTATCCTTAAGTCGCGCCGCATGGTGCTGAGCGAATTTCACAAAATGCACGGGTTGGGAAATGACTTTGTAGTCATTGACGCCCGGACCTCTGCAGTATCAATTACGCCTCTGCGCGCGCGCGCCATAGCCGACCGCAAGCACGGCATTGGTTGCGACCAGCTCATTGTGCTTGAACCTTCACACAACGCCGACGTTGGCATGCGGATATATAATGCCGATGGCGGAGAGGTTGAGTCTTGCGGCAATGCGTCGCGCTGTGTGGTGGCGCTACTTGGAAAAGACGTCCGCATTGAAACAAAGGGCGGGGTCGTTTCCGGACAGCTGACTGGGTCCGAGGTTACCATCGATATGGGCATGGCAAAGTTTGAATGGCAGGATATCCCGCTCGCTTTTGCAATGGACAGCGCTTCAATGCCATTGGCCTGGGAAGAACTGGCAGCGCCGATGGCGGTCAACGTCGGCAATCCGCATGCCGTCTTTTTTGTGCCGGATTGCGACAAGGTTGACCTTCAACGTCTCGGCCCGATCATCGAAAATGACGCTGCGTTTCCAGAACGGGTAAATGTCAATGTTGCTTCCATCAGCGACGGTGAAATCAAATTGCGCGTGTGGGAGCGTGGCGTCGGGTTAACGCAGGCTTGCGGAACAGGGGCGTGCGCGGCCGGGGTTGCAGCCATTCGGCAAGGCAAAGTCACGTCGCCGGTGACGGTAAATCTGCCGGGCGGTGCGCTGCAGATTGCCTGGGCACCGGATGAGCCCATCATCATGACCGGCGGAACCACTTATGTGTTCAAAGGCCAAGCCGACTGGGACAATTTCGGATGAACGCACCGCAGCGGAACCCAGAAGTCATCAGCATGGGCTGCCGCCTCAATCTGGCCGAAAGCAATGCGCTGGCCGACCAGCTGGCAGCGCATGATGATATCGTCATCGTCAACAGCTGTGCGGTCACCAACGAAGCTGTCCGGCAAACCCGGCAAGCGATCAGGCAGGCGCACAAACGCCGCCCAGATGCGCGTATCTGGGTCACTGGTTGCGCAGCTCAGGTGGAGCCTGAAACCTTTCAGCAGATGCCCGAGGTATCCGGCGTGTTCGGCAATGCCGAGAAGCAGGATGCTGCGTTATTGCACGGACTGATGGAATTGCCGGACCGTCCCGTGATTGTATCCGACATAATGACCCTGCAGCAGACTGCACCGCATCTGGTTACCGCCTACTCCGGCAAAACCCGCGCCTTTGTCGAAGTCCAGAATGGTTGCGATCATCGCTGTACATTTTGCATCATACCTTATGGTCGGGGCAATAGCCGCTCGGTTCCAGCGGGTAGCGTCATCGAGCATATCCGCAAGCTGGTGGACAAGGGCTTCAAGGAAGTGGTGCTGACCGGCGTAGATGTGACCAGCTATGGCCATGACCTGCCGGGTGCGCCTAATCTGGGCCATCTGGTCGAGCGCATATTGAAATTCGTGCCTGATTTACCCCGCCTTCGCCTCTCGTCGATTGACGGTGTGGAAATTGATGACCGGTTGTTCGATCTGATTACCGACGAATCCCGCGTTATGCCGCATGTGCATCTTTCGTTGCAGGCAGGGGATAACATGATTCTCAAGCGCATGAAGCGCCGGCACAGTCGGGAGCTCGCGATTGAGCTGGTTGAACGGATGCACGCGAAACGCCCGGAAATTGCGATCGGCGCGGACATAATTGCTGGCTTCCCCACAGAAGATGCGGCGATGTTTGCCAACAGCCTCGATCTGGTCCGCCAATGCAAAATCGTTCACGGACATATTTTCCCTTATTCACCCAAGCAGGGCACGCCCGCTGCGTTAATGCCTCAAGTGGCAGCATCGGCCATCAAAGCACGCGCGAAGGCGTTGCGCGATGCGGTGGCGGATCAGCGACAAGCATGGTTAGAGGCGCAGATCGGTACCATGCAACAAATCGCGGTCGAAAATAGAGGTGTATCTGGTCATGCGGAAAATTTCGCTTATGTGAAGCTGGATAAGCAAATGACCGAGGGCAGCATTGTCACCGCAGTCGTAAACGAAATAAAGGATGGGCTATTGTTGGCGAAGGTTATCGAATGACCGAAAAGGAAGGCTGGAAAGACCGGCTGTTCGGTGGTTTCAAGAAAACCTCGACAAAGCTTACCGAAAATATAACCGGCCTTGTCACCAAGGCGAAGCTTGAACCGCAAGATTTGGACGAGATCGAGGATGCCCTGATCGCGTCCGACCTAGGTCCAGCAATGGCCGCACAGATCCGCGAAAAAATTGCCGCCGGTCGATTCGACAAAGGTATTGATGCAGAAGGCATTCGCCAAATTGTCGAAGATGAGATCGCCGCAGTTCTGGCGCCAGTGGCTGCGCCATTGGAAATAGACGCCTTCCCTCGCCCACAAGTGATATTGGTGATTGGCGTGAATGGCTCGGGCAAAACCACCACTATCGCCAAGCTGGCACATTTGTTTCTTGAGCAGGATTATGGTGTCATGCTGGCAGCGGGTGACACGTTCAGGGCGGCCGCTATCGGGCAATTGAAAGTGTGGGCCGACAGGATTGGCGTTCCCATCGTCACCGGTCCCGAAGGCGGCGATGCAGCCGGAATTGTCTTTGATGCGGTAAAAAAAGCGACGGCCGAGGGCATTGATGTCCTGATCGTCGACACCGCGGGCCGTTTGCAAAACAAGCGCGAACTGATGGATGAGCTCGCCAAAATTCGCCGTGTCCTTGGGCGGTTGAACCCCGCAGCACCGCATGATGTCGTGCTGGTGCTCGACGCGACCACGGGACAGAATGCGTTGTCGCAAATCGAGATATTCAAGGAAGTCGCAGACGTGACAGGATTGGTAATGACAAAATTGGACGGCAGCGCGCGGGGCGGAATTTTGGTCGCGGCGGCCAAGCAATTCGGCCTGCCTATCCACGCAATCGGGGTTGGCGAAACGATTGATGACCTCCGCCCGTTCAATGCGCAGGATCTTGCGCGCGCGATCAGTGGTGGTGCGCAATGATCGAAACCGCGCCTGCCAAGAAGCCCTCGGGCACTCTAAGCTTCGCTCTGGATTTCGGTCCTCTGCTGCTATTTTTCGTAGCATCAAAATTAGGCAGTTCGAAAGACGACCCCACGCAGGGAGCCATCGTCGGTACAGCAACATTCATGATAGCGATTATCGTTGCGGTCATCATCTCCAAGGTAAAAATCGGCAAGATTTCGCCGATGCTGAAACTGACCGCAGCACTCGGTGTTTTTTTCGGGGCCCTCACGATCTGGTTCCATGACGAGCGTTTCATCCAAATCAAGCCGACAATAATCTATGCATTCTTCGCGTTGCTTCTGCTTGCGGGCTGGGCGCGCGGCAAGGCGATGCTGAAATATGTTCTCGAACATGCCTATGATGGTTTGAACGAAACAGGATGGCTCAAATTGTCGTTGAGCTGGGGTCTGTTCTTTACTGCTTTAGCCGTCGCAAATGAGGCGATGCGCGCATTCGTGTCATTCGACACCTGGCTGAGCCTAAAGGTATGGGGCGTGACCGCCCTCACCTTCCTTTTTGCGATGGCCAACATCCCGATGCTGATGCGGCATGGCCTGAAACTGGGCGACGACACCGAAGTGCCGCCGCAAGGTTGAACCAGTTTATTGGTCTGCCCGGCTGACGCCTTTGCCGTCGAGATTTTGCGCCACGAATTCCCAGTTAATGGCCTTGTCCAGCAAAGCACCAACATAGTCGGGTCGGGCATTGCGATAATCGATGTAATATGCGTGCTCCCACACGTCGATAGTCAGCAACGGCTTCATCTCGTGCACCACCGGCGAATCTGCGTCGTGTAGCGAGGTGATTTTCAGTCTATCCTTTTCGAGCACCAGCCACGCCCAACCGCTGGCAAAATGGCCGACAGCTTCGGCTTTCAGTTTCTCAAGCATATCTTCGTGACTGCCGAATTCGTCAGCAATCAAGTCTTGCAGTTTTCCTGAAGGTGTCTGCTTTTCGGGTGAAAGACACTGCCAGTAAAAGCTGTGGTTCCACAGCTGTGCCGCATTGTTGAATAAGGGCTTGTTGCCGCTATCCTTCGCTGCGGTAATGACCTTGCTCAGACTTGCGCCTGACAACTTGCCGTCCTTCGCCGCCAGCTCGTTGGTTTTATCAACATAGGCTTTGTGATGCTTGCCATGATGATATTGGAATGTTTCAGCTGAGATGATTTCGTCGAAAGCGTCGGCTGCATAAGGCAGGTCGGGAAGGGTGAACGTCATGGTGATTTCCTTCGAAAGGGGGGACATCGATGAAACCGCCGGCAATGCTGAGCGTTCCATCACGTGCCATCGATTTGGCAGAAAATATGTGACAATTGTGGGGTGTCGGTTTAGGCACAGCGCGATCAGGGGCAAAACCGCCTGAACATTACAGGAGGAAAAATGGCAAAGTTTTTTGGAAATCTGCATCTGGTGCTAGTGGCGGGCTTCGCTTTAGCATTCGCGCTGATGGTTGGTGTTGATGCCGAGGGCGTCACAGCGCAGTCGATTACGCGATGGCTACACACATTTGTTGGGATTGTCTGGATTGGCCTCCTCTATTATTTCAACTTCGTGCAAATCCCAACAATGCCCAAAATTCCGGCAGAGCTGAAACCGGGCATTTCGAAGCATATCGCGCCGTCTGCGCTTTTCTTTTTCCGCTGGGGCGCAGCGGCAACCGTGTTGTTCGGCCTGATCATCGCCGTTCAAGCCGGTTACGCGCATCAGGCATTCACATTGCAGGATCCGTACAAGCTGATCGGTGTTGGCATGTGGCTGGCAATAATCATGGCGTTCAACGTCTGGTTCATCATCTGGCCGAACCAGAAGAAAGCACTGGGCATTGTAGAGGCAGACGATGCAGCCAAGGCCAAGGCAGCCACAACCGCGATGATGACATCGCGTTTGAACACATTGTTGTCGATCCCGATGCTCTATTGCATGGTTACAGCCAACGGCGGCTGATCCTTCGGATATTCAAATTCAAAAGAGGGCGGCTTCGGTCGCCCTTTTTATTATCCTAAAAGGTCATGTTTTTTCAGCGTATGGCGTAACTGGTCGTAACTGAGATTAAGCGCCTTCGCGGTCTGTCGCTGGTTGTACCGGCATTTTGCAAGAGCCTGTTCCAATACCGCTTTTTCGTATTTTTCAGTAGCTTCGCGAAAATCTGTAACATCAACAGCCTGGCTCAAATCGGTCGAGAAACGCGCTTCGTGCCCGCTATCGCTATCTACTGTCGCGTGCGTTGACGCAGAAGTGGCAATGCCGCTCCTCCACGGACTTTCGAACGGATCGAACTGGATATAGTCAACAGGTTGACCCGGATCAGCCCACCGGTAGACGGCGCGTTCGATGACATTGCGAAGTTCGCGGACATTGCCCGGCCATAAGTGATTTTCCAGCGCTCGGGTCGCGACTTCACCAAAACCAGGCCACCCCTCCCAGCCCAGCTCTGCTGCCATTTTGCGACCGAAATACTCCGACAGAACTTCCACATCGCCCTCACGCACGCGCAAAGGCGGCAAGGTTACGACTTCGAAAGAAAGCCGATCCAACAGGTCAGCGCGAAATTTTCCGGCTTCAACCATATTTGGTAAATGCTCATTCGTGGCAGCCACTATCCGCACATCAACGCGCACGGGTCTTGAGGAGCCAATCCGCGTGACCTCGCCATATTCCACAGCGCGCAACAGACGTTCCTGCGCGCCCATGCTGAGCGTGCCCAGCTCATCCAGAAACAGCGTGCCGCCATCGGCCTCTTCGAAACGCCCTTCGCGCGCGCGGGTCGCACCTGTAAACGCGCCGGCTTCATGACCGAACAGTTCAGCCTCAATCAGAGTCTCGGGCAAGGCAGCGCAGTTCATGGTAACTAAAGGCCCGTCCCAGCGCGAACTGAGGCGATGCAGACGCTCGGCAATCAGTTCTTTGCCTGTACCGCGCTCTCCCACGACCAATACGGTACGATTGAGTGGCGCAGCTCGGCTCGCGCGTTCAACGGCATCAAGAAATGCCGATGACTGACCGATAAATTGGTGGCTTTCACGCTCCATATTCAAACATTGGCATATTTCACCATAGTATGGCAATAATTACTATCACTTCGAAGCGTTTTTGCAAAGAAACTATCGGAAAACTGCCAAAAATCGAAATTGGCACGGTCCCTGCTATATTTAATTCAAACCGGCAAACACCGGTAAGTCAAACAAAGGGAAGACCAAAATGAGCACCGAAACCAAAGCAAAAGAAAACGCCAAAGAGAATGAGAGCCGCCTCTGGGTTGCTGTCGCATTGTCAATGTCGATGATTTTCACCAGCTATGCCGTCTCGGTGTTCAACCACAAGGAAGAATATCAGGTCAATGCACACACCCACTCCCAACAGCCCATCGTTGTCAGCTACCTTGCCTGACTTCGTAAGCCCGCGACCGGGGCGCCCCAGCTCCCCCCTACCCGCCCCGGTCGCCCCCATTTCTGATACCGCGCGCACAACAAGTTCTAACTGGAGTTACCCGATGGGCATTTTTTCACGGACCCGCGACATCATCGCCGCCAACGTCACCGACTTGCTCGACAAGTCGCAAGACCCGGCCAAGATGATCCGCATGATCATCCTCGAAATGGAGGAAACCCTTGTAGAGGTTCGCGCCTCTGCCGCGCGCACCATCGCCGACCAGAAAGAACTGCGTCGTCATATCGACAAGCTAAACACGCTTGAAGCAGACTGGACCGACAAGGCGCATCTGGCACTGTCGAAGGACCGTGAAGATCTGGCCAAGGCCGCTTTGCTCGAAAAGCGCAAAGCCACCGATATGAAAGATCAACTGACAGCCGAAGTCGCTGTACTGAACGATGCCCTGAAAGCATCGGAACAGGACATCCACAAGCTGCAGAAAAAGCTGGCTGACGCACGCAGCCGCCAGAACGCGTTGATGACTCGCCTCGAAAGCGCGGAAAACCAAGTCAAGCTGCGCACGATGTATAATGGCGACAAGGTTCGCGAAGCATTTTCACGCTTCGATGTTCTGGAACGCCGCGTCGACGAAGCTCAGGGTTATGCAGACTCGCTCGCCATCGGCAGCGACTCACCGCGAACCTTGGGTGATGAAATTGCAGCACTCGAATCCTTCGACGTTGTCGATGCCGAGTTGGAGGCGATGAAAAAGGCCATGAAACAAGACACGAAGAAGGAGGGCTGAGATTATGGACGGTGAACTCATTGTAGTACCAATTGTCGTTGGTTTTATATTCCTCGGCCTCCCCTGGATAATTCTCCATCATGTGACGAAGTGGAAAACCGCCGCAACGCTCACCAACGACGATGAACGGCTATTGGGCGAAATGTACGAACTTGCCCGTCGCCTCGAAGACCGCATGGACACCGTGGAGCGATTGGTCGGACAGGAAAACCCGAATTTCACGCCGCGCCGCATCGACCATGAAGCAGAAGATTACACGTCCGAAAATATCCGCCGGCTGGAAAGGAACCGTTGAGATGAGCAGCAAACATACGCAATTTTATCTCGATAAGCAGAACGCCAAATGGAAAGGTGTTTGCGCAGGCATAGCCGACTACACCGGTGTCGATGTTCTGTGGGTCCGCCTCGGGGCTGTTATCCTGACACTGGCGGGTGGTTTCCCTTGGACTTTGGTCGCTTACTGGGGCGCAGCATGGTTCGCGAACAAGAAGCCTATTCATCTGTACGTTGACAATGAAGATCAGAAATTCTGGCAGGGCGTCCGCCAGTCACCTGCCCGGACCACCCGCGACATCCGGTCGCGCTTTCGCGAAATCGACAACCGCTTGGCCGATGTCGAACTCTATTATGTCAGCAACAACAAACAGCTGGCCGACGAAATCGAAAGCCTGCGCTAAGCGCAGCGTCTGGGAGGACCACAAAACATGTTTACCTTAATCATTCTCGCGCTGGTTGCCTGGTTCGGATATCGTCACTTCGCCAACAAGAAACGTGAAGCTGACCGTCGCAACTGGAGCGTGGATTTCCGTAATGCGGACATCCGTCCGGTCACCCGCCGGCTGCCATGGAAGGACCTGTAATGAATTTTGCTGGACCGTCATTCATCATTGCGATCGTCATGATCTGCACCGCCGGATGGATATTCAACAACTGGATCCGCGCCAAGCATGGTTACCCGTTGGAAGACGAGTGGGGTGGAAAGACTGCGAAAGTCGATGCCGACGCTGATCGCAAGATCATGTTGCTGAGTACCGAAAATGAGACGCTCAACGGAAAGATCGGTCATCTGGAAGAACGCATCGCAGTGCTGGAGCGTATAGTAACCGACAAGGCAGGACGTCTGTCGGAAGAAATTGAAAATCTGCGCTAAGACGCTGTGGAACCTGCGCTAAAGCGCTGAGGAGGAAGATATGGACCCTGATAAACTTGCGATGATAACGGCAATCGGCCCAATGATCGGCATTGGAATTGTTTCGATATCCGCCGGATGGGTGTTGACTACCTGGATGCGTATCAAAAACGGCTATCCGCTCGATGGTGCATGGGGTCAGGCTGTTTATCCCAAAAATGATCAGGAAGCGGTCGAGCGCGTCAAACTGCTTAGCCAGGAAAACGCCCAGTTGCGCGCCGAACTCGGTTCGGTGAAGGACCGTCTCGCCAATATCGAAAAGATCGTTGTCGACGACAGCCACCGCCTGACATCGGAAATAGAGGCCCTTCGCGGCCCGTCAAACTAGGAGTAACCAAATGGAAATTAGTCCAATGATTATCCCGATCCTCGGAATATCCTGCGGATTGCTGGCAATTTTCGGCGGTGTGTTTGTACTGCCATTCTTCAAGCTGAAGCAACGGCAGCTTGAATTGAACGCGCAAAATGTCGCGGAGAAAGCGGCTCAATATGCGTCGAAGCAGGGAATATTGGAAGAACGCGTAGCGGTCCTCGAGCGCATTATCACTGACCAAGGCTATAGCCTTGCGAAGGAAATTGAAGAACTGCGCAGCCTGCCGCCGCAGCAGGTCACACCGAAACCCGATCTGGTTTAAGGAGGAATTTATGGGTCCGTTTGAAATGGTCGTGGCGATTATCCTGATCGTCACCGTCGGCAAGATAATTTCCGCCAAGCAAAAGGCGAAGCACGGCATCATCGAGGATGAGGATATGCTGGGCAACAAAACGCAGCGCGTGATCGGGAATCGCGACACGCAGGCAATGCAGGACGAAATTCGGGTGCTCAAGGACCGCATCCAAGTGCTCGAGCGCATCGCGACCGAGAATAACAGCGCGCACGATCTCAATCGACAAATAGAGGAACTGCGTAACCGCTAAACGCGGAGCGCATTGGAACGAAAGGACGGAACCATGATACAGGATCCCAATTTCTACATCATCATCGGTGCATTTGCTGTGCTGTGCGTCGGGATTGTCTCATCGCTCAGCTTACGCGGTTGGCGTGACTGGATAGCGCTGAAACATGCCGAGCTTGACGCAGTTCGGCAAGGCAGCGATGCACCAGTGCCATCGGCAACATCGCGGATCGAAGTTGCCGACCTGAAAGAACGCGTGAAAAAGCTCGAAGCTATCGCGGCAGGGATTGATATCTGACCCCTGCCGCCATAAGCGCAGGACCACATGACAAACCTTACCGAAATCCAGGAAGAATATGAATTTCTCGAGGCCGACGACCGCTACCGGCTGCTGATCGATCTTGGCCGCGAATTGCCGGAGATGCCGGCAGCGCTGAAAACCGATGCCACTCTGGTGCGCGGCTGTTCAGCAAGTGTCTGGGTGTATCCGGTTACTGGAGATAGCGGGCTTACCTTTTTGGCTGACAGCAATGCGGCAATTACGAAGGGCATCATCGCATTGGTTCTCAAAACCGTCGAAAACAAAAGCGCTGCTGATATTCTCGGTACCGATATCGAAAATGCCCTCGCCCCGTTCGATCTTAAGAACCAGCTAAGCTCTAACCGGACGCAGGGCATTCCCAACATGATATTGCTCATTCGCGAAACGGCGGCGCGCTACACCGACTGAAATTGGCGAACGCCAAGCCACTGCGCCAACGATGGCCGATGGGGCAGCACGAACCGGTCGAACACCCACAAGAGTAGCAGGGACGCGGCAAGAAGAGGCAGCAGCACTGCCATTGTCAGCAATATGATCGCTGCTCCGCGCATTTTATGCGTCGACGACGGCAGTGGCGGAGCGCCCAAATACCCTGTCGGCTTGCGCCGCCTCCACATAAGGAAACCGGTCACCGTCAGGGTTATCAAGGCAACGGCCGTCAGCACGCCGATTAGTTGATTGATCCAGCCAAACAGCTGCCCCTCGTGCCAAGCTATGCCATAGTTGACCATGCGATCGATCACATGCTTGTCAGCAAAGCTATTTCGGGACAACTCCGCTCCAGTAGCCATGTCGAATGTGATGGTCCGGTTAAGCGGCCGGTTTTGCGCTTCCGACTTCACGGTCCACGCCATGGGCGCTGGAGGTCCAAAGCGTTCGGGGGCGCCCGGCGGCTTTACCCAAACCGGATGCGGCAATCGCTCGAGTTGTGCCTTGCGAACCATATCGCCCAGCGCAACCAAAGGAACGCCCGTCGCCTGCATCTTCATCATCGCGTCATGGTCATGTTCGGCATGCGGCGCAGCTGACCCGGTTTTCCAGTCCTGCGGACCTTGCACAAGGCCCAGTTCGGTCCGCGCAAGGCGAAACGCGTCACCCCATACGCTCGCCCAAGGCAGGCCGGTCGTAAGCAGAACAAGCGCCAGTCCCGAAACCCAGAATCCGGTGACGGCATGGAGGTCGCGCAGGAACGCACGTTGCCCGCGTTGCAGTCTCGGCCAGACGACTCCCGCCAACCCTTGACCGCGCGGCCACCACATATACAGGCCGGTCATGATCATTACGATGGCCCAGCACGCCGCGAGCTCGACGATCCAGTCGCCGACTTTGCCTAGGAAAAGTGAACCGTGGATTCTGGAAACTGTTGCCGCAATCCGGCTTTCAGGATCGACGCTGCCCAACACATGTCCCTGAGGCGAAATATAGACATCGCGCATCGCCCGTCCGTCGGCCAGGCCGATATGGACCACGGCGGCATCGCCTGCCCTTTCGGGCAGACGATAACCGTGGAACTGCGCACCGGGATTTGCCGCCATCACCGCCGCCAACTGTGCATTCGGCGAAATCGCCTTATCGGTTGGCAGATTGGTGAAGGCCCGCTCTTCCCAACGATCCAATTGCGGTTTGAACAGGTAAATCGCACCTGTCGTCGCCAGCAGGAGCACGAGCGGCATCACGAACAGCGAGGCGTAGAAATGCCAGCGCCATATCGTGCGGTAGAAAGATGTCGCTTCCATCATGCCCTCTCTTAAAACCGTGCGCGGACGCCGCCATAAACGGCGCGGCGTTCCACCGGGTAATAGATTGCAGATGCCGGGGTTGCGAGGATCGCCGCCGACACATCGCCGATAGCCTTCTCTCCCGTCAGGTTTCTTGCGTCGACAAAAACATCGACACCGTCCATAATCCGCGCGCCGGCGGATAGACCCAGCAGCGTGTAGCCGGAGGTGCGTGTCGTGTTGCGATAGTCGGCCCAGGCCCCCTGCGGCACCCATTCAATATTCGGAGCTACATGGAAATTGTCGCTGCCAAGCCGAAGCTCTGATCGCAGAACGTGCTTTGGAACCACCGGAAGCCGGTTGTTGCCATATTGGGCATCGCCAACAAAGCGGAAATCGGAATATTGCCAGATTTGCCGGAAGCGTAGCCAGTCGGTGGGTGCTGCACTGAATGCCGCTTCGACGCCCTGATGCCGGGTCTTGTCTGCATTGAAGGTTGCTGCGGGAATGTCCGGCCCGACGTTAAATTGCAACATCTCGCGTTTGATGTTGGCGCGATACAGGGCGATATCCCAGCTCGCCCATCCCAATTCTCCGCGTGTGCCGATTTCGGCTGTCCACGCGGACTGCTCCCGTACCGGAACGAATGCAGCAATTTGTGCGAGCTCGACAAAGGTCGGAAATTCAGCCGATTTGCTATAATTGGCAAAGAATTGCACATCGGCAACCGGTTCCCAGAGCACACCAAATTTCGGCGAGAATGCGTCAAACGACGCGCGGCCAGTCACGGCAGCTGGAACGATCTGAACCTGCTGGCGGAAACCATCGGCGTATATGCCGCCTGCGACTAACGTTAGGCGTTGAACTGGATTGACCCTGAATTCGCCATAGACGTTTGACGTGCGTGCGGTCTGATCGGCGTCGAAGGTCAGCGCTCCACGACGCCCATTCACATTGACGAAGCGTTTTGCGTCAATCGTGCCCCAACGCAACTCCCCACCAAAAGTGAAGCTCCAGCCTTCGCCCTCACGGTCATAACGGGCGAACACCCCGCGATCAGTCGAGACCTGATCGACCACCTGGAAAATCGGATGGTAAAGTTCCTTGGCATTCAGAAACGCGCCTACATCGAGGCGGCTATTGCCCCAGTTGAAACGCGTCCGGTTCTGGACGCGGATCGAATTGATATCGCGCGCCTGATCACCAACAAAGTTGCCGGTTCGAGGCGCAGTCAGAGCCGTTGCGCGGTTCAGCGCGCCAGGCAATTCCTGAACAAGAGTTGTTACGCTGCCATAAAACCGCGTCGATATGACATCCGAAATGCGAAGGCCGACATTGCCGTTGAAACGGATGGAGTCCCGCCGCGAATGGTCCCGATCGCCTTTATGGCTATCGGTGCTGATTGCTGCCCAGGCATTCGCGTCGCTATTGCCAGCTCCGAAAGACGCCAAGCCGCGATAAAAATCGAAGCTGCCAACGTCGCCGCGAAGATAAAGACCCCGCGCATTATCTCCGGTGGGTGTCACACCGTTTATCGCGCCACCCAGAGTACCCGAGCCAAAACGCAGAGCATTCGCTCCTCGATAAACCTCAAGATGGTCGAAGAAGATCGGTTCGAGTTCCTGAAAATCGCCATTGTCGTCGGCGAGATTGATGGGAATACCGTCCTGCAAAAGCGTCAGTCCACGCATATGGAAGCCACGTGATAGGCCCGAACCGCGGATGGATATCCGGACTTCTTGGCCGAAGCGTGGCTGGGTATAAACACCGGGCGAAAAGGCCAGCGTATCCCGCAACGACACGATAGTCTTATCGGCATAGTCTTCGTGGCTGACGACATCGGTGCCGCCTGCGGTTTTGTTTGCCGATATTTCGGCATCATCGGCGGCTGCGCGCCCTGTCACAATTATGGTCGCGTCACCGGTATCTTCAGCCGCGGCAGGGGTAATGATGGCGATAGTGCTGCACGCCACCGAGGCTCGCAATATGGTCGATAATTTCATGGTAATTTCCTAAATCTAAACGGGAGATAGGCCGCAAAATGCAGCCGTTCGGTTTAGATGTAGGAAGGTGGCCCTATCGCCGGGGGCGGGGGGGCCGCAAGGCCAGTTCCAACCGACACTTCCATTGCCGCAAAGACAGCAGCCGTTGCGGCAACAGGTGCAAGTGCTGCAGTGAAATCACCGGCAGGGAGGTCGCTCGCCATAGTCGCGCCTGCAAATGCGCAAGGCTGATGTTCGACTGATTTACCTTTTGACGGGTCTTCTTTTAGTAGCTTGCCAGATTTGTCCATCCAGACGGTCTGGGTGTTGTCCATGCCAGTACAAACAGTCAGGGCAAAGCCGCGCTCGCTGGATGGCATGAAACCGGACGGAATTACCACACGCAAGGCCAGCGCCAGCACAATCAGTGCGGCGGCAATGTTTCTGAATGGCGAAAATGCTCAAATCACGCGCGTCCTATGCGCGTGGGCATTTACGAGTGCAAGTGGCTAGCCCTTCCACTCGCGCCGCTCTTCGGCAACGCGCAGCACGTCATAGGCCGCCTGCCCCGCCTGAAACGCTTTTGCGGCATCGGCATTGCCGGGATTCACGTCGGGGTGAGTCAGCTTGGCAATATTGCGCCACGCTTTTTTGGCATCTTCAAAGCTGGAATCGCTTTCCAGGCCCAATATATCGAGCGCGTGCATTTCGTCACGGCTGCGGCTCCCGTCGCCTGATCCCGCCCAGCCATAATGTGCGGCTTCTTTGTAGCCCGAAAAATCGCGCTTCTCATTCGCCTCGCGCTGCTCGGCCTCTTCCTTGGTCAGCCCTTCGAAATAATCCCAGCCGCGATTATACTCGCCGGCATGTTCTTCGCAGAACATCCAGCGGTCCGGGCTGTTGGGAGATTTCGGCGCGGGGCAATTTCCGGCCTTGTTGCACCCATAGCGGTCACACAGGCGCACCTGCTGCGCTTCGCTGCTGCTGCCATAGCCGCGCCAGCGGGGGAATCCCCAGTCGTTTCTGCCAGTGTTACGCGCCATGCCGCCGACTTAGCGACGGCATGGCAATTTTGCTAGACCCGTCTGCGCAATTTATGCGCCGGACATCGCTCCCGCCATCATCGCGCTACCAAAGAAAGTGGAAAACAAGAGTCCGACAATGATGCCGGACACGACCAACGACAGCACGATATAAATAAGCACAATTACGACCGTCAGGCCTGCGACCTTCTCTTGAGGAACACCGAGTACCGGCTTCAGCCCCAGATAGATGAGATATACGACATAAGCGATTGCGGCCAACGAGATCAGTCCGCCCAATATCGGGATCCAGCTTAGTAGACCCGCTACCCAGCTTGGCGTGGACGCGTAGGTCATCAACTTGGTCGCCTGTACCATGTCCGATTTGCCGTTGAAGCTTGGTGAGACGGCATTGACGATGAGCGACATCAGATAGAGTGTGACCAGCGACAATATATAGCCAATTACAGCCATGGCTGCGACGGCGCTAAAGCCCATCGCCATTGCGCCACCGCCCATGCCGCCCAGACCGGCAGCAGACATCCCAAGAGCGCCCGTAAAAACAATCGCCGACACGACCGGAATAACTGCCAAAATCATGGCATAGCCTGTGAAAAGCCCACCGACTGTGGCAGGCTCATTCGCGATCACATTCCACTCATCCGCCGGCTTCAAGATCATATTTTTCGCGCGATCTACAATCGACATTGACTTACCCCTTCAATAAATTGTCCCTAGCACCACACAGAACATAATCATGTCGATATGTAAATGTTGACGTAAGCGTAAATGGAGGGATTATGGTGCTTTTATCAAGGATTTTGGTGGCAGCTATCGGGCTGCTTTCATTGTTTGGAACACTGCAGCATTGGTTCAGAGTTGATGCGCTGGTAGCTGAGCGGGGCATCCAAGCGGTTGGTGATATCGGTCGCGCGAATATCAGGGCCGATGTGGGTGGCCTGTTCATCGGCATCGGATTGTTCGCCATCATTGCCGCAGCAAAGCAAGACAAGACTTGGCTGCTCGCTGCGACATTGTTGACTGGTAGCGCGCTGATGGGCCGCTTGGTTAGCGTCGCAATCGACGGATATAGCCCTCGGGTCGGCCCACCGATGGTTATCGAAGCCGTCGTGGTTGCGATTTACCTCGTCGCCTTTCGGCTATGGGGTAAAAAGCCAGAGGGTCTGTAAGCCGGGTTCTGTCCTCCACCTTCGCTAAAGCTTCGGCGGATGTGCGACCATTCATCTAGGCGACGCATTGCTGCGCCGCTCATGCAACCAACCCGGGCGACTGGCAGGAGGATGCCATGTGCCGCCCCTATTCGGTTTTGCTCCCGGTGGGGTTTGCCGTGCCATTGCTGTTACCAGCAACGCGGTGCGCTCTTACCGCACCATTTCGACCTGACCGCATCGAAATACGGAGGTATGATTTCTGTGGCACTTTCCCTGACCCTTCGACACGCTCAGGGCCGCCGGACGTTATCCGGCACCGTTCCTCGCTGGAGCCCGGACTTTCCTCTCCAACACAGTTACCCGTGAAGCAGCGGTCGCCCAACCCTCTGGCCGGACTCAGATAGCAGGTCCGCCTTCAACCTCCAAGAGCAAGCTCAACAGTATCGCGCGGCATTCGCCATCAATGACGCCTTCGATATTTTCGGGGCGGAAACGGCGCTGGAAGGCAATAACCGCAGCGCGACCATCGGCGATGCCATAGCCATAACGCTCCAAAGCGAGCAGAAACGCTGCGTCAGGCCATTCGGGGTCTACGAGCTTTTCCTTTGGCCGGGCTACTGCAAGCCCTAGCTTTGCCAGACGCTCCCAATCGAATAACTCGCCGGGGTCTTCCTTGCGCGCCGGGGCAACATCACTGTGTCCGACAACATTACGCGGGTCGATGCTGTACGTCCGCACTATCTCTGCGACCAGCCGTGTGACGGTGTCCATCTGTGCCTCAGGAAAAGGGCGATAGCCGAATTCATGTCCGGGATTGACGATTTCGATACCGATGCTGGCGCTGTTGCAATCGGTAATGCCGCGCCAATAGGATAGCCCGGCGTGCTGTGCCCGCTGTTCTTCGCGAACCATGTGAACCAGTTGTCCGTCCTCATCGACCACATAATGCGCGGAAACCTTCGAAGCCGGGTTCGCCAGCCAATCAATCGCGGCTGCACCGGATTGCATTCCGGTATAGTGCAGCACCAACATACTGATTGGCAGCGTGCGCTCACCGAAATTGGGCGAAGGGTTCCAGATCATGGTCATCAGCCAACCATAGGCATCTCGATGATTTGGCGCAATATCAGGCGGTACGGCGGATATCGGCAGGATTGGAAGCCCTAGTGGCATCTGCAGGCTCGTAAAAGCCGCGAAACTCCTTGCTGGCGCGGAACTTCTGCGTCTGCCCAATGACTGTCTCGGCAGCACCGAGCATCAATATGCCATCATCGGCCAGAAGTGGCGCGATGCCATCCAGCACCTGCGAACGCTTATCGTCGCACAAGTACATCAACATATTGCGGCAGAGGACAACATCGAACTTTCCAAAATGGCGCGATGGCTGGAGCATGTTATGCTCGGCGAAGGTTACCATTTTGCGGAGATTATCCTTGGCAACCCATTCTTCACCCTGCTGATCGAAATAGCGCAGCATCTGCATAACTGGCAACCCGCGCTGGATTTCGAATTGCGAGTACCGCCCCGTCCGTGCCTGCGCCAATGCCGAAGTCGACACGTCGGTCGCCATAATCTGAATTGTCCAGCCGCGCCATTTTTCGGGATTTTCCGCGAATGAGATGGCAAGCGAATACGGTTCTTGTCCGGTTGAACATGCCGCCGACCATATGCGCAGCCGCTTGGTCGCCATCCGGTGTTCCCGCAAGGTATCAAGCACCGGTCCAGTCAAAAGCGCAAAGTTCGCCTGGTCGCGGAAGAAACATGTTTCGTTATTCACCATTGCCTCCACACAGGCGATTGTCAGTCTTGGGTCGGCATCAATTTCAATCAGCGAAATAAGCGTTTCGAGATCGGGTATCGAATTTCGCCGCATCACTGGCTTCAAGGCCATATCGATCCGCCAGTGCCGATTAGCGAGCAATGTCTGCCCGGTATGCTTTTCAAGCAGCGACGATAATGCCTTATATGCCTTGGCGTCTGTAATGCTCATGCCGCTTTCGCGATCCGCAGGAGCATTTCGGTCATCTGCTCTGGCGTCAGTATCGCCGTTGCCAGCCCTTCGCGTGCGACCGCGCCGGGCATGCCCCAAACCACCGAACTTTCCATGTCCTGTACCAGAATTGCCCCGCCTGAAGCAGAAAGTTCCCGCGCACCGATGACACCATCGTTGCCCATACCACTGAAGATTATAGCGATTCCATCCGATCCATAAACGGCTGCAACCGATTCAAGCATCGCATCGACCGAAGGGCAATACCGGCTGGCAGCATAATCCGCCTGATGATCGATGACGACTTTGCCGCGTTCCCTGCGGCAAATAAGGTGGGCATTCCCCGGTGCGATGTAGATGTGATTGTCCAGCGCCGCCTCGCCTGCCTCTGCAACCTTGACTGTGCGATCGGTCAAACTTCCCAACTGTTTTGCGAAAAAAGTCATGAAAGCTTCGGGTAGATGTTGCGTGATAAACACCGGAGCGGTCATTGATTTATCCAGGTTGCGGATAATTTCATAAATTGCCGGAATACCACCGGTTGACGAGCCAATCGCTATGCAGCGCGGCTTATTAATGACCTGATAGTCTACAGCCAATTTGGCAGCGTACCCGGCATCATTCCGCTCTTTGGCGGCCCGTCCTAGCCGGACGACCTTGTCGATTAATATTTCGGAAAAGCGCCCTGAAAAGCCCGACCGGCCAGGCTTTGCCAATGTATCACAAGCCCCTAGGGAAAGGGCTTGAATCGCGGCCGGACCATTTTCTTCTGCAAATGCCGACACAACCAAAATCCGCGCGCCATTAGCCTTGGCTTGGATATCCGGTAGTGCATCAAGCCCTGATCGCTTGGGCATTTCGATATCGAGCAATATGATATCGACCTTGTTGTGTTCGAGGCTGTTCAACGCGACTTCGCTGTCCTCGGCTTCACAGACAATTTCTATGTCTTCATGCTTACCCAGAACGCGCGCGAAAATTGAACGCGCAACAACGCTATCATCAACAAGCATCACCCTGATGGGCTTGGATTGTGCCTTCGGCCTATTGCCTGTCAAAGTCTGGATGGCATTCATCGCCGGCGCCGCGCTTTAAAGACAGCCGACGATTTGCAGCTTGGCTTCGAGCGTTTCGCGGTCAAATGGTTTCATGACATATTCGTCGGCACCTGCATCGATTGCGGCTTGGATGTGGCCAATGCCGTTTTCTGTGGTGCAAAAGATGACCTTTGCTGATGGCGACGCGACCGTCGAGCGATAGGCGCGCAGAAAATCCATTCCGCTCATGATTGGCATGTTCCAGTCGAGCAGGATGACATCCGGCGTGGCGGTTGCCATATGGTCCAGCGCCTCTTTGCCGTCTGCGGCTTCGGATACGTCGAATTGCATCGTTTCGAGTATGTGCCGGGCAACCTTGCGTATCACCTTGCTATCGTCGACTATTAGACAGGATTTCATGCGCCATTACCTCAATTTTGGTCCATATCGGATGGTAACGACGTCCTGTTATCGACACGTTAATTCTGAGGCTGGCCGACAAATATTTATGCAGCCAGCTTTTCCTGACCATTTACCAGCAAAGCAATGTCCAAGATCATCACCAGACGGCCATCAACCGATGCGGTCTGACTGACCAGATGATTCCATTCCTTTGACGGCTTAATCTGACTTTCCATCTGATCTGCTGCTATTGGGACGACATCTTCGACCCTATCGACAAGCAAGCCATAATGGTGACCGGCAATGTCGACCACCACCGCAAGCGCTCCTTTGGCCGCTTTTTTCGCTTTGCCAGACACGAGATACTGCGTGTCAATCAACGTAAGTACGCGACTGCGGAGCGCGAACAGCCCGGCGATGGACGGGTCGCACATCGGTACCGGCACAATATCCTGCACATGCACAATCGACTCAATCGAATTGCTTTCGATGCCAACACACGCGTCGTTGATGTGGGCGATAAGGTATAACGCATTCATCTCATGCTCTCCCGGCAAGCTTTTCTTCGATAGCCGAGATCAATCCCACGCGATCATAGCGATAAATGCTCGATATATTGCGGTCTGTGACATGGCTGGTATCACGCAGATGCAGCGCTCTAGGGTCAGTTATGCCTTCGCCCGTTTTGTCGACATCGCGATGCAATACAACAGCTGCCTGCGGTTGGTCTTTAGAATCGAAGCTGACGGCGTAGCCAGAAGCACTTAACAATGGAGCCAATATCCGGCGTTCCCACTGCGCATCGTCTTCGCAGTCAATAAAACACAATGGCGCGGTAGCAGCGCTGCCGTGAAAGGTGTCGGACATCTCGAAATATTGAAACACATTTACCAGCTCGACCGGTTCGCCAAATGCGGAAATCACGCCCTCATGAAGTTGGGGATGGGCGCTTGGTACGACTTCTCCGTCGATGCTAAAAATGTCGAGGACGTCGTCAACGGCCAGATATTTGCTCGTCTGCCCGTCGGTCAGTTTCAATAATTTGATCAGACCCTCTTTTGGCACGGCGTCGAGCTCCGCAAGATCAAACAGGCCGCAATCGACTGAAACCCGCATTCTGCCGCCGATAAACTGGATTTGTGCAGCATCTACATCTTCCATCCGGTCGATTACAGACAGACGGATCGCTCTTTTACATCCGTCAGTCGCGACAAAAAGCAATGCAGATGGACGATTTCGAACAGTTTGAACGGCATCGATAGGCTCAGCGCGACCATCATCGGTCTGCTCGGCCATGTCGACGCCAATCGACGCAGCAAGCCCGCTTGCATCGAGCAACAGCATGGGGCGACCATTGTCAGGCAGCGAAGTTCCGGCAAATAGTCCAGTCGACATAACCAGCGGCGCGCCGGGTTTCACAACAAGTTCTTCGTTGTCGATAACGCCGGCAACTTCGAGGACGAAAGTTGCACCGATAGCGGGGCGCATGACGATGAGGGTTCTGCTGCCACCGCCGGCTGTCTCTACCTCGTCAATGCCAAGTATCTCTTCGAGAGTTGCGAAAGGATAACGTTTACCTCGGATCGCGGCAATTTTCGTGCCGCCAAGATCCTCGATTTTGACATTAACGTTGGACGCCGAAATGATTTCCACGACCGAACTGCGCGAAATGCCGAATATCTGATCGCCGGCGCGAACCGACAGGCCTGCGATGATAGAGAGCGTTAATGGCAGCCGGAGAGTCATTTTCAACCCGAGCCCTTCGAAATTCTCAAGCTCGATTGTACCACCAATAGCCTGCAAATTGGTGCGCACGACGTCCATGCCGACGCCGCGACCCGATATCGATGTCACATTATCGGCCGTCGACAAACCAGGTGTGAAAATGGTGTTGAGCTGTGCGCGCTCCGACATCTTTGACCATTCTGCGGCAGACATGATTTTGGCTGCAGTCGCCCTTGCGCCCAGTTTTTCGAGATTGATGCCACGACCATCATCGATGATTTCGATAAGAATCTGGTTACCTGACTGGCGCGCAACGATGCGTATCTGTCCGACTGGATCTTTGCCTGCGGCACGTCGTTCATCGGCATTCTCAATCCCATGATCCGCAGCATTACGTAAAATGTGCGACAGTGGATCACGTAACGCCTCAACCATTTCGCGATCGACTTCGACTTCGCTGCCGTCAATCCGAAGCTCAATCTCTTTGCCAAGCTCGATTGAAATATCGCGGATCAATCGGGGCAGCGACGAGAACAGCCGGTCAATGTTCTGCATTCGCATCATGCCGACCGCGTCGCGCATTTCAGCGACCGAAGCAGACAGCCGTCCGAATGAATGCTCGACCTCAGAATTAAGCCCGGATTTGCGCAACTGACGGGACACTTCGTTCCGCGCCAACACCATATCCGATACGCCGCTCATAAGCTTGTCGAGCAGAGCAAGCGACACCCTCACCGTTCGGGCTTTGCCCTTTGCAGCCCGTTCCTCCATCTCGATTTCTTCGACGAAGTCGGCATGCAACCCATTTTCTTCAGCGTCGTCGCTCTGTGCGTCCTTGCGCGGCACAAATGCCAGCATTGCGTCGATCAGATCATCGTCATCGTCATACACGGCGCTGCCTGTTTCCAACGCATCGGTCAGCGTCGCAATCCGGTCAATAACCGCCAGAACTGCAGACACCAGTCCGGTTGAAGCCGTTATCGCTCCTTCGCGTGCTGCACTCAGAACGTCTTCCGCGGCATGGCTGAGCCGAAGCAGGCGCGGCAAATCGAGAAAGCCGCAGCTACCCTTGACTGTATGTACAAAACGGAAAACGCTGTCGACCAGCGCACGATCCTGCGGACTACGCTCCCACTCGACCAGTTGACTGGTCAGCGTTTCCAGCGTCTCACGGGTTTCCGCGATAAAATCTTCCAACAAATCGTCCATGCACGCGGCCCCAGATTATTGGCCTGCATGTTTGACGTCATATGGTTAAAAAGTTGTTGAGGTTTGCACCTCAGACGTTGCGAATTAGAGCACCAATGACGAGATGCTCTGCGTCAGGTTCGGCCAACTGGACCAACCCGCCGCCGCGAATTGCAAGATTGCGTGCCATCCAGGCGGCCGCGGTTCGCGAATCCACCATCGACGGTTCCAACCCGCCCGTCAGCGTTTCACGAATAGACGCATCCATGACAATCTTCGGCCCGTTCGCCCGGATCACGATTTCCTGTTCGCCATCGCGGCTTTCCGCGCCAACAAACAACGTCCCGCCACGCACCAGCGCATCATTGGCCAACAACACAAGGTTCAACAGTATTTTGATGGCGCGCTTGGGCATAAAGACAGCCGGAACCGCCCAATCGAGCCTTGTGCGCCCGCTTGACGTCACGAGAGGCTCGATCACGGCTTTCGCTTCGGCGGGATCAACCTCGCTGCCAAAGCCCCCAGCGGCACCAAACGCCAAACGGAAAAATTTCAACTTGTCAGCAGCTGCCTTGGCACTTTCTGCGAGCAGGTCCATGCACCGCTGGCGCATTTCGGGGTCATGCTCGTCGGCCAACAATTCGAGCCCGTTGTTCATCGCGCCGACCGGGCTCAACAGGTCATGGCAGAGCCGCGAACACAGCAGGCTGGCAAGATCTACTTCTGACTCGGTCATTTAAACTGAATTCCCATTACTTATGTTGGTTGCGCTCATGAACGTTGTTGCACGCCGATTCAACCCTCGACAATCAACTCAATCGGTACAAATCCGTAGACAACCCCCCCTCGCGCTTCCGGTTGCCAAGCCGTAATTTGACCATTGGCAATGATGAGCCAGCATCTCCCGTCGTCCGCCGCGCCGTCAATATCGCTGGACGATGGCCGGGCGAGCCCGCTTGGATGGGAGTGGAAATAACCCATGACCGGCGTCCCGCCATTTCGGCTATTTCGTTCGGCGTCGATCAAAGAGCCTGGATCGATTTCGAAGTGCTTACGCGGGTCTGTCGCGACATTGCGTGTCGATCTGATGTCCGAAATCGATGATCCACGGCCCAGCAAAAGTCCGCAGCATTCCTCATCATCGGCGACCTCTGCCCATTTCAGCAGCTGCGCGTGATGCTTCCTTGATAAATGCAGGGCCATCACCCATGTCTATTAGATGGTTGGGGGAAATACCATATATTCAGGAGTTTTGGGCGCAGGTCGCCTTGATAGCGCCTTGGCCGCTGCCCTGCCCCAATTTTCGCGCGCGCGCATTCAAGCGCTCATTGCCGAAGACGCCCTAACGGTTGGCGGGAATGCTGTAACAGACGCGTCCAACAAAAAGTTTGCCGGTCTTGACTTTGAGTTGTCGGTCCCTGCCCCAAAGCCCGACAAGGCCGAAGCGCAGGACATCGCGCTTGATATCGTTTTCGAAGACGATCACCTGATAATCGTCAACAAACCTGCCGGTTTGGTAGTGCACCCAGCGGCCGGGCACGCAGATGGCACGTTAGTCAATGCGCTGCTTCATCACTGCCACGGCAAACTTTCCGGTATTGGCGGCGTGCAACGCCCCGGCATTGTGCATAGAATCGACAAAGACACGTCCGGGCTGCTCGTCGTGGCCAAAAGCGATGTGGCGCATGAAGGGCTGGCCAAATTATTTGCGACGCATGATATTGAGCGCAAATATTTCGCGATCGTCAGCGGCATCCCTGCCCCGCCTGCCGGTACCATCCGGACGCAGATCGGCCGATCCACTACCAACCGCAAAAAAATGGCGGTTTTGCCGGAAAATAAAGGCCGACATGCCGTCACGCATTTTCGAACGGTCGAAAGCTTTGCCAAAACCGCATTGGTCGAATGCACGCTCGAAACCGGACGAACACATCAGGTGCGTGTCCATATGGCGCATATTGGGCACCCGCTTATTGGCGACTCCGTTTATTCTAATCGACAAAACCCTTACAGAATCGGACCAAACCAGTCCAGATTCGACAGACAGGCATTGCACGCCGCGTCGCTGGGGTTTATTC
This sequence comes from uncultured Alphaproteobacteria bacterium, assembly GCA_963830685.1. Taxonomy (GTDB): domain Bacteria; phylum Pseudomonadota; class Alphaproteobacteria; order Sphingomonadales; family Sphingomonadaceae; genus Sphingorhabdus_B. The sequence continues at coordinate 327,144 of CAWHNF010000001.1, forward strand.
ATCCGGTATCTGGCGAAACATTACGGTTCGACAGCTGTTTACCAGAAGATATGCAGCTTCTGTTAAGTCAGCTCCGGCTATAAGGTTTCAAAAGGAAACGCTTTGCCATTGGGTGCTTGATGAGGCCCGGCGGGAAGCACAATGAAAGAGGAAAACATGTCTGAGAAAAAGAATGTTCCGGCCACTATCCCTGCTTTGGGGGGGGATGCGAGCCTTAACCGTTATCTGAGCGAAATCCGGAAATTTCCGGTACTGAAACCCGAGCAGGAATATATGCTCGCCAAGCGCTTTCAGGAACATGGCGACACCAAAGCTGCCGAGCAGCTCGTGACGTCGCATCTTCGCCTCGTGTCGAAAATCGCGATGGGTTACCGCGGCTATGGCTTGCCGGTTTCCGAGCTGATTTCCGAAGGTAATATCGGCCTGATGCAGGGCGTAAAGAAATTTGATCCCGACCGCGGTTTCCGCCTCGCGACCTACGCGATGTGGTGGATTCGCGCGTCCATGCAGGAATTCATCCTGCGCAGCTGGAGCCTCGTAAAAATCGGCACCACTGCAGCGCAGAAGAAGCTGTTTTTCAACCTGCGCCGGATGAAGAACAATCTTCAGGCGTTTGAAGATGGCGACCTAAATCAGGCGGCGCTGACCAAAATCGCAACCGACCTCGGCGTGTCCGAGGAAGAGGTCAACAACATGAACCGCCGTATGGCGATGGGCGGAGATACATCGCTCAACGTGCCAATGCGCGAGGATGGTGATGGTCAGTGGCAGGATTGGCTGGTTGATAATGAACCATTGCAGGACGAACGCGTTGCCGACGCGCAGGAAGGCGATATGCGCCACGCCATGCTGTCCGAAGCGCTTGACAGCCTGAATGATCGCGAAAAGCATATCCTTACCGAACGCCGCCTGATCGACGAGCCAAAGACGCTCGAGGAATTGAGCCAGACGTACAGCGTGAGCCGTGAACGGGTGCGCCAGATCGAGGTTCGTGCGTTCGAGAAGCTGCAGAAGGCGATGTTGCGGATTGCTGGCGAGAAGCGTCTTATTCTCGCCAATTGAGGCATTTGTAAAAACAGGTGACGGGTTGGTGGCGCTGCGCTAGCTTTGGTCAATGACCAAACCGAAGCGCTCGCTGCCTGCCCGTTTCTTTCGCTTTATCTTCAAATGGCTGTTGTATTTCATCGTCGGTAGCGTCGCGCTGACGGCGGTCTATGCTGTTGTCCCCGTACCGACGACGCTAACGATGCTGTTTGACGGCAATGGCGCAAAACGCGATTGGACAAGTCTTTCCAACATTTCGCCCAATTTGGTCCGCGCAGTAATCGCTGCTGAGGACGGGAAGTTCTGCAGCCATGACGGCTTTGATCGTGAGGCGATTGAAAAGGCATTGGAACGCAACAAGCGCGGTGGCCGCATGCGTGGTGGTTCCACTATCAGCCAGCAGACCGCCAAAAATGTGTTCCTTTGGCAAGGCTCGGGCTGGACGCGCTATCTACGCAAGGTGCCGGAGGTGTATTTCACTTTTCTGATTGAAAATATCTGGGGCAAGCGCCGGATAATGGAGGTGTACCTCAATGTCGCCGAAACCGGTATTGGCACCTATGGCGCGGAAGAAGGCGCACAACGTTATTTCCAGAAAAGCGCCAAGAACCTGTCGCGCGTCGAGGCCGCCCGTCTTGCAGCCATTTTGCCGTTACCCAAAAAGCGCGCCGTCAATGGCGCGGGTGGCTTCACCCGCCGCTATGGCAACAGCATTTCGTCCCGCATCCGCGTTGTGCAGCGCGACGGGCTGGACGCCTGCATCTACAAATAAAAAGGGCGGAGCCGAAGCCCCGCCCTTTCGATATTAGATTGACTGCGGTTAGAAGCCGACGACGAGCGATCCGATAAAGGTGCGCGGCGAACCGATTTGCACAAACGGAACAGAGTTGTTTGCCAGCTGGCCGTCGAACCCACCAACATACAGCTCGTCAAACACGTTGCTAACATTAAGCTGGAAATATGTCTTTTCACCCAACGGCGTCCAGTTGAGATTAATGCGCGCATCAAGATCAACCAATGTATAAGATGGCGTTTTAGACGGGTAAACTACCGTGTTCGCCACACCATTCACTGTTTGCACGAGCGGAATGTTTTGATCGTTCACGTAACGCGGACCGGTACGCTTGACTTGGACACCCAGATCGATCGGCCCAAGGCTACCTTGCGCCCGACCACCCCACGTGAAAGTTGGCGAACCCGATTCACGCTTCCCAGCAGTTAGAGCAAAGACCGGAGCCACTGAGGTGCCGCCAATTTGAACGTTATCCTTGATTTCCGACTTAAGGTACGAAGCGAACGCGTAAATCGAAAGTTCTGGGATTGGGCGAACCGAAACACTCGCATCAATGCCGTATTTATCGACACGACCCAAGTTACGATAAACGTTGCGTTCAGTTTCAGGATCGAAGGACGATGCCAGGCGATCATTGAAAATAGTGTACCATACACCTAGCTGCGCCTGAATTTTACCGGTTCTGACTCTATAGCCCAGGTCAAAATTGTCGGTGGTTTCAGGTACCGGGTTAGCCGACGGCGTATCGTTCGGGAAGAAGAATGCATTGTAGAGGTTATCTGTACCGGGAACCTGAACTCCCTTCGAGTAATTGCCGAATACCGAGATATCGTCAGTCACGTCGAAAGTGAAACCCACGTTCGGAGTAAATTTGTTATATTTACGAATACGCTGTTGCGGTCCTTGGAGAGGCGTAGTTACGCCCGGCCCAGAAGTCACGGTCGGGTTCGCTGCCAAATAGGCGGCCAAGCCGGCGCTATTTGTGCCGAAGCACTCCACAAAACCGGTAACGCTTGATGTGGCGCAGAAGTTGTTCAAATCGCGTTTGAACATCTTGTATGCACCGCCGGCTTCAATGGTCAATGCGCCGAATTCGCCGCGATACTGACCGCCGAACAAGTTAAGACTCGCTATCGATTTGCGGTCGCGCTTCTGAAGAATATTTCCTCCGACATCAGCCAAGGGATCGTTGACGGCAAAGACGTCGGTGGGCGAACCATCTGATTTCAAGAAATTGGTTTCGCCGGTCTGACGGTGCTTCGCTCGTTCAAAGCTGTAGAACACGCGAATGGTATGATCTTCATTCAGCTCATAGCGGAGACCCGTTATAAGGCCGATACGACGCGTTTGCGTCTGGCTTGGTGCAAGCACACGAACCGTGTCGAGCAAGTCGCCGTCGCCATTCAGATCACGTCCGAAATAGGGAACGCCGCCGATATAACCTGTCTGGCAGCTCACAGTTGCGCTGTTGGGCGTAGTGTTACAGTTGGCGTTGCCGCCAGTTGCGTTAACGTCACGACGAACTTCCTGGCCAACAACCGAACCGCCGCCATTGGCTTTGGTGTATTGCCAGCTTGGGTCTATCGTTAGCACCAGCCCTTCGGACAGTGTGAACTTCGAGTTCAACCGGATGTTGCCCGTGTTCGATGGATTAAAGCGTTCATCGAAAGTTGAGCCGCAAGTGTTGGCGAGGTTGGCCACGCCAGCGGTCGCAACTTGGTTGGTCTGGCAACGCGCGATGCCGTAGCTTCGGTCATCTTTATCCTGCGGAAAAACATTCGGCACAAAATTCGTGGCAATGTTGTTCACATTACGCAGCGGAGCCGAACCGAAGAAGTTATTGCGGTTCTGGTTATAATGTCCTGCGAGCGCAATAAAATCACCGTCAGCGCCAATGGGCTGATAGATTTTGGCATTATACTGCTGTTTGTGAATGCCACCGGTGCGTGATTGGAATGCAGCGCGCGCGTTGACCACGCCAGCAACTGCGGGGAAGGCAGGTTGGTCGTCGTTACCAAAAACAGTGTCATTGGTTGCGGAACTGGCGGCGAAAAATGCTTTTGTTCCCCACGGGGTAAACACGCCAGTGTCTACCACACCAAAAATACGGAAGAAGCTAAAGTCGCCAGCAGAACCGACAAGCTTAACGCCAAACTCTTCACTTGGCACCTTGGTACGATAGTTGACAGTCGAACCCGACGCAGCGGCGGTTGGGCTATCGACATCGGTCGATCCGAGATTGACGTTGACCTGCTCAATCAGTTCAGAATCAAGCTGCTGGTTCGAATATAGCGCATAGTTGCCTGAATCATTAAGCGGAATGCCGTCAAAAGTCTGGTTGATGCGTGTGTTATCAAAACCGCGAATGGACAATTTGCCGCCGGCCGAGCCGAAGGGATCATTATTTTGGAAGCTTACACCAGGAAGCTGGTTTATAATGTCGTTAACGGTCTGGCCAGGCGCCTGACGGTCGATGAATTCCTGAGTAAGCACAGCCTTTGCCTTCGTCGTATCAGGCGCAACGACACCCCCGACACCGGCGCTGGCACGGGATCCGGAAACCACAATTTCAGGCTCAACTTCGAAATCTTGTGAACCAGTCGACTGCGCGAATGCGGAAGTAGAAAAGCTGCAAACCGATAGCGCAACGGCACTTGCGGCAAGTGAGTAACGAATTTTCATCTTTAGACCCCTTTGAATTTTCATGTTCCGCCTCTCCAATATGCTCGGGTCTAAAGGCCCGAATCATGACGGCGGAATTGACCGTGGCATCCCCTTGGAGGCTGAAAATGTCAGTTAAATGACAAGGCTGCCCCCAGATGATTCGCCCATAACGAACCCAGCGACAGGCGCAAAGTTTTGCGGTGCAGCAAACTGTGCACAGCAAGAGTTTTCAGCATTTTTTTAATGAATGTTGCGCGTTTGCAACAGTACTGACTTTTGTATCAGCGACTAAGCCGCATCCTCTTTTTCAGCTTTTGCAGACTTGGCGTAGACCAAAACCGGTGTTTTGCGGCCTTCAACTACGTCCTTGTCCACCACAACCTCGTCAACACCATCAAAGGTGGGCAGATCGAACATGGTGTCGAGCAGAATTGATTCGAGAATTGAGCGCAAACCACGCGCGCCGGTCTTCCGCTCAATGGCCTTCTTGGCCACCGCTTCCAGCGCATCGTCAGTGAAGCTGAGGCCAACATCTTCCATCTCGAACAGCTTGCGATACTGCTTCACAAGCGCGTTTTTCGGTTCGGACAAGATTTTGACCAAGGCTGCGATGTCGAGATCTTCGAGTGTCGCAGTTACCGGCAAACGGCCGACAAATTCAGGGATCAAGCCATATTTCAAAAGATCCTCGGGCTCTATCTGCTTGAGAATTTCGCCCGTGCGGCGCTCGTCGGGGTCAGCGACATGCGCGCCGAAGCCGATTGATTTGCCTTCAAGCCGGTTGGAAATAATCTTTTCCAAGCCCGAAAACGCACCGCCGCAGATGAACAATATGTTGGTCGTGTCGACCTGCAGAAACTCCTGCTGCGGATGCTTGCGACCGCCCTGTGGCGGAACACTGGCGGTGGTGCCTTCCATCAGCTTGAGCAACGCCTGCTGCACGCCCTCGCCGCTCACATCGCGGGTAATCGAGGGGTTTTCTGCCTTACGGCTGATCTTGTCGATTTCGTCGATGTAGACAATGCCGCGCTGCGCTTTTTCGACATTGTAATCCGAAGCCTGAAGCAGTTTCAGAATGATGTTCTCGACATCCTCACCGACATAACCGGCTTCTGTCAATGTCGTCGCATCAGCCATCGTGAACGGCACATCGAAGGTCTTGGCAAGCGTTTGCGCGAGCAAGGTCTTACCGCACCCCGTCGGACCGACAAGCAGGATGTTCGATTTCGCAAGCTCAACATCGGCGCCCTTAGCGCCGTGATTCAGACGCTTATAGTGATTGTGGACAGCAACCGACAAAACCCGCTTCGCCTGCGGTTGGCCGATGACATAATCGTCTAGCACTTCGCAGATTTCCTGCGGCGTGGGCACTTCGCCTTCCTTGCGGCCGGTCAATGCGCCTTTGGTTTCTTCGCGAATGATGTCATTGCACAGCTCAACGCACTCATCGCAAATGAATACGGTGGGACCAGCAATCAATTTGCGGACTTCGTGCTGCGATTTACCGCAGAAGGAGCAGTAAAGGGTGCTCTTGGTATCTGATCCGCTCAACTTCGTCATAAATCGTCCTGCTTCCGCGCGTGATTGACGCGGTCTGTCACTAAACCGTCATCCTAAAGATGCGTGGCATTTTGGCAATAGCCGAAAACGGACTATGCCATGTTAGTAAATCTGGTGGATGAAACCCTAACAGAAAGCGCTGCTTTTACTTTTCTGCTGTTTCAGAATTGGCTGGGCGCTTGTCGAACACCTCATCCACAATTCCAAATGCCTTAGCCTCGTCGGCCTCAAGGAAGGTATCGCGGTCCATCGCCTTTTCAATGTCCTTCAAAGGCTTGCCGGTATATTTGGCATACAAATCGTTCATCCGCTTACGGATGCGCAATATTTCATTGGCCTGAATCTGGATGTCCGACGCCATACCGCGTGCGCCGCCTGAAGGCTGATGCACCATGATACGCGCATTAGTCAGCGCCACACGCATACCCGGTTCACCCGCCGCGAGCAGAAAACTGCCCATCGAAGCCGCCTGACCGATGCACACCGTACCAACGCGCGGGCGGATATATTGCATGGTATCGTGGATCGCCATGCCCGCGGTCACCACGCCGCCCGGCGAGTTGATGTACATCCAGATGTCCTTTTTGGGGTTATCGGATTCGAGGAACAGCAACTGGGCGGTGATGACCGAGGCCATATTGTCCTCAACTTCGCCCGTCACAAAAATGATACGTTCACGCAGTAGTCTTGAGAAAATGTCCCAGCTGCGCTCCCCGCGGTTCGATTGCTCGATAACAACGGGGACTAGGGCTTGAACCGGGTCAAATGGAACGTGCATGAAATACCTCTAAGATGTTCTGTTTTCGTATTGATGCCTACATCGGCGCGCGCAGACAAAGTTTCAAGCAGGAAAAAGGTTAAGGTCTGGTTTGGAGGCCGCATTCTAACTTCGACAAAATCGATTAGTGTGTCTGGTTTCATTGCTTTGACCGATTTGACCACAAGTGCCATTCTCGTAACATCAACTCGAACCACATTAGAGAGGAAGTAATAATGGCAGACGCAGACCCCCGCGATGGTTGCCCAATGCACTCCGGCGGCGAGATTAAAATTCGCTCGCTGCTCGGACGACAGAACAAGGATTGGTGGCCCGATGCGCTTCCAGTGGACATGCTGCATCAGCATGGCGTGTCGCCCGACCCGATGGGCGAAGACTTTGATTATGCAGAAGCGTTCAAAAAGCTTGATTATCAGGCACTGAAAAACGACCTCACCGCACTGATGACCGACAGCAAGCCTTGGTGGCCCGCAGACTACGGCCATTACGGTCCATTCATGATTCGGATGGCGTGGCACGCAGCTGGCACCTACCGCGTGACCGATGGCCGCGGCGGCGCAGGCAGCGGGCAGCAAAGGTTTGAACCACTCAACAGCTGGCCAGACAACGGCAACCTCGACAAGGCGCGTCGCCTGTTGTGGCCAATCAAGCAGAAATACGGCCAGTCGATCAGCTGGGCCGATCTTTTCATCCTGGCCGGTAACGTCGCGATCGAAAGCATGGGTGGGCCTGTGTTCGGCTTTGGCGGCGGCCGTAAGGACGTCTATCAGTCAGAAGGCGATACCTTCTGGGGTGCCGAGGAAATCTGGGTTAACGAAGGCGCGAAGACCCGTCTGGACGAAGAAGCGACCGAGCTCGAAGGACCGCTCGCGGCCATTCAGATGGGCTTGATTTACGTCAATCCCGAAGGGCCAGGCGGCAATCCTGATCCGCTGCAGTCGGCCCGCGACATGAAGGCAACCTTCTTGCGCATGGCGATGAATTCGGAAGAAACCGTTGCGCTCACCGCCGGGGGTCACGCTTTCGGAAAGGCGCATGGCGCAAAGCCCGGCGAGACTTTCGGCAAGGCGCCCGCAGGCGAGGCTATCCATCAGCAAGGTTTTGGTTGGCTGACCGACGTTGAAGAAATCGGCAAGGGACACATCACGACGTCAGGCATTGAAGGTTCATGGTCGAACAACCCGACGCAGTGGGGCGGCGATTATTTCCGCTTGCTGTTCAAATATGACTATGAGCTGGTCGAGAGCCCGGCAGGTGCCAAGCAGTGGCAGCCGATCAATCCCGATCCAGAAGACATGGCACCAGACGCGCGCGATCCTTCGAAGAAGGTGCCGACGATGATGACCACGGCAGACATGGCGCTGAAGATGGATCCAGAGTTCCGCGCAATTTCGGAACGCTTCCGCGACGATCAGGCGGCACTGGACGATGCATTCGCCCGCGCATGGTTCAAGCTCTGCCACCGCGACATGGGGCCAAAAAGCCTGTATCTCGGGCCGGAAGTTCCAGAAGAGACGCTCATCTGGCAGGATCCCGTTCCAGTCGGCACCGCGCCATCGGACGCGGATGTTACGGCATTCAAGTCGGCAGTGTTGTCGAGCGGCCTGACCGTATCCCAGCTTGTGAAGACCGCATGGGCCTCGGCATCTACCTTCCGCAAGTCGGATAAGCGCGGCGGTGCCAACGGCGCACGTATCGCACTTGCGCCGCAGAAAGATTGGGACGTCAACGAACCTGCCGAGCTGGCAAAGGTAATTGCAAAGCTCAACGAGCTGCGCGGTTCTATGTCGCTTGCCGACGCCATCGTGCTGGCAGGTTCGGCAGCAGTCGAAAAAGCAGCGAAGGATGGCGGCGTTGATATCACCGTGCCGTTCACCGGTGGCCGCGGCGATGCGACGCAGGATTGGACGGATGTCGAAAGCTTCCACTGGATGGAGCCGCAAGCCGATGGTTTCCGGAACTATCTGAAGACACGCCAACCGGTGAAGACTGAAGAGCTGCTGCTCGACAGGGCATCGTTGCTCGGTCTGTCTGGACCGGAGATGGTGGTGCTTGTCGGTGGCCTGCGCGTTCTCGGCGTCAACCACGGCGACAAGCCCGAGGGCGTGTTCACCACGCGCAAGGGACAGCTGACCAACGACTTCTTCGTGAATCTTTTCGACATTGAAACCTTCTGGGAACAGGTCGACACGGCGAGCGACGAAGAGTTCATCGGCTACACCCGCAACGGCCGTACCGAAAAGTGGCGTGCGACCCGTACTGACCTCGTCTTCGGTTCGAACAGCCAGCTTCGTGCAACCGCCGAGGTCTATGCCGAAAACGGCCACGAAGGAAAGTTCGTCCGCGACTTCGTGAAGGCTTGGGTAAAGGTCATGAACGCAGACCGGTTCGATCTAAAGTAAGGCGCTTGGGACTGTTCCCCTACGGGGACAGTCCCGCCACCCCAAACAGAAAAGGCCCCGGAAATTCCGGGGCCTTTTCGTTTGTCCTCGGTTGTGAGGCTTATTTCTTGGCAGCGGCCTTTTTGGCAGGAGCTTTCTTGGCTGCTGGCTTTGCTTCAGCCTCGGCAGCTTCCTTCTTGGGAGCGGCCTTCTTTGCGGCAGGCTTGGCTTCCTTGGCGGGAGCCTCTTCCTTCGCAACAGCAGCCTTCTTGGCAGGCGCCTTCTTCTTCGCCGCAGGCTTGGCGTCTGGTTCGGCCTCGATCGCCGCTTCCAGTTCTTCCTTGGTTACAGCGCGGTCGGTGACAGTGGCCTTGTCGAACAGGAAGTCTACAACCTTGTCCTCAAACATCGGTGCACGAAGCTGAGCGGCTGCCATCGGGTTTTCTTGCAGATATTGCACGAAACGCTGACGGTCTTCAGGGCGATATTGCTGCGCAGCTTGCTGCACCAGCATGTTCATTTCCTGTTGGCTGACTTCAACGCCATTTGCCTGACCGATTTCGGAGAGCAACAGGCCCAAACGCACGCGGCGGACGGCGATATCGCGATACTCTTCGCGCTCGGCTTCCATTTCCTTCTTGGCCGCTTCGGGGTCATCCTCGCGAGCCGCTTCCTGCTCGAGCTGCGCCCAGATCTGTTCGAATTCGGCTTCGACCATCGATGGCGGAACATCGAAATCATGGTCAGCAGCAAGCTGGTCGAGCAGCTGACGCTTCATATAGGTGCGGGTCAGGCCGTTATGTTCCTGCTCAACCTGAACCTTCATCAGTTCGCGCAGCTTGTCGATGCCTTCAAGACCAAACATCTTGGCAAGATTGTCGTCGGCTTTCGCTTCGACGGGCTTGCGGACTTCGTTGACAACGATGTCGAAGGTCGCTGCCTTGCCTTTGAGGTTTTCGGCATTGTAATCTTCGGGGAAGGTCACGTTGATGAGTTTCTCGTCATTGGCTTTCACGCCAACGAGTTGGTCTTCAAAGCCGGGGATGAGCTGACCGGAACCGAGCTCGACTGCCATGCCTTCGCCCTTGCCGCCTTCGAACGGCACGCCATCGACCTTGCCTTCGAAATCGATGACAACGCTGTCGCCCATTTTCGCGGCATATTTCTTGTCGGCGGCTTCAAAGCTCTTCTGGCCCGCAGCCAGTTTCAGGATCGATTCGTCGACCTGCGCGTCGCTGACTTCAACCGTCAGGCGCTCCAGCGTGATACCGTCAATCGCAGGCGCTGCAATTGCAGGCAGGATTTCGAGATGGAAGTCGACCACCGCGTCTTTGCCGGGCGCATAGTCATTGTCGAGATGCACATGCGGCTGGGTCGCAGGCCGCAACTTGTTGTCGGCAATCGCCTTTTGCACGCCGTCCTGAATCGAGCTGTTCAGCGCGTCCTGCAGCAACGAATCCTTGTGCATTTTCTTGACCAGATTGGCCGGAACCTTGCCGGGGCGGAAACCGGGCATCCGCACTTGCGGGGCGATTTTCTTCACCTCGGCATCGATGCGCGATTCGACGTCTTTCGCGGTAATCGTCATCCGATATGCGCGCTTCAGGCCTTCATTCTGTGTCTCGACGGTTTGCATAATATCTTCTCACTCTGGCAGGCGGGGCGATTGGCCCACCTTAAACTGTTAAATGGCTTTCGGGTTCAACGACAGCCGGCACTATAGCCTATTTCGTGGTGCGGGCGAAGGGACTCGAACCCCCACACCTTGCGATGCCAGAACCTAAATCTGGTGCGTCTACCAATTCCGCCACGCCCGCTTACGAAAAGCTGCCGTTTCACAAACGACGGGAGCCTCTAACGGGAAAGCCGCGACGGAGCAAGGGGGAAGCGGCGCTTCGTTTCGCTCCGTCGCCAGCGCTGAATTTAGCCTAGCATCTTCTTCAGCAAATCATTGATCACCTGCGGGTTGGCCTTGCCCTGCATCGCTTTCATCGTCTGCCCGACGAAGAAGCCGAAAAGCTTATCCTTGCCGCCGCGATATTCGGCGACCTTGTCTTCGTTGGCGGCCATGATCTTGGCGATTTCGGCTTCGATGGCGCCGGTGTCGCTGGTTTGCTTGAGGCCCTTTTCCTCGACAATCGCGGCGGCGCCCTGCCCCGTTTCGAGCATGATTTCGAAGACCTGCTTGGCGATGCTGCCCGAAATCGTGCCATCGGCGACGAGGCCGAGCAGTTCAGCGGCTTGCTTAGGGTTTACCGGGCTTTCATCGAGCGTCTTGCCGAGCTTGTTAAGCGCGCCGAACAATTCGGACATCAGCCAGTTCGACCCTTGCTTTGCATCCACGCCCTCTGCCAGCAAATCCTCGAACCAGAACGCGGTTTCAGCCTCTGCGGTCAGAACGGCGGCGTTGTAGGCGGTGAGTCCCATTGCTTCGTAGCGCGCGCGCTTGGCGTCGGGCAGTTCGGGTAAGCTCGCGCGGCATTCCTCGATAAACGCGTCGTTGAGTTCCACCGGCAGCAAATCGGGGTCGGGAAAATAGCGGTAGTCATGCGCGTCTTCTTTCGAGCGCATCGACCGCGTTTCCATTTTATTGGGGTCGAACAGCCGCGTTTCCTGAACCACCGCGCCGCCATTTTCGATCAGGTCAACCTGACGCTGCGCCTCATATTCAATGGCCTGCATCATGAAGCGGATCGAGTTCACATTCTTGGTCTCGGTCCGCGTGCCAAGTTCACCGCCCGGCTTGCGGACCGAGACATTGACGTCGGCGCGCATCGAGCCTTGCTCCATATTGCCGTCGCACGAGCCGACATAGCGCAGGATCGAGCGCAGTTTCTTGACATAGGCGCCCGCCTCTTGCGGGCTGCGCATGTCGGGGCGCGAGACGATTTCCATCAGCGCCACACCCGACCGGTTGAGATCGACGAAGGACATCGTCGGATGCTGGTCATGCATCAGCTTGCCTGCATCCTGCTCGACGTGGATTCGCTCGATGCCGATTTTCTTGACCGCGCTGTCGGGGTCTTTTTCGTTAAGCGTGACCTCGATTTCACCCTCGCCGACAATCGGGTGGTACAACTGCGAAATCTGATAGCCCTGCGGCAAATCGGCGTAGAAATAATTCTTCCGGTCAAACCGCGACCAGCGATTGATCTGCGCATTGATCGCCATGCCGGTGCGCACCGCCTGACGCAGGCATTCGCGGTTCGGCACAGGGAGCATCCCTGGCATGGCTGCGTCGACGAGGGAGACATGGCTGTTCGGCTCGGCACCAAAGCCGGTCGACGAACCGGAAAATAGCTTGGACTCACTTGTCACCTGCGCATGGACCTCAAGGCCGATCACGACCTCCCACTCTCCGGTATTTCCTTGGATGCGGTATTCGCTCATATTACCACCACTCTCCGGCTTCCGCCGTAAATCCTGAACGCTGCTCGATGGCGAGGCCCGCATTGAGCACGGCCTGTTCGTCGAGCGCTTTGCCGATGATCTGCAGGCCCAATGGCAGGCCGTCTTTGCTGAGGCCGCCGGGGACCGACATGGCTGGCAGGCCTGCCAGCGAGGCTGGCACCGCGAAGACGTCGTTGAGGTACATCGACAACGGATCGCTGGTCTTCTCTCCAAGGCCGAATGCCGCGCTTGGGGCGGTTGGTGCGAGGATGAGGTCGCAGCTTGCCCATGCGCTTTCGAAATCGCGAGCGATCAAGGCGCGGACCTTCTGCGCCTGCGTGTAATAGGCGTCGTAGAAACCGGCGCTCAACACATAGGTACCGATCATGATGCGGCGGCGGACTTCTTCGCCGAAACCGGCGGCACGGGTCGCGGCATACATGTCTTGCAGGCCAGCGCCTTCTGGCAAGTCGCGCAGACCGTAGCGCACGCCGTCATAGCGTGCGAGGTTCGACGATGCTTCGGCAGGCGCGATGATGTAATAAGCGGGCAGCGCATATTTGGTGTGCGGCAGACTGATGTCGACGATTTCAGCGCCTGCATCTTTCAGCCACGCGATGCCATTGTCCCACATTTTGGCGATGTCTTCGTCGATACCGTCGAGGCGGTATTCCTTAGGGATGCCGATTTTTTTGCCGCGCAGGTCGCTGTTCAGGCCAGCCTCCCAATTGGGCACAGGCAGGTCGAGCGAAGTCGAGTCTTTCGGGTCAAAACCCGCCATTGCCTCAAGCATGATCGCGCAGTCGCGCACATCACGCGCCATCGGCCCCGCCTGATCGAGCGACGAGGCAAACGCCACTACGCCCCAGCGCGAGCAGCGACCGTAAGTTGGCTTGATACCGCTAATGCCCACAAACGCCGCAGGCTGGCGGATCGAGCCGCCGGTATCGGTGCCGGTCGCGGCCGGACAAAGGCGCGCCGCAATTGCCGACGACGAGCCACCCGAAGATCCGCCCGGAGCCAACGCCGCATTGCTGCCGTCACTCCGCCGCCAAGGCGAAATCACATTGCCGAAATAGCTGGTCTCGTTCGACGAGCCCATCGCGAACTGGTCCATATTGAGCTTGCCGAGCATCCCTGCCCCGGCCTTCCACAGGTTCGCGGACACGGTCGAACTCATAGGTCGGGACAAAGCCTTCGAGGATATGACTGGCCGCAGTCGTCTGCACGCCTTCGGTGCAGAACAGATCCTTCATGCCAATCGGCACACCTGCCATCTTGCCGAGCGACTTGCCAGCCGCACGGTCGGCGTCGACGGCTTGCGCTGCCTCAATCGCCTTCTCCGGCGTTTCAATGATAAAGGCATTTAACGCCTTTGCCGCAGCCACCCGCGTATTGAGGGCTTCGGCAACTTCCACCGCCTTGAATTCGCCCTTCGCCACGCCATCACGGATGGCGGCCACGCCCAGTCTAGAAAAATCGGTCATTATTCAATCACCTTCGGCACGCCAAAGAAGCTGCCTTCGCGGGCGGGCGCATTGGCCAGAACCTTGTCGCGCACGTCGCCGTCGGTAACGACATCGTCACGCAGGCGCAGCTTGTTGGGAATAACGGCGGTCATCGGCTCGACGCCGGTGCAATCGACCTCGCCCAACTGCTCGACCCATTCGAGGATGCCATTGAGTTCGCCGACCATTTTGTCGGCCTCTGCATCGCTGATCGCGATGCGCGAAAGCCGTGCGATTTTGTTCACGGTATCTTTATCTACAGACATAGCGCCGCCGCTAGCATCGCCTATGCCTCGCTTCAACGGGAAAAGCCCAGATTGTCAGGCCATATTCAAAATTGCGGTGCTATTTTTGGCAAATCATCTAAATGCGCAGAAAATTCGAGGTTGAAAACTTGGTTCGCAAATTTCTCTATCTGTTCGCCAGCCTGATCGTTTTGGTCATCGCGGGCGGTTTTGTCTTCAGTATCTATCAGGACGAGCTAACCGATTTTGCCATCGGCCAGCTCGAACCGACGGTAAAATTCGAAAAGCAGACCGCGTTAGCGACAAACGTCTATGACGACCCCAAAATGTGGTTTTCGCGCGGGGGGCAGAAGGACAATAACCCAACTTTGTGGGAGCCCATTGGTGCGCAGAAAAATGAAGTGCCCGGATCCGCAGCAATCTTCTTTATTCATCCCACCTCCTTCATGGCGCGTACGCACTGGAATGCGCCGCTGGACGATCAGGAATCGCAGGACCGCGCACGCTTGTTCCTGCGCGGACTGGCAACACCTTTTGCTGCATCGGGGGAAGTCTGGGCACCGCGTTACCGCCAGGCCGGTATCTTCGCGTTCCTGACGGCCAAGCCAGAAGGCGCATCGGCGTTAAACGATGCTTATCAGGACGTTCTTTTGGCCTTCGATCACTTCGTCAAAAATGTACAGAAAGACCGCCCCATTATACTGGCAGGACACAGCCAGGGTGCGCTTCACCTGACGCATCTTTTAAAAGACCGGATCGCCGGAAAACCAATATCTAAGCGGATTGTCGCCGCTTATGTCGTGGGCTGGCCGGTTTCCACCTTAACTGACCTACCGGAAATGGGCCTTCCCGCATGCAACTCGCCCGACATGACCGGCTGTGTCATGAGTTGGGAAAGCTATGCAGAACCGGCGCGCTACGGGAAAATTCTTGAACTTTATGGCGCGACTACAGGCTTTAACGGCGAATCGCGCAAGGACACGCCTATCCTGTGCACCAACCCACTCAACGGCGGCGCAGAGGCGGACGCGCCCGCAACGGCCAATCTCGGCACGCTCAAACCATCAGGCGACATGAGCACCGGCGAACTTATTCCCGAAACCGTCCCTGCACGGTGCGATGACAAGGGCTTCCTGCTGATCGGCGATCCAGTGGATATGGGGCCGTATACTTTGCCGGGTAACAACTATCATGTGTATGATTACCCGCTTTTCTGGGCCAACGTCCGCGCGGATGCTCTTTGGCGGACGCAGAAGTACCTCGCCAGATGATCTTTGAAGCCGTTGCCGATTTCCGCGATGCGTTGCCGGACGGTGGCGTACTTATCGGTCTCGATGTCGGCAGCAAAACCATCGGCACTGCCTTTTGCGACGCGGGCTGGACCTTTGCCTCGCCGGCAGATCTCATCAAACGAAGCAAGTTCACGAAAGACAAGGCCGCGTTGGTAGCGGCCATCGCCACCCGACCGACCAAAGGCATCGTCGTAGGCCTGCCGCTGAACATGGACGGCAGCGAAAGTCCGCGCAGCCAGTCAAGCCGTGCTTTCGCGCGTAACATCGAAGATCTCGGTCTGCCGATTCTGCTCCGCGACGAACGTTGGTCAACGCAGGCTATCGAGCGCGAGATGATCGCCGCCGATATGAGCCGCGCCAAGCGCGCCGAAAAAATCGATAGCGGCGCGGCGGCGTTTATCTTGCAAGGCGCGATTGATGCGTTGACGAGCGGTTAGTCCAAGGCACTTGAGTTGTTGGCCCTTTCACTCTAAGGGCATCGCTTTAATGACATGGACACAGCCTTTCGCAGCCGACAGCTTTCCAAGCGGGTCGGACGCCTTTCCGCACAAGCATCTGCTTGGTATCGCCGGTCTCCAGAAATGGGAAATTCTCTACATCCTCAAAGAGGCGCAGCAATGGGTGGCGCTGAACCGGTCGGGTGCAGCAAAGCATGATGATCGGCTGTCAGGCCTGACCATCATCAACGCGTTTTTTGAAAATTCGACACGCACATTGCTGTCGTTCGAGATCGCCGGAAAGCGGCTCGGCGCGGATGTTGTCAACATGCACGCCGCACAATCGAGCGTCAAAAAGGGCGAAACACTGATCGACACGGCGATGACGCTGAACGCGATGCGCGCCGATGCGATTGTCATCCGGCATGCCAGTTCGGGCGCGGTGCAGCTGATTTCGAGCAAGGTCGATTGTCCCGTTCTGAACGCTGGCGACGGCAGCCATGAACATCCCACACAGGCATTGCTCGATGCGCTCACCATCTTCCGCCGACGGGGAAGTATCGAAGGGCAAACGGTCGTCATATGCGGGGATGTGCTGCACAGCCGGGTCGCCCGGTCCAATCTGTTCTGCCTGAAATCACTCGGGGCCGAGGTCCGCGTTGTCGCTCCCCCTGCCCTTATGCCCGCCGGTATCGAGGCATTTGGTGCAAAGCCATATAGCAATTTCGATTTGGCACTCGATGGCGCCGACGTCGTGATGATGCTTCGCCTGCAAAGTGAGCGGATGCAGGGCGATTTTATCCCAAGCCCACGCGAATATTTTCATCTCTACGGTCTCGACGAACGGCGGTTAATGCTCGCCAAACCCGATGCTTTGGTCATGCACCCGGGACCGATGAACCGCGGCGTCGAGATTGCCAGCAACATCGCTGACCATGTCGAACGCTCAGCGATTACCGAGCAAGTCGAAATGGGCGTCGCGGTCCGGATGGCCTGCCTCGACATATTGACGAGGCGTGCGCGCCGCGTGGAGGGCTGGGCATGACCGGTATTAGTATCGTTGGCGGCCACGCCATAGTGCCGGGCAATGACAAAGCCGAGGCGCTGCATCTGCATGTCGAAGAGGGCACAATCGCCTCGGTCGGCAAGGCCGCGCCGCTTGCCGAACAACTCGATGCAAGCGGTCTTATTGTTGCTCCCGGAATCATCGATCTCGGCGTATTCAAAACCGACAAACCTGCCTTCCGATTCGGCGGCATCACTCGAGCCGCACTGATGCCCGACCAGTCACCGGTGCACGATGACCCCGCTACCGTCCGCTATGCCGCCCTAAAGGGCAAGCCAGACCTTTGGGTGCACCCACTGGCGGCGGCAACGCAAGGGCTGGGCGGCCTCCAAATGGCGGAAATTGCGCTGATGAAAGAGGCTGGTGCCGTTGGCGTTGCAACCGGACGCAAATGGATCGCCGACAGCGGCATCATGCTTCGGATCATGCGCTATTGTGCAGCGCTTGACCTGCCTGTGATTGTGCACAGCGAAGATGCTGGGCTCGCTGGAAACGCAGTCGCAACCGAAGGCGAGACGGCAACATTGCTTGGCCTTTCGAGCGCGTCACCAATGACCGAGTTGCTGGCCATCGCCCGCGACCTGATGCTGGCCGAAGAAAGCGGCGCGCATGTTCATTTTCGGCAGGTCACAACCGCACGCAGCCTCGACCTAATTCGCGCAGGCAAAGCCAAAGGCCTGCGCATCAGCTGCGGGATTACTCCGGGACACCTTTTCCTGTCGGATAACGCGATGTCCGATTTCCGCACCTTTGCCAGACTTTCGCCGCCGCTCCGCAGCGAAGCGGACCGTTTGGCGTGTATCACCGCGGTCGCCGATGGTACTGTCGATGTTATTGCTTCGGGCCACGACCCCCGCGGACCAGAGGACAAACGCCTGCCCTTTTCAGAGGCAGCGCCGGGTATGGCTGGCGCCGAAACCTTGCTCGCACTTTCGCTGAACCTTGTCCGAGATGGCACAATTTCGACCGGACGGCTTTTTGAACTGCTTTCGACCAATCCTGCAAAAATATTGGGTCTTAATGCCGGACGTATTGCCGAAGGCTGCGAGGCCGACCTTATACTGATCGACCCAGATGCACCCTGGCAAGTGGACGGTAGCCGCATGGCCGCGCTTGCCGGCAATACGCCGTTTGACAAGCTACCCGCTCAAGGCCGCGTTCGTCATATGTTAAAGGGCGGCAAAGTCATTTAGACCGCCGCCCCTTAGCAACTTTTTTAGCCTGATTAGCGAGCAGCGATACGACGGCCTTGATTGCTGGCCATGCGTACTGGCCGTTCGCCGCTGATATTGCGTACAAGACAAACGCCACCGCTGGCCTTGATCTGCCTGCATGCCGAATTGGCTGAAGATGCGTTCCCAAAGCCCATCGCGGCCAGACGGATCAGGGTCTTACCATTGACGGTCACCGTCGAGCTTGCCGAATTGTAACCGTTAAGCACGCCATAACGCTTGCTATATTTGCTCCATGCAGCCTGAGCGTTCGCGGTATTCGAGAAGGCGCCCAACTGCACGATATGCGTTCCGGACACTGCACTGACATTGGATGCAGGAACATCAGCCAACGCAAGCTTCACTGGTGCAATTGAGGTTGCGGATTTTGCTGGGCCTTCGGGCGCCTTGATTAATGGCGCTTCGGCTGCGACGGCAATTGCAACTGGCGCTGCAACCTGAACATCGGTTTCAACGGCTGCAAATCCCGCACTGTCTGTAACCGGTGCGGGCCCAACGGCTGCAAGTTCGACCGCTGGCTCCTGTGCAGAAAACTCTAAAGGAGCAGCTGGCACTTCAGCTTGTGCCAAACCAGCGGGCGTGACCGAATTCAGTGCAAGACGGACTGGCTGACCCGTGTCCGACATATTCGGAACAATCTTAAGCAGACCGGCAACGCGCAATGTATATGCTTGCGGACGAGCGAACTGCGCCCATTCTGCAATGCGTTCGTTGACGCTGTCCTGGGCCATGTCTTGCGATGCCATGATGCGTGCGTCGCGCCAGCGGCCATCGAGCGCATAAGCCAACGCCAAATTCTGCCGGGTACGTGCGGAAGCGTTGTCGGTCCGGATTGCATCGGTCAAAATGCTAATTGCATCACCTGAGCGCCCGGCCAGCGCCAGTGTCAGGCCATAGTCGCTGACGGGAACGATTGCACGGTTGGCTTCGACCAGCGATACGGCTGAATCAACATTGCTTTGGGCAATCCGGCTGAGTGCAAGGCTGATTACGGTCCGCGGGTCGACCTGCCCCAGGTCCATCACGTCCATCAAGGTGCGCTCCGCAGATACGAAACGGCCCTGCGACATGTAGATGCGTGCCAGCAGCCCGCGATAATCGCGATTTTGCATATCGGCTTCGACGGCCAACTCTGCAAAGGTCAGTGCACGGTCGGATTTGCCCTTGGCCAAAGCCTGCTCGGCCTTTTTCGCCCAAGCATATGCCTTTTCCGGTCCTGCTTTTTTGGCGGATACCTTGTCTGTGCTGCCAAATCCGGCAGTGGACGCAGTCATTGCCGGGACCGCGACAAAAGCGGTCGACAATGCGAGCTTTACAACAAATTTGCTATTCATGGCATCACCTCAAAAAAAGCTCAAACTCAGGCTTCAATGTTTCTGCGTCGGAATATTCGCTGCGAGATGCGCGATTTCCGGCATGGATTCTAGAAATGCGTCGAGTGCATCGGTTACAAGGGCTTGCGCGGACTGATGACGGACAGCGCACGCGAGTCTAAGCTTCAGATGGCGTTCGCCATCCAGCCGCAACGTGAAGGCTGCTTTTTCCTTTAGGCCAGGCTTTGAACGAGCCCGCGACCGCGGCGCGTCTGTGTTGCCGCGACGGGAAATCGGCTTCACCGGCGGTTCGGGCGTCACAGTAACAACGGTCATTGCAGGTTCAACCTCTGGATCGGCACCAGTCAGGCTTTCAAAGCCAACTTCGGTTGCCGATTCAAACTGCTGCGCGATCCGGTCTTGCTGATGCTTTACCTCGGGTACAGCGCCAGCGAGCGGATTCTGACCATGAAAGCCATGTTCATAATCCATTGGCGTATTGGGATCGGGATCTACGTCGTAGCCCATATCATTCCAGCCCAAATCATCCTGTGCCAAGGCTGCCGCATTGCCGTTGCTGCCGAGCATCGACGGACGTCGCATGGCCGGACGGGCCAAGCCTTTGCGGGCCAGCAATATGCCGGAAAGCGATGCGATTGGTTTAGGTTCACCCATTTTCTTGCCCCCTTCCAGCGCTCAACCTACGACCCGGCGACCGAAGCCACCCATTGGTCGTGCGGCGGCAACCTGAGGGTTGGCCGCTGCAGGGGCACTGAAAACAGTGCGGCGGAAATTCTTCTCAAGCCGATCCGAAATATAAGCCCAAAGCTGGATGACTTCTTGGCTTGAACGGCCATTGGGGTCGATTTCCATCACGGTGCGGCCGTCGATCATCGATGCAGCAAAATCGGTGCGATGATGCAGCGTAATCGGTGCAACGGTGCCATGCTGTGAAAGGGCGACAGCGGCTTCGGAGGTAATTTTTGCTTTCGGGGTTGCCGCGTTGACCACGAAGATCAGCGGTTTTCCAGCACGTTCGCAAAGGTCGACAGTTGCGCCTACGGCACGCAAATCGTGCGGACTTGGGCGGGTCGGCACAACGATAAGTTCGGATACCGAAATCACGCTCTGGATTGCCATGGTAATGGCAGGCGGGGTGTCGATAACGGCCAGTTTGAAGCCCTGCTGGCGCAATACCGCCAAATCAGAGGCCAGCCGGGCCACGGTCGTCTGCGCAAAGGCCGGAAGCTCTGCTTCGCGTTCGTTCCACCAGTCGGCAAGCGAGCCTTGCGGATCGATATCAATCAGTACGACAGGTCCTGCCCCAGCAAGCTGTGCCTGAACTGCCAAATGGCCAGAAAGAGTGGTTTTGCCCGATCCGCCCTTCTGTGATGCTAATGCGAGTACCCTCACATCATTCCCCTTTGCAAATGTTTCAAATGGGGATGTGACAGAACAGGGCTAAAAATCCGTTAACGCTGCCCCCGAATTCACGGCCATCAATTTCGGCAGACCGCGGTAATCCTTAATGCACAAAGCCGCAAAAACGCTTATGGTTTGGCGGCTAGCACTGGTTAAGCTATTAAGCCCAAATGTTTACCAAATTTCAGTTTCTACAGTGCTAATCGCGTTATGTCTGGAAATGGAGTAAGAAAATGGCAGTCGCGTCGCAAATTTCTAAAGTAGCATTAGCCGCGTTTGCGCTTTTACTATCCACTGCGCCTGCCGCCGCTGACGTCAAGGCAGGTGTCGATGCGTGGAGCCGCGGCGAATATGAAGCGGCGGTCAAGCAATGGCGCGAACCGGCGCTTAAGGGCGATGCCGATGCTCAGTTCAACGTGGGGCAGGCCTACAAGATGGGGCGTGGCGTCAAAGCCGATCTCAATATTGCGTTGGAATGGTATAAAAAGGCTGCTGCCCAGGGACATTTGCAAGCCGCCGATAGCTATGGCCATCTTTTGCATTATCAGGGCAAAATTCCGGAATCGCTACCTTATCTGAAAACTTCGGCTGATCGCGGCGACCCGCGCGCGCAATATCTTTTGGCGACTGAGTTGTTCAACGGTGCCCATATCGAAAAAGATTGGGTGCGCGCATATGCGCTGATGACGCGCGCGTCCTCCGCCGGAATGGCGCCTGCTTCGCGCAGTCTTGCGCAAATGGATCAATATGTTCCGCTGGAGCAGCGGCAGGCGGCGACCGTGTTAGCGGGCGAGCTGGAACAGCGCGCAGACCGCGCCCGCACTGCTCAGGTGGCTGGCTTCCCTATCAACACAGCCCCGCCGCCCAAGTCGGCAAAGCCAGTGACGGTCCCGCCATCGCAGATACCGCCGTCCACGACACCGGGTTTTCCTTCAAATATACCGATTGCTGGCGAACCGGCTCGCAGCACGCCGCCAATTAAGGTTGCTCCAGCCAAACCGGCGCCCGCAAAGCCAGCCCCGGCCAAGCCAACGCCGGTCAAAGCTGCAGCGACCGATGGTGCGTGGCGCATCCAGCTTGGCGCATTTGGCGAAGAGGCGAATGCGAAAAAGCTCTGGGCGTCATTGGAAAGCAAGAATGCAGATATGGCATCGCTACAGCCTTATCTAAAAGCTGCAGGAAATGTCACGCGGCTTCAGGCAGGCCCGTTTGCCAGCAAGGCGTCAGCTGAAGCTATCTGTACAAAGTTAAAGGCAACCGGTCAGGCCTGCATCGCCGTACCGCGTTAATCACAAAGCCGTTCGATTTCCCGGCCAAGCGTGCTGCGCGCAGCATCATCACCGGGTTGAACCATGAAATAATGCGTCCCTGAAAGGCTTGCCCTTTCGGAACAATAGGTCGCGCAACCGCTTTCGACAGAACCGGGAAAGCGCAATTCGATCCCGTCGTAGCGTGCATCGAAAGTGCAGCTCCCCTTGCCATTCAAGGAAACACGCACTTTTTCGCCATCGACCGATGCCGTGCCTTTGCCCTCGCACTTACTTTCGGGTCCGAACACTGCAATAAAGCCTATATCGAACTGCTTCGAACCATTACCGACTGCGCAAAATTTATCGGTACCGAGCTCGCTGCGCGTCTCGAATCGTCCGGCAAATTCGACTTCATTGGGGTCGGGCATTATTCCGGTGGCAACCGCCTGTTCATCAAGCGCCGAGCCAGCATTGGAACCGCCGCCCACAATGGCGGGCGCGTTTTCCCCACATGCAGCAAGCAAGAGCATTATCCCGGCAAAGGCAGCCCCTTGTTTCAAACCCGTTCGAGCCCCTCATCGGTGATCCGGCGATAAAAACAACTGCGCGCATTAGTGTGGCAGGTCGGGCCCTTGGGTTCTGCAATCACCCAAATCGCGTCCTGGTCGCAATCGATCCGCATTTCGACGATCTGCAGGAAATGCCCGCTGCTCTCGCCCTTTTGCCATAGCCGTTGCCTGCTCCGAGAGAAGAACACGGCGGTGCCAGTTTCCTGGCTTTTTGCCAGCGCCTCGGCATTCATATGTCCGACCATTAGCACCGCGCCGTCCGCAGCGTCCGTCACCACCGCGGTAATCAGCCCGCTGGCATCAAATTTAGGGTCGAGCGCCAGGCCCGTCTCGCGTTTATCCGTCATAAACATGGCCTAACCCATGCTCAAATCGCCCGCCAACATTTTCTTTGTTACAGATCGACGACAACAGGGAAGACAATTGAGGCGATGATGCCTATATGCCAGCCAACGAAGCGCAGCGGGATTCGATAAATGCTGACCACCGACCCCTTTGACTCCTCCGATTTAGATGGGGACAAATTACGCGAAGAGTGCGGAATTTTTGGTGTCTACGACACCGAAGATGCATCAGCAATGGTCGCGCTTGGCCTCCATGCGCTTCAGCATCGGGGGCAGGAAGCCGCCGGTATTACCAGCTATGACGACCATGATTTCCATACCCATCGCGCTATGGGTCATGTCGCCGGAAATTTTGACCGCGAAGAAATTATAGGCGGTCTGGTCGGACGTAGCGCGGTCGGCCATGTGCGTTATTCGACAACAGGTGAAACTTCGCTGCGTAATGTGCAGCCGCTTTATGCCGATCTGGCCACCGGCGGATTTGCTATCGCGCACAATGGCAATATCTCGAACGCGATGACCGTTCGCCGCGATTTGGTGCGGCGGGGCTCCATATTCCAGTCGACCTCCGATACCGAGGTAATCATCCATCTGGTCGCGACATCGGGATATCGCACGCTGCTCGACCGCCTGATTGACGCACTGAAACGCGTCGAGGGTGCTTATTCGCTTATCTGTCTGACGACCGAGGGCATGATTGCGTGCCGCGACCCGCTGGGTATTCGCCCGCTGGTGATGGGCAAGTTGGGCGAATCGGTGATATTCGCTTCAGAAACCGTTGCGCTCGATATCGTTGGTGCCGAATTCATTCGCTCGGTCGAACCCGGCGAACTGGTTGTAGTCCGAGGTAGCGAAATTACCTCGCACAAGCCTTTCATCCGCGTATCGCAACGCCCGTGCATCTTCGAACATGTTTATTTCTCGCGCCCCGACTCGATTGTCGAGGGGATCAGCGTCTATTCGGTCCGCAAGGCTATCGGCGCCGAACTCGCGCGTGAAAACGGGGTCGATGTCGATTATGTGATTCCGGTGCCCGACAGCGGAACGCCGGCAGCCATCGGTTATGCCGAGGCTGCTAAAATCCCGTTCGAGCTCGGTATCATCCGTTCACATTATGTCGGTCGTACCTTCATCCAGCCCGGCGATGGCGTCCGCCATTTGGGCGTAAAGCTAAAGCACAACGCAAACCGCAATCTGGTCGCAGGCAAAAAAATCGTCCTGATCGACGATTCTATCGTGCGCGGTACGACCAGCTTGAAAATTGTGCAGATGATGCGCGAGGCAGGTGCCGCCGAAGTCCATATGCGCATCGCCAGCCCGCCAACGATGAACAGCTGCTTTTATGGCGTTGACACGCCCGAACGATCAAAGCTGCTCGCCAGCCGGATGGATGTCGAAGAAATGCGCGCATTCATTCAGGCCGACAGCCTTGCCTTCCTGTCCATCGATGGTCTGTATCGTGCGCTTGGCGAAGAAGCGCGCGATGGCGGCAAACCGCAATATTGCGATGCCTGTTTCACTGGCGATTATCCGACCAGTCTGACGGACCATGAAGAGCAGGAAACAGACCAGCTGATTATGCTGAGCGAACGGAAGCTTGCCTGAACAATGACAAAGGCTTTTGAAGGCAAGATTGCACTGGTAACAGGTGCAAGTCGCGGCATTGGTGCGGCAACGGCGCAGGCGTTGGCAGCACAGGGCGCGCATGTCATCCTCACCGCGCGGACAGCCAAGGATTTGGAAGTGGTCGAGGATGCGATCTTCGCAGCCGGCGGATCGGCGACGATTGCTCCACTCGACCTGACCGATGGCGACAGCATATCCCGGCTGGCAGCAGCGGTGACCGAACGCTGGGGCAAACTCGACATAATGGTTTTGAACGCGGCGATGCTCGGCACGCTCGCACCCGTGCCTGCCATAGACGGCGCGGAATTTGCGCGGCTGTTTACGCTGAATGTAACGGCGCAGCAGGTGCTGATCGCATCTTTCGATGGGTTGCTGCGCAAAAGCGATGCCGGGCGTCTGGTCGCCCTCACCTCGTCGGTCGGGGCGGCACCGCGCGCGTTCTGGGGTGCGTATGGCGCGTCCAAAGCGGCGCTAGAAGCGTTGGTGTCCAGCTATGGCGAGGAAGTCAAAAACCTCTCCGCAGTCCGCACCGCGATTGTCGATCCTGGCCGCACCCGGACCAAGATGCGCGCTTCGGCTTATCCCGGCGAAGACCCGGCGACGGTTAAAGAGCCGTCGGTTGTGGCGGACGCCATTTGCGCGTTGCTGGCAAGCGAGTTTGACACTGCCCACCGGCTAGTCGTCGAGGGCTAACCCTTCACCGCCTCATGCGCTTTCAACGCCCGCTCGCGGGCTGCTTTGTGGCCGATAATCTTGCGCGGATAGTTTTTGGGCCGGACCCCATGTTCTTCGGGATCATGGATATAAGGCTCCCGCAAATCAGTGAGCTCGGGTACCCATTCGCGGATATAGCGCGCGGCATCAAACTTCTCAGACTGTGATAATGGCGCCATGATGCGCACAAACATATTGCTATCGACGCCGGTTCCTGCTGTCCACTGCCAGTTGACGCTGTTGCTGCCATAATCGGCATCGACGAGCGTATCCCAGAACCACCGCTCGCCCTCGCGCCAGTCGATCATCAGATGCTTGATCAGGAACGACGCCGCGATCATCCGCACACGATTGTGCATCCACCCAGTCGCCCAAAGCTGCCGCATCCCGGCATCGACGATGGGGTAGCCGGTACGTCCTTTAGTCCAAGCGACAAAATCGGCCTTAACTGCCGGATCGGACATATCGCGCCAAGGAAGTTTATCGAAAGCGGCGCGCGCATTCTTGCCACCATATTCGGGAAACTGGCAAATCACATTTTGCGCATAATCGCGCCAGACCAGTTCCTTTAGAAACACATCGACCGACCCGCCGGCCTGCATCGTCGCGTGCCAGCAAGTGGCGGGCGAAATCTCGCCAAAATGCAGGTGCGGAGAGAGGAATGATGACCCTTCAACCGATGGCAGATTGCGCTTCTCGTCGTAATATTTTGCCTTGTCAGCAAATGCCGCAAGCCGCGTGTTCGCACCTGCTTCGCCCGGTGACCACATATCCTTCATACCGGCCGCCCAATCGGGTTTGGTCGGCAGCAATTTCCAGTCTGCAAGCGTGTCGCTGTTTGGCCATTTGTCCGGCGCAGCGATCTTCTTCGGCGCGGACAATGGGTGATGCGGCGGCATATGCTGCCAAAGCGCGCGCATGAAAGGCGTGTAAATCTTATACTGCCCGCCGCTGCCGGTGGTCACGCTTCCCGGTGGCAGTAGATAATTGCCGTCATGGCAAACGAACTCGCAGCGTTGGGGCAATCCCTTTGCCACAGCCTTTTCGGCATTGCGCCACCATGGCTCATAGTGGCGGATGCAGTGGATGGCCGACGCCCCGGTTTCCTCGGCAAGCGCGCTCAATATCTCGTCCGACTTGCCCGCCCGCAAGATCAACCGCGAACCAAGTGCGCGCAAATCAACATCGAGCGAATTTAGGCTATGATGCAGCCACCACCGCGAAGCACCGCCCATCTTGCGATGTTTGGGTGTGTCGTTGTCGAGGATGAAAACGGGAATAACCGGCGCGCCGCTTGCAACCGCCGCCGCCAATGCGGGCTGGTCGGCAAGCCGCAAATCGCGGCGTAGCCAGAGGAGAACTGGAGCGGTCATTCGCTATTACCACCGTCCGGTACGGAGACTGTAAAGCGGTCACTGACCATCGGATTGCCGAAACGCTGGTCTGATATGTTCAGTTTTTTGTCAGCACCGTCGCCGATTATCTGGACGAGGGGCATCCGCGACCAGAAAAGATAGGCATTTCCATCTACATCACCCCTTGCCAAAGCGTTGGTCCGACTGCCGTCCATCTGGTGTAACCCGACACTGTCATCGACGCTTACCGTGTTCGGCGCGCTATATGCTCCTTGACCAAACCGGGTGCTATCGCGCCAAAGCATCTCACGTTTCCAGAATTGAACTGGCACAGGATTGGCCACCACTAACGAAGGGCTGATGTTGTGTTTCTGCTCAACCGCCGCTGCCGTCAGCCGTTCGGCGCGTCCAGTAATCAGGCCGTTTGCGAATATATATAAGCAAATTACCGCAAAGCTGCCAACGGCCGGAACACGCCAATTTGATGCACTTCTGCGTTCGCGGCGGATAGAAATCCAGACGCCTGCGATCAACGCGATCCACAACCAAACATCGATAATGAAAATCGTATCGCCATAAAACCATTGCGAAGAAAATGGCTCCAGTAACCGGATACCATAGCTATTGAACCAGTCGAACAACGGGTGGCTCAGACACCCGATATAGGCCAGCGCCAGCAGCCAGCCTTTATGGACCAGCAGGCGCTTATCCGGCCTTCTCCCACGCTTTGTCTGCCATTGATCGAACCACAGCATAATCGCCCACAGCAACAGCGGCAAAACCACCATCGCAATTGGCCCATGCGTAATCCCGCGCCGTATCGCTAGATGCTGATGTCCGCCGAGCAAAGTGGCCACTGCATCGATATCTGGAATATTCGCCGCGATGATCAGGGTCGGCATTGCCAATCCCGTCTTGCGCTTCAGCCCCATCTGCCCGATGAGCGCGCCGACCAGGCTGTGTGTCAAATTATCCATGCGCCATTGCTGACGCAGCCAGCAAGGCTTTGCAATACCGTCTTATCGCTGGGCTAGGATTAAATCTCCGGGTGCCCGTCCTCAACGGTCCAAGTCTGTCCCTTGGTAAGGAGCTTGCCAAGGTCAGCGACCTTACCTTCGCTCACTACCCTGTTCTGTTCGACCACAGCATCGTTGAACGTCGGCCGCGGGTCATCGTAGAGCACGCCCAAGGCCATCGGGAATTCGCCGAAGCGCATTTCGACCAGCATATGCGCCACCGACCGGTTGGTGACGTCGTGAACAATGACGCCTGCCGTTTTCCAGTCGCCATCGACGACATCGACGACTTTCAGGTTCAATGTTTCGACATCAAGCGCAATGCCCTTGGTGCCCTTGGAGAACAACATCGGCTCAGCCGTTTTGCAGCCAGAGCTGATGGTCCTCGGCACCCTTGGGTATCGCAAATTCCTCGAACACGTCCTTGTTGTAAACGATACAGTTCTGAAAAATCTCGATAAATGCTGCGCCGCGATGCGCATGTGCTGCCTTCAATACTTCGGGCAGGTTCTTCGACACGTCGAACCCTCGCGCAACGAACCGCGCACCCGAACCCAATGCAAAGGCGCACGGCGTGGCTGGCCGGTCGACCGAACCATAAGGCGTCGATGGGCTATGCGTTCCCACGCGGCTGGTCGGCGAATATTGCCCCTTGGTCAGGCCATAAATTTCGTTGTTGAACAGCATGATCTGGCAATCAAGATTGCGACGGAGCAAATGCATCGTGTGATTGCCGCCAATCGACAGCGCATCGCCGTCGCCGGTGATGATCCAGACATCAAGGTCGGGATTGGCAAGCTTCACGCCGGTCGCCACCGCAGGCGCACGGCCGTGGATGGTATGGAAACCGTATGTTTCCATATAATAAGGGAAACGCGACGAGCAGCCGATGCCGCTGATGAACACGGTATTTTCGGGCGTCCCGCCGATCTCAGGCATCGTGCGCTGCACCGCCTTCAATATCGCATAGTCACCGCAACCGGGGCACCAGCGAACCTCTTGGTCGGTTTCCCAATCCTTGGGCGTGGTCGCTTTGATGGGGGTCATGTCGTTCATGCTAAGGCCTCCTGTATGGCGGCTTCGATTTCGGCGATTGTAAAGGGTTGACCCGAAACCTTGTTAATCGGCTTCGCGTCGACGAGGAACTGGTCGCGTAAGATCGTCTTCAACTGACCCGTGTTCATTTCCGGCACGATGATTTTATCAAAGCCCTTCAACAACTCACCCATATTCTTCGGCATTGGCCAGATATGGCGGATGTGGACATGGGCGACGTCGACGCCCTCGGCGCGTTTCCGGCGGACCGCCTGACGGATGGGGCCATAGGTCGAACCCCAGCCGACCACAGCGAGTTTCGCACCTGAACCACCTTGTTCGACAAGCTGATCGGGGATGCTATCGGCGACATTATTCACTTTGGCCGAGCGGATGTCGGTCATCGCTTGGTGGTTGGCGGGGCTGTAATTGATATGGCCGGTGTCGACCTCTTTCTCGATCCCGCCGATGCGGTGCAGCAATCCGGGCGTGCCGGGCTTGACCCAGGGACGTTTCAATTTGTGGTCACGCGAATAAGGTTTGAACCCGCCATCGGGCACGCTTTCCAGAAATTCGACGGGAAACGGCTTATACTCGGATAAGTCAGGCACCTTCCAAGGCTCTGCGGCATTGGCGATATACCCATCGGTCAGCAACATGACTGGCGTCATATATTCCACCGCAATCCGCACCGCCTCTATGGCGCAATCGAACGCATCGACCGGCGAGCGCACCGCGATGACTGGCATCGGCGCATCGCCATTGCGACCGTAAACCGCTTGATACAGGTCAGACTGCTCGGTCTTGGTCGGAAGTCCGGTCGAAGGACCGCCGCGCTGGCTGTTGACGATAATCAGCGGCAGCTCGGTCATGATCGCAAGGCCCATCGCCTCACCTTTGAGCGCGATACCCGGACCGGACGAGCTGGTGACGCCCAGTTGCCCTGCATAGCTTGCGCCAATTGCCGAACAGATCGCAGCAATTTCGTCCTCGGCTTGGAATGTGGTGATGCCATATTCTTTCAGGCGGCTCAGATGATGCAAAATCGCCGAAGCTGGCGTTATCGGATAACCGCCGAAGAACATCTTCAGACCCGCAAGTTGTGCACCCGCGACCAGACCATAGGAAATCGAACTCGGCGCCCGTCACCGTGCGATAGACCCCCGCCTCAACCGGCGCAGCATCGACATGATATTGCTTCAACGGCCCGGAAAGCTCCGCCGTTTCGCCATAGGCATGACCCGCGTTCAGCGCCGCGATATTGGCGTCGGCCAAAACCTGATTTTTCGCAAACTTGGCATTGAGCCAGTCAATAATCGGCTGACGATCGCGATCAAACATCCAGAGCGCAAGGCCAAGCGTCCACATATTCTTGCAGCGCAGCGCATCCTTGTTGCCCATGCCAAACGGCTTGACCGCCTCCAGAGTCAGCGCGCTGATATCAAACGCCAGCACCTGCCATTTGGCAAGGCTGCCATCTTCAAACGGATTGGATGCGTATTTGGCTTTGTCCAGATTCCGCTGGTTGAACTCGCCGGTATCGGCAATGATCAACCCTCCCTCGCGCAGGGCATCGACATTGGTCTTCAGCGCCGCAGGGTTCATGGCCACCAGCACGTCAGGCTGGTCGCCCGCAGTGTCGATGTCCGATGATCCGAAATTGATCTGGAATGCAGAAACGCCGAACAATGTCCCAATCGGCGCGCGGATTTCTGCGGGAAAGTCGGGGAATGTCGCAAAGTCATTTCCCGCGAGCGCCGAGGACAAGGTAAATTGCCCACCGGTCAACTGCATCCCGTCGCCGCTGTCGCCGGCAAAGCGGATTACAACCGCGTCGCTATGCACCGGCGTGTGGTCGCCTGTGTGATCTTCCTTGAATGCCGTAGCCATCGTTCCAGCCCGTCTTAAATTGCAACTTTATTGCGGTTGCGCCTAATCCCATTCGGAGCACACTGCAATGTTAGAAAATCTATATATGGATATGCTGGACGCATCGACGAGGCCGTCCTATCAAACGGCACAAATGGAGGATGCGATGAGCGATAACACACCTTATGTCCGGCCCGATGTGGCCTTGTTCCTGCAATTTCTGAACTCTGTGCCTGGGTCCAGATTTTGGGAAGTGCCTGCTCCAGACGCCCGCGCAATGACGGCTGCAATGCGCGATTTGGCCGATGCGCCGGTGGGTGAACTTGCTGTTATTCGCGATATTGCCATTCCGGGCCCTGCAGGGACGATCCCTGCCCGCCTTTATGACAAACGCGAGTCTCGCGGCGCTGGTCCAGTAATGGTGTTCTACCACGGCGGTGGGTTTATAATCGGAAGTCTTTATACCTATGAGCCCTATTGCGCTGAAGTCGCGCGGTTGCTTGACCTGCCGGTAATCTCGATCGACTATCGCTTGTCACCGGAATATCCGTTCCCGGCGCCAGCCGAAGATTGCGAAGCGGCAACCCGCTGGATCGCATCGAGTCCCGCCGAGCTTGGGCTGGATGTGACCGGACTTATCACCTCGGGCGATAGCGCGGGCGGCAACCTGACTATTGTAACGACGATGGCGTTACGCGACAATCCGGCCGATGTGCCGGTACTGGTGCAGCATCCCATCTATCCGGTGGTCACTCTTGATGCCGATTGGCCCAGCATGCGCGAATTCGCGAGCGGTTATCTGCTCACTGATGAAGCCATGGCCTATTTCGGCGACGGTCATGCGGCAACGCCCGGCGATTATCGCGCCGAACCGCTTAACTTCGATCAAAGCGGAATGCCGCCCAGCCTAGTCACCACCGCCAGCCTCGATCCACTGCGCGATCAAGGTCTGGCTTATGTCGAAAAATTGAATGCAGCAGGTGTCCGGGTCCAGCATATCCAGGCTGAAGGGACAATCCACGGTCATATCAATATCCGGCAAGGAATCCCCTCAACGCAAAACGATATCGAAAGCTATATTTCCGCCTTGAAAACGATGCTGGCAGAGGTCATGGCTGACGCATGAACGCAGAATTTGCCGACCTTCCGTACCGCCCCTGCGCGGGTATCATGCTCGCCAACACCGAAGGCAAAGTGTTCGTGGGGCAACGCAAGGATAGCCGCGCCGACACATCTGCATGGCAGATGCCCCAAGGCGGGATCGACGACGGCGAGGATGCCGAAAGCGCGGCGCTGCGCGAATTATTCGAGGAAACCGGCGTCAATGCCGAGCTTGTAGATATTCTGGCGCGCAGCCGCGACGAGCATTTTTACGATCTGCCAGACGAATTGATCGGTCGGATGTGGAAAGGCAAATATCGCGGGCAACGCCAGCATTGGTTCCTGATGCGCTTCAAAGGCACCGATGCCGACATCAACATCGAGACGGAACATCAGGAATTCAGCAGCTGGCGGTGGGCCGAGCCAGAGCAGCTTCCGCTGTTAATCGTGCCTTTCAAAAAGCGGCTGTACGAGAATATCCTTGCGGAATTTGTCGAGCTGATTTGATCAGTTCATCCTCCCCGGTACGGGGAGGGGGACCATCCGCAGGATGGTGGAGGGGCACCCGCAAAGCAGCATCGCGATAGACGGCCCGTTCCCCTCCGTCAGCCCTGCGGGCTGCCACCTCCCCGGTACGGGGAGGATTTAAGCATTAATTCGACTTAGGCGCCTCACCAACCGTGGGCTTAATCTCCAGCGCGCTCGCCTGCAGTTGCGGTTTTTCGCTCGCCTTGGTCGCCGATAGCGCAAGCCGATCGACCCCGGCACAGTCGCTGCGACACAGCATTTTGAGCCGCGCAATATTCTTTCGTGCGGGCTCAATCGCACCTTTCGCGATCATCGCCTCGGCTTGGCCGACCAGAGCAATCTGGTCATTGGGTTCGATTTCCAATGCCTCTTTGTAGAAACGGATAGCTTTGCCGTTCAGCCCTTGCGACTTCACCGCGCCCGCCATCGCGACATAGGCCGCACGGTTGCGCGGATCGACTGCAAGCGATGTCTCGTACCAGCCGATAGCCGCCTCGACGTCGCCGGTCCGAAACGCTTCATTGCCCGATTGCATCAAAGCGACCGAACGCGGATCGATGTCGTCATCGGCGCGTCCGCTGATGCTCGCACTAGAAATCATCGCGAGGGTGAGTGACAGGGCAATCGCGGCGGGAGAAAAACGCATAATCAGTTTCCAGATTTGTTGGAGTCGCGACGCTATCACAGCTTTTGCAACCTCGCGAAGAAAAATCCGTCGGTACCGTCATGATGCGGGGTGAGCAGAACCCCCTCGCCGTGCGCGCGGCCAGCGGGCAGCGAAATGGCCTCCGCGCGCCAGCCCTCATGTCGGTTCAAGAAACCGGTCACTTGCCCCCTGCCCTCATCATCCAGTAACGAGCAAACAGCATAGACCAAATGTCCGCCTGGCGCGACCATTTCTGCGCCGATGTCGAGCAGATTGGCTTGCGCCGTCAGGACCTGGTCCAGCCGTGCAGGATTGAGCCGCCAGCGCGTTTCGGGGTTGCGTCGCCACGTCCCGCTACCCGAGCAGGGTGCATCAATCAGGACGACGTCACAGGCGCCGGCCAAATCGCCCAGCATAAAGCGTTCTTTATTGGGGTTCAGGAGCAGCGTTTCGATTTCCAACGCCCCTGCCCGGTTGGCACGTGGACGCAATTGATCAAGCCGCGCGCGGTTGGTGTCGCTGGCAATCAAACGGCCTTTGCCGTCCATATACGCCGCCAGCCCAAGCGTCTTGCCGCCAGCGCCTGCGCACAGGTCAAGCACCGTCATTCCGGGTTTGGCAGCACAGGCATCGACGATCAACTGGCTGCCGAGATCCTGAATTTCGACAAGGCCATCCAACAGCGCGGGGTGGCTATCGACGGCCTGACCAGTTGGAAGGCGCAGAGCATAAGGCGATTGCTGCAATATTTGCGCCTCGGGAAACTCGGCAGCGATGGCGTCTCGCGACGTTTTGAGCGCGTTGATGCGCAAATCAAGCGGCGCGCGGTCAAGCAATGCCTGCCGCTCGGGTTCATCAATCAGGTCGGCAAAATGCGGCAATATCCATAGAGGCAGCAACCCGCCGCTAGCACGAGGCTCGTTCGGGCCAATAGCGGGCGGGCCATAGTCGCTGCCGTCAAATAACACAGCCAGTTCAGTGTCACTTTCGGCCATCGCGACAAACGCCGCGCGCGCATTGTCAGGCCTCTCGCCAAAACGGCGTATTGCACCCCAAGCCAAATCGCGCACCGCGCGTCGGTCCTTCGAACCTGCATAACGCCGCTCGGCAAAAAAACGCTTCGCCAATTGGTCGGCCGACGCACCGCCGTCGCGCGCTGCAACAATGATTGCATCGAGCAATTCAATTGCCGATTGCAGGCGGGCCGCTGGCCTCATGATCTAGCGGGTCGGATAATTCGGGGCTTCACGCGTAATCGTGACGTCATGCACATGGCTTTCGCGCAAGCCTGCATTGGTGATGCGCACAAATTGCGCGCGTTGCTGCAAATCGGCAATCGTGCGCGATCCGGTATAGCCCATCGCAGCCTTGACGCCGCCGACCAGCTGATGGATTACATCACGAGCAGGGCCCTTGTACGGCACCTGCCCCTCGATACCTTCGGGCACGAGTTTAAGCTGATCCTTGATGTCCTGCTGAAAATAGCGATCCGCCGACCCCCGCGCCATCGCTCCGACGCTGCCCATGCCGCGGTAGCTTTTGTACGTCCGCCCCTGATACAGGAATGTGTCCCCCGGCGCTTCTTCGGTTCCGGCAAGCAGCGAACCGACCATGACCGACGATGCGCCCGCGGCCAGCGCCTTGGCAATATCGCCCGACGTACGAAGGCCGCCATCGGCAATGACCGGAATGTTTGATTTGGCGGCTTCGGCTGCTGATTCCATCACTGCGGTCAGTTGCGGTACGCCGACGCCCGCAACGACGCGGGTGGTACAGATCGAGCCCGGTCCAATCCCGACCTTGATGCCATCTGCGCCAGCGTCAATCAGCGCACGCGTCGCGGCAGCGGTGGCGACATTGCCTGCAACCACCTGAACTTCGGGCGCCATCCGTTTGATTTCGGCCACGGCTGCGGCAACCATCGCGCTGTGTCCGTGCGCTGTGTCCACGACAATCAGGTCGCATTCGGCGTCGATGAGCGCTTTGGTATAAGCCAGCCCTTTCTCACCAACAGTCGTCGCCGCAGCGACACGCAGCCGGCCCGATCCATCCTTGGTGGCATTGGGGTAGAGAACGGCCTTCTCGATGTCCTTGACGGTAATCAGGCCGATGCAATGATAGTCTTCGTCGACCACGAGCAGTTTTTCAATCCGCCGCTGGTGCAGCAAACGCCGCGCTTCTTCCTGCGTGACCGACGATGAAACTGTGGCAAGATTTTCGTGTGTCATAAGCTCTGACACAGGCTGCGCCGGATTCTCGGCGAAACGCACGTCGCGGTTGGTCAAGATGCCGACCAGCTTGCCGCTCGCCTCGACCACAGGAATGCCTGAAATCGCATTCATGGTCATCAATGTCTGCGCCTCGGCAAGCGTCGCATCGGGGGCGATGGTAATCGGGTTGACCACCATGCCGCTCTCGAACCGCTTGACCTGCCGTACCGCAGCACATTGCTCTTCGATGGAAAGGTTGCGGTGAAGTACACCGATACCGCCAAGCTGCGCCATCACAATTGCCATCCGCGCTTCGGTCACGGTATCCATCGCCGATGACAGCACCGGAATGTTCAGCGAAATCGAATTGGTCAGCCGCGTGCGCGTGTCGGCCTGGCTGGGCAGCATGTCCGATGCCCCGGGCTGCAACAGCACGTCGTCAAATGTCAGGCCGAGGGGAATTTCTTTCATGATGCCACCCTAATCTTCACGCGATTCGTGGCGGCCCATCTAAACAATCGGCAAACTATTCGCCAGCCTTCGCGGATTTATATTTTCGCGTGTTCGCAAAATGCTGACCCAGCGCGATGTGAAGGTCCGCATCTTCGGCTGCACCGCCCAGTTCGGTCTTGTCGGTCAGCTCGTCATTTGAGCCGTGATAATCGCTGCCGAGGAATTTCTGCATCAGGTCCAGATCGGCAAACGAACCACCTACCATGATCGCAGGCACACCTTTCTGCGTCAGCGCCCAGCCGTCCTGCCGCTGGATAAAACTGTTCGCATCAGTCGAGCTTTCGACGCCTCTACCGCTCTTCTTTGCAACCGCGTCCACTATATTATCCAGCTTCGTCGTTCCGCGGCCGATAATCGCGACTTTCGACCCGCGAGGTGCGATGGCGATGGTATCTACGTTCAGCGACACGATAATCTGGTCAAGCGGTACAACAGGCTTGTCGGCAAAAGCATAGGCGCCGAGCAAGCCGCTTTCTTCACCTGTGGTGGCAATAAAATAAATGTCCCGATCATGGCGCTTTTTTGCCAGTCGTTCTGCAACCTCGGTCAACACCGCAATACCGCTGGCGTTATCTACCGCCCCATTGCAGATCCGGTCTGGCGCATCGTCGGGCCCGCAAATGCCCAGATGGTCCCAATGCCCCATGTACAGCACCGCGCCACTGCCCTTTTTGCGCCCTGCAATTTTGCCGATGACATTATGACTGTCGAACCGCCGCAGTTCGGTGGTAACAGCGAAATCGGCGTCGATGCCCAGCGCCTCACCTGCATAATCGGGTGCCTTTGCATGCTGGCGTAACTTGTCCCAGTCACGCGCCGCCGCAGTCACCAGCGCCACAGCAAATTCCGAACTGATCGCGCCCTCGAGCGGCGCGCGCTTTTCCCGCGCCTCCAAACCTATAGGCCGCGATAGCAACATGCGGCGCAGCGATGGCCAGCTACCCTGACTGTCACCGACAAAAATTACCGCTTCCGCGCCGGCGGCAATCAGCGCCTCTCGCCGTGCACGGGGCGACTTCATATTGTCCGGCACATTTTCCGCATCGAACATCACCAAAGCCGCTTTGCCGGCAACGTCGGCTGCGACCGACCCGTCGGCCTTCACGCCGACACCGGCAAACATCACCGGCAGGTCCTTGCGCACATAATCGGCCTGCTTGCCAATCAGGATGATTTCGTCCGATACCACGCGCAGATTGCGGCCCTTGGCAGTGAAGGCATATTTCGCGGCGCCCTGCCCCCGCTGGATTAATGGTACGGGCTCATACCAGCTGCCGTCTGAAGCTGCGGGCTTCAGGCCGGCGTTCGCCCAGCTCTCGGCAATATATTTCGTTGTCTTGGCTTCGCCGTCGGTACCGGGCTTGCGGCCTTCAAATTCGTCGCTTGCGAGTATCTCGATATGGCCACGCAGATCAGCTTCGGTCACGCTTTTGGCGTATACAGATGCGGAAATCAGGCACGCAGCACCTGCAAAAATCAGCCCCACCGAACGCCGCATGCTCATTCACTCCCGGAAAAATCGATTAGCGGTCGCCCATCTTGTGCACAGAACGCTCTATCGTCATTTTTGCTCCCTCTACATGCATCGATTCAATCATGCGACCCTTAAATCGCTGCGCCCCACCTCGGCTCGCCGCAATTAATTCCTCGGCTTCTGCAACTGCCGCCGCATCAGGACCAAAAGCCTGATTACAAATCGAAATCTGGTTCGGGTGGATCAACGTCTTGCCGGTAAAACCAAAAGTATGGCCCTGCCGGCATTCGACATCGAAACCGTTCATATCGTCGAGCCGGTTACACACCCCGTCAAACCGCGGCTTGCCCGCCGCCGATGCCGCCAGCACGATCATCTGTAGCGATAATTCCAGCCCTTCGCGGTTCGGCCCCGGTTTGATCCCGGTTTCCGCCGCGATATCGTTGGTACCGGCAATCAGGCCAGCGACCAAGGGATGCGCCGCTATTTCACGCGCCGCATATAAGCCCTTTGGCGTTTCAATCATGGCCAGCAACGGCATATTCAGGCCGTGCAAGCCCGCCACATCCTCGATTTTGGGCAACACCACTAAATCCGCTGCGCTGCCGTTCAGCGCCGCCATGTCGGCGGCATGATGCACGCTACCCGCACCATTCGCGCGGATCGCCAAGATCTTGCCACCTATCCCGGCAGCGACATAATCAACCGCTGCAGCGCGCGCCGCTGACTTCATCTCATCGGGCACAGCGTCCTCAAGGTCGATAATCAGCATGTCAGCGTCGAGCGAGCGAGCCTTTTCCAGCGCCCGCGCGTTCGACCCCGGCACATAGAGCGCCGAGCGCACAAATTTGAGTTTTTCAACGATTTCCATATCCACAACGTCCGATTTCGCTTGGCAACTGACCGCATATCTAAGACAATCCGTCCCACGTCAAACGGGAGGTTTTTCATGGAATATTTTTTCGGCCTGCTGGCCCTGATCGTCATCATTTTCGTGATGATGGGCGTCACCGTGGTGCAGCAAGGTTATGTCTATACCATTGAGCGCTTCGGTCGTTTCACTCACGCGGCGCAGCCCGGTCTGACGATTATCATTCCATTCTTCGACCGCGTCGGACGCAAGGTGAACGTCATGGAGCAGGTGCTCGACATTCCGGGGCAGGAAATCATCACCAAGGATAACGCGATGGTCGGCGTCGACGCCGTCGTCTTCTTCCAGGTGCTCGATGCCGCCAAGGCAGCCTATGAGGTCAGCGACCTTTATGTCGCGATCATGCAGATCACCACGACCAACCTGCGGACCGTGATGGGCAGCATGGACCTGGACGAGACCCTTTCGAAACGCGACGACATCAATGGGCGTTTGCTCAACGTGGTCGATCACGCGACCTCACCATGGGGCTTGAAAATCACGCGTGTTGAAATCAAGGACATCCGTCCACCCGCTGATATTTCCAACGCGATGGCACGGCAGATGAAGGCCGAGCGCGAGAAGCGCGCGCAAATCCTTGAAGCAGAGGGTATGCGCGCCGCCGAAATCCTGCGCGCCGAGGGCGAAAAGCAGGGCGCGATCCTGCAAGCCGAAGGCCGCCGCGAAGCCGCCTTCCGTGATGCAGAGGCGCGCGAACGCGAGGCGGAGGCCGAAGCCAAGGCAACCGAAATGGTCTCTGCCGCGATTGCCAGCAGCGGCAGTCAGGCGATCAACTATTTCGTCGCGCAGAAATATGTTGAAGCCATCGGCCTGTTCGCCACCTCACCCAACGCCAAGACGATATTGTTCCCGGTCGAAGCAACCGCTTTGATTGGTACGCTTGGGGGGATTGGGGAGCTTGCCAAGGACGCGCTTTCGGAAAACAAAGCCAAATAGATTTTGCATGAGTGAATTTTGCCACCTTAACCGTAGTCCTGAGCAGCAATCGCACTGCGATTGCGCCCGTCGAAGGACGCCTGTCGGCGACAGCGCTACACCCGACAAGCGCCCTTCGACTTTCGCCAGCGCTTGCGCGCTGACGGCTCAGGGCTGCGGTTTATGATAACAAAGGACTAAATCATGGCCGAATGGCTCGATACTATTTCAACGCACTGGTTCTGGCTTTCGCTGGGCCTGATCCTCGGCGTCGCCGAAATGGTTGCACCAGGATTTTTCCTGATGTGGCTCGGCCTCGCCGCGATTATCGTTGGCGTTCTCGATTATTTCCTGCCCATCACCGTCGCTTACCAAGTGGCGCTGTTCGCCATATTGTCGGTACTGACCGTCTTTGCAGGCAAGAAGTTTTTGCAGGACAACCCCATCGAAACCGACGACCCAAAATTGAACGATCGCGGCGCAAGGCTGACCGGCGAAATCGTTGAAGTGGTCGAAGCCATCGCCGACGGCCATGGCCGGGTGAAGGTGGGCGACAGCGTATGGTCCGCGCGCGGCGCGGATGCTGGCATTGGCGCCAGGGTACGGGTGACGGGGGCCGATGGCGCAGTGTTGTTGGTGGAGGGGGTTTAAGCGGGCAATCGGAGCAATTTTTAATTCTGATTGTCCAAAT
Source organism: uncultured Alphaproteobacteria bacterium (assembly GCA_963830685.1). Taxonomy (GTDB): domain Bacteria; phylum Pseudomonadota; class Alphaproteobacteria; order Sphingomonadales; family Sphingomonadaceae; genus Sphingorhabdus_B. Next base: position 367,056 of record CAWHNF010000001.1, read on the forward strand.
TCAGTTAAATATCGTTCGTTAAAAATTGGCAATAAGCGCGCTGGCGACGCGGTGCGATAAATGGGATTTTCAGCAAATAGCGCAGTTAATATCAGGCGGGCATATTCGTAAGCGCTGTGCCTACCGCCGCCGCGTCTTTGTGGAATTTCCATTGGGATTTCCGGCCTATGTTTACGACATAATCGAGCCGGAGCGGCCCAAAGTGGACGCCACTATTCTTGCATTTGCACAAAGCCGGACATTCTCGGGTGCTGATTTCGTCTTGCGAAAAGATGGCGTTTGCAGGTTGTCGCCACAGCTTGCTAGAGCTGTCGCCGCTCTAGTTTAAGGGCAAGGCTTGTGATTTATGAGATACTTATGTAGCACTAGCCATTGGGCTTTAAATGCAATTCTGGGGGGAATAATTGCTACTCATCGAGCACTATGTTGGCACGAGCAACGTGCACGGTTTAGGGGTTTTTGCAAAACATTCGGTCGCTAAGGGCACGAAAGTTTACGAGTTCCACCCCATTATCGACCGAGAAATTAATGCAAGTGATCTGGATCAGTTTCCTTTTCACGTCATTGATCTGATTAAACGACACTCGCAATATATCGAAGATCGAGCAGTTTTTCGTCTATCCGCTGACGGCGATCATTTTATGAACCATTCTACCGATCCCAACATTGAAGATTGCGGTGAACAAATGTTTGCTTGCCGGGATATTTTGGCAGGCGACGAACTGCTATGCGACTACCGCGTCACGCGAGTAATGGCATTCAATCCCGACGAGGAGTTACCCTAGATGTATGCTCTTTGTCCGCTGAACATAATATGCTGAAAACCATCGCCATTCTCCTCGCGGTGACTGCGGCCACGATTGCGGGTGATTACTTTATCAAAATAGCGAGCGATAAGCCAAAAGGCCTTCTCACAATTACATTTGGTATCGGACTCGTGCTGTATGCGTTACCGGCTATCGGATGGTATTTTCTGATGAAAAGCCATTCGCTTGCGGTAATTGGGGTGATATACAGCGCTGCTACCGTTATCATGCTGGCAATTCTTAGCACACTCGTATTTCATGAGGCGTTTGGTTGGCGGGAAGGTCTCGGCATTACGCTCGCACTCATGGCAGTCGCAATCGTAGGTCTTAGGTGACACTGGCAGGTTTGCACAATTGCACAAATTCTGTTGCTTAAATAGCGGTTCAAGCCAAAGTCGTTCCGACAACGTTATGGTGTAGTCAAAACGTATCAATTCAGGGAACATCACTATACCCCCTCCCCTGAAGGGGAGAGAGTGCTAATCTCTCCCACCGTCCTCGCTTCCTGCTTGCAATGTAGGATTTGGTTTGAGAGATTCAGCTTCTGCTCTTTGAACTTGTTGATAACGAACTGAACCCGCGCACGGGTTCATAAGCCCGTGTGGTGTCACACAACATCGACGCCCACCCTTTTTAAGGGTGTAACGTAGGCTCAACTTCCTCAACTTTGTAAACTCTGGCTTACACTTTTTTAGCTTAAGCGCCTTCGACTCAGCGCGCGAATTTGCCTGCCATGCCGATGATGTCATCCAGCGGATTGCCGTCGCCGTCCATGTCGAGCATCGACGCCAGTCCGCCTAATCCGCCCGCCGCCGGTGCCGCTTGCTGGCCTCCGCCAAGCGCGCCGCCAAGGACATTGCCGAGCATGCCGCCCAAACCGCCGCCACCAGATGCCTGACCACCACCGCCGAGCATTCCGCCGATAAGCCCGCCTAAGCCGCCGCCTTCGCCGCCTCCGCTCTGCTTCGCCATGTACCCCGCCACCAGCATCGCCAGAATCGGTAGCATTTTCTTCAGCAGCGATGGGTCAATACCGGTCTGCTCTGCAGCATGACCGGCAACGCTGCGGCTGACATCTTTCGAACCGAAAATCTGGCCGAGGACATCATTGCCCTTCTCCACCGGAGTCGGTTCAGGCGACACCACAGAGTCGAACAACCCGCCGCCACCCAGTTGGCCAAGCAAACCGCCAAGACCCTCAAGTCCGCCGGGCTGTGCCTGCGTGGTTTTCTTGAACCCGCCAAGGATCGCGGGCAGCAATGCCGCCGCGCCTGCTTCGGCCACCTGCTCGTTGACGCCGAGCTGTTGAGCCACTTGCCCAATGGCTCCGGTCTGTTTCAAAATGCTGGCAATATCCATGTCGATTTCCTCCGCAAAATTTGGCAAAGACTGCGCCTATTTGATGTCATTGGCAAGACAGCGCTGCCCCGCAAACGCGCGGAACTCACTGAATTTACATTCCTATCAAGATTACGTCTCCCAAATTTCATAACAGCGGCATATAGTCTTCATTCGGCCATCCCCCGGCCATGTATCGCAGGAGAAATTTCATGGGCATTTTTAGCAGCATCAAGGACGCCATTTTCGGCAAAAAGGCCGTTGCGGCAACCACTCCGGCACCGTCGGCGATCCCGCTTCAGCCGGTCGAAGCCGCACCTGTCGCGGTCACCGAAGTCGATGTCATCGCCAATTTGGAAGAAATGGCCGCTGGCAAGAACCTCAACTGGCGCACATCGATTGTCGACCTGATGAAGCTGCTCGGCATGGACGCCTCGCTTCAGGAGCGTAAGGACCTCGCGATGGAGCTGGGTTACACCGGCGAACTCGAAGGCAGCGCCGAAATGAACATCTGGCTGCATAAGGCAGTGATGCGCGAGCTGGCCGCGAATGGCGGCAAGGTTCCTGCTGAACTGCTCGACTAAGTCACCCACCCCGTTCGTGCTGAGCTTGTCGAAGCACAGTTTGCTTACCTGCCCTTCGACAAGCTCAGGGCGAACGGTAGTTGTTAAATTTCGGACAGGATGGCGCGGTCGGGTTCAACGAAACCCAGCCGCGCCGGTACCGAAAATAGCAATTCCTTCGAGTAAAAACGCAGCGGTAAGTCCCGCCGTCCGCGCGCTGAAAACAACAGCGCATTGACCGCCTCGAATAGCGGTATTTCGTCGCCAACGTCAGCCAGATGCGCCTTCACGCCAGCGACATACACCTGCGTGATCGTCTCATGATAACCTTGCGTGTCATCGTTCACCCCGCCAACCGACTCATTATAGGCTGAAATAATCGCGGGCAGTTCGCGCTCGATATCGATGTCAGGCCGGTCGCGGACAATCCATGTGCACGCCGCCAGATGCGCCTCATGCGTCCACGCCTCACGCGGCAACGTGCGCGTCAGAAGGCGTTCTCCGATATGCACTATCGACGCATCGTCTTTGAATAAGCGGACTTCAAATTCGGACATTTCCGGGCTTTCAAATTTGCCCGGTATGTCCGGGCTAGTTAGGCTGCTTTTGGCGCCGACTGCCTTACGCCTTCATCGACATGATCGGCAAATTGCGCGAAATTATCAATGAATTGCTGCACCAGATTGCGCGCCGTAGCATCATAGTCGGCCTTGTCCACCCACGCCTCGCGCGGATCAAGAATGGCGCTATCGACACCCGGAACAGCGACAGGGAATTCGAAACCGAAATTCGGGTCTTTGCGGAATTCGGCATTGTTCAAGCTGCCATCAAGTGCGGCATTCAATAGCGCACGGGTCGCCTTGATCGGCATCCGGCTGATCCCCGGCATTGTTGCCTTGCCACCGGTCCAGCCAGTGTTGACCAGCCAGCACTGCACCGAACCCTTGGCAATTCGCTCCTTGAGGAGGTTGCCATAGACGCTCGGATGACGCGGCATGAATGGCGCGCCGAAGCAGGTCGAAAAAGTCGCTTCAGGCTCGGTAACGCCGATTTCGGTTCCCGCAACACGCGCAGTATAGCCCGATAAGAAGTGATACATCGCCTGCTCCGGCGTCAGCTTGGCGATTGGTGGCAATACGCCATAAGCATCGGCGGTGAGCATGATGATGTTCTTCGGTACCGGCCCCATATTCTTTTCAGACGCATTGGGAATGAACTCAATGGGGTAGGAGCCGCGGCTGTTTTCTGCGAGGCTAGCATCGTCAAAATCGAGTTCGCGGGTGACCGGGTCCATCACGACATTTTCAAGCACAGTGCCGAAACGCTTGGTGGTCGCGAAGATTTCGGGCTCTGCCTCTTCAGACAGGCGGATCATCTTGGCGTAGCAACCGCCTTCGAAGTTAAATACCGCGGTGTCCGACCAGCCATGCTCATCATCGCCAATCAGCGTGCGGCTGGCATCAGCGGAGAGCGTGGTCTTGCCGGTACCCGACAGGCCGAAGAACACGGCAGTATCGCCGTTCGCACCAATATTCGCCGAGCAATGCATCGGCATCACGCCCTTTACGGGCAGCAAATAATTGAGGATGCCGAATACCGACTTCTTCATTTCGCCAGCATAAGCAGTGCCGCCGATCAGAATCAGTTTCTCGGTAAAATTGACCGCGATAACAGTTTCGCTGCGGCAACCATGGCGGGCGGGGTCGGCTACGAAGGTCGGCAGATCGATGATCGTATATTCTGGCACAAAGCTCGCAAGCTCGTCATCGCTCGGGCGGACCAGCAGCGTGCGGATGAACAGGTTATGCCAAGCCAATTCGTTGATAACGCGCACATTGACGCGATGCTCAGGCTGCGAACCGCCAAACAGGTCCGCCACGTAAAGCTTTTCCTTGCCACCAAGCGCCGCAAAAAAATCTTCCTTTAGCACCGCGAAATGCGCCGGATCCATCGCTACATTGGTCTTGCCCCACCAGATTGTATTTTCAGTCTCCGGGTCACGGACGATGTACTTGTCTTTCGCCGAGCGTCCGGTGTGCAGACCAGTTTTCACAACAAGCGGGCCATGCTTTGCCAGCATGCCTTCGCCATTGGCCAGAGCGGCTTCGACCAAAGGCGCAGTGCCCAAATTGCAGTGCAGAGCAGCGTTGGTCTTAATCCCCTGCTGTTCCAATGATACATTAAGTGGCGCTGACATCTTTTACTCCGCGGCTGAAATTGGCGAATCTAGGGCATACGTATGCACCCGCATGTTTGGGCCGGTATACGAACCACACAGCAACGTCAAACCGGCCAAAGACGAATTTTTGCATTGTCGGTTGAAACGATGACTTCGAAAGCCTGAATTTGTAACGAGCAATCGATTGAACCTGCGGACAAGCGCCTTTATAGGCACAGCATGAGTGCAACAATTGCCTTGGTCGATGATGACCGCAACATCCTGACATCCGTATCGATTGCGATGCAGGCCGAAGGTTATGTTACGCGTCTCTACCCAGATGGTGAAAGCGCGCTAAAGGCGATGATCGAAAACCCGGCTGACCTGGGCATTTTCGATATCAAGATGCCGCGAATGGATGGACTTGAACTGCTCCGGCGCCTGCGCGAAAAAAGCGACATGCCGGTAATTTTCCTGACCTCGAAGGACGAGGAGTTGGATGAGGCTCTTGGACTCGCGATGGGTGCGGACGATTATATCACAAAGCCGTTTTCGCAACGGCTGCTGATAGCTCGGGTCAAAGCCATTTTACGCCGGGCAACGTACGATAAAGCGCCGGCAAATGGCGAAACGCTGGACGAGCCCGAACCCATGGTTCGAGGCAAGCTGGAAATGGATCCAGCGCGACACCACGTCAAATGGGGTGATAAGCCGCTTACCCTAACGGTCACTGAATTCATGATATTGGAGGCACTGGCAAACCGGCCAGGCGTGGTCAGAACCCGCGATCAGCTAATGGATGCCGCGTATCAGGACGATGTATATGTCGATGATCGGACTATCGACAGCCACATCAAACGCTTGCGGCGCAAGTTTCGGGAGATCGATCCCGACTTTGCTGCAATCGACACATTATATGGGGCCGGTTATCGTTTCGCAGACAGCTGAGCCCGCTGAACTACAGCTGGGGTGGAGCCGGGGGTTATCGCTAACCGCCCGCATTCTCGCCGTGAACCTTTTTGTGCTTGCGCTCCTCGGCGCAGGCCTGTTCTTCCTCGACAGCTATCGCGTCCGTTTGATTGAGGAGCGTGAGCTTGCAGCAAGGACACAGGCTGAATTTCTCGTCAAAAGCCTGCCAATGGTCGGGGCTGATGAAAAAGGGGCCTATATCGCTACCTTTGGCAAGCAAAACCAGTCACGTATCCGGCTGTACGGCGACGACGGCCAAAAACTTTTTGACAGTTTCGAACTGGGCCCGCCCAGCTACGTCTTCCGAAATCCCGATCAAGAGCCGTTCCAAAAGGTTGCGGCGCGCGGAATGGACAAGATTTTCGATTTCCTCGTCGGTGCACCCCGACTGGATCGGTTTGTTGAGCCAAAGGTCGATGTGGCGGCGGCATGGGATGAGCTAAAAGTGGCTAAACCAGGCACAGCCGTTTCAATGGTAGAATTTGCGCCCGACCTTACCCATGTCATCAGCGCAGGTGCCGTATCTCCAGCAGGCAGTTATTCGGTCCTGACCACCGCCAATGAGCGCGACATCAGACTGTTCGTTCGGGCCGAGCGCTTTAACGTCGGACTATTCTTCTTTTTCGCACTTGGCATTGGGGCACTGCTGTCAATATTTCTTGCGCGTACAATTGTCAGACCGCTGCGGCATCTGGCGCGTGCAGCGGTCAAGGTTCGGCTTGGCCGGGCACAAGAGGTCACCGTACCGCGCCTACCATCACGCCGCGATGAAATCGGTATGCTCGCCCGCGCCCTGTCGGACATGAGCGTCGCGCTGCGGCAGCGTATCGACGCAACGGAAGCGTTTGCAGCCGATGTAGCGCACGAGATCAAAAATCCGCTGGCATCCCTTCGTTCGGCGCTCGATGGCGCCGAGCGGATCGAAGACCCGGCACTTTGCAAACAGTTGATGGATGTGGCGAAGGCCGACGTTCAGCGAATGGATCGGCTGATTAGCGACATTTCGGATGCCAGCCGAGTTGATTCGCAGCTGGCCAAGGCCAAGTTCGAACCCATCGATTTGGGCGACATGATCGAACAATTATTGCAGGCCCGCGAAGATCGGGGCGGCGATGGCGATGTGACGATTGCCTTTGCCCGACCACGTCGGACGATTGCGACAGTGATGGGCGAAGATGTCCGATTGGAACGCATGTTGACCAACCTGTTTGATAATGCAGTGTCCTTTTCGCCGCCAGGCGCGGTGGTGGAAATTTCCGCTACGCTGGCCGAGGACGAGGTTATCATTCGCGTAAGCGACGAAGGGCCTGGAGTGCCCGAACAAGAACGCGAAGCCATTTTCCGCCGCTTCCACAGCGAACGCCCGGCGTCCGAGAATTTCGGCAAACATAGCGGGCTGGGTCTGGCCATCGCACGCACCATCGTAGAGGGTCATCATGGCCGGATTACAGTGCGTGATCGGGTGGATGGCAAGCGCGGTGCTTGCTTTGAAATCGCCCTGCCCTGCGCTGCCGCGTCAAGCCAATGAGCGGCAATATTGTTCATGCTACTGCAGTTGCAATCAATGGCCAAGGCGTATTGTTAATCGGACCCTCCGGCGCCGGAAAATCAGATATGGCGCTGCGGCTCATCGATAGAGGCGCAATTCTGGTTAGCGATGACGCAGTGGCCGTTGATACCGAGGGCGACATGCCAGTTGTTAAGCCCGCACCAAACATCAAGGGGAAATTGGAAATTCGCGGCGTCGGAATTTGCAGTACGGACAGCCTGGATTCCGCACCGTTGCGCATGATTGTGGAACTTTCTGCTGAGGTTGACCGGATGCCCGCCTCCACACCCGCAAAAGGGGTTTGCGGCTACATAATACCGCTCATAAAACTCGTGCCGTTCGAGATTAGTGCCGCAATCAAACTCGAACACGCATTACGTTCGATTATTGACGCTGGGCTATGGCCGGTGGCAGAACAATCAAACGCTTCCCGCGAAGGCAACAGGATTTGACCCGCAAAACCCCAAAGCCCCAGACAATATTACTGGTAACCGGACTTTCCGGAGCAGGTAAATCAACCGCGCTAAAAACGCTTGAAGATTTGGGATGGGAGGCTGTCGACAATTTTCCCATCCGCCTTGCCGGACCGCTACTCGATATTCCTGGCGGCGCAAACCGGACAGGGCCAGCGGTACCGCTTGCACTCGGTTTCGATAGTCGCACGCGCGGGTTCAAGGTCGAGCAGCTGATTAAGCAGATCAAGCAGCTTCAGAAGAATCCCGATCTTAATATCATGACGCTGTATCTCGATTGTGTCGGAACCGAGATTGAAAGGCGCTATGCCGAGACTCGGCGGAGGCACCCGCTTGCCCAAGATCGGCCAGCCATCGATGGCATATCGCTCGAACAAATGATGATGGAGCCGCTGCGGCGTTGGGCAGAGTCGGTGATCGACACCTCGAAGTTATCGGCGCACGAATTGCAAACCGAAATTCGCGAACGGTTCAATAATGAAGTTACCCCGCATTCAACTATTACCGTATCCAGTTTCGGCTATTCGAGAGGTGTCCCACATAATGCCGACCTGATGTTCGATTTGCGTTTTTTGCGCAATCCTCACTGGGACAATACGCTGCGCCCCATGACCGGACTTGATCGTGAGGTGTCCGAATATGTGGAGGCCGATCCCCAATATTCCAAAGCGATATCGAAGATAAAGGACCTGCTTTCACTCCTTCTCCCATTATACGACGAGCAGGGTAAGGCGTACGTAAACATCGCTTTTGGCTGCACTGGCGGGCGTCACAGGTCGGTACATGTTGCCGAGCAGTTCGGCATTTGGTTGCGTGAAGAAGGATTTGCACCCACGGTCATACATCGTAATCTGACGTCAAGACCGATTGACGCGCTGGAGGGGCCTGCTAACGGCGCTGACACGAAAAAGACAAAACGGGGTAGCGAACGCACATGATCGGGTTGATTTTGGTCACACATGGCAGGCTGGCAGAGGAATTCCTTGTCGCGCTTGAACATGTCGTTGGCCCGCAAAAGCAGATTGCAACAGTCTGTATCGGACCGCATGACGACATGGAGAGTCGGCGGAAAGAAATCGCTGCGGGCATAAAACATGTCGACACCGGCGAAGGCGTCATCATCCTGACCGACCTGTTCGGCGGCACACCATCCAATTTGTCTATTTCGCTACTCAACTCCGGGCATGTCGAAGTAATTGCGGGCGTCAACCTGCCGATGCTTATTCGCCTTGACAGCGCACGTAAAAATATGGACGTGAAGGAAGCAGTGGCTGCAGCACGTGAGGCCGGCCGGAAATATATCAGCGTGGCATCAGAAGTGCTGGAGGCGTCCAAATGACGCGGGTTAGTCGCCAGGTTACTATTGTGAACCAGAAAGGGCTTCACGCGCGGGCAAGTGCGAAATTTGTGACATTCGTTAGCCGGTTGCCCGAAGGCGTTAAGGTCGAGGTCGAAAAAGACGGGCATTGCGTAACTGGCACATCGATTATGGGGCTTATGATGCTCGGCGCAGCCAAGGGAAGCGACATCATTGTGCACGTCGAGGGCGAGCAAGCCGAAATGGCGCTCGAAAAGCTTGTCGGGTTGGTGGTTGACGGTTTCGGCGAAGACTGATGCGCCGGGAAATTACCGGTTTCTCCAACCCGCTCCTTAAAGAAGTCCGGAGCCTGCGCGAAAAAAAGCATAGAAAACGCGCCGGACTGTTCCTCGCCGAAGGCTTGCGCATTATGACTGAAGCGCGTGAGGCAGGTTTTCTTCCCCAGATGCTGTTCAGGGTAAAAGACCGCGAAGTCCACGCGCTAGAAATCGCGTTGGAGACCGATGTGTTGGCCGACGGCGGCGACGTTATCGAAACCAGCGCCGAAATCATGGCAAAGCTCTCCGGAAAAGATAATGCACAAACCGTTGTTGGCATTTACCGCGATCATGCGACCGCACTTCGAGATGTTCGCCGGGAAGATGCGCCAATCTGGTTGGTCGCCCAAGCCATGCGTGATCCCGGCAATCTGGGCACGATGTTGCGGACCGGGGATGCTGTAGGTGCCGGTGGGCTTATCTTGATTGACGATTGTACCGACCCATTTTCGGTTGAGGCCGTTCGCGCCAGCATGGGCGCGATTTTTACCCAGAAAATCGTGCAGTGCCGGTGGGATGAGTTCATCACCTGGCTACGCGAAGGGCGCGGGCAGTTGGTCGGCACCAGTCTGCAAACCGAAACCGATTATCAAACAGCCTCATATGAAGCACCTTGTTTTATTCTGACCGGCAACGAGGCCCAAGGCCTGCCGGCGGAATATGAGGGCCAGTGCGACTTGCTTGTGAAAATACCGATGCGGGGCAAGGCTGATAGTCTGAATGCGGCCGTTGCCACTGCAGTCATGGCATATGAAGTGCTAAACCAGTTCCGGCGTGTTTAAACTTCAGCTATATCGGACTTTGGGAAGTGAGGAGTCGGGAAAATGCGCAGGATATATCCAACGACCTTATTCGGTGCCTTGTTGTTGGCCTCATGTCAGACTGCCGATCCGCCCCAAGAGAAGCCGGAGATATATTTTACAGCACGTGGCAACGAACCCGGCTGGATATTGCGATTTGATTCGAAAAACATCGACTTTGAAGGCGACTATGGCGCGACAAAGATTAAGGTCGCAAAACCTGAGGGCCGACCTTCATTCAATGGCATGCGTTATGTGACCGATAGGCTAACTGTGGATGTAACGCATGCAACCTGTGCAGACGTAATGTCAGGGCAGCGATATGCCGAAACGGTTACTGTCTTGGCAAATGGCAAGGAATATAAAGGGTGCGGAGGCCGAAATCTGCCACCCGAATCTTTAAATGACACGACTTGGACTATCATGATGATAGACCAAATCCCGGCGTTACCAGGCATCGCAACTTCGCTGCGCTTCGCCGACGGGCGTGTCAGCGGCAGTGGTGGCTGCAACAGGATTAGCGGCAACTACACAATCAAAGATAGCGTCATTACTTTTGGCGACCTCGTCGCGACCGAAATGGCATGTGCTGCAAAGCAGATGGCGCAGGAAGCGAAGCTACTTTCGTTGCTTCGGGGCGAGGTCAGCACACGTTATACTGTTGAAGGCGATCTGATACTGACCAGTAAAAATGGCCAGAGAGCAACGCTAAGGCAGGCCATTTGATTTAGGCGGCATCTTCGTCGCGCAGGGGCGCCTCGACCAATTTGACCATCGGACGGGTCATTTGATCTACGACAGGCAAGCTTTCAATCGCCTTGCCGCCCGTATCGATGCTCAATTCTTCAAAGCGCTTTGCTTGGGTCAGCACTTGCGACTCCAAGCTTCCGACAAGTGCGTTATATGCCGACACCGCTGTGTCCAGGTTTTTGCCCATACGCCCGACATGGCCGCCCATTGTCGACAAACGCGCGTACAATTCTTTCCCAAGCTCGGCAATTTCCCTCGCCTGCCCTGCCATTTTTTCCTGCTTCCACACCGCCGCTACTGTTCGCGCGATTGCAATCAGGTTGGTCGGGGTCGCCAGCAGCACGCGCTTGGCAAAGGCAAAATCCCACAGCGTCGGGTCTTTCTCCAACGCCGCCGCAAGGAAATGTTCGCCGGGCACGAACATGATTACATAATCGGGCGTATCATCGAACTGGTCCTGATAGGCCTTTTGCCCAAGCTCATTCACATGCCCTTTCATGGCAGCGGCATGCGCAGCGAGTGACGCTTCGCGCCGGACCTCGTCATCTGCCTCGAACGCCTCCTGATAGGCATTGAGTGAAACCTTGGCGTCGATCACAAGATTGCGGCCGCCCGGTACGTTGATGATGACATCCGGCCGCAAACGGCCGTCGCTGCCCTCGACTGAAACCTCCGTTTGGAAGTCGGCATGTTCGGACAACCCGCAACTTTCGAGCACATTGCGCAATTGCTGCTCGCCCCACCGACCCCGCGCCTTAGGTGCGTTACGCAGGGAATTGCCCAATCGCTGCGCTTCGGTTTTGACCGCTTCGTTACTGACGCGCATCGACTCCATCAGGCCGTGCAAATTGCCAAATGCCTCGCGACGTTCGGCTTCCACTTTGCTCACCGCGCTCTCGTATTTTTCCAGGCGCTCATGAACCGGCTGCAGCAATGCACTCAGCCGCTGCCCTGCCGCGTTTTCCGACTCCTTGAACCGCTCATCAGCCCGCTGCAAAAATCGCGATTGAGCTTCATGAAGCAACTTCTGGCTAATTTCAGAGAACTGCCCTGCAAGCAATTCCTTGGCTTCAGACAGCGATGCCAGTTGCTCTTCAAACGCGTGCTCGCGTTCTTCCAAAACGGTTTGCACCTGAGCGAGCTTGATGCGTGCATCGTCACGTTCGCGGGTAATCTCGTCGAGCCCCATCCGCATCGACGCGACAGTGTCAGCACCATCCCGCGCGGTTCGACCACCCGCCCACCAACCTAAAACCAGGCCAATAAGCAACACACAAATAACAATGACTGATAGTATCAGCGGTTCCAACTCAATGCTCCGACTGCAGAACGAATATGGAACATAGTCGCGTCATAGCTGACGTCAAGTTGCTTGTGCCGACGCTTTCCGTAAACGTTTGGCTTTCGCATAACTCATCATGCTAAGCGGCAAAAGCCCTGCATAAATCACGCTTGCACCAATTAACGCTACCCAAGGCGCAGCTATCAGCACTGCGCCAAATAGTCCAACCGCCGCCAATGCCATGAAGCGGAAACTTGGTCTGACTTTGATGGACGACCAGCTGAATGTCGCAACGTTAGAAATCATCAGCACTGCTACTATCAACAGCCATGGCGCGACAATGCGATAATCACGCACCCATTCGGCGCCGGTTTCGAACCAGATCATCATTGGCAGCAAAGCAAGGCCTGCCCCCGGCGGTGAAGGCACGCCAGTATTGAAACCAGCCGATTTATGCGGCTGATGCTCAGTATCGATACGCGCATTGAAACGCGCCAGACGCAAAGCGGCGCAGAGCACAAAAAACACCGAAATCGTCCAGCCGAACCGCGGCATGTCCTGCATCACCCAGCTGTAGATCACGAGCGCCGGTGTGGCACCAAAGGCGATGACATCGGACAAAGAATCCAGCTCCGCGCCAAATCGGCTTTCGCCTTTTAGCATGCGCGCAATTCGACCATCCATCGCGTCCAGAACACCTGCGACAACGATAGCGGCCACTGCATCTTCCCAGCGTCCCTGCATCGCAAACCACGCGCCAGAGAGCCCGGTGCAAAGCGCGAGCGCAGTGACCGCATTTGGCGCCAATGCGCGCAGCGAAATTCCCGGACGGGTTGCCTGTTCGTCCATCAATGACTAATTGCAATCAAGTCTTGGTCGACGCCAAGCTCGGCAATAACAGTTTCGCCCGCCACACAGCGCTGCCCTTTAATGACTCGCGACGAGGTGCCCTGTGGAAGATATACATCCACGCGGCTACCGAAGCGGATTAGGCCGATACGTTGGCCATTGGCGACGCTGTCGCCTTCCTTCACAAAGGCAACAATGCGACGCGCTACCAGACCTGCAATCTGCGTAAATCCGATACGAACGCCATCAGAACGCTCCACCAGGTAATGCTGACGTTCATTTTCTTCGCTGGCCTTGTCCAGATCAGCATTCAAAAACTTACCCGCGATATATACGACCCGTTTAATCGTGCCCCGAATGGGCGTGCGGTTGATGTGTACATCGAACACACTCATGAAAATGGACACCCGCGTCATTGGCTGATCACCCAAGGCATCGGGGCCAGCCAATTCGGGCGGCGGGGGTACGCGCTCGATAAGTGTCACAAGACCATCGGCCGGTGAGACGACGAAGCGATCATCGGTTGGTGTCGCGCGCGCGGGGTCCCGGAAAAATGCCAAGGTCCATGCAGTAACCCCGAGCATTGGCCAGGCAAGCGTCTCCCATGCCATGAATGCGAAGAATAAGGTAATACCTGCCGCTATCAGGCCGAATTTTCGACCTTCTGGATGAACGGGAGGAAACGACCATTTTGCGACCCCGGTTCCCCGGTTCGTGAGTTCTTGTCTGCTCATCGGCCCTAGCTAGGGGATGAAGCGTGATGTTACAACCGATAGATGGCCTTTTCTGCCATTTTCAGGCAAACTCCGGCAGATGGTTGAACATATGGCAGACTTTGCTATGGCACCCGGCAACGAACGATAATCCCTTTTGGAAAGCGCTTCCTGACATGGCAAAAATCAAGGTGAAGAACCCCGTCGTCGAACTTGATGGCGACGAAATGACCCGCATCATCTGGGAGTGGATTCGCGAGCGGCTGATACTGCCGTACCTTGATATCGACTTGAAATATTATGACCTTGGCATGGAATATCGTGATCAGACCGACGATAAGGTCACCGTTGAGTCAGCAAACGCAATCCGCGAATATGGCGTCGGCGTAAAATGCGCGACGATTACGCCTGACGAAGCACGCGTCGAAGAGTTCGGCCTTAAGAAAATGTGGAAATCGCCCAACGGGACCATCCGCAACATTTTGGGCGGTGTTGTTTTTCGCGAACCTATCGTCATCCAGAACGTCCCCCGCCTGATTCCCGGCTGGACTGACCCGATTGTCATTGGACGCCATGCATTCGGCGATCAGTACCGTGCGACCGATTTTCTGGTTCCCGGTCCTGGTACCTTGCGGCTCGTTTGGGACGGCGACGATGGCCGGACGATTGACGAAGAGGTCTTCCGCTATCCATCCCCCGGCGTTGCGCTTGCGATGTACAATCTCGATGATTCGATCCGCGATTTCGCGCGCGCATCGCTGAATTATGGCGTGACCCGCGAATGGCCGGTTTACCTATCGACCAAGAATACCATCCTCAAATATTATGACGGGCGCTTCAAGGATCTGTTCCAGGAAGTTTTCGAGGCCGAATTTGAGGCCAAGTTCAAGGAACTAGGCATAGTTTACGAGCATCGCCTGATCGATGACATGGTCGCATCGGCGCTCAAATGGTCGGGTAAATTCATCTGGGCCTGTAAAAACTACGACGGCGATGTGCAGTCAGACCAAGTCGCGCAAGGCTTTGGCTCATTGGGCTTGATGACTTCGATCCTGATGACGCCCGATGGCAAGACGGTTGAGGCCGAAGCCGCGCACGGCACCGTGACACGCCACTTCCGCCAGCATCAGCAGGGTAAGGCAACGTCGACCAACCCGATTGCGTCGATCTTCGCTTGGACCGGTGGCCTAAAATTCCGCGGCAAGTTTGACGAAACACCCGACGTCACGCGCTTTGCAGAAACACTCGAGGAAGTCTGCATCCAGACGGTTGAAGATGGCCATATGACCAAGGATCTCGCCATCCTGATTGGCCCCGATCAGGCGTGGATGACCACGGAGCAGTTTTTCGAACAGGTTCGCGTGAACCTCGAAACCAAAATGGGCAGCTGGCAATAAGTTAGTAGTCACTTTCTGAAACAAGAGCGCGGGCAGCAATGTCCGCGCTTTTTTTGTACCTGCCCTTCCCTTCACATGCTGCATCTGCGTAAAAGGTGCGCATGGCAGGTGAATTACACAGCGAAGGTATCAGCGACCTAATAGTAATATTGGGCGCGGCGGGGATCGTAATCCCGGCATTCGCCCGCTTTCGCATCACGCCCATCATCGGTTTCATTCTGGTCGGAATTCTCGTCGGTCCAATGGGTCTCGGTGCGCTAGTACCCCGCTTTCCGGTGCTCGAATGGTTTACAATAACCAATCCTGAGGCCATCCGTCCGATAGGTGAATATGGCATCATCTTGTTGCTGTTTTCGATCGGACTGGAATTATCTTTCCGGCGATTGTGGAAAATGCGACGGCTGGTTTTCGGCGTGGGCGCAGCCCAGCTATTTGGAGCCGGACTCATTATTGCCGCCGGTTTGTTGCTGTTCGGCTATGGATTAACCGCTGCAATAGGCATTGGTATCGCGCTTGCGCTGTCGTCGACCGCCCTCGTGATACCGATATCTGGAACACATTCCGCAGTCGGCAAATCTGCACTGGCGATGTTGTTGTTCGAAGACCTCGCCATTGTGCCCATCATTTTCGTGCTGGGCGCATTGGCACCACAGGCCGACGCAGATTCATGGGAAGGCCTTATCACGACGCTCTGGCAAGGGGCATTGGTTATCGTCGGAATGCTCGTTCTGGGTCGGTTTTTCTTGCCGCGACTGTTCGGCCAAGCAGCCCGTACCAAAAGTCCCGAACTGTTTGTTTCGGTCAGTCTACTGGTTGTCATCGTTGCCAGCCTGGCGACGGGAGCCGTTGGGCTGTCGCCAATCGTTGGCGCAATGATTGCGGGGCTTCTGATCGCGGAAACAGACTATCATAGCGAAGTCGAAGTAATGACCGCCCCGTTCAAGGGTCTCGCACTTGGCGTTTTTCTGATTAGCATCGGCATGCAGATCGATTTAGGCTTTGTGGCAAAAACCTGGCCCGCTCTGGTTGGGGCTGTGGCGGGCGTGGTCATTATCAAAGCTTTGGTTACCGCCGGACTTCTCAAATTGAACGGCGCAAGGACCGGGACAGCAACCGAAACCGGCGTGTTGATGGGGAGCCCATCGGAAACGACGCTCATCGTGCTTGGCGCGGCCGGTGCGGCGCAGATTATCGATGCGGCCACCATTAACTTCTGGCAGGTAGCAACGGCTATCGGCTTAACAATAACCCCGATTTTGGCGCGGGTGGGCCATGACATGGCACGCCGTCTCGAACTGCGCGAAAGCGACGATGAGGTGCATGAACAGGATCCGACAAAAGAACCGCGTACCGTCGTCATCGGTTTTGGTCGTGTCGGTAAGCTCGTGGCCGATATGCTTATCACCCACGGCCAACCTTATGTAGCGGTCGAATCAAATGTCGATGCGGTTACGTCAGCGCGTCGTGAAGGCTATAAGGTGATTTTCGGCGACATCTCCCGCCCCGAAACATTGGATAAGTTGAGCCTTGGCCACGCAAAAGCTCTAATCCTGACGATGGACCAGCCTGTACTCGCCGAGAATATCGTCAAACGCGTACGCGCTTGGTTACCCGAAATCACGATTGTTGCCCGCGCGCGCGATGCGGACCACGCAGCGCGGCTGTATCAGGCTGGCGCAAGCGACGCCGTGCCGGAGACACTAGAGAGTTCGTTGCAGCTGTCCGAGGCGGTACTGGTAGACCTGGGCGTACCGATGGGACCCGTCATTGCATCCATTCACGAAAAGCGCGACGAATTCCGCCGCCAGATTAAGGAAGCCGGCGGCTTGGATCAGGCACCCAAGCTGAAGCTGACTACCTAGCTTACGAGCGTAGCCTTTATCGCGTCTAACGCAGCCTGGGCCTGATCGGCGCCAGCAGGTCCGCCTCCTTGCGCCATTTCCGGTCGACCGCCTCCACCCTGCCCGCCCATCGCAGCGGTTGCCGCACGAACGAGATCGGGCGCGGTGGCTTTTCCATGATGCTCTGGCGAAACGGCGACCACAACAGTGTTGCTGGCTTCATTCGCGGCGATAATCGCGACTACACCGCCGCCAATTGCTTTCATCTGGTCGTCAGCAAGGCCGCGAAGTGCCTTGGGCTCAATTCCGGAAATAACCTGGCCCATGAAATTGATACCGCCCACCATCTCGGCTTCGGCCTTGGGTCCGCTACCGCCCGATAATGCCAAAGCATTTTTGGCGTCAGACAGCTCCTTTTCGAGGCGCTTGCGCTCGGCCATCAACGTCTCGACCCGTGCCGCTACTTCATCAGGAGCAGTCTTCAATATCGAGGCTACATCCTTCAACTGTGATTCCCGTCGGGTAAGCCATAAGCGCGCTGCCTCTCCGGTCAGCGCCTCGATACGGCGGATACCACTGGCTACCGCGCCTTCGGAAACAATCGTCAACAGCGCGATATCCCCAAGCGCATTCACGTGCGTTCCGCCGCACAGTTCGACGGAATAGTTGGTGCCACCAACATCCCCCATGCTCAGAACGCGCACTTCGTCGCCATATTTTTCGCCGAATAGTGCAAGCGCGCCTGCAGCAACCGCATCGTCCGGCGTCATCAGGCGGGTAGTCACGGCATGGTTTCCACGTATCTGCGCGTTTACTTCGGCTTCTACCAACGCGATTTCTGCAGCAGTCAGCGCCTGATTGTGTGAGAAGTCGAAACGCAAACGATCCGCCGCAACCATGCTGCCTTTCTGGGTAACATGGCCACCCAGATGATTACGCAGCGCCGCATGCAGCAAATGGGTCGCGCTATGGTTCGCACGCAACGCATCGCGTCTGGCCGCGTCGATTTTCAAGGTGACAACGTCACCCAATTTGATTTCACCATCTGCAATCGTAACCTGATGCGCGTGCAGACGACCGAGCGGCTTGGCTGTGTCCGTTACTTCGCCGCGCATATTTGCGCTGGAAATCGTTCCGGCATCGCCCATTTGCCCGCCGCTTTCGCCGTAAAATGGCGTCTGGTTGGTGATGACGGTAACCGTGTCGTTAGCAACTGCAGATTGCACCTCAACGCCATCATTGACGAGCGCCACGACCTGTCCTTCGCCCTCGCTGGCGGTATAGCCAGTGAACTCGGTCGAGCCAACGCGCTCGGCGATGTCGAACCAGACGTCGTCAGAAGCCTTGGCACCCGAACCTTTCCACGCTGCGCGGGCCATCGCCTTCTGGCCTTCCATCGCAGCTTCGAAACCGGCCTGATCGATACCAAAGCCCTGCGCTCGCAGCGCGTCTTCGGTCAGGTCATACGGGAAGCCATAAGTGTCATACAGCTTGAACGCGGTCTCGCCCGGCAGGATGTCACCAGACTTCATTCCCCGCGTCGCATCGTCGAGGAGCTTGATGCCCTTGTCGAGCGTACGGCGGAACTGCGTTTCCTCCTGCTGAAGTGTCGCTTCGATCAACGGCTGCGCGCGCAGCAACTCGGGATAGGCGGCGCCCATTTCAGCCGCAAGACTGCCGACCAGACGATGCATCAGCGGCTCTTTGGCCCCCAGGATATGCGCGTGGCGCATCGCACGGCGCATGATGCGGCGCAGAACGTAGCCGCGTCCTTCATTGGAGGGCATGACGCCATCGGCCAAAAGGAAACTGGTCGAGCGCAGATGGTCGGCGATGACGCGGTGGCTTGCCTTCTGCTCGCCTTCGGCCTTTGTGCCGGTCAGTTCCTGAGATGCCGCAATCAGCGCTTTGAAAGTGTCGGTATCATAATTGTCGGTCACACCTTGCATGACGGCCGCAATACGCTCCAGCCCCATACCGGTGTCGATTGATGGTTTGGGCAACGGCACATCTGTGCCATCTTCCTGCCGCTCGAACTGCATAAAAACGAGGTTCCAGATTTCGACAAACCGGTCACCGTCTTCATTAGGACTGCCGGGAGGACCGCCGAAAATATGGTCGCCATGATCGTAGAATATTTCACTACATGGTCCGCAGGGGCCGGTGTCGCCCATCGACCAGAAATTGTCGTTGGTGGCAATGCGGATGATGCGTTCTTCGGGCAAACCCGCAATCTTGCGCCAAAGGCCAAACGCTTCGTCGTCAGTGTGATAAACCGTTGCTGTAAGTCTGTTCGGATCAAGCCTCCAGACTTTGGTTAGCAGCGTCCACGCATGGGTAATCGCCTGTTCCTTGAAATAATCGCCGAACGAGAAATTGCCGAGCATCTCAAAGAAAGTATGGTGCCGCGCGGTGTAGCCGACATTGTCGAGATCATTATGCTTGCCGCCTGCGCGAACGCATTTCTGACTCGATGCCGCACGTGGCGTTTCCCGGGTTTCGAGACCAGTGAAAACATTCTTGAACGGCACCATCCCCGCATTGACGAACATGAGCGTCGGGTCATTATACGGAACCAGAGGTGCAGACTGCACCACATCATGGTTGGCATTGCCAAAATAATCGAGGAAGCCGCGGCGAATGTCATTTGTCGAAGTCATAATGCCAGCGACTTAGTGGACGGCAGAGCGGCCTGCAAGCGGGATATGCCGATTAGACTTGGCAATCAGGCATATGCGTACGGACCGCCTTTTTCCAATGCAGCCTGATAGGCAGGACGGGCGTGGATAGTTTCGACATAAGCGGTAAGCTTAGGCTTATCCGCGGCCATACCCATCTTGACGGCAGCTTCGGCCGGGAAACTCAACATGATGTCAGCGCCGGTCAAACCCTCGCCCACAAACCAGCCCGAGGGTAGCAGGCTGTCTTCCATATATTGGAAGTGGCTTGCGAGTTGCTGTTTGATGCGCGGTTGAAGCGGGGCCGCAGCTTCGCCCAAGCGCGCAGTATACAGGTTTAGGAGGATCGGCGTCATTGCCGAACCTTCGGCAAAATGCAGATATTCCAGATAATGGATATGGTCATCCGAACCGCGCGCCGGAACAAGATGTGCGCCATTATGCCGTTCGCAGATATATTCGACAATTGCGGCGGACTCATAGATGATTTTGCCATCATCCTCGATGACTGGCGACTTACCCAGTGGATGAAGTGCAAGCAGCTCTGGTGGAGCCAAGTTGGTGACGGCGTCGCGCTGGTGATGGCGGATTTCATAAGGCGCGCCAAGTTCTTCGAGCAGCCACAATATCCGTTGTGAACGCGAATTGTTGAGGTGGTGGACAATGATGCTCATCTGCTCTCTCCCGGTTTAATGCTGCCAAAGCGCTATTTTGGCTTGAGTATTGGTTTGTCAGATGGGCTTCTTGGAACCGCGATGTCAAGCAACCACCATCGGGAAAATGGCAAAAGGCTAGACTAAAGTTTCACCTTAACATCGCCAAACAAATGACCCGCCCCGGGGTGGACCAGGGCGGGTCGAAAGCAGCGGACTCAGGCAAGGCCGCGCTTAATCCTCTAGGGGAAGAGGAAACTTATTCGGCGATATCATCGTCCGCGTCGGGACCGGTCATCATCACCTCGGCGACCTCTTCGGTCTTGCCGCGAATGGCGGCTTCGAGCCTGGCCGCGACTTCGGGGTTCTCAGTCAGATAATTTTTCGAATTTTCACGGCCCTGGCCGATACGGATCGAGTCATAGCTGAACCAGCTACCCGATTTTTCGACAATGCCTGCCTTAACACCCAGATCGAGCAATTCGCCGGTCTTGGAAATGCCTTCACCATACATGATGTCGAACTCGACCTGCTTGAACGGTGGTGCGACCTTGTTTTTGACAACCTTCACCCGCGTGGTGTTGCCGACAATATCCTCGCCTTGCTTGATCTGGCCGGTGCGACGAATATCCAAACGGACCGACGCATAGAATTTCAGCGCATTGCCGCCGGTGGTGGTTTCAGGCGAACCATACATCACACCGATTTTCATGCGGATCTGGTTGATGAAAATCACCATGCAGTTCGAACGGCTGATCGATCCGGTAATTTTGCGCAGCGCCTGTGACATCAACCGCGCCTGCAGACCAACATGGCTATCGCCC
Organism: uncultured Alphaproteobacteria bacterium; assembly: GCA_963830685.1. GTDB lineage: Bacteria > Pseudomonadota > Alphaproteobacteria > Sphingomonadales > Sphingomonadaceae > Sphingorhabdus_B. The sequence continues at coordinate 388,334 of CAWHNF010000001.1, forward strand.
ATTTCGCCTTCGATTTCGGCGCGCGGCACAAGGGCCGCAACCGAGTCGATAACGACAATGTCCACCGCATTGGAACGCACCAGCGTATCGGCAATCTCCAGCGCCTGCTCACCGGTGTCGGGCTGCGAAACAATGAGGTTATCGATATCGACGCCCAGTTTCTTGGCATAGCCCGGGTCGAGCGCATGTTCCGCATCGATAAACGCTGCCGTGCCACCTGCCTTTTGCGCTTCGGCAATGGCATGCAGAGTCAAGGTTGTCTTGCCCGAGCTTTCCGGACCATAAATTTCGATAACGCGGCCTTTTGGCAAACCGCCAATGCCAAGTGCAATATCAAGACCCAACGAACCTGTTGATACCGCATCGATGGTAATCGCCTCACGGCTACCCAGCTTCATCGCCGAGCCTTTACCGAATGCACGGTCAATCTGCGCCAGCGCTGCATCAAGCGCCTTTTCACGGTCTGAATTATTCATGTTCTTTGCCTGATCCCCATCGATTATCTTGAGACTTGCTGCCATTTTTCCACTCCTTAGCTTCATGCCTACCCCGGAACATCACCGGAACAACAAGACATGTACTGCAACTGTTCCAAAAGAACAAGGGTGGAACAAATTATTATTTCCGTTATTTTTCAACGTATAATGAAATTACTGTTCACGGGCAAGCGCGTCATGCACCGCTTCGGCAATTTGCTGGACCGAAAATGGCTTTGGCAGGAAGGATACATTGTCGAGACTGATGGTTTCGCGCAGTTGCTCCTCGGCATAGCCCGACATGAACAACAGCCTGATATCACCAAATTGCCCCCGCAACTGACGCGCCATCGTTGGTCCGTCCATATTTGGCATAACCACGTCTGACACCACCAGATCATAGCGTTTGCCATCAGCAAACATTTCCAGTGCCTCTTCACCGTCGCTTGCCGTCTCGACCACATATCCCTGCCGGACGAGCGCACGTTCGGCAACGGCACGAACCATGTCCTCATCCTCGACAATCAATATCCGTCCGCTTCCCCACAAATCCTTAGGCTTGTAAAATTCGCGCTTGGCAGGTTCTGCCGCAGATGCATCACCGACGTGGACCGGCAGATAGATATCGAAGCGTGTTCCCTGCCCCGGCTCAGATTCGGCAAAAATGAAGCCGCCAGACTGTTTTACTATCCCATAAACCGTTGAAAGCCCGAGGCCGGTTCCTTTACCCACTTCCTTGGTGGTAAAAAACGGCTCAAATATCTTGCCGAGATTTTCCTTCGAGATACCTACCCCGCTGTCCTCGACCGAAAGCAATACATAGTCAGCGATAGGCAGAATATCGCTGCCCATTGCACGCACTTCGCTCTGGCTGATTGCTTTCGTGCTGATGTGCACGACTCCGCCTTTGGGCATTGCATCGCGTGCATTCACACCAAGATTAATGATAACCTGTTCCAGCTGCCCGGGATCGGCGCGAATTGTACCCATGGCGCGACCATGATGCACCTCCAGTCTTACAGTTTCACCAAGCAAGCGCTTAAGCAGGCTCGATACCTCTGCCACCACATCGGGCAGCTGCAATACCTGTGGCCGCAATGTTTGTTGCCGCGAAAAGGCGAGCAGTTGTCGCGTCAGGCTGGCCGCCCGGTTGCTGTTGTTCTTAATCTGCTGGATATCATCATAATCGCTGTCGCCAGGTTGATGGCGCAACATCATCAAATCGCAATAGCCGATGATTGCGGTCAGGATATTATTGAAGTCGTGCGCGACACCGCCTGCAAGCTGGCCAATCGCTTGCATCTTCGTCGCCTGCGCCACCTGTCGCTTCAGCTTGGTTTCCTCGCTGTTATCTTTAAGCCCGAGCAGCACCGCTGCCTCACCCAAGCCGCGGACCCCGGCAATCGACAGAGCTATCACTTCATCGGGCTGTTCTTTCAACCGGATTGCGATATCGCCAGACAGCATCTGCCCGCTGCCATAACGCCGGATACTCTCGAGCACCGCAGCCTTGTCCTCGGCAATAACCAGATCGCCAGGATATGGCGGCAGTTCGTCTTGCGAAACATCGATAACCCGGACGAATGCGTCATTGGCAAAAAGAAACCGACCATCGCGATCAACCAAGGCCAGCCCAAGCGGAAGCGTCGAAAGCAATTGTTCTACATGGGCAAGCGCCAGCCCTCGCTCGACCTTCGCCCCTTCCTCATCGACTGCAAGTAACAGCGACGCGCCTTCTGCCTTATCTTCGCCCAGCGGCACGTGCAGCAAACGAATGGGAAGTCCGCGACGACCTTCACGCTCAAAAAAGATGCCGCCTTTTTCGTCCATCCGCATGTAGGCGGCAAATTCGCGGCCAGCTATCGGTTCGTCGTCTCTGCCAGTAGCGCGCAAGGCAAATGCAGCATTTGCAGCGCGTATGCGGCCTTCGGGGCCCATTGACACTGCCATCACGCCGCTGTTCGACATTGCACGGCCAATCCGTCCAGTGACAAGCTCAATCGCCCGACTTTCGATATCGAGCTGTTCGATAGGCGCAAGGCGCCACAGTAAATATTCGTCCGCAGTGCCTGCTCGCGCGACTTTCACACTGAACTGGCGATCGTCCTTGGTGATGGCATCGATCTGCGCCGTACCATCGCGCCACGCTGCACGCCCCGCGGCCACGAGCAACTCCCGGCTTGATTCATCCACGCCCAAATCGGGTGGAGCCTTCAACCCGGCAAAAGCCTTGGTGAAATGATCGTTCGCGCACACCAGCCGACCCGCCCGGTCACTAATCGCTATGGCCGCATTACTTAGCTGTGCGGCAGCATGGGTTATCGACCAATCCGGTGGCAACACCTGCGCCGCCTCTTCTGCAGGTCGTGTCCGGCGGACATAATCCACCAACGCCCAAGCCGCGACCATCGCCCCGGCGCAACTTCCGACCAGCACGAAATCGTTGGTCGCGAACCATAAGATGCCAAGCGAAGCCAACGTGGCAACCGCAAGCCGCGCCGCGTGTTTACGGTTAGACAAGGCAGCTTCTTCCCCGTCCCCGCCAAATATCTGCAATTGCGATGGCGGGGATTGGGTGGTCAAAGCGGCTCCTTACCAGATGCGGACGCGATCCTCGGGCTTGAGGTACAATTTTCCGTCCTTTTTTGGCTGGAACGCATCGTACCATTTGTCAAGATTGCGTACGACCCAGACGCGCTGCGCCGATGGGCTGTGCGGGTCGGTAATAAGCCGCTGGCGCAAATTTGCCTCGCGATAATTCCGCCGCCAGACCTGCGCCCAGCCGAGGAAGAAACGCTGGTCGCCGGTCATGCCGTCGATGACTGGCGCTTCCTTCCCACCCAGAGACGCTTTGTACGCATCATAGGCAATGGTGAGGCCTGCGAGATCGCCGATATTTTCGCCGAGCGTAAATTCACCCTTCACATTGGCATCGGGGAAAATCTTGTAAGCATCATATTGGGCGATTAGCTGCTTGCCTGCGGCTTCGAACGCCTTGACGTCACTTGTCGTCCACCAGTCGGACAATTTGCCGGTCTGGTCATACTTCGCGCCCTGGTCGTCGAAATGGTGGCTTACTTCATGCCCGATAACTGCACCGATGCCGCCATAATTGATTGCCGGATCAGCTTTCGGGTCGAAGAATGGCGGTTGCAGAATAGCGGCCGGGAACACGATCTCGTTCATGCCGAAATTGGCATAGGCGTTGATCGTCTGCGGCAACATGCCCCATTCCCAGCGGCGAATCGGACCGCCCAGCTTCGACATATTGTCATCGAAGCCCCATTGATTAGCGCGCATATCGTTGCCGAACAGGTCACCCCGCACGATCTTCAGCTTGGAATAGTCCTTCCAACGATCAGGATAGCCGATCTTTGTCGTAAAGTTGGCAAGCTTTGCCCGTGCCTTTAACTTGGTTTCAGGCTGCATCCACGTCAGCCCATCGATCCGGCGGCCCATTGCGCCGAGGACATTCTTCACCAGCACATCCATTGCTGCCTTGGTTTCTGCCGGAAAATATTTGGCAGCGTAAGATTTGCCAACCTCATCACCCACAGTACCCTCGGTCAAAGAAACGCCCCGTTTCCAGCGGGGCTCTCGCTGCGGCGTGCCCTGCAATACGGTGCCATAAAATGCGAAAGTCGTGTCAGACACCGAATCAGGCAGCACGTTCGAGAAGCCAGCAAGGCTGTTGACGATCATCTGGTCTTTCAAAACGCGCAAATCAGTTTCGGCGTAAATTTTCGATATGCCGGTAATTGCGCTGGGCTGGGCCACAACGACGTCGGTTATCTTCGGGCTCGCCTTGGTCAAGATACTCGACATTTTCATTCCGGGCGAAATGGCATCCAGCTGCGCGAGCGTCATCTTGTTGTAGGTTTTGGTCGCATCGCCCGAATCTTCGCGGGTCCACTGCACTCCGGCAATTTTCTTTTCCATGGCAAAAATCGCGTCAGCGCGCGCTGCGGGGTTTTTCTCACCCGCCAGAGTGAGCATTTTTCCGAGATAATCTTTGTAAGCTTTTCTAATAGCCTCAAATTTATCATTTTCGACCAGATACATGTCGCGATCCGGAAGTCCCGTTCCACCCTGATAAATCTGGAAAATATAAGCATCGGGATTTTTGTCATCCTGCCCGACAAAGCCACCGAAGAGCGCGCCGACTCCATTGCGTGCAGCGGTAGGAAGCAGCTTTTCAAACGCTGCCTTGCTCTTGATGCCCCGCACTTGCTTCAACCAGGGCTGGATCGGCTTCAGTCCCTTTTTCTCAACCGCCGCAGTATCGAGATAGCTCGCATATACATCGCCCGCCTTGCTGCCCTTGCGATCCTTTTCGGCCTCGAGAACCTGTTTCACGCGGTCTTTCGAGAGGTCATCTAGCGCGGTGAACATGCCGTAATTCGATTTGTCCGCAGGGATTTGAGTCCGTTCGGCCCATTTGCCGTTTGCAAACAGGTAAAAGTCGTCGGCAGGAGAAACGCTCGAGTCCATGCCGGTGGCATCGAAACCGTAAGTCCCGAGTTGTGGGCCGTCTTTTGTGGCAGCTTCATCCGCCGCGGGAGCATTCTGCGCAAATGCAGGCGATGCCAGCGTCAGACACGACACAGAGGCCGCAAAGGCCAGTTTGGTTGCAAGTTTCATTATGGACTCCCCGATCTAAACAGGCGCCCACGCTAGAACTACTTAGCGGGTTACGGCAAAGTTTTTATCCACCAGCCGCAATTGCTTTCGACCGGCGTCGCCATTTCGAACTGATCCACCAGCGCCAGAACCATGCCGCAAGCACATAGCCAACGGCAGCCGCGACAACCGAAATGATGGCGAGCCCTGCAACACCCTCAATTATTGCGGTCGGCGCTTCGGAAAACACCCAGTCGGTCCAAGCGGACAGCGGCGCACCCGTCTCGATAAGTTCAAGAAACCGACCCGAACCGGCGCCAAGATGCAATACGGAATTGCCGATATATACTGACCCTGCGAGGATGAATGGCGTTGTCGCCGGCATGCTCAGGAATGTCATTGCCGCGCCAATCGGGATATTGGCCCTGAACGGCAGCGCAAGCAATGCAACGCCTGCAATCTGCACGCCTGGTATGAGAAGGAAAATACCGACCAGCAACCCTAGGGCCACACCGCGGGGAACCGATCTGCGGGTGAAGCGCCATAGAGCCGGATGGAAAACCCGCTGCGCAAAGGGGCGCAGGAAACGACTGCGCTCGAAACTATCGCGCGTCGGGGCTTGGCGATGGATCCATGCGCCGAGTTTGTTTTTTGGCGGCTTCATCCACGTTCCCGCATGATTCGTCCTTGATCGCGTTTCCAATCGCGTTCTTTTTCGGTCGCGCGTTTGTCTGGCGCCTTCTTGCCCTTGGCCAATGCCAGCTCCACTTTAGCCCTGCCACGCCCGTTGAAATAAATCGACAGCGGGACAAGTGTCATACCCTGACGCATCACTGCGCCGTGCATCTTATTTATCTCGCGCGCATTAAGGAGCAATTTACGGGGACGCTTGGGTTCATGATTATTTCGGTTGCCGTGGCTGAATTCAGGAATGTTGGCATTGATAAGCCAGATTTCTTCGCCTTTTACCTCGGCATAACTCTCGGCAATCGACCCTTCGCCGAAGCGCAGGCTTTTCACCTCTGTGCCGGTGAGCGCTATTCCAGCCTCGAACTTATCCTCAATGAAAAAATCATACCGCGCGCGCCGGTTTTCGGCGACGGTTTTTACCTTATCGAATGCTTCCGGTTTTGGACGTGCCATCAGATGAGACCTGCATTCTCCAGGGCGGCATCGACTTGCTTACGGCTGGCCTCCGAGGGGGGAGTCATCGGCAACCGTAATTCGGTTGGAAAGCCTTCAATTACCCGTGACAAAGCATATTTAATCGGGCCGGGCGAAGCATCCGAAAATAGAGCAAGATGAAGGGGATAAAGCTTATCATTCAGATTTCGTGCCAAATCATAATCACCCGACGCGCAAGCTGTCTGAAATTCTGCACATAATTTTGGTGCGACATTTGCTGTCACCGATATGCAGCCCACACCGCCGCTCGCATTGAATGCCAGCGACAGCTCATCGACACCCGACAATTGACAAAATTCCTTGGGACAAGCCAAGCGATGATCGGTTACGCGCGACAAATCACCGCTTGCGTCCTTGATCCCGATAACTGTCGGCAATTTGGCCAGTGCGGCGACGGTTTCCGGCTTGATGTCGGTGACTGTCCGTGCAGGCACATTGTAAAGGACGATCGGAAGATCGTTCTTTTCGGTCATTCTGTGGAAATGCGCGTAAATTCCCTCCTGATTCGGACGGTTATAATATGGCGCAACCACCAGCCCTGCTGCAGCTCCGCTTTTTTTGGAAAAATTGAGGTGAAGTATTGCATTGGTTGTATCGTTCGACCCGCATCCCGCAATCACGGGCACACGTCCGGCTGCTTGCTCGATGCAAACCTCGATCACCCTATGATGCTCGGCATTTGACAGCGTCGAAGCCTCGCCAGTGGTTCCAGCTGGCACAAGCGCGCTCGAACCCTGCTCGATTTGCCAGTCGATCAACGCACGAAAATGCTTCTCGCTAAACGCTCCGTCGCAAAAAGGAGTCACCAGAGCCGGAATTGAGCCGGAAAACATATGAATTAACCTTCATTCTGGACCATAAGGCCACCATATGGGGAATATAGTCGTTCGTTCAGCACGTGATAAGGATGGGGCACATAATATGTCCAGCATGGTAAAGCATCTCATTTCAGCATCGATGCTGATTCTTCCTGCTACGTCGATAGCAGCGGCACAGCAACAACCGGAGGTTGTGTGGAAAAGTGGGACCGGCGGCACCGTTCCAGCCGCGTCTTCGCGGCCCCAAGCGTTGCCTACGCCCATTGCGCAATATGATCCCAGCGAGGGCAATATCCCGGTTGCCTTGCAACGGTGGAAGATGCTGAGCCAGTCTGCCAGTTATAGCTTCGGAGAATATGCATCGTTCCTTATGGCTTATCCTGACTGGCCAAATGCCGATGACATGCGCAAGAATGCCGAACAGGCGATTAATCCGCTCAGTTATTCGCCCAGCCAGGTGGTGGCCTATTTCGACAAACTGCCCCCGCTGACCAACGCCGGGCGTGCCAAATTCGCAATTGCACTCGACGCGACTGGAGACAAAGCACGCGCCGAAACCGCGGCACGCGATGCGTGGCGCAGCGGACCGCTAACGGACGACGATGAAACGCGGCTGTTTCGTATTGCCGGGAACAAGTTCACTGCGGCCGACCACGACGCCCGCGTCGACCGGTTGTTATGGTCGAGCGCCACTCGAGCTGCCGAGCGCTGGATTGCCTATACTTCGCCAAATCGCAGGCCTGCCTTTGCCGCCGCACTCGCGGTACGGACGAACGCATCGGATGCTGCCTTGAAAGTGCAAGAAGCTGGCTCGTCTGCGAATAATGAAGCCAGCTTGCTGGCCGCACGCGCCGACTCCCTCCGGACATCAGGCAACAGTTTCGCCGCACGTGAGTTGCTTGCCAACCGCGCGAACTTGGTGGCACCGGCCCCAGTCCTCAAAGACTGGTACCAACTGCTGCTGACACACGCGCAGGGTGCCGCAAATGACGGCCAATATGATGTAGCCTATCGCATCGCCTCTCGGATCGATGATGCGCCACCCCTCGGACTTGTCATGGTCAATCAAGACCTCACGACACGTGATCGCTATACCAGCCTGGCTTGGCTGGCAGGGACACTTGCGCTCGAGCGGCTTGGCCGACCGCGTGATGCCGTCAAGATGTTCAGCATGTACGCCGACGCTGCAAAGTCGCCTCAAACACGATCAAAGGGCCTGCATTTTGCCGGCAAGGCCGCAGCCAGAGGTGGCGACCAGACGAGCGCGACGCGTTTTTATGAACAGGCAGCGAATTATTATGAAAGCTTCTTCGGGCAATTGTCGCTGGAGCAGTTGCGCCGTCCTTTGCCGCGCGTTCCCAGCGTTGCAGTGATGCCGCCTCCACTTTCAGCGGGCAGCACGCCGGCGGTATATATGGCCGCGGCGCTGGCTTCGAAATATGGTAGCTGGAGAGACCAGAGCAATTTCCTGCGTGCTATTTCAAGCAATGCAAAAACGCCTGCCGATTTTACAGCAGCTTTAGGTCTGTCGAAAAAGATTAATCGTCCTGATCTGGCGGTTATGGCAGGCCGCACCGCCCGCTATTATGGCTATTCCGACTTGCTCGGTAACGGCTATCCAACGGTTAATGTGCCAGCTTCGCAGAACCATAATTGGACGCTGGCCCACGCTATCATGCGGCAGGAGAGCCAGTTCGATCAACGCGCGGTCAGCCGAGCCAACGCTCAGGGGTTGATGCAACTCATGCCGGGGACGGCGCGGGAAACCTCCGGCAAGATTTCGATGGCCTATCGACCCGAAGCGCTCACCCTCGACACCGATTACAACATTGCCTTGGGTTCAACCTACATTCAACGCATGCTCGATTATTACGGCGGCAGCTATCCTTTGGCGATTGCGGCTTATAATGGCGGGCCGGGCAACGTGAACAAATGGCTCAAAGCCTATGGCGACCCTCGCACGGGCCAGATTGGCATCATGGAATGGATCGAAAAAATCCCGCTCAGCGAGACCCGGGATTATGTCTACCGCGTGCTCGAAAATGCCGTGATGTACGACCATCTCCATCCTGAAAAAGCACGCGTGCGCTCGGCAACACCGCTTAGCACCTATCTGGGCAAATCGACTCCGGGGTGACATAGGCTGCTCCGATGGAGCGCACCAACCCGATTACACCCGCTGGATTCGCGGCTCTACGCGAGCGGTATGAGCAACTGTTTGCCATAGACCGGCCTGCCGTAGTCGAAATCGTCCATTGGGCCGCTGGGAACGGCGATCGTAGCGAAAATGGCGACTATATTTATGGCCGCCAGAAATTGCGCGCCATCGACCGCGAGTTGGGCCAGCTTTCGAAAAAAATGAAAGTTGCCAAAGTCCTCGATCCTTCAAAACAGGGAGATCGTAGCCGGGTATTCTTTGGAGCTACGGTTACGATTGCCGATGTTGATGATGTTCACCGCACGATCACCCTGGTTGGTGACGATGAAGCGGCAGCAGGCGAAGGCAGGATTGGCTGGAACTCACCAATGGCCCGCGCTTTACGGGGCGCGCGGGTCGGAGATGTAAAGACGGTGTCGTTGCCCACTGGCCCGAAAGAATGGGAAGTGATGGAAATCGACTACCCCTTGGGCGAATAGCCTAGAGATTTCGTAGCCATTGAAACAATCTCCACATCCGCCGCCGGAAATTCCTGCGGCACTGTGGCTTCCATTTCCTTCACAACATGCTTCAAGAATGCAATTCGAGCGGCCTTCTGGTTGTTCCCGTCGATGACTGTCCACGGCGCCCAATGTGTGTCGGTACGCTTGAACATATCCTTCATCGCGTCGAGATATTCATCTCGCTTTTCGCGATTGCGAAAATCCTCCGCAGTTACCTTCCAGCGCTTTGCCGGGTCAGCAAGCCGTTCGGTCAGCACCTTGTCCTGCGTTTCCTGGGTCACATGCAGAAACAGCTTGATGATCTTGGTACCGATCTCGCCCTGACGCGATTCGAATTCGTTTATCTCGTCATAGCCGCGGCGCCATTCGGCCTCACTGCAAAAGCCTTCAACGCGCTCGACCAATACACGGCCATAATGGCTGCGATCCCAGATATGAATTTCTTGTGCGCCGGGCAGCTTGTTCCAGAAACGCCAGAGGAAATGCTTGTCCTTTTCCTCCGCAGACGGCGCAGAAATCGGATAGACCTGATAATAACGCGGGTCGAGTGTCGCGGTCAGGCGCTTGATCGCCCCGCCCTTCCCAGCCGCATCCCAGCCTTCGACGACGATCAACGTCCGCGCCTTGTGCAGGATATGCAGCGATTGCAGCTCGGCGAGACGGTCCTGAAGTGCTTTCAGGTCTTCGTCGTAATTGCCGTCATATTTTTGTCCGGCTTCATAATCTGCGAGGTCTATTTTCATGCGCGCGTTTCAGCACCTAATCGTCTTCAAAACAAGGCGACTGACTGAAACGTTCGATAAAGGGACAATTATGCCTTGGGCGGTTGCTCGACGACGCGGATGTTGAGTTCGCGCAATTGCTTGGCTTCGGCAGCCGACGGCGCGCCCATCAACAAGTCTTCAGCGCGCTGGTTCATCGGAAACAGCGTGATTTCACGCAGGTTCTGAACGCCGCAGAGCAGCATGACCATCCGGTCGACGCCAGCAGCCATTCCGCCATGCGGCGGCGCGCCATATTGGAACGCACGGTACATGCCGCCAAAGCGTTCCTCGACGTCAGCCTGCGTGAGACCGGTGAGCTGGAACGCTTTTACCATCAGGTCGGGATGCTGGTTCCGGATCGAACCCGAAGCCAGTTCATAGCCGTTGCAGACCATGTCGTACTGATAAGCCTTGATGGTGAGCGGGTTCTGCGTCTGGAGCGCTTCCAGACCGCCCTGCGGCATCGAAAACGGGTTGTGCGCGAAATCGACCTTTTTGTTTTCCTCGTCCCATTCGTAAAACGGGAAGTCGATGATCCAGCAAAAACGGAAGCTGTCCTTGTCGATCAGGTCGAGCTGTTCGCCGGTACGTGTCCGAGCGGCCCCTGCCAGCTTGGCCGCCTGATCTTCCTTGCCAGCGGCGAAGAAGCAGCCGTCATCTGGACCAAGGCCGATGGCGTCATAAAGCGCCTGCATACCCTCTTCGCCGTGATTCTTGGCAATAGGTCCGCCGAATTCGCCTGCCTTGCGCGTGACATAACCAAGGCCTGCATGGCCTTCACTGCGCGCCCATTCGTTCATCTCGTCGAAGAACTTGCGGCTTTTCTCAGCGGTTTTGGGAGCTGGAATTGCGCGGACGACACCACCGCCTTCGACGATCCGCTCAAACAAGCCAAAGCCTGACTTCTTGAAATGGTCGGTGACATCGGAAATGATCAACGGATTGCGCAAGTCTGGCTTGTCGGTGCCGTAATCAAGCATCGCCTTTGCATGCGGGATGCGCGGAAATTCGCCAGCTGGCGTCACCTTTTTGCCCTCGGCGAAGCTTTCGAACACGCCAGCCATCACCGGCTCCATCGTGTCCCAGACTTCTTCCTGCGTAACGAAGCTCATTTCGAGATCGAGCTGGTAGAACTCACCCGGCAACCGGTCGGCACGCGGGTCTTCGTCGCGGAAACATGGCGCAATCTGGAAATAACGGTCGAACCCGGCGACCATCAGCAACTGCTTATATTGCTGCGGAGCCTGTGGCAGCGCGAAGAATTTGCCCGGATGGATCCGGCTTGGCACGAGGAAATCGCGCGCGCCTTCGGGGCTCGACGCGGTCAGGATTGGAGTTGAATATTCGGTAAAGCCGATATCTTCCATCCGCCTGCGGGTTTCGCGGATGACCTGCGTGCGCTTGACGATATTAGCGTGCAGCGTTTCGCGGCGAAGGTCGAGGAACCGGTATTTCAAACGCGTTTCTTCGGGATATTCCTGCTCGCCCGCCACCGGCAGTGGCAGCTCTTCCGATTTACTGAGGATCGTCACGCCGCGCGCATATACTTCGATTTCGCCAGTCGGCAGGTTCGGATTAACCGTCGATGCGCTGCGCGCCTTTACTTCACCGTCAATGGTAACCACGCTCTCGACGCGCAGCCCCTCAAGGATTGCCAAAGCCGGGCTGTCGCTGTCCGCGACTATCTGAGTCATCCCATAATGGTCGCGCAAGTCGACAAAAAGCACGCCGCCATGGTCACGCTTGCGGTGGATCCAGCCAGACAGGCGGACAGTTTCTCCGACATGTGCGGCGCGGAGTTCGGCGCATTTGTGGCTGCGATAAGCGTGCATGGGTCACTCAATTCAAAAAAGCTGTGGAAAGCGCGCCTAACAACCGTGCGAGCAGGCTTTGTCAAGTCGGGATTGCCTGTTATGGCCCAAACCGCATGCAGATTCATCCACTCATCACCGACAGCAAACGACTCGCCGAATTGTGCGAGCGGCTCGCCCAATCACCCTTTGTTGCGGTCGATACCGAATTCATGCGGGAAAATACTTATTATCCCGACCTTTGCCTTGTACAGCTCGCCGATGCCAACGAGGCCGCAGCAGTCGACCCCAAGGCCGTGGGACTCGACATGACACCGATGCTCGATCTGCTTTGCAATAACGAGGATGTGCTGAAGGTATTCCACGCTGGCGGGCAGGATATCGAGATTTTCTTCAACCTCACCGGCAAGACACCGCACCCTATGTTCGACACGCAAATCGCGGCGATGGCGTTGGGGCAAGGCGAGCAAATTGGCTATTCCAATCTGGTCGATCTGTGGATGAGCATCCAACTCGATAAAGGTGCGCGCTTCACTGATTGGTCGAGACGGCCATTGGACAAGCGCCAGATCGATTATGCGATTGCCGACGTCACACATCTTTCGGTCATTTTTCCTATGATGCTCGAAAAGCTGAAGGTGACCGGACGCGGCGCGTGGCTTAACGATGAGATGGAGCGGATTTCGGACGCCGCCAATTATCGGAACGATCCGGAAAATGCCTGGAGCCGGATCAAGGTCCAGTCGCGCAAGCCCGAAGTACTAGGCCGCCTGCAAGCAATGGCCGCATGGCGCGAGAAAGAAGCACAGCGCAAGAACATCCCGCGTGGGCGGATCATGAAGGATGAAACCCTGGCTGATATCGCCGCACATCCTCCGAAATCGCAGGCCGATTTGCCCAAGGTCCGGGGACTATCGCCCGCTTGGCGCGATAATGAGATTGGCGCGCGGCTGATTGGCGTAATCGAGGCCAGCCAGCCAATGTCGCGCGACATTTTGCCTGACCGTGGCCGTGGTGCTCCGGGCGGCGGCAAGGATGGGTCGCTTGTCGCTGACCTGTTGAAGCTGTTACTTAAAATCCGATCGCGTGAGATCAACGTCGCCCCTCGCCTCATGGTGCGCACGGAAGAGCTTGAGCGGCTAGCGGCTGGCGAACGCGAGGATCTCGAAGTGCTGACGGGCTGGCGCTATGAACAATTCGGACGCGACGCGCTGGACCTGGTCGAGGGCCGTTTGGCATTCGCGGTGGTCAATGGTAAGCTGAAAATGACGCATACAAGAGAAGAGGATATGGTGAGATGAGAGCCACGATACCGGTTGTAATACTGGCCTTGACCGCTTGCACTGGCCCTGTCCGCGAAGCGCCCTATACCACCGAACCCGTGCCAGTCGACAAGGCAGGTGGCTTTAGCTGCGCCGCCGAATTGGTCCAATATGCTATCGGTCAGAAAACCAGCGTTGAACTCGGGTCGAAGCTGGTAAAAGAAAGCGGATCGCAATCATTGCGCTGGTTGCCTCCGCGTTCGGCCGCAACCATGGATTATCGGCAAGACCGGCTGAACATAGCGTATAATGACGACATGATAATCACCCGCGTCAATTGCGGCTAAGCGTCGAGCACTCTTTTTACCAAAGTCAGATTAACCGGTGCATTGTCTGCCAAAGCCATTGCATTGGCAGCACGGGCAAAGCTCTCGATGGCGGCATAGCTGCGTTCAATGCGCCGTTTGACATAGCTAAGTGCATCAATGCTGATTGCTGCGCCCCGATCAGCCAGCTGCTTTTGCAATAATTGCTCGATCATCTCATCATCGGGCGGCGCGATTTCAAGCAGAAGAGCAGCCCCCAAACGCGACTGCAAATCGGGCAACGAAATGTTCCAGTCTGCCGGACGCCAGCGTGATATAAGCAGCAACGGCACTTCGCTTTCCTGAGATCTATTCCACGCGTTGAAGAGCGTTTCGGCGGCACTGGTCTCGGCGTCATCAATGACTGTCCCGCCCTGACCTGAAAAATAGCGCGCCATCAGGCTTTTGCCCGAACGCGCCGGCCCGGTCAGTATGGCGCAGCGTCTTGGCCATGTTGCAGCGCTACTCAACCCCGCAAAGGCAGTTGAATTGGATGGCGTGATGATCAGGCTGGACGACGCGCCACCACGCAGTTCGTCCAAAGGCAAGGCAATCTGGCGCATCAATTCAGCGATTAAAGCTCACGGACGGGGTGGCTGCGCGGGCGGGGTTGACGGGACATCGCGCGGCGAATCAGCTTCGGGCACCACCGACTTCACCACGTCCTCAAGCGATTGGGTTACTGGTGCATCTATCTGCGGGTCGACCCCGCCTTCAACCGGTGTTTCTTGGACTTCGGTATCGAGCTCTTCTTCGTCGACCACTTCCTGTTCCAGCACAAGCGATGCATCGGCGCGCAAACGTCCGGCGGCAAGTGCGGACTGAAACAATTCGTCCATCCGTACCACGGCTTGATCCATCATCGCTGGAATGCCCGAACTATTTGACGTCCGAAGCGTGAAGGAACCAAGGAATCTGTTATCAGGGCCATAACGAGCCGAGAAACGACCGACGACGGGACCACCAGGCCACTGCCGTTCGATGCGGGCGATCGGGATGATGACATCGGCAGCACCGAACTGATCAAGAATGGTGCGCCACCAGATGCGGCTGCGGCGGTCCATTTGCCCTGCGTTGAGCAAAAGCGATTCGCCGCCCGCACCGCTTGGCCGGACATAATCGATGGTGCTTTCTGCGGTGCGGTATTTGGCCCAGCTGCGCTGCCACGACGTACGCTGTTCGAACACCGTCGGTGCACCTGCCGTGTATGTAACGGGTAACAGCAATAACGGTGCCGACCGCCGCCGAACGCCACTTACACCAAGTAATTGCCCTGCCCTCGCGCGGTCAAAAAGCACGCCAAGCTTTGCGACGTAGCGGCGCGGACCGATCTGCTCTTCCTGAACAACAATTGCCGCAACAATTCCGTCAAGCGTCGAATCGGAAAGGGTTGCCCCTGCACTGCCATGGGTTTTGCGCCACAGCGCGCTCCACGCGAGGCGCTGCGCTTCTTCCCACCCCTTTTGCCGGGCTTCGAATGCATTTTTGCCAGTGACATTGACAGAGACGCCCGTGACTTCAAAGTCGCCGGTGCTGGCAATTGGCGCGATACCGCGCTTTGGACCTTCGATTTGGGCAACAACAATGCCGCCGCCAATCAGCGCCAATGGCAGGCCGATTGCCGCAATTCCAAACCATTTCCCGCCCGATTTTTTCATTGCCGCAACCTTTAGGCGACATAGGCGTGGAATTCCAACCCTGTTCTCGCTAACGGCGGTAAATGGACGCAAAACAGAATTCGAACGAACCCTATACCTACGCCAAAGCGGGCGTTTCAATTGACGCAGGCAATGCGCTGGTGCGGGCGATTGCGCCGATGGCGAAAGCGACGAGGCGCGCGGGTGCAGATGCCGATTTGGGCGGGTTTGGCGGGTTTTTCGATTTGAAGGCTGCGGGGTTCAACGATCCGTTGCTGGTGGCCGCCAATGACGGCGTTGGCACAAAGCTGAAATTGGCCATCGAATCGGGACGGCACGAAGGCGTTGGCATCGACCTCGTGGCGATGTGCGTCAACGACCTGATTGTGCAGGGTGCCGAGCCGCTTTTCTTCCTCGATTATTATGCCACCGGCAAACTCGACCTCGACGTCGCGACCGCCGTGGTGGCCAGCATCGCCGAAGGCTGCAAGCTTGCCGGATGCGCCTTGATCGGCGGCGAGACCGCGGAGATGCCGGGAATGTATTCGGACGGCGACTATGACCTCGCCGGTTTCTGCGTCGGCGCGGTCGAGCGCGATCACGTGCTGACGGCGGACAAGATTGCTGACGGCGATGTGCTGTTGGGGCTTGCCTCGTCGGGGATCCATTCAAACGGATTTTCGCTGGTGCGGCGATTGGCGACGGACAAGGGCTGGAAACTCGACCGGCCTGCGTTGTTCGACCAGAATGTGATCCTGATCGACGCGTTGATGGCGCCAACTCGTATTTATGTGAAGTCGTTGCTGCCTTTGGTTCGCACTGGAAAGATTCACGCTATGGCGCATATCACCGGTGGCGGCTTGCTGGAAAATATCCCGCGCGTGTTGCCTGCTGGTCTGCACGCCCACGTCGACGCCGACGCGTGGGAGCAGCCGCGGCTGATGGCGTTTTTGCAAGCGCAAGGCAATATCGAACCCGAAGAAATGGCGCGCACGTTTAACTGCGGTGTCGGCATGGTGATTGCGGTGGCGGAAGCTGACGTTGCGGCCGTGACGGCGGCGTTGCAAGCGGCGGGCGAGACTGTGCACCGCATCGGCCATATTGCGGCTGGCGAGAAGGGCTGCACGGTTTCGGGCAGCGTCGAGACGTGGAGCGCGCAGGCTGATTGGACCGCTACCCACAATGGCTGACCACCCTTCTCCGTTCGTGTCGAGCATCGTCGAGACACCGGGAAGGCGCGCTGGGCGGATCGGCATCTCGACTGGGCTCGATGCGAACGGGATTTGGGGTGTTGATTGTGAGTAGGGTCAAAGTCGCCGTCCTGATTTCCGGAACCGGCACAAACATGGCCGCCTTGCTCTACGCTGCCAAACATCCCGCATGCCCCTATGAAATCATCCTGGTCGCCAGCAACAATCCCGACGCGCAAGGCCTCAAAATCGCCGCAGCCGAAGGCATCGCGACCTTTGCCCAGCCGCATCAGCATCTCGACCGCGCGGTCCATGATGCAATGATGCACGACCGGATTGTCCACGCAGGCGCCACCCATGTCGCACTCGCTGGCTATATGCGGATATTGAGCGAGGCGTTCGTGCAGAAATGGGAGGGGCGGATGCTCAATGTCCATCCGTCGTTGCTGCCCAAATATAAAGGGCTTCACACGCATCAACGCGCGATTGAGGCTGGCGACAGTCACGGCGGGTGCAGCGTCCATCTGGTGACGGCGGAGCTTGATGACGGGCCGGTGCTTGGCCAGATGCAGGTGGCGATTTTGCCAGATGACACCGCCGACACGCTGGCCGAGCGAGTCAAGCTGGCCGAGCATCAGCTTTATCCGCGCATTCTTGCCGAGTATGTCAGCCGCGATGTCGATCCTGTATGGCTGGTCCAGCAAGTCCGCGAGCGCGCGCTGGCACAGCCCGAGGCTGACGAGGTCACTAGCCACGGAATGCCTTGCTTCGGCATCATCGGCGGAAAGAAATTCGCTTATGTCTCTGTCGACCATCACGGCGACGGCAAGACTGCGTTGCTGGTCAAAATCAGCGGCGCGGAGGAACAGGCGATGCTGATCGACAGCGACGAAGACCGCTATTACCGGCCCGCTTATTTCGGCGACGGCTGGATCGGCATCAGGCTCGATCTGGGCGACACCGATTGGGACCATATAGGCGAATGGCTCGCCAAAAGCTGGTTAGCGGTCGCGCCGAAAAAGTTGACGAAGCTTATGGATGCGGCGGGGGAGTTTTGATGGGAGAGCGATTACCGCAAGGCCCGGTGTACCTCGTCCCATATGCGTGCTTCGATTGTCGTAAGACTTGGAAAATGCATCCCGGAAGCGACAAAAAATGCCCCGATTGCGGTAAATCGGCAAATGAAATGGGGCGTTCATTTAAGGCCCCGAAACGGACCGACGAAGAACAATGGGAAAAAGTAGCAACACTTTGGAACAATGGCTTCCGGTTCTGGAGCTTCAGGAGCTATCCGGATGCCGAACCCTTTCCGGATCGACTGCGTGACGTCCCCGATTTTATCAAGCGAAACCCAGTGCATCCCATGAGAATGTCATAAAAAATGCCGCCGGATCACTCCGACGGCGTTTTTCAACTCTTTGCTTCGGGGTGAAATTACCCAACAATCTCTTCCGGCTTGAAGAAATACGCGATTTCAATCGCTGCATTCTCGTCGCTGTCCGAACCGTGGACGCTGTTCGCTTCGATGCTTTCGGCCAGTTCCTTGCGGATTGTGCCGGGTTCGGCATTCGCAGGGTTGGTCGCGCCCATGATGTCGCGATTGCGCTGCATTGCGTCTTCGCCCTCGAGGACTTGAACTACAACCGGGCCGCTGATCATGAAATCGACCAGTTCGCCGAAAAACGGGCGTTCTTTATGGACGGCGTAGAAGCCTTCGGCCTGTTCGCGGGTCATGTGGATGCGCTTGGATGCGACGACGCGGAGGCCGGCTTCTTCAAGCATCTTGGTGACCGCACCGGTCAGGTTGCGGCGGGTGGCATCGGGCTTGATGATCGAAAAGGTGCGGGTAACCGCCATAAGAAGCTCCATTATTTGGGGGTGATTGGTTGCGCGCGCCTCTAGCCGCTGCGGTGCAGCATGGCAAGGCTGTTCAGATTTGCGCGAAGCCTAGTTCTTGCCGCCGCCAATAATGACCGCAGCCGTGCCGCCGCTTTCATTCGGGGTCGCGGTCACGACCAGTGTCGAGTCGTTATCGCCTTTGGCTGAAAAGCTTGCCGTTTCGCCCTTGTCGGACGTGGCCGTTGACTGCGTGTTGATCTTGAACCCGCGTTTTTCAGCCTCGGCCTTGTAGAACGCCGTAACCTTGGCGGGCGCATCTTTGGTCAGCACCGTCGCCATGCCGCCGCCAGTACCGTCCTTGTCGCTGCCGCCCATGAACGCGCCTTTGACTTCACCGCCGGGATAGACCGGAAGCCCGAGCGGCAGGCCCTCTTTCGCCGCGGCATCGCCAAAGGTGATTTTGCCCTCGCCGTCCTTGCCTTCGAACGTGATCGTACCGCTCTCGTTGTTTTTGTCGGTATCGGAAGTGATCTTGATTTCTTCGCCGTCGGCGGTCGTGACAGTCGTTGTATCTTCATTGCTGCCGCAAGCGGTCAGTGCCAAGATTGCTGCCAAGGGGATAAGGTGTCGCATAAACTTTCTCCTTCGCCGTGCGTCATATCGCAGCTTTAAGGCCCCTGCACCCATTTTCCGCCGTCCTGCTTCCAATAGCGGCGCTCAATATTCTCGTTGTCCGCGAGCGCGCGCCATGCGGCACGCGCGTTGTCGGTGTGGCTCGGTGGGAACATGTAGAAGACGCGATCGAACTCAAGTGCCTCGTCGCGCCATACACCGTCGGCAAGCGCGATGAATTTGGCGAGATTGGCCGAGAATGGCTCGGTCGAAAGCAGGATCGGTTGGAGCGAATCATTACCCTCCCCCGCCTTCGAATGCGCCAGAAAGCTATCAGGTTTGAAAGCCCATAAAGCCGCCGAAACCGCATCGAGTTGAGCACCGTCACCGACCACGAGCAACCGCCCGCCACCGTCCAGCACACGCTGGGCAATGGGGGGCAGCACTTTCTCGGCGGGATCGCGGGTCAGCTGATAGAAATCGACCTGCACCGGCTTTGATTAGCTTTCGAAATTGTCGGCCACAAACCGGTCGAGCAACCGTACGCCAAAACCGGTCGCGCCCTTGTCCCAAACCGGTCCAGCCTTGTCCGCCCATACCGTGCCCGCAATATCAAGATGCGCCCATTTGACGCCGTCCTTAATGAAGCGTCCGAGGAATTGCGCGGCAGTAATCGAACCTGCGCCCTTGCCGCCGATATTCTTCATGTCAGCAATCGGGCTATCGATCATCTTGTCATAAGCTTTCGACAGCGGGAAGCGCCACAACGGGTCGCCAGACGCCTTGCCTGCTGCAGTCAGCTTGTCGGCAAGCTCGTCGCTGTTCGAAAACAGCCCGGCATATTCGCTACCCAGCGAAACGATAATCGCGCCGGTCAAGGTCGCCAGATCGACGATATATTCGGGATTATAATTTTCCTGCGTCCAGTGCAGCGCGTCGCACAGCACCAACCGCCCTTCGGCATCGGTGTTCAGAACTTCGATGGTCTGCCCCGACATGGACGTCACGATATCGCCCGGACGCTGCGCATTGCCGTCGGGCATATTCTCGACGAGGCCGCACACGCCGACGACATAGGCTTTTGCCTTGCGTCCCGCGAGTGCTTTCATCGCACCCGCAACCGCACCAGCGCCGCCCATGTCCCACTTCATGTCTTCCATGCCAGCGGCTGGCTTGATCGAGATGCCGCCAGTGTCGAAGGTCACGCCTTTGCCGACCAAAGCAACGGGGCGTTGCTGTGTCCCGCCGGTACCGTCCCATTTCATCACAAGCATCCGTGCAGGCCTGCGCGAACCCTGCGCCACGCCAAGCAACGCGCCCATGCCAAGCTCGCCCATCTGCTTGTCGTCGAGCACCGTTATCTCGACGCCGAGGTCGGCCAGATGTCGGCAACGCTCGACGAAGCTCTCGGGATAAATGATATTGGCTGGCTCAGTCACCAGCTCTTTGGTGAGCGCTACGCCATCGGCAATCGCCTGGTACTCTGTCCACAGCCCCGCCGCTTCGGCAGGTGCGCCCACAATGGTTAGTGCCGTAACCGTCGGCTTTGACGCTTCAGCCAATTTGGTGCGATATTTGTCCATCCGCCAGTTGCGCAAGGTTGCGCCATAAGCAACCTCTGCAGCGGCCTTGGCAGACAGGTTTGCGGCGTGGACGGCAATATGTGTGGCGCCAGATGTCTGGACCTTGGCAACGATTTCGCCACCCGCCTTTTGGTAATCGCCAGCATCGCCCTCGGCTACCGCAAGCAACACGATGCGAACAAGTTTGCCGCCTTCTTCGGCGATCAGCAGGAAGCTCTGCCCAGCATCGCCCTTGAACCGCGCCAGCTTTGCTGTGTCATGCACCATCTGTGCATTATCGAGCGGGAACTGAAATCCTTCAAATGTGCTTTTGGTTACGATGAAGGCAAGGACATCGGCTGCTTCTGGACGCGCTTGAGCGAATTCGATCTTCATGAAATTGGTCAGCCTTTCTGCTGCATATTGTATTGTTGCCGCGCTCTATAGGCGCAATTAGCCGGTGGATTAAAGCAAAAGATAAAGCCGGTTGCCGCTCCGTTAACCGCATATACAGTCATGTGGCGCAAGATGGGTGGACCACGGGCCATAGCGGCGATAAAGGACGTTCCGGTTTTTATGAATATCCCCGCCCCTCCGCCCTCCTCATCCCGGCACTTGCTGGCGATGCTTCTGCTATGCTGCACGGCATTGCCATCGGTTGCTTTTGCGCAGGAGGCTGAGCAAGCACCTGTGCAGGAAAAAGCAACAGGCGATCAAATCGGCTTTTCTGCCGCCGAAGTCGTGTATGACTCCAACACTGAAATTGTTACCGCAAAGGGCAATGTCATTGTCAATCGCGATGGCTACACTGTTCGCGCCGACAATGTGATCTGGAACCGGACAAGCGGCGAAGTAAACGCCGTTGGCAGCGTCCGGGCAGTCGGTCCCGAAGGCGATGTGGCTTATGGCGACAAAATTGTCCTGACCGATGCGTTGAAGGACGGCGTAATCGAAAATCTGTTGGTGGTACTGGCAGATGAAAGCCGACTGGCCGCTAAGCGGGGTGAACGCGTAGACGGGGTCTATTCGCTCGACTACGCCGCATATACTGCGTGTAAGGTAGAAGGCCCCGACGGCTGTCCCAAGAAACCTAGCTGGGAAGTGAAAGCCACTAAAGTCGTTTACGATCCCGCTTCAAAAAGGGTCAAATATGAAGGGGCTCGCATTGAGCTTTTTGGCCTTCCGGTCATACCCTTACCTTTCCTCTCGCACCCCGTCGATTCGAAGGCTGGAAGCGGTTTTCTTGTTCCAAGCATTGGTTTTTCCCGAAACAACGGCGTTGAACTAGAGGAATCCTATTACTGGCGGATGGCGCAAAATCGCGATCTCACAGCGTCGGTAACCGCTTTTTCAAATGCTGCTCCATTAGGAAAACTGAATTTCCGCTCACTGGAGAAAAAAGGCGCTTTCGAAGTTACGGCCTACGGTACTTATAGCAACCGCATCGACACCAGCGGCGCGGTTATTCCCACGGGTAGCAATGTTTTCCGTGGCTATGTGGAAGCCGCAGGTCGGTTTCAGCTCGATCCTTATTGGTCCATTTCGGCTTCAGGTCGCCGGGCATCCGATCGTACATTCCTTCGCCGATATGACATCAGCCGCGATGATCGGTTGCGTTCGACTTTCGCTGCCGAACGTATCGGTATCGACAGTTATTTTTCGCTTGCCGGGTGGGCGGTGCAGACGCTGCGTACGGGCGACAATCAGGGTCAGGCTCCTATTGCGTTGCCCGAGATTGACTATCGGTTGAGGATTGATGACCCGCTGCTCGGCGGCAAAATTCAGTTGCAGGCAAACAGTCTGGCGATCGGCAGAACAAGCGGGCAAGATACGCAGCGCGCCTTTGCGTCAGCGAAATGGGATCTGCGGACTTTGACCGGCCTTGGTCAGGAGATTACGCTCACTGCGTTGGCAAGGGGCGATGTTTATCATAGCGATGAAAATGCATCCACTGCCACCATCATCTACCGCGGCAATACCGGCTGGCAGGGGCGTGGCATTTTTGCGGCTGCTGCCGATATAAAATGGCCGTTTGTCGGCCAAGCGTTCGGCGGCACACAGATTTTTACGCCGCGGGTTCAAATTGTCGCCGCGCCGTCTATCGCCAACCTCAGCATCCCCAACGAAGATTCGCGGGCAGTTGACCTTGAGGACAGCAACCTTTTCGCGCTCAACCGCTTCCCCGGTTACGACCGTTTCGAAGATGATTATCGCATCACTTATGGTTTCGACTGGGCGTTGCGCAAATCCAACTTTACCGCCGATATAACGGTAGGCCAAAGCTATCGCCTGTCCAACCGGGCATCGATTTTTCCGGATGGTACCGGACTGTCCGACAAGGTTTCGGACATTGTCGGCCGCAGCGAATTTCGCTTCAAGGATATCGTAAAACTTACCCATCGCTTTCGGCTGGATAAAGATAGCTTTGCCATTCGCCGGAACGAGATTGATGCGACCATTGGCTCGCGGGGAACCTATTTGCAGGCTGGTTATCTCAAACTTAACCGCAACATCGGACCAACGGTCGAAGACCTTTCTGACCGTGAAGAAATTCGGTTGGCTGGGCGCGTACGTGTCGCACGTTATTGGTCCGTATTTGGTTCAACGATTATTGATCTGACTGACATCAAAGAGGATCCCACCTCCTTTGCTGACGGCTTTGATCCCATACGGCATCGCTTGGGTGTGGCATATGATGACGACTGTCTGTCGCTAAGCCTGACATGGAGACGCGATTATCAACCGACGGGTGATGCCCGGCGGGGTAATGGCTTCTTGTTCCGGCTGGCATTTCGTAATTTGGGTGTGTAAGGCCAACGCTAAATGGGGGTCAGGATATCTGCTGCTCATCTGCTGTTCAGCAGGAGCCGACTATTTCCCCCATCCAAATTGACTTTGTACTGGATCGACATCGATGAAGTTATCTAAGCGCTTATCCCTTGCCGCTTTGCTGGCGACTGCCACTGCGCTTACGCCATTGGTTGCGCAAACTGTTGGAGATGATGCCACACCCGAAACGCGGCTCGACATTCCGGACGGCCAGCAACTGTTCGGCAAGAACGATCCGAACGTTCGTCGTGCCACTGCGCAGGTAAATGGCGAAATCATTACCGGGACTGACATTGATCATCGCCTTGCGCTGATCGTGGCAGCCAATAACAACAAGCTTCCTCCCGAAGAAGTTGCACGGTTTCGCGCCCAGATTCTGACTAATTTGATCGATGAAACACTTCAAATTCAGGAAGCAGCGGCCAATGAGATTGACGTAACCGAGGCCGAGGTAAATCAATATTTTGATCGCGTGGCTCAGCAGAATTTCAATCGGCCGGCTTCGGAAGTCGAAAAATATCTCACTTCAATAGGCTCATCGGTTGCGACACTGAAACGTCAGATCAAGGGCGAGCTTTCATGGAGCCGATTGCTTTCGCGCAACGTGCGCCCTTCGGCCAACGTCAGCGATGACGAGGTGAATGCCATCATTGAACGCATTAAGGCGACGAAAGGTACAACCGAATATCGCTTGGGCGAAATCTATCTGTCGGCGACTCCAGAAACCATGCCGGCCGTGACTGAGAACGCCAAAAAGATAATGGATCAGCTGCGTCAGGGCGGCAACTTTGTTGCCTATGCGCGGCAATTTTCCGAAGCATCGACCGCATCTGTTGGCGGAGATCTAGGTTGGCTTTCGCTGGCGCAACTTCCGCAATCGTTGGCAACCGCTGCGTCAGCTATGAATTCCAATGAAATACAGGCGGTGCCCTCACCGGGCGGCATTTCAATCCTGCTGTTGATTGACAAGCGTCAGGTTGCAACTTCCGACCCAAGAGATTCGGTGTTGAGCCTGAAACAAATCGCGATAACTTTCCCTGCCGGAACGACAGAGGCGCAAGTTGCGCCGATGGTTAAGCGTTTTAGCGAAGAAACCCAGAAGATAACTGGTTGCGGTGCGGCCGATGAAATGGCGCGCCAATTGGGTGCGGAAGTTGTCAACCGCGATGGCATAAAGATTCGCGACTTGCCGGGGCCCCTTCAACAGGTGATGCTCGAATTGCAGGTCGGCCAGTCAACGCCTCCTTATGGCTCACTGGAAGATGGCGTTCGCGTATTTGTCATGTGTGGCCGTGATGCGCCTCAGGAAGCCGCTTCGGAAAGTTTTGACGAAATCATGTCGCGACTGGAAGAGGAACGCGTGAACAAACGCGCCCGGATTTACCTGCGCGATCTCCGCCGCGACGCAGTTATCGAATATAACTGATGCCGACGGGCCGACTGGATTTGCCGCTGGCGATATCCGTCGGCGATCCAGCTGGGATAGGCCCTGAAATCATCGGTAAAGCATGGGAGGCCCGGAACACCGCCGGGCTTTCGCCATTTTTCGCTATTGGCGACATCGGTAGCTTTGCACCGCACTGGAACGGCCCCGTGGTCCGCATTGAAGACCCAGCGGATGCCGCTCAGCATTTCGGTTCAGCTTTGCCCGTCATTCAGCTCCATAGTTGCATTTCCGTCATTCCCGGCGTGCCCGATATGGACGGCGCACATTGTGCCTATCAGGCGCTCGAAATGGCGATCGGATTTGCACGGGCGGGAAGCGCCGCGGCCTTAGTCACAGGACCTGTTTCAAAGGCACAGCTTTATGCTGTTGGCTTCACTCATCCGGGCCAGACCGAATTTATCGCAGAGCGATGCGGAGTATCGAAGAACAACGCCGTTATGATGCTGGCGGGTCCAGACCTGCGAGTGGTGCCGATGACAACGCATATTCCGTTGGCGTCGGTTGCAGGCAAGCTTGATGGACGGCTCATCCGGCAGAGACTTCGTGCAACCGCAAAGGGATTGCAGCGGAATTTCGGGATCCAAAATCCTCGTTTGGCAGTCGCTGGGTTCAACCCGCATGCCGGTGAATCGGGCAATATGGGTCGCGAGGAAATCGACCTGTTCATTCCTGCTATCGAGCAAATCCGCAGTGAAGGTTTCGACGTGGTCGGTCCATTGTCAGCGGACACGATGTTCCACGCCGAGGCGCGATCGCATTATGATGCAGCTTTGTGCGCCTATCACGACCAAGCGCTTATTCCGCTCAAAACGCTGTATTTTCACGATGCAGTCAACATAACGCTTGGTCTTCCGGTCGTCCGAACCTCACCCGATCATGGCACGGCATTCGGTATAGCCGGCCAAAACAAGGCCATGCCCAATTCGATGATTGCCGCGATTAAAATGGCGGAAATGGCCGCGCTCAACCGCATCGCCGCCGACGCAGCCTGATGACGGTCAAGTTGCCGCCGTTGCGCGAGGTTATCGCCCGTCATGGCCTGTCGGCCAGCAAGGCGCTGGGCCAGAACTTCCTGTTCGACGAACAATTGCTGGACCGGATTGCTGCCATTCCGGGATCTCTAAAAGGCGAGCATGTGTATGAGGTTGGCCCAGGGCCGGGTGGTTTGACGCGGGCGCTGTTGCGCGCAGGTGCAAATGTGTTGGCGGTCGAAAGGGACCGGCGCTGCCTGCCCGCCTTAGCCGAACTGTCAGAGGCATTTCCGGGACAATTAAGGGTTATCGAGGGCGACGCGCTTAAAATTGATCCCTTCGCGGAAATCGGCGAGCCCTTTCACATTGCGTCAAACCTTCCCTATAATGTCGGCACCGCGCTCGCGGTAGGTTGGCTGGCTGGCGAGGTCTGGCCTCCGCAGTGGAAGTCGATGACGCTGATGTTCCAGCGCGAAGTAGCCGACCGAATCGTCTCGGCGGCCGGAACCGATGCCTATGGTAGACTGGCGATTTTAGCGCAGTGGCGGTCAAAGGCAGCAATTGCGATGCCCGTCCATCGGTCCGCGTTCACACCGCCGCCGAAGGTCATGTCAGCTGTTGTCCACATAACGCCCGGCCCCGCGCCCGATGGGGTCTCGATGTCAGTATTGGAAAAGCTGACAGCTGCGGCATTCGGACAGCGGCGCAAGATGTTGCGGCAGAGCTTGAAGGGTACAAAAGGGGCGCTCGAAGCGTTGGACGCCGCTGGTATTGCTGCGGACCGGAGACCGGAAACCGTCACAATTATCGAGTGGTGCGATTTGGCGCGGCACCTCGCTTAACGATTTCACAAGGGGTGGCGCTTTCGGGTGGCCAAAGCTAAGAGCTTCGAATGTATTCCCTGCCCGCCCATGAACAATCGGCTTTGGACAACATTGACCATGGTCGCATGCTCGGCCAAGTGCAGATGTGGTCGGCAATCAACAGCGGTTCGGGCAATATCGCAGGCCTAGCGACAACAGCCCACATGCTTGCTGACGCATTCTCTGTGTTACCGGGGCGAATAGAACTAATCGCCCCAGAGCCGGTCGAGAAAGTACTTAGCGACGGTGCAATCGAAACCGTAAACCATGGGCAGCATCTGCTTCTGTCCGTGCGCCCAGATGCACCGACGCAACTGCTTTTTACAGGCCATATGGATACTGTATTTTCAGCCGACCACAGCTTTCAGGAACAGCGTTGGCTTGACGCCGGTACGCTCAACGGTCCCGGTGTCGCCGACATGAAGGGCGGTATTGCCGTCATGCTTGCCGCGCTGCAAGCTGCAGAGACGGCGACAGGGTTTGAAAATGCCGGTTATCAAGTACTCATCAACAGCGATGAAGAGGTCGGCTCGCCTTCTTCGGCAGCTTTGATTGCAAAACTGGCACAAAACAAGCTGGCTGCACTGACCTATGAACCTGCCTTGCCCGACGGTACATTGGCAGGCGAACGCGGCGGTAGCGGCAATTTCTCCATAATAATCTCCGGCAGAAGCGCACATGCAGGGCGTAACCCGCAAGATGGTCGAAACGCATTATTGGCATCGGCCGATCTGGCACTCCGGCTGAAAGCGTTGACCCGCGAAGGACTATCGGTAAACCCAGCCAAAATAGAGGGCGGCAGCCCGAACAACGTTGTTCCGGATCATGCCATACTGCGGGTTAACTTTCGTCCGCGCACGCCGCAGATCGTTGCCGATACCGACGCCAACTTGCGACGCTTGATTGCAGATATAGAACGTGACCACGATGTAACCGCGCATCTGCATGGCAGCTTTGGCCGTCCGCCCAAGCCGATTGACGCAGGCGCGGCCAAGCTGTTCGAGCTGGTTAAACAATGCGGCGCAGAACTTGGCCTGCCAATCGCCTGGAAATCCAGCGGTGGCGTTTGCGATGGCAACAATATCGCTGCCTGCGGGGTGCCTGTGGTCGATACGATGGGCGTGCGTGGCGGCAGCATCCACAGTTCAGACGAGTTTCTCATCACCGAAAGTCTGGTTGAGCGCGCGCAGCTCTCAGCGCTCACCATCATGCGCATTGCGGCAAAAGGGGCATTATGACGTTCATTATCCGTCCGGCAAATCCGGACGATCTCCAACCAATCTACGAAATGGCAAAACGCACCGGCGGCGGGTTCACCAACCTGCCGCCCGACCGCAACGCGCTTTCCGCAAAGCTGGAACGTTCTGCAGCTGGATTTGATCGCGTTGGCGACGATGTGGCCGACGACCTATATGTATTCGTCCTGCAGAATACCAAGACCGGCGAAGTACGCGGCACATGTCAGATATTCGGCAATGTAGGGCAGAAATGGCCGTTTTACAGCTACCGGATCGGCGCGCTGACGCAGCATAGCGAAGAGCTCGGCCGGACATTTCGCGCCGATATTCTGAACCTGTCGACCGATCTGGAAGGCACGACCGAAGTCGGCGGGCTCTTCCTTCATCCCGGAGAACGGGCTGGCGGTTTGGGGTTGCTGCTGGCACGAACACGGTATCTTTTTATCCGCAATCACCGGCAGCGCTTTGCCGACAGGACGATCGCCGAACTGCGCGGCGTTATCGACGAAGCAGGCGGGTCGCCTTTTTGGGACGGCGTTGCCGGCCGCTTTTTTGGCATGAATTTCCAGGAAGCCGATGAATTCAATGCCAAATTCGGCAACCAGTTCATTGCCGACCTGATGCCCAAACATCCGGTATACATTGCCATGCTGCCCGAAAGCGCAAAAGCCGTCATCGGCATACCGCATCCTTCAGGCCGCGCGGCGATGCGGATGCTGGAGAATGAAGGTTTTGCATGGGAAAGCTATGTCGACATTTTTGACGGCGGGCCGACCATGACCGCGCGAACCGACCAGATTCGAAGTGTGCGGGACGCGCAGGATATCATTGTTACGGAGATCAGCGAAAAGCTTGGTGAACATATTGGCGGGGGAAAAATGCTCGTCACGATTGGCCGGATGCACCGTTTCAAAGCAGCCTATGGCTGGACCGAGCCGCGCGATGGCGGCGTAGCTCTCGATGAAGTTACCGCCGCGATCCTCGGGCTGACGGTCGGTGACACTCTTACGCAACTGGCAAGGTGGTAGACATTGCTTCGGGAAATCAATTTCGACGGGATTATCGGGCCAAGCCACAATTATGCGGGGCTGAGCCTCGGTAATATCGCGTCTGCAACCAATGCTGGTGCAGCGTCGCAGCCGCGTGCAGCCGCGTTGCAGGGCGTCGATAAAATGCGCGCCAATTTGCGGCTCGGCTTGGCGCAAGGCTTTTTCATGCCGCTCGATCGGCCGAACAATGCGTGGCTATCGGGCCTTGCAACTGACATGGCCAGCGCCGAGCCTCATATCCGTGCAGCAGCTTTCTCAGCGTCGGCGATGTGGGCGGCGAATGCGGCAACTGTTTCACCTGCGCCCGATACTGGCGATGGCAAATGCCATTTATCGGCAGCCAACCTGCTAACGATGCCGCATCGCAGCCACGAATGGCACGGAACGCTGGCGCAGCTTCAACTGGCATTTGCCGACAAGCAGAATTTCGTTGTTCATGGCCCCGTGCCGCCGCCATTTGGTGACGAAGGTGCGGCCAACTTCATGCGGCTGTGTCCATCGCACATCGAAGCCGGTATCGAGATATTTGTTTACGGCAAGGCAGGTGGCCCCTTCCCAGCGCGCCAACATATCGAGTCTTCCAAAGTGATTGCGCGCGCGCATCGACTGGATTCGACCAAAACCCTGTTTGTACAGCAATCCGAAGTCGCAATTGCCGCTGGCGCGTTCCACAATGATGTCGTCGCCGTGGCCAATGAGCGGGTGCTGTTTACACATGAGCAGGCATTTGAATATCCCGAGCAAACCTACGCCGATATCAAGCGGCTGATGCCCGAGGCGGAGATTGTTATCGTTCCGGCCGACCGGGTGAGTTTGGCCGATGCCATCCAAAGCTACCTATTCAACGCGCAATTGGTGACGCTGCCGAACGGAGGAATGGCGCTCATTCTCCCGAGCGAAGCGCAGTCCAATAGCCGCGTATGGGGATGGCTAAGCGCAATGGTCGAGGGCAATGGCCCGATTCGCGAGCTGGTGCCTGTTGATGTGCGCCAATCAATGGCTAATGGCGGCGGCCCTGCCTGCCTTCGGCTTCGCGTTGTTGCTGACCCCGCAACGGTTGACGCTCGATTCTTGGCTGATGAGGCGAAACTGGATAAGATAGCAGAGGTCATTGCCGCGCACTGGCCCGAAGAAATCGCGCCTGATCAGCTGACCGACCCCGCGCTGGTGGAGCAGGTTCGACTGGCGAGACTTGCGCTGCTTGGAACCTGCGGTTTAGCGGAACTGGCCTGACCGTCGATTTCCTTTACAAATGCCGCTTGCGTTAACCATCGTGAGATAAGCATTTGCTGAACTGGCACGGGCTTTGCTGATTATTTTCTTAACTATGAAAAAGATCGCACGCCTGTTCACAATCAAGACCAAATTAGAGGTCTTCCTGATTACCTACGCGCTTGGTTTGGGCGCCGTGATGCGGGGACAGGAATATATGATCCAATATCCCGGAACTATCGGCAAAGTGTTTTTCGTTTTGTGCACTGGCGCCGTGTTCATGGCCTCAGCCAAAATGCTCGAAGCCGTCGAATTTCAACGCGCTTTCGGGGTGGATTAGTCCCGGGATTCTGTTGCTCGGCTCCCGGGGGCCGCCGTAACTATTCTGTTGCCCGGCCAGTCCAGCCGCGTTCTTTTAGTGTAAGTTCAGACCGTGAGGCCCAAAATTACGCTGCGAGAGCAAGTGCTTCGTTATCGTTTGCACCTATTGGTTGTGAACCATTTCACGGCTTATTCATGCCGGGCAAAAACAATGTCTTTGAACACACGTCGATCCTAGTTCAGCCCCGTCATTCTCGCCCGCCGAAGTTCGTACGGAGGAGGGTGGTGGAGCTGCCGGGTACCGCCCCCGGGTCCGCTGCATCTATTACACATCGCCATTTATCACCATAGTCGGGCGAACCCGACACGACTTATATAGGCGCATTTTGGTGAATGGGAAGTGAAGGCAGCAGTTTTTCACCGCTAGGGGGCACGGTCGTAACGTCCGCGCCCTTCGAAACCGATAAGGCTCTTGCCATCAATCTTCAAACGCATTTCGTCGAACGCCGACGCAACGAGCTTAGACGTCGGCAATATTATCGACACGGCGCCGGAAGCCATCGGCGGAAATGTAAAACCTTGCTCGTGCGTCTCGCCTTCAAAATCGATCTTGGCAATAATACCGACAACCTTCCGGTCGGGCTTGGTTGGCACCCATGTTCGACCGCCGTTTTCAATCCGCCGATTTTCTTCGCTGCCTCCGGCAAACTGGAACCGAACGTCGATTCGGTTGAAATGCGCTCCGGTCTCGGGATCGTGCACAAAAACACCAACGCCCTGCGCCCATTTCGTTTTATCCATTTGACCCGCCGTCTGCGGACGATCTTCATATTGGCAACCCTTAGGCAGCCGTGCTTCGGAGCGCTTTTCATATGGCAAGCCGGCAGCACCTCTGGCCTGATAGTGCCTCTCCAATGCATTTAGCCACGCATAGCGCGCGGTTCTGGCAGCATCGTGCAGCACAGCGGAGCTTGCATCACCCTCCATTGCTGCAAGCGCTGCGTCTTCGAACCGGGACCGCGCTGCAAACTCGTCAGCTTCCGCCGTTGCAGCGGCATGCAACTCGGCGTCGGTCACCTCTTCATCATAAGCCGAAATCGCCGAAGCAGATGGCGCACTTACAAATTCTCCGTCGGCCAGAAAACTGCATCGCATGGATATCGCACCATTGCGCTCGGCAAATTCGGCGTCCTGCACGTCCTGTTCAAACGCTTCATTCCAGGGCCCGATTTCGCCGAGTATGAACCAAGGCCCCGATTGATCAACCGCAGCAGGCAACAGGATAACTTCCTCAGCGTGCCGTTTCCATGTGCCCTTGCTGGATTGATCGGTCGCGCCATAGGCAAGGAACCACTCATAACTGCCATCGGACCTGAGCAGCAATTCAGAGCCAACCTCCCTGATGCCGCTCAGATAGTAATGACCGATCAGTGCTGTCTCCATAGAGCCTAGCGAAGGCGGCTGTGCATTTTGCGCGGACGCTGGATATGCTAAAAAAGCCAGAAAAATGGCGGCCTTAG
Source organism: uncultured Alphaproteobacteria bacterium (assembly GCA_963830685.1). Taxonomy (GTDB): domain Bacteria; phylum Pseudomonadota; class Alphaproteobacteria; order Sphingomonadales; family Sphingomonadaceae; genus Sphingorhabdus_B. Next base: position 420,586 of record CAWHNF010000001.1, read on the forward strand.
CGTGCACCCCTGGCCTCATAGCCCCTGCATATTCCGGCTTTCAGCGGGAATATGTACGACTATTCCATCCAGTTCAGGCGTAAGGATGATCTGGCACGACAGGCGGCTAGTACGGCGAGCGCCGCTCGCAAGATCAAGCATATCCTCCTCATCCTCCACTGCGCGAGGCAGTTTTTCGAACCAGTCTTTGTCGATAATGACATGGCAGGTCGAGCAGGCCATCTGGCCCTCGCACGTGCCTTCGAGCGGCTGGCCAGCGGCCTGAGCGACTTCGAGCAGGCCCTGCCCTTCCTCGGCCTCGACAATCTGCAAATCGCCATTGGCGCTGATGAAGGTGACTTTAATCATAACATCGCCTCTGCTGCCCGGTTGATCACCTCTGATGCAATATCAATATCTTCGGCAGTCGTATAGCGACCAAAGCCAATGCGTATCGAGGATTTTGCTTGCCCCTCAGTCAGGCCGATTGCGCGTAAGACATGGCTCGGTCGGCCAGAACCGCTGGCGCAAGCGGAGCCTGCAGAAAAGGCAATGTTGCGGCATTCCGACATAAGACGTCCGACATCCACGCCGTCGCGACGGATATTGAGATTGCCTTTATAGCGGTGGGTGGACGAGCCATTGATTACCCAATCCGGCAGCGCCGCCATAGCGCGGTCCCAAAGCGCAGAAACATGCGCAGCGTCAGCCTCCATCCGCTCGCTGGCCAGTTTGGCGGCTGCTCCGAACCCTGCACATAATGCAGGCGACAGCGTCCCCGAGCGCAAGCATTGCTCCTGACCACCGCCATGCATTTGCGGCTCCAGCTTGACGCCATCACGCACCCACAGCGCGCCAATGCCTTTGGGGCCGTGGATTTTATGTGCGGAGATCGCAATCATGTCAGGGCCGTCAGGGATAGGCATCCGGCCATAGGCCTGGACCGCGTCGCATAGGAAAAGACCGCCTCGCGCATGCGCGGCAGCGGCTAGGTCGGCGACAGGCTGGATGGTTCCGATCTCGTTATTGACCAGCATAACCGCAGACAGTCCGGGGCCGATATGAGAACCATCGGCAAAACCATCCGAACTAACCCCAAAGCTGGAACCACCCAGATATTCTACGCAATCCAAAACCGCAGCATGTTCAGTCGCGGCTGCTGTAACGTGCAAGCCGCATCCCTTTATCGCCAGATTGATCGCCTCCGTCGCGCCGCTGGTAAAAATCACGCGTCCACCGCGCGGCAACAGCGCCGCAACTTGGTCACGGGCGACCTCAACCGCAGCCGCAGCCGCCCTACCTGCGGCATGAACACTATGCGGATTTGCGAACCCATCTTTAAACCAAGGCTCCATCGCAGCAAAAGCCTCTGGAGCGATTGGCGTTGTTGCCTGATAATCCAGATAGATCACGCCGCCTTGGCCCGCTTTGATATCGAACGCCAGATTTCGATAAAACGCGTGACGTCGGCTTCGCTGGTGTCTGGACCAAAGCTGACGCGAATGACTTCCGAGGCCACAACAGCGTCCCAGCCCATCGCCCCCAAGACGTGGCTCGCTTTGAGCGTTCCAGACGAACAGGCGCTGCCAGCCGAAACCGCGATACCTGCCATATCAAAATTGATCAGCTGACTTGATGCAGCAACGCCGGGCATGCGGTAGCTGCCGATTGTAGCCAAGCGGTTGCTTCCAGCGGCAACGACTTCACCACCTTCGTTTATTATCGCATCTTCCAAAATCAGACGGCGGGTTTTGGCCGTTTCCAACCACCCAAATCCCGCCTCCAAGGCAGCGGCAAAACCAATTGCAGCGGGAAGATTTTCGGTTCCGCGCCGGTAGCCTTGTTCCTGCCCACCCGTGGGCTGCAGTAAGCCCAGATCACGCGTCAGCAGCGCCCCGATGCCCGGAGGACCGCCGAGCTTGTGCGCGGAAACTGCGATGAGGTCTGCTTCTGGCAAAGCGACCTTTCCTGCGCTCTGCGAGCAGTCCGCGAACAACGTTCCGCCTGCGGCGCGCACAGCTTCATAAACCTTATCTAATGGCTGGATTACGCCGGTTTCGTTATTAACCGACTGGACGGCATATCGGACTGGCTTGCTGATAGCCGACAACTCTACATATCCGTTTTTATCGACCGGCAAGCGCGCGGCCGCAGCGACACCCAGCACTGCATCATGCTCGACCGCACTGGCAATGGCCTGACCACCACGTAATCCAATCGCGATCGCTTCACTCGCCCCGCTTGTCAGGATGACCTCGCCGTCCCAACCCAGCGCCGCTGCGATCCTTTGTCGCGCGTCCTCAAGCGCGGCGCGCGCTGCACGCCCCTCATTATGCGGCGAGGACGGGTTTGCCCAATATTCCAGGCCCTCCATCATTGCCGCACGCGCCACGCCCTGCACCGGCGTAGTCGCGGCATGATCGAGATAGATGCGGTGGCGCGTAGGCATAAACCTGTGCGAACTTTCCATGACAGTTGCGAAAATCGTGACTGCTTCTATATAGCGCTTCCACATCCTGCAAAGCCCGAACCATCGGGCAGCGCGCGTCAGCAGTCTTAGAATCGAAAAAACACACATGCCCGCCATCGCAATTCCCGGTCCCGAAGGCCGCCTTGAAGCCCGTTTCTCGCCGCCGCCGCGCCCGCGCGCTCCGATTGCGATGATCCTGCACCCGCATCCACAGGCAGGCGGGACAATGAACGACCGCATCACGCAGCAGCTTTACAAAACCTTTGTAGCGCGCGGTTTTGGCGTGTTGCGTTTCAACTTCCGCGGCGTTGGTCGCAGCGAAGGCGAATTTGATAACGGTATTGGCGAATTGTCCGATGCGGCGTCGGCACTTGATTGGGTTCAGAGTTTTCACCCAGAAGCATCAACTACGTGGATCGCCGGTTTCAGCTTTGGTGCGTGGATTGGCATGCAGCTTTTGATGCGCCGCCCCGAAATTCGCGGTTTCATCTCTGTGTCGCCTCCGGCGAACATGTATGATTTCAGCTTTCTTGCCCCCTGCCCTTCATCTGGCATCATCATTCAGGGTGTGAATGACGAGGTTGTGAACCCGAACGCCGTGCAAAAGCTGGTCGACAAGCTGCGCACGCAGCGCCACATTACGATCCATCACGACGAAATCCCCCGCGCGAACCATTTCTACGAAAATGAAATGGACATGCTGATGGCGTCGGTGAACGCATATCTTGATTTCCGGTTGGACCCGAATTCGCCGATCAAGTGATTATGTTGCCTCAGTGACAAGGCTTTTGCCTTGCTGGTCAGGCACAACCCAAATCGCGATATTGGCAAGAATCACTAACGCCGCGGCCATCATTAGCCACATTTGCTTGCCTGCGCCTTCCTGCCGCCAGCGTTTCCATGCGCCGAATAGCAGCAGGACGGCAGCGAATGTCGCAATTGAGAGAATGAAGTTAGCCATGAAGCGAGCATAATGGTCGTGGATAAGCCGCGCAATCGGTCAAATTCGGCATAGCCTTTTTCGGGCACCTCTCCTAATCGGGGCATATTCCGACTCAGACAGGATATGCCATGCGTATCGCCATTGCCTCAGACCATGCCGCCCTTGCGCTGAAAGCCGCGCTGGCTGACCATGTGCGAGCAAGCGGCCATGAGGTGCAGGACCTTGGGCCTCATGACGAAAGCTCGGTCGATTATCCCGATTATGGTTATAAACTCGCGTCTGTGATTGCCGCAGGCGATGCGGATCGCGGGATCGCATTGTGCGGCTCAGGCATCGGCATATCGATCGCAGTCAACCGCAACCCATCCGCGCGCGCCGCGCTTGTATCCGAGCCGCTGTCGGCAAAATTGGCGCGTGAGCATAATGATGCGAATGTCATAGCGATGGGCGCGCGCCTCATCGGGATTGAAATGGCCAAAGCCTGCGTCGATGCCTTTCTTTCCACAGATTTTGGCGGAGATCGCCACCAACGCCGGGTCGATAAACTGTCCCACCCGATTACACCCAAGGAGCCAGCATGAGCAGCGCCGCCGCTAACGACATTCAGACAAACGGATTTTTCACGCAAACGCTCGTTGAGCGTGACCCCGAGATCGCTGGCTGGATCGCCAAGGAGCTTGGCCGCCAGCAGGACAAAATCGAACTGATAGCGTCTGAAAACATCACGTCGCGCGCGGTTCTTGAAGCAACGGGTTCGATCCTGACCAACAAATATGCCGAGGGTTATCCTGGCAAGCGCTATTATGGCGGATGCGAATATGTCGACGAGATCGAAACCATCGCTATCGAGCGCGCCAAAAAACTGTTCGGGTGCGAATTTGCCAACGTGCAGCCCAATAGCGGCAGCCAGATGAACCAGGCGGTGTTCCTCGCGCTGTTGCAGCCGGGCGACACTTTCATGGGTCTGGATTTGAATTCAGGCGGACACTTGACCCATGGCTCGCCAGTCAACATGTCGGGTAAGTGGTTCAATCCGGTGGCTTATGGTGTCCGGCGGGACGACCATCGTATCGATATGGACGAGGTTGCCCGGATCGCAAAAGAAACCAAGCCGAAGCTGATCATCTGCGGCGGCACGGCTTATTCGCGCGGCTGGGATTGGGCCCGCTTCCGCGAGATTGCGGATGAAGTTGGTGCGTATCTGATGGCCGATATGTCGCACATCTCCGGGCTGGTTGCAGGCGGAGTGCATAGCTCACCTGTTCCCCATGCGCATGTGACGACCTCCACAACCCACAAATCGCTACGCGGGCCGCGTTCGGGCATTATCCTGACAAATGACGAGGCGCTGGCCAAGAAGTTTAACTCGGCGATTTTCCCAGGGTTACAAGGCGGCCCGCTGGTGCATGTCATCGCCGCAAAGGCAGTATGTTTTGCCGACGCGATGAAGCCTGAATTCAAAAGCTACGCAGCAAGCGTCGTTGAAAATGCCAAAGCATTGGCTTCCAGCCTGCAGGAACAGGGCCTCGATATCGTATCGGGAGGCACCGACAACCATTCGATGCTTGTCGATCTTCGCCCCAAGGAAGCAAAGGGTAAGCACGCCGAACATGCACTCGACCGGGCCTCGATCACGTGCAACAAAAACAGCATTCCTTTCGATCCCGAGAAGCCATTTGTGACCTCCGGTCTCCGGCTAGGTACACCGGCGGGTACAACCCGCGGCTTCGGACCCTCCGAATTCCGCCAAATTGGCCGTATGATCGCCGATGTGGTTGAGGGTCTGCGCAAAAATGGAGAAGCCGGCGACGGCCAGATCGAAGCCCGGATCAAAAACGAAGCCGAAGCGCTTTGTGCGCGCTTCCCAATTTACCCCTCTTGAACTATAAAGGTGACTTACCCATCTAATACACAGAAGGGAAATTGACGATGTCACTTTTTTGCAACGAATGCGATTTCGAGTATCAGGACGGCACGAAATTCTGTCCGCAGTGCGGGTCTAAAACGCCCGAGCAACGCGCCGCAGAAAGCATTCCCAATCAGGCCAAGCACTATGTCGGCGAGGCGGCGGACGAGTTGTGGGGCGCGACCAAAGACGCGTTTCACACCGGCAAACATCTTGCCGATCAGGATACCGTGAAGAAGGTTGCGGGCGGCGCCGCCATTGGTGCTGCTGCTGCCGTTATTGCCCCGATCGGCTTAGCCACGGGTGCGTTGATTGGTGCCGGGATTGTCGCTTACCGTCATGTGAACAAAAAGAAGAATCAGGAAAAGCCCTAGGGTTCGAACCGGGCTAATACAGGGTCGAGGCGTCAAAATGGCAAAGATATCGAAGCAAAATGCCCGCCGTCAGGCAGCAATTCTGCCTGCAAGGGCATTTTGCTTCGAGATCGAAGCCATTTTGACGTCCTTCGGATTTGACCGCTTTCGTCCATTGCGTCGTTGGCGAACCTTGAGCTATCTGCATAGCCCTGCGGCCCGCCGCCTCGCACTGAACGAAAGCGGTTCAAACCTCAGCCCTGTATTAGCCCGGTTCGAACCCTAAGATGCGTTGCCCTTTTTGCGGACATGATGACAGCCAGGTCAAGGACAGCCGTCCCACCGAGGACAACAGCGCGATCCGCAGACGGCGGCAATGCGAAGGTTGTGGCGGGCGCTTCACGACTTTCGAACGCATCCAGTTGCGCGAACTGACCGTCGTCAAAACCGAAGGCAAACGCGAGCCGTTCGAGCGCGAAAAGCTGGAACGTTCGCTCTCCGTGGCTTGCCGCAAGCGGCCGGTGGACAATGCCCAAATCGAAAAGCTCGCCTCGGGTATCCAGCGCCAATTGGAAACGCTCGGCGAAAGTGAAATAGAGTCGAAGCGGATTGGCGAATTCGTGATGGACGGCCTTAAGGCGCTCGACAGTGTCGCCTATATTCGCTTCGCTTCGGTGTATAAGGATTTCAGCGAGGCCAAGGATTTCGAGGATTTCGCCGGGAGCGTTGTCGAAGCGGCAAAAAAATGAGTTTGCCGCCGGTTATAATCCTCGTCCGCCCCCAACTGGGCGAAAATATCGGCAAGGCCGCGCGCGCGATGCTGAATTTCGGGCTAACCGAATTGCGGCTGGTCGCTCCTCGCGACGGCTGGCCCAACCCGTCGGCTGGACCTGCAGCTTCGGGTGCAGATGTGGTGCTGGCCAATGCACAAGTGTTTGACACTCTAGCAGATGCCACTGCCGATATCAGCAATGTCTACGCCACGACGGTCCGCAAACGAGGCGTGACCAAACCGGTCATCACGCCCGAGGCTGCGGCTCTGAAAATCTTCGGGAACCAAGGGCGTAGTGCTATCCTGTTTGGTGCCGAAAGATCTGGTCTCGAAAGCGATGAGGTCACTGTCGCCCGCGCAATCATTACAGTGCCGATCAATCCCGAATTCGGCTCGCTTAATCTGGCGCAAGCCGTCATCCTGTGCGCTTATGAATGGTCGAAGACGCAGGCACTCACCAGTCCTCCGAAAACTGATCTCGATCCTCCGGCCTCACAGTTTGAATTGGACGGGCTGATAACGCAACTCGATGCAATGCTGGAACCGCTTGGTTATTTCAGGCCAGTTGACCGGGCACCCGTCACGCGGCGGACGTTGCGGAACCTGCTAACGAAACCCGCATGGAACGCGCTGGAAGTAAGGACATTGCGGGGCGTCTTGACGACACTGGCCAAGCACCGCCGGGAAATCGGCTAAACTTCTGCGTGCCTTATATCGTCCCAGCGGGCAAACTCATATGCTATCGAAGCTTCAACAAGTTGATCCCAAAAACTCTGGATGAGAGGGACCGGCACGCCCAGTTCTTCGGCGCGGGTGACTGCATTTTCGATGACCTCGCGCTTTCGGGCTTCGTCGCGCACGGCATTGCGGTCGGTTTTGATTCGCGCTGCCGCATCCATATAGGCAAAGCGCTTGGCAAATAAGTCCATCAGCGCTGTATCAATCGCATCCACACCCGCCCTTACTTCGGGCATATTGGCGCAATCTTCGGGACTTTTTACAGATGTTCGGCTTAACATGGCTGCGCCTTTAAAGTTCGACACGCACAAAGTCGAGCCGGATGTTGACTTAGCGCCCCGTTTCGACCATAGGCCCGCCTTCGCAATCGACCCTGCACCCCGGTGAAGCAGGTGTCCGGCCTATCCAGCATGGGTCGCGCGGTACCGGGAACAACGTTGTTAGCAAATTGGAGACACTAAATGTCGAAGCGCACAAGCTCGAAGTATAAACTTGACCGCCGGATGGGTGAAAACATCTGGGGTCGCCCAAAATCACCTGTCAACAAGCGTGAATATGGCCCCGGCCAGCATGGTCAGCGCCGTAAGGGCAAGCTGTCCGACTACGGCATTCAGTTGCGCGCCAAGCAGAAGCTCAAGGGCTATTATGGCGACGTCACCGAAAAGCAGTTCAAGCGTGCGTATCAGGAAGCCAGCAACATGAAGGGTGATACGTCGCAGAACCTTATCGGTCTGCTCGAACGCCGTCTGGATATGATTGTTTACCGCGCCAAGTTTGCACCAACAATTTTCGCTGCGCGCCAGATCGTTAGCCACGGTCACATTCGCGTCAACGGCGTGAAGTGCAACATCGCCAGCCGCCAGGTTGCAGTGGGCGACGTCATCAGCCTTGGCAACAAGGCCAAGGAAATGGCGCTTGTCATCGAAGCGCAGGGCCTCGCCGAGCGCGACATTCCCGAATATGTTGCCGTCGATGGTAACGACAAGGTCACTTTCGCGCGCATCCCGACGCTTGATGAAGTGCCTTATCCCGTCAAGATGGAACCAAATCTGGTCGTCGAATTCTATTCGCGTTAATCAGCGTTTCCCACCTGAACAAAATAGGCGGTCCTTCGGGGCCGCCTTTTTTGTTTGAGCGCAGGCATTGCCTCTGCCACAAGGCGCAATAATATTTCCCTTCAGGAGAATCCGATGCGCTTATTGACGCTCGCCCTTGTTTCGGCACTTGCTCTGACTTCAGCCTGCAAAAAGGTCGATGACCAGCCTTCAGACACCGCCATAGCCGCTTCGACACTTCCCGATGTCATAGTGCCTGATTTGTCGATGCAGACGATGAAGGATGTCACCAAGGAATTGTCATTAGACAGTTATGAGGGGCGATCGCCTGGTTCGCCGGGCGAGGTGAAGACCGTTGCTTATCTGATTCAGAAATTCAAAGCGGCGGGATTGGAGCCGGGTAACGAAGGCAGCTGGACTCAGGACGTGCCGCTGGTTGAAATCACTGCGAAGAATGTGTCGGCGCTTAGCATTGCGGACAAGTCAGGGAAGGCGATGTCCTTCGCTTATGGCAGCGAATATGTTATTGGGTCCTACCGCGAAACGCCGAAAACAAAGGTCGACATGAGCGACATGGTGTTCGTCGGCCATGGCATCGTTGCACCCGAAAAAGGCTGGAACGACTATGCTGGCGTCGACGTGAAGGGCAAAACCGTCGTCGTCATGGTCAACGACCCGGACTTCGATGCCAAGGATTTGATTGGCGAATTCGGTGGTAAGGCGATGACCTATTATGGCCGCTGGACGTACAAATATGAAGAAGCAGCACGACAGGGTGCCGCCGCCGTCCTCATCATTCACGATGATGCCCCCGCTGCTTATGGCTGGAATGTCGTCAATTCGAGCTGGACTGGAACGCAATTTCTTGCCCAATCTAAAGACGCGGGCGCAAGCCAGACTCAGGCTAATGGCTGGATCCAGAAGTCTGTGGCAAAGGAAATTTTCGCAGCCGCTGGTCAAGATCTCGACAAGCAGATGGCGGCAGCCAAGCAGAAGGGCTTTAAAGCGGTTCCGCTCGGTCTCAAAGCTTCGATGAGCTTCGACAATGACATTGCGCGCAAAGCCAGCAAGAATGTTATCGGCATTCTTAAGGGTGCAAAACGGCCTGAAGAGTATGTGCTGTACACCGCGCATTGGGATCATTTGGGTCGGTGCACTGCGGCATCTGACGGCGATGATATCTGCAACGGCGCGGTCGATAACGCGACTGGTACGGCGGCTTTGGTTGCACTCGCCGAAGGGCACAAGAAAGCTGGTGCACCTGACCGCAGCATCGTGTTCTTGGCTGTCACAGCCGAGGAATCAGGTCTGCTTGGGTCAAAATATTATGCCGAAAACCCAGTATTCCCGCTGAACCAAACCGTCGGCGGGGTAAATATGGACGCGTTTTCCATGGCCGGTCCTGCAAAGAATCTAACGGTCATCGGCATGGGCAAATCACGGCTTGATGACTATCTGGGCGCTGCTGCAAAAGCCGAAGGCCGAACCCCCGAAATGGAACCTACTCCTGAAAAGGGTTTCTACTATCGCTCGGACCATTTCAGCTTTGCCAAGCTGGGTGTGCCGATGGTCTATTTTGAAGGTGGGGACGATCTCGTGACCGGCGGCAAGGAAGCTGCGAAGGCCGCTGCCGAGGATTATGAAAAGAACCGCTACCATGCACCCGGTGATGAATATGACGAGAAATGGAACTGGTCCGGCGTGATGTCCGATCTGAAACTCTATTACCGTGTCGGCAGAATGCTGGCGATGTCCGATGCGTGGCCAAACTGGAACGACGGCGACGAATTCCGCGCCATCCGCGACAAGAGCCGTAGCGGGAAATAAGCCCAGATGTCATTCCGAATGCCTGCCGAATGGGCACCGCACGAGCGCGTCTGGATCGGCTTTCCCAGCTTCTGGGAGCATTGGGAAGAGCCCTTTGTTGCCGCCCAGAAGCAGATTGCCGCCTTTGCCAACGCTGTTCACGATGGCGGCAAAGGCGAGACCGTTCATATGATCACGGGCAACGCGGAAGCAGCAGCGGTGGCGCGTGATCTGGTCGAACCCGCAGTGATCGTCGAGCAACATCAGATCGGCGATATCTGGTTGCGGGACACTGGCTGCATAATCGTTAAGAATGGTGCTCGCCGGGTTGCCCGCAATTTCGGCTTCAACGGCTGGGGCAACCGGTTCAATTTCGATGGCGATCAGAATATTGGAGAGACGCTCGCAAAGGCTGCTGGTTTCGACGTCACCAATTGCGACTGGGTTCTGGAAGGCGGTTCTATCGATGTCGACGGCGAAGGCAACGCCGTCACGACCACCGACTGCCTGCTTAACCCCAATCGCAACATATCGCTAAACGGGGCCCAGATTGAGGCAAGGTTAAGCAGCGAACTCGGGGTTGAAAAATTGCTGTGGCTCGGTGATGGTTTGGGCAATGATCATACCGACGGCCATGTCGACAATCTTGCGCGGTATGTGGGTGTGAACCATCTCGTCATCCCGGAGGCTAGGGAAGCAAATGATCCTAATGCCGCCGTCTATGCCGACGCCCGCGCGCGCGCCGAGGCCTTTGGCTGCAAAGTGACACCCCTGCCCTCCGTCGGGCGCTTCGAGCAATTTGGCGAAGCTGTGCCCGCCAGTTACATGAACTTCTATATCGGTAATAGCGCCGTCATCGTGCCCATATATGGCAGCCGTCATGACGATGATGCCCTCGCGGAACTCGCCTTGCTATTTCCTGATCGCAAAATCATCGGCCTGCCCGCCGATGCGGTGCTTACAGGTGGTGGAAGCTTCCATTGTTCAAGCCAGCAGGTGCCTGTTTGATGCTATTGGCAACAAAACTAATTCGCCCCATATAACCACCACAATCAACAGAGAGGACCCCCCCATGAAAAAAGCTTTTCTCCTTGCTCTCGCCGCCTCGGTCTTGGCCGCCCCTGCTTATGCCGACCATCACAGCATGAGCAAAGCCGAGCATGACAAGATGCATAAAGCGCATCAGGACCGGCTCGCAAAAATCCTGGCCGATCCGTCACGCGTCGAAGACTCAAAACGCGATAAGTATCGCCACCCGGCCGAAACCTTTGAATTCTTCCGTCTGCATCCTGATCATGTCATCGGCGAATATGCGCCCGGCGGTGAATGGGTGTCCCGCATTCTTGGCCGCTATGTCGACGAAAAGGGCAAATTCAACGGGCTTTATTTCAGCACCAACGCAGGTTTTGGTACGCCTGAATCGCACACCCGCATTAAAGCGAGCGCTGCGAAATTCGGCGAAGATGTAGCAAAGGTAACCGGTCGCCCCGCGACAGATTATACAGGCTTTACGCTAGATGCCATTCCGGAAGGCGCGAAAGGCACCTACGACCGGATTCTGGTCATGCGCATGCTGCACAATATGATCCGTTGGAATATTGCCGACACCGAATTGAAGCGCATGCGCGAACTGCTCAAAGACGATGGTCTGATCGGCATCGAACAGCATCGGGCGAAAGCCGACGCACCCTACAGCTACACCGACGGTAACAAGGGCTATCTGCGCGAGGCCGATGTGATCAAGCTGATGGAACTGAACGGCTTTGAACTGGTGGCAAAAAGCGAGGTAAATGCCAATTCCAAGGACGCAGCCAACTGGCCCGACGGCGTCTGGACTTTGCCCCCAGCATTCGCCCTGAAGGATGTCGATAAAGCCAAATATGAGGCGATCGGCGAATCTGACCGGATGACTTTGCTGTTCAAAAAGCGGTCCTGATCAACATTATGTCGGCCTTTGCAATCCGCGCCATCCTCTCGGGGATAATCATTGCGCTGATTGCTTTGGTTGGCAAAAAAGCACCGGCAGCAGGGGCGCTAATTGCCTCGCTGCCGCTGATTTCTATCCTGGGCATGATATGGCTTTGGCGGGATACGAGCGACAGCGCATTGCTCGCCAATCACGCCGAAGCAACATTCTGGTATGTGCTGCCGAGCTTGCCGATGTTTTTGCTCATCCCCTGGTTGTTGCGGAGCGGCTATGGTTTCTGGCTGGCACTTACCTTTGGCATTGCGGTCACAATATTATTGTATCTCGCCACAATCCTGATTGCCGCGCGTTTCGGCGTGCGGCTATAGACAAATCATGACCAGAAATATCTCAGTCGCTGCGTTACAATTGCCGCTGGCGGGCAATGAAGCCGACAATATCGACGCCGTTTCCGATCTGATTACGCAGGCGGCCTCCAACGGCGCACAAATCATATTGCCCCCCGAGCTCTTTTCAGGGCCCTATTTCTGCAAGACGCAGGAAGAGGCGCATTTCTCACTCGCGCGTCCGACGCTCGAGCATCCATCTGTACAGGCGATGGCAAAGCTGGCCAGGCAATTGGGCGTGGCTATACCGACCAGCTTTTTCGAACGCGATGGTGCACATTTCTACAATACGCTGGCGATGATTGATGCGAACGGCGAAATTCTAGGCACTTATCGCAAAAGCCATATTCCTGATGGCCCCGGCTATCAGGAGAAATATTATTTCCGCCCTGGCAACACCGGTTTCAAGGTCTGGGACGTGTTCGGCACACGGATCGGCGTCGGCATTTGTTGGGACCAATGGTACCCGGAATGTGCGCGGGCGATGGCGCTGATGGGGGCGGAGCTGCTCTTTTACCCGACGGCCATCGGTGCAGAGCCGCAGGACGCGACACTCGACACACGCCATATGTGGCGGCGTGCGATGGTGGGGCACGCGGTCAGCAACTGTATGCCGGTCATCGCCGCGAACCGTACCGGCAGTGAAGACGATCATGGCGGCAGCCCCCAAAAATTCTACGGTACCAGCTTCATCGCCAATGAATGGGGCGACATCGCAGCCGATCTGGACGACAGCGAAACTGGCCTGCTGGTGGCTACTTTCGATCTGGACCAAGCCGGCAAGCACCGCGCAAGCATGGGCTTTTTCCGTGACCGCCGACCGCAACTTTACGGGCGTTTGGTTGAGGATATTTAAGCTGTCATATCTCTATCTCATTGGTCTAGGCTCGAACCAGCGCCATCCGCTAATCGGCCTGCCTGCCCAAGTGCTCGAACAGGCAGTGGCTGCGCTTGAAATGGACGATGTGGATGTATTTGCGCATTCCGCAATTATCAGTAGCGCGCCTTTGGGACCCTCACTGCGACGATATGCTAACGCAGCGGCGATAGTTTCGACGGCGTTAGAACCACCTGCCCTGCTACTCCGGCTGCACGAAATTGAAGCGCATTTCGGGCGCGTCCGGCGTGGTCGAGCCTGGCAAGCACGCGTGCTGGATCTGGACATCATTTTATGGTCTGGCGGGATATGGGCTGATGCATGTCCAGAGCTCGCAATTCCCCATCCTGCCATGCGGGACCGCAGCTTTGTACTGACCCCGGCCGCAATGATCGCGCCGGACTGGAGCGACCCGGTAACCGGCCTGAGCATCCGCCAGCTACAATCGAGATTTAACCGTCCAAAGCCGCTTGACCCCGCATCGTCACGCCATTAGGGGAGGCGCTCTCGCACGAACCGCTATACCGGTTCTGGTAAGGGCCCTTAGCTCAGTCGGTAGAGCAACTGACTTTTAATCAGTAGGTCGCTGGTTCGAACCCAGCAGGGCTCACCACATTATTGTGGTATATTAGGTATTTAGTTGATTGGCTATCGGGAGACGATCCCTTAAAGCATGCTCTAGGTAACATTCTAGGTAACATTGGGAAGTAAAATACGTTCGAACGATAGGTGCGCTGGATTTCTCCAATCTCCCTTTCTTCGTCCTGATGAAGGTTAGACCAAGGCAGAATCACTCAGGTATCTGAATGCGAATCCCGGTCGTTGGCTCGGCTATGTGCCATTGGGGCTCAATGAATTGCTGATTTCAACCTGGGCGTACCGTCAGTATTTCTCCAATGACCCCGGATTAGCGCGGCCATTTATGATGCAGATCATCGATCATATAATCATGTGCGTGACTGGATTGGCCTGCGCGGTGAACACTATGATGAGGGTGATCATCCGGAAGCTCGGGATGTTCATGCTCTATCTCCTTTGGGTCTCGCGTGGGCCACAGCCAGAGGGCAGCTGCGACACCAGAAAGCGCGAGCCCGGCCAACGAGTAGAATGCGAACTGCTGTCCGAACCGTGCACCTACTTGCCCGGCGAGAGGGTAAGCAATCAGCCAGCAAGCGTGACTCAGCGCGAATTGTGCTGCAAAAACGGCGGGCCGATCTTCGGCCTGAGCCGAACGTCGGAGCAAAAGGCCCGATGGCGTAAGGGCAGCCGCATATGCCATTCCCATTACGAACCAGCCTGAGAGAAGGACGGGCCAGAATGTTGCCGTCATGCCTCCCGACGTTAGGCCCAGACGTAGAGAGTGCCGCTGTCAGCACCACAGCGCCGCCGAGCATCACAGTGCGGCCTTCGATCCGGTCGAGCAGGCGCGGCAACGCCAGCGCGGCGAGCATCGAGCCGCCGCCATAGGCCGCGAGCGACAGAGCCACTTCGCGTTGCCCTAAGCCGAACGTGTCACGTACGATCACGACGGTGTTGACGATGACCATCGCACTCGCCGCCGCGGCTGCGAGATTGACCGCGAGCAACCCGCGCAAGCGAGGGGTTTTGAGGTAGATACGCATCCCGCGTGTGGTGCGCGCGTAAATGCCGCCCTCGCGAGGTTTGGCGGGCGACCGTGGCAGCGTTACCGACAGCACCATTAGTGCCGAGCCGACAAAGCCGATTGCGGTGCCGCCGAATAGCCAGTGGAAGCTGATCACACTGAGCAACGCCGCTGCCAGCATAGGGCTGAGCAGGCTTTCGAGATCATAAGCGAGCCGAGAAAGCGACAGCGCGCGCGTATATTCCGCCTCGTCTGAAAGCACATCGGGGATGGTCGCCTGAAAAGTCGGGGTGAAGGCAGCAGAGGCGGATTGCAGTGCGAAGATCAGCACATAGACCTGCCATATTTGATCAACGAAGGGCAGCAACAGGGCAACGCCGGCGCGGATCATATCCATTGCCACTAGAAACGCGCGACGGGGCAGGCGATCGGCATAGGCACCCACAATAGGGCCGATGCCGATATAGGCGATCATCTTGATTGCCAGGGCAGTGCCAAGGACTGCGCCTGCATCCGCACCCGCTATGTCATAGGCCAGCAGCCCCAGTGCGACCGTCGCTAACCCGGTTCCGACGAGCGCGATCACCTGCGCAGCGAGCAGGTTCCGGTAGGTTCGATTGGCGAGCACTGTTAGCATTGTTTAGCCGTTCAAACGACGCGCTTGACATCGGTGTAATCACCGGTGGTTTTCAGAATGATGGTCACCGTATTTTCTGTCCGGTTGCGCCAGAACCAGCCATGCTGTCCGTTAAAGGCGGCAACAAGTGTTCCGGTTTCACCCCCGGACTGCTTGCCTTTGCCATATCCATGATAAGAGATACCGGGAGCATCGGCATGGGTATCATAATTGACGACACCGCCACGCACCGACCAGTTAAATCCGATCCGCACGCCTTTGGCAGCAGCGACCTTGACTTCGGCGCCCTGCCCCGGTTTCAAAACAACCTCTGTCTGGTCGCTGCGGCCTGCGGTATTAGGTGACTGGGCATCGGCTTGGGCAGGAGCATTTCCCTGGCCTACAGTCGGTGCCCCGCTGGCAACGGCTTCATCGGAAGCCTTACTGGGTTCGCTGACCCGGTCGGCTGCTGCCTCCTGCGCCAATTGAACCTTGATCTCGCCCATTTCAGTGAGGCCGAAGGCGCTTCCTGCACCGGTCGGGTCGATACCATATTCGGACGGCAGGACGACCATGACCAGAATCGCAGCTGCGCCTGCGATGGCGACAAGAGTAGAACCTATAAGCTGGCGCGATGTCGGCAGGTCGGACATGTTGGGCAGTTGTGAATTGAACATCGAGATTACTCCTTAAGTGACGGCTAAGCCGGTGAGTTGATAGCCGACCAAAACGAAGCCTGCTGTCATCAGCAGGACGTTGGCAACAAAGGCATAACGCGCAAAACCTTGGGTTTTGCGCCAAAAGCCCATGAGGATCAGGATGGCAAACAAGGCCAGCAACTGGCCGATCTCGACCCCGATGTTGAAGGCGATGAGATTGGGCAGCAAGCCGTCTTTCGACATCTCGAATTCCTGGATCTTGGTTGCCAGCCCGAAGCCGTGGAAGAGACCGAAGACCAGAGTTGCGACCTTTGTATTGGGCTGCACACCGAACCAGCGGCGGTAGGCTCCAAGATTATCGAGCGCCTTGTAGACTACAGACAGGCCGATGATCGCGTCGATGATGTAGGCGTTAGCGCTGATCCCGGTGAGCACGCCGAACAGCATCGTAGTCGAGTGGCCGACGGCGAAGAGTGTTACGTACAGGCCAATGTCCTTCATCCGGTAAAGGAAGAAGATGACGCCGAACAGAAACAGCAGATGGTCGTATCCAGTCACCATATGCTTCGCGCCCAGATACATGAAGGGCGTGAATTGCACACCGCTGACCTCCTGCACATAGCCCTGATCACCCTCGGCAACGCCGTGGGCATAAGCATCGGCAATGCCCGTTGCGAGGAACAGCAATATGGTCAGAAGGACCCAGACCATTGGGTGATAAGCTTTCTTGCCGGACATTAAATTCATCATGCGGTTCCTTGCGCCAGACGGGGCGATGGGCTGGTTGTTATGTCGTCAGCGGGGCGCTCTTCCCGGCCATGGATCAGGCGGTAGAGCGCGGGCAGCACGATCAGCGTCAGGATAGTCGAGGAAATGATGCCCCCGATCACGACGGTCGCCAATGGACGCTGAACTTCCGAACCGGCACCCACGTTGAGTGCCATTGGCACAAAGCCAAGCGAGGCGACCAAGGCGGTCATCAGCACAGGTCGCAACCGGGTCAGCGCGCCTTCGCGGATAGCCTCATCGAGCGCCATGCCGCGTTCTCGCAAGTCCTTGATGAATGACAGCATGACCACACCGTTGAGAACGGCGACGCCCGACAGAGCTATGAATCCGATGCCTGCCGAAATCGACATCGGAATATCTCGCAGCGCCAGAGCAGCCACACCGCCGGTCAGTGCCAGCGGCACGCCCGAGAACACAATTGCTGCATCACGCGTCGATCCGAACAGCATGAACAGCAATCCGAAGATCAGAACCAACGCCAGTGGAACGACAATCTGAAGCCGCGTCGCAGCCGACTGGAGTTGCTCGAACGTGCCGCCATATTGGACATAATAGCCCTCTGGCAGCGCGACATCGCTTTCGACCTTGGAACGCAATTCGGTAATGAACGATCCCAGGTCGCGCCCGCGGACATTTGCTGTAATCACCGCCCGGCGTTTGCCGTTCTCGCGGCTGATCTGGTTGGGACCGACCGACAGTTCGATATCTGCAATCTCTGACAACGGTACGAATTCAGTGCCACCATCACCGGTGCGCGGGATCGGCAGACTACCGAGCAAATCGAGATTTGTGCGCGCCTCCTCTGGCAATCGGACGACGACTGCAAAACGGCGGTCACCCTCGAACACTTCACCCGCATTACGCCCGCCGGTCGCAGTCGAAACCGCATCCTGAACATCGCTGATATTGATGCCATATCGTGCCAGCATCGCCCTTCGAGGTGTTACCGAAAGTACTGGCAGGCCTGTGACCTGTTCCAATTTGACATCTTCGGCGCCCGGAATCGACGAGACGATATTTTCGATTTCACCGCCAGAGGCCAGTAATTCGTCAAGATCCTCGCCGAACAGCTTGACCGCAACGTCGGCGCGAACGCCCGCAATCAACTCATTTAGCCGCATCTGCACCGGCTGCGTGAACTCATAATTGTTGCCCGGAATTTGCTGCACCGCCGCGTTCAGTTCCGCCACGAGCTGTGTTCGCGGTTTGCGGGGATCGGGCCAGTCCTTGCGGTCTTTCAGCATGATGAAGTTATCCGCGACCGAAGGCGGCACCGGATCGGTGGCAACATCGGCTGTCCCGATTTTGGCAAAAACCCGCTCGACTTCGGGAAATTTGCTGATCCGCTTTTCAAGCACTTCCTGCATCTGCACGGCTTGCCCCAGGCTGGTGCCCGGAATACGCAGCGCATGCATGGCTATATCGCCTTCATCGAGATTGGGGATGAATTCGGACCCGAGCCGCGTTGCGCCATAAGCACTGATCGCAACCAGTCCGAGCGCCAAGCCAATCAGCAACTTCCCGCGCGTATAGGTGCGATCCAATATGCTGGCATAGCGCGCCCGCGCCCAAGCCATGACCCGGTTGTCCTTCTCCTCGACTTTGCCGGTCACAAACATCGCAATCGCGGCGGGCACGAAGGTAAGCGAGAGGATCATCGCTGCGGTCAACGCCAGCATCACCGTAATCGCCATCGGATGGAAGGTTTTGCCTTCAATCCCGGACAGCGCGAATATCGGCAGGTAGACAACCGTGATGATGATTACCCCGAATATCGACGGACGAATGACTTCGCTGCTTGCCGTGGCAACTAGACCGAACCGTTCGTCCCGGGTAAGCAGGCGTCCCATACGGTGCTGCGCCTCGCCCAAGCGGCGCAGGCAGTTTTCAACAATAATCACTGCGCCGTCGACGATCAGTCCGAAATCAAGTGCGCCAAGGCTCATCAAATTCGCCGACACGCGCCCCGCTGCCATGCCCGTGAGCGTCATCAACATCGCCACAGGGATAACCGCCGCAGTGATCAATGCCGCCCGGACATTGCCTAGAAGTAGGAACAGGATAACAATGACCAGCAAGGCGCCTTCGGCAAGGTTCTTTTCGACCGTGCTAATCGTCCGCTCAACCAGCTCGGTGCGATCATAAAGCGGCTGCGCGACAACACCGGACGGCAGCGATTTATTGACCGCCTGCAGCCGTTCGGCAGCTGCCTGCGCAACGATACGCGGGTTGCTTCCGGTCAACATGAAGATCGTGCCGAGGACAATTTCCTTGCCGTTCTCGGTCGCCGCACCGGTCCTGAGTTCAGACCCGATAACGACTTCTGCAATGTCGCCGATTCGGATCGGAATTCCGCCGCGCTTGGCAACGACGATCTGCGACAAGTCGATCTCGTTTTCAGCTCTGCCAGGCAGCCGGATCAAAACCTGTTCGCCAGCCCGTTCGACATAGCCGGCGCCAGCGTTTGCGTTGTTCGCCTCAAGCGCGTTGACGACATCGGTGAGCGACAGCTTGAGCGTCGCCAGCTGCGCCGGGTTCGGTGTGACGTGATATTGCTTGGTATAGCCGCCGACCGTGTTGACCTCGGCAACGCCGGGGACATTGCGCATTTGCGGACGCACTACCCAGTCATGAAGCGTACGCAAATCGGTTGGTGTCCAAGCGGAGCCATCGGGCTTGCTTGCCCCCGGTTTCGCAGTGACTGAATACATGAAAATCTCGCCAAGCCCGGTGGCTGTCGGCCCCATTTGCGGTTCAATGCCCGGTGGCAATTGCGATTTCGCGGCCTGCAAACGCTCGTTGACGAGCTGACGCGCAAAATAAAGATCGGTGCCGTCCTCGAAGATAACGGTAACCTGGCTCAATCCGTATCGCGAAACCGAGCGGGTGTAGCTCAGCTTCGGCACGCCCGCGATTGCGGTTTCAATTGGGTAAGTGATCCTCTGCTCGGCTTCGAGCGGCGAAAATCCTTCAGCTTCGGTGTTGATTTGCACCTGCACATTGGTGATGTCAGGGACGGCGTCGATTGGAAGGCGGTTGGCGCTCCACACGCCAAGCGCGATGAGCAAGGCGACAATGCCAAGCACCAGCCAACGCTGGCGGATCGAAAATCCGATGATACGGGCGAGCATATTCTGTTTTCCGATCAATGGTCGTGGCTCGCGCCCGACTTTTCAATGTCGGCGCGAATGAGAAAAGCTCCCTTGGCAGCGTAGCGCGTTCCGGGCTTGATACCGGAAAGCACTTCGGTCCATTCGGGCGTCTTTCGGCCCAGCTCGAGCATCCGAACTTCATAATCATCGCCGAAATTGGCGAAGACCACGGTGAAGTCGCGGAACCGCTGCAAAGCCTCGGTGCGAACTGCAAGCGGCACAGTGAATGCACTGACGGTGACGCGGCCCTGCAATGCCATACCGGGTCGCCATTTGCCGTCCCGGTTCGGCAGCGAAGCGCGCATCAATGCGGTTCCTGCCGCTGCATTACCTTCGGGCAGATAGCCGCCGAGCGTGGCTTCTGCGACCGGCTGCCCATCAAGTGTCTCGATCACAACCTTTTGCCCAGGCCGGATCGTGGAAAGATCGCGCGGAAAGACGTTGAACACCACCGTCGTCTGTCCTGGGTCAGTAATGACATAAAGCGGCTGGTCGAATGTGACATTGCCGACATTTGCCGTTCGTTCGGCGATCACGCCGCTCACCGGCGCATAGACCGGATAGATTTGCAGCGACTCGCTCGAACTCGATGCGCGCCAGTAGCTGGCCTTTGCGGACATAGTCGCCAACCGCCTTTGTGACCTGGACCACGCGTCCGGGGAACTGGCCGCGCACTTCGGACCGTGCCGTCGTTGCCAGTTGCACGATCCCTTGCACCTCGCGCGTTTCGCTGATGGTGACGGGACCAACGGTTTCAATTTCTATGCCGCCGTCTTTAGCGGCAGCGGCAGTAATTTTGGTTCGTCCTTCGGGGTTTGCAAACTTCCAGACATGGCGTTTGCCGTTCTCGGTCGCGACGACCTGTACATCAAAACTGTGCGGTTCCGTCACCACGCCATCGCCTGCCAGAAAGTCCTTCTCGGCCTTGAAGGCAAACCGGTCGATCTGGCCGTCCAGCCGCGTCAGCGTCACCGCCAGATTGACGGTTGAAGGATCGACCGGTTTGTTGCCGCGTGTCGGATACATCCGGTATTGAGGCGGTTGGCCATCTTCGAAAATAGTAACTTCAATCGCGAAATCGCCGTCGCGCAACATCCGACCGTTGTGCGGGCCTTTTTCATATTCGGATGCGGACTTGCCTTCACCTTCAGCCGGTTTTTCAGCCTCGCCGCCGCAGGCAGCGAGCGGGAGGGTGAACAACAAGGCTGCCGCCATGCGAATGTGCAGATACTGTTTCATGGATTTATCCCCTTGTCCGCTGCGGCGTCGAAGCGCCCGGTCAGCCGGTCTATTTCGGTTTGAAGGTCACGGTAGCGCGTTACGGCATTTAGCCATTCGGCCTGCGCTTGGATGATCGCATCGGCGGCGCCTTGCATGTCGCGGAAGGTGAAGCCGCCGCGCGCATAGCCTTCGCGCACCTGCCGGAGTGCCTTGGTGGTCTGCGGATAGACCTCAACGACGATGGCATCAGCGCGCGCGCGAGCGGCGTCTGCTTCAGCCCCAAGGCTGGCAAGGCGGCGAAGCCGGTCGAGTCGTTGTGCCTCTGCGGTCAGCTCGATCCGCAATTTTTCGGCCTGTGCCCTCGCGATATTTCCTTGATTGCGGTCAAAGCGTCCCAATGGGATTGTGACGCCAGCTACCAACGCAACGTCGTTGGTGCCGCGCAAAAAACGTGCGCCGCCACTCAGGGTATAATCCTGGCGCACGCGCGTCTGTTCGAGCGTTACCGCTGCCGAAGCGCGTTCAGCCTCGGCCTGCGCAAGCGCAACATCGGCTTCTGCAAGTTGCCGCGCTGCCGGGATGCCCGACATCACTTCGCCCTCGGTTTCGATATCAATGCCGCTTCCGCCCCAATAAGCGGCGAGCCCGTTACGCGCCGCAACGTGCCGCGCGCGCGCTTCGGTAAGATTAAGCTGCGCCTGCGTAACCCGCGCCGACGCGCTGGTTTCAACAAATAGCGGATCTTTATATCCGCGCACACGGCGCAGCGCCTCGCGCTGCATCTCGATTTCTACACCCAATCGTGTTTCCGCGATCTCGACGACATAGCCAGCGATTACGACATCGAGAAACGCACGCTGCACAGCGCTAACAAGCTCAAGCCGACCTACGCGCGACGATGCCTCGGCAACACCGATGTCACGGTCAGCAAAAGCCACTCGTGCATCGCGCTTGCCACCGCGTTCGATGGTTTGGCTATAGGTACCCGTTATCTCAGCTTGGCCAAAGACATTATAGGGTCCACTGCCGACGAAGTTCTCGCCTTCAACGGTTACTGTAGGATTGGGCCGAACACCGGCTTGGACACGGCCAGCACGCGCAGCGGCGATCGCCGCCTCGTTGGCGCGAATAGAGGGAGCCGCTTCTACGGCTTTGGCAATGGCCTGTTCCAGCGTAATCGGCTCTGCAAAAGCAGTCGAAGCCGGAAAGGCCAGCGCCGCCGCCACCAAGGCGGTGCGCAATTTGGTAAACATTGGATACTCCTGAACCGGAAAGTCGCGTTAAATCGGCGAGCGCAAGTGCTCGCCAAAGCGGCTAGGTTCAGGCGGCAGGCGGTTCAGTTGGTGGAGCCTGACTGAACGACGACAACGCCGCTGTCCGGTAGGCAGGACGTAACGAACTTCCTGCCAATAACGCGTTTGCCATACTCGCGGTCTTCGCAGCCATTGCAGCAGGACAATGATGGTGATGTACACTATCACCGGTATCGGGCGAGGATTCCAAGTCGCGACTGCCGTCTACAAGAACATCCGGCGCGCTTGTTTCGCCATGTTCTACATGGTGATGTTCAGGTTCACTGTGCGCAATTGCAGGCGCGTGAAGTGTACCCACAACCAGCGCGAGAACGAGAATCAACCGGGCGAACAAATGCTTCACACGCCGTTCGTAGCTGCGTCCGCAATTTTCGGCAAACATTTCATCATTCAGCGACATTTTCTATGATGCTACGCAAATCTTCGGGAACAGGCATGGGTTTGAAAGCGCTGACATTCGACCGCCCGGTATTTCCAATCGGGATGCGGCCAGTCAGCGACCCAAGCGGTGCAAGTACGAGGCGCACGATTTGCCCGATGATCTCTCGGGTTTCGCGCTCGGCGACTGCAAATTTAAGCATCTCCCAATGAATGGCAAGATGGGAGCTAAGATAGGCCTGGGAAATGATATGCGCACGTTCAAGTGCGCGCCACGCAGTCGCTCGTTCATTCCCACTACGAGCAGTCATGTAACCCGACATCTCGTGCGCGAGCAGTTCCCGAGCAAGCGACTTTTTGTTCGATATCATGCAACTGCCTCGGAATGTTCCCGCCGCGCAGCTTGCCAAACTTCGCGGGCAGCATCGGCATTCACCGCCGCAATTGCAATCCCGACGATCAGATCGGGCCAAGGTGAATGCCATAGCGTTGCCGTCAGCAGCCCCGCCGAAATGATCGCGATATTCGCCAGTGCATCGTTACGCGCCGAGAGAAAAGCCGCGCGGGTCAGGCTACCCTCGCTGTGGCGGTGGTGGGCGAGCAGCGCGGCACAGCCGACATTGATGATTAGGGCACCGATACCAGCAAGCGTAAGTGCCAATGGATCGGGCGCGGATGCGGCGTTGAAACGCGTCCACGCCGTCCACAGGGTCGCGATTGCTGGAGCCATCAGCAACGCGGCAAGCACCATCCCGACCCGCGACCGCGCGACGGCCCGCCATCCCAGCGCTAGCAAAATCAGTAGGTTGAGCGAAGCGTCTTCGAGAAAGTCGATGCTGTCTGCAAATAGCGATACCGAGCCAATACGGAGAGCAACAAGAAACTCGACTCCGAAATATGCCAGATTCAGCGCGGCGACGAGCGTGACTGTGTGCCTGAGTGAGAGGGTCGATACATATCTCATGTGATCACGGTAGCAATCCGAGCGCGGTAACTGACGTTATTGTGCATCGGCAGTGCCGCAAAGTTCGACGGTCAGATGCGCGATTTCATGGACGGGCCGCAACCGCTCGCGCACCGCGCCAGATGTCAGTGCGCCTGCAACGCTGACTATTGCCGCATGAGCTTGCGGACCGACCCGCCATATGTGGAGATCGGTTATTTTCGCATCTCCGGGACTTTCGACACAATCTCGAATTTCAGCGACGAGATGAGGATCGGCTGTGTCGAGCAACACTGCCGACGTGTCCCGCACCAAGGTCCATGACCAGCGGGCTATGACGAGCGCACCGACAATTCCCATTGCCGGATCGAGCCAAACCCAGCCAAGATAACGTCCGGCGAGCAAGGCGACAATCGCCAGCACCGACGTCAGCGCGTCGGCCAGAACATGGAAATAAGCGGCACGCATATTGTTGTCATGGCCATGCCCGTGGCCGTGGCCGTGATGCTCTTGACCATGCCCGTGGTTGTGCCCCGACGAACCGGATAGGAGGAACGCGCTGACCACGTTGACGCCGAGGCCGATCACCGCAACGATTGTGGCCTCGCCGAAGGCGACTTCAACCGGTTGGGCAAGCCGCATTGCGGACGCAAATCCGATTCCGAGGGCAATCATCAACAATATGAGTGCAGACGCAAATCCCGCCAGATCGCCGACCTTGCCCGTCCCAAAGGTATAAAGCGGGTTGGCAATTTGCTTCTTGGCATAGACATAAGCAGCAGCAGCCACACCCAAAGCCCCAGCATGCGTTGCCATATGAAAACCATCGGCAAGCAGCGCCATCGATCCTGTGGCGAAGCCGACAATGATCTCCCCAACCATCATCGCCGCAGTCAGCGCAACGACCCAGCGAGTCCTCCGCGCATTGTCATCATGCGCGCTGCCAAGAAAATCATGGGTGTGTGCGCTGGCTGCGATGGTATTTGGCACAGTCATTTTCTAGCGAATATAGCGCCGTAGCACGACGGCCAGCTCGTCGGCACCTTGGGCACGCTCTTCGGCAGTGAGGTCGGGCGCGGCGACATGGGCGCGGAGATGCTCTTCAACCATCTCATCCATAAGCCCCGCAATTGCTCCGCGCACCGCCGCGACCAGATGCAAAGTGTCCGCGCACGGCGCTTCAGCCAAAACGCTGCGCTCGATCGCACCGACTTGTCCCGCAATCCTGTGGACACGGGAAATTATCTTGTCGCGATGGAGAGAGGTATGTGCCATATATACCCC
>CAWHNF010000002.1:0-1635000 GCA_963830685.1 uncultured Alphaproteobacteria bacterium
TTTTACAGTTGTAATGAATGCGCTGCGGCTCAACCGTGTAAAGCTCTGACGGGCCGCAGGAGGATGCACGAAATGTCACCCCCACGGCAGCCGGTTCGCTTCAAAATAGTTGATGAAGTCGTCTACGTCGCTTCAGCAAGAAATGCTACATTCCGATCGTGGCTAGGGTTCATCGGGTTCCGAGCCTGACACTTCATTTCGGCATCATCATGTGGTCGACCCAAACCCATGTCTTTTTCCATTTCAACGCAGGTTGCACGCTCTCCACAAAATTTCAGCCATCGGTACTCCTTGATCTTGTCCCCTTGCAGCGGTCGTAAGCAGAAGAAAAAGGTTAGTTGAATGTGGAAAGCTCGATAACACGTTTCCCACTACGTTCCAGTCATTAGCACCTGCTAAGCTGGCCCACCGAAGGAGTCGCATGCACTCAGAAAATGTGAGTTCAACAAATGGCAGGTTTTGCGAAATGTAAAACGCTTAGCAGCATTAGTAGCGGACCTTGGGGACAATATGGGCGGAGCGATCTGGCAAGCTGACGCAACATATTGCTTATGAATTTTCTATAGGATAGGGGGGTATGCTATGGCACATCTTGAAAACGACGATTCCCTGATCAAGCGCATCCGACGGATTGCGGGGCAACTTGCAGCTATTGAGCGTGCGCTGGTTTCTGGAAAAGACTGCGCCACGACGCTGCATCTTGCGGCAGCAACGCGGGGCGCGATGAACGGGCTGATGGATTCAATTATCGAGTCACATGTTCACGAGCATGTTGCTCGCCCTGACCTTTCCGACGCCGAGCGTGCCTCGGGAGCCCAAGAACTTATGGCGGCGATACGCCGTTACGCGAAATAGGAACTCACTGGATGGCAACGTTGCCCAATATTGCAGGCTATACCCACGATCACGTCTATTTAGGCGCGTCGCATGACGCGAATGCAAAGCGAACCCTTTGGGTGGTCGCACTCACTGCCATAATGATGGTCGGAGAAATTATTGCTGGCTACATCACCGGCTCGATGGCGCTGCTGGCAGACGGGTTTCATATGGCGACTCATGCTGGCGCGCTAAGCGTAGCCGCCGGAGCCTATTCCTATGCCAAGCGACACGCCAATAATCGGGCATTTAGCTTCGGCACAGGCAAGGTCGGTGACCTCGCTGGCTTCGCCTCGGCACTGATGCTGGGGGTGATTGCGCTGGGTATCGGCGTCGAATCTGTCCTAAGGTTGTTCGAGCCGATCAAAGTAGCCTTCGGCACCGCCACAATCATCGCGGTGGTCGGCCTTGGCGTAAACATCGTCAGTGCCTTCCTCCTTTCTGGCGCGCACCACGGACATAGCCACGATCACCATCACGGCCACGATCATGGCCATGCTGGGCAAAGCAAAGATAACAATCTGCGCTCAGCATATGTCCATGTCCTTGCAGACGCGCTTACCTCGGTTCTGGCAATCGCCGGACTGCTAGCAGGGCGGTATCTCGGCTGGGTCTGGATGGACCCGGTAATGGGCATCGTCGGTGCAATTGTCATTGCACGGTGGTCATGGGCTTTGATGCGCGACACTGCCTGCGTATTGCTGGATGCGACCGATGATCATGTAGCGGACGAAGTGCGTGAACTGGTCGAGACGCTCGGCGATGTTCGGATTGCGGACCTGCACGTCTGGAGGATTGGGCCGGAAGCACACGCGGCGATTATCAGCGTGGTCGGCGGGCAAGGAGTTGATGGCGACACGATCCGCGCGCGCCTCGCTCCGGTTCACGAGCTGGCACACCTTACCGTGGAAGTTCGCTAAGCCGATGAAGTCGCCATGTATCGACCTATGCTCATTCGACGGACGCACAGGCTGGTGCCGGGGATGCGGACGGACACAGCCCGAGTGTCGAGGCTGGAAAAAGGCCCAGCCGCACCAACAACGCAACATTGCTGCGGACCTGCCCCGACGCCTGGGCAAGCTTCAAAACAATTCAAACAATAAAGATTCAAAACAAGGTAAATGCGACACCGCCTAGATGTCCCTATCAGGCGGAGCGACTGGCAGGAGTGGTCTGTCACAACGGCGATACTTGTATGCGTCCAACGGTTCCCCGATTGGCGCCCTCCTTTATGGAAGCCACTTAGTTAATCTTGAATGACAAGAGTTTCTTGATGATTGTGAACTGACGCTTTAGCTTGCACGCTTGCACTTAACTGACCCGCGCTTCAGATCTAAAATCGGAAAATTCATTTACAGCTCAATCCTTGCCATAATGGCAATCCGCTTTCGCCTATCGCGGCCCAGTCGAAGACATTCCGGATGCCAATCACAAGCAGACGTCGACGGGACGGCAGATAGGGAGAAATACCAAAAATCACGAAGAATGAGCCCTAAGGTCTTGGCAACGGCAGCACTTTAGGCAGCATCGCGACCCACCGCCGGTGGCTGCTCATGACGTCTGACGAAAATGTCGCGCAAGCTAGGCGGCTGCGCTTCGGAACGATGCCAAGGGGCAAAAATTAAGACTTTCGACAGGCAATGTCGTAATATGAAGTATCGGACCAGGCGACCCCGCTTAAGATAATGGCCAGTCAGTTGCTCAAAGGCAATTGGCGAACATGCCTCCCATAACGATCTGAACTCAATCAGCATTTCGAGTTTGAGGGGGATGGCTGACTCAGTTTCCTCAGCACGCCTTATGCGGAGGGCAGTCTTGGTAAATTCTTTAGCGCAAAAGTCTGCGACATAATAATCGACCGAAGGATCTATCGCACCGCAGCAATTTCTCAAATCGTCTCGATAGCCCTGAAGAGCTTGCGCCATGTCATCATGCTTGGCTTTATCAAAATAGCCGGGCTGCCTGCGTACACTGTCCATGATGCTGCATGCGCGCTGTCGATAATGGATCCATGCTTTTGGAATGTAATAATAGCTGTTCGCTTGAATGAGCAGCCATGGGGTCGTAGCGATATCCTCGAACACCCTGCCCTCGGGAAAACGAGGACCATATAGCCATATTGATCGCCTGCTGATCTTCACCCAGCAATACATTTTCCGGCTCTTGAAAACACCTCGAACCAGTTTCCCCACATCACTCGAAAGGCGTCTCTTCGGACCAAAAAAAGATCTACGTTTCCAACGGCGGTTTTTGCGATAATCGCATAATATCAGATCAGGGTTATGGCGCGCCACGATCGATCGCAACTCTGAAATAGCTCCAGCGAGCATATAGTCGTCGGGATCGATGAACCAGATAAACTCGCCGCGCGCTTCATCAAGCAGCCGGTTCCGCGTTGCGCTTACCCCGGTATTTTGGTCAAGGCCCACCAGCCGTAACTGCTGTGGGAACTGCTCGCAAAGTCGTTCCACCAAAGAAGCCGAACCGTCAGTCGAACAATCATCGACGACAATAATTTCGATACCGGCATCGCAACCGGTTTGCAGAATAATCGAGTGGAGGCACTCGGCGAGATAAGGTTCAACATTATAGACAGGCAAAAGTATGCTGAGCCAGACATTGCGCGGACCCATCAAAATTTCTCCGGCAGCGCGCCATTGACCCGCGCACCAAAGTTGCCCTCTGGTGCGCTCAATCGATGAACGGTCGGAAAAATGCTCGCGCACCTTAAAGCATCATTCAGCATTCGAATTGGCCGTCACTATTTGCTGCCGCTGAAATATTTCACGGCAATAGTCGTCGACGTGCTTCCATTGCCCACATTAATCTGCACTTTTGTTGCAGGCGGCTTTTTCTTGAAAATAACGTCGAGCATCGAAACGTTCGGATTTCCCGACACTCCGGCGCCATCGGCTGTATCTGATTTCCCATTGCCGTTGGTATCATGCCGGATATCAACGGCATAAGTCCCCGGGCGGGGGACCATGATACAATATTCAACACTTCCACTGTCCGGGGTCGCAAATTCAACGCGTTGCAGAGCATAGCGTTTGTCAAAATAGGTCTTCGGGTCTCCGCCGAACAGCCGAATGCGCACCGTTCCTTTCCTGTGTTTCAAGCCATTAATGACCACATGAATTGCGGGCCCGGAACTTACCGTGCAAGGCCCATTCTGAGCGGCCAGAGGTGGCGCTGATAGTGCCGTAATCGCGATTAGGCCTGCAAAAGCTACGTATCTCATTGGGACTTCAATTCCTGATTGACTGTTTTCCGGGGGCGACATTGACGTACCGAGCGGCATCACGCAGGGTGTCTTTGGTCACGCGTGCATCGCCAAAGAAGCAGGCCAAGCAGCCCGCTCGCAAGAATGGATTGGATGACCGCGTGCATTCCTGCGCCTTCCAGGCCCCAAGCTGCCGCCAGCAGCGGAAGCAGCGGCAACAGTCCCAAGCTTGTGATGATGTTTGAGAATACCGATAAGCCAGGTCGCCCCAACGCGATCAGTGCGGCACTTGTCGGTGGTCCGCTGAGCGCCAAGACCCGCGCTAATGCAAGCCAGATCATCACGCTGGCTGCTGCTGCAAACGCCGGACCTGCAATCAATATGCTGATCTGTTTGGAGAAGAACG
The DNA here is from genome assembly GCA_963830685.1 of uncultured Alphaproteobacteria bacterium. Classification (GTDB taxonomy): domain Bacteria; phylum Pseudomonadota; class Alphaproteobacteria; order Sphingomonadales; family Sphingomonadaceae; genus Sphingorhabdus_B. Next base: position 4,506 of record CAWHNF010000002.1, read on the forward strand.
CAAGAACCAGCAGGATCGGCAGCGCCGCGAGCACGGATATACCCACACATCGCATCAGTGCGTGACGGATATTCTTACCTGACGCGCCGACTGCAACGAGCTTTGCAAGTTCGGCATACGCGGCTTGGCCCAGTATCTGGGCAGGCTGGGCAATGACCACCGTCGTGCGGTGAGCAATTGAGTATAGTCCAGCCGCTGCAGGTCCCAGCACCCATCCCATCACAAGAGGCGTTATCCGGTTCACCAGCTCGCTGAGCATGATATCTGCGTTGGCAGAGATGGTGAAACGCAGCAGTCCCGGATGTTCTTTTCGTATATCGGTTACTTTGCCTAGGAGCGGCTGATCCGCCATATGGCGTCGTGCAAAGTATATGCCCACAAGCCAAAGGCTAATCCCTTCGGTCAGCGCGGCGATCAACCATGCAATGATGAAGCCGTTCAACCCCCAGCCGAATGCGACAACGATGAGCGTACCGATCAAGCGCATGATCGGTGTTATGATGTTATGCGCTCCTAATATGTCGAAGCGGCGTAGTATCTGAAGATAGCCCCCTGGGGTTGCGCGCACCGTCGCCAGGACAGCGAGGCTGTACGGTATGGCAAGCATCTGCGTTTGCGCGTTCCAACCGAGATACCCACCGACGATCGGCGCTAGCAAAGCTGCTATGCAGACCGCTAATACGCCGATGGCAATTTCGATGGCCCCTACAAAGCGAAGCAGCCGGATCAGCTTTGCCTCGTCACCGTCTGCCAATGCCAATACGCCGTAGCGGACGATGGCATGCCATCCCGGGAAGGCAATGAGACCTCCTACGAACATGGCGTAATAATTGATGAGGACCAGTATGCCATAGCCTTCAGGACCGAGGACCCGGGCTGCAATGGCGATATAGACAAGACTGATCACTCCCGCGGCAGCTTTGCCGCCAAGGAGCAATCCCATATTTCCGTAAATGCGCCTTACAATTCCGCGATGCTGGAGTGCGGCCTCATCCATGACCGATGATTTCGGCAATTGCATATGCGGCGCGGTGCGACGACGGTTCGCTAGTTAGTTCAAACGTGTAATCGAACAATGTCTTCTGTGCTGCCATATACATAGCGCGATGAAGCGTATCAGCTCGATCCAATGCAAGTCCCAGTTGATCGACCGTCCGAATGACCTCCCCTGCCCTCCAATGGGCGTAATTTGGATCATCCTTGAAATTCGTTTCCTGGCTGTCGATGAATATGGCAGGGCGGGGGAAACGCAAAAATTCGTAGATTTGGCTACTGACGTCCCCCAGATAGATATCGGCCGCGTTCGTGTAAGTCATATCTGTGGAAGCCACGCTGCCCAAGTCGACGTGTATATTGGGTGCCTCGAGATATTTTTTATCCAATTTGCCGGGAAAAGCCATGCGAAACTTGTCCACTGTGAAAACGACGCGCCGCTGGAACAGCATGATATGCGGAGCGAAGATCAGATTATATTTGGGATTCGCAATGAACCAGTCGAGTATTTCACGGCCATGCCTGAACCAGGACGAGAGATGCGGGGACAAGTGGGGGTTGTAGACTATGGTGGCATTACCATTGCACTGGAGTGGCAGCTTTCCTCGGCTTGCCCTCGATGCGTCAAATTTCGGGTAACCAACAATCCTTATTTTCTCCGGAGTAACCCCAGCATCGGAAATTAGACGATCCCGGATTTTTGCGCCAGATGCGAGGATGTGATCAAATCTCGCCGTTGAAGCGCCGAAGCCGATAGCGCGGTCGCCCGCACCATGGTCAACCAAGATCATCTTGAGGCTGGTTAGGCCAAAATGCTGTTTTAATATCAACGATGTGCGTTCGGTGACGACCAGAGCGTCTAGCGCCCTGAAATATGCCAGATTGTCGCGGTACAGAAGCAACTTCGCAGCGGGCACCAACTTGCCAAGCACGTTGGTCAAAAGCCGCGAGCCAGCGGTGTGAATACCTAGATTCTCCACCTCCAAATTTGAAGGAGATTGCGAGCCCAGAAGACGTTGCACTTCATCTGCAATGCGACTGTTTGTGACAGCAAGGCTGATCCGCGCATTGGGTAGTCTGACGGCTAGCGCCTTGGCAACCGGTAAGCTGTGGGCGATCTGGTGGATTTGGTCGTGATTAAACAAGAACCCAATGGTCTGCGGCGCAGGCTCCGCTCTACGCCATTTGCCATTACTCACACCCAAAACTTTATACGCCAGTTCTGTGCAAGCGCATGTTCGAACAGCTTTATGGATGGATTGACCGCGATCGGCTCGTCGGCCCAGTCGAGCATAGGAAGATCGGAGATATGGTCCGAATAAAATCGGATTTGCAGATTTTCGCGCCTTAAGCCCTGTTCTTGCAGATAGCGCTCAACCATTTTGCGCTTGGCTGAACCATAGCAATTTTTTCCATCAATTTTCGATGTGAGCTTCCCGTTCTTCCAGAGAGACGGGGTGGCGATAACTTCTTCAATGTCGAGACGTTTGGCAAGAGCATGTGCATAAAACCCGTTGGCTGCGGTTGCCAGTATCACCCGGTGCCCGGCAGCGCGCTCCCGCGCGATCGTCTCGCGCCCCTCGTCGAACAGTCCGCTAACCTCAAAGCGGTCAGCAAAATGTCCGACTTCACGATCAATTGCCGATTGCGTCAAACCGCTCCCGAGTAGGAGCCACTGTTCAATTTCTTTAACCCGCTTGCGCGAGTAAAATTTGCACAGATATCCTAGCATGGCCAATATGACCAAGGGTGCCGTTAGCAATCTCCATCGGGCAACACGCCACGAAATGAACGCAAGCACAGCTGTAAAGGTGGGCTTCTTTGTCAGCGTCCTGTCCAGATCGAAGATCGAGACCTGTTCCAGCGCCCCATTACTGAAGGCGGTGCCTTGATTTCCGGCCTTGGCTCGTTCGCGCAAGATGCTTTCGACTTGCTTGTGGTCGCTTATTTTATCGACATCGATTGCGGCCTCAGCTTGCCGGAGTAAAACCAGAGACGCAGTGACACCAAGCTTTCGTCCGGCCGCATGGAGAGCGGCCGGAAAACTGATGGTGCGCGCCAGCGCACGCAGCGCCAAAACGGGTCCGAAATGCCAAAAAAGTTTAAGCGCCTGCTTACGGTCTTGTTCGGCTTCTGACCATAGTTCGAGAGCCTTGATTGTGGCTGGAGTTTTCAGTGCAAAGAGGTTTGCCCCTGAAAATGCACCGTGGCGAAATTTGAGCCACGTGCGTTTGGACGTGGGGTAGCATTGCATGACGGTGCGCTGCTCGACCGCCGCCACAGCCAAATCGGACGTTCCGACACCTTCGATAAACTCGCTGACCATCGCAGGCGTCAGCAAGGGATGATCAGCGGTCGTGATCAAGACTGGCCAAGTCAAAGGTGATTTACCGATGACAGAAGAAATGCTGTGAGCGATACCGCCAACACTCTCAGCAAAGATCACTCGCTCGCTGTCGATAAGGCCTCTTGTGCCGGGTCCGCTGACCATCGAGCGGTCCTGCGCCAGAATAACAATTTTACCAATTTGAGGGGTCGCCAGCAGTGTTTTGAGCACATATGTCCACATCGGCTTGCCGTTGATCGGGATGCTCGCCTTGCCGCCCGTGCCAAAATGCTCAGCTAGCGGGTCGGTTCCGGGGCGCTGTCCCGCCAGAAGTATGACATTCCAAATTGTCTTTTCAGGATGCCTGAGCGCGTTACATGAGCCGGCGGCACGCGGCAATTCAAGCCCAGCCAAACACTGCCTCGTGTCATCAAATGGAAATCGTACCCTGATGTCCATTACTATCGATGGCCGATCGTCATCATTGCCGAACAACAAACCGCTGCGATTGACGTGTAAGGCGATTGGAATATCGGTTCCGCTACCTTCTCGCATAATGCGGAATATATTAACCGTCGGGATGATATTGGCATGATGGGACTAACTCTGGCTCCTAGGTTACGTGAGGCTTTCGCCTACGCATTAGAGAGCTGACGCCGCCAAACACTGAAACCCGCACCAGAGACCTTAAGAGTTTTTATTCAGCCGTTTCGTGCCGTCATGTCCCTTGACGAAAACAACGCGCATTCAGGACCGCCGATGCGCCGCACGGACCGTGCCGTTCTCCGATCGATTGCCGGACTAACGTCGATACTGATTTTTGAAGTTGGGGGCAGCGCCGTTATCAAGGATGGCCTTGGACGCCGCCCCCTCTCGAATTGCCGGCTCTGGAAGGGGGGGGAGCCAAGCCGACAAAAGCTTTCTACGCGGTCCAGACTTCGCGCAAGATGTCGGTCTGATTACGGATTTGTAAATAATGGGGCCGGGATTGCCGTTTGATCGAGGCGCGTTTCGACGTAAATATTCTTTTTTCCGCAATTTTCGTCAATCTGGGCTTGGCGCCTTTGCAAATAATGTTCGCGTGTTGCCACGTAAGGATCGCTTGAATTTCTTATCTTCTGCAGGTCCTCATCGAAATCAATTCGCTTATCGAGTTCGCGGGCCACGCTGCGCGAAATGGCAACGGGAGGTTGGCTGAGAGACCTAGCGACGGTGCCGGGCAAGGGCAATGGAATAGCAAAGCCATCGATGCTTCCGCCAATCAAATCGCGAACCGTCGTTGCCCCGATAAGCGGCAAAAACAGAAATGGCCCTGATTTTACACCATAGCATCCCAAAGTGTCGGCAAAGCCATTTCGGCGTCTTGGCAAATTGATCGGTTTCCGCTTGGCCATATCGAAAAGCCCAGCGACGCCTACGGTCGAGTTTACCAAAAAGCGGCCGGCGGTTTCTGCGGCTTTACCCGGTTTGAGTTGCAACAGAAAATTCACGAATACAGCAGGCTCGTGAAGATTGTTGGCAAAGTTGCGAAGGCCATTGCGGACGGGTTCTGGTACCACTTTTTCGTAAGCATGTGCAGATGGTTCAACCACAGCCTCGTCAACGGCCTGTGTAATTGCGTAGGATTCAGCGTTGATAGTTTGCAGCGGATCGATCAGTGACCGCTTCCGAGCGCTAACAATAATCTCGTTTCCGTCTTGCGGAGGTTCTTCGGTTTCGAGTTGAGCTGAAGGATCAGGTGAGACCGTAATCTGCCCCGTCGGTTGAATGTCAGCAGTGGTTTCGGCTGGAACGTCTGAAACCGCCGGATCGGCGGATCGAATTGGTTCGTCTGACACAGACAGCGCTAAACGCGCATCGAACCCAATATCGGGCTTTTCAAGCGTTGCGCTCACTTGGCTAGTAGCGGTCGCGGCCAACAAAGGAGCCAATTGCAACGGCGGAACTCCCGCAGCTTGAACCGGCGCACTGGCAAGCAGCAGTGCGCTCGCAAGTTCTGAGACAACCATCTTGCAACCTCCCTCTTTCCTTGATTTGCAGTTACCTGATGAACCAAATGTGCTTTATTCAGCTATGCTGGAATTGACGGTGCCAACCCATCCAATCTCATTGCCAACGACATGCACAATATCGCGCACGGTCGATGGCAAGATGCAGATTGTCAAAAAAGGCAGACCAACTTGACGACGGAAAATTTTGCTAGTTGTTCCCGGTAGGTAAAGCAGCAGCGGCCGTTGGTTGGAAGAATCCTTCCAGCTCATCGACCAGTTCGAGTTCAGTGACAGCAGCTTTCGCGGCACTTTTCTCGTCCTTACGCGATAAATTTTCGTCGAGGCTGGAAAGCGACGCGGTAAACCGGCTACGCAAATCAATATCCGTCACTTTGCCTTTTATTTGATCCCATTGTTCATGGGCAAATTTGGCTGCCTCAAGAGCATCCGTCCAACGCTTTGGTTCAGATTTGAGATCGGCCTGAATACGAAATCCGGCATAATCGAGCAAGCTGACCGCAGCCGGCATTTTGGCATCTGAGGGATATGCGCTCACAATCAGCTTAAAGCCTTCGACAGCAGCTAACGCAGTGTCCGAGGGATTTCCGGCAGCAATGGCTGCCTTGGCATCCTGTATATGACCATCCAATGATTTGGCGGCTTTCGGGCTCAATTGGCCGGAGATACGGGCTACAGATTCTTGGACTTTCGCAAAGAGCGAGTCGAGTTCTTTGGGGCTGGCAGTGAAGGCCTGTTCCGTCAGCGCCTCCAGATTTTCAGCTGCCGCAGGCATTCCCGATAAGGTGGGAACGGTCTCATTTTGCGGTACCGTCGCAACCTGGGTGTTGTTTTGCTCATTAGTACCTGTCGGCTTGGATGACCCACAAGCGGCCAGCATTGCGATGGCCGCAACCGGCACTCCAATTCGCAGGATGTTCGATATGCGGCTCTTCATAACACATTATCCTCAATTGCCGAGGCCCAAGCGACCCGGCTACTAAGGGTTATCAATAAGCCTGGCCAGATTACGCACTCATGTCCGGCAGAATACAAATTCCCAATGTTTCGGCTGCGACTGAATTTCAGATAACCGAAACATTGTTATGACAGCGGTTTACTTGCTAGTTGGCTCACATCGTGCCGCAAAGGCGCAACCCGTTGCAGCTTGCTCCATTTCAATGACCTTCAATTTATACGAAGGTAACTACAGAAATCAGCAGACATCTGCTCGATGTCTGTGAGTTTGCAAACGGCCGATCTGTGTTGAAGCGAGTTATGCATCGCTTCGCCCGCATTAAGGGAGGCTCCGGCGGCTTCTCAACGAAAACTGCGCAGCTCGCCGGTGAATGCCCTTCGGTTCGTATCACGGTCAATCTTTAAGCGTTAACGGATGGGTATGTTGAACTAGCGCGAATAGGAACGAGCCCGACCATGCCAAAAGCAGAATACCGTTCAGAGGTCCGATACTGGCTATCAGTCGCATTTCGCCCACTGGGAAAATATCGCCGTAACCGAGTGACGAGTAGGTTTCTGCCGCATAATAAAAATAATCGAGCGCCTGGAGCGCTTCGCGGCCACCAAAACTTCCGATGCGCAGAAGGACTGCGGCAGCCCAGTAAGCCACCGCATAGGCACCGATTTCGACAATATGCGCAAGAACCAGCAAAAACAGTGTCGCGGGTACCGACCGACGATTGGCTTGGCGCATGCGCGCACGCGCTGCTAGCCAACGCAAAGCTTCATAATGGAAGGATGTGGTGACCAGCACCAGAATAGCGCTCATGGTCAGTGCGATTGTAAAGTCACCCCAAGCGGCGAAGGCTTCAAAGTTCATATTGTTTTCGTTCCATGCGGATTTTGTTGTTCCGCTACGTTTATCCAACAATAGCTCAGTATTTGACCATCAAAAATAAAATTGGATCAGTTCTTCACATCGGCAAGGCATGAGGTTGGAGCCAAAGGGTGATCTGATGCTACAATGAAAATTCTGAACCGTCACTGAGATTTCGTTCCTGCCCTGCCATCAAGGCAGGCAAAAGGTTCGGGACAGAACAGGTCCGGCACCATAGTGAAAGGAGAAGGTGGAAAAAATGAATGTTGATGACCAGATGCAGGCGCTTGCATTAAAGCTATTACAGAAAGAAAAGGGCGATCTCGATAATGATGAAGTAAGCATTCTCGAAAAATTTGCTAACCGAACGCCGGTCAGCCGCGACCCCAGCGACGACGCTTTGCATGACACATATTGGGACGGTCTCGCCGACCGCGTTGCTGCTGTTGGCGGGTCATGGGCGTTCATCTTCGGATTTTTTGGCGTCCTTTTGAGCTGGATGCTGTTGAATACAGAGATTCTGGCCACGTGGAAGATGGCCTTTGACCCCTATCCATACATCTTCCTCAACCTCATGCTATCGATGATTGCAGCGATTCAAGCCCCAATCATCATGATGAGCCAAAACAGACAAGCAAAACGTGACCGAGTGTCGGCGCAACATGATTATGAAGTTAATTTGAAGGCCGAGCTCGAAGTCATGGCGCTTCATGAAAAATGGGACCGAAGCCAGATAGATACACTTAAGGGTCTCTTGGAGGATCAGGCCGAAAAACTGGCAACCATATATCGACTGCTGGAGAAGCAGGAACGCGAGATCCCCTAGACCTTACCAAAGTTTATACTGACAATGCGGGTTGCACAGCTAATGATAGCGAGATTATCGAGAAAAAGGAACCGCCTGTGACGGCAATAGAGCGGAAAACTGAAGCGATAAAATCGCGGGCAATTTTACCGATTTTTGCCCTTTTGCTGGTCACGGGTTGCGCAGCAACGGGCAGGCCTTCCTTGCCGCCGTTGCAAAGCTCGAACACGGCGTTCGATGCGGTGACCAAGAAAGCCTTGGAACAGGATGCCGCAGAACTTCTACCAGCTTGGATTAAGCCGCAAACGGTAGATTTGACGCAACCACTGTCACCTGATGCGCTTGCCCAAATAGCGGTCATTGCTAACCCTGATTTGAGGGCATTACGCAAGCAAACCAAAATCGCTGACGCGCAGGTTTTTGCGGCAGGATTATTGCCCGATCCGACCTTCAGTTTCGGCATCGACTTTGTGATTTCAGGTCCTATCACAACGCTCGCCAATGCCTTAGCGGGTTCATTATCCCAAGATCTGGCCGCCGTAAGGACGCGAAGCGCAACGCTTGCGCAGGCCGATGCACAGGCGCGGCAGGTCCGGCTCGATCTGGCGTGGGCAGAGTGGCAAACTGCCGGGCAAGCGCGGCTCATCGCCTCGCAAATTGTTGCCGGCGAACGGCAGCTTGCTTTGCTGCGCGACATTGAGCGCGTGTCTCGGGATCTGTTTGACAGGACACGGCGTGCGGCGGGCCGAGGCGATATAAATGGTGATCAGTTGCAATCAGCTCGCCTTGGGGAACTGGATGCGGCAACGCAGCTTCGTTCGGCCGAATTGGCATTGGCTCAATCGCGGCAAAATCTGATGAGGCTTTTAGGTCTGCCGCCGCAAACCGAAGTCCAGCTGATCGAAGGTCAGTCTGGAACTCATAGGTTAGATTGCCTGCAGCTTGAAACCCTCGCCGGAGAACGCACGGATATTGCGGCGCTGAGAGAAGGATATAAGGCACAGGATGCAGCAGTGCGGCTCGCAAATCTCTCGGCTTTTCCGGCCCCCAACCTGACAATCAATTCATCACGAAACGAAAGCGGCAACAGATTTATCGGTCCCGCTATCGGATTATCCTTGCCGCTGTGGAATCGTGGTAGAGGCACAATAGCGATCGCCGAAGCAACCGGCGAAGCTCTTCAAGCCCAATATGACGCCCGACTTTTTCAGGCTCGTGCCGACATCGCAAGCTTATGCCAGCTTCACGGTCTGGCTGCGGAGCAAATTCAAGATGCACGTGCCGAACTTCCGACACTGGAAAGATTTGCGCTGGCTACGACCAAGGCGGCGCAACGGGGCGATTTAGCACAAGTGGTGGCGGACAATGCCATGCTCACAATATGGTCGAAGCGGTTGCAGATCGAGCAGATCGAACAATCGCAGACTGAACGTCTGATCGGTCTCGAAATGGCCGTCGGGCGGAAGGCAGAAACATGGCAAGCGGGGCTCGAATAGAATGACTGGTCAGAAAAGCTTACATAGCAAGAAGCGCGGCGCAGCTGCTGCGTTGATGATGATTTTTGCAGGGCTTGCCGGCTGTTCATCGCAAGGCAGTCCGGATGGACAGAGTTCTGCCCCGGCTGCGCTGGTCAAGACTGCGCAAGCTGTCGTTGCTCCTGTTGAAACAAAGCTGCGGCTCTACGGCGCTGCTGACGGCGGAACTGCCGCCAACCGGGACCTTGCACCGCTTGCTGAGTCCGTATTGATCAGTATCGATACGCCGGTTGGAACACGTGTCCGACGCGGGGCCGTAATCGCACGCCTTCGGCCGAGCCCGGCTTCGTCGTTAGACCTGCTGCGCGCACGAACCGATTCATCGGCAGCCCAGAACCAATTGGCTAGAATGCAGAGATTGCGCCGGGACGGATTAGCGAGCAACGCCGATGTGGAAAGCGCACGTCTTGCCTATGACAGTGCCCAGGCGACGGCATCAAGCCTGAACATGCGTCATGGCTCGCTGGTTCTGACAGCCCCGTTTGAGGGCATCGTAAGCACAATAGCTGCAAGTCCCGGCGATATTATTGCAGCAGGTGCAACGGTGGCAACGCTGGTTCCTGCGTCTGCAACAAGGGCAAAATTCGGGATAGACCCTGAAGAGGCGAGGCTCGTCCGCGCTGGCGGCACACTTTCTGTTCTCGATGCCAATGGCAATGTGAAATTTGCAGTTCCAATTCAGGCGGTCGATCCTGGTGTCGATCCAACAACGCGATTGGCGGCAATTTATGCAATGCTCCCGGGAGGTGTCAGCATCGGCAGCGGCGAAGCGCTGATCGGTGAAGTTACGATCCAGTCGGCTACGGCACTTCCGGCAATCCCTTATAGCGCAGTGCTCTCCGACGCAGGACAGCCTTACACCTTTGTCGTAAACAGGGGAGTTGCCAAGCGCGTCAACCTCGTCCTTGGCGCGACGTCCAAGGAATTCGCTGCGGTCATTTCCGGCATCAAGGCTGGCGATAGCGTTGTAACCGACGGCGGAACGGCCCTTGATGATGGTATGAAGGTCCGCTTGAAGTGAGTGACTTTTTGCAGCGTCACCGGGCGTCGATTGGGCTTGCTGTCTTGCTGGTTACGCTTGGGGGTGTGCTGGCAGCGCTGAAGCTCCCGGTCGCTTTGTTTCCGCAGATCGATTATCCGCGCGTTGTCGTGTCGATTGACGCCGGCGAACGGGCACCTGCCGAGATGGCGGCAGTGATTACGAGGCCAGCCGAGATAGCGTTGCGTTCAGTCCCGGGGGTCAATCGTATTCGCTCGACGACGAGCCGCGGTTCAGCTGAAATTTCGTTGTTCTTCCCATGGGGCGAGAATATGGTCACGTCAGAGTTGGGCGTCCGGACCGAAGTGGCGGCGCTTGCTCAGGACCTTCCTGTGGGAACCCGTTTCGGGGTCAGGCGCTCTGATCCCACAATATTCCCTGTTCTTGGCCTCGCGCTGACGTCCGACAATCTTGACCCCGCAACGCTCCGGCAAATTGCCGAAACGAAGCTGCGTCCGGCACTGACGACAATTCCGGGGGTCGCTGGTGTCGATATATTGGGCAGTTCGCCACGCGAATTCGCAGTCTCGATCGAGCCCGCGCAGCTCAATGCGCTGGGTATCACACTGACTGACGTCGCGAACGCGCTTGCCGGTGAGAATAGTGTTATCGGCGTCGGACGCGTCGAAGATCAGCACCGGCTCTACCTTGTGCTTGTTGATAATCAGATCGCGACGATCGAAGATCTGAAGCGAACGCCCATAAAGACGGGAGCGACAGCAGGAGCTGGCGTAACCACGCTCGACCAGGTTGCCGACATTGAGCCCTCGGTCGAGCCGATATTTACCAAGGTCACATCGAACGGAAGAGATGCGGTTCTTGTCAATATCCGTCAATCCTATGGAGGCGATACGGTCGCGATTGTGAGCGCAATTACAGCCCGCGTAGCTGCTGTCGGCTTGGCAAAATCAATAACCGTTCAGCCCTTTTACGATCAATCAGAGCTCGTCGTTGGCGCGGCGAATGCGGTACGCGACGCTATCTTGATCGGCGCGGTGCTCGCCGGTGTAATATTGTTCCTGTTCCTAAGGTCTGCCCGGTTGATGATATTGACGGGTGCAGTTTTGCCAGCGGTGCTCGCTGCCACTAGCCTCGCCTTGCTGGCATCGGGCATGAGCTTCAATATGATGACCCTCGGCGGGATGGCGGCGGCCGTTGGCTTGGTGATCGATGATGTCGTGGTGATGCTCGAGCATGTCATGCGCCGAATGCAGGAAGGCAAAGCAAATACTGCAAAGGCGCTTCTGACGTCTGCCGCCGAAATGGGACGACCGCTCGGATTTTCGACGCTCGCTACGGTTGTGGTATTTTTGCCTCTGGCGTTCATCAGCGGCGTGACCGGAGGATTTTTCAAGGCTCTTGCGATTACGATGGTATCGGCGCTGGTCGTATCGCTCATTTATGCCCGATATGTCGTGCCAATTGTGGCGGCTCACTGGCTGCGTCAAAGCGATGCGGATGCTGCCGAACGCGGGGACAAGATGGTGGCACGCCTCAGTACGCATTATCACCGTGCCCTTGACCGCAGCTTTGCTCGTCCCGGTCTCGTCGTTATGCTTACTGTCGCGGTTCTTGGAGCCGCAGGATATTATTCTTACAGGCAAGTGCCTTCAGGCTTTATGCCCAAGATGGATGAAGGAGGCTTCATCCTTGACTATAAAGCCCAACCGGGTGCCGCTCTTGCCGACACTGACCGCCTCCTAAGACAGGCCGAAGCGATCATCACAGCAACCCCGGAGGTAGCAAGCTATTCACGGCGTACAGGATTGCAGCTCGGCGGCGGGTTATCCGAGCCGGACGAAGGCGATTTTTTCATCCGGCTTAAATCTGGCTCCAGGCGGGATATCGAGGCGGTCATGACCGATATCCGGGGGCAGATCGAAACCAAGGTTCCCGGAATGACGATCGAGACCGCCCAGTTGATGGAAGACCTGATCGGCGATCTGACCGCGGTCCCACAGCCGGTCGAAGTCAAACTGTTCGGCGAGGATAGAACCGAGCTCGACGCTACTGCAAAGAAAGTGGCCGGTGCGATAGGGAAGATCAGCGGCATAGTCGAAGTCAATGACGGCCAGCGCGTGGCCGGAGACGCGATAGGAATCAAAGTCGATCCCGGCGCTGCGCAGCAAGTCGGGCTCGATCCCGGCAGCGTCGCGGCACAACTTCAAGGGTTGGTCACCGGTTCGATTGCAACCCAGATCCGGTCGGGCGAGCAGCTGATTGCAGTCCGCGTCAGGGCACCCCAAGAGTTGCGGCGGCGGGTAACCGAACTGGGCAATTTGACCGTGCGCTCAGCAAGCGGCGCAGCCATACCCGTTCGTGAGATTGCTTCGATTTCGATCCTTCCAGGCCAGAAGCAATTGTCACGCGAAGATCTTTCGCCCTTTGTGGCCGTCACCGCACGTCTTGAGGGAACTGATCTTGGCACCGCCATGCGCGAGGTTCAATCGACGGTCGCAAGCCTGAAATTACCGCCAACGATCAGAGTTGATTATGGCGGGCTTTATGCCGAGCAGAAAAAAAGCTTCTCCGATCTTGCGATGGTCTTTGCCGCCGCCGTGCTGCTCGTGACGTTGCTGCTGACCTATTTGTTTGAAAAACCGGTATTTACGATAAGCGCGCTGACTACATTGGCCCTTTCGGCCGCGTCGGTAATGATCGGGCTTTGGTTGACCGGCACCGAACTTGATATCTCGGCGCTCATGGGCCTCACTATGGTGATCGGCATGGTGACCGAACTCATCATCTTCCTCTTGGCCGAACTCAAACCCGGAGCGGCTATATCGCCGGAAGCGCTGCGCCTTGCAGGTCACCACCGTCTGCGCCCCATCCTGATGTCGGCGCTGATCGCAATTCTAACTCTAGCTCCCCTCGCCCTTGGGATAAGTAGGGGGGCCGGGCTGCAAAAGTCGCTGGCGACCGCCATTATTTTCGGACTGGCGGCCGCCGTACCACTCGTCCTCATATTCATGCCGGCCATGGTTCATTGGCTCGACGACCGCTTCCGAAGCCGAAGTAAGATTCAGAACTCCGCGCTATAAAGAAAGAATCGCAAATGCCCGAAGCTGAGAACCTTGAAGTAAGATCATCTGCAACCAAATTGCTGCATTTGCTGGTAGCACTTGCCATAATCGCGCAGCTTGGCCTCAGCCTGGTGATGCAAAGCCCGGGCCGAAACCGCCCCGGTGACAGCCTGTTTGAAATTCACGAGAAAGTGGGCATCGCAGCAACCATCTTACTGATCGCCTTTTGGCTGTGGAGCATTGCCCGCTCCGGCGAGACGCGCCTCGTGGCATTTTTTCCATGGTTGTCGCCATCGCAACTTCGTTTGGTTGCGGCGGACGCAAGAAGGATTTTCGCGCCTCTTGGGAAAGGCCGAAACGATCGGCCATTTGCCAGCGCGGTACATGGCCTTGGCCTTATCATTGCGACGATCATGGCGCTGAGCGGCCTGCTGGGCTATTTTGTTGCGCCGGCAAAGCCGCTGTTGGAGGTTCACGAAACCGTTGCACCCCTAATGTGGGCCTATCTTGTTGGGCATGTCGCAATCTCGTTTATTCATGAGTTGCGAGGCGAACGGATCATTGGTCCAATGCTGTCAATCTTTGCTAAAAAATGATCAGGCGTTTTAGTCTCGGTAACCGAAAGGACGCGCCAAGAGCGTCTGAAAACCTTCCCCCGGCGCGTCCACCCAAGAACAAATTGATGTCGATCAACAAGCTATGCGTTCTTCTGCAAAAGCTGCCGGATCGGGCACGTTCTCAGTTTAAGTCGCGTGTTCGAGGTGATTTACCCATCCATGGCGGCAAGGGTGTTTGGAACGAAGCGGCACTTCAAGGGGTTGCGCGAGATAAATGCGCGGTACTGTCGTACTTTGCGCCTGCTCAGCACATTAGGACAACCATGGAAAAGTACGTGGTTTGCTCTTCATGAGGTTCAACGCCTGTATTCAGCGTCTCACGCGTTCGAGACTATTCCATGGCGGCATACTCATTTGGTTTCTGGCTCTGTCACTTCTCCTTTTCGCCTTCGTGAAATTGGCATCAGAAGTTGTGGAGGGTGACACCATGGCCTTTGACAGGCTTATAATGGCAGGTTTGCGAAATTCTGAAAACCCGTCTCTCCCTTTAGGTCCCCGATGGTTGCAATCAGCCATGCTGGATGTAACGGCAATTGGCGGCGTTGCCGTTTTGACTCTTATCACTGTCATCGTCGCAGGTTTTCTGGCGGTTAGTCGGAAGGGCAAATTGGCACTTTTTGTTGTCACAGCTGTATCGACTGGAGCGATTGTCAGCACTTTGCTAAAATCCCTGTTTGACCGGCCACGTCCAGACCTCGTTTCGCACCTCATCGATGTCAATACGACCAGCTTTCCCAGTGGGCATGCAATGAATTCGGCGGTAGTATATCTTACATTGGCTGCCTTGCTCGCCCGCACTCGTCTGGATAATGCAACCCGGATCTACATCCTCTCGATGGCGATAGCGCTAGCATTGACGATCGGATTCTCCAGAGTGTATCTTGGCGTTCATTGGCCAAGCGACGTCATTGCGGGCTGGGCCGTCGGAGCATTTTGGGCTGCTTTGTGCTCGGCAGGCATGCAGGTATTAGAAAGTCGAAGACTTTTAGACCCCCCTCTAACCGAGATTAAAACAGGTTTCGATGATCAAGCGAAGGAACGAGAAATGTCGCCATCAACCGACTGATTTCGAACACAACAATACCAAACAGCTTATCGAGCGACGCAGGTGGAACTTTGTCGAGCCCCGCTGCTGATGACAAGCAAGTGTCAACGTACAAAATCTTGCCATCCACTGCGTAAAAATCCCGTCGTAGGTAATCCTGCCCCGCGGTAATACATTCTAATCGTTCAATTTGCGGCATAGGACCCACTTGGTGAATAATGAAGGCTTGGCTACATTTGGCCGGCGACGATCCCGCCAAGGGAGGTAAGCGAAATGCGCGCCATGGGCCAAACGATTGGACTGACGGCGAAAGGCAACGCTGCCGCCAGCGCCAAGATCAATATGTTCGTACTAGCACAACCAGCTTGAAACGAGGCCCTGAATCGCAGACATACAACAGCTAAGGTCACTACTTGATGAAACTGCGATTCAACTTTCAGCAGTAATCAATATTTTGGGACCGTGACCCGCCAAACCGGACAAGAATACAAATAAGTATAGTATCGGCAAAATCCTGCGAAGATGCGATGCCGCATAAGGTCTCCACGGTCCGCCATGGATCGCCATTGAAGGAGATGTGACGTGAAACAATTGAGTAGATCTGCAAAAATGGCCATTGCTGCGGCAGCCATCGGAGTGACTGGTATTGCCGGAATGGGCGCAGCGGCGTTTGCGGGCGAAGCTCCGAGCCCGCGCGGCCAGATGGCCGGGAATATGGAAATGGCTGACGAGCGAGCGGACGACGCTCGCGAAGCACAAATGTTGGCGCAGACACGTGTTTCGGCCGGTGACGCCGCCCGCGCTGCCGAACAGCATACCGGTCTCAAGGCTAGCGAAGTCGAGATGGATGACGAGGCGGCAACGCCGATGTGGGAAGTGAGCGTCGGTAGCGGCGCAAACGAGCGCAATGTGATGGTCGACGCGATGTCGGGGCAGGTCAAATCGGTTGCTGTCGACGACAGCGAAGCGGGCGAAGGAGCTGAAGGCGCCGATTAAGTTTATGCTGGCCGGGCGGGATGGTTCCACTCCCTTTTCATCCCGTTCCGACCGGCACCAGCATGAAACGACTTACAAACTCAACAGGACGAATGAATGAAAATTTTGGTCGCCGAGGATGAAATCGAGACCGCGCGCTACATTGCGCGCGGTCTCGAAGAGTTGGGCCATGTCGTCGATCTGGTGCATGATGGCCGCGATGCATTCATGCTCGCCACTGGTGAAACTTATGATGTTCTTATCGTTGACCGTATGCTTCCCGGCATGGACGGGCTCTCGATGGTCCGTGCGATCCGCGCGACTGGCGATCTCGCACCCGTGCTATTCCTGACCGCACTTGACGGCGTACTCGACCGCGTCGCGGGACTTGAAGCGGGCGGCGATGATTATCTTGTCAAACCCTTTGAGTTCGTCGAGTTAGCCGCGCGGATCAACGCCCTGGCACGGCGACCGCGAACCGGACCTGTAGAGACGGAGCTGGTGGTCGGTCCGCTGCGCATCGATTTGCTGAGCAGACGCGTAACTCGAAGCAGCCGTGAGATTGACTTGCAGCCACAGGAATATCGATTGCTGGAATATTTAATGCGGCACGCTGACCGGGTTGTGACAAGGACAATGCTTCTCGAAGGCGTCTGGGGGTTCCATTTCGATCCCAAAACCAGCGTTGTTGAAACGCATATAAGCCGACTGCGCAGCAAGCTTGATCGCGACGGTGAGACGCCCGTCATCAAGACCATCCGCGGCGCGGGCTATATGGTCAATGCAGGCGCGTAGGCTTTTCCGGTCGACCACCTTTCGGCTGGCTATGCTTTCCGGCCTGCTCTTTGCTGCCGCCTCGATTCTTCTGCTTGTGGTCGTGTTTGAGACAGCGACCCGAACACTTGAAGAGCAGATGATCGCCGCTGTAGAAATGGACGCCAAAAACATCGAGCGATTTATGAACGAAGGGGCGATCGACGATATCCTTGAAATGTCGGCCAGCCAGACTGGCGATGACGAATTCAGGCGCACCGTTATCGACGCAAAGGGCCAGATCATTGTCGACCAGATCGGGCTAAAGCCACGGCCCATAGGCAGCGTCACCATCGATGCCGATGAAATGCAAAAAGTTTTGATAGGACCGAGTCCGTTCGAAGGCGAAGGCGCCATCGGCTTTGGGATTAAGCTTGCCAGTGGTTCATATATTCTTGTTGCACAGGAAGACGAGCAGCTAACCGAGTTACGAGAAGCTCTGCTCCAGACCCTTGCAGCGTCGGTTTTGGCCATCATGTTATTTGCAATCATCGGGGGTACTTTTGTTTCGTTCCTTGTGCTCAGACGGTTGGACAGGTTCAACGCCGTGGCGAATGATGTCGCGCAGGGGCGCATCGCTAGCCGGATGCCGCTTAGTTTGCGCGATGACGAGTTTGACCGCTTGGCAATCCAACTCAACGCGATGCTAACCCAGCTCGAAGCCAGCATGGAGGCATTGAAGCAGGTTTCGTCCGACATCGCGCATGACCTTC
Source organism: uncultured Alphaproteobacteria bacterium (assembly GCA_963830685.1). GTDB lineage: Bacteria > Pseudomonadota > Alphaproteobacteria > Sphingomonadales > Sphingomonadaceae > Sphingorhabdus_B. The sequence continues at coordinate 22,212 of CAWHNF010000002.1, forward strand.
GGACGCCGCTAACGCGGCTCAAGCAGAGGCTTGAACAAATCGATTCAGCAAAGGATGAGCCCACCCGGCAATCGCTGGTAACCCAATCGCTGCGCGACGCAGACAATATGCTTGAGGTGTTTTCATCGCTTCTGCGCATTTCGCAAATAGAAGCAGGCGCTGCGCGGTCCAACTTCGCTCCCGTCGATCTATCTGCTCTGTTGCAGGAGTTAGCCGAAATCTACGAACCCGTAGCGGCGGACGGAGGCAGACGGTTGTCGGCTTCGATCGGCCCTGCTGTGAAGGTGAGTGGCGATCGAGCACTGCTGCAGCAGTTGTTCACCAATCTTATCGAAAATGCGCTTACTCATACACCCGTTGGCAGTTCCATCACTCTGGGCCTGAATGGCACGGCTGAGAAGTGGCAGGCAAGAGTTGCCGACGATGGCCCGGGCATTGCTCTTGCCGACCGCGATAGGATCTTTGACCGATTTTATCGGCTCGAGAAAAGCAGAACGACACCAGGTACTGGCCTGGGCCTGTCACTTGTACACGCAATTGCCTTGGCGCATGGTTTTAATATTGATGTGCAGGACAACTCTCCGGGCACGGTCATCATAGTCAAAACGTTTGGGTGAACTGGGCACAACGGCCCAAACAACTGTTCAGAAGGTTAGCGATGCGGAAGAGGAGTGAAATGTTGCGAGGTCCAATAAATGTTTTAGATCTCGATGAATTAGCCAAAAGATGCCCTAAGATTTAAAAAGCAAACTCGTTTCGGCTGACGCAATCTTGATTGTATTCGTTCTTGCGTTTAGCCAAGTTCTCCTTTTTGTTCAGGAAGTTGATCACATCAGTTGGATCGTCCAACCGTTGTCAAAATCCAAATGATATTCCTACGCGCAGCGATCGCGGGCGGAGCGGAGTAATTTGATCACCGAGCGATGCGGTAAAGGGGTTCCCAAAAGCGAAGCTGTTTTTCCGGGCATTGAAAACATTGGTGAGGTCGAGGGTCAGCTGCCAGCTTTCAGAACGCAACATTGCGGCCAGATCTGCTTCGGCATATTCGCCCTGCTCTAACAATAATGGCGGTAAGGTTCCGACATTCGAACCGCTGCGGTAGCGTATAATTGCGTCGGTCTGAAAGGTCAGGCCGGCCGATAGCTGGCGGGCCCAGCGCACAGATAGCCTGCCGCCATAACGTGGGATATTTGGCAGTGGGATATTGTCGAGATCCATTAACTCGGCGCTGGGATTGTCGAGGCGGCTTCGGTTCACAAAGGCAGCTCCCTCGAACGATAATTCTTGGTTCGGGCGCCAATTGACCGCTGCTTGCACGCCGTCGATATGTCCGTTTCCGATATTGAGCGTTGTGGGGAGCCCATTAATATCCAGCAAATCCGCCTGAATGTCGCTCCAGCCAGTGTGAAAAATAGTTGCAGAGCCCGATATTGGCGTGCTTAAGATTTGGGAGGCATCGCCAAATCTTACCCCGGCCTCAGCTGTATAGATCTGGTCGGATTCAAAACGGTTGGTGCTACCGGCCTGATCGATAGCAAGACCGCCACTGCGAAAGCCGGTCTGAACGCGGGCAAATGCCTGGAGCCGGCCATGCGGCCGCCACGAGAGCGCAGCAGTAGGCAGCACGCGCCACTGCCGGCGGGTTGGTTCAGCTTCGTTCCCAACGATCTCTCCTGAAACCTGGGCGCGAACGACCCTGCTACCGCCGGTAATCGACAATCGTTCACTGACAGGAACGGTGGCTTCGCCGAACAAAGCGATCTCGCTCTTCTCGCTTTGTACCGAACTGATGCGCGGGGGATCGGGTAATTCACCCAAAAATTGTTCGGTCCGGTCGCGGCTATCGGTATAGCCGATGCCCCCTACCCAGCTTATCCAGGCACCGGGCCGCGACGCCAGTCGCGTTTCATGCACCAGCATCTTGTAACGGCTCACGCGGTCAAATGCGGAGGCCGGCCCTGCTACCCTTGCAGGATCGAAACGTTCGTCGAGTATATGATCGATGATGCTAAAGCTGGAGGTCAGCTCGAGTTCACGCCAGCTTTTGCCAATGACGACATTAAGTCCGCGAAAATCATTGTCGTGAGGTTGGCTGATCGCAGCATTATGGCTCAGTTTCGGGAGGCTGCGCTGGGCATATTGCCCATCACGTGTGTCAAGATTTTGAATGACGCCCATTGCCGACAGCCGCCAGGCATCGCCGGGATCGATCTCGAGCGAGATACGGGCTCCATCGATGGTGGTTCGGTTGGTGTTCCGCTGGCCCAATTGCGGATTGTCGATATATCCACCTTCAACCTGTTCATAACCAACAACACGCAGCGCGACCCGATCCTTCCACAGTGGAACATTGATCATGCCTTCGACATCATAACCCGGTGCGCCCCGGTCAGTATGTGTTGATCCAAGACTTGCTCGCGCCGCGAATTTTTCAAGATCGGGCCGATTGGGCATAATCCGGACAATGCCGCCGAGCACGCCCGCTCCATAAAGCGTCCCTTGGGGCCCTTCTATGATTTCGATCCGATCGACATCATAAAAGCGCAGATCAGGATCGGGGGCATTGTAGGTCAGCCGCATATCACCCAGATAAAGACCAACGGTAGATTGAGTTGGCCCGGAAAAGCTACTGTCGGAAATTCCCCTGATAAATAGCTTGTTTCGGCCTGGCCCGAGGTTGGTCGATGATAGTTCGGGGAGCCGCCCCACAAGCGCCGCGGTTCCGCGCTCAGCATTGAGGCCGGGAGCGCCGATCTGTTCGACGCGAGCAGTTCCTGGATAACGCGAAAGCGGCTGGCTTTGCTTGCTGGCTGTAACAACAATTTCCTTGGGTTCAGGTACCGAAACGGGGTCGCGAACTGCAAGCTCCTTTGGCTGCAATTGCGATTTTGCTCTTACGAGCGGTTTCAATTGTCGCTGTCGCTCGGGTGGAGCGGCGATGATCCGGACGGTTCTGGAATCGACAATAACGAATGTCAGACCACTGCCCCTCAGCATCTTTCGTAACGCGTTCGCAAGGGTCATCTTGCCACTGACAGGCTTTGAGCGGGCCAAACTGATGCGAGGGTCGCTGCCGCCGACCGAAACACCGGCCTGTTCCCCCAGACGCATCAAGGCCTGATCGAGGGGGAGCGCCGGAATTTCAAAGCTGCGCGCTTCGGCGGCCGCCACCGGCGAAGAACAAGCAGCTGCGATGAGGGATGGGACGGCTAGGGACCGAATCATAAAACTAATTGGATAGGACCCATCCTTTATCGTTACGCCGCACCGACACACCGAGTAGTGCCTGCATACGGCGCATGGATTGGTCGCGATTCCCATCGATTTGAATTAGCCCAGAAAAGCGGCGATTACCCACTGCTGGATCAACTGTAACCGGTACACCCAATAGTCTGGATAGGTCGGCTGCGACCCGGCTCAAGGGCGCAGCGCTATAGGCTAGCCTTCCATTGCGCCAACCGCCAACGCTTGACGGCTCGGTTTTGCTCAATATTGGTTTTGCAGAATTGCGGGCCACCTTCACCTGGTTTCCGGCCCGCACCACCAATGCTGTGTCATCAGGATTAAACTCAACTGCACCATCACTAACAGCAACTTCGAGACCTTCTTTGTCCTGACGGACATTGAACTCAGTCCCGACGTCGACCAACGTATGGTTATCCACTTCCACAGTGAATGGACGGTTCGGATCATGCTTAATCGAAAACAGCGCCTCACCTTCCGCAAGCCTTGCAAAACGCTTGCCTACCATATCAATCTCGATCTTGCTGGAACCATTAAGGGCGACCAGCGAACCATCCCCAAGGGCGATCTCGCGATTTTCGCCAAGACCCGTTTCGATCGTCTGCAAATCGCGATTATTCAATATCAGCGGACCGGCAATTAGAGCCAACGCGACGCTGGCAGCGACCGCGAATAAAGTCTTGCGGCGATACCAAGGTTCTGGCTGGTTATCATTCTGGGCAGTTGCCGGTGGCGGTGGGTTGATCACCAAGGCTTCATCATAAGCATGATCAGCCAGCGCGACCCGATCATATGCCGCGCCATTTACAGGATCGGCCTCAAGCCATTCGGTGAATGCGGCCCAATCGCTGCCAGTCGCCTGGGGAGACGCAAGTTTGGTGTGCCAGCCAAGGGCGATGTCGAGTAAATCATTATCAGGCATCATGAGCCACGCCCTCCAATACTGTAGGGATCGATGGCGCCGGGTCGCATTCCAGCTCTTCGCGGACGATGATAACCTCCCGGTAAGCTCGCTGTAGATGCTTTTCGATGGCGCTAATGCTTATCCCTAATTCGACCGCAAGTTCCTTTTGCGGACGTTTCTCAATCCGGACTGCTTGAAAAATTTCGACAGTGCGCGCGGGCAGCAATTTCAGGCGAGCATTGACACGGTTCAAAAAATCTCGCGCAACGGCGACGCGCTCTGGATTTGGGGCCGGGTCTGAATCGGGTAATGCGCCGTTTGACCGCCGCTCTGACCATTCATGGTCACGCGCCATCTGTCTGCCAGCCGCGCGCTTTTTGTCGAGGACAAGATTGTCGGCCATTCGGTAAAGATATGCCAATGGTTCTGCTATCGGACCAGGTTCCAACGCGTGCACTTTGACCCACAATTCTTGGAGAATATCGTCGACTGCGTCCTCGGCGCGCAATCGTGCACGCACAAACCGACCGAGCAAGGCGCGATTTGATGTAAAGACAGCTTCAAGACCGCCGTCGACTTTCAAACAAACTGTTTCAGCGAATTTGTCATGCCGACAGTAATAGTGCAGCCGCCATCCAATGTCATGCACGAATGGCGGCTGCTGCGACCCGGCGGGCACTGCCGGAAACTCGAAATAGGAAAGCGTTGCTGCGTTCATAATGCATTGACGCCGAAGCAGCGGCTAATCCGCACCTTTCATCGCGATTATTCACCCAGCTTGGGCGAGAACGAGCCGAAACTATTGCAAACCGCCTTCAGACTGGTGAAGCGAGCGAGCAAGAACGAATGTCTGCTTTGCAAAAATCACAAACAGCGCCGCAGAAACGAAGGTTGCAAAAAGGTCGAACGCCGAATGTCCACCTAATCGGGGAACGCTTGGATCGAGTAAAAACATCGCAATCGTCAATCCGATCAATATGAGCCGCAGTTCAGTAGGTCCTATCAGGCCATAGGAAAGCCGGAATGTGCCAAGGACCCTGGCTGCAAGAAAAGTATGTACAGACAGCAATAAATAGCATGAGGCTGCCAGTAACGCGACATCCATCCGCACAAAAGCAGTACAGCCCAACCCAACCATTGTCAGAAGATTTCCAACCGCATCGAGACTGTGATCGGTGAAATAGCCGAATTTAGGGCGCTCGGTGTGCCGGTATCGTGCCAGGCTCCCGTCCAAAGAATCTCCAAACCAGTTTATCGCATATCCACCGATCGCGACGAGAAACCAATATGGTTCATTTTCACTGGCAACATAGCTCAGAAAAATCATGATGGTGCCGAAAAAGCCGACTATCGTCAGATGGTCGGGCATAATTTTTTCAGGCATAACCGCGCACAGCCAGTTCAAAATCCTGCGTTCAGGGGCTGCAAGAAGATTTTGTTGAACCCGCGTCAAAGGTGGCAAGCTACCATTCCCGTCTATATCAGCCTTGTCACAATCTGCTCGACGGACTGAGTGCGCGCCCGCTCTACCCGCAACTTTGCGAGACGCTAATGAAATTCGGTCGGGCGTTCGAGGGGGATGGTCTTCTAACAAGCAAAATCCTTTAGTCTCGCGCTCGGAAGCCTCCCACCTGCGCACATTTCAGCGGACATTACGGCACGCAAAATTAAGAAACCTCCACCACCATGGCAGACCGCGGTTAGTTACTTTACGCCGGGAAACTGGCTGCGCGACTGGGTTGGGGAATATCTTCATGCCACGGTTGCTAACCGAAAAGTTCATCATACAGGGTAGACGCCGCCAACGGGCAAACCCCGCATCATTATCCAGCAGGTGAGGTAGTAGAATTCATTGGCAATGCCTGCAGTCATGCAGCGCGATAGCTGCGATGGCTTGCCGCCTCGTAGCGTGCAAAGAGTTGCCGGAAATGCTCTTCTATGGAGGGAACCGCTTGTGCTCTAATTTTTGCTCGCTCAAGCGCTGTGCCGATACCATTTGTGATCAGCTCGCTGATCGCGTCGGCTGCTGCAACAGGATCGCCCGATTTATATGTAGTACCCGCCCCGTCAGACACAAAGCTTGACGAACCGCCCTCGTCGGGCACGATAAGTGGTAATCCGGAGGCGGCGGCTTCTGCTGCAACCATACCAAATGTCTCTGTCTCGCAGCCATGAATGAGGGCATCTCCACTGGCCAAAACACGCGCGAGCATGACGCGGTCGGCAAGCGGCGCAAGCAAATGTATGTGGGGATTGGCACCGACATTCCGGATGAGCTGGCTCCTTTGCCGGCCATCACCAATGATCACCAAACCTAAAGGCGTATTGCGCGAAGCTGCAACACAAGCGTCGATAACCAGCGGCCATCTTTTTTCGGCACTGTGCCGTCCGACACCCAACAGTAGCGTCGCTGTTTCAGGCAAACCACATCTGGCAAGCAGCGCTTTGCGCAAATCTAGGTCGCGCCGGGCCGGAGAAAACAAGCCTCTCTCAATACCCATCGGGATGGTAGCAACTCGCGCAATTCCTCCTTTTGTAAGCCGATTTGTCAAACCTCGATTGGCAGATACAGTCAAATCGAAGCCAGCACTAACCCGTCTTAAATGCCGCCAGAAAAAGTCAAATTGCCTGTCAATAGTTTCGCGTGACGCCAAAGGGCCAAACCAGCGATAGGCATAAGTCGATAGCGGATCTGCATGCATGATCAGCGAACGCCCCGCCGGGCCTTTCCAATCGGCCACTATGCTCGCCGTCCGCCAAGGTGATGAGGCCTCGACAAAGTCCGGCTGCTCTCGATCCAATATGGCATGAACAGGACTGGCCGCTTCGAAATAGCGGTATCGTCGATCCACCATCAGCTGTGGCGAAGCCAAATGTATAATTCTTGCGCTGTCGCCAACCTTTTCGACCGCATTCCGATCACTGGGTACAATGAGGGCAATGTCATGGCCCAACTGGGAAGCAAGCGCGAGCTTGCGGTCAGCGTAGGTTTTCACGCCGCCGCCAAACGGCGAATAAAACGCACAAACGTCTACAATTTTCATGGCCGCACCTATTGGTTTTTGACGGGCTTCATCGAGAGCCCACTGAGATAGTTCATGGTCACATTTATCCGGGTGATACCGGCCCCAGCCGTTATCATAGCGGTCGCCGCTTTGGGCTTGGAGCGTGTGAGTTTCGGGTTTCCGGAAAAACCTATGCCATCCGAGAACAGGCCAAATTTAAGGTTGCGATCACGATCATGCAAAAGCGAGAGGGAATATCTACCTGCCGATGGAACGCGCATGCACAAAACTGGATCGCCCGCGTTGGGAACATTGAGGTCCACGCGTCTGAAGATCTTTCCTTCGTTCAGGAGAATATTGTCATCTGCGAGAAAATCTTTGTCGTTGGGAGGGTAGAGTTCTGCGCGCAACAGACCTTTTCTGTCCTTCAAACCTCTCGCAGAAATAAGCAGTGCCGGACCAGGCTCATTCGGTCGACAGGCAGCCTCGGCCTTACCCAGCGATGGCGATGACTTCACTGCACCATTGGCAAGCAATAAAACCGCAAAACTTACTAGAACCACCTTTTTCATATATCTTCCTTTCGGACGAACTCGGGCAGCATTAAAAGCGCACCAAGCACGAGGTGGGTCATGACAATCGCTGTCGCGATCATTGTAATCACGATGGACACTGTGCTGCTATTGCCGATCAGGAAGACCGCCAGACTTGCAAAAACGAGATCCTTGCTGGGTACGAAGGGCAGCCGGGAAACAAGCAGTTGAAGCGTTGCCAAAATGACAAGCCACAGCAACGGCACACTGGGCATCGCAAGATGCCACATTATACCTGCCAAAATCGTCGTCATCAGAAGCCGGGCGATGTGAATTGAGAAAATGAAGCGGAGCGCAGAAGATTCAAGGGAAAAAAGTCTGTTGCGAAAGGCAAGAATCACAAACGACACACCAAGAACAAATGCCGAAGAGGCCACAATAGTCTGGCCGTGCAGCGCAGGAGCCAGATCGTTTACGAGTGGCCACGAAATTGCGAGCATGACGATTGTAATCAAATTCCCTGCCAGGGCAGAGAGGATGCTGACATCCTTGATCGCACCGAATGGCGTCGACACCAGCTTTGCATGCTGTCGCGCCCAGGCATAAAAATAAGCCTCGCCGCTATAGCCGAGCAATATTTCATTGCTGACAAGTTTTCGCAGCAGAGCTGCAATTCCTTTTGCGGGTAGCTGCCAAAGGCGTCGGAAAATTAGCCATTCTGACAAAGGCAATGAAAGATAATAGACGGCAAACGCCAACCAAAACCCAAAACTTCTCGGAAAGGCTGCAATGGCAGCGGCAAAGCCGAAATTTTGGAGCCTCAGTAGGACTGTAACCAGTAGGGCAGCAGAGATGCTCCGGGTCAGCCAGCCCTGCCAGTGGCTTGGGCGAATTTCGAGGGCAGGAAGATCATGGTCAAAAGGGGTGGCGACCGCCAGGGCGCGTGAGGCCATAATGCATTAAACTCCAACAACAGCACTTTTGATGATGACGGCACCCATTGCCTTTTTCCGCACCTTCAACTTGGATCATATTATTTCTGGAGGTCGGAATAGCGGGATGGCACGTGTGATTTTACAAAATGCGTGAGCGTTCTTTGGATTTCATCGACGAGTTCTGGTGCATCCCAGTCGTGCGGATGAACACCGATCCGAACAACCGGAGCAGGTTTAAGCAATACGCCAGCAATATAGGACCAGAGGAGTGAACTCAGCAGGCGCATCGGCGTCCTGCTAGCGTAAGTTATAACGGGTCCGCGGGTCAGCACCTCAGCTGTTGCTGGATTCCACACCTTGAAATGGTCTTCCGCGAGCCGGAATCCTTGATCTCTAATGGCCCGCTTGGCGTCTGGCCCATATAACCAGGCGGGCGCCACAAACCCGGCAACGGGACGTCCGGTAGCCTCCTCGACCAGCTTTTGCCCATCCCGTAGCCGGGACGCCGCTTCATCATAACCAAGGCCAAGAAACTCGCCTTCGCCTGCTGTCAGACATTTCGCCTTCCATGACCGCGTCGCTTTATCGGGGCCAGTGCCTTCAAGATGATAATAGCCATGCAGGAAAATTTCATTCCCCGCGTCGGCCCATCGCCGCAGCAAAACCTTAAAGTGGCGATCCGAGTCCAGATTGGCCTTTCCATGAAAATCGGGGACAACCAGCAGGGCAGCCTTGCCGGGGCCAACAATTTGTTCGACCAGCGATACGATCTTTTCAAGCCGATCGCTGTGCGCCGGCGTGACATCGTGGACTGACACAAGGAGACGCTTCACTTTCACCTAATGGCTGCGCTATCAAAAAGCTGTAGCCATTTCGGTGCAATGGACTCGATCTGAAAACGCTCTGTGCCCCGTGCGATCTGTTCGAAGGAACCGGGGATAATATTCAATTGTCGCTGGATAGCTCCAGCAATATCGGATGGCGCACGCGAATGGACGATCTCTCCGTGACAGGGTGCTGAAATCACTTCCGGAAGCGCGGCCGAGCAATCGGTCGTGACCACAGGTAGACCCAAAGCTCGCGCTTCAACTAGCACCGCCGGAAAGCCTTCATAACGCGATGTCATCAGCATAAGTCGCGCGCGACCAATCCACTCGGATACATTTGACACATGGCCCGGAAGGTCAACTCTGGCCGCGATTCCCAAACGTCGAGCTATATCCAGCAATCGTTGGCGATGCGGACCTTCTCCAAGTATCGCGAGGCGTGCGCGACCCAGAGGTGACAATTCGGCAAAAGCGCGTAGCGCCAGCTCGAAATCCTTCTGCCGCTCAAGACGGCCGACGCAGAGGATAAGCGGATCATGGTCGCGCGGCGCGCGGGAGCGAAATGCGTTGCATCTGCGGTCGAGAATGGGTTCATCGATGCACGTCAACTGCCGATTGGGGAGCACCAGTTGAGCTTCTTTGGCAAGCAGCAGGGACATCGCAGTCATATTGTCGATTGGTGCCAACAGAAGGCGAAGCAACCAGGCGAGCGGATTACGCAAGATTGGTGGCAAATTGCGATCGATCAGCGGGTTGCTAATCTTGCACACAAAGCGTGGACGCGTGGTGGTAACCCTGCGCGCGGCAACTGCCAGCACCATCAGATGAAAATTTCCCGGAGCGAACACTACATCGGGTGCATATCTCTCAAGCAAGTTAGCAAGCTTCCATCCCAGACGGATACGAGAGCCCCAACCCCTGTGGATCGCAGGCTTGCAGGAAACGACCTCGATCCCTGGACTCACGAGATCTCGCGCGCTGCCAACTTCAGTGCCGCAGAGAATCGTCACTCGACGGCCTGAGGCTGCCCATTGGTTCGCCAACCGGATTGCTATCCTCTCGCTGCCGCCAGTCGAAAAATCATGAACGACAAGTGCAATATGATGAGCCGTCATGCTGTGAATGACGCCGTCAGCATGAAGGTTCCGCACTTCGATCATCGCTGGGGCTGCCCGCGCACCTTGCCGGTAAAATCGACAAACATTACAGGTCCAATGGACTTTTGAGTCACCTTGCCTTTGCGGCTCTTGGTGACAAGGAACAGTTGCTCATCCCAAAATCCCTTTCCAACAGGAATAACCATACGGCCTCCCGGCTTGAGCTGATCCAGCAAGGGCTGCGGAATTCGTGGAGCACCCGCGGTGACGATAATCGCGTCATAAGGGGCACCGTCGGGCCATCCGTCATAGCCATCACCTGCGCGAACGGTAACATTATGAAAGCCGAGATCTTCAAGCGTTTCGCTTGCGCGTTTTGCCAGCGGCTCAACGATTTCAATCGTCCGGACATCTTGCGCCAATCCGGCAAGCACAGCCGCCTGATAGCCTGATCCGGTACCAATTTCGAGAATGCGGTCCGACTTGTTGATGCGCAGTAAGCTGGTCATTACCGCAACGACGAAGGGATCGGAGATGGTCTGTTCAAAGCCAATCGGAAGCGGATTGTCCTGATATGCATGAATGCGTTGATCCGGAGGTACGAAGTCAGCACGGTCAAGCTTCGTCATTGCGACCAGCACCTCGTGCCAGTAGCGATCCTGTTTGATCCGCCCTGATTTGCCTCGCAACTCGACTTTGTGCATCATGGCGGCCCGAGGTTTCTGGCTATTCTCAGCATTCGACGCCGCTGCCACCGTTCCCATAAATAGGAGCGCGGCGGCCAAGCCGCTCATCCAGCGAAATCCTTTCATCTTAAACTTTCCGCGCTAGGCGGTAGGCAATGGAAAAGCCGAGATGATCCGACAGCATCGATCCGTCGGCTTCTTTGCCGAATGGGATCTGCAGATTGCTCGGTCGAACCGAAGCAGTTTGGCCATCACCAAAAAATTGCCAGTCGCGACCCCGCTTGGAAATGAAACTCGCCTCGGCGGCTAACGTGCCGGCAACCGCACCCTGAAACCGGATAGCATCCAGACCGCTCCGGGATTGTAGCGGCGATGGACTCGCCTCAACAGCTAATCGGGCGTCGGTCAGAAGCTGCCGCCGGGCCGGAGAGCTTGCATTGAAATCTCCAGCAAGAATATAGGGACTTTCAGGATTTCTGAAGGTCCGCATAAAGCTCGACAGAGCCGCGACCTGCCGGCGATAGGCCTCGAGCGAGCGGCCTTCGCTAACCCCAGACCCCTTCTTTGAATTGAGGTGGGTCGTCACCACGGTTACAGGAACTGCCTGACCGGGCACGCGCAGTTCGACCAGTAAAATGCCCTTATTGGCAAGACAATCATAGCCCGCGCAACCAGCCTTCGAAAACGCAGCGCGCTTTATGCTTTTGATGGGATAGTCAGAAAATATCATCAGCCCGCTATCGAGCCATTTGCCCTCTGTCTCGCCCTTGAACGCGGAGGCGTTGTTCAGAAAGTCGGCCCCTTCCCCGGGTGTGTCCTTTGCAACCGGATCGCCGGCAGCAGGCCCCGTCGCACGAAACGGGTAGCCGCTCCGAACCCCGATTTGCTTGGCTCTGTCAGTGAAAGCCTCTTGTAGAACCACAACATGCGGTTGCTCTCCAACCGCACGCAGTCCGACGAGCCGCCGTTCTATTGCTTCGAACGCTGACGTTCGCCCGGTTGCTACTGGCCAGGGAAGTCCTTTGACATTGTAAGTGAGAATCGAAACCGGGCCGACTATCGGACTTGAAACTGTATCGGTCGAACTTAGTATGTCCGGCATTGTTGGCGTATTTGTCATGGCAGCAAGCGGAGCCACCAGGGCTAAGAGCGCCAATGCCGCTAACGTTCTGTTACGCAAAGTTCAGTCTCCTTTTTGTATTCTTGTAAGACTGACGACAGCGATCAGCATTTTCCGCACCTGACTGGCATTGCCGATGTGGCATGCGGATATCTCAAAAGGAGAACGTCATCCTTCCAGCGGCTTCAATTTCTGCCGAGGAGGAAAAACCATGCATAGAAGTTTCGAGGTGCGGACCTATGCGTTCATTGTGGCCCTAACACTGTCTTGCCCGGATCTTGCGAGCGCCCAAATGTCAGCGACCCCAGACGGCCATGCTATCGAAAATCAACGATTTGCGGTCAAACCAGAGCAGCAGGCGCCTCGCCAAGGGCTGCCTCTTACAATATCGTCCGGCAGCCGGATAACCGGCGCACGCGGCGAACAAAATTTGAAGACTCGATCCGTTGTCGGCGACATTGGCGATGCGCGGTTGGTCCTTACGGTGGCACGCAGCAAAAAAGGTCAAGTACGTTCGCTGATTCCGGAACTGCCAAGGCGAAGCTCAAGACTATCGACGATGGCAGCATTCGAGATGGATATCGGACAAACTGACAGTTTGAGCCTGTTTGCGGGCTGGAAGCGTGACCGTATCAGACCTGCAACGCTTGTTCCAGGGCGACACTATTTTGCCTCTGTCGAACGATCGGCTGGCCTGGTTCTGGCGCATGAGGACCGGCTTTGGCTTGGCTTGACAGCATTTGACGCAGGGCCCACCGGTCGCCGCACGACTGTCGACCGCATTATCGAATTGTCATCCGGCGGCATACGCAAATCTTCCGGTCTTGCCGTCACGCTAGCCGCAGCACCAACTGAGCGTCGTGGAAATCTTGTTTATGGGCTCGATTTGCGCCGACAAAAGACGGACATGTCTTTAATCCCCGCGTCCGGAATGCGGGTGAACGAGGCCAGTGCGTCAGTCTTTGCATCTCTTCGCTTTTGAAGCGCGCCTGGGCCTATGTTCGCTAATATGATGCAAATTTCGGGCGCGTCCGCGGCGCCTGCGACACATGGGAAGCAGTGATTTCGGGATTCGTCGTCCCGCCATTTCCAAAAGCATAGCTATGTGTCCCGAAGCCCCATCAAATCAGCTGATCGCTATGCTGAATAATTGCTCTTATATGGCTCGCCGAGTAAAATCGCTGGCCTATTCCCCGATGACTCAAGTGTCGCTTTTTGTTAGCTCTTCGATCCATTGATTGATTTCTGCCTCTACCCATACGGCACATTTCGGTCCCAATGACCGCGACTTAGGAAATCGACCTTCGCCCATCAGGCGGTAAATCATAGAGCGTTTGATGCCAACGCGCGCAATCACATCCGGCAACCGGATCAGTCGCGCCGGCCGTAAAGGAGCCGGCGCTCCATCGACCGGTTCTCCAATGGGTAATTTCTGTTCCATGAATACGGCTCAACGCCCTAAAGCAAGCGACAGATCGCGGCTCGCGATGTCATCGATATGCTCCGACACCAATCGCGCCACCAGTTTGGATGTCCCTACCGCCCAGCGCGGACGGACCTCGTTGAACTTGTCCTGCAACGCGTCATTCAAGGTTCCCGGCATCGAGGATACAAGTTCATCCCAGAATTCTCCCATTTCATGATTCATCCAGTTTGCGGCCAGCTCTTCCTTGCCCGCAAGTGCCAGAAACAATGTTCCGCGCGCCGGGACACCTGCCGCTGCGAACAAGCGCAGCGCTTCATCGACGGTAACGGACCGTGTGCCGCGAATGACGCGTAACAGAGCATCCTTATGAAAGCCCGTCTCGCTGGCGATGTCGCGCTTGGGCCTGCCCGAGTTTTCGATGGCCCTTGCAAGCGTGCGCGCAAGTACATCTTCAATGGCGGGTGGTTCGGCAATCTGGTTGTTCATAACCGGGTGTTCCTTGGCGTCCAGCGTTCGACTCGGAGTGATATTCCGACTCCACAACTGTAGGAAAGCAAAAAGAACAAAGTTAGAACATATAAGATTTCCTATAATGAGACAATTCGGCGCATTGGCGCAAATCTCGCCCCTCTGTGGCCGATTCGTCGGCCAGTCGCGAACGCTAATCATGCGTTTTTCGCAACATTAGCGGTCAGCAGAAGCCGCTTCGGTATGATTTTCAACTCAAACACTTCTCTATCGCTGTTCCCGCTTTCCTATTTCAATCTCCTAGTCCCAGTAAGAACGAACAGCGAACGTGATCGCTGCCCCTCGACTGTTGGAGATTGAACCCATGACTACTTTATCGCTTAAACCCCGCCGCATTGGTGTTGGTGCAATAGTGTTGCCGATTGCCATCGCGGCGCTGGCTGCATCTGCCGCTTTTGCCGGTGCAGATACGACATTTGCGCCTGCCCTCACAAAATTCACCGACTTTCTCGAAGGCTCGGGCGGCAAGATCATCACCGTATTGAGCCTGGCTGGCGGCCTCATCGGTCTCGCATCCGGGCGCTTCACATTGTCCCAGATCGCTGTGCCTGTGGGCGTCGGCATCGGTGTTGGCACGGGTGTGCCGATCGTCACGTCCGTCGTCACGGCAATCATCTGACGACGAACTGACGGAGGGCGGCATCATGACAGACCGGTATATTGTTCCGCGCAGGCTCGACGATCCTGAACTTATTGGGTTCTGGACACTCGACGAGTTTGCCGGGCTGATTGTCCCATTCACCTGGGGCATTCTGACGCAGCATATTTTTATAGGCATCGCATTGGCTTTTGGAGCCTGGTTCACCTTGCGAAAGGCAAAGGCAGGGCGGGCAAGTTCATGGGTCCGGCACGCCGCCTATTGGTATCTGCCGTATGGACTGACCGGTCTGAAGTGCACGCCGCCCTCTTATTGCCGCCTGTTGGCGGGTTGAGGGAGAGCACATATGCATTTCGATATTTCACACGAACGCTCGCAAAGCTTGCTGCGGCAGCGCAATATGCTCGCGCTCACCAGTGCCGCGCTCGGAATCGCGCTGATCGTTGCGACCGGGCTTGCGGCCACCCGCGACCGGGAAGTTGTGCTGGTGCCGACAGCATCCAAATCGCTCACCATCTCGAGCGGCGAAGTCACTGCTGATTATCTCGAGCTGGTGACCCGCGATGCTGCGCTGATGCTGCTCAACCGCAGTCCGGAAAATCTCGATTACTGGATGGCGCAGATCCTCGAACTGGCTGATCCCAAATCGCACGGTTCGCTCAAATCGGAGCTCGTCCGGATAGTCGACGAGCAACGCGGCTCGGATGTGACGCAGGCCTTTGTGATCAAGAGCATGACGGTCGATCCTCAAGGTCTTGCCTCCGAGGTGCGCGGCACCCTCAAAACCTTTGTCGGCGCGCAAGTGATTGCCAGCGACGACCGAAGCTTTCGTTTTAGCTGGACCTATCAGGGTCTGCGGCTTGGCCTCTCCGGTTTCGCACAAATCGAAGCCGAAGACCCATCGAAGGAACCCCAATGATGCCAAGGATAAAACTCATTGCCGCGTTGCTACCTGCTACTCGCGACTGCCAGTCCGCTGCACGCGGACCAGTATAAGCAGACTGCCGACGGCGGTGCGATCGACTGCATCGTATCGAAGCGCGAACTGACACGCGTCAGCCTCATTGGCGACCAGTTTGCCAGCGTCTCGAAAATCTCGACCGGCTATCCGTATAATGATTTTGCGGTGACCAACGAGCCGGTGCGCGGCGACATCTATCTCTCGGTGCCCGACACCTATGCGGCTGCGACCATCAGTTTCTTTGCGACAACGAAGAAGGGCTTTGTCTACAAATTTGGCTGCCGCGCAGAGCCGGTCGATGCACAGCAGATATTCATCACTAATCCTGCGCTGGCAAAATCCGATGCAGCGGACTGGGAAACCGAAACGCCGCGCGGCGAAGCCGCGGTTCGTCTTATCCAGGCGATGGCGAACAACCAGATCGTTCCGGGATATGTTATCCGGCAAGCAGCAGCCCCGCCGTCACGCATTGGCGATCTCGAAGTCCAGCTTATTGCGGAATATCGCGGCAGCAGCCTGCTCGGCAAAGTCATTCGGCTCACCAACAAAAGCGCCGAAACGCTGAATATCACCGAAAGCGACATTGCACCGCGCGACAGCGTCGCGGTCAGCCTTGCCACCTCCACACTCAAATCCGGCGCGAGCACCACAGCCTATCTGGTCGGCGCCAATGGGGAGACATCAAATGACTGAGCCAGATAACAAAGCCGCCGCCACCGAGCCGCGCGAAACACAGCAATCGGGCCTCGCCTCGCTCAATGCTCGAACCGCCAAGCGCCAGCAGTTGCTGCTCGCTAGCGTCGGCGCGGTGCTTTTGAGCGGTGCCAGCTGGTTCATCTTCGGATCGGACGATAGCGCCGACGGGGCCGACCCCAAGGCGGCGCAAACCATCGAGACCGCAGGTCTGGTCAACCGTGACCTGTCGCAGCGCGAATTTGTTGCGGTCTACGGCAACCGGCTCGATGCGGTCACCCGCGAGCAGAAAGCGCTGAAGGAAGCGCAAGCCCCGCTCGAAGGTGTCGAAGCACAATTGGCGGCACTCAAAGCGGAAAATCAGGCGATGCGGGTTGACGGACAAGCAGCGATCGATGCGGTCTCTGCTGAAAATGCCGCACTCAAAAGCCAGATTGCGGTTCAGGCAGCAGCTCCGCCTCCGGCAGCGCTCCCGGCTTACGGGCCACAAGCAGGCGGTTATGATGCGCGCGGCCGGACGCCTGGTTCGCCAATACCCAATACGGGCGGAGCGCCAACCGACAGCCTGTCTCACCGGGTGAAGTCAAACTGTTGAGCTTTGGCGCGACCGACAAGGGTGGAGCCGGCAATCGCGCGCAGCGGCCCGAAGTCTCGCCGCTGGTGGTTGAAGATTCGCCCGATTATTTGCCGCCCAATTCCTATGCGCCAGCGCGCGTGATCGTGGGGGTCGATGCGTCGGCGGGTGTATCGAGCCAGACCGATCCTTTGCCCGTCGTGTTGCGGATTACCGGACCTGCCCGTTCGGTCATGAAGAATGGCAAGATACTGACCACCCGGATTACCGGATGTGTCGTCAATGGTGCCGCACGCGGCGACCTGTCTTCAGAGAAAGTCTATGTGAAGCTCGCCAAAATGACCTGCGACCAGCCCGGCGGGCGCGTTGCGGTCTCCGAGGTCAAAGGCTTTATCAGCTTTGCCGGCAAATCCGGCGTGCGCGGCCGCGTGGTGAGCCGCGAAGGCAGCCTGATTTCGCAGGCGCTGCTTGCAGGCATCATCGGCGGCTTCGGCCGCGGCTTTTCGGCCAATGCCAACAGCGTCTTTTCCGGCGTCACCACCAATGCATCGGGCGAGCGCTCGAAGCTCTCAGGCGGCGACATATTGGGCGGCGGGCTTGGCCAGGGTGCGGGCGATGCCGCCGATACGGTGAGCAAATATCTCATCGAACGCGCCGAACAATATCAACCCGTTGTCGAGATGCCCACCGGCATCGACGTTGAAATCGTCTTTCTCGACGGCGTCTTTGTGAGGAATTCTTAAATGATCGAGCAACATCGAAACCAAGCCCGCGCGTCCACGCCGCTGGCTCAAAATCGGCTCCGGCCTTTGCGCGCTTGTCAGCCTGTCGGCAGCCACCGGTTGGGGTGCGGCGACCTTTGCCTCTACCCAGATCAAAAGCCAGAATATCGACCAGTTGCGCACAGCGCTCAAATTGCGTCTGCCCAAAACACCGATCGATGCGCTTGATTGCGCAGGGCACGGCGGCCTGTGCGAAGTGGTCTCCAAAACCACGCTCTTCTACGTCGACACCAAAGCCAAATATCTGGTCATCGGCCGGATCTACGACATGGAGGCACGGCAGGATCTGACTGCAGCGCGGTTGCTGGCGCTCAATCCTGATCTGTTGACCGCAGGGGCAGCGCGCAGCGACGGCCGCAACGCTGCGGAAACACCACGCCAGCCCGCTAGCCCCGCAAAAGTTTCACTCAGCGGACTTCCTACCAAAGGCGCCATTCACTGGGGGCCAGCGAGCGGTCCAAAGCTGATCGTCTTTTCGGATTTCCAGTGCAGCTATTGCCGCAAATTGTCCGATGAACTCAAATCGCTCGGCGCACGCGTCGAAGAGCGTCCGATTTCGATCTTCGGCGCAGCAAGCCGCAAATTATCCGAACAGGTTTATTGCTCGGCTAACCCTGCAGCTGCCTTGCATGCAGCCTATGGCGGGCTTGCGCTCGCCAGAGCCAAGCCGTGCGACACCAGCGGGCTTGATGCCAATGAAGCTTTCGCCAGGAAACACGGGTTCGGCGGCACGCCTGTGATACGTGCGCCCATCGGACGGCGCGGTCATCGAAGGGTACCGCAGCGCGTCCGACCTCAAAGCATTTCTGAACGTGAACCCCAAAAGCAGCGGAGCCTGAGCCATGAGCATCAAACATCATTATCTCGCACTTCCATTGATGCTCGCCAGCCTTTCGGCCTGCGCGACGCTTGGAACCAATGTTGCCGGTGACTTCAGTTGCCGCGCGCCCAAAGGTGGATGCGCGCCGACAGGTAGCATCGATGCAGCAGCCACCGCCGTATCACATGGGCCCGCGTCAGAACGCACGCCGCTTCCCGCTCGCGCTGGCATTGCGCCCGGCGATGTAGCGCGCACCGGCGAGCGCACGATCAAAATCGTGTTTCCCGCGCATATCGACAGTCAGGGAACGCTGCGCGACGAAGCGGTGGCTTGGGCAGTGGTCGAACAGGCTGATTGGGCAGCGGCGCTTCGCCGCAGCCCGAACCAACCAAACCAATCGCTCGGCAACCAACTTCGGCAAAGCCTCAAGCAAAAGCACCAATCTGCGGGTGCGCCGCAGCCTGCTCCAATGTCCGTTGACGAGATCCCACCTGCAACTGCCCTTGAGACAGTTCCGGATCACTCCAATTCCGACGCTCTTCTTTTCCCCTTGGTCTCGCCGCTGGTCCTCCCCTCCACGGCGCGCGAGGCCATTGCCGGTGCAAGCGCACCGGCGGTCGAGGGGTTCGACATGTCTTCTCCCCTGCATGTTCGGACCCCTCGATCCTCAAATGACGACGTACTGCAAAACTATCCAACGCTTGAAGCCATCGCGGCCGCCAAATCCCGGTCGAAGGCTGACGAAGCACCTTTGCCCAAGGATCCGCAGTGATGGGCATCAGCTTTCGCAACCTCAAGGACAGCTTGCTGACAGGCTTGCTCGGCGACGCCGAGCAAGCAGAAAATGGCCGTCCCGCCTTCATGCTCGATATGTTGTCGGACTGGCTGCCTTACCGTGTGTTCGATACCAGCAACCGGCTCTATTTTAACAGCGGCTCGAAGGGCTTCATTCTTTCGGTCACGCCGCTGATCGGTGCCGACGAACGCACTGGCGAGATATTGGGGTCATTCTTTTCAGAAGGGCTGCCACCTGGCGCCTGCCTGCAGGTGCTGCATCATGCTTCCCCAAGGATTAGCCGGATTGTCGCCCCCTGGTTTGCGCCGCGCTACGCGCAAGGCGGGATCTATGAAGCGATTGCGCGCCACCGGGCAGCACGGCTGTACGATCTGGTCTGGAATTCAGGATCGGCCGATGCGCCCTTCCATACCCGCCATCATCAGGTGATCATCTCCTTGGGCGTGCCGAGCGCAAGCCAGGTCACTAACGAGGAACTCATCCAGTGCCGCGACGGCCTGATGTCGATGCTGCGCTCGCTCAATTTGGGGGTAAGCGAACTGCTTCCTCAGGATTTGATCGCGCTGATCGACGACCTGACATCGCCGACCACGGCGCCGCAAGACGATGCGGTGCCCTATAATCCGCTTGATCCGATCGCTGCTCAAGCAATCCGCCGCGATATCGAACTTGTTGTCCATGAAGACCGGATGCTGCTGCGCACCGAACGGTTTCGGGCGACCGGCAACAGTGAACACGGCGTGCCGGAGATCGGCACGGTCTATCCCGACTGCTTTGATGTGCGCCATTACGGCGTCCGCAATATGCCGCAGCGCTGGGCCCCGTGGGAATGCGCGCGTCTCATCGGCGATCTGTTCACCGACAAGCTGCGCTTTCCCTGCCCTGCTGCGACCATGCTCTGTCTGGTCTATCCCGATCAGGAGGCGGCAGGCGCACGCGCCGGGTTCAAGTTCATGCGCACGACAAGTCTCGCTGCCACGAAAAGCGCGCGTTTCCTGCCCAAGATCGCCGAGCAGTCTGCCGAATGGCAGCATGTTCAGGCCGAGCTTCAGGAGGGGCGAAAGCTCGTACAGGTCTTCTACGGCCTCACCGCCTGGTCGCCGCTGGGCGACGGCGACCGGAACGAGCGGGCAATCAAGTCGATCTACAAGGCGGCAGGCTGGGATCTGATCGACGAGCGCTTCCTGCAAATCCAGGGCCTGCTCGCCGCCATGCCGCTCACGCTCGCCGATGGCCTTGCGAAAGACATGGTGCGGCTCAAACGCATGAAGACACTGCTGTCGACGACGGCTGCCAATATTGCCCCGATGCAGGGCGAATATCTCGGCGGCAATGTGCCGCATCTGATTTTTGTCGGCAGACGCGGTCAGCCCTTTTTCTGGTCACCGTTCGAGAATGATGCCGGCAACCATAATGTCGCGATCTGCGGCAAATCGGGATCGGGCAAATCGGTGCTTTTGCAGGAAATGTGCGCAGCTTTGCGCGGCGCCGGGGCCAAGGTCGTGGTCATCGACGATGGCCGCAGTTTCGAGCATTCGGTCAAATTGCAGGGCGGCCATTTTGTCGAGTTCACGCTGAAAGCTGGCTTCTGCCTCAACCCCTTTTCGATGATCGATGGCTCACGCGCCGAAGACGATGAAGATTACCGGCTCGACTGCTTTGGCATGGTCAAAGCGATCATCGCGCAAATGGCACGGCATTCAGCGCCGCTTTCGGATACCGAGCGCGGTCTTATCGACCGCGCAGTCAATCACGTCTGGGAAGCCGCCCGTTCAAATGCGAGCGTGACGCATATTGGTGAGGCATTGCAGGCGCTCGGCAACGACATCGCCGCTGATCTGGCAACCGCGCTCGCCCCGTTCATGGCAGGTGGCACTTATGGCGCGTTTTTCGAAGGCGAAGCCACGCTCGATCTGAGCCATGATTTTACCGTCTTTGAAATGTCCGATCTGGCCGCACGCGAGGAACTGCGCAGCGTCGTTTTGTCGGCCATCATGTTCATGACCAGCCAGGCGATGACGCGGACGCCGCGCTCGGTGCGCAAATTGCTGCTGATCGACGAAGCCTGGAGCATGCTCAAAGGCGGCTCGATGGGCGAGTTTGTCGAAACCTATGCCCGCACTTGCCGCAAATATGGCGGCGCGCTCGCAACCGCAACCCAGTCGCTCAACGATTATTATAAATCGGACGGCGCAACAGCCGCGCTCGAGAACAGCGACTGGATGCTGATCCTTCAGCAAAAACCCGAAACTATTGCCGATTTCAAAAAAGCAGGAAGGCTCGACATGGACGACCGCACCGAAACCTTGATCCGCAGCCTCAAGCGCAGCGGGTCGGATTATAGCGAAGTTTTCATCAAGGGCCCCGAGACCGAAACCATCGGCAGGCTGGTACTCGATGACTATTCGGCAACCTTGTTTTCAAGCTCGCCGCAAACATTTGCTGCGATCGATGCCGAACTCGCCCGCGGGCACCAATTGGCAGACGCCATCGAACGTATCGCCTTTCCGAAATTCTAACCCCCACCCTCAATGAAAGACCAAATACTCATGTCGTTAAATTTAGTAACCTCGATAGACCGTGCGCTAGACGAAGCGCGGGAGAACCCATCACAGGCAAAGCGCGCATTCAGACTGCCTGCCTGCATATCGGACAGCTGCTTCATCACCATAAAAGCCGCAGGATTTGCAGTCTCTACCTTCCTGATGACCTTGGGCTTGCCCTTGTTCTTCTTTCTGCTGCTGTCGGGCTGGAACATGGACCTGCTGTTTCTCCAGGTCGATAATCTCGCGTCGCGCTACATCGCTGCCGATAGCACCCGGCAACTGGCCTTTTCCGACGAACTCAAAATCGGCTTCTTCGGCATCGCGGCACTCATCGCTTTGTGGCGTATCCCAAGATTTGTCCGCGACATGAGCCGCGTCCTCGATAATCCGGAGCAAATATAATGGAGAACATATCAGCAACAACCGCCACTGAAGCGCCCACAAGGCGCTTTGGCGGCTACTCCGCAACGACCCTGGCAGCGTTTGCCACAGTATTGGTAGCGGGCCTTTGGAGCGGTTGGGCGACCGACAAGCTGCTCGACCTTCAAAAACGCGAGGTCGTGACTGTCGAATTGTCGACAATGATGGATGATTTTGTCGAGGCCGAAGCACGCAGCGGCCGCAGCCCTGAAGATATGAAGCGCCGCGTCGAACAATATCTCGCCGCGATTCAGGCTTCGGTTGAGACGCTCGGACGCGAAGGCCGCACGGTGCTTGTTGCCGAAGCGGTGGTCGCTGGCAGTACGCCGGATTTAACCGATGCCGTCCGCGCAGATGTGGGCAAGCGGATGGAAAGCCAAGCAAATGCCAAGCGTTAACCGCGCTTCCAATGCTGCTGCACCGCGCCGGCTCACAATCTGGGCGGGGATGGGCGCAGTTGCGCTTGCCCTTTCCAGCCTGTCGGCCTTTGCCCGTGATCACGCGCTGATGATCAATATCTCGCCCAGTCTGCCCCATTGGGCGATATGGCTCGACCGCAGTGCCCAACCGCAACGCGGCGATATCATATTATTCGATCCGCCGCAGTCGGCGCTTCTCGAAAAGCATTTCGGCAAAGAACCAAAGCCCTTTGGCAAACATGTCATGGGCGTTGCGGGCGACCGGGTCACACAAATCAACCGGATATTTTATGTCAACGGCAAGGCCGTCGCCACGGCCAAAACACATAGCAGCAGAGGCGAACCACTTGAACTTGGCCCGACTGGCATCATCCCGCCCGGCTGCGTCTTTGTCGCGACGCCGCATAAGGACGGGTTCGATAGCCGCTATGCCGCGATTGGCTGGATATGTCGCCCGCGCATATTCGGCGTTGGAAGGCCGATATTATGAGAATGTATGGCTACCTCGTCGCCATCTGCCTCATCGCGGTGCCAGCAAATGCGCGCGATTACGGCCAGCAAGGCGCTCTTTTCCCGATAGCTGAGCCCAATCTGCTCGAACAGATCCAGCGCAAGCTGATGGCACTGCAGGCAAGCGGCGCCACCGCCAAGCTCAATGAGGATTTGAAGAAGCGCACGATTGCCAAGGTCAACCGGCCGGCGCCGGTGAGCGGGCTTGGTGTTGCGACTACGATACGCAGCTGGGCATTCGATCCGACGATTTCGGTGGCCGAAGATATCAGCGACGATAAGGGCCGCCGCATCATGGCGGCGGGAACAAGGGTCAATCCGCTCGATACCGTTCCCTTGCGCCAGACGCTCGTGTTTTTGGACGGCGATGACGCCGCCCAGCTCGATTGGGCGACCAAGAATTTCGCATCTTCAGCGGCCAAGCTGATCCTTGTGAACGGCGCACCGCTGCAATTGATGCGCGGCAAGCAGCGCCGCTTCTTTTTCGATCAGGGCGGAAAGCTGGTTCGTCATTTCAATATCAAAGCGGTGCCCGCAACCGTCAAACAACAGGGGCGCTTGCTGCTCATTACCGAGCATCCCGTCCTGCCCGCCCGGAGGACCGTGTCATGACGTCAACACGATTAACTTCAATAAGATATATGATACTCCTTCTGTCGGTCCTCATGTTGTTGGCAACCAGTAGCCCTGCCCGTGCGGATGCCGGTCCGGGCCGCTGCACAGGAAAATTTGTAAACCCGATCACCGACATTTGCTGGTCATGCCTGTTTCCAATTTCGGTGGGTGGTCTCAAAATCTGGCCATCAAGCAGGCCCGATCCCGACAATCCCGATCTGCCCGTTTGTTTGTGCGGGATCAGACCCGGCATCGCTTTGGGCTTTTGGGAACCGGTGCGGCTTGCCGATGTCTCGATGAAGCCTTGGTGCTTTGTAAATCTGGGCGGATTGAAGCTCGATCCGGGCTTCGATATCGGCTTCAAAACAATGGCCGGACCGTCGGCTGTTGGCGGCGCTACGCAATATAATTCGCAGTGGCATGTCCATTGGTACGCCTATCCGCTCATTTACTGGATGGAATTGGTCGCCGATTTCCTATGCCTTGAAACAGGCTCCATCGATATTCTTTATATCACCGAGATTGATCCGCTGTGGCAGGACAGCGAGCTGACCGCGATCATTAACCCGGAAGCGGTGTTATTTGCCAATCCCCTCGCGCTGGCTGCTTGTGCTGTTGACTGCGTGCTTGCGACAACAAAATTGCCATCGGACGCCTTGTTCTGGTGCGCTGGCTGTCAGGGCTCGATGTATCCGCTCAACGGCAACGTGTCGGCTACCATCGGGCATGTGCAAGCCTCACGGCTCGCACTCTCGCGCTTCGCCTATAAGCTCCACCGCGAACTCGTCTCCTGGGGCACGATGGGCAGCAAAGGCCTGTGCGGCAAATATCTGATGCCGGTGATGCGCAAGCAACAATACCGCTTTCAGGCGACCAATCCCAACCCGCAAACCAAGGGTCGCTATGCGTGCGCGCCCATTGGTGCCTCCACCACCTTCATGTCCGCTGGACAGGTCTATCCCGCCATCGGCGAGGACATGGGCTATCTCGTCTGGCGCAAACGAAACTGCTGTGCATTATGAATAAGCTCCATCATCTTTCTGTAATAGCTTTGTTTTCTGTCAGTGCCGCTATCTGCGGCGCAGCCGCCCAGTCGCTTGATCCCGGGCTTGATCTCGACGCCATCCGTGCGCGCGCCCGCGAGCAGACCAGTGATGCCGAAGCATTGGCTGAAAGCGCGCGCAAGAAAAGCGAAGAGCTCCACAGCGATGCCAGACATTTGGAGGCACAGGCCAGCACCAATGGCCGACAATATGCGGCAAATGCCAAAGCGGCCGTGCCTGCATCGCCCGAGTTGGCGTTCGATTTCGATAGTATTGTCGTAGACGCTGGACGAATTGCCGAGGGCGGCTTTGATGGAGCGCCGCGCTTCATCGCTTTTGCCAGCACATCGATGCCGCCGCAGTCGCTGCGCGCGATGATCTCCGATGTCGGGCGCGCTGGCGGCTTAGTGGTGTTGCGCGGGCTTCCCGGTGGCAGCGCGAAGGCGCTGACCGCAGCACTCGCCAAAGTCATGCGCCAAGGGGAAAGCTATGAGGGCGTCGGGATCGACCCCAGACTGTTCCGCGCTTTTGGTATCGAGGCGGTCCCTGCCTATGTCGTTGCTGCCAGCGACTTCGAGCTGTGCGACGGCTTCGACTGCACCAGCCAGGTCCCGCCGCACGATAGGATGAGCGGCAATGTGACCGCCGAACATGCGCTGTCCACTTTCGGCGCTGGCGGCGGTCCAGGGGCACGCATTGCCGAGCTTCATCTCGCCCGTCTGAGAAAGGATGCACCGTGATCTGCTTGATAAAATCGCTGCTGCCTTTGCTTGCACTGATTGGGCTCGCTCCGCTGCACGCCCAGACACAGACCGAAAGCGCCAAGGCGGAAGGAAAGGCATTTGGCCGGACGCAAGGATCGCGCGCGCAGGGTGCATCGACGCGGGAGCCGGATGCAGCGACCATTCCAAACTTTGGCGGCATTCCTAGCCAATCAGCCTATTTTGATGATCCGGATAGTCTGGCACCGGACTCCGGCGCGCAATCCACTGCCCATGAAGGCTATCAAGCGATGCGCGCATCGGCAAACCAGCGTGCGCGCTTTGACCCTGTCGATCTGGACGCAACCATTAAGCGGTCTCAGGAAGTGAGCGCAGATCCGCTCAATTACACCAGCGGAATGACGGTGACGGGCGCGCAAGGTCGATGCGTTCCTTTGCCTTCGGGCAATGGGTCGGCTGGCCGCTATTTCGCGACGTGTAACTCAGGCTTTGCTGCGACCGAAGAAACGAGAAGCTGCGCGATCGCACTCAACGTCACGGTCACATTGCAAACCAATTATATCTACTGGTGCAATGAAAGTCCGTTCAGTCAGGAGAATGGCACCGACGATTGCGCCTTATTTGCGGGACCGCAGTGCAGGCAAACCGGGTCAAGGCCGGGTCGCTGCCTCCAATGGTCGGAAAATGGCGGACGGCCCTATTGTGTGGAACCCGGTGAGCCGATTTCGGTCATCACTTGCAGTGAGCCGATAGCCGGTGGCTCGCTCCGTACGACTACACAGGCCAATACGGTAAATGCGGTTCGCGACGAAAGCGCGTGCGCTGCAATCGCCGCCGACACTAGCTGCGTGCAGCCCGCAGAAACATGCACGGACAGCGATCCAGTCACGCGCATCGTGAACGGACTATCCGTTACCCAGCCATGCTGGGCATGGGCACGTGAATATTCCTGCCGGTCAGTCACCCCGGTGCAGGATTGCACCGAACTGGAGGCAACGCCCGGATGCACATTGGCGCGCGAAGACTGCCTCACCGACGAGCCGTGCCAGACATGGGAACGCGTGTTCGACTGCCCGTTGCCGCCGACGCCGGCTGCCTCCAATCAATATATCTGCGACGGCGATGTCTATTGCATCGACGGCTCTTGCGAGACGATAGAACGCGAAGCCAATGACGAGTTTAAGGATGCGGTCGTTGCCTTAAACGGAATGGATCAGGCACGCCGCGAGTTCGACCCGGACACGTTGACGCTGTTCAAGGGCGAGCGCGGCACCTGCGCATCCAAGGTGTTCGGCGTCCTCAACTGCTGCAAGGGCAAAGGCTTTCCGCTCATTCCCGGCATAAGCCTGCTCGTGGCCTTGGGCTGCAATTCGCAAGAACTGCTGTTGCACGAGCGCGATGCGCAAGGGCTCTGCGCCTATGTCGGCAGCTACTGTTCGGACAGTGTGCTCGGTGTCTGCCTGACCAAAAAAAAGGCCTATTGCTGCTTTGAATCCAAACTGTCGCGCATCCTGCAGGAACAGGGCCGCCAGCAACTGAACAAGCCCTGGGGCAAGCCAAAGACCGAAAGCTGCGCAGGCTTCACCATCGACGAGTTCGCTCGGCTCGATCTCAGCCAAATGGATTTCTCCGAAGTCTATGCCGAGTTCACCGATGCCGCACGCCTGCCCGACGAGATGCAGGCGACCCAGGATATCCAGCAAAAGATCGAGGATTATTATGCAACTCATGGCAACTAAACGCCGGTCACAAAGCTGCCCGCGGCTAACTCGAGCCATATCGGCAATTGCGCTGTGCTTAATAGGCGCCAGCCCACAGCTGGCGCATGGCCAGACACAGGAGGCTGGAATTAGCGAAGCAGGAGATAGTGATGCCTTCTACTGCCAGAACCGCAAACTTGGCTATTGGTTCTACTGCGAAAAGCCCAAAGCCGCGCCAAGAGCCGAACCGCAAGCACCGCCACCAAATGCAGTGAGCCAGCTCGATGCGATTACTGCCGAGCTACGTGAATTGAAGGCACGCGCCATTCTCGAGCCTACCAACGAGAATGTAACCGCTTATGTTCGTTTCCAGCGCGCGCAGCTCGACCGGGCTTCACTGTTCAGTGATGTCTGGCAGCGGGCTATCTGGCAGGACCCCGACCTTGATTATACGCTGCAACGTCCGGTCTCGACCTTGGGCAAAAGGCAGTGGCAGGACGCGCGGACGAGCGAACGTAACAACGTTATGCAAAATCTCGGGCGTCGCTATGGGCTCTTCTATTTCTTCGCGCAAAGCTGCGGTGCTTGCGAGGTCATGTCGCCCATCGTTCAGTCGGTTGCCGGAACCTGGTCGATTACCGTCCGCGCGATTTCAACCGATGGCGGCCCGTCGCGCCATTTCCCAAACTATACTGTCGAGACCACTCAGCGCAGCAAGATGGGGCTTGAGCCAAAGATTACTCCCGCAGTCGTGCTGTGGGACGCAGAGCTGCGCCGCGCCATTCCGATTGGATACGGCGTCATGTCGGCAGATGAACTGCTCGACCGCATTTACCTCCTGACCACAAAGGAAGCCGGACGTGATTATTAGGTTCAAACGCGCAACCGCGGCATTGCTTATCGCCGCCCTGCCCTTTCAAGCTGCCTATGCCGATGTCGGAAGTTCGATGGATAACTTCCTGTCTGATGTGGGCGGTGCGGCCAACGTCACTGGCCCGACTGCGTTTGAGGGCCAGGCTGCAGGCTATTATAGCCTCGGTAATGTCTGGACGCGTTATCCGCAAAAGACGACCAACATTGCCAATCTGCAATTGCCGCGCGCGCGGGCTGGTTGTGGCGGCATCGATATCTTTGCCGGAAGCTTCAGCTTCATCAACGCGAGTGAGATCGTCGCGATGCTGAAAGCCGTCGCCAACAATGCGGTCGGTTTCGCCTTCAGCCTGGCGATCGACACCGTCTGTCCTGAATGTTCAAAGATCATGCAGGAGTTCAGCCAGAAAGCGCAGCTGATGAACAATCTGAACATCAACAGCTGCGAAATGGCGCAGGGCCTGGTGGGCGGTATCTGGCCCAAAGGCGATTTGGCTGACAAGGCTATCTGCGAAGCCATTGGCAATAGCGAGGGTATCTTTACCGACTACGCCGCTGCCAAACATGGGTGCGGCACGCGCGGGCAGCGGACGAGCACGACCGAACAAGGTGCTGGCAAATATGACGATGTGAACACCGGGGTGCCACGCAATTATACTTGGACCATCCTCAAAAAATCGGCCTTCTTTTCGCCAAATGGGACATTCGACCGCGAGCTCGCCGAATATGCAATGACGTTGATCGGCACGATTATCTATGTGCCGCCAAAGGATGACGAGCCGGGTAAGTTCGTTCCATTTGCAGGCGACGCCTCGTCGACATTGGTGACCGCACTACTCGACGGCACGCAGGGCAGCCCGATCAAAATCTTCGACTGCGATGAGCCCGACAAGTGCCTCAATCCGACTTTCAAATCCTTGAGCCTGCCAACATCCAAAGCGCTTCGTCCTCGCGTTGCCGCGCTTATTGAAGGCATGGTTCAAGCGATCCGCGATGATACGCCAATCACCGAGGCGCAAAAAGAACTGCTTCAGGTCGCATCGGTGCCACTCTACAAAATTCTCACTGTTCAGGCAGCATATGGCCGCGGCATGCCGACCGATGACCGCGAGACTTTGGCTGAGATTGCAAGTGTTGATCTCCTCTTTGCGGTTCTCGACCGCATTGTCGGCGAGGCAGGCCGCTCGATGTCGAGCTTCATCGGTGCTGATGAGGCCAAGATCGCTATGTGGCAGGGCCAGATGAATGCGGTGCGTCAGAGTCTCGCTGACCGGCAGACCAACACGCATCTGCGCGTGAATGCGATCATGCAGATCATCGAGAAGACGGCCTTTATCGAGAATGTCCTCGCGGCTCAAATGTCGCCCGGAATGGCAGCCTCGCTCGACTGGTCGCGCGCGGTCCAGAACCGCGCGCTCGTCAACTAAGCAACTCCTGAGGAAGCAGCGTCATGGTCGAAATCTACACGGTTGGTGGCGGCGACTATCTGTTCAATGTCTTTCAGGCCGTTGCTGCGTGGACCGGCGACGGTGGCTACAAGAGCCTACTCCAGGTGGTGATGGTGATGGGTCTGGCGTTGTCAGCCGTTACCCTTGCCTTCAACCAGGACTGGCGTGCGTGGATTAACTGGTTTCTGGGTGCGACGCTGATGTACACTTGCCTCATGGTGCCAAGGCTCGACGTGCATGTCACCGACCGGTTGAATCCGGGCCTTGCGCCTGCGCAAATCAGCAATGTGCCTTTGGGTCTAGCGCTGATGGCAAGTTTCACCAGCCAGATTGGCGATTATCTAACAGGTGCCTCAGAGGTCGTGTTCGGCCTGCCCGGCGATCTCAATTATACCAAAAATGGCATGATCTACGGCTCACGGCTTTACGATGCCACACGGAGCTTGCGCATTGCCGATCCTGAATTTGCTGCAAATCTTGACGAGCATTTCCGGCAATGCGTTTTCTACGACGTATTGCTCGGCCGCTATTCGATGAAGCAGCTCGCCGAGAGCAGCGATATCTGGGTGACGATCGCACCCGGCAGCCAAGCGCGCGCACAAAAATTCCTGACCCGTGACACGGGCACCGGCACAGTTAGTGCCAATATTGTCACTTGCCGTGAGGCCTATACCAACCTCAACACCCAGTGGACCGGCCTCATTGACGGCATGGGACAAATATTCGGGCGGCAACTCTACCCCAACCAGACGGCAGCTTTGGCGAAAGCCAAGTTATTTGCCGACCTGCCAATAGCCTATCAATATCTGACCGGCGTCACGACCAACGCGACCGACATCTTCAAACAGACGCTGACCATCAATGCAATGAGCCAGGCGATGCACGGCTTTGGCGGATCGAGCGGTGCCAGCAATGTCGATGTCTATGCGCAGACCCGCGCTGATATCCAGACCGAGCGCACCTACAGCTCGATCGCCAATAATGCCATGAAATGGGTGCCGCTGTTAAATGTCGTCCTTACCGTATTGTTTTACGCGCTGTTCCCTGTGCTGTTTCCATTATTCCTGATGCCCAAGACCGGACCGCTGGCGCTCAAAGGCTATGTGACCGGCTTCTTCTATTTGGCTGCATGGGGACCGCTGTTCGTGATCCTGCACATGATGCTGATGTTCAAAGGGGCTGCCGATATGACGGCGACTACCGGCACCGGCGGCATGACACTGGCAAGCTTCACCGGCATGGCTGACGTTAACAGCGATATCGGGATACTTGCGGGCTATCTGATCGCCTCTGTCCCTTTTTTGGCGGGCGGCGTCGCCAAGGGAGCGATGGCGATCTCCCACCACGCAACCTCTTATTTAAATCCAAGCCAGAATGCGGCGGAAGAAGCCGCGCGAGAAGCCAGCACGGGCAATGTCTCGCTTGGTAATAGCAGCTTTGAAAATTCAAGCGTGATGACACGGCAATTTGCCCAAGGGACCACGGCACCCTCATTCACATATGGTGCGGCCCAAACCAAAGGCTATTCGGGCAGCGGCACGCTCACAACAAGCTTTGCCGAAGGCAGCTACGACCAGCTGCCAACGTCAAGCTATCCATTCATACCGACGCTGGGCCAGGAGTTCACATCGCGGCTGTCCACTATGGCCAGCCAGAGCCGCGGTAACAGCGAGACCTTCTCGAACCTCGCCCAGCAGTCGACCTCAAGCGCGGTCACGCAGTTCCGCGAGCTCAGAAACCAAGTCAGCAAAGGAAGTAGCTTCGAGACCGCGACGGGTCAGAACAATTCTGACAGCGTCCAGACCGCATTTAACGAAGTCGATCAGGCATCCAGCAATCTGCAACGCACTTATGGCCTGTCCCGGAGAGCAGCCGACGATATCACGACGTCATGGTTTCTCAACGGCGAGGTGTCGGCTGGTGCGAAAGGATCTGCGGGTATATTTAATGGCGGAGCTGGACTCAAAGGTGGCCGAAATCAGTCGTGGACCGATAGCGATATTGGTATTGCGTCAGAAGATCGCTCTCGGATTATGGGAAGTCTCCAGCAGATATCGGATAGCCGCAACTGGTCGAGCACGCGCGATGGATTTGTTCGCACGGTCAGTTCATCAAGCAGCTCATCTGTGTCAACAAGCGCTAACGGCATGAACGCCTCGCTGACCGAGGCGCAAAGTTATACCCGCGAGGCCCGCAGGTCCGAAGAGATTGCTAATCGTCTGGAAGAGCAGGCATCGTTCTTCGAAGGCAATAGCGCCAATGGCAGCCTCAATCTTTCGCAGGCCTACCGCGAATGGGGTCTTGGCGAAATCGAGCGCAACCGTGATTATTACGGAAATGCCCGCTTCGACGACATCGACTTCCAGTTGGGCGCGCAAGGACAAGCGCTCCAAGCTCGGTTCATCGACGGCTATGCCGACGAACTGCGCAGCGACATTCAAGACAAACTTGTGCTTACCCCCGGTCAGCCTGTTGTGCGACCGAACGTTTCAAGCGCTTCCGATGTTCGGGTGAAATCCGCTGTTGGGACGGCTGGAAATCAAACGTCGATCAGCCCGGATATCGATAATGAAAACATTCGCAATGAAGTTGGCCAAGCACAGCAATCAGGCAAAGCGCGGATTGAAACGGTGCGGAACTATTTGGGCAGTGTTACAAAATCAGCCAATGGAGCTAGCGAAGAATCTGCCGATGCTGTCAAAGAGTGGAAGCGCTAAAAGCCGCAATCAAAGTACGTCTTGCCAAATCACGAAGCCAAAAAATGCAATGAATAACATGGCGACCATCAATCCGGCGAAGCGTACCCAAGGGTCCGCCCAAGCCTTCTTCATCCGATATTCGGTCAGACGATTCTCATGAATTGCCTGATCAATTTCAGCTAAACCCTTCCATTGACCGGTACCATTTTGATTTTGGGGTTCATTGCTGCCGGTATCGTTTTGGATGCTCATCTACATTCTCCGTGCTCTGCTCGCCCCTTAGCGGCAGCCTCAACTCTGCTTACTGAAGATAGGCGTTTAAGGCATTGCGCAACGGATTGAACATGCCACATTTGCATCGCAACAACCAGAAAATGTCGCCGCGTTCAGGCTATATGATCGAAGCAGATATGCGTCAAATTGCCTGAGCTGCACGTGCTCGCGCCGCGAGCCAACCCAAAAACGGCACCCTTGCAACGGCGCGACGCAGCCGGATGCCCTGCGCGCGGGTCTGGGCGATAGCGGGCGTCCGGCAAGGAGAGAGGCAAGAGTGCCAGCGGGTCAGCTCAAAGACACCGGGCCCTGATTGAGCGCGCGAAATCAGAGCGCGCCCATCAACAATCCCGCTCATCATGAACTTTTCAATTTTTGATCCCCTTGCCAATTGTTCTATATTTGTTCCATAACGCCCGCATGACACGAATCGACCCAGACGCTCTCGCCACGCATATTGAGGTTGCCCTCACATGTGCGCCGACAGATACCTTAACCGCACTGCAAGACAGTGACAGTCAGCGCCGCCGACGTGCGACCTTCAATCTGGCGCAGCACCTAGCTGATCGACTCGGATGTTTTGAAATATCCGGGTCAGACCTTGGCTTTGATGCAAGACATCAGTCGTCGCTATTTCAGGAAGTGCCTCGTGCAGTCAGGTGAGCCGGGAGCCGCCTTACGGCTGGGTGCCGGGTAAAGAAAACTACCGGCCAATCCGCACGTTGTTCGAGTGCGCGCTGTACAAGCGATATCTTCGTGTCACGTGCTGGAAGTGTAAACATAGCGTCATCCTGGATGCGCCTGGCCATTGGTGGCGGTGTGAACAACATGGCTTGAGCGATGGTATCGGCGCATTTGTCAGGCGCCTGCATTGCAGTCAGTGTTTCAAGAAGTCTGGCATCAAGGTACGCCAGCCGAAGGTTGAGCAAACCGGCGATGAACCCAAAGGCCCTTTGCTGCCGGGCCCCGATCATTATACATGGAAGCGGATCGTCAACCGGCAACGGTCTTAAGGGGCCAGATATGTGCAACCTGTACGAGCATTACACGACGGGCATGAATGCGATATTTGGCAAAAGCCTTGCTGAAATGCTCGCTGGTGAGAATCTGCCGCCCTCTCAGGTCTATCCGGCAGGCCCGGGTATCGTAATAACCTCGGACATGACGGCGCGCAAAATGACGTGGAGATTCCCTGTGGTCTTGAAGGGCAAGGATGGGCAGCCCCTCAAACCAAAGCCGGTAAACAATGCCAGGACCGACAAGCTGAGCAGCCCCTTCTGGAGTGCAAGCGTTCGCGATCGGCGATGCCTCATACCGCTTGATCGGTTCGCTGAAGCTGAGGGCAAAAAGGGGTCGATGACCAGAACTTGGTTTTCAATGCCAAATGCCAGACAATTCCACTGCGCCGGAATTTGGCGCGATAGTGCGGAATGGGGCAATGTCTATTCGATGGTGATGACGGAAGCGGTGGGCATGGTCGAACGTATTCACGACAGAATGCCGGTTATCCTTAAACCCGCTGACTATGACATCTGGTTGTCCGGGCAAGTTGAAGAAGCGAAGGCTCTTTGCATCCCTTATGCAGGCAAGTTAAACGAGAACCAAACAAGCGATTTGTGGGTGAAGCGGTGAGAGAACGCATATTAAAAATCGAGTTTGCAGTTCTGATGATTGCGTTCTGGGCCTCAATCATCGGTTGGCCAATATATAATTGGTTATCGTCATAAACGGTGGGGACCGGGAGACCGCGCGTTTCGGCACGGCGTCGATAGCAGCCAGCAGTTCACCCCCAACACTTACCTGCAGACTTTGCGCAACAATGGCCAAATCCGGCTGGTTCGAATTTCGCCTAACTGTATGAATTTGCAACAATGACGGTTGGCATATGTGTCACTCGCACATCAAATTTAGATACGCCGACAGAAATATAATGTAAACTTCACTATATGAGCTTCGCACTACTTCTTGCCGCCGCCGTCATTCCCGCTGGGCAATCGTTTCAATGTACGCCGATACGCGTTTGGGATGGCGACGGCCCAATCTGGTGCGCTGAAGGGCCGCATGTCAGGTTGTCAGGCGTTGCAGCCCGTGAAATCAATGGAACCTGCAGTGTAGGCCATCCCTGCCCGACCGCAGATCCCATCGAAGCTCGCGATGCGTTGGTCAGTCTAATCGGCCGCGCCACCGGCGTATCGCGTGAAGGGCATATTCTGGTCAGAGGACCGCGCATGACCTGTGTATCGGATGGCGGCGCGGGCGGAAGCAGAACAGCGGCATTTTGCCAATCGCCGCAGTCGGGCGACGTGTCGTGCAACATGATAAACGGTGGATGGGCTGCAAAGTGGCAAAAATACTGGCGTGGACACCGTTGCCAATGACACCGGAGCGCCATGTCTGGGCCTGCGCAAATACGCTCATCACGCAACACGGCGAAGACGCATGGTTTCATGCTTCGTTGCGTGCTGACGCGTTGCTTGAAGCTGGTGATCTCGATGGCCACAATATGTTCAAGGTGATCTTGGCGCGCATTGAAGAATTGCAGCGAATCGAGCCAATCGGTTCGATACATTAGATCGTAGCGCCTCGCTGATCGTTTACGGTCTCAACATCTTCGCCATTTCCAAGCAGAATGAGCCCTGGAGCAAACGTAAGGCTTGTCTACGCAAAGACGAACTCGCCCTCACCTTCTCCTCCGCGATACTGTTCCCAATATCGCCGGGGGTCGGACACAGCGTCGATCCCGTCGGCCTGCGGATGGGAGGGGATTTTGTCGCTAAGATGCTGACCAACTAACGCCAATTCTGCGCCAAATGATTTATGATTTCCAACATGCAAGACTGATTGGAAATGTCCCTGAGCATGGGAGGTCCGCTGTCATGTTTTGGACAAACGCCCTACACAAAAATGCCTCGTTGAACTCGGACATGCCTTGCTTGCACTACGTTCGATTGGAATGCAGAGACATGCGTGATGGATAGCAGTCCCCGAAAATTCGCGAGTGACGCGCGGAACAATCGACAAACCGACCATTGCTGAATTACACAGCTTGGCCTGCCTGGCCCAAAACTGACACGAACTCAGTCAGTTCTTGGAATTCGTTCGCCGAGCTCAATGCTACCACTTTGATATTGAAATCTTTGAACCACCGTTCTTTCTCAATTCCGGTGACCTTTTCTTTAGTCAGAACAGCGTAATGAATTGGGCCGGTATCAGGGTGAAACGTGCTCGAAACATAGTTCAGCATTAAGTTTAATTCCGGGTCCGTCATTGAAGCGCCGATGAAGATCATTGTGTACATCGAGAACATCGTCCCCAACATATGCTGATAGGCAGGCTCCTTAAACAGAATGTTTCTGTAATCCTGTTCGGTCAGTATGATACCAGCGCCGCTTTTCGTTGCATCCCCGTGAGCCTTCAGAATGAAAAATTCCCTGCTCGACATGCTACGGCGCACCTCGCCAGCTTCTTGGAACGTACAGACTGTTACGTCTTCATTTTTTCGTCTGAATGCCTTTTCCAATAAAGTATCATAGTTTGTCGTGATGACGAATTGCAACAGATCGAGTTCTACCAGGGCAGCATGAAGCGCTGTTGGCGTGACCTTTGAATCTACAAACACCCGCCGAATAAATGCGGGGAAAAATGCACCTAGGTCATCCTTCAAGCCAGACGCTGTTGTCAGAAATTTTCCGTCTACAATCAATTTCTCATATTCGGCCGCTTTGCTGTCCTCTAAGTCTACATTGTCTTTCGCTTCAACGATCATCATGCGCAATAGTTGATCCCATTGAGGCAGCCCTGCTCCTACAGACGCACCTGCTCCAACGAGCACCGCACATCTTTTCTTTTGGTATTGTTCTACCAAACTATTTGGAAGATCTGTGATTTGAATAGCCATTAGCGAGGTTCCACGCGGGTAAAAAACTTTGAAATCGCTCTATTGCGTTTCAGAATATTGGCAGACTTCGCGCCTTCTGTCCGAAACGCGTAAATATAATCATAAAGCGCAGCATCGTTCGTTTGTGCATCGCGACGCCGGGATCGCAGCAGATCTTCTGGTGAAGACGTATATTCGCGGCGGCGGCCTTCGAACCGGTTATATGCAGCAGTGAAGCGCGCGATATCAATTGCTTTGCCAGCCATATGCTTCTGAAAAACAAGCATCAGCAGGTCAACGAACAGCCATTTTCGATCAACGCGAAAATCTGCAGCCAAATCAACTTCCGCCAAAATGTTTAACGCATTTCCCACTCTTGCAGATAAGGTCGCGAGCTCCTCGAGTGGCTTTTGATTATAGTGTTTCTGCAATGTGCGTAAGTCAGGTGCTTTCATATCCTGTCGACCCATCGAGGCAGCAATGGCGAAGGCATAGCTTGCAAAATCAAAATATTTTGTTCGAACGTCTTTCATATTTGTCGCTTGAAAAAACTCGTGAGAGGTCGCCATTAGCTGAATGCAATTCCGCATCGGCCCGAGGTCAGCGTTACGCAGCTCTGCAGGATTTAGCGGCATTCCCATCTGAAGCCGCGCAAACAAAACTGTAATTTCGTCGTTTGTCGATTCGGTGATTTCACCAACGCCAAGTTTGAACTGCAAGAACCGATCTTTCAATATTTTACGCAAATTGCCGAAGCGTTTTCCGGCTACTTCTATGCCCTCGATCGGACGCAATGGTTCTGGTGACTTTAGTTCGAAGCCCTCTGAAGCATCTTGCGCTGACGGCTTCGCTGAGAACTGAAAAATCGCTCTAAGCCTCTGCTGCCCATCGACCGCCTCATATTTGTATATTCCGCCTGCCGGAAGCTTCCGCAAGTATATTTTTGGCAGATCCATGTCCCGAAGTATCGAATCTATTAGGAGAACTCGGCGAGCCGGAGGCCAAGCTGGGCCTCGTTGCCAAGCGGGGTTTAAATCAATTTCATTTCTTAAGGCCAGAATCTTTTCGATCGTCCATAGACGTTGCGCAACCTTCATTCCGGATGGCCCCTCGCTCAATTAACATTAAGATACATGAAAAGCGGTAATATTGCGATGAATACAAGCATATTCTTGCTTTCACGATCATACGCCGTCCGGTATAAATTTAACTCGACGGGTCTCCTCATGACCATCGAAAGGTGCAAAGGCAGTACTTGGCTGATATTGTATTGCACCGCGCGCGAAACCGGATAGCTCGAAGAAATGAAAAACCTAATCTATCTCGATGGCTTCGCTACCTTACCTTTGGCGCCGGAAGTCCGATCCACTATTTTTGATGTTTGGCAAGAGCCAGGCAACGCCGGAGCACCCAATCGTTCCGGAGACCGTGCAGCAGAATTCGCATTCATCGGCAGAACACAAGTCGCTGACCTTATCGGTGCGGCAGCAAGTGAAATCATATTTACGTCTGGCGCCACCGAAGCAAACAATCTTGTGCTCTTAGGTGTTGCAGATGCGCTTGTGCGATTGAACTCCGGACGCCGCAGGATAGTCATATCAGCCATCGAACATAAGGCTGTGCTTGAGCCTGCCAAGGTTTTGGCGGCTCAAGGGTTTCATGTGGATTTTGCACCGGTATCGCCAGATGGGCAGCTCGACATTGAAGCTTATTTATCACTCATGGGACCTGATTTATTGCTGGCATCGGTTATGCTGGTCAATAATGAAACCGGAGTTATCCAACCGGTACACGAAGCCGCATCGCTTGCTCATTCTTCTGGCGCATATTTTCACTGCGACGCGGCCCAGGCAGCGGGCAAAATTGCCATTGATATTGCCGAGCTTGGCATAGATTATCTGAGCTTGTCGGCCCATAAATGTTACGGACCCATGGGAATAGGAGCGCTCTATATTGCAGCTGGAGCGCCCAAACCAATGCCATTGACCTTTGGCGGCGGTCAGCAGCAAGGAATACGGCCAGGAACCGAGCCGGTTGCATTAATCGCCGGGTTCGGGGCTGCGGCGCATATTGCCGCCGACCGATTAGAGGCTGATCAAATCCATGCCTTACGCAGTATCGAACAACTGCTCGCTGCTCTTCATCAGCGGCAGCTACGGTTCACGTCCATAACTGGCAATGCGCCGGTAGTACCCGGTACAGCCGCGCTTCACTTCCCCGGGATCGATGCCGAACAGCTGTGCGCTTTCGTTGCCCCTCATGTTTCGATTTCAACCGGCTCTGCTTGCACATCAGGACAACTTTCGATGTCCCATGTGCTTGATGCTATGGGATTTTCTCCTGAATACGCCAAAGGCGTTGTACGTTTTTTTTGCCACCGGTATCTCGACGAAACAGCAATTCTGGCGGCTGCCGGACATATTGCTGATGCAGCCGAGCGATCACGGCTTGCCACTGGAGACATTCGCCAGTAGCTATCCCTTATGCAGGGTAGTTCGATCAAATTAGGTGCAAAACCGCAATTTGCGGGTCACGAGACCTTTCCGCTACGGTTATTGTGGCTCAAGAAAGCGTATGACGCCGTTGGCACGGGCGCCGATGCTCGGATTTTTCTTGATCAAAGCGCTATTACGACCTTTGGTGTTGGGCGCAATATGGCCGTTGCTATTCGCTATTGGGCGTTGTCGAGCGGATTCTTCTTTGAAAAT
The DNA here is from genome assembly GCA_963830685.1 of uncultured Alphaproteobacteria bacterium. Taxonomy (GTDB): domain Bacteria; phylum Pseudomonadota; class Alphaproteobacteria; order Sphingomonadales; family Sphingomonadaceae; genus Sphingorhabdus_B. The sequence continues at coordinate 61,590 of CAWHNF010000002.1, forward strand.
GATCGAATTATCGAGCCGACGCCGCTTGGAAAACTGATATTGGCGGACGACGGATTAGACCCATATCTCGAGCAAATTGCGACCGTTTGGCTTGCACATTGGCATATCACGTCGACCCCTGAGCTAAACACAACAAGCTATTATATATTCAATCATCTCAATGCGATCGAGTTCGATCCTGCTTCAATTGTTGAAGAGCTTTGTCTCCTTGTAGCGACCAACAACTGGCGGGCCTCACGGGTAACATTGAAGCGAGATGTCGAGGTATTTCTTCGTGGTTATGTACGTCGCCACGATGCCTTCACTGAAGATGCAGCCGAGCCGTTACTCGCCGAACTCAGCATCATCCGAAATGCACGGCTTGGGGGCTGGTATGAGTTTGTGCGCGGGCCGAAGCCCCGTCTTCACGATTCGGTCTTTGCTTATGCCCTCGGCCAATTTTGGGAACAGATCGGTAGCCCGACGACGCTGTCAGTAGAGCAAATCTGCTTCGCGCCCGGGTCACCGGGTCGCGTTTTCAAGCTTGACGAGGATAGCATTGTTACCCGCCTTATGAGGCTAGCCGCGCTAACAAATGAGGCATGGCAATGGGTCGACACAGCCGGACTTCGACAGATCCAGCGTTTTGAAACTTTCGACCCTATGACCATCCTATCTGACGCGTTCGGTTCCAGTGCAAGCCAAAGGCAAGCCGCGTGAGCCATCTTGTCCAGCGTGTTACCATCGATCGTCGCTTTGCCCGTTCAGCGCGGATCGATACCGACCTAAACGGTACGCCTCCGCTTGTCGGATATGTGATGCAGGCAAGTATCGCAAAGGCTCTCGATCTTTTGGCATGCAGCCAAATCGAGAACCACCAAGGAGCGTTTACGTGGACCGGACCTTATGGCGGCGGAAAATCGAGCGCAGCTCTCCTCCTCGCCAATCTTGTAGCCGGCTCAAAAACTAATCGTGCAATAGCTGCCGGTATTGCCGGTGCAGAACTGACCGAACTTTATGCCGCCGCTTTCCCACAAACCACCGGGCCATGGAAGGTGGCTGCCGTTACCGGCAGCCGAGTCCGGTTGCGTGACGCGATCCTCGAAGCTGGTCGCATGAGCTTTGGCTGGACCGATGCAGAAGTCGATGTTTTCAGCATGAATGACGAGCAATTCATCACGGGCCTGATTGAGGGTGGAAAGGAAGCGACAAGCGGGACGCTGCTGATCCTGGACGAACTCGGCAAATTGCTCGAGCATGAAGCAATCGAAGGCGGCGATGTGCATTTACTGCAGGATCTCGCCGAGCATGCATCACGAAGCAAGGGTCGGCTTGTTGTCATCGGCATTCTTCACCAAAGCTTCGACCAGTACGCGGCACGCGCGGCACGCGGTGCTCGTTCGGAATGGGCAAAGGTTCAGGGCCGCTATCAGGATATTTCATTCTTGTCCGGCGCTGACGAAACTGTCGCGCTTTTGGGTCGGGCCATTCAAGCTGAAGCGCCAGCTGACGCTTTGCCTCTAGCCCAAAAAGTGGCCGAGGCCGTCGCCAAACGGCGGCCTACGGAGAGTGCATTGCTGGCCAAGGCACTAGTCGAAACATGGCCCCTCAATCCTGTCACGGCATTATTATTAGGACCCATATCGAGAGCCCGCTTTGCTCAAAACGAGCGCAGCGTTTTTGGCTTTCTGAGCTCGGCCGAACCGTACGGTTTCCAGGAATTTCTCGAAACACGTGAAGCGCACGGCAACAGCACATATATCCCATCATTACTCTGGGATTATCTTGCCGCCAATTTCGGAATGGCATTGGCTGCCGGCGCCGACGGTAGCCGGTTCAGCTTGGCCTTTGAAGCAGTAGAACGCGCAAGTGCAAAAGGCGGCGCTCTCCATGTGGCCCTCACCAAGACGGCAGCAATCATCGAATTTTTTCGCAATGGATCTGGTGTTGCCTTGTCCGACGATTTCCTTGTTGCAGCTTTGCCGGACGAGGACCCCGACGACTTGGCCACTGCGCTTCAGGATCTTCTCTCCTGGGCAGTGCTTATGCGCCAGCCACGTCTCAGCGGCTACGCGCTCTTTGCCGGAAGCGACTTCGATTTGGACGAGGCAATCGGTCGCGCGATATTGCCCGTCGATACGACCCAACTTGATGGCATGGCGCAACGCGTCGGCTTTGGTTTTGCTGCAGCCAAACGCCATTATTTTCTAACAGGCGCTTTACGTACATTTGAAATCGCTCTTCAAATCATCTCGGACAAGGACGACAGTTCTTCGGTAACAGCGCGCATTCTTGGCCGGCCCCAACGTGGTAGCGGCTTATTGCTGCTCTTGCTCGGCGATGGTTCGCTTTCCAGCAAAAATGTTGAGAATATTGCAAAACATGTCGCGCGTGACCTGAAAGCGCAAGGGCGTGCGATTGCCGTTGGCGGCGCAGCTGACAGCTTCAACCTACGGTCTTCCGCTGGCGAATTACTGGCAGTCGAACGCGTGTTTCGAGAGCACCCCCAACTCGAAGGCGACCGCATTGCTCGCCGCGAAATCGCTGCCCGGCAGTCGCAATGTATTGACGATCTTCACCGGGCGCTCGAGACTGCACTCGAAGCTGGTAAATGGTATCTTGCTCCTGCCCCTGGCAAATCGCATTCGGGATCACTGGCGATGATTGCCAGCTTGCTCGCAGATGCTGGATATTCCCAAACTCCGGTCCTGCGAAGCGAGCTACTTCAACGTGACAAATTGTCATCAAACTCAATGGCGGCCTTGCGCGAGCTATGCCATGCGATGGTGCAGAGACCTGCCGAACCCCAGCTCGGCATCACGCAATATCCAGCAGAACTTGGCCTCTATCTCACCATATTAAAACCGTTTGGACTTCATCGACGCCTCGCAAACGGGCTTTACGGATTTACTGAGCCCGACGAAAGCCAACAGGGTCTGTCGCTGCGGCCGGCCTGGTCGATTATCGAAGACGCTGCAAATGACAGCTTAGCAGATGTGTTCGAGCGTTGGGCGGCTCCACCTTACGGCCTCAAAGCCGGTGTAATGCCAGTAATCGCCTTGGCCTATATCCTCGCCAAAAGAGAAAATATTGCAGTTTATATAGACGGAATTTTTCAGCCTTCAATCGATGATATCGTGGTAGATAAGCTTCTCCAGAAGCCAGCCCTGTTCCGCTTGCGTCGTGTTGATAGATCAGTTCGAGAAGCCGCATTTCTGAGCGAACTTGCGCAAAAACTTGGACTTAATGGCGACAGCGCTTCTTTGCCGGTGGCTGCTGCCCTGTTTCAACATTTCGAAGCATTTTCCCAATATGCGAAGCGAACATCCCGCATCTCGGTCGACGCCCAACGGATCAGAGCAGTTATTTTAAAGTCCGAAGACCCTGAGAAGCTTTTATTCGATGACCTGCCAGACGCCTTAGGATCCGAACTCTCTGCTGATGCCATAGTGGCGGCTATGGCCGAAACCGAGCAATGTTATCCGGCGCTGCTAGACGAAATGCGATTGGCGCTCGCTCGCGCACTAGGTGTCGATGCCGCGAGCTTCGATGGTGTGTCGGCCCGTGTGGCGGTCATAAAGGGGCTAACGAACGATTATAATTTCGATGCCTTCGCCGATCGCGCAGCCGCTCTTGAATTGGGTCAAGGCGATGTCGAGAGCATGTTGAGTTTGCTGCTACACCGACCAGCACGAAATTGGTCAGATCGAGATCGCGAGGAAGCTCTGACTGAGATCGCACGTTACGGCCGACGTTTTCGGGAATTGGAAGCACTTGCAGTTGTTCGAGATCGAAAGACGAATACGGAAGCACTAGCCCTGGTAGTGGGCTTGGATCCCAATATACCGCCACTCATGCGCAGCTTTGTATTGTCGGACAACGAAAAGACTGCCGCAGCTGGACTTGCCGATCAAATCGTTGCAACCTTAAGAAACAATAATGAAGGCGGTCGGCTCCGCCTCGCAGCGCTCGCCCGTGCGGTCGCTGTTATTGCCGCCGATACAGAAGCGGAGCTTGAGGCATTATGAAGAAAGAGCGGCACATCCTTGGAATCTCAGGTGGACGGGATAGTGCGTCATTAGCAATTTTTATGAGGCAGTATAGGCCCGAGCTCCCAATTGAATATTTCTTCACTGACACCGGCAAGGAACTGCCTGAAGTCTACAGCTTTCTCGACAAGCTTGAGGGCTTTCTAGGCCAGCCAATTGCTCGCTTGAACCCCGATCGCGATTTCGACTTCTGGCTAGATGAATATGGCAATTTTCTACCTTCACCGCGTACGCGCTGGTGCACCAGAATGCTCAAGCTTCGCCCCCTAGAAGACTGGCTGAAAGCGGATCTTGAAGCTGGCGTAATAATTCACAGTTATGTCGCCATCAGGGCCGATGAACCAAGCCGCGAGGGTTACCAGGCGACAAACCCCAATATGCGCGTTCATTTTCCACTCCGCGATGCGGGGATTGATCGTACAGGCGTTATAGAAATTTTAGAGCAATCCGATGTCGGTGAGCCGGAATATTATAAGTGGCGGTCTAGGTCGGGCTGCACTTTTTGCTTTTTCCAACAGAAAATCGAATGGGTTCGCCTAGCAGAAAACCATCCCGATCGCTTCGCAGAAGCGGTTGATTATGAAAAAACCGCTCTCCGTGACGGATCGCCTTTCACGTGGAGCCAAGGCGAAAGCCTTACCGAACTCATTGAGCCCAAGCGCGTTGATCAAATAAAGGTCGACTACGAAAAGCGGCGAGACCGACTCCGGCAACGCCGACGGATCAATCCACTGTCAGCAAATACCAACGACACCATAGATGATGTTTATGGGATCGACGAGGCAGCCGGCGGTTGCGTTATTTGCCATAAGTAGGTCGAACAAATAGGCGGCTGATTAAGTCCTTTTTGCTATTTAGCATTTCTTCATCCGAAACCGGATATAGGGACGAAATGACTTGCGCTTCGTTTAAATCTGCGCAGACTTTATCGAAACTACTGAAATATCCAGTTCTATATGGGGGCGGTTGTGGTGGAAAATGGCAATGACGAGCGCAGCGAAGAGACCTTCGACGAGCACGAAATGGATAAAGTTATCCGCCAGATTGTTGATAAGGTCCGTGGCAATTATTTACAAAATGGTGAAGCCGGCCGGGGAATTCCTGCCGAGGTAAAGCGCATCATCGAAACCAATATCGATCGGATTTAATCATGGAGATTCAATTCATCCACATCGATAATTGGCGTAGTTTCTACGGTGAGAATGATTTTTTTACCTCAACCGATCCTGATAAAAATATAACGCTCATTCGAGCTGAAAACGGCGTAGGCAAGACAAGCCTTTTGGCTGCAATCAACTGGTGCTTCTTCAACATATTGCCGAATGAAAGCGAGTTTGAAGACCCGACGCGGCTCGTCAATAAATTTGCTATTCGAAAAGACGGTGCAACAAAAACGACTGTTGCCATCGACTTTTTCCATGAAGGCAAATGCTATCGAGCATCACGCACATACGACCAGCCCACCGAAACAACTCAAGACCTCCGTCTTTGCGAGATAGATAATGGTGCTGAAATACCAACCTCGAAAGACCGGCCCGATCGTTTCATAAACTCGGTCATTCCAAGAGAAATGGCCCCGCATTTCTTCTTTTATGGTGAGGCAACTAGCCGCTACACTGGCGTTTCAGGTGCCCGTAAATTCGGCGAAGCTGTCAAAGGTATTTTAGGATCGACCGTTGCCCGTATGGCCCTCGAAGATCTTGGCCGAGTCACGGCCGACTATCGTCGCCAGGCGTCCGACAATAGTAGTAAGGAAGCCCAGGATGCAGCCAACGGTATCGAAGAAGCAGAAGTTAAGATCGCTGGTTACAAAGATACAATAGCTAAGCTTGACCATGAAATTGAGGTTGCTGAGGATCGCGTCGAAAAATTGAACCAAGAACTAGCTGGCGCCAAGCCGGCAAAGGATGCACAAGCAAGGCGTACCAGGCTCGAAAGCCAACTTGCAGCTAAGGATGCTGAAAAAGCAAAAGCCGAACAGCGGTCACGTAGCTGGATGCAAAATTTTGCCACTGCACTTTTGACGGATGAACTCGCTGCTGAGGCAAATGAGGTCATTAAACAAGAAGACACGCGGGGGAAATTGCCAGCGCCATATGACCAGAAATTTGTCGATGAGTTGCTCGAAGATGAAGAGTGTGTCTGCGGTCGTCCGGTCATCAAAGGCAGCATCGAATACGAGAAAATCAAAAGTCTCCTCGAAAGCGCTGGAGATCAAGCCGTCATGTCGCGAGTCATGTCAACCAGCAACGCACTCGGTCGTTTTGCCGAAAAATCCAAAGGCGCGTGGGCAGACTATGAGCGCAACAATGACGATTTACGGCGTGTCGAATCAGAAATCCAAAGGCTAGATGCCGACATTGTCGAGATTTCGAAAGAGTTAGCGAATAATCCTGCCGATGATATCGCCGAGAAAGAGGCGGCGCGCGAACGCACGCGCATAAGCAAGCGACAAGCGGAGACTCGTCGCAGCGAATGCATGAGTCACATGCATACATTTGAACGCAAAAAGGACGATTTAGAACGACAGCGCAATGCGCTGGTTCAGAAATCCGAAGCCGCGCGTCGGTTCGTCAAACGAGCCCAGATCGCAGCAGCGCTTACAGCTCGTCTCCAGAATAGACTACTTCAAGAAGAAGACGACGCACGAGCCGCGATCGAGAAAGACATTGACCAGATTGTTCGCAAATTTATGCGCAAGGCCGCTCATGTAAAGCTCGACAAAGACTATCAATTGAAGCTTTTCGACGAAACGGGCGCTGAGCTTGCCAAAAGTACTGGCGAAAATCAGTTACTTGGACTGGCCTTTACCGGAGCCATCGCGAAATATGCAAAAGAGCGGAAAGATCTAGTTGATGCAATCCTATTGCCTGGCACCGTAGCACCGCTTGTTGTCGATTCCCCGTTCGGCCATCTTGATCCACTCTACCGCAAGGGCGTTTCAGAGTTCCTGCCAAATCTCGCCTCACAGGTCATCCTATTCGCTTCTACCTCACAGGCATCTGAGATCGTCATGGAGACGCTCGGACCAAGAATTGGCCATGAATATATACTGGTCCGGCATAACGAGAGCGACGGGGCGGAGAAAGTGGAAGAGACGGTCAGTATCCGCGGCAAAACCTACGACCTGACCGTCTATAACAGCGAGATTGATGGCACCCTCATCCAGGAGGTGAAATAACATGCGCCTCATTACAAACCCCGTAAAACGAAGCCGCAAATACGAGGCTGCGCTACAGTTATTAGGGGGAAAGGATGCCACGCTCTTTCCCACGTTGCGCGAAGCTTTGAGTTTCTGCGCAGTACTCGGTTATCGCGAACGACGCCGGCTAGCGCTTGACCCTTCCGCTGGTACCGAAGACATAGCGGGCGCACAGTATCAGCTGAATGAAGCGGTCGATATCCTTTTTGCGCTAGCGTTAGCTGAAGAGAAGAGTTCTGACATTCTCCGGCCGGAACGCGAGAAAGAATGTATCGAAATTTACGAGCAATATGCCAATGGCGGATTGGAGCTTGTCGCGAGTTGGGTCGATCAATATGCCAATCTCGATGTTGAAGAAGCCGTCTCGCGTGGCCTGCGTTCAATAGGGGTTCGGTCGCCAACTGCACCCGTCGCTGCAGATATAGTTGCCCCCACTTTCTAATGTTTAGAAAGCTTACTCTAAAGGCCAATTATTCATCCGAAGCTGACAATCTTTACGAAGATTTTTTTGCTCCTGTCCTGTCACAAGCCACCGTTTACAAAAGGGCAGTCGGATATTTCTCACTAGGCGTGTTGCTAAACGCGCCTGCCGCCATGTCACACCTCGTTGAGGCAAATGGCCGGGTCGAGATCATATTTGGCAAGCTTGTTGCTGTGGCGGACTTTGAGGCCATCCGAGAGGGATTGATTGACCCTTGGAATGGCGTTGACCTACCCTCATTTGCAGACTTGGTCGCAGAGCAGCCAGAAAGTCTACTTTCATACCGCATCAGGATGCTCGCATGGCTGTTTGCAAAGCAGCGTCTCGAGATGAAAGTTGCGCTTCGTCCCGAGGGTCTATTTCATCAAAAGATCGGCATTTTTGAGGACCGACTTGGGGATCAAATTTCTTTCAGCGGTTCTATGAACGAGACAATCAGCGCACTTGATCCTCGCTATAATTCGGAAGAGATTTCGGTTTTTCGATCATGGAAAGAAGGCCAAAGCGAATATGCGGAAAGCCACCGGGCAAATTTTGAAACACTCTGGTCAGGCGAAACCGGCAGCGCAACAATTGTCACCCCGCTGCCCGAAGCGATAGCAAATGGATTGCGCTTCATTGCCGAACAACATCCTGAGAAGCCAACATCGACTGAAGAGGACGAAGCGGTCCAATCGTCTCATATTACGCGAGAGAAGATTAATACTGGCCCGCGCATACCCACCGAATTTCACGGCAACCCGTTTGCGATGCGCGCGCATCAACTCGAAGCACTGAAAAAGTGGAGCGAAAACGAATATAATGGTATCCTTGAGCTCGCCACTGGGGCTGGCAAAACCATAACCGCAATCTACGCTGCAACCAAAACGGTTGAGCAAAATCAAGGAATGGTGCTAATTGTTGCCGTTCCATATCAGGATCTTGCCGATCAATGGTGCGAAGAACTGGGCTTGTTCAACATAGTCCCTATTCGGTGCTACGGGTCACGCAGTGAGTGGGAGCCACAGCTTCGTGCTTATATCGCTCGTAATCGGGAGGAACAACGCGAATTCTTGGCAATTGTCGTAGTCAACCGAACCTTATCCAGCGAACATTTTCAAGATTATATCGACCAGCTCGATCATGGCCGACTCTTCTTTATCGGCGATGAGTGTCATCACCATAGCGCCGTGGGCTTTGACGGCATGCTGTTTTCAAAAGCACGGTTTCGGATCGGTCTGTCGGCTACGCCTTTTCACTATCTCGATGAGGAGCGCAATGAGCGGCTGCGGATCGTCTATGACCGGTCGGTATTCAAATACACGCTGGCCGATGCCGTTCGCGACAAAGTACTCACGCCTTATGAATATCATCCGATACCTGTTGAGCTCACCGAATCCGAAACAGCCGATTATATCGATCTCAGTGGCCAAATCTCGCGCGCTTTCGCTGCAGCCCAGGGTAAGAATGCTGAAGGATCCAAGGCCAAGCTTACCAGCTTGCTGATGAAGCGCTCTCGGCTTGTGGGAAGTGCAGCAAACAAGCTGGAAGCGCTGGAGGCAATGCTGTCGTCGCAAAGTGAGATTGAGCCATATTCGCTGTTCTATTGCGGCGACGGTCGGACGCCCTTTGGCGGCGATGAAACCCAGGATGAGCGCTTAGAAGCGGAGGAGGTGATGATGAAACAGCGACATGCTGTTTCTCGGCTCCTGCAGAAACGAAAAGTCCGGGTGTCACCCTTCACATCGGATGAAAATCGTTGGCAAAGGCGTGAGATCTTATCGCGCTTCAAGAGTGGGGAGACCGAAGCGCTCGTGGCAATACGGTGTCTCGATGAGGGTATCGACGTTCCAGCATGTCGAACTGCATATCTAATCGCTAGCTCTCGTAACCCTCGGCAATTCGTCCAGCGGCGTGGACGCATCTTACGGCGATCACCAGGCAAGGAATTTGCTAAAATTCACGACTTTGTTGTTGTGATGCCTGAAAATGCCATCGCTTCTCAAGAGTTGGCAGGCGACTTTCTGAGAGCCGAACTTGGGCGCGTGGCTGATTTTGCCCAAAACTCTCTGTTTCCGGCGAGCTCAATTGAACCGCTTTTGCCTTGGCTTCGCAAGTATGGGCTGGAGCATCTTGCGGCATAAGTCGCCTTCACTGTCCAGCTTAGTACTCATGGCTATCGTCTGAAGGCCGAGGCGCGTAGGATGATTTCGGCCGTCAAAAGTGTTGCGCAATGCTGTTGTGAACGGCAGCAACACAGCGTTTGAAAAATTTAGGCCCACGTCCGAAATAAATGCGCTTGCTGAAACGCGCCAACTGATCAGAGTTTGGCTAACGTTTGCCGTTGCAAGTTCGCAAGCCGTCGTGCTCGTTTCTATGCAAATAAGCCGACACCTTTTCCATCGTCCGCGGCCTAGGTTTTCTGCCCGCCCGCAAATCTTCCACAAACCTTGGATCACGTACCACTATCCGCCCAAAGCGCGTCGGCGACAGTTTTGTCTGCACAAGATATTGCTCGATCTGTTCCAAAAGTTGCGTTTCCATCCGACTCAATTCCAACTTGCGTTCTTGTTTTGTTCGTAATAGGACGATTTCCTAGAGTTTAGGATTAAATCCTAAATGCGACAGAAGGACTGGCAATAATGGACGACCCCAGAACAGCGCTCGATGAGCTGATCCGTAAGAACCACGATGATTATTCGGGTATCTCGCGGCTGCTTGGGCGCAACGCTGCTTATATACAGCAATATATAAAACGTGGCTCACCCCGGTCATTGGATGAACGCGACCGGGCAGTGCTTGCACGCTATTTTGGCGTGGATGAGGTAATTCTCGGCGGCCCGACACGGCGGAGCGGCCCTGTTGTCGATTTGGTCCATGTTCCGGTGCTGGATGTCGCGGCTTCGGCTGGTCACGGCGCGCTTGCGGAAATGGAATCCAAAACCGCACAGTTCGGGTTTGACGAGGATTGGCTCAAAAAGCTGACCCAGAGTAAGGCAGCCAGCCTGTCGATCATTCGGGTGCTCGGCGACTCTATGGAACCGACATTGTTCGATGGTGACGAAGTCATGGTCGACTTAGGTGATGGCCAGTCAAGACTGCGCGACGGTATTTATGTGCTGCGAATGGACGATATGCTCAATGTGAAGCGGATCGCGATTGAACCTAAGGGCCGCCAGATATCGGTGATTAGCGATAATCCATCCTATCCCACATGGCAGAGCATGGAGCGGCGCTCGATCAACATCGTTGGCCGGGTACTGTGGTTTGGGCGCAAGCTGCAATAGCCGTTTTTCACAAATCAATTCGGTGACAATCCAGACGCTTGGCCGAAAATGGCAATGTTTTCTCGTGCCGCGACGATTCCGTGCAAGGTTATTCACACATTCAGGCGCATAAAGGTGCTGCGACCCGAAGGGCTCGACGTTTAGCGACGCAGGGTTCTTTCACCTTCCAGACCCGCCCTGACCGGCGGGTCTCTTTTTTGGATCGCCTTCGTATTTTCGTATTTCCAATCTCGCGATCTCATATCCCGATTTCAAATGGCTTGACGATTGACCGGTCCCGCTCTGGTGGCTCACGGCCCTGCGCTGGTTCTTTCGCTTTGCCTTTGGCAATGCCAGCCGCCGCTGCACCTTTCAGCAAACCCGTAGTCTCCAATGCCGAACGTTTCATGCCGGTGTTCTGTTCGACCGCCTTTTCGAGCTTGCTGGCGTTATCGACGTATAAGGTCAAACCATCACGCAGACGGGTAATCGTCACCAGAAAAGTCTGCTGGTTCGAGAGATTTTTCTCGCGGCTGTCCATGACAGCTATACCGCGATCCGAGGTTAGACCCTGTGCCATATGGGCGTTCAGCGCATATGCCAGATCAAGCCGCTTCAACATGGGATCATCCGGTTTCAGGAGATGCTCGATGCCCGTTGAGGTCTTGAGCGATATCCCCTTGTCGCTAATATCCAGTATCTGCGCCTGATCGGCATTGAGCAGCCCGCGTTTATGGTCGGTATCGGTCCAGCGGATGCGGTCACTTGAATATAACTCGACGGGCTTGCGTTCAAACAGCCGCAACGGATCGACCTCGCCTTGCGGCCTCAACTGGCCTGGCTTGAACTCGAACTGGCGCCCTCGTGCATTTTCAAGCGTTACCCGGCCACGGGCTGCATCAACAGCGACCACATCATAGCGCCCCTGCCCGATGGCCTGACTGCGCTGCCGCCGGTCGACCTCTAACACCATGCCGGGAACATAGGTTTTGGCGAAGCGCAGCTCCTCGCGGGTCGTGTTGATCCGCGACAGCGTATCGGTCGCAAACGCCCGGTCTCCCAATTCGCCATTGGCCTTGAGCCCGGTTTGCACCGCTTCGTTGACCTGCCCCCGCAATGCACGGCCCGACGCGTAGATCGCGGTCGTGCCGCGCTCTTGCGGTGAAAGGGACAGCCAAGCCGCTGCTGCTGCCAATGCAGCATTTTCAGGAACCTCGACCACATGGGGTCCAAGATGCCTAAGGGCCACCTCGATCTGGCCGCCTTGCGCCGCATATTGGGCATTGCGAAGCGTGCGGTCACGAGCGCGGATATTCAAATTCATGATCGCAGTTTCGGTCCCTGCCCGCTGCATCACGTCAAAGGGTTTACCGGCGTCGACCGCACCCAACTGCTTCTTGTCTCCGATGCTGACAAAGCGGTCGAGTTCCAGAAGATTGGCAAGACGGAGCAGCTTGTCCTTGTCGGCATTACCGACCATCGAGGCCTCGTCGAGCATTACGACGGTGCCGCGCATATTCGTCCTGGCTTCTGCAAGTTTGAACGGATCGCTGGTACCTAGCAGCGGACCATACTGCTTGATGAACCGCGCTACCGTCATCGAAGGAATGCCGGTATCGCGTTCGAGCATCTGGACGAGCGTATTTTGAACCGCGAGCCCCAAAACCTCACGGCCTTCTTCGCGCAAGATATCCGCAACCGGTTTGAGCAAGGTGCTCTTGCCGGCTCCTGCAATACCTTGGACGGCGATGATACGGTTGTTCGACCCCAATATCAGCCGCCCTGCCCCTTCCTGGCCGGGATTGAGGGTGATGCCATATTGAAGCTGCGAAAGAGCCTGCAGCCGTTCTCCGGCAACCCCCGTAGAAACCACCGCTGGCGCAGCGCCTCTGCCTTGATCGACCGACGCCAATATTCTCTGTTCTGCCGCAAGCGCGTCGGCAGTAGTCACCAAATGCCGGTCTGCCCCTTTGCCCTTCAGTAGCTGACCCTGGCGCAACAGCTGCCCGACGCGCCGCTCGATCTGCGGCATTCCAGTCGGCAAACCGAATTCGAGCGCAGCCTTGTAAATGTCGGTCTTGGCAAAAGCTGCCTCGCGCTCGCTCAATTGCCGGATTGCAGACGCGACTGCATGAACTGCGGCAATTTCGCTCGGCGACCGCCGGCTCAAGTCGCGCGGTACCAGCGGGTCGCCCTGCTTTAAGCCAAGTCGTTCGGCTATCGCTGATGCCCATTCACGTCCATTCGCCGCCAGCTGTTGGACCTTGTCGCTCAAAGTCGGGACACCGCCAATATTTGCTGCTGCGCGTGCATTGGCGCGCGCGATCAAAGCTGTGGGATCGAACCCCAGTTCTGCCGCCTTATCGGCCCACGACCTGCCCAAGGCAGCGCGGTCTTCGATGGTCACTTTGGCCGTGCGCGTCATCAGCGTCGCCGCGTCGGTCGCACCTGGCCCTTTTGTATCCATCTTCGCCAGTTGTGCGAGCACCTCTGCCCGGCGCGTACTGAACGCATCGCGCTGCTCTTTCGTAACCCCTGCTGCTTCGAAATTGCCGTGCTTGGATTGCTCGCCAATTTCATATCCGAGCTTTTCTACCGACAGCCTGAACCGCGCCATAGTCATTGCATTCATCAAGGTATTATGGGCCCATAATTTGTCGTTGCGCAGCGCGCGCCATTTGCCGTCTGGCCCTTGGGTGACATTGGCGACAACCGCATGGAAATGGGCATTGGGTTCCTGGTTGCGATTGGTATCATGCTGGAAGAGACCCACGACGAGGTTGCCGGTGGGCACCACCTTTTCGCGGCCTTTGACCTCCATCCGGGTCTCGGCCAAATTCTTCTCTGCCCAATGAAGCGTCTCTTTGACCGCATCGCGATATGCATCAATGATACGGTTATCACCCCCAACGAGTGCAATGAGCGACCAGCTTTTGGGCATTGAAAAGGTCAGGTCGGTCCCTGCCCTATGGTCGCGGCCTTCGCTACCCACGCGGCTGCCGTCGGGGAGCAAACCTTTCAATATTGCCTCGAACTGCTTTGCGTCAACGCGCCCATCAAGACCCAGTATCTCGGCACCTTTGCCAACCCACTCGCCCGAGCGATCGGCATCGGCACGGGTATAATAATTGTCAGCCGCGAAATAAGTGGCAGCGCCGCCAGCGGTTCGGACATTGGCAACCGAAAGCATATCTCAATAGCCCTTATCCAAACCGCTGATGCGCATCACATATCCATATCGACATCACCAAGGTCGACTTCTGAGCGCTCGCTCAAGCCGTCCTCCAGCATCAACTTTCTGGCATCATTGGCAGTGCGATTTTGGTTATCCGCTTGCTGGACTGGCTTTACCGCCGTTTGATGCTGTGACTGCGAGGCTTCCAATTTCCCGGTGGCAGTCGGATTGACAAGCGCTGCCTGTTCGGCCTCTGCGGCTTCCGCGCGGATCGCAGCTTGCAAGGGCATTGAGGGACGCATTGTTGGCGAGACTTTCCCTGCACTTTGACTCCTTACAGGTGCCTTGCTACCCACGCTTTTGCTTTTTGGTCCTTGCTGGTCGGCACGTTGCTGCCGCATTTTGTCAGGGTCGTTTGCTGCCCGATTATGACCCTTGTTATGCCTCTTACGGTCGGGCTTTTCTGCCCATTGATGTAATATCAGTTCACCTTGCTTGGGAGCGACCGGTTTGCCAGCACCATCATCATTGGATGACGGGTGGGCGGCGCTGTCATCACTGCCGGGCTTCGGTTCATTTGGAGATGCCGGTGCTGGTGCTGCGCCCGCATCATCATCGCGATCTTCGGCTCGGCGGATAAAGGATTTGGCGCGGCGGTCGCGCGTGACAGGTGTCAGTTTGACGGGAGCAGCCGGAAAACCATCGGGGAATTTGAGATAGCCCGAAAGCCGAGGTAAGTTCATCAACTGGTCGGGCAAGAGTAAGGGTTCGATATTCTTGCGCGGGGTCAGGCTGACAGCATCGCGGGCATTATTGTACCCATAGGTATAGCCTTCTTCCATATCCCGAACCTGGCGATGACCGATAAAGTCCGAGCACCAAGTGGCGGTCTCGCGGTCGGCGGTTCCCAGGATCAATTTGGTCCGGGCAAGGGATGACAAGGTCATTGCCATATTCTCCCCGTAAACCTCTTTGAGCTTGGCATAAGCATGGATGCCAGTGACGATGGCCCCGCCGAAATTACGCGCCGTCTGAAGGCCTTTTTCGAGCGCTGGCAGGCGGTGAAGCGCACCCATTTCGTCGATAAAAAACCACAGGCGCAAGTCGGCAGAACGGTCCATCGCCATCAAAGTGTTCATCGCGGTATCAAGCCAGACAGTGAGCAACTGCGAGCATACGCTCATGTCGACATAGCGCGCGGATATGAACAGGATCGAGCTAGGCCTGTCTTCTGCTTCGACCCAATCGCGGACCGAGAATTTTGGACCCGAGCGCGGTAAAAGCTTGAGCGCTTTGGCATTGGCATTGAACACCGCGCGGATCGATTCTGCCATGCGCGCGGCTTCCGGTGCAGTCAGCGGATCGGCAATAGTGCCGCGCATCAATTTATGCACTGCCGAGAGATCTGCGGTCATCAATTCGCTTGCTAATGCTTCGTTGGTGCCTTTGCCGTCAGCCCGCAACCGCAAACACATTTCAACGAACAGCAGCCGGGCCGCGAGTACCCAGAACTGTTCCGAGCCGCCGCCGTCATGGGGAACCAAAGCTTCAGCAGCAGCTGAAAATTCCGCCTCGTCACCGCACTCGTCAAACACGCTCCATTGCGGACAACGTGCATCGAGCGGGTTCAAGATGATGTCGCGGTCGCTTTCGTAGAAATGCTCGATGAACGTACCGGTGAGATCAAACACAACGGCGCGCTGACCGTTGGCGCGCGCCTCTTCCAGCATGTCCGAAAGCGCCACTGTCTTCCCCATGCCGGTGGTCCCAATCAGCATCGCGTGGCTCTGCTCAAGCCGCCATGGATAGGTGACCTGCGCCAGATGCGATGGGCGATAAGGAAAAACCTTTGCGATCTCGCTCGGAAGGGTCAGTCGCCACTTGCTTCCCATCGCTGCGGTCAACTCGCGAGCGCGCTCTTTGTTGTTATGAGTGCGGACTTCTTCGACCAGTTCGTGCAAACTGACGAGCATCGCGCCGCGTTCATGCTTGCGTTCTTTTGAGCGGCTTCCAAAGCGCGCAGCAAACCAATAAAAGGCGATCAGCGCCGGTACCAGAAACAAGGCAGACCGTGTTAAAGCCGCGCTCAACAATTCTGACATTTGCTCCCATGCGCGCGCTACGGTCGGAAAGCTTGCCAGTTCAGACGCAGGCAGCTGCAAGGTACCGCCAAGTCCTGTTTCGAGCGCGATCAATTTCTGCGGATCGAGCTCCATGAAACTATAGATGGCGGCATAGATGCGCATCCATACGAGATAGCGCTCATGATCAGACAGCCCCTCGGACAGCATCCAATATGTCATGCCGGCAATGGTTGCGACAGCGACCATGATCGGACCTTTCAATCCGGCAGCAAACATGAAACCGAAGTGGCCGAGCAACTGGCTGCCACGGGTAAAATTAAGAAGGTTCCGCTTCATGTTGAAGCTCCTTCCGATATGCTGGATGTAATCCCGAGCTGCTTGCATTTACGGCCATAAGCCTGGTGGGCTCGGTCCCTCAGGCCGTGATCAGGATGGCCTGCCAACAGCGCATCCAGACCGACCATGATAAACACCGACTGGCGGTGGATACGCTCGATGACCTTATCGTTCTGACCGGCATTTTCAGATTGATCGCAGGCCGATGCGACAAGCGTGCGGACCCATTCGCTGATACTCAGATCATGGCGGGCGGCGGCGGTTCGCACACGCTCTGCAAGCTCGCGTGATACATAGACTTGTAAGGACAATGGACGTGCCATTGCGGACTCCTTTCTACCAAAAGGAGCCCGGTCACACTTGCGAAAGGCAGCTTTATATTTAAGTCACGAACTAGAACATGTCAAGAACATCGAAGGTCGCAGTTTTACGCCGTTTTGGGAATTAGTGATTTGGATTCAATGCACCTGAAATCCACAAATCATTTTCAATTGGAAAGTTACCATTACCTAAATTCTGCCTTATCTTGTTGGAACAATGAAGATTTCAAGCAGCGACCCGTCGCGTAGGGTGTGCTTACTTCCCCAGCTTCAAATTCGATCCGGTTATGCCGTTTTGATGTGATGGTCGGCTTTGCAATTCTTACCGGCGGGACCACGGGCAATTGATGATCATCAGCGCCAAATTGGGATGAAAAGGCTGCATAAAAGCATTGCGAAAAGGACCATGAACAAGAAAAAAGGAGGAAGCCCGGGTGGACTTCCTCCTCCTAAAAATAAGATCAATGTTCGTCGATCAATTTGCTAGGTACTGCATCTACCACTCGGTCCATGAGATGCTGCGGCAATGCACCATAATCACCTTCGTCGATGACGATATATCCTCGCTCATGATCGGTCAGAATATATTGATTGAAGTAGCTGTGAAACGACCGGGCAACCGCGCAATTATGCGCTGCAATCATCGCCTGCTCGTCGGCTTGGCGGTCGGTAATGGAAAGTGCTTGTGAACCGTTCATAATATCCTCCTGAAGTTTGTTGTGAAACAACAGGCAAATTGGGGATGCGTGCGACGGGACGGGTCAAGGACCGCGCCCTGGCGCGGCCGCGCTAGCGGCGATGGGGGCAACGGTTTTTTCGGCAGGCGGCAAAGCCGTCTGGCGGAAAAATGGTGGGGCCCCGTCGTCCTTGAGGCGGCCCCCAAGCGCGCATCACACTTATAAATCTGTGATAGAAACCTCCCCCTCTCGGAGACACACCCTCCCACAACCCAGCACCAGAAATCATTTTCCTACAGGCTAACCGCCTGCCAAAAGACGTGTTGGAGGGGACTATGGCCAGTGAAAGGAACTTATATGGCCCGGTCCAAACCCAATGCGCTCGAAGCTTTAAGGAAGCTCGGTGAAGAACGCCGATTGCTCGACGCTCGTGAGGCAACTTTGCGCGAAGAAGCAGCCGCTGAACTCGGCAGATTGCTGATCAATGGTGACACTGCATCAATCGAGCCTGCAAAACTCAAGCTGCTGATCCGTGCATCGATGACATTGGGAATCGATACTGCGCTCAGCAGACTTTCTGCACCTTGAAGGACTAATCACGTCGGCATCGGGCTCGATGCCCTGTGCCGCCGTCCTTCGATCCCGAGCAAAAGAAAAGGCCCCGGCGGCACGTGCCATCGGGGCCTGATTGCAGGAAGCTATTTGCCCATTATTCTTCGTCGATGGGCGGCGCACCTTCATTGTTACTTTCGCGCGATTTGGTCAGGAAGTCGACCTTGTCGGCGTAGATTTCGCAGCCATAGCGCTTGTTGCCTTCGGCATCTTCCCACTGCGAATAATGGATCCGGCCTTCCAGCGATACCAGTTGACCCTTGGTGCAATATTTGGCGACATTCTGGCCGAGGCCATTGAAGCATGTGACCCGGTGGAACTCGCTGTCCTTGGCGGTATAGCCATTCTCGTCCTTGTAAGTTTTGCCCTCTTTGTTGCGCGCCGGGCGGTCGGTAACAACGCTGATCGAGGTGATGGACGAGCCGCTTTGTGTTGTGCGGGTTTCTGGATCGCGGGCGATACGGCCAACTAGGATAACAAGATTTGTCATGGGTATTCTCCTGAATATTGCATCCGGGACCATCCCGGCTGCGAACCAGACAGGAGGAGCGGGCAGCAGGCACTTGCACCGCAGATACTGCGGGGAACCCCATAAGCGTCGGGTGGTGCGGGCAGCCCTGCCAAGGGCAACACGGCCGGTAGCGTTGGGGTTGCAAGAGACTGCTGGCTGATTCATCCGGAGGTTCGCGCATATAGCCGGACTGGTCCCAGATGTGACTTTTCAGCAAGTACCTGATGCACATGTTTCTGGACGTTGGACTATTGCTTTATCTACCCGCCAAACCGCGGCGAATGTTCCTTGATTTGCAACCCGTGCGCCCGGATACAAAGTGGGCGTTATGCTGCAAGGCTGACTGGCACCACTGGTGCGGGTTCGGGCGGTGCATCGCTCGTCGGCTGGTCCAATTGGCGACCTTTGAGCATCCAGGTCTGCGGCTGGATAAGGCGGCCCCAATCCGCAAAGGAAGGGATGAACCCCAAGTCCTCGGTGACATGCTGCTCGCCGATGAGCCGAACCGGAACAACCTTGCCGTCCGAGTTGGTGATCGTTGCACCAAACAACGTCTCAAGCATGAATATGCCTTCTGCATGATGGCGCAACGCGCGGTGCCTGGGGTCTGCAAAAATGGATTTGGACTCGTCGAACCATTGGTGG
Source organism: uncultured Alphaproteobacteria bacterium (assembly GCA_963830685.1). Lineage (GTDB taxonomy): Bacteria > Pseudomonadota > Alphaproteobacteria > Sphingomonadales > Sphingomonadaceae > Sphingorhabdus_B. Next base: position 80,906 of record CAWHNF010000002.1, read on the forward strand.
AGCGCGAGATAATCATCGCTCGTCCCACCCCATTTGCGGACCGACGAAAGCGCGTGATAATAGCAATGTGCCATGACCTCCTCCTTCAAAATTCGGTTGAATGGCTGTTGTACGACGTGAAGCGAAGATTGCAGTCGAGCTGGAAATTTTCTTCGGCAACGTCGATGAGCAATTCGCCGAATCCACCATCATTGATCTCCCAGCCATCATGATGCCGCTCCAGCACTTCATAGGCAAAATCTTCCAGCAGCGAGGCAAGCTTGACCTCGTCCCTGCCCTCGCGCGCAACGGGGATGTCGGGGCATTCGACCACCGTACCATCGGCACCAAAGAAGGTGGTTTGCTCGATCGCACCGCTATCGCCATAGCCATCGAAACGGATCTCGATTGTGGCAATGCCATGCGCTTTGAAATGCAGCAGCAACAACGCCTTCATCGATGCTATTTCTATATCTGCGGATGCATTACGTTCAGCCTGGCCTGCGAGATAATTTGCCGCAAGCTGCGAGTAATCGGTCATGATAAAGTCCTCCATTGCATGAACCTGCTGCGGACCATCCACAGCAGTTCGAACGCACAAAAGACGCCTTCGCTCTCGCCAGATACGCCAGCGCAAATATGCGCTGGCGCAATGAACTGGGTACTATCAGGACGGGGTTTGATTAACCGCTTTAGGGCAAGTTCCGATCGGACCACGACGATCGACAACGGTAATGCGCCGAGCCTTTGCATCGATGACCAAGCGCTCCAGAACACCATTGCCGGGAAACGCAATGATATAGCGCGGATCAAGCGAGAGCATTTGCTCGTTACGCTTGAACCCGGCGCGTGCACCAAGCCGCATATCCAGGGCAAAGGTCAGTTGCACAACGCCGCGACGTTCGGCCCAGGATGCAGCCAGGCGGTCGACGCCCTTGGTGTCGCCGCCATGGATCAAAACCATGTCTGGCACCCGGCTATAAACCTTGTCGAGAGTAGCCCACACATTGCTGGCAAAGGTCTTGGCGTCCTCGTCGGTCGGAAAGCGGCTGCGACCGCCAGCAAAGATAACAGACGTACCTTCCGGCATTGCTGCCTTGCGCTTCGACGCACTGCGCGCACGCAGAAAATCGCGTCCCTGCACAACGGCTGAGGTCAGCATTGCGCCGTGATTGAACCGCGAACTCGACACGGGCTTCCACGATGATCCGAACTCGTTGAGAAACAGGCCTGCTGCCACTTCGCGTATTTCTTCAAGCGCAACCATGCTGGCTTCAGCACATTGCGCCCGCTCGATCTGGATTTCCAGATCATGGGTCAGAACTTCCGACCCGTCGTTTGTGGCAACAAGCGCGCGAACTTCGTCGGTTGCGCGGTCAACAGCCGATGATTTGCGCTGCGCGGCGCGGTGAAACAGATTGACCAGTCCCCAGCCAATATCTTCCGCGTCGGCTTCAAGCGCTGTATCGACCAACATCGCAAAGAGGTCGGACCACACGCCGACCAGCGTCTGCGTAATGGCATCGGTTGACGGGTAATCGGTTGAAGTGACAGGCGGCGGCCCTATGGTGAAACCGGCAAGGTCTAAGCCTGCGAGTTGGTCGGCAAAAGTGGATTGCATGATTTTTCTCCTGATGGTGCTCAAGCCAAGCGGGAATTCCGCCAGCGAGAGCCCGTCGGGGCTAGCTTTCAGGGCTGATTGCGCACCGGAGCTCTGCTTCCGGGAAACCTGCCAAGGGCTAGGCTGGCGCGGGCAGGACAGCCACCGGCTGGACAACACGGGCCTGCCCGGGCGGGTTGCGCAATCAGAACTGCTGGCCCAGGGCCTCTCTCGAATGGCGGACCCCGCGCTGCAGCGCTATCGGCTAGAAATTCAGCGCTAACGCCGGTAATTGGTCAGTCCGTGACCGTCCCAAGACCAAATTGCTCAGCCGTAAACACCAACCGCTCGGTCGCTGGAAATGCTGCATGGGCGGTCAAGCGGCCGTCCTCGAAACGGAAATGCCAGGTGCGCTGCGGCACCGGCGGCTTGGACTGAAAAGCTTTGGGGGCAAGAATGACAATGTTGCAGCCGCCAGCCAGATCGCGGGCTGAGATCGTTTGTATCAGTTCGATCTGCGCGGTCCGGGCGAATGATGCGAGTTCCTGGCACGCCGTGTAATCGCTCTTGTGCGTCCAAAGCTCAGCATCGGCGACAAAAGGAGCAAGTGTGAGGTCAATCGCGTGATCGGTTCGAACCTTGGCGGTGAAGCTCGAATGCTCGGTCGTTGTCGACGGCGGTACAAAGCCCGGCGAGCGCAGAAAGAACCGTAACCGCCAATAGGCTGTCTCGGCAATTGCAGTGCTTTCGGTTTCACTGGCGTAGAAGATGCCGGGTCGTTCATCGGCCCGGCGAAACCTGCTAGCGGTGCGGTGGCCATAGCGAAACGGCGATGACAGAAGAAAGTGAAGTCCCCGTGCCTCCTTGGGCAGGTCGGGCTTTGCGGCTTCGGCCAGAGCCTCAAGCCGAGCCTGGTCTTCAAGCGATGCGGCGAGCCTGTTGGACGAAATCCGGTGCTGTGCTTCCACGACCCGCCAAACCGTACCCTCGTAATGTCTGGCTTCAGACGCGAGCGCGGTGGGCGTCAACATAATCGCAAACGGTAAGCAAGCCTTTGAAACTGTCGATAAGGTCTATCGGGCGTGCATCAAGATCAAGATTGGCGACATCCAACCACCGGCGCGAAGCCGCGTCATCGCTTCCAAGGAGCGCATCAAGGCTGCGGAACAGACGCAGCAGGAACTGGCCCGCTTCAAAGGATTTGGATGCAGGATCGAGGGTTGTTTGTCCCGAGCGCAGCCGCGAGACGGTGGCTTGCGACAGACCCAGCACGATACCCAGCTTTGCGTTGCTCAACCCCCAGAATTCTGCGATCTTTGCTACCGCAGAACTGAGAATACGCGCGTCATCGCCTTTGTTAGGGGCTAATTGGGTGGCCATACAATTCCTTTCATTTGGCGTATATATCTTAATTTCATTCAAATGAACAGAAAAAATTGCGGCAGCACAGGATCCCCTCGCCGATTATGCAGCATCAGCCAAATCGTAAGCGCTGTCGGCTTCTGTGACAGCAGCACGACCTCCCAGTTGCAACAACAAAGCGCTCGCTTCTTCGGCGCGCGCCGCGGCTGTGAGGATTGCGCGATCATCTCTGCGCAGCAGTTTCAACCAATGCCCGATATAGCTGGCATGGCTGTCCAAGTGACTGACGGGAAGGCCCAGCTCCGCACCAATAATTGCGCTAGAGAGTTCAGCGACCAGTTCTTCTGCCGCATAAGCCGCGCTTCCAAAACGGTTCTTCAAATTGCGATCCAGTCGCGAGACATGCCCGGTCCAATGGGAGAGCTCGTGGGCGAGCGTCGCATAATAATGATCGAACCCGGTGAACAGCGATGCCGGAGGCATCGTAATCCGGTCCGCGTTGGGCTCATAATAGGCTTGTTGTCCGTGGTGGCGCAATTTGGCAGGCATGGCGGCAAAGAATGCGTCAAGGTCGGCTTCCCGCCCCGCCGGTTCATCGACTTCCTGCACCGCCACAGGATGATAATGCTCGGGCAGTCCATCGATCTGGTCTGCGTTGAAAACAGCATAGGCCTTGAGAATACGGCGCGTTTCTTCCTCAGCCGCGCCACCTGCCGGGGCTTCCACTTCCTTGACATAGCTTTTGTAAAATATCGCTTGGCTGGATTTGGAGCCTTTGCAGACCTGACCGCCCAGTTTGACAGCTTGCGCATAGGTCATCCAGTAAGGCGACGCATAACCACAGCTTTCTGCCACCATCCAGAGCCAGAATACGTTCATGCCGCGATAAGGTGTCCCGCAAACTCGTAATGGTCTCGAAACAGGCACGCCGCGCCATGGTTGAACCCAAGGCTTGGTGCCAGCCTCAAGGCGCTCGATTATCTGCGCTGTTATTCGGGCGGCAGGCGATTGCTGGGTCTGCGGGTAATTTTTGCGGGTCATGATAGATATCTCCTGATGTCATCCCGATCTATTCCGGTCATGACACCAGCCCCGCGCTCCCTCTTCTCTGAACAGCCGATAGCGACGCAAAAACGGCCCCCTCGCATTTGCGAGGGAGCCGCTCCCACAAGTACCCGTCTGGCCTTCCTGTCAGGAGGAGATCAGGCGGCCAATTCGGCACTCACATGACTGTCATCGCCTTCTTTCAGCGAATTTATAGTATCCTTGGTGTCAACATCGTCGTCATCAGCAGGCTCTTCGATGCCGTCGTCCGAGCACTCCGCTGGCGCTGCGGCGAAAGTCATGGCTGCGGGAAGCCAACCCAATGCCCGGTCTTTGACCTCAACCTCGGTGATGAAATTGCCCGAAAAAATGCGTTCAGCACTGGCAGCTAGGTCGCCCTTTTTCGAAGCGGTAAAGCGCGACGACAATGTTGCACCACCAACATCCGCAAGTGCGTCCAGTATGACCGTTTTGGATACGCGGTCAAAGAAGTTTGCAGCGGTCGGCCGCCACCAGGCAGCCATGTCGATTCCCATCAGGCGACCCAAATGGTCATGGAACATGTTGCTGCGGCCACCTTGCATGTTGAGGCTGGCTTCCAGCGTCCGACCAACAACCCAACCGAGCCATGCGGCGCGCGCTGCCTCGTCGAGACTGCGGAACAAGTCGAACCGGACCGTTACCGTGTCGCCTGCCCGCCAACTTTCATCAAGGCCGGAACGCAGTTCGGCAAGCGAAGCGGTTGCTGCGGCATCATGCGCGACAAAGCCGTGCGCCGGACCTGATGCAGCCGCTCCGCGGATAGTGAGGCCTGGCGTTGGTCCAAAACGCGTCGTGTCAGCATCCGCCAAAGCGAACACAAACAGATCAAGGGCAAAGCCCGGATCACTTGCGACATGAAGAGCCAGGACGTCACGGCGCTGCATTGCCAGTTCGTCCACAAGCCGCTGCGACATTACTGCCCGCTTGGATTTTGGGCTGCCGTCGCTTGTCACAACGGTGATCGCGCTGCCGTCGTCAGCCAGAACGACATCTGTGTCGGCATAATATTGCGGCTGTAGAACAGGCGCGCCGTCATGGCCGAGCGTTAGGATCAATCCAGTATTCGCTTTGATATCAGGATCGATGATCTGCGGACGATTACGAATGGCAGCCGTTTCTGCATCGATCTCGCTTAATTTGGTTTCTGCGGCGCGGATCGCCTCTTCGTCAGCGTCTTCATCTTCAAGGATTTCTGCTGCGGTATCATAAGCTATATCAAGTTCGCTCAGCCTTTCGATTTCAGCTTCGGTCAGAGGCAACTCGGACGTCGGAACGCGCTGCAAGCCTTCAGTAACATCATGCGTCACATAGCTTTCCAATGTCGGCTTCACCCACGCCACGCCGGCTTCCGATGCAAGACAAGCTGCAATTTCACCCATCCTGGCGATCGCCAGCTGTTCAAGCAGTGCAATATCGGACCAACTTTCGCTGTCTTCGTCATCGAACAGTTCGCGGTCAATTCGGCCACCGGCGGCGAGATATGCATCTTTGCCGACCAGACGCGCCCGCGGATCGCTGCCGTGGACGGTAGAATTGAGCACCATTCTGCGGATGCTGTCAGGCGACGTAGCGTACCAAGCCTTGGACGCATCTTCGAATACGCGTTCCTGCACAGCCTGGTCTGACGTAGCACCATATGCTTTGGCAATGTCGAGCGTGATTTCACCGGCTGCAAGCGCCTCGAAAACGACCGGCGCCAATGATGCAAGCCGCAGCCTGCCTTCCACAAACCGCATCGTCTGGCCAAATCGGCGCGCTACATCTTCAACACTTGCACCGGATTCAATGATGCTGGCAAATGCTTGGGCTTCGTCTGCCGGGTTCATCGCGAGACGGTGGAAGTTTTCGGCAAGACTGACTTCGCGGATCGCTGTTTCATCGCCGCCGACAACAAGGCACGTAATCGGCATGTTGCGTGCAACGACTTTTTCGTCCGCCAGGGCTAAAAGTGCGCTGCGGCGGCGACCACCAGCCTCGACTTCAAACAATCCCTTTTTGGCGGGCCGAACGACGAGATTTTGCAACAACCCTTGGGCTGCGATACTGGCTTTTAGCTCGGCGTCTGCTTTTGGGTCTGTATGCTTGCGGACATTTCGGGGGCTTGGAACGAGCTTGTTCAATGGAATTGACTGGATCATGATAACACTCCTGATGCTTGAGCCGATGCTCCGCCATTCGGCACATCAAAGCTCAAAAACGCGAAGCGCCCTCTCCTCTCCCAATCAAATTGGTCACGAGCTTCGTAGTGTTAGCAAAAAATTTGATGGGAACGGATATGCCCGATTGCTGTGGTACATTCACAAAGCGACTCGGTGCGGGAGAAGGCGCTGATTCCGCTAACATTGCTGCTGTTCATTCGAAATAACTTGCTCCCTAATAGCTGCCATCCGTTCACCCGCTCGAGTTCTGACGATTGACGGCAGAAATTGGGCCGGGAGCGGACTGTCTGCTTCCGTGCGTGGATCGATGAATAGTTGCCCTTTACCCGTCGCTAAACCTGGATCGGTAGTAACGTTTGAAAAGACGGCAGGCCGGAAATGCCACCGGCCTGCCAAGTTTGGGGTGATCACCCGGTGGGTTTAGCGTTCTTTGCTATTATTGGCTTCGCGTGAGCGGTTGCCGCTAGATTTCTGGGCTGCAGGCGTGCTGCTCTCAGTTTGCGGGCCGCTAGCTGGAGCCGCCTCCTGCTGCTTTGCCGCCGACGTCAGCTGACCCTTGGTCATGCCCGTCACCAAAGCCTCGCCCGAACCCGAAAAGTTCGCGGCCGGGAGCGTGGCGAGACGGTTGCCGGTTTCGACTGTTACCGCCTGAACCACGCCCTGCTTGGTCTGCTTGACCGACTGGACATAACCGATTGTGCGTCCACGCGCGTCTTCGATGGGCATGCCCGGTTCAATCGCAAACATGCCTGCGCTATTGGCGGCTGCCGTTCCGGAGGCGGCTAGCTGGCCGAGGCTGCCCGATGCCATGCCATCTCCCATGCCGCTTGCGCTGCCGGCGATTGAGCCAGTGCCCGATGTGCTACCTACAGCATTAGCAGCAGCCGAACGCGCGGTTCCTGCGGCTGAGCTAGCCGTACCGCGTACAGTATCTACTGCGCCGCGCGCCCGACCGACGCCATCTTGCGCGGCACCGCGGACGGTATCTGTGCCGATCAGTTGTGCGTCAACACTGCCACTTTTCGAGGCATTGGCCGAACCGCTGCTGGCGCCATTGACGCTGCGGTCAAGGACAGTGGTGCCGCCAGTTACGGAACCGTTGCTGCTGCCTTGGGCTTGCCCGCTGCCACGCACGCGACCCGACTTGCGGTCGACCTGCTTTTCGCCTCTGAGCGAGCCGGTGCTATCGCCGGTAACGCTCCCGGTGGTGCGGGTAATCGGGCCAGTCATGTCGCCGCCCAGACCGCCGCCAAGCCCACCCATCAATCCGCCACCACCACTGCCGCCAAGCAATTGTGCCGAGGCGGGGGTCGAGATGGCGAATGCCAGCGCAATCGCCGGAATGATCGAATGTTTGAAAGTGGTTTTCATTTTCGTTCTCCTTCTTCGCAGTGGCATGATTGCCTGCATGTAGAGACAACGATGGGGGTGCGGGATTTCATCCGTCGAAGGGAGACTATTATTTTATATGGCTTACAAAAGGCAGATTATCGCCCGCATTTCCCGCAGACCAAGCCGTGCCCATAGACTGCGTCATGCCCTTTTTTGCCGAGATCAACAGCTTCGGCCATTAGCTTGCGGACAGCGGGTTCGACGGCAGTGTTTGATTGGCGGGGGTATAAAATGGAGAGGCGCGCGGCGACAAGGGGGGCAGCGAAGCTCGTGCCGCGTACGCGGGCCTTTTGCTTTGCGCCTGTCGCGCTGAATATATCTGCGCCCGGTGCAGCGAAGTCGGTGTGTGCGGCACGGCCTGCTTCGGGGAGCGCACGGTTTCTGCCATCTACTCCCGTGACGGCAAGCACCCCTGGATAGGATGCGGGGTAGGCTGGCGGGGAGGCAGGGCCGTCATTACCGACCGCCGCGACGATTATGACGCCTTTACGCTGTGCTGCCGCGACTGCGGTTTTAAGGAGGGCATTGTGCGGGCCGACGAGGCTGATGGTGACGACCGAAACACCCCTCGCAGCGAGCCACCCAAGCGCGCGGGCGATGGCCGCGGCGTTGCCACCCGCCTTTGCCGTGCCATAAACATCAGCGGCAAGTAGGCTCGCTCCCGAACGAGCGCCTTTGATGTCGCCATTTCCGATCATCAACGCGGCGACCGAGGTGCCGTGGCTGCTCGCCGTCGGCGCGCCGGGGGCAAAGCCGTTCTGCTCGACACGGCCGCGAACTGAAGGATGGTCGGCAACCCCGCCATCGATGATGCCGAGCGACGCGTTGGTGGAGGTGCTGGCGAGTACCGTCGTAGCGAGAGGGGCCGCAGGGCTGGCGCTACCTTGAAAAAAGATATGGTTGGCGTCGATTTCGGCATCGGGGAGCAAAGCGCGGAGTTTCTTTTCGGCCTCGGCGAGCGACATTTTGGCGGGGGTTGTGAAGCGGACGTAATTGAGGTCCAGCCCTTCGATGGCATCGCGCGAGAGCAAGGCGAAGCCCGCAGCCTGTGCTGTCTTGATAGCGTCATCACTGACGCCGATTGCCACCAGTTCGCCGAGCACGGCGGGGTAACGGTTTGAATCATAATCCACTGCGTCGCGGTTCTGGCGAACGAAGCGGGTGAGCCGGTCAAGGCGCGCCTGCTCGAGCGTACGCCCGAGCTGCTGTATCGACATCGAGCCTATCTTTTCCAGATCTAAAGGTAGGTCGAGATTTCCAGGTACTTTTACCCGCGGCAAGCTGCCAGTCGGCAAGCCAACCTGCGCCGCTGCCGCGACTGCGAAAAGTGCTGTTGCGAGCAAAGATGCGAGCATGGCTGGTGCGACCCTTTTCATAATCTTGCTTTTCATCCTGTCCGATGCGACCTGTCACCCAAATTATTTCGGAAGACAGGGATGAAACGTATCTGCATCGTCGTTTCATCCATATAGCCATGAAGGAATTGAATGGCATTTGAACAGGAACTGCTTGCGCTGCTACCGCGATTACGCCGGTTTGCGCGCGGAATGACTCAGCATCCCGCTGACGCGGATGATCTGTGCCAGGCCGCAATCGAACGCGCCCTTAAATCGCGCGACCAGTGGCAGGCCGGAACGAGACTGGATAGCTGGATGTACAGGATTACCCGCAATATTTGGATCGATAACCGAAGGGCGGCTGCACGGCGGGGTATTCATGCCGATATCGACGACGGTGTGATGCAAATCGCAGACGACAGCCACGCACGGATGGAAGCGTCGATGGAGCTGGGCGATGTCGACAAGGCGATGGCACGGCTGCCCGATGAGCAACGCGAGGCAGTGATGCTGGTGCTGGTCGAAGGCTATGCCTATCGTGAGGCGGCAGAGATATTGGAAGTGCCGGTGGGCACATTGACATCGCGGCTAGTGCGCGGGCGCGAGGCGCTGGTGCGCGAATTGGGAGAAGCGGCATGACTTTTGATCGCGCCACAATTGCGGCCTATGTCGATGGCGAGCTTGATCTTGTGAGCGCCAAGCGCTTGGAAAAGGCAATGGCCAAGGATGCTCCGCTGGCGAAAGCGGTCAAGGCCGAGCGGACGCTGCGCGCGCGGTTATCGGCGCACTTCGATCCGGTGGCGATGGAGCCAGTGCCCGACCGTCTCGCGGCTTTGCTATCGGGCAATGTCAGCAGCTTTGAAGAGCATCGCAACGCAAAAACCGCCCGCTGGTATCGGCAATCGGTGATGCAATGGGGCGCGATAGCTGCTTCGCTGGTCGTCGGGTTGATCATTGGCGGGACGGCGCTTAACCGCGATGCCGGATACGTGCGTGACGATGGCGGCGTATTGGTTGCTTCAGGCAAACTAGCCGACGCGCTGCAAACCCAGCTTGCATCAACCCAAGGCACAAATCCAGAAGTCCGCATCGGCACCAGCTTTGCCGCAAAGAACGGCGGCTATTGCCGGACCTTCGAAAGCGCCTCGCTGGACGGCTTAGCATGCCGTATGGGCAAGGACTGGCAATTGAAGCAAACGCTTGCGGGTGACGGTGTTAGCGCATACCGGCAGGCTTCTGCCGGGGCGCTGGCCGAAGCAGCGGCGGCGATGATGGCCGGTGAGGCAATGGATGCTGCTGCCGAGAAGGCCGCCGCAGATAAGGGTTGGCGGTAATTCTCACCTCCCGGTTTTAAAAGAACAGCACAAAAAAATGGCGGGAGCCGAAGCGCCCGCCAGTATCAGTCGGCTTTCAAAGGGATGGGTGGGTCAGCCAACCGTTACGCGACCGGCACGGTAGCCGCGTTCGCGCATTTCTGTTACATAGTCCTTGTCGGCATCGACGAGCTCATGGTGATATTCTTCCCATGCGTCGCGCTGGTCTTCCGCGTCAGTAGCGCCCCGCAGGTCGCTTCCGAGCTCCTGCTCGGCTTCGCGTACATCAGCCAAATAGGCATACCAGGGCTTAATGTAGAGCCCGGCAATCGGTTCGCTACGGATTTCTGTTGTATCCTCCGGGCCGTCCGCGAATGGTGCTGCATGAACAGTGGCTGCGGTAACCGCTGCGACGGAAAATAATAAGGCTTTGGCCAGATTGTGCATATTTCGTCTCCTTGAATTTGCTTTGCAAAGTGGCAACGCCGGCAGCCCGGAATTTCATCCATGCCTAAACAAATTTTTTGCGATAAAATGCAGTCGCTTTAAGAGTTCGCTGGAAAGCAGGCTTAGCGAAGATAACGGAAGCTTAGCAAAGCCATACACCTTCTTGATAGCCGCGGCTGATTCAAACTTTGAGCCCGGTAAGCTAAGCACCCTGAATAAGACGTGAGGCGACCTGCGGAGATTTCGAAGGGCCAGACCAAGCAAATAAAATTAAGGTCTCGTTAAAATCCATTCAAATGCATCCCGACGGCATTCCCTATCGTAGCTGAAAGCTGACGTTGCAGGAAATTGACCAGATGACCCAAGGGAACGACGATGTAGCTTATCGGCTCAGCACCATATCTGATCCACAGGACGGCGATGCTTCTTGGCAAATAATGCCGAAATCGAATGACACAACACAGACAAGATGTAGGGATAGCTTATTCCAAGTCTCCATTTTTTCTAAGATTGCCGCGGGTGATCAAAGAGCATTCCAACATCTCTACCAAGAAAATTGCAACTTTGTTTACTCTATTACGCTCAGAATATTACGAGACGCATCTCTTGCCGAGGATGCCGTTCAGGAAACCTTTGTAAAAATCTGGCGGTCGGCGGCACAGTTTGATGCTGCATTGGGTACGCCACAAAGCTGGATATCGATAATTGCCCGTAATGTTGCGCTTGATCTCTTTCGCAAACGTCGACCTTACCGCGAACTTTTGGATGTGGATATTATGGCAGTTGCCGCCGATCCTTGCGAGCCTTCGGATCCAAAGCTCGTCCGATGTCTGGCGCAGTTGCCCGAAGAGCAGTTTATAGCAATAGTGACAATGTACTCATATGGGATGAGCCACTCCGAGCTGTCGAGCCACCTAGGTGCGCCAATTGGCACAATTAAAAGCCGCGTGCGGCGCGCGACAGCGTCCTTGAAAAAATATATGAACGTCTGAAAAGGAAACTTTCCGGCCTGCTACTCTGCTTATGCGTCCAATAAGCGGGTACGGTGCGTATTAAGGGTTGAAGTCATGGATAACGAGCAAATGTCAATTGAAGATAAGGCCATCGGCTATGTGCTGGGATCATTATCGCCGGAAGAACGCGATAGTGTGGCGCGTGAAAGGCTGTTCAATACGGGTCTCGATAAAGAGATATCTTCAGTCGAGCGCCTGTATAGTGGATTGCAGCGGAAAGACGAGATTGAAATCCCAGTCAAGGACATGTGGAGCCGGATAGCTGGCGCCGTTGCAAAAGAGAACGCTGCGTTGGCGGATGTATTTGTCGAAAATTGCCAGTCCGGCGACTGGCAGGAATATGCACCATCTATTGAAACCAAAATATTGTGGTCAGACAAAGCCATTCTTATCCGCTGCAATCCGGGCGCGGTTGAAGACGAGCATGATCAGCCAGTTGACGAAGATGAGCATATCCTCGTTGTGGCGGGCGACTTGAACGTGGCCGGACGCATTTTCGGTACCGGAGATTATCTCCGGGTGCCAGCAAGTGCAGTGCACAATAAGATGACAACGGAGCGCGGGTGCCTGTTATTCACGGAATATGTTCCGGCAAGCGTTGCGCACGTGTCGGCGACAGCGCCCGTTTAAGCCTGGCGCGATGCCCGATGCTCCAGCCAATCGAACAACAGATGACGGGTTGGTAGCAGCATTCCGCAAGTCGTTGCTGTTTACATCGGTTTTGTTGGCCCATTTGGTCATTATTGTTCTGCTTGTGCTTTCTCGGCAGGTCGCTTCCTCGCGCGAAAATCAGGGAAGCTTGTCCGTATTTTCTGTGTCGGCGGCGCCAAGCGAGCCGTTGATCCCGGTAAAGGCGCCTTTAATCGTTCAGGACATCCAACCAATCTCGACGACCCCGGCAGAGGCCTTTGCCGAGCAGCAGCAAAGCGCCGAAGGGGATCCCGAGGGCGAAGTCTGCTCGCCGATCGATGTTGTTACGACGCAACTGACAAGTGACCCAACTGTGCCCGCAGAAATTAACATGGTGCCGCGCGCGGATCGATCTATTTCCGAAGCGATTGTGGTCTGGAATGCAGAGTGGAGTAATACTGCGATTGCCGATGACGCACCGCTCAGGAATGTCCGCGATCGTATTGAAAGCACGCTGGCCGAATTACCGCTGGAATGCCTCGAAACGCCAGTGGCGGGCCCCAGGTTGATTCCAATTGTGATCGATGGCAGCACGACATTTCTGGCGTTCGGTTCGGGCCAGTGGACATGGCAGCAACTTATCGAGCCGCAGTCCGACCCATTGTTTGCGGTCAGTGATTGGACGTGGGAAGATTTGCTGCGAGCAAAAACTTCGCCTGCATCTAAACCCACTTTTAAACGTCCGCAGACGTCGACCGACTGACATCAGTCTCTGCTCATACGATAGAGCGAACAAATTTAGCGGTGAAACGAGCGCTACAGATGAACCCGTTCATCCCGCTCACTGCGTATCCCTCTCAAGCCTCGGTTTAACGCAAAATAACGAACCATGAGAAATGACGTAGGCGGGTTCTTGTTCAGGAGTAGTGATATGAAATTTCAAGATTTGTTGAAAGTGAGTACTGGCATCGCGCTGGTAGTCTGTGCAAGTTCATCTGCGTTTGCGTCAAGCCACCGGGAAGCTCCCGGGGTGACGGAAGTTCCTAAAGTCGACAATACCGACGTATATGCGTTTCGCAGTTACGAGCCCGGTCGTCAGGACTATGTAACGATTATCTCAAATTTTCAGCCGGACCAGGGTCCGGGCAACGGACCGAATTATTACACGATGGACCCCGACGCCGTTTATGAAATTCATATCGACAGCAATGGCGACGCACGGGAAGACCTGACCTACCAGTTTAAATTCTCTAATCAGCTGAGCAGCCCCAAAGGCATAACGCTGAATGTTGGCGGCGTGGACCAGTCGATAGCATTGCGCCATGTTGGTCCGATTTCGAGCGCGACCGACGCCGATCTTGGCGAGCGCGAAGTTTACACTGTAACGCAAATCACCGGAGACAAGCGCTTGGGCGCGCGTGGACAGCTAACCAGCGGCGGAAGCTCCACTTTCGTCAAGCCGTTCGATAATGCCGGCAACAAATCGGTCCCGAACTACCCGGCTTATGCCAACCAGTTTGTCTATAACAATGTCGCAATCCCGGGCTGTGCTACTCAGGGCCGGGTTTTCGCAGGCCAGCGCGCCGAATATTTTGCGGTCAATCTGGGCCCAATTTTCGATCTGGTGAACTTTGTTCCGATCCAGGGCGCGGCTGATCCGGTTTACAGCAGCGGCGCACCTTTCCCTGGTGGTATCACGCAGAGCCAGGACAATCAGGAACTGATCGGGAAAAAGAATGTAACCTCGTTGGCGATTGAAATCCCTATTGCTTGCCTTCGGGGCACGGGGAATGGCGTCATCGGCGTTTGGAGCACGGCCAGCTTGCCACAAGCGCGTTTGCTTCGGCCGACCCCGAATACGCGCATGAGCGATCTGCAGGGCGGTGCGCTGGTTCAGGTTTCGCGGCTCGGAATGCCATTGGTGAATGAAGTTGTGATCGGATTGCCCGAGAAGGATTTGTTCAACGCGGCCAAGCCTACACAAGATGGCGCGCTTGCGACTTACGTCACCAATCCGACTTTCCCCGCAATCCTCGACGCGCTTTTCCGCGCGCCGGTGAACACAACGCTTGGGACATCGTTCACTAACCTAGCACCGACCAACTTTCCGCGAAATGATCTGGTTGCAGCATTCCTGACCGGTATTGCGACGTTGAATCAGCAAAGCACGGTCACCGCTTCGGAAATGTTGCGATTGAACACGGCAGTCAATCCGACACCACAGGCTTCGCAAAAGACACTGGGCGTTGTGGCTGACGATCTGGCAGGCTTTCCCAATGGACGCAGGCCCGGCGATGACGTTGTCGATATTGTCTTGCGCGTAGCCATGGGGCGGCTGTGTCACCCTGTTCCGATTGCGGGTACGCCGACCAATCTCGGCCTGTGCACACCTGCACAAGCACCGACTGGTACGGTTGCCTACACGGATGGTGCGCCGAGTAACGCAGCCAATATCCAGAACGCGTTCCCGTATTTGAACGCTCCTTTGCGCGGCGCTCCCCGTCCGCAAACCCAGCCATAAGGAGCTAAAGCTATGAAACGCAAAAGCCTTAATCTCCTCTTATTCGCAGTTCCGATAACGACGCTTGCTGCGTGTGGTGGGGGTGCGGATAATACGACACCCCCGCCGCCCCCGCCGCCAACGACGGTGGTCCAAGAAGATACCTTCGGAGTGGCTTTCGGGACAGCGTTCCGCACCGATCCTAACGGTACGGCGATCGAACCAAAAGACGGCGACATCATACCGCTTAGCTTAACCACCGAACCAACCGATGTGAAATAGGATCGGGGGAGTCCGGAGCGACTGGGTCGCGTCGCTCCGGATATTTCAGTTTTTCGTGCCGCTACCGCGTCCGAAGGTCAGGCTGGAGAATATAGTATCGAAATCTGCATTGGGACGCCCCGAGATGGGCTTGGTCCACACGACATTCATAAGCCATGTGCCACTTTCGGGGATACGAAATGTGGCTCGACCAGTTTTGTCGGTTTTCATGACAGAGATAGGCTTTTCGTCCGATTCAAGATTGGTCAGTTTCACCGTTGCGCCCGGAAGGCGCTTTCCTTCAAAAAGCACATGAACCGGAAGGTTGCGCGACTTGCCGAGCACATAAGGATCGCGTTCGGGGACGATTTCCAGCGTCAGGCCAATCGCCCGCGTTGCGCGCGGATCGGCGGGACCACCACTGGCGCCGACGCGGATCAACGATTTCGCACGCCTGCTGTAAATTTCGCGTCCGTTGCTCGCAGTCGTCTTGTTTATGATGCGATCGTTGAGCGCGGGGGTCAAACCTTCGGTCTTGGCATAATCGGTAAACTGCTCAGCCGGAAGATCCGACACGGCGTGATTTGTTTCGACTACAACCACATACAATCCCCTTGTGCTGAATACAGGGGTAATGTCAGCGTCGTCCCCAGCTTTACCAAGCGTCGGACGCAGATCGACGGTGCCGCCGGGTCCGACCATCTTCATCATCAAAATTCGAGCAGGATCGATCGCCCATCGGTCGCGGTCATCGCCATGGCCCACTTGGATGGTAAACGGGACACTTTGCCCAGCACCAGTCACGAAACTGTCAGGTTGCAACCAGAAATCATGCGCGGTGGCGGATGTTGCCACCAGTGCCAGCGAGAGCTTTGCAAGAATGTAGCGCATAGAAAAAATATTCCTTATGGTGAATTTTATAACAAAGAAATGATAATAGAATCGCAAATAATGTCTACAGTAAAAAATATGTTACTTTTTGAAATAATTTGTCGAATTAAATTAATTAAACTCGTTGTTGGCTATAAATATTTATTTGTGAGTTTTGTGATTTTATTTACACCAACAACATCTGTTCACGCAGAAGTTATTGAGATTGATGAGTTTGGGTCAGCAATTGTCTATAATGGTCCAACTGTTGCACTTAATGAGGGGACGCGCTCAAGCGGGGTTGTTGTCGGTGCAAAACCAGCAACTGGCGCAACCCGTGTTGCCAATGTTGATCTTGTCGAACAAGATTATGGTCTGCCCCGAGGTCTTGTCCACGCAGTCATTCATCAGGAATCGCGAGGCCGCGTTAACGCTGTCAGCGTCAAGGGCGCACTTGGGCTGATGCAGTTGATGCCGGGGACCGCTGCGCAACTGGGCGTCAATCCATATGATCCCGAGCAGAATGTCCGCGGCGGCGCGCGCTATTTGCGCCAACAGATTGACCGGTTCGGTAGCATCCCGCTAGCCCTCGCTGCCTATAATGCGGGGCCGGGTGCGGTGCTTCGTTATGGCGGCATCCCGCCCTATCGGGAGACGCAAAATTACGTGTCGACAATAATGCGGCGGTGGCAGCCGCCGCCAAGTTCAACAGCCGCGGCTGCCTTAGCGATCGTCGCGCCGATTGTTCCAGCCATTCACGAAAATGCATTTTTTATCGAGGTAACCGAGCCATGAAATATCGAGTTAGCGCCCTTCTCATGCTGCTGTTTTCATCGCCAGCCTTTGCCCAATATGCGGCGCCCGACCCGGCTGGTTCGGGACCGATTGCCGGCGCAGTCGACTGGCTGCAGGGAACGCTGCTCGGCAACGTAGCCACTGCCGTTGCCGTGATTGCGGTCGCCGCGGTCGGGTTCATGATGCTGACCGGCCGGGTGAACTGGAAATATGGCGCGACCGTCGTGTTGGGGCTGTTTATCCTTTTCGGCGCAGCATCGATCGTGGGCGGCATTCGTTCGGTGGCCGGGTGAACCGCGATCCTTTGTTTAGAGCGCTAGCGCGTCCGCAGATGGTGGCGGGCGTCACCTATCCGTTTTTCGTACTCAACGGAATAATAGCCGCCGAGTTGTTTCTTATTTTCAAAACGCCGCTTGCTTTGTTGCCGTCGCTGTTCATCCATGCGCTCGGTTATGCAGCGCATTTGCGCGATGCTCATATCATGGCGTTGTGGATGACCAAGCTTCGCCGCACGCCGCCCGTTAAAAACCGCCGTTTATGGGGGGCTAATGCTTACCGCGCGTGAAAAACTGGCACGCGGCGAAGCCGCGGTTGGCGACCATCTGCCCTATGCGGCGCAGATCGACGATTATACGATAGTCACCCGCGACGGACTTGCGCTGCAAGTCATCCGGCTTGAAGGTTTGCCATTCGAAACGATCGATGCGCTCACTTTGGAGGCGCGAAAGAATGCGCGCGACGCGATGCTGCTGTCGGTGGCATCGGCCCGCTTTGCATTGGTGCATCATGTCGTTCGTCGTGCGGTAGAGCCGGTGTTCGAAGGAAAATTCGATGACCCGTTCAGCCAGTCGCTCGACCGTGCCTGGCAGGACCGGTTGGCCACGCGGCGGCTTTACGTCAATGACCTGTACCTCACGCTCATCATCCGGCCGCTCGCTGGCCGTGCCGGGATTGCCGAAAAAATGCTGGGTCTTTTCGGCGGCGGGCGAGGAGGAAGCCGAGAGGCTGGGCCCGATCTGCGCCAGCTGAATCAGGCGCGAGAGGCAATCCTTTCGGCGCTCGAACCATATCAACCCAAATTGCTCTCTGCGTATGACCTGCCAAATGGTCTAGCTTCGGAACCCCTTGAATTTCTGGCGTCACTTGTAAATGGCGTCTCGCTGCCGATGCTGCTGCCGACTGGCGACCTGGGACATGCTATGGCTCGGCGTCAGATCGTTTTCGGTGCGGATGCAATCGAGTTTGGATCGATGAACGGCGAGCCTTCCGAATTTGCGGCCATTCTTTCGATCAAGGACTATCCAGCCAATACGGACGCCGGAATGCTCGATGACCTTTACCGGCTGCCGTTCGAGATGACGGTAACGCAAAGTTTCGCGATGATCGACCGGGGTCCGGCGCTTGAGCGGATGGATTTGGCATTACGCCGGATGCGCTCGGCCGATGACGCCGCGATATCACTACGCTCGGAGCTAGTGCTCGCCAAGGATGAGGTTGCCGCAGGGCGAGCGGCATTTGGCGAACATCACCTAACCGTCATGATCCGCGCCGACCAGCTCAGCGAGCTTGAAGTGGCGATCGGCGAGGCACAGGCCATGCTTTCGGAGGCCGGATTTGCCGCCGTGCGCGAAGATCTGGGCTTGGAGGCAACATTTTGGGCGCAGTTCCCCGGGAATTTTGGTTATATCGCGAGACGTGCGCTTATTTCATCGGCCAATTTTGCGGGATTTGCGAGTGCACATAATTTTCCGGTGGGGCAGCAATCAGGCAATTTCTGGGGCGATGCGGTAACTTTGTTTGAGACAACATCTGCAGGTCCTTATTTCTTCAATTTCCACCGAGGCGACCTCGGCAACTTCACTATCATCGGCCCGTCCGGATCGGGCAAAACCGTTGTCCTAGGCTTCCTGCTTGCGCAGTCGCGCCGCTTCTCACCGCGAATCGTGTTTTTCGACAAGGATCGGGGTGCCGAAATTTTCCTTCGCGCAATCGGCGGCGTCTATGACACGCTGAGACCTGGTGAAGCGACGCGGCTGAACCCGTTGTCGTTACCAGACAGTCCGGCAAACCGGGGCTTCCTCACCGAATGGCTTGCCACTTTGGTGACCGTCAACGGCATAGCCCCAACGGTCGAGGAGTCGGCGTGGATCGCGGAAGCTGTCGATGCGGCATATGCAGGTCCAGCCGAACACCGGCGTATGCGGTATCTCGCCGAACTGTTCAGGGGTCGCGGACGTGCATCGGGCAGCGATCTCGCAGCGCGGTTCGCGCCTTGGCATTCGTCGGGGGAACATGCCTGGCTGTTCGACAACGAAGCCGACGGGCTCGAACTCGAGGCCGAGACAATTGGGTTCGACATGACGGCAATTTTGGACCAGCCGGTGTTGCGGTCGCCAGCAATGCTCTATCTGTTCCACCGCGTCGAAGAACGCCTCGATGGACGGCCAACAATCATCGTTGTTGATGAAGGCTGGAAAGCGCTTGATGACGACGTGTTTGTGGCGCGGATTCGCGACTGGGAAAAGACCATCCGGAAACGCGGCGGCATTGTCGGCTTTGCAACGCAATCGGCATCGGATGCGCTCGAAAGCCGTATCGCGTCCGCTATCGTCGAACAGGCCGGGACGCAGATATTTATGGCCAATTCGTCGGCGCAGGCACATGATTATATCGAAGGGTTTGGCCTTACAGCGCATGAATATGAGCTTGTGCGAAATATCCCCGAAACCGCACGCGCGTTCCTCGTCAAACACGGCAATGACAGCGTCGTCGTCCGGTTGAACCTTGCTTCTGAGCCTGATCTGCTGACGGTGCTGTCCGGCCGTGAGCGCACGGTGCGAATGCTCGATGGCCTGCGTGCAGAGGTTGGCGACGACCCCGCCCTGTGGCTGCCTTTGTTGTTGGAAGCGGCATGAGACCCGATTTTTGCGCTGCCCCAGAAGGACCCGGTCTCGCAGCGCGGTTGCTGGCGGATACCGATTGTCAGTCGTTTGGACTGGTCGAGCGCGGTTACGCCGCCCTGTCGCAACCCGGCGGACCGGTTGCCGCTACGTTGACTGGTTTGCTGGTGTTAGCGGTCGCATTCTTCGGATACCGTTTAGTACTAGGTCGCGGGTTATTGCTCGTCGATGCTGTCAGCCTTGCGCTCAAAATCGGCGTCGTCCTGCTGTTGGCAACATCATGGGAAGCGTGGCAGGCGGTTGCCTATGACACATTTGCTCGCGCGCCCGTGCGGCTTGCAGGCGAAATGTTGACGGGGTTGAACGCCATGGACCCGATCGTGAGTTTGCAGACAGCGCTCGACGGGCTTGAGGATGCGAGCGTTGGCTACCGTACACGCGCGGGGATCGCATCGCCACTGGTTGGCGGCCCTGCGGCAGCGGCGATGACACTCAACCTGTCCGCCTATTTTTTGACGCTGTCGATCCTTGGTCTGTTAGTTGTAGCGCGTATTTTACTGGCGTTGCTGCTGGCCATCACGCCAGTAATGGCTGGCTTCATTCTTTTCGACGCGACACGGGGCATGGCCTCACGCTGGCTTGCCGCAATGGCGGCTGCCGCTTTTGTACCGATGTTTGTGCTGGTGCTCGCTGCGGTCGAGTTGTCGATCCTCAACCCCATGATTACGCGCCTTTTGGCCGAACAAGCGGCCGAACGCTTCGAGAACGAAGCCGTCACACCTATCGGCCTGGTCACGGTCATCTTCGCTTTGTCGATGCTGGCCGCCGTATGGGCAGGCAGCAAGATTGCATCAGGCATCCGTCTGCCGGGGGCTGCAAAAGCCCCGCCAGCGCAAGAACCCATTATGAAAGAGAGTATAATGTCACCCCCCATCGTAGCCGAGCAGCAGTCATCCGCTGTCCACATCGCCCAAATGCTCGAACGTGCCGCCCGCCGCGAGGCTGGGCCAGCGCCAGCCATGGCAGGCGCGGCATTGTTCATGCAGATATCCAACGCAACATCGAGCGGAAGCCGCGCGCGACGCGACGCAAGCGCACAGATTGAAAGCATTTTCGCTGCGCCATCGTCTCGCCGGGCCACGCTGCCACGCGCTCAGCGGCGGACTCGCACGACCGCGCGGAGGGACGCATGAACGAACGCGAAGAGTATTTCGAGAGCGCACGAAGCTGGGCCGAAACTCAAAACGGATCCGTATTGCGCGAACGCAAGATCGCTTGGATTGCCGCCGGGATCGCAACAGCGATCGCGTTCATTCTGGCGCTGACGGTGCTAATATTGTTTCCGCTGAAAACGGTTGAACCATACGTTGTTACGGTTGATCGCCAAACCGGTGCTGTGCAGGTTGCGACTGGTATTACACCGGGCAAGCTTTCGGAAAATGACGCTGTTATCCAAGCGGAGCTAGCGCGCTATGTGCGTGCACGCGAAACATTCGATGAAAGCGATCTTCCGCTGATGTATCGGCTTGTCCAGTTGATGTCGTCGCGCAACGTGTCGGCGGCCTATGTCAAAATGATGTCGCGCGAAAACCCGAACAGTCCGCTACGCACTTTGAGTCGTGGGGACCTACTTGCGGTTACTATCAAAAGCGTATCGATCATCAGTGCTTCATCGGCAATTGTCCGGTTCGATGTCATGCGCATTACCCCAACCGGCAGCCAATCGCTCAATACCTATGTGTCGGCGATCAGCTTTGGCTTCAACGGGCGGCCAATGCGCGCTGTCGACCGTTTCGACAATCCCTTGGGCTTTCAGGTAACCCGCTATCGCCGCGATATCGAAGGTCTGGTGCAGTGAGAAAATTGCTTCTGATTTGCGCGCTGGCGGTGGCAACGCCGCTTCAGGCGCAAAATGGGCCGGACGCGCGCGTGCAAACGGTCTTTTGGGATCCGGACCAGATCGTCAACATCACCGGCGCAACCGGATGGCAATTGATGATCGAATTCGCACCCGACGAACGGATCGAAAATGTCGCCATCGGCGATGCGCAGGCATGGCAGGTGACGCCCAATAAACGCGCGCGCAACCTGTTTCTCAAGCCCCTGCTGAAGAATGCGCAAACCAATATGACGGTGGTTACCGATCGCCGCCGGTACATATTTGCACTGGACACTGCGCCGCGCCGCTCATCGACGCCTTGGGTCGTGCGTTTCGAGTATCCACCGCCGCCGGTCGTGCTCACTGCAGAAGTCGTCGTCGAACAACGACCCGTCGTCGAGAATTCGAACTATATCAAGCAAGGTGACGCTGGGTTACTTCCGGCGCGCATATGGGATGACGGACGGATGACCTATTTCGAATTTGACGAGAATGTCTCCTTGCCTGCGATCTTTGTCGGCAAGCCGGGCAAGGATGAGGCGCTGGCGAACTCCACTATGCGCGGACGCATCGTAGTTATCCAGCAGCTGGCGTCCGCGTTCACGCTACGCGACGGCAAGCGCTTTGCCACGGTTCGACGTCCCGACGGGAATGGAAAATGACTGAAGATATACCTATCAAACCGCTGGCTGTCGCAAGAGCGCCGCGACGGATTCCGGCGAGTGCAATCGCGGGTGGGTTGGGCCTGCTGGGCCTTATGGTATTCCTGATGATGGCTAGCTCGCGCGCAGCCACGGCTGAGCAGGGTTCCGACTTGCCACCGCTCAACGGCTCGGCGGTAAGCAGCGCCAGTCCGTTGCCGCAGCCTCAAGCCGCCGCCGTCACCGCGCAGCCATTTGCAGCGGCGGCCACTATCGCCCCGGTGACGCCTGCAGCGGTATCGCCTGCCACGCCGTTCGCGCAGCCATTTGCGCCCTCGCGGCTTGCGCCGATGCGCGAACCCGAACGCGCGCGTCAGCCTATCCTCATTGTCGATTTCGCTCAGTCAGGCACTTCAGGTCCGGCACCAGCGGGCGCACCAGCGCAAGGCACCGCAGGCGTGCCCAGCGTGCCCGCCGACCGTGGCCCCCAGCTTTCCGATTCGGAGAGCTTTTCCGCGCGAGTATCTCGGCAGGACGTCGAGGTTGAAGAGGCCTTCCAGTTGCCCCGGCTCAACCGCCTTGTCCCGCAGGGGTCAATCATAGCAGCAGTGATGGAAACCGCGCTCAATTCCGACCTGCCGGGCTTTGCACGTGCGATTGTCCAGCGTGATGTGTTGAGCTTCGAAGGCGGCGATGTACTCATTCCGGCCGGAAGCCGCGTCATCGGTCAATATGAATCAGGCGTAGCCCAAGGCGCGTCGCGCGTGTTCATTGTCTGGACCCGGCTCATCCGGCCCGATGGTGTGACGATTGCCTTGGCATCCCCTGCAGTCGATGAGCTCGGTCGCGCCGGAGTAGCTGGTAAAGTAAACCGCCACTTTTTACGTCGTTTTGGGGGTTCGATTCTGCTCTCGGTTTTGTCAGGCGGCTTGAACGCGGCGACCGCTGCGGCAACACGCGGGTCGGCGGTGGTGGTCAGTTCATCGAGTTCAGGCCTCGGGCCTTGCCGAACAGGCCGCGAAAGACCTCGATATTCCGCCGACAATCAAGACACCACAAGGCGCAGCGATCCGAATCTTTGTTGCCCGCGATCTCGACTTTACCCGCGTAGGACCAACGCGGTGAACCAGAATGCACCCGTCTATCTGGGGACATTTCTTGCGCCATTGCTCCCGTTTCTCGAGCGCGAAGACGTCACTGATCTCTACGTAAACAAGCCAGGCGAACTGTGGCTCGAGACCGATCATGGTACCGAACGCCATATCGTCGAACAGCTCGACGAAGCATCATTATGGCGGCTCGCTCGGCAAATAGCGGCAACATCAGATCAAGGCATAACCCGCGAGCATCCCTTACTCGCAGCAACCTTGCCCGACGGCTCGCGCATCCAGATTTGTGCGCCTCCGGCGACGCGCAGTGCGATTGCGGTCGCTATTCGAAAGCATAATGTTTCAGATTTACGGCTATCGGATTATTTTGCGGCTGGCGCTTTTTCACGGGTCGGCGAGGCGGCATTGACCGAAAAAGCGGTCAACCGTTCGCTTACCGGGTTGCTGAATGCCGGAGACACGCTCGAGTTTCTTGCGGCTGCGGTGCGGGCACGCAAGACGATCGTTATTGGCGGCGGCACAGGAACGGGCAAGACGACGTTTCTCAATGCAATGCTCAAGGAGGCGCCTGCGCACGAAAGGCTGATCCTGATCGAGGACACAGCGGAAATCCAGCTTTCGCACGAGAACGCAGTCGGCCTGATTGCGGTGCGCGGACGTCTGGGCGAAGCTGAAGTCAGTCCGGCCGATTTGGTCGAAGCTGCGCTTCGCCTGAAGCCCGACCGGATCATCATGGGCGAGATACGCGGTGCCGAGGCGATGAGCTGGCTTCGTGCGGTCGGTACCGGCCACCCAGGTTCGATCACAACCGTTCACGCCAACTCGGCAAGCGGAATCGCAGAGCAACTCGCGCTGATGGCGCTCATGTCAGGCGTCGAATTGCGCCGGTCGGAGCTGATCGATTATGTGCACGATATCGTGGATATTTTCATCCAACTGGGTCGCCGCGATGGGGCCCGCTTGGTGTCGGAAATTGAATTTAAAGGCAGCACTGACGCATCCTTTGAAGTCATTCCCACACCGCTTCGACAACGCGCAAGCTAAGCGATCACTGCATGTATCGAAGCGTTTCCCGCCGATCGCTTTGTTGTCGATTCGGCCGGAAATTTTGATTTCGTCGCTGAAATGATTGCCTAGCCTCAAGCGTCGGATAACCGTGATATTATCCCTAAAACCGGACTGGCAGGATTGTCCCACAAAACAACCATATCAACCTTGCTGATGCAATGTCCGCTTATGGGGGAGCCAGCCGGCGCTTATTATGACTGCATGTGGGCGCGAAGCTGCAATTGATATAGTGGATGAACGAAGGTCTGCTAAGCACCAATTGTGCCCCAATACCGGATTGTCGGCAACGTCCAACAAAGCCGACTTTCGCTGGCCACCGCTAAAATGCACAATATCGACTTTGGGTGCGGAGGAATTACACTGCGATGCACTGCAATACAGAAGCTGCCTCGCTTACCGGCACAAACAGCCGTGTCCGATAGCGAATTATCTCTGTAAAGCAGCCCTGCGCTTTGTACCACTCAAGGCGTTCGATCGACCATCCAATCAACTCCAAGCGTTGCACTCCGTTGACCAACGAACGCTTCATCTGGAGTTTCTCGGGTGCGCTGATCGGGACCGCTTTTCCCGATTTTAGCACCATATCCGCAAGAACATTGATGTCAAACTGGATATGTCCATCAAAGCCAAGTGCATCCATAAGTGCTGGAACATGCGAAGGCGGAACCTCACGACCGAGTATCGAAGGGCCATCTTTGACCGCAACGCGGCTTACGCGCACATGATCATCTGGCAATTTGTCCCAAATTGGCAGCAACAGACCGGTGGCAAGATACAGGCAATCATGCTTCAGTGTCACTGCATTATGTGCCGCTTCAGCTCGCCATGCCTGTTCAAACTTCCTCAGACCAACGGCTTTCCAATTGCTCTCTTCAATCTGCTCGCCGGTCATATATTCGCGTTTCAGAGGGCGTAACAGTTCAAAACGTTCAACCCGCTCACCATCATCAAGCATTAGCCCTCGGGCGCGAACGAGCAACGCAACCCGTCCAGACCGTGAATTTAGCACGGGCTTGATACGGCTTGACCGCAGGTCGTGCAGCCGATTGAGTCCTTCAAAGCATAGCGGATTGAGCTTTTTTGCAATCTCGATTTCCAAGAGATGCGTAGTTGCTCCGGAGGCAGGATCGGTACGCAAAAGTTTGTCGGATTTAATTTCAAACTGCTCAACCAATATGGTCTCGACACCGAGATCGAGTGTCCCTGCCCTCCTTGCTGCATCAACGCGCGCTTCGACCAGCCCCAAATATTCATCAAAAATCATGTTCTGCAACAGGATCGGAAACGCCAATATTCGGTTGAGCCAGCGCTGGATCGTGGGCAGATCTTCGACCATGCCGCCATCCTTGGCTGAAATCGTAAGCCCGGACAGTTCTTCGAACTTTCCGAGTGAGACAGCACTCAATTTGCCTTCAAACAGTAGTCCGAACCACCTGCTCAACGCGTCCTTGGCATAGCTGCTTTCAAGATTGTCGGCGGGATTGAACATGTTCTGGCCGCCTGTCTGACGCTGCCCCCGGGTCAATGCGCCAAGGCTATCGAGCCTGCGGGCGATGGTCGAAATGAACCGGCGTTCGCCTTTTACATTTGTCGTAACGGGCCGAAACAAGGGCGCGGATGCCTGGTTGGTCCGATTTGTGCGCCCAAGGCCCTGAATGGCGGCATCAGCGCGCCAGCCCGGTTCCAAGAGAAAATGAATGCGGCGCTGCTGGTTCTTGGCATGGAGATCGGCATGGTAGCTGCGGCCAGTCCCTCCGGCATCGGAGAACACCAATATCCGCTTGTCACCGTCCATGAACGCTTGGGTTTCAAGCACGTTGGCTCTGGGCGTGCGCGATTGGAGTTTTTGTCTGCCGTCAGCGCCGACAATCAAACGGCGTGTTCGCCCCGTCACCTCGGCCACCTTCTCAACGCCGAAGCATTCGATGATGGCGTCCAATGCGGTTGCGATCGGCGGCAAAGCACAGAGCTGTTCGATCATCCGGTCCCGCGCCGCGATGGCCGTTCGGCACAGCACAGGATGGCCGTCTGCATCGAACATTGGTTCGGACCGCGGATTGCCGTTTTCGTCGACAAAGATCTGCATGAGCCGAACCGGGAAGCTGCCACTGAGATAATCGATCACATATTCACGAGGGGATAAATCGATCTCGAGATGCTCGCGCTCGTCAGGCGTCAGGTCTGCAAGCCGCCGGTTGAGCATTGCCTCCGCAGTCGAGACAAGTTGAACCACCACCGAATGGTCGTCGCGCAAACTTTGCTCGATTGCTGGCAAAAGACTCGGAAGCTTCATCGACAGGAGAAGTTGAGCAAAGAAGCGCTGCTTCGTACCCTCAAATATGGATATCGCTGCCGCTTTAG
This sequence comes from uncultured Alphaproteobacteria bacterium, assembly GCA_963830685.1. Taxonomy (GTDB): domain Bacteria; phylum Pseudomonadota; class Alphaproteobacteria; order Sphingomonadales; family Sphingomonadaceae; genus Sphingorhabdus_B. The sequence goes on from CAWHNF010000002.1 coordinate 107,608, forward strand.
CGCCGCTGTTGAGCGTATCGCCGCTATCAGCATCGACGATGCGCGTCGCTTCCAATGCCTCCCTCAGATTGCCGTGAATGATCGCCCAAGCTTCAGCATACGCGTCATAGACAGATATCTGTGCATCGGTCAGTTCATGTTCGAGAATTTCATATTCGACACCGGCGAATGACAGGGCTCGTGAAACATAAAGACCCAATGACTTGAGATCGCGCGCAACCAGTTCCATTGCAGCGATCCCGCCCTCACGAATGTCGCCAACAAACTTCTCGCGCGTCGCAAATGCAGTCTCCGGTCCCCACAGACCAAGCCGTGTCGCATAAGCCAGATTGTTGACGTCGGATGCACCGGTGGCCGACACATAAAGAACACGGGCGCGCGGGAGCATGTTCTGGAGACGCACGCCGGCAACGCCTTGTTCGGAGCCTTTGACTTTTCCTCGGCTCCCCTCGCCGCCTGCAGCATTTGCCATGGCATGCGCTTCATCGAATGCAATGACACCCTCAAAATCGAGACCTGCCCACTCGATGATTTGCTCAAGCCGGGTTGCATCAGCGCGGCCGGACCGCAAAGTCGGATATGTCACGAACAATATGCCTTCGGGTATGTTGATCGTGCCGCCCAGTTTCCACTGCGACAAGGGCTGGATGTCCAAAGGCAGTCCGCCAAGAGCGGTCCAATCTCTGCGCGCATCCTCAAGAAGTGTCTCGTTTTTGGAAAGCCAGACATGGCGGCGTTCGCCGCGATACCAGCGGTCAAGGATGACACTCGCCACCTGGCGGCCCTTGCCAGCACCTGTGCCATCTCCCAGAAAATATCCGCACCGGTAACGATTGCCGTCTGCGTCCGGCGTCAGCGCACAACCTTTGTCGACGGGCTGAAATGACCCCGCCAAATCTCGTTCAAATGCATTGGCTGCGTAAATCAGGGTTTCAAGCTGCGCCTCAGATAACAGCCCGCGCTCGATATGATCTGCCGACACCATCGGTTGAACATTGGGAACGGGCGCAGCAATCGAACCCATGGCAACCGACTCTACAAGCGGTGTTGGATGCGACATTGCAGCGGGTATCGAAATTCGGCTGGGCCGATATGGCAGATAATGTCCAACTTGTTCTGCTATCGGCGCCGCTTCTTCCAGTGGCACAAAATCTAGCAGAATGGGCTTGGCGCCGCCGCCCGGTGTCGGTCGAACTGGCGCCACCGGTCGGTGATGCGTTTGCGGTAGTATGCGCACGGATGCGGGAAGCGGTCTGTGCAGAACGGGGCGTGTTAAAGGACCGCCGCGGAAAGGCAATGCATCGACCAGAGAAACAAGGTCTACCACGTCTTTTACATGCGCCGTGATAGCAGCTGCATCATCTTCCGCTTTGTCGAAAACTAGCAGACGCGTTGAGATCAATGTTCCAGAACGCGAGAATGCGCGGTCCATCGACACATTGAGCCGCACCGCGAGCGGAAAGCGACAACGACCCAAAAAGACACTCACATCAAACCATTCAGGCATTATCGCCACCGCCCTGCCGCCGGGCGCCAACCGTGCAAAGGCCGAACGCAAATGCCGGGCACCAGTGCGACCATCTTCGCCGCGCTCGAGCCCGACCGAATAAGGTGGGTTGATAAGCACCGTGTCGGGGCAGATCGCAGGATCCAGAACCTCATCGATGAGCTCGCCATCGTGCATCGAAACCCGTACATCGGGGAATAATGCGTGCAGTGCATCGCGCCGCAGGACATGGATTTCATTGAGCGCAAGTTTGGAGCTGCACTGCCTGGCCCAGAAGGCGAGCATGCCGGTTCCGGCCGACGGTTCGAGAGTGAGATTGTTACTCGACAATGCGGCTGCCCGAGCCGTGATCCAGGCGAGGCGCAGTGGCGTCGAGAATTGCTGAAAGCGGACTTGCTCTTCGGACCGGTTATATTGGATTGGGGTAAGGGTTTCGATTCTGTCGAAACAATCAAAGGCCTCTGCCATGTTGCTGCCCGGAGTGATCATGGATGTCGCTTGCAAGTAAAGGAGTTGCGCCAGCTCCACTGAAGCATGGGCATCAGAAAGCGACCAGCGGTTGTTCGCATCGGTAGCTCCCGTCAGCCGGGTGAAGGTCTCTGAGAGATGTTTGCGCGTGATTGGCACATTGGCAGCAAGATCCTCGGCAAGGCTACGCGCGGCGGTGATCGCAGGGACTTCGTTGCGTGAGAATTCTAGAGTGAATGCTGGCTGGTTCATGGGGTTGGCCTCCGAAACGAGGCCGACGATCTTCGCGGGAATGCCGATCGGGCCTCAGAAAACGAACCGCCTCCTCCCCTCTGGGCTGCCGTCAGGAAGCCGCATGGCTGTCGTCTCTTTCCCGAAGCTCATCATTCCAATCATTATCCGGACGGTCAGGCTTGTGCGGAATGATCGTTCGTCCGGGGCGCGCATAAGCCTCAATCCCGCGCTTTAAAGCGAGTTCGCCGCCTTTGTCAGCGTCTACAAACAGATGAAGCTCGGTGATGCTTTCGGGTATAGCGACTATGCCGAACCGCTCATTGCCAAGTGTGGCCCAGCACGGAATGCCAAACAGAATTTGCGCAGAAAGTGCGCTTTCCGATCCTTCAGCAAGACCCAGCCTGCCTTCGACTGGCTCCGAAAGGCGGACAGCACCTGCGCCCAATTGCCCAAGCGCGCGCTTGGGCTTGAAAAACGCGGCCTTGGAGGCTGTGGCGCGTTCAATAAATGTACGCTGGATAGCAACTATGCCGATATCCATTCGTACAGCTGCAATAAGCGCAGGAAGGAACTGGACGTCTGGTTTGCGCCCCAATGGCGTTCGATCCAGAAACCGCAATTCGGATGAACGAAGTGGTATCGATCGATTAGCAAGATAGCGTTCGCCAACCGTGCCTGCGAGCGGAACAGCCTGCTGCCACAGTCTCAAAGCATTGACGTCGGGTCCAAATGGCTTTGGAATGGAGGCAATCTGTCCGCCCTGCCCGTCGAAAAGGTCGCTGGGCCGGACGCCGCAGCGCTTGAAGCCTGCAAGCACTTCCTCACTCGTGCAGCCGGCAAAACAATGGAACAAAATTGCCGATTCTGCGACACCTATAGACAGTGATGGCGTTCTGTCATCATGCGCTGGACAGCAGCACATGCCTGATTTGCGCGACCAATGGCCACCAAGGGCTTTGACGATTTGACGCGCCCGGGTCTCAAGAGAAGATTGGAGAATAAAATTGCTGTTGGGCATGCTGAAGTCCTGCTGTTGCTACCTGCAACCGAGCGCCGCCTCCGCTCTCAAACAAGCCACAGCTATTCCGTCCCGTCAATGTTCATTGTATGTTCTTTTCTAGGTTTTCGAAAAGGAATGGAAAATGAATATCTTGTTTTTAGGGTCATTGGGGCTTGGCTTAGTATTCGCAACATCCAACCGCAGCTTCCACGCCTTCTGGACAAAATGTTGAGCAATCAGATCAGCCCTCAACGGTTAACGCCGGTCTTGAACAGGGTTATCGAATCAGCGACCAGGGTGATTTTCAGATTGTCGAGCACGGTCACTGGTCGCCGCCCAACCGCCCGCTACCAACGCAGTATTTTGCCAGCGAAGCCGTTGTTTCCGTCCAGCGTCCGTATCAAGATCGCATATCCGCAAAATTTCGATCAAACTTTCAGCGGACGAGCTTATCTGGGCGACGTTCACGCAGCCGAAGCACGCTTTGGAATCCCCCACGGGCTGCTCGATGCATTGATCTGGACAGAATCTCGATACAATCCCACGGCGGTAAGCAGTGCCGGTGCTGCAGGACTTGGGCAGCTGATGCCGGGGACGGCAAAGGAATTAGGTGTGCGTAACCGCTTTGACCCACAATCTAACATTCAAGGGGCAGCAAGCTACTTGCGGCAGATGCTTGACCGATTTGGCGTGGTGCATCTGGCAGTCGCAGCCTATAATGCTGGCCCCGGGGCTGTTTCACGGTTGGGACGAATTCCGCTGAATGGCGAAACGCCTGAATATGTGCGAAACGTTCTAAACCGGTGGGCATTAAATTGATGAGGGGAAGTTCAGTGTCAAGGCGCGCAAGGATCAGGCTAGCCGGAAATCTGCGCAAAAGCCGTCGCGGACTTTTAATTGAAACTGCCGAAAAAAAGATCTGGGTGCTCGACTTCGGTGCTGATGTGGAAGTTCCAAAAACGAAGTCGGTCATAATCGAAGGCACACAAGTCGGATTTGATCGGATAAGCGTTGACTGGGCCGCATCGAGTTCCGATGATTGATCTGAACTTAGCTTTGCGCGATCATCCAAGAGGAGCCCCGGTTTTTGACGGCGGCATGCGCATCGACAATGCGTTGAACCTCATTGCCCCACAACCTTAGCGCCTCTTGTTTTTCTACCGTATATTTATGGCGGTGATAAACGCCAGCGACCCCGGCTTTGGCAGCTCCAGACTGATGGTTAAGCACTGCTTCGGACACAACCAGCGGCACGCCCAAGCGTTGTAAGCCTGTCGCAGCGGTACGGCGGATGTCATGCGGCGTGAAGTGCAAGATGTTACGATCTGTTTCGCGCAGCACTGAAGCCATTATCCTTCGCCAACCTTTAGGCATGCCGCCGGTACTATGAGCCGGATTGCCAATTGCCGGAAAAACTCTGTTACCGGACAACCCAAACTCATTAGAGCTTAATGCAAATGAACCTCGTATTTCCTCAATAATACTCACGGCTTGAGCTGATAGTGGTACGATGTTGGCAACTCCGTTTTTCGCCCGGCTGCCTGGAATAGTCCACAGATTTGCGTCAAAGTCGAATTCGTCCCATTCCGCATTGATGACTTCGCCGCGGCGCTGCGCAGTCAAAATCAGTAAACGCACCACCGTGCCGAAAGGATACCCCTCGCCAAGTGAAGCATCCCACAAATGCCCGAGTTCATAGTCTGACAAAACACGGTCGCGCGGCTTAGAAGCTTTTGGTCGCCACGCATCCCTGCAAGGATGAGCCGGTAATCGGTCCAGCTTTGGCATCGCCCAAGAATAAAAACTCGATAAATGCTGATGCACTGACCGCGCCATACGCAGCGTTTCCTTACCCCGGCCAAATGCCATCTTCTCGATGAAGCGTGTCACATCGCCGCGGGTTACCGTATCAGCTATCCGGTCGCCCATTTCCGGAAGAATATATTTGCGAAATACTCGCTCTATTTCCCGCGCAGTTCGCTTTTTCCCTATGACTTCATTCGTCAAATATGTTTCAAATAGCTCGCCAATTGTGCCAATTCCCTGGGCATATCCGCGATTGGGATCGGACCGCTTGGGGATGCTTTGTCCCTGCTCAATGTCGGTAAGCAAATCTCGCGCACGACGACGCGCAGCGGCAAGTCCAAAGCCCAGCGAATGCCTGCCCAACGTAACATTATGAACCTTGCTTCCGATACGCTTTCGCAAGATATAAGTTTTAACACCGCTCGCCCCGACCCTCAGGCGCAAACCAGCTACGATTGAGTCCGTAATTTCGATTTGTCCGATTTTCGGTGGTAATAATCCAACGATACGGGCATCTGTAAGACCAACTTTTTTTGACACAAATCACCTGTTACCTTAGGTAACATTTTGTACTGGATACTAGTGAACATATCAAGAACTACATGGATGGTGAGTTTAGGTTTTCTGCCATTTTTGGACAGTTAAGGACGCTTAGCGACCCACTGATTATTCTTTTAATCAGTAGGTCGCTGGTTCGAACCCAGCAGGGCTCACCATTATATTTTTAATTGCGTGGATTCTAAGATGGCAGGTTTAAGCGGCGGATGCCAATGCGGCGCGGTGCGGTATCGAACATCAATATCCTTGGAAAACCCCCATCTTTGTCATTGCCGGATGTGCCAGAAAGCATCGGGGAATCTGTTTGCTGCGCTTGCTTCTCTGCCCAAGTCGGAGATCCAGTGGACCCGAGGTAGCGCAGCACGGTGGCGCAGCTCCGCTCATGTCGAACGAGGATTTTGCAGTAAATGCGGAACGCCGCTATTTTATGATGACATCGGTTCTGACGATATCGCAATCACCATCGGCTCACTTGACCAGCCGGTGGACGTCAAACCCGTTTCGCATGATGGCATCGAAGGCCGGATGCCATGGTTTGCCGAATTGAACAATTTAGTCGATAGGGGTGAAACGGCAACGGCAGATCAAGCCGAATGGGCGGCGGCAATAAGGTCTAGCAATAACCAGCATCCCGATGTTGATACTAAAACCTGGCCAGAATAGCCGCTGGCACGGCCACACTTCCAAGGCAGATATATCGATCAAGTTTGATACGTACTGGTACATGTGATGCAATGACCCGCCGAGCATGACACACTACGCTGAGCGCTGCTGTCATGAAATGGGATCGATATGCAGGTCAAATTGGTCGACGAAATGTATCTGGCAACCCAACGTCCGGTCGTCATTAGGGCAGGTAGCCGATCTCGTTCGCGCTATTTAGGTGGCATGATGCTGCTAACGATATTTTTGACCAACGCTGCTTTTGCTAGTGGTTACATGACCACACCCGAATTTCGTCAAAAAATGCCAAGCTTTAAGGCCTGCCTGAAGCAGCTTGAAGCAAACGCTTCAGCGAATCGCAAACAGTTGAAGCCGCGAACCTTCGATCCCGATGGCGGATTTCAGGAGGTGACGATTCAAGCCATCGGTGACGGCGTCGAAACAACAGGTCGCAATAGCGCGCGTTACGATGCAAAGCTTTGGTATCATAATGGCCGATTAAACAAAGACGGTACGCAGTATGAAATCAACCACAGCTGGACCCAGAATGGTTATGAATGCCGCGGGAAAACCATGATCATAAATGGTTCCCAAGGCTACACGCTCAGCACTTTTGAACCGGTAGCTAGCAAGGCACCTTAAAATTCTCCGACCGGACGAAGAAGCATATGTTGCGCTTGAGGCAATTCACCGGCTTGGTAATTCTGCTCACTGCCGCCGGTTGTTCGTCCGATTCATCGACGAAGCTCTCAAGCGAGGTAAGCAAAAATGTTCAACCTGGCATTTCGTTGGATCAGACGATCACGACAATGCATTCGCGTGGATTTCGATGCCAGCCGACGCGACCTCCAGCCAAAACTAAAGTGGTTCAATGCGGTCGGCAACGCGCACATTTGATTGTGGCAACCTGCGTGCAGACGGTCTGGCTGTATTTCGCGCCAGAAACGAACATGCTGACGCGCGTCGAGGTAATAGCGCCGGCGTGTACCGGTCTTTAGGTTGCTGTTGGTTTGAACGCCAAAGGACTAATGACCTAAAAAATGTTCAAAAAGGTGCATCCGAAATTTGCCGTCCGCACCCCTTTGCCAAATGGCGGTAAACGGCCCGGTCTGGCCTTTCATTCCTTCTTCCTCCTTGGGCTTCTCGAATATGACCGAACCCTTCACGCTTACACGATCAGGTGTTTCTGCATGAAAAGTGTCATATTGCAGGTCAACGGAATAGAGCCAGTCACTTGCCCAGAATTCAGCCGCGGTTTCAGCACCCTGAATCAACGGAATCCCCGGCCACGAAAATGTAATGGTATCTTCAAAGAATAGCCGGATTTTCGATGGGTCAGTTCTGCCCATTGAGCTCCAAAAAAAATCATCCACCTCCAGCTCATTGAACAGTTCAGCTGCCACCATTTGCTGGCCACTCAGCGCAAAGCAGGCAGTCAGCCGATCAAGTGTCGCGTCATATCCGTCAGGATATAATGCCGCGCAATGGGGAAGCTCGGCCAGCGCCGCTTCGGCAAGCGCCTCAAAAAACAGGCCTCGCGGTTCATTACCGCAGCTATCGCCAACCGGCGCACGGATGTTACCCCTTCCATCCGTCAGCTCGACCGTAAATATCGCGCCACACACGCGCACCTCGTCTGTAGCGTATACCAGATCAAGTGCCTTTCCTTTGGCGACAATCATATCCCAATTCGCTTCGGGAATTTTCACGCTGATCAGCTTTGGCCCAGACCGTCGGACGTTCCTGACCATCTCCCTGATTTCGACTATCGGCGCTCCGTTGCGATCACGTTGCAAGACAAGAGCAATGCCGCCACCCGTTTTCAACGCAACCGTCGTGACGATCAATTCGCTTTTGGAACCCGCATATCCATTGCGCCGGCGGATTTTCTCTAGCGTTGGCAGGCCAAATCTTTTGCGTGTCGCGTTACGATAGCTCTCTGTGCATGTTGGTCGTGGGTCGTAATTCGAACATCTCCCGGATTTGGCACTGAAGCTCTGCGCTTCGGCGGACGCGCCCCATGAAATACCGCCACCCAAAATGCTCAGAGCCACCGCAGCAAGTGTCGCGCATTTGCTAAATTTCAATTTCAGTGGTCCTGCCGAAAGAAAAAGCTGAACCTCGTTTCATCTTACACAACCCTGCTTTTGAACGCTAATATCGCGCATTCATCGGCTCTAAAGCATGCTTGCGCTACCGCCATAGCCTCGGTGAACCGGTACATTGAGCCTGCTGTACCAAAGCTGCAAATCCGGCGTAACGTACTTCAAACAGGACATGCCAATATCTTGTGGCAGGAGCCTTTCGGGTCGATGAAATTTTACGAAATCAAGATGTAGCGCTGCTTGGCCAACCCGCTTGGGCATATCGTCGCCTCCCCGCGGGCTGGTGTCATTATAGGGGCCTCAGGAGCAAAACCTGACAGTCGGTGCGCGCAAAGACGAACCACAATGCGCCCATCACAGAAAAATCCGCAGTCAAAATTGAAGGCAAGGACGCAATGCAAATCCCAAAATGTCTTATCCTGACAATCGCCTTCGGCTCGTTGGCGAGCTGTGCGCCCATCTCCCGTGAAAGCTGTATCAACGATAGCGCCTATGATATCGGATATGCGGCTGCGATGGACAATGCCGACCGGATGAACCGGTTGCAAAGCGTCAGTAAGATCTGTGGCAAGGAAGGCCGCGAGGTCGACGTGGCCGGATATAGCGAGGGTTTTGACGCGGGGACCAGCGCATTTTGCGTCGCCGACAATGGGTATCGCTGGGGATTGCGCGGCCGCGGATATAACGGCATTTGTGCCGATCCTGCCTTTGGTGCTGCATATGACGACGGGCTGCGCATTTACAAAATTCAGCAACGTGGAAAAGCAATCCGCGAAAGGCTGGAAATGATCCGGTCTCGTGTGGCAAATATCCAGCGGATCCTCGATGAAGACAAAACCCTGACTGAAGAACGTAGGCGTAAGTTATCGCGCGAGTGGGATGGACTGTTGCTTGAACGACGCGACCTTCTCGCCGAACAGCAAAGCCTGCCTCCAGTCTGAGATATTGGGATTGCGTACATTTATCTGGCCTCACCAACATCGATAGAAAGCCGGTCGATATGAAACTGTCTACAGCGTTGTTCGTTTCTTCCGGAACCGCCGTGCTGTTCGCAGCGATGCCATTTCTATCGACTTTCGCAGCAGCAACTATTGCCTCAATGTCAGGGTGTGCGCTTGATGAGGGGAGCGCGCATAGCTGCGTGATTTTCGGTTTTGAGGCTGGCCCGACACTTTACGCTATGGGTGTCGCATTCTGGCTGTTCATCATTACCTGGCTTTATCTGCCGGTTGCATTGGGGCTAGTGGTCGCAGGCTTCATTGTGCTTGCGCGAGGCAACAAAGATCCGGGGCGCAACCAGAAGGTTGGCGCAATCTACTGGCTGCTGTTTTTTGCTGCGATGGTACTGCCTGTCGCCCAGGATTTCGCCTTGGTATTTGCACTTTTGGCGATATTGCTTGGGTGGTGGCGAAAGCGAAGAGCAATGCCGAATGTCGATGCCTGAAGGGGCTAATTGCCGTTGCCCCTGATATACCCGGAAGGTTGCGGCCGCGCGGGGACGGGTTTGACAGTAAAGTCTATGAGGACCTCGACATCATAAGTGGTTATATAGTCGGTGCTGCCGCGGCAGGGATACATGCGTTCGTCATGCACCAGCAGGAAACGTCCATCATGCCAGGCAAAGCTCTGGCTTTCTCCGCAGTCCGATATTCCCCTACCCCGTGCGAAACTGCCGAGTAATCGGGCCTCTTCGTTCCAATCGACATTGGATAGCTCGGAGTCGTCTTTTATCTCGTGTCCCTGATAGGGCCAAAAACGAGCGGGCTGTGCCTTTCTTTGGTTATCGACGATGTAGAGCATCCGGTAAGGGTTGTAACCGCCACAGCTTGTCGGCAGGACCATCAATGTGTTCAGGGTGTCTAACCGGTAATAGATCGGATTTTCCTGGATAGCATTGGAAGAATATTTGAGGCACGGATCGAGCCCCCGCAATTGGGCTAACTGCATGTGGTCTATGGTACTAGGGGGCATCTCGGGTTTCGGTGCGACCCTGACCTGGCGCCTTGGCAACATCAGCGGGACGGTAAAAGCGTTGACTGGCTTTGTGCCAGCGCGGCCTAATGCCGCAACGGTATCGGTCAGATATTGTCGCTGGTCGATATACCCGAAAACCGCATCCAGACCCCGCAGCGACGCGGTCGCAAATGGCTGCCCTTGCGGGTCGAGCAAGCTGACCGAGCTCTTCCCGCGCATTGCCGCGATGAGCATTTCAGAGGTCCGGTCATCAAGTTCATAGATATCTGCTTCCGTGCCCAAATGGATGTCCAGCTTTTGACCATCAACCGCGATCCAGCGCGTGTTCCGCATCAGGCTATCTATTGCCTCCATTTCATCCAAGGCTCTCGCGCCTGCGGCTGTAAAGCTGACCGATGGCGGGTCCGTTGGATTACCGCTGCGCTTAATCGAGATCGTGAGATTGCCGTCCCCCAATGGCTCAAGGCTTCCCTCGTCGATTGGTAATGATGTGGCATGGCAATCGCGCGCGTTGTCACATCCCACAACCCAATCACCAAATTCCTTAAGGTTCCCAACGACAAAGCTTGGCGTTATGGTGGTCAGAAGCATTGCGGCTATTATTGACATCGAACATCCTGCGCTTTCAATGAACACCAAAGTTCAGTAGCCACGATGAAACTGATGCTGAAGGATACAGATGAACCGGTGCATTGCATGGCGGGTCGCAACGAAGCCAAGCCTGACAACGCTCTGCGTCATTCTTTTCCGCCCGCTCGGTAATCGATAAATTCGATAATTGTGAATTCTACTATTCAAGGAGCACAAAGTCCTGCAATTGGTTTAAGAATAAACCTCTCCCCCGGTGGTCAATGAACAGAAACCTAGCACTTCCCCTCATTTTGATTCTTGCAGCCTGCGGAAAGGGCCAAGAAAAGCGCGATCGCCCTGCTCCCTTGGTTACATTGGGGAGCGCAAATTCGCATGAGTTTGTCGACCGTTATGTTGCCGTTGGCACAGCGAACGCCAACGAGCAGGTGTCGGTTCGCGCGCCCGTGACAGAGCGGATAACGCGCCTAGGTTTTTCTGACGGCGATTATGTCCGGCAGGGACAGATGCTAGCGGTCCTAGCGCAAGGTCAGGAAACGGCATCCGCTGCCAGCGCTCAAGCAAGAGTGCGCGAAGCCGAGCAGCAACTGGCCCGCGTTGCCGAACTCCATCGGCGGGGATTTGCAACGAATGCCAGCCTCGATAGCCAAACCGCAATCACATCGGCGGCACGGGCCGCAGTGAACGAAGCCAACGCGTCTATCGGTGATCGGGTTGTGCGCGCGCCATTCTCAGGGCAAGTTTCGCTTCGCCGGATTTCGGTTGGTGCAGTTGTCACCGCGGGCGACGAAATCGCCACCGTGAGTGATCTGAGCTCCATCAAGCTGGACTTTACAATCCCCGAAACGATGCTGGCAAATGTCAGGGTTGGACAGACAGTCACTGCTAAGGCATCTGCATTCCCCGATTATCTGGCTTCCGGCCGCATATTGGCGATTGATCCAGTCGTAAACCCGCAGACCCGCACAGCCACTTTGCGTGCCATGCTGCCCAATCGTGGCGGGATGCTTAAGCCCGGCATGCTGCTCTCCGTAACCCTTGAGTCAAAGGCGCGTACTGCGCCTGCAGTGCCTGAACTTTCGCTTGTTCGTGAAGGCGATACCAGCTTCGTTTACGTGATAGGCCCTGGTCAGAAAGCCAAGAGATTGCCTGTCAAGACAGGAGGGCGCGACGGGAATCTCGTTGAGATTGTCGAGGGCCTGGCAGCGGGAGACCGGATTGTTACCGAAGGCGTCGTGAAGCTGTCCGAAGGCGCGAAGGTTCGCACCGGAAAAGCGCAAGGTAGCGCTGGCACGGCCAAAACTCGCTGATGTCGATTTGATATGAGCATTTCCGATATCTCCGTCCGCAGACCGGTATTTGCGGCAGTCCTTGCGATATTGATGATACTTGTGGGTATTGTCGGCTATCTTAATCTGCCTGTTCGCGAATATCCCGATACCGAGCCTCCCATCGTTTCGGTCGACACCAACTATACCGGCGCTGCCGCAGCGGTGGTCGAATCGCGGGTGACTCAAGTACTGGAGAACGCGCTGGCGGGTATCGAGGGCATCCAGACGCTGACATCGCGTTCGCGCGACGGACAATCATCAATCACAATCGAATTCGCACCCGGGCGGACCGTTGACAGCGCGGCCAATGATGTGCGGGACCGCGTCGGCGGCGCAATCGACGACCTACCCGAAGAGGTTCTCGCGCCTGAAGTGCGCAAGGTCGACGCCGATTCATCGCCTATCCTTTTCCTCGTCATATCCAAACCGGGCTGGTCGCGTCTGGAATTGAGCGATTATGTCGACCGCAATCTGGTCGACCGCTTTTCCGCTCTCGATGGCGTTGCTCGCGTATTTATCGGCGGCGAAGCACGTCCGTCGATGCGCATTTGGCTGCAACCGGACCGTTTGGCAGCACTCGGGCTGACACCGGCGGACATTGAAAATGCGCTACGCAGCCAGAATGTTGAGTTACCCGCGGGTCGTTTGGAATCGGCCGATCAGAATATCACGTTGCGAGTCACCCGTGCTTTCGCCGATGAAAAGCAGTTCCGCGAGTTGGTGGTCTCACGCGGGACCGATGGCTATCTGGTGCGCCTCGGTGATGTCGCGCGGGTCGAAACCGGCCCGGAGAATCCTTACGCCGCATTTCGCCTGAATGGAAATTCGGCGCTTGGCATGGGCATCGTCCGGCAGTCGGGCGCGAATACCTTGGCTGTTGCCGAAAGCGCCAAGAAACTGGCTGAAGATATCAAACCAACGCTGCCCGACGGCATGACGATGACCGTTGGCTCTGATGATTCGCTGTTCATCAGCAAGGCCATTGACGGCGTTTGGGTAACGCTCGCCGAAGCCGCTATTTTGGTGGTGCTTGTCATATTCCTTTTTCTGGGCAGCTGGCGCGCGACGATCATTCCGGCGATTACCGTGCCGATTTGTTTGCTCGCGACATTTGCCGTGCTTTGGGTACTTGGGTTTTCGATCAACCTGCTCACGCTGCTTGCCATGGTGCTCGCAATCGGCCTCGTGGTCGATGACGCGATTGTTGTTTTGGAAAATGTCTATCATCGAATAGAGAAAGGCGAGCCGCCCTTGGTCGCTGCGGTGCAGGGCACCAAGCAGGTTGCCTTCGCGGTTATCTCGACAACCATCGTTGTCTGCGCGGTTTTCGTGCCAGTAATGTTTCTGGCCGGGCAAACCGGACTGTTGTTCCGCGAACTGGCCGGTGCGATGATTGCCGCAATTGCCTTTTCGGGCTTTGTCGCGCTCAGTCTTTGCCCGATGCTTTGTTCGAAATTGCTGCGGAATGAAGAGCGCGGTAAGCTCGCGCGCTGGGTTGATGAACGTTTCGGTAAGCTCGAAAATTCTTATAGCAATCTGGTCACACGCGTTATCACCAAGCCGCTGTTTGCCCTGCTGGGCGTTGGTGCGTTTCTGGCTATCGCAGCCTTTTGCTTCACGTTGCTCGATTCCGAACTTGCACCTAGCGAAGATGTTGGAATCCTGAACGCAAATATCTCCGCGCCCGAAGGCACGGGCTATGCCGCGATGGATAAATATATGCTCGATGCATCGAAACCAGTGCTCGAGTTGCTCGATAAGGGCACCGTTCGTTCGATCATTCAGCGCACCCCAGGTGGCTTCAGTGCAAGCGACGATTTCAATAGCGGTACATTCATTATCTTCCTTAAGCCTTGGGAAGAGCGGACAGAATCTACCGACGATGTAGTAGCGCAGGTTAACAGGATCCTTGCCAACTTGCCCGCCGTGCGCGGAAATGCAGCGGCGCGCTCGTCGCTCGGACGTGGACGGGGTCAGCCGTTGAATTTTGTCATTGCAGGCTCGACTTATGAATCGCTTAGCATCGCGCGCGACCGCATATTGGCCGCGGCGAGCAACAATCCCGGAATCGTAAATCTCGACTCCGACTATAAGGAAACCAAGCCGCAAATGGAGGTCGAGGTTGATACGGACCGGGCCGGCGACCTTGGCGTGTCGGTGTCGGATGTCAGTCAGGCGCTTCAATCGCTGCTCGGTTCGCGGCGGGTGTCGACATATGTCGACCGCGGCGAAGAGTATCGCGTGATCGTGCAGGCCGATGCGGTGGATCGCGCGTCCCCGGAAAATCTGGCCGCGATTCAGGTTCGCGCGCGTGACGGATCTCTCGTGTCGTTGGCCAATCTGGTGAAATATACAGAGACAGCGGGTGCGCGCGATCTGGGGCGGTACAACAAGCTGCGCGCCGTGACGCTGTCCGGAGGCCTCGCCCCCGGCTACACGATGGGTGAAGCGCTCGCGTTCCTCGAAGCGCAAGCGGCTGCATCACCCGAGATACTCGCGGTCGGCTATCGCGGAGAAAGTCAGGCCTTCAAAGAAACTGGCGGCTCAATCGTTGTCGTGTTCGTGCTGACCATATTGCTCGTCTATCTCGTGCTTGCGGCGCAGTTTGAAAGCTTCGTTCATCCGGTGACTATTATTACCACCGTGCCTCTGGCTGTGGGCGGAGGGGTAATCGGCCTGGCCCTGGCCGGTATGACTCTCAATCTTTACAGCCAGATTGGCGTGGTGATGCTTGTTGGCTTGGCGGCGAAGAACGGCATCCTTATCGTCGAGTTTGCCAACCAGTTGCGCGATGAGGGCCAAGAAATCATCGACGCTATCCAGCAGGCCGCGGCTCGGCGTCTGCGTCCCATTCTGATGACGTCGATTGCAACGGTGTTTGGCGCAATACCTCTCGCCATCGCCGGGGGAGCAGGCGGCGCTGCGCGGTCGGCAATCGGCGTCGTTGTCGTATTCGGTGTGACTTTGGCGACGCTCATCACACTCGTCCTCATTCCAATCATTTACTCTCGACTAGCGAAATATACCGGTTCACCCGAAGCGGTGTCTCGCCGGCTTGAAAGTGAGATGAAGGGGCAGGAAACGCCGTCAGTCTGACGCTTCCTTAACCCGTAACATTGCCACTGCCGCAAGTGCCATGACAACCGCGGCAAACGCCATTGTCCAGATTGGTTCGGTTGGGAAAAACGTCTTGAGAATACTGCCCATCACGGTGGCAACCAGCAACTGCGGCACCACAATGAACACGTTGAAGAGACCCATGTAAATGCCAAGCTTACTCTGCGGCAGGCTTGAGGCCAGAATCGCGTAGGGCATCGCCAGAATTGACGCCCACGCAATGCCAACACCGATTTCCGAGATAATCAGCAAATTGGGATCGCGAATAAACAGGAAGCTGGCGTAGCCTGCGGCGCCCGCAAGCAAGCACAGCATGTGCGTTCGTACCTTGCCAATTTTCCTCGCCAGCGTCGGCAAAACAAACAAAGCGGCCAACGCCGCGACGCCATTGTAGATAGCAAAAAGCGTGCCCACCCAATTGCCGCCCTCGCCATAAGCAGCGCTTGCCGGGTCGGCAGACCCAAACATATATTGTGCCACCACCGGCGTGGTATAAATCCACATGATGAACAAAGCCGACCAACTAAAAAACTGCGCCAACGCAAGCTTTTTCATGATGTCTGGCATTCCGGAGAAATCACCGACAATGTGCGAAAGCACGTTATTATCACGCCCCGATTTTGCGAGATTAATCGCTAGCAGGCTTGCAATTCCATATGCTGCCAACAGCGCGCCGAGAAGATAGACCTCTTTTTCGAGGCTCATAATTTCAACCAGAACTGTTACAATAACACCTGCCAATACCCAGACAGCAGCGCCGCCCATGGACCGGGCGGCCAGCGCCCGCATCGTGCTGCCGCTGTCTTCGGGAGGCCCATCGAACGCTTCCATTTCGGCCGGACTATATTCTTTGGTCGTAAGGACAGTCCACAGCACCGATGCAAACAGAGCGATCCCGCCGAACCAGAAGCTATACTTTACCGTGTCAGGAATCTGGCCGTCCGGTGCGACATTGGCTACGCCAAAATGGTCGAGCAAATAGGGAAAAACGGAACCGACAACTGCGCCTGCGCCGATGAAAGCCGTTTGCACCGCATAGCCTGCGGTATGCTGGTCCTTACGAAGCATGTCGCCCACAAATGCGCGGAACGGCTCCATTGAAATATTCAGCGATGCATCGAGCACCCACAGCATCACTGCCGCAAATAGCAGAACTTCGGCTAGCGGCATCAACAGCAGCGAAAGAGCTGCCAGAATTGCGCCTGCGAGGAAATAGGGACGACGACGGCCCAACCTTCCGAACCAGGTCCGGTCGCTAAAGTGACCAATGAGTGGCTGCACCAGCAACCCCGTCAACGGCGCGGCAATCCACAAGGCCGGCAAATCGTCGAGACTTGTTCCAAGCGATTGGAATATGCGCGACATATTCCCGTTCTGCAGGGCAAATCCGATCTGAATGCCGAAAAAGCCGAAGCTGATGTTCCACAGCCCCCAAAATCCCTGACGTGGTTTTTCCACTGGCCTACCCTCTCCCAAGGTGTTGTTATCGGGTGACGCTGGCAGAAACAGTGAAGTGCCGCAATGGCAGGAGGCGTGTTCAGCACTTACGCATACGTATAAGGCCGCTTCGTTTTAGTGCGCCCCGCAGGATTGCCGCACAATCAGCTTTGCTGGAAGCAACGCGGTGGGCACCTGTTCGTTGCGGATTTGTTTAAGTACGCCATCAACGAGCAATTCTCCAGCAAGCTTGTAATTCTGCTGGATCGTCGTCAGTGGTGGATGGGTCAGACTAGCTGCCGGAATGTCGTCAAAACCCACAATTGCCACATCCTCGGGTATTGTGATTCCACGATCCCGCAGGGCTTGCATTGCGCCTATCGCGATAGTGTCGCTAGCCGCAAAAATTGCATCAAATTTCTCGTCACTTGTGACTAACTTTTGCGCGGCTTCATATCCCGCTTCCTGCGAGTTCAGCGCATCAAACTGCAATTTCG
The DNA here is from genome assembly GCA_963830685.1 of uncultured Alphaproteobacteria bacterium. Taxonomy (GTDB): domain Bacteria; phylum Pseudomonadota; class Alphaproteobacteria; order Sphingomonadales; family Sphingomonadaceae; genus Sphingorhabdus_B. The sequence continues at coordinate 124,893 of CAWHNF010000002.1, forward strand.
GGTCCGCAATTATTCCCTCTCCGCCTTGGGCTTCGCAAAAGCCACGATAGCGATCCTGGAATTCGGGATAATGACTGCTGGCATCGCCGAGAAACGCAATTTTGCGACGTCCATGCTGCATCAAATGCCGTGCAGCGTCCAACCCGCCCCGAAAATTATCGCATCCGATTGTTGTGCCCGGCTGCCCCTCCTGCGCGAAGCCCCAGCGCACAAAATGCGTCCCCTGCTCCACGAGCTTCTCCAGCTTTGCACGATACAGTTCATAGTCTCCGTAGCCGAGCAGGATGATGCCATCGGCTTTGCGACTATCCTCATAATCGACATGCCAGTTCGAGGACAATTGCTGGAACGAGATAAGCAGATCATAACCCCGATGGGCGCAAGTGCGGGTTAGCGAGCCCAGCATCGACAGAAAAAATGGATTTATGCCGGTCTCATCAGGTGTAGGTTCTTCAAAGAACAGCAACGCCAGTGTCCGGGTTTCCTGCAGCCTCAAATTAGACGCGTTTTTGTCGACTTTGTAATTAAGTTGCTGCGCGATCGCTTCGATCCGGAGCCGCGTTTGTTCTGATACAGCGGGGCTACCGCGTAACGCCCGCGACACAGTCGGCTGCGACACCCCCGCAAGTTGCGCAATATCAAATGATGTGGCCTTGCCTGCCATTACCGGTCAGCGCCCCCCCAGCTCTCTGCAGCATCTTAGGCCTGTGAGATGGGTGGCGCAATGATCGCCAAAATCCTTTGCATAAATCGCGACAACTGTTGCCAAATTGCAACAACATGAAATGCATATTCTGAATACGTATGTGGATTTCTGGTCAACGGGGGGCATGACGCGCATTTTGTCATGGTCATAATTGTATCCATTCGAGCCTGCGTCTGGATGCATCAACGTAGCGGTTACTATTCATTACAAAATGGATGGGACCATTTAGGGGAGTGAATCATGGCCAAGTTCCAGTTTAATTCTGCGCGCCAGCTTGCGCACAGTGCCAGCCGCTTTGCGCTAGGTACTGCGATGATTGCCGCATTTGCTGCACCAGCTTTTGCGCAGGATGCCGCGCCCGTCGAAGAAGAGGAAGGCGACGCAATTGTCGTTTCCGGTTTCCGTGCATCGCTTGAAAGCGCAACTGCGAACAAGAAGCGGACTGAGACAGTTGTTGAATCGGTAAGCGCGGAAGATATCGGCAAGCTCCCCGACAACTCGATCGGCGAATCGATTGCCCGCCTTCCCGGTCTTGCTGCCCAACGCAGCAATGGCCGCGCGAACATCATTTCAATTCGCGGCTTTGGTCCTGATTTCTCGTCAACCACGTTGAACGGTCGTGAACAAACTACCACCAACGACAGCCGTGCGGTCGAGTTCGATCAATTTCCGTCCGAAATTCTGGCCGGCGTTGATGTCTACAAGACGGCGCAGGCCAACCACACTGCGGGCGGGCTCGTCGGCAGCATCAATTTGCGCACGATCCGTCCGCTCGAGGTCGGCAAGCGCGTAGTAGCAGTGGGCGCCCGAGGGACCTATGTTGACCAGAAGGTCATTCCAACCAGCAAGGACAAGGGTTACCGCGTTTACGCCGCCTATGTTGACCAGTTTGCGGACGACACAATGGGCATCGCCCTTTCGGTTGCCTATTCGGACGAACCGTATCAGACACATGACTGGAACGCTTGGGGCTATGGTGGTTATGGACCGGACCAATACGGCATCAGCGGTGTCAAGACCTGGGAAGAATCCTCGCAACTGAAGCGGCTTGGCGTCAATGGCACATTCCAGGCCGAGTTTGGCGACCAGCTGACTTTGACAGTTGATGGCTTTTATTCGCATTTCGACGAGAAGCTCGATCAAAAAGGCTTTGAAATGCCGATCTTGTGCTGCGGTTCGACAGTGACCGGTTTCACGCCTGGCACTGTCACAACCTTTGGCACTAGCGGTGGTGCAGTTCCCATCGGGCTGGTTACCTCAGCGACATGGACCGGGCGCCCAATCATCGAAAACTACGCCACCGACAACAAGAACGATACCTATTCGTTTGGCGGAAATTTGGCGTGGGACAATGACAACGGGACCCGCGCCTTGCTCGACGTCAGCTGGTCGCGCACCGATCGCTGGCAAGATCGCCTTGAAACAATTGCCGGCCTCGGTCGCAACCTCGACACGTCGGTCGGGCCTGTTTCAAGCTGGGGCGGAACCTTTGGCTACACGCTTACCCCCGACAACGCGCTTTTGTTCACCAGCAACTTTAACGGCAATAGCCCTGCGCTGGTCCTGACCGACGTTCAAGGCTGGTCCGGGGCAACCAATCAAGCCGGCTATGACAAAATCCGCAAAAGCAAGGACGATCTGAAAGCAATCCGTGCTGAGATTGAAAAGGATGTTGGTTTAGGCTTCATCAAATCGATTACCGTTGGTGTCGACCATACCTACCGCACGAAAACCCTTACTCAAGACGAGGCGTTTCTTACGCCTCCAGTCGGCGTCAATGGGGCGGCTATTCCAGCTAACCTGCGTCTTGCGCCAGTAAATCTTTCGCGTGGTTTCGGACCAATCCTGTCCTATGATCCGCGTACGCTCGTCTCGAACAATGTACTGCTTTATGTGCCGAATCCATTCGGCGCTTCGCAGGCCTATGACATCAGCGAAGATGTCTGGACGCCTTACGCCATGGCTTCGTTTGATGCCGAACTTGGGAGCACAGGCCTGACCGGGAATATCGGTATTCAGGCGATCCATACGAGCGTGACCTCAAAAGGCGCAGTCAATCCCACTATTAAAGATAGTTATTGGATGTATCTGCCAAGCCTCAACCTCAACTTCCGTGCCCCGGAAGATGTGGTGGTCCGGTTTGCGGCTGCGAAACAAATGATGCGTCCGCGCCTGCCGCAAATGAACAACATCGTTGGTTTTGGAGTCAACAACTCCTTCACTCCGCCGATTTACACCGGCGGCGGCGGCAACCCGACCTTGCGCCCATATATGGCTACCGCACTTGACCTCAGCGTCGAGAAGTATTTCGGGAACAAAGGCTACATTGCCCTGCAGCTTTATTACAAGCACCTCGACAAATATATCGATCCTTCGGCGAACGTCACCGACTTCGATTATTCGCGGTTCCCGCTTCCTGCCGGACAAGTCCCATCGTCGCCAATCGGGATCTTTAGTGGGCCGGTTAACACCAAAGGCGGCTGGATCATGGGCGGCGAGCTAGCGGGTACCCTGCCCTTCGACATATTCAGTTCTGCGCTCAGCGGCTTCGGAATCACCGGTGGACTGGGCTATACGGAAACCAAGGCGTTTGATGCCAACGGGCGGGCTAGCACCATCCCGGGATATTCGAAGTGGGTCGGCAGCCTTACCGCGTTCTTCGAAAAGTCCGGCTTCAATGCCCGCGGCTCCATGCGCTACCGTTCAGGCTTCCTGGGTGATTTTGCACTGTTCAGCGGCGGCCTTGATCGTCAGGCCGTGTTGACAGAGACAGTCTATGACGCCCAGATCGGTTACGATTTCCAGGAAGGTTCAGCATTGCAGGGTCTGTCGCTATACCTTCAGGGTCAAAACCTTACCGATGAACGCCAGGCTACACTGGCCGAAATCAACGGCGCTGGCGTTCCGGATGCATGGCTGAAATATCAAACTTATGGCCGCCGCTTCCTGGCGGGCTTCACCTACAAGTTCTGATAGCATAAACGGTTCCGTCGGTTTGGCCGACGGAACCGCCTCTTTTCAGGAATGCTGCTATGAGCGAAGTGCCTCGTTTCGAGTTCGTTATCGCTGGCGGTGGCACCGCGGGCTGGATCGCAGCTGCGACGCTCGCGCGTTTTCTCGGCGATTGCGCTTCGATCACATTGGTCGAATCCGACGAAATCGGGACGGTTGGGGTCGGCGAGGCAACCATTCCGCAAATTCACAATCTGCTAATCGGGTTGGGAATTGATCAGCGCGAATTCCTAAAAAGAACCAATGCCAGTTTCAAACTGGGCATCGAATTTGTTGACTGGCTGCGCAGGGGCGAGAGCTATATCCACAGCTTTGGTCAGGTCGGACGCGGAGTTGGTCTTATACAATTCCGACAATTGTGGTTGCGAGCGCGTGGATTGGGCGTGGCAGCGGATTATGGCCAATATAGTTACAATGTCGAAGCCGCACGCCAAGACCGCTTCGCGTTGAACCAGGGAAAAGGCGGAGCAACACCCGACCTTGCTTATGCCTATCATCTGGATGCCACCCTGTTTGCAAAGATGCTTCGTGAATATGCCGAAGAGCGTGGTGTAATGCGTATCGAAGGACGAATCGAAGCGGTCGATCGAGATGCGCAAACGGGTGATATTTCCGCACTGCGTCTTGACGGTGAACGCATTGTCGATGGCTCATTCTTCATCGACTGTACCGGGTTTCGAAGCCTTCTTCTGGGTGGCGCCCTCGAGGTGCCGTTCGTCGACTGGAGCCACTATTTGCCTTGCGACACCGCGCTTGCTGTGCCGAGCGAGTCCGGTGGCAAGTTTCGCCCCTACACTCAGTCGCTGGCGCACCCCGCTGGATGGCAGTGGCGTATTCCGCTGCAGCATCGAACCGGCAACGGGCATGTATTCTGCTCATCTTTCATGTCGGTGGATGAAGCGAGCGAGCGGCTCGTTGGAAATTTGGAGGGCCATGCTTTGGCCGATCCCCGCCCAATTCGCTTCACCACAGGCCACCGCGAGTCCTTTTGGTCGCACAATTGCATCGCGCTGGGCCTTGCTGCAGGATTTATGGAACCGTTGGAATCCACCAGCATTCATTTGGTGCAATCAGGCGTCAGTCGCCTGCTTGGCCTATTGCCGCGCAATCTTCGTAATTTGGAAACCGCACGCACCTCGTTCAACCGGCTTTCAGATATTGAATGGCGGCGAGTCCGTGACTTTCTCGTCCTCCATTATGTCGCAAACGAACGTGTCGGCGACCCTTTCTGGGATCATTGCCGGAATATGGATATTCCGTCGACGCTCACGGAAAAGATCTCGCTCTTCCGTGAGGCCGGATTGTTCGTACGGGAAGAAGACGAGCTTTTCCTTGATGATAGCTGGGGGCAGGTAATGATAGGCCAGGGGATTATGCCTGAAAGCTGGTCGCCGCTGGCCGACAATGTGCCAACCGAAGACATCGGTCCATTCCTCACCAGCCTGTCAAACGCCTATCGAACAAAAGCCGGGCAATTGCCAACCCACGCCGAATTCATCGGACAGATGATGGGCGTAACAGCATGAAGTCAATATCACTGCTACCTCCTCTCGAAATGAAAAAGGCCGTTTCATGAAAGCAAAATTGCTTGCCAGCCTAATTGCGCTGACGCTGGCGACGCCGGTGACGGCGCAGCCCTATCGCGACCGCCTTCCCGAGGACGAGGTCATCTATTTCGTGCTGCCCGACCGTTTCGAAAATGGTGATGTCAAAAATGACAAAGGCGGCCTCAAAGGCGACAAGATGTCAACGGGCTTCGACCCGGCACATAAGGGATTTTATCATGGCGGCGACCTCACGGGCCTGACCAAGCGGCTGGATTATATCCAAGGCATCGGCGCCACCGCCATCTGGTTCGCACCTATTTTCAAGAACAAGCCGGTGCAAGGCGGCAAGGGCGAGGAATCGGCTGGCTATCATGGCTATTGGGTGACCGACTTCACCACCGTCGACCCGCATTTCGGCACCGATGCCGAATTCAAGGCGTTCGTCGATGCGGCACACAAGCGCGGGATGAAGGTCTATATGGACATCATCACCAACCACAGCGCCGACGTCATCCAATATGCCGAATGTGTGAAATGCGCATATCGCAGCCGCGCCGACTATCCTGACAAGGCCTACACCCCCATCGTACCGGGAGCCGAAAAGAACATCAAAGTCCCGGCATGGATGAACGACGTTCAATATTACCACAATCGCGGCGACACGACCTTCAAGGGCGAGAATTCGGTCATGGGTGACTTTGTCGGTCTCGACGATTTTGCAACCACCGACCCGCGTGTCATCGATGGTTTTATTGAGGTCTATAAGGGCTGGATCGACCGGTTCGGAATAGATGGCTACCGGATCGACACTGCACGCCATGTCCACCCCGAATTCTGGGTAAAATTCGCACCTGCTATAGTCGAGCATGCCAAGTCCAGGGGCATCCCGAACTTCCACGTGTTCGGCGAAGTCGCGTCGGACGGAATGGATATTCAGGCGCAAGCGCTGCATACGCGGATTGCGAAATTTCCTTCAGTGCTCGACTTCGTATTCCGCCGCGCAGCGATTGAAACTGTTGCCGGACGCGCGGGCACGGACCTTTGGGCGACGATGTTCGAAGGCGATGATTTGTACGAAGGCGGCAAGGCGACAGCGAAGCAATTGCCCACGTTCCTAGGCAATCATGATTTCGGCCGCTTCGCACGCGAGATGCGGTTGGCGCATCCAAAAGCCGATGATGCAGAAATATTGCAACGTGTATTGCTGGGCCACGCCATGCTGATGACCTTGCGCGGAGTGCCGACAATTTACTCAGGCGATGAGCAAGGCTTTGCCGGAGACGGCAATGACCAGGACGCCCGCGAGGATATGTTCCCTTCGAAAGTCGCGATCTACAATGACAATAAGCTGGTCGGGACAAGCGCCACCACTGCCCAAAGCAATTTCGACACCAATCACCCGATCTATAAAGCGGTGGCCGATCTCGCCAAGCTCCGCAGCGAGCAGGTCGCGTTGCGGCGCGGTGAGCAGGTTGTTCGCAACTACGGCGAGAAGCCCGGACTGTTCGCGGTATCGCGGATCGACAACGCATCGGGCGATGAAGTGCTCGTCGCGTTCAATACTTCCAACGCGCCGCTCAATGCCAATGTCGAAATCGGCAAAGCTGCAACAGAATTGACGGCGCTGCGTGGCAATTGCCCGGTCGCACCGCGCCTGCCCGGTTCGGTCGCGATTTCCCTCCCTGCTTTTGGTTATATGGTGTGCAAAGTAAAATGAGTGACCCCCTCCCCATAGAAGCCACAAAAGCAGAACGACCGTGGTGGCGCGGCGCGAGCATATATCAAGTCTATCCGCGCAGCTTTGCCGATTCCAACGGTGACGGGATCGGCGATTTGCCGGGCATTACCGGTAAACTCGATTACGTAGCGTCACTCGGCGTCGATGCCGTATGGCTGTCACCCTTCTTCACATCGCCGATGAAAGATTTCGGCTATGACGTCGCCGATTATTGCGGCGTCGATCCGATTTTCGGTACGCTCGATGATTTCGACGCCTTGGTCGCAAAAGCGCATTCGGTCGGCCTCAAAATCCTGATCGATCAGGTTTACTCACATACATCCGACCTGCACGCATGGTTTGCCGAAAGCCGCGCGAGCCGCGACAATACAAAAGCGGATTGGTATGTCTGGGCCGACGCCAAGGCCGACGGCACGCCGCCCAATAACTGGCAATCGGTGTTCGGCGGGCCGGCATGGACATGGGACGCACGGCGCGGCCAATATTATATGCACAATTTCCTGAGCAGCCAGCCGCAGATGAATGTGCATAATCCCGAGGTTCAGGATGCATTGCTGGGTGTCGCCAAATTCTGGCTCGACCGAGGTGTCGACGGATTCCGTGTCGATGCGATTAACTTTGCAATGCATGACCCTGAACTGAAGGACAATCCCCCTGCCCCCGCCGGAAACGGCGTGCGGACGAGGCCGTTCGATTTCCAGTTGAAGGTCAACAACCAGTCGCACCCCGACATTCCCGGGTTCATTGCACGCATCCGCGCTTTGACCGACAGCTACCCCGACCGGTTCACCGTCGCTGAGGTCGGTGGCCCCGACCCCGACCGCGAAATGAAGGCATTCACTGCCGGTGAATCGCACTTCAACAGCGCCTATGGGTTCAACTTCCTTTATGCCGAGCAACTAACGCCCGCGTTGGTGCGCGAGGCACTGGAGGCTTGGCCCGACGCCGACGGAATCGGCTGGCCGTCATGGGCATTTTCCAACCACGACGCGCCGCGCTGGATTAGCCGTTGGGCACCGGACGATGCCCGCGAAGCTTATGCACGAATGGTGATGATGCTATTCGCTTGCCTGCGCGGCAACGTCATATTGTGGCAGGGCGAAGAGCTTGGTCTCACCCAGGTTGATATCCCGTTCGACAAGCTGCAGGACCCCGAAGCCATTGCAAATTGGCCATTGACGCTCAGCCGCGACGGGACTCGCACGCCGATGCCTTGGTCTTCGGAAGCATTGAACGGCGGTTTCAGCGTTGCCGAGCCTTGGTTGCCACTCGGCCCCGATCATCAGGCGATGTCGGTCAACAGGCAGGAACTGGAAGCCAATTCGATGCTGGCATTAACGCGAAAGCTGATCGCGTTTCGCAGCGCCAATGAGGCGATGTTGATCGGCGACTTGCACATCATCGAAGCGCAATCCGATCTGTTGGTGTTCGAGCGTCGTAGCGCCAACCAGCACCTCGTCTGCGCCTTCAACATGGGTGCTGAAGCTATCGACTGGCAACCTGCACAACCCGACCGGTGGCGGGTAATAAAATCGGTGAATGGCGCAAATGCGTGGAGCCTCCCGGCCTACAGCGCGCTGATCGCCGAGCGCATAGCTTAATATTGCAATCGATTGCAAGGCAGGGTAAAATATTGCGAGGCTTTGCAAAAAAATGGAGAAAAGTGGATGCTGAAGAAGACCAAGGAAGTGATCGCTACCGCCGGATTGCTGATACTCGCACCCTCAGCGCAGGCACAGTCGCTAGCCAGTGCGACGTCGCCAGATGGTGCGATCAAGGTGGAGGTCAGCATCGACGGCGATGGCCGCGCAGCCTATGCCGTAACGCGGAAGGGCAAACCAATTCTCGCCCCCTCAAAACTTGGATTCCTCTTTACCGATGCCGTAAAAATCGACCGCCGTCTGACCGTTACCGGGCAGGAAGTGCGCGATTTTGACGAGACCTGGACACAACCTTGGGGCGAATGGCAGAGCATCCGCAACCGCTACCGCGAACTCAAGGTGCATTTAAAAGAAAGCACCACGCTCGCCCGCGCTTTCACCGTCACCTTCCGGCTCTATGAGGACGGTGTGGGCTTCCGCTATGAATTCCCCGAGCAGCCCAACATGGCTAATACCAACATCGCCGACGAACTGACCGAATTTGCCTTTGCCAGCGACGGCATCGCTTGGTGGAAACCCGCATTTCTCTGGAACCGAGAAGAATATCTGTATAACAAAACGCCACTTTCCGCCGTTGCCAATGCCGACACGCCGGTGACAATCAAGATGACCGACGGCACACATGTCGCGCTGCATGAGGCGGCGTTGGTCGATTATTCGGGCATGGCAGTCGCGCGTACAGAGGGTAACACTCTACGCGCTGCGCTTCATCCCGGCGCTGGCGAACCCAAGGTACAGAAAAAGGGTGCTTGGCAAACGCCATGGCGCACGCTGATTATCGCCGATGATGCGGCGGGCATTTATCACAGCCACCTGATGCTCAACCTCAACGAACCGAACAAATTGGGCGATGTGAGCTACATCAAACCGGGCAAATTCGCTGGCGTCTGGTGGAACATGATCAAGGGTGAATGGAGTTGGGCGCGCGGGCCGAAGCATGGTGCGACCAACGCGAATGTGAAGCGCTATATCGATTTCGCATCCGAAAACAAAATCCCGCATCTACTTGTCGAAGGATGGAATGTCGGCTGGGACGGCGACTGGTTCGGCAATGGCTATGACATGGACTTTGCGCAGCCGACCGAAGATTTCGATGTCGATATGCTAGTCGCCTATGGCAAGAAAAAGGGTGTGCGGTTGGTCGGCCATCACGAAACCGGCGGTGCCGCCAGTCATTATGAAAAGCAATTCGACAAGGCATTCAAATTCGCCGCCGACCGCGATTATATGGTCATCAAGACAGGCTATGTCACCGACGCCGGACAGATGGAACGCGACGATCCGGACGGCAAGAAATACCGCGAATGGCATCAGGGCCAGTGGATGGTGAACCACCAGTTGCGCGTCGTCGAAAAGGCCGCCGAATATAGAATCGGCATCGACAGCCATGAGCCGGTGAAAGGCACAGGCCTTCACCGCACGTATCCCAACTGGGTGGCGCGCGAAGGGATGCGCGGAATGGAGTATAATGCCTGGGTCGGAGCCAAGAATCCGCCCGAGCATGAAGCCAATGTCGTGTTTACGCGGATGCTGGAAGGCCCGATGGACTTCACCCCGGGCGTATTGAGCCTGAAGGGGAGCGAGGACAGCGACATATTGTCGACGATTGCCAAGCAACTGGCGCTCTATGTTGTCATCTATTCGCCAGTGCAGATGCTCGCTGATACTCCAGAAAATTACGCAAAATTTCCCAAGGAGATGAAGTTCATCCGCGATGTGCCGACCGACTGGCAGGACACAAAAGTGCTGAACGGCGAGATCGGTGATTTTGTAACCATCGCGCGCAAAGAGCGCGGCGGCAACAATTGGTATATCGGCGCGGTCGGCGATGAAGAGGCGCGTGACGTCTCGTTCAAGCTCGATTTTCTGACGCCGGGCAAAAGCTACAAAGCCGAAATTTACCGTGACGGCACCGACGCCGACTATCGCACCGAAAAGCGCCATTCGATTATCATTGAGAGCAAGACGCTGACCAGCACCGACAGCCTGAACATGCGCATCGCACCGGGTGGTGGTTTTGCAATTCGGCTGGTCGAGCGCAAATGATCGGGCGACGCTCGCTGATTCTGGCGTCGATCGCGACTGCGCTCGGAGCACTGATGCCAATGAGAGCATCGGCACAGGATCAGGGGCGTTTTGTCGATTTGGGAGCGCTGCAGTCACAATATATCGCGCTTACCAAGGTCGTGATCTGGCTTCCGCCCGGCTATGATGCGACCAATCAGCGTTACGGCGTTGTCTATATGCATGACGGCCAGAATTTGTTCGATCCCAAGCGTTCGAATTTCAAAAAAGTCTGGGCGGCGGACAAATCGGCAATGCGCCTGATCGAAGCAAAAACGGTTAAGCCGTTCATTATCGTTGGCATCGATCAGCCTGGCGAAGACCGTGGACGGCAATATTTCCCGCGCGTGATGGCTGATTTGCTATCACCTGCGGTGCGCGACAAGCTTGCTTCGCAAGGTAATGGCAAGCCGATTATCTCGGACCAATATCTGAAATTCATCGTCGATGAATTGAAACCCAAAATCGACCGCGAATACCGTACCCTTCGCGATAGGAAACATACGGCGATCGCTGGTTCGAGCATGGGTGGGCTGATTTCGCTCTATGCAATCACCAAATATCCGAAGGTTTTCGGCACTGCGGGCGCGGTTTCGACACATCTTCCGCTCGGCAATCCGAACTGGACGCCTGAAGAACGCGATGACATTTTTGCAGCATGGCAGACCTATGTGAAGCAGGAACTGGGGAAACCCAAAGGCCGCCGGATCTGGTTCGATCACGGCACCGAAACGCTGGATGCGTTTTACCAGCCCTATCAGGAAAATCTCGACGCGGCATTGCTCGCAAATGGCTGGAAAAAGGGCGTCGACTTCTCAAGCAAGGTCTACGCCGGGACACCGCATGAGGAAAATGCCTGGGCGGCGCGGATGGACGACATCTTCGGTTGGATGCTACAACGCCGCTAATGGCCGACCAGCAGCTTCATTTTGTCGTTTTAGGCGGCGGCACGGCTGGCTGGATGGCCGCTTGTTTGATTGCCAAGGCATGGCCGCAGCACAAAATCACGGTAGTCGAGTCCCCCGACATTGGCATCATCGGCGTCGGTGAAGGCTCGACTCCGCAATTGAAGGCGTTTTTCGATACGCTCGGTCTGGCCGAATCTGAATGGATGCCGAAATGCAATGCGACCTATAAAGCTGGAATCAGTTTTCACGGCTGGTCGGAGCGGCCGGGGTTTGTGAGCTATTTCCATCCGTTTCACACCCAACTCGACGGCTTCACCGAACCACAATTCGCCTTCCACACGCGCGCGCGACGTACAGGGCGTGATGTTTTTGCCCATCCTGACCGTTTCTTTCTACCGGCGCGGATTGCCGCAGAACAACGCGCGCCGATAGCGCCAGCCAATTTCCCGTTCCAGATCGGCTATGGCTATCACTTTGATGCTGTCTTGGTTGGCCGCGTTTTGCGCGATCATGCCATAACCAAGCTAAACGTGGCCCATCTCGAGCGCACCGTGTCCCAAGTCCTGCTCAATCAGGAAGGCAATGTCGCGTCCCTGCGCGTTGAAGACGGCAATGAGATTGCTGGTGACTTCTTCATCGACTGCAGCGGATTTCGGGGGACGATCATCCAAAAGGCCTTGAACGAGCCGTTCATTCCGTTTGCTGAGAACCTGTTCAACGACCGCGCGGTCGCAATGCCGACGCCAAACGACGATGGCGACGTGCCAAGCGAGACCCGCGCCACTGCGCTCTCGAACGGCTGGGCGTGGCGAATCCCGCTGACCAATCGCGCGGGCAATGGCTATGTCTATTCGTCGCGTTATATCGACGCCGACGCCGCCGAAACCGAATTGCGGCTGCATCTGGGTTTGCTCGACAGCGACGTCGAGGCGCGGCATTTGCAGATGAATGTCGGGCGGGTCGAGCGCAGCTGGGTCAAAAACTGTCTCGCCGTTGGCCTATCGCAAGGGTTTATCGAACCGTTGGAGGCAACCGCTTTGCACATCGTGCAGGCAACGGTCGAAGGCTTTATTCAGTCGTTCGAAGATGGTGGGCTAACCAACAAACACGCCGCCGCCTTTAACGAAAATATCGGCCGCCGCTATGATGGCATCCGCGATTACATCGTTGCACATTACCGGATGAACCAGCGCACCGACAGCGATTATTGGCGCGACAATGCCGCCAATCAATGCCTGTCCGACAATCTCAAATCCGTGATGACCGCGTGGTTTACCGGTGCCGATCTGTCGGCTGAAATCCAGAATCTCGATATCGGCCGTTATTACAGCTCGCTGTCATGGCATTGCCTGTTCGCGGGCTATGGCACATTCCCGCCCGATGCAAAGCTGATGGCGTCGAGAGAAGGCATGGATTTGGCGGATATGAACCAGGTCGACCATTTCATTTCAGGCTGCGTCCAAAATTTTCCTTCGCACCGTGCTGCCCTGGCGAATTTATCTTCATGATTTTGTGACTTTTTAACCAGTTGGGCTTATCGTCGCAGCCGTCGGACAGGCTGGACCACGGGAAGCGATTTCATGTACAAGACCATGGTGATTTTCGGCACCCGGCCCGAAGCGATCAAATTATTTCCGGTAGTCAATGCCCTGAAGGCGCAACCCAAGATTTCATGTGAAGTCTTAGTAAGCGCGCAGCACCGCGAGATGCTGGATCAGGTTCTATCGATCAGCGGGATTGTGCCGGACTATGACCTAAACATCATGCAGCCTGGCCAGTCGCTTGACGCACTCACCGCCCGGCTCTTGGAAGCGATCGGCTGTGTTCTAGATAAGGCAAAGCCCGACCGCGTCGTGGTGCAAGGCGACACCGCCACCGCTATGGTCGGCGCGCTTGCGGCTTATTACCGCCAGATCCCGGTCAGCCATGTCGAGGCGGGCCTTCGCAGCTATAACATCTACCAGCCATGGCCCGAGGAAGTTAACCGCAAAATCATCGGTGCAATTGCTGACCAGCATTTCGCGCCAACCGACGTTTCCGCCGTTGCGCTGAAGGCCGAAGCAGTCCCAGCCGACCGCGTGTTCGTGACCGGCAACACGGTGATCGACGCGTTGCACTGGGTCACCGACCGCATTTCACATCGCCCCGAAATGGCTTCTAGCCTATGCGGCCTTGAAGCAAGGTTTGCGGGCAAGAAGATCATCGGCATCACCACCCACCGACGCGAGAATTTCGGCGACGGGATGGAAAATATCGCTGCTGCCATCAAGGCCATCGCCGCCCGCGACGATGTCGCCTGCATTTTCCCGGTGCATTTGAACCCCAACGTCCGCGCTGTCATGGACAAGGAACTCGGCGACCTGCCTAACGTCGCCATGATCGAACCGCTCGATTACCCCCATTTCGCGCGGTTGCTCTCCATCAGCCACATCATGCTGACCGACAGCGGCGGCGTGCAGGAAGAAGCCCCTGCCCTTGGCAAGCCTGTGCTCGTCATGCGCGACACTACCGAACGTCCTGAAGGTGTGACCGCAGGCACGGCAAAGCTGATCGGTACCGATAAAGACCGTATAATTTCCGAAATATTCACGCTTTTAGACGATGATGCCGCCTATTCAGCGATGGCCCGCGCGCACAATCCTTTCGGGGATGGCAAGGCGAGCCAGCGCATTGCGGAGATCATTTCGAATGCTAGTCGACAAAAAACCTGACGTTTGCGTACTTGGCCTTGGCTATATCGGCCTGCCGACAGCTGCCGTAATTGCCAGGTCCGGTTGCAAAGTCCTCGGCGTCGACGTGAATGGAGCTGTAGTCGAGACCATCAACCGTGGCGAAATCCATATCGAAGAAGTCGATCTGGACGGTTTGGTACAAGGCGTGGTCGCGCGCAAAATGCTTCGCGCATCGACTATGGTCGAGCCGTCCGATGTGTTCGTTATTGCCGTGCCAACACCATTCGACAAGGACCATGCGCCGGACATTAGCTATGTCCTCGACGCTGCTACCAATATCGCTGCAGTCCTGAAATCAGGCGATACGATCATTCTGGAATCGACGTCGCCCGTTGGCACAACCGATCAGGTTCGCGACCTCATCGCAAAATTGCGACCTGATTTGAAAATACCAGGTGCCACCAGCGACACGCCTGACATTTCAATTGCCTATTGCCCCGAACGCGTTTTGCCGGGTCATATCCTTGAAGAATTGACTAACAACGACCGCTCAATCGGTGGCATCACACCGCGTTGTGCGCGCAAGGCGCTGACCTTTTACAAGCGCTTTGTGCGCGGCGAGTGCATCACCACCGATGCGCGCTCCGCTGAAATGACCAAATTGGTCGAAAATGCCTTTCGCGACGTCAACATCGCCTTTGCCAACGAACTGTCGATCATTGCCGACCATATGGATCTCGACGTCTGGGAAGTCATCCGGCTCGCCAACCGCCATCCGCGTGTGAACATATTGCAGCCGGGCCCCGGCGTCGGGGGCCATTGCATCGCCGTAGATCCATGGTTTATCGTCCACGGCGCACCGGACCAGAGTCCCCTTATCCGCACCGCGCGCAACGTAAACGATGGCAAGGTGGACCATGTCATCGCGCGCGCCACGGCTATTATCACTGAAAATCCGAAGCTAAAAATCGGCTGTATGGGGCTAGCGTTCAAAGCCAATATCGATGATTTTCGCGAGAGCCCGGCAATGAAAATTGCAGCCGAGCTTGCCAATCGTTTTGGCCAGAGAATTCACGTCATCGAACCATATGCAGCAACGCTACCGAAGGACTTCGACGGCACCGGCGCGAAGCTCATCGACGTCGATACCGCATTGCTAGAATGTGAAATCCTGATCACGTTGGTTGACCATGATGCCTTCAAAGCTATTCCGGTTGCCGAACGGGTCAACAAGATCGTGTATGACGTTCGCGGCATCTGGCATGATCAGCCAACGCCCGCCATCCGGCCTTCTTTGCGGCTAGTTGGCTGATCGAATATCGGGGCAGGATTTTACAGTGTCCCCATTATAAATTGCCGGGCTCCAAATATTTTGCATGCCAGAAAACTTGTGAGACCGCGGGCAAGGCTCTAAGCGATGGGCAGTAGTGAATTGCCTTTAAGAAAGCTCAACACATGAAAATCGCTATGATCGGTTCGGGCTATGTCGGCCTCGTCTCCGGCGCATGTTTTGCCGACTTTGGCCATGATGTCGTTTGCGTCGACAAGGATGCCAGCAAGATTGACCGACTGAATTCCAATATCATGCCAATTTACGAGCCTGGTCTCGATGCATTGGTCAAGACCAATGTCGATGCAGGTCGACTTTCCTTTTCAACCGACCTAGCCGCATCAGTGAGAGGGTGTGACGCGGTGTTTATCGCCGTGGGTACGCCATCGCGTCGGGGCGACGGCCACGCCGACTTAAGCTATGTATATGCCGCCGCAGAAGAGTTGGCGGGTGCGATTGATCCTAAAACCGTTGTCGTTACCAAATCCACTGTGCCTGTCGGGACTGGTGACGAGGTGGAGCGTATAATCCGTGAAACCAACCCCGATCTCGATTTTGCCGTAGTGTCCAATCCTGAATTTTTGCGCGAAGGTGCGGCGATAGGTGACTTCAAACGTCCTGATCGCATTGTGGTTGGCAGCGATGTCGATTGGGCGCGCGACGTTATGCGCGCTGTTTATCGTCCGCTGTTCCTGAATGAGTCGCCGATATTGTTCACCAGCCGCCGCTCTTCCGAGCTTATCAAATATGCCGCCAATGCATTTCTCGCGACGAAAATTACCTTCATTAACGAGATGGCAGATTTGTGCGAAAAACTGGGTGCCAATGTGCAGGACGTTTCGCGCGGCATCGGGCTTGATAATCGGATCGGTTCGAAATTCCTGCATGCAGGACCGGGTTATGGCGGCAGTTGCTTTCCGAAAGACACGCTGGCGCTGCTCAAGACAGCGCAGGATAACGACACGCCGGTTCGCATTGTGGAAGCCGTTGTTCAGGCGAACGACCTTCGTAAGCGCGCGATGGGCCGAAAAATCGTCAACGCATTGGGTGGCGATGTTCGTGGCATGAAGGTGGGCTTGTTCGGGCTGACTTTCAAACCCAACACCGATGATATGCGCGATGCACCTTCGATTGCGATTGTCCAAACGCTGCTCGACGCAGGAGCGATTGTTCATGCGCACGATCCTGAAGGCATGGAGGAAGCCGCAAAAATACTTCCGGGTGTCGTCATGGCAGAAAGTGCTTACGCGGCCGCTCAAGATGCCGACGCCGTTGCTTTGGTCACAGAGTGGGATGCGTATCGCGCACTGGATATGGGCAAGTTGCGCGCCGCGATGAAGGGTAACGTCCTTGTTGATCTACGCAATATCTATCGCCCTGCCGAGGCAGAAGCAGCTGGATTTAACTATGTAAGCGTGGGTCGGTGACGCTCGAGGCACAAGCATAACTTGAATACGGCCAAGCCTTTACTGCTTGCGACGGATATCGCTATGGGCGATTAGGCCCATCATGTCGCGAAACCTGACCCATCTTGAACGGCTTGAGGCCGAAAGCATTCACATCATGCGCGAAGTGATTGCTGAGGCAGAGAGGCCAGTCATGCTCTATTCGGTGGGCAAAGACAGCGCAGTGATGTTACATCTGGCGCGCAAGGCCTTCTATCCATCTCCCCCGCCCTTTCCGCTGCTCCATGTCGACACGACGTGGAAGTTCCGGGCGATGTATGAGCTGCGCGAAAAGGCCGCGCGCGATGCCGGTATGGAGTTGCTGATATGGCAAAATCCGGAAGCAGTTGAGCGGGGGATCAATCCGTTCGACCATGGAGGCCTGCATACCGATATGTGGAAAACCGACGGGTTGAAGCAGGCTCTCGACCAATATGGTTTTGATGTCGCATTTGGTGGCGCGCGGCGCGACGAGGAAAAGAGTCGCGCTAAAGAACGTATGTTCAGCTTTCGTAGTGCTAATCACCGGTGGGATCCCAAGAACCAGCGCCCCGAGCTTTGGAATCTCTACAACGCAAAAAAGGCAAAAGGCGAAAGCATCCGGGTGTTTCCGATCTCGAACTGGACCGAGCTCGATATCTGGCAATACATCCATTTCAATGAAATCGAGATCGTTCCGCTCTATTTCAGCGCACCGCGGCCCACGATAGAACGCGATGGAATGTTGCTGATGGTCGATGATGGCCGTTTCCGGCTGAACGATGGCGAAGTGCCGGTCGAGCGGTCGATCCGGTTCCGGACACTGGGCTGTTATCCGCTGACTGGGGCTGTAGAGAGCACAGCGACGACGCTGCCGCAAATCATCCAGGAAATGCTGTTGACCACCACGTCGGAACGGCAGAGCCGTGCGATTGACCATGACCAGGCAGCCAGCATGGAGAAGAAGAAGCAGGAGGGCTATTTCTGATGTCCTCCGTTTATGAAACCGACGCCCTCATAGCATCTGACATTGATGCGTATCTTGAGGCACATCAGCATAAGTCGCTGCTGCGTTTCATCACTTGCGGGTCAGTTGACGATGGAAAATCTACTTTAATTGGTAGGTTACTTTACGATTCTAAGATGATTTTTGAAGACCAGCTCGCCGCGTTGGAGTCCGACAGCAAGCGCGTTGGCACTCAGGGGCAGGACATTGATTTCGCATTGCTCGTCGACGGCTTGGCGGCAGAGCGCGAGCAAGGTATCACCATTGATGTCGCCTACCGCTTCTTCAGCACTGAAAAGCGCAAATTCATCGTCGCTGACACGCCCGGGCATGAGCAATATACCCGTAACATGGTCACCGGCGCATCGACGGCCGATCTTGCTATCATTCTGATAGATGCGCGCAAAGGCGTCCTTACCCAAACCAAACGGCACAGCTATCTCGCCCATCTGATCGGCATCAAGAACATAATCCTCGCGGTCAACAAGATGGACCTCGTCGACTATGATGTCTTGCGGTACGATCACATCGTTGAGGATTACCGATGCTTTGCCCGTGATATTGGTATCGACAGCTTTACCGCGATCCCGATTTCGGGGTTCAAGGGCGATAATATCACAACCTTGTCCCCCAATACGCCCTGGTACAAAGGCACGACGCTCATCGATCTTCTCGAAAGCGTTGAACTTGACATAACCAGCGACCAGCAAAAGCCTTTTCGCCTGCCTGTACAGTGGGTGAACAGGCCAAATCTGGATTTCAGGGGTTTTGCCGGACAAATCGCGAGCGGCGCGGTGTGTGTCGGCGATGCCGTACGCATATTGCCCAGCGGCAAGACCTCGACTGTCTCGCGTATCGTCACTCTGGACGGCGATATGGATGAAGCCGTCGCTGGACAGTCTGTGACGCTCTGCCTTGCGGATGAAGTCGATTGTTCGCGTGGCGACGTGATTGCCATCAGCGAAAGTCCACCGCAGGCTGCCGACCAGTTCGAAGCGAACCTGGTCTGGATGGCCGACGAGGCGATGATACCCGGGCGGGCATATTGGCTAAAACTCGGCACACAGCTTGTATCTGCAACCATCCAGCCGCCGAAATATCAGGTCAATGTCAACAGTATGGAGCATCTGGCGGCGAAAACGCTGGAACTAAACGCCATTGGGGTTGCCGAACTCACCACCGACCGACCCGTTGTTTTTGAAGCCTACACCGAAAATCGCGCGCTTGGCGGATTTATCCTGATAGATAAAATAACCAATGCAACGGTGGCTGCAGGCATGCTGAACTTCAGTCTCCGCCGTGCGCAAAACGTTCACTGGCAAGCAATCGACATCTCTCGCGAGGCCCATGCGCAGCAGAAAGGGCAAACACCCAAGCTGCTTTGGTTCACAGGGCTTTCGGGGTCTGGCAAATCGACCATCGCCAACCTAGTTGAAAAGAAGCTTTTTGCGCTTGGTCGCCACAGCTTCCTGCTTGACGGTGACAATGTAAGACACGGCCTGAACAAGGATCTGGGTTTCACCGACACCGATCGTATTGAAAATATCCGTCGCGTGGGTGAAGTTGCAAAACTGATGACGGATGCAGGATTAATTGTCCTGACCGCTTTCATTTCGCCGTTCCGTGCAGAGCGGGACATGGTCCGTTTTATGCTGCCGCACGGCGAGTTCATGGAAATCTTTGTCGACACTCCGCTTGAAGAAGCGGAAAGGCGCGACGTGAAAGGCCTTTACAAAAAGGCACGAAGCGGAGCGCTCAAGAATTTTACCGGGATCGACAGTCCTTATGAAGAACCCGAACAGCCGGAAATTCGCATCGACACGACGCGGGTCTCTCCGGAAGATGCTGCAGAGATGATCGTCGAGCGCGTTATCGGCATCTGGAGCCCCGACCTGTGAACGACGCCGAGCTTTCCGCACATCTGGCCAACGAAGCCGGAAAACTACTGCGCGAACTACAAATGTCCGGGCGCTTCGAAGGCAAAGCACTGGGTGCCGAAGGCGACAGGATCGCTAATGCCTATCTTTGCGACGCACTCCGATCGGCCCGTCCCCATGACGCCTTGCTGTCAGAGGAAGAGAAGGATTGCGAAACGCGCTGCGCAGCCCGCCGGGTCTGGATAATCGACCCGCTCGACGGTACGCGAGAATATAGCGAAGGGCGCGATGACTGGGCCGTCCACGTTGGCCTTGCCATCGACGGATTGGCAACCATTGGCGCAGTTGCGTTGCCCGGTCGTGACATGACGCTTTGCTCAGCCAACCCTCCTCCATCAAAGCCCGCCAACCAACCCCTGAAAATGCTGGTAAGCAGAACGCGCCCCGCAGCTGAAGCGGTTGCAGTTGCAGACACGCTGGGTGCAGAGTTACTGCCGATGGGATCGGCAGGTGCCAAAGCCATGGCGGTTGTGCGTGGTGAAGCAGATATTTACCTGCATACTGGCGGCCAATATGAGTGGGACAATTGCGCACCCGTTGCGGTCGCGGCCGCCGCCGGTTTGCATTGTTCGCGGGTTGACGGATCTCCGTTGCGTTATAACAATATGGACCCTTATCTTCCGGACCTGCTAATTTGCCGATCAGAGTTGGTTGCCGATATTATGCAGGCGCTTAGAAGCTAATTGACCTGCCGGTCATAGCCTTCCCAATAAGGCGCGCGGAGATCCTTTCGCAAAATCTTGCCCGACGCATTACGCGGTAAAGCTGGTATTACATCTACAGATCGGGGCACTTTGAAGCCCGCAATACGCTCGCGCGCCCAATTGATCACGCTATCAGGGTCAATGGTTGCTCCTGCTTTAGGGGCGCATACCGCCTTTACCGACTCCCCCCATTTAGCATCCGGGACGCCAATTACCGCGACTTCCATTACATCTGGATGCCCGTAAATCGCGCTCTCTACCTCTGCCGGGTAGACATTTTCGCCACCGGTAATGATCATGTCCTTTACGCGATCGTGGATATAGAGATAACCGTCCTCATCCATATATCCCGCGTCACCGGTCTTTACCCAACCGCCTTGCGCCATGGTGCCCTTCGTGGCTTCGGGCAAATTCCAGTAGCCAATCATATTATTGGACGAACGCGTCCAAACCTCACCGACATCACCGACTGGCAGATCATTTCCAGCGCCATCGACGATACGCAACTCGACGCCAGGAAGCGGTTTACCCGCCGAACGCATCCTTTTGTTGCCATTGGGGTCATGATCTTCAGGAGGCAGCATGCAAATCGTCCCGGTTGTTTCGGTCATCCCGTAGACCTGAATAAACTGTGCGCCGAAGACGTTGATACATTGACGAAGTAACTCAAGCGGGATGGGAGCGGCACCGTACAGGATATATTTGAGGCGGCTGTAATCGACCGACCCACAACGCGGATGGTTGACCATCATCTGCAATGCAGCGGGCACGATAAACAAACGCGTTGCCCCGCCTGTTTCAATTGCATCGAAAACCCCGTCCGGCGTGAATTCGGCTTGTACAAGACCAGGCAAGCCGGACGCGAGCGCCATAATGCCCAATCCTGTGCCGCCAATATGGGCGCATGGCATTGCGATCAGGACAACCTCATCATCATCCCATTTGGTATAGGCATGATCGGAATTCTCCGAATGCTTGCGAAGAGCGAAAAGATTGCGATTGGAGAGAACCGCGCCTTTCGGATTACCGGTCGTCCCGGATGTGTAAAGTTGCAACACCGCGTCGTCCGGCCCAGCCGCGTCGAAATCAGCGCGGTCGGTCGCGGCAATCAGCGTCCTGGCTTCATCTTCCGCGATAACGCGCTCCAGATGTTGCGCGTGACCAGACAGAGCGTCGCCCACCCCGTCAAACCCTTTTCCTGTGAATAGAATGCGCGCGCGGGTGTCGTTGGCGATATAGGCCCACTCTACAGGTGCAAGCCGCCAGCCAATGGGAACCATGACAACACCGACCCGTGCGGCGCCGTAAAACAGATTGAAATAAAGATCGCTGTTTTTGCCGATCCAGGCAATGCGGTCGCCCTTTTTAAGGCCTGCGGCTAGCAACATCGTGGCTATTCTGGCCGTCCGTTCCTCGAGGTCGGCATAGCTGTAAACCCGGTCTTCCTCCTGAAGCGCGATGCATCCAGGCCGCTCATCAGCCCAGTGCTTCAAAAATCCGTCAAATGTCAGAATATCCGTAACAGCTAAGCCCACAACCATCCTCCTTGCAGCGGCTCATACGAAGCGAGCGCCGTCCTGCGAATTGTGGGCGATAATCAACACATGTCAATCGCGCGATTAAACTTCAACCGCTGCACGTCGCAAAATGAGCGAGAGATTGTTGGCGGGCATCTGGATAATATCTGCCGACGTTAGTCCGGCGGCATGGGCGTTCGTCTCGATCGCTTCAACAGCGCGTAAGCCCCATTGCGGATCGCGACCTTTCAGCGACTCATCAAATGCTTCGTTGCTTGGTGCCGTCGGGATGCCCTCCTGACGAAAGGGACCATAAAAATAGAGCGGAGCTCCCGGTGGCAATATTCGTGCCGCATTCCGAAGCAGGCCTAAAGTAGCGGCCCACGGGCTGATGTGGGCCATATTGATACAGATGATCGCATCGGCTTTTTTCACGATCCAATCTGAAGCGGCATCAAGTTGCAAAGGCTGCTTCAAGTTGCTGCATCCAGCTTCCTCAGCCCATGCCGCGATTGATGCGAGAGCGGTGGGATCGGGATCGCTGGGTTGCCAGGTCAGTTTCGGAAATCTCCGGGCAAAATATACAATATGCTCGCCGGTGCCGCTTGCAATTTCGAGCACCGTACCTTCAGCAGGCAAAATGCTTTCCAGCACATCCGCTATGGCTTCCCGGTTGCGTTCGGTTGCTGGCGCGAAACGTTTCGCTTCGCCGCCAGCTTCGAAAACAAACGGGGATGATCCGCTCACTCTGCAGCCACCGCCTGCTCTGGTTCCCGCCATACCAGTATCGGCTTGCGGGCTGCCTGCGTCTCGTCGAGGCGACGGCGCGGTGCATGATGTGGAGCGGATTTGAGCAATGGATCACCAGCCTTGGCCCGCGCCGCCACCGAGCGCAGCGCGCCGATGAACTGGTCGAGCGTTGCTTTGCTCTCTGTTTCGGTGGGCTCGATCAGCATCGCGCCATGCACCACCAACGGGAAATAGACAGTCATCGGGTGATAGCCCTCGTCGATCAGACCCTTGGCGATATCGAGCGTCGAGAAGCCTTCGGCCATGCCATCATCCGAGAACAACGCCTCATGCATGCACGGGCCGCTATGGGCAAACGGCGCGTCGAGGACGTCTTCAAGGCTGCGCAAAATATAGTTGGCATTGAGCACCGCGTCCTCGGCCACCTGACGCAAACCGTCTGCCCCATGCGACATGATGTAAGACAGGGCGCGGGTAAACATCCCCATCTGCCCATGGAAGGCGACCATGCGGCCAAAGGTAGCCTCATGATGTTCGCCAGCAGTTTCCTCTTCAACAAGCAGATAGCGCTCGCCATCCTTATCGACAAAGGGCAAGGGCGCATAGGGCGCGAGTGCTTCGGACAGGACCACGGGCCCGGAACCCGGACCACCGCCACCATGCGGTGTGGAGAATGTCTTGTGCAGATTGATGTGCATGGCATCGACGCCAAGATCGCCAGGGCGCACACGTCCGACAATCGCGTTGAAATTGGCTCCGTCGCAATAAACATAGCCCCCCGCCGCATGCACCGCGTCCGAGATTTCGCGCATATCGCGCTCGAAAAGGCCGCAGGTATTTGGGTTCGTGATCATCACGCCGGCAACGTCAGGTCCAAGCCGTGCTTTCAATGCGGCGAGGTCAACCCTGCCCTCTGATGTGGCCGGGATATTTTCTACTTCATAACCCGCAAACGCCGCAGTCGCCGGGTTTGTCCCGTGCGCGCTTTCGGGGCAGAGAATTACCGAACGGGCATCCCCCCGCGCGGTCAAAGCTGCACGGATTGCCAATATCCCGCAAAGCTCGCCATGTGCTCCTGCTTTGGGCGACATCGCTACGGCTTTCATGCCAGTCAGCGTAATCAGCCAATGTGCCAGTTCATGGATGACCGCCAGCGCGCCTTGCACCGTTTCCACCGGCTGCAATGGATGCACATCGGCGAAGCCCGCCATCCGCGCGACTTTTTCGTTGAGGCGCGGGTTGTGCTTCATCGTGCAACTGCCAAGCGGGAAAAAGCCCAGGTCGATGGCGTAATTTTGACGGCTGAGGCGGGTGTAATGCCGCACTGCTTCGGGTTCAGACAGCCCGGGCAGGCCAAAATCGCGGTGGCGCTCAAGATTACCGAGCCGCGAGGTAACTTTAGGTGCCTCGGCTAAATCGACGCCAGTGGTGCCATTATTGCCAATCTCGAATATCAGTGCTTCTTCCAGCATCAGCGCCTTGTTGCCAGTGTAGGTCGCAGGTTTGGCTTCTCCGGCGACGCCCATTTCGGGCTTCCAACCGCTTTGATTGATCGCGTTCATGTCAACACCTCCTGCAAAATATTGGCGAATGCTTCGACATCCTCGGCAGTGGCAACCTCGGTCACCGCGACGACGAGGCCGTTTTCTAAGGCATCTACGCCCGGATACAGCCGTCCGAGGGATACGCCTCCAAGGATTTTTCGGTCGGCCAGTGCCCGAACAACCGGCCGTGCCGCCTTGGGCAAACGCAATGTGAATTCGTTGAAAAAGCTATCATTGACCAGCTCAACGCCGGGGATTTGCGTCAGCCGTTCCGCTGCATTCACCGCGAGCGCATGGTTGAGAGCCGCCAATCCGCGCAGCCCTTTCTCGCCAAGCAATGTCATATGTACACTGAAGGCCAGCGCACAAAGCCCTGAATTTGTACAGATATTAGATGTCGCCTTCTCACGGCGGATATGTTGTTCACGTGTGGAAAGTGTCAGAACAAATCCACGTTTGCCCTCGGCATCAACGGTCTCGCCGCAGAGACGACCCGGCATCTGCCGTACGAACTTTTCCTTGCAGGCGAACAGGCCAACATAGGGTCCGCCGAATTGCAGGCCAACGCCGATCGACTGCCCCTCGCCTACCACAATATCGGCACCCATTTCGCCAGGTGCCTTGATGGCACCCAAAGCGACTGGCTCCGTAACCACGGCAATCAACAGCGCGCCGTGCTCGTGCGCCTTTGCAGCAATGTCCGTGAGGTCCTCAATGCGGCCCAATATGTCGGGATACTGCACGACCACACAGCTGGTCTCGCCGTCAATGGCCGCAAGCAGGCGTACACGATCGGTATTCGCCGAAAGTTCGGGAAGCGCGGTATCAAGCGTGTCGCCGGTATATTTCGCCATTGTCTCGGCGACACTTACATAATGCGGATGCAGGCCAGAAGAGAGCACTGCTTTCTTCCGCTTTGTAATGCGGCCAGCCATGCCGATAGCTTCCCAGCACGCCGTCGAGCCATCGTACATCGACGCATTGGCAACATCGCAGCCCAAAAGCCGTGCAACCTGAGTCTGGAACTCAAACAGCATCTGCAGCGTGCCCTGCGCGATTTCGGGCTGATAAGGCGTATAGGCGGTCAGGAATTCGCCACGCTGGATGATATGATCGACCGAAGCCGGAACATGATGCTTGTAGGCCCCACAACCAAGGAAGAATGGGTGGTGCGACGCCGCCATGTTCTTGCGCGCAAGGTTTGAGAAATGCCGCTCAACCGCCATTTCGCTGGCATGATTGGGCAGCCCGCGGATTGGGCCATCCAGTTGCGCTTCGGCGGGGACATCGACAAACAGGTCATCGATGCTGTTCGCGCCAATGATGCCGAGCATGGCTTGGCGGTCGGTTTGGGTAAGCGGGAGATAACGCATGATATTCCTTAAAGTCCGTCGACAAACGCCTTGTAGGCTGCCGCATCCATAAGACTGTCGAGTTCGCTGGTATCGCTGAGCGTCAGCTTGAAGAACCAGCCCTCGCCTTCGGGATCGCTGTTCACCAGCGCAGGGTCGCTTTCGAGCGCCGCATTGCCTTCAATCACCGTGCCGCTAACCGGCGCGTAGACATCCGATGCTGCCTTGACCGATTCGACAACCGCTGCATCGCCGCCCTTTTTAAGAGCCGCTCCGGCCGCAGGAATTTCAGCAAACACAATATCACCGAGCTGGCCCTGCGCATAATCGGTTATGCCGACAGTCGCGGTCTCGCCGTCGACGTCAATCCACTCATGATCTTCGGTATAATAACGGGTCATACGGCTTTTCCTCTCCGGTGATAATGATGGGGAATGAAGGGCATCGGCGCGACGGCGATCGCAATCCGCTTCCCGCGAACTTCAGCTTCCAGTGCGGTGCCTATGGCGATGTGAGCGCTGGTTACATAGCCCATGGCAATCGGCGCGCCGACGCTGGGCGCGAAACCACCACTGGTGATTGTGCCAACCTGGTCATCACCCGCAAAAATCATGGCACCTTCGCGGACCGGCATTTTTCCTTCGACATTAAACCCAGCCAAGTTGCGTGACGCTCCGTCGGTCAGGGCCTTCAGGATGCGCTCGGCGCCGTTAAAGCCGCCCTCTGCGCGCCGGCGCTTTGAAATCGCGAAGGATGCATTGCCCTCGACCGGGTCGACATCGGGATTCATGTCATGCCCGTACAGCGGCAACCCTGCCTCCAGCCGGAGCGAATCTCGCGCGCCCAGACCTATTGGCTTGACTTCGGGTTGCGTACAGAGCGCCTCAGCCAGCTTTTGTGCATGCGTGGCTGGAACCGAAATCTCGAACCCGTCCTCACCGGTGTAGCCGGAACGGCTGATCCACAGCGGCTCTGGGTCGGTCTTTGGTCCCCAAAAAAACGAGCCTGCTTCCATAAAATATAGCGCATCCACGCCGGGAACAACGCGGGCGAGCGCCTCTGCCGCTTTTGGCCCCTGCAATGCCAGCAGCGCGCGGTCATCCATGTGATTGATCGTGATCTCATCGGGCAAATGCTCGCGCAGATAGCCCATATCGTCCCATTTGACCGCCCCGTTCACGACGACATAAAGCCCCATAGGCGTCGCGGTAATCATCAAGTCATCGAGAATTCCCCCATTTTCCGCCAGCAGAAGCGAGTACCGCATCTTGCCTTCATTAAGCGCGCTGATGTCGCCGGGCACCAGAGCCTCAAGCGCTTCTGCCGCGCCCTCTCCCGACAGCATAAGCTGGCCCATATGCGAGACATCGAATAGCCCGGCATTCTCACGGGTCCAAAGATGCTCGGCCATAATGCCTTCATACTGGATCGGCATATGATAGCCCGCAAACTCGACCATGCGCGCGCCTTGCCCGCGATGCCATTCGCCCAGCGGCAGCTCCAATATTTCGATGGGTTCGAGTTCTTCGTCTTCGCTCATATCAATCCGTTCAAGAGTCGCAGCAACTGACGTCGGTTGACGCCAAGTCTGCTGCCCCCTCTGTCACGGATACCTGAGAGCTTTACCCCTTCGGCGGCCTCGTAAGGCTCTTTCCAGAGTGTCGCAAAAGCCGAAGCGGTCCTTTTGCCTGAGAGATTCCGGGGCGGTTGCTCCTTCGGCGGTCCCTTAAAGAGACGCTCTCCCGCTTCGTCAGCGACCATAGCGCCTTGACTGCACGAACCGGCAGAGTCAACCGGCGAGCGCGATTATCTCATCATTTTCGTGGATAAATCTGCCTTGGCCGGTACCCGCGACGAGCGCGGCAATTGCCCGGGCCACTTTTGCCGACGGCGTCGACCGATAACGGCTTAGGCTGCCAAGCATCAAAAGGTCGGTGAGCGGCGAAAGCATGATAGCAACCAACTCGCCAGGACGACTGTCGGACCGGGTGCCGCCGGTCAGCAGTCCGGGCCGGATAATGTCCAACCGACCAAATTTCAGAGTTTGTAATTCGTGCTCAACCTCGGCCTTGGTTCGCAGATAGAAGCTACTGCTGGCAGGCATTGCGCCGACGGAAGATACCGAAATCATATGCCGCGCACCGGAATCGCGAGCTGCTTTGGCGAACGCCAGTACCAAGTCATGGTCGACCGCGCGGAAAGCATCTCTCGAACCGGCAGTTCGCATGGTCGTACCGAGGCACGAAATGGCGACATCCAGAGACAGGCCAGCAATGATCGACGCCCAATCCTCGCTTGGCGCCACATGCTGCGTAACGTTCGGAGACAGTTCGTCCGATTGCCGACGTAGCAACGCATGGACCTTGATTCCATCAGCCGCCAGAAATTCCGCCGCTTGTTGTCCAATCAACCCGCTGGCACCCGCGATCACGACCTGCGTCATCCCTGCTCTCCAAAAATTGCGCGGTGGCAATTTTGCGCATAGCGATCGGTCATTCCGGCAAGGAAATCGGCGATATGCCGGCTCCGATACGGTTCGCCATCTGGTGCACCCGCTTGCCAATCGGCGGGCAATAATGACAGGTCGTCTGAGTACGCCCGATAAAGTTCGGCGATGACCGCCTGCGCGTGGTCGGCGGCTTCCTGCTGCGCGGGGTGGTGGTAGAGATTGGCGTACATGAATGCCTTTAACTGCCGTTCGCGGTCCGCCAGCGCATCCGAAAATCCGCCAATCTGCTGCCCTGCCGAGCGGATTTCGGCAACGCTCTGTATGTCTATTTCCGCCAGTCTAGCACGCGTCGTATCGATGACATCGTTGACCATCACGCCAATCTGCTCGCGGACGAGTTCGCGGATTAGCGTTTCACGGCGCGCATCAGGATATGTCGCTGCAATCCGGTGCCAGCGCTCCGCAATGAACGGCATTTCCAGAAGCTGCTCCAGCGTCAACAACCCGGCACGGATACCATCGTCGATATCGTGATTGTCATAGGCGATATCATCCGCCACGGCCGCAATCTGGGCTTCAAGCGATGGCCAGCTTGGCAATTCGAGGGCGAACGCCGCATTGACTTCGGCTAACGCCCATGTCGGTTGGGTCACCGGCCCATTATGCTTGGCAAGCCCTTCGAGTAATTCCCAACTAAGGTTCAAACCGGGCCAGGACGGATAGGGGCATTCGAGCTGCGTCAGCGTTCGTAAGGTCTGAGCGTTATGGTCAAATCCGCCATGCGGCTTTAGCGCTTCTTCAAGCGCATCCTCGCCAGCATGGCCGAACGGCGGATGACCGATGTCATGTGCAAGGCACAAGGCTTCGGTCAAATCTTCGTTCAGGCCAAGCGCACGCGCAATTGTTCGGCCTATTTGCGCGACCTCAAGGCTGTGCGTCAAGCGGACCCTGTAGTGATCGCCATCTGGCGAAATGAACACCTGCGTCTTGTGGCGGAGACGGCGAAAGGCAATCGAATGGATAATCCGGTCACGGTCGCGCTGGAAAATATCGCGCGGTCCGCGAACATCCTGCGATGCTTCAGGATAGAGCCGTCCGCGGCTTTGATCGGGATGACAGGCATAAGGCGCGAGCGATGACATGACGGCGCTTATGCCGCCATGCGGAGACAACGCAAAGCCGCTATTTCGATTTAAGTGCAGTTACTACGACGCCGTTTTCGCTTTTCCACATGAAGCCATCGCCGCCAGCTTTCTTGAAGTCGCTTTCCCATTTTTTTGCGGCTTTCATGTCGGCAAATGGCCCGACCAGCAAACGGCTG
Organism: uncultured Alphaproteobacteria bacterium; assembly: GCA_963830685.1. GTDB lineage: Bacteria > Pseudomonadota > Alphaproteobacteria > Sphingomonadales > Sphingomonadaceae > Sphingorhabdus_B. The sequence goes on from CAWHNF010000002.1 coordinate 154,535, forward strand.
GTTTTACCCCAAGCCGAGGTCCAGCCGCTTTGTGCTTTGAACAGGTCGACGCTCTTCTTGCTCCACTTGCGGTAATCATAGCCAAGCGCGCTTGCCTCACCGGTCGCAATCTGAACCCAGAATCTGGCTGGACTTGCTGGTTCGGCCTTACTCTTGGCGGCAGATTTCGGATCAATCTTGGGAGTTTTGAGCGCCGGATCGACAGCGGCCGTTTTGGCAACCGCCGGTTTAATCTTCTTCAAATCGACGGGCACGACAGAACGCTTCTGCTCATCTTCGGGTATCTGGATGGAGCTGACAATCGCCGCAAGGTCAAAGGCTGGTGCGGCAGAAACCGGTTGGGGCTGAGCAACTACCGGCGCAGTTACAACCGTGGACGCTGGCACAGCCGCTGCAGCAATCGGTTCGCCGCTGGGCATTGGCCCCTGCATGACTCCAACTGATGCAACGGGCTGCGCTACAACCGGTGCGGTGCTGGCCAAACTGATTTCGGCAGCGCCCGATGCAGTACCTGTTGGTGTCAAAACTTGTCGGCTCTGGTCAAGCGAAGCTGGGGACGATTCAATCGAAGCTCTTACGACAGTTGCTGATGCAATTTGGGTGGCGTTCGGCGTTGGTTGCGAAACAGGGGGCAGCTGATTGTCAGTGGCAATGTTACGGGCAAGCAATATTGTTTGTTGCTCGACGATGGTGGTTTGTGATCGTCGAGGGATATTGACGTCTACCAACGGCCTCGCAGATTCAGGTGCTGGCAGTCCCCCAGCATTCGTGCTGGTGATTTTGGCGACCTGCGCTTCCTCAACCTTGGCCCTGGCCGTTTCAGTACCGAGCCGCGATCGATCTGTTTTAGGCAGCCTGATCGATTCAGGGATGCTGGCCGTCGCTATTTTAATTTCTTCTTTTTCCCGTTCCCGTCGCTCCCGCCGCGTTTCTGGCTTCTTATCCTTCTTTGCGGACAGGGATTTCGCGTTTTTGGTTCCAAGCGGGGCGCCAGCCGGAATGAGACGGTTTTCGCCAGAATTTGGCTGAACCTGTGGCAAAGCTGACGCCACCCGGCGCACCTGTTCGCTATCGCGCCCGACATATTGGCTAGCGGGAAAATGGCCGAGATGAATTGCTGCTGCCTGTTGCGCTGCTGTCAGTTCGGGCATGAGACGCAAATAACGTTCCATGCGCTGCGCCGACGTCGGGTCCATAAAACCTTGCGTTACCTTATTAGATTCGCGGAAATCCCCGCGCGCTGCAAGCATAAAAGCACGGGCACGCCAGGCCGAAGCGCTATTTTTCTGCAATAAGGGGACGAGCATCGCGTCAGACTCTGCCTTTTGACCTGCGAGCGATAACGATATCGCTTGCCGGATCAGGATGTCATCAGAAGCGGACGCCGAACGCGCGAGTTTGTAATCCTGCTGTGCACGGCTAAAATTACCCAACAGGTCGAATGCAAGCGCGCGGTCCGCCGCAATCGCCCTTTCGCTCACACCTAAACGTACCGCATCGTCAAACAGTCGCAATGCCTCAAAGGGGTTTTCGGTGCGGACGGTCGCAGCGGCGAGTCCCGATACTATTCTGCCGTTGTTCGGCCGTATTGCGTTGGCGCGTGTGAAAAAGTTCAGCGCGGCATTAGCATCGCCCAATATGAGCGAGGCGTTGCCGGCATCGGCCAGAGCGTCAGCGTCAGTAGGGTTATATGAAATGCGGCGAATGGCTGCGCGCAGCTCAGCAGAACCGGCCGGCTCTGCGACCGCCTGAACAAATGGAGCATTCGCCTTGAGGGGGCCGTCGAGCGCACTTTCGTCCGCGTCTTGTGCAAAAACACTCGCTGAAAGAGCAAGAACAGAAATTGCCCCAAGGCTACGTAACAATATCACATTCATGCGGTTCTATTGGTATCCCGTTTGGCCGATGCAAAGCGTTACTAGACTCTGCTCCGGCCAACGGTTGCATAAAGAAGATAAAATGACGCAGCGCTGAACGGACCGGCCGATCAGTTGTTACTCTGCCGGTCCAGAAAGCGCGGAATGTTCAAACCACCCGCTGCGCCGCCGTCCTTATCTTCAGGTTCATCCTCGTCGGACCGAGTAAGTCCGCGGGACAGGTTCGACATCCGTTCAAACAGCGTTCCGCCAGTCGAGATCCGCGGTGCCGGACGCTCGGGTGCTGGTGTCACATCTGCAGGTTCATTGCCCACGTCGTTTTCATCTGCGGCTACCAGTTGGGCATCGCCCAGTTCAAGGAGGTCGTGATCCGCATTTTCATCGCCCGCAGCGGCGGGTTCTGCCGTCCAAGGTTCGGAAGCAGTTGTTTCTTCCTCAACTGAATCATCAGCCACAAAATCGCTGCCAAGTTCCAGACTATCGTCGTCTGATACGGCTACTTCAGGTTCAGCTACCGGCTCTTCAACCGCTTGTGCCGGCTCATTCCCGAACAGCGACGATGCCGCACTCGGTGCCGGTTCCGCAACAGGCTCAGCCTGACGGCTGAAAGCGAATGGACGCGTTGCATGCGCGCTAGGCGAGGCAACCGAGCCATCATTATCGATGCCGGTAGCAACAACCGAAACGCGGATCTTGCCGTTAAGATTTTCGTTGAATGCCGATCCCCAGATGATGTTGGCATCGGGGTCGACCAGTTCGCGGATGTGGTTTGCTGCTTCGTCAACTTCCATCAGGCGCATATCTTCGCCGCCGGTAATCGAGACGATAACACCCTTCGCACCTTGCATCGACACGCCGTCGAGCAGTGGGTTTGCGATTGCCTTTTCAGCGGCTTCAAGTGCACGGCCGTCACCTTCTGCTTCGCCGGTGCCCATCATTGCCTTGCCCATTTCGTGCATGACCGAACGAACATCTGCAAAGTCGAGGTTGATGAGGCCTGGCATAACCATCAAATCGGTGATGCCACGCACACCCTGTTGCAACACTTCGTCAGCGAGCAGGAAGGCTTCCTTGAAAGTGGTATTCGGATTGGCAACCAGGAACAGATTCTGGTTCGGTATGACAATCAGCGTATCAACATGTTGCTGCAGTTCGGTGATTCCCGAATCGGCCGAACGCATGCGGCGCGAGCCTTCGAAAAGGAACGGCTTGGTCACAACGCCGACAGTCAGGATGTTCATTTCGCGCGCTGCCTTGGCGATAACCGGAGCAGCGCCGGTGCCCGTGCCACCGCCCATGCCGGCAGCGATAAAGCACATGTGGCAACCGGCGAGCGCAGCCTTGACCTGCTCGATAGTTTCTTCGGCAGCAGCACGTCCCACTTCCGGACGCGAGCCTGCACCGAGTCCTTGCGTGATATCGGGGCCAAGCTGGATGCGATATTCCGCAGGTGACGCGTTGAGCGCCTGCGCATCGGTGTTGGCGACGACAAAATCGACACCTTCAACCTTTGCACCAATCATATTGGCAACAGCGTTTCCGCCAGCGCCACCAACGCCGATAACGGCGATTTTCGGCTTCAATTCGTCAACCACTGGTGGACCGATATTGATGCTCATGACTTTATCCCCCTAGCCTCTTTGGCTTGTTAGAAAATTTTAACGCTTCTTACACAAAAGCAAACGCGCCACACCCGAAAATTAACCTTTTTGCACAGCTTTCTGTCAAAAATTCTCACGAATTGCCCGTTTTATGCGTTCAATCAAGCTGGGCATCGCACCAGACATCTGATCGCCGCGCAAATCATAACCTGATTTCAGGTCGATGCGTTCCGACGCGGCGTAATGAATCAAGCCAACGAGCGTCGAAAAAGCAGGACCGGAATGCGCATCGGGTATACCGCTAAGGCCAGAGGGGCGACCAATACGTACTGTCCTGCCGAGGGCGCCCTGCATATGCTCGGCGATACCTTTCAATTCTGCGCCGCCGCCAGTCAGCACAATCTGGTGACTGGACGGCCCGCTAAAGCCGAGGGTCTTGAGCGCCTGTCCTATCTCGGTGACAATGCCGTCGACGCGCTGGCAGACTACCGCGTTCAACTGCGCCTTGGTGATGCGAGGCGTATGTGCGCCAGCCTCATTACCATTCTCGTCGGGTCCAACTTCGAGTATTTCCTGATGGTCGCGCGGGCTGGTGAGCGCAGAGCCGTGGAAACATTTCAGCCGCTCCGCCTGCGCCCGGCGGATGCCGAAGGTCGAGGCGATGTCGTCGGTGATGTCCGACGCGCCTTTCTGGATGGTTTCAAGCCCGACCAGCATTCCGCCGATGAAAACCGATACGTTGGTTACCGCCGCGCCAAATTCGACAAGCGCAACGCCGAGTTCGCGTTCCTCAGACGTCAGGCATGCCAGACCCGTTGCAACCGGCGCAACAACGACGGATTCGACGTCAAGATGTGCTGCGCGTGCGGTCATGTCGATGTTACGGACCGGGGACTGGTCAGCGAGCACCACATGAATATCGACGCCCAAGCGGTCGGCATGCAATCCTACCGGATTGGCAACGCCACCGACGCCATCCAGCGAATATAGAGTGGGCTGGATATGAAGGGGCATCTTTCCGCCCGTATGGATATTCGCGCGTCCCGCCTGCAAAAGCTGATCCACATCATCCTGTGTGATCCGGTCGCCGCCCAACTCGATTTCCACCGGCGCGAGCAAGCTGTCGAGTCCGCCCGACGACATTCCCACCCAAACGCGGTCAATGTTGATCCCGGCGATGCGCTCGGCTTGCTCAACCGCATGGCGCACCGACAGTTCGGCTTGCTCAATGTCGGCGATACAGCCACGCGTCACGCCGCGGCTTTCGCGCTGGCCGGTGCCTAATACAAGGAGTTCGCCGCTGTCGGTTTGCCCTGCAATCAACGCAGAGACCTTTGAGGAGCCAATATCAATGGCAGAGATCAGTTTTTCAACGCGTGCGGCTTTCATACGTCCTTGCCTCCGTCTTTTGCGGAGACCTCATTACTCTCGGCTTTCGCAGGCTCTGCTTTGGGTGCCTTGCGGAAATAGGCGCGATCGGGGTCGCGCAAGTCGAAATGGATCAGATCGCGCCCGAGCAGGCGGTGGATACCATCCATGCGTGCAAAGTTCAGCAACGCTTCCGCAGCAGCCCGCTCGCCCTCTGGTAACGCCAAAGTCTCCCCGGTTTTAAAACGCAAATCCCAGCGGCGATTGCCGATCCAGCTTGCTCCGGTAACCTGCGCCTTCAATGCAGTCGCATTATCCAAAAGTTCATTCAGTGCCACCGCGTGGCGATTGGCGTCGGTACCATTCAGAACGGGTAACTCACCAGCGTCTGCAGCTTTCACATGTTGCAGGACGATGCCCTCTGCATCGATCAGCGAATATTTGCCGTCGCGCTGCCAGACCGCTGCGGGTTTGCGTTCGATGATTTCAACAGCCAGCGTGTCGGGCAATCGCCGGGACACGCGCGCATCCTTGATCCAGCCATATTCAAGCAGGTCGGCGCGTACCTTGTCTATGTCGACCAATGGCATGGCACGGTCCTTTTCGGCCAATACCAGCTCATAGACTTTCAGCTGATCGACGCGTTCCATGCCGGTCACTTCAACCCGCTGCACCTGAAAACCAGCCTTCGCCGCGAGTTCCGAATATTGCTGATGCGCCGCCGCAATCAGTCCGAACCATTGCGCCGCTGCCAATGCCAGCACAGCCAACGCTGCGACCACGACCCATGTTATCGCGCGCTGAATGTCGTCTTCTGAAAAGGGCAATGTACGGAGCAGGCGGTCGATCAAAGATATCTGGCGCACCTTCTGACGCGGCGTCGGTGCCTTTGCCCTTCGCTTAGCGGGTGCCTTCCGGGTGGCGGTTGCCATTATGCCAGCGCCTCTTTTACGATGATATCTACCAGCTGCTCATAGCTAATGCCGACATATCGCGCCTGTTCGGGTACAAGGCTAAGCGCGGTCATGCCCGGTTGGGTGTTGGTTTCGAGCACAAAAATGCCGTCCAAGCCTAATTCGTCATCCCACCGATAATCGGTCCGCGACGCGCCTTTGCAACCGAGCAGACGATGCGCCTTCAGCGCCGTGTCGAGCATGAACGCCTCGACATCTGGGGGGATTTGCGCCGGACAGATGTGCTCGGTCAGTCCATCAGTATATTTGGCGTCAAAATCATAGAAGCCGCTTTTGGGTTTCAATTCGGTGACCGCCAGCGCCTTGTCACCCAACACCGCCACGGTAAGTTCGCGCCCCTTGATAAACGGTTCGGCAAGCAGAGTGTCGAATTCCTGCCACGGCCCTTTGGCATCACGCGAAATCGGATTGCCGTAATTGCTATCGGATTTGACAATTGCGACGCCCACCGAACTTCCCTCGTTTATGGGCTTCAGAACATAAGGCCGAGGTAACGGATCGCCGACGTAAAGGCTCTCGCTTTCGACAATCGTTCCCTTGGGCATAGGAATACCTGCGGGCACCAGCCGCTGCTTGGTCAATTCCTTGTCGATAGCAATCACCGACGTCACCATCCCGCTGTGCGTGTATTTGATCCCCATCAAGTCGAGCATACCCTGCACGCTGCCGTCCTCACCGGGAACGCCATGCAACGCGTTGAATACGACGTCGGGGCGCAATCCAGTCAGCACTTGCGCGACATTGCGGTCCATATCGACACGGCTGACCTTGTAGCCGACCCGCTCAAGCGCATCCGCAACACCATTGCCGCTCATCAGCGACACCGGCCTTTCGTTGGACCAACCGCCCATTAGTACTGCGACGTGGATTTGACCGGTCACTTACTTTTCCCCACGCGCGCTTGTTTGGCGCTCCCGGCATAAATGCCTACGCGCTGTATTTCCCATTGCAACTCTATGCCAGATTTTGCCTTCACGCGGGAACGCACCTCGTCGCCGAGTGCTTCGATATCGGCGCTGGTTGCATCGCCGGTGTTGATCAGGAAATTCGTGTGCTTTTCCGAAACCTGCGCGCCGCCGACTTGTAAGCCTCGGCAACCGGCTTCATCGACCAGTTGCCAAGCCTTGTGACCCTCCGGATTTTTGAACGTAGATCCTCCGGTTTTCGACCGCAGCGGCTGCGATGCCTCCCGCGAAGCACTGATGCGGTCCATTTCGGCCTGGATAGATTCGGGTTCACCCGGCCTCCCGCGAAAGCGCGCAGCGACTACAATCGCGCCGTCCGGCAATTCGGAGTGGCGATAGCTGTAATGCAATTCGCCAACCGCAAGCGTCACCATTTCGCCATTGCGCATCACGACATCGCAATCGATCAATATGTCCTTCACCTCGCCGCCATAAGCGCCACCGTTCATGCGAACAAAGCCACCGACTGTGCCCGGAATCGAACGCAGGAATTCAAGCCCCGCAATGCCATTGTCGCGTGCGGTCGAAGATACCAGAATCCCAGACGCTCCGCCACCGCAGTTCAGAACAAGATCGCTCGCCAGCTCAACCTTACCAAATGCCTTGCCTAATCGGACGACGACCCCCGGAACTCCGCCATCGCGAACGATAAGGTTTGAACCTAAACCAAGCGCCATGACCGGCGTGGCGGGATTGAGATCGCTTAAGAAACCCTTCAAGTCGGCAAGATCCTTTGGCTCGAACAGCCATTCAGCAGAACCACCCGATTTAAACCACACCAGCGGCGCAAGCGGTGCGTCATGCGTCAGCTTGCCCTGAACTTGCGGGATCGTCGCAACACTCATCTGCGCGCTGCCTTTATCGCATCGGCAAGGCCAGCCGCCCATTTGGTGATATCGCCCGCACCAAGACAGACAACCATGTCCTTGTCCTGCACAATGTCAGCGAGCTTTTGTGCCAAGTCGCTGGCATCCGATACAGTCGCAGCGGAACGATGCCCGCGCGCCTTGATACCATTGACTAGGGCGTCGGAATCTATGCCTTCAATCGGCGCTTCGCCAGCGTTATAGACCGGCGAGATAAAGACCATATCGGCATCATTAAATGCCTGCTGAAAATCATCCATATGGTCGCGCAGGCGGGTAAAGCGATGCGGCTGCGCCACGGCAATTACGCGCCCCTGAGCACCTTCGCGAGCCGCCGACAGCACTGCGCGGATTTCAACCGGATGGTGACCATAATCGTCAATAATCGTCACGCCTTCCACTTCACCTACTTTGGTGAAGCGGCGCTTAACGCCACCAAATTTGTCGAAGCCATGCGCAACGGCCTCGTCGCTCATCCCCATTTCAAGGCCGACTGCGATAGCAGCGAGCGCGTTCTGCACATTATGCCTACCCGGCATTGGCAGCTCTATGCCTTCGATAGTCCGCTGCGAACCATCGCGTGACCGCACAACGACATCGAAGCGATTGCCGCCCGGATGCGGCGTTACATTCTCGCCGCGTATATCGGCTTGCGCAGAAAAGCCGTAAGTGATGATCCGCCGGTCGCGGATTTTGGGCAGAATTGCTTGCACTTCGGGATGATCGAGGCACATGATTGCTGCGCCGTAAAAAGGTACGTTTTCGACAAACTCGACGAAGGCGTCCTTGATCGCGTCGAAATCACCATAATGGTCGAGATGCTCAGGATCGATATTGGTGACGACGGCAATGGTGCCGTCGAGCCGCAGAAAGCTGCCGTCGCTTTCATCAGCCTCGACAACCATCCAGTCGCTCGCGCCTAATCGGGCGTTAGAGCCATAGCTGTTGATGATTCCACCGTTGATCACCGTCGGGTCGATACCGCCGTGGTCTAGCATTGCCGCTATCAGCGATGTCGTTGTCGTTTTGCCATGGGTTCCTGCCACAGCGACGGTATTTTTGAGCCGCATCAGCTCGGCCAGCATTTCGGCACGGCGCACGAGCGGAATGCGGCGCTCCAGCGCGGCGTCGCGTTCTGGGTTACCCTTTTTCACTGCGGTCGAGGTGACGACGACCGCCGCGTCACCAAGATTGTCTGCGCTATGCCCAATCATCACCTTGATGCCGCGTTTGCGCAGGCCGTCGATCACATAGCTGTCCGCCATGTCAGATCCCTGCACAGTATAGCCCAGATTATGCATGACCTCGGCGATACCCGACATTCCAATGCCGCCAATCCCGACGAAATGAACCGTGCCGATATCTGTCGGAACGCCCTTCATATTCCGGCATCCTTGGCAAGTGCAGGCGACGTACCGAAATTTTCGGCGCGGCTGGCTGTCGGTTTAATGGTATGCATGATCGGCGCCTTGCCAAAGGATTCTACCAGGTCGGCAAGGTCGGCGACCGCATTGGGTCGACCGCAACTTTTGGCGGCCTTGGCTGCGTTTTCGAGCGCTCCGGGCGCAAGCGCAATCTTCTGTATTTGCTTGGCCAGCTCAACCGGCGCGAAGTCGCTTTGCGCGATTGCTCTGGCGCCGCCTGCCTTCACCATTTCTTTCACATTATAGCTTTGGTGATCATCGGTTGCACTCGGTAGCGGTACCAATATTGCAGGCCGTCCGGCGCAGGTTAGCTCGGCAATCGTAGATGCTCCTGCTCGCGAAATCACCAGATGCGCCCATCCCAGTCGCTCGGGCAAATCGGGCAAATAGGTTGCCAGCTCAGCCGGGATATCATGCCGCGCATAGGCCGCGCGAACTGCCTCGATATCTTCCGCACGGCATTGTTGCGTTACCTGCAGGCGGCGGCGCAGATTGAGCGGCAGGCGCGACAGGCCATCGGGCACCACCTCGGACAATATCGTCGCGCCCTGACTTCCGCCGGTCACCAGCACCCGAAAAATGCCCTCATCGGAAAGTGGCGGATAAGGTTGATCGCGCAATGCCAGCACTTCTTCGCGTACCGGATTGCCAACCAGATGCACCTTGTGCGTGTAACTGGGCGATAGCCTCAAAATATCGGGATAAGCCGTGGCGATTGCATTCACTTGCCGGGCGGTAAAGCGGTTGACCCGACCTAAGACGGCATTTTGTTCGTGAATGATTGTGGGTACTTTTTCGGCGAATGCGCCAAGCAATGCGGGAAATGCGGGATAGCCGCCAAAACCCACGACCGCGCTTGGACCAAAGCTGCCATAGAGTCGGCGTGCCATCAACCGGCCCTCAGCAATCGCTTTCACGCCGGGAAGCCAGCTCGCCGGATTTTTCGTGATGCGGCCCGCTGGCAACATATGCGTCGCGATCCGGTCTGGACATCCCGGAATTTTCGCGCCCCGTTGGTCGGTGATGAGCGCAACATGATGCCCGCGATGGAGCAATTCCTGCCCCAGTGCGAAAGCCGGAATAAGATGCCCGCCAGTGCCGCCAGCGGCCAGGACGTAATGCCTCGAAATGCTCATGGCATCTGTCCCTTCACCATATAGGCCGACCGGTCAAGATAAGGGTTGCGCTTGGTCAGTGCCAAGATGAGACCGCAAGTTATCGACAGCGCCAAAATCGAAGATCCGCCATAGCTGATGAATGGCAGCGTCATTCCCTTCGATGGGAACACACCCAGATTAACTGCCATATTGATCATCGCCTGCCCGCAAAATTGTGCACCTAGCCCGGTTACGGCAAGCACGACGAATTGGTCTTTTTCGTCAAGCAGCCGGATAATGATGCGGACAAGTATGGCGAAGAAAAGAATGGCGATGACCATGCACGCCAGCAACCCAAACTCCTCGCCAATAACCGAAAAAATATAATCGGTATGACCTTCGGGCAAGGAGTATTTTTTCGTGCCAAGCCCCGGACCCACGCCAATGAAGCCACCGCTGGTCAGCGTTGCGAGCGCCATCTTGTCATGCGTCAGGCCCTCTGTCCCAAAAATCCATGCGTCGATACGCTGCGTAGCAACGGGGTAGAAATTATACGCCAATATCAAACCCACAGCGCCTCCGATAATCATCGCCCATAAACGCGATGCCGGGACGCCGGACACCATCATCAGGGCAAACCAGGTGCCCGCAAACAATATGGTTTGCCCCAAATCCGGCTGTGCCATGAGGAACAGGCAAACAAATGCTGTGGCGATGCTGCTTATTAATTTTACCGGCAGCGTCGGGTCTTTCAAACGCCAGCTTATAACCCACGCCATGGTGACGGCAAAAAAAGGTTTCAGAAATTCGGAAGGCTGCAAACCTGCACCGCCAGCGCCAATCCAGCGCTGCGATCCGTTCACTTCGCGTCCGATAAGCGGAACTAACGCTAGCAAAACAAAGAATATGCAAAAGCCCACAACCGCAAAGCGGCGCGCCTGCTCTCGCGGGTACATCGACACGACGAGCATTAACGGCACGCCAACGATTACCCACATCAACTGACGATAGAAGAAATAAAGCGGGTTAAGCTGGACAGTCGACGAAGAGAGCCGCTGCGCGCCCGCGGGAGAGCCAGCGGCGACCGCCAGCAGCCCTATGGCAATCAACACCATCATCAAGGCAAGTAAAACGCGATCAAGCTCCCAGAACCAAACACCTAATGGGGAACGGTCGCCGCGGCCCAATCGATTAGCGAAACCGATCTTTCCGGTCTTTGCTGCCAGCACCCATGGCACTTCTTTGCGGTCACCGTTCATAAGGCTTCGACAATCGCCTTAAACGCGTCGCCTCGCGCTTCGAAATCCTTGAACTGATCGAATGACGCGCAAGCTGGCGATAACATGACGACATCCCCGGGTAACGCTTGTGAAGCAGCCGAATGCACCGCCGCACCCATCATTTCGCTGCTTTCAACAGGCATGAATGGCGATAGCAATTTGGTGAACAATGGCCCGGACTCGCCGATAGTATAAGCTTTAACGACATGACCGAAATTAGGTGCACATTCATCAAGATTGTCGCTCTTGGCAAGCCCGCCAACAATCCAGTGGACGCGCGGATATGCGGCGAGTGCCGGCGCGGTGGACGCTGGATTGGTCGCTTTGCTGTCGTTGACGAACAGCACGCCATTGCGTTCGGCCACGATCTCCATGCGATGCTCCAGCCCCTTGAAGGTTCGCAAAGCTGGCCGCCATTGCAACTCCTTGATACCAAGCGCTTCAACGAGGGCGATGGCGACCGCAACATTTTGGAGATTATGCGGCCCTTGAAGGGAGGGCCAATCCGCCTGACTGTTCAACATCGCCGGGTCGGGCTGCTGCACAAATGCCCCTCCGCGGCGCGCGAGCACCTCGTGGTATGTACGCGTGGTGTCTTCATCACCGTTACCAAAAACCGCATACTGTTTGTCAGTCTGCATATCGAACAGGCGCGCTTTGGACGCAATATAGGCTTCGTAGCCATCATATCTGTCCAAATGGTCCGGAGCGAGATTGATCAATGCGGCGGCGTCGCATGCGAGCGTTTGCGTGATGTCAATTTGATAGCTGGACAATTCAAGCACATAGACACCGCCGGCAGGTAGCGGGTTTTGAGAGAGAATTGGCAGCCCGATATTGCCTCCCATCCGAGCGGGCAGCGCCGCACTCTTTAAAAGGTGATACACCAACGCAGTGGTCGTGGACTTGCCGTTAGTCCCGGTAATTCCGATCACCCGGTGCGGTGGCAGATTTGGTCGTGCCATCGAAAATAGTTCGATGTCGCCGATTAACGGAATTCCGCTCGACCTTGCCTTGTCTGCGATAGGATGACGGTTAATCGGTACGCCGGGCGAAACCACAATACCGTCAAAATCCGATAGGTCGGCATCAATCGGATCGCGAATCGTAGCTATGTCGGCTACTTTGGCGCGCGCGCTCTCATCATTGTCCCATGCGAGCAGTTCGGCGCCGCCTGCCGCCAGCGAACGTGCAGCCGCCAAACCGGAGCGCGCAAGACCCAGCAGGGCATATTTGCGGTTTTTGAAGGCCGGGCTGGTAATCATCTGAGCTTGAGGGTCGATAGCCCCGCAAGCGCCAGAACGAACGCTACGATCCAGAACCGGATGACTACCGTGGGCTCAGACCAACCCAGCTGTTCGAAATGGTGGTGAATTGGTGCCATGCGGAAAATCCGCTTTCCGGTCCGTTTGAACCAGAACACTTGGATGATGACGGATAACGCTTCAACCACAAACAGGCCGCCGATGATGGCGAGAACGAATTCATGATGTGCGACAACGGCGATTGCACCCAGCGTACCGCCAAGCGCGAGACTGCCGGTATCTCCCATGAATACCGCTGCTGGGGGGGCGTTGAACCACAGGAACGCTAGGCCAGCGCCGACAATCGCCCCGCACAGCATGGCCAGATCACCGGCCCCAAGGTAAAATGGAATGCCGAGATATTCGGCATATTTGGCGTTGCCGACCATGTAGACAATCAGCATGAACGCAATCGACGCGATAATGACTGGCATAGTTGCCAACCCATCCAAGCCATCGGTAAGGTTGACCGCATTACCGAATGAAACGATTACAAAGGCACCAAAGGGAACATACCACCAGCCAAGATCCACCACCGGCCCGTTCACAAATGGGAGGTACAGCATGCCGCCCGACTGCCATACGATCAGCGACACCGCGACACCGGCGATGGCAAATTCATACATCAGACGAACCTTGCCCGACACCCCCTTATGGCTGCGTTTCTTGACCTTGTCATAATCGTCCATGAAACCCACGATGCCGAAGCCGGCCATCACAAGGAGGCACGCCCACACATAGACATTTGCAAGATCCATCCAGAGCAGCATGGATACGGAGATAGCGATCAATATCATCAATCCGCCCATTGTCGGTGTACCGACCTTGGCAAGGTGCGATTGCGGACCGTCGCTACGGATTGGCTGCCCTTTGCCCTGACGCACGCGCAACATTCCAATGAACTTTGGACCTATCATCAGGCCAATAACGAGCGCGGTGGCGACGGCGGCGCCAGACCGAAAGCTAAGGTAGCGCAAGAGATTAAAAATACCGGGGAAGTCCAGATATTCCGCTAAAAAGTACAGCATCAGCCTTCCCCACCCACCAAGGCATTCACGACAAAGGAAAGACCCATCGAGTTAGAGCCTTTGACCAATATTGTATCGCTTTCACATAAATCGCTTCTGAGGAGTTCGAGCGCCTCCCTTGCGGTTGCGCAATGCGCGAATTTGGCAGGACCCTCAAGCCCTGCATTCAACTTTTCAACGAGAATCTGCATCTCTTCACCGACGAATATGGCGTAATCGACATGAACCGCAGCTAATATCGTGGCGAGCCCGACATGATATTGCTCGCTCTTATGTCCTAACTCTTTCATCGCGCCAAGAACTGCAACCTTGCGACCCTTTACCTTGCCGAGCTCCGCAAGTGTTGCGGCCATGGAGGCGGGGTTCGCGTTATAACTCTCGTCCAACAGCAATGCGTTGCCGCCGCCCACCGATATAATGTGCCGCGCGCCGCGGCCGGCGAGACCGCCCAGCTCAGCCATTGCCAGACCCGCTGCCGCAAGATCGCCGCCAACTGCTTCGACCGCCGCCAGCACTGCCAGTGAATTGGCAATCCAGTGGTTACCCGCCTGCGACAAGGTATAGCATAAAGCACCGCCCGGCAGCTTGGCGGTAATCAGTGAGCCCCCATCCGCCGCCGCGACATGGTCAAGCACGCGCACGTCGGCACTGGCAGAAAAACCAAAGCTGACAATGTTATCCGTATATTTTTCGGCGGCAGCCCGAAGGCGCCGGTAATGTGGATTATCGGCAGGAATAATCCCAGTTCCCCCCGGCATGAGACCTTCAAATATCTCCGCTTTGGCATCGGCAATGGCAGCTTCGTCTTTGAAAAACTCGATATGCGCGGGAGCAATTGTTGTCACAATTGCGGCATTCGGTCGCACTAATTTTGTCAGTTCCCGCAGTTCGCCGGGATGGTTCATCCCCATTTCAAATACACCAAATTGGGTATCACGCGGCATCCGTGAGAGACTAAGCGGTACGCCCACATGGTTGTTGTAGCTTTTGACCGAACGATGCGCTTTGCCGCGCGAAGACCGGTCCAAGGCAGCATATAACGCTTCCTTGGTGCCGGTCTTGCCTGCCGAACCCGTAACACCGACCACTTTGCCTTGCATCCGGTCACGCGATGCCGCGCCGAGCGCATTCAGGGCCAAGAATGTGTCTTCGACCAAAATATGCGGATATGCGACCGGTTCACTGACGATAGCGCCGGCAGCGCCATTGGCGAAGGCCTTGTCGATGAACAAATGCCCGTCGGTCGCCTCACCCTTCATCGCAAAGAACAGATCGCCTTTTCCGATTTCGCGCGAGTCAAAAGCAACGCCGTTTACGTCAAATTTGCCGGACGCAGTGCCGCCAGTCGCAACCAGTAATTCCGCATGAGTCCATAAAGGCGTCACGCGGCGCATTCCCGTGCCACTTCGACATCGTCGAACGGCAGAACACGTCCCATAATAATCTGACCCTGTTCATGCCCTTTCCCGGCAATCAAAACGATGTCGTCGGGTTCCGCATGTTCGATAGCAAAGGCAATGGCATAACGACGGTCGCCAATATCATGCGCGCCTGGCGCGCCTGCCAAAACATCTGCGCGGATCAACGCGGGGTCCTCGCTGCGCGGATTATCATCGGTAACAATCGCAATATCAGAGTCGGCAACGGCAATCGCACCCATTTCGGGGCGCTTTCCCTTGTCGCGGTCACCGCCTGCGCCAAATACGGTAATAAGCTTGCCCTTGGTATGCGGGCGCAGCGCCGCGATCGCGGCCTTTAAGCCGTCGGGTGTATGCGCATAATCGACATAGACCGGAGCGCCGCTTTTCGTGATCACGGCGCGCTCGAGCCTGCCTCGCACCGGTTGCAGCCGCGCGATATGCCCGAGCAGATTTTCGATATCGCCCCCACTCGCCATCACGATCCCAGCCGCTACCAACACGTTGGACGCTTGATATGCGCCAATCAGCGGCAGCTTGACCTTGTGGACATCGCCCTGAATTCGCAGTTCCAACGTCTGTCCCAATTGCGTTGGCTGGCGTGACAGAAGCTCGATGCCCTTCCCCTTCTCGCCTACAGTTATCAATCTCATCTCCCGCTTTTTCACGCGGGCAATAACCTGATCCGACCACTCATCATCCGCCCAGATGACAGCGGTGCCGTTTTCGTCGACCACCTCATCGAACAATCGCATCTTGGCTTCGAAATAATCCTCCATGCTGCCATGATAATCAAGATGATCACGGCTGAGATTAGTGAACGCAGCAACCGATACCGGCACGCCTTCGCTGCGATATTGGGACAGGCCGTGGCTCGACGCTTCGAAAATGGCGTGGCTGATGCCCTCGCGCGCGAGGCCGGACATGTTCGACAGAAACGTAACGATATCGGGCGTCGTCAGACCTGTTTTCGACTGATCAGATGCAGTGGTAATGCCCAGCGTGCCGATGGAAGCCGCATTATGTCCTGCCATCCGCCAAAGTTGTCGCGTTAGTTCGGCAGTCGATGTCTTGCCGTTGGTCCCAGTGACGGCAGCAATAATTTGTGGGAATGGCCGGAAAAACTTGGCTGCAAGATTGGCAAAAGCGCGGCGCGGCGCGGCGTCCGCAATATGCACCGCCCCGGAAACTCGCGCTTCCGTCCGAGCAACAATGGCAATTGCGCCCGCAGCGACTGCTTCGTCGATGAAATCCTCGCCGTTAAATGCGGCGCCCTGAAACGCCCCAAAAACCGTTCCGGGCGCAATTTTCCGGTGGTCGATGGCAAAGCCCGTTACATTCTGTTCGGCAACGGCGCTTTCGAGACCGCTTACCAATTGCCCGAGCTTCACTATCGCTCTCCCTTCGCCTTCCACAATAGAGGCATGAGTTCCGAAACATCAACATCGCGCTTCATATCAGGAATAATTCCCAACAAAGGCCCGATTCGGGTGACAGTTTTTTGAACCACAGGAGCGGCGGTGTAGCCGGCGGTCCGTTGAAAACTCGAAGCCTCGGTGCCCTTTGGTTCGTCGAGCATCGCGAGCACGACATAGCGTGGATTGTCCATCGGAAATGCCGCCGCAAAGGTCGCCACAACAAGATTACGGCTATAGCCGCCAACGCCGGGCTTTTCCGCCGATCCCGTTTTGCCGCCGACGCGATAGCCCTCGGCATCGGCTTTCTTGCCGGTGCCATCGACAACAATCATCCGCATCAATTGCCGCATCCGTGCGCTTGTCGCTGCGGAGAAGACCCGCTTACCCGGCAGTTTCGCATCGGCCTTGGTTTTGAACATCGTTGCGGGTCGATATATCCCGCCATTGACCATTGCAGCATAGCCACTCGCCAGGTGTAAAGGCGTAACGGCAATGCCATGACCGTAGCCGACGGTCATATTCGTAATTCTTCCCCAGCTTTTGGGGTAAAGCGGCATCGCTTTTTCTGCGAGTTCGATATCCGGGCGACCATTGAAATGCATCGCCCGAAGCATCGCGTCCATGCGCGCTGCACCGAGATTATCCGCGATTTGCGCGGTTACAACGTTTGAGCTGTGAATTAACGCTTCGGGCGTGTTCAACCAGCGACCTGCGGAATGGGTATCCCGGATTTTGAACCGGCCGACCTCAAGCGGTTTGGTCGCATCATAGCGGATCGACAGGTCACGCACTGTTCCTGCGTCGAGTGCTGCCGCGACGGTCAGCGGCTTGAATGTCGATCCAAGTTCGTAAACGCGATTGGTGACGTTGTTCGTCTGACGCGTAATCGGATAACGGCCATCGACGATCGTTTGCCCCAAATCAGGGATGTTGGCAAAGACCGGACGGTTGGGATTGAATGATGGCAATGTCGCCATCGCAACGACTTCGCCGGTCTGAACATCCAGAATGACGCCGGCGGCCCCTTTTGCGCCTGTCGCGGTCATGCCAGAGGCGAGTTCGCTTTCTAGCGCGGCCTGAACACGGACATCAATCGACAGATTGAGCGGCTTCCCACGCTTTGCCGGATCGCGAAGATGATCGTTCATCACCCGCTCCATCCCCATCGCGCCCTTGCCGTCGCGATTGACAAAGCCGAGGACGTGCGCGGCCATATCATGTTGCGGGTAAAGCCGGGTCGCCTCACGCGGGAACTCAATCGCGATTTCACCGAGGTCGTGTACTTGGCGGACTTGTTCGGGCAGTGCGCGCTTGCGAAGATAACCGGCCTTGTCGGACATCAACTTGGCATAGAATTCGGAGGCTGGGGTGTCCGGGAAAATCGCTGCTAACTGACTTGCCAATTCCTTGCGATTTCCCAACAGCTCG
Source organism: uncultured Alphaproteobacteria bacterium (assembly GCA_963830685.1). GTDB lineage: Bacteria > Pseudomonadota > Alphaproteobacteria > Sphingomonadales > Sphingomonadaceae > Sphingorhabdus_B. The sequence goes on from CAWHNF010000002.1 coordinate 172,583, forward strand.
GAAGGCTTCACCCAAATGGCATAGCCATAGATACTGCGCGCCAGCGGGATACCGTTACGGTCAACAATATCGCCACGGTCCGGCACATATTCGGTATTGGTCGCGCCATAAGCGCGGGTGCTTTCGAACAACGCCAATGTCGCGAGCCGCCCGATCAATAGCATCACAAAAAGGCCGAATGCCGTCAGCAATACGAGCATCCGCCAATAGCCATGCGCGGTGAACGGAGGGGTCCCGATGCCGTTTTTACGCGTGGTGGTGCGGGCAGCGAGAATTGTCATTACCGTTTGCGTTCTTTGTCAGCTTTTACCGAAATGTCGCGCATCAAGTCATCGGACAGCAATTTTTCGTCCATACGCGCCAGCCGTTCGGTACGGGTTTGCTCTACGGCCGGTGCATCGATTTTTGCAACCGCAACCTTGACCGGCTTTTCAGCCGCGTCGTCACTGTTGTATGCCTGCGCGGATGCTGTGCTGTTCCGACCTGCACCGATGAGCCCGGCAGGGGCCGCCCCATCCGAAAAGGATGCAGCCACCATGACGGGCTTGCCAACGGGTGCATCGCCGCCAAGGCCAGCCAAAGCCGCCTCGCCGTTGACAAATTGCTGCGCGGTCGGAGGCTGGTAGCCGTACAGCAGTTCGTTCCACTCCTCGAGCTGCTGAAGGCTCGCGCGCGTCCTTATTTCAGCCTGCAAGAAGCTGATTTCGCGTTTGGTGTTGAGTATCTCGCGATCAACCGAAACCAAGTCGCTGTGCAGTGCGGCGACATTGAGCGACAGCGGATAGAGCAATATCGCAACCATGAAGACCAGCGCCAGCCAGCCCAGGTTTTTCAGTCGTTTCATGGCAAGACTCATGCTGCCAGTCCTCCTTGTGCCCAAGCGGGCGCATCAGTACGGGTTGCCGAGCGCAACGTGGCGGAGCGGGCACGCGGGTTGCGATTTACTTCAGCATCGGATGGCCGAACCGCTTTGTCGGCTTTTTCGAAGGTGGGCGCAGGACCAGCATTTGCGACCGTTGGTATATGTCTGGACCCTGCGCCCTCCGCGCCGCTACGGCGGCGCAGAAACTGCTTCACGATGCGATCTTCGAGACTGTGGAATGTTACCACGGCAAGTCTGCCGCCGGGCTTCAGCATCCGTTCGGCAGCTTCGAGTCCGTCGGTCAGTTCATCAAGTTCGCGGTTGATGTGGATTCGGATGGCCTGAAACGCGCGCGTGGCCGGATCCTTGGGTGCGCCGGGTTTGTACCCTACGGCCTTGCGGATGATGGCTGCGAGTTCGGCCGTTGTGGTAATTGGACGCGCAGCAACAATTTCACGCGCAATCCGGCGTGAGCGGTGCTCCTCGCCATAACGGTAAATGATATCGGCGATTTCGGTCTCTTCGGCCTCATTCACGAAATCGGCGGCGGTCATTCCGTCCTGCGCCATCCGCATGTCTAGTGGGCCATCTTTCTGGAAAGAAAAGCCACGCTCGGCGCGGTCGAGTTGCATTGACGACACGCCGATATCGAGCACAACGCCATCCACTCCGGCTATACCGTCAGCAATCAGAACGTCGTCCAAATCAGAAAAGCAGGCCGAGTAAAGGCGCAAGGCACCCTCACTGCGGCCTGCAAGGTCTGCACCTTCGAGTAGCGCATCAGGATCGCGGTCGAACGCGTAAACGCGCGCACCGCCAGCGAGTATCGCTTCGCTGTATCCTCCTGCACCAAAGGTGCCATCCACAATCTCCGCGCCAGGGGTGATGGCCAGAGCGTGAATTACTTCATCCAGTAGAACTGGAATATGGGGGGCCTGCGCGCTCATTTGCCGCGCTTGGCCGCTTCGGAGAGCCAGTAATTGAGCTCGTCCTTGATTGGGTTGAATGCTGCCGGGGCTTCTTTCAGGAAGACGTCCGGGTTCCACATCATGAAATGCGTTGTCGCGCCGAAGAAAAAGGCGCGGTCTTCGATGCGGCCGAAATGCTTGAGCATTGGTGACAGGACGAAGCGACCGCTGGCTTCGAAGGCGGTTTCGAAAATGGACGAAGCGGAAACGCCTGCGAGTTCACGGTCAAATTCTGCCCCGCGGGTAACCGCGCTTTGCCATTGCGTCTCGATATCGGTGCGGAGTTTCAGTCGCTCGGCGCCGCCGAAGCCGATCAGACAAGGAAGACTGCTATGTCGCGAAATGCAGACACTATTGGCGCCGCTCGATTGCTGGACGCTGTCGCGGAGTTCGGCGGGTATGGTCGTGCGGCCTTTGGCGTCGACACCCGACACCCCCGAACCTGCATAGACCACCAAAGCTGACACTGCCTGAACCACCCTCCCGAAAAGGGCGCAGATTGCCAATCACGGAGACGCCTATCGCCGTGCGGACGCGGGAACGACCGTTGAAATCAGAAATCCACCCCTTGGATGTCTTTGCATAACAAGGGATTATATGGATGAAAAGAGGGATTCTATGGGAATAGTATCTATATTAACCATAAGCAGCTGTTTTTATTATCTAAAAATAATATCAATATTAAACGCTCCCGCTGGGTCAGCTCTTATTCCTGCACAAAACCCGGTGAATCCGATGCTATTCCGAGATTTTCCGCAATATCCTGCGAATCGTCAGTCACTTTCCCATGAAATCCCCGGGTGATTTATTGCCGTCACGCAGCGCCATAAGAAGCGCCTCTACCCAAAGCAGGTTCGCGAACTCGTCGTCCCCTGTGACCGCACGAACTCCCTGCCCCTCCCAATAGACGGTATCCAGCAAATCGGCATCGGCAATCAGTAACGCGCGCCCGTTGCCGATCTTGCACTCTGCAAGCAACTTGTGTGGTGCAATGTTGCAAGCGTCCCTTTTGCTTCCTTCCTTGACCAGCCACTCACCGGGCGTTTGCGTGCGGATTGTTACGCCATCGACTTCGCGAAGTACGATGGGCCGTTCGTCGGTCAGGGGTAGAACAAGCTCCAACCCCCAATGCGAAAACAGTGGCGAAAGTAGCGATGTAAAAAGCGGCCGGCGCTTGTCGCCGAGAGGATAGAGGCTTCCCCATTGCAACGCCGGATCGGCAAAAATCAAAAGCTGCCCCCCTGCTTGCACCCACGCGTCGAGCTTGACCAACTCTACCGGGCCAAGGGCGCGGGGCTGTGCCAGAACGAGCAATGAGAGGGATTTGCTGTCCAGTGTTTCGAAATCGTCGATTGGGACGATGTCATATTGCTGCTGCAGTCGGGCATAGGCCGGATGCGGTTCGCCTTCGGTCGAAAGATCCGCCTCAATTCCACCTTCACTCCATTGTAGCGGCAACGTAGTCATCAAGCCAATGGCGGGACGGTTTGTGGTTGGCTCGGAACGAACATAGCGAAGCGCAGACAGCAGCAACAACAGTCCTAGCACCAGCAGCATCCCGACCAGCAGGCGCCTGCGGACACCCGCATCCTTGAGTTTCAGTTGCATTTGTCAGTTTCTACTGCGGGCGTGCGGGCGGCTGGACTTGACGAATATTTTGCGCTGGGGCCTCAAGCGCCTTTGCGGTTTCGTCATCCTTGGCGACCGGGGTCACGCCCAATTCGGCAAGCGGCTCATCCGGCGTTGAATCAGTCTCAGCAGTCATGGTCCCGCCATCAGCAGTCGCGCCCGTCTGCTGACCATCGCTAACCCGGTCCAATACCATATTGGCGAGGCTGACGAAAAGCAGCACCACGACAAGTCCGACCAGTCCGACCTGAATGCGCTGCATTGCCGATTGTCTTTGTTCGACCATGTGACGACCTCCTACCCCATATATTGGGTGGAATGGATCAATTGTCCAGTTGCCAAGGCATCGGGGGCAGGTTTTTGCTCTTCATCCATTCGGGATTGTACAGCGTCGACAGATAGCGAAAGCCGGTGTCACACAATATGGTGGCGACCCGCCTACCAGCTCCAAGCTGTTTGCCTAAGGCGACCGCACCTGCAACATTTATCCCCGACGACAGGCCCAAACAAAGCCCTTCTTCCGCCAGTAGACGTCGCACCCACATGAGTCCCTCTTCGTCCGAGATGCTGAATTGTGTGTCGATAGGTGCGCCGTCGAGATTTGCGGTTATCCGGCCCTGCCCGATACCTTCGGCAACCGAACTGCCCTCGGAGCGCAATTCGCCGCAGGCGTAATAATTATAGAGCGCTGCACCGTGCGGATCAGACAGCGCGATCACTATCTTGTCATTTTTCGCCTTCAAGCCCAGCCCGACCCCCGCAATCGTGCCGCCAGTCCCCGCAGCGCAGGTAAATCCGTCAACTCGGCCCTCCATCTGCGTCCAGATTTCTTCAGCCGTCGTTTCAATATGCGCGCGCCTGTTCGCGATGTTGTCGAACTGATTGGCCCAAACGGCATTTTCGGTTTCCTCGGCCAGACGGCGCGAGGTGTGGACGAAATGGCCGGGGTTTGAATATGGCGCGGCGGGAACCAGAACCAGCTCGGCCCCTAAAGCGCGAAGCGTATCCTTTTTTTCCTGACTTTGCGTTTCGGGCATCACGATGATGGTTTTGTAACCCAGCGCATTGGCTACAAGGGCGAGGCCGATACCGGTGTTACCGGCAGTGCCTTCAACGATAGTCCCGCCCGGCTTTAACAAACCCTGCTGCTCTGCGTCGCGTACAATATAGAGCGCTGCGCGATCTTTGACCGATGCGCCGGGATTGGTAAATTCACATTTGCCGAAAATGTCGCATCCAGCCGCTTCGCTTGGGCCCTTTAGACGGACGAGTGGTGTGTTGCCAATGAGGTCAAGGGTGGAGGCTAGGCTTTTCATAACCTCGTCAGGTACTGGCGTTCCAAGGCAATCGCAAGTGAGACAATGTTGCGGCCAACACAGTCCTGCTTTGTTGCAGGTTATCGCCAGATTTGCGCATTTGGTCGAATATCGAACATTAGGTATTGTTATAATATCACATTGACGTTAACCGCACTCAACCTCTCCTATCTAAATTGGTCCAAGCAAAAAATGACTATGAAGCGCAGTGCATTTATATCGATCAGCCTTTCCACACTGTCATTGGCAATTGCATCCCCCACTTTTGCGCAGGAAATCGCGCAGAGCGACGATTTTCATACCGAAAAAGAAATTGTGGTTACCGCGCCTTATGTCGAACGTCTCGACATTTTATCCGGCACCTCTGCGCTGTCGGGCGAGGATCTGGCTGAGCAATCGCAAGGCCAGATTGGCGATATGCTGACGAGCCTTCCTGGGGTTTCCGCGACAAGCTTCGGGCCAGGTGCTTCACGTCCAGTGGTCCGCGGTTTTCAGGGCAATCGGGTTGCGGTGCTGACCGATAGCATCGGAAACATTGATGCTTCGAACACCTCGGCCGACCATGCTGTGACTATTGATGCGCTAACCACCGAACGCATCGAGGTTCTGCGTGGGCCGGCGGTTCTGCTGTTCGGCGGACAAGCGGTTGGCGGTGCGGTCAATGTCATCGACAAGCGCATCCCGCGCTCGGTGCCGGATGAGCCTGTGCATATCGATGCGCAACTGGGTTATGGGAGTGCCGCAGATGAATATTCGGGCGGGGGTTCTATCGATGTGCCGCTCGGGGACCGTATAGTGGTCCATGTCGACGGCAGTTACCGGACCAGCAACGACCTTCGCATTGGCGGTTATCTTTTGTCGCCGACATTGCGGCAGGAAGCCGTGGATTTCGCCGCAGACCAGACTGCGCTCGGCAATGTCACAGAGGCTGCAAATGCGACGGCATGGGCCAATTCACGCGGACGCCTGCCCAATAGCGGTGTAACCACCTGGACCGCCGGCGCAGGCGCTGCATTTATCGATGACGGCGGCAATCTCGGCGTTTCGTTCAATATATATGATACAAAATATGGCATTGCCGAACGCCCGGACTTCGGTTCCGCGCCGGGCGGCGATGGCGTTTCAATCGACCTGCGCCAATATCGTTTCGATCTTCGCGGTGAAGTCGAACTTGGCGATGGTATATTCGACAAGCTGCGCCTTCGCACTGGCTACGCCAATTACGAACATGTCGAACTGGAAGGCACAGAAGTCGGCACGCAATTTTTGAGCAAAGCCATCGAATCCCGGCTCGAACTAACGCAAAATAATCGCAGCGGCTGGCGTGGAGCAAGCGGCGTTCAATATACCACGCGCGATTTTGCCGCAATTGGCGACGAGGCTTTTGTGCCGCCGACACGGACCAACCAGATTGGCGTGTTCAGCCTGCAGGAATTCGACTTTGGTAATTTGGAAGCTGAAGTGGCCCTGCGCTTTGATCATGCAAGCCTTGAAGCGCAGACGATTGGCATCACACGCAGTTTCAATAATGTGTCGGCGGCATTGGGCATCGCATATAATATTGGCGACCTAAAATTCGGGACCAATATATCGCGGACCGGCCGCGCACCTTCGGTGGAAGAACTCTATTCTGACGGCCCTCATGTCGCAACCCAATCATTCGAGATCGGTGATGTCGATTTGCGTAGCGAGCGCAGCTGGAACGGCGAGATCTACGCGCGCTACGATAGCACGCGCTTCGATATGAGCGCGACGCTTTACGCCAACCGCTTTGGCAGCTTCATCTACGAATCGGCCACGGGCGCTGTGCAGGATGATTTGCCAGTCTTTCAATATTTCCAGCGTAAGGCGCGCGTCTGGGGTATCGAAGCAGAGGCAACTGCTCAACTTGGACATATGGCCGGGTTCGATTTTGTCGCCAATGGCGTTGCCGATTTTACCCGTGCGTCGGTGCGCGGTGCCGGACCCGTGCCCCGTATCCCGCCACTGCGTTTGTTAGGGGGGCTAGAGCTGCAAAGCGGCAATCTCGATCTTCGTGGCGAAGTCGAGTGGACCGACAGCCAGAACCGCGTCGCTAGCTTTGAAACGCCCACCAAGGGTTTTAAGATGGTGAATGCTTCCGCGACTTGGCGACCATTTGGCAAGGACCGCAATGTCAGCCTGATCCTTGCAGCGGATAACATATTCGATGTCGAAGCGCGTCGCGCCGCATCTTTTACCAAAGAGTTCGTCCCCTTGGCAGGGCGCGACATTAAGGTCACGGCGCGCTTCAGTTTCTGATTGTAAGCGTCCGTTCACCTTGGCAGGTGCAGAGAGCTTCATCTGTTTTTTGGGAGAATGTTCATGCGCAAAATTACTGTGGCAATCCTCATTTCCGCGTCGCTGCTCGTATCGGCATGCAACACGGTGAAGGGCCTTGGTCGCGATATCGAGTCTGTTGGCCAAGCCGGTGACCGCGCCACCTGAATGGCTGGTACTCAACGGAACCAATGATATCCTCACGCGTTCATCCATCAGGCCTGAATAGTCAGGCAGAACATGATGGAGATTTACATGCGTAAAATTGCAACGATCATCCTTTTGTCGGCATCGCTGCTATCTGCAGCATGCAACACGGTAAAGGGCGTCGGCGAAGACATCGAATCGGTTGGCGAAGCTGGCGACCGGGCCATCTAAATTATAAAATATTTTGGAGAAGCCAGCCATTTGATTGCAATCGACTAAATGGCTGGCTCTTCCTTTATCTGACCATTGTCCCTGCGACGGCGGGTGAACCAGATGGTGATGATCGCCAGTTCGTATAAAATGCACAATGGTATCGCGAGCAGCAACTGCGACACTACATCGGGCGGCGTCAATACCGCCGCAATCGCAAATGCTCCTACGATCGCATAGCGCCGCGCTCCACGCAGTTGCTCAAGCGTGACGATACCCGCTCGCTCCAGAAGCATTAGCAATACCGGCAGCAAAAATGATATGCCGAAGCCGAAGATGAACTTCATTACGAAATTGAGATAATTGTCGACGCCGGGCAGCGCCTCTTGCTCGACACCACCCACATTGCCGCCAAAGCCCAGCAAATAGGTCAACGCGACCGGGATCGCCATATAATAGGCCATCGCCGCGCCCACGGTGAACAGCACTGGGGTGGCTAGCAGGAAGGGCAGAAAAGCCCGCTTTTCTTTGGAATAGAGTCCAGGCGCAACGAACCGCCAGAGCTGCGTGGCGAAAACTGGAAATGAAAAGAAAGCGGCGGCAAAAAAGGCGACTTTGATCTCGACAAAAAAGGCCTCGAAAATGGCCGTATAAATAAGCTTCGTCTGACCCGACGCCAATAATGGCTGCACGAGAAAGCCGAATATAGGCCGGGCAAAGTAAATGCTGATGCCAAAGGCAATTGCCAGCGCAAAGAAGCTCCAGAGCAGGCGACGACGCAACTCAATCAAATGATCGAGCAAGGGCATTTTGCTGTCGTCGATCTCGCTCATGATTTCGCCGGAGCCTCGGTTGATGGCACCGGTTCAATCGGTAATTCGGGCTCTAAAGGCCGCATTTCATCGCCGATTACTTCTGCGCGCGGATCAGCTGCCGGTTCAGCCGGATGTTCGCGCATGATGCGCTCATTTTCGGCTTTCCACTTTTTTTCCAGTTCCTCGAGCTCGGACTGGCGGACCATTTCATCAAAGCCCGAACGGAACTGCGCCGCTACGCCGCGCGCCTTGCCAACCCATTTGCCGACAACGCGTAATACTTTCGGCAAGTCTTTCGGGCCGATTACCAGCAAAGCAACCAGCACCACGAGCAAAAATTCGGACGACGCAATGTCAAACATTTCAGACCCCCGGTACCGAGGGTGATGTTAGCGCCGCATCCATAATGGCTTAGCCTTGCGTCTTATCAGTCTGCTTTTCGGCGTCGATGACCGTATTAGCCCCGATTTGCGGCGGTACTTTGGTCGCTTCGTCGTCTTCGCTCATGCCTTTTTTGAAGCTTTTGATACCCTTGGCAACATCACCCATCATGTCGGAAAAGCGGCCCTTGCCGAACAGTAGCAGCACCAAAATGCCGACAATCAGCCAATGCCAGATGCTCAATCCACCCATTTCAAACTCCTAACGGGGCGCACCCCCGGTTATCGCGACATTCGCCGCACTCCCTAGTCCATAGCATCTAGTGATTACTATCGCCAATTTCCAGTTCGCCTTCGCTTTCTTGGCTGTCAAACTGCATATCGCCCAAAGCCATGTCGATGGGATCCAGCAAGCCAGCAGCCTTCAGGTCATCAATTCCGGGCAAATCCTTGCGACTGCTCAAGCCAAAATGGGTTAAAAACCCAGCCGTCGTCGCGTAAATCAGCGGTCGTCCCGGCACTTCACGACGCCCTGCAGGTCGGACCCAGCCGGCCTCCATCAATACGTCCAAAGTGCCTTTGGAAATCTGCACGCCTCGGATTGCCTCGATTTCAGCGCGACTGACGGGTTCATGATAGGCTATGATTGCCAGCGTTTCGACGGCAGCCCGGCTCAGCTTGCGGCTCTCCTCACGCTCGCGGCGCAGCAGGTACGCGAGATCGGCCGCGGTCTGGAAATGATATGATTTGCCGCGCTGCACCAGTTCGATACCTCGGCCGTCATAATGTTCGGCTAGCTTTTCCAGCGCGACTGTTACATCGACGCTATCGCCGACATAAGATCGGATCTGCTCGACCGTCATAGGTTCCTGCGATGCGAACAACGTCGCCTCGACCGCGCGGACATCGGGATCATGCTCGATCATCATGTTTTCATCCTCACCATCAAAGGCGCAAAATTATCTTCCTGCTGCAGGTCAATCGTGCCGCGTTTCGCCAACTCAAGCGCTGCGACAAAACTCGACGCCAGCGCCGATTTCCGCAACGCAGGCTCGGCGAAAACAGGAAGGAATGCCTCAATCGACGTCCATTCGATTGCCCGCCCAATCATTGACGATACGCGTTCCAAAGCCTCTTCCAACGTCATCACCTGCCGCTTTTTGACGACGTGCAGCACCGGCTGAGTCCGCGCCTTGACCTGACCATAAGCGGTAATCAGTTCGAAATAGTCGCAGTCCCACGCACGCGCCTTGACGACGCGCAGGCCTTCGGGATTGCCGCGCAGGAAGATATCACGGCCAATGCGGTCACGCGCCATCAGCCGCGCGCCACTTTCGCGCATCGCATTCAACCGTTCCAGTCGAAGCTGCAGGCGCAGTGCCATCTCTTCCGGGGAAGGGTCAATGGTCGGGTCTTTGGGCAGCAGCAGCGCCGATTTGAGATAGGCGAGCCAGGCCGCCATCACCAGATAATCGGCAGCGAGCTCAAGCTTCAACGCCCGCGCTTCGTCGATGAAAACGAGATATTGCTCAACCAGGGCAAGGATCGAAATCTGCCGCAAATCAACCTTCTGGTTGCGCGCCAAGGTCAACAGCAGGTCAAGCGGGCCTTCCCAACCGTCGATATCAATGGTCAGGATATCCTGTTGGTACTCCTCGTCCTCGACACGCAAATCGACATCATCGAAGAGCATGTCCTCATTCATGCCGCGCCGGTCGCCCCGTGGGTCAGCTTGGCATCGGTATCGGTCAACGCCAGCAACTGGTCGCGCTTGTCAATCAGGTTAGCCATCCGGTCACCGTCAAAGCCAATGCGAGAGCCTACCATCGCCCGATCCAGACGCTGCCGCCCAATATCCGTAATCTCGGGCAACAACTCGGCAATCTGCACCATCTCGTCAAAACGGCCCCAGCAGTTGAGCGCGACATCGCAACCCGCTGCGACGCAGTCTCGCGCCCGGGTCGGGACATCGCCGGATAGCGCCTTCATATCGAGGTCATCGCTCATCAACAGTCCGTCAAAACCGATCTCGCCGCGAATGATGTCGTTGATTACAACAGGAGACATCGTAGCAGGGCGTTCAGCATCCCATGCTTCGTAAACCAGATGAGCAGTCATCCCCATCGGCGCATCGGCCAAGCTCTTGAAAGGTGCAATGTCTTGCTCCAGCTCTTCTTTTGTAGCGCTGACATGGGGCAAGTCATGGTGGCTATCGACCGTCGATCGACCATGGCCAGGCATATGCTTGATTACGCCAACAACACCGCCTTTGGTTAATCCGTCGAGGATTGCCTTACCCAACGCAGCGACGCGCAAAGGCTCGCTGCCTAATGCACGGTCTCCGATCGCCGAATGGGTGTCTGGGACGCGAACATCGAGCAGGGGTTGCAGGTTGACCGTAATGCCAACCTCGCCAAGCATCAGTGCCAATGCCTCGCCATTGACCCGCGCTGCCTCGATTGCGGTCATCGGGGCGATATCGTAAAGTGCGTCGAACGCCGCGCCAGCCGGAAATTTCGGCCAGACAGGCGGCGCCATTCTAGCGACACGCCCGCCTTCCTGATCAATCGTGATCGCAATGTCATCGCGTCCATGCAGGTCACGCAATGAATCTGTCAACTTTCGGAGCTGTTCACGGCTCTCAACATTGCGTCCGAAGATAATATAACCAGCCGGTTCAACGTCGCGAAACAGTCGTTTTTCGTCGTCGGTCAAGACGGGGCCAGAAAGGCCAAAGATAACAGGTTTCATGGTACACAGGCTAGGGCCGCTGTTACGCCAAGGCAAGCGTGCAGCGGCGGAACGCGGCCCTTAATCTGTGTATAATTACCGGATCGACCCGAGGAAATCGAGCTTGCCCACCGGCACGCCCTTCATGCGCAACAACGCATAGGCCATGCTCAGATGAAAATAGAAATTGGGGATGGCAAAGCCAAAGACGTAGGTGCTTCCCGTAAAGGGGATATCGCCGCTCGGCGTTGTCAGCACCACCTTTGCTTCTTCCCGACTGTCAAAACCTTCGGCTGAGACATTTTGCAAAAACAAAATGGCCTTCGACACGCGCGCCTCCACATCCTCATAGCTGGCCTCATCATCCGCCCACGCTTCATTTTCAACTTGGCCGACACGGACAGCTACAAATTTTGCCGTGTCGGTCACCATTTGGACCTGTCGAGTCAGCGGGGCCATGTCGTCGATAAGGCGTGCATCAAGCAATTCAGACAGATCCATGCCCTGCTCCTCTGCAAACGCCTTACTTTTTTCGAGCATAGCGGACAGGTTTTGCAGGCCGCGGATAAAAGCGGGGATCGTGACGTCATATAATGCAGGCATTTTCTTCTCCCTTTGAGGTTGAGGACGACATAAGTTGCAATTTGCTACTTTTCAACCGGAGCATATTTTAAATTCGAAAAGCCTCCGAAACCTAGCCAAAGAAAAAGCCGCGGCAGCTTGCGCTACCACGGCCTCTCTCCCCCCGGCACGTATCTTCGATTATTTTACGATAAGGCAATTTTCCCCAGCGGCCTTAAGCTTCGCACAAAGCTGTTGTGCCGCACTTGCGTTCGCGGTGACCGCCTGAAGACGGAATACCTTACGGCCCCCTTCGACATTGGCTTCGGCAATCTTGCGGTTAACGCCAGACAGAAATCCGAACCGTTTGCCCAGCGCTGCCCAAGCCGTTTCGGCCTTTGCAGCGTCGCCAAAGGCACCGAGCTGGACCATTACCGCTCCTGCGGGTGTGGTGCTGTTCGCGGCAGGCTTTGCTGCTGCAGTTGCGGTTGCTTTCGCAACTCCCGGCTTGGCAATGACGGCATCAGTTTTCGTGCCTTCACTCGCAGCAAAGGCAGCGTCGCCTTCGCCTTCGAATTTCTTGCCTTCGGGATCTTCCGGACGGACTTTGTAGTCGCCTTCCTGCGCAGCGATTAGTTCGCCATTGCCCGTTGCGCCACCCGTCTGGTTACGCTGCAGCCAGTAAATGCCACCCACGATTGCAGCCAGCAAAGCCAATCCGCCGAGCACCATCCCCGCAACCTTTAGTGGCGACGCGCCTTGGTCATAATCATAGCCATCGGCAGTTTCGAGCCACGGCAGGCGATCGGGATCGTCAAGACCCAGATCATTGTCGTTGTTGGTGTCACTCATGCCAAACTCCCCAAAAATTCCAGCATGTTGCTACATACTGTCAGCAGCCTCGACCCCCATCAGACGAAGCCCGTTTCGAATAACTTGCCCGATATTGGTTGCCATGAAAAGCCTTGCGCCGGTGAGCGACGGGTCATGTGCCAATATGAAGCGCTTGTCAGGTTGATCATTACCAAGATTCCAATAGGCATGGAAGGCCGCCGAAAGGTCATTGAGATAGAATGCAATCCGGTGCGGTTCGCCCGCCTTTGCAGCCGCTTCTACGATCCGTGGAAAGCTTGCTGCCTCGCGGATCAAAGCGACTTCCTCATCACCCAGAAGATTGATCTGGGTGGCGTCGACACCCATTCCCTCGCCTGCCGCTTTGCGTAATGTCGACGCAATCCTGGCATGCGCATATTGAACGTAGAAAACCGGATTGTCCTTTGACGCCTCAACCACCTTGGCAAAGTCGAAATCCATCTGCGCGTCGGCTTTGCGGGTGAGCATGGTAAAACGGACAACATCTTTTCCGACTTCGGAAACAACCTCTGCTAATGTCACGAAGCTACCCGAACGCTTGGACATTTTGACTGGCTCGCCACCGCGCAGCAGCTTTACCATCTGCACAATCTTGATGTCGAAGTCGACCTTGCCACCGGTCAGCGCATTGACCGCGGCCTTGATGCGCTTGACTGTCCCGGCGTGGTCAGCACCCCAGATGTCGATCATCGCATCAACACCCTGGCTCTTTTGATAATGGTACGCGAGGTCGGCACCAAAATAGGTCCAGCTTCCGTCAGATTTCTTGATCGGCCTGTCCTGATCATCGCCGAATTGCGTGGAGCGAAACAAAGGAAGCGTGACCGGTTCCCAGTCTTCGATGTCCTTGCCTTTCGGCTTTTCGAGCTCGCCGTCGTAAATCAAGCCACGTGCGCGCAGTTCCTTTTCGGCGGCATCGGCCTTTCCTGCCTCGTGCAATTCGGCCTCGGACGAAAACAGATTATGATGGATGCCGAGCAACGCGAGATCATCTCTGATCATATCCATCATATCGGCGACGGCGGCCTTGCGGAATAACACCAGCCATTCGCTTTCTGGCGCCGTCGCATATTTATCGCCAAATTCAGCCGCCAGCCGCTGACCCACAGGAATTAAATAATCACCAGGATACAGGCCTTCCGGGATGTCACCAATTTCCTCGCCCAACGCCTCCCGGTAACGGAGATGCACTGAGCGGGCGAGCGTATCCACCTGCCCGCCTGCGTCATTGATATAATATTCGCGAACCACACGGTATCCGGCAAATTCGAGCAGCGACGCCAAGGCGTCACCAACAACTGCGCCCCGGCAATGCCCCATATGCATAGGCCCGGTCGGGTTCGCGGAAACATATTCGATATTCACAGATTTGCCGTCGCCCATATGCGAACGGCCATAATCATCACCCGCCTGCCCGATGGCCCGCAATTCCTCCAGCCAAACATGCGCATCGAGCCGCAGGTTCAGAAATCCGGGACCGGCGACCTCAACGGCTTTGACGCCGTCTACTTTCTGCAATTCGACGGCAAGTGCCTCGGCAAGCGCCCGCGGATTGGTGCCCGCCGGTTTAGCCAGCACCATTGCGGCATTGGTGGCCAAGTCCCCGTGCGTTGCTTCACGCGGCGGTTCGACGGTCACGTTGCTGCGATCAAGACTACCCGGCAGCGTCCCCGCTTCAACAAGTCTGTCCAGCGCATGATCAACATGCGCCGCATATGTTATAAAAATGGTCATGGCTTTTGCCCTGAACTGTGCGCCGTTAGCGCGTTACGTTGTAGCGCAGCTGGTCTTCGGTCAGCTGGAATCCGATCAGCATTTCAAAACTTGATCGGACAACAGCAGCGCGCACTTCGGGATCAGCCATCGGATCAAGTGCAGCATCAGGGTCGCCTGGCTTGCGCTTCTTCGTGATTTTCTGAACGATTTCGGCAGGCAGGCTTGCCGCGCCCTTGTCGATGTAACTGGCCGCCTGTGCTGTGGCCGACGCGCGTTGTTGACCATCGGCAAATTGCACCGTTACCTGACCCAGCCGTTTCGCAACGACGGCGCTGCCGCCCTGCACAACTGTCGTGAAATAGGGCAATGTGACGATACGAGCACCACGGGCGTCGCTACGGCGTGCCTGAACATCAAAGCCAGCTTGCGAAAATATCTTCTCGCCGCTTTCGTTGCAGTTGGGCCGGATGTTTGTAATCGAGGCAACTACGTCGATAGCGCTTGCGTCCTGGCTTTCTGCCGGGCTGAACAAGGTTACATCGCCCGTACCGTCGGGAACCGCGACAATCGGGCAGCCCGAGCGCGTAACACTGATGCCGACGCCTGAGGTCAAGTCCAGCTCTCCATCCTTCGCGCATCCGGCGAGCGACGCCGCGATAGTGCCGATAATGACGACTTTAGCCGCAAATTTCATAAAGGATGGTCCTCAGGAATATCGAATTTATTTCGCCTGCGCGAAGTTCTGCTTGGTCCTTATCCGCCCGTTGCACGTCGCGCAACAGGGGAAAGGCCTTGGCGGATGAAGCGATTTTACTTAAAGGACATTGCCGATGACTGAACAACTTTCCTCCAAACGTCCGTTAAAACTACTTCTGGCCGCGCCACGCGGCTTTTGTGCTGGTGTCGATCGGGCGATCAAAATTGTTGAACTCGCGCTCGAACAGCATGGCGCGCCGGTTTATGTCCGCCATGAAATCGTGCACAATCGCTATGTTGTCGACAGCCTGAAAGTCAAAGGTGCGATTTTCGTCGAGGAGCTCGACGAGGTTCCCGACGGCGGTCATGTGGTATTTTCCGCGCATGGCGTTCCCAAGTCAGTGCCGGTCGACGCGCAGCAGCGTGGCCTCGCTTACTTTGACGCCACATGTCCTTTGGTGTCCAAAGTGCACCGGCAGGCGGAGCGGCAGGTGGATGCCGGCCGCCACATCATATTTGTGGGGCACGCTGGGCATCCTGAAGTGGTGGGAACATTCGGACAGGTGCCGGCAGGCGCAATGACCCTGGTGGAGACGGCCGAGGACGCCGAGACAGTTTCACCTTCTGATTCTGAAAATCTGGCATTTTTGACTCAAACGACCTTGTCGGTCGACGACACTGCAGAAATAGTAGCGGTACTGGAACGTCGTTTTCCTTCGATCGTGGGACCGAAAGGCGAAGACATTTGTTACGCGACATCTAACCGGCAGGACGCCGTCAAAGCCATAGCCCACGAATGCGACCTCGTTCTGGTAATCGGCGCGCCCAATAGTTCGAATTCGCTCCGCCTGGTTGAAGTCGCCGCACGCAGCGGCGCGAAGGCCCATCTCGTGCAGCGCGCCGAAGACATCAGCATGAACTGGTTTGATGGCGTCGATACGCTTGGCCTGACCGCGGGTGCCTCTGCTCCCGAAGTTTTGGTACGCGAGATTATCGATGCGCTAGCCGGACATTTCGAACTCGACGAACAGCAGGTAACAACTGCAGAAGAGAGCATCACCTTCAAGTTGCCGCGCGAACTGGCCGGCGCGGCGGGCTGATTTGGCGGTTTATACGCAATTGGGGCCGGAGCAGGTTTCCGCGCTCTTGGCAAAATATGACGTCGGCGAGCTGATTGCGCTTAAGGGCATCGCTGAGGGTGTTGAGAACAGCAATTACTTCGTCGAAACCACCAAAGCCAAATTCATACTGACATTATATGAAAACCGCGTCGACCCTGCCGACCTGCCGTTTTTTTATGCTTTGCTGAAACATTTGCATGAAGCAGGGTGCAAGGTACCGCGCTTTATCGCGGACCGCGACGGCCAATGGTTGCAGGAAATCGCCGGGCGCCCCGCTTGCCTTATCGAATTCCTGCGGGGTGTTTCGGTTACAACGCCGACCGCTGCGCAAGCCGGATCCACCGGTGCAGCATTGGGACAAATGCACGCAGCGCTGGCCGATTTTCGCGAGATCCGGCCAAACAGCCTTGGCGTAGGCGCTTGGCGACCCTTGGCGGACAGTTGTACCGCTGCCGGGCTCGACGGTATTCAACCCGGCCTAGCGGAGCGCGTCGCGCAAGAATGTGATTATCTCGAATCGCACTGGCCACGTAATCTGCCGCACTCGGCTATTCATGCCGACCTGTTCCCCGATAATGTCCTGATGCTCGGGAATGATGTCACCGGCCTAATCGATTTTTATTTCGCCTGCACCGATGCATCGGGATATGATCTCGCGGTAACGCACAGCGCATGGTGTTTCAGCAATGATGGCAGCAACTTTTACAGCGAGTTGAGCCGTTCGTTGCTGACCGGCTACACTACTACACAGCCGCTTGATGTCCCAACGCGGGACGCGTTTGCGACGCTTTTGCGTGGTGCATGCTTGCGTTTTTTGCTTACACGCTGTTACGATTGGATAAATACGCCAGCCAACGCACTGGTAACGCGGAAAGACCCGCTGGCCTTTTTGCGCAGACTGGATTTTTACAGCGATGACGCAAATATCGCGGGCATCATGGGGCGAATAGATTGAAGACTGTCGAAATATTCACTGATGGCGCATGCAAGGGCAATCCAGGCCCGGGCGGCTGGGGTGCCGTCATTCGATATGGCAAGCATGAAAAAGAGATTTCAGGTGGCGATCCCGATACGACGAACAACCGCATGGAAATGTGGGCTGCGATCCAAGCATTGAATATCCTGATTGAGCCCTGTCAGGTCAAATTGCACACCGACAGCAAATATGTCCTCGAAGGCATCACCAAATGGGTGCACGGATGGCAGCGCAACGGCTGGAAAAACGCATCAAAGCAGCCCGTTCGCAATGCCGATCTGTGGCATGACCTGATCGAAGCAGCCGCCAAGCACCAGATTGAATGGATTTGGGTCAAAGGCCATGATGGCCATATCGAAAACGAACGCGCAGACCGCCTTGCTAGCGATGCGGCAGAAGCAGCCCGCGCGGACTAAACCTTATTCTGCGTCGCGAACCTCGGCAGTAGGACCATTTTTCAGAATCGATTCGATGGCTTTCTTGGCACCCGCCTTGCTCGAATAGCCTTCGGTCCAGAAAATAGCTTCGCTGTTATATTTAAAATAAGCGACATGCTCGCCCTTCTTGTTTTTCTTGATTTCGAAATAATGTGCCATGAAAGCCTCCTCATTGCCGGTTTTGGAAACCGTTTGCCAAGCTAACAACTGCCTCAAATCGCGCAAGTAAATTTGGGTCTATCAGTGAAATCTTGCGGGCAAATAGCGTGTTGCATCGACGCCATGGGGTATTGCCAAACCCTCTGTGAGCAGTGCTGAAGCCAGTTTTGCCGCAGCAGGCGCGGTTTGGATGCCGAACCCGCCTTGCCCTGCAAGCCAGAAGAACGCTTCATTTGCCGTGTCACGCCCAATAACCGGTAAACGATCCGGCGCAAAACTTCGCAAGCCGGCCCATTTATGCTCGACCCGCCTGATATCCCAATCGACAACCTGTTGAAGCCGGTCGATTGCGATAGCGATGTCGATTTCCTCAGGAGCGGCATCACAGGCCGGGGTGGCTGTTTCATCATGCGGACTTAGCCAAAGCCGTCCGCCGGTATCCGGTTTGAAATAGAAACTGCCGTCCAGGCCAATTACCAGCGGCAAATCAGCCGGTACGGCAGGCTCGACGATCAACTGCGCTATTGTCCGCCGATAGGGCTGAATGCCAAGTGCCCTTACGCCTGCCAAATTTGCAACTTCGTCGGCCCAGGCACCCGCCGCATTTACCAGGATTGCGGCCGAGCAATTGATGTTTCCCGCGACGATTTGCCAGCGCCCATCTTGCCATTTGGCATCTGCTAACCGGCTATTGCAGCGCAGTTCAACGCCGTTCCTCTTGGCCATTCGCAAATATGCGCCGTGCAATGCGCCTACGTCGATATCGGAACAGTCGGGTTCCCACAGTCCGCAAGTCCAGTCACTACGGATGCTCGGCACTTTGGTTTCGAGAAAAGTCCGATCAGCGGTGGCAATCTCAACGCCACTCGCCGCAAATTCCCCGATCATATCTTTGGCGAGCCTCTCCTGCCCGTCGGTCCCGATATGTAATGCGCCGCGTGGATGCATCAGCGGGCCGTCATGGAAGAGCTTGGGCGGATCGGCGAGAAATGGCCCCGACGCGGTCGTCAGCGGCTGAACGTCTGGGCCGCCATAGCATTCGTCCCAAAAGGCAGCGGATCTGCCCGTCGAGTGATAACCCGGATGCGCCTCCGCCTCTATCAGAACAACCGAACGGTGCGCCGCAATTTCTGCTGCAAGGCTGGCGCCTGCGATGCCGGCACCGATGATGGCAATGTCAAAGTCGGTCATTTCGCTGGTGCGTATTTGTCCAGGAATGCAGTAATGCGGTCAAGGCATTGATCGCGTACGCCGTCGGCTTCACGCAATAACTCATGCGCTGCTTCCTTACCGAAGATTAGCGTCTCGGCGTTAGGCAGCCTTTTGCTGTCTTTGATTATGCGCGGCGTGCTAACCAACTGGTCTGCAGTCGTCGCCAGCAACAGCACGGGAGTCTGCACCGCTTCGAGCCTTCCAGGCTCATCGAGCAGCCGGATTGAAGCAATCGCGCGCTCAACCCAATGCCAGCTTGGTGGGCCCAATTTGACCTCCGGCCGCAACTGCCACCATGCAATCTCGTCTTGGTAGCGATCATCGTCATGCGTAAGAATTTTCTCACGTAAGCTCATCGAGGACATCGGCTTTTCACTTACTTTCCAAGCAGCGATTTCTCCGCGACCGATATTACACATCAACTTCGCAAATGCGTGATTCAGTCCAAGCGGCAACCCGGCGGTCTGAATACCGAGCATCGGCGCACTCAAGGCGACGGCAACGGGGCTTATCGCTTTCTCAACTAACGCCCGCATCGCCAGATGCCCCCCCATGCTGTGCGCTAATACGACATGTGGGCCAGGCGTTTCCGCGGTCCATTTCGTCCAGAACGCGCGCAAATCAGAAATCCATGTCGAAAAATCATCGATATGTCCTACTTCGGCGTCTTCCAGCAAACGACCCGAACCGCCCTGCCCTCGCCAGTCGATCGCTGTAACCTGCCAGCCTTGCTCTGCAAAATCAGCCAGTGTCTCGAGATATTTTTCATAATGGTCGCCGCGCCCGGGCAAGAAAAGCATCGAACCGCGCGGGGTCTTGGCACCGCTCCAATCGATGCGCCTGATCGGCCAACCGTCCTCTGCGTGCCATAAGCTCTCAATGGCATCCACCGGAATGGCGCGTCGGTTCATCGTCGATTTGGGCGCGTGCATGGTTACCTTTTAGCAAGCTTTGATGGTTAATACATGGCGAATGACCAGAGACATTCTCACTTACGTGACGCTTGGTGCATTGGCAATTGCGCTAATGATATCGATTTATACTGATATCAGATATCGTCTTATTTTCAATAAGATAACTCTTCCAATTGCAATCGCGGCGCCATTATATTGGTATGCGACCGGCGGCTTCACGCCTTACGAAATCGGCATCCATTTGCTGACCGCCGCACTTACGCTCATCTTCTTTGCCATTGCGTTTCGTTTTGGTGCGATGGGTGGCGGAGATGTCAAGCTTTTCGCGGCTTTGGCGCTGTGGTTCGAGTGGCTCGATGTCATCCGCCTCATTCTTTACGCATCCATCCTGGGCGCGATAGTAACCATTATTTTCGTCATCATTCACAAGTTAAAACAAAGAGATGGGAAAGCCCGCATCCCTTATGGGGTCGCGATCTCGCTTGCCGGGCTCTGGATAGCCGGTGAACGGATTTTTAACCATTTTACGTGAAATAGCATTCTTCACTCAGGGGACCTTTCAGGGGACAGTTCGTCATGGATAGGAAAAAAGTCATATTGCTGGTGGCCGCGCTTTTCATAGCAGCCATTACCGCCTTCATGGCGCGCAGCATGTTTAACGGGGCGGCCGCGCCGCAAGCTGCTGCAGCTCCGGTGGTGCCGACAGGGCCAAAGGTGCTCGTCGCGACCAGGGCTTTGCCCGTCGGGACGATCATCACGCCTGAAAGCTTCCGCTATCAGCCATGGCCGAAAGAACTTGTCGACGAAAACGCATATTTTCTCGAAGGAAAAGAAGGCAACTCGTCCGAAAACCTGGTCGGTACTGTGGTTCGCTCGGCCGTGACTGCAGGGCAGCCGATTACCCAAGGTTCACTTGTTAAGCCGGGCGACCGAGGCTTTCTTGCGGCGGCACTTGGCCCGGGGATGCGGGCCATTACCGTTCCCGTATCGTCGCTGACTGGGGTTGCTGGGTTTGTGTTTCCAGGTGACCGTGTCGATTTGGTACTAACGCAAAATGTTGCTGCGACCGCCGGAGGACCGCCACTTAAGGTTTCCGAAACGATTATCCGCAATCTGCGCGTCCTTGCGACCGATCAGCGTTCGCAACCTTCCGTTGATGAAAACGGCAACACGGTTGTCGCAGAGTATAAGCTGGTGACGCTTGAGGCTACACCTAGGATCGCGGAAAAAATTACTGTTGCGCAGTCTATTGGTACGATCAGCTTGGCGCTTCGTGCCTTGGCTGACAACGCCGCTGAGCTGGAACAGGCCCTCGCTTCGGGCGACGTCAGCATTCCCGAGGGCGCAACTGCCGAAGAGGAACAGGCAATTGTCCGGTCGGTCGCCCAACGTCCCACAGCTGGAAAAAGCACCTATGCAACGGGTGGCGACGTGTCGAGGTTCCAGCGCAGCACAATTCCGGCGCAAACGCCTATCGCGGTTGCTTCAGAAACAGCACGTACACAAAAGCAAGTCGAGAAAATCATGAAGGGTCCTGTGGTCCGCGTTTCGCGCGGTGGCAATGTGACCGAAGTCGACATTAGCCGGAGATAAGAACATGGCACAATTCACCAAAATAAAATCAGGCTTTGCCGCCGCAGCGCTTGCTGCTGCGATGGGAACCTCAGCACTGGTGGCTGTATCAACCCCGGCATTCGCTCAGTCCGCCAAGGATGGGAAAGTGGTTGTCCTGTCGATTGGACGCGGTCAGCAAATCAACCTTGGTGCTAACATCACAGACGTTGTGGTTTCAGACCCGGCCATTGCGGATGTAGAGGTAAAGTCCGGTCGTCAAATCTACATATTGGGCAAAGGCCCAGGTGAAACGAACGTTTACGCAACGGATGCGTCAGGACGAACAGTTTACCAAGCGACCATTAGAGTCGGCAATAACCTCGACTCTATCGGCCAGATGTTGGCTTTGGCAATGCCAGAGGCCAACATCGTTACGACAACGATGAACGGTGTTGTATTGCTGACCGGCACGGTGGCCCAGCCTGAAGATGCAGTTGAAGCGGAAAACCTCGTCAAAGCATTTACCGGTGGTGGGACGCAGGTTATCAGTCGTCTTAAAAATGCCACGCCATTACAGATCAATCTGCAAGTCCGGGTTGCCGAGGTTAGCCGCTCGCTTTCGAAAGAAATAAGCGGGAATCTGCAGACATTCAAGTCGGGCACCGACAGCTCTGGTGCGCCTTACGCGTTCGGTATCGCACAAGGCCGCGACTTTATCACTGACAGCGGGCAGATTGTCTATCCGCAAGGCACTAACACAATAGCTGGCCTTGGTCGCCTTTTTGGAATTGACATCGGTGCTGCATTCGACATGTCCGAAAAAGCCGGCTTGGTTTCCACGCTTGCCAATCCCAACTTGACCACAGTTTCGGGGGAAACAGCAGAATTTTTAGCTGGCGGAGAGTTCCCCGTATTAACGGCATCAAGCAACGGTACTTCTGTCGAATACAAAAGCTATGGCGTAAATCTTACCTATACACCCGTTGTGCTGGCTGACGGTCGCATATCCCTTCGTGTTCGGTCCGAAGTGTCGGACATATCTTCACAAGGGGCCATTCGGATCAACAACATCGAGGTTCCTGCAACTACAACCCGTATGGCAGAAACAACTGTCGAGCTCGGTTCCGGGCAAAGCATGATGATCGCCGGCCTTTTGAGTAATCAAATGGGTAGTTCGGTATCTAAATTACCAGGCGCGGGCGACATCCCTGTTCTTGGCGCTTTGTTCAAGTCTAACGGTTGGCGGCGCAATGAAACCGAACTGATGATCGTCATCACTCCATATCTGGTAAAACCGGTTTCCGAAAGCCAGCTTGTTTTGCCGACGGACGGTCTTCACTCCACACATGACCTCGAGCGCGTTATCATGGGCAAGGTTACCGAAAACAAAGGCGACAAAAGCCGCCCGATGCCAACGGTAGCACCAGCTGTATCAAACGGCCCAGAAATGGATTCCGTCAGCGATGCCGCTCCGATAATTTCAAAAAAGTCGCAAGCGCAAGCATCGGTCGCACGGGCCAGCGGCCCAGGCTTCAGTTTCGATAATTGATATCCCGTTTCAGGAGACAAGACATGCCTAACGTAAAATTCCTGATCGCAGCAAGCCTTGGCCTCAGCCTGGCGGCGTGCGGCACTCTGCCCACGAACACGTCAATGTATTCGGTTCATCAGCCGATTGTTGAACGCACAAATTATGCGCTTGATCTGGCATCCGATGGCAACGGTATTGCACAAGCCGACGAACGGCGAATGAATGAATGGTTCGATGCATTGAAAATCGGATACGGTGACCGCATCGCAATCGATACAGGCACTGATTATCCAAATAATGCTGTCTCGAAAGCAGTCGCCAAGGCGGCCGCGGAACGGGGCGTCATGATTGCTGACGTGGCGCCTGCAACGCCCGGCGTTTTGGCTCCGGGATCGGTAAGGGTAATAGTTACCCGTTCCAGCGCTTCTGTGCCGAGCTGCCCCGATTGGAGCACCACGCACGAGAATAACTATAATGCTGGCAACCATAGCAACCACGGCTGTGCCAGCAACAGCAATCTTGCAGCGATGGTCGCCGATCCTGAAGATCTGGTCCGCGGCCGAGAAAGCAAGAAACTTGACGGCAATAGCGGTAAGAATGCGGTCAATACCTACAAAACAAAGACCGGAGGCAACTGATGAACGCTCCTTGGAAATCTGGCGTGGCGGGTACACGCGACCCAATTAACGCATATCTTTGCGACGACCTGACGCTCGATGTGGTCCGGGGCGTTTGCGAGGAAATGGGATGGAGTCAGGAAAAGGCCTACAAGGGCGGATTGCGCAACGCGATCCAATCTCTGTCGGTTTCAGCCAGCCCACAAATCCTACTCGTTGACTTATCGGAATCGGGTGATCCCATTTCGGACATCAACAGTCTTGCAGAGGTCTGTGAGCCGGGCACCATCGTTATTGCGGTTGGCCAGGTGAATGACGTCCGGCTGTATCGTGATCTTCTGATGTCGGGCCTTCAGGATTACCTGTTGAAACCCCTCAGCCCGGACGCATTGCGCGATTCATTCGCCAACGCGCAGACCATATTGAATGCCCCAAAGCATGACGAAGGCAACGCCGACCGTATGCATGTTTCTACCGCGGTTATTGGAACGCGCGGTGGCGCAGGGGCATCCTTGGTGGCATCGTCTCTGGCATGGACTTTTTCGCAGTTGCAAGGCCATCAGACCGGTTTTCTTGATCTTGATGTACATTTCGGCACCGCCGCTTTGGCGATGGATCTGGAGCCCGGTCGTGGCTTGACCGATGCAATCGATAATCCCAGCCGCATTGACGGTCTGTTCATCGAACGCGCGATGATCAAGGCCAACGATAAACTGTCGATCCTGTCGGCTGAAGCTCCAATGAGCAGCCCGGTTCTGACGGATGGCAGTGCGTTCTACCAGTTACAGGAGGAGTTCAAATCGGCTTTCGATAATACTGTTATCGATCTGCCGCGCAGCATGCTGATTGCGTACCCGCATTTGATGCAAGACGTAAATGTTGCCGTTGTAACCACAGAATTATCGCTTGCTGCGGCGCGCGATACTATCCGCGTGCTGGCATGGCTTAAGCAGAATGCTCCGCATTGCAAAACGATAGTCGTGGCCAACAAGGTTCAGTCGGCTGTACTTGAAATTTCCAAAAAGGATTTTGAAAGCACGATTGAGCGCAAGATCGACTTGATGTTGCCCCTTGATTCCAAATCGACTTCGCAAGCTGCGAAACTTGGGCAACCGATGGTTGTCGCTGTCAAGGGTAGCAAAGTGTCAACCGGCCTGGTCACCCTAGCCGATATGATTGCCGGAACGGCAGCTGAGGCGATTGAAGAAGCCGTCGTCGAACCGAAAGCAAAAAAATCGGTATTTGGCGGATTCAAATCTTTGATGGCCAAAAAATAAACACCCATCGCCTGAGGTGAGCGCCGTTCACCAAGCAGGTTATGGACGAAACAGAGCGGAATGTTATGCAAACATTGATACTCGCCGCAGGACTAATGGTCGTTTTGGTGCTTCTTGCACTGGCGTTCATGGGCCCAAATGTCGGGAAGGCCACTTCGCGGCGACTGAGCGCCGTTAAAATTCGCCATTCCGATAGCGCCGACGCACGTGTTGAGCAGCAAATGCGTAAGGCGGTCGCTGCGCGACGACCCATGATTTTCACAAACGGCCAGCATATGAGCCGTTCTGACCGGCTTCGGCTTCGGCTTCAGCAAACTGGGAAAAAATGGACTTTACAGCAGTATCTATATGCGTCGGGCGGAACAGCCTTTGTCGTAATGGCGTTATTGTGGTTGAAGGGCGCCCCGCTGTTTCTAGCATTGTTCGGGGGTCTTTTGCTCGGTGCGGGTTTGCCACACATGGTCCTAAGTTTCCTGATCAGCAAACGGCTGAAAAACTTCACCGCTCATTTTCCCGACGCAATCGAACTGCTTGTCCGTGGCCTAAAATCCGGACTCCCAGTAAGCGAAACGCTCAGCGTGGTTGCAAAGGAAATTCCTGGACCGGTCGGCGAAGAATTCAAAATGGTTACCGAGAAAATCAAAATCGGTAAATCGATGGAGGATGCTTTACAGGACACTGCTGACCGCTTGGCTACAGCCGAGTTCCAGTTTTTCGTAATCACATTGGCCATTCAGCGTGAAACAGGTGGTAACCTGGCGGAAACGCTTGCCAATCTTGCTGACGTGTTACGCAAGCGATCACAGATGAAGCTGAAGATCAAGGCTATGTCATCGGAATCAAAGGCTTCCGCTTATATTGTGGGTTCTCTTCCATTCTTCGTCTTCGGCATGGTGTGGATGGTCAACCAAAAATATCTGGCGGGCTTTTTTTATGAGCCAAGACTGATCATCGCAGGGCTGATTGGCATCGTCTGGATGAGCATTGGTGCATTCATCATGGCCAAAATGGTCAATTTCGAGATTTAAGGCAGGGGTGGGAAAAAGCACATGACAAATCCAGGCGGACCCCAACTTCTCGGCATTGACGTACTGTGGGTGGCAACAATGCTGGCAGCGGTCGCAACAGCCGCAGTGCTATTTGCCATTTACACGGCCATTACCGTCCGCGACCCTATGGCCAAACGCGTAAAGGCACTGAGCGAGCGACGCGAGCAGCTCAAGGCCGGGATCACCGCGACCACATCGAAAAAGCGTGCAAAGCTTGTCCGTAAGACTGAAACTACCGACAAAATGCGGCAGATGCTGTCAAAGTTGCAAGTGCTGCAGGACGATCAGGTCAAAGTGGTCCAGCAAAAACTCGCCCAAGCGGGCATTCGTCGCAAAGAACTTGCGGTCACGGTTATTTTCAGCCGCCTTGTGTTACCAATCCTGTTGGGCGGCGGCTCGGCTTTGTGGATATATGGTTTGGGTGGTCTGGGTGACTGGAGCCCGCTCAAACGCTTCGGCGTCTTCGCAACTTTGTTGATACTTGGGTATAAGGCCGCAGATATTTACCTGAGCAACTTGATAACCAAGCGTACCGATTTAATCCGTAAAGGTTTGCCCGACGCGCTCGATCTGCTCGTTATCTGTGCTGAAGCCGGCTTGACAGTTGATACGTCTTTCAATCGGGTAGCTAAAGAACTGGGCCGTGGTTATCCAGAGCTTGGGGACGAATTTGCGTTGACCGCAATTGAACTGGGTTTCTTGACCGAGCGACGGATAGCTTTCGAAAATCTGGCTTATCGCGTAAATCTGGACTCGATCAAGGGCGTGGTTACGACCATGATCCAGACCGAAAAATATGGTACCCCGCTGGCGTCTGCGTTGCGTGTTTTATCTGCCGAGTTCCGGAACGAGCGCATGATGCGCGCCGAGGAAAAGGCTGCCCGTTTGCCAGCGATCATGACCATCCCCCTCATTCTGTTCATTCTGCCGGTGCTTTTCATCGTTATTCTTGGTCCAGCGGCTTGCTCAATCAAGGATGCACTGATCAAGTAACCAAGATAGAATCAAATAAAAGGGCGGGGCTTCGGCTCCGCCCTTTTTGATTCAAACATTGCGCACGGACTGCTCGATAGCACCGAAAATACTGTGACCGGCATCGTCGCGTACTTCGATGCGAACAGTATCGCCATCTTTCAGGAACGGCGTTTTCATTTCGCCATCCTGGATTTTTTCGACCATCCGCAACTCGGCGATGCAGCTATAGCCTAAGCCGCCATCGGCAACGGGCTTGCCCGGACCACCGCCAGCATCGCGGTTGGATACTGTGCCCGATCCGATAATCGACCCTGCCCCCAGATTTCTGGTCTTGGCAAGATGCGCGATCAGCACGCCAAAATCGAACGTGCAATCTTCCGATGCAACAGCGCGGCCGAACGGCGCATCATTTAGGTCAACCATGAGAGTGCGGTGCAGCTTGCCGTTGTTCCAGTAATCGCCAAGATTTTTCGGCGTTACGAAGACAGGCGAAAATGCGCTGGCAGGTTTGGACTGGACAAACCCAAAGCCTTTTTCAAGCTCGGCGGGGATCAGGTTACGCAGTGACACATCGTTTACCAGTCCAACCAATCGGATATAGGATAAAGCCTCCGCCGCAGTGACACCGCGAGGAACATCGCCCGTCACGACAACTATCTCCGCCTCCAAGTCGCAACCCCAAGCCTCATCCGCCAATGGAATATCATCGCGCGCTCCCAAAAGCTCGTCGGAACCGCCTTGGTACATCAATGGATCATTCCAGAAGCTTTCGGGTAGCACGGCGCCCCTCGCCTTTCGCACCAGCTCGACATGGTTCACATAGGCCGACCCATCAGC
Source organism: uncultured Alphaproteobacteria bacterium (assembly GCA_963830685.1). GTDB lineage: Bacteria > Pseudomonadota > Alphaproteobacteria > Sphingomonadales > Sphingomonadaceae > Sphingorhabdus_B. The sequence continues at coordinate 200,443 of CAWHNF010000002.1, forward strand.
CCATTGATAGGCACGCGGCAATGGCGCAGCGGCGTCATGCTCGTGAAAACGTTCTTTGGGGATAACATCATGTTCCAGATCGGTCGCCAGCGCCTGAAGCCGTGGCGCACTGTCGTCCCAGTCATCCAGCGCTGCCTGCAACGTCGGCGCGATGTGCGACGCATCGGCATACCAGGCCAGATCGTTTGATACGACCACCAGATGGCCGTCACGGCCCGATTTGAGCGAAGCTAATTTCATAAATATCCTCTCATTATTGCGCGCATGATGCCCGCAGTTTCCGGTTGCGGCAACCAATAGTGTTGGCTTAACCTTTGTGCATGGAAAGCGGGAACGGAGTCAGACGCGGCGGCATGCTCAAAAGGGTGAAGGCGGCGGCTTTGGCTCTGGTCATGCTAGCAACGAACCCAGCGACCGGACAGCAGCAAGGGTTCAACCCTATCGAGGCGGCCAAAAATGGCTGGTCGATGGAACAAGGGCGCAGCGCAGCATGGCATCTGGCGCAGCATAAGCGGCTTGGAACCGCAATTGCTGCGCTTCAACCCCAACGCAACGGAGTAATCGACGCTTACGTCGTGTCGGTCGCGCTTGATTCCGATCCGGTCTTTGGCCGCGAGGCAGGTGAAGCGGCCAAGGTTCTGGGGCGCCGTTACGGAGCCGCGGGCCGTACGATCTTCCTTACAGCTGGCGCGGATGACCAAAGTAAAGGCACGCCGCAAGGATCGCCGCCAAACCTCGCCACAGTGTTGGCCGCCGTCGCAGCAAAGATGAATCTCAAGGAAGATGTCCTGATCATGTTTGCAACTACGCACGGTGACCCGAACAACGGGCTTGCCTATCGCGATGGCGACAAGGGTGTGGGAATGATTGCACCGACGCGGCTTGCCAATCTGCTCGATGACCTCGGCTTCGAAAGGCGGATGATTTTATTATCAGCATGTTATTCGGGTATTTTCCTGCCGCTCCTAACCAACGAAAACAGCGTAATCGTGACTGCCGCAGCGTCAAACCGGACATCTTTTGGCTGCGCGCCGGGCAACGACTGGACCTTTTTTGGGGATGCGTTGATTAACAACGGCCTTCGCAAACCACAGCCATTCAACAAAGCAACCGAAGAGGCGGCGGGCCTTATCGGCAGGTGGGAAAGCTCGAAACAGCTGCTGCCGTCGCGGCCACAGACGTTTGTCGGCGATAAGGCGAACGCGTGGCTTGGTCCGCTGGAAGAACGCATGCCCAAAACGGACACCCCCAAAGTAGGGAAAGCCGCAATCGACAGCTTCTGACTTGGCTACTCGCCGCCTGGCTCAATGTGGAGCCAATCGGCGTGCTTGGGTGCCTTCTTGGTCTGGTTCCATTCTTCGAGCATATCTGGGGCAACGCGCTTCAGCTCGGCATATTGTTCGTCGGTGCCAATGTCGCAGGCGAGTTCGAGCCGATGACCGTTGGGATCGAAGAAGTAGATCGAGCGGAATATGCCGTGATAGGTTGGCCCTAAAACATCGACACCTTGTGCTTCGATATGTTCTTTGGCTGCCTTTAATGCGCCGAAATCGGCAACCTTGAACGCCAGATGCTGCACCCATGCCGGGGTCTTCTCATCGCGGCCCATTTCGGGCTGGTTCGGCAGTTCGAAGAACGCGAGCACATTCCCGCCGCCGCAATCGAGGAAGATGTGCATATAGGGGTCATAGGCGCCAGTTGACGGCACATAATCTTCGGCAAAGGCGTTGGTATAGGTGAAGCCCAATACACGTTCGTACCAGTCGACGGTCTGCTTGGCGTCCTTACAGCGATAGGCGACATGGTGGATGCGCTCGGTTGTAAAAGGCAGACTCATTGCGCCACCTCCAATACACCGCGTTCGATCTGGTCACGCTCGATGCTTTCGAACAATGCCTTGAAATTGCCCTCGCCGAAGCCTTCGTCACCGCGGCGCTGGATGAATTCGAAGAATACCGGCCCGATTTGAGGTTGCGCGAATATTTGAAGCAAAAGGAGGGGCTGGCCGCCTTCTGTCGTGCCATCAAGCAATATGCCGCGTTGCTGGAGCTGCTCGACGGGTTCGCCATGTCCTGGCAGTCGGCCTTCCAGCATCTTGTAATAGGTTTCCGGCGGCGCTGTCATGAACGGCACGCCGAGTTTCTGCAGATTATTCCAGCATTCGATCAGATCGTCGCAAATCAAAGCGATATGCTGGATGCCTTCGCCATTATAGGCGCGCAGATATTCCTCAATCTGCCCGCCGCCAGCCTTGCCTTCTTCGTTCAGCGGGATGCGTATCTTGCCGTCCGGCGCTGTCATCGCCTTCGATGTCAGGCCGGTATATTCGCCCTTGATGTCGAAGAAGCGGATTTCGCGGAAGTTGAAGATGCGCTCGTACCAGCCTGCCCAATGCGCCATTCGGCCGCCGTAGACATTGTGCGTAAGGTGATCGATTTTCTGGAAGCCTGCGCCAACGGGATTGCGGATGACACCGGGTTTGTAAACGAAGTCGATGTCGTAAATCGACAGCGCCTCGGGATTATCGAGCGTCGCATAACGGTCTACGAGGTAGATAAATGCGCCGCCGATTCCCTTGATTGCCGGGATGCGCAGTTCCATTACGCCAGTCTTGCTTTCGACCGGTTCTGCTCCGCGTTCGAGCGCCTCAGCATAAGCTTTAGCGGCATCCTTGACGCGAAACGCCATGCCGCAGGCCGAAGGGCCATGTTCGGCAGCGAAGAATGCAGCCGGGCTGCGCGGTTCGTAGTTGGCGATCAGGTTGATTTCGCCCTGGCGCCACAGATGGACGTCTTTTGAACGGTGCGAAGCGATATGGGTGAAGCCCATGCTTTCGAACACTGGTTCGAGTATGCCTTTTTCGGGAGACGCAAATTCGACGAATTCGAAACCGTCTAGGCCGAGGGGATTTTCGAAGAGGTCGGTCATGGTTTTACCTTGTTTCACATTTCAGGAGTCTGGAAAACTAGTATCAAATGAAACCATTTATGCCAAGCAGCAATATGGGATTTCGCCTTAGCCGAGTTCGGCGACACGGGCGCGCAGTTGGGCAAGCATGTTTTCCAGCGCCTTGGCTTCACCGCTGCCCAGTATCTTTTCGAGCTCGGCCTCGACCGAAAGCGCCAGCGGCACGATCTGGTCGTAGAGTTCGCGTCCGGTATCCGTCAGCGCGAGATGGTGCGATCGGCCATCGGCTGCATTTGGTGCGCGACCTATTAGCCCCCGGTCTTCGAGCGCCTTGGACGCTCGGTTGACGGTGACCTTGTCCATCGCGGTCGCCTCGCACAATTGGCGCTGGGTGGCCGATGCGCGCTCGCCGAGCACTGCCATTAGTCGCCACTCCGGCACTTTAAGCGCAAACCGGCCACGATAGGCGCGCGCGATGAGGTCGCTGACCGCGTTCGACGTGATCGACAACTGATAGGGCAGAAATTCCGCCAATGTCAGTTTTGGGACCGTCTTTGCCATCAATATTCTACCGAAATTCCTGCCCAGATCGTGCGCGGGGCTGCCCGCTCGATCACGCCGTCGCTGCCGATTGCAGCCTCAACGTGCGCATCGAACAGATTTTCAGCCCGCAGTTCAAGCCGGAATTTCTCTCCCAAGCGGTAACCAACGCCGGCGTCGAGCGTGAATGCGCTCGCCAAACGGCGACTGTTAGTGTCGTCCTCGAATTGGTCGCCGACATAACGCGCGTTTACGTTCGCGGCGAAAGCTTGGCCGTCATAACTTGCGCCGATATTGGCGAAATGGCGCGGCACTTGTGCCGGTCGCAAACCATCGAGTGCCGCCGCCGAGCCCGATGCTTCCACCTTGGCATCGACATAAGCATAGCCAGCGCGCAGCGTGAAATCGCGCACCGCATAAGAAGCGTCGAGTTCAAAGCCTTTGCTGTTAATGGCGTCCAAATTCTGCCTTTGCCGATAGACGCCGCCCGCCGCGACAAAACCGACACCCGGGAAGTTAGCTGGACCCACACCAAGCCCGACATTGGCAATGGCGTTGTCCAACTTGTTGGCAAAGGCAGTCACACCAAACTGAAAGTCACCACTTTCGATATCGACGCCGATTTCCGCACCCTTCAATCGCTCGGGCGCAAGCAATTCATTGGCCGCCGTTGCATCGGCACCAACTCGAAATGGCCGGTAAAGCTCGTTCAGCGTCGGCAAGCGCCAGCCCAAATACGCGGCCCCACGCAACTTGAATGCATCATTGGCCTGATAGGCAAAGCCTGCCCTGCCCGTTCCTTCCCAGCCTGAGCGGTCGGCGAACACATCGTCGGAGCGAACTGTGCTGCCGATGTTCACTTCCTTGCGGAAGCCACCCGCAATGCTCCAATGGTCAGCGCGTGCGCCAGCGGTCAGGGTCAATTGCTCGACCGGTTCGAAACTCGCTTCGGCAAACAGGCCGAATGTGTCGCTTTCGCCTCCGGCGCGGCGGCTACGTCCCGGTATCAGACCGGTAAAAAAGAAATTCTCGCTGGTCTCACCGATGGTGCGACGCCAATCGCTGCCGATGCGCAGTTCGGCTTTGTCGCCAAGCGGTGGCCGGACTTCGACGCGCGCGCCTAAACCAGTCGAGGGCACAGAAAACTGATCGAGCGTCAAGCTGATTGAATTGCGGCCAGCGCCAATCGCGCCAAATCTGTTAGCAAATTCGCGGATTTGGACATAGCCAAGCGCGCTCCACTGCCAGCCGCCAGGGTTGCGATTGACGAGCCGAAGGCTCGCATCGACGCCGCTGTTCTGGTTGTCCGAAAAATCAAAGCCGCGGTCGCGGTCATCGGTGAAAGCGCGCAATCCGGCCTGCAACTCGGTATTGTCGGACAGAGGCGCAACTGCGCGAATTGCGATGCCGCCTTGTTCATAAGGCGCGGGCCGGTCGACCGTTCCGCGCTGGCTCGCAATGATGGGAGTAAATCCGTCGCCGCCCGCATAGCTTCCGGAAACGGAGATGCTCCCGTCGCCAAGTTTGCGTATCACCGAGGCCTTTGCATCGAAGCTGTTCCAGCTGCCGTACGCAAACGACCCGACAAGTCGGTTTAGGTTCTGCAAACTATCGAGTTCGATAACGCCAGCCAAAGCGCCTGCCCCCGATGCAACCTGTCCCGCCCCTCGCTTTACGCTGACATTGCCGAGTTGCAGCGCGTCATAGCCGGGCCAGCTTATCCAGCCGCCGAATGGATCAGCCTGCGGCACATCATCGAGCACAAGCAAAGCCCGCGACGACGCATTCCCGCCGAGCCCACGCAGAGTAACGCCTTGGCTGGTGGGATTGGCCGAGCGTGCGTCGGAACGGCGGAATTGTTGCAATCCTGCCGCTTGCGACAACGCCGTTTCCAGACGGTTGCTGGCGGTGTCGAGATAAACGCGCGTAACTGGATATGACGCCTTACCCTTCGATTCCGGCAAAGTTCCGGTAACAACGATATCCTTAATGGAAATCGGGGTTACGCTATCCCCCAACAAGCTGGAGCGAATTCTACAGCCATAATGCGCCTGATCATTTTCATCGCGCACCGGCAGCACGCAGTCCTGAGCCAAAACCGGTGTCGCAACCGCAAGCAGCGGCAACCCAAATAACACGGCTATTTTCATGCGTCGGGGTTCACCGCATCGGGATGCGCCGCCTTGAATGCCGGCATTTCTGTCAACGCAGCATCAATCCGCAACAGCTTCGGAAAAGCCTCCAACGGCGTATCAAAGCGCCGCGCGTTCGCCATTTGCGGCACCAGACACACATCCGCTAAATCAGGCAAATCGCTACCGAACAAGCCATCTTCGGGGGCCATTGCCTCAAGTGCAGTAAAGCCTTCGATGATCCAGTGGCGATACCAATTGTCGATTGCCGCCTGATCGTGGCCCAAGACATCTTTCAAATATTTCAGGATTCGCAGATTGTTGACCGGATGAATATCCGCTGCAATCACCAGCGCCTGTGCCAAAGTCTTGGCACGCATCGCGGGGTCGGAAGGAACCATTTTGGGGTTGTGATAATTGGCATCAAGATAGTCGATAATCGCGAGGCTCTGAGTCAAATCATGCCCGTCAATCGACAGCATCGGCACAAAACCTTGCGGATTGCGCGCGACATAATCGGCGTTCTTATGATCGCCCGCCAACAAGCTGGTCGGAACAGCGGTGTAGGGCACGCCTTTTAAATTGAGCACAATGCGCACGCGGTAGCTCGCCGATGAGCGCCAATAATCGTAAAGAATGATTTCGTTCATGTTGAGCCGGTTAGCAGGACGTCATAAAAAGGCAAAAAGTTTGCGGCGTAACATTCGGATGCTAGTGTCCGAACATCGCATTTGAGGAGTGCTTATGTTGTCAGCCCGAGTTTCCACCGCATTGGTCGCCGCGACATTGCTAGCCACGTCGGTCCAGGCTGCCGCGCCTGTGACGGGTCGCTGGGTAACGCAGAGCAAGGACGGCGTTGTCGAAATCTACGAATGCGGTGCGACGATTTGTGGCAAGCTCGCAAAATTCCTCGTCCCGCCGCCCAATGGTGTTGGCCAGAAGGACGTCAACAATCCCGACAAGACGCTTCGCAGCCGTACCTTGCTTGGCATGAATATTCTGACCGGGTTCAAAGCCGCGGGCAATGAATGGAAGGGCCAGATTTACGATCCTAAATCGGGCAAAACCTATCGTTCGATCGTGTACAAAGGCAAATCTGGCAATCTTGTCGTCAAGGGCTGCATCGGTCCCTTCTGTCAGGCGCAGACATGGACGGCGGCGCGGTGATACTGTTTGGACCACAAGTGCGATACAGCCGCATGTAAGTTTTGAATTCCTCGGGCTGTTTGCGCCAATGGCCCAGCTCGTAAAGTTCAATCAGCGATAACCGTAACAATTCGCGCGTGGCTTTTATTTCGCCCGCGGTTCCGAATGCCAGTTTCGCAGTGAGTTGCTCGCTACGATGCCTAAGCCTCGCCAATGCCGTTATCACCATATCGCCCCCTTGGGAGGCTAAACGGCAAAACCTGGCGTACGTTTAGGCGCGCAGTTTCCAGCCAGAGCGGAGTACCAAATAACACACGGTACCCAGAGCGATATTGATGGCCAAAAGTAACAACGCACCAAACACTACCGGGCTGTCGGCGCTGCCGATAAATCCATAACGGAAGCCGGAAATCGCATAGAAAAATGGGTTGGCATGGCTGATAGCCTGAAATGTGGGGGCCAGTTTATCGACTGAATAGAAAGTCCCCGACAGCAATGCCGCGGGCGCAACGACGAAGTTGGTAACGGCCGCAGCGTGGTCAAACTTTTCCGCCCAGATCGAGGTCAATACACCCATAAGCGCGAGCAGCGTTGAACCCATCAAACCAAACCACAAAACGGCCCACAGATGCACTGGCGTGACATTGACATCAGGCCAGATTGCCATCGCGAGCCAGATCGTGCCACCTACCAGAAAAGCCCGCGTAACCGCCGCACCTGTAAGCGCAGCCAGCACCTCAGCGTTGGAAAGCGGCGGCATCAGGTAATCAACGATAGTTCCCTGAATCTTGCCGACCAGCAGCGAGAAGCTCGAATTGGCAAACGCGTTTTGCATCATGCCCATGATGATGAGCCCTGGCGCGATGAAATCGGCGAATGAAACGCCAAGCACCGTTGGTTTCACCCCGCCCAGAGCAACCGTGAAAATGATAAGATAAAGCAGGGTCGTTATTGCAGGTGCCCAAACGGTCTGTAGCTGCACTTTGAAGAAGCGGCGGACTTCTTTCATATAAAGCGTCTGGAGGCCTACCCAGTTCACATTACGGATCAGCCGTTCACCGCCTTGCAGTTGAACAATCGGGGTCAAATCCCTATCTGGGCCTTGCGCGCTTTTATGGTGGATACTCATCGCGCAATCGACTATCGGCTTGCAGCTTCAACCGCAAGGCGCAATTGCGCCATTCAGGCGGCGTGACAAATTAGAATTTGGGAAAGCATTTATGTCCTGGACCGACCAGCGGATCGACCAATTGAAAACCCTTTGGGAAAAGGGCCTTACCGCAAGCCAGATCGCCGACGAACTCGGCGGCGTGTCGCGCAACGCGGTTATCGGCAAGGCACATCGCCTTGGCCTGAAGTCGCGTCCCTCGCCCGTAAAGGCCAATGAGCCTGAGAAAAAGGCTGCACCGAAGAAAGCCGCTGCAGCTCCGGCAAAGCCAATGGCGGCTGCGCCTATAAGGCCGCGCCCGACCGCGCCCGTGACACCAGCCGCGGCACCGCGTGCCGATGGCGAGCCGGGCAGCGAAGTCAAGGCTGCGCCAATGCCGCGTATCGTTTCCATCGGCCCCGGCGGCTTCATGCGTCAAGGCCCTGGCGATCAGCAGGCACCCATCCCGCCTGCCCCGCCGCGCCGCCTTGTCCCGGCCAAGCCGAGCCCCGAAATGGCCGACAAGACCTCGCTTCTCGATTTGAACGAGCGCATCTGCCGCTGGCCCATGGGCCATCCAGGCGAAGCCGATTTCCATTTTTGTGGCGAAGCAGTAAATCCCGGCTTCCCTTATTGCGTTGAACATTGCGGACGCGCTTATCAGGCGCAATTGCCGCGCGGTGTTCGTCGCCCTCCCCCGCCTATGCCGTTTGGCGGCCCGCGGGTTCGTTAAAAGCCAAGGGTAAATATCCACAGCCGATTGCTGTCGCTGTCGCAACGCGCTTGCGCTGGTGACTCAACGCGCCTTATAGCGTCAACATGACCGATGATCTGTTTGGTGGCGGCGCGGCTGCGACCGCTGCTTCCAATGAGTATACCGCTTCCGCCATCGAGGTGCTGGAGGGGCTTGAACCCGTACGGCGTCGCCCCGGGATGTACATCGGCGGCATCGACGAGCGCGCGTTGCATCATCTTGCTTCGGAAGTTCTCGACAACTCGATGGACGAAGCGGTGGCGGGGCATGCCAATCGGATCGAGGTGTATCTCGCAGCCGGAAACCGTTTGACGATCAGCGACAATGGTCGCGGCATTCCGGTTGATCCGCATCCGAAATTTCCCGACAAGTCAGCGCTTGAGGTCATCCTGACCACGCTGCATTCGGGCGGCAAGTTTTCAGACAAAGCCTATGCGACATCGGGCGGCTTGCATGGTGTTGGCGTCTCGGTGGTCAATGCACTGTCGGACGACACGATAGTCGAGGTGGCGCGGAACAAGCAGCTCTATCGCCAGCGATTTTCCAAGGGCCATGCGCTTGGCAAACTGGAAGAGTTGGGACCGACGCCCAACCGCCGCGGGACGACGATTGCGTTCACGCCAGATGTCGAAATTTTCGGGGCCGATGCGAAGTTCAAACCAGCCCGGCTGTTCCGGTTGGCGCGGTCAAAAGCGTATTTGTATGCGGGCGTCGAAATCCGTTGGCGTTGCGATCCCGAACTTGCGACCGAAGACGTTCCAGCAGAGGCGGTGTTCCAATTTCCCGGCGGTCTGTCCGACCATTTGCGCGAGCAGCTTGGCACGCGCGCCTGCGCTACGACCGATTTTTTTGCGGGAACGCAGGATTTCCCGGATTCACAGGGTCGCGTGGAATGGGCGATTAGCTGGCCGCTTTATTCGGATGGCTCATACAGCTGGTATTGCAACACCATACCGACACCAGATGGCGGGACGCATGAGGCTGGCGTGCGTGCGGCGCTGACCAAGGGACTTCGTGCGTTCGGCGAGCTGGTTGGCCAGAAAAAGGCAGCGCAGATTTCTGCCGAAGATATCTTCAACGAAGCCGAACTGATGCTTTCGGTGTTCATCCGCAACCCGCAATTCCAGAGCCAGACCAAAGACCGGTTAACCTCGCCCGAAGCCACGCGGCTGGTCGAGAACGCGGTACGCGACCATTTCGACCATTTTCTCGCCGATAATATGGAGCGCGGCAAGGCGTTGTTGGGCTTCATATTGGAGAAAGTCGACGACCGCCTCCGCCGCAAGGCCGAGCGCGAGGTCAAGCGCAAGACCGCGACCTCGGGCCGCAAGGTGCGCTTGCCCGGTAAGCTCACCGATTGTTCCTCGGACGACCCGACCGGCACCGAATTGTTCATCGTCGAGGGCGACAGCGCAGGCGGCAGCGCAAAGCAGGCACGCGACCGCAAGAAACAGGCAATTTTGCCGATACGCGGTAAAATCCTCAACGTAGCGTCGGCGACTTCCGACAAAATCCGTGCAAACAACGAAATCGCCGACCTCAATCTCGCACTTGGTTGCGGCAGCCGCAAGGACTGCAACCCTGATAATCTGCGGTATGAACGCATCATCATCATGACCGACGCCGATGTGGACGGCGCGCATATCGCCACCTTGCTGATGACCTTTTTCTTCCAAGAAATGCCCGAGATCGTGAAGGCGGGGCATCTGTTTCTCGCCCGTCCGCCGCTCTATCGCCTGACGCATGGCAGTCAGAGCGTTTATGCGGCCGACGACGCACACCGTGCCGAGTTGGAGGCGACGGTGTTTAAGGGCAAAAAGGTCGAAGTCGGACGTTTCAAAGGTCTAGGCGAGATGAACCCTAACCAGTTGCGCGAAACAACGATGGACCCCGCGACCCGCTCGCTGATCCGCATCACCTTGCCGCACGAATATGAACGCCGCGCGGTGGTGACCGATCTGGTCGACAGACTAATGGGCAAGAACCCCGAGCACCGGTTCAACTTCATTCAGGACAATGCGGCCTTGCTGGACGAGGAAGCGATCGACGCCTAAAGTAGAGGAACGCGCAAAATGAAAAAGCTTTTGGTCGCTTTGGCAATTGGCCTGTCCACCGTAACTCCGACGGTATTTGCCAAGGCACCGGCCCAACCAGCCGCGCCGCTTCCATCAACTGCGCTTGACCTTCGTATTGAGCAGCTTCCGGCTGTGCTCGCTGGCAAGCTGAATTATGATGAATTTTTCGCCCCATCGTTTCTGGCCGCTGTTCCGCCGACGCAGCTCAAAGCGCTGTCGGACCAGTTCATTGCGCAACACGGGCAGCCACTCAAAATTTCCGGCATCGATAGCAAAGGCACCACCGGTGCGACGATAAAAATCGAATATGAAACGGCCATTGCCACCGCAGATATCTCAATCGAGCCAACAACGCCGAACAAGGTTGTGGGCTTGCTCATCAAGGGATTCGAACGCAAAGGCGACACCGCAGCGAAAATCGACGCCGATTTTGCCGCTCTTCCCGGCAAGGCAGGCTATCTGGTCGAGAAAATCGGTGACGACGGCAGCCGCCAGCAAATCGCGGGTCGCGCGACGGGGCAGCAATTTGCGATAGGTTCGACATTCAAACTCTATGTCCTGGCCGAGCTGGCGTCGCAGGTGCAGGCTGGACGGCGCAGCTGGTCCGATGTAGTTCCGATTCTCGAGAATAATTATTCGTCGTCCGCCACCCAAAACTGGCCACGCAGTACGCCGGTAACACTTCAGACGCTTGCCACATGGATGATTTCGGTCAGCGACAATGCGGCGACCGACGCCCTCATCCGCGTGCTGGGACGTGAGGCAATCGAAGAAAAGCTGGCCACTATCGGCCATAGTGATCCGGATAGGGCGCTTCCGTTGTTGACCACCGTTGAGGCGTTTGCACTCAAAAGCAATCCGGCCCTGTTGACCCAGTTCGAAAAGGCCAGTGAAGCGCAGCAACGCGCGCTGCTAGACGCTCAGGCTCGCGCGCTCAAATATGAGAATATCAACATGGTTGCCTTTGGGTCAGGCCCGGTCGCAATCGAAACAATAGAATGGTTTGCATCACCTGCAGACGTTTCAGCGTTGATGAACAACATCCGCCAGACCGGAAACAAAACCGCGTTGGATGTCATGGCTGTGAACAAGGGCGTCGCACCGGTCTCCGCCGCGAAATGGCAGTATCTGGGTTACAAGGGCGGATATGAACCCGGCGTGATCTCCATGAGTTTTCTCGCTCAATCAAAGACAGGCGATTGGTATGTGATTAGCGGAAGTTGGAATAACCCGGCGAAGGAAGTTGATAATGAAACTTTTGGGACACTGATGACGCGACTATTGGATAGTGCGGCAAATTAGGCGCGTCGAGCTTCCCACTCGTCGCGAAGCAGTCCAAAAATCAGGCTATCGCGAATGCCGATGTGCGTCTCCCATTCGGCCCGCAGATACCCCTCCTTCTGGAATCCGAGTTTCTCAAGCAATCCGATTGATGCTATATTGTCTGGATCGGTGTCGGCCATCACCCGGCGTGTAGCTAACTCCGTAAACGCGTAATCGAGCACCGCGGCAGACGCTTCGGCAATATAACCCTGACGCCAATGTTCTCGACCCAGAATATATCCTAACTCAAAGCTGCCTTTGCGATGGGGCAGCAATATCACCCAGCCCATTGCCAGTTCGTCATCCGTTGTAATTGCCCAGCATTTATGGTCCGCCTCGGCATCCGCGTTCCACGCGATATATGACTTTGTTTCTTCGAGATTTTGATGCGGGCCACTAGACCAATATCGCATCACTTCATCATCGGAGAGCGTTTTGAACAATTCCGCTGCATCTTGGACCACGAGCTGTCGCAAGACCAATCTGCTGGTTTTCAGCGTTGGTACAGTCACACCGTCAAAGCCTCCACCAGCGCCTTGACCTTTTTCTGTCGCCATTGCGGCAGCGGTGCGACCAACCAATAGGCTTGGTTGCTTTCCTTGGCATTGTCGACAGCGCGAATGCGGCCGTTTGCCAAGTCGCTTTCGGCGAGAAGCAAGGGAACCGTTGCCTTGCCCAAGCCGATTGCAGCTGCGTCAATGGCAAGGCCCGCATCAGCTAACCGAAGCGCTGATATTCCGTCTGCTACAGGACATCCGGACCAGCTAATCGGCGTCTCTGCGCCACCGTCGGGGGCCGCGACAGTCACAAACGCCCCTGCGGCGAGCATAACACCTTCATGTTCACCCGGGCCATCGCTGAGCCGGATGGCAAGGTCGAGATTGGCCTCGGTAAAATCGATTTCATCGTCGGCGGCCACCAAAGTGAAGCGGGTATCGGGATTGGCTTTGCTGAATGTCGCAAGCCGTGCAGCCAGCCACTTGGCAGTAAAATCGCGCGGCGCCGCAATGGTGAGTGAATTGGACGACTGCCCCGCCTGCATGGCGCGGACCGATTCCTCGAACTGCAGGAACCCGGCGCGCAAGGCATCAAGACCGTTCGAGGCTTCGTCGGTGAGTTCGAGTCCCTTTGGCGTGCGGCGAAAAAGCACGACTCCCAGCATATCCTCCAACGCGCGAATTTGCTGGCCAACCGCTGCGGGCGTTACCGCCAGTTCGTCTGCTGCCTTTGTAAAGCTTAAGTGCCGCGCTGCGGCGTCGAGTACGCGCAGGCCATTAAGGGGCAGATGCGTCCGCTTCATCTGGCAGTTGCCGGAGCCACCAGTTTGAACCGCGGAATTTCGGCAAGAAAGGTCCCGCCATCCTCCCGAATAAACCGATATTGCCCCTCCATCATACCACTTGGCGTCGACAGTGGGCAGCCCGAGACATAATCATGACTTTCGCCGGGCCTAAGCAAAGGCTGCTCGCCCACGACGCCGTCGCCGTCGACATGGTTCACCGTCCCGCGCCCGTCGGTGATTTTCCAATGACGGGTGAGCAACTGCACCGGTTCATCCCCATGATTTTCGATTCGGATATGATAGGACCAGAACCAGCGGCCCTGCGCCGGGACCGATTGCTCATCGAGAAAATTGGGCGCGACGCGGACGGTGACACCATCGGTAGTGGCGCTCGCGGCGAAAAAGGAATCGAGGATGTTCATAGCCCGACCACCTTAAGCGCTTGATCCAGATCTTCCATCAGGTCTGCCGGGTCTTCAAGGCCCACATTAATGCGGATCATACCCTCGCCAACACCCATCGCTTCGCGGCCTTCGGGTCCCATACCGTGATGTGTCGAGGAGGCAGGGTGGCACATCAAGCTGCGCGCGTCGCCAATGTTATTGGAGATATCGATAAGTTGCAGTGCGTTGAGCAACCCATGCGCCTGCTTGCGGCCGCCGTCGAGTTCGAACGAGAATATCGGACCGCAGGCTTTCATCTGGCTCATTGCCAGATTATGCTGAGGGTGGCTTGCAAGACCCGGGTGCAGCATCACCGGCACGCGCTTCTCTAGGAATTTACCGACGGCCAGCGCGTTTTCCGACTGCCGCATCGCGCGCAGCTCGAGCGTTTCCAGTCCCTTATGAACCACCCACGCGTTGAACGGTGACAGGTTCGGTCCGGTGTTGCGCTGAAAAGGCAACAGCACCTCGTCAATCCATTTCTGCGACCCGCAAACCGCGCCAGCGAGTACGCGTCCCTGCCCGTCCATCAGCTTGGTCGCGCTATAGGCAACTACGTCTGCGCCGAAATCCATCGGGCGTTGCAGCACAGACGTGGCAAAGGCGTTGTCGACGACGGTGGTAATCCCATGCTCCTTCGCCAGCCCGCAGACATAGGCCATATCGACAATATCCATCGTCGGGTTGGCCGGAGTTTCGAAGAAGAAAACTTTGGTATTGGGCTTGATCGCCGCCAACCATTCGTCATTGTTGCGGCTGTCGATAGTCGTGGTGCTGATCCCCCATTTGGGAAGCAAATTGTCGGTCAACCAGCGACATGAACCGAATGCCGCACGCGCCGCGACGACATGATCGCCTTGTGACAATTGGCAGAGCAACGCTGTTGTCATCGCAGCCATTCCGGTTGCCTGCGCACGGCACGCCTCGGCGCCTTCCATCAATGCGATGCGTTCTTCAAGCATCTGTACCGTGGGGTTTTGCAGCCGCGAATAGGTCATGCCCTCGGCCTCACCGGCAAAGCGCGCGGCTACGGTTTCGGCGTCGTCATAGGTGAAGCCTGAGGAGAGGAATAATGCTTCCGACGTTTCGCCATGCTCGCTGCGCCATGTGCCACCGCGCACCGCCTGCGTGGCGGGCCGCCATTTGCTGGTTATTTCGCGATTCTGGCCGGTGGTTTTCTTCATTGGTCGCTTTTCGGGGAGTGTGAAGGTCAGGTCAAGGCAGCAAGAACGGCATCGCCCATTTCACTGGTGGACATCTTGCCGCCAAGGTCAGCCGAACGCGCGCCATTGGCCAGTGCTTTGGCCACGGCGCTTTCGATGCGGTCAGCGACATCAGGCAAGCCCAACGAATAACGGAGCATCATTGCAGCGGACAATATCGTCGCCAACGGGTTGGCTTTGCCCTGCCCGGCTATGTCTGGCGCGCTCCCGTGAATGGGCTCATAAAGCCCCTTTTGATTGCTATCCAGCGAGGCGCTGGGCAGCATCCCGATGGAACCTGCGCACATGCTCGCCTGATCGGAGAGGATATCGCCGAAAAGGTTGCCCGTGACGATTACGTCGAATTGCCCGGGATTGCGCACCAGCTGCATCGCGCAATTGTCGACATACATGTGGCTGAGCTCGACTTCCGGGTATTCGACATGGGTTTCAATCACGACGTCACGCCAGAGCTGCGACGTCTCGAGCACGTTGGCTTTATCGACCGAGCATAATTTCCGGTTCCGCGCCATTGCGGTTTCAAACCCGACACGGGCGATACGGCGCACTTCGTCTTCATTATAGGACATTATGTCATAGCCTTCGCGCTTGCCGTCGGCGGTTGTGCGCATGCCTTTTTCGCCGAAATAGACATCACCGTTGAGTTCACGAACGATGACCATATCGATTTGGCTCGCCACTTCGGGGCGGAGGGCGCTGGCGTCGGCGAGTTCGGGGAACAGCGTCGCGGGGCGGAGGTTGGCGAAGAGCCCCAGTTCCTTACGCAGCCCGAGGATCGCCTGTTCGGGCCGCAAATGGCGTTCGAGATTATCGCAATCGGGATCGCCTACCGCGCCGAACAATATTGCATCGGCGCGCTTCGCCAGTTCGAGCGTGGCGAGCGGCAACGGATGGCCGGTTGCCTTATACGCAGTGCCGCCGACGGGAGCTTCTTCGAAGATCAGCCCGTCAATCGCCAGCGCATCTAGTACGCGGCGCGTTTGAATGATGACTTCGGGACCAATTCCGTCTCCGGGTAACAGGGCAACAAGCACGACATTCTCCTTTGCGAGGCCGCCATGCCGCGCGCCGTTCGCTTATGCAACCGCCCTTTTCAGCCGGTCTACCAACCGCTCGCGTGCCGTCATGACGTCGACGCGGCGTTCGCCCAACACATGTGCCACCAATCGCTCTCGGTTCTGCGCCATCATCGCCACTGGCGCGCCTCCTGCTTCAACCTCTTCAGCATAACCCAACTCGGCCAGCAACAGCGTCTCATACTGCGCCACCGCACCAGCCCAAATGCGCGCCGCCGAGGCCAATTCTATAGCCGAAAGAAGTCCATCCAGCGCGCTGTGCAGGCGCGGATAAGGATAGGCCTCCGGCAAAGTCGCTGCGGACAGCGCGGTGACCCAGTCAATCGCCGCAATTGCCAGCGGCTCTGACAACAAATGCGCGCGGCTATGCAGCGGTTCTGCCACCAACGAAGCCAACTGACCCGACACCCGCACCCGCCATTCGCCCTTGATAACATTGCCGGGAATTAACACCGGCCGCAAATACCGCCCCCGTGCGCCTTGCACATAGCCTGCCAGCATGCCCTCTTCGGCGGCAAAAGCGCGCACAATCGCGCCGGTCTCGCCGTGGCTTCGGACCGAGCAGATTATAGCTGAAGCGGTGATGTGCATAATGCTTCATGCCAAGCGTGCGACAGTAGGGGAAGCGTTATCCAGCCAAGCGACCAATAACCGCGCGAGCTGCGGCTGGATTGCGGACCTTTGCGCCGCTAATGAAGAACAGATACACATCGCGACCTTCCGCCGCCCAGTTCCGTGACTTGTCAGCCCAAAAGTCGAGATCAGAATTGCTATAGCCTGCGTCCAGATCCTCCTGCGCCTTCATCACCCGGGCATAAATGAAGTCCGCTGTATCGGCTTCGATCAAAGGATATTCGGGATGATCCGAATGGACGATGGCCATGCCCTTGCTCCGCGCCAAATCGATAAAAGCAGGATCATCGAAGCTCACATTCCGCACGTCGAGCGCGTGTCGCAATTTGTGGCCATCCAGAGTTTCCGGCAGCAAGTCCAGAAACGCGCCAAAATCATCCCGATCGAATTTCTTCGTCGCGGCAAATTGCCAGACTATCGGCCCCAGCTTGTCGCCCAACTCGGAAAGCCCTTGCCCTATATATTTTTCAATCGACGGCCCGGCTTCGGCCAGCACCTTGCGGTTGGTGCAAAACCGCGATGCCTTGGCGCTATACTCAAAACCATCGGGTGCCGCCGCCGCCCAATTCGCAAAGCTTTTTGGGCTCTGTGTGCTATAGTAGGTCGAATTGATCTCAATCGCGGTCATCTGGCTGGCGGCATAGGACAGCTCATCCTTTTGCCACAGCCCCGCCGGATAAAACACCCCGCGCCAAGGCTCGAAGCTCCAGCCGCCGATGCCAACGCGGATTTTGCCTCTGGTCATTGCGATTTTCCTTCCAGCCGCCAGCGTGTAATTTCCTCATAATGAGTGAGGCCAATATGGCTGTCCAGCAGGACAATATCTTGCGCCGTCCAACTCACGGGATCGACGGCCAGCGTATTGCCTTCCGACGCGCCTCTTCGCAGGGTCATATGTGGGCTGAATGTCCAGCCACTGGACGCATGCAGGTTTTTGCGCCCGAGCAACCCAGCAAGCCGCGCTTGCAATCCGAACACACCCTCGAGCCTGTCGTTAGGAACCAGCAACGTCGTGCCTTTACCGCGCACAAGTTGCTCAAACAGCACGCGGCAAGTCGGCAACGTCTGCCCGTCCAATGCCCCCGAAATCTGCTCAACTTTGTTCGCATCAAAGTCCGGCGCGTGATCAAAGAGAAACATGGTGATGTGCAGGCGATTGTCGGCTTCCGGCTTGCCCTGTGTCGTCAATTCACGCAGCTGTGCCAACTCATTCAGCAAACCGGCTGGCGGCATAAGAGCAAAGAAAAGCCGGTGGGAATCGGGTTTGCGAGTCATTCCGCTAGACTAGAACATAATAAGAACAATTCAACCTGTATGCGGCAGTCAGTCCCCGCTCACCTTGAACAAAGCAACGCCCTCATATTTTTCGGCGTCGGGTTCGAATAGCTCGTCCGGTTCAAAATGCTCGTCAATGACATGCAGTTCATTGAGCCCCTGAAGGTGGAACGCCCCGAGCTTTTTCTCACGCGGCGGTTCCCCATGTTTCTCCAGCGTAATTGCGTCGATAAAAAGCGCATTGTTCTTGGAATAAAGCACATGGGGCGCGAGCTTCATGGCGACGCCGTTATACACCGTCGTTACGCATTTTTTTAGGGCGATGGCTTCGAGGAGAAGAGGGTTTGTTGACATGAGTACAAATTATCGAAGCCACCCAATCGTGCAACCCCAAAAATTGTGCAGCGCAACACAAATATCGGGGATATTGCAAAATTTTCCCGCACCTTTATTCTGAGCGGCTCATTAGAGGAATTTATGAAAGAGATTGCCACCCGTTGATCCAGCATGCCGCGCGTCGCGCAGGCCTGCTGTTATTGGCTCCAGAGGCGCAAATGCGTGCCTGCTGGCCCCTGATCAATTTCTACGGGTTGGTTTCAATGAACATTTCAAAATATGAACAGCGCGTGCTGCATGCGCTGGCGCAAGGCGGGTCGATTATCCACCGCTTCGACGAACGTGGTCGGATAATCGAAGTCGACTGCATGAACCGCGACGGCTGGCGGCTGGACGACTGCACACTAACGGTTTTCCAGAAGCTACGGCGCAAGCGGATGATCGGCAGCGTCGGTGGTTCGCCCTATCGTATTACGCGCGAAGGATTGCGCGCGGTAAGGTCGCAGCTAGACAACCGCTAACGGCGCAGAGGCGGTCGCGTGGTCGGCAATCAGGTCGACCATGCGACCGACCTGCGATGGAGGCAGGTCGTGTGCCATATCCTCAATGATTTCGAGCCGCGCGCCGGGGATGTGGCGGGCGATGTCCTCGCTACCTTCTTTGGGCACCAGCGGGTCTGCGCCGCCGTGCACCACCAAAGTCGGCACGGCGATCTTCTTTAGCCGCTCGACCCTGCTGCCGTCGGCAATGATCGACAGCAACTGCCGCCGCGTTCCAACAGGATAATAGCCGCGGTCGAAAGCCTTGGCGGTCATTTCGGCATGGGCGTTCGCTGGGCGGGCCGGATCGGGATAGGAAAATGAGCTAACCAGTTCGGTGCCAAACGCAACGGCTTCGTCACGGCTGGCGTCGGGCGAGCGCTTAACCATGAAGCGCCGCTGGATATCGGCGCGCGCACCGGGAAGGCCCGGCTTACCGCTCGACGACATGATCGAGGTCATGCTCAACGTGCGCTCTGCGTGGTTCGCAGCCATCAACTGAACGATCATCCCGCCCATCGACGCGCCAACCACATGCGCTTTTTTGATACCCAGCGCATCCAGCAGCCCGATCCCGTCTGCGGCCATATCGGTCAGTGTGTAGGGAACGTTGACCGGCAGACCGATGCGCGCCTTCAGCATCGTCCAGACCAGATTGGGAGCCACCGCTCCTTCCATCCGCTGCGACATACCGACATCCCGATTGTCATAATGGATGACTCGGAAGCCCTTGCCGACGAGGCCCTGAATAAATTCGTCGGGCCACGCAATCATCTGCGCACCGAGCCCCATGACGAGCAGGATTACCGGCGCGTCCGGTTTCCCGCTCTCTTCATAAAAGATATCGATGCCATTGGCGCGAATATTTGGCATTTAGCTTAGATCTCCTGTCACGCGGCCTTTCGCGCCTCGAACACAGGCCGATCCAGAAATTCGAGGATCGCCGCGATGCTCTCCTCGACATGGCTCAACAGGAACAGATGCCCACCATCCGCGATCACGAACAACTCGCTATTGGGAATGAGGAAGTCGAGAAACTTGCCATTCGCAAGCGGCACGATCTGATCGTCGCCGCCCATCATGATCAGCGTTTCGGTTTTCATAAACGGCAGGAACGGCGCGCTGGTCCAGCCCATCATCGCCATCAGCTGATAGAAATAGCCGGTCTTCGACGGCGGTTTCAGGCGGTTGATATGCTCGGCCTTGTTGCCGACCATGCCGCCGTACAGCGTCTTGAAATGCTTCGCCATATAATCGGGGTCGATATAGCGGCGCGGGTCAGCCATTTTCAGGAGCGCAGCGGGATTCCCCGGCACCATCAACATGCCCGCGCTGGTCGCAACGAGAATGAGTTTATTGGTGCGCGCGCCGTTCTGCAGTGCGAATTGCTGCGCCATCGCCCCGCCCCAGCTGACGCCCATGACGTCAACCAGCGGCATATCGAACCGGTCGAGCAACAACGCCGCGATGCGCGACATCAGGATGGCATTATACGGCACCACCGGATCAGGCGAGCCGCCAATGCCCGGCATGTCAAAGGTGATAAAGTCGCGATCATCAAGCAATTCCGCCATCGGCGCCATAGCCTCGATGTTCGCGCCAATGCCGTTGAAGAAGAGGATGGGAAGCTTGGTCGTGGCCTTGGAGGCGCGCCAAACCGCAACCCGCAGTACGCGGCCATCGACGGTTTCCATGCTGTAAACTGGCTCGCGGCCCTTGCTCATACTCGTTCCCCTTGCCCTGTTTTGGGTCGCGAGAGATTGTTTAACCGAACGGTTAGATGGTGCAAGGGGCTTTTACCCCTACTCCAAAACGTACAATCCCGGCGCGGCCTCCATTGCAGGATATGCCTTGCTCCCCAGCGCCGCCGGTGCCGCAACTTCCTTGCCTGATCGCGCGTGGAGCCATTCCATCCAGTAGGGCCACCAGCTTCCGGCGACTTCTTCGGTGCCCTTCATCCACTCGCCGACGTCGGCAGGGGTCTTGTTCTTGCTGTGCTTCCAATATTTCGCCTTGGGATTTCCCGGAGGGTTGAGGATTGCCTGCATATGACCCGCTTGGCTCAGGATGAACTCGACATTTTTTGCCCCGAATAATTGCGTTGAACGATAGCACGCACGCCACGGGGTGATGTGGTCGGTAGTGCCGCCAAGGATGAACATATCGCCGGTCACCTTGGTCAGGTCGAGCGTATGGTCGGCAATCTCAAACGTCCCCGGCGCGGCATAAGCGTTGGCTTCGAACAGTTCGAGGAAATCGCCCATTAGCGCCGATGACAGGTTGGTCGCATCGGCGTTCCAGAACAATATGTCGAACGCAGGGGGATCATCGCCCAGCAGATAATTGTTTATCACATAGTTCCAGATGAGGTCGTTTGGCCGCAACCACGCAAAGCCGCGCGCAAGGCTGCTTCCCTCAATCACGCCCTTCTTCGCCGCGCGTTGCCGTGCCAGCGCAATGCCGTTGTGGCTAACCAACGACGACGCCTCGGTATCGCCTGGCTTCGGCTCCAGCACGCACACCATCATCGTGATTGCGTTGGCGCGGTCGTCGCCCATCGAGGCCAGCTTCGACAGCAAAACCGACATCGTCTGCCCACCCGAACAGCCGCCCGAGACATTGACCTTGTCGCTGCCGGTGATGTCACACACGACGTCGAGCGCCTTGATGCAGCTTTCGATATAGTCGGCCATGCCCCAAACGCCCATCTCGTCGGTCGGGTTGCGCCAAGAGATCATGAACGGCTGAATGCCATGATCGGTCTGCCACTTAATCACCGATTTTTCGGGCGACAGATCGTTGATATACATCTTGTTAATCTGCGGCGGGATCGTCAGCTGCGGGATCGCGTACACCTTGTCAGTCGTCGGCGCGTATTGGATCAGCTCGAACCGTTCATCGCGGTAGACCACCGCACCCTTCGCCGTCGCAACATTCTCGCCCAGTTTAAACGGCTTCTTGTTGACCTGGCTCACCATCATATCGTTGTGAACCATGTCGTTATAGGCGTTTTTCAGGCCCTTCACGAGGGACAGCCCGCCTGAATCCACCAGCCGTTTTTGCGCGGTCGGATTGCCGATCAGGCTGTTGGTGGGCGACATCGCATCGATGATGATCTGCGAAATGAAGTTCGCGCGGTCGCGTTCGAGCGCGTCGAGTTCCAGATCCTCGATATAGCTTTTGACGCCTTTTTGCACCGCCAGATAATATTGCGCGCCTGCCTTGAAAAACGGGTTAAACGTCCACGCCGGGTCCATGAATCGCTTGTCTTTGGGGTCAGGAGACAAGTCCGACTGTCCGGTCATGATCTTTACGACATCTTCAGAAAAATTCCCTGCGGCCTTGAACGCCTTGTCAGGGTTGGTCGCAGTCTGCCGCAGCATCAGGCCAATCGCGCCGATAAAATCCTCGCGCGCCAATCCAGCCAGTGGACCCAGCGCCATCGTGGCGTCATTGGCAGCATCGAAAGCGCCTGCCATGCCGGAGAAAGGCGCGCCCTTTTTCTTCGCCTTTTTGTCGCCCGACTTTTTTTCAGCCTTATCAGCCATTTTGCTCTCCTTATCCCATGACGAGAGATTGCACGGTCCACGCCGCCGGTCAATCGCCTGTTGTGCAGCGCAGACGTCGCGTCCATATGCAATGAGTGCCGGAAACTTTTACCATCATCGCCATTGTCTGGGCCGTCCTTTTGGGCGGACTGGGTGGCGTATTAACCAGTATCGGGCCGTGGTATCGCAATCTGAAAAAGCCAAGTTGGCAGCCACCCGACTGGCTTTTTGGTCCGGCGTGGACGTTAATCCTGGGCTTTGCTGCTTGGGCAGCAGTGCTTGCGTGGGAGGGTGCCCCGGACGATGCAGGTCGCAACGCTATCATCATCCTTTACGCCGTGAATTTCATCTGCCATTTTCTATGGTCGCCGCTGTTTTTCACGCTTAAGCGGCCAGACTGGTCGCTGATTGAAGTCGTGTTCCTGTGGGTTTCGGTGCTGATGCTGCTGCTCTGCTTAAGGCAGTTTTCGGTACTCGCAAGCTGGCTGATCGTACCTTATTTCGTCTGGGTCAGCTTTGCTGCAATCCTTAACCTAAACATTGTTCGGTTGAACGGGCCGTTTGGCAGAACAAAGCAGGAGACGTAGGCCGAAGCGTAAATGGCTGGATTTTAGCAATCCGCGCTGGCAACAGCAGCGCCCATGAGTGCAATCGAAATCGTCGCAGTTCTTTTCGGGATTGCCAATATCTTGTTGATCATCCGGCGTTCGGTTTGGAATTTCCCTGTCGCGATTGTGATGGTTAGCCTCTATTTCGTCATTTTTCGTGATGCCAAACTTTACAGCGATGCCGGGCTTCAGGTATTTTTCGCAGTCGTGAACCTCTATGGCTGGTGGAGCTGGAACCGCAATAAAGCCGACGCAGGCGAAGTTGTCGTCCGCCGCCTGCCCGCCTTGGCATATGGCATGTGTATCATCGGATCGGTTGCGGCGATTTGGGGATGGGGCGCGTTTATGGGCACCTATACCGGCACCAGTTACCCTTATTGGGACGCTTCGGTTGCGATGCTCTCGGTCGCAGGCCAGATATTGATGGCGCGGCGGTTTGTCGAAAATTGGCATTATTGGATTATCGTCAATTTGATCTCGATCCCGCTTTATGTGACCAAGGAATTGTACCTGACCGCCGGACTGTACGGCGTTTTTTTGGTGCTGGCGATTGCGGGGCTTATCGAATGGCGGAAGGTGCAGAGCGCATGAAACGCATCTGCCTCCACGGGCCAGAAAGCACGGGTAAATCGACTTTGGGTACGCGGCTCGCGGCGCATCTGGGTTGCGAGGTCGTCCCCGAATATGGTCGCGCTTATTGCGAAGCGAACGGCACCAACATCGGTATGGCGGAACTGGTGCACATCGCCGAAACACAGGACGCAATGAACCGCGCGGCCGCTTCGCGCGAAGGGCAAATGGTGCTGTTCGACACTGACCCTTTGATTACCGCTGTCTGGGCGGAAATGATGTTTGGTGAACGCGATCCATGGTTCAATGATTTCACCAGCTATGCCGACCTTTATTTGCTGCTCGATATCGACTTACCCTTTGTCGACGATGGCCTGCGCGTTTATGCCGCTCCTAGCGAACGCCGCCGCTTCTTTGATCTTTGCCAGGCAGAGCTGGACGGACGCGGGGTGCAATACGCACTGATACAAGGTGAAGGCGAGGCACGGTTCAGCGCGGCATTGTCCGCCATTCAAAAAGGTTTAGCTTAAGATGACTGAAATGCCATCGCCGTGCGTGAATATTTGCAGCCTCGACCAATCAGGAAAATACTGTCTGGGTTGCGGGCGGTCGCTGAATGAACTGGCCGCATGGCAAAACGCGAGCGAGGCGGAACGGCGCGACATAATGGCGCAACTGCCCGACCGTTTGCGTGCCCTGAAAGCGCGTCAGCGGACGATGAAATCTTGACAAAGGTCTAGAACATATTAGCAACATCATGTCGCCAACTTTCATGTGAAGCAAAGTCACCATGTCGGAATTGAACGAGATATCCCATGACTTCGATTTCGAATTCGGGCGTTGGAATGTCAAACACCGCCGGCTGACCGAGCGTCTGGTAAACAGCACCGATTGGGAGACGTTTGACGGTACCTCCGAAACCCAGCCGATTCTGGGCGGCAACGGTAATTTGGAAGATAATGTGCTTCACATTTCGACCGGAACATATCGTGCGGTCGCGTTGCGGTCATTCGATCCTGTATCGCGTTCATGGGCGATCTGGTGGCTCGACGGGCGCAGTCCGCATGCGCTCGATGTGCCGGTTATCGGCACGTTTGAAGACGGCGTCGGCACCTTTTACGCAGAGGATCTCTATCAGGGCAAACCGCTGCGAGTCCGGTTCATCTGGTCGCGAACGGATTCACTGTCACCGCGTTGGGAGCAAGCGATGTCGGTCGATGGCGGCATCACGTGGGAAACCAACTGGACGATGGATTTCCAACGTCCGGTTTGATCGCGTTTAGCCCGCCTTTTCGAGAGCCTCGCTCGCCTTGACCCATTGCGCCTCGGCGGCTTCTTGCGCCGCTATTATCTTGCCGCGCCGCTGCGACAGTTCACCCATCGTTAGGTCTTTATACTCGTTCGCCGCCGACGCGGGATCGAACATCGCCTTGTCGATGGCGGACAGCACAATCTCGAATTTTGCCAGATCGGCCTCGGCATCGCTAACCGCTTTTTTGAGCTTCGATTGCGCTTCACGAGCGGCAGCCTGGGCCTTTTTGTCTTCCTTGCGATCAGCCTTTGACATCTTTTCCTTGGCTGGAGATTTGCCAAGGATCATGTCGGTATAGTCGTCGATACTGCCCTGATATTCGGTCGCGGTGCCGTTATCGACGAGCACCAGCCGGTCGGCGGTCAGCTCAAGCATATGCCGGTCATGGCTGACCAGAACCACCGCGCCTTCATAGTCATTCAGCGCCTGCACCAACGCCTCGCGGGCATCGACGTCCAAGTGGTTCGTCGGCTCGTCTAGGATCAGCATATGCGGCGCATCGCGGGTAATCAGCGCCAGCGCCAGCCGCGCGCGTTCGCCGCCCGACAGCTTGCCAACCAATGTGGTCGCCTTCGCGCCCGAAAAGCCGAAACGGCCCAATTGCGCGCGCACCGCACCGGGTGTCGCACCCTTCATCAGGCGGCCCATATGCTCGAGCGGCGTGTCTTTGCCGTCGAGTTCTTCCACCTGATATTGCGTGAAATAACCGACGCGCATTTTGCCCGAGGCCGACATCGCGCCGTCCATCGGCGCCAGCTGCGCCGCGAGTAACCGCGCGAGCGTCGTTTTGCCGTTGCCGTTGCGGCCGAGCAACGCAACGCGGTCATCGGGGTCAAGCCGCAGGTTCAGGCGCTGCAATATCGGCTTGTTCTCGGCATAGCCCACCGACGCCATATCAAGCGTTACCAGAGGCGGGCGCAGTTCATCCGGAGACGGAAAATCAAACGAAAGCGTCGGGTCTTCGGCCATCGCAGCGATCGGCTGCATCCGCGCCAGCGCCTTGGCTCTCGACTGCGCCTGCTTCGCGGTCGAAGCACGCGCCGAGTTGCGCGCGACATAGTCCTGCAGCTTGGCGCGCTGTGCGTCCTGCGAAGCCTTCGCCGCCGCCAGCTGCGCCGCGCGTTCCGCCCGCTGGCGCTCGAAGCTGTCATAGCCGCCCGAATACAGCGTCACCGCGCCGCCCTCCAGATGCAGGATATTGTCGACAACATTGTTGAGCAAATCGCGCTCGTGGCTGATCACCACCATCATCGACGGGTAGGATTTGAGGAAGTTTTCGAGCCACAAGGTCGCTTCCAAATCCAAATGGTTCGAAGGCTCGTCGAGCAGCAACAGGTCAGGCTCCGAAAACAGCAACGCCGCCAATGCCACGCGCATTTTCCAGCCACCCGAGTAGCTGTCGAGCGGCCGCCCCTGCATTTCCTCGTCGAAACCAAGGCCAACCAATATACGCGCCGCGCGCGCTGGCGCGGCATAGGCATCAATCGCGATTAGCCGCTCGTGCAGCTCGCCCAACCGGTCGGGGTCGGTACAATGCTCGGCTTCCTCCATCAACGCCGCGCGCTCGACATCGCCCGCAAGCACGGTTTCAAACGGCGTCGCGATGCCCGAAGGTGCCTCCTGCGCGATATAGCCGATGCGCGTATTTTTCGGCATCTCCATGCTGCCGTCATCGGCTTCGAGCTCGCCGATCATCACCTTCATCAGCGTCGATTTGCCCGCGCCATTGCGGCCGATCAGGCCGACGCGCGAATAGGGTGGCAGCGCAGCAGTGGCGCGGTCAAGGATAGTGCGTCCGCCAAGGCGCACGGTGATGCCATTCAGATTGAGCATGATGGCGCGCGCCTAGCAGAGCGCGAACGGCTTGTCAGGTCCGAAATCGGGTGATGCGCTTGAAGCTGTTGCAGCCGCCTGCTAGGGGCGCGGCATGACTGAGCTCTCCCGCATCCGTAATTTTTCGATTATCGCACATATTGACCATGGCAAGTCGACCTTGGCTGACAGGCTGATCCAGCAGACCGGCGGGCTTTCCGACCGTGAGATGTCGGGGCAGGGGCAGGTGCTCGACAATATGGAGATCGAGAAAGAACGGGGCATCACCATCAAGGCGCAGACGGTTCGGCTCGCCTATACCGCCAACGACGGCCTCGAATATGAGCTGAACCTGATGGACACGCCGGGCCATGTCGACTTCGCCTATGAAGTCTCGCGCTCCCTCGCCGCATGCGAAGGCGCGCTGCTCGTGGTGGACGCGGCGCAAGGCGTCGAGGCGCAAACGCTCGCCAATGTCTACCAGTCGATCGAGCACGACCACGAAATCGTCCCCGTCATCAACAAGATCGACCTGCCCGCCGCAGAGGTCGACAAGGTCAAGGCCGAGATCGAGGAAATCATCGGCCTGCCCGCCGACAACGCCGTCCTCACCAGCGCCAAATCCGGCATCGGCATCGCCGAGGTGCTCGAGGCCATCGTCACCCGCATACCCCCGCCAAAGGGCGACCGCAACGCGCCATTGAAGGCCATGCTCGTCGACTCATGGTACGACCCCTATCTCGGCGTCGTCATCCTCATCCGCGTCATCGACGGCGTCATCAAGAAGGGCCAGGAAATCCAGTTCATGGCCGCCGGCACCAAGCATCTGGTCGACCGCGTCGGCTGCATGCGGCCCAAGCTTGAGATCCTGACCGAAATCGCGGCGGGCGAAGTCGGCATCATCACCGCGCAGATCAAGGAAGTCGCTCAAACCCGCGTCGGCGACACCATCACCGACGCCAAGCGCCCCGCCGCCGAGCCGCTCCCCGGTTTCAAGGAAGTTCAGCCCGTGGTGTTCTGTGGCCTGTTCCCCACTGATGCTGCAGACTTCGAAAAATTGCGCGAAAGCATCAGCAAGCTGCGCCTCAACGATGCCAGCTTCAGTTTCGAGACCGAGAGCAGCGCCGCCTTGGGCTTCGGCTTCCGCTGCGGTTTCCTTGGGCTGCTCCACCTCGAAATCATTCAGGAACGCCTGACCCGCGAATTCGACCTTGACCTTATCACCACCGCGCCGTCGGTGGTCTACAAGCTGGAACTCAGCCGCAGCAAGACCGAGGACGCGCGCAGCATGGAGCTGCACAACCCCGCCGACATGCCCGACATCAACCGCATCGCGGAAATTCAGGAGCCGTGGATCGAGGCGACGATCTACTGCCCCGACGAATATCTGGGCAGCATCCTAAAGCTATGCCAGGACCGGCGCGGCGTGCAGAAACAGCTGACCTATGTCGGCGGCCGCGCGCAGCTCGTCTACGAACTGCCCTTGAACGAAGTGGTGTTCGACTTTTACGACCGGCTAAAGAGCATATCGCGCGGCTATGCGTCGTTCGATTACCACCAGATCGGCCACCGCGAGGGCGACCTTGTGAAGATGAGCATCCTCGTCAACGGCGACCCCGTCGACGCGCTGAGCATGATCGTCCACCGCGGCACCGCAGAGGCCAGAGGCCGCGGCATGTGCGAGCGCCTGAAAGACCTGATCCCCCGTCATTTGTTCAAAATCCCCATCCAGGCCGCGATCGGCGGAAAAGTCATCGCGCGCGAAACCATCGCCGCGATGCGCAAGGACGTGACCGCGAAATGCTACGGCGGCGACATATCGCGCAAGAAAAAGCTGCTGGAAAAGCAGAAGAAGGGCAAGGCGCGGATGCGGGAGTATGGCAATGTGTCGATCCCGCAGGAAGCTTTCATCGCTGCGCTACGGATGGGCGAAGAGTAGCTCCCATGTGCAATTCTAAGCGCAGTTAAGCTTCAACTCTTTTTAGCGTCCAACCATCAATTGTGATAAATGAGCAAGCAATTCCCTCGATGTCAGCCCGCAGTTCGGAGATGTCTTCGCTCGTGGCAAAAAGCACCTGTTGGTCATATTCAAGCGAATGAGATGCCCGAGCGAGCAATTGCTTAAAACTTGATTTTGCGGCTTCTTGCTGACGAGGTTCATCAAATATCACTAAGCCAGCATGGTTTGTAGCGCGAGTTCGAGCAACTTCCAACAGCGCGAGTTGATAAGCCCATTTTAAACGAATTGAGTCACTCGCAGACGTTTGAAATCCGATTTCAAAGCCCTCCTTTTCCACACGAAAGTTATCTGAAACAGAAATTTCCGTAGGTGAAAAGGTAGAGAACCCATATCTCGCCAATTGCTCCCGAATCTTATCGATAAATACGTTGATTTTTTGTTTGTCTTCTTCGCTCCATCTGTCCGAGGGTAAAGCTGAACGTTGTTCCATCAGATCTAAATATATAGAAGATATTTCTTTAAGTTCTTCTAGAATATTTTGTAACTGCTGTTGCGATTCATCGAGATAACGTAGCTTATTTTCTAACCGTAATCGTGACTCGATTACACTTTCAGAAGGGCTATTTCCTGGGGCCACGAGATCAGCTTTCAACGCCCGAATTGTTCCGCTTAGTTCGTTGACTTGGCTAGATGTTCGTACCAATTCTTCCGTTGCTTCATCGGCCGTTCGTCGCGCCTGTTTTAATAGCGCGCGATAAATTTCGCGTTGCGATTCCAGAAACGCGATGTTTTGATCGACTGTCATCACTGAACCTAATGATTTCTGAGGCAGTAATGCGTCTGCAATTGATTGGTCGCAAGTCGGGCACTTTGAAATATGCTCTGAATACAAATTGTCAGATCCAAGGCTCTGCAACTTCACCACATCACGGTTAGCCTTCAGATCAAGCTCGATTGCACTAAGTCGCTCGGTAAGCTGCTCCAGCTGGTTATACTCCAAATTGCGGCGCTGAAAAACCGCCGATCTTCGCGCATTCAACGAGGTCAAATCGTCTTTGAATTTTTCCAACTTCGCAATCGTCTCAGGAGCAATATCTTCGCTTGTGGGCACTTCTGTAATACGGCTTTCAGCTAACTCGCGTTTTAACTCAACGATCGCCAAATCCAATGAAACGGCTTCGTCACCTGACAAAACGACGAATACCGTATCTGCTAATTCGCTGAACCCCACTTCCGGTGATGCCGGAAAACGCCTGATTTCAATTCCTTGCGATTTTGCGGCATGATTGAGTGCGTCCCGTTTCGTCGCCCAGTCAGATCGCACGGTTGTGATTGATTGAGTTAGGCGTTCTCGTTCAAGTTCAACATTATGAGTATCCAAGTCCAAAACAAATTCGACGGCTTTGCGACCCATGTCTCGTATTCCGAGATAGGTGGGAAAGGCAGCCGGAAACGCAGACCAGCCAAGTTTCTGTTCTACAAAAAACAGGGGGAAAATGGTTTCAACATACAATGGCGCTTCACCACCATCATATTTTGTAACTGTAGGCAAATGCCAACCCAAAAACTTAGCTAAAAAAGTATGAAATCCGGCTTCTCTGGTCGCAGAGCCCGGGTCCCTAACAAAGTAATCTTTTGCCTGACTAATTGTATTGCCAACCGAGAGAACAGGGCCTTCAAAGACTGACAAAAGCTTATTGCTGACATCTCCTTTGACCCGTCGCCGTAATGTTATTATTTCTTTATCACTATTTTCGATTTCCAACCATACTGTTGATGTCTGAACTGTGTGCTCGATTTCGGAACCATCGACGTTTTCTCTAAGGTAATCCGTCATAGCATAGGGCAGCGGAATTTCTCGCTGCGAACTTAGCATTCTTTCAAGGCCCAAGGCATACACAATGCTTTGAACGCACGTAGATTTACCTTTGGTGTTGTCGGCCCATAAAACATTCAGTCCCTGTTCGAATGGTATGTCTACGCCAAACAGGCCTCCGGTGGTTTGTACTCTCAGTCTCAAATGACGAAGCTTCAGGCCCAATTTGAATTCTCCATTTTCAATGCTCGCGTAACGTTACCTTCTGACGCGGCTGCAGAAACGGATGACAAAAATGCGATTTCTTCGGTCAAGAGGCCATTAGATCTGCTCATTTCCTGAAAAAGCGATTTTCCGGGTTCTGTTAGTTGAACTGATCTGCCGTTAACATTTTCAGCTAAATTCATAGCAATAGCAAATGCGATCGCCCTGTTGACCCAAGGTTCGATCCTAATTGACGGTATCAATGATGTGGATGCGCTACGTAAAAGTACCTCCGCATCAGCTCGAAGTTTTTCACTTCGAAGCGAGTGAGCTAAAAAATGTAACTTTTGAAGACTTGCTTTTTTGCCGCGGCTGTACCCCAAAATCAGAGTTAGAACGGCTACGCCCCAATTTATTCTAAGATCGCCAGCGATCGGAAGCGGCCTTTCTCGCACCTCAAAAGGGCCATTTAACAGATTAATGAGATTATTAGGCTGCATGTTGATACGGCGGAAAATCTAACGGACAAAGCATGAGCCATGAACAAATTGTTCCGTAGGCAATCATTTGTGCGTCGTCTTCATTGAGGGTTGGAAGCTCCTTACGAATCTCGGAGCATAGTTCTTCAAACTGTGATTTAAAAATTGCTTGTGCCGAAGCTGGAGCAGGCCCGATTGTTTGCAAGTTTTTCAATCTTCGCCGAATGCTCGATTGGATTTTTTCATATAAATCCGGAGCAACAATTTTTAGCTTTTCTAGGACGTTGTCTCGCCGCATCAAATCACCAAACAGTTCCTTTGCAACAACGTCTACCTGCGCGCTGCCGTCGTGAATTCTTTTTTCAAGCTTCCGGTAAAGATTGGCCAACAACTCCGGTGGATGTTCCGTCGACGTAGGTTCTAGCGCAACCCCCTTTGTGATAGCGTCAAAATTTATCGTACTTAGACCATTCAGGCCGCTTTGAAATACCGCACTAGGAAAATAATCAATATCTTGAATGGAAACACAAAAATTAGGGGCCAAATGAAATAATGAAAGTTCAGCTATTTCGGCTGTTTTCTTTGCACAGTGCTCGTTTAATTTTCTGCTGTCGTGATTTGGTACCAGTAAAATCCAGTGTTCTATCTGCTTGTTATGAAGCATTTTAAAAATTTCAGTGGATTTCAATTTTAGTTTATTGAGATCATTTGTAATTTTAGCCTGTTGTTTTTGAGCTCTAATTTTGACCGAAATCGGCTCTTCAACGGCGTAGCATTGATAAACAACGCACGGTTCCAAGCAATAATAATCAATGCCTAAATCTCCGGCATCGGTGGACGGCACTTTTTGAACATTGAGCGCGCCATGCCTCTCTTGAAGCATTGCCAAACAAAGTTCTTCCCACTCGTCTCCAGAGAAAATTTGCACTGACTTGTCCATTGCCCCTCCAAGTCCAACAGTTTCTTCTAAACCATATTATCGCATTTTCACAACACTCCAAATTATTGAACTTCAGTGTCTTAAATCGAGCCAAAAAAGGGGCAAAACACCCCCTACCGCCGTTGCCCGCTAACAAACCGCTTCCACTCAACCTCATCCGGCCCCGACAGCAACGGGCCGTCGGGTGGCTCGCGTGTTTGTTCGACCTTGAGGTGACGACGCTTTTCGCCTGATGGGCCGATGCACTTCTTGCAGTACAACCGCTTCACGAACGCCGCGATCGCTTCGCTCTTGCCGCTCTTGTGACAGGCCCACCAATGGCCCGCTGCATCCAACACTGTGCTGTTGCCGCAGGTTCGGCAGGTGACGCGCAGGTTGATGTGGTAACGGGCGCAGTCGAACAGGTCGTTTAATGCCTTGAAGCCCTCCATGCCCGGACGCCAGCCGAAGGGGGGCTCCCATGTTTTGCCATTTGGGCCCGCTCCCACTCAAATCAGGACCATCTGCCGCGCCGGGTCTCCGCTCAGTTGCGTGCGCGCTTCTTTCGCGGCGGCGACGGCGTTGCGGTAATGCACGGTGCCGAACTTCTCCGCCTCGGCAAAGGGCACCGGCGTCCATTCCTCGCTTGGGTACACCGCGTCATATATCGCCCGCGCCGCCGCGCGCAGTTGATGGTCGTGCTCCAGATGCTGCACGGCATTCTCCTTCACTTTTCGAATCAGGTGTGAAGGATAGTTGTTCTACTAATGTTCCGCAATCGTCCTTCGATGGTTGGCCTCTGGCCAGCTACGCTTCCGACAAGCTCAGCACTCAGGATGAGCGGGTTTTTTCACCTTCCAAGTGGCGATACCCTGCCGTCGCGGGCGGCGGTTTCGGCGGCTTGGCGGATGGCTTGCCAGTCTTGCGGGCCATATAATATTTCGCACGCGGCGCGCTTTTCGGTGTCGTCCATCCACGGCACAAATTTTTTGAACCAGGTGCGTCGTTCGAGCACGCGCAGCTTCTTCAAAATCGCGGCGTTGGTTTCCTCCGCGGTGACGGTTGCGACTTGCGTTTGTTCGGTCTCCCACTCCTTGCGCCATTGCTCCTTCAGCCTGCGGACGCTGTGCGGCATGCTGTTGGGGGCGCTGCCGGTGACATTCAGGCTGCCGCCATATTGCTCGGGAAAGCGTTGCTGGACGATCCACATCATGGCGCGCGTATTGAATTTACGGCGTTCAAGGATGACTTCGCCATCCTTCAGCAAGGTTTCGGGCGTGCCGTGGATGGCGTGGGCCATCAGCAGGTCGAGCACGCGGCGTGCGCCTGCGTCCACCGCCTTGTCCCACGCCGCGGCAAAGCTTTCCGCGCCGGGCCGTTTGCGCAATTGATACATCGCGCTGGTGCTGGTGCCGATTGAGTCCGCCGCCATCTTGACACAGCCGGAGCCTGCCAGATTGGCGATGAAGGCGCGCTGTTTCTGGTCGGTGATGCCGTTCCACCGTTTCGTGGCGCGCGCGACGGGGGTGAAGTCGAACGCTTCAGCAGGTTCAGGGTCGGCGGGAAGCGGAGGGAGTATCTCTTGAGTCATGTACAAAAAATAACCGATATGGTTATTTGTAGGAAAGGGATTTTTGTGTGCGCCGCTTGACCGCGCGGCCCTGCCCGCCTATATCACCTGCAACATCCAACCCATCGGGAATGGCCTTGTCGTCGCGCAACTTGGCTAACGCATTGATGGGACTGGATTTTCACATACGCGAAACGGCTGCACGGCAGGACCCGAATCCGGGGCCATTGCCATGCGGCCTTTTTCTGTCTGTGGACATCAATGCGCGCCTGAAATTCTGAACGAAGGCACAAGCACCTTATGGCATCCCGTACCGCTCCTGCGTCCCTCTCGCGTCAAAAGCGTATCCGCAAAATCTTCGGTGACATCCACGAAGTCATCGACATGCCCAACCTGATCGAAGTCCAGCGCGAAAGCTATGAGCAGTTCCTGCGCTCCGACCCGTCGATAGGGTACGTATCGGGCCTCGAAAAGACGCTGCGCAGCGTTTTCCCGGTCAAGGATTTTGCAGGTACGTCGGAACTCGACTTCGTGCATTACGAACTCGAAGACCCCAAATATGACGTTGAGGAATGCCGCCAGCGCGGAATTACCTATGCCGCTCAGATGAAGGTGACGCTGCGCCTCATCGTGTTCGAGGTTGACCCCGACACCGAAGCGCGTTCGGTTTTGGATATCAAGGAGCAGGACGTGTACATGGGCGACATGCCGCTCATGACGCATAACGGCACCTTCTTCATCAACGGTACAGAGCGCGTTATCGTATCGCAGATGCACCGTTCGCCGGGCGTATTGTTCGACCATGACCGCGGCAAGACGCACTCGTCGGGCAAGTATCTCTTCGCCGCGCGCGTCATTCCGTATCGCGGTTCGTGGCTGGACTTTGAGTTTGACGCCAAGGACATCGTCAACGTCCGTATCGACCGCAAGCGCAAGCTGCCGGTTTCGACGCTGTTGTATGGTCTGGGTATGAATGACGAGGAAATCCTCAACCATTTCTACGACACCGTAACCTTCCAGCGCGGCAAGGGTGGATGGATCATTCCGTTCAATGCCGAGCAATGGCGCGCGTCTAAGCCGATGTTCGACCTTGTCGACGGCAAATCGGGCGAAGTCGTATTTCCTGCCGGTACCAAGGTCACTCCGCGCGCTGCCAACAAGGCAGTCAAGGACGGCCTGACCGAATTGCTCATTCCGACCGAAGAAATCTTCGGCCGTTATTCGGCGTTCGAATTGATCGACGAGAAAACCGGACGCATCTATGTTGAAGCTGGTGATGAAATCACCGCCGAAAATCTGGAAGCGCTCGACAAGGCGGGCATTGATGCGATCGAACTGCTCGACATCGACCATGTCATCACTGGCGCGTGGATCCGCAACACGGTCAAGGCCGACAAGGCAGAGAACCGCGACATGGGCCTTGATGCGATCTACCGCGTCATGCGCCCCGGCGAGCCGCCAACGCGCGAAACCGCCGAAGCGTTGTTCGCTGGCTTGTTTTTCGATCCCGACCGTTACGACCTGTCGGCGGTTGGCCGCGTCAAGCTCAACATGCGTTTGCAGCTCGATGCCGCTGACGATCACACCACTTTGCGCAACGAGGATATCCTCGCAGTCGTCAAGGAACTGGTGAACCTGAAGGACGGCAAGGGCGAAATCGACGATATCGATAACCTCGGCAACCGCCGTGTCCGTTCGGTCGGCGAATTGCTCGAAAACCAGTATCGGGTCGGCCTGCTCCGCATGGAGCGCGCGGTTAAGGAGCGTATGAGCTCAGTCGACGTATCGACCGTGATGCCGAACGATCTGATTAACGCCAAGCCGGCGGTTGCTGCGGTGCGCGAATTCTTCGGCAGCTCGCAGCTGTCGCAGTTCATGGATCAGACCAACCCGCTGTCGGAAGTTACCCACAAGCGCCGCGTTTCAGCGCTTGGACCAGGCGGTCTGACTCGCGAGCGCGCAGGCTTCGAAGTCCGCGACGTTCACCCGACCCATTATGGCCGTATCTGCCCGATTGAAACGCCGGAAGGCCCGAACATCGGTCTGATCAACTCGCTCGCGAGCTTCAGCCGCGTGAACAAATATGGCTTTATCGAAACGCCATATCGCAAGGTTGTCGACCATAAGGTCACCGACGACGTGGTCTATCTGTCCGCAATGGAAGAGCAGAAGAACACGATTGCGCAGGCCAACGCTGAACTCACCGCTGACGGCAGCTTTGCCGAAGAGCTGATTTCGTCACGCGAATCGGGCGAATTCCTGATGGCCCCGCGCGATCAGGTGACGTTGATGGACGTTTCGCCAAAGCAGCTGGTTTCGGTTGCGGCATCGCTCATTCCATTCCTGGAAAACGATGACGCCAACCGCGCGCTGATGGGTTCGAACATGCAACGTCAGGCCGTGCCTCTGCTGCGTGCAGAAGCACCGTTTGTCGGCACCGGGATGGAAGAAACCGTAGCCCGCGACTCCGGCGCTGCCATCGGCGCTCGCCGCAGCGGCATCGTCGATCAAGTTGACGCCACGCGTATCGTGGTCCGCGTCACTGGCGAAGTCGAACCCGGCAAGTCGGGCGTCGACATCTACACGCTGCAGAAATTCCAGCGGTCGAACCAGAACACCTGCATCAACCAGAAGCCTTTGGTGAAGGTTGGCGACGTTATCGAAGCTGGCGACATCATCGCCGACGGTCCCTCGACCGAACTGGGCGAACTGGCGCTGGGCAAGAACAGCCTCGTCGCGTTTATGCCGTGGAATGGCTACAACTACGAAGACTCGATCTTGATCTCCGAGCGCATCGTGAAAGACGATGTGTTCACCTCGATCCACATCGAAGAATTCGAAGTGATGGCCCGCGACACCAAGCTTGGACCAGAGGACATCACCCGCGATATTCCGAATGTCGGTGAGGAAGCACTTCGCAGCCTCGACGAAGCGGGTATCGTCTATATCGGTGCCGAAGTGCATCCGGGCGACATTCTGGTCGGCAAGATTACACCAAAGGGTGAAAGCCCGATGACGCCGGAAGAAAAGCTTCTGCGCGCCATCTTCGGTGAAAAGGCCAGCGACGTGCGCGACACCTCGCTGAAACTGCCACCTGGCGTTGCCGGAACTGTCGTTGAAGTGCGCGTGTTCAACCGCCACGGCATCGACAAGGACGAGCGCGCGATGGCCATCGAACGCGAAGAAATCGAACGTCTTGCAAAGGACCGCGAGGACGAACGCTCGATTTTGAACCGTGCAAGCTACAACCGCCTGAAGGACATGCTGATCGGTCAGACCGCAGCAGCAGCGCCCAAGGGCATCAAGAAGGGCGACAAGATCACCGAGGAAAACCTCGCTGAAATCGAGCGTCACGAATGGTGGAAAATCGCGGTTGCAGACGACAAGGTTCAGGGCGACCTCGAAGCCGTCAAGGTACAGTATGACGATGCCGTCAAGCTGATCGTCGAGAAGTTCGAAGACCGCCGTGAGAAGCTGGAGCGTGGCGATGAGCTGGCACCGGGCGTACTCAAGATGGTCAAGGTCTTCGTCGCGGTAAAGCGCAAGCTGCAGCCTGGCGACAAGATGGCCGGACGTCACGGAAACAAGGGTGTTATCTCGCGGATCCTTCCGCAAGAAGACATGCCGTTCCTTGCCGACGGTACGCCAGTCGATATCGTGCTCAATCCGCTCGGTGTGCCTTCGCGTATGAACGTCGGGCAGATCTTCGAAACCCATCTCGGCTGGGCCGCACGCAGCCTTGGCATGCAGATTGGCGAGGCTCTGGAAGAATGGCACCATGCCAACCCGAACCCGGAAGCTGCGGCTCCGCCCGAAGTGGTGCGCGAGCGGTTGGTGAAGGCCTATGGCGAAAATTATGCCAAGGAAATTGGCGGCCGTAGCGATGCCGACATCATCGAGCTGGCAGGCAATGTCAAAACCGGCGTTCCGATGGGTACGCCTGTGTTCGACGGTGCACGCGAAGCCGACGTGACGACGATGCTGCAACTGGCCGGTCTTGATGGGTCGGGTCAGTCGGACCTGTTCGACGGGCGCACCGGCGACAAGTTCGACCGCAAGGTAACCGTAGGCATCATCTACATGCTTAAGCTGCATCACTTGGTCGACGACAAGATCCACGCCCGTTCAATCGGACCATACTCGCTCGTTACCCAGCAGCCGCTGGGTGGTAAGGCGCAGTTCGGCGGACAGCGTTTCGGGGAAATGGAAGTCTGGGCGTTGCAAGCGTACGGCGCTGCCTACACCCTGCAGGAAATGCTCACGGTTAAATCCGATGACGTTATCGGTCGTACCAAGGTTTACGAAGCCATCGTCAAGGGTGACGATACCTTCGAAGCCGGTATCCCTGAAAGCTTCAACGTTCTGGTCAAGGAAATGCGCTCGCTGGGTCTTAACGTAGATCTGAAAGCGCACGATCTGGTCGAAGGCGACGAGGGCTTTGCCGAGGCGGCGGAATAAGCAGAGACGGGCTGATGAAAGTCCGCCCCCTGCCCTTCTGCAAGATTTCAAGGGTCGTTGACCCGATAAGGAATACAAAATGAACGAACTGAGCAAATTCAACAATCCCGTCGCCAAGGTCGAAACATTCGACCAGATCCAGATCGGCATCGCGTCGCCGGAGAAAATCCGCAGCTGGTCTTTCGGCGAAATCAAGAAGCCCGAAACCATCAACTACCGCACGTTCAAGCCAGAGCGTGACGGTCTGTTCTGCGCGCGCATCTTTGGTCCAGTAAAGGATTATGAGTGCTTGTGCGGCAAGTATAAGCGTATGAAATATAAGGGCGTCGTCTGCGAAAAGTGCGGCGTTGAAGTCACCGTCACCAAAGTGCGTCGTGAGCGTATGGGCCATATCGAGCTCGCTGCGCCGGTTGCGCATATCTGGTTCCTGAAGTCGCTGCCATCGCGCATCGGCTTGCTGCTCGACATGCAGTTGAAGCAGCTTGAGCGCGTTCTGTACTTCGAAAACTACATCGTAACCGAGCCCGGCCTAACCGCGCTGGAGAAGTTCCAGTTGTTGTCGGAAGACGAACTGCTCGACGCGCAGGACGAATATGGCGAAGACGCGTTCACCGCGTCGATCGGTGCCGAAGCCGTCAAGACCATGCTGATGGACCTCGACCTTGTGCAGGAACGTCAGGACCTGCTCGACGAACTGGCTG
The DNA here is from genome assembly GCA_963830685.1 of uncultured Alphaproteobacteria bacterium. GTDB lineage: Bacteria > Pseudomonadota > Alphaproteobacteria > Sphingomonadales > Sphingomonadaceae > Sphingorhabdus_B. Next base: position 239,231 of record CAWHNF010000002.1, read on the forward strand.
TTACCAAGTCAGAACTGAAACCGAAGAAAATCATCAAGCGTTTGAAGGTTGTCGAAAGCTTCATCGATTCAGGCAACAAGCCTGAGTGGATGATCCTCGACGTCATTCCGGTCATTCCGCCAGAATTGCGCCCGCTGGTGCCGCTGGATGGTGGCCGCTTTGCGACCTCGGATCTCAACGATCTCTATCGCCGCGTCATCAACCGTAACAACCGTTTGAAGCGCCTGATTGAACTGCGCGCACCTGACATCATCGTCCGCAATGAAAAGCGGATGTTGCAGGAAGCTGTCGATGCGCTGTTCGACAATGGTCGCCGTGGCCGCACGATTACCGGTGCGAACAAGCGTCCGTTGAAGTCGCTGTCCGACATGCTCAAGGGCAAGCAGGGCCGTTTCCGCCAGAACCTTCTCGGCAAGCGCGTCGATTATTCGGGTCGTTCGGTTATTGTGACCGGTCCTGAACTGAAACTGCATCAGTGCGGCCTGCCTAAGAAAATGGCGCTCGAACTGTTCAAGCCGTTCATCTATTCACGCCTCGATGCCAAGGGTCTTTCGATGACCCTGAAGCAAGCGAAGAAGTGGGTTGAGAAGGAACGCAAGGAAGTCTGGGACATCCTCGACGAGGTTATCCGCGAGCATCCCGTGCTTTTGAACCGCGCGCCAACGCTTCACCGTTTGGGCATCCAGGCATTCGAACCTGTCCTGATTGAAGGCAAGGCTATTCAGCTTCACCCGCTCGTTTGCTCGGCATTCAACGCCGACTTCGACGGTGACCAGATGGCCGTCCACGTTCCGCTGAGCCTTGAAGCGCAGCTCGAAGCCCGCGTCCTGATGATGTCGACGAACAACATCCTGTCGCCAGCCAATGGTAAGCCAATCATCGTTCCTTCGCAGGATATGGTCTTGGGCCTCTATTATCTGTCGATGGACCGTAAGGGTGAGCCAGGCGAAGGCATGATGCTTTCGGACATGGCCGAAGTGCATCAGGCGCTTGAGGTCGGTGCGGTCACGCTCCACTCCAAGATTATTGCCCGCGTACCGCAGACCGACGAGGACGGCACGCAGCGCATGGTACGATTCGACACCACGCCGGGCCGTATGTTGCTTGCAGAAACGCTGCCACAGAGCCACCGCGTACCGTTCGAAACCGTCAACCGCCTTCTCACCAAGAAGGAATTGGGCGACGTTATCGATCAGGTCTATCGCCACACCGGCCAGAAGGACACCGTATTGTTCGCCGACGCGATCATGTCGCTTGGCTTTAAATATGCGTTCAAGGCAGGCATTTCGTTCGGCAAGGACGACATGATCATTCCGGAAGAAAAAGAAGGAATGGTTGCCGAAACCAAGGCGATTGTTGCCGATTTCGAGCAGCAATATCAGGACGGCCTGATCACCCAGCAGGAAAAGTACAACAAGGTGATCGACGCCTGGTCGACCTGTGGTGACAAGGTCGCCAACGCCATGATGGACAAGCTGAAGGCATCGCCGATGGACGAGCATGGCCGCGAATTGCCGGTCAACTCGGTCTACATGATGGCTCACTCGGGTGCGCGTGGTTCGCCAGCGCAGATGAAACAGCTTGCCGGTATGCGCGGCCTGATGGCCAAGCCTTCGGGCGAGATCATCGAAACGCCGATCATTTCGAACTTTAAGGAAGGTCTGACCGTTCTCGAGTATTTCAACTCGACCCACGGTGCCCGTAAGGGTCTGGCCGATACTGCGCTGAAGACGGCAAACTCGGGTTATCTGACCCGCCGTCTGGTCGACGTATCGCAGGATTGCACCATCGTCGAAGTCGACTGCAAAACCGAACGTGCGCTGGAAATGCGTTCGATCGTTCAGGGTGGCTCGACCATTGCTTCGCTCGGCGAGCGCGTCCTTGGTCGGACCACGGCAGAGGACATCATGGGCCTTGATGGCAAGGTATTGATCCCTGCCGGAACCTTGCTCGACGAGCCGATGGTCACCGCGATGGAAGAAACCGGCATTCAAGCCCTCAAGATCCGCAGCCCATTGGTCTGCGAATCGAAGGTCGGCGTGTGCGGCACCTGCTATGGCCGTGACTTGGCTCGGGGTACTCCGGTGAACATCGGTGAAGCTGTCGGCGTTATCGCCGCCCAGTCGATCGGCGAGCCTGGCACCCAGCTGACGATGCGTACCTTCCACATCGGTGGTGCGGCGCAGCTTAACGAGCAGTCGAACCTTGATGCAACTGCGTCGGGTACGGTCATGTATCGCGACCTGCCAAGCATCATCGACAAGCGCAAAAAGCGTTTGGCGATGGCCCGCAACGGCGAACTGGTTGTCGTCGACAAGGATGGCCGCGAGATGGAAATCCACCGTCTGCCTTATGGTGCCACGTTGATGTTCGCCGATGGCGATGCGGTCAACTCGGGCGATCGTCTGGCTGAATGGGATCCCTTCACCATGCCGATCATCACCGAAAAATCGGGTATTGTGAAATATCAGGACCTGATCGACGGCAAAACGCTGACAGAACAAACCGACGAAGCAACGGGCATCGCCCAGCGCGTCGTGACCGAAGACCGTGCGGGCAGCCGCACCAAGAAGGAAGACCTCCGCCCGCGTCTGACGCTTCTCGACGAGAAGACCGACGAAGCGGCTCGTTATCTTCTGGGTGTCGGCACGATGCTGTCGGTCGAGGATGGTGCAGAGGTTCAGGCAGGCGACGTTCTCGCCCGTGTGACCCGCGAATCCGCCAAGACCCGCGACATCACCGGCGGTCTGCCGCGCGTTGCCGAGCTGTTCGAAGCACGTATTCCGAAGGACAATGCGATCATCGCGAAGATTTCGGGTCGGGTCGAATTCGTCCGTGACTATAAGGCAAAGCGCAAGATCGCGATTGTCCCGGAAGAAGGCGACCGGATCGAATATCTCATCCAGAAGTCGAAGGTTCTCGACGTGCAGGAAGGCGATTTCGTCCGCAAGGGCGATAACCTGATTGCAGGTTCGCCGAACCCGCATGACATTCTCGAAGTCATGGGCATTGAGGCGCTGGCCGAATATCTGGTTGCCGAAATTCAGGAAGTGTATCGTCTGCAAGGCGTGAAGATCAACGACAAGCACATCGAAACGATTGTTCGCCAGATGCTGCAGAAAGTTGAAATCACCTTTGGCGGCGACACCACGCTCCTGCCGGGCGAACAGGTCGACCGTGAAGAAATGGATGCCATCAACGCGAAGCTGACCAAGGGCCAGGCACCGGCAACGGGTAACCCCGTGCTGCTCGGCATCACCAAGGCTTCGCTGCAGACACGTTCGTTCATCTCGGCGGCGTCGTTCCAGGAAACCACCCGCGTGCTGACGCAGGCGGCGGTTGAGGGCAAGAAGGACATCCTCACCGGTCTCAAGGAAAACGTCATCGTTGGACGCCTGATCCCTGCGGGTACTGGCTCTGCCATGAACCGCATGCGGATCGCCGCCACCAGCCGCGACGTTGCGCTGCGTGCCCAGTATAAGAAGCTGCAGGAAAGCCTGATTGCGCCCGAAACGGCGGAAGAAGAGCATGCAGCCGAACTGGCACAAGGCCCCGAAGCTGCGATTGGTGACGATGTGTTGGCCAAGGTCATTTCCGATGACCTGACCACCGAAGATGCGGCAATCGACGATGTTATCGAGATCGGCAGCGAGGAAGAGTAAGCTTTTTCGCTAAGGTCCGAGGACTAAACAAAAACCCGCCGGGAGTTATTCCGACGGGTTTTTTGTTGGTCGAATGCATTGTTCTGCGCGGCGTCTGGAATGTTGTCGAAAGCGGATATCCAAATCCCAATATTCCGCCACATAACCGCTAGCCATCCCCCATCCCCCTCAATATACAGCATAACTCGACAACGGGGATTGGGCGCGACGATATGCTGACGACCATAAGTTCATGGGTGAAGCGGCATCGCGTCTGGTCGGCGATTATCGCGCTGCTGCTGCTGTTCGTCCTCTATCGCGTGCTCCGCCCTACCCCGCATGACTATGAATATATCAGCGAGACCGTCACCCGCGGCGAAGTTCTTCGCAAGGTGTCGGCCAGCGGCAAGGTCCGTGCGCTGAATACCATCAAAGTCGGCACCGAAGTTTCGGGTCAGGTCACCAAGGTCTATGTCGATTTCAACTCGCCGGTGAAGGCGGGCCAGGTTCTGGCCGAAATCGACCCGACCCGCGTGCGTGCGCGGGTGCAGCAGTCCGAGGCACAAGTTGCTCTGGCCCGCGCCGGGTTGCAGCAAACGGTGGCCAATGTCGCTCGCGCCCGGTCGGAGCTTGAGATTCAGGAGCGCGACTTTGCGCGGCAAAAGGCCCTGGCCGAGCGCGGTTTCGTGTCGAAGGCTGGCCTCGACATCGCGCAAAGCAAACTCAACAGCGCGCGTAACGCGTTGCAGGTGGCGCTGGCGCAAACGCAAAGCGGCAATGCACAGATTAGTCAGGGGACCGCAGAGTTGTCATCGGCACGGCTCGACCTCAACCGCACCGTCATAGTTGCGCCTGCCAGCGGCGTCATCATCAACAAGCTGGTTGAACCCGGCACCACCGTCGCAGCCAGTTTCCAGACGCCTAATTTGTTCGAAATCGCCGCCGACACCACCAAGATGCAGGTCGAAGCATCGGTTGACGAGGCCGATATCGGCCAGATCGTCGAGGGGCAGAATGTGACGTTCACCGTCGACAGCTACCCCGATACCATCTTTCGCGCGAAAGTGCGCCAGGTCCGCAAGGCACCAGTCGAAACGCAGAATGTCGTCAGCTATCTGGTGATCATCGACGTCGATAATCTCGACGGCAAATTGCTGCCCGGCATGACCGCCAATGTCGAAATCATTACCGGGGCCAAAGCTAATGTCCTGCGCGTGCCGACCAACGCGCTGCGGTTCCGCCCGAAGGTCGCGGATCGCGGCGAACCGGCGAAGGAAAAGCCAGCCGCCCCCGGCAAAAAGGAAACACCGCGCCCTACGCTCTATCTTGCAGGCGCGGACGCCTATCGGCCCACCAAGAAGCAGGTCGGTATTGGCTTGCAAGGCGACGACTATACCGAAGTCATATCGGGCATAAAAGCGGGCGACAAAGTCCTTGTCCGCACCAAATCATTGAAGCCAAAGGCAGAGACCGACGAACCGGACGAAGATGACAGCGCTGCTTGAAACGCATGATCTGGTAAAGGATTATGTGATTGGCGGCGAAACATTGCACGCCGTCAACCGTGTTTCGCTGAGCATCCAGCGAGGCGAGTTCGTCGCGATCATGGGGGCGAGCGGTTCCGGCAAATCGACTTTCATGAACATGATCGGTTGCCTTGATATTCCAACATCGGGAAAGTTGCTGCTCGACGGCATCGATACCAAGACGCTCGACAGCGATGAATTGGCCGAAATCCGTAACCGCAAAATCGGCTTTGTGTTTCAGCAGTTCAATCTTCTCGCCCGCACCAGCGCGCTGGACAATGTGGCGGTGCCGCTGATTTATCGGGGGATGGGGTACACCGAACGGCGCGAGCGCGCGCAAGCCAAGCTGGAGGCAATGGGGTTAGGCGATCGGCTGCTTAATACTCCTGCCAAGCTGTCGGGCGGACAGCAACAGCGCGTCGCCATCGCCCGCGCGCTGGTGACCGATCCGCTGATGGTGCTGGCGGACGAACCAACCGGCGCGCTCGATACACAGACGTCGCTCGACATCATGGGCATCTTCCAGAAACTGAATGACGAAGGCATCACGCTGATCGTCGTCACCCACGAACCCGACATCGCCGAATATGCAGCCCGGCGGATTGTGTTTCGCGACGGGCAGGTCATCGAGGATGCAGCGGTGAAATCGCGCCGCCGCGCAGGTGCAGCATGAACAGCCTGCTTGGCTCCATCGCCGGTTGGGGCGTGAATGTCGCGATTGCCATGACCGCGCTGCGCACCAATTTGATGCGCTCTATCCTGACAACCTTGGGCGTGATGATCGGGGTTTTCTCGGTGATTTTGGCGGTGGCGGTGGGTAATGGCGCGCAGGTTTCAGTGACGCAGCAGATCGCCACGCTTGGCTCCAACATGGCAATCGTCGTGCCAGAACCCGACAGCGGCAACAGCGGTCCGCGCCGCCCTAGCGACCGGGGAAGGCTGACTGAACGCGATGGCCAGGCAATCCTGCGACAGGTTCCCGGCGTGATCGCGGTTGCGCCGCAGATCCGCAACAGCGTGCAGGCGGTGACCTCGGGACGCAGCGCAACAACGCAAGCCATTGGGGCCACGCCCGAATATGGCACCATCTCAAACGTCAACGCATCCGACGGCCGGTTCCTGACCCAAGGCGATGTCGGCTCGGCAGGACGAGTGGCAGTTATCGGGCAAACCGTCGCCGACAAGCTGTTTGCCGACATAAGCCCGGTCGGCCAAACGCTGCGGATAAACCGTGTACCCTTTACCGTCGTCGGCGTATTGGAAAGCAAAGGAAGCAATCTTGGCAACGACAATGACGACCAGATAGTCGTGCCGATAACGACGCTCCGCCAACGGCTGTCAACCGCAGCGACGCAAGGGCCCGACGACGTTACCTTATTGTTCGTTGGATTTGAGGACGAAGAAACGCTGCTCGACGGACAGAAAGAAATCAAGAGCCTGCTACGCGACCGCTACCGGGTGCCCAAAGGAAAGATCAATCCGTTCACCGTACGCACGACCACTGAAATTGCTGAAACGACCGGCGAAGTGACACAAATCTTCCAAGCGGTTTTGGTCGCGATTGCCTCCATCTCGCTGCTCGTCGGCGGCATCGGCATCATGAATATCATGCTGGTCAGCGTTACTGAGCGCACACGGGAAATCGGACTTCGGATGGCATTGGGCGCAAAACGCAGTGACATCCGAAACCAGTTCCTAGTCGAAGCCGCCGTGCTGTGCGTGATTGGCGGTGCCATCGGCCTCATACTCGCAATGGTTGCGGCCGCTATCTTTCAGCAAGTGGCAGATTTTCCGGCCCCGGTCGGATTGGACACGGCGCTACTGTCGGTCGCGTTTTCAGCGGTGATCGGCATACTGTTCGGTGGTTACCCGGCGATCCGGGCCTCACGCCTTTCTCCAATCGAAGCGCTGCGCAGTGAATAGTCAGAATTTTCCGGACAATGTCAGCTGAATCAACGGATCGAGATAGCGTTTCCGGTTCACTATCTGCGTGACGCTGCCGCCTGAGCGGGTTCCTGTATAAATAAACCGGTCGCGGCTGAAATCCGGGATGCTGGTATATTGCAGACGCAACGTCCCCAATTTGAATTTGGAATACTCAACGAACAGATTTGTCCGCACTCCATCTTTCTGACTGCGAAATTCATTCAGGAAATAAGCGTTATTGGCATCCTGAACATTTACGGTGACGCCATATACAAATCCAGTACCGGCGATGTCATGGCGCAGCGCCCATTCCTGATGCCAAAGAGGCCGGTTTGACATGCGTCTTTTCAGGCCAGTCACCGGGTCGGTCACGCGGCTGTCGTGATAGTGACCAGTATATTTAACCTCGATGCCGGTTATCCCGGCGGGCTTTGTTAGCCAGTCGAACGGCAACGTAATTTCAAGTTCGCCATTCCATCTTTTACTGCTGCCGATGTTGCCCGCGCCGTCAAATTGCGCGGTGATGTTACCGGCGGCGTCGCGTAATGTGACAGGCACAAGATCCTGCGTGTCGCTGACCGACTGATAATCGCCCTTCAGCTGGATGCTGCCGCGTTCGAGGAATTTATGCCGGATGAGCGCAGAAAGAGTGGTCACTTTCTCAGGCACCAGATCCGCGTTGCCGACATCCACCTGATTGCCCAATGTTACGTCGATTGATGTTGCAAATTCTTCGAAATCGAGCTGTGCCACCTGCCGATCAGCACGGAATTCCAGCGTGGTTTGCGGGTTCACCGTCCAGGTTGCTATCGCGCGCGGCTTGATGAATTTGAAACGGCGCGCAGCGTTACTGTCACCAGACAGGGTTAGCTTGGAAAATTCCGCAATTGCGCCAGCTTCGATTTTCCATTGCGGACTTATCGTCCAAACATCGGTCACGAACGGTTCGATGCGGGTTTCCTCAACCAGCACATCCGACGGCGGGAACGCGGTAACTACCCCGCCGACCGTGCTTGCGGCTGAAAAACGTGCGTCCAGCCGGTTATACGCGATTTCACCGCCGAACTGGATCGCATGGTTGCTTATGCCGCTCCAGTCGTTCTGGATACGCGCCACAGCCTCCACGGGCTTATTGCGGCTTCGTGTTTCGAACAATTCTGCAGGCTGGCCGACGCGCAATGCTTCGATGGTAAAATCATTGCTATCGGTGGCGGCTCGATAAAGCCCGATGATCTTGGTGTTGAGCTTGGGCGCCAGTCCGAATTCGATATCGCCGCCTACTTCGTAATTGATATCGTTGATCGGCCCACCGCGGTTTAGCACTTCGTCGCCGATGTCGGCACCCGCCGCATTGGAAAACTCACCCAGCCGGTGGTCGAACCCGTCATTCCAGCGCACCCGGCCGTTGAGGTTGAGCTTCGCGCCACCGATGCGCGTCTTGATTGCGCCACCAATCGCAGCTTCGTCATATCCGCCCTCGCCGCGATAGTAGCGACCCTCGGTTAGCGCACCGGTTCCGGTTTTGAAATCCTCCGGGCCGTATCCGTAAATCCGTTCTGAATAAGAGGAGAAATTCAGCTCATAGGTCGTTTTGCCTCGCCGCAAGGTGGCCGATGCGTTGGCCGAAGGCCGAAAGCCATAGCGGTGCCCGAACACCAGATTGCCTTCATAGGTGCCGCTTACCTTTGCCGATACTTTGCGAACGACATTGACCACTTGTCCCTGGCCTTGCGTTTCGGAATCGGCGCCGGCTTGTTCGGTTAGTTCGATATGCTCGACTTCACTTGCCGGAATGCGCGACAGGATCGTGAAGATGTCGTCGGATTTGGACGAGGGGCGATCGCCATCGATAAGCACATTACCCGCATTTTCGCCAAAGCCGCGACGACCCTCATCCCCCGCGATAGAAAAGCCGGGTATGCGACGGACCATGTCAAGTGCAGTCACAGGGGCGTAGGCAACGAAAAAATCGGCGCGAAACTGACGCTTGCCATTGGCAGACGCATCCGCGGCTGTCGTCGGGGCCGCATCCTCAGCATGAAGCGCTGGCGAAAAAGACAGACTAGCTGCCCCCGCAAATAATAATGCAGACGTGCGGCGAAAAATGGACATCGAACCTCCCGACCGGACCTGCGCATGTTGCACATCAATCCGCTGGAGCTACGATTACAAGCGTAGACAGAAATCCGGTATTGCCCTTCGACCAACGAACCGCGCATTCGACCAAATGCAAATGGGCAACCAAATCAGCTGTTTGTCGAATCCTGACGGCAGTTGGTAGACGCCTATGGTCGGATTGGCCGGTTAAATTGGTCGGTCCTGTTCGACCTCAATCTGCTCGTTCAGCTGCGCGGCCTTGGCACAGGCATCTTCGTTGCCATCCTCACATTTTTCCCGTGCCTTGTCGCGTTGCCGCGCAAGTTTGCCGAGTGCCTCCTCACGCTTGCGCAACTCCCGCCCGCGATTTTCATCCGACTCTGATTGACTGGTGGTCAGGACATCGGCGGTTTTCGAAACGATTTTGACAGGCGCAGTCACAACGTCGGTCACTAACGACACGCAGCCAGAGAGCATGACCGCAGAACCTAAAACCAGCAAATACCGCATAACCGCTCCCAATTTCGAAGTCTGTGGCCAGACAATAGCATATTTTCCTGAGCCGAGGCTGAATGTCATTTATTAACGCAGCAAATCCAGCGCGATCGCGCGTACCTCGTCGGCCATGTCGGGCCGTTCCAGCGCAACCGCCAGATTGGCTTCGATATAGCCGACTTTCGAGCCGCAATCATAGCGCTTGCCATCGAAGGTGACGGCATGAAAAGCCTGCTTGCCGATCATTTGCGCCATTGCATCGGTCAGCTGGATTTCACCGCCGGCGCCTTTTCCCTGGCCTTCCAAAACGCGCATGACTTCGGGCTGAAGGATGTAGCGACCCGATATGATAAGGTTCGACGGCGCATCCTCGGCTTTTGGCTTTTCAACCAGCCCCAGCACTTCGGTAACCGCGCCATCCTGTTCACCCGGCGCTATAACGCCATAGCTGGACACTTTGTCATGCGGCACTTCGAGAACGCTTATCAGATTCCCGCCCAACCGGTGGTAGGCATCGACCATCTGTTTCATACAGCCCGGCGAGCCGTGCATGAATTCATCGGGCAGAAAAATGGCAAAGGGCTCGTCACCAACAATATCGCGCGCGCACCAGATAGCATGGCCCAGCCCCAACGGCTCCTGTTGCCGGACATAGGCACAATTTCCAGGGCCAAGCCGCGTGGGCTCTAATACTGACAAATCCTTGCCGCGCTCCAACATGGTTTTTTCAAGCTCGTAAGCGATGTCGAAATGATCCTCGATCGCGCTCTTGCCGCGACCGGTGACGAAAATCATCTGCTCGATGCCCGCCTCACGCGCTTCATCGACCGCGTACTGGATCAGCGGACGGTCAACGATTGGCAGCATCTCTTTCGGGATGGCCTTGGTCGCCGGAAGAAAGCGGGTGCCGAGGCCAGCGACAGGGAAAACGGCCTTGCGAATGCGTTTGTGCGTCATGGCCGCCGCTATCGCATCAAGCCAAACGTTCGGCAAATCCCTTTTTCAGCTTGGCCAGTTTTGGCGGGATGACGGCAAGGCAATAAGGATTGCGTTGACCCTCGCCTTCCCAATATTCCTGATGATAATCCTCTGCTGGATACCATGTGGCGGGGCCTTCGATGGTGGTCACAATCGGCGCGGGCCAATCGGCCGCGGCGCGAGCAATCCCGGCCTGCGCTTCGGTTCGCTGCGCATCGTCCAGCGGGAAAATCGCTGAGCGATATTGGGTGCCGATGTCATTACCCTGACGGTTCAACTGCGTCGGATCATGCGTAGCAAAATGGATGTCGAGCAGGTCGGCATAGCTGATAACAGCGGGATCGAAATGGATCTTGATGGCCTCGGCATGACCGGTGTTTCCGGTGCAAACGTTCTTATAGTCAGGGTCGGCAACATGGCCGCCGATATAGCCACTCTCGACGCTGCTCACGCCTTTAAACTGGCCGAACACTGCCTCGGTGCACCAGAAACAGCCGCCTGCAAAAATTGCTTCTTCATGTGGCATGGGAGATTCCTTGTTCGTTGCTCGGCGGTGGAGACTTCTTGGCCTCATCACCGCGCACCACCAGCAGGTACATCGCTGGCGTCACTATACGTGATAGCAGGGTCGAGGAAATCAACCCCCCGATAAGCACAATTGCAAGCGGCCCGTACAGGCTACCGCCGAACAGTGCCAATGGCATCAACCCGCCTATAGCGGTAATTGAGGTTAGCAGAACGGGCAGAAAACGGACCTCGCCCGCTTGCTCGATTGCCTCGCGCAACGCCATTCCGCGGTCGCGAAGCTGGCTGGTGAAGTCGACTAGCAGGATTGAATTTTTAATCTCGATGCCGATTAAAGCGATAAAACCGATAACCGCCAGAAACGAAAGATTGTTGCCGGTGACCACCAACGCAATCAGCCCGCCGAACGTACCGAGCGGAATGACGCCTGCGACCACCAAGGCCTCTTTGAACCGTCCGAATTCGGCGACCAATATCGCAAAAATGCTGAACATCGCGATCATCACGATGGGGCCAAAACCAGCGAACGTATCGTTGATTTTTTCAGCCTCGCCGCCAAGCTCAATCTTATATCCAGACTTTAGCGGAATTTTATCCATCTTGGCCTGAGCTTCTTGATTGACCTTCGTTACAACGGCACCATCAGTCAGTTGAGCAGTCACACTGACATTTCGCTCAAGATTGTAGCGGTAAATTGCGGCCGGCGTCGATTCAAGTTTTGGGCTGCTGATTTCAGCGAGTTGGACCGCCTGTCCACTACGATTTGAAACATAAATTGATTCGAGCGCGGAAATTGGTTGCGTTTCAGCTAGCGGGAGCCGGACCACCACTGGATAGCTGTCGCCTTCAACATCGCGAAATGTTCCTGCCCGCTCACCGGTCAGCGCCAAGCGGATGGCACGGCGCGGTGCGCCTGCTGGAATATCGAGCAGCGCCGCTTTGCTTTCATCGATTCGAACGTCCAAATCAACGCGATCAAACGCCACGGGGCTGTTTACGTCACGCGTCCCAGCGGTGTCGCGCAGCGCCTGCTCCATTTTTGCGGAAACAACTCTCAATTCATCAAGGTCAGGTCCATAAACGCGAAACTCGACTGGCGCATTTATCGGCGTTCCATTCTGGAATAGCACCAACTTGATACGTGCACCCGATATTTGATCTAGCCTTTTCCGCAGCCGTTCGACCATGGAGCGACTTTCGGCGCCTTTCCAGTCGTCCATGATTGCCAGAACTTCTCCATGAGTCGGATTTTCACCGCGCTGGAAAACATTGTAAAAAACCGGCGGGTTGTAACTGCCGACATTTTCGGCGCGAACCTTGATTGCCGGTTCGGTTTTCAAAATATCGGAAACCTGTTTCACGATGCGACCGGTCTCAGCGATACTTGCCCCCTGCTCGGCCTCCACAGTGACACGGAAGTAAGATGTATCGGCGTTTGGAAACAGGCTAAAACCCAGCACAGGAACAAGCGCGAATGCTGCGCAGGTGACTGCCAGAGCAGTCCAAACGGATCTTCGCGGTCGGTCAAGCGCCCAATGCAGCATCGGATGATAAAAACGGTCAATCTTGGCCATCAGCCAGCGCAGGATCGCATTTCCGCCCTCATGCTCGTCCCGGCTTAATATGCGGCTGGCCAAAAACGGCACGATTGTAAGCGACACGATCATGGATGCGGTTATCGTAGCAACGATTGTCGCGATGAAGCTTTGGGTGAATTTACCTGCACCCTCGGGTAAAAAAAACAGCGGGAAAAATGCGAATACCAGAACGCCGGTTGACCCCATCACCGCCATCGTGATTTCCCGCGTGCCATCAATCGCTGCCTGATCGCGGCTTTTGTTCATACGCAGATGGCGTGCGATATTTTCCACTACGACGATAGAATCGTCGACCAGCAGCCCAAGCGTCAGGATGAAGCCAGCGATGACGAGCTGGCTCATATTGAAGCCCATTGCAGACACGGCGAGCAAGCCCGATGCAATCGACAGCGGAATGGAAATCATTACAATCAGCGACGCGCGCCAGCCAAGCGGCAACAGGGTGAACAGAACCAGGAACAACGCGATGCCAAAATCGCGTGCGAGTTCGCGCAGGCGTTTGGTGATGTCCCTGCTCTGGTCAAACTGCACCACCGCCGTAATGTCGGGTGGCAGAAGCTTTTCTTGCAAAGCCAGTTCTTTCACCAGCAAATTACGCAATTTGGTCGCGTCGGTACCCAGTTTCTGATTGGCGGTGATCCAGATCGCGCGTTTGCCATTGTGGCTCAGCTTTACGCGTTGCTCGGCAGCACCATATTTGACTTCGGCGACATCACCGACACGCAACAAACTACCTTCGTTGCTGCGCAGTGGCAGATTGCGGATTTTCTCAAGGTCACGAAACGCGCCGCCCGCTTCGACATTGAAACGCCGCGCACCGCTGGTGACTGCGCCAGCGGGCACATCGGCGCCGCCGACGCGGATGGCATCCGCAACCGAACTTGCCGGGACGCGCAACGCTGCCAGCCTGCCCGCATCAATTGCCACGCTGATTTCAGGTTGCGGCAGGCCGTAAATGTCGGATTGCCGGACATCGCCATAGCGGCCCAGCGCCTCGCTGATGTCGCGCGCATATTTTTCCATCCTATACCAGCTGGCCGTATCGCTGAGCAAGGCGATCTGCAGGATCGATGTATTGGTGGTACGGACCTTTTCGAATGTCAGCCGTTGCAAATCGGCAGGCAACTGGCCGCGAATAGCAGTAACTTCGCGGACCGCGTCGTTGAAATATTGGTCGGGGTCGCCCGACCAGTCAAACTCGGCACGAATAACGGCATTGCCATCGCTGCTGGTCGAGGCAACATTCTGTACATCCTCCAGACCCTGCAACAATTCCTCGATGGGCTTGGTAATCGTCTGTTCGACCTCGGCCGCGTCAGCACCGGGTTGCGAGGCAACAATCGAGACAACGGGCATTGCGAAATGCGGATCGACGGCGCGCGGCACATTCTGAAACGCCGAAAATCCGAGCGCGCAAAGCAATGCAAACAGCACCAAAGTCAGCTGCCACCTGCGGATTGCGACCTCGGCTATGTGCATGGCTTAACTGGCTGCTTTGATGGCGCGAACCTTTGATCCGGTGCGCAATTTTTCAAGACCGGATGTCACGATGACGTCGCCGGGCTTCAGACCGCCCGAGACAATTACAAATTCGTCGGTCACCCGCTCTATGGCCACATTGCGGGTTTCGACGCGGCTTTTGGCATCGACCACATATACCAACCCCTCCCCTGTGCGTACGCCAAACAGCGCGCTAGCCGGGATTTGCAGCGTGCTGCCGCTATCGGCGGCGGGCAATTTTATAGTGGCAGTGCCGATTTGTCCCGAGCGCAGTTGCGGGCGGTTGGCCAGACGGAACTGAACCGTAAATGCGCCTGTCGCCTCATTCGCGCGGCCATCGATTTCGCTTATCATTGCCGTAATCGGCGCACCATCCAGAGATTCTATCGAAATATCGGCGGCCATGCCGACGCGCAGTTTCGATGCATCCCGGTCGATTATCGGCACGCGGAAAACGAAACCTTCATCCCCTTCGCCCAATATCAATGCCGGGGTGCCAGCGGCGATGATTTGGCCGGGCTGGACATTGCGGGTCAGGACGACACCGCTCGACGGCGCATATAGTTGCGCAGTACCGCTGGCGAAGCCGGCCTGCCGGACGCGCGCATCGGCGGCCTTTACGGTCGCCTCGGCAGCTTCATAGCGCGCCTTGGTAACCCAACCATCGGCGTATAGAGAGCGCAAACGTTCGAATTCCGACCGCGCGCGGTCGCGTTCGGCGGTTGCCACGCTCACATCCGCGCCAACGCTGGTGGTATCAAGTGCGGCAAGGAGCGCACCGCGCTTCACAAAGTCGCCTTCCTCAAACCGGACGGTTGCAACTTTACCCGGCGTGGTAAACCCCAATGGTGTTTCGCGGCGGTAGCGGACGGTTCCCACGGCGTTGATCGTGCGTTGCAGATTTTCCTGCTGGACCGTTACAACCTGGACGGGGTGGATTTCATCGGCAGCGGCCTTGGTAACCGCTTTATCCTCACCGCAAGCGGCAAGCAGTAAAAGGGGCAATAACCCAGCTAACAATTTGCTTGATTTAGGCAATTTGTGCCCTCCCCTGCATCGCTCTCGGTTCGGTGATAGGCGAAAGCCGGGCAGGATGAAATAGCATCCCGATATGCAACTTAATTATTTGCCGACCGTGGCTAATTCATCACCAACCAACAGCGGTGGCGCAAGCAGCCCATTCTGCCTTTTTGCGTTTTTCATCAAGACGATTTCGCCGCGCATCACTTTCACCCGGTTTTTCCAGCGCAAATGCGTGCCATCGGAAAATATCCCCAGTCCTGTTTTGCGGCCATATCGCTCCGCAAAACGCAAGGCAGCGTTGGGGTCATAACCCGCATTGGCCATCAGCCACACCGATAACCGGTCAGCCTCAATCTCGGTCGCCAATATTTCGCTTGTCCGGCGCTTGGCTGCGTTCAGTCGCTCGCGATGGCCGAGCAGATTATGCGATAGTTCGTGCGCCACCACCGCCGCCAACTCGGCATCATCGTTTGCGGTGAACGCCATCAGCCCATCGGTAACCCGCACGCCATCGCCATCGGCACCGGCATCAACCTTGGATTGGGCATCAACCCAGAAACGCGACGCGCAAATGGCGGGTGGAGCGAGCGTGATTCGCTTTTGACCGTCGGCGGTTTCCAATGCGACCCGGATCGGGCCATTTGCCGCCATTGCCGCTCTCAATGCCTTCTGGATTGTCTCCATGCGTTCGGCGCTGGGTTTGTGTTGCACTTCACTGTGAATGCTGAACACGCCATCATTAAGTCCGACCACGCCGTCGCCCGCCTTAACGCCCATTGCGTCCGCTGGACCGCCGGGAACTACCGCGGAAACCGCAACCGGAGTGCGAAAAACAAAAGCCGCTCGTGCAACGTCACGATCCGGATATTGCTGCTCGTCGTGTATCACCCAGCCGGGGTTACGCTCGCTCCGTTCACAAAATGGCGCGTTTGCCGATGCCAACCGGTACCCAATAGTCGCTAGTCGCAAATCCTGTTGAACCAACGCGCGATATGCCGTTACCTGATCAGCAGCGGCAGCGGTGGCAGCCACCGCGCCAAACAGCAGCAACGTTAAGGCTATCGGCTTCACCGGGCGGCGGCCCTTGCCAGTCGGTCATTTATGGCAACGCCGATACCAATTTCCGGGATTGGCGCCACCGCGATTGATGGCGCTGTGCTGGCATCCGCGCGGTGCAACGCGTCGAACAAATGCGCTGCGGCTCGTGCCAGATCGCCCGAAGGTGATAGATTGTCGTCACCGGCAACTGCGCCAAAGCCGATCAGATATTCTCCGGGCGTTTGTGCCGTTGCGTTTAATCGCACGCGTTTCGATGGGGCATAATGGCTGGCCAGTTGCCCGGGGGCTTCGATTTTCGTATCGGTCAACGGAATTGCGCCGGTTCCGGCAACCTTGGATATTTCAAGCTCGGTGACTGGACCTGGCCGCAATATCTGCCAGCCATCGTCGCGCACCGCGACAATCGTCGACTCCAGACCCGCAGCACAGGGTCCGGCATCCAAAATCAACGGCACCGCTCCCCCAAGGCTCGTCAGCACATGCTCGGCGCGAGTCGGGCTGATACCGCCGCTTTTGTTGGCCGACGGGGCAGCAAGGTTGACACCGCTTTTCGCCAGTACCGACTGCATAACGGGATGCGCGGGGCAGCGGATGGCGATTGTCGGCAAACCGGCTGTGACCGCTTTCGTAACCGGCGCATCCTCGCGCAATGGCAGGACAAGGGTGATCGGACCCGGCCAGAACGCGTCGGCCAGTAAGTCCGCTAGGTCGTTAAATTCGGCGAGCTTTTCGGCGGCGGCTTTGCCCGGGACGTGAACAATCAACGGATTGAAATCAGGGCGGCCCTTGGCAGCGTAGATATGCGCCACGGCATCGGCATTACTGGCATCGGCGGCGAGGCCATAAACCGTCTCAGTGGGAATCGCGACGATCTGCCCGCCACGCAACAGGTCGGCGGCGGCAGTAATCGCGGCGTCATCGGCGGGGAGTACCCAGCCTTCACCTAACGTATTTGAGCCAAACATCATTCATGGCTATAGGCGACCCGGAACCCGCTTTCACAGGACTTTTTACGAATCATGGCATTCACCGCACCCGTCGCAGAGCAGCTGTTCGTTCTGAAGCATATCACCGGCATCGATGCGCTGGCCGGACACAACCGGTTTGCCGACGCTACGCCCGACATGGTGCAGGCCATTGTCGAGGGCATCGGCGAATTTGCGGCAGGCGAATTCGCTCCGCTCAATCGTATTGGCGATACCGTTGGCGCGCGCCTTGCCGACGGCAAGGTTGTTATGCCCGAAGGGTTTGCGAGCGCTTACAAGGCCTATGTTGCCAATGGCTGGGGGTCGATTAACGCGCCAGCCGATTTCGGCGGCCAAGGCCTTCCCTTCAGCCTTGCAACTGTGGCGCTAGATTCGCTTGGTGCAGCAAATATGGCCTTTGCCCTCTGCCCGATATTGTCAGTCGGCGCGATTGAGGCGATCAACCATCATGGGTCGGACGCGCAAAAGGCGACGTTCCTGCCCAAGCTATCGACCGGCGAATGGACGGGTACGATGAACCTGACAGAGCCGCAGGCCGGGTCCGATGTGGGTGCCCTCAAATCAACTGCGACACCGCGCGGCGATGGCACTTACCAGATACGCGGCACGAAGATTTATATCAGCTTCGGCGATCATGACATGGCGGAAAACATCATTCATCTGGTGTTGGCGCGCACCCCCGATGCGCCTGCCGGTACCAAGGGAATTTCGCTATTTCTTGTACCCAAATATCAGGTTGCGGGTGATGGCTCACTCGGTAATGCTAATGATATCAAGGTCGTATCCATCGAACATAAGATGGGTATTAACGCATCGCCCACCTGCGTGCTCGCCTTTGGCGAAGAGGGCGATTGTGTTGGCGAGCTGATTGGTCCCGAATTTGGCGGCATGCGGGCGATGTTCACCATGATGAACAATGCGCGACTCAACGTAGGTCTACAGGGTGTTCAGATTGCCGAAGGCGCGACGCAAAAGGCCATGTGGTTTGCCAGCGAGCGCGTCCAATCGGCCAAGGCGGCGGGACCTTCGCGCGAGCCGGTCGCGATTATCGAGCATCCCGACGTGCGGCGGATGCTGTTGCGGATGAAGGCGGGTACGCAAGCAATCCGTGCGTTGCTCTATTACGCGTCAGGTTTTGTCGACCGCGCAGCATTGGGTGAACCCGGTGCACGCGAAATCGTCGATCTGCTGACGCCGCTCGCCAAAACTTACGGCACCGATATAGGCAGCGAAATTGCCTCGCTTGGTATTCAGGTGCATGGCGGCATGGGCTTTGTCGAGGAGACCGGCGCGGCGCAATATTATCGCGATATCCGCATCGCCGCGATTTACGAAGGCACCAACGGCATTCAGGCAGCAGACCTTGTGGGACGTAAGCTCGGCATGGAAGGCGGCGATGTCATCAAGCGGCACTTGCAGGCGATTGCGGCGGATGCGACTAGTCAGGCTGGGCTTGCTACGCTTGTCGGCGCGTGCAGCGAAGTCACTGAATATATGTTGGCAGCCAGCATCGATGACCGGCTGGCGGGTAGCTATGCCTATACGACGATGATGGCGGTGGCGACGTCGGGTTGGCTGATGCTCAAGCAATTGCGCGCGGCCGAGGCCGAGTTGGCTGCAGAAGCCGGTAACGCATTCCTGAAAGCCAAAGTTGTCGCCTGCCGTTATTATCTGGATGTGATGGTGCCAGAGGCTGTAGCGCTCAAGGGCAGCGCGATCGCAGGCTCCGAATTGCTGTACGCGCTTGATGCCGGGGAACTGGCCGCTTGAACGATCACACCCTCAAACGCATTGCCGAAGCGCTGGAGCGGCTGTCACCGCCCCCCGCGCCGCCAATGGATATGTCGGCGCATCCGGCCTATCATTGGGATGGCAAGAATTTGGCGGCGGCACATCATTTCCGGCCTCTGCCCGCGAGCCTGATCGTTGGCGTGGACCGACAAAAGTCGGACCTTATCGAAAATACCCGCAGACATGCTTCGGGCGCGGCCGCGCACGACGTATTGCTGTGGGGCGCGCGCGGCATGGGCAAATCGGCGTTGGTGAAATCGGTCGTAGCGGCGATGCAGGAGGACGGTTTCTTCATCGCATTGGTCGAGGCGGCGGGCGGTCATGTCAACAGCCTGCCCCAGCTGTTCGAAGAACTCGCTGTATCGGGGCGACGTTTCATTCTGTTTCTGGATGACATAGCTTTCGATGGCGACGACAACGGCCCGCGCTTGCTCCGCTCGCTGCTGGAGGGCGGTGTGGAGGCGCGGCCGAACAATGTACGACTCTATGTCACGTCAAACCGCAGGAACATCGTCGAGCGCACTGCCAGCGAACAGGATGAGCCGCTGAACACGCGCGACGCTATTGACGACAATCTGGCGCTCGCGGACAGATTTGGACTGAAGCTTGGCTTCCAATATCCTGATCAGGAAGCATATTTGGAAATGGTCGGCGCTTATGCTGGCCATTTCGATCTGGACTGGGACGAAGCCGACGCGCTGGCTTTCGCGCATGGGCGTGGCGGACGCTCAGGCCGGGTAGCGTGGCATTACACGGTCGAACTGGCAGGCCGTGCGGGACGGAAAATCTAGTTTTTCGACCGCACTCGCCAGATCACATTACCGACATCGTCACTCACCAATAATGAGCCATCCTTTGCAACGGCGAGCATCGTCGGACGACCTTGCGCCTTGCCTTCCTTGTCGAGGAAACCGGTCAGAACGTTAACGGGTTTGCCGACGGGTTCACCCTTCGGGAACGGCACGAATATCACGTCATAACCGGAAACCGGCTTACGGTTCCAGGAACCATGTCGGGCGATAAAGGCGCCATCGGTCAGGCTGGCGCCAAGCTTTGCCTTATAGCCGAAAGCCAAACCCAGCGGCGCGGTATGCGCACCCAGCGCATAATCTGGGCGACGTTCATATTCGCGCTTTTCCGGCTTGGGCGGCGAAACGCGATGATCGGTAAACCCGCCCCAGAAATGCTGAGGCCAGCCATAATCGGCGCCGAATTCAACCAATGCCAAATAATCAGGCACTAGGTCCGAACCCAGCATGTCGCGCTCGTTGACGACGGTCCAGAGGCGCCCCTGATTATCCCAGTCGAGCCCGACCGGGTTACGCAGGCCGACGGCATATGGCTTTTTCACATCTTTTGCGATGTCATATTCGAACACCATCGCGCGGCCGACTTCCTTGTCCATTCCGCCTTCGGCAATGTTGCTGTTCGATCCAACCGAGATGTAGATTTTCTTGACATCGGGAGACGCAGCCAGATTTCGCGTCCAGTGATTATTGGGTGCTTTGGCGTTCAGCCGTGTCAGCATCTTGCCTTCGCCTGCAATCCTCGTGTCGCCTTCCTTGTAAGGAAACGAGTATAATGCATCGGTATTGGCGACAAACAACCTGTCCCCGACCAGCACCATGCCAAAAGGTGAATTCAGGCCAGTGATGAAAGGCGTTTTGACTTCGGCCTTGCCGTCGCCATCGGCGTCGCGCAGCAAGCTGATGCGGTTGGCCGACGGTACCCCTGCCCCAGCCTTATTCATCAGCCAGCGCATGACCATGCCCTCAATCCCGCCGCCGTCGCGCGGTGGGGAATTGGTTTCGGCGACCAGCACGTCGCCATTGGGGAGGACATAAACGTTGCGCGGATGGTCCAGACCATCAGCAAAGCGCTCGACGATTAGGCCCGGTGCCGCAACGGGCGTTTCTCCGGCCTTCCAGCGATCGACGTCAGCGACCTTTATTGTGGGAATTGTCTGCTCGCGCGCATCGGTAATCTGTGGCTTTGGACCAGTCACCGCATCCAACGGCAATTGCGCGACGTCGGGCCTTGCCATGTACCAAATCACAGCGGCGGCTAAGACGATAAAAATCAGCGTGATATTGCGAACGTGCTTCCACATAATCCGGTCCTTATCAGCTACGCTTGCGGTCGAGCAGCCATACAGCCACGGCAATGGCCGCGCCAATACCCAATCCGATAACCATTCCGGCGGACGGTTGATCCATGGCGACCCCAGCAATGGCACCGACCAAAAGCCCAAGGGCGATGAAGATGCCGCCGGCAAGGCGGGGCTGGCTGTTTTCTGTTCCTGACATGCCCGCCCTTTGCCACCAATGCCCTCCCTCAAGCAAGCGGCAACATCGTCGTTAATTTACGCTAACCAATTGCCTTGACGGAAATGCGACCTCCGACTTGTAGACAGGCGATGCAGACAGGCCATCTCACCCGGGTCTGTCTGCCACCCGATAACAATGGAAAGCCGTCTCCGCTTATGTATTTGCCGCTCTATGTCGAACCGCGCGATGTTACAGAAGCAGAAGCGCTAATCGACCAGTTCGGCGAAGCCGCAGGGCTGGAGGCGGCCGACCGGGCAGAGGCCAGCCGCAATGTCGGCAATCACCTCAACTTTTGCCGCTGGCGCCAGATTGAGCGGCTGATTATCATGCTGAGCGTGGAAACGACGCTCGGTACAGTCCACTAATCAGATATCGTCCTCCAACGACAGTAACGACGCATTCCCGCCCGCGCTCGTCGTGTCGGTGCTCGTGGTGCGCTCGGCACAAAAACGGTAGAGATAATGCGGGCCGCCTGCCTTGGGCCCTGTGCCGGATAGGCCCTCGCCGCCGAAGGGCTGGCTGCCGACCACCGCGCCGATCATCGAGCGGTTGATGTAGAGATTGCCGACGCGCGCCAGCCCTTCAACCGCTTCGCTGCTACGGGCGATACGGCTGTGCAGACCCATGGTGAGGCCGAAGCCCTTCGCGTTGACGCGCCTGATGGTTTCCTCAAGCGTACCTGCCTTCCATGTCGCGACATGCACCAGTGGACCGAACCACTCGGTGTTGAGTTGGTCGAGGTCACTCAAGCGGATGACGGTTGGCGGCACGAACAGGCCTTTTGTTGGCACCTTTATGCTGTGGACGATGCGATCCTTTACACTTGCCCGGTAGGCCATCAATTTGTCGTAAGATGCCTGATCGATCACTGGCCCGATATCAGTGGCAGGATCGGCGGGATCCCCGACGTTCAGCGTGTCCATCGCTCCGCTGAGCATTTCCAGCGTGTGTTCGGCGATGTCCTCCTGCAACAATAATAGCCGCAAGGCCGAGCAACGCTGACCCGCCGACTGGAACCCCGACACGATTACATCGCGCACCACTTGTTCGGATAATGCGGTCGAATCGACAATCATCGCGTTCAAGCCGCCTGTTTCGGCAATCAGTGGCACCAACGGGCGGTCATCATCGGCGAGCAGGCTGCGCGCGATGGCTTTTGCGGTGGGTACCGAGCCGGTGAATACGACGCCGGAAATACGGACGTCGGCGGTCAGGGCTGCGCCTACATCACCGCCCCCAACAACGAGTTGCAGCGCGGTATTGGGAATACCCGCCTGATGCGCCAGATCGACCGCATATGCACCAATCGCCGGCGTCTGCGGCGCAGGCTTTGCCACGACCGTATTGCCCGCGACCAACGCCGCTGCGATTTGTCCCAGGAAGATCGCCAGCGGGAAGTTCCACGGTGCAATAGCGACCCAAACGCCCCGGCCTTCATGGCGCAGCACGTTGCGCTCGCCAGTCGGTCCGGGCAATTCGACCGGAAGTAAATCGGTACGTGCCCGGGCGGCGTAATAACGGCAGAAATCGATAGCTTCGCGCACTTCGGCGAGCGCATCGGGAATGGTCTTCTTCGCCTCCTGAACAGCAATAGCCATCAACGTAGTTCGATGTTGCTCTAGCAGGTCGGCCAAGCGCTCCAGACAGTCTGCGCGTTCATCGACGGGTGTTGCCGACCATGCGGGATATGCGCCAAGCGCAGCGGTTATGGCGCGCTCAGCATTATTGCTCGCCCGACCATCCAGCTTCGCGGGTTTCGCAACCTCATCAGCGATTTCATTCAATATTTCGGCATCATCGAGATCCATGCCCTTACTGTTCACGCGCTCTGGCCGGAACAGGTTGGCGGGTAAGGCAATCGCGGGATGGCCCATCCCGCCCACCGCCATGACCTTTTCAACCGGATCGGCGAGGAGATCATCTTCGCTCACTGACTGGTCGGCCAACTGGTGGACGAAACTGCTATTGGCACCATTTTCGAGCAGGCGGCGTACCAGATAGGCAAGCAGGTCGCGGTGGCCGCCGACAGGGGCGTAAGTGCGGCAGTGATAGCCCTCTTGGCGTACAAGTCGTTCGAAGAGGCCCTCACCCATGCCGTGGAGGCGCTGAAATTCGAAATCGCGGCTGGTCCCCGCCCATTCGAGCAACGTTGCAACGGTCAAGGCATTGTGACTGGCGAATGCCGGGCGGATGTTTTTTGCTGCGAACATGTCCTTGGCGCAGGCCAAATACGAAACATCGGTCGCTGGTTTGCGCGTAAACAAGGGAAAATCGGACAGTCCACGTTCTTGCGCGAGCTTGATTTCGCTGTCCCAATAGGCCCCTTTGACCAGCCGGACCTGCATGATGCGTTTGGTCTCAGCGCCAATCGCATTTGCCCATGCTATCGTCGGCCGTGCCCGCTTGGAATACGCCTGCACCGCCATGCCCAAACCGTCCCAGCCGCTCAGAGCCGAATCCCGGGCGACAGCCTCGATAATGTCGAAACTCATTTCAAGCCGTGCTGCTTCCTCGGCGTCGATGGTCAATTGGACGCCCATAGAGGCCGCCGAGCGTGCAAGTTCGCGGACCATTTCGGTCAACTCGGGGACGCATTTGGCCGCCTGCGCAGTTTCGTAACGCGGGTGAAGCGCCGAGAGCTTTACCGAGACGCTATGACCGCGATCGGCCTTTTTTCCGACTGCAGTTATCGCGCCGACATAGGACTGGAAATAACGCTCCGCATCTGCCTTGGTTCGCGCGGCTTCGCCCAGCATATCGAAGCTGGCCGTAAAGCCGCGATTGTCCTTGGACTCCATCCGCTTCATCGCTTCATCGATAGTACGGCCCATCACGAAGACCTGCCCCATCAACCGCATCGCAGCGCCGACGGCCTGCCGGACAAAAGGTTCGCCCGCGCGTGCAATCAAGCGTTTCAGGCTGCTATTGCTGTCGCCCAATACCGCCTTACCCAGCACCAGTCCCCAGGTCGCGCTGTTGACCAGCAAGCTCGATGATTGCCCCTTATGCCCGCGCCAGTCAGCATCGGTCAGCTTGTCGGCAATTAAAAGGTCGGCCGTTTCGGGGTCCGGAACGCGTAAAAAAGCCTCGGCAAGAGACAGAAGTGCCGTGCCCTCCTCGGTCCCCAGACGGTATTCCTGCAGAAACTGGTTCACCCATCCGTCGGACTGCGCGGCGCGCAAGTCGGCAAGCAGGCCTTGCGCGTTAGCAATAATCGCCGCTCGTTCGCTGGCATCGACTTGCGCGGCCACTACCAGCGGGGCGAGCACCTCGGGTTCTGGCTTGCGGTGAAAAGGACGGACGGCGGCGCGGGCGGAATCGAGCGATAAGGTCATCGCGGCGCTTTGCCGGATATTGCAATGTCAGACAAGTTTCAGTTGTAACGAAAAAGGCCAGCACCGTTTCCAGTGCTGGCCCACCCCCGAAGAGGTTGTAGTCCCGCCCGGCGACTGAGAAGGTTCAGGGACGCCGCCGGACGGAAAATGATTTCTTAGCGATAGCGACGGTTACAATTGCTATCCGACTTATCGATGGCACGGCCAGCCAATGCGCCTACCGCTGCACCGATGATGCTGCCTTCGGTCTTGTTACCACGACGGGCAACTTCGTTACCGAGCAGGCCGCCGGCGACTGCGCCGATGATCGTGCCGCCAGTGCCGCTATTGTTGCAACGCTGATAATTATTGCGGTTGTTATAGTAGCGGTCGCCACGGCGATATTCGCGGCGGTCATAACGGTCATAGCGATCACCACGATCATAACGGCTGTAACCGTCATCATAACGTCCACCGGCCATAGCAGGCGTTGCGGTAAGGCCAGTCACTGCCGTTGCGGCGAGGACCAGTGCACCCATGGTGTTCTTAAACTTGGTCATGTTCTTGCTCCTTGCTTTGGCCTGTTCTTTTCCGCGAGGGAGAAAGAAGCAGGTGGTTTGATTTCCTGTTGATGCTGTTATGACCGGACGAGATTGAGCCGTGGCTGAATGCGTCGTTATTTTTTGTTCATGTTAGGGGCATTTAAGATGAACGGTTATTGCGCGTCATGATAGCGCCGATAATGCGCCTCTTGCCTCCTTTATTGCTTGCCTGCCTGGCAGTTGGCGGGGTCAGGACGATATATCCGAACAGCAGCCAGGATATCGCGCTGAGGCCTTTATCGCTCGATCCCGCGCATCCCGGCCCGCGCCGGGTGGGCGAGCTGATTTTTCTGAACGCTTGGGAACTGGGCAGCAATAATGAGGACTTCGGAGGGGTTTCCGCGCTTGCCGCGCTTGCAGATGGCCGTTTTATCGGCGTCAGCGATGCAGGCACGCTTATCGGCTTTGGCCTGACCCGCGACGATACAACGGACCGGCCCTTTATCGCGCCATTGCCCGATTCGCGACGGCCCCAAGCCACATACAAAGACCGCGACAGCGAAGGCATCACTTACGACCCCGCAACCGGCCAATTTTGGGTGAGCTATGAAGCGAATCATGCGATCCGCCGGTTTTCGCGTTCATTTGCGCGCTCGACCGGGACATTCCGTCCACCCGAGATGCAGGATTGGCCAAGCAACAAGGGCGCAGAGAGTATCATCCGCCTTGTCGACGGGCGCTTCGTCGTCATTGCAGAAAGCCTCGAGGATGATGACACGCATCAAGCGCTGATTTTCTCCGGTGACCCGGTCGAGCCCGGTACGAACATAATGCGGTTTACCTATCGCCCCCCGGCCGGGTATCGAGTTACCGACGGGGTTCAATTGCCCGATGGCCGACTGGTCATTTTAAACCGGTGGGTTGGTCTTCCAAACGGATTCGCGGCGAAATTGGCGATTATCGATCCTGCATCCGTTACCAAGGACGATAAAGTGGAGGGAAAGGTCATCGCGACGCTGGCTGCGCCGCTACTGGTCGACAATATGGAGGGGATAGCGGTTTCGCATGAGGGTGCAAACACCCTGATATGGCTGATTTCCGATAATAATTTCAGTATTTTCCAGCGCACGCTGCTGATGAAGTTCCGCTTGTCGGAACGCAGGGCAAAGAAAAAACCGGAAGCGGTGGCCGCTCCCGGTTTTGATTCGTTATAAAACACCACTGCCGAAGCAGCGAAGAAATCAGGCCGCAGCCTTCACCTTCTTCGCGATTTCTTTCTTCACCTTGCGGGCATTGGTCGAAAGCTTCTCGTCCGAAGTCTTCAACAGCCAGTTGTCGAGACCGCCATTATGCTCGACCGAGCGCAGACCGTGCGTCGAAACGCGGAACTTGTAGCCCTGCTCAAGAGCGTCAGACAACAAGGTCACGTTCTGCAGGTTAGGCAGGAATGTGCGCTTTGTCTTGTTGTTGGCGTGGCTCACATTGTTGCCGACCAGACGGCCTTTACCGGTGAGTTCGCAGATGCGCGCCATGATGTATATCCTGTATAAAATGAGTGTATGCGGAATCACTGACCCGCGAAAGTCGCTGCCCCTAACCTCCATCGCCCGAAAGGTCAACCCGAACTGTGGCCAAAAGTGCCAATGTCGGGTAGCGAGGCGCGATGCCACTGACCAAAGCCCGCGAAATGATGGAACACGCACTCGAGCTGGCACGACTGGCTGCGGCAGCTGGAGAAGTACCCGTCGGCGCGATTGTCGTCAAAGACGGTCAGATCATCGGTCGCGGGGCCAACCGCCCGCTCAAAAGCCACGACCCGACCGCGCACGCCGAAATCATCGCGATGCGCGAGGCAGCGACGTTTTTAGGCAATGACCGGTTAACCGGCTGCGACCTGTGGGTGACGCTTGAGCCTTGCGCAATGTGTGCAGGCGCCATCGCCCATGCCCGAATCTCACGGCTATATTATGGTGCCGATGACCCAAAAGGTGGTGCGGTAGCACATGGGCCCAGAATGTTTGATCAGCCGACAGTGCATCACCGGCCTGAAGTTTATGCTGGAATTGCTGCCCATGAAGCGGCGGATTTGCTCAAGGCGTTTTTTGGCACCCGCCGTTAGCGCAAATTCTTCCCGAAGAACGCTAGCGTCCTTGCCCAAGACAAATCCGCTGCCGCCTTGTCAAACCGCGGCGTGCTGTCGTTGTGAAAGCCGTGCTGCGTGCCGGGGTAAAAATGGACCTCGAATTTCTTCTGGTTGGAGATGAGCGCAGCCTGATAGGGTAGCCAGCCTGCGTTGATGCGTTCGTCGACCTCGGCATAATGGACGAGCAATGGGGCCTTGATCGCGGGGACCTCCTCGGCCCGTGGCTGGCGGCCATAATAAGGCACCGAGGCCCCCATTTCGGGATAGGCGACCGCAAGCGCGTTGCAGACGCCCCCGCCATAGCAGAAACCGACCGCGCCAACCTTGCCCGTGCTGTCCTTATGATCGCGCAAGAACGCGAAACTGGCGAAGAAATCCTCAAGCAATTTCGCAGGGTCAAGCTTGGCCTGCAATTCGCGGCCCTTTTCGTCATTGCCGGGATAGCCACCGACCGATGACAATCCGTCAGGGCCAAACGCGATGTAGCCAGCCTTTGCAAGGCGGCGTACGACGTCCTCGATGTAAGGGTTCAGCCCGCGATTCTCGTGGATGACCAGAACGGCGGGTAACTTGCCCTTTGTCTTTGCTGGCATCGCCAGGAGGCCGTTTATCGAACCATGGCCTTCGGGACTTGGCACGGTTACCCGCGATGTCAGTATCGCCGGATCATCGGCCTTCACCTGCTGCGCGAGCGCATAATCGGGCGCGAGCTGGTTCAGGATCATCAGGCCAGTGATGCCAGCAGCCGCATATTTCCCCGCCTCACGGATAAACTCACGCTTGGTCAGCTTACCATGCACATATCCATCGAAAATTTCGAGGATGTAAGGATGGAAATCGCTGGCTTTCATGCGGCGGGTTGGGTCGGCTTCAGACAATTTGTTCTCCATCGGTTACATCGTTGCGGCGGCTTTGTCATGAGTGTGACCGCTGCAACGCATACGCAATAGGGACATTCCCTGTATCAATGCACGAAGCGGGCAACCACGTCGCGATAGGAACGGCTTACCTTCACCTGAGCCCCCGATTCGAGCACGAGAAAACATTCGCCATTGGTGTGGGGTTTGACCTGACGCACCTGATCGAGATTGACGATTGTTGAACGATGCACGCGCTGGAACGTCCGCGGATCAAGGCGTTTTTCAAGATCCTTCATCGTCTCGCGCAAGATTAGCGAGTTATCCGCAGTGTAGATGCACATATAGTCACCCGCCGCGTCGATCCGTTCGATGCTCTCTACGTCCACACGGAAAATCTGGCCGCGATCCTTGACGTTAATCAGTTTTTCGAAGCGGGTCGATGCCATGTCATCATCAAGCGACCCCAGATTGTCAGCCGCATTGGGCGCGACTTCGTTAATGACATTGCGCAGACGCTCAAGCTCATCAGAGGTGCGCTTGGTGGCAAGACGGTTGCGGACACGCTCCATTGTATCGGCCAAGCGGTCCGGCTCGACGGGCTTCATCAGATAGTCGATAGCTTGCGCCTCAAACGCTTTGATAGCATGTTCGGAATAGGCGGTCACAAATACGAACAGCGGCGGATCAATATCCATCACGCCCTGAACAACCGAAAAACCGTCAAAGCCGGGCATCTGGATATCGAGAAACACCAGATCGGGTTTCAGCGTCTTGATCTTGCGGATTGCCTCACGGCCATTGTGGCAGGTGGCAACGATTTCGATGTCTTCAAATGCCTGCAGCCGAAGCTCAAGACCCTGGATGGCCAATTTCTCGTCATCGACCAGGATTGTACGAATGCTCATGCGGTTATCATTCCTTGTGATTTTGCCCCCGCTTGATTTTCTTCCTGTGGTATAATCGCTGTTTGATAGGGTAGTTCCAGCAAAACCTCAAATCCTCCACCCGCTTTAACATAATGTTCGAAACGCTGATCGTCACCATATGCCTGTGATAGTCGCTCGCGTGTGTTGGCCATGCCGACCCCTGTGGATAGGCTGTGGTCTTGGTAGCCGGGCTGCAACCCCGGCCCTGTATCCGATACGGTAATCCGAACCCTTTGGCCGACGAGTTGAGCGCTCACCGAGATATCGGCACCTTCTTCTTTGGGTGTCACCGCATATTTGATTGCGTTTTCGACTAGCGGCTGGAGCAATAATGACGGGACCAATGCGTTTTCGACAGCAGGCTCAATTACGAAAAAGGTACGCAGGCGTTCTTCGAAGCGCATTTTCTCGATATCCAGATACAGCTTCAGCGTCTCGATTTCCTGGGTCAGCGGAACTTTGGCTGCAGCCTCATTGATAAGCGTGAAGCGCAGGAACGATGACAATCGCGAGAGCATGGCGTTCGCCTGCTCGGTCTGTTTGAGCAGAACCAGCGTCGAAATACTGTTGAGGGTATTGAACAGAAAATGGGGATTTAGCTGATAGCGCAGCATGGTGAGCTGCGCGCTGGTTGCCTGCGCCTCAAGCCGGAGCATCTGATCGGCTTGCTCCTCGGCGCGGACGAAGTAATTGATGGCGTAATAAAGCGCCGACCAAGCCGCGAGCAAAACGGAGTTGATGTAAATCGCCGCGAGCCACAATTGCGCAAACGGCGTTTCGTCGGCGCCTTCGCGGATGGTTTGGAGTACCCACACATCGATATAGGCGTAACCAATCGTCGCGACCGACACTGCAATGGCGGTAACGCTCCATGTAATGACCGGCCGCTGGTCGATCAGGAAACGGTAAATGACCGACAGCACCAGGGTTATAGAATAACCGGTAACTGCCGAAATCAGGATGGGGACAAGAAAGCTGACCGGCTGCCCCTGTGCGATGCCGGATGCCGCGCGCAAAACAACAGCGCCTGCCCAACCCGCTGAGTGCAGGTTCCAAAATGCGCGGTTCTTGTCGGCAAAAAAGGGTTTATCGGTCAGCTCTAATACAGCCATGACGACCGTCTAGCCGCATTTTGGGTTCGCATGAAGCCCTTGTTTCATGCAGCAACAATGATAGCATGCTGGGCGAGAGGATTTAGCTATGGACCATCAGGACGATCGCGCGACATTTCACGACATGTCGCAAAGCACACAGGAAGATTGGCAGATCATCATGAAGCACAATATCCCGTTCGCCCAGAATGGCGGAAAACGGATATTGGACCATTTAAGGCTGCTGGATGGCGACTTCGGCGGATTTGCCGTGGACCGGCTCACCCATTCCCTGCAAACCGCGACCCGCGCGCATCGCGACGGGCGTGACGAGGATTATGTCGTCATGGCACTGCTCCACGACATTGGCGACACGCTCGGTGCGGCTAACCACCCGGATATTGCAGCGGCAATTTTAAAGCCGTTTGTTTCGGAGAAACTGCACTGGATCGTACAGCATCACGGCATTTTCCAAGGGCATAACTTCTTCCACCATCTCGGCCTAGACCGCGACATGCGCGAAAAGTTTCGCGGGCATGAATGGTTTGCAGACACCGAAGAGTTTATCGACAAATATGACTGCCCGGCATTCGACCCCGAATATGACAGCTTGCCTCTGGAGTTTTTCGAGCCGATGGTGATGAAGCTGTTCCAATATCCGCTGAACAGCATTTACAAAAAGGCAATCGCCGAACCAGCAGAGTGACGGCCGCTTTGCTCCGGAACTACAAGGAGCACGATCATGGCCAAGAGCCAGAAGAAGACGAACAAAGAAACGCGCAAGCCAAAGGCTGAAAAGCCCAAAAAGCAAAACGCGTCCAACCCGTCAACCAAAGGCAGTGTCGCCGGGTTGATGGCCTCTAAAAGCTAGCGGCCTAACAGCACCCTCGACTGCCCTGCAATTTGCGCGAGCATTGCCGGCGTCGGCATTCCGGCCATCCTTGCGCGGTCAACCATCGCCTTGAAGGCACGGACCCGGCCAGCGTTGCTCTCGATCCACTCCTGCGCATCTCCGAGCGGCTTTTTGGCGGCACGGCGGCGCAGGAAGTCGAGGCGCATCGCCTGAAAATCGCGCGCGAGCCCAGCCACCAGCAATCGCTCCCACGGGTCATGCGGGTCCATTTGCATCGCCGTGCCCTGTGCCCAGCCGATACCAAGCGCATCACCGATTGCGGTAAATGCCTGCGTCAGCGCGATTACATCGCCCTTTTGTGTTGAGGAGAGCGCAGCAAGTCCAATAGCTCCATCAAGCTGCGCCATTTGCACCAAACGTTCGGCAATTTTGCGCGGCGCGCCATTGTCCACCAGCCTTACGCCAAAGCTTTCGGTATGGTGCCGGATATCATCGGGAAGCAAAGACCCCAATGATGCCGAAAGTTTTTGTACGACCGGCGCATACATTGCAGTCGCGGCGCTAACATCGCGGCCTTCATGTGCGTTGCGGATAATGTCCGCCATCTGCGCGCGCGTCTCGACTGCGGTCTGGTTGAACAGCATCAACCGCGTCGATTCTGGCATCTCAGCGGTATCAATGGCGTGCCAAAGCGACGTCAGGTCATAAATCCGCTCGGCAATCGCAAATGCCGCCGCGACGTCACCGAGGCTGCAGCCTTCCTCTTCGGCAAGTTCAAATGGGTGAAGCATACCCAGCCGGTTGATCATGCGATTGGCAAGCTTCGTTGCGATGATTTCCTTGCGCAGCCGGTGCGCAAGAATGGCTGATTTATGTTTGGCAACCATCGCATCGGGGAATGCAGCGAGCAATTCTCCGTCCATCGACTTGTCGATGGCAAGCGGTGCCTCTTCAACGCCATCCTGCGCGGCCAATTTTGCGGTCGAGAGCAGTACGGCCAATTCGGGCCGGGTCAGGCCCTTGCCCTCGCTAGCGCGGCGGAACAGCTCCTCGTTAGGCGCGAGACCTTCAACCACGCGATCAAGCAAGCCGCTGGCCTCGAATGTCTCAATCAGCCGGACATAAGCAGGCAAATCACCGGCGCCGCCAGTTTCGGCAATCGACAGCGCCAGGGTTTGCAACCGGTTATCTTCAAGCACCAAATGCGCCACCGCATCGGTCATGCTGGCCAGTAGCGTGTTGCGCACCGGCTCCTTCAAACGACCTGCGCGCATTTCGGCGTTAAGCGCAATCTTGATATTGACCTCATTATCCGAGCAATCGACGCCTGCGCTATTGTCGATAAAGTCGGTGTTTATCCGCCCGCCGCGCAGCGCAAAGCCAATTCGGCCTGCTTGCGTGACACCGAGATTTGCGCCTTCACCAATCACTTGAGCGCGGACATCGGCGCCATTGACACGGATAGCGTCATTGCCGGGATCGCCCACGTCGAGATGGCTCTCGCTCTTGTCCTTGATATAGGTGCCGATACCGCCGAACCACATCAGTTGGACGGGGGCTTTCAGGATCGCGGTCATCAAAGCGGCAGGTTCAATTTCCTTCGCATCTATACCAAGCAACGCCCTGATTTCTGCTGTCGTTTTGATGCTCTTCTCGCTCCGCGCGAACACGCCGCCGCCTTTGGAGATCAGCTTTGGATCATAATCGAGCCAACTCGAACGCGGCAGGTTGAACAATCGCTGCCGTTCCTTCCAGCTTTTCGCAGGGTCCGGATCGGGGTCAAAAAAGATATGCCGGTGATCAAACGCTGCGACGACTTTCAATGTTTTGGATAGCAACATCCCGTTGCCGAATACGTCGCCCGACATGTCACCGACGCCTGCGACGGTGACGGGTTCTTTCTGCACATCGATGCCCATTTCGGCAAAATGGCGCTGAACCGATAGCCAGCCGCCCTTGGCAGTGATGCCCATCGCCTTATGGTCGTAACCAACCGACCCGCCGCTGGCGAAGGCGTCACCAAGCCAGAATCCGCGTTCGAGCGCGATAGCGTTGGCGGTGTCGGAGAAGGTTGCAGTGCCCTTGTCGGCGGCAACCACGAAATAGGGGTCTTCGCCGTCATGGATTACGACGTCTGCTGGATGCACGACCTTATCATTGACGATATTGTCGGTGACCGAAAGTAGCGTCCGGATGAAAATCTTGTAACTTTCGGTGCCCTCTGCAAACCACGCATCGCGGTCGACGCGCATGTCGGGAAGGCGTTTGGGGTAAAAGCCGCCTTTGGCTCCGGTTGGCACAATGACGGCGTTCTTGACGCGCTGCGCCTTCATTAGGCCAAGGACTTCGGTGCGGAAATCATCTCGCCGGTCGGACCAACGTAGACCGCCCCGCGCCACTGGACCAGCACGCAAATGGATGCCTTCGACGCGCGGCGAATAGACAAACACCTCGCGCCAAGGCAGCGGCGCCGGCAAGCCCGGGACCTTGGCACTATCCATTTTGAAGGCAAGTGCTTCTGCGGCAGCGGGGGCAAACGCATTGGTCCGCAAGGTCGCTTTCACAACCGCCATATAGCGGCGCAATATGCGGTCTTCTTCAATTGCAGAAACTGCCGAAAGACCATCTTGTATGGCTTTGACATATTTCGCGGATGCTTTTTCCCGATCGCCGCTGGCAGCTGGATTGTGAAGCGCACCGAAAAGCGAGACAATAGACCGCGTAATTGCGGCGTTATTCGCAAGCGCCGCAACCACAGTTGCCATGCTGAAATTCGCGCCGGTTTGGCGCAAATACCGGTACCAAGCACGCAACCAGATCACCGACTGCGGATCGAGCGCTGCAATCGTGACCAGCTGGTTGAATACATCATTCTCGGCATCGCCATCGAGCACCTGGCTCAGCGCGCTTTCCAATACCGCTGCCCGTGCCATCACTGTTGCCACATCTCCGCCACGCAGGCGCAGCCGGAAATCGTGGATGTAGCTGCCTTCACCAAGCGCTGTCGGCGATTCTTCAAGCACGTCGAAACCGAAATTTTCAAGCGCAGGCACGATATCGCTCAGCGGTGTCGCGCCGCCCTGGCTGTGAACCTTCAATCGCAGATGGTCGCCCCCGGCCGACAGCCGCGTTATCTTGCTATGGTCGCGCTCCATCTGCAACAGGCCGATCATATCGCGCGCCGCTTCGTCGGTGGAATAGCTGCTGCGATAATTGGCGGGGAATAGCGGACCGTAACGCACCATCATCGCCGCTGCACGCTTTTCGTCGGTCAACCGCGCCAGCGCGGCCTCCACGGCCGGCTCCCACCCGCGCACCATGAGTTCGAGCTTGTCGTCAAGCACGGCCTCATCGACCTTCTGATCGCGATCAGGCAAATCGAGCGTGTAACGGAGCAAGGCGATACCGCCATCTTCCAGACTGATCGACCAGCCGAGCAACGCCCCGCCGGTTGATGCCGTCAGCATATTTTCAACCTGCTTGCGCATACCGGTTGAAACGTCGTCGCGCGGCAGCCACACGAAAATATAGAGATGCCGTCCCAATGGCGACCGGATCGCGAGCAATTTGGGCCGTGGCCGGTCGGTCAGCGACATCGCGGTCAACGTCACCCGCTCCAGTTCAGCCAGTTTCAACGATACCAGCAAGTCATGCGGCAACGAGGTCAGCACATGCGTCATTGCCTTGCCCGCGTGACCAGCCGAATCAAAACCGAAACGGTCCATCAGCGTTGCAAGATGCGTACGCAAAACCGGGATATGATCAGGGCCGGTTGCCAAGGCTGCGCTGGTCCAAAGGCCCGCAGTGATTGAAAGACCGGTTATGTTGCTGCCATCGCGCACGGGAACGACCACGAGGTCGAGCTGGACATGACGATGGACGCTGGAAACGCGATTGGATTTCAGCACCAGCGGCGCCACTCCGCCGTCTTCAAACCATTTGATGGCAAGGGCAATGCTTTGTTCGGACAATATCGGCACATCGCCGACACGCGAAATGCCCAGTCGCTGCGAGCGCGTTCCATTGCGCACCAGCTTCTCATGCCCCAACACCGTCATATTGTTGTCGAGGAACCAGTGAACCAGCTCTGCGCCTTCGCCACCGGGCAGGCTGTCAGCATCCTGCTTCATCGCGGCAAGCATTTTGCGCCAGTCGTCGACTGCGCCGCGCACATCCCGCAGGACTGCGTGCAGATCATCCTCCAATGCGCGGCGTTCTTTTGCATCGACCCGGTCGGTTTCAAGGTAAATGAAGGATTCGCGTGCAACGTCGGCCTCGCGCTTCCGGCTGACCGATTGCAGCGCGCCCGATGCGTTGCGAACGGTGCTCAACACAGGATGAATCAGCCGCTTCACATCGATTCCATGCGCTGCCACCGCTGCCGAAATCGAATCGACCAGAAAGGGCATGTCGTCATTGTTCATGGCAATTCGCATCGCCAACCGTCCGGTCGGATCGGTAAAGCTGTCCAAAGCCACTGCTGCGACACCCGGCTTACGTTTATTTGCAAGTTCCAGCGTGAAGCGCGCTGCTTCCTCGCTCGCCTTGGCATCAAAGCCCTCATTCTCTCCAGGCAGCGCGCTTTGCGAGAAAGCGGCAGCCATTGCCTTCATCAGGCTGCCTTCGATTTTTGCGGATGATTTTGACGTTTTGGCGGCGGCCATGCTTGTGCTCCTGAACCCACGACGATGCTGAATCGCCCGCATTATATACGGTACGAACCATTGTAATTTTATTTCAACGCTTATGCCGCCGTTCGCTTCGCGGCACAAGTATCGTCGGTAACCTGTTGCGAGGATTATGCCGCCTGTGTAGCGTGGCTCAAACGCCTAAAGAGCTAGAGGGAATATTATGGATAAGCGGCTGACGGTCTACATATTGATCGGGATGATATTGGGCGTGCTGGTTGGTTATGGCGTCCATGTCGGAGTTGCCGCCGATAATGTCTGGTTCGAATATCTGACCAAGACGTTCAAATTGCTGTCCGATATATTCCTCAATCTCATCAAGCTGCTCGTCGCGCCGCTGATCCTGTCGACGATTGTTGTCGGCATCGCGCATATGGGCGACAGTTCAGCGCTTGGGCGCATCGGCTTCCGCGCAATCACCTGGTTCATCATCGCCAGCTTTATTTCGATTGGCCTTGGCCTGTTGATGGTCAACCTGTTCCAGCCTGGCGTTGGCGCTCCGGTCGACAGCATCGCCAATGCCGCATCTACTATAGGCGAGGTCAAAAAGCTCGATTTCTGGGAATTCATCCTCTCGATCTTCCCCAAGAACGCGCTTGAGGCGATGGCGACCAACAACATATTGCAGATTTTGATCTTCGCCTTGTTTGCCGGTGTCGCTTTATCGGCACTCGGCGAAAAGGGTGCGCCTCTGGTGCGCGGCGCTGATGCACTAGCCGAAATGATGTTGCAGATTACGCATTATGTGATGCGTTATGCGCCTATAGCGGTGTTTGGCGCTCTGGCGGCGGTTGTGTCGAAAAGCGGGCTTGCGATCCTTGGTACATACCTTGAGTTGGTCCTCGAATTCTACGCGTCGCTGGCGATATTGTGGACGATCTTGCTCTCGATTGGCGCGATATTTCTGGGCCGGCGGATATTTACGCTGATCCGTTATATCCGCGAGCCGATGCTGATTGCGTTCTCGACCGCGTCATCCGAAGCGGCATTGCCCAAGCTGTTCGAGCAGCTCGACCGCTTTGGCGTCCCGCGCCGGATTTCGGGCTTTATGCTGCCGTTGGGTTACAGCTTCAACCTTGACGGTTCGATGATGTATATGAGCTTCGCGACAATTTTCATCGCGCAGGCTTATGGCATCGACCTGCCGATTGCGACGCAGATCCTGATCCTGCTGACGCTGATGATCTCGTCAAAGGGCGTGGCGGCCGTGCCCCGCGCCTCGCTGGTCGTTATCACCGGTACGCTGGCGATGTTCGACCTGCCGGTGGAGGGCGTTGCGCTCATCCTTGCCATCGACCAGTTCCTCGACATGGGACGCACCGCGACCAACGTCGTCGGCAACGCAGTGGCGACTTCAGTCATCACCAAATGGGAAGGCATGTTGGAGGTCGAAGAGCCGGAATTCATCGAGCCACCACACGCCCCTGCGCATACCGCAGCTGGCGGCAAGGCGGGGCTTGAATTGGCAGAAGACATGGTGACCGACGAACGGTCCAAGAAACTCTAGCTGGGCAGTTTTTGACCCAGCAAGGTTCCCTTGGCACCCTTGCTATCAAGCACGAAGCGCATGTTGTGATGCTCCTTGCGCCAGCGACGCGCCACCACGCGTTCACCGAGACGCGCAGCATCATCGAGCAGCACGCGGCCGCCGGGGCGGAGATTGGGGAATAGGCTCGCCGCGCTCCCGCGCACATGCGGGTGGATAGCCCAAGGCGGGCCGTCAACGATGAGCAAGTCAATCTGGGTAGGCACATCGCTTAACTGATACCAATGCCCGGGCCAGCCGGACGGCGGCGGGCCAAGCGGCGCGTGGCGGATATCAGCCGGTATGCCATTCTCCACTAGCCATTCCTGCGTAATTGCTGCGAACTGCTCGTGCTGGTCGTAACTGATGCAATGGCCGCCGCCATTCAGTTGTAGCGCGCGGCCAATGACGAAGCTCGAAGCACCGCAGCCGAGTTCGACAACCTGTGCGGGACGCATTTCTTCAATCGCGCGGACGATATGCCACAGGAAATTTGTATCGGCCTTCCAGCTACCCAAATTGGGCAAGGCGTCGAGCGGCAGACCGAGATGTTCGAGCAACGCCACTTTGTCGGCCTTGCGCCCGCCATGCAGGCTTCGCAATAGCCACGGCCATTGCACTGCGCCATAGGCAGTCACCATCGCCCGGTCCCCCAAAGAGAGATCAAGACCGATATCATCAAGCGGCAACAGGGCCGTCGTTTCGCGCGTCGTCATTACATTCCCCAATGACCCTCCGCGCTCAACAGTCAATGAAGCATTTAACGGACTGCCCGATTTTAGGCACTCTTGGCGCGCTGCGATTGGCAAACGATTGCCTTGGCTGTTTATCTCCAATGCTTTGACAATACTGAAAGATGCAGGATAACTGGCCGCAGGAAGAGGAGAGACCGAATGGCCAATGGCGCATCGACTGATCGCGTTACCCCCAGCATTACCAATCCCAAAATCCTGCTGTGGATATTGATGCTGGTCTATGTCCTCAACTTTCTCGACCGGCAGATCGTCAACATATTGGCCGAACCGATCAGCCGCGATCTGGGGCTTTCGGATACGCAGATTGGCCTGCTCACCGGCCTCGCCTTTGCGTTATTCTATACTTTGCTTGGCATCCCGATTGCGCGTTATGCCGATAACAGCACCACCAACCGTGTCGGCTTGATCTCGATTTCGCTCGCGGTCTGGTCGGCGATGACCGCGATCTGCGGCGTCGCGCAGAATTTCCTTCAGTTGGCGCTTGCCCGTGTCGGTGTCGGCGTTGGCGAGGCGGGCTGTACACCTGCTGCCCACTCTCTGATCACCGATAGCGTGCCGCCCGAAAAGCGGTCCTCGGCCATCGCCTTTTACGGTCTCGGCATTCCCATCGGCAGCCTGATGGGGCTGGTCATCGGCGGCGCGTTGAACGATGCTTATGGCTGGCGGACCGCGTTCATGGTGGTTGCGATTCCAGGGCTAATCATGGCAGGGCTGCTGCCCTTCATCCTGCGCGAACCACGCAAGGCCGAAAATGCTGCGCGGCTGTTGTCGGGCGAGAAGGCGCGCGCAGTGCTCTCAACCAAAGAGGCGCTGAAAGAAGTGTTCAGTTCGCGCGCGTTCGTCATGCTGGCCATCGCCGCGTCGTTCACGGCTTTTCTGTCTTACGGTAAGAGCGTCTGGGCGGTCATCCTGTTCATTCGCTCGCACGGGCTTAGCCCTGGCGAAACCGGGACGTTATTAGGCATCGTGCTAGGTGTCGCCGGAATGATCGGTACGTGGATGGGCGGCATGATGGCCGACCGATTTGGCAAGACCAACAAACGGCATTTGCTCACCACCCCCGCCATCGGGATGGTGATCGCGACGCCAATCCTGTTTCTCGGCTATTTCGCCACTGACTGGCGCGTGGCGATTGTGCTGCTTTTCGTGCCAACCGCGCTCAACGCGGCCTATTATGGACCAACTTATGGCTGCGTCCAAGGGCTGGTTAAACCAGAGGCGCGGGCAATGGCGGCCGCCGTCATGCTGTTCGCGCAGAATCTCATCGGCCTCGGCCTTGGACCATTGCTGTTCGGCATGATGTCCGACGCGTTCAAGCCGATGGCGGGCGACGAAAGCGTCCGCTGGGTGCTGTACGGCGCGGCATGGCTCGGGCTAATCCCGGCCTTCTTCTTCTGGCGCGCCAGCTTGCGGCTTAAGGATGAGCTTAAGAGCGGTTAGTCGGCAAACGGATCGCGCACCAATATCGTGTCCTCGCGCTGCGGCGACGTTGACACCAAGGCCACCGGGGTCTCGATCAATTCCGACACGCGGCTGATATATTTGATCGCTTGAGCGGGCAAATCGGCCCAGCTGCGCGCACCAGCGGTCGTTTCCTGCCAGCCGGGCATTTCTTCGTAGATCGGCTCGACCGCTGCTTGGTCGGCGGCGTGGGCGGGGAGGTAATCATACACCTTGCCATTCAAACGATAACCGGTGCAGATTTTGATCGTCTCGAAACCATCGAGAACGTCGAGCTTGGTAAGCGCGATGCCGGTGACGCCCGAGACGGCGCAGCTTTGGCGGACGATGACTGCGTCGAACCAGCCGCAACGGCGCTTGCGGCCAGTGACGGTGCCAAATTCATGGCCACGTTCGCCGAGACGCTGCCCGGTCTCATCCTCGAGCTCGGTCGGGAACGGACCGGAGCCGACACGCGTGGTATAGGCCTTCACGATACCAAGCACGAAGCCAGTCGCATTGGGACCTAGTCCCGAACCGCTCGCGGCGGTGCCCGACACGGTGTTGGACGAGGTGACGAACGGATAGGTGCCGTGATCGACGTCGAGCAATACGCCCTGCGCGCCTTCGAACAATATCCGCGCGCCTGCTTTGCGGACTTTTTTCAGCCGCTTCCACACAGGCTGCGCAAATTCAAGGATGAACGGCGCGATTTCCTTAAGCTCGGCGATCAACGCCGCGCGGTCGACGGGTGGCTCGCCGAAACCGGCGCGCAGTGCGTCATGGTGGGCGCATAGCCGGTCCATTTGCGGGTCGATGGCATCAAGATGCGCAAGATCACACACACGGATCGCACGGCGGCCGACTTTGTCTTCATAAGCCGGGCCAATGCCGCGACCTGTCGTGCCGATCTTGCCTGAACCAGCGGCGGTTTCGCGCAGGCCATCGAGGTCTCGGTGAATCGGCAGGATCAAAGCGCAATTGTCGGCGAGCGCAAAATTCTCGGTGGTGATGGTCACCCCCTGCCCGCGCAGTTTGGCCATTTCGTCGCGCAACGCCCAAGGGTCAAGCACCACGCCATTGCCGATGATCGACAATGTGCCAGTGACGATGCCAGACGGCAGAAGCGATAATTTATAAACATTGTCGCCCACGACGAGCGTGTGGCCAGCATTATGCCCGCCCTGAAAACGGACCACGGCGTCGGCGCGCTCGGCCAGCCAGTCTACGATTTTGCCTTTGCCTTCGTCGCCCCATTGAGCGCCAATTACGGTTACATTCGCCATAAGTTCCCCAAATCTTCGAGGGCCTTTTTCTGCGCAAGAATTTTTCTTGCGAAGGGATTCGCCGTGCGCCCCGTTATGACTATGGGTGGCCGACGTCCACCCTAAAGCGTCAATGGAGGCAAAAGATGCGGAAATGGATACTGGGTAGCGCAGCAATAGCATTGGTCGCGACCTGTGCCGTCGCGCAGCGCGGTGGGCGGTTGCCAGCCGAATGCCGCAAAGAGATTGTGCAGTTATGCGGGATGAACCGCGAGGCAATTCGCGGATGTTTGCAGGAAAAGGCCAGCCGGCTTTCCGAGAACTGCCGGAGCGAATTGCGCGAAATGGTCGGCAAGCGCAGCGGTGACAGCAAAGCAACTCGTTCAGCGGTTGGCGCTACCGAAATGGCTTATGGCCAAGCGCCCTTGCAAAAACTCGATTTCTGGAAAGCGAAGACGGCAAACGCGCCGCTGGTGATCTTCGTCCACGGCGGTGGTTGGAAACGCGGAGACAAAGGTAACGCGACCGGCCGGTTCAAAGCGCCGCATTATGTGGCGCAGGGCTATGCTTTTGCCAGCATCAATTACCGGCTGGTGCCAGAAGCGACTGTGGAGCAACAGGCCGCAGATGTCGCCAGCGCCGTTGCCTATTTCCGCAAAAATGCAGTGTCGCTCGGCATCGACACCAAGCGCATCGTCCTGATGGGCCACAGCGCAGGGGCGCATTTGTCGGCTTTGGTCGGCACCGATCCGCAATATCTGCGCGGCGCAGGTTTGGATATATCGACGCTGGCGGGGGTTATTCCTCTGGATGGCGCGGCTTATGATGTTCCGGCCCAGATGACCGATGGCGCCCGCATCATGCAGGGCACCTACAAACAGGCGTTCGGCACCGAACCACAGCGGCAGCGGGCGCTTTCTCCCACTTGGCAGGCGGCGGCCCCGAACGCGCCTGCATTCCTGATCCTGCATGTCGACCGCGACGATGGCGCACGCCAGTCGACGGCACTCGCCGATGCGTTACGGAAAAACGGCGCGAAGGTTCAATTGCAAGCGTTCGAAGGCAAAGGCCTGAAAGGCCATGCCGACATCAATCGCAAATTGGGTGACCCCGATTATCCAGCGACGCCAGTTGTCGATGCGTGGCTGCGGAACGTGTTTGGCCGTTAGACCGGCTCCGCCCGTCCATTTTTCAAAATATAGCCGCACGCCAAGGTTTCGGCGCTGTCATCGACACTCAGCGCTGCGACAGTGGTCCAGCCTTCGGCGCGCATCTGCGCAGCTTTGGCGGGAAGCGTACCCAAAGGCAGGAACATACGCCGATTATCTGTGTCGTCGGTCGCCGCATCGATCAACGGATCAGGGAAGAGAGAAAAGCCAATTGCAACTTCCTCGCCACCGTCGGGCTTCGCAATCGCATAAGTGCCGCCACGGCCAAGTGCCGCGGTAAAGCCCTTTGCAAACAGCGTGAAGCCGAACCAGCTTTGATATTCGAAGCCATGCCGCTCGGTTGGGTCGAGCGTTAATGTCGCACGGCCTTCCAGTGCAGCCGCGATTTCGTGCAACGCTGTGATCCGTGAAGCCAACGCCCCACCGGCATCAATTGCCCGCAGTTTTTCGACTGCCTCGGCAAATGGCCCGGTCGCCGCAAGCAACGGCAGATAGGCATCTGCCCCAAGCGCCGACAGTCCACCAGCGTCTTTCATATCGAGTTCGCCGCGCACAGCATCGATTTGGTCGGCGGCTAAGGGAAATGCGCTGGCTGCCAAGGTTTCGACAAGATCGGGCAAGGTAAAATCAAGCGTAATGTCCTTGACCCCCGCCGCCTCAAGCGCATCAATCGCCACTGTCAGGATTTCGATGACTGCAGCGACACTTTCATTGCCGACCAGTTCGGCGCCCAATTGCGTAATTTCGCGTTCCGGGCGAAGCTGGCGGGCGCGCAGGCGCAATATTTGTCCATGATAGCACAGCCGCAAAGGACGCGGCACATTAGCCAGTCGGGTTGTCGCAATTCGTCCGACCTGAACGGTAATGTCGCCACGCAACGCCAGCGTGTGGCCAGACACCGGGTCGGTAAAGCGCAGCAAACTGTTACGCGTCGCGCCGCCGCTGCGTGCGGCCAGGCTGCTTTCGAACTCGGCGATAGCAGGACTGACCCGCGCATAGCCGTGCGACGCCATGACGTCGAGCATGGCACGTGACACCCGCACCGCCGCTTCCGCTTGCGGTGGCAAGCGGTCGCGGAAGCCTTCGGGCAGCAGGTCGGGCGGGATATCGGTCATGCGCGCTCTTTACGCGAAAAGCCTGCGCGGGGAAGCCCCGTTCAGAACTTCAGCGCCCTGACCGTTTTCACGCCTGGGAGCTGGCCGAGTTGCTTTAGCACAGGCTCGGGAATCGATGAGTCCATGGTCAGCAACAAAACGGCTTCACCACCCGCATTGCGGCGTCCCAGATGGAATGTACCGATATTGAGGCCAGCTTCGCCCAATGTCGTACCGACGCGGCCGATGAAACCGGGCGCGTCTTCGTTGACGATGTAGAGCATATCGCCCTCAAGCTCGGCTTCAAGGCTGATGCCGAAAATCTCGACCAGACGTGATTCACTATTGGCGAACAAGGTGCCGGCAACCGAGCGCGGACCCTGGCTGGTGTTCACCGTCACGCGGATCAGCGTGTGATAGGCCCCCGGCTTGTCATGGCGCACTTCCCGAATGTCGAAACCGCGCTCCTTGGCCAGATACGGCGCGTTGACCATGTTCACTGCATCCGAGAACCGACGCATGAAACCAGCAAGAACGGCGGCGGTAATCGGCTTGATGTTCAATTCGGCAGCGGCCCCTTCGACCTCGATGGCGATATTGTCGAGATTGTCATGCGCGAGTTGGCCAACGAGCGATCCCAGCTTCTGCGCGAGTGTCATATAGGGCTTTAACTTCGGCGCTTCCTCAGCGGAAAGGCTCGGCATGTTCAGAGCGTTGGTGACGCCGCCGTTGACCAAATAATCGGACAATTGCTCGGCAACCTGAATTGCTACATTGACCTGCGCTTCGTCAGTCGATGCACCAAGATGGGGTGTCGAGATGAAGTTCGGTGTGCCGAACAAAGGCAATTCCTTGGCAGGCTCGGTCTGGAACACATCGAGCGCCGCTCCTCCAACCTGCCCGCTGTCGAGCGCGTCCTTGAGCGCTGCCTCATCGACCAACCCGCCGCGTGCGCAGTTGATGATTCGAACGCCCTTCTTGCACTTGGCGATATTCTCGCGGCTCAAAATGTTACGCGTTTGGTCTGTCAGCGGCGTGTGCAAGGTGATGAAATCGGCCTTGGCGAGCAAAGTATCGAGATCCGCTTTCTCAACGCCCATTTCGACCGCGCGTTCGGCGGTGAGGAACGGGTCGAAGGCGACGACCTTCATTTTCAGGCCAAGCGCGCGGCTGGCAACGATGCTGCCGATATTGCCTGCACCAATCAGCCCCAGCGTCTTGCCGGTGACTTCGACGCCCATGAAGCGGTTCTTCTCCCACTTGCCAGCTTGCGTCGAGGCGTCGGCCTCTGGCAGTTGGCGCGCGAGCGCGAACATCAACGCGATTGCGTGTTCGGCAGTGGTGATCGAGTTACCGAACGGGGTGTTCATCACAACGATGCCCTTCACCGATGCGGCGGGGATGTCGATATTGTCG
Organism: uncultured Alphaproteobacteria bacterium; assembly: GCA_963830685.1. Taxonomy (GTDB): domain Bacteria; phylum Pseudomonadota; class Alphaproteobacteria; order Sphingomonadales; family Sphingomonadaceae; genus Sphingorhabdus_B. Next base: position 283,784 of record CAWHNF010000002.1, read on the forward strand.
ACGCCAATCCCGGCGCGGCCGACGACCTTTAGATTGGTTGCGGCTTCAATCAGTTCCTTGGTCAGCTTCGTGGTCGAACGGATTGCAAGGCCGTCATATTGGCCGATGATGGCCTTTAACTCTTCGGGTGTTTTGCCGGTGATGACATCGACATCACAGCCGCGCTCGCGGAAGATTTGCTCGGCTTTTGGGTCCATTTGGTCGGAGATAAGTACGCGTGGTTTGGTCATTGGATTTGCTCCTGAATTTTTTGTGGATTTGTCACCCCCGACTTGATCGGGGGTCCATGGTCTGAAATGTTGGTCTATGGATTCCCGCTTTCGAGGGAATGACAATGAAGTTTAGGCCGGGTTGGCGCGTAGCGTCTCGTAAGCCCAATCGAGCCAAGGCCCGAGTGCTTCGATGTCGCCGGTATCTATGGTCGCACCGCACCATACACGAAGGCCCGGAGGAGCGTCGCGATATCCCGCGATGTCATAAGCGGCACCTTCAGCTTCGAGTAGACCGGCGAACTTCTTGATGAACGACTCGTCCGCGCCTTCAACCGTCAAGCAGACCGAAGTCTTTGACCGTGTCGCTTCGTCGGCGGCGAGATGGCCAAGCCACGAACGCTCTTCGACAATCTTGCCAAGCGCCGCTGCGTTTGCATTCGAGCGCGACATCAGGCCTTGCAACCCGCCGACCGACTTCGCCCATTCGAGTGCAAAGATCACGTCTTCAACCGCGAGCATCGATGGCGTATTGATCGTCTCGCCCTTGAAAACACCTTCGGCCAGAGCACCCTTGGCCATCAGCCGGAAAATCTTCGGCAGCGGCCAGGACGGCGTGTAGGTTTCAAGCCGCTCAACCGCACGCGGGCCGAGAATGATAACGCCATGCGCGCCTTCGCCGCCCAGTACTTTCTGCCACGAGAAAGTCGTCACATCGAGCTTATCCCAAGGCATGTCATAAGCAAACACTGCGCTGGTCGCATCGTTGAAGGCCAGGCCTTCGCGGGTGTCGCTGATCCAGTCGCCATTGGGAACGCGAACGCCCGACGTCGTGCCGTTCCAGGTGAACAGCACATCATGGCTTTGGTCAATCGCCGCCATGTCGGGAATTTGCCCGTAATCGGCACGAACCACTGTGGGTTCGATCTTGAGCTGCTTGACGGCATCGGTAACCCAGCCTTCGCCGAAGCTTTCCCATGCGGTTGCAGTTACCGGACGCGCGCCGAGCATCGTCCACATCGCCATTTCATAGGCGCCGGTGTCGGACGCAGGGACGATGCCGATGCGGTGCGTATCGGGCACCTGCAACACTTCGCGCATCAGGTCGATGGCAAGCTGCAAACGCGACTTGCCGATCTTGGCGCGGTGCGAGCGGCCCAGTGATTCGGTTGCTAATTTGGATGCTTCCCAACCCGGCGGCTTTGCGCAGGGACCGGAAGAAAAGAACGGACGCGCCGGTTTGACGGCGGGTTTACTGATAGTCATTTAAGCTTCTCCTTGCAGAGAGCAGCGCGGCGTTGGGACCGCGTGGCCCGGAGCCGCATTTAGTTGCGGCCCCGGTTTTGTCAACGACTATCGCTTTTTGTCTTCAGTAACCGGCTTTGCGAAACAAAACTTCGCCGCGGCGACCGACATAGAGTTTTTCGAGCGTGACGGGGTGGAAATAGGCTTCGACCCGGTCGCCTTCAGGGGTGGTGCCGTACACTTCATAGCAGCCGCCATCGACCTTTGACTTGCGGACAGTCCAGCCTTCTTTGGTCAGCTTCGCGGTCAAAACTTCCTGGCTCTTCCAGCCCGATTCTGGGCCTGCCTTGCATGTGATAACGCCGGTGGCCGATGCGGGTGCCGAGGCAAGCGCAGCAGCCGCTGCGGCGCCGAGGACGAGGGTTGAAAATATACGCATGTTCATGCTCCTTTGGGGGTTAGTTTGGGGACGAGGAAATATCGGGCGGCGACCAACGCCGCGAGCGGAATGAAATGGACGAGCGCCGGACCTAAATTGTTGTGGATGAATATCCAATGGACGAGAACGAGGACAGCAGCAGGATAAACCAATCTTTGCAGGCGCTTCCATCCGGCTTTTAACGCGCGGACCGAAGCATCGTTGCTGGTCATCGCGAGCGGCACGAACAGCAGCATCGCGGCCCAGCCGGTCCAGATGCCAAGCGCCCAGAACTCGGCAAGGATATCGTCGAGATTGCCCATGTCTATGATATAGAAAACCAGATGGAGCAGCGCATAGACGAAGGAGGCAACGCCCAGGGCGCGGCGGCGTCTAACCAGCCAATTGAGCCAAGGCTTCGGTCCCAATATGGCGACCAGCGGGCTCAATATCATCGCGATGATCATAAACCGCGCAGACCATTCTCCGGTAGGGTGCAGCATATCCATCGCGATTGTCTCACCGCTGAGATAATCGCGCAGCATGAAAGCCGCTGGAATAGCGAGCAACGCCCAGACGACATATTTGTTGTTAAGAATGATTCGCAACATGGATTGCTGATAGGTTCGCTTTGCAGTTCGCGCAATCGCGATTTTGTAACAAAGTCTATCAGAACAGCTTATCGCCAACCAGTGCCCGGAACGCGCCCAGTGAACGCGCGGTGTCAAAAAATTGACGGCCTGTTAACCACGAATCGCTAAACTAGGCAGATGGTTTTACGCGCCGCTCAAATCGTAATGGCATCCGCCGCTTTGCTGGCTCTGGCAGCCTGCGGCGGGCGCAAGGATGAGCAAATCGCTCAACGTCCAAACGACGCGTTCAAAACCGCCGATGCGCGGATGTGCCTGAATGACCTGAAATCAAAATCGGTAAGGTTTGCCGCCCTACCCAATCAGAGCTTCGCTGGCGGCTGCCGTACCATCGACACAATCAAGCTGATGGATTTTGGTACGCCAACTACCAATCTGGGCGCCATGACCTGTCCGCTTGCGGCCAATTTCACGGCGTGGGCGCAGAATGCGGTCCGACCTGCGGCAAAACAATATCTGGGATCGGACGTCGTCCGCATTGAAACCATGGGCACCTATAGCTGCCGCAACATCAATGGCGGACGATCGGACAAATTATCGCAGCATGCCTTTGGCAATGCGATTGATATTTCGGCCTTCGTCCTGCGCGATGGCAGGCGGGTATCGGTGCTAAATGGCTGGCGCGGCCCCAAGTCCGAACAGGAATTTCTTCGCCGCCTGCATCAGTCGGCATGCAAGCGTTTTGGAACAGTATTGGGCCCCGATTACAATAATGCGCACGCCAATCATTTCCATTTTGATATGGCACAATCAATGAAAGATGGCTCCGCTTATTGCCGATAGGGGGTGGCAAAACCGCGCTTACGCGCCTAAACGCAGCCCAATGACAGATAAAGACGTATCGGACCGCAGGTTCTATAAAGCCGAGCAGGAAGCTGGCTTCGCTGAAAAGCAGCTTTCCACCCCCCAAACCCGAAGTGCATCATACCGCCTCGCTTTTCAGGATACCGAATTCCTGTTACGCGAAGAGTTGCGGCCCGTTCGCTTCCAGCTGGAATTGCTCAAAACCGAGATGCTTCTGGAAGAAGCGAATATCGCCTCGACCTTGGTAATTTACGGTTCAGCGCGAATTCCCGAACCCGAAGCCGCCGACGCATTGATCGCGCTCGCCACCGACGAGCGAGGCAAAATCATCGCTGAGCGAATGAAGGAAAAGTCGCATTATTATCAACAATCACGCAGGCTGGCGCAGCTCGCCAGTGAATGCGCGATTACAGATGAGGGCAAACGGCATTTCGTCGTGTGTTCGGGCGGCGGTCCGTCGATCATGGAAGCGGCCAATCGTGGCGCGGCTGATGTCGGCGCCGAATTTATTGGTCTCAACATTGTACTGCCGCACGAGCAAGCCCCAAATCTGTTCGTTACACCGGGTCTGAGTTTCCAGTTTCATTATTTCGCACTGCGCAAAATGCACTTCCTGCTGCGTGCCCGCGCTGTCGCTGTGTTCCCGGGCGGATTTGGAACCTTCGACGAATTTTTCGAACTGCTGACACTTGTCCAGACCGGCAAGATAAAGAAAATGCCGATTCTGCTGTTTGGCGAAGAATTCTGGAACCGCGTCGTCAATTTTGAGGAATTGATGCTCGAAGGCGTCATCAGCCCGCCCGACCTGGAATTATTCCAGTTCGTCGAGACGGCTGAAGACGCCTGGAACAGAATCAGGACATTTTACGAACTGCCCTGCGATTAACGCTTATTGAGCTGGAGCCGCGGCCGGTGCAGCTTCAGCGGCAGCAGGTGCTGCCGCACCATCGGCGGGCCCGGCAGCCGCATCGGCTGCTGGAGCAGCAGGCAATGGAAGGTTCGATCCTTGCGAATTCAGGTATAGAATAACAGCCGCACGCTCTTCAGGATTTCCCAAGCCTGCAAATGTCATCTTGTTGCCCGGCGCATATTTTTTCGGATTGGCAAGCCATTCGTTCAATGCTTCAAAAGTCCACGTGCCGCCCTTAGTTTTCAACGCATCAGAATACGCAAAACCAGCATGGCTAGCGAGCGGTTTACCAACAGTCGCCCATAAATTCGGCCCAATACCATTGGCACCTCCCGAAGCGATGTTGTGGCATGCAACACATTTCTTGAAAATGGCTTCACCTTTGGCGACATCGGCACTTGCCAGCAGTGTCGCGATTGGAACTGCTGCAGCGGCACCCGCATCACCGGACTCCACGCCCTGGATCGCATAACCCGGTTTTTCTGGTGCTTCACCGTGAAAATACATGCCGGAAACTATGCTGAAGCCGAGTGCGGCGATTCCGCCTGCCAAAACCCAGCCAGCTATGGTGTTACTGCGATCGTCCATGAATATTAGCCCTGATGTGCGGTTGTGTACGGGCGGCAACGGGGTCCGCCGGATTCTCCCGTCCCTCTAATGACCGAAGGGTAGCCGTGCAAGTGCCGAAATCCGGTCTTGCCGGATAAGTTCCCCTGCCCTAACGCGGCGAGCGTTATGGACAGCTATCCCGCTACTGCGCTCGTCAAGGTCAAGGAAATGACCGCCGCTGCTGCCGCCGAACCAGTACGCGCTATGGCATTTCAGGGTGCGCCGGGCGCGAATTCGCATCTGGCGGCGCTGGAATTCGACGCCGGCTGCTTGCCGCTTCCCTGTTTTTCTTTCGAGGATGCCATTGATGCGGTGAAGGATGGCTCGGCTGCTCGTGCGATCATTCCCATTGAAAACTCGCTGCATGGCCGCGTAGCGGACATTCATTTCCTTTTGCCCGAATCCGGCCTGAGCATCATTGCCGAACATTTCATGCCTATCCGCCATTGCCTGATGGCGAAATCGGCAGATGCGAAACTGACTACCGCGATGAGCCATCCGCAGGCGCTCGGCCAATGCCGACATTATTTGCGTGAACATGGCATTATCCCTGTGGCCTATGCAGACACCGCCGCCGCCGCCGCTTTTGTTGCGGGAAGCGATGATCAAAGCGCCGGTGCAATCGCCCCGCCAATTGCTGCGGAATTATACGGACTTGTGGCGATCAACGACGCTATTCAGGACGATGCGACCAATACGACCCGGTTCGTTGTGCTGTCGCGCGAAGCAGCAGACGCGACGGCGATGGACGGTACGCTCATGACAACGTTCATCTTCGAGGTGAAAAATATCCCGGCTGCTCTGTACAAGGCAATGGGCGGCTTTGCGACCAACGGCGTGAACATGACAAAGCTGGAAAGCTACCAGAATGGGGCCAGCTTTGCCGCGACCGAATTTTTCGCCGATATCGAAGGCGCGCCGGGCGATGTTGCAGTCGACCGCGCTCTGGACGAATTACGCTTCCACTGCAATTCGGTTCGCTTGCTCGGGACCTACAGGCAGACCCGCAAACGCGGCTAAGCGGTTTGTGTTAAGCGGCTTGCAGGGCCCTGCCCCGTGCGTAATCCAGCGCTGACAGAAACTGGTCGGCAGCGTTATCCCAAGTAAAATTCGCACCATAATCGGCGGCAACACCCCGGTCGCATTTCAATGCGGCAGCGATGGCTGCGGTCAGTGATTCCGACACCGCGCCAACCGGATGCGTTAAATCATCTGCCGGGCCCAACCCATTTGCGCCGACGATATCGAGCGGACCCGGGACGCAATAGCCCGCCACAGGAATACCGCAGGCAAGCGCCTCGATCATTACCAGGCCAAAGGTATCGGTCTTGCTCGGAAACACGAAGACGTCTGCTGCGGCATAAGCTTGCGCCAATTCAGCGCCTTTCAAACTGCCGGTAAAAACTGCATCCGGATAGCGGGCTTTGAGTTCTGATGAAGCGGGGCCATCGCCCACAACTACTTTGGTCCCGGCGACATCGGCGCTGAGGAAATCTTCGAGGTTCTTCTCAATCGCGACCCTCCCCACGGACAATAATATCGGCCGCGGCAAATTCGCCAATGCGGGATGGGGAATCAGCTCTCGTTTAAAAATCGCGGTATCAATTCCCCGCGTCCATGGTCGGGTGTGGATGATTCCACGGCTGGCAAGTTCATCGCTCAAACGCGGTGTCGCCGACAACACTGCGCGCGATGGAGCATGGAAACGGCGCATGACTGGCCAAAAGAAATCGGGCGACAAACCGGTTCGCACCGACGCATAATCCGGAAATCGCGTGTGGAACGCGGTCGTGAAGGGCACGTCGTTCGCCATGCACCAGCGCCTTGTGCTCCACCCGATCGGTCCTTCGGTCGATATATGGACAATGTCGGGGACAAACTCGGCCAGCGTCTTGCGAAGTCCAAAACGCGGTGCCAGCGCCAAACGGATTTCGCCATAGCCAGGACATGGCACGGTCCGAAACTGGTCGGGACTTATAACTTTTACGTCGTGCCCGCGCTCCAGCAGCAGCCTGACCGTCATTTCCAGCGTGCGAACAACACCATTGACTTGGGGTACCCATGCGTCGGTGGCGATGGCGATCCTCACGCGGCGACCTTGGCCAGCTTGTCCGCGTGGCGGCGCTGGCGGGTGTGTTCGGCCCAATCAACAATCGATATATTGCCGTGCTTGTCCTCAACCAAAGCAGTGCAGCTTTCGACCCAGTCGCCATCATTATAATAAGTCACGCCATCAAATTCGCGAATTTCTGCGTGGTGAATATGGCCACATACGACACCATCGACGCCGCGTTCAATTGCCGCGCGGGCAACTGCCTCTTCATATTGACCGATGAAGGCAACCGCGTTCTTCACGCGCATTTTAAGGTAGGATGACAGCGACCAATAAGGCAGATGGAACCGACGACGCACCGCATTGAGCCATATATTGGCTTTCAGCAGGAACGTGTAAGCTGCATCACCCAGAAACGCCAACCACTTGGCATATAAAACGACGCTGTCGAACATATCGCCGTGAGTTACCAGCAAAAGCCGCCCGTCGGCGGTTTCATGGATGGCCTCATGCGCCAGTTCGACACCACCAAAGCCAAGGCCGACATAATCGCGGAACATCTCGTCATGATTGCCCGGAACGTACACGACGCGCGTGCCCTTGTGCGCCATTTTCAGGATACGCCGGAGCACTTCATTGTGGCTCGACGGCCAGTACCAGCCCTTGCGCAAGCGCCAGCCATCCACAATGTCACCAACCAGATACAGCGTATCGCATTTGATACTGTGCAGAAAATCGAGCAGCAGTTCGGCATTGCACCCCGATGTTCCAAGGTGAATGTCAGATATCCAGACCGTCCTGTACTTTTGCTTGGGCTGATAGCTGCGCGGTTCTTTTTCGTGGAACCAATCGGGCATTTTTGGGTCGAAGATACCGGTGACCTCGTCCTTTTTGAGAACGCTATCTTTCAAAATATCAGCCATGATTTTCCCAGTTGTTGCCTTAACTGGAATTGCCGATTAACTGTCACGCGTTACGCGTTCACGTCATACGCGTGACAGTTTCGAGTCAAATCCCCTTATTTACTCGCCGGATTAGAATTTTGCGCCAACCCGTATGCCGTACAGTCGGGGTTCCGCCGGAATGAAACTTGGGATTCCAAAAGCGCCGCCCGTGTTGCCCGCATCGAGCAGATAATCTTCATTCAAAAGATTGCGCGCAAAGGCGGATATTTCAAAGCGGTCGCCGCCGAAGCGGAAGCCAGCATTGACGTTCACCAAAGTAACCGCGTCCTGACTGGTCACAGGGTTATTCGGGATTTCGAAGAACATGCTGCTGCGATAAGTCACCGATGGCGTGGCAAAGAAGGTCACTCCGCCCAAGGGCGCATTTATCGTAAATCCGCCAGACGCCTGCACCTCAGGTTGCAAACGGAATTTCGCGCCCCGGAAGTTGGCTGCGATGGTTGGCTTATCGTCGATACCCCCGTCGATATAGCCAATATTGCCGAAAACGCTTAGCCAGCTTGTTGGCTTTATCGTCAGCTCAGCCTCTACACCCTTGTTCGTTGCGGTGCCCGCACTTTGAGTCTGGGTCGTTCCGTTTGGAAGAACAATGCTCACCTGAAAATTGTCGTAGGTGAGATAATAAGCGCCAATAGAGCCCGAAAAAATACCCAATGCTCCTTTCAGGCCAACCTCATAGTTCCAGATGTTTTCTGCGAGCACCGGGGTGAAGTTTGCTGCCGGGCCGCCGGGGGTTGAGCGTGCGCCAAGTTGCACAGTAGCGGAACGGCGGCCTTTCGATACCGTCGCATAGCCGTTGAAATTGTCCGAGAAACGGTAGAGCAGGTTGAAACGCGGCAGGACAGCGGCGAAGCTGTCCTCGGTCCGGAATGTTTGACCTGCGGTATCAATCTGACCTGGAATAACAGATGCACCGCCGGTTACGGCCGAACGCGGAACGCGGGCGTAAAAGCCTGATCGCCGCTTCTCGATCAGGACGCGCGCCCCAGCCGTTATCTCCAGTTTCGGTGTGGGGATCCATGTGCCATCGGCAAACATCGAGTAACTGTCATTACGACCCTGATTTTCGAATACCGAACTGTAGGGTATCGCGGGAAGGGCCTGCGCCGGAACGCTACCATTGGGTGCGACGCACTGCGCACGCGTCGCCGCAGTGCTGGTGGCACAAGCGAAAAACACCCGCTCGTTTGTCGAGAACGGGACATTCTGGATACTGTCTTCGTGGAAGAAATTGAAACCGAATGACCCACGAAATTTATCGTCGGTATAGGCAAAGCGGGTTTCATGATTGAACTGGTCGCCCTTGGCCAATTCGGTAAATTCGAGATATTCGGCGGCGGAGCCATCGGCATCGAACACTTCGAGCGAGTCAAACTTGCGGTAGCCATTGACCATCGTCAGCGCCCAATTGTCGGCAAATTCATAGTTCACGATGAAATTGGCATCGTACACGTCACGGGTAAGGCCCAATTTGTCCTGATACAGGTCTTGCAATGAACGCGATGAACCGCCGAGAAAGGCATCGCCGAACGGATTGCCCGGACCCGACGCCGTCGGCAGTGCGCGCGAGACAAATGCTGTGCCCGGATTGCGCTGACGGTCATAGGTCAGAATGAGGTCGGCAGTAAGCGCGTCATTTGGCGTGAACCGAAGCGAACCGCGGACGCCAAGCTGGTCTTGGCCGTTCAGATCATCCTGATTGGGAGCCAGATTGTTTACATAACCGTCGCGCTTTTTATAGGCAAACGCCACGCGTCCGGCGATTATGTCCGAACCGAGATTAAGATTGCCGGTCAGCAACCTTTGATCGTAATTGCCAATGCCTGCGGTGAATGCGCCGGAAAAGCCGGGTTGTGGTCGTGCCGATATGATGCTGATTGCGCCTACTGCCGATGCCGTACCGAACAACGTCGCCTGCGGGCCCTTGATGACTTCGATACGTTCGACGTCATAAATGTCTTGATACGAACCGCGCGAACGCGAAATGTCGACGCCATTATAGTAAAGCGTAACGCGTGCCGCCTGCTGCGCCGATCCTGAGTCAGAGGTAATCCCGCGGATCACGATGCCGGGATTGTTGGCGCTCTGCTCCTGCACATTAAGGCCTGGGATATAATTGGCCAGTTCGTCCAGATCGCTAACTCCGAGCTCTTCGAGACGCGCCTGGCTTACGGCGCTAATCGTTACGGGAACATCGACCAGCCGCTCTTCGCGCTTCTGTGCAGTAACGATGATGTCGCCTTCGAACGCTTGATCGGCGGCTTCGGGTGTTTGGGCAAATGCCGGCATGGCTGTCGTTGCACACAGAAATGTGAGGTTTGCAGCGATATTGGGACGACGCATTTTGGGAGACTCCTGCGGTTGGGAAGATGGCCCTATGCGCAGCGATGGCGTCATTATTGCGAACTGCGTGCGACAGTTCGGCTATCAAAATAAGAAGGTTGTGCGACACGGCCGATATGGTCGATGCCTGTGGACCTTCATGCCATTTGGCGCGTTTAACCTTTCCCAAGCGAAGGAATATTCAAATGGCAGACCTCTCACAAATTCAGGAACATGCTGAAGTTATCGGTGCCGATGGCGTCCATGTCGGGACCGTTGACAAGGTTGAAGGAAACCGCATCAAGCTGACCAAGGCCGACAGCGGCGAAGGCAGCCACCAAGGCCATCATCATTATATCGATGGCGGTCTTGTCGCTACCATAGAAGATGGAACCGTAAGACTGTCGGCAAATGGCGACGTTGCGGTGACTTTCGAACAGGAAGAAGCATAATCAGATTGGGGCGTAGTGTCCTAGTGCGCTGCGCCCCAGCTTGGTCCTGTTCCAATCTCTACACCGAGCGGCACCGTTAATTTCACCAACGGTTCCGCCGCATTTGCCATAACGCCCCGAATAATCTCGCTTGCTGCTGCGACATCGTCTTCGGGCAATTCGAAAACCAGTTCATCATGAACCTGCAGCAACATTTTGACATCAGGCAACCCCGCCGCTTCCAGCGCAGGCCCCATCCGCACCATAGCGCGCTTGATGATGTCAGCGCTGGTGCCTTGGATCGGCGCGTTTATCGCGGCGCGCTCGCTGCCCTGACGCTCTGCTTGACTGGCTGATTTGATACGCGGGAACCAGGTTTTGCGACCAAAAAGTGTGGTGGAATGGCCGCTTTCCTTAACCTCGGCCAAAGTTTCCTGAATATAGTTAGATATGCCGGGGAAGCGCTTGAAATACGCATCGATCAACGCCTGCGCTTCGTCGGGTGTCGATTCCAGCCGCTTGGAAAGACCCCAGCGCGAGATGCCGTATAGAATCGAGAAGTTGATCGTCTTGGCCCGCCCGCGCGTGTCGCGATTGACCTCGCCGAACATCTCCATTGCGGTGCGCGCATGGATGTCCTCGCCCTTTTCGAAAGCATCGCGAAGCGGCGCGACATCGGCGAAATGCGCCGCCAGCCGAAGTTCAATCTGGCTATAGTCGGCAGACAAAATAACGTGGCCCGGCTCGGCCACAAACGCATCGCGGATCTGCCGCCCTGTTTCGGTTCGGATTGGGATATTCTGCAGGTTCGGATCGGTCGAAGACAACCGCCCGGTTTGCGCACCGACCAAGCTGTAACTCGTATGAACGCGGCCCGTCGCCGGATCGATCTGCTGCTGCAAGCTATCAGTATAGGTGGATTTCAGCTTCGATAATTGCCGCCAGTCGAGGACCTTACGTGCGATCTCTATGCCTTGGCCGGCCAGATCTTCGAGCACCGTTACATCGGTTGAATATTGCCCGGACTTGCCCTTTTTCCCGCCCTTGTGACCCAATTTGCCAAACAGGATCTCGCCCAGTTGCTGCGGGCTGCCAATTGTGAACGGCTGGCCTGCAAGGCCGTGGATTTCCTTTTCCAGAACCTCCATCTGCGCAGCGAATTCACCCGATAGCCGCGCCAGAACTGCGCGGTCCACTTTGATGCCGGTACATTCCATTTTGGACAGCACCGGAACAAGTGGCCGGTCGACCATTTCGTATACGACCGTCGCTTTCTCAGGACTCAACCGCAATTTCAGGTGATGCCATAGCCGCAATGTGACATCGGCATCTTCGGCGGCGTAGCAGGTGGCGTCGGCCAGAGGCACCGCAGCAAAGCCAATCTGGCTTTTGCCGGTACCCGTCACGGTCTTGTACGAGATACATTCATGATTCAGATGGACCTTGGCAAGTTCGTCCATGCCATGCCCCTGCCGCCCCGCGTCGAGCGCAAAGCTCATCACCATCGTGTCGTCATAAGGGGCAATCGTGATGCCGTGCCGGGCCAGCACTGACATGTCATATTTGAGGTTCTGGCCGATTTTGAGAACCGACGGCTCAGTGAGCAACGGCTTCAATTTTGCAATGGCGGCGGCCATCGGGATCTGGACGGGCTTTTCAGCGAACATATCGGTGCCGCCGTGCGAGAGCGGGACATAGCACGCTTCGCCCGGCGCAACCGCCAGGCTGAACCCGACAAGATTGGCGCTCGCCGCCTGCAAACTGTCAGTCTCTGTGTCAAAGCCAAGCAGCCCGGTTTCGTGCGCGCGTGAAATCCAGTGATCGAGGCGCGCGATATCGGTTACGCATTCATAGCTTTTGGTATCGATAGGCGGCATCGGCGCGGGCGATGCCGCATTGCCGGTGACCGGCGCACTCGCCGCACCGTCGCCGTTGCTGGTCGCCTTGGGATTACCCGCAATCGCCTTGTTTGCCGCAGCGGTGTTGGCGACATGTCCGATGCGTTTAAGCAGCGAATTAAATCCATGATGCTGGAGGAACGCTGCCAGCGGTTCTTCCGGAATCGCCGCCAATTTCATGTCTTCAATAGCAACCGGGAGCGGGCAATCCTCCTTCAGCGTGACCAAGATTTTCGACAACCGCGCCTTTTCAGCATGCTCAATCAGATTGTCGCGCATCTTCGACGGCTTCATGTCGGGCGCAGCTGCAAGCACCGATTCAAGGTCGCCGAACTCCTGGATGAGTTTGGTTGCGGTCTTCGGACCAACTCCGGGAACGCCGGGTACATTGTCCACGCTGTCGCCCATCAACGCCAACACGTCGCCAACCTTTTCGGGGCCAACGCCGAATTTCTCGATCACTTCTTCGGTACGGATACGTTCGTTTTTCATCGTGTCGAACATATCCACACAGGGTTCGACCAGTTGCATCAGGTCCTTGTCAGACGACACAATGGTCACATGCCACCCCGCCCGACATGCCGCCTTGGCATAGCTTGCGATCATGTCGTCGGCTTCGACATCGTCTTCCTCAATCATCGGCAGTGAGAAAGCTCGCGTAGCGTCGCGTATCATCGGAAATTGCGGCTTCAGATCCTCGGGCGGATCGGGCCGGTGGGCTTTATACTGGTCATAAATCCGATTACGGAAAGACTGGCTGGATTTGTCGAGAACAACCGCCATATGGGTCGGACCGTCAGCCTGATGCAGGTCATCCGCCAGCTTCCAAAGCATCGTGGTATATCCATAAACCGCACCTACCGGCTCCCCATGCTGATTGGTGAGCGGCGGCAATCGGTGATATGCACGGAATATATATGCAGAGCCGTCGACGAGGTAGAGATGCTTTTGTTCGGACATGGCACGTTCGATAGCAGCGGCATCCGCCTGCGACTATGCCGAATTATATGTGCTTTGGATTAAGCCGCTATATCATATCCGGATTGGGCAACAACATATCGGTGGGCCTGCCTCCACTGATGCGTATCAGCCTAGGCCTGCCTTCAGCCATATATTGCCAGCGAAAAAAGCGGAACGTCATCACCTGATTTATCGTTACTGCGCCCATCCGCTTGTGTGACAGCAGCGATGGCAGATTGTAATCGGCAATCCAGCTCATCGACCAGCGCCTGTCATGCGCGCGAAGCCATTCCGCCGTCCCCGCCCATAATGCCGCAAATCCCCGACCCAGCCGGTGCTGCGGCTTGATCCACAGGCCTGCATCCCACGCGGCATCGAACGGCACATGAAAGCGGATAGGCATCGCGTCCTCCTCGAAAGGCCCAGCCCCGACCCATGTGACGCCGACAAGTTCGTCTTTGCGGTTAAACGCGGCGAGACATATCATATTTTGGGCAAAGCGAAGGGCTTGGACGTCAGGTGCCACATCGATAACGTGACCGAGCAACGCGCTGGGAGATATCGGCTCCACCCGAAACCCTTTTGGCATATCGGGCATGCCATCGACCGGAACCGCTACCAGCGTCAACCGGCTATACCCGACCATACCCGCCTTCGCTGCCAGCCGGGCGGCGGCGTAGGAAACCACACCGGCAAGTCCCAATAACTTCAGACTGGCAATGTCAGGCACGTCAAACTCCGCTGCTTCTTTGCGGTGCCTAGCGCAATTTCAAAAAGAAATCCTGAACGGATTGCTTTGGGCAACGACTAAGAGAGCGTGTCGTTATCGGGCAACCAAAAATCTCATAGAAATGTCAGCGTAAACCCAAACGCCGATCGGATTTGACCATTGCCCATGCCGATGCCTTGGCCTTGTTACGGCATTCCCGTTCGATTTTGCGCACTTGGTGGCCCAATTGGTCGCTGGCGAAATCGCACACTTCGCGCGCGGCACGGTCAATCCGCAAAGCCAGGATTTTTTGACCCTTTATTGTGTTCAAATTGATATCATCGCTGCGGACGCTAATCGAACGAGTTTCATCTGATGCCGCGTTGGCGGCCACAGTGTGCAACGCGATAGCGGCGATCACCGCCAATTTGGTAAATGCGAGCATGGATATTCTCCTGATTGAAATATTGCGTCGCAACGGTTCACGACGCGACGGCAATGAATTGCAGGAGAACAGCGGATTTTCGCGCTCGCTTTGAAACCCGGCTAGCCGATTTCAAAATCGGCCAGAGCGCCTGGGGCAAAAGCACTTGTCGCTGCGCATTCTGTCTGGCAGCCATCCGTAATGTCTATCTTCAGCCAAATTGACCTGATGGCGCGCGGCGGTTCGATTGCGCTGCTTGCTCTGTGGAGCTGGCTGCTGATCCGCGACCACCGCGGCCAGTTTGCGGGCAGGCTCGCTGTAGTGATGGCGCTCGCGATCATCTGCTATTTGATTATCACGGCGGATCTCCACCGGCGGCCGACGATACCGGGCTTGGTACTGGCCTTATGCGGCAGTTCCACACCGGGCATATTCTGGCTGTTCGCAAAGGCATGGTTTAATGATGAGAAGCAAATCAGACGCAGGGATTTGGCGCTGGTGTTGCTGGCCGGGGCGAACATCCTTGTTATGCTGGTCACCTATCCGGACGGGGGCATCATCAACCTGGCTGCGGGCACTTTATTCCGGATAAGCATGTTGTCCTTTGCTGCTGCGGGCCTCTGGGAAGCTTGGCGCGGTCGCGAGGGGGACCTCATCGAGAGCAGGCGCCGTTTACGGCCTCGGCTGGTCGCAGCCGTCGGTACATATGTCGTGTTGATCGCGCTGAGCGAAATCGCAGTGCATAATTTGGGCCTGCCTTATTGGCTGATCGGCATCGTCACCAGCAGCATCGTCTTTATCACATTCCTGTTTTGCGCGGCGATGTTCGGAATGCGGCAGGCCGATTTATTCGGACCGGTCAATGGCGCGAAGCCAGCAGTAGGCAAACCTATTGCTGACGATCCGCTTGCCGAAAAACTGCGCAGCCACATGGAACGCGAATTGGTATGGCGCGACGAGGGACTATCGATTTCGGGACTTGCCGCTCAGCTGGGCGAGCAGGAATACCGTCTGCGCCGTGTCATAAACGGCCAGCTTGGCCACCGCAACTTTGCCGCGTTTCTCAACGGCTACCGGCTTGCTGAAGTGAAGGCAGCGCTCGCCGATCCAACCCAAAAAGAAGTACCAATCATCACCATCGCGCTCGACGCCGGTTTCGGTTCGCTTGGTCCATTCAACCGCGCTTTCCGCGAGGCCGAGGGGATGACGCCGAGCGCGTTCAGGGCGCAAACCACTGGCTGATTTCGAAATCGGCTAGCCAGTTTTGGAATGACATGAGCACCAAGCAGCTGATGCAGGCAGATGAACCCAATCAACTGCTAAGGACCGAATTATGACCACCGGATTTCCTCCCCTCGACATCTTGCTCAATCATGGGCTGGATATCATCAGCTTTGATATGGGGCGCTATTTGATCGCAGCATCGATTACCTTTTCTGTTGTCTGGCTGTTGCGGCGCACCGCGCTTAAAACCCGCAAAATTCAGGCGCGCGAAGCAACTTCGGCGGACATGCGGCGCGAGTTTTTGCAATCGCTGCAATCGGTATTTGTTTACACAATAGGTGTGTGCTTCCTGATCTGGGGCCGCGAGGTTGGGATATTTTATGATATTCTTGGCGAAGGGATCGGGCTTTGGACCGACCTGTTCATTCTCGGCGCAATCATCATTGCCCACGATGCATATTTCTATTGGGCGCACCGTTTCATGCACCACCCAAGGCTATTCAAGTCATTCCACCGCGCGCATCACCGTTCGATCACGCCGACGCCATGGGCCGCCTACAGCTTTGCTATGCCCGAGGCGGCGGTGATGTTCATGTTCGTGCCGATCTGGCAATTCTTTGTGCCCACGCCGGGCTGGGTGATGTTCACCTGGCTGAACTTCCAGATTATCCGCAATGCCATGGGTCATGCCGGCTTTGAATTCATGCCGCGCTGGTGGCTGGCGACGCCGCTGACCAGATGGATCAACACGACGACGCACCACGACCTGCACCATAATGGCGGTTTCAATACCAATTACGGGCTATATTTCACTTGGTGGGACAAAGGGATGGGGACCGAGCACAAGAATTACCATGCGCGGTTCACCGAAGTCGTCTCGCGCGGTCGGGAAGTTGAACCGCGGGGAGCTGCACCAGCTTAAGGCGCTTCCTCACCCCATAAACGGTCGGTTTCGATATAGCCGTAGCGGCCGGCATTTTCGAAACGGCACCAGCCTTTGTCGCATTCGTCGATTCGACCAACTACGCCGGGCTCCACACGCCACGCAATCCGCGCGGTTCCTTCGGGTGCTTCGCGGAGCGCGCCGACCCCGCTGCCGACCACGACGGCGGTGCGTTTGGGACTGAGCAGGCGGACATGCATCCAGCCCTGATCGCCATCGGGATCCTCAACCTTGCGCCATACGCTGTGCACCGCAACGACCTTAACAGGCAGGTTTTGGCGCTTGTAGACCCACTTCACCGGAAACTCTGTGCTCGGCCCGGTGCGCATCCGCGCTTCAGCTTCTTCAATCGAGGCCCAATAAGGCGCCTTTTGCTGCGCCTGCCCATGTGCAGCGGACGTCGTTATGACCGCCGTACCCAATAGGGCGGCCTGCCAGATTAATTTTGCCTGATTTGCCATATTCTTACCCCACCGGATTGCTCTATACTGTAAGCTATACCGACAGTGCAACCATCCTGTCTTGACGGCATAGTAAATTCAGCTTTAGTCGGTCCATGCCAGAACTTAGCCGCATCGAACGTCCCAGTATCCGAGTAACCCGGAAATTATTACCTGCGGTCGAAGGCCGGATGGCCGAACTGTTCGACGCCGGGTTCAACGCCGACGATACGCCGATGAGCCGTAACCAGCTAATCGATGCGATGGCCGATTGTGACGTTCTGGTACCAACCGTCACCGACACTATCGACGCCGACCTGATTGCATCTGCACCGGCCCGCCTTAAACTTATCGCCAATTATGGTGCCGGCGTAAATCATATCGATCTGGCCGCCGCAAAAGCAAAAGGCATCATGGTAACCAATACGCCCGGCGTGTTTACCGACGACACCGCAGACCTGACAATGGCGCTCATCCTCAATGTTCCGCGCCGTCTCGGCGAAGGGCATCGGATGATGCGGAACGGTGAATGGCAAGGATGGAGCCCGACGGGGATGCTCGGGCACCGGATTGGCGGCAAGACGCTGGGCATTATCGGCCTTGGCCGAATTGGCGAGGCGGTTGCTTTGCGGGCAAAGGCATTCGGCCTGAACATCATCTATAATAAACGCCACCGCCTGCCCGCGAGTGTCGAGGAAGAATTGGGTGTTAGTTTCGAACCCGATCTCGACCGGCTTGTCGCGCGCGCCGATATCATCTCGCTTCACTGCCCGCTGACGGCCGAGACCGACAAGATTATCAACGCCGGGCGGATCGAACATATGAAACCCGACGCTTACATCATCAACAGTTCGCGCGGCGAGTTGATCGACGAGGATGCTTTAATCGCTGCGCTCGAAAGCGGTCGGATCGCTGGTGCCGGGCTAGACGTTTACACCCACGAACCCGCTGTCGACGCCCGCTGGTTTGCCATCCCTAATGTCGTTCTGCTCCCACATTTGGGAAGCGCAACCTTTGAAGGTCGTGAGGCATCGGGAGAACGAGTAATCACCAATATCCGCGTTTGGGCTGATGGTCATCGTCCACCCGATCAGGTGCTCGAAGGGTGGAATTGAGTAATTTCGCTTTAGCAAACCGATGTTAACCTTAGATTTCCCTTCCATCGACGTCAGTTACTGCATTAGGACACGACCAAAGCAAGAGTGGGGCGGGAGCGGGACATGATCCAGAATCTGACAAAATCGGCATTGGTGCTGGGCGCATTTTTTGCAGCACCGGCATTCGCGCAGAATGCAGTTGTCACAGTGCCCGAAGCCAATAGCGGCGACAGCGCATGGATTTTAACCGCATCCGCGCTGGTGTTGATGATGACACTTCCCGGTCTGGCGCTATTTTATGGCGGTCTGGTCCGCGCCAAAAACTTCCTGTCGGTGCTGGTGCAGTGCGGCGCGATTGCTGCGCTGGCTTCGGTCATCTGGATAGCAGTCGGTTATAGCCTGGCCTTTTCGGTAAACGGCAATTCTTACATCGGCTCGCCCGAAAATTTCATGTTCAATGGTTTGCTCGATTCGGTCCGCGAAGACCAGTCGATAGGCGAGCTCGCTTTCGCTTTATTCCAGATGACCTTTGCAGTCATCACTCCAGCCCTTATCGTTGGCGCATGGGTCGAACGTGCGCGTTTTGGCTGGGTGGTTGCGTTCAGTGGGCTCTGGTCATTGCTCGTTTATATTCCTGTCACCCGCTGGGTGTGGGGCGGAGGGTTTCTGGCCGAACAAGGCGTCATCGATTTTGCTGGTGGTATCGTGGTGCATACCACAGCAGGCATTTCAGCCCTCGTTGTCGCGCTGATGCTTGGCAAACGTATCGGTTTTCCAAAGACGTTGATGCTGCCGCATAGTCCGGCGCTGACGGTTGCGGGTGCAGGCTTGCTCTGGGTGGGCTGGTTCGGCTTTAACGGCGGCTCGGCACTCGCAGCGAATGATGCAGCGGCGAGCGCAATCATCAACACACATGTCGCGGCATCGGTTGCCGCGCTTGTGTGGATGCTGATCGAGCGGATCAAGGTCGGCAAATCGACCGCCGTCGGTTTTGCGACTGGCGCGGTTGCAGGGCTTGCAACGATTACTCCTGCCGCTGGCACCGTTGGGCCGGGCGGTGCGATCATCATTGGGTTGCTGGCAGGCATAATTTGCTTCTGGTTCGTGGGTCTGATCAAAAGTACCCTCAAAATCGATGACTCGCTCGACGTTTTTGCAGTTCACGGCGTCGGCGGCATGACCGGATCGCTATTGCTCGCGGTTTTTGCCAGCGAAAGCTTTGGCGGCGTCGGTTACGCCGAAGGGGCGGGCATGGCATCGCAGCTTTGGGTGCAATTGAAGGGCGTTGCCATCGTTGCAGTCTACTCCGCCGTGGTAACGCTCATCATCGGTTACATGGTCTCAATGGTCCTGCCGATGCGGGTCAGTGAAGATCAGGAGCGCGACGGCCTCGATATCGCCAGCCATGGTGAGCGCGCGTGGGATTTGGATTGAGGTTTACCGCCGCTGGTCAAACCGCCGTCCGACCATGGCGCTGGCGATGTTGACCTTCTGGATATCGATCGCGCCGCCCGCAATGCCCCAGCCCCATGCGTCGCGCATCCGGCGTTCCATCGGGTATGCGGTGGAATATCCATAGCCGCCCATCATCTGCACGGCGTTGCCGGTGACGCTGCGCGCAATCTGGTTGGCAAAGCATTTGGCGGTGCTGCTGTCGAGAATTGAGGGCAGTCCCTTGTCGGCATTTACCGCAGCACGATAAATCAGCAAACGAGCGGCCTCGACCTCCATCTGCATTTCGGCCAGCTTCATCTGCACCGCCTGAAAATCGGCGAGCGGCTTGCCGAATTGCTGGCGCTCCTGCACATAAGCCAGCACATCCTCCAGCGCGCCCGAGGCCTGTGCCAACGCCATGGTCGCATTGCCACAACGTTCGAGGTCGAACGCTTCCATCAGTTTTGCAAAACCACCTGCTGGCACAACGATATTGCCGACCGGCACTTCGACATTGTCGAGATAGATGTCGGCGGAGGGGACGCCGCGGAAGCCCATCAGCGTTTCGGGTTTGCCAAAACTCAGCCCAGATGTGCCTTTTCCGACCAGTACCGCGCCAATGCCTTTCGCACCGGGTGCATCGGACAGCCGGGTATAGACCAGATAGGCATCGCTATGCCCGCCGCCCGAGCACCAGCGCTTGGTACCGTTGATAGTGACCATATCGCCATTTATTACGCCGCGCGTGGTCAGGTCGGTCAGCGCAGTGCCTGCATCGGGTTCGGACATCGACACCGCAACAATCATCTCGCCTCGACACACGGCTGGCACGATGCGCTGTTTCAACGCATCGGGCGCAAAATGGCGGATAGCGTGGACAGGACCGACATTGGCCTCGAAGGCAGGAAACGCGACCGCGCTTGAAATCTTAGCGAGTTCCTCCAGCACGATAAGCGCGTCAAGATTTGAAAGGCCCAGTCCGCCCAGTTCCTCCGGGATGTTGATCCCCAAAAAGCCCATAGCAGCCATTTGCTTGACTGTATCATGCGACAGCGGTTCATTATTTGCCTCAAGGCCAGCAGCCAGCGGCGCAAGCTCCCTTTGCGCAAAAACGCGCGCGGTTTCTTTCAGTGCCTGCTGTTCCTCGGAAAGACTGAAATCCATCGCGCTGCTCCTCAATTTAATCGGTCGATTAAATCATTAGCGAGCGCAGCAACCGGGTCAACTGCCGTTTAAAGTCAGTTCCCTGAACAAAGCGCGGTCGAGCATTTCGTCGAACTTGCAACCGAGCCGGTCCCCCTCGGACCAAACGGCGGTAGCGCTGATAGGACCGCTACCCGCCAATCTCAGCCACAGGCGGTCACCAACCTTTATACTGCCGTCGATAAGCACGCGGCATCCATATATGGACAGGTCGACCAGACGCGCTTCGATAGGATGTTTGGCATGTCGCCGAACAGTCGCCTTACCGAGCAAAACAGGATGGCGCACAGCCTCACGCTGTTCCAGCTTGGCTGGTTCGACTTTCCGATATTGCGACGTCAGGTAACCCATCAACATCCCCCATCGAAAGTTCTAAAACGATAAGGTCAATAATCGGTAAATGTAAAATGCGATTAGTCGCCGGTCAGGATACGATCCACCAGCTGCTTAACCGTTGGCACGAAGCCGTTGGAATAAAACGGATCCTTCCCGAACAGATAAGCGCTGTGTCCGGCAAACATCAGATTTTCGTCGATTGGCGCACCATGGGCGATGTTCTGAAGTGCCTTTTGGATGCAGAAACTTCGCGGGTCGGCGAGGCGGCCGGTGCTGTTATTGTCATGGTCTTTCCATGACGAAAAACCGCAATGCGATAGGCAGCCCATGCAGTCCTTTTGGTCCTTGCGGATCACCTCGCCCGACGGCGGTGTTACAAATACCAAACTATTGTCGGGCGTCTTGAGAGCAACGGTAAATCCGCGCGCATGCCATTCGCGGGCCTTCATCAGGTCAGCGGGTGTGACCCAGAAATTCTTGCCCTTCACACCAACGTCGAGCTGCGCGGTATGCTCTGGATCGGCAGCCTGCACATAGCCGATCTGCCTCTCGGACCGCGCCTGCAGTTCAAGCAGGAACGGGTTAATCACCGCGCTCGAATAAAATCCGGTTGGCGAGAACTGGTGCAGCAAAACGCCGTCCTCGGGAATCTTGGTGAGCGCGTCTTTCCAGCCCTGCGGGATTGGGCTTTCCTGAGTCAGCAAAGGCCGTGTGCCGAGTTGAAACGCAATTTGCCCCAGCTCCGGGTTGTCGATCCAATTGTCCCAGTCACGCAAAAACCAGACGCCGCCTGCCATCACGATGGGCAAATCATCGGGGATACCTTCGGCACGCATCACATCGCGCAACGCTTTCACACGGGGATAAGGGTCCTCGGGGCTGCGCGGGTCCTCGGCATTCGACAGACCATTATGTCCACCCGCGAGCCACGGATCTTCATACACCACCGCGCCAAGCCATTCGGGCACCTTGTGATAAGCGCGTTTCCATAAGGCGCGAAAGGCACGCGCTGAACTGACAATCGGTAAATAATATACGCCATATTGCGCAGCAATTTCGGACAGCTTGTAAGGCATGCCTGCGCCACAGGTGACACCCGTAACCATGCCTTTGGTCTCTTCCAGAATGCCGT
The DNA here is from genome assembly GCA_963830685.1 of uncultured Alphaproteobacteria bacterium. Classification (GTDB taxonomy): domain Bacteria; phylum Pseudomonadota; class Alphaproteobacteria; order Sphingomonadales; family Sphingomonadaceae; genus Sphingorhabdus_B. Next base: position 306,200 of record CAWHNF010000002.1, read on the forward strand.
GCAATATGCGCTGCGCACCGCCCATTTCCCAAAGCACGTTGATATTTATCGCACCCTTGCCGCCTGATATTTCATGCGCCAGCTTGACCTGCGCGATGCCACCTTTGATGCCATATTCAACCAGCTCTTCATGCCGTTCGGCGCGGGTCTTGCCGTGAAACACCTGCGGGATCATGTCACCATTTTCATCATAGCTGTCGGCGTTCACCGCCGACACCGTACCGATGCCGCCAGCGGCAGCCCACGCACCAGAGCTTGCATGATTGGTTGCGGCAACACCTTTACCGCCTTCGACCAGCGGCCAAACTTCTTTGCCGCCATAGATAATGGGTTTCAGACCCTTGAACACAGTTTCGACCCCTATAGACTAAAATGGCGCTTAATAGCGCGCTCCCCTCCCATTTGCGCTATCGCAAACAATCATCCTTGTCGCGCAAAATCTGCGCGTTTCATCGCAGAACCATATAGCTGGCGATAGCGGGCAAACATGGTGGATTCGTCATATTGCGAACAGGCAACAGCGCGGTTTGCGTATCCGACCGTCGAACGCAATTCAACATCGGCAGCGAGCGAACGGATGGCGTTGGCCAGTGCGTCTTCGTTCTGGCGCGGCACAATATAAGGCAGGTTTTCGCGTGATACGATATTGCGGACATCGCCGACATCGGTCGAAATAGCGGGCAGCGCGCTGGTCATCGCCTCGACAAGACTAATCGGATATTGCTCGCTGTCCGACGACAGCGCAAATATATCGAACAATCGAATATAGCGTGCGGGGTCGCGCAGGAAACCCGGCATCATCACGCGATCGGCGATGCCCAGCCGTTGCGCCTCTGCCATTATCGCACCACGTTCCGGCCCTTCGCCAGCTATCGCCAGTCGGACATTAGGACCAGCGGCTGCAACCGCGCGGACAAGCCGCGGCAGGTTTTTGACAGTCCGCAACCCGGCGATTGTTCCCACCACGATTTCGCCCTCACGCTTCTGGAAACCCGGAAACGAACCGCGTTGCGGGCGGCGATTGAAATGCTCGGTGTCAATGCCATTGGGGAACCGGCAGATTTTCTCGAGTGGCTGATGCCATGCGGTACGTGCAATCTGCTCGAGTGTTTTCGACGGCACCACCAACGCATCAGCGCGTTGGAGGGCAATGGTCCGGAACCAGTTGCGGCGGGCCTTTAACCGGTCGATTTCGTCATGATTAAAACCGTCTTCATGGTGGATCAGCGGCGGCAGGCCCATGCTTTGGCCGAGCAAGGTGCGCGCCATGACGCCATCCATCGCGCCCCAATTGTAGCTGAGCACGAGATGGAATTTCTTCATATATTTCGCGAGCTGACGATAACGCCCCATGCCGGGCCAGCCAGCCAGCGAGGGCGCGGCGTCTTTCGGAAAACTGACCTTGATACGCTTGTCGATGGCGTCAGCGGCCCCATAAGCGTCGGGAACGGCAGACAGAACGCTATGCTCAGCCTGATCGCCGAAATGATTCATCAACCGCACGGTGCGCGATTCCTGCCCACCCAGATTGAAGCTGCTATGCAAATGGAGGATACGGACCGCCGCCATACTTGCCTTTCCCTAATGCACCCCCCAGAAGGATATGATGCAAATTGATGCCCTGCCGTCCCCCTACCGCCCCGATCCGAAAATCGCTACCCTTGGCGAAAAAATTGGCGATGCAGTGCAAGCCGCTTATTTTCCAAAAACGATATTGCGCTTTCGCAACGACCGCTGGGCGGCGACGGTCGGCCTTGATGGTTTGAGCGACTCTGCGTGGCTACGACATTTCGGACGGTTTGATCCCCTGCCTGACAATATGCCTGCGCCGCTGGCACTGCGATATCACGGCCATCAGTTTCGGGTGTACAATCCCGAAATCGGCGATGGCCGAGGGTTTCTCTTTGCGCAGATGCGGGACGGACATGACCGGTTGCTCGATCTGGGGACCAAGGGATCGGGGGTTACACCTTACAGCCGCCGGGGCGACGGTCGCCTGACGCTTAAGGGCGGTGTTCGTGAGATACTGGCTACCGAAATGCTGGACGCTTTGGGCGTAAACACATCCAAGACGTTCTCGCTCGTCGAAACCGGCGAAGAGCTTATGCGCGGCGATGAACCTTCGCCAACGCGCTCTGCGGTTATGGTTCGCCTCAGCCACAGCCATATCCGTATTGGCACCTTCCAACGGATCGCGGCGGAGGGCGATGCTGAAATGATGCAGCGCCTCGTCGAGTATTGTTTGACGATTTTATACAATGAGGCGTTGTCCGATAACCCTGCCGCTCAGTTATTAGATCTGGCAGTAGAGCGCATCGCCGAACTTGCCGCCTCTTATATGGTCGCAGGATTTGTTCACGGCGTGCTCAATACCGATAACATCAACATCACCGGCGAGAGTTTCGATTACGGCCCGTGGCGGTTCACCGAGTTTTGGGACCCGCGCTTCACCGCCGCCTATTTCGACGAAAGCGGCCTATATGCCTTCGGACGCCAAGCAGAGGCCGTGCATTGGAATTTGGGTCAACTCGCGGTCTCGCTCAGGCTGATCTGCGATGCCCCGCCGCTGGTTCAAGCGCTGGAGCGCTTCCCTGTGCTGTTTCAGAATGCCATCATCCGGCGCTTTTTGTGGCGGCTTGGCATAAAGTCGCAAGGCGAAGAGAAGGACCGCCAGCTGGTCGAGGCCGCCGAACGTGCGATGGCACGCGAGCAGATTCCAATCGACCTGTTTTTCCACACACATCGCGGTGGGCGCGCGCCTGATATGCAGAAATATGGACAAGACCGCGCGTCCTTTGCGGAAATCCTCGGCGACTATCAAAACGCCGATTCTATGGGACATGATTATTGGTCCGACGCGAGCCCCTGTTCAATGCTGATCGACGAGGTCGAGAAGATCTGGAGCGCAATTGCCAGTGATGACGATTGGCAACCTTTATATCAAAAGATAGATGCCATCCGGCGCATGCACGAAGCCCTTGCTTAAGCTAGAAAATCAGCGATTTTACACGCCGCATTTACCTGATGTAAAACTCTCGCCCGGCATTATAGTAAACCGGAATTAACCTCTTTGGCAGAAAGCGCGCCTTGCCCGAATTAGTGTCATTCGAACCTGCGACAGGTGCCGAACTGTGGCGCGGACAGATAAGCGACATTGATCGGGAGGTCGCTGCCGCGCGTGCTGCTTGGCCGAAATGGGCAGCAGCCCCTTTATCGTTCCGTATCGAACGCGTTCGCAATTTTGGCAACCGTGTACGCGCCGACCTCGAGAGATTTGCAGACCTGATTGCGCGCGAAACCGGGAAGCCTCTGTGGGAAGCACGAGCCGAGGTTGAGTCAGTCGTCAACAAGGTGGATATTTCGGTGCGCGCCTATGCCGAACGAACGTCACAGCGGCGACTGGATGGCAAGGCAGGAACACGCAGCGCACTCCGTCACAAACCGCATGGTGTGCTCGCTGTTCTGGGACCCTATAACTTCCCCGCGCATCTACCCAACGGCCACATCATACCTGCGCTGATCGCGGGCAATGCCATCGTGTTCAAGCCATCGGAAAAAACACCCGCCACAGGCGAGATGCTGGTTGAATATTACCACAAGGCGGGCATCCCGGACGGCGTTGTCCGGCTCGCCCAGGGTGGTCCGGATACAGGCAAGGCATTATCGGCGCATTCCGACATAGACGGCCTGTTGTTCACGGGATCTGCGCAGACCGGTATCGCGCTCAATCGGCAGTTCGCGCATCGTCCCGATAAAATACTCGCCCTCGAAATGGGCGGCAATAATCCGATTATCGTGTGGGACACGAAGGATATTCACAGTGCCGCCGTTCTGGTGGTGCAATCGGCTTTTTTGAGCGCAGGTCAGCGTTGTACTGCGGCGCGGCGGTTAATCGTCAAGGATGACCTCTATGATCAGGTGGTCGGCGAAGTGAAGAAGATTGCTGACCGGATCGTCATCGGCGAACCGCATGGCGAACCGCCACCGTTCATGGGCCCTGTCATCGACAATGATGTATGCGACAATTTGATCGAGAGCTTTCTTGCCCTGATGAGCCGGGGCGGAAGGCCTATCAAGCATATGGCCGTGCCGATCCAGGGACGTCCATTTCTGAACCCTGGCATCATTGACGTGACGGACATGGTTGACCGCCCGGATATCGAACTGTTCGGTCCATTATTGCAGGTTATCCGCGTTCCGGATTTCGCAAGCGCAATAGCTGAGGCCAACAACACGCGGTTTGGCCTGTCTGCATCGCTGATCGGCGGCAGCGCAGAACAATATGACGAATTCTGGGCCAACAGCCGCGCCGGAATCGTTAACTGGAACGCGCCGACAAATGGCGCATCGTCCGCCGCACCTTTTGGCGGCATAGGCCTGTCGGGCAACCATCGGCCAAGTGCTTATTATGCCGCTGACTATTGCGCCTATCCGGTCGTGTCATCTGAAAATGATGTCCCCAAAGCGATGATTGGCATTGGACTGAAGGATGACGAAACTGTTGCCTCCGTTGAGGGCAAATAGCCGGCTAAAGTTCTGCTAGGGTTGCACCAACTTATCCTGATTTGAAGCCGTCATAATCCGGGCGCATCTGTCAGCGATGGAAAAGGCACGAGTCTATCTGGTTGGCGCAGGCCCTGGCGATCCCGAATTGCTGACATTAAAAGCGGCGCGGTTGATTGCGGCGGCGGAAGTCGTTGTGCACGACGGCCTGGTCGACGACGCCATCATGGCGATGATCAACCCTAAGGCGCGCCTGATATCGGTCGCAAAAAGCCGATCGAAACATTCCGTCCCGCAAGACGGCATCAATGACATTCTCATTCGCGAAGCACGGGCCGGCTATCTGGTAGTTCGCCTGAAAGGCGGCGATCCGTTCATCTTTGGGCGCGGCGGCGAAGAAGCCGAGGCCTGCCGCGATGCGGGAATCGAGGTCGAGATTGTACCTGGAATATCCGCCGCGATGGGTGGTGCGGCGGAAGCCATGCTTCCCCTCACCCACCGCGATGCGTCAAGCGCAGTCACTTTCGTGGCGGGGCAATGCAAGGGCTTGACCGACCAGAATTGGGCCGGGCTTGCCGGCAAGGGCCGTACGCTCGTCATTTATATGGGCGTCGCCACGGCCGCTGATATTACCGAGAAGCTGATTTCCGACGGGCTTTCCCCCGACACGCCCGTCGCCGTGCTGGAGCGCGTGACGCGACCAAATGCCCGCGCGCTCCGCACGATTCTGACCGATCTGGGCGACATGATATCGCGAGAGAAGGTAGCTTCGCCCGCGATCATTATTGTTGGGGATGTCGTGCTCAAATCCGATGCCGAAAACCGGCTGATCCATTTTGCCAAACAGGCGGAGAAAATTGCGTGAAGTTATTGACCGGAAATGAATTGGGTTCAGGTGCTGTAACCTGGTGGACCGGCAGCGGATGGTCAATCCATGTCGAGGATGCTGTCGATGTCGGTGAAAGCGGCGAAGCGATTTTGCACGCCGAAGAAGGCGCCCGCCGCGTCAACGCCCCATATATCATCGATGCGATTGATTCGCCTGAAGGCCCGCGGCCTGCGCACATTAAGGACCGAGTGCGCGCACTTGGCCCGACTGTCCGCCCCGATCTGACATTGAAACCTGCCGACCCTCAAGCCGGCGAATGGGTGATCTGATATGTATAAATATGACAATTACGACCAGGCAATCGTCGATGCCCGCGTTGCCGAATTCCGCGATCAGGTGAAACGCCGCATGGCGGGCGAGATTACCGAGGACCAGTTCAAACCGCTCCGGCTGATGAACGGCCTCTATCTGCAACTCCACGCTTATATGCTGCGCGTTGCCATTCCTTATGGTACGCTCGATAGCCGCCAGATGCGGATGCTCGCGCATATCGCGCGCAAATATGATCGCGATTACGGCCATTTTACCACGCGGCAGAATATCCAATATAACTGGATCAAGCTGGAAGAATGCCCCGATTTGCTTGAAGAACTGGCAAGCGTCGAGATGCACGCCATCCAGACCAGCGGCAATTGCATTCGCAATATCTCGTCCGATCAATATGCAGGGGCAGCAGCGGACGAAGTTGCAGACCCTCGTCCTTGGGCAGAATTATTGCGGCAATGGTCGACCTTCCATCCCGAGTTCAGCTATCTTCCGCGCAAGTTCAAGATTGCGGTCATCGCCTCGCCCGAAGACCGCGCGGCGATGCGCTTGCATGATATTGGCATCGAGTTGGTCAAACAAAACGGCGTGCTTGGTGGCCGCGTGTTTGTCGGTGGCGGCATGGGTCGCACCCCGATGATCGCACCCGAGATCAACTCATTCGTTAAAGCCGATGATTTGCTGAGCTATATCGAGGCCTGCCTGCGCGTGTACAATCGCTACGGCCGCCGCGATAATATCTACAAAGCGCGGATTAAAATCCTTGTCCATGAAATCGGTGCCGACGAATATCGCCGTCAGGTCACGCAGGAATTCGCGCATGTGAAGACGCTGGGCATCGATCCGCCATTGGCGGAACTGGAACGGATTTCGGCGTTCTTCGCGGCCCCTGCGTTCAATGCACCTGATGTCGAACCCGACCGCAGCGACCCGGATTTTGCCGTCTGGCTCGACCAGAATGTGAAGCCGCACAAGCAGGCAGGCTATACAATCGTCAATATCAGCCTGAAGCCAATCGGCGGCATTCCGGGCGATGCGTCATCGGCGCAGATCGACGTTATGGCCGACCTCGCCGAGAAATATAGCTTCGACGAACTGCGCGTGACCCATGCTCAGAACATCGTGTTGCCGCATGTCGCAAAACGCGACCTGTATGCAGTTTGGCAAGCACTACGCGAAGCAGAGCTGGCCGATGCCAATCTTGACCTGATCAGCGACATCATCGCCTGCCCGGGTCTCGATTATTGTAGCCTTGCAAATGCGCGCTCTATCCCTGTTGCGCAAAAGATTGCGACCCGTTTTGCCGACCTCGACCGCCAACGCGATTTGGGCGAGTTGAAGCTGAAAATCTCCGGCTGCATCAACGCCTGCGGCCATCACCATGCCGGACATATCGGCATATTGGGCGTCGACCGTAAGGGCGTCGAAAATTACCAACTGACCTTCGGCGGATCAGGTGCCGAAGATGTCAGCATTGGCAAAATCATCGGCCCGGGCTTTGACGAGGACGGTGTAGTCGATGCGGTCGAGAAGGCCACCGAGGTCTACAAGAATCTGCGCGAAGGCGACGAACGGTTTCTGGATACCTACCGCCGTGTCGGCCTCGATCCGTTCAAGGAAGCTATTTATGGTTGAGTTCAGATACCGCGATGACGAAGTAACCGAACAGCCGTCGGTAACGCTCGATGCCTTCCTCGATCAGTCAAATGCCACCGCCGTGCGGCTTGAGCCAGATGATGATGCGCGTGCGCTGATCCCGTTTCTGGACCGGCTGACGCTTATCGAGGTCGCATTCCCGAAATATCGCGACGGGCGTGGCTATAGTGCGGCGCGGATATTGCGCGAGGCGGGCTATACCGGGGAATTGCGGGCGCAGGGCGACGTGCTGGTCGACCAAATCGCCTTCATGCGCCGCTGCGGCTTTGACAGCTTTGCTCCCGAAGGCTCGCTCAATCCCGAAGCGGTTGAGCGCGCACTGTCAACCTACGACCAGTTTTACCAAAAAGCAGCCGACGCAGCTGTGCCGGTTTGGAAGCTACGGCATGGGTGAAACCCCCGCTCCGTTCGCATCGAGCGAAGTCGAGATGCCGGTAGGTAGTGTGCGACCGATTTGTGTCTCGACTACGCTCGACACGAACGGAAAAAGGGAGATCGACCGTATCGACACCGCGCCACGTTATTCCGAGGCCGACGCGGTCCGCCTCAATAACATGTTCCGCGGGCGTGACACGGTCGAGATGCTGACTGTCTTGCTCAAGGAAAATATGCTTGGTGACGCCGCCATTGTCTCAAGCTTTGGCGCGGAGAGCGCGGTACTGCTTCACCTGATTGCCAGCATTGATCCCAATGTGCCGGTACTGTTCCTCGAAACAGGCAAGCATTTTCCCGAAACCATCACTTACCGCGAAGAGTTGCGGGAAAGGCTTGGCCTGACAGACCTTCGCAACCTGACCCCCGACCCTGATTTGCTGGGACAACGCGATGGAACTGGCCTGCGTTGGTCCTATGACCCCGATGGCTGCTGCGAAATTCGCAAAGTGCTCCCCTTAAAGGCCGCGTTGGCCGGTTTCGATGCGCAATTTTCAGGTCGCAAGGCCTTTCAATCCTCGACTCGCAAGGCCCTCCCACGATTCGAAATCGAGGAAGGCCGCCTCAAGGTCAATCCGCTTGCTGATTGGAATAAGGAGCGTCTTGACTCCTATATGGCCGAGCATAACCTGCCTGCACATCCATTGGTCGAGCAGGGTTACCCGTCCATCGGCTGCTCGCCCTGCACAACCAGAGTAGCTCCGGGTGAAGACCCGCGCTCGGGCCGCTGGAAGGGTTGGGACAAGGTCGAATGCGGCATCCACAGCGAAGTCGCGCCGATCGATGACAGCGGCGCAAACGATCCGATATTCTGATCAATCCTTCGGGAAAAAATATTCCTGAATTTCCGACGCAATCCGCGCCGGACGCAAGGTTTCCGCGTCAATGCAGCACCAGCTTGATTTGACCTCGGCCAACACTTCCTCTCCGCGTTTGATAACCGTGTCATAAAATGACCGCGCACCGTGGACCTTTTCCAGCACAACCGATGCAATCACATCGTCGTTTAGAAATGCTGGTTTACGGTAAGTAATCTCGTGCTTGAGCGCGACCCACAGATATTTGGCCGCGGTTTCGGGCGGCGCAAGCTTGTTCCAATGATCAAGGACTGCGTCCTGAACCCAGTTCAGATAGCGGGCGTTATTCACGTGCCCCATGAAATCAATGTCTGCCGGAAGGACGCCGATGCGGTGAAGGTGGGGAAGAGCGAGAGCCATGTTACTTTCAATATAAGGGAGATCGTGCTGCGTTACAGCCAGTTTGCGGCGAAAACGTGAATAAATTTCTGCGCTCGGCGAAAAATCCACTGTCGGGCCACCCTTGTGCTAAGCGAGAACGGCCACCACATCGACAATATGGTGCAGCAACCGAACAAAAAATGGAGCGATTCCAACATCTATCGATGGGCAATGCTTCTACTTGGTTGGCTGCTTGTCATTGGAGCGCCCCTGCTCGGGCCGATCCCCGGCCCGGGGCCCCTGCTCATTTTGCCCATCGGCCTCGCCATCATATTGAAGCATTCGCTTTGGGCAAAAAAGCGCTATGCACGGTTGGCCAGAATTCATCCCGAATATGGCAATTGGTCCAATTGGGCGATGCGCCGCAGCAAGGTGAAGGAGCGCCCGCCCTTTCCCGACATCAAGCGCGACATCATGCACCTGTTCAGGCGCGATGATCTTGACGCAAAACTGCCATAACCCATGTTGACTTTCGCAGCCATCAAACGTATCGGCCACGTCAACAAGAGCGGTCGCTGGACAGATTCGGCGGCCCTTTTCATTTCAAGACGCAAAAAATTTAAGGATTACAGTCATGAAGCGCACTTTTCAGCCGAGCAATCTCGTGCGTGCCCGTCGCCACGGTTTCCGTCTGCGCATGTCGACCGCCGCTGGCCGCAACATCCTGAACGCACGCCGCGCGCGTGGCCGCAAGAAGCTTTCGGCCTAATAACCGAAACGGCGGACCGCGATATGCGCGGTTACAGCGTCATCAAAAAAAGGTCAGACTTTCTGGCCGCCAACCGGGGGAAGCGATATGCAACTCCCGGTTTTGTTTTGCTCGTGAAAGACCGTCAAGATGATGACCCCGCAATCCGGCTGGGAATTACCATCACCAAGAAGGTCGGTAATGCTGTGGTCCGCAATCGCATGCGCAGGCGCTTTCGTGCACTTGCGTTGGAAATGCTGCGCGACAAAGGCAAATCGGGTGCCGACCATATCTTGATTGGTCGCGATGGCGGTATCGAAAAGGATTTCGCCGAATTGCGCGCCGATATGGCGCGGGCTTTGGATAAGCTCGGCACGTGATAGCAAAGCTGCTCATCCTCATCGCACGCGGCTGGCAGGTGGGCCCATCGCGTATCTTGCCACCGACCTGCCGTTATAGTCCCAGCTGCTCGGCTTATGCGATTACGGCGCTTCAGAAATATGGCGCAATTAAGGGTGGCTGGCTGGCCACCAAAAGGCTATTGCGCTGCCAACCTTGGGGCGGGCACGGCCATGATCCGGTGCCATGATAGCTCACAACACATTGATTAACGGGGATTACTGAACGTGGACGACAAGCGTAACCTGATATTTGCGGTATTGCTAACGGGCCTTATCCTGTTCGGCTGGCCCTATGTTGCGAGCACTTTCTTCCCGTCTGCCGCGCCTGCGCCAGTTACCGCCCCTGCGAAGACCGAGGCGGCAACGGGAGCCGCCACAACAGGGGCCGCAATCACCTCGGCTGCTGCGCCAAAGAATGTCCCGCTTGGCGATGCGCTTAAAGGCTCTGCCCGCATTCTCATCGAAACGCCGAAGTTGAGAGGCTCGGTCAATCTCGAAGGCGCTCGCATCGACGACTTGCAATTGCTCGCCCATCGCACCGCGCTGCCAAAGGATTCGCCGCCGGTTCGTCTGTTTTCGCCATCGGGCACAGCAAAGGCGCATTTTGCGCGTTTCGGCTGGGTTGGCACCGGCGTCACTGTGCCCGACGACAAAACGGTCTGGACCCCAAGCGCCAGCAAACTGACGCCTGAAACGCCGGTTACGCTGAGCTGGACCAATGCCGAAGGCCAAAAATTCGATATCGTGTTGTCCATCGACAAGGATTATATGATCACCGCAGAGCAGCGCTTCACCAATGGCGCTGCAACTGAAGCGCAGGTTGCGCCTTTTGGCCTTCTCAGCCGGAATGGCCAATCGCCTGATCCCGACACCTGGAATATTCACGTTGGCCCGATGGGTGTGTTCGATGGTACGATTGTCAACGTCAACTATGACGATGTCATCGAGGCGCCCAAGGGAGAGGTGGATTACAGCACCACTGGTGGATGGCTCGGCGAGACAGAGAAATACTGGCTGGCCGCTCTCATTCCGGATCAGAAGGTCAAAACCAACGCCTCGTTCAAGACAGCTGACGGCTATTATTGGTCGCAGATGGTCAACGCGACGCAGTCGAAGGTCGCGCCCGGCGCGACCATCTCGCAAAGTTCACGCTTGTTTGCAGGAGCAAAGGAAGTCGAGACGCTCGACATGTATGCAAACAAGCAAGGAGTGCCCCTGCTCGACTATTCGATCGACTGGGGCTGGTTCTGGTTCATCGCTATTCCGTTTTTCTGGATCCTTCACTGGTTTTTCGGGGTATTCGGCAACTTCGGCGTTGCTATCATTGGCCTGACGATCGTTGTCCGTCTGTTTATGTTCCCGGTCGCGCAAAAGCAGTTCGCTTCAATGGCGCAAATGCGGGTGGTACAGCCCAAAATGAAAGCGGTGCAGGAGCGGTGGAAAGACGATAAGCCGCGCATGCAGCAGGAAATGATGAAGCTGTACAAGGACGAGAAGGTCAATCCGCTCGCAGGATGCCTGCCTATCGTACTGCAGATCCCTATCTTCTTCGCTCTCTACAAGATTTTGATGCTGAGCATCGAAATGCGGCACCAGCCGTTTGCCTTGTGGTTGAAGGATTTGTCGGTTCCCGATCCTTCAGCGCATTTGCTTTTCGATATGCTTGGCACGGGGATTACGTTGCCAGCGTTCCTGGCGATTGGCGTCCTACCCATCCTGCTGGGTGTTACTATGTGGCTGATGCAGAAGCTCAATCCGCAACCAATGGATGAAGTGCAGAAGCAGGTGTTTGCCGTCATGCCATGGTTCCTGATGTTCATCATGGCACCGTTTGCGGCAGGGCTTCAGTTATATTGGGTCATGTCGAACCTGATCTCGATTGCGCAGCAAAAATGGCTGTATTCGCGGCACCCTATCCTGAAGCAGCAGGCGGCAAAGGACGCTGAAGAGAAAGCGGCGACGAAAGCTAAGGCCGGAACGTGAGTGCGGATGTCATTGCAGGAATAGCCGAACCGAACCGGATATTTTCCGGCCCGGTGGCGTTCCTGAAATCAGCGCCCAAGCTTGAGTTCCTGCCCGATCCGACCGTGCCTGAAATCGCCTTTGCCGGTCGGTCGAATGTCGGCAAGTCGAGCCTGATAAACGCGCTAGTGAACCGCAACAATCTGGCGCGCGCTTCGAATACGCCGGGGCGGACACAGGAGTTGAACTTCTTCGATGTGGGATCGCCTGCGTTGTTCCGCATCGTCGATATGCCGGGCTATGGCTATGCGAAGGCGCCGCTCAAGACGGTCCAGCAATGGCGCTATCTGATCAACGACTATCTGCGCGGGCGAGCGGTGTTGAAGCGCGTCTTTGTGCTGGTTGACAGCCGTCACGGCATCAAGGAAGTCGACCATGACATCATGGGCATGCTCGATGCCGCTGCAATCAGTTACCGGATCGTCCTGACCAAGACCGACAAAATCAAAGCAACCGAGCGGGAAGCGGTTGAAGCGGACACTATGGCGAAACTGCGCAAACATGTCGCTGCCTATCCCGACCTGTCAGTCACGTCGGCGGAGAAAAAGGGCGGGATTGATGATTTGCGTCGCGCGGTTTTGGAAGCGGTAGCATCATAACGAAAACCGTAGTCCTGAGCTTGTCGAAGGGCGGCTCTCCGCATAGAAGCGTCCTTCGACAGGCTCAGGGCTACGGTAAAATATAAATGACCATCAAACTCATCATCGGCAACAAGGCTTATTCCAGTTGGAGCTTGCGGGGCTGGCTCGCGGCCAAACAGTCGGGGCTGCATTTCGATGAAATGACCGTGCCGCTATATGACGAGACGTGGGACGAGCGTAAACGCGAGGAAGACCTCGCTCCGTCGTCTGGCAAGGTTCCGATATTGTGGGATGGTGATGCGGTCGTGTGGGACAGCCTCGCGATCATCGATTATCTGGCCGACAAGGTTGGTCGCGATCGCTATTGGCCAAAAGACGAGGTTGCGCGGGGGATGGCCCGTTCGATGGCAGCGGAAATGCACTGCGGCTACATGTCGCTTCGCCGCGAATGCCCGATGAATACGCGCAAGACATTTACCGGTGTTACGGTATCCGAAGAAACCCGCGCCGATGCGATCCGGATATTGCAGACATGGGCTGAGGCGCGCTCCCGGTTTGGAACCGCAGGGCCTTATCTGTTTGGCACCTTTAGCGCAGTAGACATCATGCTCGCACCCGTGGTTACGCGCTTTGTGACCTATGGCTTTACCCTGCCGGGCTTTGCGCAAAGCTATGTAGAGGCGATGATGGCGCATCCATGGATCGAAGAATGGTATGCGGCGGCGGCGGACGAGCCTTGGACGATAAAGCGGATCGAGGACGCGGTTACCTGATCCGCTCGGTCGGATAGGGCGTGCCGTCCTTGTGAAAATATCCATCGTCGCCAAAGGTCATATCGATATCGGAGTAAGCACCACCCTTGCTGCGGTCGCCCGTTCCGATTGCGATAAATACACAATCGCTTTCACTGCGATTGACCAGATGATGACCAACTTGGACTCCGGCGGGCCACGCTGCAACATCACCGGGGCGCATGATGGTTTCGCCATCATCCTCAATTAACACCGCCTCACCGGACAGCATTACGACCAGCTCATCCTCGCCCGCATGCCAATGCCGCTGTGAAGACCATGCGCCGGGTTTCAGGAGCACGTGGCTTGCGCCCATTTGCGTGAGGCCCGCCGCAGGAGCCAGTCTTCGCCACCAGCGGCCTTGTACTTCCTGATCAAAGGGTACGGGATAGCCGGTTGCATTGCTTTGTAGGACGGCTTCGATGTCGATTTTGGGCACGCCAATCTCCTAACCGCATTGTGCGCGGTGCAGCAGCTTCTGGTCGGCGAGCACCAACGCCATCATCGCCTCTACTACCGGTGTGCCGCGAATCCCGACGCAGGGATCATGGCGGCCTTTAGTAATAATGTCGGTCGCCTCGCCTTCACGGGTAATGGTTTCCACCGGCGTCAGGATCGAGGAGGTCGGCTTGAACGCCACCCGTACAATTACCGGCTGCCCCGTCGAGATACCGCCAGCAATCCCGCCTGCATTATTCGCCAGAAATTCAGGATGATTTGAGCCTTCCGCCGAAGGTCGCATCCGGTCGGCATTTTCTTCACCACGAAGCCGTGCTGCAGCAAATCCAGCGCCGATTTCGACACCCTTTACCGCATTGATGCTCATCATTGCAGAGGCAAGTTCACTATCGAGCTTCGCATATAGAGGCGCGCCCCAGCCGGGGGGCACACCCGTCGCTACACATTCGATGACGGCGCCAAGCGACGACCCCGCCTTGCGCGCTTCATCGACCATTTTTTCCCAACGACCAGCCGCTGCCTCGTCGGGACACCAGAAGGGGTTTTTGCCAATCTGCGCCGCTTCGAAATTGTCACGGTCAATGGCATCACCACCGATTTCGGCAACATAGGCCAATATTTCGACGTCGGGGATCACCGCCCGCGCAACAGCCCCTGCCGCAACGCGCGCTGCGGTTTCGCGCGCGCTGGAACGGCCGCCACCGCGGAAATCGCGAAAGCCATATTTGGCATCATAGCTATAGTCGGCATGACCGGGCCGATAGGCTTTGGCGACGTCCGAATAATCCTTTGAGCGCTGATCAACATTTTCGATCATCAGCGAAATCGGCGTGCCGGTAGTCCGCCCTTCAAAAACGCCCGACAGGATTTTCACCGCGTCAGGCTCCTGCCTTTGTGTCGTGAACCGCGAAGTCCCCGGACGCCGCTTATCGAGGAAAGGCTGGATATCCGCTTCGCTCAGCGCAATGCCAGGCGGGCAGCCATCGACCACTGCGCCGAGCGCTGGCCCGTGCAACTCCCCCCAAGTGGAAAAGCGGAAAACGCGGCCGAAGGTGTTAAAGCTCATGCGAACCTTGTGTTAGAAAAGGCCGCAGGGGTCAATCTGCAACATCATCGACTTGCTTCATGCGAACCGAGCGATAGCGCACTTGCTCCTTGCCAATCCACGTGCGCACTGCCCGGAATATAATCAGCGTTACCGCAACTGCCAAAACCCGCGCGGCATGCGGGTGACCATATTCGCCGCCCACTCTGCCAGCCCAGACAAAAGCACCGACGACAGCTGCATATCCGGCCATAGACACAAATGCATCAAGGATGGGCGGCAGCCCTTCCCAATAATGTTTGGCGTGCCAATATCCGTGCAAGCCAACGAGCAAGCCACATCCGACGAGTAGCAAAACCAGCTCGTTGCTATGCCCCGCGATCATCACGCCAGACCGATATCAGGAGCATCCTCCTGCTTCATGCCGACCGTATGATAGCCCGCATCGACATGGTGCGTCTCGCCGGTCACGCCTGCCGACAGGTCGGAGAGGAAATAGAGCGCAGACGCGCCGACGTCGTCAATCGTAACGTTGCGGCGGAGCGGCGAGTTCAACTCATTCCATTTCAAGATATAGCGGAAGTCACCGATGCCCGATGCGGCTAGCGTCTTAATCGGGCCGGCCGAAATCGCGTTGACGCGGATACCATCAGGACCGACATCATTGGCAAGATATTTCACCGATGCCTCAAGCGCCGCCTTCGCGACGCCCATCACGTTGTAATGCGGCACGACCTTTTCGGCACCGTAATAGCTGAGCGTCAACATCGAGCCACCGCCTTCGCCGGTTTCGGGATCGAGCGGTTTCATCATCGCTGCCGCGCGCTTGGCGACTGCCGTGAAGCTGTACACGCTAATGTTCATCGTCATCAGGAAGTCTTCTAGACCCACGTCGAAATATTTGCCGCGCAGCGCCTCCTTGTTGGTGAAGCCGATAGCGTGGACGACAAAATCAATGGTCGGCCATTTGTCCGCCAGCGTTGCAAAAGCGCGGTCGAGATTGGCCATGTCAGCGACGTCGCAATCGATGAGGAAGTCACAACCCAGTGATTCAGCCAGCGGCCGCACCCGCTTTTCCATGACTTCACCCTGATAGCTGAACGCCAGTTCGGCACCCTCGGCCTTTAAGCGCTGTGCGATGCCCCATGCCAGCGACTTGTCATTGGCAAGGCCCATTATCAGCCCGCGTTTGCCAGCCATCAATCCGCTCATATTATCCTCATTCGTCAGGTGAATCTTGTTGGGCTCGCTTTAGGCCATTTTCATGCGCGTTGGCCAGCGCCGCGTTCAGTTGGGCGCCGCTCACCAGACCCAAGCCGATCAGATAGAAGAAGATGAGAGCGACCATGACACCTGCGAGGCTGCCATAAGTCACGTCATAATTGCTTATGGTCGAAAGGAACCATGGCAGGACCGCAGTGCAACCGAGCCACCAAAGGCTAACCAACGCAGCACCGGGCCATTTGGGGTAGATACGGTGCTTGTATTTTTGCGGTGTGAGGCCGCGGAATATAAGGTAAATGGCAGCGAACAATATCAGAAATGGTACAAATCTTCCCAGGGCGAAATATGCCGCGACATTTTCCGCGGACGGGATGAACCGGTACACCAGCTGCTCGATTGCGGTCACCAGGACTTGAGCGCTGAATGCAACCATCGCCAGAATGACCGAGAATACCACGGTTCCCAGCGACCCGAGTCGGTACTGCCAAAAATACAGATGCGGCCGCGTACCATAAGAGCGGTGCATGACATCCCTTATGGTCTCGATAAGGCTGGCGGTCGTCCACAGGCTAACGGCTGCGCCGAACCACAATAACGGGCCGGACCGGGCGGTCATCGCGCTTTCCACCGGGCCGCGAAGTGCGTCACCCACGCCCGGCGGAACGGTCTGGAAAAATGCGTTGATCAGCGCAATACCGGATTCGGTCTGGCCGAAAGCACCGGCAATCGCCGCCGCAACAATGCAAAACGAAAACAAAACGACAAGCGAGAGATAGGCAAAGTTGCCCGCGTGGACGAAGCCCTCGCTATACACGCCCACAAGGACGCGCTTCAGCACCTCCCAAAGCTGGTGTGGGGTATCTAGGTGCGAGAACCATCTTGCCTCGCTTTCACCGTGCGACACGGCGCTGTGTGCGCGCGCCTCTGGCGAGAGTGGCGAATGTTCAGACACCCATATCTGCCCGCACGGCCTCGTCGGAGAGGCAATCGCCAAGCTGTTTGAGTTCGGCGGGGTCACTCGGCAGGTGGATCATCAAAGTCACCAGTTGATCTCCGCGTTCGCCAGCCTTCGTCGGAAAGCCCCGGCCCTTGATGCGTAGCGTGGCGCCGGAATTGGTCCGCGGCGGGACCGTCAGCATGATTGGGCCATCGACCGTGGGCACTTTTACCTTTCCTCCATTGACCGCCTCTTTGAGCGATATGGGCAGGTCAATCCGGACATGGTCGCCATCACGCGTCAGATGCGGATGCTTGCCGATTTTCAATGTCACCATGGCGTCGCCATTGCCGCCTGGACCAGGTTGGCCCTTGCCGGGAATTCGGATTTGCTGACCGGCCACCACACCCTTCGGAATCTTGAACTCGACCGTTTTGCCATCACGCAGCGTTATGCGCTGCGGCGCGAGCGTTGCGGCATCGGTGAACGATACCAGATGCTCGTAAGCGATGTTGGCACCTTTAGGCGGAGGTGCCTGTTGCGGACGTGGCCCTGCACCGGGACGCGCACCCCCGCCACCGCCACCGAAGAGGCCGTCGAAAATGTCGCCAAGATCGATGCCGCCTGGACCGCCGAAATCGAAATTGGCGCCACCGGGACCGCCAGAGCTGTAGCCACCGCCACCAAATGGATTGCCACCGGCAAAACGTGGCTGGCCATTTTCGTCGATTTCGCCACGGTCATATTGTCCGCGTTTTTGTGGGTCCGACAACAGGTCATAAGCCCGCGTCACATCGCTGAACCGCTCCGAAGCTTTCGGATTGTCCTTGTTCTTGTCCGGATGCAGTTCCTTCGCAAGCTTGCGATAGGCGCTCTTGATCGCCTTTTCGTCTGCGCTCTTGGAAACGCCCAATATGGAATAAGGATCGGCCATTTCAGTCCCTGTATTACTACTCTAAAACTCTAAATCGGGATTGCGCCCGCCCGAGTCAACTCGGGACAACCGAATTTTCCGGTTTTGTACCCATGAATTGCCGCAAAATCAGAAACAGCGTCAATCCAAGCGGTCCTGCCATGAATATGAAAAAGAGAATGGGCACCTGAACCACGCGGTTAATCCCACGCCTGTCAGCATTGCGCGCGGCCCAAATTCCAACGAAAAGGTCGAATGCGAGATAGTGAATCCAGCCAATTGTCGCACCGCCCTGCATATCGAAAAGGGCCTGTACGCCTGCCAGAGTCGTGAAATCCGGTTTCGTTCCGCCGCCACCTACGCCGCCGTCCATTCCACCGCTCAACAAACCGATTATCAATACAGCATAGCTCACCGCCAACAAACCGACGCCCGCATAAAACAAAGGCGTGATGATCGCATCGCGCCGGGGAGCAAAAGCCAGCACGGCCCAGCAAGCCATCGCCCATAGATTGGCAAATCCGAAAATCGCTTCCCAAGGCATATTTATCCCCTAACCCCTTTTAACGATCGCCAGTCTAGCCTATCGCGAACATATGGAAAGACCTGATCCCTTTACCCTTTTCGATGAATGGTTTGCCGAAGCACGGGCGAGCGAACTCAACGACTCCAACGCGATGGCCTTGGCGACGACCGGAGCCGATGGGCAGCCTTCGGTAAGGATGGTGCTATTGAAGGGGCATGGCCGCGATGTCGGCGGCTTTATATTCTACACCAACTTTGAAAGCCGCAAGGCAATGCAGCTAGCCGACAACACCAATGTCGCGCTGCTTTTCCACTGGAAGTCGCTTCGTCGCCAAATCCGTATCGAAGGCGAAGCAAACCCAGTCGATGACGCCACCGCTGATGCATATTTCGCCACGCGCTCGCGCAATTCGCAGCTGGGGGCTTGGGCATCAGACCAATCGCGGCCGCTGGCGGACCGTGCCACGTTCGAGAGGCGCTTTGCCGAAGTGGAGGCCCGTTTTGAAGGGCAGGATGTCACGCGTCCGCCGCATTGGTCGGGCTGGCTGGTGACGCCTGACCGCATCGAATTCTGGCAAGACCGGGAGTTCCGCCTGCACGAACGCTGGCTGTACGAACGCGACGGCGATGACTGGACGAGTGGGATGCTATATCCGTGAGTTTGGCCCATAACCATCATCACCACGCGCACGGCGCACTGACGACCAAGGCGGCGTTGGCGAGTGTCAGCATGGCGTTGTTCCTGCTTGCACTCAAGATCTACGCAGCTGCGGAAACGGGGTCGGTGGCATTGCTGGGGTCGTTGGCAGACACAGGCTTTGACGTTCTCGCATCGTTGCTGACATTATTCAGCGTGCGCTATGCGGCGATGCCCGCCGACGACGATCATCGCTTTGGGCATGGCAAGGCCGAGGCCCTTTCCGCTTTAGTTCAAGTCGTGCTGGTGATTGTGTCAGCTATTTTCATTGGCTGGCGTGCGGTCGTGAGGCTTGGTAACGGCGAGAGCACAGCGCATCCCGAATATGGCATCGGCGTGTCGCTGATCGCCATAGTCGCGACGCTCGCTTTGCTCGCTTATCAGCGACATGTGGTCAAAAAAACTGGATCGGTCGCTATCCACGCCGACCATGTGCATTATCAAAGCGACCTCCTTCTCAACGTCGCAGTGATTATAGCGATCGTGCTCGATACGATGCTGAATGTTCGCGGCGCGGACCCACTCTTCGGCATCGGCATAGCGCTGTGGCTGCTCTGGGGAGCCTACAGGGCCGCGCAAATGGCGCTCGACCAATTGCTCGACCGGGAGTGGCCGCAGGAAAAGCGGGAACGATTCCTCGAGGTTGCGATGCGCCATCCCGAACTTAAGGGCATCCACGATATGCGGACGCGATCCAGCGGCGCGCATGATTTTTGCCAGTTCCATGTGTGGGTCGATCCGGACATGACGGTGATGCGGGCACATGAGATTATGGATGAAGTCGAAGAAGCGCTGATGCACGAATTTCCTGGCGTTGAAGTGCTTATACACCCCGACCCCGAAGGCCATAAGGACGAAATGGGTTATATCCCTTCAGAAACCGTCGAACACCACGAATATGACGAGCATCACCACCATGACTGACCTGCCTTATTATCATGTCGACGCCTTCGCTGATCGACCCTTTACCGGCAATCAGGCAGCTGTGATGCCGCTCGACGCGTGGCTCGATGACGCAACGATGCAGGCGATTGGCGAGGAGAATGCTTTCGCCGAAACCGCCTTTTACATTCCCGATGCCAGCGGCGAGGCGGATTATGAGCTGCGCTGGTTCACGCCAGCAGTCGAAATCCGGCTTTGCGGCCATGCGACACTGGCGAGTGGGCACATAATCCTGAGCCAAAATCCGGATATGGAACGCGTGACTTTCCGAACGCGCAAGGCTGGGATCTTGGAAGTGCGACGTGAGGCCGATGGTTATGCCGTGGCGTTGCCCGCCATCCCCACCGAGGCCGTCGACATCCCGGAAATATTGTCTGCCATGGGCGGCAAGCCGCTATCGATGCGTCGCAACCCCGATCATTATAATCTGTTTCGCTATGCGACCGCACAAGAGGTGTTGGCGCTCAAGCCCGATATGAAAGCACTTGCCGCATTTGGCGACGACAGCTTCACCGCCACTGCTCCGGGCACAGACACCGACATCGTCAGCCGCGTTTTCGTTCCCGGCGCTGGCGTGGATGAAGACAGCGTCACAGGCAGCGCGCACGCCGTGCTAGCGCCTTATTGGGCAGATGAACTTGGCCGCGATAGCTTTACGGCTTATCAGGCCAGCGCGCGGGGCGGATATCTCGGGTGCAGGCTTGAAGGCGACCGGGCGTGGCTTTCGGGCAAATGCTTCACGGTCGTAAAGGGCACATTCAGCTTGGGCTGACCAATCAGGCTTCCATTATTCATACAGGAGACTTCATGCAGAAATCATTGGCCCTAGTCGCAGCTTTCGTTCTGACCCCGGTCGCGATGGCTCAAACTCCACCACCAGTGGCACCCGGCGGCGGGATGCCCAGCCCTGAACAAATTTTTGCGTTCATGGATGCCAATAAGGACGGCTTTATTGCCAAGGACGAAGCCAAGGGTCCGTTGGAACAGAATTTCGACTATGTTGATGGCGACAAGGACGGCAAGATTTCGCCCGACGAGTTAAAGACCGTCATGGCCGCGATGCGCCCACCCGAAGCGCCGCCTGCCGACGCTGAAAAGCCAGCCGGATAAAATAAAGGCGGCTGGTTATTCGCCAGCCGCCTCTTTTCTTTTAGGCGACAGTCGCCTTGTTGATCTTGCCTGGCTTCGCAGGTGGCTCGCCCTTTGGCAGCGCATCGACATGTTCCATGCCGCTGATCACGTTACCCCATGCGGTATACTGATTGTCGAGGAACGTCGCGTCATCGAAGCAGATGAAGAACTGGCTGTTGGCGCTGTTAGGGCTCGATGACCGTGCCATCGAGCATGTGCCGCGGACATGCGGCTCGCTGTTGAATTCCTGTGCCAAATCAGGCTTTTTGGATCCGCCCATGCCGGTGCCGGTCGGGCAACCGCCCTGCGCCATGAACCCTGGGATCACGCGATGGAAGGTGATGCCGTCGTAAAATCCTTCGCTCGCCAATTCCTTGATCCGCGCAACATGGTTTGGCGCAAGGTCGGGGCGAAGCTTGATGACAACGTCGCCGCTGTCGAGGCTAAGGGTTAGTGTTTCGTCGGCCATATTTCTGTCCTTTGGCTGCCTTGTGATGTTGGGCGATGCCCTAGGCGATGCGATGCGCGGTGGAAAGCCAAAATCATTGCTTTTTGAGATGGTCTGCTTAGGAGGGGCGACGATCACCTCCAACAACGGGAAAGGCTGCACATGACCAGCGAAATCGCCGATCCCGATATGCTCCCCGATGACATCGTCGAAACGCTCGACGAAGACAACAGGCTGACCCGCGACTTTGTCGACCGGGTATTGGATGCCGTCGAAGAAGGGGATCTGACCGAAGCACACAGGCTGGTCGAACCGCTGCACGAAGCCGACATTGCCGACCTGTTCGAGCTGACCCCGCGCGACCGGCGCGGCGAACTGGCGATTGCGCTCGGTGACCTGATGAGCGCAGAAGTGCTGGCCGAGGTCAATGATTATGTCCGCGAGGACATCATCGACGCCCTGCCCGCCGCTTTGGTCGCAGACCTTGCCGGACAGCTCGATACCGATGACGCCGTGGCGATTATCGAGGATATGGAGGAGGAGGACCAGCAGGCCATCCTCGCCGAACTCGACCCCGAAGACCGCGCCGCAATTGAAGATGCGCTGTCCTATCCGGACGAATCAGCTGGCCGGATCATGCAGCGCGATCTGGTTGCGGTGCCGGAACATATGACCGTTGGGCAGCTGATCGACTATCTGCGCGACCATCATGACCTGACCACAGATTTCTGGGAAATTTTCGTCGTCGATCCCCAGCATAAGCCGGTCGGCACCTGCAAACTGAGCTGGATCATGCGCAGCCAGCGCAATGTGCAGGTCAACGAGCTGATGCAGCGTGAGCAGACCTTGATCCCGGTCGATATGGACCAAGAAGAGGTCGCGCTCCGCTTCCAGAAATACGCTCTGATTTCCGCTGCTGTCGTTGACGACGTAGGCCGCCTTGTCGGTGTGATTACTGCCGATGACATCGTGCACATTATCCAGGAAGAAGCCGACGAGGACATGCTTCGGCTGTCGGGTGCCGGCGACGGCGACATTAACGAACGCATTTCGGATAGTTACAAGGCCCGTGTCCGCTGGCTGATCGCCAATTTGGGCACTGCGATGGTCGCGTCCAGCGTCATCGGCTTTTTCGGTGGTGCTATCGAACAAATGGTCGCTCTTGCTGTCCTGATGCCAATTGTCGCCGGAGTGGGGGGGAACGCCGGAACTCAGACACTGGCGGTGACCGTCCGCGCAATCGCCACGAACCAGCTCACTGATTCGAACACGCGCCGATCGATAAAGCGCGAAATGACGATTGCATTCCTGAACGGCCTGACCATTGCGGCGATTGCCGGACTTGGTGCGACCCTATGGTTTCAAAATGTCCACTTGGGTCTGGTCATAGCAGCGGCCATGCAGTGTAATATTCTGCTCGCTGGTCTGGCGGGTGTCTTGATACCTGTACTGCTCGACAAGTTCGACCAGGATCCGGCGGTTTCAAGCTCGATTTTCGTTACGATGATCACCGATTCAATGGGCTTTTTGATATTTTTAGGACTGGCCGTTGCCAGCGGTCTTGTCGCGTAAAGCTGCACTTCCCAAATTCCAGATATGCCACTTAACATGACCAAGATCGCCTTTGGCGCCGAAAGCCCGAAGCACCTGCGTCAGCGGCTCGCGGCTTACGCCGAGGGCGGCGAGGTGCGTTTGACCACACGCTATTTGCCAAAACGCGTCGCGGAAATGGAGGGCGGGTCTTTGTACTGGATTCACGCGCACACGATTATTGGTCGCAGTCCGATATTGGGATTCATGGAAAATGGCAGCGGGCGATATTGGATTCGTCTCGAACCGCGCCTGATCCCGGTCCGTTCAAAACCCAAGCGCGCGCATCAGGGGTGGCGTTATCTGGAAGCAAAAGATGCTCCGCCGGACATGGATTCGGTAGATGCCGATGGCCGCGACGAGATGCCAACCAAGATGTTAGGTGATCTGATGAAAATGGGACTAGTTTAGCGAGTCTGCTTGTAAAGAGCTCTTGACATATATACTCCGACCTTGTAAAGAGCTCTTTACAGGGTGCGGATTAACCGGATCATGTAAGGTAAGTGGTTGGAAAACAGGCTCAAAGAGTTTCGGTTGGCAGAAAACCTTAGTCAGGGCGAACTCGCGCTGCGACTGGGGGTCTCTCGTCAGACCATTAACGCGGTTGAAACCGATAAATATGATCCCAGCCTCCCGCTTGCCATGCGAATGTCGAAACTGTTCGGTGTTCCTGTGGACGCGATTTTCATCGACGATTGGATGCCGGGTAAAGGAGAAGGTAAATGATGGCAGGCAAGCAGGAGCAGGCTGAAATCGGCGAAGGCCGGAGCACCAAAAAGTTTGTGTTCCAACTGGTCGGCGGTGGATTGTTCGGTTTCCTTTTCATGATGGGATTGGACTATTTTGTCGATTTGGACACGCTCTTCGATAGGCTGTCAGGTCCCGAAATCATCGCCTTCACCTTCGCCACCATATATAGCCTGATAGCCCTGATTGTTCTTGCCATGTCGGCCAGCCGAACATTATTCATGACCAACCATCGGCATGAAGGCACAAGCGAGGTCGAGTTTTCCGAAGTCAAGCCGATGCTCCGCTGGTCATCCTTATGTTTGTTAATCTATGCCGCCGCGCTTCTGTTGTTGGCGCTGGCAAGTCAGGCGACCGATAGCCAAAAAATTCTCATTTTTTGGGGGGTCGCCGTCGCGATGCTCGCCCAAACCGCGATATCGGCATATTTGTGGAAGCAATATGACGAACTTTATCGCGGCGTCACGCGCGAGAGTTGCGCAACTGCATTCGTGATCTCTGAAATACTGCTATTCATATGGGTCGCGGCCACTTTATGCGGTCTGCGCGTGACATTTGATCCGCTGGCGGTCGTTGTGACAATCACCGGTATCTACTGGGCATCGTCGATGTGGTACATCACCAAGCGGGGAATGGTTTAACCAGTCGCTTCCGCCTCCGCGACTGCCTCAGCGCGCTTGACCAAAATCTTGTCGATCCAGTCTGCCAGAGTTTGTGCATCCTGAGCGCCCGGAATCATGAAGCGCTGATCGATGATGATGGCGGGAACACCCGTGATATTGTTGTCGCGCCAATGGCCCAACTCCACGCGGACTTGATTAGACAGGGTTTCATCGGTTAGCCACTCATCGACAGCTTGGCGGTCGCAACCTGTCGAGACCGCAACATCGATAAGTACGTCGTCATTGCTGACATCGCGATTATCCTGAAAATAGGCGGCGAACAGCGCCAGTTTAAGCGCGGTTTGTTCGCGCCAACCCTTTTCGTCTGCCACACGGCGCAAAAGCTTGTGCGCCTTGAACGTGTTGTAAATCCGCCGGTTATCATAACGCCCGAATTCAAAGCCGAGGCTCGCACCAAGCTCTCCAATCAGGTCACGATTGGCTTTGCTTTGATCAGGCGTCGCACCATATTTTTGTGCAAGATGCTCAGCGACGCCCTGACCTTCAGGCGGCATGTTCGGGTTGAGCTCGAACGGATGCCACCAGATGGCGGCATCGACCGGCTGAGCGAGCATCGCCAGCGCCTTTTCGATTTGCTTGTAGCCGATGATGCACCAGGGACAGACGACATCGGAAACAATATCAATGCGGAGCGGAACGGTTTCAGTCATAGGTTGGTCACCCAATGTTTCAGCAGGCTATGTGCGATGGCGAATGGAGGCGGGGCGTTGAAGCGCCGGCCGTCAATGCCCTCCAGCGCGGCGCGCGCTTCTTCCTTGGTCACCCACATCGCGTCTTCGATCTCTGTGGTGTCGAGCGTCAATTCGTCGCCTTCTGCATCGGCAACGCAGGCAATCATCAGCTGTGATCCGCCAAAGGGCCACGGCTGGCTGGTGACATAGCGCACCGCGCCGCAGGTTACGCCAGCTTCCTCATGGATTTCACGGCGCACTGCTTCCTCAACGCTCTCCCCAGGCTCAAGGAAACCAGCCAGTGCCGAATAATTGCCAGGTGGAAAGCGCGACTGACGGCCAACCAATGCCTTGCCTTCATACTCGGCGAGCATGATGACGACCGGGTCCGTGCGCGGAAAATGCTCTTTGTCGCAATTACCACATTTCCGGCCCCAGCCTGCGCGAAATAGCTCGGTTGGGTGGCCGCAGCGCCCGCAAAACCGGTGCGCATTGTGCCACTCGATCAGGCTTCGCGCCGTGCCGTAGATCGCGGCGTCTTCAGCAGGCAGCATCGACAAAGCGCGCCAGATGGCAGGCGAACGAAACGCATCGCCCGTCGCCTCCACCAGCGAGACGAAATGCGGCTTGCCGTCGGAAAGCCCGAGCAAGATGAGTTCTTCCGAACCCTCCAGTTCAGCGAAGGAATGCCAGTGAAGACCGCCTTCAGCTCCAACAACGGGATCAAGTCCGTCCAGCCCCAATATCCGCGCACGCCAATCGACAAGCAGAGCACCATAAGCTTCCGCATCGTTGCGGACTCGATCTGCCCTGTCGAGCGGAGAACCTGTAAAACCTGGGCGGATCATTGGATTAGGCCGCTATGCCTAGGTCTTTCAACACCCATTGCGCGAAATTCTCGTGGAATGGATAGACGTTGCTCGGCACATATTGCGCCATGCACACCGCGCGTAATTTGCGCTTGGTATCAACGAACGCGACCGTACCAGCTGCGCCGCCCCAGCCGAATGTGCCTTCGAACGCACCCACGCCGACGCGTCCGCCAGCGCCATTGCCGGCCCCTGCAATGAACGTGCCTTCGGTTTTGATACCCGCTGGCAGAAGGTTGGACGTCGCCAATGCCACGGTCTCAGCCGACATGATCCGCGCGCCATCAAGCTCGCCGCCATTTTGCAACATGTGCAGGAATCGGTCATAGTCGCGGGCCGAGCACACCAGACCTGCGCCACCAAAAGCGAAGGCAGGCTTGTCGAGATAGATGCTGGTTGGCGCGGGGTCGACCGGGAACAATATGCCGTTCATCGGCGCATAGTTGGTGACGAAGCGCTTGGTTTCCGATGCAGGAACTTGGAAATAGCTGCTGGTCATTTTTAGCGGTTCGAAAATGCGGGTTTTGAGGAATGCCTCGAAATCCATACCGCTGGCGACTTCAATGACTCGTCCAAGCAGGTCGAGCGAGATCGAATAGCTCCATTTGGTGCCGGGTTCGGCAATCAGGGGCAGCTTGGCTACGCGCTCGGCAAATGTCTCCAAGTCAGGCGTTGGTGCAGGCAGCGGCTGCCCTGGAATCGGAAAGCGGCTGAATACGGCGGGATTGATACCCTGCTCGTTATACAATTTAAGCAATGGCCCTTTGGTAATGATGCCATAACCAAGGCCCGCCGTATGAGTGAGCAAATGGCGCACGGTAATCGGGCCTTTGGCCGGAACCGACGCCAAGCTGTTATCGGGATCGGTGAGCACTTGCATATTGGCAAATTCGGGAATGAAATCGGCAATCGGCTGGTCGAGCTTGAGCTTGCCTTCGCCGACCAAAATCATGGCGGCAATGCCGGTGATCGGTTTGGTCATCGAATAAACGCGCCACAAGGTGTCGAGATCTACAGGCGTTTGGTTTCCCTGCGCAATTGTACCGACCGCGATCACATCAGGCGAAGCGCCGCCATTGCCGATGGCAGCGAGTACGCCCGGCAGCTTGCCCGAGGACACATAGGCGTCAAACTCGGCCTTAATGGTCGGGAACTTTTCAATGGCAGTCTTGGCCCAGACCGCAGACGGGATATAAGCAGCGGCAGCCCCGGCAGCGGCGAGCCGTCCGCCCAAGCTTAAAAAGCCGCGACGTCCCAGCGCGCTCTGTCCAATTGCTTGCATTTCCATCGTCACTCTCCTGATGCGGTTATTGGCCTGATACGATTATTGGCCTGTTGCGATTACCGCTTTTGCTACCTTGCTGAATAAGGTGGGCAGCCCTGCGTTGTCGAGCGATTTTACCGGCCAATATTCGCCCTCTTCTGGCTCAAAATCGACAGGCACCGATGCCGTAACGGCAATGTCGAGCGAAAGCGTGAAATGCGTAAAGACATGTGCGACAGGCCGCGGCATTATTTGCCAGTCAGCGTCAAAGGGAGCCACGCCATCGCCGTCTTTTTGCGCGCTCCACCCGTCGTCGGGTAAGGCGCGCATTCCGCCGAGCATACCCGTTCCACGCCGAGTTACCAACCAAACGGCATCGCGCTGCTGCACCCAATAGGCCGTGCCGGTGCGGTGGGGCTTCGTCTTTTTTGCAGGCTTAACCGGATAGACTTCGGGGGCACCGGAACGAAACGCCGCGCAGCCACTATTCAGCGGACACAGCAGACAGGCCGGATTGCGGACCGAGCAAATCCTTGCCCCCAAATCCATCATCGCCTGCGCAAAATCCCCCGCGCGCGTCTCCGGCGTAACTGCGTCGGTAGCCTCACGGATCAATGGCTTGGCTTGGGGCAAAGGTGTCGAGATTGCAAAGAGCCGCGACACCACCCGTTCGATATTGGCATCGACCACCACCGCGCGCTGGCTGAAAGCGATGGCGGCGACCGCCGCTGCGGTATAGGGCCCGATGCCGGGCAGCTGGAGCAATTCTGCCTCAGTAGCAGGTAACTGCCCGCCATATTGGGACGCCACGACGCGCGCACATTTCACAAGATTCCGAGCCCGCGCATAATAGCCTAGCCCTGCCCAAGCCGCCATCACGTCAGCGTCCCCGGCCGCCGCCAGCGATGCGAAATCCGGCCATTGTTGGGTGAACCGGCGGAAATAAGGCCCGACTGCGGCAACCGTCGTTTGCTGCAACATGATTTCTGATAGCCAGACATGATAGGGGTCAGGCAAGCCCTGCCCCGGCAATTTTCGCCACGGCAAATCGCGCGCATGGACGTCATAATGCGCCAGCAACAGCGCAGCGATATCCCCAGTTTTCTGGTCGATTTGTTGGACGGCAGCCATCGGAAATGGCATGGATGAGCGGATGGATAAAGGCAAGCCAGCATCGGGTACAGGCAAGTCCAAAAAGGTCGTGCCGAAGCCCTATCAGCGCCCGCGGGGCGGCGAGGCGCGTGCCGTGTCCGACCTGATGCCCGAAATTGGCCGCGCTGCATTCCGCCGCTTCGGTTTTGTGCAAAGCTCTGTAGTCAGCCGCTGGGACGAAATTGTTGGCGCACGTTATGCTGCCGTATCTGCCCCCGAATCAATCCGTTTTCCAGTCGGCAAGAAGTCGGAAGGTACCCTGGAACTCACGGTCGAAGGCGCACATGCGACGATGATCCAGCATGTGCTCCCCGAAATCATCGAACGCGTGAACCGCTTTTTCGGCTATGCGGCAGTCGCGCGGATCAAGGTCCGGCAGGGCGCGGTGGTGAAACCCGTGGCAAGACAAACGCTTGCGCCGCCCGTTCTCAAGCCAGTGCCGATGGAGCTCGGCGAATCTTTACGCGAAATCGGCGATCCGGAACTGTTTGCGGTACTTGAAAGCCTTGCAAAAAGCCTTGCCAAAGACGTCAAGTGATTCCAGATGCGAAGGCCCAGTTTTACGGATAAAACACGATCAATGTCGCACTTTAAAGAATATCTTGGCGTGGCGCTTTTGGGCGCAGTAGCGCTCTCGGCTGCAACGACGGCAGCACCTGCCAAAAGCAACTGGCTGACAACTGTGAACGTCACAGAAAAGGGCGCGCATGTCGTCGGCAATCCCGCAGCGCCTGACAAAGTCGTGGAATATCTGAGCTATACGTGCGGCCATTGCGCTGATTTTGAAATCAAGGAAGCGCCAGCGTTTAAGGCGCAATATGTCGCAACGGGCAAAGCCAGCCTTGAAATCCGCAACCTTCTCCTGAACCCGATCGACCTGACAGCCGCGATGCTTGCCCGGTGCGGTGGCAAGGGCAAGTTCTTTGGTAACCAAAAGCATCTGTTTGCAACCCAAGCCGTTTGGCTGGGAAAGACCAAGAATATCAGCGCCGCGACGCAGGCCAAGCTTAAGTCAGAAGATTATGCCGGTTTCATGACGGGTGTATATTCGGAAATCGGCCTTGGTCCAATCATGCAACAACGCGGCATTACCCCTGCACAAGCCAAGACCTGCCTCGCCGACAAGGCAGCATTGAAAACCGTGTTAGACATGACCGACGCGGGCAGTGCAGCAGGCGTGACTGGGACACCGAGTTTCATGATCAACGGCGTCTTGCAGGACCACGTCCATAGCTTCGCAGAATTGAAAGCGAAGTTGAAATAACGATATTTTCTCAACCCAAAGGAAATCCTATGCGTATCAAATCCATCCTTATCGCAGCATCTGCAGCATTGGCGCTAGCCGCTTGTGGCAGCGGCGATTCAACTGGAGCGCCCAAGGGCGAGGCAATTGCCAAGGTTGCGGCCCCGGCTGGCAAAGCATGGACAGACGTGGTGAGCAAGACCGAGTTCGGTGGATACAAAATGGGTAATCCCGATGCCAAGCTACAACTGGTCGAATATGGTGCAATCAGCTGCCCTGGATGTGCGCAGTTTTCGGTGCAATCAACCGAAGAGCTGAACGAGATTGTGAATACCGGCGTGGTCTCGATGGAATTCCGGCCATTCTTGGTCCACGGCGTGCAGGATATCCCTGGATTTTTGCTCGCGCAGTGTAGCGGCCCGGAAGCCTTTTTCCCGCTTACCGAACAGCTTTATGCAGAGCAAGAAAGCTGGTTGAGCAAGATCAGCACGGTAACCGAGGCCGAACAGCAGGCGATGCAGAAAATGACGCCTGCGCAGATTTCTACCTTGCTCGGTACGAAAATGGGATTGATTGAATTCGTCAAAGCACGCGGGATCAGCGAAGATCAGGCAAAAGCCTGTTTGACCGATCAGAAGGCAATCGATGAGATGATCAAGCTGACCGAGAAGGGTGGCAAGGACGACGGCGTAACCGGCACACCGTCCTTCCTGCTTAACGGCTCAAAAATCGACGCTGGATCGTGGGTTCAGGTGAAGAGCAAGCTGGTTGAAGCCGGCGCGAGATAGAATGGTACCGGGGGGGCCAGACATCGCTAGCCATGCAAGAGGCAAAATCCCTTGCGCATAAAGAAGCTGAAACTTGTCGGCTTCAAAAGCTTTGTCGAGCCCGCCGAACTTCGCATTGAAAGCGGCCTGACCGGGATTGTCGGCCCCAATGGCTGCGGCAAATCCAACCTGCTTGAAGCCATCCGCTGGGTTATGGGCGAGAGCAGTGCGAAGTCCATGCGCGGCGCGGGCATGGAAGATGTTATCTTCGCCGGAACCGCCTCACGGCCCGCGCGCGACTTTGCCGAAGTGACAATATTGGCCGAGCGCGAACTTGGCGACGCCGCGAATGACGATGACAACGAACTGGAAGTAACACGGCGGATCGAGCGCGGCGCAGGGTCAGCTTATCGGTCCAATGGCCGCGATGTGCGGGCAAAAGATGTCGCACTGATTTTCGCTGACGCTGCAACCGGCGCGCACTCTCCGGCGTTGGTCAGCCAAGGGCGCATTGGCGCGATTATCTCAGCCAAGCCACAGGAACGGCGGCAGATGCTCGAAGAAGCCGCAGGGATTTCCGGGCTTCATGTTCGCCGCAAAGATGCCGAGCAAAAATTGCGCGCTGCCGAAACCAATCTGGCCCGGCTTGCGACAATACTCGCCGATATGGATGCGCGCGCCGGGGCGCTGCGGCGGCAGGCCAAGCAAGCCGAGCGTTATCGCAAGCTGAGCAAGGAAATCCTACAAGCCGAAGCACGCCTGATATTCGTGCGCTGGCAAGAGGCGAAGGCCGCTGCAGATACCGCGCGCGCCGAGGCCAATAGCGCAACCGCCGCTGTGGAAAAGGCGAGTACAACACAGCGCGAGCTGACCGACAAACAGCAGGCGGCCGTTCGCGAATTAGCCGAGGCCCGCTCGGTGGCGATGGCGGCGCGTGATGCAGCAAATGACTTATCCAACAGGCTGGTGCAACTGACGGGCGAACGCGACCGCATTATCCAGAGGCAGGCTGACCTTTCGGCGCAGGCGGCGCGGATGGCCGACGATGGCGCGCGCGAAGGGAAGCTTACCCATGATGCCGCTGATGCCCTTGCACGGCTGCAGGCCGAGAGCGTGACGCTTGCCGAACAGATCAAGGCTCAAGAAGACGAACGTCCTGCCCTTATCCGCGTTGCAGAAAATGCCGAGCGACAGGTGCGCGAAAGCGAAGTTGCACTTGCCAGAGCTGCGGCAGAGCAAGCGCGCGCCGATGCCGAAATACGCGTCGCCGACGCAGCTTTGGCCAGTGCGCGCGCACGCGCGGATAGGGCCGGGCGCGATTCTGCCCGGCTTGCGAACGAGCAGGTTGGGCTTGGCGATGAAAGTGAACTGCAGTCCGCAAAATCTGCGGCGCAGAGCGCTGTTACGGTTTTGCAGGCGCAGCTGGAAACTGGCGCTAATTCGATAGCGAAGGCGGAGAACCGCAGGTCCGAGTTCACCGCACAACGCGAGTCAGCACAATCGACGCTCGCAAGCTCCAAGGCCGAACTTGCTGCTTTGCTATCCGAACAAGGTGCGCTCGAACGAGCCCTCGCCAAATCAAGCGGCGATGCCGCTATTGACCGCATTACTGTCGAACCGGGTTACGAACGTGCGCTTGCAGCAGCTCTGGGCGACGATGCCAATGCCGGCATTGGCGGCGACACCGGGCGCCGCTGGCGTGGCGGCGCAAATCACATTCCGCAAATTGATGGCCCATGTCTTGTCGACCATGTCAAAGCGCCAGTGGAGCTCCATTCGCGGTTATCGCTGGTGCGTGTGGTTGATGTGGATAATGGCGAAGCGCTTGGACCGGGGGAACGGCTGGTCACTCGCGATGGTAAACTGCGCCGTTGGGACGGATTTGTCGCCGATGATGACGGGGCGACGACCGCAGAGCAGCTCATTCGCGCCAATCGCCTTGCCGAATTGGCCGAACTTATCGCACCCGCCGAGGCGGCATTGGCCATTCAGGCCGAGACACTAGAGCAATTAGTCAGCAACATTGCAGTTGCTCAGGAAGAATATCGTGCAGCCACAGCGGCTCAGCAAGCGCGCGAGGGCGAACTGCGTCAGGCGCTGCGTGCCGCCGATCAGTCTGAAGATGCACTGGCTCGGTTGCAGAGCGCCCGCGCCGCGCTCGCCGAACGGATTGTGTTGAGCGAACAGGAACTGACAGCTGCCAATGCCGACGTAAATGTTGCTGAAGCCGCAAGGAGCGCCCTACCCGACGGTTCGCACCATGCGGAACTCGTTCGCAAGCTAACGGCAGAAAGCGAAGCGATCCGCCATTTACTCATTTGCAGCCAAGCCGATTTGTCCGCGCTAGAACAGCGCATCGCGCAAAGCCGCGAGCGGCGTGCCGTCGCGATGGCGGAAATCCGCGGTTGGCAGGAGCGAGCCGGCGAGGCGGAGCGCCGGATTTCGGAAATGAACAAACGTTCCGCTGAAATTGCCGCCGAGCAGGAAGCGATGGCGGGGCGGCCCGACATTCTGGCAAACGAAATTGCAGCGCTTCAAACCGACAAAAACCAATTGGGCGAGAAACTCACGCAATTACAAGTTGCCGAGAGTAATAGTGAAGCGGCTCTGAAAGTGCTTGAGGCCGATCTCGCTGCCGCTGCCGAAGCGCTGTCGACCGCTCGCGAAACGCGGGCCGGGGCAGAAGCACGCGCTGAAAATCAGGATCAGCGACGAGTCGAAATGGGCCGGATCTCTGGCGAGCGCTTCGAATGCCCGCCGCCGGTATTGCCTGAAAAGCTCGAATTCGACGAAACAGCATTGGATGATGCAGCCACCGAGTCAGCCCGGCTCGACCGGCTGCAGAACGAGCGCGAGCGAATCGGTCCGGTAAACCTGATTGCTGCCGACGAACTGGCCGAGCTGGAAGAGCAGCAAAGCGCCGGTGTAGCCGAAAGCGAAGAACTTACGCTCGCCATCAACCGCCTGCGCGGATCAATTGGCAGCCTCAACCGGGAGGGCCGCGCACGCCTGCTGACTGCATTCGAAGCCGTTGACGGACATTTCCGTCGCCTGTTCTCGACACTGTTCAATGGCGGTCAGGCACATCTTGCGCTCATCGACAGCGATGATCCGCTGGAGGCGGGGCTTGAAATTTTCGCCCAGCCACCTGGTAAAAAGCTCCAGTCGCTGACGCTTCTTTCGGGCGGCGAACAGGCGCTCACAGCGGTGGCGCTCATCTTTGGCCTGTTCCTGACCAACCCAGCCCCGATTTGCGTTCTGGATGAAGTCGACGCACCGCTGGATGACGCGAACATTGAACGCTTCTGTGACTTGCTCGATGCAATGAACCGCGAAACCAACACTCGCTATTTGATCGTTACGCACAACGCGGTGACGATGAGCCGGATGCACCGCCTGTTTGGCGTGACAATGGTCGAGCAGGGGATTAGCCGACTGGTATCGGTTGACCTCGGTGGGGCCGAGGAATTACTGGCTGCGGAATGACACTCCACGGCCCGATCACCAACAGCTTCATTTCACAACGCCTTCGGCTCAATTATGTCGATTGGGGCAATGCCGATGCGCCGCCGCTACTGCTCATCCACGGCGGGCGTGATCATGCGCGCAGCTGGGACTGGGTGGCGGAAGAATTGCGCCACGACTGGCATATTATTGCACCAGACCTACGAGGCCACGGCGACAGCGCCTGGTCGCCCGACGGCAATTACGAGATGTCGGCATTTGTCTACGATATCGCGCAACTGATCCATCAACTGAACCTTGCACCGGTCAGCATCATCGCGCATTCGATGGGGGGGAATATTGCAACGCGTTATGCCGGACTGTATCCGGAAAATGTCAAAAAGCTTGTGAACATCGAAGGCCTTGGACTGTCTCCCGCAATGCAGGCCGAGCGCGACGCTTTGGGAATCCAGAAGCGCTTTCGGCAGTGGATCGATGACAAGCGCAATGCTGCCGGTCGCACGCCCAAGCGCTATCCCAATATCGAGGCCGCATATGAGCGGATGAAATCCGAAAATGCCTATCTGACCGATGAGCAAGCGCGGCATCTGACGGTGCACGGCATCAGCCGCAACGAAGATGGCACCTGGAGCTGGAAGTTCGATAACTACCTCAACATCTGGGCGATTTTCGACATGCCGCGTGAGGATTTGCTAGCTATCTGGCATTCGATAACCTGCCCAGTGCTGATGCTATATGGCGAGAATAGCTGGGCCTCCAATCCACAAAAAGATGGTCGGATCGAACATTTCCCGACCGCCAAAGTCGTCGAATATAAAAATGCGGGACATTGGCTCCACCACGATCAGTTCGCCCGCTTCATGGCTGATGTGAAGGCGTTTCTCTAACCGATCATCGACTTCAGCGTTTCGACACGGTCGGCTTCATCGGCGGGCTTGTCGCGGCGCAGGCGTGAAATCCGGGGGAAGCGCATCGCTATGCCTGATTTATGGCGCTTGGATTCGTGGACAGCGTCGAAGGCTACTTCAAGCACCAGCGATTTTTCGACCTCACGTACCGGCCCGAACCGCGCAACCGTATTGTTGCGGACAAAGCGGTCGAGCCATTTCAGTTCCTCATCGCTGAAACCGGAATAGGCCTTCCCCACGGGCAGCAAACTGCCGTCTTCGCCCCAGCAGCCGAAGGTATAATCGGAATAATATGATGAGCGTTTACCACTGCCGCGTTGCGCGTACATCATCACGCAATCGGCGACCAAGGGCTCGCGTTTCCATTTGTACCAGAGACCGACCTTGCGACCAGCCAGATAGGGCGCGTCACGGCGTTTGAGCATCACGCCTTCGATTGCGGCGTCACGCGAACCTCCGCGAATTTCGGCTAGATGGTCAAAATCGCGAGCTTCGATGATTGCGGATAGGTCGAAACGGACAGGGTTCAACTTGCTAGCAAAAGCCTCTAATCGCGAACGGCGCTGATGCCAGGGCTCTGCTCGCAAATCCTCCGTCTCGTCGAACAAAATGTCATATAACCTCACGAATACCGGATACTCGGCCTGCATTGCGGCTGTCACTGTTTTGCGGCCCAACCGCTGCTGCAACGCATTGAAGCTTGCCGCCTCCCCGCCCTGAACTTCGCCTCGTACGAGCAGTTCGCCATCGACGACTCCCAATCCCTCAAACGCCGCCGCGATTTCCGGAAATGCCGCCGAAACTTCATCGCCACCTCGGCTGAACAGACGCGTTTCGCTTCCCGTCGCGGTAATCTGGATTCTTATGCCGTCCCATTTCCATTCAGCAGCAAAATCCGCCAAGTCGACAATGCCGTCATCCAATGGATGCGCGAGCATGAAGGGACGGAAAAAGGCAGTCTCGGATGGATCTGGCCGTTCGGTTTTGCCCTCACCCCAAGCGAACAGCTCGGCATAAGGTGGGCGCAATGCGTGCCAGACTTCCTCGACATCATCGACGCTCAATCCGAAGCTCTGCGCAAAGGCGGTCTTTGCGAGCCGCGCCGAGATCCCGACGCGCATCCCCCCGCTCGCGAGCTTAAGTAGCGCATAACGGCCATCGGCATCGAGCCGGTCCATCAGTTCCGCCAAGACCATCGGCGCGCGGGCGCGGCTGGTGCTGTCGAGCAGGTCGATGACTTCGCCCAGCGTCGGCGGCGTGGTACCAGCCACATGGGGCAACTGGTCCCACATCAAGGCGACCGTTTCGGCGGTGTCGCCGACATAATCGCGGCTCATCCGGAACAAGGCAGGGTCAAAACGCTCGTCGGCCATCGCCCGGATAGCGGTGCTTTTGACCGTTGCGATGCTCAGCGTTCCGGCAAGTGCCGCAAGCGCCCAGCCGCGATCGGGATCGGGCGTATCGCGCAGGTAATCCGCGATCAGCTTGACCTTATTATCACGCGAACGGGTGTAAACCAGCCCGTCGATGAGAGCAGCAAAGCGCTCCATCAGGCCTCTTCCTCTTCTTCTCGGCCGACCAGATCAAGCGCGCGCGCTTTTAGCTGGTGCAATTCACACCACCGCCCCAGCGCATCGGTGCGGCCGTGGGTGATCCAAGTTTCAGACGGACGCAGTTCGAGCAACGTTTCAGTCAGTTCATTCCAGTCGGCATGGTCCGAAATGACCAGCGGTAATTCAACATTCTTCTGCCGCGCGCGCTGCCTGACGCGCATCCAGCCGGATGCCATCGCAGTTACGGGATCGGGCAATCGCCGTGCCCAACGGTCGTTCAGGGCAGAGGGCGGCGCAACCACGATTGCACCTTTCAACTCACCTTTGGCCAACCCCGTGGCCATCACCAGCTCGCCAAGCGCAACGCCATGCGCTTCATACAATTCACACATTTTCTGCATCGCGCCGTGAATGTAAATCGGCGCATCATATCCCGCTTTGCGAAGCTCAGCGATCACCCGCTGCGCTTTGCCAAGCGCATAAGCACCGACCACAACGCAGCCTTCAGGATTGGCTTCGCGGGCATCGAGCAGTTTGGCGATTTCCCCTTCAATCGGCGGGTGTGTGAATACTGGCAATCCGAATGTCGCCTCAGTTATCAAAACGTCGCAAGGCACTGGTTCGAACGCCGCGCACGTAGGGTCGGCGCGACGCTTGTAATCGCCGGTCACCACAACCCGCTCGCCAGCATGTTCGAGCAAGATCTGCGCTGAACCCAGCACATGCCCCGCTGGATGAAAAATAATCTTCACCCCGCGTTCTTCAAATCCGTCGCCATAAGCCACCGGCGTTCCCATTTCGGTCCCGTAACGCAATGCCATAATCGCCAGCGTCTCGGGCGTTGCCCACACCGCTCCATGCCCACTGCGCGCATGGTCCGCATGGCCGTGCGTCACCAATGCGCGGTCTGCAGGCCGTGACGGGTCGATCCACATATCCGCAGGCTTTACATAAATGCCGTGCGGGTGCGGTTCGATCCAATGTTGGGCAGCGGTACGGGCGATGGGAGAACTCCTGAAGCCATTATGGGATGAGTTGAACAAAAAACCAGCAACTTAACTGGACGTTCCGTTGAATAGAACATATATGGAACATATGTCGCAAATGCAAATCACCGAAAAACTCGCCATCCTTGCCGATGCCGCCAAATATGACGCGTCATGCGCGTCTTCGGGCACGGTCAAAAGGTCGAGCAGCAAATCGGGCGGAATCGGCTCGACCGAAGGCATGGGCATCTGCCATGCTTATGCGCCCGATGGTCGATGTATTTCTTTGCTCAAAATCCTGCTTACCAATAGCTGCATTTTCGACTGCCATTATTGCATCAACCGCAAAAGCTCGAATGTGCGGCGGGCGAAGTTCACGGCCAAAGAAGTGGTGGACCTGACGCTTAATTTCTACAAACGTAATTATATCGAAGGGTTGTTCCTATCCTCGGGGATTATCAAAAGCTCGAATTACACGATGGAGCAGATTGTCGAAGTCGCGCGGAGCTTACGCGAGGATCATTACTTTCGCGGTTATATTCACCTCAAAACTATTCCGGACGCGGATCCCGAGTTACTGGAAGCGGCGGGGCGGCATGCGGACCGTTTGTCGATAAACGTGGAGTTGCCTACTCGCGCCGGGTTAAACGCGCTGGCTCCCGAAAAATCTGAAGAACGGATCGAAGGCGCGATGGGCGGCCTGAAAATGTCGATCCTCGACGGCAAGGACGCCAAAAAGAAATATAAGAGCGCGCCGAACTTTGCACCCGCAGGTCAGTCGACGCAGATGATTGTCGGGGCAGACGCGGCGACCGACAGCGACATCGTCCGCCGCGCCAATGGCTTGTATGACCGATTTGGTTTGCGGCGTGTCTATTATTCGGCGTTCAGCCCGATTCCCGATGCGAGTGCTGTCTTGCCGCTGCAGCGTCCACCCCTGATGCGTGAGCACCGGCTGTATCAATCCGACTGGCTGATGCGCTTTTACGGCTTTGCCCCACAAGAGGTGGTCGATGCGGCGGAGGCGGACGGCATGCTGCCGCTCGATATCGATCCCAAGCTTGCCTGGGCATTGAAGCATCGTGCGCAGTTTCCGGTCGACGTGAACCGCGCGCCAAAGGCGATGCTGTGGCGCGTCCCCGGCCTTGGCACCAAAGCGGTCGATGCCATCATAAAGGCACGGCGCTGGCGGCGATTGCGACTGGAAGATGTTGGACGGCTGACGGTTTCGATTACCAAAATCCGGCCATTTCTGGTGGCCGAAGGATGGAGTCCGGGAGGCCTCACCGACATGGAGCATTTGCGCGCAACCATTGCCCCAAAGGTTGAGCAATTGGAACTGTTCGGATGATTACGGCGCGCTTGGCCGCAGAGGATGACTTCGACGGATGGCGCGATCAGTGTCGCGGGCTGCTGCGCCTTGGTGCGCGGCCTGCCGACATACTCTGGCAGGTCGGGGAGCAGAAAACTGACCTGTTTGCCAATCCCGATAGCGCAATCGAAACCTCGACAATTGGCGTACCGAAGGGTTTTGCCGAATTGTCGCGTACCGTGATCTGCCATTCTGATCCCGAACGCTTTGGGCTGCTCTATCAATTGCTCATCGACCTCAAGACGGGGCGGCGGCACATGGGCGACCAGACCGATCCGTTGCTCCGCAAGCTTGAGCTAATGGCCAAGACCGTACGGCGCGACATCCACAAGATGCGCGCCTTCGTCCGCTTTCGCCGTATCGAACTGAACGGGACGGAGCATTTTATCGCCTGGTTTGAGCCTGAACATTATATCGTGCGGACCAATGCTGCCTTTTTCGTGCGCCGCTTTGCCGGGATGCAATGGTCTATCCTGACTCCCCAATTGTCTATCCATTGGGACAAGGACAGACTTCACGAAGGGCCAGCGGCACGAAAGGAAGATGCGCCGTCAGAGGACATTATCGAGGATCAGTGGAAGACCTATTATGGCTCAATCTTCAATCCAGCGCGGTTGAAAGTGAAGGCGATGCTGAAGGAAATGCCCAAGAAATACTGGCACAATATGCCAGAAACCGCATTGGTTTCGGAGCTGATCCAGTCGGCAAGGAACAGGGAAGTGGCAATGGTCGAACGGGAAATTCAGCCGCAAGCAATCGATACTCTCGCTTCGCTTCATGCGGAGGCGGCACGGTGTCGTCGTTGCCCGCTTTATGGACCGGCGACACAGTTGGTTTTCGGCGAAGGTCCCGATAATGCCAAATTGATGTTTGTCGGCGAACAGCCGGGCGATCAGGAGGATATGGCCGGGAAACCTTTCGTTGGCCCTGCTGGTCAATTGTTCAACGCCGCGCTGGCTGAGGCTGGCGTCGACCGTGCGAAAGCCTACGTCACCAACGCAGTGAAACATTTCAAATTCAAACCTCAAGGAAAGCGCCGCATTCATGACAAGCCCAACATCGGCGAGATCAACCATTGCCGATGGTGGCTAAAACGCGAGATTGATCTGGTGCAACCCGAACTGATCGTCGCATTGGGAGCAACTGCAGCGCGCAGTCTTACCGGCAAGAATATTCCGATAACCGCCAATCGCGGTCAGATTTTCGAGAGCCTTGAGGGCGTTCCCGTGCTCGTCACCATCCATCCCAGCTTTTTGCTTCGTTTACCCGACGCCGAAGCAGCCGAGCTGGAGCGCAAGAAATTCGTCGCGGATCTGGCAAGCGTGAAGGACCGGGTCGCCGGATTTCAGCTTGCGGAGAGATAGAATAGCAAGCACGTTTCGGGCTGCGCATGCGGCAATTGCATTCCCGCCTGCATAAGTGCCGCGCCGCTAAACACCGTGCCCTCCCCGGTTAGGTTGAGCTTTTCAACGAGTGAGGGCGCCTTCACCGCCTGCCATCCTTCTGGCCAGACGAGCTTGAGGCGATAATCTCGCTGTGCGTCCAGTCCTGCAAAACGCAGTCGGCCCGGTAAGACATGTGGATCGCTGGCCAAATAGGCAAAGCTGAACAAAGCCTCCGATTTGTCACGCGATACGACGCCGGTCGCCAGATGCTGCGGCGCGGTATCCAGCCGATAGAGATCGCCGTCATGCAGCAATGTCCGATGCTTTTTGTGCAAGGCGATTGCGCTCTTTAGCTGATCGAGATCGGTCTGCCGCTCGGTAAGCAGGTTGAGTTCAAGACCCATATGGCCGGTCAGCGCGGTCGCCGCGCGCATCGCCATCGACAGCCGCCGTCCGGTCACATGGCAATGCGCGGGCCCGACATGGCATCCTAATATCTCTGGCGGCAGGAAGAAACTCGCGCCTCGCTGGATATGCTGCCGGTCGAGCGCATCATTGCTGTCCGATGTCCACACCCGATCGCTATGCGCCAGCACGCCCATATCGGCCCGCGCGCCGCCCGATGAGCAGCTTTCGATTTCAACGTTAGGATGGGCGTCGCGGATGCGATCGAGCAGCGCGTAAAGCGCATGCACCTGCACCACCGCGCGAGGAGGCCCGTCCACTCCGCCGGGATGGCTGAGGTCACGGTTCATATCCCATTTGATGTAGCTAATATCGTGGTCGCTCAGGAGCGCGTCGATCCGCTCGAACAGATAGTCGGCGACTTCCGCGCGGCTAATGTCGAGCACATATTGCGTCCGGAACGGAACCTGTGCGACGCCTTCGACCTGCAACACCCAATCGGGATGCGCGCGGTACAGATCGCTGTCGGGGTTGACCATTTCGGGCTCGAACCAGATGCCGAACTCCATGCCAAGGCCGGTTACATGGTCGATCAAAGGTTTCAGGCCTTCGGGATAAACTGCATCGGAGACAAACCAGTCGCCAAGCCCGGCGGTATCGTCGCGCCTCGCGCCGAACCAGCCATCATCGAGCACAAACCGCTCGACGCCGAGCGCGGCAGCGCGGTTGGCGATTTCTTTCAATTTATCGGTCTCGTGATCAAAATAGACCGCTTCCCACGTATTATAATGCACAGGCCTTGGTTTGGCGCGCATTGCTGAGCGTAACAGTTTGTCCCTTACATGCGCATGAAACTTCCGGCTAAGCGCGCTGAACCCAGCGGCGCTGTAGGCCGCGATGATTTCGGGCGAAGCGTAGCTTTCGCCCGGCGCCAGCCGGATTTCGCCGGGAAAGAGCAAAGCGCCCATGCTGGCCACCACGCGGCCATCGGTGAGCGTATCGACGCGCAGCCGATGATTGCCGCTCCACGCCAGATGCAGTCCGTAAACTTCGCCTGAACCCTCATCGGTGCCAGCTTTGGCCAGCAACACGGCAGAATAGCTGAAATGCGACGTACGCCCGCTACGGTTCTCGCGCAAATAGGTGCCCTCAGGACGTGCCATTTTCTCCTGCCCGAACTCTTGCGTCCAACGCCCGGTGAAACCAATGATC
This sequence comes from uncultured Alphaproteobacteria bacterium, assembly GCA_963830685.1. GTDB lineage: Bacteria > Pseudomonadota > Alphaproteobacteria > Sphingomonadales > Sphingomonadaceae > Sphingorhabdus_B. The sequence goes on from CAWHNF010000002.1 coordinate 348,258, forward strand.
TCGGTCATCGATGCTGGAATTGGCAAACAAGCCGTGGCCATGTCATTAAGGTCAAGGCACGCCGCACCATAATTGGTCAGTATCGACGATATGCGCAGAACTCCGGTGATCGGGTCGAGCTCAAGACCATATTCCAAGCCAAGTTTTGTCCGCTCGTCGCGGCAGATAATTCGGGCACCGTCGACACACCGTTGTACCTTGCACACCTCGAACAGGCTGCCCCAGTCTTTGCCTTCGCGATGCGCGGCAAAGCCTTGCAGCATCGGGTGGCCCAAACCCGGCTCCATCGCCAATGAAAGCGGAAGCGCTGTGTCGGCCACACCATGCATCCCCTGACGGAGCGAAAGCTGCTCCAGCTCGGCGCCAGCCACCCCGAGAGGAAGCAAGGCACCCCAGTAAATAATCGACAGCGGCTTGCCTAGCGCGCAGGCAAGGGCCACCGAGACGTCGAGCGCATCAATTCGCAAATGGTCCACATCTCACTCCGTCAAAATCCCAGCACCGGATTTGTCCGGTTGTCTTTCCTGCATAGCCGTCTAGTTTCGCAAATAACCAAAAAGCGCAAGTGCAAAGCTTTGCAAGAAATGTCGGGGGAGAGCAGATGTTCGAAATTTCCAGTAATGCTGGCCAGATCGGCATATTCGTCGCCCTGACGGTGCTGATCGCGGGGCTCACTTACTGGAAAGTCCACGGCAAAGGCGCGACGCGGACCGAAGATGCAGGCTCCACCAAAGAAGTCTTTCTGGCTGGCGGCGGGCTGACATGGCTGTTTGTCGCAGGCTCCATCACGCTCACCAATCTATCAACCGAGCAGCTGGTCGGTATGAATGGCAACCAGATGCTGCTTCTGGCGTGGTGGGAGATTTCGGGCTTTGTCGGGCTGATGATCCTAGCCTATGTTTTTGTCCCGATTTATTATCGCAATAATTGCACCACCGTAACTGAATTGCTTGAGCGCCGATACAAGGGCGGCAGCATAAGGACCGTTATTTCTGCGCTGTTTCTGATCGGCAACATTCTGATTTACCTGCCCGCTGCGCTCTATTCGGGCAGCCTTTTTCTGAAATCGATGTTTGGTGTCGATTGGTCGCTACTCTGGTTCGCCGTACCGATGGCTATTATTGCGGCTATCTATACCATCACCGGAGGTCTGCGCGCAGTGGCGGTTATGGATACCTATTCCGGCATTGGCGTTCTCGCCATCGCATTTCTGGTGGTCATACTGGCACTTGCCGCAGTTGGCTTTGATTTATCCACGGTGCCCGCCGAACGCACATCAATGATCGGCAGCATCGAATCCCCCATTCCCTTCCATACGCTGTTTACGGGAATGATTTTCATCCAGATTTTCTATTGGTCAACCAACCAGAATATTACGCAAAAGGCGATGACCGCACCCACGGTAAAGGAGGCACAAAAAGGCGTTTTGGCCGCCGCCGTTGTTCGCATCCTCATTATCCCTGCAATCGTTGTTATCCCTGGCGTTGTTGCCTTCAAACTCTTTGGCAGCCTCGGCGATGCCGCCTATGGCAAATTGGTCGCGCACGTCCTCCCCGGCTGGATGTCGGGAGCTTTTGCCGCCATGATGATGGCGGCGGTCATCGCGCATACGAGCGCGATATTGAACAGCTCGGTCGCACTTTACTCAGTCGACTTTCACGACAAGTTTATTCGTCCTGTCGCCAATCATTGGCGGTTGGCGGCGGTCGTCTCGATTGTGCTGACCATCACCTCTATTCTGCTAGTGCCGGTATTCGAGAATGCCAAAAGCATCATCAATCTGTTGCAACAACTGAACGGGCTTTCATCGATGCCAATCCTGTCGGCGTTTATTACCGGGCTGCTGTTCCGCAACATGGATGCACGTGCAGCGATTGCAGGGCTGGTGTGGGGCGTTGCACTTTATGCGTTTCACAACTTCATTCTGTATGTTCCCGATACTTTGTACGCGGGTGAGACATTCTATCAACATATGGGAATTGCATGGCTGCACTATATCGATGTGATGGCTATCGTGTTGGTGACGTGCGTGATTATGGCGTTGGCGGTGAACCGGCTTGTATTCGGCAACCGCGCGGTATTTATCTGGAGTAGAGAGGGACGCCGTCTGGCGGCGGTTGAAGCATGAGCGATTATTTACTCGTTATCGATGAAGGCACGACCTCGACGCGTGCGGTGCTATTCGCGGCAGATGGCAAGGCGCTCGGCAGTTGTCAGCGACCGCTGACCCAGCATTACCCGGCACCGGGTTTGGTCGAGCATGACGCATCCGAAATCTGGAACCTGACTCTCGAGTGCGCACGAGAGATGGTCCGGCAAGCGGGCGGCGCGGATAAAATCGCAGGCATCGGCATCACCAACCAGCGCGAGACTGTTGTATTCTGGGACCGGCGGACAGGTGAGCCCTTGGCACCTGCGATCGTCTGGCAGGACCGGCGAACTGCGCAGGATTGCCTAGCACTAAAAGAGGCAGGCGAAGAGCCCGTGCTTCAAGCCAAAACCGGCTTATTGCTCGACCCCTATTTCTCGGGCTCCAAGATCGGCTGGGCGTTGCGTAATTGGCCGCAACTGAAGGAGGCGGGCGACAATCTGGCGGTGGGAACGGTTGAGAGCTATCTCGTCTATCGCCTGACCGGCGGGCGCCATATCAGCGACGCTACAAACGCATCGCGCACCGCCTTGATGGCAATCGGAAGTGGCGGATGGGATGATGGCCTCATCGAACTATTCGGAATCCCGCGCGACATCCTGCCTGAGATTACGGATTGCGCGGGTGATTTAGGCAAAACATTACCCGAACTGTTCGGGGGGGCGATCAGGATTTCGGGCATGGCGGGCGACCAGCAGGCAGCCACAATCGGCCAAGGCTGTTTCGATATCGGCCAGACCAAGGCTACTTTCGGTACTGGCGCTTTCGTCCTGACGCAAACGGGCACGACCTTGCGCCAATCGAAAAACCGGCTGCTTTCAACCGTTCTGTATCAGTTGAATGGAGAGCGTCATTATGCCCTTGAGGGCTCGGTATTCGTCGCCGGTAGCCTCATTCAATGGCTCCGCGATGAACTTGGCCTTATTGAGCACGCCGCTGACACCGAACCGCTGGCGCGGAGCGTCCCGGATAATGGAGGTGTCTATCTTGTCCCTGCCCTGTCAGGCCTCGGCGCGCCGCACTGGCAACCCAATGCGCGCGGGAGCATTAGCGGCCTGAGCTTTTCGGCCAAAAAAGCGCATGTCGCGCGGGCCGCGCTGGAAGCTATGGCGCACCAGACGCACGATTTGAAAACCGCATTTGAGGCCGATGGTGCCGATTGGGCTGAACTGCGGATTGACGGCGGCATGGTTGCAAACGATTGGATGGCACAGGATCTGTCCGATATTTTGGCGATTGATGTCGAGCGGCCCGCCTTCATCGAGACAACTGCGCTGGGTGCCGCGATGCTGGCAGCTGTTGGTTCCGGACTTTATGCGTCATTAGAGGATGCAACAGCCATGCGCGGCGGGGTCACGCGTTTCACGCCGCAACTGGGTGCAGACGCACGACAAAGCCGGTTAACGGGCTGGGCCGATGCGCTGGGGCGAGTGTTGCAATAGCTTTCGAGCCGTCATTCGTCTGTCCCCGGATCATAATGTCCACGGCAGCAACGCCCCATGGCACGCACTAAACCTATTCCGATATTGGCAAAAGTTTACGCCATTTTAACCATCCCACGGCAATGTGACCGTGACAGAATAGTCGCGACTGGCATCGACAGGACCAAGAGATGGATAATTTGCGCGGATTTGAACCCTTTGGATCGGACTATAATGCCGATTTGCCGGGCTATACCGTTTTCGAAGAGGAAGACGCTGCGATTGAGCCGCCGCCTGTGGTGTCTGGCGATGAGCGCCGCATGCAGGTGCGCGCATATAATTTCTGGACCGCGCAGCTGCACGATAAAAATTATCCATGCATCGAAGAGCTCGACCCTTCTTCGGTAGAAGATTTCCGCGATTTCAGTGTCTTGCTGGACTTTACCTCTGGCATCGAAAATCCGTCTATTGAATATCTCGGAGAAAAGCTGCGCACCGAATGTGGGTTGGACGAGGATGTTACCTATCTCGACCAAGTGCCCAGCCGTTCACTGCTGTCGCGTATTACCGACCATTATTTGCAGATTATCGCCAACCGCGCGCCAATCGGTTTTGAGGCCGAATTCATCAATGATCGCGGCATCAACATCATGTATCGCGGCATCCTGCTGCCCTATTCATCGGACGACGACACCATCGATTTTATCTATGGTGTAATCAACTGGAAGGAATCCGCCTCGGCAGAAATCGCTGAGCCGTTGCAACTTGAAGTCGAACAGGCGCTCGCAGTTAGCCCGCCTCGCCAGGAGTATGTTCCTGTTTGGGCTGATGGGCCCACAGCCGGTCATTTGGAAGATATGCCGATTGCCGACGAGCTGATCCTGGGCGAAGATTTTGCGTTTGATGAAGTCCAGCCCGACGAAAATTCGTCGCTCGCCGACTGGCTTGACGCTGCACGGCAAAGCGCCAACAGCGCACGTGACGCGGATCAGCGCACACGCGACGCGCTGTACCAAGCAATTGGCCGCGCGCACGATTTTGCGCTGGTAGCGGCGAAAAATCCGGATGATTATGCGGAAATGCTCGGTGACGCAGGACTTACGGTGCAGGAACGCGCGCCGTTCACGCCGATAGTGAAGTTGATTTTCGGTGCCGGATATGACAAAACCCGGCTGACCGAATTTGCCACCGCGCTACAATTTGCCGACCGCAATGCCGTCCCAATGGGCGGACTTGCCGACATTCTTGCGAATTACGATGGCGGGCTGAAAGGCATTGTCGCCGCCGAACGCCGCGCACGCAAAGTTGCATCAGGCCAGCACGTCGCGGCCACGCCGGCTGACCCGCGCCCGCGTTTGCGTTCGGCCCGGAAACGTGATCTCAGCGAATTTGCTGGCGTAGGCGAGGAATTTGTTTTGCTGGTCGCGCGCCGTGACGCGGATGGCAGCGTCGCAATTGTCGGCGCGGTAGAAGGTGATGCTGCATTCACCGAGAAAGCGTTGCGAAAAACCGCTGTCTGACTTGTTTCGTAAGAAATAAGCCCTTAACGCTGCGGTCCAATGACCGACAGCCTTGCCCTTAGTTACGCCAAACAACTGATTGCGTGCGAGAGCGTGACGCCCGCTAGCGGCGCGGTCTTCGACGCGTTGGAGGCGATGCTGACGCCGCTGGGTTTCGCGGTCGAGCGTTTCCTGGCGGGCGAAGGCGATGACAATCCCGCGCATGGTGCCCCCGTTGAAAATCTGTTCGCTATCCGTGAAACACCGGGACGTCACTTCGCTTTTGCTGGCCATGTGGATGTCGTCCCAGCAGGTGCAGGCTGGCATAGCGACCCGTTCAAACCCGAAATTCATGGCGAGATGCTCCACGGTCGCGGTGCGGTCGATATGAAGGGCAGCATCGCGGCGTTTGTTGCAGCGTTACACCAAATACCCGCCGACGCAGGCACCGTGAGCCTGATAATCACCGGCGACGAAGAAGGCCCGGCGATTTACGGCACCCGTGCGCTAATCGACCATATGCAAAAGCGCGGCTCAATTCCCGATGCCTGCCTTGTTGGTGAACCAACCAGCGTCAACCGTTTGGGCGATATGATGAAAATCGGTCGGCGCGGTTCGGTCAATATGTGGATTTCGGTGGCAGGCACGCAAGGCCATGTCGCCTACCCGCATCTTGCCGATAACCCGATACCAAAGCTGGTAGCTATATTATCGCAGATTGAAGCTATTCATCTGGATGAAGGCACCGATTGGTTTCAACCCAGCAATATCGAAATCACCGACCTTAGCGTTGGCAACAAAGCGACAAATGTCATTCCGGCAAAGGCCGAAGCGCGGCTCTCGATCCGCTTCAACGACCTGCAAAGTGGCGAAGCATTGGTGGCGCAAATCCGCGAACTGGTGGAGCGCGACGGGGGTACTTTGACGGCGATGATTTCGGGTGAGGCTTTCCTGACCCCGCCGGGCGAATTGTCAGCAGCCATCTCGGAGGCTGCCGAGGCTGTGACTGGTGTGGTGCCTGAGCCGTCTACCACGGGTGGAACGTCCGATGCGCGCTTCCTGACCAAGATATGCCCGGTGGTTGAATTTGGCCTGTGCAACGCGACAATGCACAAGCTAGACGAAGCGGTAGCGATTGCTGACCTCGATACGCTGACCGAGATTTACCGGCGCGTCGCGACCAAAATGCTATCCCTTTAGAACAATATACAGCGCGCCAGTCCCGCCATGTTTGGGATGCGCGTTACGTACGGCTGAAATATGCCGCGCGTGCCGCGATGCTGCCAGCCAGTCGCGCACAACTGCAGCGATGGCGCCTCTGCCCTCGCCTGCAGCACGATCATGCGCACGGGGCTTGCCCGTAACCAGTAAAATGACCTTGAACTTTTGTGCCACTGCCTGTTCCAGCGCCCCGTCCAGCCGCGCATAGGCACGCGACAAATTGGCATCGTGCAAGTCGACACTGATGTCGGGGACGATGCCCCCCCGGTTGATGCGGCGGTCCCAGTGGCCGTCCAGACTGGAACTTGGCGGAGCTTTTTTCTGCGCTGGGCGAGCATTAGATATGCTTCGGGAGGCTATCCGCGCCTTGGAGATGTCGGGATTCGGATCGACACGACCGGGTTTCGGAATCGGGGGTGTTTTCTTAACGACAGGCTCAATCTTCGCGCTATGCAACGGCTGTACCGTCGCCATTACCTTTCCCCAAAGTGCCTTTTCGTGCTGGTCAAGGCGGCGGGCCATGAATCAGGGAATAAGCCGCGCGACCGCAGCCTTTGGAAGGAATATCAGGGCCGCGCCGCGTGCGGCCATACCGCCAGCAATGCCCCGCGCGCGGTCGCCCGCGCCCCAAAAGGTATCAACGCGATTAGCGCCCTTGATTGCACCGCCTGTGTCCTGCGCGATCCAGATACCGTTTGGCTCAGCACGATCCATTGACAGCCAGAGCGGCGCGCCGAGCGGAATGAATTTTACATCGACTGCTGCACTCGCCTCGCCCACAACTGGATAGCCCATCGCGCCGTTCGGCCCGGCACCGGTCAGTTCGCGGAAGAAGATGAAGCTTTTATTCTCCTGCATGATTTTCCGGCCCTCTTCGGGGTTGGCGCGCAGATAGGCCACGATGCCCTGCATCGACCCGTCGGTAATCAGGCCGCGATCTTTCATCAGCCTGCCGATGCCGGTGTACCCGCGCCCGTTCTGGCTGTCATAGCCGATGCGCATAACGCCGCCGTCCGGCAGCCTAAGCCGTCCGGAGCCCTGAATTTGCAGGAAGAACAATTCGACCACATCAGCAGCATAAGCGATTTCCAGTCCGCGCCCCTGGAGCGACCCGCCTTCGATTGCCGCACGGTCATCATATTGCACGAATTTCGTGCCGCTGACTTTGCCGCGGATGCTTTTGCCTTTGAGGTCTTCGGAAAACAGGCCGAGGTCCACATCAATCAGGTCTGTGGGCCGCTTGTACACCGGTACTTCGCAACCCGGCTGCTTCGTCTTGCAACCGGCAATCTCCGGTTCGAAATAGCCTGTGGCAAATGCCTTGCCGTCACCCACCTGCACTGCGTCCATATGTGCGGCGAAGAAGGAAATGGCATCGCCACTCCAGGTTTTGACCGCGTCACACGCCGGAATCCAGTCAGCGCCTTGCGTCAGGCCACTATTGTCGGTGCGACGAACGAGGCCGGGGCAACTGGTACGGAAGCTGTCCATCGCCAGCTGCGCCCTGCGCGCATCGACCTTGAGCGATCCGATTTCCGGGCCGCGCACAACGCCCAGTGTTACGGCAGTCGTTCCATCGCCCGTTGGCAGCGCAGACGGCAGCGTCGCTTCAGGCGTCGAAGGAATCGGTTTGGCGGCCTTGTCGGCAACAGGCGAAGTCGGCATTGTCGGCCCGCCATTGGGGATGATGCCGCCCGAACAGGCGGACAGCATCATTGCAGGCAGGGTGAGCGATAACAGGGCGCGTTTCATCGCGCCGGTGAATCAGACCGAGTCGGTTTCGTCAAGCTTCCAGTTACGGTCGCCCGACTTCACATCACGCATGAAGGTCCAGATATCGTGTGTTTCGACCGCGTCGGTCATCGAGCCGCCAATAACGTTGCCGTCCTTGTCCTTGATCATCGCGGCGATATCGGCATCGAAACGAACTGTCACCCGCGCCATCGGATGATCGAAGCTCGCATCGATTACGCGCACTTCGTCGATCCGGACAAGGCGATTTTCCAACGTCTCGCCGCGTGCTTCACGACCGTCTATGTCTTCAGCAAAGCTGTCATAGACATCATCGTCGCACAGGAAACGAAGCGCTTCCTTGTCGCCCTTCCAAAAGGCCTCAAGCACCATCTTGTAAGCCGATTTAGAGCCTTCGATGAAAAGACCAGCATCGAACGTGCGATCTGCATTGGCGATTGAACGCAGACCGCTTTGTGCCGCGAGATCCACATTTGAAGCATCACCCTGAGGTAAGGACGCAGACGAATCACCGCCTGACAGAGGCTGCCGCATCATCGGCGGCGCGATGGTATCTATCGGCTGGCGTGCCACAGGTTCTTGCTCATGGCCCGTGCGTTTACCCAGCACCGAATAGAGGCGAAGCCCCAAGAAAGCCGCAACAAGAGCAAGCAATACTATGGTAAATGTCACAACGCCTCCTAAGGGCCCGAAAGCAGCCTAAGCCAAAAACAGTGAGCGAATGGTTATAGCAGAGCGAAATATATTTCGCCCGGCTCCGCGCTATCAGCCATATAAGCATTATCCGGCATGGTTTCAAAGGGCTTTACCCAAAGAAAAATGCAAGCTGCCGCAAGCAACGTTGCGATTGCCCTTTTTGATGGCCCCTGCTAGGCGCGACGCCGATAAGGGGCGCTGGGGTTAGCGACCACCAAAGCAACAGGAAAGCACGACATCACATGGCCGAAGAAGCAGGCACCATCGTTTCTGAAAATGTTAAAGCCAATGGCGAAGATACCGCACCAGCGGTTGGCATGTTGAATCAATATATCAAGGACTTGTCGGTCGAAAATCCACAAGCGCCGCACAGTTTTCAGTGGGATGCCCAGCCGCAAATCGACGTGCAGGTGAACATTCAGGTCAATGCGATTACCGAGGAAGTCCATGAAGTCGCGCTCAAGATGGTTGTAAAGGCCGAGAGCGACAATGGCGTTCATTTCTCAGTCGAGCTGGATTACGGCACATTGTTCGGGTTGCGGAATGTCAGCGATGAACAGGCCCATCCTTTCCTTTTCGGCGAAGCACCGCGCCTGATGTTCCCCTTCGCGCGCCGCGTCGTTGCCGATGCCGTGCGTGACGCAGGTTATCCGCCGCTGGTGCTCGAACCGATCGATTTCAACGCACTTTACGTGCAGCAAATCGCGCAGGCCCAGCAAATGGCAGAGACACAGCCCGCTGGCGAAGCGTAAAAATCGGACCGCCAGGTAGATAAATGAGCCTGGTCCGCAACAGCATCACCATAGGCGGGCTGACCTTGGTCAGCCGCGTCCTTGGACTTGTTCGTGACATGCTGATGGCGCGGTTCGTCGGCGCAGGTCTCGCGTCTGATGCTTTCCTGATAGCATGGCGGCTGCCAAATCTGTTCCGCGCGTTATTTGCCGAAGGCGCGTTTGCAGCGGTTTTCGTTCCTTTGTTCAACAAGAAAATGACCGAGGCCGAACGCGAAGAGGCAGACCTTGGCTTAGTTGTCGCGCGGAAATTCGCCAGTCAGGTCTTGTCGGTGCTGTTTCCGTTTCTGGTCATCTTCACCGTCATCATGATGCTTGCCGCCGGGCCGATTGTCTGGGCGATGACCGGTGGGTTTCCTGACGGCGGGCCGGAGAAATTCGCGCTTGCACGCCATTTGACGATTATTACTTTTCCGTATCTCGGGCTGATTTCGCTGGTTTCTTTACTTGGTGGAATACTGAATTCGCTGAACCGTTTCTGGGTCAACGCAGCGGCACCGATATTACTCAACATCTGCATGATTATCGCATTGATATTTTTTCGAGGCGACAGCGCGGTTGGAACCGCAGCAACGCAAGCGGTCGCGGTAACTGTTTCAGGCGCAATGCAATTATTATGGCTGATGTGGGCGTGCCACCGTGCCGGGGCGAGCCTGAAGCTATCGTTTCCAAAGCTCACACCCGATGTCAAAGTCATGCTGGCGTTGATCGCACCTGCCGCGATTGGACAGGGCGCAATCCAGTTCAACCTGTTGATTTCAACATCCCTCGCGGCGCGCTTTTTGCCAGAAGGCTCGGTATCTTGGCTCTATTATGCTGACCGGCTCAACCAGCTGCCATTGGGCCTTATCGGCATTGCCATCGGCACCGCAATTTTGCCGGCATTGTCGCGGCAGATCGCCGGGGCCGACAGCAAAGCGGCGTCGGATACGCAAAATCGGGCGGTGGAACTCGCGCTGTTTTTTGCGATGCCTGCAACTGTGGCGCTCATTATATCGGCGATGCCCATCGTCCATGGCGTTTTCGAGCATGGGGCGTTTACGCCAGAAGATACGCTTGGCACTGCCGCGGTCTTAATGGCATTTTCGGCAGGGGTGCCCGCATATGTGCTAATCAAGGTCCTGACACCCGGTTTCTATGCGCGTAGCGATACAAAAACCCCGCTTCGGCTGGCTTTGTGGTCGATGCTCGTTAACCTCGTTGGCAATCTCATCCTGATTTGGCCGCTGGCGCATATTGGCGTCGGAGTTGCTACGGCAATTTCGGCTTGGGTCAATGTGGCGTTGCTGTGGCTCACCCTGCGCAAACGCGGGCACATACAGGTTGATAGCCGGTTGCGCCAAAAGGCTTGGCGTATCGGGCTTGCCGCGATCATTATGGGGATTGCGCTTTGGTTCGGTAACGAACTGATAGAGGGAAATCTCGGTACCGGACTATGGCGCAGAGTAGCCGTTCTGTCGGTTTTGGTGAGCGCCGGCGGTGCCGTTTATGCACTGGCGATTTTGTTGCTGGGTGCCTATCGCATCAGCGAACTGAAAACCCTTTTACGTCGCCGTGCTCCTGCGCCGACGGTTATTTCGAGCGAGTAAAAATATGCGCGTCGTCTCCGGCATCCAGCCCACCGGCAATCTTCATCTCGGCAATTATCTGGGCGCAATCCGCAACTGGGTGAAAATGCAGGACGAAATGGAGTGCCTGTATTTCTTGGCCGATCTGCACGCGATTTCGATGCCGCACAACCCTGCGGAGCTGACCGCAAACACCCGCGAGATGGCGGCGGCGTTGATCGCCTGTGGGCTCGATATCAACAAGTCGATCCTGTTCAACCAGGCGCAGGTACCGGCGCATGCTGAGCTCCAATGGCTGCTGACTGGTACCGCCCGCATGGGCTGGTTGAACCGCATGACGCAGTTCAAGGACAAGTCGGGCAAGAACCGGGAAGGTGCGAGCATCGCGTTGTTCACCTACCCTGTTCTGCAGGCTGCCGATGTTTTGCTGTATCAAGCAACGCATGTGCCGGTGGGGGAAGACCAGAAACAGCATCTCGAACTGGCTCGCGACATCGCGCAAAAGTTCAACAATGATTTCGGCAATGGGACCGACATTTTCACTTTGCCCGATCCGATCATTCCCAAGGAAACGGCGCGCATCATGTCCTTGCGTGATGGAAGCGCCAAGATGTCGAAATCCGATCCCAGCGATATGAGCCGGATTAACCTGACCGACGATGCCGAGACGATATTGTCGAAAATCAAAAAGGCGAAGACCGATCCCGAACCGTTGCCGTCGGAGGCAGCCGGGCTCGAAGGGCGTGCTGAAGCGATAAATCTCGTCGGTATCTATGCCGCTTTTGCCGAGGAAAGCGTCGATGCCACGCTTTCGCGTTTCGGCGGTCAGGGATTTGGCGCATTCAAACCTGCGCTCGCCGAACTGGTCATTGAAAATTTCCGGCCGATTTCGGAACGCTTCAATGCGCTGAAGGACGATCATGAACAGATCGATGCCGCACTTGCGAAAGGTGCAGCTAAGGCACGCGAATTGGGCACGCCGACATTGAAGGCAGCATATGCCGCGCTGGGTCTCCTGCGCTGAATCGTAGCACCACGTCGTTCAACCGAAGTTCAGCGAAACTATATTAGAATTTCTGCGTTACTGTATAGGATGGCAGCATGCCGTCGCATGAGGAACTGACATGAAAAACAAAGTCGCAATCTTTCTGGCACCTATCGCTCTTCTTGCACTGGGTGCATGCGCCACACCGTTCAAAGCCGATGTCTCCCGTTTTCAGGAATTGCCTGCGCCGCAAGGACAGAGTTTTGCAATACGTGCAGCTGACCCGGCAAACGAAGGTGGCATCGAATTTGGCCAGTACGCTTCGCTTGTCGCGACCGAGCTACAGGAAATCGGATATATACCTGCCGCTGGTGGCCGCGCCGATATGACCGTGACACTGAATTATCAGGTCGATCAGGGCAAGGAACGCACCGTTGTGCGTCAAGACCCGTTTTATGATCCATATTGGGGTTATGGCAGCTACTACCGCCCCTATATTGTCCGCACGCGTCGCGGCGCGCGTTATATTACAGGCTATTACGACCCGTTCCTCTATAGCGGGTTTAACCGGCCATATGACGTCGACAGCTTCACCGTGTACACCGCCAATCTTGATATGAAGATCGACCGGAACGGCGATAATAAAAGGCTGTTCGAGGGCAAGGCTGAAGCAAAGTCGCGTTCGAACAAGCTGCCTTATCTCGTGCCCAACCTGGTGGAAGCGATGTTCACCGGTTTTCCCGGAAATAGCGGCGAGACGGTACGGATTTCGGTTGCGCCTGAAGAAAAACGGTAAGGCCTAAACTCCGCAGCCAAGTTCCGATTTACCATAAGCGGCACCCTCTCCACGGGTGGCGCTTATGGCCGCGTAGAATTCGCTCGCAGGGAAAGTGCCGTCTCCGCCGATGGCTAATCCTTTCGAGCGAAAGACGTCGATCACTTTGGACGGCGGATCGGCGAAATAGACCGACTGCGATTCGTAATGCTGGGCAATCCCGGTCAACGACAAACCCTCGAATGATCGCTGCAATTTAACGAAGGTGCTTTTTCCTTCTGAAGCGGCGTAGGCTTTCTGGCGCGCCTCATCGTCGACAAACTCTTTGTCTTCCAAAGCCTGCCATTGCGCACGAAGCCGATTTCCGATTTTCGTAAACTCTGCATCCAGTTCCCCGCCGAAACTGCACCGTTGCGGATTAAAGCTAATGGCCACGGGTTTGCCACCGAGGCGCGTCAGTATCGCAGCTCCGTCAGCAAGATATCCGACCCCACCTTTGGGCAGTTTAACTTCGATAAAGTCATTGGCGGTAAGCCCGGACAAGGTCAGCCTAGTGCCTTCGCTGACGCGCTCAAGCAAGCTCCCGCTGGTGTCAGCAGTCGACCAGATGTCAAGCGCAGCGTCCGCAACCCAGATTTTGTTGCTTAACGTCTTTGTGATTTCAGGCGGCTCGCTATCTGCCAGATTGACCATGGCGATAAAGCCTTTGCCGTCGGTCAGTTCAAGCCAGCTGCTTTTTCCGTCCGCGCCAAGCTTGACGACGCCGGTAACTTGCGACCCGCGCGGCATTTTCCCCAATATGCTGCTGTCGACCGTTGTCGGTTTATCGCGGACATTGGCCTCGGTCATCGCGAAATAGGCTTTGGCTTCGACGCTCGTGCCAGCTTCGCTTGAGACTTCGGGATCGCCGGCGCTCTCGCGCATGTCATCTGCGAGGAACAGCCAGTAATATAATGCGGCAATGACAATTAGCGTCGCGATGATCGCAGCAGGTACAATCCACGGCCGTTTAGGTGCATCTTCAAATGGCTCTGAAGCCACATCGCTGTACGAAAGCCTATCATCGAGCACAGTTTGGACCGGCTGTACCGGTGTTTCAGGTGCCGGATGCTCGGGAACAACATCGGAAGCTGCCAATGTCGCTGCAATCGAAGTTCCGCATTTGCCGCAGAAACGGGAATCGGGCGGATTGGCTGCGCCACATGCCGTGCAGAATTTTACCATGACCACCTTTCCGAATCCTCGAGCGAACGTGGATAAGCTGTGGAAAGCTTATTGAAAAGGGGTGGAAATGTTGTGCTTATGCTTCGAGCTGGCGGAGCAGCGCACGGACATCATTATCCATATCGCTGTCCTGTGCGCGCAAGCCTTCGACCAGCCGCACAGCATGGATTACCGTCGAATGGTCGCGACCACCGAATTTGCGGCCAATTTCCGGGTAACTGCGCGGTGTCATGACCTTGGCGAGATACATCGCGACCTGACGCGGGCGAACAACGGCACGCGCGCGGCGCTTCGACGACATTTCGCTGCGGTCAATGCGATAATATTCGCACACCGCGCGCTGGATTTCATCGATGGTAATCCGGCGGCGGCAGGCGCTGAGGATGTCTTTCAGCTGCTCTTCGGCCAGCACCCGCGTAACCGGCTTTCCGGTCAGTTGAGCATATGCAAGCAGCTTGTTCAGCCCGCCCTCAAGCTCGCGGACGTTGCGGCTAATGGTGCGGGCGAGAAACTCGACCACATCTTCACCGACTTGCGCCTCAGGCATATTCGCCAGACGCTGCTCGAGGATTGACCGGCGAAGTTCGAGGTCGGCAGGCTGGATATCGGCTACCAGCCCCATCGACAGTCGCGACAAGATACGCTGGTCAACGCCGTCCAGTGCCTGTGGTGCACGGTCGGCAGCAACCACAAGGCGTTTGCCCGCGCCGATGATGGCATCGATGGTGTGCAGGAACTCTTCCTGTGTCGACACCTTGCCGATGATGAACTGGATATCGTCGATGAGGAGCACATCGACCGCACGCAGCCGTGCCTTAAACTCCATGACTTCCTTGCGCCGCATCGCGGTCACAAATTCCATCATGAACTTTTCGGCGGACATATAGATTATCTGCGCTTCAGGATTAACCTCTGCATAAGCGTGGCCAATTGCGTGCATCAGATGGGTTTTGCCCTGACCCGTTGCCGCTTGCAGATAGAGCGGATTGAACAAAGGCTTGTCCTTCGACGCCACACGCTCGGCAGCGCTTAGCGCCAGCACATTAGTCTGACCCTTGACGAAATTGGCAAATGTCATCCGCGGATCGAGCGCAGACCGCACCGGCAGGGCTTCGGCCATATGCTGTGCTGCTGGACGCTCGGTCACGCCGGAAGGGCGAAGCATCTCGACGCGCGCCGCGCCGGGGCGTGTGCGGATTTTAAGCTGCTTAACCTGATTGTTTGTCGCGGCCCAGGCGAGACGCAACCGGTCGGCGTAATGGTCCGAGACCCAGCTTGCCGAAAATTCTGATGGTAACAGCAATTCAAGCGTGCCGGTCAGGTCGCAAAAATCTCCTAAAGAAATCGAGCGAATCCATTGACCATAAATTTGTGCACCAAGATCGCGGCGCAAGCCGGACGAGATGGTCTGCCAATCTGAATCAAAACGTGCGTTCAATGCGTGAGCGGCGTTGCTGCCTGCTGACTGACCGGAACTGTTTTGCGATACGAGAATATTACCGGTCACCTTTTTGCCTGCCCCTCTTTTCCACCCCATTCCAGCAACATGCGACCGCGTGCTATATGCCCCGGAAATTAGACCACAAACACCCCTCGCCCATTTGCTAACAAATGGAGCGCAATCTGTGTCCAAATCTCAATGTGAGGCACTGCTCGACTGTCGTCACGCGATGCTGGAAATGGTTTCTTAGACGTCAAGAAACGAGTCGATCAAGAGCAGCCTTGCAAAAAAAATGAAATAAATGGCATTGACTCGGCGCAAGCCAAGCAAATGCGTAAATTAAATTTTACGGCGCTGTTTTACTTGTATTTTCTGCCCACATCCGAGTCAGCAGCCTCCCGAATCGTGGGAAATGCTTGTCATTGGACTGTCACAAAACTGAAAAAGAAAAACCCGCCGGGATTGCGGCGGGTTTGTCGTCTCAAAGCCGGACAAGCCGACCTATATCTTATGGCTTAAGCGAGGCCGCCAACAGCCTTGGTCAAGCGGCCAAATTTGCGCGAAGCGGTGTTCTTGTGAAACACGCCCTTCGAAACGCCGCGTGCCAGCTCAGGCTGTGCTGCAGCAAGCGCAGCAGTGGCTGCAGTTTTATCGCCCAATTCAATCGCGGCTTCGACTTTCTTGATGAAAGTACGAATACGGCTGACGCGAGCGCCATTGACTTCGGTGCGACGCGCGTTGCGACGGATACGCTTTTTTGCTTGCGGCGTATTTGCCATTTTAGTCCTCGAATTTCGCTGTTTATGAGGGTTCCCGTACAAGGAATGCCCGTTGAAGGTGCGGCCCTTAACGTTGCCTCATAAATTCGTCAACCTCGAATTGCCGCGCTAGTGCTGGCATTTTACGCAATAAAAGGTGGATCGGCCCGAATCCACGCGGCGTTGCACGGCCGCGCCACATAAGCAGTCCTGTCCTTCGCGACCATAGACTCGCCAGTCTTTCGCAAAATAACCAAGCTCGCCATCGGGCGCGGCAAAATCACGCAACGTCGAACCGCCAGCAGCAATCGCGGATGTCAGCACTTCCTTAATCGATATCACCAACCGTTCCAGGCGCGGCTTGCTGATTTTCGCTGAAACGGTGCTCGGCGATATACCGGCCATGTGCAGCGCCTCACACACATAGATGTTGCCGAGTCCTGCAACGATGTTCTGGTTAAGCAGCATCGCCTTAATTGGCGCAGCGCGTCCCTTAAGCGCCGCTTGCAATGCAGCGGCATCAAAACCATCCGATAATGGCTCAGGCCCCATTCCGACAAAGGGTTTGTAGACCTCAATCTGAGAAACCGGTGAAATGTCGAGCGATCCAAACCGTCGCGGGTCATTGAGCGCCACCAGCCGACCCGCGCCCGTTTCAATCACGAAATGGTCGTGCTTTTCAATCTCGGTCGGATCGACGCGCCAGCGGCCCGACATCCCTAAATGAAAGATCAACACATCCTCGCGGTCGGTATGGATCATCCCATATTTGGCGCGGCGCGACAGGCCGGTTATCCGCGCGCCAGTCAACCGCTGCCGCAAATCGACCGGCATCGGCCAGCGCAGGTCAGCGCGATAGGCTTCGGCACGAGCAATTGTCTCGCCGTCTAGCACCTTGCGCAATCCTGCGACGGTGGTTTCCACTTCAGGTAATTCAGGCATGCGAATCCGCTAGCGAGGCGCGCGGCACTTGGCTAGAGGCTGTGCCATGAACGAAACCGTATCCTTTGGCTATGAACAGGTCACGCCAGAAGAAAAGACCGCTCGTGTGGGTGATGTCTTTTCCAATGTTGCACGCAAATATGACATCATGAACGATGCAATGTCGGGGGGCATGCACCGGCTGTGGAAAGACAAGTTCGTCCGCCGCGTAAAACCACGCGAGGGCGAGGACATCCTCGATATGGCTGGAGGCACCGGCGACATTGCGTTTCGCATGGAGAAGTCGGGCGCGCGGGTGACAGTGTCGGACATCAACGAAGATATGCTCGACGTGGGAATGGACCGCGCGATAAAGCGCGGCATCGACAGCTTGATATGGTCGCCGCAAAATGCGGAAACGCTGACCTTCCCGGACAAGCATTTCGATGCCTACACCATCGCCTTTGGCATTCGCAACGTGACGGACATTCCGGCTGCACTTAAAGAAGCACATCGCGTATTGCGCTATGGCGGGCGGTTTTTCTGCCTCGAGTTCTCGACTGTCGAATGGCCGGGGCTGGCTCAGGTCTATGACGTCTATTCGGACAAGCTCGTCCCCAAACTTGGCAAAGCGATTGCCGGTGATGAGGACAGCTACCGTTATCTCGTCGAATCGATTCGGCGTTTCCCGGATATGCAGAATTTCAAACGCATGATCGGCGAGGCAGGCTTTGTGCAGACCAAGGTCGAGCCAATAATGGGCGGGTTGGTCGCCATACATAGCGGCTGGAAGGTTTAATACCGCTCCAGATGACACGGCCCTCAACCCACATCTTTCGCTTGCTCAAATGGGGCCGCATCCTCGCGCGGCATGGCGCGCTGCGCGCCATTGAGGCTGACCGCAATACGCCGCCGCAAGTCAAACGGCTCTGCCGGATCGCGCGTATCGGCACAATTCAGCCCAAGATTCCAGACTATGCCGGTGCGTTCCGGGCGATTGGTCCGGCGGCAATCAAGCTGGGACAGACACTGGCGACCCGCCCCGACATTATCGGTGAGCAACCGGCGCATAACTTACTGACCCTTCAAGACCAGTTGCCACCTTCTCCGTTTGAGCTGGTCTATGCTGAGATTAATTCCAGCTTGAACAAGCCCGCCGCTGAGTTGTTCGAACATATCGATCCCGTTGCTGTTGGTTCTGCCTCGATTGCGCAAGTCTATCGCGCCCGTACGACCGAAGGCAAAGACGTTGCGGTCAAGGTCCTTCGCCCCGGCATCCGCGAACAATTTGCCCGCGATATCGAAACCTATGAATGGGCGGCGGCACATCTGGAGGCTTTAGGCGGCGAGGCGGCGCGTTTGCGTCCGCAACTTGTCATCGCCAATCTCAAACGCTGGACCTTGCGCGAACTCGATTTACGCCGCGAAGCCGCCAGCGCGTCGGAACTTCAGGACGCGATGGTCGCGGTTGACGGCTATGCCATTCCAACGATTGACTGGGACAGAACATCCGGCCGCGTGCTTACACTCGATTGGGTGGATGGAATCAAGATTGCCGATGTCGAAGGCCTGAGAGCGGCAGGGCATGACCTGAACGCGCTTGCCGAGAAGCTAGTGCTCACCTTCCTGCGCCAAGCCATATCCGAAGGCTTTTTCCACGCCGATATGCATCAGGGCAATCTGTTCGTCCGTGCCGACGGAACAATCGTCGCCATCGACTTCGGAATCATGGGCCGGATCAATCGCCAGGCTCGCTTCTGGCTTGCCGAGATTCTCTACGGCCTGACCACCGGCAATTATAAACGCGTCGCCGAAATCCATTTCGAGGCGCAATATGTGCCGAGCTATCACAATGTCGACGAATTCGCGACCGCGCTGCGGGCCGTGGGTGAGCCGACACGCGGCAAGCCAGTGAGCGAATTGTCAGTCGGCCAGATGCTCGACAGCCTGTTCGCAATCACCCGCGACTTCGACATGCAGACCCAGCCGCACCTGCTGCTGCTGCAAAAGACGATGGTGATGGTCGAGGGTATCGCGACTTCACTTAACCCAGATATCAATATGTGGAATGTCGCGGCGCCTTATGTCCGCGACTGGATTCGCGGCGAACTCGGACCGGAGGCGGCGCTCGCCGACGGGATCAGGAAACAGGCCGATACGCTGAAACTCATCCCCGACCTCATCCGACGGTTGGACGAGCAACTCCCCAAGAAAGGCGGAGCGCCAGAGGCCCCGCCCTTGCCGCCCGTGCAGCTAGTGTGGGAACGGCGCGGAAGCGGCAATGGCTGGCGCTATTTTGCAGTTGCCACAGCGGCAAGTGTTGCTGGTGCCGCTGCAATGTGGGCGTTAGGATAGCCCGATGACCGAAACCAAGCGCATCCTTCTGATCGTAAGCGGCGGAATCGCGGCTTACAAGGCGCTCGAACTGGTGCGCCTGCTGAAACGCCAAGGCGTTGCAGTGCGCGCAGTCATGACGCAGAGCGCCACCGAATTTGTGACGCCCTTGTCGATGGGCGTAATGACCGAGGATCAGGTTTATGGCGACATGTTCGACCTTAAGGAAGAGCGCGAGATTGGACATATCCAGCTGTCGCGTCAGGCCGACCTGATTGTCATTTGCCCCGCTACCGCAAATATCCTTGCGAAGATGGCCGCTGGCATCGCTGATGATCTGGCAACAACCATATTGCTCGCCACAGACAAGCCCGTGCTCGCAGTGCCTGCAATGAATGTGCGGATGTGGAACCATCCGGCGACGCAGCGTAATCTGAAACAGCTGCGCGCAGACGGTGTGACAATTATGGATCCCGACGAAGGCGCAATGGCATGTGGCGAGTTTGGCCCCGGACGCCTGCCCGAGCCGCCTGCGGTCGCTGAGCGGATTTGCGCGATGCTGGGACAGGGCTTTGATGCAACGCTGACCTTTGGCCGTGCGCCATCTACCAAAGCCGGGGCTACCGCGTTGGAATCGCAGCCCGACTTTGCCGACATCAACCACCGACCGCTGTTCGGCAAGCGCGTGCTTGTGACGGCTGGCCCGACGCATGAAGCGATCGATCCTGTGCGATATATCGCCAACCGCTCATCGGGGCGTCAGGGTTTTGCGATTGCGGCGGCTGCCGCCGACATGGGCGCAGAAGTCATATTAGTGGCCGGCCCGGTTCATCTGGTAACGCCGCCCGGTGTCATCCGCATCGATGTGGAAACGGCATTGGAGATGCAGGCCGAGGTTGAAAAGGCATTGCCTGTGGATATCGCAATCATGGTTGCCGCTGTAGCAGACTGGCGCGCCGTCGATGCGCCCGGCCAAAAAATCAAGAAAGACGGCAAAGATATTCCCCCGCTCGCATTAACCGAGAATCCTGACATTCTTGCAAGTCTCGCTAGGCACAAACAACGTCCTAAGCTGCTGATAGGTTTTGCTGCAGAGACCGAAAAGATTGTCGAACATGCGACCGCAAAGCTGGC
Source organism: uncultured Alphaproteobacteria bacterium (assembly GCA_963830685.1). Taxonomy (GTDB): domain Bacteria; phylum Pseudomonadota; class Alphaproteobacteria; order Sphingomonadales; family Sphingomonadaceae; genus Sphingorhabdus_B. Next base: position 368,927 of record CAWHNF010000002.1, read on the forward strand.
CAAAAAGGGCTGCGACTGGATCGTCGCGAATGACGTTTCAGGCGACGTGATGGGCGGCGCAAACAACGCGTTCCATGTTGTCACCAAGGACGGCGTCGAAAGCTGGCCCGACAGCCCCAAGGACGTGATTGCCCGCAAATTGATGGAGAAGGTCGCTGATGAATTCGCCGAAGGTTGAAGTCCGCGTCAAACGCCTGAACCATGGCGCAGGCCTGCCTTTGCCGGACTATGCCAGCAAGGGTGCTGCGGGTATGGATATCAGTTCTGCAGAAAGCCTGACCCTGCGCGTCGGCAAGCGCCACGCGGTTGCGACCGGTTTTGCGTTTGCGATCCCCGAAGGCTATGAAGTGCAGGTCCGCCCGCGGTCCGGCCTTGCGCTTAAGCATGGCATCACCTGCCTCAACACGCCCGGTACCATCGACAGTGACTATCGCGGCGAAGTGAAGGTCATTCTCGCCAATCTCGGCGAAGACGATTTCCTCATCACAAAGGGCGACCGCATCGCCCAGATCGTCGTTGCACCGGTAACTCACGCTACGATGACAGAAGTGGACGAAATCGATACCACCGAGCGCGGAACCGGAGGATTTGGTTCTACCGGAGTTTGAAGGAGGACCGATGTGATACGTAGATATGCCATCATGCTGGCGATTTCAGCGATGTTGACTGTGCCGTTGGTAGCGCAGGACAATCGCGATGATCGTGACTTTCAGTGGCTGTTCCGTGAACATCATGGCGATGGTACCGAGACACCGACCGCAATTTTCCTGTCGTGGAATTACAGCAGTGTGATATTTCGCGCATCCTGCGAAAACGGGCGTGGCAGCTTCGATCTACAATATTATCCCGACGATAGTGTTGGTCAGCGCGGACCGAACAATATGCTGGTCGCCAGTTCATTTCAGCCGATAAAGTTCGAGCGCCAGGGCAAGTCGCGTTCAGCCAAAATCCGGGTGGATGGCGATGCGGTTACCGCCAACTTCGTTATTGACGATGCGCTGCTGAACATCCTCGCCCCCGGCGGGGAAGAACTGTTGATTATGGCCGAAAATGTCGAGGGCGACCCATGGTATGTTGGCGAGGCAACACCGCTTTACCAGTTAGCGAAAGCCTGCCGTTGACCCTTAATGACCAACAACTCGACCGCTACGCGCGCCATATTGTGTTGCGCGATATAGGTGGGGCTGGTCAGGCGAAACTGCTCGACAGTCATGTCCTGCTGATCGGCGCGGGCGGGATTGGATGCCCTGCCATTCAATATCTTGCTGCGGCAGGCGTTGGCACGATTAGCGTTGTTGACGATGACGTCGTGTCGTTGTCCAACCTCCAGCGGCAAGTGCTGTATAGCGACGCGCAAATTGGCGAGGCGAAGGTCGACGCCGTTGGCATCGCGGTTTCCCGACTTAATTCCGATGTAAAATTCCATGCCATCAAGCAACGGATTGATCGCGGCACAGGAACCGAAATCCTGACCGGCGTCGACGTGGTTATCGACGGCAGTGATAATTTCGCGACGCGGCTTATCGTCAACGACCTTTGCCTTGCCGCCAAAGTCCCGTTGGTAAGCGCCGCAATTGGACAGTTTCACGGCCAGATTGGCACCTTCACGGGCTGGATGCCGGATGCGCCCTGTTATCGCTGCTTTGTCGGCGACGCACACGACCCGGATGACTGCGATGACTGCGCGACCCAAGGCGTTCTCGGCGCAATGTGTGGCCTCATGGGAAGCTTTGCCGCGATGGAAGCCATCCGCGTGCTCACCGGCTTTGGTGGGCCGCAGACGGGCAAGCTCCATATCTTCGACGGCATGACGCCCGCAATGCGAAGTATCAAATTGCCCAAAGATCCAGCTTGCGGAAGCTGTGGGCTACCCGCCTAAAATCTCGTCTACCCATCGCGGCACGACTTCCGTTGCAGGACCATGCCGTGCTTCATCAAACCAGTGGCTGCCTTGCGACTGCTCCAGATTGAGTTCGAGTGTCCGCACGCCTTGCGCTCGCGCCTCGCGGACAAATCCGGCAGCGGGGTAAACCGCACCTGATGTGCCGATGCTGACGAACAGGTCCGCGCGATTCAGCGCGTAATAAATATCTTCCATCCGGTAGGGCATTTCGCCGAACCAAACGATATCGGGCCGCAATTGACCGGCAACGCCGCACGCCGGACACGAAGGCCGTTCGATCAACGTACCGCGCCACACATGCCGCTGATCGCAAGCGGTACACCAAGCGTTTAAATGCTCACCATGCATATGCAGCAGACGCTTCGCCCCTGCCCGTTCATGCAAATCGTCGACATTTTGCGTGACTATCAGAAGTCCATAGCCATTGTCCTTTGGCCACTCTGCATCCAGACGCGCCAATTCATGATGCGCCGCATTGGGCGTCTTGGTCTGAATCGCCTCGCGCCGCATGTCGTAAAAACGCAGCACCAGATCGGGATCGCGGGCAAATGCCTCGGGCGTGGCAACATCTTCGACGCGGTGCTGCTCCCACAGGCCGCCTTCGCTGCGGAACGTATCAATGCCGCTCTCCGCGCTTACGCCCGCGCCGGTCAGGATTACGATATTGCGAATGTCCTTCATCTCGCCCATGAAGCAGCAAAATCAGGGCAGGACAAGCATATGACGGCAATCGGCATCATCGGCAGCGCTGGGCGCATGGGAGCGGCCCTGGTTGAGGCTATCGACGTAGCACGGCATACTCATGCGGGTGGTGTTGACCAAAATGACGACCTAGCTGCGCTCGTGGCGATATCCGACGTACTGGTCGATTTTTCTTCCACACATGCGCTGGAGGCGACGCTTGACGCCTGTGTCGCCGCGGGCAAACCCATCGTTATTGGCACCACTGGCCTTGAAGAACGCCACCATTATCTGATTGATGACGCCGCGCGCGACATAGCCGTGCTGCAAACGGGCAACACCTCGCTTGGCGTCACGATGCTTGCAGCGTTGGTCAAGCAGGCCGCCAGCCAGTTGGGCGATGACTGGGATATCGAAATCGTCGAAATGCACCACCGGCACAAGATAGATGCCCCGTCCGGCACCGCTTTGTTATTGGGCGAAGCCGCGGCCAAGGGCCGTAACATCGACCTCAAAAGCCACAGCGAACGCGGTCGAGATGGCATCACCGGTACACGCGCCACCGGAGCCATCGGTTTTGCGAGCCTTCGCGGCGGCAGCGTCGCGGGCGACCACAATGTGATTTTCGCGAGCGACAATGAACGCATTGAACTCATCCACCGCGCTGAAAGCCGTGCGATATTTGCAAAGGGCGCGGTGAAGGCGGCTTTATGGTTGGTGGGGCAGAAAGCCGGACGGTACCGGATGGAGGACGTACTCGGGCTGTGAAAAAGGCCGATATCTTCGAATTTTACCGGCGTCTGGCTGAAGCCAACCCTTCCCCCGAAACCGAGTTGGCTTATGGCAATGTCTATCAGTTGCTAGTTGCGGTGGTGTGTTCGGCGCAGTCAACAGACGTCGGTGTCAATAAGGCGACGCGGAAACTATTTGCCGAGGTCGAGACGCCAGCGCAGATGGTGGCGTTGGGCGAGGAAGGCCTGAAAGCGCACATTAAAACAATCGGTCTATTCAATGGCAAAGCGAAGAATGTGATCGCATTGTCCGACATACTTGTTCGCGACCATGACGGTGAGGTGCCCGCTGATCGCGCCGCGCTTGAGGCATTGCCCGGTGTTGGCCGCAAAACCGCCAATGTGGTGATGAATACAGCGTTCGGTGCGGAGACTTTTGCCGTCGATACGCACATCTTTCGTGTCGGTAATCGTACCGGCCTTGCACCCGGAAAAACCGTTCTGGCGGTTGAAAAGGCACTTGATAAAAAAACACCGCAACCATTCCGCGTGGGCGCGCATCACTGGTTGATCCTGCATGGCCGCTATGTCTGCAAGGCGCGCACGCCTGAATGCTGGCGTTGCCCGGTCGCCGACCTCTGCCGGTTTAAGCCGAAAACACTTGCACCCAAAACCAAGTCAGGCGCAGTTCAGATAATATAAGTTATGTCAGTGTCCTGATATTGGGAGAAATTCGATGCACAAGTCGCTTTTGATCGTTTCCACGCTCGCAGTACTGACGCTTGGCGCGACTGCGGGTATGTCGGCAAAGAAAGAACCTGCCCCCGTCCGTGCCGCAGGCGAGCCCGTAAATTGCGTTTCCTTACGCAACATACGTTCGACCAATGTCGTCGATGCCAACACCATCGATTTCAAAATGAACGGCGGCAAGACATACCGCAATTCGCTACCCTACAGCTGCCCCGGCCTGAAGTTTGAGGACCGATTTTCCTATCGCACTTCGACCAATCAGCTGTGCAACGTAGACATTGTTCGTGTGCTGCATGATTATGGCGGGCGCCTGACGGAAGGCGCTGGCTGCGGCCTTGGCAAGTTCCAGCCAGTTGAGAAGATTAGCGCCTCTAACTAGGGGCTATTTTCCCGTCCAGTTCCCGGGCCGTTTTTCAACGAAGGCGGCCATTCCTTCTTTCTGGTCGTCGGAACCGAAAAGGCCATGAAACAATCGGCGTTCGAACAGGACGCCTTGTTGCAATGTGGTTTCAAACGCCGCGTTGACCATCTCCTTACACGCCATCGCAGCGAGAGGTGCCATTCCCGCAATCGCCTGCGCAGTCTTTACGGCTTCCTCGACCAGTTCGGCGGCTGGAACGACTTTGGCAACCAATCCCGAGCGTTCGGCTTCGGTGGCATCCATCATCCGCCCTGTGAGGCACATTTCCATCGCCTTGGCCTTGCCAATCGCGCGCGTCAGCCGTTGCGATCCGCCCATGCCTGGCGTTACCGCCAGCTTGATTTCGGGTTGGCCGAATTTGGCATTGTCGCCTGCAATGATGAAGTCCGCCATCATGGCCAGCTCGCACCCGCCGCCCAGTGCAAAGCCATTTACCGCCGCGATCCACGGCTTGCGGGTTGCCGTAACGCGGTCGTAGCCTGCGAAGAAATTGCTGCCGTACATCTCGGCAAAGGACTGCGATTGCATTTCCTTGATGTCGGCACCTGCGGCAAATGCCTTTTCGGACCCCGTCAGCACCGCGCAGCGTTGGCTGTCATCCGCGTCGAACGCGCCAAACGCGGCGATCAGATCGGCAAGCACTTGGCTGTTCAGTGCATTCAACGCTTGCGGCCGGTTAAGCGTCATCAGCGTCACAGCACCGCGTTGCTCAACCAATATGGTTTCGTACGTCATAGGGGCTTCCATTCTTCGTTCGCGGGCAACGGCGCGAAAATCGCGTCGATCAACTCGTCGCTAACACCCTCAGGCGTTGCCGGATTCCATTTGGGTTGATTGTCCTTGTCCACAATCACCGCCCGCACGCCTTCGGCAAAATCGGGACGAAGCAGGACGCGGCTCGCGATGCGATATTCCATCGCCATATTGTCCGCAAAATCGTCGAGCTTGATGCTCTCCGCCAGTTGCCGCAACGCAACCTTGCAGGTTTGCGGGCTCTTGGAGCGCAGAGTTGCCGCTTCACGCATCGCCCATTCGCTGTCGTCGGTTTCAAGGCTGGCGATAATGTCTTCGAACGTATCGGATGCGAAATGTCGGTTGATCTGGAATAATGTTTCGACAATCTTTGAAGGTGGCGGTGTGACCGAAACCGTTCCCAATATCCCGTCGATTCGCTCAACATCTTCGGTAGCAATCCGCATCTTTGCTTCAGCCAGCGCTTCGGATGGCGCGTAATGAGTGGCAAGCCCCAACGCGAGACAACCCGGGCCCGCTATCCGCGCCCCGGTTAGCGCAAGGAACTGCCCGACCCGCCCTTCAAGCCGTGACAGATACCAGCCACCGCCGACATCCGGGAAAAGGCCAATGCCAGTTTCCGGCATGGCAAGCCGCGTATGCTCGGTAGCCACACGGAACCGCGCCGGCTGACTGATACCGAAACCGCCGCCCATGCATATGCCGTCCATGAAGGCGACGACTGGCTTGGGGTAGCTGAACAGCAGATGGTTGAGCTGATATTCGTCATGGAAGAAGCGCCGCCCCGCTACGCCGTCGTCATTCAGCGCAGAATTGCGCAAAAAGGCGATGTCGCCCCCTGCACAAAATCCCCTGCCCTCGGCGTGGTCTATGATGATGCAGTTGACCTTGGGAGACGTCCGCCATTCAAGCAGCTTTTCGGTCATTGCATGCACCATTGGCAATGTCAGCGCATGCAGCGCCGATGGCCGGTTCAGACTGATGATTCCAGCATGACCTTCGATACGGGTGATTATGTCAGAGGTCATTGGCGCAACAAATCGCGGCCGATAATCATCCGCATAACCTGATTGGTACCCTCAAGTATCGAATGCACCCGCAGATCACGCCAGAAGCGCTCAATCGGATAATCGCGCAAATAGCCATAACCGCCGAACAATTGCAGCGCCTTGTTAACAATTTCACTGCCGCTATCGGTCGCGAGGCGCTTTGCCATAGCCGAGAAGCGCGACTTGTCTGGCGCGTTTGCGGTCACCTTGGCCGCAGCCATATACAGTAGCGCCCGAGCCGCCTCTAGGTCAGTCGCCATATCGGCGAGCATGAACTGCGTATTCTGGAAATCGGCGACGGGTTGCCCAAACTGCTGACGCTCCTTGGTGTATTTAACTGCTTCGTCGAGACAACGCTGCGCCCCGCCCAACGAGCAGGCACCAATGTTCAGCCGCCCGCCATCAAGGCCCATCATCGCGAAACGGAAACCGTCGCCTTCTGCTCCGACGCGGTTGGCAACGGGCACGCGGCAATCCTCGAAGATAACCTGCGCGGTCGGCGAGGCATTCCAGCCGAGCTTCTTCTCAGGCGCACCAAAGCTGAGGCCAGGCGTGTCTTTTTCGACCACGAGACACGAAACGCCCTTTGCCCCATTGTCCGACGTCCGGACCATGACGACGTAGATATCGTTATAGCCAGCGCCTGAAATGAACTGCTTTGTGCCATTCAGAACATAATGGTCGCCATCGAGCCGAGCGGTGGTCTTCAGCGCCGCCGCATCGGAACCAGAGCCGGGCTCGGTCAGGCAGTAGGATGCAATTTTTTCCATTCCTATGAGGTCGGGCAAAAACCGCGCCTTTAATTCTGCGCTGCCGAAACAGTCGACCATCCACGCCGCCATATTATGGATTGAAATGAACGCGCTCGTGGCGGGACAGCCATAAGCCATCGCTTCCATAATCAGCGCCGCCTCCAACCGCCCAAGGCCAGTACCCCCGGACTCCTCGGAAACGTAGATCGCGCCAAAGCCAAGCTCGCCAGCGGCTTTCCAAACATCGACAGGGTAATGCGACTTTTCGTCCCATTCTGCGGCAAATGGCGTGATTGCGTCAGCGGTGAATTTCTTTGCCATATCCTGTATGGCGACCTGATCGTCGGTCAATTCGAATTGGTTTTGCATGGCGCCGCCGTAGCATCGCGCATTTTACTTATCCAGCCATTAGCTTGGGGCATTGGACATATCGATAGGATTGCCCGTCATCCTTATCGGTGCGCGTAAGCCGCTTCATGTCCTCGCTCATCTCAAACGCGATAGGCTTGTTCCATTTATCGCCCTCACCGACAAATTCGAACTCTCCCTCCATCGTGCGGGAAGTCATGCGCTTACCTGCTGTCATGGTTCCGATGGAGTCGTGAAATTTGACCAGTCTGCCCTGAAGCGAGATCATTTCCTCACTCGTTTCCGGATCGTCGGTGCAACCCGAAGCAGACTTCGCCCATCTACCCTGATACCCACGCGGAAACTGGCTGATCACGATTTCGAGCGGAACGTCAGCCACAGGCGCCGTAGACATGTCCCGCGAAGCTTGCTCTCGTGCCTTATCTTCTGAAGAAACCGGCAGACAGGCGCCGAGCGCGGCCCCCATTACGGTTGCACATACACACAGCAATTTGGCGGCCATTTTTTATCATCCTCGTTTCACCGCATAAAACGTTCGGAAATGCGCTCGGTTCCATTGGGCGCCAAAGGAGGCGCGGCGACCATATTGCCACGTCACCCAAAAAATGACTTGGCGAAAAGGCCACTCCCCTGCTAACCGCCCGGCATCGGCACCCATAGCTCAGCTGGATAGAGCGCTGCCCTCCGAAGGCAGAGGCCAGAGGTTCGAATCCTCTTGGGTGCGCCACATAGTCCGTGATTTCCAAGTTATATTCCGACCTGTGCGACTTACGCAGTATTTCGGCGGAGTTCTGGGGGGATTTAGATTCGATGTTTGCGACCAGAAGCCATATCGGTCTCTGGTTCGAGACAACTTGCCCCAGATCTGCTGGTGGTCTCTGTAGCCCAAAAAACTGACTTCTGCTGGAATATCGCGGGTATAGGCGAACCCGGGAACGCGTTTTTGCTCATCCCAGCCAAGTGGGAGGTCTGCGTTAAGAAGCCTGCGCGGTGTGAGGTTCGCTACTGGTTTTTCCACCAAGACGGTCAAGCTCTCGCTCAACCTAGGTGGCAAGTTTACCGGTAGCTCTCTCTTGTATCCGCCGCGCAATCAGATGCCGAAGCAAACTTGGCGACGCGTGCGGCAAATCCCCTCCGAAGAGCTCGGACCAAGATATTTGGAGTTCAGCTGGCGACATCGTCTCCAGTGCCGAGCTGCATCCGAAGTTAGTCGGCGCAGAACTTAATTCGCCTCCGGCAGCTACAATGAGGTATCGACGGATATCATCAACCTTATTGTTTTCAATGGGATGCCCCCTACCACCCACACCCCCGCTCCTGCAGGGCTTGTTTACGCGGCTTTCTAGCTGCGCGACACACGTAGACCAATGCTCGCTTGTCGAACGAAGTCGAGAGGATTGTCGCAACTATCGCATAATATTACTGGATTAGTTGGTCTGGTTCGAGAATATCGACTTCGATCAGTCCGTCGGCAACAATTACACCGGAAATGCGGACCCGCTTTTTCACATGACCGATCGGCACATGGTGCAAATCGAGCTTCCAACGACCACCACTATCACAGCGCAATGTAAAGCCGCCGCTAGCTCGGATGAGCGCAGCAAACAGCCGTTCGTTCATCCCGATCCGCAATGGCAGCTTTGCGCCCAGTTGCAGTCGTTGTCCGCGCGGCCTGATTCAATGTAAAACGTACACTGCATCAGCCAGGTTGATGTGGCTGATTTGTTGGACGAAGCCGATAGTCCGGTAATGCATGCAGATGGCAATAGCGGACGTTTGTTTATCAGCCACGCTAGCGGCAGTTTCGTTGTACTGTCCGTAACGGCAAGATTCATGCGTTGGATTTAATTAGCAGCCAGTAACCAATAGTGCGAATTTCGATCCACGGGGGTTCATCGGCTATCGGACGCTCCGCAATCGCAATCATAAACATCTGGCAGTTGACACCAACTCTGATTTGGTATTTGGTCTTACCAATAATTTAGGAGTGTTGATATGCTAAGCGTCGGCCAGGTTCGATTTGGACGCCTGATTTTGGGCATTTTAGGACTTTTCGTCTTATGCAATATCCCCGTTGCCGCTCGGGAATCTAAAGGAAATCGAGCCGATATAGAGTCGCCACGCCAAGTTTTGTCGCTCTCGTCAGGCTGGCGCTTCCGATTCGGCGGTACCGAAACTGGCATTACCGATCCTGATTTCGACGACAGCGAATGGCAGGCTGTGGACTTGCCGCACACATGGAACCGGATGGGCGAATATGCCCTCACGCGCTCGTCTGACACAAATGTCCAGCAGGGTATTGGCTGGTACCGGCTTCGGATGGACGCGCCCGCGCTGATGCGGGATCGCGCTATGGTTCTGCAATTCGACGGAGTTGGCAATATTGCCGATGTCTGGGTCAACGGCAAACATCTGGGAACGCATAAGGGGGCATTTTCCCGCTTTCGCTTTGACGTGACCGGCCATCTGAAGGCTGGAAAAACCAACATCATTGTGGTCAAGGCGGATAACAGCAAGCCTGAGCCGGGCAGCTCCACAGAGCATGTTATCCCCTTGGGCGGGGATTTCTTCGTTCACGGCGGCCTTTATCGCGGGGTGTCATTAATCAGCACAAATCGCGCGTCGATTGACCTTTTGGATCATGGCGGACCCGGGATTTATGTATCAACTCCCAAGGTTACACAGCAAAGCGCGGATGTGTCCGTCGTGACCCGGTTGCGCAACTCCGGCACTTCATCGCGCAAGCTGACCTTGTCCACGCGGATTTTGGACGCCGCAGGACAAGTAGTCGCAAGCGATAAGACGCAAGCGCGTCTGTCCAAGGGTGAGGCGGCCGAGGCTCGCCGCAATCTTGTGCTTGCCAATCCGAGACTGTGGCAGGGCCGTGACGATCCCTATCTGTATAAGGTCACTGTTGAACTGGTCGATGGAAAACGGGTCATCGACCAAGTGAGCCAGCCGCTTGGTGTAAGAACTTTCTCCTTTGATCCCGACAAGGGCTTTCTTCTCAACGGAAAGCCGACCAAATTATTTGGCGCGTCGCGTCATCAGGACAGGCAGGGCAAAGGTTGGGCGCTGAGCCCAGCAGATCACGCCGAAGATATGGCAATCATGGCCGAAATGGGCGTGAATACAGTCCGCCATGCGCATTACCAGCATGCGCAAGAATGGAGTGAAGAGGCCAATAAAGCCGGGATGGTTGTCAAGGCCGAGCTGCCATTTGTGCATGAGTCCGCCTTCAGTGAAGCCCCGCCTTCACCGGAACTGATCACCAACGCGCGTCAGCAACTGACCGAGTTGATCCGCCAGAATTTCAACCACCCTTCGATCATGATTTGGTCGGTGGGTAACGAAATCGATATTGGTGCAGCAATCAATGCGCTTCGCAAGGGCGGGAAAGGTCCGCCCGCACAATCGCGTGATATGTTGATTGAACTGGACAGACTGGCGCGTCAGGAAGACCCCAGCCGTCCCACCGCTTATGCCGATTGTTGCGAGGGCATTCCTTCACCACTTTCGCGGCCCAGCGCGCAGATCTTGAATGATGTAACAGGCGTGATCGGGTTGAACCGCTATTTTGGCTGGTATTACGGCGCCCCCGGTGATGTTGCCGGCGCGTTGGGCAAGCTACACGCCAAATATCCTGACCGCGCCGTCACCCTCACCGAATATGGTGCGGGCGGTGCCTTCACCCAGCATAGCGACAATCCATTGGGCGGCCCGGTCAACGCCAATGGCAGGCCGCATCCCGAAGCGTATCAGGCATGGTATCATGAAGAGACATGGAAAGCGCTGAAGCAACAGGACTATCTGGCTGGCACTTGGATCTGGAACATGTTCGATTTTGCATCGACAAGCCGTGAAGAGGGTGATGCGTTCGACCTCAACGACAAGGGGCTGGTCAGCTATGACCGCAAGGAGCGCAAGGATGCCTTCTATTTTTACAAGGCGAACTGGTCGAAAGAGCCAGTCTTGCATATCACTGGCCGCCGCTATGTCGACCGGGCATATCCGGTTATCGACGTCCGCGCTTACAGCAATGCTGAAGCCGCGCGCCTGACGGTAAACGGCAAAGATCATGGCACTGCCGCATGTCCCGACCGCATTTGCGTCTGGCATGGCATAGCGCTCGGCCAAGGGGAAAATACCGTTTCAGTGAGCGCTACGATGAACGGTGCAGCGCTTTCCGATACGGTTACATGGACCGCCCCCGATCCCATGGCCGGATTGAGGGTTCGTGCCGGATATCTGACCGGTTTAACCACTAAATCTGGCGTGCGCTTTGGATCGGACAATTTCTTCTCGGGCGGGAAAGTGCCGGAATTGCGCATGGGCGCTCGCGGCAAACTTGCACCAAGCGAAGTCAGCGAAACCGACGACCCGGAACTTTACGCATCCTACCGCGAAGGCAGCTTTGAATATGACCTGCCACTGCCCAACGGGCGCTGGACCGTTACGCTGCACATGTTTGAACCCGACAAAGCAAAAGCCGGGACGCGCCACTTTGATGTTGTCGCCAACGGAAAAGCCGCTCTGTCGAAATTCAATATCTCACAGGCTGCGGGCGGACCGATGAAAGCGGTCACGCGCAGTTTCCCGGCCAGCGTGAGCAATGGCAGGCTGTTGTTGAGATTTACTGGCGTTGGCGGCGATGCGGTGATCTCAGCTATTTCGGTTGAGTCCGAAGCCGCGCCAGATCGACTAAAATAATAGGTCAACAGCTTTGGCACCTCATCTTTCTTGGTGCGTACAAAGCAAGTTTTGGAAATCCCGCAGTGGCCGGTGCACGCCTTAAGTTTCTGAAAGTTCACATTATGCAGAAAATGAAAATGGGACGGCTGCGCTGGTGGATAATCGGGCTGGTTACGCTGGGTACTATCCTCAACTATCTGGCTCGTTCGACGCTGTCGGTTACAGCGCCGACGCTCAAGGAGGAATTCTCCATGAGCACCGAAGAGTATAGTTGGGTCGTTCTGGCCTTTCAGGCGACTTATACAATCATGCAGTCGGTGGCGGGCGGTATACTTGACGCGCTCGGAACACGTTTGGGCTTTTTCCTTTTTGCGATTGGTTGGGCCCTGTCGAATATGGCGCATGCCTTTGCTACAGGATGGCCAAGCCTCGCCTTTTTCCGCGCGCTTTTGGGGGCAACGGAAGCGGCAGCCATTCCGGCTGGCGCAAAGACAGTCTCTGAATGGTTCCCGCCGAAGGAGCGGCCACTGGCGACCAGCGCTTTCCAAATGGGCACCAGCGTTGGAAATATGATCGCTCCGCCCTTGGTCGCCTTTTGCATCCTCTATTGGGGGTGGGAATCGGGGTTCATTGTCACCGGCGCCTTAAGCTTGGTCTGGGCGTTTCTGTGGTATTGGGGGTATCGCACACCTTCCGAACATCAGAAATTGGGTGACGCTGAACGCGCGTATATCGAGGATGGCCGCGCTGACGATGTGCAGGGCAAGCCAGCGACGCGTAAAGAGGTTCTGAAATCCAGAAGTTTTTGGGCGATTGCGATCCCGCGATTCCTTGCCGAACCTGCATGGCAAACGTTCAATTTTTTCATTCCGCTCTATCTGGTTGCAGTGTGGGAACTGGATCTCAAAAGCATTGCGCTGTGGGCATGGCTTCCATTCCTTGCGGCCGATTTTGGCAGTCTGGCCGCAGGCCTTTTGCCCAATTGGCTCATCAAGCGCGGCGCTTCGCTGGTTACCAGCCGCAAGATTACAATGACGATAGGCGCTCTGTTTATGGTTGGTCCTGCCTGTATCGGCCTTGCCGGGTCGCCCGGGGTTGCCATTGCCCTTTTCTGCGTGGGCGGTTTTGCCCACCAGATGCTGAACGGGGCACTGTTGACGCTTTGCGCCGACGTATTTGATACCAAAACGGTTGGCACTGCGAGCGGGATGACTGGCACTATCGCCTGGACCGGCGGGATGCTGTTCACATTCCTGATCGGGCAAAGCGCGGATATCTATGGATACGACCCGCTGTTCGTGGCGCTGGCGGCGCTTGATCTGGTCGGGGCTGTGGTGTTGTGGATATTGCTCAGAACGCCCAAAACCGGTGTGCTACAAGCCTAATTTTGCAGCGGCGGTAATCACCAGTTCCACATAGTGCCATCTTCCAGTCGCGCGACCGGTAGATAGGCGGGTTTGTAGGGATATTTTGCGGCCAGTCCTTCGTCGATATCGACGCCGTGGCCGGGGGTGTCGCCAACGAACAGTTCGCCTTTTTCAAAGCGGTAATCATGCGGGAAAACCGCGTCGGTTTCTTCGGTGTGGCGCATATATTCCTGAATGCCAAAATTGGGCACCCAACTATCAAAATGCAGCGCCGTGCCCATGGTCACGGGTGACAGATCGGTTGCGCCGTGGCATCCGGTCCTGACCTGATACAGGCTCGCCAGATCAGCAATGCGGCGTAAGTGCGTGATACCGCCCGCTCCCACGATTGTGCAACGGATATAGTCGATCAACTGATTCTGGATCAGGTCTTTGCAATCCCAGATGGTGTTGAAAATCTCGCCCACGGCAAGCGGCGTGGTGGTATGATGGCGAACAAGTTTGAACGCTTCCTGATTTTCGGCAGGCGTGCAGTCTTCGAGCCAGAAGAGCTGAAACGGCTCAAGCATTTTACCCAAATTAGCGGCTTCTTGCGGCGTGTACCGGTGGTGGCCGTCATGAAGCAAATGATAGTCGAAGCCGTAAGTATCACGCAGCTTTTCGAACATCTTGGGCACATAATTCAGTGCCTTGCGCGTGTCCCATCCCGTCACAGAGGGCAGCTCCGCGTCGGCGGGTTCATAATAGAGCGTTCCGCGACCGACGCCGTAAGCGTCCTTCACGCCTGGAACTCCCGTCTGGGCGCGGATCGCTTTATAACCCATATCAATATATTGCCCGACGGCATCGACCGTTTCTTCAATGTCACGGCCATTGGCATGACCGTAGACCATAATCCCATCACGGCTCCGTCCGCCGAGTAGTTGATATAAGGGCATACCCGCCATCTTCGCCTTGATATCCCAAAGCGCCACATCGACCGCTGCAATCGCCCGCATGGTCACCGGCCCTCGCCGCCAATAAGCCCCGCGATACAGATACTGCCAGACATCTTCAATGCGCCGGGGATCCATACCGATCAGGCAAGGAATGACATGGTCTTCCAGATAGGAAACAACCGAAAGCTCGCGTCCGTTCAGCGTTGCGTCGCCGATTCCGTATACGCCTTGGTCGGTCTCAATCTTGAGCGTGACAAAATTGCGGCCTGGGCAAGTAACAATAACTCTCGCGGCGGTAATTTTCATGACTTGAGCCTCGCCTTTTGACTTTCAAATGTGGTAAGACCGATTGACGGACCAGTTTCGGTCTGTCAAGTTCTCACGATTGGTTATACCAAAATAAGGCGCCTATGGAACAGTCCTTTAAGAGTAATGATCGTCTATATCAGGATCTGGCCCGCATTTTCCTAAGCGAGCTGGCCGCTGGAAAATATCCGGTCGGTGCGCGCATGCCTGCAGAGCGCGAACTCGCCCTTAAACATGATGTGAGCCGCCCGACTGTACGCGAAGCGATTATTGCGTTGGAAGTTCAGGGGATTGTCGAAGTACGCGTCGGCTCGGGTGCCTATGTGCTGCGCATCCCGGGCAAGGAGGACCTGCCCGGTTTCAATGTAAGTGCGTTTGAACTCACCGAAGCGCGACTGATGTTCGAAGGCGAAGCCGCAGCGCTCGCCGCTACGCAGATTACCGATGCTGAAATCGATGAAATTTCCGCACTGGTTGACGAGATTGCGCGCGAAAACAATGATCCGCGCGGCACCGAGATGGCCGACCGGGCATTCCATGTCGCCATCGCCAAGGCAACGCGCAACAACGCCATCAGCGACGCAATAGAGCGGCTGTGGGATCTACGCTCGACGTCGCCGGAGGCAGCGTTGTTGCATGAAAAGGCAAGGACCGCGAACATAAAGCCAGTGGTCGATGAACATACGGCGATCCTGGAAGCGTTGCGCGCACGCGATCCTTCGGCTGCTCGCGCCGCGATGCGAAACCATCTTGGGCAAGTCATAGACAGCCTGTTATTCGCGACCGAAGAACGGCAGATTGAAGAAGCCCGCCGCGCCGTTCAGGCCAAGCGCGACCGCTATTCGCGAGCAACGGCATGAGCAGACGCCTAGAACTGCACCCCGACCGGCTATTTCCTGCCGATTCTGATACGCGGGCGGTCGCGCGACGGCTTTATACGGAGATAGCATCGCTTCCGATCATCAGCCCTCACGGCCATACCGACCCCGAATGGTGGGCGACCGATGCTCCCTTTGGAAACGCTGCGGAATTGCTGCTTCACCCGGACCATTATGTTTTCCGGATGCTCTATTCGCAAGGCGTTCCGCTTGAGGCCTTGGGCATCGGCAATCCGGATGCCGACCCGCGCGAAAGCTGGCGGTTGTTTGCGGAACGTTCCCATCTTTTCCGCGGCACGCCCTCGCGCATTTGGTTAGACTGGGTCTTTGCTGAAAGCTTCGAGCTTGAGATGCAGTTGAGCGCTGAAACTGCAGACGAATATTACGATCATATCACGCAGCAACTGACCACAGATGCGTTCCGCCCCCGCGCATTGTTTGAACGCTATAATATTGAAGTGATTGCAACGACCGAAAATCCATTGGATGACCTACGGCATCACAAAACCATTCGCGAAAGCGGCTGGAGCGGCCGGGTCATAACCGCTTACCGCCCTGACCCTGTCGTCGATCCGGAATTTGAGGGCTTTCAGGACAATCTGAGAACTTTTTCCGAGCTTACAGGAAAGGACTGTTTTAGCTGGACTGGCTATCTTGCCGCACACCGGCAGCGACGCGCATTTTTCGCATCGATGGGCGCGACATCAACCGATCACGGTCATCCAACGGCGCGGACCGCCGATCTTTCACCCGTTGAAGCAGAGGCGCTGTTTAAACGCGTGACAAGTGGTGCTGTTAGCGCAGAGGACGCCGAGCTATTTCGCGCACAGATGCTCACCGAAATGGCGGGGATGAGCATAGAAGACGGCCTGGTCATGCAGCTTCATCCCGGCGTTTACCGCAATCATAATGATGTGATATTCACACGTTTTGGGCGAGACAAAGGCGCGGACATTCCGCTGCCCTGCGAATATGTCCATGCGCTTCGGCCCTTGTTGTCCAAATATGGCAGCAACCCCGATTTCACATTCATCGTCTTTACCCTCGATGAAACCAGCTACGCGCGCGAGCTTGCACCACTCGCCGGCCATTATCCGGCGATGAAACTCGGCCCTGCATGGTGGTTCAACGACAGTCCGGAAGGGATGCGCCGGTTCCGCGAAATGACGACCGAAACAGCCGGTTTCTACAACACCGTCGGCTTCAACGATGATACGCGCGCCTTTATGTCGATCCCTGCCCGGCATGACGTAGCACGCCGGATGGATTGCGGCTTTCTTGCCCAATTGGTGGTCGAACACCGGATCGACGAATGGGAAGCGGCTGAACTGGCAAGCGACCTTGCCTATAATCTGGCAAAAGCGGCCTATAAATTATGAGGCTTTCTAACGCCAATATTGCTGCGCTGCCTTTACACGTGGCAAGGCCAAGCTATCGCCGGACGTCACGCGGTGACGGCATCGTGCATTTCGGCATTGGGGCATTCCACCGCGCACATATGGCCTGGTACACCGATTTGGCCATGAATGCCGAAGAACAGGACTGGGTAATAACCGGCGTATCTTTGCGCTCGGCAGATGTCGCGGCGCAACTGAACCCGCAAGATGGTCTCTACACGCTAACCGAGAAGTCAGCAGACGGTGAGGCGACGCGCGTAATAGGCTCGGTCAGACAAGTGCTTGTCGCTACCCAAGACCGTGAGGCGGTCATCACCGCATTGGCCGCCCCCGAAACGCAGATTGCCAGCTTTACCGTTACCGAAAAAGGCTATTGCCGGGCAGCAGACAGTAGCCTTGATCCGAAGCTTGCCGGGCCCGAAAGCTTCTACGCATTTGTCGCGCAAGGCCTGCGCCGCCGCCATGACACAGGCTACAGCGGGCTGACGCTGCTTTCCTGCGACAATCTCGCTGAAAATGGTCGCCAGCTTCGAACGCTGATGACGGCCTATCTTTCCGTGCACGACCCCGCACTGCTCCCGTGGTTCGAAACGCAATGTACTTGCCCCAGTACGATGGTTGACCGGATCGTTCCCGCGACCACACCGGAGGACCTCGCCCAACTCGCCGCCACAATCGGACTTGAAGATGAAGGTGCGGTGATGACCGAACCGTTCAGCCAATGGGTGATTGAAGACAGTTTCGCAGGCCGACGGCCAAATTGGGAAAAGCACGGCGCCGAAATGGTTGCTGATGTAAGGCCCTATGAGACCGCAAAATTGCGGATGCTCAATGGCGCACATTCTGCCTTGGCCTATCTCGGTTTGGCGCGCGGTTACCAATTTGTCCATGAAGCCATCGCCGATCCCGAATTATCCGCTCTCGTCGTTGCTTTGATGCGGAGTGAGGCAGCGACCACACTCGGCGTTGTGCCTGGCCTTGATCACGAAAATTACGCGGATGCGTTGGTCAAACGATTTGCGAACAGCGCGTTGCAGCACCGTTTGATACAGATCGCGATGGACGGTTCACAGAAAATCCCGCAACGTTGGCTTGAACCATTGGCCATCAATCATGCGCAAGGTCGCTTTTGTCCCGCAACGTTGCAGGCGCTGGCTGCATGGGTCGTGCATATTCGCGGTGCCGCGCGAATCGTCGATGATCCAATGGCAGCCGAGCTTGCCAACCTTTGGATGCTACATGGCGCAGAAGGCATTGCGGCTGCGTTGTTTGGCGAGGCCGGTCTATTTTCGGCCACTTGGACCGCATTGATGCAGGATATGGACGCGTTGAACCGGCACATCTCAGATGGCATCAGCTGACACTTAGCCAATATGGCTGGTCTAAGGCTTACACTACTCCTCGGTCAGGCCATGACGAACGCTGTCGCCAAAACGCATTTAGCCGGTTCACGCGATACCTGCTTCAAGCACCTATAAGGGTTTCGAATGGGCCAATAATATCTGACATCCGGTCTTGTGGTCTGGCCAATTCTGGCCAGTCTCCGATATTCCCTGTAATCCCGGCGATTTACCTGCCAATTTGGCCGCAACATAGCCATATGAGCGTTGCATCAGAAAATTATATGATAACCTATCGACACAATCGATTTGTCTGATAATACCTATCTGCGTAAATTGGCATTACCAATAATAAAATATCGGGGAGAGTTTGATGCGTATGGCGTCTCTATTGCTGGCCAGTGCTAGCTTGAATATTTTTGCAGTTCCATTCTTCTTTGCGGCGCCAGCCTATGCGCAGACTGCGCCTGCTGCTGACGATGCCAGCACGGATGACGAAAATATCATTGTTGTGACCGCGCAAAAGCGCGAACAAAATCTGCAAGAAGTTCCTGTCTCGATTAACGTCATTACCGCCGAATCCATCGATAATTATGACGTGAAGAATTTTGAGGATGTGGCCCGTGTATCCCCCTCGCTTTCAGTTGATACCGGCGATGCGCCCAGCGGCAACGTGATCCGGATGCGCGGCATCGGCACGGCGGCCTTCAGTATCTCCGCAGAATCCAGCGTTGCGGTAATCGTTGACGAAGTCCCTCTGATGCTCACTGCGCAGGCATTCGGCAATCTGGAGGACATTGAGCGCGTCGAAGTGTTGAAGGGGCCGCAAGGCACTTTGTTCGGTAAAAACGCATCCGCCGGTGTGGTCAATGTCGTTACGCAGGCGCCAACCAATACGCTGACCGGCAAAATCAATCTGCGTGCCACCTCTGACAAGGAATATAAAGGTTCGCTGTCACTGTCCGGTCCCATAGGCGAAGATTTAGGGTTTCGCGTCAACGGTTATTATCTGGACCGCGAAGGGTATATCACCAACCTGTTTGACCGCAGCAAGCTCGGCGGAGACAAGGCGTGGGGCATCCGTACAAAATTGGCGTTTGAACCAAGTGACGAATTTGATCTCGCCCTTATCGCCGATATTTCGCGCCGTGAATCGAGCAGCGGTTCGCCCTTTATCGCCTTGCCGCGGAATGATCCATTCCGTGAACAAATTGTCGCCGGACCCGACAACTTGACTGTGCAAAATGACACAGCAAACGCGTTTGAAACCGAAACCGATATGCTGGTCGGCAAATTCAACATCGATTTTGGTGGTGCGATTTTCAGTTCGATCAGCAGCTATCAGCGGTTTAAATTGTCGAGCGTAAACGACCTTGATGCCAGTACACAAACGCACGTTTTTAACCCGTTCCTGAACCCGATGCGCGCTCCCGATGGCACACCTTACACTATTCAATCGGCCGTGCAGGAAAGCAAAGCGTTCTCGCAAGAGTTCCGCCTAACCTCGGATGGCAGCGGCCCGTTCGAATATATGGTAGGCGCATGGTATTCGATCGTGAAGCACGACCGTCAATTCGACCGCGTGCCGTTGCGCTTCGTCATTAGCCGCTGGAACGCGGAGGCGGAAAATGAGAGCATGGCGTTGTTCGGGCAAGCCACTTATGAATTGGCGCCTGGCACTTTCATCGATGCCGGGGTTCGCGCAAACCAAGAAAATATCAATGTAACCTTCGTCAACCTTATCCCCAATGTCGCGAACCCACCGCGCTTTGACGGCAGCTTGCCGGGCGCACCGGCGGTAACCTTCAGGGGTAAGGATGAAGATAGCGCAGTAACTGGAAAGGTCGCACTGCGTCATATCTTTGATAGCGGCACGATGGTCTATGGTTCAGTCAGCACCGGTTATAAGGGGCAAACATACGATGTTGCGTCCGGCTTTAACCAGCGGAAGGCCGACAATCCGGTCAGGGCGGAAACATCGACTGCGTATGAACTGGGCTTAAAGGGCAACGTGGCCGATGGCGCATTGCGCTATGATGTGTCGATTTTCAGGTCCGACTTCACCGACTTTCAGGCGCAAGGGGCCGTTCCGATTGCCACCGGCGGGGTCGAATTCAGCCTTAACAATGTCGGTAAATTGCGCACCAAAGGCGCAGAGGTCAATTTGAATTGGGCCATAACTGACACGCTCAACCTTGATTTTTCGGGCGCATATATTGATGCAAAGGTTCGCTCCTTCCCGTTTGCGCAATGCTATGCCGGACAAACGGTGGCGCAAGGGTGCGTATTGGCCGATGTTGATGGTAACGGATCACTGGAATCATCTGTGCAAGATTTGAGCGGTAGCCGCCTTGCCAACTCGCCAAAGTTTAAATTCAACGTTGGGGCCTATTGGGAGGATAATTTGGGTAGCTTGCCATTCAACACCTTCGTGCAAGGTAATTATCAGTGGCAGGATGACATCAATTACGACCTGTTCGGCAATCCAACAAACGCTCAGGACGCCTATGGCCTGGCCAATTTTAGTGTCGGCATCAAGGAGCCAGAGGGCGCGTATGAGCTATCGTTGTTTGTAAACAATGCCTTTGACACTTTGTATTATTCGCGTGTTGATGACACCTCCAGCCGCCGGACCGACGGCTTGCAACAGATCACTGTGCAACGCGCCCGTGAATCGCGACGCTATGGCGGGATTAAGATGCGCTTTTCGTTCTAAAGGGGCTGCATGATTGACTTGAAAACGGGGAGGGTGGCACAGTGCGGGTTCGACACATTGCCATCCTCCCTTTTTAATTGGCATGGGGCAAAACGCGAGAGTTTCCACACGGACAAAATGCCCGACAATTTCGGCATTATTATTGACGGACTTGCAACGCCAGCCTGTTTCAGACCAACTCTGATGAAAAGAGAAAATTATGACCAAAATGTCCATCGGCCTGCGCTCTCTCATACGCGTATCGGGGCTTGCTGCGGCTGCGGTCGCATTGACGTCAATTCCGCTGACCGCACAAACGACTGCTACGCCGAATGATGCCGTCAAAGCCGCACCCAAAATGCGCACGCACCTTCTCACTTCGCTTACGGGCTATGAAGTGAGCGAGTATCTGAAGCGCAATGATGTGATCTACATCCCGGTTGGCCCGACGGAAGTGAATGGCGGCAGCCCGACCGATGTCGAATATGTCATTCCATTGGCATATGCGATGAGGCTAGCCGAGAAGTCGGACGGTCTGGTTTTTCCCTATCTCGCTTATTTCTATCCCGGTGGCACAACGACCAGTCCTGCAACCGTCTATGTGTCGACGTCGGAGAGCCTTCCGTATCTCAAGGCGCTCACCCGTTCGCTCATCCGTCAGGGCTTCCGGCGTATCGTCTTTCTGACATCGCATGGTCCCTCGGCAAATACGATGTTGCCGCTCATACGTGAGACGTTCGACGAGTTACACGTTCCAGTCCTTTGGATGGATACAAGCATGGTGCGACCCGTCGTGCCGGGTGAGCAGCGGCCAGGCTTTGGGGTCGGGGTGCCCAACGCCCGTAACTTGACCATCTTTGGCGCATATCAGCTTGTTGGCCGGTTGAACGACATTCCGGTCGGCCTAAGCCAGCCGAAACATGAACTGGTACGCGACCCAAGCAACCTGTCACGCTGGGTCCCGCCTTACAATGGTACGCCGGCAGGAAGTTTCTATGCCGACCCGGCCGAGCATGGCGGATTTGTCGAGCCCATCACAGAAGAACAGCGTGCAGAATGGGGCCGCGACGGCGCCGCCATGATCGAAAAGCAGGTCGCGTCGTTCGAGGCCAACGGTATGCTGGGCGCGATGCGTAAACGTGACGAATTCACCCGCGAGCTTGAGAAAAAGTACGGAGACCTGCTGCCTGGGGCTGACCGCTGATTTAGGCCCTTACGGATGGGAATTAGAACGATTTAGCGAATGCAAGCAATCGCTACTTCGTCGATTGGAGTGTCAACGCCCATACAACTGGAGCGCCATTAAGCCAGGCAGCCCCCTCGCATGGCAGCGGCCTGATCCAGATAGATGGACCTCTTCACTCATCTGAATGGATGGCAGCTATCACTGGACGCCACGCTGCCCTTGAAAGTCAGGAATGTTAGCGGGATCTGAACATCTGCAGCGTGCTTCATCTCGCTGGTTACAATGTTACCCACTATGCGTGTGGTTACCAAAGTTTCTCCGCGCACGTCGCAGATTGTCGTTAATCTGCACATGCTCCCGTGACGGCGGATCGTGAGGAGAAGGCCGCGCCAACTCTTGCCAACTACTTTGCAACACCGCGTCAACAATAGGTGCTAATCGTTTCACGATATCCCTGACATCTCGGTTAGCAGGAAACAGCCGGTCGGTATGAAGTTGCAAAGGACGTATCCTGATTCGTGAATTCTCCTTAAAGCGTCGGCTTGCACAAGCCCCTCAAACGAGAGAAGCGCTGGCTTTCGCGAGCCGGCACTAGGTACAAACTGACGGACATGGCACCACCAAGTTGTCGCCAGTCATCCCCGGGAGCGCTCAATATTTCTCCTTTGCGCGTTTGGTAGAGGCGATTTTGCAGAAATGGTCACGGCAACAGTCCCATCGTTCTACCCCAATCCACGAATAGCTGCGGCCACACTTCGGCTGGTTTACCAATGGCCTTGCGCAAACCAAAACCATGGCCGCCATGGGTGAACAAATGTGTTTCAACCGGAATGTTCTTGGCGCGCAGAGCGGCACGGAACAGCAGGCTGTTTTCGACGGGTACCACGTCATCGTCCTCGGCATGCACAAGGAAAACCGGCGGCGCGTTTTGGGGCACTTGCAGATGTGGCGAATGCATATTCTCCATTTCCGACGACGGATTAGGTCCGAGCAGCTTTTCCCGGCTGCCCATATGCGCAAATGGCGAACTCATCGATACGACTGGATAGATGGGTGCCGAGACGAACGGCCGCGCTGACAACGTATCGGCCTCATCAACGGCCTGATAAGTTTGCTTTGCAAAGCGGGTTGTCAGGTCGCAACATAAATGTCCGCCTGCCGAAAAACCCATCGCCGCAACACGCTCCGGGTCGATGCCATAATCACTCGCACGATGGCGGATGAGGCGAATCGCGCGCTGGGCATCGGCCAGCGCGACATCAGGTCCCGCAGCCCAGCCTTCTCCCGGAATCCGGTAGAATAGAACGAACACGGTAAAGCCGCGTGCCGACAACCAGCGCCCCAGTTCATAGCCTTCCTTGTCGACAACGACCCAGCGATAGCCGCCACCCGGAGTAATCATGACCGCTGCGCCGTTGGGCCGAAGCGGACGAAACACCGCCATGCGCGGTCGGCTGATGCCAAAGACCGCACGGTCGGTCAGCTGCGCGTCGGTCGAACGTTCGTTGACGGTTTCCACCAACGCCGATGCCGGCATTCCCGGCGCGCCATTTGGCCACAGGTCAATCGTCTCGGTAGGCTGGGGCAGGCCTGATGGAAGTGGCTTGCCGGTAAGCGGTGGAGCTGTTTGCCCAAAAGCCGCCGTCGCCACTCCGGTTGCGGCAAGACCGAGCAAGCTTCTGCGGCCGATGTTCATTGCAATGCCTCGTACGTGAAATTGCGGAAGCGCACCTCGCCGCTTCCCGCCGCATAAAGCGCCGGGCGGAGCGACAGGAAATCATAGGCCACATTATGATGATAGCCCGACACCTCCATCTGCACGTCGAATTTGCGCCAGGTCTTGCGTCCGTCATCGCTGGTGTGGATGGTCAGGATATTATGGTCATTGGTCAGGCGGATCGACAAATTCGTTACTGCACCACCACCGGGGTCGCGCTGCCCCGGGATGGCGCCGCGTGGTCGCTGCAAACCATAACGGTGCATGACCAGTCCTTTGCTGCCAAAGCCCAGCCCTGCGTAAAGGCGGCGGTTGTAGAACAGCAATAGGCCGCCTTCTGCGCCTGCGTCGGCCTCGATATCTACGGTAACACGATAAGCCTGATCACCGGCCAAAGCGCAGAGCGGCGAGCAATCGGACGGCGTTTTTCCTTTGGCCATCATGTGCAGCGTGCCACCGCTTCGCCTTAGCCTTTTGGCCTCATTGCGCGCGGGATCGTAGAATGCCCATTGCGTCCCCATTTTGTCGGTCGAGAAATCATCCGACAAAGGTGCGCCATGCGGTTGGGGCCCAAGTTCGCGCGGTTTCTTTAACGCGCGTGAGAGGTCACCGCCAAGTGGCCTTGGCCACCCATCGGCTTCCCATTTCACCGGCTCCAGCAAGGTCTGCCGTCCCAAAGTCCAATAGCCGTTTTCATAGCCGTGATACATCATCCACCACTTGCCACCCGGACCTTCGAACAAGGTCGCATGGCCGCGCGACCACCATTTTTCCCGTACCGAGAGCGTGCGGATTAGCGGATTACGCGGACAATTCTCCCAAGGTCCGGCGAGCGACCTACTGCGCGCCATGATGACCATATGTCCCGTGGGTGGTCCAGCGGTGCCGCCGACCGCCGTCGTCATGTACCAATATTCGCCGCGCTTGACGATTTTCGGACCCTCCGGCGCAAAGGTCTCGACAACCCATTCTTCCGGATAGCGCCACGGATCGTAGACATGCTCGACCTCGCCAGCTGTCGAAAGTCCGTCTGCCGAAAGCGGCACGCGGTCCCCGCCGGACAAGAACAGCCATCGCCGCCCGTCATCGTCGGCAACATGCGCAGGGTCGATGTGGACCGGCAAGTTCAGGTCGATGGGGTCGCTCCAAGGGCCTTCAATCCTGTCGGCGGTGATAACATAGATCGATTTTTTCTCAGGCGTCCGCGCCGGGATATAACAGTAAAAACGGCCAGCATGTTTAATGAGGTCAGGTGCCCATACCGAACCGATAGGCTGCGTCAGCGCAGCGGTAACCGACCGCCAATTGACCAAGTCGCGGCTGTGCCAGATGACGATACCGGGATAAGCGTCGAAACTTGAGAATGTGAGATAATAATCTTCCCCATCGCAAATCAGCGACGGGTCGGGATGGTCGCCGGCAAATATCGGATTGAGAAATTTGCCGTTACCCAGATCGGCGCGGCGTTGCCCTTCGAAACCCTTGGCCCAACGCATCGCGGCATGCGGATCAAGCGTCGATGTGGCAGCACTGCCCTGCGCAATCGCGATTTCCGGCGCCAGCGCTGCAACGCCCAAAAGTTTAAGACTTTCCCTGCGATCCAACATCTGGCGGCTTTCCAAAAAAATGGGCCAGTTCCCGGGAGCTAAGTGGAACTGGCCCGTAAATGCGACCCTTTAGGTGTTTAAATGTAAGTCAGAGTTTCAGCCGTGCTCCGAACAATATTGTCCGGCCGAAATGGTTGTTTTCATAATTGCGGTCGGCTTCGAGATCGGTGAAGCGATAACGGTAGGTGTCGAGCAAATTGTTGCCCTCCACCGACAGTTCAAGCCACTCGGTCAGCTTGTACCTCATTGATGCATCGAGGTTGGTGGTTGCACCAAAGCCTTCGAGCACATTACCAGTACCGCTCGCGCCTTCGTGATAGCGACCACGATAGCTTACCATGACGCGGGCGCTGAAACCGCCATCGTCATAATAGAGCGTCCCGTTATACGCGCGCTTCGATACGCTCGACAACGAAGTGTTCAAGGTGACATTCTGAAGCGCACCGCCCGAGACAATCGCCGGCCCTTGCAGGGTGAAAGGCGCGCCTGAGTCAATGAACGTGGCGTTGGCGAGGATACCGAAATTACCAAGGAAACCATCGGTAAAGGCGTTGAAAGGAATTTGCGCCGCAAGTTCGATGCCCTTTAACGAAGCACCTGTGCCGTTGACCGTTGTTGCCAAAGTCCAAATTGGTTGGGTTTGGAGCGCCGGGTTTAAAGCCGCTGGCGATGAGGGGTTGAGCACCGATACCGGCAGACCGGTTTGGGCAAATGTTGCGCCGGTCACTGATGCCGAACGGGTAAAGCTGCTCACGTCTTTCTTGAACAGGGCAACCGACAAAATCGCCTGCGGTGCAAAATACCACTCGACCGCAAGATCATAGTTGGTTGCGCGATAGGGATCGAGGAACGGGTTGCCGCTGGTCACCCGGAAGTTAAAACCGTCCGCTGAACCGCCTGGGGTGAGCGAGCCGAGTGTCGGCCGCGTCATAACGTCGGCTACAGCCAGGCGAATAATCACGTCTTCGTGCGGATAGAGTGCGAGATTTGCCGAGGGCAACCAGTCGTCATAGCTGCGCTTAACGGTCGCGTTGACGGCGCCCACCAGACCATATGAAGACTGGTCGGTCTTCATATAGCGGATACCAGCGTTGACCGCATATTCGAGGCCAAGCAATTCGCCTTTGCCGTCAAACTGCAGATAACCGCCTTTTGTGGTTTCCTGCACACCGCGATTGTTACCCGCATCAAGTGCTGGCGTCCGGTTATATAGACCGGTGAACGTGGTCGATGCTTCCAGATTTGGGATAAGCCAGCTGTTGGTATTGCCGCTGGGCTGGCCCGCCTTGCCCAAGTTGTACAGCTCAGACAATGCAGCGGTCGCCGGGAAGCCATAAACCGCCGTTGGCCCGAAAAGCGATGTTGGCGAGCAGGTCAGTGTTCCAAGCACGCGGTCGACACCACCATTGCCGCATACAGCTGTGTCACGCGTGAACGCGACCGTGTCGAAATTGAAACGCCGCCAAACTGCGCCTGCTTTCACGGTAAAGTCTTCGGTGACGTCCCATTCGGTACGAAATTGCGCGGTCTTGAACTTGTTGGTGACATTGGAAGGCCGGTCGCGGATTTCGGCGAGTTGGAAATTGGCCGGGTCGGTGACGCTGGTTCCGAATGTCAGCTTCGGGAAAGCCATATCGGTATAGTCGTAGGAATAGCCCTGCGCATCGCGGTCATCGAACACGATTGTGGTCTCGACGGGGATGTCGGCGTCCGATTTGGAAACACCGCCAAGCAAGGTGAAGCGGAGATTGTCGCTTACATCCTGATCCCAAGTGCCGCCAACCTGATAGAATTTGGTCGAGCTTTGACGCAGATAATGCTCAGTCCGAACCCACGCATCGTTCAGCGTTGCCGAGATCATGTTGTTATTGCCGTCGTAAACGGGGTTGACGACGTTGATCGAGCGTTCGTTCGAACGCAGCAGCACCTCACCCCATTTTTCTTCTCGGTCTTCCTTGAACCGGGAAAACAGGCCATCGATGGAGATTTTGGTCGAATCGGTCGGCGCAAACTGGACCGAACCGGTCAAACCGATGCGCTCACGATCATGACCAACTTCACCATAGCGGGGAATACGCGGGTGGAACGCTAGGGAGGCGCGGTCACAGGCCGCGCTGGGAACATACACGCCGCCGGAATTGGCAGTGGTGTAGCAATTGGTGCTGTCAACGCGGTCGAACCGTGCTTGCGCCCAACGAACGCTGTTGTTGCCAAGCTCGAGCACATTGGTGCGCGAGTAAGCGCCCGAGATCGACATGCCGAATGTACCGGCATCATTATGCCAGCTAAGCAGGCCAGCGACACGGGGGCCGAGATCCTTTGACAAATCGTTGTACGAACCAATCACCGAAAGTGCGCCACGCAGGCCGCTGGTGCCGCTTAAGGGGTTCCCGGTATTCAAATCCACCACTGCGCCAAGCGAACCTTCATCCAAAGAGGCCTGTGCCGTTTTGTGGACGACCAGACTGCTGAACAGTTCGGACGCAAAAACGTTGAAGTCGAAAGCACGGTCACGGTTGGATGCGGCACCATCGGTAGAGGTCGCAATCGTCTCCATCCCGTTAACGCGAACACGAGTAAATTGTGACGACAGTCCGCGCACGGTAATCGACCGCCCCTCACCCGCATCGCGCGAAATCGAGATGCCTGGAATACGTTGCAACGACTCAGCGAGATTCTGGTCGGGGAATTTGGCGATGTCTTCGGCGACAATCGCGTCAACCGCCGAAACCGAGCTTCGCTTCACATTGAGCGCGGCTTCAAGCGATGCGCGGAAGCCGGTAACAACGATGGCATCGCCCTCCTCTGCAGGCGCCTCTTCGGCAACCGCTTCTTCAGGTGCGGCGTCTTGTGCCTGCGCCGATCCGATAGCGAGAACGCTAAGCGACACTGCGGACAAAAATTTTGCCGCGTGAATGCTCATATTGCGAGATTTCGACCGATTCATTTCAACTCCCCTTCGCGTTCACCAGCGTTTGACACCGGTGTCTTTTTGATTCGCGATGCGATGGAGGCCAACGCATCCTGCTCCTAATGGGCCCTTGCCTTTGTGCAAATTGCCCCGAAATTCGTCGTTTAAGTCGCCTTGGCAGCGCTCTTATTTCCGGCATCATTGGATTTAGGTAACCGGTGTCATTTACACATTGCTGCGAACTTGGCTTCGTGTCAAGATAGCAACCGAGGAGAAGATGATGCTTATTCGGATATTGTTGTTTTTTGGTCTCACTTTGTGTGCCCTGCCCGCGCAAGCCCAGACATTGGCGTTTCCGGGCGCTGTGGGTTGGGCCAAAGAGACGGTTGGCGGACGCGGCGGGCGGATCATTCGCGTCACCAGCCTGGCTGCGGATGGCCCGGGGACCCTGAAAGCTGCGATTGACGCCAAGGGCCCGCGCATCGTGGTGTTTGAAGTGGCTGGCATCATCGATCTCAAGCGAAGCTCGCTCGAAATCAAGGAGCCGTTTCTCACCATTGCCGGACAAACCGCGCCATCGCCGGGCATAACCATCATCCGCGGCGGCATCGACTTGCGTGGACATGATGTAATTATCCGCCATATCCGCGTCAAAACCGGTGCCGATGGTCAGGCCAAACGCAGCGGTTGGGAGGCGGACTCGCTGTCCACCATCGCCGCACATAATGTCATCATCGATCATAATAGCCTGACCTGGGGCATCGACGAAAATATGTCTGCCAGCGGCGCGCGTTTTACCGGCAAGACAGTGGAGGAGTGGCGCAACGGCACGAGCCGGAATATCACCTTTTCCTATAATCTGGCCGCCGAGGGCCTTGCCGATTCGAGCCATCCCAAGGGCGAACATAGCAAGGGTTCGCTCATCCACGACAACGCCACCGGAATATTATTCTACCGCAATGTCTGGGCACATAACGTCGAACGCAGCCCGCTGATAAAGGGTGGCGCGCAGGCGGCGATGATCAACAACCTGATCTACGATCCCGGCAAACGCGCGATGCACTATAATCTGATGGCGCTCGAATGGGCGGGGCAACCTTATGTGACTGGAGAGATGACTGCGGTTAGCAATGTGATGCGCGGCGGTCCTTCGACTGATGAAGGTCTACCATTCCTGATGCTCGGCGGCGACGGCGATTTGCGCTATCATGGCCGCGACAACATTGCGGTCGATAAATTCGGCAATCCGCTTCCGATGTTCGGTCGCTATGGCGAGACGCGGGCGAAGCTGATCGAGGTGAAGAAGCCGGTTATCTGGCCGAACGGCATCGGCGTGATGCCCGCGCGCGATGTCGAGACGCATGTCCTTGCTCAAGCAGGCGCAAGGCCCTGGGACCGTGATGCCGACGACATTCGGGTGATGTTCTTCATCGCCGAAGGGCGCGGCGAAATTATCGACGATGAGAGCGAGGTCAGCGCTTATCCGGCCCCCAAAGAAGCCCGCGCGCCGTTTGTCGAGGCTGACTGGGATCTGGCAACAATGGAGCCGAAATCGGGGCTGTATCCCGGCCAGAAAGCGCCATTGCAGGAGACAATGTCGGCCCGCGACCGGGCGATGCGCCAATGATCGCAGAACTGCTTTTGTTGCTGGCTGCACCGCCAATGATCGTCATCAACGAAGGCGATGTCGTGCGCGAGGAAGCGCCGCCGCATGGCGCTATCGGCATGAGCACCGCCTACCGGATTTCAGACGCGGTGCCGCAGCCCAAAACGATGGAATTCCGCAAACGTGTGCTGCATAAAGGGGCAGCGATTGGGCTGCACCCGATCAAGCATGACGAGGTTTACTATGTGCTTTCCGGCGAGGGTGATGTGACCTCGGACGGGGTGACGCAAAGGTTGAAGCCCGGAATGGCAGCCTATTTATATGACGGCGCGGTGGTTGGTATTAAACAGGTCGGTCACAAACCCTTGGCGCTGATTATCAGCTATCCAATCACGCCCAAATAAGGCTTCAAGTCCCCGGCTGAATATAAGGAATGCGCGCAAACAACTCGCGCTCCCAACGCCTAGGATCATTTTCAACGCGACTATCAGTATCAAAAATCATCGTCTCGCGGCGCTTCAGGCTATATGGCTTCCAGCCGGGGTTGCCGGTGCGGGCGAACCGCACGAAAGCATCCATCATCCTCTCACTCATTGCGCGCTGAGCGGTAGTGGGCTTGGGCACCGTGCCGAAGGATAGCCCGATATCATCGGTATGCTTAGCTTGCTCAAAATCGAGTTGATAGACGAAAGCCGGTGTACCTGCTTTGGCCCGCTCTTCCGCTTCGATCACCTGCCCGTGCCAGCTGCGCGCGGTGGTCACGATGCGGTGGAAGATCTCTAGAGGTTCGGCGTTGGGATAATGCGCTCGAAATTCACGGACGACCCATTCGGGATGCGCATCAATTCGCATTTCAGGTACGATGCGTGCTGCGAGATTATCAAAGTTGAGGCCTGAGAGTTGCTTGCTATCCGGCGCATAAAATGCGCGGGTCTCCATCACCGTATTGCCAAGCATCATCGGAATATCCAATGACTGCGGCGCCGCGTCAGGCCAGAATGGATGACGATGCAGGTTCCGCATATCGAGCACCGGCCCCATATACACACCGCCGCCAAGGATCGGGTCAACTGCGGACAGCGCAGCAACAACTTGCTCGACGGGCGCTGTAGCAGGATCGGCGCCGTCCAGCTTATCAAGAAACGCAGCCGTTCGTTTCGCCGCGTTGAGCGGACCTGAGGCGGTAACCTGTTGTCCCGACATCGTGATCGCCTTGTGGAACAGCCCCTTTGCGGCAGGCATCGCCATCAACGTCGCAATCTTTGCTCCGCCGCCCGATTGGCCGAACACAGTAACGTTTTCGGGATCACCGCCAAACGCCGAGATGTTACGCTGCACCCATTTGAGCGCGAGGATGAGGTCGAGCTGTCCCGCATTGCCGCTGTCGGGAAAGCGGTCGGGCAAATAGAGATAGCCAAATGCATTGAGCCGGTGGTTAACGGTAACGACAACCACATCGCCACGAGCGGCAAGTGCCGCGCCATCATTCAACGGGTCGGTGACCGATCCGGTGGAATAGGCACCGCCATGGAAATAGACCATGACAGGACGCCGCCCTTGCTGCTTGGCCTCCGACTTCAGCCCGAAGATTGGCGTAACTTCGGTTGTCCAAACGTTGAGGAACAGGCAGTCTTCGCTATAAGGTGTATAACGGTCGCCGACTTGCGGGCAAGCAGCGCCAAAGATCTGTCCTTCGCGGTTCTGCTCCGCGCTGGTGATCGCAACCGGAGCCATAAAGCGTTTTGCCCGAGCATATCGGATGCCTCTATACTCTCCTGCCGCCATGTCTCGCTTATGATAGCCATGATAAATGCCATCGGGCGCGGAAATCTGGGTCAAGGTCACTAGAGAAGCCAAGGTTTCAAACGCGTGCGCCTGTGTGGTCATGAACGCAGACGCCGCGCCACCCGTCAGCAGCGTTCGGCGGCTAAAGCCTTCAACGCCGGACATCGAGATTGCCACTCATAAACGCGTCGATATCGCCTTGACCGAACAGGCTGGCATCGCCCGGCAACGAATGTTTGAGGCAGGTTAGCGCAAGGCCGGTCTTCGCCATTCCATCGGCATCGCCGCCGCCCAGATGCGCGTGCAGCACTCCGGCGGCAAAAGCATCGCCAGCGCCGATGCGGTCGATGATGCCGGTCACATCGATTTCTTCTGTCTGCGCAAAGCTGTCGCGCATATCGACGCGCGCCGATAGTTGGTGATGATCCGCGCTAACCAGATGACGTGCGGTCGATGCAATCAGCTTGAGCGAGGGAAACGCGTCGAATGCCGCCTGCGCGGCCTCGCGCCTGCGGTCGGCGCCGTCGCCTGAAAAATCCTTGCCCAAGCACCAAAGATATATCGCGGTGATTGCCAAACAAGATGTCGGCCAAACCGATCAGTTCACCGAGGATCGCGCGTGGATTACTGTCCCAGCTTTCCCACAGCATCGCGCGGTAATTGCCGTCGAAGGATATCGGAACGCCCAATCGCAATGCTGCCCGTGCTACCGCCAAGCAGGCCTCAGCGGACTTGGGACCAAGCGCAGGGGTGATGCCCGACAGATGTAGCATCTGAGCGTCCGCCAACAATGCATCCCAATCGAAGTCCGCAGCGGTCGTTTGCGCAAAGCTCGAACCGGCGCGATCATATACTATTTCGGATGCGCGAAGCCCAGCACCTAGTGCCAGAAAATATAGCCCCATCCGGCCGTCGCGGACTTGCACATTCTTGCAATCCACCCCGTGCGAACGAATGGCCGATACTGCACCGCGCCCTAGCGCGTTGTCCGGCACTGCACTCACAACAGCCGTATCATGCCCCAGATGCGCCAAGCCAACCGCGACATTTGCTTCGGCCCCGCCGACTTGAACGTCGAAGCTGGGCGACTGCATCAACAGCTCACGTCCCGGCGCGGTTAGCCGGATGAGCAACTCTCCGAAAAAAATAATGCGCTGTGTCATTGGCTGACGTTAGCGCGCCAACCAGCCGCCGTCGACTGCAAGGATATGGCCGGTGACATAATCAGAAGCGGGTGAGGCGAGAAACAGAGCGGCGCCAGCAATATCCTCCGGCTTTCCCCACCGCCCGGTCGGGATCCGTTCAACTATTTGCCGGTTGCGCGTTTCGTCAGCTTGCAAGGCAGCGGTGTTGTTGGTGCTGATATAGCCCGGCGCGATGGCATTAACCTGTACGCCTTTGGGTGCCAGTTCATTGGCCATGGCTTTGGTCAGGCCGCCGACACCAGACTTTGCCGCCGCGTAGCTCGGCACGCGAATACCGCCCTGAAAGGTTAGCAGCGACGCGATATTGATGATCTTGCCCGACCCGCGCCCAACCATATGCCGCGCGGCCGCCTGCGACAGGAAAAACAGGGTTTTTAGATTGGTGTCCATCACCGCATCCCAGTCGTCCTCGTTGAAATCGAGCAAGTCATTGCGGCGAATTATTCCGGCGTTGTTCACTAATATGTCGATGCGGCCAAGGCCAGCCAGCGCTTCGTCGAGTATGCGCTGAACCGGTTCGGTCGACGACAAGTCAGCCGCAATATTCACGGCTTTCCTGCCAACTTCTTCAATCAGCCTCAGCGTTTCTATCGGCTCGGAACGGCCCGCAACAGCAACATCCGCCCCCGCTTCTGCGAGCGCCAGTGCTATCGCTTGGCCGATCCCTGTATTGGCCCCGGTTACCAGCGCACCGAGGCCCGTAAGGTCGAACGAAATTGCCATGTCAGGCGTTCAGTGTCCGCAAATAAGCGGCAATCTGTTCGTCCTTGGCATTGGGGTAGAAATATTCAGCGAAACGTTCACCCGCGATTGCTGCCTTAAGCAAATCCTGATCCACATTTTTCAATGTGGTCAGCATATCGTTGCACGCAGCAGCCTTCAGGTCTTTCAATTTGCCGCGGTTGACGCGCATCAATTCGGCGCGTTCTTTGGGATAGCCTGCGCCGCCTTCATTTTCGAAAATTTTGCGGTAGCAATCCTGCAAGTTCAGCTCTGCGGCCCAGCCAAAGCCCTTGGCATAGGGCATCGAAATAGCGTTGCCATCGTTGATCTGGCTGAACAGAAACGCATCGGTCGGGTCGATAATCAGGCCGCAGAATACCCCCGGCATCGCATTACAAGCCAGCATCGATCCCATGCCCGTGCCACAACCCGTCACAACGAAATCAGCGGCGCCAGAATTCAGCAATATGCCGGTCAGCAAACCATTCATGACATAGGTCAGCGAAGCTTCGTCCTCTGCGCTGTACATGCCGTAGTTGAAGACCTGATGCCCCAGCGGCTCGGCGACCGACGTCAGTGCGTCATGGATGACGCCGTTCTTTGCAGCTTGGCTATTTTCGGTAATCAGCGCGATTTTCATGGGATGTCTTTCACTTCAAACGGACGGAATATCGTAACAAGGTAACCGGTGTCATTGCCAGATGCAAGCTCATTGCTTTGGCGGTGCAACCGATCCGCGGCGAACGAGCGTCGAGAGGAATTCCGACGGCTCGTTGTCCAGATCAATCCCGCTGACAGCGCTCGCGATCAACTTGTGCGCAGCCGACCGCCCCATCGCGACAATCGGCCAACGCACAGTCGTCAACGGCGGCCAAAGCCGCGCGGCAATCGGCGTATCGTCAAAACCAAGTATCGACAGTTCGTCGGGCACCATAATCCCGCGCATCCGTGCGGCATAAAGGACAGCTGCTGCCATCTCGTCGTTCGAGGCAAAAATCGCGGTTGGGCGCGGCGAGATGTCGAGCAATTGTTCGGTCGCGGCCAGTCCCGATTCGAACGTATATTCACCTCCCGCCCGGTGGCTACGCGGCAGCTTGATTTTCGCCTCGGCCAGCGCGTCCTCAAATCCGGCTAGCCGCTCGGCCGCAGAGCGGAACCCTTGCGGCCCGGTTACAATCGCTATGTTGCGGTGTCCCTGCTCGATCAAAAACCGAGTCGCGTCACGCACGGCATCGCGGTCATTTGACGCCACCATATGCGCGCTATCGTCCAACACCGCCGATCCCATGCGGACATAGCGGCAGCCAACTTCAGCGCACATTTGCGCAACTGCGTCATTTTCCGAAATCGGCGGCAAAATTACGACTCCATAGAGCCGCTGCCGCACAATGAATTCGCGCATTTCATCGATAAGTGATGGCGAAGCGCGGTTCACCGGCTGCACCACCATCGCGAACTCGGTATCACGCAGCGCGTCCAAGATGCCCTGCTGCATATTCAATATCATCTGCGCGTTCGGGTTATCGTGCACCAGACCAATCAGGAAATTGCGCCCCAACGCCAATGCACGTGCCTGCGGATTCGGCACATATCCAGTCTCGCGAATGACCGCCTCGATCTTCTCCCGTGTGTCCTGATTGAGCGAACCTGACTGGTTTATCACCCTGCTCACGGTTTTTTTCGACACCCCGGCGAGCCGCGCAATATCATTGATTGTCGGCTTCGATGCCGCTGCCATGCGAGGTTTGGGTTCGCCTTTCATGTCCGCTGCATAGCAACAAAAACGCCCCGATACAGTAAAAGTTGCAAGCAATTTTTGGCTCATCCTTGCAAATGACACCGGTTTCCCATATCGAGCCAAACAGAGGATGTTTTTCAAGAAGGGCGTGGGACAATCATGCGCAAGCGGCGTCAATGATCGCAACCGAAATTGCGAACCAGTTTGTGTCAGCGCGGCTTTCTGGCCGTGCGCTGTCCGATTATCCCGGGCCTATTCCTGATTCGCTGTCTGCGGCTTATGCCGTGCAGGATGCCGCGATGCAGTTTCTCAGCAAACCGGTTGTCGGCTGGAAAGTCGGTCGTATTTTTCCACCATTATCGGACAAGTTTGGCGCAGAACGTCTGGCGGGGCCGATTTTTGCAACAACAGTGCAGAACGATGACGCAACTGCAGCAGGGCTGATTTTTACCGACGGCTTTGGTGCCGCCGAAGCCGAGTTTCTCATCAAAATTGCAAGGGACCTGCCAGTCGGCAAAGCGGACTACTCGCTTGACGAAGCGGCGGCGCATATTGCGGCTGTCCATGTCGGCATTGAAATTGCCAGTTCGCCGCTCCCTACCATCAATGAACTCGGACCTGCGGTCACAGTGTCGGATTTCGGTAATAATAATGGCTTGATAATCGGCCCGCAAATCGATGGCTGGCAAACAAGCAATTTTGCCGATTGGAATGTCGCTTTAGAAGTCGATGGCGTCGAAGTCGGACGAGGCGCGGCCAGCGCTTTCCCCGATGGACCTATCGGTTCAGTCCGTTTTCTGCTCAACAATCTGGGCAGCAGGGGCATCGCCGTCACCGCTGGCACATGGATTTCATCGGGTGCCGTCACCGGCGTCCATCAAGTTACTGCCGGACAAAACGTCCGCGCGGTTTTTGGCAAAGAGCTTTCGGTCAATTGCGCGATAGAGGCAGCGCCAATTAGCTAGCAAATTGAGGAGTGAGAGGATGAATGACACGGTCGCCGCTGGCGTACCTCCACGAACCGGGCGGTATCGCTGGTCGATTATCGCCCTGCTCTTCTTTGCCACGACGGTCAATTATATCGACCGGACAATGCTCGGCCTGCTCGCGCCAACGCTCGAAAAAGAGCTTAACTGGAACGAGGATGATTACGGCAATATCGTCACCGCGTTTCAGGCCGCGTATGCGCTCGGCTTTCTTTTTATGGGCTGGCTGATTGACAGGTTCGGCCCCAAAATCGGATATTCGATAGCCATCTGCATCTGGACAGTCGGCCATGTTGCGCACGGCTTTGGCGGATCGGTCGCGTCGTTCATGGCGGCGCGCGCCGTTCTGGGAGTCGGTGAGGCAGGGCATTTTCCGGCGGTTGTCCGTTCCAGCAGCGAATGGTTCCCGCAAAAGGAACGCGCCTATGCGATCGGCTGGGTCAACTCTGGAACGACCATCGGCGTCATACTTACCGCGCCAACGCTCTGGCTTTTCATGCAGGCCTTGGGCCTCGGCTGGCGCGAAACCTTTATCTACTCGGGGCTTTTTGGCGTCATTCTGCTCAGCCTCTGGTGGTGGCTGTACAGCAACCCGCGCGAAAGTGGCCGCGTCAGCGAGGGCGAACTCGAATGGATCGAGCATGACCCGCCCGAGCAAATCGAGAAAATCGGCTGGAGCCGCGTCGTCAGAAAGCGCGAGGCATGGGCCTTTGCCAGCGCCAAATTCCTGACCGATCCCGTATGGTTCTTGATGCTGTTCTGGCTGCCCAAATATTTCAGCTCTACCTACAATGTCGACCTGAAGGTCGTGCTGTTGCCGATGATCCTGATGTACCTGCTGTCCGATGTCGGCAGCATCGCGGGCGGGTGGCTGTCGTCGCGCCTGATCCAGCGCGGGCGAACGCCCAATTTCGCGCGCAAGGTCACGATGATCATCGCCGGAATGTGCGTCCTGCCCTTGCTGTTCGTTACCGGAATTCAGAATATGTGGCTGGCGGTTTTGCTCATCGGCATCGCACTCGCCGGGCATCAGGCATTTTCGACCAATCTGCTGTCGATCCCGCCTGATATGTTCCCCAAACGTGCGGTCGGTAGCGTCATCGGGCTTGGCGGCTTTTGCGGTGGCGTGGGTGGCATGATTATGGCGAAATCTACCGGGCTTGTGCTTGACGCAACCGGAGGCAATTATACCTTCATATTTGCAGCCTGCACGTCGGTTTACTTCTTGGCAGTGCTTTCGATCCATCTGTTGTCACCAAGACTTGAACGGGTCACTGTGCCGACGTGACCTCGCGTAGCCATATAATCGCCTCGGCGCGCGATAATGTGGCGACGGCAATAATCGAGCTGGTACCGGGAGAAACTGTGGACGGCGGCGCGGCTGTAACGCGGCCCGTTCCGGCAGGGCACAAGGTTGCGTTGCGCACAATTGATGCAGGTGCGGCGGTCATTAAGCTCGGGCAGCCCATAGGTGTGGCCACGCGGTCGATTGCCCCCGGCGAGCATGTCCATACACATAATCTGGCGTTCACTGGCCGAGCAGACCGGACAGAGATTGGGGTCGACATCAAAGTCCCGGCACCAGCGCCTGCTCAATTCGAGGGCTATGTCCGCGCAGATGGCAGAATCGGCACGCGAAATTTTATCGGCATCCTTACCTCGGTAAATTGCTCAGCCACGGTCGCCCGCCGCATCGCTGCACATTTCACCCCTGAAACGTTGCGCCGCTATCCCGGCGTAGATGGTGTCGTAGCGTTCACCCATATGTCCGGCTGCGGGATGGCTAAAGAAGGACGCGGGATTGATAATCTGCGCCGCACGATAAGCGGCTACGCCAGCCATCCCAATTTCGCGTCGGTTTTGATTATAGGCTTGGGCTGCGAAGTGAATCAAATCGATCCTTTGCTCGCATCGGCCAAATTGGAGACATCGGACCGGCTGCAAACGCTGACGATACAGGACGCGGGCGGGACCATGGCCGCGATCGAGGAAGGCATTGCCATAGTCGATGCAATGCTACCCGCCGCAAATATGTGCAGGCGACAGACGGTCTCAGCCGAATATTTGACCATTGGTCTGCAATGCGGCGCTTCGGATGGATATTCGGCACTCACGGCTAATCCCGCGCTGGGAGCGGCGGTCGACAGGCTGGTCGCAGCCGGAGGAAGGGCCATCCTGTCCGAAACACCCGAAATTTATGGCGCAGAAAATCTCCTTTTGCGCCGTGCCTCGTCCCTAGCCGTGGCCGAAGCACTTATTGAGCGTCTTAACTGGTGGGAGCAATATGTGACCCGCGATGGGGTTAGCCTCGACAACAACCCGTCGCCGGGTAACAAAGCGGGTGGCATCACCACCATATTGGAAAAGTCTCTCGGTGCCGTGGCAAAATCTGGAACTACACCCTTAAACGCCGTAGTAGATTATGCCGAAACGGTCACCGCCACCGGTCTGACATTTATGGACTCGCCTGGCTACGACCCGTGCTCTGCCACTGGCCAGATTGCCGGCGGCGCGCATCTTATCCTGTTCACCACGGGTCGCGGTTCCGTTTTTGGTTCGATTCCTGCTCCCACCGTCAAACTGGCTTCCAATGCTGCGCTGGCGTACTCAATTTCCGACGATATCGATATCGACTGCAGCGGCCTGTTGGCAGGCGTGACTGGTGCCGACATGGGCAGTCGCATATTCGACTTCATCATCGCGACAGCAAGTGGCCAAACAACAGCCTCAGAACGGTTGGCCATTGGCGAAAATGAATGGGTACCATGGGTTCTAGGTCCGATGTTATAATTGCATTTCGGGCAAAGAATTATTGGTCAATGCTTCGCATGGATCGATATCGTGGATAGCTATCCGCGTCTTTCTAATCTGGGCGCCCGCCCACTCCCTGATCACAAACAATAGGTTCGCTGTTACGCATGCAGCGCTTCCCCGTTATGCCTGTGATAATTCCCTGTTAGGTGGAATTGAATTCCCTGTTATTTTTCTAGGGAATTGAGGTCATAAATGCAGTAATACTGCGCTTTACAGCGTGCAGTGGCGGCGAAACAACGCTCAAAAATTGATGTTTCCCCTGTTAATTCCCTGATAACAGGGAATTTCAAGCAGAGACCGTATCTCGCAGGACTGCGTGCTGCGCCATTTACCCCAGCAACAGATTGCCCAATTTCGCCCGCTGCCACGCCGCATCGCCAAATTGCGAGGCGTGGAAAATCGCAGCGCGCCTGTGCAGGCCGGCGTCGCAATCATGCGTGAAGCCGAAACCGCCATGAAACTGGATCGCACGGTCCGCAGCGAAGCTGTAAGTGCCGTCCGCCGCAGCCTTGGCCATTCGCACCGCGATTTCCCCTTGGCCCTGATCGCTGAAGCTGGATGCGGCGCTGTACAAATGTGACCGCGCTTTTTCATAGTCGACATAGGCGTCGACAATGGGGTGCTTTAGCGCCTGATATTCGCCGATGATCTTGCCAAACTGCTTGCGGGTTTGAAGATAGCTGACGGTGTAGTCGATGACGCTTTGCGACCCGCCGCACATTTCAGCGCTTTGCAAAAGCGCCGCGGCCTGCTCGATATGCGCCAGCGCATGAGTGGCCTTGTCGACATCAAGCATTGCCGATTTTGCTATGCGAAGGCCATCGAGTGAAATCGCAAAGCTTCGCTTGGTTTCATCGATAATGGATTCGCGGCGAAGACGCCCTTTGATATCCGCCGCGGTTAGCAGAATGAGCGTCGGTTTGCCGTCGAGCATGACCGATGCGACGATAATTTCTGCCGATTCTGCCCACAACACGAACAATTTTTCGCCCGATAATATAAGGCTATCGCCCTCAGATTTGGCGGTTGTGGTCAGGTTGGCAAGATCCCAGTCGCCATGGGCTTCGGACAGCGCCAGCGTGCCAATCACGCCTTCCGCAAGTTTTGGCAGCCACTCGGCTTTCTGCGCATCGGTTCCGCCAGCGACAAGCGCCTGCGCTGCCAGTGTCGAAGCCACAAATGGCGATGCCATCAGATGGCGGCCCATTTGTTCGACAACCGGCACGACTTCCGCAAGCGTCAGGCCGACCCCGCCAAAGCTCTCCGGAACGGCAATCGCGGTCCAGCCGAGCGCGGCGATTTCCGTCCAAATCTCAGCATCATAGCCAAGATCGCTGTCAATAAGCCGACGAACCCTGTCGATTGGCGATTTGTCCCGGCAAAAACTGGTGGCCACATCCAGCAGCTCAATTTGTTCCTCGCTGTAGCCTAATCCTGCCAGTTGCATGGTTCACTCCCTAAGACTCTCTCGTGTCTCTATGGGGTGGGCGGCTCACATAAATCAAGGCCGGATTATCAGGAGCATCGGCGACGATTGCGGCTTCTTCCTCCGTGCCTGCAACCCCCGCGCCAGAGAAACGGCAAATGCCCTGATGGGCGGGGCAGAAGTCATGCTCAATGTTCCGCATCTAAACGCCAGCGGCGCGCTCGAATAGGTCAGGCGTTCTCCAACTTGTTCCGGCCCGGACGAACCTTCATACGGTGACCGCCTTTGGTCGCGGTCGATACATCTTTGACGGTTTGCATAAATATCCATTCGTTGGTCGCTGCCTGCGGCGTCAATGACAAATGCATATAGCCCCGGTTTGCGGTATCGACCCATCGCAGTTCCTGCTTGCTGCTTTCAAGCAGACCGCGCGCGATGACCGATGGGTCGGTCCCTTGCGTCGCGCTTTCGAAGCCCGGCGACGAAACGCTATGACCGCCAAATTCAACGCCCGCAGCTTGTCCGCCTTCAGGCAGGTCGAACGCCCAGCCATTATGGCTGTCGCCCGTGACGACAACGAGATTGGCTTCTGCCCGCTGCGCCGCCGACAATATCCGCGAACGGGCCGCCGGATATCCGCCCCAGTTATCAAGATTATAGGGAAGGCCGGCCTTTGCCGCAGCAATCCCCTGCCGCACGAAATTCTTGGTCCGGTCGGGCGCATCCTGCGGAAACCAGTTCATGGCGCCTTCGGGCGTAAAGTTATACCCCATATTGGTCCCCGACCCCAGGACCGCCCAAGTAGACTTGTTGCGTGCAATCGACCGGAAAAGCCAGCTTTCCTGTTCGGTCCCGAACATCGTCATTGCAGAGTCCTGCCACGCACCATCGCGGAACTCGGCCATCGCCTTGGCAGGGTCTGCGCCGCGCATCAGATCGCCATGGAAATAGGGCTTCGACCGCGCTACCATCCGCGTGTCGGTGCGGTAGTATGTCGCCAGATCGCCGATTGGATATTCTTTCCACGGTTGCTCGCCGACCGGCAACCATTCGCGCCACACCTGCATGGCCGCGTTGCGCCGGGCACTCCAGTCGCCTTCATCAGCCGTGTGGTTCTGCGCACCGCCTTCCCAAGCGTCATTACCGCCTTCATGATCGTCGGTATTCGGGATTACCGGGAAGTTGGCATGCAGCGCCTGCAATTGCGGGTCAGCCCGATAGCTGGCGTAGCGCAACCGGTAATCCGCCAGCGTCAGGATCTCGTCCGACGGGAAAATGCGCGCGGCAAACTTCGCGCCGCCATCATATCCGCCTCTGCCATATTCATAGATATAATCACCCATGTGCAGGACCAGATCGATATCATCTCGCATGGCCGCATGGCCATACGCATTGAACTCGCCAAATCCCAGATTCGAGCAGGAGAAGATTGCAATGTTGAACTTCGACGCCTTGCCTACCGGCAATGTCTTGGTGCGACCGACCGGCGATATGGTGCCGTCGGGTGCGATGAAACGGAACCAGTGCCATTTGCCGGGCGCAAGATTGTCGACGGTAATCTTGACCGTGTGGTCGCGCCACGGGCCGGTAACCATCTGTCCGCCGCCCGCAATTTTGACGAAGTCCCTGCTTTCAGAAATCTCGACACGAACTTTGGAGGGTCCGCCCGTCGGGTTCACATAACGGGTCCACAATAGCACCGAATCCGGACCCGGCTCCCCGCTGGCGACGTTATGGGTAAATCCGGTCAGCCCAAGTAACGCCTGCGCCATCGCGGCTCCGCCCGGCAACAGCAGTCCGCCGACTCCAAAACCAGCAGTGGCCAGCAAGGCGCGGCGATTGATTATCAACGACATTTACGTTCCCCTTATCCCTAAAATACTGACTTCATTATCTGGGCCAGCCGGTCAACATCGCTTTCGTCCTGATAAATGCCGAACCCAATCCGCAACACATCGCCGCGCACATCGGTAACAACGTCCTGCTCAACCAGCCGGTCGTGCAACGCGGGTGCACGGTCGCCTTTATATGCCAGGAAGCGCGCATGCGGCCCATTGTTCAGCGGATTCAGCAGGTCCATATCCGTCATATTTGCCGCGCTAAGGAATTGCTGTTGCAACCGCGTGACATGTGTCGAAATAACTTGCGTACTCAGCCCCTCGACCTCCAGCATCGCGCGGACTGCGCAAAAACGGTAGAGACCGGACGGGTCGAAAGTGCTCCCCAGAAACCGTCTGCCGTCGGGGGCATAACCCACGCTGCCTGGCGGCAAAGCGAGGTCGTCAAACTCGGCATACCAGCCGGTGATTTCGGGTCGTGGTGCAAAGCCATGTGGCGCGTGCAAAAAACAAATACCCTCACCCGCCATCGCATATTTATATCCGCCCGACAGATAGAAGATTCGGCCCGCGACTTGCGAAAGGTCGGTCGGGATGCCCATGAAACCGTGATACCCATCGATGACTA
Source organism: uncultured Alphaproteobacteria bacterium (assembly GCA_963830685.1). Lineage (GTDB taxonomy): Bacteria > Pseudomonadota > Alphaproteobacteria > Sphingomonadales > Sphingomonadaceae > Sphingorhabdus_B. The sequence goes on from CAWHNF010000002.1 coordinate 412,119, forward strand.
CCCAAGGTCCGTCGGCTTTAGATAGCTCGGCCAGCGGTTCGAAATCGATGATTGTCCCGGAATTAAAAAGCACATGGCTGGCGAAGATTAGGTCATGCTTGTCGGCCGTTGCGGCCGTGAGCAGCGCGCTGGGAGCAACGGTCTCCCATGTGATTTTTCCGCTTTCCGACCAGCGCGTCATCTGTCTGCGGAAACTGTGAAACTCGCCATCGGTTGACAGTACGCGGATCGGCGTTCCGTCATTGCGATCAATCGCCGAAATTATTCGCAGCAAAAAATCATGCGTGTTGGATGAAAAACTGATCGTCGTAGGATCGGGCATGGCAAGTTCAGATGCGATGTAGCCCTGCGCCTCCGACCAGAGCGAACCCATGATCACGCCCCATTTATGGTCCGCCAAATGCGCCGCATCGGCCCACGCTGCCATCTGCCCGTCATGGCTGGCGTCGGGCCATAGATGGTGGCTGTGCGCGGCAAAGTGTAACCTGTCGGGTGCGGCAGCCAGCGAGCGGGTAAAAAGATGCTTGTAAGATTTCATAGCTGCGTACGCAGCGACCAGAGTTCCGGAAAGGCGCGTTTCGTCAGGGTGCTCGTCAGATAGCTAACCCCTGCGGTCCCGCCAGTGCCTCGTTTGCCGCCAATGATCCGCTCGACGGTAATCACATGCTTGTGCCGCCAGGTCGCCATCGCATCATCTAGGTCGACCAGCTTCTCGGCCAGTTGGTACAATTCCCAGTAGCGTTCTGTGTCGCGATATACCTGCAAAAATCCCGTTTCGACCTCCGGCGAAAATACGTGCGGTTGCGCCCAGTCGCGATCGAGTTGGTTCAAGGGCACGTCAATCCCGGCGCGCGCCAACGCGATGATCGTATCGTCCCATATACTCGGGCCAGTCAGCGCTGCGACCATCGCCGCACGGGCGTCAGGGCGGTCGTCCTGAAACTTCAGATGATTACTGTCCTTCAAACCCAACATGAACTCGACAGTACGAAACTGATCAGACTGGAAACCAGAGCTTGGTCCCAACACGTGACGGAACCGCGTATAATCGGATGGCGTCATTGTTGACAGTACATCCCAGCTCAGCGTCATAACTGCTTGAATCCGGCTGACTCGTGCTAGCGCCTTATAGGCCGGTATCAACGCGTCATTCCGGATTTGCGACTGCGCCAGGTGCAACTCGCGGATCATCTGTTTCAGCCATAATTCCTTGGTCTGGTGGATGATGATGAAGAGCATCTCATCGTCAAGTTCGGACTGCGGATTCTGGCAGGCGAGAATCTCGTCAAGCGCCAGGTAGCGCGCATATGTCATGGGCGGCGTATTTTGGGGGGCATCGGTCATGCCAGGACATTACCGTTTCAAATGAAACTATCCAGCCACTTTTCGGCGAGCGCCTCGGCTTCATCGGCACTAAACGGCGCATTGCCCAGACTGAGTTCAAGCCATAGGCCATCGACCAATGCGGTGAGCGCGACCGCCATCAGCCGCGGGTCGGCCGGCGCGCCGGGGCACGCCATGATAAGCCGTTCCATATCACGGCGGTTGTCGGCATAAATCTCGTCATGGATTTTGCCGATTGCTGGATGGGTACGCGCGAGACTCCAAAAGGCAAGCCATGTCGCTAGCAGCTCAGAATCTGCAATGGGCTCGCGAAAACTGGCTGTGATAAATGCCAGCAAACGGCGGCGCGGGCTATCGGCTGCTATCGCCGCGACCGCTACGTGAAGGGCGTCGGCCACTTGCGCGCCGGTCGCCCGGTAGGTTTCGGCAATCAACGCATCGATGCCTTCAAAATAATATCGGAGCAGCCCCGGCGATACTCCCGCCTCCAGACAAATCGCCCGCACTGAAGTCCCCTGCGCGCCGTGCCTTGCAAGGCATCTGGCACAGGCCGCGACCAAAGCCTCGCGCCGCGTATCGGCGCTTTCGCGGGTAAAGGCTTGTCGCGCGTTCATGCTGTTGTTATACACTCGTACAACAAGGAGTGCAACATGTCCGAGTCGGACCCAAATATAGCTCGGGACGTACTTGAGGGCTGGTCCCTTCCCGCTTGGACCTATGACGATGCAGAGTTCGCCAAGGTCGAAATCGACCGTATTTTCCGGCCGGCGTGGCAGGTTGTCTGCCATATCTCCGATGTCCCCAACTCCGGCGACTGGCACAGCCTCGATTATGTCGGTGAGAGCATCATCGTCGTGCGCGGTGCTGATAGCGAAATCCGCGCTTTCACAAATGTCTGCCGTCATCGCGGTTCGCGGCTGGTTGACGGCTCTAGCGGTTGCGCGAAGAAGCTGGTCTGCCCTTATCATGCGTGGACCTATGACCTCGACGGTCGCCTGACGGGCGTTCCCGACAGCGCGTCCTACCCGACGCTTGATAGGAGCAAGGCTGGTCTGGTTTCGGTCGATATAGAAATCTGGCGCGGGTTCATTTTTGTCCGTCTCGAAAGCGGCGGGCCATCGGTCGCCGATATGATGGCACCCTATGAAGCGCAGGTCGCGCCTTACCGTTTCGAAGAACTTGAAGCACTGGGCCGCGTTACGCTCCGTCCGCGCGACGTGAATTGGAAAAATGTCGGCGATAATTATTCCGACGGGCTCCATATCCCCGTTGCCCATCCCGGCCTCACGCGCTTGTTTGGCAAAAGCTATGGCATCGAAGCCGAACCCCATGTCGACCGCATGTGGGGCGATCTGGTCGATAGGCCATCGGCGAACTGGTCCGAGCGCGCCTATCAGAATTTGCTGCCGCCGGTTCCCCATCTTCCCGACGCGAACCAGAAGCGCTGGCTCTATTTCAAGCTCTGGCCCTCGGTTGCCTTCGACATTTACCCGGATCAGGTCGACTTCATGCAATGGCTGCCGACCGGCCCGACCAGCTGCATCATCCGCGAAATTAGCTATGTCTTGCCTGATGAGCGCAGGGAAATGCGCGCCACGCGTTACCTCAATTGGCGGATCAACCGGCAGGTCAATTCCGAGGACACCTTGCTCATCACTCGCGTGCAACAGGGCATGGCCTCGCGCACTTTCACTATGGGTCCGCTGTCGGACAAGGAAGTGTGCCTCAAAAGCTTTTGCCGCCGAATCCGCGAACTCATTCCCGAAGCCCGTCTCGAACATCGCCCACCTGCGGGCTGGAGCCACACATGACCAAAAAATACGACGCCCTCATCATTGGCGCTGGCCATAACGGCCTTGTCTGCGCCTTCTATCTCGCGCGCGCTGGCCTTAAGGTCCGCATCGTCGAGCGCCGCGATGTCGTCGGCGGCGCAGCAGTGACCGAGGAGTTTCATCCAGGCTTCCGCAACTCGGTGGCGAGCTATACCGTCAGCCTGCTCCAACCCAAAGTCATCGCCGACATGAAGCTGGCTGATCATGGCTATCGCGTGATCGAGCGCCCGATCTCGAACTTCCTACCACAGGAAGATGGCGGCTATCTGAAACTTGGCGGTGGGCTCGAACGCACACAGGCCGAATTTGCCCGCTTCTCGAAACATGACGCTGCGGTGCTGCCCGATTATTACGAAATGCTTGAGGGCGTCGCCGATGTGCTGCGCGATCTGGCGTTGAAATCGCCACCCAATGTTGGCGACGGGTTCAAGACGCTAATAGACGCCGCACGACAGGGACGCGGACTAATGAAGCTGTCGTTAAGCCAGCAGCGCGATGTGCTTGAGCTTTTCACCAAATCGGCGCGCAGCTTTCTCGACAGCTGGTTCGAAAGCGAGGCGGTCAAAGCCGCGTTCGGGTTCGACGCGGTTGTCGGCAATTATGCCAGCCCCGATACGCCGGGCAGCGCCTATGTCCTGCTCCACCATGTCTTCGGCGAAGTGAACGGCAAGAAGGGGGCCTGGGGCCACAGCATCGGCGGCATGGGGACCATCACACAAATCATGGCCAAGGTGTGCCGCGATCTGGGTGTCGAAATCAGCCTTGAAGCGCCGGTATCACGCGTGATGGTCGATGGCGGCAAGGTCGCAGGCGTGCGGCTGGAAAGTGGCGAGGAAATAGCCGCTGACCGCGTGATCGCGAATGTCGGGCCCAAGTTGCTCTACGAGCGCATGTTCGACGATGCTGACCTGAAACCGGAATTCAAACGGCGGGTCAAAGGCTTCAAGGCCGGCAGCGGCACATTCCGGATGAACGTGGCGCTTTCGGAGCTTCCCAAATTCACCTGCCTACCCGAACCCGGCGAGCACCATCAATCGGGAATCATAATCGCGCCAACGCTCGATTATATGGACCGTGCCTTTCTTGACGCAAAGCGCGACGGCTGGTCCAAACACCCAATTGTCGAGATGCTGATCCCCTCCACCATCGACGATAGCCTCGCGCCACCGGGACAGCATGTTGCGTCTTTATTCTGCCAGCAATTTGCACCGGAATTGCCCGACGGACGCGATTGGGATTTGGAGGAAGGCAAAGCCGCCGATACGATCATTGATACGGTAGAGGCCCACGCACCCGGCTTCCGCGCCTCGGTTCTCGGCCGCCAGATCCTCAGCCCCAAGGGCCTCGAACGCAAATTCGGCCTCGTCGGGGGTGACATCATGCACGGCAATATGAGCCTCGACCAGCTGTGGTCGGCGCGTCCCGTCCTTGGTCACGGTGCCTATCGCGCTCCCCTCAAGGGTCTATATATGTGCGGCGCAGGTACCCATCCCGGCGGCGGCGTCACCGGCGCACCCGGGCACAATTGCGCAGCAGAAGTTTTGGCTGACCGCAGCTTCATGGGACGCTTGTTCGGATAAGCCTAAATGAAAAAGCCGGACCAATAAAGGCCCGGCTTCTCCCCCTGTCACCCACGGTAATTACCGATGGACGTGACTAACTTTTAAAAATCACGCGAGAATTTTATTCCGATCACGCGTGGTTTGATAAGCGTATCGTAGAACGCGCCGCCGGTCGGTGTGGTTGGCGTCACGCCGGTGCCGCAGACGGTTTCAAGGCATTGCACGCCGGTGTTTACGACACCACGTTCGTTGAGCAAATTGGTGGCGAATACGTCAATCGCCCACACCTCGTTCTTTACACCAACCGAGAAATCGACGGTGGTGTAAGCGCCCAAATTGCCTTTCAGGGTATTTTGCGTGGGCCGCAAATCGCTGCGGCGGCTTCCCATATAATTCGCTGCAAGCTGAACGTGGCCATCCCATTCGGCGACCGGGAACTCGTAACGCGCAACTGCATTGCCCTTAAACTTGGCGGTGACTGGCAAGCGCGAGCCGGCCGGCGCCAGTACCGGATTAGTAATCGGGTCGCACGCGACGGAGGCGCTAACGCAGAAATCACGCCGGATTTTCGCGTCATTGTAGCTAAACCCGGTGTTGAACGTAAATCCGCCTGCCCGGTAGCCCATGTCCATTTCGACACCGCGTATCCGTGCGACACCGGCGTTGCGGATTTCGGTCAGACCGTTGGCGCCAAGGAAGGACAACTGGATGTTATTCCAGTCTTCCTGATAGACTGCGCCGTTCCAACGGAATGCACCAAAGGTCGTCTTCCAGCCGATTTCGTAATTGTCGAGCTTGTCCGATCCATAAGGCGGCAAGGTTCCACGACGGTTGATCCCGCCGGGACGGAATCCGCGCGACCAGGTAGCGTAAACGAGCGCGTCGTCGCTCAATTTGTATGTCGCATTAATCTTGTGGATGAATCCAGTGTCCGAAGTCGATTTATCGACATTGGTGCAAGGACTACCGGCGACGAGGATAGGCACCGGTGTGCCCGCCGGGTTGGCACGGCGCGTGGTGCCATCGGTGTTCAAACAGGCAGCCTCACCTGTCCGGCTTGAATAGCCACCGGAATAGCCGAAGAAGCCCTGCAACGAGTTATCGAACTTATAGTAGCGCAGGCCGCCGGTCAGCGACAGCTTGTCGGTTACGTCATAGGAAAGTTCGCCGAATGCAGCATAGTCGCGGTCAACACGCTGCTGCTTGGTCAACCAGATATTACTATCGGTGCCGGTAACCGTGATGGCATCGGCGATGTTGTCGATGATATAGTTCTGCTCGATATTGTGCGATTGCCGCTGGTAAAACAGGCCACCGATAAAGCGTAATGGCGCGTCCTGCGGGCTTGAGATGCGGAATTCGCCGAAGGTTTTCTTATAACGGTCAATACCCTGAATATATTGGTTCGGGTTGACGAAATTTCCGGCATTATCCTGAAAATAATACCGTAACCTGCCAGCGCATCATAGAAATAGGCATAGTCGGAATAGTCAGATTGCGTTTCCGTCTTACGGCGCAGGTGGCCGCCGGTCAGGGTCATATCCCAATTGCCGATCTTACCTTCGATCGTCATCGCAGCCTGGATCCACTTATCCTTGCTGCCTTCCGGGTTGTACTGGACGGTCTGTAACCCGCCATTGGTCTGGCCCGAACGTTCGATACCGTAGCTGCCTTCGGTATTCTGAATCTGACCCATCAATGTGGGTTTGATGGTCCAGCTATCATTTAGGTCGATACCCAAAGCCAAACGCGCGCCATAAGTTTCGGCGTCGTTATAATTTTTCTCGACCAGATTGGCGTTATTCTGGGTGATGCCCGATGTCAGATAAGTCCGTGAGCCGAAAACATTGTCGATATATCCGCCATCATCGCGGTACCATCCCACGATACGCGCGGCGGCACCTTCGCCAATTGGTACGTTGAGGAAGCCCTCATAAATTGCGCCAAAGTCGCCGTGCGCGACATTGTTGATTTCCACGCCTGCGCCGCCGTAAAAGCCCGAAGTATCAGGCGCATTGGTCACCAGCTTCAGCGTACCCGCCATCGAACTAGCACCGTAAAGCGTGCCTTGCGGACCAGCCAGAGCCTCGACACGCGCGAGATCATAAGCGTGCAGATCGAGCGCACCCTGAATGGTGGTGATCGGCATTTCGTCGAGATAAGTGCCGACTGTCGGCAACGATGCCGAATGGTTGGCATTTTCCCCCGATGCTACGCCACGGAAATAAACCTGCGCAAAACCCGGACCGCCCTGCTGGATGGTCACAGATGGCAAAAACTTCACCACGTCCTGCAGCTCGCTGACCTGCAATTGGTCCAGCTTCTCGTTGCCGATGGCATTGATTGCGATTGGTACGTCCTGCAGATTCTGCTCGCGCTTCTGCGCGGTAACGACAATGACGTCCTTGTCACCATCCTCAGCTTCCTGCGCAAGTGCGGGCATCGCGACGCTGAACGCGGTCGATGCGAGCAATAACGACATTGTTGTATTGACTCTGGTTTTACTTTTAATGCGGCGCATGAAGCGACCCTCCCTTATTACACTGATGTGAATAGACTCACATTCCTTGCCGCAGCGCAATATATTTTCGGTTAACGTCGGCTCTTTGTATCTTTTTGCAAACGTGTGTTGCAATGCCGCAACTATCCAACTGCGGGATATGTGATCCACAAACTGCCGAGTGCCTGTTTCAGCGGGTCCAAATGCACCTGATAAGGTTTCCACTGATCAACGCCGTCGCGATTGATCGGACGACGCACCTGTTCGCTCGACGCGGTGCGTACGGCCCGCTTGTTTTCATGGAAATTCACACAAGACTCTTCAAAGGGCAAATCCAAGAACGCAAGCAATCGGCGGATTTCACCCTCAGGCTGTTCCAGAAGTTCTTCATGGATTACCCGATGGACATAGCCTGGCAGAACCGCGTCAAAATGTGCCATAGCCCGCACATAATCCGCATAATAAAGCCCCATATGACCAAGATCATAGCTGAACACCTGCCCTTTGGCGAAATGCTGACGGTAGTTGGAAAAGCAGCAATCTAGCGGATGGCGGCGCGCATCGACAATCTTGGCATTGGGCAGGATGAGTTGGATGAAGCCCAGATACGCCCAGTTGTTCGGTAGCTTGTCGATATAGAGAGGCTTGTCGGTTTTGCGCTGGATGCGCGTCCGTTCGATAAATTCTGCGCCAAGCTCCTCTAATTGCTCAGGCGTCATATCTGCAACTGCATCGATCCAGCCCGACGCGCTTTCACCGACATTGCCGCCCTCATGTCCACGACCCTCGCGCATGGCCATCGCCGGGATATCGGGCAGCTCCATCGTCCCTTCGACCATCGAGTGGCTCGACAATATTTGTTCAATCAGTGTCGAGCCTGCACGCGGCATTCCCACGATGAAGATGGGGTCCGCGGCAGTACAGCCTTGCCCAACATGCTGCGTCAAAAACTCAGGCGTGAAGCGGCTGATTACTCTGTCGACCTGAGCGGTTACGGCATCGGGATCATGCAAGAGCTCCGAACTGCGCAATGAATTTCCACGGGAATAATGCTTAAAGGCGGCATCAAAGTCACTTCGTTCTTCGGTGGCTTTACCCAAAGCAAAGTGGAGATGGAATTCGTCTTCTTGAGATAGTCGGCTAGTAGCCAATGCATCCTGCATTGCTGCGACATCAGTATCGGAAAAGCGGACCGTTTTGAGATTGGCGAGACTCCACCAGACCTCCCCGAGCGTTGGCTCGACTTTGAGCGCCTGCCGGTATGCGCCGATGCTCGCTTCCTGATCGCCCACGGTCTTTAGCATATGGCCATAACTCATCCAGAGCTTGGCGTGGTCGGGGAATCGGGCAGTCAATTCTTTGTAAAGCGTGATAGCCTCGTCATAGCCGCCGATCCGGCCGAGCGTCGCCGCCTTCAGATTTTGCTGGGCCGGGTTGTCCCCTTCCTCAGCCAATACCGCATCGAGTTGCTCCAGCGCTTCGGGAAAGCGGTTCTGCTTGTAGAGCACTGTCGCCAGATTCGCCCGCGCCGCGCCGAAATCAGGCGTTAGCTCCAACACGCGGCGCAGCAAAGTTTCGCTGTCTTTCAGGCGACCAACGCGCGCGGCCAGTTCGGCCATCATCCGGATCGCTGCCACATCAGTAGGCGCTTCATGCAATCGCCCCCGCAAGAGCGGTTCGGCATCGTGCAACCGGTCTTCTGACAACGCGAGCGCTGCGTTCACGAGAACTGGATTGCGGAGCGCCGCTTCAATGGCGTTGCGTGCGGAATGGGCCGTCATCAAAATCGTCTATGCGATCTGGCAGCTATTTTGAAGCGGGCAAATCAGCAGGTGCGTCGATATCGCGCAACATAGCCGGTTCTGCCGTAATCAGACGCGCGGATTTCAGCAGCGCCGCCGCGCCTCGATCACCCGATGTTTCCAGCAGTTCGGGCCATATCTCTCTTGGAAAATATGCCGGGGGCATAGGGGCGCTGCCGTCGCTGGATGCAGTCAGCATACCGGCCGCTGCGACAAGTCTTATATGTTCTGCTGATACAAAAGGCATATCGGCCAACGTAACCAGCAAAGCCTTTGCCGGTGTTGCAATTGCGGCCCCAACTGCCAGATGAAGCGAGTGGGCCTGTCCCTTTTCAGGGTCATCATTTGCGATAGGCACAAACCCAAGCTCCGCATAGCCCATCGCCATCGGCGTATTTTTGCCACACACTGCAAAACGCCAGCCAAAGCCTATCGGCGCCAACCTCCGGCCGATATGAAGCCCTAAAGGAAGGCCGTTCAAATCAACCAGCAGCTTGTCCGAACCAAAGCGCCTGCCTCGCCCTGCGGCCAGCACGGCGACCGCAATGTCAGCGAAGTCCGTCATTAAACGCTTTCACCATTCCTGCCGCGATCGACAGCGCAATCTCGGGCGCGCTGATGGCGTTGATCGCAACTCCGGCCGGTCCATCTATACGCAGCAATTGTGTCGCATCGACGCCTAAAGCAGCTAGCCGTTCCAACCGCTTGCTATGCGATGCTTTCGAGCCGAGCGCAGCAACATATGCCGCAGGGCTGGCCAGTGCCGCATGCAACGCTGGATCGTCGATTTTGGGATCATGGCTGAGCGTCACGACTGCTGTCCGGGCGTCCGGCCTGAGAGCAGCAATGGCTTCGTCCGGCCAACGGTCATCAAGCGCAACGCCGGGAAATCGCTCAGCGGTCAAAAATCGTGCCCGAGGATCAATGATTGTCACCTGTATACCCATCGACTGCGCAATATCCGATAAGGATGTCGCTATTTCTACGGCGCCAACGATCAACAACCGCTTGGGCGGAAGGTAGTGGTTGACGAACAGTCCGTCGGCGTCCTCCGTGACCTGATGGCTTGCTCCGGTCTCAAGATTTGTGCCGATCAAAACGGCCTCTCCGGCCGTCTGCGCGTTGATTATCATGCCGAACAGTTTGCCGGGGAAAAAATCCTGCGATACATTCTGCACCAGCACGACGATGTCGCCACCGCACGGCAGCCCGACCTCCCACGCCGAACCGTCGGCAACGCCATAACGCCGGATGGCAAAGCTGTTCGCCTCAATCACGTCGGCGGCAGCTTGTAATATGTCGCCCTCGACACACCCCCCCGACACCGATCCTGTAAAACGCCCGTCCTCATGCACCAGCATATGCGTACCAATCGGACACGGCGCCGAGCGCCAGGTTTCGACCACCGTGGCCAATGCCATCGGTGCACCGCGCCATGCCTTCACGCTGGCCAATATCCGATGATGGTCGGCTGCTCCTGTTTTCATGTGGGTTGGCCTAGCAAAGCAGGAAACAGGTTGCTATATGAAACGCAATGTCGAGCGGAGGAGCAAGCATGGCCATCGAAACAACCATAAATGGCAAGGCGGTTAGCCTGACAGCGGAGCCCGACACACCCCTTCTATGGGTCATTCGCGAAGAGCTTGGACTGACCGGCACAAAGTTCGGCTGCGGCATATCAGCCTGCGGCGCTTGCTCGGTTCATGTCAACGGCGAGGTTACCCGGTCTTGCAGTGTCCCGGTTAGCGAAGTGGCTGGTAAGTCGATCACCACTATCGAGGGCCTGAAAGGCGCAGACGGAACGCTGCATGCGGTACAGCAGGCGTGGATTTCGGCTCAAGTTCCGCAATGCGGTTACTGCCAGTCCGGCCAGATCATGGCCGCGGTCGCGCTCATTGAAAAGACAGGAAAGCCGAGCGAGGCACAGATTGACGAGGCGATGACCAACATCTGTCGTTGCGGAACCTATCCGCGCATCCGCAAGGCAATCCGTGCCGCCACAGGGCAAGCCGCAAATAATGTTCAAGGAGCCGTATGATGGCTGATAACCCTAACCTTGAAATGGAACCTGCCACTCCGATAAAACGCAAAGGCGTCAAGCGTCGCGCGTTCCTGATCGGTGGTATCGCAGTTGTCGGCGCCGGGCTATTTGGCATTTCGATGGCCGACGACAACGCGGTTAATCGCGCTGCAAAGCTGACCGCTGGCGAGGGCGAGCATAGCTTTGCGACATGGCTCAAGATCGCCGAAGACAACACGATAACGATATATTCGCCGCACACCGACATCGGTCAGGGATCGAACACCGGCCTTGCCCAGATGCTCGCCGAAGAGCTCGATGCAGCCTGGGATCAGGTTAAGCTGGTGTCGGCGCCGGCAGAGTCCGCTTTTGCCAACACCGGTCTGGGCCGTGGATTCATGGGTGAAATGACGGGCCAACCAGGCATCGTCAACGGCATCCCGCAATCCTTCCTGTCGTTCATTGCGCGGCAGATGAATTTGCAGATCACCGGCGGCTCGTCGGCGCTTCGCTATACCGGGCAAGTGACTTTCCAAAAGGTCGGCGCGGCCACCAGGCTGGCGCTGATCGAGACGGCGGCCAAAAGGCTGGGCGTTCCGGCTTCCGAGCTGACAACGCAGGATAGCCGCGTCATCCATGCTAAATCCAACAAGTCGCTGCCTTACGGCGAACTGGCGGCCGAAGCGGCGAGCCTGTCGCTCGATAATGATCCGAAGCTCAAAGACCCTTCGCAATACCGGTTGATGCGCCAATCGATGCAACGCCTCGATATTCCCGCTAAGGTCGACGGCACTGCCCAATATGGTATGGACTTCACCGTCCCAGATATGCGCGTGGCGACGATCATGGCTGCTCCGGCGCGTGGCGGCAAGCTGACCTCGGTCGACGCCGCACCCGCAATGGCCGTGAAGGGCGTCGAGAAAGTCATCAAGCTCGACGATGCCGTCGCCGTGGTGGCGAGCGGCTACTGGCCGGCGATTTCGGGCCTGCGCGCCTTGTCGCCGCAGTTTACCGACGGTGGCAACGGCGGTGTATCCACTGCTTCGATCTTCAAGGCCTATAACGACCTGATTGCCAAGGGCGAACCCGCCGGTGAAGCTGGTGAAGGCGACGTCAAGGCGGGCCTTGGTGCAAAGCCGGTCGAGGCCAAATATCAGGTGCCGTTCCTCCACCACGCGATGATGGAGCCCTTTGCCCTCACCGCGCATCACAAAGACGGTAAACTGAACATCTGGGGCGGGATGCAGGACCCGCTGGCGTCGAAAATGATGGCAGTGGAAGTATCTGGCCTTGATGCCAACGCCGTGACCTTCCATCCGATGCTGATCGGCGGCAGCTTTGGTCGTCGCCTGCCGATGTATATGGAAATCGTCCAGCAAGTCACCAAATTGGCGATGCAATTGCCCTATCCGGTAAAGCTGATCTGGAGCCGCGAAGAGGAAGTCGCGCAAGGCGCGTACCGACCGCAAAGCGCTGCAGTTCTCAAAGCGAACGTGAATTCGAACAAGCGGATCGCAGCTTATCAGAATGACTATGCGCAGACCGAAAGCGCAGAGGCCGAAACGACTTTCATCTACAATCTGCCCGTCGTCGCAAGGCGACATTATGAGCACACGTCGAACCAGATTACCGGGGCGTGGCGCTCGGTTAATTCAACGCAACAAGGCTTTTACAATGAAAGCTTCATGGACGAACTGGCCCATTCGGCAGGGGTCGATCCGGTCGAATTTCGCCGCAACCATTTGAAGGCGGACTCCCGGCATTTGCGGGTGCTCGACGAATGTGCGCGACTGGCTGGATGGGGAACGCCATTACCCGAAGGCGTCGGCCGCGGTGTCGCGATTGTCGAAAGCTTCAAAACCATAGTCGCGCACGTCATCGAGGCATCGGTAAATGACGACGGCATGCCGAAAGTGCACAAGATTACGACGGTCGTGGATGCAGGAAGCATCGTCAATCCGGACGCTGCCATGGCGCAAATCGAAGGCGGCACAATCATGGGCCTGTCGTCGGCCATCGGTGAAGCAATCACGCTCGACAAAGGCGCGGTGCAGCAAAGCAATTTTTCGGACTACCCGCTGATAAAACTGGCTGACACGCCAAAAGTGCATGACATCCACTTCATCAATAGCGGTGCCTATATGGGCGGTATCGGCGAACCCGGCGTTCCTCCGGCAGCTCCGGCGCTGACGAACGCGCTGTTTGCAGCGACCGGCAAGCGGATTCGCAATTTGCCGATACTCACACAGGCGAAAGCATAAGGTTTGCCAGAAGCGAAATTACTCGCCCACACCGACAATCTGGAGATTGCCGAAACGCTTGCGCGGGCTTTTCAGAATGAGACCGGTTGGAGCTATGTCATCCCCGACGCCAAGTTGCGCGCCCAGCGGCTTGCAGGTGCGTTCCATTTGTTTCTGCGGGACGAGCACCGCAAAGGCGCGGTGTTCGGCACCGAGGGCATCGAAGCGGTCACCTTATGGCGCGGCCCGGGCCAAGCACATGACAACCTGTGGGACCGCGCGCGGCTGATCGTTCCATTCGTCCAGACGCTGCGCTATTCGATTTTCCGTGGACTGGAGGTTGCCGACTTGATCGAAAAGCACCTGCCCAAAGAACCGGTCTGGTATCTGCACTACGCCGGATGCGACCCCGCGTTTCAGGGACAGGGCTTTGGCGGTGCAGCAATCCGCGCTGGCCTGGAGCGCGCCGACGAAGACGGCCTGCCTGCCTATCTGGAAACCGCTGACGAGCATAATGTTGGGCTCTATCAGAACTTCGGTTTTGAAGTGAAGCACGTCTGGCAGGTTCCTGAAGGTCCACAATTTTGGGGGATGCAGCGGCCCGGGAAGACGCGGCATTAAGCCCCAAATGGTCAACCTTTGGGCATTGTTTCTGGACGAAGATATTGAAACATGTGCTGGACATAGTCGGCTTTTCCGATCTCGACACCCCCGCTTCGCATAATTGAATAAGCCGCCATCAGGTGGAAATAAAACTGGGGAAGCACCCAGTCGCGGGCATATTGCTCCGCAGTCAGATCAAAAATCATCCCGTTGGGAAGTTCATGCATGACTGGATCGCCAGCGTTCAAATCAAGCGCGTCAGGGGTTAGGCCTTCCAGCAACTCGATAGTTTCACTCACCCGTTTCTGGGCATCGGCCAGCGAACCGGGATATTTACCCGCATTCCGGCCTTCATCAAGAAGTGCGCTATGCGTTGGCGGCAACTCTTCACCCCTCAGCCGGAACGCCGCCTCATAGGCCTGTACACAGGCAAACCTTATCTGTGTCGATAGGGGAAACATGTCGGGTGCAAGCCGCGCCGAGAGAAGCATTTCCACCGTCTCTGGCTGTTGGGCCTGCGCCTTGGCGAGCCAGCCATTGAGCGTTTTCAGCATTTGCGTGAAAGTCGGGACGAGCAAATTGGTGAGTGTCATAAGCAATCCCTAACATGCAAGGTTTTCAACGAATAGTGCCTTTCCTCGACCCAAATGATGGACGCCGGAACAAGCATCCATGGTCAGCCGTTGATGGGCATTCGAAAGGGAACCCCATGGCCGATACTGCTGCGCAACTTACGACACTTACCAGAACTCGGGTTCGCCTCGCGCGGATTGATTTACCTGGCAATCTCCTATCTGATCCTGTCGACAGGGCGCGCTGAGGACCCGCAAGGTGCGCTTGAATATCTGGGCCAAGGCGGCGGACGGATCCTATTGATTTTAATGACACTAGGATTGCTTGCATATGGCCTATGGCGACTATCCGACGCAGCGTTCGATATCGAGCGGCATGGCACCGATAAATCGGGGACCGCCGAACGACTTGGCGCAGCAGCAAGCGGACTGATCCACTTTATGCTCACATGGCAGGCCTTCCGATTGATCCAGGGTACAGGGGCTGCCAATCGCAACGGTGCACAGGATGGCGCGCAATCGGTGCTGCAGCTACCCGGTGGCAGCAGTATGCTAATTGTCGCGGGTCTGGTTCTGCTCGGCGTAGGCCTGTATCAATTGGTGAAGGCGGCCAAGGGAAGCTATCTCAAGCATCTGGAGCCGCGCGTCGCGCGACAGCCTTGGGCAAAGTGGAGCGGGCGACTGGGTTATTCCGCCCGCGGGCTAGTTTTCCTAATCACTGGCTTTTTCCTTGCGAACGCGGGTCTGAGTGAGCAGGCGAGCGAGGCCGGTGGCATGGACGCGGCACTGGCGTGGCTGGACAGTCCGTGGGACATGATCGTCGCCATCGGGCTATTCGGATTTGGCATATTCAGCCTGATCGAGGCGCGCTACCGAATCTTGCACGACGTGCCCGTTGACGGCATCGGCCAGCGCTTGAAGGCGAAGCTGCATTGAGCACCAGCCATAACAACCTTGCCCTAACTCAAATTCCTTCCTAAACGACCCCCACGCACCAGGTCTGCGCGAGAGCGTGGATAATAGGGAAGCCGGCGGAAATCCGGCGCTGTTCCCGCAACTGTAACCGGCGAGTTTGGCCCCGATATACCACTGAGCAATCGGGAAGGTGGGGCCTAAATTATGACCCGGGAGCCAGGAGACCTGCCTGATTGCGGTTTGTCCTTTGTGCTTGCGGGACACTTGCGCAATCGGGGTTTTCCTCCGCGTGACGACATTTGTTTGGACGTCATGTGAAGGGATAAGTTTATGTCATTTTTGAAAAACTCAGTAGCCGCGTTGGCGCTGTTGCCCGTCGGTGCCTTTGCCCAAGAGACTGACGAGGAAATCATTGTCACCGCCAGCGGTTTCGAACAACCGCGTTCGGAAACCGGGCAAGCGATCTCGGTTATCGATGAACAACGGCTGGAAGAGCTTCAGGCCACAAGCATCACCGATGCGTTGCGGACATTGCCGGGGGTTACCGCCGTCACACGCGGATCGGTGGGCAGCCAGAGCGCAGTTTTCCTGCGCGGTGGCAACGGGTCGCAGACCTTGGTACTGGTCGATGGCGTGCGGATTAACGATCCGTCCAGCCCAAATGCCGCGTTCGATTTCGGTGCGTTACTTACCGGCAATATCGGCCGCATCGAAGTACTGCGTGGGCCGAACTCGATTATCTGGGGCAGCCAGGCGATTGGAGGCGTTATCAACGTGCAGTCAGTCGCGCCAACCGAGGCTTTGGTTGTCCGCGCCGGGGCGGAATATGGCTATGCAGATAGCATCAAGGGGGCCGCAAATCTGTCGGGCACCAGCGGCATGTTCGAAGGCAGCGTTGGCGGTGCCTATTACCGCACCGATGGCATATCGGCGCTGAGCGGTGGCACCGAAAAGGACGGCTTTGAAAATGCTTCTGCCAATGGCCGGTTGAAGGTCAATCTGGCCGACAATATCGCGCTCGATTTTCGCGGCTATTATAACCGCGGAACCATCGAATATGACTCGCCGTTCGGGCTTGGCGCAAACGCTGTTCCGGTTTCCAAGAACACGCAATTTGTCGGCTATGTCGGCGCGCAATTCGATCTGGCTGATGGCCGTTTCCAGAACCGCGTTTCTTATGCCCGTACCGATATCAGCCGTATTGGCAGCGACCCGGTGGCGTTTTCGTTCAACAATTTCGATGTAGAAGGGACCATCGACCGCTTCGAATATCATGGCGCGTTCGATATCGCCGACGCCGCGACCATTGTTTTCGGCGCGGAGCATGAGCGGACCTATGCCAGCACCTCGTTCGAAGGCGCACCCGCCGATGTTGCCCGTAATGAAGTGACCAGCGGTTTCGGACAGTTAATCCTGCGGCCCTTTGCCGGCCTGACGCTGACCGGGGGCGTTCGGCATGATGATTATAGCGACTATGGCGGCCAGACTACCTTTGGCGGCAACGCGGCCTACACGCCCAATGCGGGAGACACAGTGTTTCGGGCAACCTTTGCCGAAGGTTTCCGCGCGCCGACTTTGAGCGAGGGCCAGCCTCCGTTCGGCAATCCTGACCTACGTCCCGAAACCGCGCGCAATTTCGATCTTGGCGTCGAGCATCAGTTCCTCGACGGCAAGGCGCAGGTGTTTGCGACCTATTACAACCGCCGCAGCAACGACCAGATCACCTTTTCGTTCGTCACGTTCCAGTCGGAGAATATCGGGCGGGTCAAGACCGAAGGCGTTGAACTGGGTTTTGCGCTTCAGCTGACCGAGCGGCTGAGCATTCAGGCGAATTACACCCTGACCGATGCAATCAACCGTTCGGCGGGCTCCAATTTCGGCAACAGGCTTGAATTGCGACCACAGCATTCGGGAAGCTTCACGGTAGACTGGCAGACGCCGTGGAAGGTCAAGCTTGGCGGCACGCTATTATTGACGGGCGACAGCTTCGACAATGCCGCCAACAATGTGCGGCTCGATGGCTATGCGCTCGCCAATATCCGCGCTGCGTTGCCGGTGACCGAGGTAGTCGAACTGTATGGCCGCGTCGATAATGTGTTCGACACCGATTACACCGTCGTGAACCGCTACAATACATATGGCCGCAACGCGCATGTCGGCGTGCGCGCGCGTTTCTGAAATTGCGTTTACGATTAAAGACAGATAGAAATGGAAGGATGACGAACATGACATCATCGAAATCAATCGGCGCACAAATGGCCTGGCCGCTCTCGCTTGGGGCCAGCACCGTGGTCGGTAGCCTGCTCCTCGCCTGCGTTTTCCCATTCGCAAGTTTCGCCGCTTTGGCCGCGCTGACCATGACACCGCGTCGCGGTTTCATGCTGGTGACGGCGGCTTGGGCAGTCAATCAGGCAACCGGATTTTTCCTGATGTCCTTTCCGTGGGACGCGCAGGCGGTCGGCCACGGCATAGCGATATTGGCGGCTACTTTGGCGGCCACTGTGGTGGCGCGGCTTGTGGCCGACAAATTGCACGGAGCTTCGGCACTGCGCGCTTTCGCTGCGTTGGCTTCAGCATTTATCGTTCATCAGGTCCTGCTGCGCGCGTACGCTAGCGTGGGCGGCGGTGCGGAGAATTTCTCTGCCGAGATAATTTCGGGCATCGCACTCAACGACGCCATGTGGTTCACCGGCCTGATGGCGCTGCGCTTTGTTATCGCGCATTTATCCGGCGAGAAGGCATTGCCAGCAACAGCTTGACGCGACTCGTCCTGCGGGGGAGAGTTAGCGCATGAAACGCCTCCTCCCGCTTGCCGCCTTACTCCTTGCCGGTTGTGCGACAACTCACATATCAACGCCTGCCGCTCCGCAAAGCGCGCAAGAGGCACTGCGGCCGTATTACGCAACACTCGAGCCGAAGCTTCCGAAGGCACCGGCCAATCCTGCCTTATCCTCCGATACCGTGATAACCCGTTTTGCCTTTGGGTCGTGCCAGAACGAAAATCGAGACATGAAATTCTGGGACGTTATTGCCGCGCAAAAGCCACAGGCGTTTCTGCTGATCGGTGACAATGTCTATGGCTACACCCGTCCGACCGGCGGCGCAGATATGCCAACGTTGGTGGCCGCTTATAAAAAGCTCAACAGCCGCTCCGAATTTGACCGATTTCGCCGCACCGTTCCGATGATGACCACATGGGACGACCATGATTATGGAGCGAATGACGGCGGCGGGTCCTTTGCATTCAAAACATGGTCGGAGAAGGTGTATGAGACATATTGGAACGCCTCCGATGAAGTAAAATCCCGCCCCGGTATCTATGAAAGCCGCTTGATTGGCCCTGAGGGCAAACGGGTGCAATTCATCATCCTCGATGCGCGTTTCTTCCGTTCCGATCTTGCTGCCATGCCCTATCGTGAGCCAGAGCCGCCGCGCGGTTGGTATATTCCCAATATGGATGCAAAAGCGACCATATTGGGCACCGCGCAATGGGCGTGGCTTGAACAGGAACTGGCCAAGCCAGCCGACCTGCGTTTCATCATTTCCTCAACGCAGGTAATCACCGACGGCCATAATTTTGAAGGCTGGACCAATTTCCCGAAAGAACGCCAGCGGCTTTATGCCTTGTTGGCAGACAAGCGCGTCAGCAACGCCATCTTCCTTTCCGGCGATCGGCATTCCGGCGGGTTCTACAAAAAAGCCGTCGCAAATTTATCAAAGCCATATTGGGAGTTCACTTCAAGCTCGCTTAATTCGCCGAATGGCAAAGGCGATGGCGGCGAAAAGGAACCCGATGCTACCCGCACCGGCGGCCTTTGGGGCATAGCGAATTTCGGGCAGATCGATATCGACTGGGCAGCGAAAAAGGTAACGATGAGCCTGCGCAAAGACGACGGCAGCGTAATCGAGGCGCAGGTGGTTAATGCGATCGATTGATCGCTGAATAATCGACTGCGACGACTTTCTCCATCACGGCGTCGCGGATCGCATGTGCCGTCGCCAACGGCAGGGCAATCATTTCCAGCGTTCCGCCAGCAATACCGAAGTTCAGTGATGCCAGACCTTGGCGCCGCGAAATCGGTCCTTGGGCAATCTCGACCGTCTGGACCTTTACTTGTGGCGCAATAGTCAGCCTTTGCCGCCACCAGCCTTCGCGTACATAGACCTGCCCGCCGTCAAGAGCATCGCGGTAGTTGCGCCGGTTGAACCACAGCAGAAATGCCAAAGGCACCAGCAGCCAGAAGATATTCACCGTCTGCGCAATCGTGGCTTCGGTAAATACCGATAGCGAGACCACAGGCGCACACAGGATCAACGCGGCGAAAAACAAATAAGGGGTCCACCAGCGACCTTCACCCTTGCGGAAAACGACTTTCGCGTCGGGAACTTCAACGCCTGCTGCATCGGCAATCGGCCATATTTCACCCAAGGTCGCAAAAGGCGCCGCCACGAAGTTGCTCTCTTCCTTGCTGTCCTGCGCGAGGCTGACAAACTTCAGGCTATGCCAGCCGCGTCGTTTACGTATCGGGCCAGTTTGAATAACCGCTGCTTGTACGCGGTGTGCGGGCATGACGACATCAGTGAGCGTCAGCAACCCGCGACGGCGGCGGAAGCCCTTTGCCGTACGCTCGAGCCGGAAGCCATGTTCGCGCAGCAGGGTGCGGATCACGCCGGTCGCCAGGCCGATAAAAACAAGGCTACCGAGCGCAATCAGTGCCAATATGATCCGCGCGGTCCAGCCGATGCCGTTGAGGTTATCAACCGAAACGCCGCGATCTTCGGCGACACCGATCCAGTGTTTGAAATCCCAAATCTCGAACGGCAGCAGGAAATCGAACTGCTGCGCCACACCGCCCAGCACCGCAAATATGACCAGCGAAAAGGAATATAGGCCAAAGATAAGTACACGCTTGCCATCCATCGCAAAAATTGGAGGCGCATCATGCTGTTCGGCTACTTCTTCAACGCTGACAGCAATAGCTGCACCGCTTTTGCGCGCCTTTACCATTTCGCGCAGCCGCTCTGCCTCGTTTATGCTGACAAAGCTCAGCTTCGCGTCATCCCCTTCGCCGCCGCCGGTTTCGAATTTGACCTCGCCCAGTCCCATCATCCGGGCCAGCGGCTTCTGCTCGATGCTGACGTCCTGGATGCGTTCGTAGGGGATAGAACGCGCGGTGCGGCTCAATATGCCCTTTTCGATTCGGATGTCATGCTCGCCAATATGATATCGAAACCGCATCCACGCCAGCCAGCGGAAAAACAGGCTGAAGAACAGCACCGCCAGGATAACAATCGGGATAAGGACAGGATTTTTCGCCTCTCTGACGCCGAAAATAGCGGCAAGAACCGGGAAAGCCAGTTGCGGCAGACCCGAGACAAAACCGACGAACAGACCGGCGATGTTCAGCCGCTCTCCTTCAGGAGCGATGACTTCGGTTGTAGTGACGGCGTCGCTCAAATTGCATCCTGCCTTATCGCACCACGTATCGCCTCGCGCATCGCCAGCGCGTTGGCATGGAGTAATCCGGGCAATGCGACCGTGCTGTTATGGTTCCCCGCTGTATGCACGGTCAAAGTCGCCAGACCATAACGCCGGTCAATTGGTCCCTGGTCAACATCGATATGCTGGATGCGCCCGAACGGCACGACGGTGTCGCGGTAGAACATATAGCCGCGCACAACGCGCAAACGGTCTGCACCCATCGCATAGCCCCAATGCCGATATTTACGCGCCGGGACGACGAAGGCCATGAACGCATAAAGGATAAGTACCGGAACGAGGAAGGTGCCCGCTGGCATGACCTGTGCAAATTCGAGCACGCCGGCGCCGATCACGAACGGCAGCAGCCCCAGCGCCGAAGCAATCCGCGTTGTTGTCACATAGGCTGGATTAAGCGGGGTAAGTTCCGGTGCGGCTTCATCTGTCATGCGCGAGATATGCGCACACTGTGTTGTATATACAAGACGGTTTAACGCGCCAGAGCGGCATTCGCTTCATCGACCAGCTTCGCGATGATATCGACCACGGGCCGCTCGACATGCACCATGCCGACCGATTGCCCGGCCATGACCGAGCCATATTCGACATCGCCGTCGATCACCGCACGGCGGAGCGCGCCTGCCCAATATTTCTCGATCTCAAGCTGAGCCGTTTCCATGTCGATTTCGCCACGGTCGAGCATTGCCGCAACCTCGACCTGTTTAGCGGTAAACAACTCGGTGCCTTTGTTCTTCAACGCGCGGACTGGAATGACAGGCAAGCGCGGGTCGATCTGAACACTGGCGACAGCGTCGCGGGCATTGGCACGCAGAAAAGCGGCTTTAAAATTGGGATGCGCGATGCTTTCATGCGCGCAGACAAACCGCGTGCCAAGCTGAACGCCGGACGCGCCCATTTCGAGATAGCTTGCGATCAACCCGCCGCGCGCGATTCCGCCAGCGACGAATATCGGCAATTGCTCGCCCAATTCGGGCAATATTTCCTGCGCCAACACCGATGTCGCGACCGGCCCGATATGCCCGCCCGCCTCGCTGCCCTCAATAACCAGAGCATCGACCCCCGAACGCGCAAATTTCTTCGCCAGCGTCAGCGCTGGCGCAAAGCAGATGACTTTCGCGCCAAAATCCTTGATTGCCTCGATACTGCCCTTGGGCGGCAACCCGCCAGCAAGCACGACATGGCTGACATTGTACCGCGCACATACCGCGATCAGATCCATTATCTGCGGGTGCATGGTGATCAGGTTCACGCCGAACGGCTTGGACGTCAGGGCTTTCGTCGCGGCAATCTCGGCATCGAGCAATTCCGGCGTCATCGCTCCGCAAGCAATCACCCCGAACCCGCCTGCATTGGAGATGGCGGAAACAAGGTTCCGCTCCGAAACCCAAGACATCGCCCCGCACATGATGGCAGTTTCGCAGCCCAAAAATTCGGTGCCGCGTTGCATGAGGTGTGCAAGTTTTGTCATTTAAGTTCCGATAAATTTGTTGCCCAAGTGTGGGTTATTGAGGTTGCAGCTCTACCGTAACTCCGCCCTTGGGTAACGCAGCTTCATGAGCCCAAGAAAAATTCCAGTTTTGGCGAGAACAAAAGCGTTCAACGTCTCGGACGTAAAGTGCTTGCGACAAATTAACAGCCTTCTTGTCAAAATTGGGGCGTCCGACCACCTCAATGACTACGCCGCCAGTTCTTTCGGACGTTTCATTGTCAATTGGCACCCAACCATCGTTCACTCTAGATTGAATTTCAATCGCGATTGCCCTCGCACGACCGGACTTCTCAAATTCACGCGGCAACACGCCCGCAATAGCGCAAGCCATGTCACAAATCGACATTACCGACAGGCCCCTCGCCCAATTGGCGCGATCATCAATATCTGCTCCTGCGTATAGCTCTGGATATAGTCTTTTTGCTCTAACAAATCTAATTTGTTCAATTATCAATGCCAACACCGCCGTCAGCACAGCGCCAGATAACGCTGCCGTGATCCAACCGAAATAGCCAAACGGCTTTAGAAAATTTGACGCAGAAGCGGCAAATCCTGCCAAGGAGGCTCCTAAAAGTGGCAGCAACCACTTAAATAAGTGACCTTCAGGGCTAAATAGTGTCAAATACGAGCTAGTTGATTTAATCAGGCTATCAGTTTTTTTGCCTGCACCTTCAGCCATAGTTATTTGCCCCTACTCAGCATCCAACCCGTAAGCCGTGTGCAATACCCGCACCGCCAACTCGGTCTCGTCCTCGTCGATCAGCACCGACACCTTGATCTCGCTTGTCGAAATCGCCTGAATGTTGATCTTGCGGTCGGCCAATGAGCTGAACATCGTCGAGGCGACCCCTGCATGGCTTTTCATGCCGACGCCGACGACTGAAATCTTGGTGATCTTGGTGTCCGAAATCAGCCGGTTATAGCCAATCGCGTCGCGCTGGTTTTCTAAGATGTCGGTGCAGCGCGCTAGGTCGGCTTGCGGGCAGGTGAAGGTCACGTCGGTCTCGCCTTTGTCGCGGCCGACATTCTGGATGATCATGTCGACGTTGATGTTCGCATCGGCCAGCGGCGCGAAGATGTTGGCCACCGCGCCGGGGCGGTCGGGCACGCGGGTCAGCGTGATTTTTGCCTCATTCTTGTCGGCGGCGATGCCGGTGATCAGTTGGCGTTCCACTTCATACTTCTCCAATTCTTCGTCGGTCACGATCATCGTGCCGGGGATGCTGTCGGCGTCGGGGGCGTTTTCGTCGATGAAGGACGATAGCACCTGAACGCGCACGCCTTCTTTCATCGCTAGCCCGACCGAGCGGGTCTGCAATACTTTCGAACCGACCGAGGCCAGTTCAAGCATTTCTTCGTAGGTGACGGCTTTGAGCTTGCGCGCGCGCGCCACGATGCGCGGGTCGGTGGTGTAGACGCCGTCGACGTCGGTATAGATATCGCAGCGGTCCGCCTTGACTGCGGCGGCGACCGCGACAGCCGAAGTGTCCGATCCGCCTCGGCCCAAGGTGGTGATGCGATTATCGTCGGTCAGGCCTTGGAAACCCGGAATGACCGCGATGTTTCCAGCTTTCATCGATGCGAGCAATTCGTCAGTGTCGATTGAACCAATCCGCGCCTTGGCATGCGCGCCATCGGTGTGGATCGGCATTTGCCAGCCGAGCCAACTACGCGCGTTGCAACCCAGTGCCTGCAAGGTAATCGCCAGCAATCCCGAGGTAATCTGCTCACCGGCTGCGACGACGACGTCATATTCGGCCGGGTCATAAAGGGCATTGGCCTCGCGGCAGAAATTCACCAGCCGGTCGGTGTCGCCTGCCATTGCGCTGACCACGACGGCCACTTCATCGCCGCGCTCGGCCTGACGCTTCACCAGTTGCGCGACGCGGCGGATACGTTCGGTTCCGGCCATAGACGTGCCGCCAAATTTCATTACAATGCGGGCCATGAAAACCTTAAATAGTCGCTATATTACAATCGGGCGCCCTGATAGGGACAGGATATGACAAACGCAAGCTTGAGCACGACAATAAACGCCGCTGAGGCTGCGCATTTCGGTGCGCTCGCGGCGGACTGGTGGGACCCTAAGGGTTCGAGCGCGATGCTGCATAAGCTCAACCCAGTTCGGCTTGGCTTCATCCGGGCGGCGATTGACGCGCATTTTGGTGCCGATGGCAAGTCGCGCTATCCGCTAGCGGGCAAGACCGCGCTGGACGTCGGTTGCGGCGCGGGTTTGCTGTGCGAGCCATTGGCGCGGATGGGCGCTGCAGTGACGGGCGTTGATGCTGCACCGGAGAATATTGAGGCAGCGAGGGCGCATGCGGCCTTGTCGGGTGTGGAAATCGAATATCGCTCAGGCGAAATTGCCGAACAAGGCTTGGGCCAATTTGACATTGTGTGCTCGATGGAGGTCATCGAGCATGTCACCGACCCGGCCGCATTCATTGCTGAATTGGCACGGCATCTGAAGCCTGACGGGCTGCTCTTATTGTCTACACCCAACCGCACGCCAGCCTCGCGGCTGTTTCTGGTTGAGGCGGCGGAACGGCTTGGTCAAGTCCCGCGCGGTACACATAATTGGGACCAGTTTCTGACACCGGAGGAGTTGAAGACACTTCTGGAAGACGCAGGATTGGAAGTGGTCGAGATGCAGGGAATTGCATTTTCCCCGCTCAAGGGTCTGCATTTGAGTTTGAATATGGCGCTAAATTACATACTAAGCGCGCGCCTTTCCTAACCAACTACGGCTTCAAGTCTTGGGCAAAGTATAGTCCATTTTATACAGATGCTTGCCGCCGGTAATTTCGATTTCGACAGTGCCTGTGATCCCGCGGAGTTCGTCGGTACCCGAGTCCGGTACAATGATAATCGACAATGCTTGGTCGCTGCCGGTCATGGTGCCGCGG
Source organism: uncultured Alphaproteobacteria bacterium (assembly GCA_963830685.1). GTDB lineage: Bacteria > Pseudomonadota > Alphaproteobacteria > Sphingomonadales > Sphingomonadaceae > Sphingorhabdus_B. The sequence continues at coordinate 437,404 of CAWHNF010000002.1, forward strand.
TGCGCGAGAATGAAGCTCCCCTTGTGACCGCTTAGCGTACCGGTAACGGTTTCGAGCGCAACATACACCCGTGCGCCATTGGCTTCATTTCCGCCTGCCATCATCTGGCCCTGACTCGTCGCCTCTAAATCGCCGTGAAATTGCTTGTCGATCGACATCCGCATCAATGGGTCAGTAGCTTCCGACACGGGCACAAGCTTAACTTCAAATTCGCCGGCTGCATGGTGCATTTCAATATCCTTGGCGTGTGACGGGGTCGCGAACATTGCAGCAGCTGCCGCAAATGCAAGCAACCTGCTTGCGAAATCAGTCATAGCCTGAATCTGCATATTGGTCGTCTGCCAGATCGCTAAACTTGGTAATCTTGGCCTCGAACTTCATCCGCACACGCCCCGTTGAGCCGTGCCGTTGCTTGGAAACGATAAGCTCCGCGATGCCATGGATTCGCTCCATTTTTTCGTTCCAGGCGTCGAACGCAGGCGTGCCCTCATCGGGCTTTTTCATCAGCTCGTAATAGTCTTCGCGGTAAACGAACCACACCATGTCGGCGTCCTGTTCGATCGAGCCGGATTCGCGCAAATCTGACAGCATCGGTCGCTTGTCCTCGCGCTGTTCTACGGCACGGCTTAACTGCGACAGTGCAACGACGGGGATGCTGAGTTCCTTCGCCAGTGTTTTCAGGCCCCGGCTAATCTCAGAAATTTCGTTGACTCGGTTGTCGTTGGCGCGGCTTGACCCCTGCAGCAGCTGCAAATAGTCGACGACGATTAGCCCAATGCCATGCCGACGCTGCAACCGCCTTGCGCGGGTCCGCAGCGCCGCGATCGTCAGTGCCGGTGTGTCATCGATATAAAGCGGGAGTTCCTGCAACTCGCGGCTCGCACGCGACAGTTCGCGGAAGTCGTCGCGGCTGATTTTGCCCATGCGTAACAATTCGGAACTGATCCCCGATTGCTCGGCCAAGATGCGCGTCGCGAGCTGGTCCGCCGACATTTCGAGACTGAAAAAAGCCACTTTTGCGCCCGCGCCTTTGGATTCTTCGATGCCGTCTTCGCGTTCTTGAATCCAACGTCTTGCGGCATTGAACGCAATATTCGTTGCCAGCGAGGTCTTGCCCATACCCGGCCGTCCGGCGAGGATCACAAGGTCAGAATTGTGCAGCCCGCCACATTTTGCATTGATTCCACTAAGTCCTGTGGTGACACCGGACAGGCTACCGCCCGAATTGAGCGCTTTCTCGACATTCTTGATCGCTTCGGTCGAAGCCATCAGGAAGCTCTTCATCGAGCCGGTTTCGCCCTCGCCCTCGGCAACCTTGTACAGCGCGCTTTCGGCGGCTTCGATCTGGCCTTTGGGGTCTACGCTCTCGCTTGTGTCGAGCGCATTATCGACGAGCGTCCGGCCCACCGTCACCAATTCGCGCAGCAACGCCAGATCGTAAATCTGCTGGGCAAAGTCGCGCGCGCCAATCAGGCCCGCGCCATCGGCAGTCAGCTTCACCAGATAGCCCGGCCCGCCCAGTTCGCGCATCGATTCGTCGGCTTCGAAAAACGGCTTCAGCGTAACCGGCGTGACCAGCATATTGCGGTCGAGCAAGCGCAGGATTTGCTCGTAAACTCGTCCGTGCAGTGGTTCGAAAAAATGGTCAGGCTGCAACTTGATCGAGACATCCTCGATAATCCGGTTGTCGATCAGGATCGCGCCCAAAAACGCGGCCTCCGCCTCGATGTTGCGCGGCAGGCGTTGGGGTTCTGCTTCGTTAGCAGCGGCAAGTCTGATTGGTTCGGCCATGACGCCCTATCCTTTAGCACAGGGCCTTGTGCAAGGCTCCGCAAAAATAGAATCGGGGACAGGCCTGTGGACAAAAAGCGGCGCAAGGCTTGGCAAAATAATTTGACCAGCTAACACAGCAACATGAGCGACCCGCGCATCATTAAAGTCGAGCTGGATGAAGCAACGATACTCAGGCGCAATGCCGATATCGAGCAGGAGCGGCGTGTGGCGATCTTCGATCTAATCGAGGAAAATTTCTTCAAGCCATTGCGCGACATGGGCGATGGCTATGCCGGGCCATTTAACCTCAACATCAGCGTCGAGGAAGGCCGCCTTATCCTGGATATCCGCCGCGAAGACGGTTCGCCCTTTGAAACGTTGATACTCGGCCTTGGCCGTTTCCGCCGTATCGTGAAAGACTATTTCGCGATCTGCGACAGTTATTATCAGGCCATTCGCAAAGCGAGCGCAGCGGAAATCGAGACAATCGACATGGCCCGGCGCGGCGTGCACAATGAGGCAGCCGAGCTGTTGATGGAGAGGCTGGATGGGAAAATCGAGGTCGATTTTCCAACGGCACGCCGCCTGTTCACGCTGATTTGCGTGCTACATATCAAGGGCTAGATGCGACCGGCCAGAATCAAGGCCAGTTGCTCTATCCCCGCCGCATCATCGGCGTCGAACCGCATCAGCGAGGGGCTATCGAGATCGATAACCGCGATGACTTTGCCGTCATGTTTAACAGGGACAACCAACTCCGATGCGCTGTTGGCATCACAGGCAATATGGCCGGGAAAAGCATGCACGTCCTTGACCAATTGCGTTTCACCGCTCGCCGCAGCCGTGCCGCAGACACCTTCGCCAAGCGCAATACGGATGCAGGCGGCCTTGCCCTGAAACGGCCCAAGCACAAGCTCCTGTCCTGAGCCTGTCGAAGGATCGCCATCGACGACGCGGTAAAAACCTGTCCAGTTCACGTCTGGTAGATATTCCCACAATAAAGCCGCAACATTTGCCATATTGGCGATGGCGTCGGGCTCTCCTGCGGTCAATGCGTCGGCGGAGCGGACGAGCTCGCGGTAGAGTTCGTGTTTGGGGGCGGCAGTATCGATGGTGAATTCATACATGATGCGGTTCCTATCAGTCGAAGCTGACCTTGCCACGGTTTTTCTTGACTGTAGCCCGCCCTTTTTTGGCATCGACGCGCCGGGCTTTGGCGGCCTTGCTCGGTTTTGTAGCAACGCGCCGCGCCTGCCGGATATGCGCGCGGTCGATAAGTTCGATAACACGTTCGCGCGCTTCTGCGCGATTGGCCTCACGCGTGCGGTGGCTGCGCGCAGTGACGATCAGTTCGCCGCCGATGGTCATCTTGCTACCCGCCAGTATCTTCAATTGGCGAAAGGCGTATGGCTGCAAACCTAGCGCATAAACATCTACCCGAAGCTGGCACGCCGTCGCAACCTTGTTGACATTCTGACCTCCCGGCCCGGTGGAGGCCAGGAAGGTTTCCTCAAGCAAATCTTCGGGGAGGTCGAACGCCATGGCCGCGCCTGTATCAGACGCGGCCAATAATTTCCACATTTAGGCAGACAGCTTGGTAGCTGTCTCTGCGACGCGCTTGCCAAGGTAGCGCGCACCGTCGAGTTCTGTCTCGCTGGGTTGGCGGCTGCCATCGCCATTGGCAATCGTGGTCGCGCCATAAGGTGCGCCGCCGGTGACTTCATCATTCCGCATCTGGCCTGCAAAGCCATAATCGAGGCCGACAATGGTCATGCCGAAATGCAGCAGATTGGTGATGATTGAGAACAACGTCGTTTCCTGCCCGCCATGCTGGGTGGCCGAGGCAGTGAAAGCCGCGCCGACTTTGCCGTTAAGTTCGCCGCGCATCCATACGCCGCCGGCCTGATCCCAGAAACTCGCCATCTGGCTCGACATCCGGCCAAAGCGCGTGCCAGTACCAACGACGATAGCATCATAATCCTTGAGTTCGTCTATGGTCGCGATCTCGGCTTTCTGGTCCAGTTTGAAATGTGCGGCCTGCGCAACTTCAAGCGGCGCGGTTTCGGGGACGCGGCGGATGGTGACGTCCGCGCCCGCGCCACGTGCACCTTCGGCGATGGCTTCGGCCATAGTTTCGATGTGGCCGTAGCTCGAATAATACAGGACTAGGACTTTGGTCATGGGGGTTTCCTTTTTGGGAGAGGGGGTGCCCCCTTCCGTTTTGCAGAAGGGGGCTGGGGGAGGTGTTATTCGCTATCGACGAGGACGATTTCGGCATCCTCAAGCGCGGTGATTGTAATCGAGCCTTCGCCTATCGCCACGCCGTCGCGGGCATTGGCCCGTTGGCCGTCAATTTCGACTGCGCCGGTTGCTGGCACCATATAGGCGTGGCGCGTTGCACCGACTTCATAGGTCAGGCTCTCACCCGCCTTGATCGTCGCACCAAGCACACGCGCATCTGTGCGGATGGGAAGCGCGTCGGCATCGTCGGCAAAGCCGCTCGCCAGAACTTGCCATGCACCCGACCGGTCGCCTTTCGGAAAGGGTTTTGCACCCCAGCTTGGCGATCCGCCCTTACGGTTGGGCATGATCCAGATCTGGAACAGGGTCGTCGGCTCGTTCTCCAGATTATATTCGGCGTGGCGGATACCGCTACCCGCGCTCATCACCTGAACATCGCCTGCTTCGGTCCGGCCTTCATTGCCAAGGCTATCCTTATGGGTAATCGCACCGGTACGCACATAGGTGACGATTTCCATGTCCGCATGCGGATGCGGCGGGAAACCCGACTGCGGTGCAATGAGGTCGTCGTTCCAGACGCGGATCGCACCCCAGCTCATCCGGGCCGGATCATAATAATCGGCGAACGAAAAATGATGATGCGCATCGAGCCAGCCATGATTGGCGGCGCCGAGGGATGCAAAGGGACGGATTTCAACTTTGGTTTTTGTGTCAGCCATATCGGTCACTCCTGCTTGGAGGTGGATTTCATAGTCACAAAATAGGCATCCGAATTAGGATTGAAATAGAAACGTTAGAAACATATTGTTTCCAAATATGAGACTTCCCGATTTCGAAGCCTGGAGTATTTTTGCCTGTGTGGTCGAGCATAAAAGCTTCACCGGCGCGGCGGATTCGCTTGGCCTATCCAAGGCGACCATATCAAAGGCCGTCACACGGCTGGAAACGCAGGTCGGCGCACCGCTCTTCCACCGCACCTCACGCCGGCTGTCGCTGACCGACAGTGGCGCGAAGCTGGTCGAACATGCCCGTGCGATATTATCCGAGGGCCAAGCCGCCGAAGAAGCCGCGCGCGACGAAGCATCCGAGCCTGTCGGCCTTGTCCGCCTCGCCGTACCGATGAGCTTCGGGTTGAGTCATGTTGGGCCTGTAGTCGCTGATTTCCTCTGCGAATATCGTGGAATCAGCATCGACATGCATCTAAGCGATGCCAAGGTCGACCTGATAGGTGAAGGCTTCGACATCGGCCTGCGGATCGCGTCGCTTCCCGACAGTTCGCTGCGTGCACGCAAACTCCGCGACGTCAAAACCCACATCGTCGCCGCGCCAGCCTATCTCGACCGCATGGGGACCCCACGCCACCCTGCCGAACTTGGCGAGCATGAATGCCTGCGCTATTCGCTGCTCACGACGCCGGAACTCTGGCGTTTCACCAATGCCAAGGGCGAAGAAGCCGCCGTCCGCCCCCGCGGCCGCCTGCGCGCCAACAACAGCGATGTCATGCTCTACAGTCTAAGGTCGGGCCACGGCATCGCGGTGGTGCCTGACTTCATTATCGACGCCGATCTGACAAGCGGCGCAGTCGTGCCGATTTTGGAGGAGTGGCGACCGCAGCCGGTTGCGTTGCATCTGGTGACGCCGCCGGGGACGATCCGGCCTGCGCGGGTGACGGCGTTGATCGAGTATTTGGTGGAGAAATTGAGCTAGCGGTTAGTCCGCATATGCCTTCACCAGATCATACATATAATCGCGTCCCATATAGACCGACCGGACTTCCATTCTTTCGTTGAGGCCGTGAACACCATTTCCATCGGGATCGCCCCACATTCCGGGGATGCCGTAAGTGGGAATGCCGACCGCACCCAGAAATGTGGCGTCGGTATAGCCGTTGGCCATCGACGGTATCACTGGAATACCAGGCCAATATTTTGCCGATAGCCTCTCCATCGGACCGATGATCTTTGGGTCCAGCGTGGGTGCCGGTGGTGATGGGCGCGGTGGCGGAAGCGTCGTAACCGTAACGCCTGCATCGCCAATAATCCGCGCTAATTCCGTCCGTGTTTCTTCGATGCTATGGCCGGGAAAGATGCGGCAGTTGATATTGGCCCCGGCGCGCTGTGGCAGAGCGTTCGCGGCATGGCCACCATCGAGCAAGGTTGCGACGCAGGTTGTGCGCAAATTGCTGTGCAGGAACCGATCGGTGTTGACGATTGCTTCGGCATCCTTGTCATTCAGGTTCGCGGCAAGCTTCACCATCGCGTTACCGATGTCGTCGCCACGGCCTTTGCCCGCCTCAGTAAAATAGCGTCGTGTAACATCGGTCATTTCAGCAGGAAACTGATACTCGTCGATTTTAGTCAGCGCGCGCGATAGCTGATAAATCGCGTTGTCGCGCACCGGCACAGAGCTGTGGCCGCCAGGGTTGCGGGTTTCGAGGCGGTAGTTGGCGAAGGTCTTTTCACCGACTTGTACAGACTGACCAATGACCTTGCCTTTGCCATCGCTGTCGCCGCCACCGCCCTCGTTCAACGCAAATTCGGCATCTATTAAGTCACGCCGGTTTTCCGTCAGCCATTGTGCGCCGTTGAATGCACCGTTGGTCTCCTCGCCACAGGTGAGCGCCACCTTGACCGTACGTTTGGGTTTATAGCCCTGCTGTTTGAAACGGATAAGTGTATCAACCCATATCGCGGCCTGCGCCTTGTTGTCGGCAGTGCCGCGGCCATAGAAATAGCCATTTTCTTCGACCATGACGAACGGATCACGTTCCCAGTCGGCGCGCTTGGCTTCGACCACGTCGATATGCGCAATGAGCAACAGCGGCTTGGCGGTGCTTGAGGTGCCTGGATATACTGCAACCAATCCACCTTCCTTGGGATTTTCAGGGGTGGCAAACAGGGTAATCTGATTGTCGCTAAATCCGGCAGCCTTTAACCGCGAGGCCATCCGTTCCGAGGCCAATGTGCAGCTGCCCGACGATAAAGTCGTATTGGTCTCCACCAGTTCCTTGTAAAGTTCCCGAAACGCCAATTGGTCGGGACGCGGATTGGTTGCAGCTGACACGCTGGGCGCAATGAAACCCGAAGCCAACAAAAGCAGTACCGATTTTATCATCTGGATGTTTCCCCTGTCGGAAATTTACACCAGTCTATGCGGCGGCAGAAAAAGGGCAATCGTTAAAAATTGCATCGGTATCGGTGGTGAAAATCCGGGCTGCTTCGACCAAATCTTCACTTTCTGTCGTTAGAGCGGTGCTTCGCCGCCTTCGTGACGAAATATTTTCTCTCAGCCGAATGACTCCTAAACCCGCGGAAATGAGTCATTTTTTATCTTAATCTTCCCTTGCGACTCGTTGGAATCGCTGCGTTAAGACGAAATTAACCTTTTCAGTTCATTTCCAATATGGTTAATGAAAACCAATGACTGCATCGCAGGGGTGTGGATCGGTCGTTGGGTAGTTGCAAAACTAAGAGGGGTTTGCCCAATGCGTGTGCTTTTGATTGAAGACGAGCCTACCACCGCGAAAGCCATCGAGATGATGCTCGCGACCGAAGGCTTTAATGTCTACACCACCGATCTGGGCGAAGAAGGCCTCGATCTGGGTAAGCTCTATGATTATGACATCATATTGCTCGACCTGAATTTGCCCGACATGCACGGCTATGATGTGCTGAAGAAATTGCGCGTCGCCAAGGTGCAGACACCGGTACTCATTTTGTCTGGCATTTCGGAAATGGACAGCAAGGTGCGCTCGTTCGGCTTTGGTGCCGATGATTATGTCACCAAGCCGTTCCATCGCGAGGAACTGGTCGCTCGCATTCATGCGGTTGTGCGCCGTTCGAAGGGTCACTCGCAAAGCGTCATTCGTACCGGCAAGCTGTCGGTCAATCTCGATGCCAAGACCGTCGAAGTCGACGGCAGCCGCGTTCACTTGACCGGCAAGGAATATGCAATGCTCGAGCTGCTTAGCTTGCGCAAAGGCACAACGCTCACCAAGGAAATGTTCCTCAACCACCTCTATGGCGGCATGGATGAGCCTGAACTCAAGATTATTGACGTTTTCATCTGCAAGCTGCGCAAGAAATTGTCGCTGGCCTGCATGGGCGAAAACTACATCGAAACCGTCTGGGGCCGCGGCTATGTGCTGCGCGATCTCGACGATATGGAACAACCTATGGTTGCCTGACGTACGTTTGAAATTAAACCCCGAGTAAATGAAGGGCGCGGCCAGATGGGGCTGCGCCCTTTGTTTATGGGCACTGCTCAGTTCCTGGGCGGCAAACCTGCAAAAGTGATGATGCTCTCTTTACCCGAAGCATTCACCGCAGAAACACCGACAAAATGGTCATCGACGATAACGCTTTTTAGGACGTGCGATGTAGCTCCTGCGTCGTCAACGTCAACGACATCGGTCCAGTTCGGCTGATCGGCCTTACGCGAATAAATACGATAGCCGGTAGCTCCAGTGACCGGCACCCATTCCACTTTGGTATCCGAAGAAACCGCACCGCCGAGCTTTGCCGATGTAGGTGCCGGTGGAGCTGCCGCCAGAGAATTGGCAGTTGCGACGTTCAGTGCTGCCACCTTAGCGAGATAATCAAAATCCATCTTGTCGACGGTGTCACCATATTCGATGCCGTTCTCGGTGCGCAAATCCTGGTGCTGGTGGTGGTAATTCTCGACACCCACGGTGAAACGGATTGCCGGAAGTCCAAGCTCAAGCGCTGGCAAATGGTCGCCGCCGCGCGCAAAGCGGTCCGGACGGCGGACACCGAATGCGTCCAAGCCGATTTTGCCCATTTCAGTTTCGGCCACCTTGTCAGCATAGCGCATTAGCGCACGGCTTGGTCCGTCATCCTCGCCGCCGCTTCCACGCCGCGCCATTTGCGCGGCCATATCCTCCGACGCGCGGATGCCTTCGCTGAAGATGCGGACGACATTGTCGACCTTGCGGCCATCGGTGCCAAGCGTACCGCCGACGATGTCGTTGTTGAGCATCGCAGTAACCTTCCAGCTACGCTCTTTGGCTGTCTCCGCAAGCAAACGGCCGCCAAACAGGCCCTGTTCTTCACCAGACAGCAACGCGAAGACAATCGTCGCCTCGCCTTGCGGCTGCTTCGACATCAGTCGCGCGGCTTCGATCACCAGAGCGCTACCCGAACCATCATCATTGGCCCCCGGCGCGTCTTTGGTAAAATCCATTACGTCCGAAACGCGACTATCGATATGGCCGGCGATAATGATGACATGATCCCAACCCATTTTTCCGGGCTTGATCGCCAGCACATCGACGATGTTGACGCCATTGGGAACGCGCGGGCCGGACATGTTGCGCTCAAGCATTTCGGTCGTCAGGCAGCCTTTGCAGGCCTTGGAAATTTTCTCAAATTCAGACTTGGCCCATGCCCGCGCTGCACCGATGCCACGTTTGGGGTCGGTCGCTGAACTCAGCGTATGGCGTGTACCGAAGCTGACCAGTTTTTCGACATCGGCCTTCAGCCGAGTCGGACTTGCTTCATTCTGGGCGATTGACGGTGTAGCTACGGCTAGAGCAAGCAGGCTTGCGATTAGGGGAAGTTTTTGCATAATCCCTTGGCTAACGCATCAGGTTTGCAAATACCAGCGCTCGCCGCCTTCTAATGCAAGCGCGGTCAATTTGTCCGAAGCATAAGCGCCGGTATCGATACCAATCCGCGACCCGCGTTCTTCGACTTCGTCGTAGATTGTATGGCCGTACACGATGACCTTTTCGAGGTCTCCGCGCTGATCGACGAAATCCTCCCGGATCCACCGCAGGTCACTTGGCTTTTGCTCGGAAAGCGGCACACCGGGACGAATGCCAGCATGGACAAAGGCATAGTCGCCGATGACGATCTGGTCTTCGAAGTTCTCGATAAATTCAAGATGCTCCTGCGGCACGACACTGGCCAGCCGCTCCGACAGCTGCTCCATATCCAGCGAGATATATTCAGCGCGCGTGATCGGATAAGATAACACAGTGGCTTCGCCGCCAATCCGCAGGAAGAAACGCGTAATCTTCGGGTCATTCTTGCGACAGGCACGGACAAATACTTCTTCGTGATTGCCCATCAGGAAACGCACATTTTTACCCGCTGCCTTCAGTGCGATTGCGGTTTCGATTACGCCTGCACTGTCTTCGCCGCGGTCCATCAGGTCGCCCAGAAAGATGATTTGCGTGTTCGCAGGCCCGCGCTGCGCATCGTCAGCCTCAATCTTCGCGAGCAATGATTGCAGCAAATCATTCCGCCCGTGGACGTCGCCAATGGCATATACGCGCATGCCATCTGGCACCCGCGCGGTATCGAGCGGACGCAGGATAGCGGCTTTTTTGAAGAGGCGACCTAACATGGCTTGCGCCATATAGGCCTGGCTTGCCTGCTTTGAAAGGGCTAGCTTTCGACGGTAAAGGTCAGCCCGGCATTTGCCTGCAACCTTTTGACTAATGCCTCCCCCAATGCCGCACCCGGCGTAGTTACGCCGCCCGGCCCGTCAATCTCGCACAACGCGATCGCGGTTTCGGCGATCATCTTCGATGTCGAGCCGTATCCGGGGTCCTTGTCGCCCTTCACTGAAAGCCGTGCGGTCCGCCCGTCCTGAAATTCGCCAACAAACAGTACGTCATAAAAGCCGGTTTCGCGTTCTTCCTTCGTCGGACCTTCGCCAGGCTTGGGGTCATCTGCCCCACCCATCATCGGCGTCGAGGCAACATGCTTCGCGATCGCTTCCCCCTGTTCGCCCGGGCCGGTGAGCATCATTTCGTCGTAAACAAAATCCGCACCATATTTCTGACCAAGCAGCGCATTGGTGCGATGCACATTCTTGGTATTGATAGGCGCCATCACAAAATTGGTGGCCCAACTTCCGAGGCTTTCGTCATATTCGGGCTTGTTGCCGGGCGGTTGTGGCGGCCCTTCAAAGCCGCCTGCAAGACTGAATGGATTGACCAGATAGCCGATAACCGCAGGGTCTTTTGCCGCAGCGGCCATTGTGGCCTTCAAACTGGCCGCGGTGCCGCCGGAGAAGGTGCCCTTCATCGCGCGAACACGGCCTTTGACACGCGGTGCCGGTGCGCCGAAATTCTCTAGGCAATGCTTTTGCAGCATCAACACCCCGAGGTCGAAGGGAATCGAGTCAAATCCAGCCGAAAATACAATTCGCGCGCCCGATGCCTTTGCCGCTGCGTCATGCTCGTCGATTTTCTGTCGCATCCAAGCCGGTTCGCCGCAGAGATCGGTATAATCAGTGCCATTGGCAACACAGGCCGAGACAAGCTCGTTTCCATAAAGCTGATACGGTCCAACAGTTGTGAGAACGACCTTTGCACGCTTCGTCATCGCATCCAGAGACGCCGGGTCAGACGCATCCGCAATTACCAAAGGGGTATCCGCTGACGCGCCAATCAAATCCCGAACTTCTTCGAGCTTGGCCAATGACCGCCCGGCCATTGCCCACTTCAAGCCGGATTTGTCCTTGAGATATTCGGCTACCAGTCGGCCCGTATATCCCGTTGCACCGTAGACGATGATATCAAATTCGCGTTCGCTCGACATAATGCTCTCCTGATTCTGTTTGAGTCAGGTGATGCGCGGCCTATGCTGGAAAGTCAAAACGCTAACGGTGACCGACGTCTACTCTATGGGCGGTGACGTTTTGACCGGCGGTTGCCCGCCACCTTTCCGCGTTGAACTCTTGGCGCGAGGGGCCGGACCGTCGATCGTTGCCGGGTCACCATTATAGAGGATCGTCACCGGAAACTTGCGCGATGCAAAACCCGCATAGGTCTTTCCGGCCAATACCGAATTGGCATTGGGGTCCATCTTGCACCAAGCGACAAGATTAACGGTTAGGTCCATGTCAAACGCCTGCGTTTCGCGCAGATATTCGGCAGCGCTATTTCCCTTCGCGACAAATGCTTTGAGCTTTTTTTCATATTCGCGCGCGGGGTTGAATGTAAGGTCGATGGCCGCACCTGTGTCTCGCCTGGACATCCTAAGCTCAACATCCAGTGAAACATCGGCGTCGCTGCGCCCAGCAACATTGGTTTGCTTTGGGGTTTTACCCCAATTGTTTAAAACTATCATGTCGTCATTGTGCAGCATTCCGTTACCGATAATCGCCTGCACTGCAGTCAGCCTAGCGCCTGGCTTGCAAAACACCTGACCGGTTACATTAAAGCTGGGGTTGTTGCTAGTTACGGCCAGATCACGCTTGGATGCGATTTTTGATGACGACATGTTTTTGAGGCTTAGCGTGCCCGAAGATATCGGTTTTGTTATGCTTACAGCTCCGACGGTAAAGCCATATTCTTGCTCGTCATATGCTGTGGCGGCGAACGGCACGGCGAGGCAAGCCAAGCCAGCTAGAACTTTCCAAATTCGATGCATGATTTCCTCCCTCTCCCGAAGAGAGCAGGATATTAACTCATTCATCGATTTTTCACGAGCAAATTTGCAAAATCGTCAGCCAGCCCCAGTTGCAGGATGGTCGCTAGTGTCTGCGACCCTTGCATCGGCCTCGCGACGTTTGCGGGTGCGGTAGGAATCGAAGCTCCAGCTTTTCTGGTCATAAGCAAACAGGCAGAGAAAGCCGCCAGCGATGGCGATATTCTTGAACGCCATCGCGGCTTGAATGGGGTCGGCTGTCTCGCGGTGGAAGAGCAATGCGGTCAGCAAGCAGAACGCTGCAAAAGCGAGCGCGGTCAGGCGGGTGAACACGCCAAAAACGATCATCAGTCCGCCGACAACTTCAAATAATGCTACCGGCAGAGCCATGCTGGATGGCAGACCGACACTCGCCATATAGGTGCCAGTCCCCGAAATATCAGTGAGCTTCATTGCGCCCGAGATGATGAATATCACCGCGAGCATCACCCGGCCAATAAATGCCAATAATCCTGAAAACATGGTATTTCTCCTCAAACCTTGAAGCAGGAACCCGCAGGAAGGCCGCGCGTTCCATCAGGCAGGATTTGAGTTGATTAAAGCTTGGGCAACGTAACGCCGCGCTGACCCATATATTTACCCGCGCGGTCGGCGTAACTGGTCTCGCAGGGCTGCTCGCCCTTCAGGAACAGAAACTGGCACGCGCCTTCATTGGCGTAGATTTTGGCGGGTAACGGCGTGGTGTTGGAAAATTCCAGCGTAACATGGCCTTCCCAGCCTGGCTCGAGCGGGGTAACATTGACGATGATCCCGCAGCGCGCATAGGTCGATTTGCCTAGGCAAATGACCAGCACATCGCGAGGGACGCGAAAATATTCGACGGTGCGCGCCAAGGCAAAACTGTTCGGCGGGATGATGCACACGTCGGTTTTGCGGTCGACAAAGCTTTTCGGATCAAATTCCTTCGGGTCCACCACCGAGCTATCGACATTGGTGAAAATCTTGAACTCGTCGGCAACGCGCGCATCATAGCCGTAGGAAGACAGGCCGTAGCTAATACAACCGTCGCGGCGCTGCGCCTCGACAAAAGGTTCGATCATGCCGGTTGCGTTGGCTTGCTCGCGGATCCAGATGTCGGAAAGAATGGACATGTTATTCCCTTATTTGAGGCTCGCCGGGCCAAAGCCGTGTGGCAAAAGCTGCGAGAGAGTGTAGGTTTCAAAGCCGTTCGCATGCGCGCAATGGACGGGAATATCAGTAACAGTGAGGTCCGCGACTTCCTTGATAATCTGACGGCAACGGCCACAGGGTGTGATGGGATGATCTGCCGTACCCACTTTGCCTTTTAGGCCACCGGCAACGGCAATTGCACGGATTTGCAGCAATTTCCCATCACTGTTCGCCTTCGCGATGGCGACCGTTTCAGCGCACAGCGTCATCCCGTAACTGGCGTTTTCAAAATTGCTGCCCGTGACGACCTCGCCGTCATCAAGCAACAATGCCGCGCCGACATGAAAGTTCGAATAAGGCGCATAGGCGGTTTCCGCTGCCTCGATGGCGGCCTGCACCAGATACTGCGTCACATCATTCATTTGCGCACCACAACCCAGCGTACGGGCCCTTCAACACCATCGATCTGACGCGCGGTATTCGCCGTCCACATCACCCATGGCCGCGCCGAATAATCTGGCAGGAACCAGTTTCCCTCAAGCCATACGGTCCGGTCAATTGCCTTGCTCACCTGATACTCCTTCTCGAACTCGGGTGTGAGTAGCAGGATCGCCGACGTGCCGCTATGTGCCTCTATCTGGTTCAGGAATGTTGCCAGCTCCGATAGAATCAATGCGCGATTAGGCCGGCCTTTGCAGGTTTCGGAAAAATCGAGTTGGACAGCGGGTGGCAACGCGCGTTCGCTGCGCGGCACCGTGGTGATGAAAAGCGTCGCCTGGTCGGATGCGAGGCGGCAAATGTCGAAATGGTGGAGCGCGCCGAAACGGATCCCTGCCTGCTGCACAGATTCCAGGTTCGATTGAAACTGGGAATCGCGACCACGCGCGCCTTCGACGGCGGTAATATAAGCAAAGTCGACACCGGTAGCGCCAAGCTTGGGCCATTCGGGTTTGCCATTGGCGGCGCTGATGACAATGCCCTGAACAGGATATTCATCCCGCGTCGGCGCCCAGGCGGTCACATAGCTCCAGACAACATACGCCGCGAGTAGCAATGCGAGCACAATGGCACCCCAACGGAAATATCCGCTTCTTCCCCCCGCCATGCGGCTCTCACGCTCCCCGAATCAATATGTAAGACATGAACTCATAGATAACCTTGCCAAGGTTTGAACACTTTTCATTTGGTTTGGTTCAGAAGCATCCGCCGCGCGCGATACCCAGAAAGGATAAATTCTCCAAAGACACCGCCAAACCGCAACATGCCTCAATTTGGAACAAGCTGTTGTTTGACCGAGCATTTTACATGTCAGTGATTGGCCAAGCATGACAAAAAATGTTAAGAACTTCTTAACCACTTATTCTGGCTCTTTCCGGGTCGAGTTAGGTTGAAGGAGCGATTAACCATGAAGACCGTCCTTTTTTCTGGCATTGCTGCAGCAGCCATGTTCGCAGCTGCATCGGGCGCGAGCGCCAACGACTCGAGCGGGCCGGGCCGGAACAGCAGTCCTGATCGCACCGGCGATTATCGCGAGCCCGAATATGGCCCGGCGATGCGTCCGGACACCAACGTCTACAACTGGAATGACGATGGCAAAGTCGCCTTCGCCGCTCCCGATGGTTCGAGCTATAGCTATGACGGCGAATGGGATGGTGAATATGTCGACCCGCAAGCCCGCGTGTTCGAAGGCGAATGGGAAGGCACTGTGACTCGCCATGACGGCGTTAAGGGTCCGGGCCACGCTGCGCCTGCCCCTCCGCATCATGTGATGCCATCATCGGCACCGCATCATTCAGGCGCGCCTTATCCAGAGCCTGATTATGACGATGGCGGCTATGACGTCCCGCGCGGCTATGAAAATTATGAGCGTTGCCTGAAAAGCAACGGCCTGAAGGGTGCTGCCATCGGTGCGTTATTGGGCGGCGTTGCCGGCAACCGGATTGCTGGTCGTGGCAATCGTACCGGCGGCACGCTGGTGGGCGCTGGCATTGGCGGACTGCTTGGTGTTGCGGTTGAAAAGGCGGGCAGCAAGTGCAGCCATCATCGCCCCCGCGCGCCACGTCCCCATGCGGCCTATCCTTACCCCTATCCACAGCCGGGCTATGGCGCTGGATGGCAGGGCGGCTATTATTACTATCCGCAACCCGTCGTGACTACGATCACGATGACCCCGGTTACAACGACTACGACGACGGTGACTGAAGAAGTCTATTATGAGACCGTTAAGACCCACCGGAAGCGAGCAGTGCGCAAGTGGAAGCCGAAACCCAAACCACGCTGCGTCTGCCGATAGTTAGGTGGCTGCAAAGCTGATACGAAGAACCCCGCCATTATGGCGGGGTTTTTTGTTGGGCTAAATCGTGAACTCTTCGAACGCAGGCTCAAACCGTTCCCAGCCATCGGGGCCAAGTCGCTCCTGCGGCTGGTATCGTGCCTTGTACTGCATCCGCGCCGCGCCCTCGACCCAATAGCCGAGATATACATAAGGCAGGCCTGCGGCCTTGGCGCGCATGATGTGGTCCATGATAATATAATTGCCGAGACCAGTGCGGCCTTCGGCTTCGGGATCGTAAAAGCTGTAGATCATCGACAGACCATCGGCTTGCTGATCGGTCAGGCAGGCACCAACGAGTTCGCCCAGCCGTCCGAAGCGGCCCGGTGCGCGATATTCGACGACGTGGCTGCGCACGGGCGACTGTTCGACCATGTCGGCATAATCCATGTCATCCATATTCGCCATTCCGCCTTCGGGATGGCGCTTACCAAGGTAACGGCGAAGAAGGTCATATTGTTCGGAAGTTGACCATGGGCGGCATGCGCTGACAACCAGGTCGGAGTTACGCCGGATGATGCGTCGCTGAGTGGCGTTCGGCTGGAATTCCTCAGTCAGCACGCGAACCGACACGCAAGATTTGCAGTCGATGCAGCTTGGTCTGTACGCAACATTCTGGCTGCGGCGAAATCCGATGCGGCCCAGCGCGTCGTTTAGTTCATCGGCATGCGGGCCATTCAGTTCGGTAAAAACCTTGCGCTCGGTCTTGCCGGGCAAATACGGGCATGGCCCTGGATTAGTGACAAAAAAGCGTGGAAACCGAACTGGTGCGCTCATCGATTATCCGTCCCGAAGACCAAAGTGTTGTTGATTTATTTACCTCGTATGCACCTGTGATTTAGCCATGAAAAGAGCATTTACCATGAAAATTGGGGACAGCGATTTACTTATTGAGCTCGACGCGCTCAACCTTATATCCTGCGGTGTTCAGGCCATCGACAAGACCCTGTAATTGTTCGGCATCTCGTGCTTCGCATTCGATGTCGGTGATGAGGCCCTTGGCAGGTAGCGTCGTAAAAATCCGCTGGTGATATATTTCGATGATGTTGACGTTGTGCTCGTTGAATAGCCGCATCACCTTGTAGAGCGCACCGGGGCGGTCTTGCAGCGTCAAGCGCAAACGGGCCAGACGGCCCGACCGAGCCAAGTCGCGGAGCAGGACATTGGCGAGCAAGCGCGTGTCGATATTGCCGCCGCACAACACGACGCCGACATTTTTGCCAGCGAAGATATCTGGATTGGCCATGACCGCAGCGAGCCCCGCCGCGCCTGCACCTTCAACCACAGTCTTTTCAATCTGCAGCAACAGGCTGACCGCGCTTTCCAGCTGCGCTTCGCTGACCAGCACAATATCATCGACCAGTCCGCGAATGACTTCGCTGGTAAAGCTGCCCGGCACTTTGACAGCAATCCCTTCAGCCAGAGTGTCGCCTTCGCAGGGCAATTGCTGGTTCTTGAGGAGAGCATACATCGAAGGGTAAAGCTCCGCCTGCACACCGATAAGGCCGATATCAGGCTTCAGCGCGCGCGCCGCAGTCCCCATGCCAGAGAGCAAACCGCCGCCGCCGATGGGTACGACGAGCATGTCGAGCGAAGGGATGCTCTCGAGCATTTCCAGAGCGACAGTCCCCTGCCCTGCGGCGACATCGGGGTCGTCAAAGGGGTGAACAAATGTGAGACCCTGCTCGGCTTCAAGCAACCGTGCGTGTTTATAGGCATCGTCAAAACTCTCGCCAAACAGCACGACATTGCCGCCGACGCTCTCGGTTTGCATAACCTTTACCGTCGGGGTTGGGACCGGCATCACAATAGTGACAGGAATGCCAAGCCGCGTGCCGTGATAGCTGAGGCCTTGCGCATGGTTGCCTGCCGACGCGGCGATCACACCTTTGGCGCGCTGTTCTTCGGTCAGTAGCAGCAACGCATTCAAGGCACCGCGTTCCTTGTACGCTGCGGTAAATTGAAGATTCTCGAACTTCAGATAAATATTCGCGCCCGTCAGCTTGGATAGCGTCTGGCTATGCAGTGTTGGCGTAGCGACAATGAAATCGCGGATGCGCGCATGGGCGGCGCGGACGTGGTCGAGGGTCAGTAGGTCGGACATGGCCGCTGCCCCTATCTTATCTGGCGCGATGTGAAAACAAACATTAAGGCACGGCTATGACTAGAATAGCTTTTATCGGATTGGGCGTCATGGGCGGCCCTATTGCAAGGCATCTTTCGACCGCCGGTTACGAGATGACAGTTTATAATCGGTCGCGCGCCAAAGCAGAGACCTGGGTGTCCGCGCATGGAGGCACGCTGGCCGGTTCTCCTGCCGAAGCGGCGAAGGATGCCCAAGTTGTCATTAGCTGTGTCGGCACTGACGACGATCTGGCGGGTGTAACGCTAGGCCGCGACGGAGCATTTGCCGCGATGGCAAAGGGCTGCCTTTACATTGACCACACGACGGTATCGGCTCGCATCGCCCGCCAATTGGGTGTCGAAGCCAAATCGCGCGGATTACTTGTCGTCGATGCGCCACTTACCGGCGGGCAGATCGGTGCTGAAAACGGCACGCTGGCAATCATGTGCGGCGGCAGCGAGGCCTCAATGGAAGCTGCCCGCCCGATCATGGAGCCCTATTCGAAGCGCATCGTCCATGTTGGTGGCCCCGGTACCGGACAGACCACAAAAATGTGCAACCAGATCGCCTTTGCCGGCGTCATCCAGTCGCTATCCGAAGCCTTGCGCTTTGCACAATCAGCGGAACTGGATGTGGCCAAAGTCTATGAGGCGATTTCCGGCGGCGCGGCTCAGAGCTGGCAGATGGATAATCGTTGGGCGACGATGGCGGAAGACAAGTTCGACTTCGGTTTTGCCGTGGACTGGATGCGAAAGGATCTGGGGCTGGCGTTCGAAGAGGCACGCGCATTGGGTGCGACGCTTCCCATCACCGCGCTGATCGATCAGTTCTATTCGGATATACAACAAATGGGCGGCGGACGCCTCGATACCAGCGCTATTGTGAAAAGGTTGCCAAAGGGATGAAGACGTTTTTTGCGCTGGCACTGCTGGCGATTTCCACCCCTGCCTTTGCTGATGGCATCGTCGAGAATGTCAACGGCATCACGCTCGATAAAGACGGCAAGGTTATCCGTTTCAATGCTGTGCTGATTGGCAAAGACGGCAAGGTCACGCAGCTACTGTCGGGCAAGGACAAGGCACCCAAGCAACCCGACTTCCGTCATGATGGGCGCGGCGCGACGATGTTGCCCGGGCTGATTGACGCGCACGGGCATGTAATGGGGCTGGGATTCCAGCAGCTGACGCTCGACCTGTCGGCCACCAACAGCCTTGCCGAAGCGCAGACCGCTATCCGTGATTATGCTGCAAAAAACCCCGACCGGCGCTGGATAATAGGGCGCGGGTGGAACCAGGAAAAATGGGGTCTGGGCCGCTTTCCGACTGCTGCCGATTTGGATGCCGCAGTGACTGACCGACCGGTTTGGCTTGAACGGGTCGATGGCCATGCAGGTTGGGCGAATAGCCGCGCGATGCAGATTGCGGGTGTTACGGCAGCTTCAAAGTCTCAAGCCGGTGGGCGGATTGAATTGGCCGGGGGGAAGCCAAGTGGCATTTTCGTGGACGCCGCTTCGGAACTTGTCGGCAAATTCGTGCCCCCGCCCAAGCCGCTCGAACGCGACATCGCGCTCGGCGAAGCACAGAAAAAGCTGCTTTCTCAAGGCATCACCGCTATCGCCGATATGGGAACCACTATTGACGACTGGCAAAGCTATCGTCGCGCGGGCGACGCTGGCTGGCTGTCGATGCGGATTTTCAGCTATGCCGCTGGTATCGACAACATGGTCATGATTGCCGGACCAAAGCCCACGCCGTGGCTCTATGACGACAAATTGCGCCTTGGCGGAGTTAAGCTCTATCTCGATGGCGCGCTGGGCAGTCGCGGCGCATGGCTTAAAAAGCCATATAGTGACGCCCCCGGCCAGACCGGCCTGCAATTTCTTGCAAGCGCCGAAATCCGCAACCTGATGGTGCGCGCGTCGATGGATGGGTTCCAGACCGCAATTCACGCCATCGGCGATGCAGCAAATGCCGAAGTCATAAGCGCGGTCGAAGAATTGTCCGAAGCCTATAAGGATGATCGCCGCTGGCGGATTGAGCATGTGCAGATTGTCGATCCAATCGACCTGCAAAAGCTCGGGCAACATGGCATTATTTCATCGATGCAGCCGGTGCATCAGACATCGGACCGAACAATGGCAGAGGCACGGCTCGGACAAGAAAGGCTGAAAGGTGCTTATGCGTGGCAGTCGATCGCCAAGGCGGGCGGTAAGCTCGCTTTTGGCTCGGACGTGCCAGTTGAGTCAGCCGATCCGTTCGCCGGTCTGGCCACCGCTATGACGCGCGAAGATGCGGCGGGCCAGCCATTCGGCGGCTGGCGCCCCGAAGAACGGGTGACGCGCGAGCAGGCGCTCGCTGGTTTCACGACGGGTGCGGCTTATGCGGCGTTTGCCGAAACCAAAGTTGGTTCGCTGACACCCGGTCATCATGCAGACTTCATCCTGATCGACGTCGATCCGCTGCTTGCGTCGCCGTCTGAACTGCGTAAGGCAGTTGTCAAGGAAACATGGGTGGGTGGCCGCCCGGTTTATAAAAATGCTGCAGCCATTGCTGCAGGCGAACGCAAAGATGGAGAGACACGATAATGGCACGCGCATGGACATTGGCTAGCCGCCCGGCAGGGCTTCCCAACGACAGCAATTTTGCGATGATCGATACGCCTGATGCGCCGCTAGCCGACGGCGAGTTTCGCGTCGCCAACAGCTGGCTTTCAGTCGACCCCTATATGCGCGGACGGATGAACGATGCGAAAAGCTATGCTGATCCATTTGTGCTGGGCGAACCGATGACCGGTGGTGCAGTCGGTGCAGTAACCGAAAGTAATAACCCGGATTTTCCGGTCGGCGCTAAAGTGCTCCATATGGGCGGCTGGCGTGACAGCGTTGTTTTGGGTGGTGGCAAAACGCCGCCAGCAGGGATGCCACCGGTGAAGCTACCTGAGCTCGGTGTTCCGGATCAGCATTGGCTCAGCATCATGGGCATGCCCGGCGGCACTGCATGGTTTGGCCTGCTCAAGGTAGCCGATGCCAAGCCCGGCGAAGTCGTATTCATATCTGCTGCGGCAGGTGCGGTTGGCTCTACCGTAACGCAAATCGCCAAGGCCAAGGGCATGAAAGTCATCGGCTCCGCTGGTGGCGCGGACAAATGCGCTTGGGTGAAAGAATTGGGTGCTGACGCAGTAATCGATTATAAGGCAGGCAAAGTGCTGCCGCAATTGATGGCGGCGCTGAAGGAAATGGGCGAACCCGGTATCGACGTGTATTTCGACAATGTCGGCGGCGAACATTTCGATGCGGCGCTGGCGACATCGAAAGAATGGGCGCGATTTGCGATCTGCGGGATGATCGACGTCTATAACGACTTCAAGGCGCAGCCGATGCAATATCTGCCGATGATTATCGGCAAGCGCGTAACCATAAAGGGTTTCTTGTACCCCGATTTTTATGCGCAAGTCCCGGAATTCAACACCGACATGGCCGGCCTGATTGCATCGGGGGCGGTCAAAGGGCGCGAGACTGTGAAGGAAGGGCTCGAAAAAACGCCTGAAGCGTTCATCGGGCTGTTCAGTGGCGAAAACACCGGAAAGATGCTCGTCAAGCTATAGGTGCGGTAAAATTGCTGCGCAGCAATTTGCGCCCTTAAATCGCTGGATTGAAGCTTGATAGCGTCATGCATGCCGTAGCGTCAATTTGATGATTGTTGCACAATAGCATCACTGCAGCAATTTCAAGGGATTCCGCGCTTTACGCCGATGACATTCGTATGCGTCTCAGCTACATTGTTACAAAATAATGTCGAAACAGGAGAGTATGCGATGTCGGGACGTGACAAAACCTTTATCCACGCACTAAAATTTTCTGCAGCATGCATCGCGTTGGCGATGCCAACGCTGTCATTTGCACAGGAAGAGCCGCAGGCAGAAGAAGCCACGACGAACGATGACGAAATCGTTGTTACCGCGCAGGGCCGTACACAATTGCTGTCGGACGTGCCTGTTGCGATTTCCGCAGTCAACGCCGAGACGCTTCAGAACAGCGGTGCGAACGACATTCGTCAGTTGAACCAGGTTGCGCCTTCACTGCTCGTTTCGTCGACAGGTTCAGAAGCCAATGGGTCCGCCCGTATCCGCGGCATCGGTACTGTGGGCGACAACCCCGGCCTCGAAAGCTCGGTCCCTGTATTCATTGACGGCGTTTACCGTTCGCGTTCGGGTATCGGCCTGAACGAACTCGGCGAAATCGACCGCGTCGAAGTGCAGCGCGGCCCGCAGGGTACGCTCGGTGGACGTAACTCGTCGGCCGGTCTGATTAGCATCTATTCGAAGAAGCCTTCGTTCACTTTCGGCGGCACCGGCGAGCTGACATACGGCAATTATGAATTCATGCGCGCCGCGACCAGCTTCACTGGCCCAATCACCGAACAACTCGCGTTCCGCGTCGATGGCGTTTACGTAAAGCGCGATGGTTTTTATACCGACGACCAGAATGGCCGCGATGTTAATAATCGCGACCGTTATTTCCTGCGTGGGCAGTTGTTGTTCGAACCATCAGACGCGCTGTCGATCCGCCTGATCGCGGATTACACGTCGCGTAAGGAAGAATGCTGCGCGGCAACCTATGTCGACCAAACGGTCAATCAGTATATCGGCAACCTGAATAACCCGTCGACCCCACTTTCGCCGCTATCGACAAGTGGCAATAACATTATCAACGTGTTGCGCGATTTAGGGCAAGGCTTGGGGGCCTTCAATCAGGGCTATGGCCGCAAAATCTCGGTCAGCCCCAACCGCGTATTTACCGGTGAGACAAAGGATTATGGTTTCTCAGGCCAGATCGATTATGACTTCGGCGGCGCAACGCTGACTTCGATTACCGCTTACCGCCAGTATCGTTCGGGTCAGGCATCTGACACCGACTACGGCGAAGTTGATATTCTCTACCGTGCACCAAGCGACGATGCTTACCGCCAGTTCCACACCTTCACACAGGAACTGCGGTTGCAGGGCGAAGCCTTTGGCGGCTCGCTCGACTGGCTGATCGGCGGCTTCTACGCTAATGAAAAGCTCACTGTTCGCGATAATCTGCGCTTTGGTAACCAATATGGCCGGTTCGCTACATGCCGTATCGTCTCAGGCGGTTTGGCCGCTGGTTACTCACCAACCGGTCAGGCTTGCCTCAATGCTCCAGTAAGAGGCGCTATTGCCGCAGGGCTGTCTGCGCTGGGTGCTGGCGGACCAGCCATTCTTGCCGGGCTCGACCGTCTGGACACGATGAATGATCGCGGGACCACCAATGACCGTTATTTCCAAAATGGCACCAACTGGGCGATATTCACCCACAATATCGTGCACATTACCGATACGCTCGATCTGACGCTTGGTGTCCGCTACACAAAGGACAAGAAAAAGTTTAATGCCGCCTTCGGTAATGACAATACCGTTTGCACCGCCAACCAGGCAGCGCTCACGCCGTTTTTAACGACAGCTCTCGCCGGAACAGCAGGCGGTATTATCGGCCTTTCATGCCAAGGCAACTCGACCGCTGAACTCAACGGTGTGACGATCAAAGACAGCCGTGGCGAGGACGAGGTCACCGGCACCGCGATCCTTTCGTGGAAACCCACCGATGACTTGCTGCTCTATGGCAGCTTCGCACGCGGTTACAAGGCTGGCGGGTTCAATCTCGACCGGTCGGCACTCAAATCGCCGGTGCCAACATTTGCATCTGTAGGCGGCGCGCAAGCGCTGGTCGGCAACCTGCAATTCGATCCTGAACTGGTCGACAGCTACGAAATCGGAGCAAAATATTCGACCGGGCCGTTCAGCCTGAGCGTGTCAGCGTTCCGTTCGGATTTCTCGAACTTTCAGTTGAATACCTTCAACGGCACGGTGTTTCTCGTGCAGACCATTAACGGATGCAACAATCTGATTGGCGGGCCGAACGCTGATACGGATCAGAATTTGTCGGCAGCGGGAAGCAACTTCAATTCCGCACCGAACACAACCGGAACCTGTGCTGCCGGGGACGTAACCTATGGCGTCCGGACGCAAGGCGTCGAGCTTGAAGCGTCACTGGTTCCAGCGCGCAACTTCCGCGTCGCTGCCGGTCTGACATACGCCCGTACCAAATATCAGGACGACCTGATTGGCACCAAAAATGGCACGGCACTCGATACCGCACTTCGCAAGCTGCCCGGCGACAATCTTTCAAATGCGCCGGAGCTTGTGGCGACTTCGAGCGTAACTTGGACGCCGGAAATCGGCAGCGGCGGGTTGACTGGCTTGGTATATATCGATGGCCGTATGACCAGCGATTACAACACCGGTTCCGACCTATTCCCGCAAAAGGAACAGGACGGCTTTGCGGTGTTTAACGCGCGCATCGGTCTTCGTGGTCCCGACGAAGCGTGGGGTCTTGAACTATGGGCTCAGAATATCTTCAATGAAGATTATGCACAGGTCGCTTTCAATACGCCGTTCCAGGCGGGTGCTACCTCGGCACCTTTCGTTGACCCGCAATATCCCGGTGGTCGCCAGATCTTCTCGCAGTTCCTTGCCGAGCCGCGGACTTACGGCATCACGCTGCGCGGCAAGTTCTAACCGGCTCATCCACACAAAAAGAAAAGGGCTCGCAGCGATGCGGGCCCTTTTTTATTAGCGCAACGATGAAGAATTAGCTGCCGAAACCAACGCTCAGGAAACCGGGCATTGGGCCATTCCAGTCGGCATCCGCCACGGCGTCATCGGCCTCTTGCTTCGGTGCAGGCTTTGATCTTGCTGGTTTCTTTTCGACGGGTGGGGACGCTGGTTGCGGCTTGTCCTGTTCGGGCTTTGCAGTTTTATTCGTTGCGGAAGGCGTCCTGCGTCCGCGTTTGGCAGGGGCACGCTCTTCGGCATCCACTGCCGGTGCTTCAATCTGGCCCAACCGCTCGATTTTCATGCCGGTCAGTTTTTCGATGCTGGCAATCGCTTCTTCGTCGGCCTTGGTGACGAAGGTGAAGGCTTTGCCCTTTGCCCCTGCCCGGCCGGTCCGGCCGATCCGATGCACATAATCATCGGGATGCCAGGGCGCGTCGAAATTGAACACATGGCTGACGCCCTTAATATCCAAGCCGCGCGCCGCTACGTCGGACGCGACAAGCAGATCAATGTCGCCGTTCTTGAACGCTTCCAACTGCTTCTGACGCGATGCCTGATCGATATCGCCATGGATCTCGCCCGAGCGTAAACCGTGGCGCTGCAAGCTGGTGTTCAACTCGCGCACCGTCGTCTTGCGGTTGCAGAAGATGATTGCGTTGGAGACTTTTTCGCTGCGGATTAAATCACGCAAAACGTCGCGCTTCTTCATCGGCGAGACGTTGACCAGAAACTGCTCGATATTGATATTGGCCGTCGCGGGACGCGCTACTTCGATATATTTGGGGTTCGACAAAAACTTGTCGGCCAGCTTCTTGATGGGCGGTGGCATCGTGGCCGAAAACAGCAATGTCTGGCGCGTCGCTGGTAGCTTCGTACAGATATGCTCGATGTCGGGAATGAAGCCCATATCGAGCATCCGGTCAGCCTCATCGATGACCAGCATTTCGCACCCGGTCAGCAAAATCTTGCCGCGTTCGAACAAGTCCATCAGCCGGCCCGGCGTGGCGATGAGCACATCGACGCCCTTTTCCAGCGCCTTGACCTGATCGCCCATCTGCACGCCGCCAATGAGCAGTGCCATCGAAAGCTTGTGATATTTGCCGTATTTCTCGAAATTCTCGGCCACCTGCGCAGCGAGTTCGCGCGTGGGCTCCAATATGAGCGAACGGGGCATCCGCGCCCGCGCACGGCCATTAGCGAGCACATCAATCATCGGCAAAACAAAGCTTGCAGTCTTGCCGGTGCCGGTCTGCGCAATTGCGATGATGTCGCGCATCATCTGTACTTGCGGGATTGCGGCGGCCTGGATTGGGGTCGGCGTATCATAGCCAGCCTCGGTAACGGCTCTCAAAAGTTCATCAGACAAGCCGATATCGGCAAAGCGCATATTATTGTTCCGGAAAAGCAAGGCACGCCATGCAAGCGATCAAGGACCGTTGTGGCTTGCGCGGCCTTTGGTCTGCTATTGGCAAAATGTCAAGGAAATTGGCCGTGATTAGCGGGGAACAAGCAGCCGGAATTTGTCTACCTCACACTTCGCGCCGGTGCGTGCATGCAAAAGATCGCGGTCGACGCACAATTTGCCATCGGCCGGCCGCTCCATATAGGCACCTGCATAAAATTCACGAGCCAGGCAGCCATCGCCCAAATACGCCCTGATAATCACGCCATCGCGGGTCAATAGCTCGAGCGACTGCTTTGTGCCAACCCGCGATCCAGCGAGCTTTTCAATCCAAAGGCATTTGCCTATTTTCTGCTCTTTATATTTGATAACCGCCGCGCTGGTTTTGCGAAGCCCATTTGCTCCCATCATTGCCTGCTGGCTGGGCAAGCGGACGATAACGCGCTGGTCGACACGAACCTGGTAGAAATTCGTGTCCAACCGGATAATCGGCGCAAACGGATTATCTGCTCTTACGATCTCTACTTGCCCCCAAGCGTTGTACGACATTGCCAGCAAGCCCGCCGCAAACAACACTGAGGTAAAGGCTGCGCGCAAGAATCGTTCCGGTATCAAGTTGAAGTTCGTGGAGCTTTAGTCGATAGGGTTGAACGTTATATGAATTGAACATTCCGTCCATCGCTGTCAATCTATCGGAAGACACCGTGCCAAATGTAAACGCATTATCCGAATTACGGGAATTGCTGGGACCGAAAGGGTTTACCGAGGACCTTGATGTCATGGCGCCCTGGCTTACCGACTGGCGCGGACGGTTTACCGGATCGGCAGCTGCCCTGGTGTCACCGTCCAATATCGAAGAGGTCGCCGCTGTCGTCCGCATTGCTGGCAAATATCAATTGGCGCTGGTCCCGCAAGGCGGCAATAGCGGAATGGTCGCAGGTGCTACACCCGACGCCAGTGGCGAGCAGGTCATCATTTCTCTGCGCCGCATGAACGCCATACAGTCGGTCGACGCTGATAGCGGGCTGGTACGATGCGAAGCCGGCGCGATTTTGCAAAATCTACACGAAGCGGTTGCATCCGAAGGTCGGCGTTTTCCGTTGACCCTCGGCGGCAAGGGATCGGCAACTGTTGGCGGCCTGATATCTACTAACGCAGGCGGCACGCAGGTGCTACGCCACGGCACGATGCGTCAATTGGTTGCAGGGGTGCAGGCTGTGCTGCCTGATGGTTCCATCTACGATGGCATGGCACCGCTCAAAAAAGACAATCGTGGTTATGATCTGAAACATCTGCTCATAGGCAGCGAAGGGACGATTGGTATTGTCACCGGCGCCGTGCTGCAAACTGTTCCTGCGCTCATTGACCGTGTGGTAATCTGGGTTGGGCTAGAAAGTCCGGAACAGGCCTATCGACTGCTCTTATTCATGCAAAGTCGCGCCCGCGACAGGCTTGAGGGGTTCGAAATATTGCCGCAACGCGCACTCGATGCGGTGGTCAAACATATCACCGGTACGCGGGCACCGCTTGATACCACACATCACTGGCATGCACTTATGGAGTTTGTGCAGGACGACCCCTCCCAGCCTGCGCCTGCCGAGCTGGCGACCAGATTGCTTGAAGAGGCAATCGGAGCTGGCCTGCTAGAGAACGCGACCATCGCCAGCAGCGAGGCACAGGCCGAGGCATTCTGGAAAATCCGGGACTCGATAGCCGAGGCTGAGCGCGCCGAAGGACCCGCACTTCAACATGATATCAGCGTCCCGGTGGAGGCGATGGCGAGGTTTATTACGGCGGAATCCCCGGTGATTGAGGACCAATGGCCGGGAACGAAAACTGTTGCTTTCGGTCATTTGGGCGACGGCAACATTCATTTTCACGTCAAGGCTCCAACCGATGTTGCAGTCGCAGACTGGTATGCCGGCGAAGGCAAGGCGATAACGTCACATGTTTATAACCGTGTGCGCGATTATGCGGGGTCGCTATCTGCCGAACATGGCATTGGCCAAGCAAAAATTGACGAGTTTGCCAGACTTTCGGAACCTGCGCGATTATCCGCCTTACGGGCAATCAAATCAGCGTTCGATCCGCTTGGCATCATGAACCCCGGCAAGCTTGTTCCGCTTGCCTAAGCGAGCCTGTCCGCCTAAAGCGCCGCAACGAATTTCTGTCACTTTCTCAATCAATGGAGTTTCCGATGGCCACCGCGCCCCAAGCCGCCAATTTGCCGCTTCTTTATAAAGACCTGGTCCCGCTGAACAGCAATGAACATGGGACATGGAAATCGCGAATGCTGGAAAATGCGAAGTTCATGGACGGCCAACATGCCATCCCGCTGACGATCGAAGAGTTCGTGCCTGCATCACGCAATTATCCAATTATTTTTTCGGCATCGGAAACCCCTGTGCCTTTGGTGCTGATGGGAATGAATGAGGGCGTCAACACCTTCATGAATGAAGAGGGGCAGTTTGATCGCCCGGTTTATGTGCCTGCATATATCCGTCGCTATCCATTTTTGCTCGCCAAGCTTCGTCCGGATACCGACGAATTGTCACTGTGCTTTGATCCGACATCTGGCGCGGTTGGCGAATATGACGAAGGCACCGCATTATTTGAAGATGGTCAGCCGAGCGAAAATACCAAAGCTATCCTGAAATTCTGCGAAGACTTTGAAAATGCGGGTGCACAAACGCACGCGTTCGTCGAAGAATTGCAAAAGCTTGACCTGCTAATGGACGGTGAAGTTTCGATTCAGCAAGAAGGCCAGGATACGCCTTTCATCTATCGCGGTTTCAAAATGGTTGATGAAACCAAGCTGCGCGATCTGCGCGGCGATGCCGTGCGCAAGCTCAACCAGAACGGCATTCTCGCGCTTATCCACGCGCATCTGTTCTCGTTACAGCTGATGCGCGAAATATTTGCAGTTCAAGTTGCACAGGGTAAGGTACCCCAAGTGACGGAACTGCCAGCGGCATAATAACCGCTAAAACCAACATGCCGTCACTTCATGCTTTAAAGGAGTGACGGCGTGGGAAAATATAGCAAGACAGCCATTGCACTGCACTGGATCATCGCGATTCTGATTGTTAGCAATGTGACATTAGCCAGCATGTCGGAAGATTTACCGCGCGCTGCCAAGGCGGCCTATATGGATCCGCATAAGGCCATTGGCATTTCCATCCTGCTGTTGTCGCTTCTCCGATTGTTTTGGCGCATCGGACACAAACCACCGCCGATGCCCGACGCGATTACCGGATGGCAGGCGACGCTGGGCAAAGCAGTTCACGCGCTTTTCTATTTCCTGATTATTGCAGTGCCGGTCACCGGCTGGCTGATGGTCGCCGCTCGTCCCGGTGCCCCGCCCGTGGATTTCTTTGGCCTATTCAGCATTGACCTGCCCGTGGGTGATAGCAAGGCGTTGTCTGGTTTCGGTCATGAAGGCCATGAAATCCTGACTAAACCGCTGGTCATCCTTATTTTCCTGCACGTCATCGGCGCGTTGAAGCATCAATTTGCCGACCGCCTGCCCTTCATCCAGCGCATGTGGCCATAAAGGGAACCGGCAGGCGGGGCACCGGCTAGTCACCGTCTAGATATAGACATCGGGCGTGGATAAAGAGGGCATTTCGGGCGTCTTCGGACAGCATTTCCCTCAACATGTCGTCAAACTGTGGACGTGCGTTCAACGTAGCGAGCTTAATCGCATGTATGAGCAAGGTTTCATCTAACCCGGCGCACGGACAGCAAGGGCGCCCAACTTCAAACCGCTCTGGCCACACATAGTCGATTGTGGCCATCAACAGTCCAAACCTCCGCGCGGTCAGCTGCGAGCCTAGGCACTCTGACATCCGTGGCAACGGGTTTTGCCCCGCAGCTGATATAATACACCATATCCGCGCTGCCATTATGTGGCGCGCGCAGCGCGAATGAATTTCGCTCAACCTTATGGGTTTGGGCAGGAATTGATCAACCAGCATGATATCTCCAAAAAGCAAATCTTATTGCGAGTTATTATCATTAGCAATAGCTGTTTTGAATTTGAGATGCCTTGATGTGTTCGTTTGCCCTTAATGTCCTCTCAGCCCACCGCTCAGAACATAAAATATTTTGCGATGGTCTTGATTTTGAAATGTGTCGTGCCCATTCTGGTTGAAGGACGGAAATCTCCCCTCCCTTTTCCGTCCTACCGGTGCCGTTATGCGGCACCACTCCCTGAACCTTGGCCACCCCGAATTTATTCGGGGTGGTTTTTTCTTGGTCGGGCTACTCGGCAGCTATCAGCGTCGATGAACCTAATGCTTCGTCGGTCAACGCGTCGACAAGATTGGTTATCAATGCGCCCGTTTGCGCCAATCCGGCCCCTGGCTCTCGCAAATCGGAACCAAGATAAAGCGAACGATCCACCTCCAGTTGAACGGCGTGAATATTTGTCCGAGGCTTTGCATGGCGGTTAAGGATATACTCACCCGAATAAGGATGATTGAGCGCAACCGGATAACCGCTGCAACGAATGCGCTCCATCAGCAGCTCGGCATATTGCGACGCCGCGCTTTTTCCAAACCTGTCGCCGATGACAAATTGTGAAGCAGGGGCAGCGACATGCTGCCGAAGTGGCGGCATACTGTGCAAATCGAGCAGTACCGCTACCCCGAACTTCTCCCGCATCTGCTGCAATATTTGTGAGATTGCCGCATGATAAGGCCGGTGAAAACTGGCTAACCTGTCTTCGATATCGTCAAGCTCGAACAGGCGCTTCCACAGATCACCATCGCCCGACAACCGGCGCGGGATCAAGCCAAGTCCGCCACGTTGTTTTGCGCCCGGGGTGGGATAACATTCGCGCTGCGCGCCGCGCACCATCTCGACATCCAGATCATTCTCGTCACGATTAAGGTCGATCCACGCGCGGGCCCGATGGGCTATAACGACCGGATATCCGAGCGCCACCGCCTTCCGCGCCAGCAAATCGGCGTAGCGGTCTTCAAGCCTTACTAACGCCGCTCTGGGCAAGCGAAGAGCATCGAACACCGAATCGGGATAATCACGCCCTGCGTGCGGAACCGACAGCAGCACCGGACGCGACAAGATATCGGTGCCAAACACTGAAAACCCGGTATCGCTTGCGTTTGTCATCGACTCCCTTTTCAATCGAGCCGATATTTGCCACGTTTTTTGCGAATTGGTGCAAAAAAATTAAATCTCTGCAATTATGGTGCAGGGCAACGGCGTAGTCAGGAAATCTGCGCAAAGGATATTGAGGACACATAATGACCCGCATACTGCTAGCCGAAGATGAACAGGCAATGCGCGAATATCTCGCACGCGCGCTGGAGCGTTCCGGCTATGAAGTTGTGGCCGTCGACCGAGGGACTGAAGCCGCACCGTTGCTGGAGGCTGAGCATTTCGATCTGTTGTTGACCGATATTGTCATGCCCGAAATGGACGGCATCGAACTCGCGCGCCATTGCAGCAAGGTTTCTCCAGCCACCGAAGTCATGTTCATTACGGGCTTTTCAGGTGTCGCGTTGCGCGCCGGCGAATTGATGCCAAGCGCTAAAATCCTGTCGAAGCCCTTCCATCTCAAAGACCTCGTTCTCGAAGTCGAGCGACTGTTCGCCAAGGAAAGTTTCGGCGAACTGAAATAGGCTTGAATGATAAGGCAAGCCCAGCTAGAGGCTGCCGCAGCGTGGGCGTATAGCTCAGTGGTAGAGCACTGTGTTGACATCGCAGGGGTCGCAAGTTCAATCCTTGCTACGCCCACCATTTCCCCTTGATGTCAGCTCTTACTAGGCGCTTTTCCAAACCATCGCTTGTGCGCCCGGGTAAAGGCGCTGAGGTCGCTGTAGCCCAACAACAGAGCAATCTCCCCAAGCGGACGTTTGTCTTCCATTACATACAACGCGCACAAATCCTGCCGAACAAGGTCAAGAAGTTCGCGGAAAGGAAGGCCCTCTTCCACGAGTTTCCGCCGCAAGGTCCGTTCGCTCATCCCGAACGACTTTGCCATGCGAGCGAGTGTCGGCGGCGATTTGTCGACTTCGTTGGACAGATAGAAATAGCTGTAAGCCAAATGCACCTTGCCTTTAGCCATCCAGTTCGCCGGCTGCTGGTAACGCTCCGATGCGGCATCGAATAACGCTGCGTTGGCAAATGGCGATGGCCGGAACACCTGTCTCGCAGCAATTTCCATGCGCGTCTGCGGCATGGAAAATTCCACGGGGCAGCCAAAAGCGGATTCATATTTGGCAACATCAAAACGCGGTCTGTGCCGGAAATGTACCGCACGCAGTAGCGGCGGTTCGCCCAGTATCTGTCGTGACAGCCTAGCATAAGTCGCCACCGAAAACTCGATAAATGCGGCATAGGCGTCGGTATAATCGGGGTGACACTCCCATGTCAGATAAGGTGGCTTGCCAGCGGGATCGAATGTGGTGCGAAACATATTCTGGCGCAGCTGCTGGATTCGGATATTGGCTTCGATTACCGACGCCAAATTGGCCTCCAGCCGCGTCGCGTACCCAAGGTCGGAAAAGTTCTGCATCGACGCCTTTTCCCCAATCCGCAGATGCACCGACGGGTCGTTAAAATGCTGCTCCAGCATGTGAAAAAAGCGCAAGACGATCTGCGACGACAGTCGGCTGAGGGGATTACGCAGGCGGGCTTCGTCAATACCAACGGCACTCAGCATCGCACGCCGGTCGCCGCCTTCGGCGACCGCAGCACGGACAATACGGACCAGTAGGCTGGCCGACATGGTGTCCGGCGCAACCGCCCTGCCGTCGTCCAACAATGTGTTGATCCAGCTGTAAATCCTGTCGCTCCCCAATGACGTAAGGGAAAGCTTGAACATGCCCTGCGGTTGAAGGCAAGCGTCATTTTCAGCGGGTTGCGGGGCACATTTTTGCTCGCTAAGCCTTGAGAATGAACCTTGCCTCCATCCTTGCCCGGTTCGAACCGGGCTCCGTATCGCACCGCATTTCAATCCCGCCCAGTTGGCATCAGGGACGGACATCCTATGGCGGGTTGAGCTCGGTACTCGCGTATCAGGCCGCCAAGCTTGCCGGCGAGGACCTGCCGCCGCTGCAATCCGCGCAGATTGCCTTTGTCGGTCCGCTCGCAGGAGATGTCGAGGTGACGGCAAAGGTCCTGCGCCGCGGCAAGAACACTGCCTTCGTCAAGTCTGAAATCAGTGGCGCAGATGGCGTCGGGCTTTCGTGCACATTCATTTTCATGAACCGGCGGCATAGCCATCTGGATTATGAAGGTTTGGAGCGTCCCGAATTTCCACCGATCCCCACCGCCGAAAACGCGCGCAGCGGTCCGCCAGAATTCTTCACGGGGCATATGCAATATCCCGACAAAAGGTTGGAGCTCGGCCTTGCGACGAACCGTCTGGCTAGCTGGCATCGCTTTACCGAGCATGACGGACTGGATCATATCGCTGAACTCATCTGCATCGGCGACGCGCTGCCACCCTCTGCCATGGGGCTAATGACCGAAAAGGGCATGGTCAGCTCCATGAACTGGCAGATCAACATGCTGACCGATGCGCCTGCCACAAAGGATGGCTGGTGGTATCTGACTAGCGAAACGCACCACGCAGGTAATGGCGCAAGCAGCCAGTATATGACCGCATGGAACAGCGACGGCGAACCTATGCTGACCGGAATGCAGTCGGTCGCGATATTCGTTTAGCGCGCCATTAGTTCCCTCTCGGCATCGCCGATATAATCCCGCGTAATCGGCAAAGCGCGGCGGTTTCGGGTGAACTGGATTTGGTAATTGCCCATCCCGCCCGATTTAAACGCTGCGGTTGCCCCCGACAGGTAGAATGTCCACATCCGGTAGAACCGCGCGTCATATTGCGCGATGATGGCCTCGCGATTGGTTTGCACCCGCTTATACCATTCGCGCAGCGTCATTGCATAATGCAGCCGCAGCGTTTCGACATCGCTGGCGATTAATTTGACCTTTTCGCTGGCGGCCAGTGTTTCGGACAGCGCCGGAATATAGCCCCCCGGAAAAATATATTTGCGGGTGAAAGCATCGGTACTGCCGGGTTTACCAAAGCGGCCGATGGTATGCAGCAGCATCACGCCGTCATCTTTCAGCAAATTGGCGCATGCCAGGAAGAAAGTGTCGAACTGTGGTACACCGACATGTTCGAACATACCGACCGAGACGATGCGGTCGAAATAGCCCGGCGCGCGTTTTGCCAGCACGCGATAATCAAGCAGTTCGAACCTGACCTTATCGGCAACCCCGGCGGCTTCTGCCCGTTCGCGCGCCAGCTTCAGTTGCTCGGTGCTGAGCGTGATACCCAGCACTTCCACCCCGGCGACCTTGTTCAGATATAGCGCCATCCCACCCCAGCCGCAGCCGATATCGAGCACCTTCTGTCCCGGCTGGAGTGCCAGCTTCGCAGCGATGTGGGCTTTCTTTGCAAGTTGCGCCCGCTCCAACGTATCATCCGCTTCTGACCAATAAGCACAGCTATATTGCATGTCTTCATCGAGCCATAGCCGGTAGAAATCGTTCGAAAGATCGTAATGGTGGGCAACGTTCGCTCTTGAATTGGCCAATGAGTTGAGCTGCTGAAACGGACGAGCGACCTGTCCGAATAATTTCTTCAGCGGTTTTTTGTCACCAATCTCGCCACCCTTTTCCCACGGGTTGTTGCGCCGGACCAGCTCGACAAGGCCCATGATGTCATCATCATCGACCGTGACACCGCCGTCCATATAGGCTTCACCCAGACCCAGCCGCGGATTGAGCAATATGCGACGCTCGGCATTTGCTGATACCATCCGCAAGGTAACATCGGGCCATCCTGCCGCTGCAGTGCCGAAAACTTGCGCCTCGCCCTTTTGGTTGATGACCGTCAACGAGCCCTTATGGATACGGCCGCTTAAAATGCGTTCGAGTAATCCCAATGCAGTGCCTTCCGTAAAAGCGATGCCCTCTGCTTCGAACCCGTCGGCGATAATGTTACAAAATCATGGCCTTGCCAAGCCTATCCAAGCGCTGCCTGTTTTTCTTCGGCCAGCCGGTCGAGTTCGGCGCGGCTCTTTTTCTCGCTCGACGATTTGAGCTGACCGCACGCCGCCATGATATCGCGACCGCGGGGTGTCCGGATGGGCGCGCTGATGCCGGCTTCGAAAATGATGCTCGAAAATCGCTTGATGCGCTCGGGGTCGGAGCATTCATAAGGCGCGCCGGGCCATGGGTTGAACGGGATCAGGTTGACCTTTGCGGGCAATTTATACTGCCGGATTAAACGCACAAGCTCGCGCGCATCCTCGTCGCTGTCATTCTTGTCCTTCAGCATGACATATTCGAAGGTGATCCGCCGTGCGTTCGAGACACCGGGATATTCGGCACAAGCGCGCAAAAGTTCGTCGATGCCATATTTGCGGTTGATCGGCACGATTTCGTCGCGAATTTCCTTGGTCACCGCGTGCAACGACACCGCTAGATTGACGTTAATCTCCTCGCCTGCCCGCTCCATCATCGGTACCACGCCCGACGTCGAGAGCGTTATTCGCCGCCGCGACAGGCCAAGCCCGTCGCCGTGCATGACAATCTTCATGGCATCCCGCACATTGTCGAAATTATACAACGGCTCGCCCATGCCCATCAAAACGATGTTGGTGAGCATCCGGCCATCGGCGGTATAGTGCCCGACATCGTCGTCCTCTTCATCGTCCTCGTTGGCGACCGCCATATTGCCCTTTGGCCATTCGCCGAGCGCATCGCGCGCCAACATGACCTGCCCGACGATTTCTCCGGGGGTCAGGTTGCGCACCAGCCGCATCGTGCCGGTATGGCAAAAACGGCAGTTCAGCGTGCAACCGACCTGCGAAGAAATGCACAAGGTCCCGCGATCCGCATCGGGGATGAACACCATTTCATAATCCTGCGCGTCGTCGGTACGCAGCAGCCATTTGCGCGTACCGTCGGTCGATACCTGCGCCTCTACAACTTCAGGCCGTCCGATAACGAAGCGGTCAGCAAGCCAAGGCCGCATGGTTTTGGAAATGTCGGTCATCGCCTCGAAATCGGTCACACCGCGATGGTAAATCCAGTGAAACACCTGCTTCGACCGAAGCTTCGCGGCCTTTTCGTCAAGCTGCGATTCTTCGAACAGCTGCCGGATTTGCAGATGGCTCAAACCCATCAGGTCAATACGCCCATCGGAACGCGGAGTGATGGCGCGCGGGGTTACTACGGGGTCGATATGGCCGGGAATCTGCATGATGACCGGGCCTATAGGGAACAACGCGGTTAAATGCCAGTAATGCTGCGGCTCAATTATGGACGATGGTTACCTTGGTCCCAGGCGCTTGATCGGTGATGGTGACTTTCGCCTCCAATTGCCTAGCCAGTGCTTCGACAATGCCGGTACCCAATCCCGGTTTACCGCCGCCTGCATCTTTCGGCATGCCTATACCATTATCCCCGATGACAAGCGTCCACGCATCGCCGTCCGATTTATAATCAACTTTGATCGAACCTTCTTGGGTCCGACCCGGAAACGCATGTTTGAGCGAGTTGATTACCAGCTCGGTAACAATCAGGCCAAGGCTAACCGAAGTGTCCGGGTCAACAACGCTGTCATCAATGTGGGTGGTCAGCGACAGCCGATCGGGATCGCTGATCATCGATGCGCCAATGCTCTGGCACAGATCCTTGAAATAGGTCGCCAGAGCAACATTATCTACCGAAACTGTCGACAGATGCTTTTGCAGCATCGCAATCGACATCACGCGATTATGGGCATCGCGAAGCTGGTCGCGGCTTTCGTTCGACTGCACCTTACGCGCGCTTTGCAGCAGCACACTGGCGATGATTTGCAGGCTATTGGCAACGCGGTGCTGGATTTCCTGCAGCAGCAATTGCTTGTCGCGCACAAGGTCATCCTTGACCTTTTCGGCCAACCGCTTTGCCGTAACGTCGGTGACCGCAAGCACGACACGGATGCTTTCAGCCTCGAAATAATCGAGCGTATGGGCGTTGATCAGCAGACGCAGCGTGTCCTTGCCCGCGCGCACCAGATCCATTTCGTAGACATCGATAGCCGCGTTACCCGCAACGGTCGCCTTCAGCAGCGAGTTCAGTTGGCGCACGTTCCATTCGCCGTCGCCCAGCTCGGCCAATGGCCTGCCGTTGACCGCGGCCAGATCAAGATCGAACGCCTGGCAAAAAGAATTGCTTGCCGCGATGACGGTCAAATCTTCTTTGAGCAGCACAAGTGGCGCGAAAGACGATGAAATCAACGCAATCGACATATTGTCGGCGTGTTCGGGCAGGCGTGTCACTAATTTTTCCATGGCACTCAGCCGTCATGAACTGGAGACTCGCGGTGCGAAAGCCATACCCAGGCGTAATGTCCCGCAACAAAAATTATTGAAACGACGGAACAAAATCGGCGTAACAGACATTTTACATCGGCGTGAGTCAATTCGGCGGAATTGCGGAACGTTATTTCGCCGTACTGACGCACCCCAAAGCCGCTGCATCAATCGCGCTCGGTGCCCCGCGCAGCGAATAGGCATCGACAATCGAACGGCCATTTCGTCCTATGCTCTCAACACTCAACGAAGTTGCGGAACGCATTGCTGCGATAACCGCCAAATCCATCCGGCGGTCGGTGGCCCAGCCCGAGCTGCCATCGACCTTCAGGCGGAAACGGCGGCCTCCGGCGCTGAGCGTGATACCGCTATTCGAAGAACGCTCTCGTGAAAGCCGGACATAAATCTGGTGCGTGACGCGTCGCTTGGGCCAGAATCCTATCGACAGATAGCCATTACGAGTTGGTGTACCGACGGTTTCCTCTGGCGCGGATATGGCATAGCAGCGCGGGGTTGCGGGATCGCGGAAGGCCGCCCATCCCTGATAAACACCCAGACGATCCTTGGCCGCCAAGGGCGCGGCAAAGAGTATCAGCAAACACACCAAACCCGTTCGTGTCGAGCGAAGACGAGACACCCATCCGGCGCGCGCAACCTCATGGCATCTCGACTGCGCTCGATGCGAACGGATTGGGGGATTGTTCAAGCCCTTTCCCCCTGCCCTTCGCCGTCGATCACCAGCTCCTCGACGCCGTCGCGGATCATCACCATGCTGCCTTGCGCGAGGCTCGGCGCTATCGGCGCATCGAACCCTTCCATCGCTGCGTGCCCTAATAGCAAGCCACGCAAAACCCGCGCGGTCATGCCGTGGCAGATAACGAGCATATCCTGTTCGAATGCCTGCTCGCTTATCCAGTGCGATAACCGCGCCGCGACGTCATCATACCACTCGCCGCCGTCAGGCCGGACCAAAAACAGTTTGTGTTCCATATCGACAATCGGCCCGATTTCAGCCGAAATATCGGCATAAGTCCGGCTTGACCAGCTACCGACATCGATCTCAAGCAAACGGTCGTCGCGGCGCGTCTGGTGCCAATCGGCATCAATCTCATCGGCCACAATCGCCAGCGTTTGCAACGCTCTTCCGGCCGTGGATGACCAAAGCTGAGGCCTGTCATCACCGCCGAGATAGTTCGCCAGCGACCGGCCCATCATCTTGGCCTGAACGCAACCTTCCCAGGTCAGCGGCGTATGCACCTCGGCCTGACCCTGCATCCGCGCGATCTTGTTGAACACCGTCTCCCCATGCCGCGCGATGAAAAGCCGTTTACCATTTGTCGAAATCCCCATAATTGGCCTTATTCCACAGCTTATTACACTTGGCAAAAGCTATCGGCTTGCCCTACCGGACAAAGCCATTAAGACAGAATCGGCATAGAAATAGGGTTTTTCGGCGGCTGTACGAACCGCCAACCCGATTAGGGGATTTTGAATGAGAGCCACCATAGAACGCGCGACCCTGCTGAAAAGCCTGAGCCACGTCCAGTCGGTGGTCGAACGGCGCAACACCATTCCCATATTGTCCAACGTCCTGATCGAAGCCAGCGATGGCGGCAAGATCAAATTGACCGCGACTGACCTCGACCTGCAAATCGTCGAAACCTTTGCCGCCGATGTTGAAACGCCCGGCGCGACCACGGTATCCGCACACACATTGTTCGAAATTGCGCGCAAATTGCCGGAAGGCAGCCAAGTCCAGCTCCACGCCGCCGATGGCCGCATGGCAGTCAACGCCGGACGCGCGCGGTTCAGCCTTTCGACATTGCCGCGCGATGATTTCCCGATGATTGCCGAAGGCGATTTGCCGACCTCGTTCGAAATCCCGGCGTCCTCGCTGGTCCAGATTATCGACAAGACGCGATTTGCGATTTCGACCGAAGAAACGCGTTATTATCTGAACGGCATCTTCCTACATGTTACCGACGATGCCGAGCCTGTTCTGAAGGCAGCAGCTACCGACGGCCACCGCCTCGCGCGCGTGACGCTGCCACGTCCAGCGGGCGCAGAAAACATGCCCGACATCATCGTGCCGCGCAAATGCGTTGCCGAAATTCGCAAACTGCTCGACGAAAGCGGCGATAATTCGATTCAGGTCGACCTGTCGGCGAGCAAGATCCGCTTCACTTTCGATAGCGTCATTCTGACATCGAAGCTTATCGACGGCACCTTCCCCGATTACAGCCGGGTCATTCCGACCGGTAACGACAAGCTGCTGCGTATCGACCCCAAAGCCTTCAGCCAAGGCGTCGACCGCGTCGCCACCATCGCCACTGAAAAAACCCGCGCCGTCAAAATGGCGCTCGATACCGACAAGATTACACTGTCGGTAACGTCGCCCGAAAATGGCACGGCAGCGGAAGAAGTGTCCGGCCAATATAGCAGCGACAGCTTCGAAATCGGTTTCAACGCGCGGTATCTGATGGACATATTGAGCGAGATCGAAGGCGACGTAGTCGAACTCCACCTCGCCGACGCCAGCGCACCGACGCTCATTCGGGAAAATGACAAGAGCGCGGCTTTGTATGTCCTGATGCCAATGCGCGTTTAAAAAGTTTCGACCAGAATATCATTCTGGTCGAGATTTCACTCCGCTGCCTCCGCCATCGCGACACTTTGCGGACCCCGCACAACAATGCCGGGCAGCGCGCCGGTCATTACGCCATCGCGGAATGTCACCACGCCTGACTTGACCGTCGCGACATAGCCGGTCGCCTTTTGCAGCAATCTTTTGCCGCCCGCGGGCAGATCGAACGCCAACCATGGTTTCTGTAGTTTCAGGTCGTCAAAATCGATCACGTTGATGTCGGCCAGATAACCCGGCTTCAATACACCGCGATCATTCAACCCATATAGCCGCGCGGTATCATGGCATTGGCGCTTCACCGCCAATTCGAGTGGAATCGTCCCCGCCTTTCGATCGCGCGCCCAATAGCTCAGCAGAAATGTCGGTGACGCCGCGTCGCAGATTGTCCCGCAATGCGCGCCGCCGTCGGACAATGACGCCACGATATCCTCGCGCTGGAGCAGCTCTTTGGTGAAGTCCAGATTGCCGTCCATATAATTCAATATCGGCAGGTAAATCATGCCGTTGCCATCGTCGGCCATTAGCTGATCATAAGCGTATTCCGCGCTGTCTTTGCCCGCGGCGTGGGCAAAGCCGAAGATGCTTTCCTCGCGCGTCGGCTCGTAACTGAACCCGTCGCCGAGCGGGAATTGCATCGCCCACGCAGCGGTTACCAGCATGAAGAACGGCGCCATATCGACCGACGGCGGCGGCAAATTGTCCTCCTCCAGCATCGCCGCCTTGAACGCCGGGTCGGACAGCTTGGCCTTCTGCTCGTCCCACGGCAGCTCGGCGATCTTCTGCCAGCTTGGCTTGCGCATGAACGGATGCACCGTGCCGCGCCAGTTCATGATCACGCCGATACCGCGCAAGCCAATCGCCGCGACCAGATTGGCGCCATTATCATTGGCGGCCTGCATCGCCGCCATCTGCTCGGTCCATGGCATTTGCTTGATCGGCGATTGCAGCATGGTGAAGGCGACGGGCAGTCCCGTCTCACGGCTCAGCCGCCCCATCCAGCCGAATTCGTCCCATTCCTCCATAAAATCAGTGGTCAGTTCGAACACGCCATGGCCGACCTTACCCATTGCGCGGCCAATACCGACCAGCTCTGGCTCGGTCGCGGTGGTGCCGGGGACGAGCTCGCCATCGACCGATTTGTGCAAGATCGTCCGCGAGGTGGAAAAGCCCAATGCGCCTGCGCGCAAGCCTTCCTCCACCAGCCGCGCCATTTCGGCGATATCGGCCTCGGTCGGCTCTTCATTATCCGCACCGCGTTGCCCCATCACATAGGCGCGCAATGCGCCGTGCGGAACATGGGTGCCGATGTCGATGGTGCGCGGCAATCGTTCCAGCGCGTCGAGATAGTCGGGAAAACTCTCCCAATCCCATTTCATGCCCTCGGCGAGCGCCGTGCCGGGTATATCCTCGACACCTTCCATCAGGCCGATTAGCCATTCATGCTTGTCTGCGCGCGCAGGCGCAAAACCAACCCCGCAATTGCCCATAACGACGGTAGTGACGCCATGCCAGCTCGACGGCCCCATCTCGCTATCCCAAGTCGCCTGCCCGTCATAATGCGTGTGGATATCGACAAAGCCCGGAGCGACGATTTTGCCGGTCGCATCGATTTCTTCGCGGCCGTGGGTGCTGATATGTCCGATTGCGGTAATCACGCCGCCGTCGACTGCCACATCCGCCATAAAGCGCGGTGCGCCGGTCCCATCGACTATAGTTCCGCCGCGAATGACCAGATCATGCATATCGACTCTCCTCTATCCTCGCCGAAGGATAGCAGAGTTAATTGTGCGGTTAAAGCTTACTCGGCAGGTTGAACGTCGCTTCCTTTGCGCAAGCGGTTGCCCGCCAGTCCGCGCAAGCGCGCAAAGAAACGCGGTACGACCGCATTGCGCTGCATCCATTCGGCATATTCGGCATAAGCAGGATCGGCCATCAGATGCTTTTCCTCGGTCCGCGCGCGCCAATAATATATGCCACTGACCAAAGCGAGGATGGCGCTGTTGCGGATCATATCGACCGTGCTGCCGGTGGTCACAAGAAACGGCATCGTCGCCAGCCACCAATAAGCGTTCTTGCTCAGATAGGCCGGGTGCTTCGAGAAGACATAAGGCCCGTGGGTCAATATGCCGCGATGCGTGAGGTTCGAGAATCGCAGCCCGAATGCCACGGTCGCCCATGCATAGATGCCGGTGAGGAGAACCAGAAGGCCGCCCCAAATCCATAAAAGCGTGCTATGCCCTTCGAACCAGTAAGCCCAGTCGCTCGTACCGATATGATAATCGAGCGGCCCACCATTGTTCATCAGGATGAAGGGTGGATAGCACATCAGCGCCGCGACCCAGCCCGCGAGATACGGGTTTGCCGTTCGGATATGCGCGTCGAGCGGCTTCATCGTCAGCATGTAACCGACGGTGGCGAACTGCACATCGACGAGGAACATCGCGGTGATGAGCGAATTCGCGAGCCAAATCGGATTGGTCGCGACTTCGGCAAAATTCATATTGACGATATCGCGGAAGCCACCGGGGACGATAGAGATCATGAAGGCGAGGAAAAAGCCCTTCACCGCCCAAGCACGCAGATGGTGGAGAATTTCGTCGCGGTCCCAATCGGCGCGTCCGGCGATCCATGCCCCCAGATGCCACGCGCCATCGCGCGGGTTCACCAGATAACGGTCGATCCAGACAACATAGGGCACCGAGAGAATGATGAGCGGAATTGCGGCAGCCTGAAACATCTGCATCGAAAAGAGATAGGCGCCGTCCCAGTAGAAACGGCACAAAGCATAGATACTGGCGATAACGGCCCATGTTGCCCACAGCCCGGCAATCTTGACGATGCTGTCATCAAGGACGTCGGCAACCGGGCGCTTCAAACTCCAGTCGATGCCGGTGGAGGGACGCCGATGTACCTTGTCCACCAGCAATGACCACAGCACCATCGGCAAGCCGCAAAAAACCAGAGCGACTATCGCCGAATAAGGCCCATCGGCAAGCGCAGGCCATCCGGGAAAACCGAGCGCATCGCCAATGCTACCGAAATTACGCGCAATCAGGACCGCCAAGGCCAGCCCGAATAGCCCGCTCAAGCCGACAGCAGTGCTGACGGCAGACACAGGCCTAGGATCGGCGGCTTTTAAGGCGCTGGCTTTCACGGCCCCGATTTAGCCGCAAATGGTTAAGAAAGCGGTGAAAGCAGTTAGGTTTTACGCTGTCCCAACAACCGCAAACGCAGAGCGTTCAGCTTGATGAAACCAGCCGCATCTTTCTGGTCGTAGGCTCCTGCATCATCCTCAAAGGTCACTACCTTTTCGCTATACAGGCTGTTCGGGGATTTACGCCCAACAACGCTCGCCAAGCCCTTGTAAAGCTTCAATCGAACTGTGCCCGAAACATGCTCCTGGCTGTGATCGATAGCTGCCTGCAACATCTCGCGTTCGGGGCTGAACCAGAAGCCGTTGTAGATGAGCTCTGCATATTTCGGCATCAGCTCGTCCTTCAAATGCGCGGCGCCTCGGTCGAGCGTGATGCTCTCAATCCCGCGATGCGCACGGGCGTAGATTTCGCCGCCCGGCGTTTCGTACATCCCGCGCGATTTCATTCCCACGAAACGGTTTTCGACGAGATCAAGGCGGCCAATGCCGTGCTTGCGGCCAAGCTCGTTCAGCGCCGCGAGCAACGTCGCCGGCGACATCGCCTCGCCGTTCAAAGCCACGCCGTCGCCTTTTTTAAAGTCGACGGTGATATATTCGGGCGTGTCAGGCGCATCTTCCGGATTAACAGTGCGCGAATAGACATAGTCAGGGGTTTCATCCCATGGGTCTTCGAGCACTTTGCCTTCCGACGAAGTGTGCAACAGGTTCGCATCGGTCGAAAATGGGCTCTCGCCGCGCTTGTCCTTGGGCACCGGAATCTGATGCTGCTCGGCCCATTCGATCAACCGCGTGCGGCTGGTCAGGTCCCATTCGCGCCAAGGTGCGATCACCTTGATATCAGGGTTCAGCGCGTATGCGGACAACTCAAACCGCACTTGATCATTGCCCTTGCCGGTCGCGCCATGCGCAATTGCGTCAGCGCCAGTTTCGGCAGCAATCTCGATTAGGCGCTTTGAAATCAGCGGCCGGGCAATCGACGTACCAAGCAGGTAATCGCCCTCATAGCGCGCATTGGCGCGCATCATCGGGAAAACGAAATCGCGGACAAATTCCTCGCGCAGATCGTCGATGTAGATGTGATGATCAGGCACGCCCATCAGCACTGCTTTTTCGCGCGCCGGCCCAAGCTCTTCGCCCTGCCCCAAATCGGCGGTGAAGGTTACCACCTCGCAATTATATTCGACCTGCAACCATTTCAGGATAACGCTGGTGTCGAGACCGCCCGAATAGGCAAGCACGACTTTTTTGATTGAATCTTTCATGGAAGCAGACCTCTTTACGCGCGTACCTTGCGCGCGCCGCTAGCAGGGGGAAAGCCGGGGCGCAAGCCATGCCAAGCCTTGGCTTGGGCACGAGA
The DNA here is from genome assembly GCA_963830685.1 of uncultured Alphaproteobacteria bacterium. GTDB lineage: Bacteria > Pseudomonadota > Alphaproteobacteria > Sphingomonadales > Sphingomonadaceae > Sphingorhabdus_B. Next base: position 481,991 of record CAWHNF010000002.1, read on the forward strand.
TTTCGATTTAGCCGGCTTATATTGTACCGGGTTATTTAAGTTCATGAATTCGGCACCGCAAACTTGCTAGAGATATGGCCATGAAACTTCCTTTGCTAATCATGAGCCTCGCGACCCTTTCTCTAGGGAGCCAAGCCTCCGCGAACCCCAATGTCGAGATACGACCCGAGATGCCTGTACTCGGGACTTGGGCTTTGGACGTCGAGCAGATGCCGATTCCTGCTGAACTTCGACCCAAAAATGTATCGATCACCTTTACAGATGTGGGTGCGGGAAAATGGGAAACCCGCATCGATATCACAGGGGCAGATGACAGTGAGCGTCATATGAATTCAATTTATGAACGCGATGGATCAGCAGTAGCTATTGAAGGCGACCAGTTGGAAGCAGATGCAATTGCCGTCTCTACACCTACGCCGAAAACTCTGATTATGGCCCTTGCAAAAAGCGGGCGTCCGGCATCTACGCGCGTGTACTCCGTCGCTGACGACGGTAGCACCATGATCGAAAAGGCGGTTAGCTACAATGATGCTGGTATGCCCGTTATACGAACGAACCGGTTTTTGCGTATAAGCAAATAGAAAACAAAGGCGCGGCGAGGTCAGTTCTCGGCTCCGGTGCCTAAGGCGAATATCCCCAGTTCCTAACGCACCAATTCCCAGACCTGCCAGCTGCCGAGCGCAAAAAATAGCGATGCGGCAATCATACGAATAACATTGAGCGATACGCACTTCACAAGGCCTTCACCAAGGAAGACGGCCGGAACGTTGGCGACCATCATCCCAAAGGTGGTCCCGGCAGCCACGGCAAATGCTGAATGATATTGTGCACCCAATGCCACAGTTGCCACCTGCGTTTTGTCACCCATTTCAACAATGAAAAAAGCGATAGCGGTCGTCAGAAAAATGCTTCCCTTGTGCGAGACTTCAGCTTCGTCACCATCGATTTTGTCCGGGACTAAGGTCCACCCAGCCATCGCAATAAAACCTAGCGCTATGACCCAACGGAACCATGGCGCATTGAGGAGACCGGCTACCTGTTGTCCGACCAATGCCGCAAGCAGGTGGTTCGCAAGAGTCGCTACAAAAATTCCGGCGATAATTGGGAAAGGTGCGCGGAACCGCGTCGCCAGCAATATCGCCAACAGCATCGTCTTGTCGCCAATTTCGGCAATCGCGACGAGCACGGCGGATGTGAAGAAAATTTCCATCTGAAACTCCGGGGCCAGGCAGAAATTCGACGCAATGCCACCGGCTACCCCTGCCCGACCGGAACAGGTGCCGATGCCATTGGTCTCGCCTTGGACCGCTTCACACGACCCCACATGCACCACGACCTCTCGGCCAAATATGTTGATGCATGTCCCGTTTCCGCCGTGGAAACGACTGGCTACTCCCCAGATGACGCGTTATTCCCTAGGCCGCTATCGAGGGAGAAGCAAGATGGCCAAGGCGGAAACGAAGACGAAACCGACTGAAATCAGCGTTGGTGCGTTCATTGATGCTGTTGCCGACAAGCAGCAGCGGGCGGATGCCCACAAGATTGCTGAGATGATGGCGCGACTATCTGGGCACCAGCCCAAAATGTGGGGTCCGAGTATCATCGGCTTTGGCGGTTATCATTACAAATATGACAGCGGCCGCGAGGGCGACATGTGTCGTATCGGGTTCAGCCCACGCAAAGGCAATATGGTACTATATCTTATCGACGGATTTGAAGGACAGGCTGCACTTCTGGAAAAGCTGGGCAAGCACAAAACGGGCAAATCCTGTCTCTATATAAAGCGCCTGAGCGATGTCGATGAAGCTGTTTTGGAACAGCTTATTGTTGAATCGCTGAACTATATGGCGGCGAAGTACCCCGAATGAAGGCGTAACTTTTCGTCATTTTACCGCGAACACCATGTCGCGGACAGGGTTTAACTCCCTTTCTCCCTGTCCGTACCAGACGATAGGAATGTTCCATGAAAAGTGCCGTTACTGTGGTGATGTCCTTGATCCCGCTGACGCTAGGTGGGTGCCAGAAAGCGGCGCCGGTCGTCGAAGACGCCAAGGCAGCGACATCCATCATTGCTGCAAAAAGCCGCGCAACGGCAGAAAATCCAATCGTCGTTGAGCTCTATCAGAGCCAAGGCTGCTCCTCCTGCCCCCCCGCCAATGCCGCAGTCAATGCAGTGGCCGATCAGCCCGGCGTCATCGCACTCAGCTTTGCCGTGACCTATTGGGACAGGCTCGGATGGAAAGATGTGTTTGCTGACAAAGCTTACACCCAGCGACAATATGATTATGCCCACGCGCTCGGCAACGCCAATGTGGCGACGCCGCAGATCATCATCAACGGCAAGACCGCGATCACCGGCATTAAGCAAGGCGAACTGGCAAGAGGCATCGAAGCGAGTTCGCCGCTAGCCAAAGGTCCGAGCATCAAAATCGCCAACAATGAGATAACCATCGGCAAAGGCGCTGGCCAGGCAAATGTCTGGCTTGTTCGTTACGATCCGCGGACCCAGCAAATTGCCATCCGTTCAGGCGAAAATACCGGACGTACTTTGCCGCACAAAAACATTGTGCGATCCTTGGAAAAGCTTGGCGAATGGAAGGGCGTCGCTGAGAATTTCAAATTGCCAGCAGCGCCAACAGGTCAGTTGAAGAGCGTGATACTGTTGCAACGCCGCAGTGCAGGCGAAATCATTGCGGCCAAACTGCTCTGATTAATCGACCGGCACATTATCGACATTTTTGCCGCGACCTGATTGACGGATTTTGAACTGACGCCGGTTATTAAAATAACGCACCACAACACCAACCAAAATCAACGCCATCACTGCGCAAAGCACATAGGCAACAATCAGCCTCGTTTCCATTATTTCAAAACTCCCGCGACCCGGTTTGCCGGGTAAATTTGGTATAACAAAGGTTGTAAAATGATGTTGGGTATGTGGCAATGATATTTCAGGCTACGATAACATTTATTCGGCACCGGTGCATCGGTGCCACAATGCCTAGCCGGCAATCAACAATTGCGCGTCTTTTGACATCATCATTTCATCCTGACTGTCAGCAATCATGCAATCGCCGATAGCGGCCTTTTCTCCTCCGATATCGGCCGAACCGGCGAGCGGGATCACCCAGCGCGAACCGGTTTTAGGCAATGCCGCGATGTCCGAATCGCTGTTAACCAGCCACAGATTAAAATGCGGCCCGCCTACAAGCTGCTGCCCCGCCGCCGCATAGCCTGACCGCGCATCGGCATAGGGTACAGCGATTGAGACTGCGACACCATCATCCAGATGCAGTTCGCGCGGCCTGCCATAATCATATAGCCTATACGTGATATCGGCATATTGCTGCACCTCTACCAGTGTAATGCCAGCCCCGATGGCATGCACCGTGCCCGCCGGAATGTAGAAATAGTCCCCGGCCTTAACCGGCTTCCAATCCATCAACTTTTCGATCTCGCCAGACAAAGACGCTTCGCGCAATTCGTCGGCGCTTAACGGGCGCGTGGTTCCGATCCCGAGTACCGCGCCCGGTGCTGCATCTACGATGAACCAGCATTCCTCTTTACCCGACGGCATACCGCGTGCTTCTGCCTGAGCATCGTTGGGATGGACCTGAATCGACAGCTTTTCCGAGGTAAAAAGCCATTTGACGAGGATCGGCAATTCGGCCTTCCCATCGCTTTCATACCAGATTTCTCCGATACGCCGACCACCCATGTCACCAAAGGCAGCTGGAATGTCGGTGCGCCCCCAAGGCTTTTCGACCAAATGCTTTTGCAGTTTCATGGCGGGAGTAATGACCGCTTGCCCAAAAAAGTTCCAGCGGAGTTTTTTGCTTTTGCGCATTTGAAACAGGCGCTAGGGGAAGCGCAACGATAAAAAACCTCCCCAGGCACCATAAAAACTGGAGCCAATAATGACAAATTATGTTTCGCGTGCCGGACTGCACATCGCAGAAGAACTGGCGTTATTCATCGAAACGCGCGCGCTGCCTGATACCGGCATATCGGTCGAGCATCTGTGGCAAGGGCTAGCTGACATTTTGACGCGCTTCGTGCCGCAAAACCGGGCGTTGCTGGCAAAACGCGATGCGATTCAGGCAAAGCTCGACGACTGGCACAAAGCCAATCCCGGCCCGATTGCAGACATGGCAGCCTATCAGGCGTTCCTGCGTGAAATCGGTTATCTCGTTCCAGAGCCTGCTCCCTTTGCCATTGGCACGCAAAATGTCGATGCCGAGATTGCGACAATGGCGGGGCCGCAGCTTGTCGTACCCAGCCTCAACGACCGCTTTGTGCTGAACGCGGCGAATGCGCGCTGGGGCAGCTTGTACGATGCGCTATATGGGACTGACGTCCTCGACGCGCCCGCCGCCCGCCCAGGTGGTTATGATGCGCAGCGGGGCGCAGCGGTGGTCGCTTATGCGAAGGCCTTCCTCGACAGCGCCGTTCCGCTCGAAAATGGGTCATGGGCGGATCTGGGCAATCCATCGGGCGGTATCGCGCTCAAAGACTCAGCTCAATATGTCGGCAAGAGCGAGCATGGGCGGCTATTCCGCCACAATGGCCTGCACATCGAAGTGATGTTCGAACCCGATCATCCGGTAGGCAAGACCGATCCATCGGGTATCTCTGACGTCATTCTGGAAGCAGCCCTTACCACGATCATCGATCTCGAAGATTCGGTGGCTGCGGTGGACGCTCAAGATAAGGTTGCAGCTTATACCAACTGGCTCGGCCTGATGCGCGGCGATCTGGTCGCATCCTTTGCGAAGGGCGGGCAGACAATGACCCGCGCGCTTGACGCCGACCGGATATATGACAGAATTACCCTGCCCGGTCGCAGCCTGATGTTCGTGCGCAACGTCGGACATCTGATGACCAATCCGGCTGTACTGCTCGCCGATGGCAGCGAAGCACCCGAGGGCATCCTCGACGCGCTTTTCACCTCACTCTGCGCCTTGCACGACTTGATGGGCCTCGGCACCCACCGCAACAGCCGCGCCGGTTCAATTTATATCGTTAAGCCAAAAATGCATGGCCCCGAAGAAGCCGCACTGACCAACGCATTGTTCGACGCGGTCGAAGACGTCCTTGGCCTTCCGCGCCATACGGTCAAAGTTGGCGTAATGGATGAAGAGCGTCGCACCAGCGCCAACCTTGCCGCCTGCATCCACGCGGTGAAGGACCGGATCGTCTTCATCAACACCGGCTTCCTCGACCGCACCGGTGACGAGATGCACACCGCGATGCACGCTGGCCCGATGATCCGCAAAGCCGAGATGAAAACATCGTCTTGGATTGCGGCGTACGAAGCGCGCAACGTGCAAATTGGCTTGGCTTGCGGCCTGTCTGGCAAAGCGCAAATCGGCAAGGGGATGTGGGCCGCACCCGATATGATGCGCGACATGATGGTGCAGAAAATCGGCCATCCCAAGGCAGGTGCGAACACCGCATGGGTGCCCTCGCCCACCGCCGCCACTTTGCACGCAATGCATTATCATGCATTTGACGTGTTCGCGCGACAGGCGGAGTTGGCCAAGGAGCCAACGCCTGGCCTAGATCCATTGCTGACCATTCCGGTCGCTCCCACCGGCCACAATTGGTCTGATGAAGATGTCGCACAGGAACTGGAAAACAACGCGCAAGGCATTCTTGGCTATGTCGTCCGCTGGATCGACCAGGGGGTGGGTTGCTCGAAAGTGCCTGACATTCATGACGTCGGCCTGATGGAAGATCGGGCGACATTGCGGATTTCTTCGCAGCACATCGCCAACTGGCTACTCCACGGCATCGCGACCGAAGCACAGGTCGATGCCGCGCTTACCAAAATGGCGGCTAAGGTTGATGCGCAAAATGCAGCTGATCCGCTATATGAAAAGCTCACGCCCGATAGCGTCGCCTTCAAAGCCGCGCGCGCGCTGATCTTTGAGGGCGTGTCGCAGCCCAACGGCTACACTGAGCCTTTACTGCACAAATTCCGGATGGAGAAGAAAGCGGCGTCGGCTTAACGCCCCGCCGCTTTCTTCATCTGTGCCGCTTTCCAGTCCATCGCGCGGCGGACCCGGCGTTCGACTGACGGATGCGAATAGAAAATCGCTTCCTCAAGCGCCGAGGGGCGCGGGTAGCGATATTCGGCGGTTTTGATCAAGGCACCTGCAAGCGCGTCTGGCAAATTGACGGTGCGCAGCGAATAGGCATCGGCTTCGCTTTCGCCTATTCGGATGACACCGTTCAATGGCTGCGCAAGAACGAAAAGCGCCGACATGATAAACAGCAATATCGGCAACCCTTCGGGATCGCCGATCTGCGCTTTGCTGCCGAACAGAGCGGCGACCCGGCGAAACATCAGGTTGCTGAGGAAGAAGCCAACAATCGCCATCCCGGAAAACAGGAAAACGAAACGCCAGACATGGCCAAGGACATAATGGCCGATTTCATGCCCGGTCACCGCTTTGACCTCATCAAGCGAAGCCTCCGTCAGCGCCACATCCGAAATCGCAATTCGGCCAGTGCCAAACACACCCGAAACATTGGCGGTAAAGTTGTTCGACTGGCGCGAACCGTCGAACATCAAAAGCCGGTCCGCCGGAATCCCCGCTTCGGCAGCCATCTCTACGAGCGCGGTCCTGACCGGGCCTTCGGGAACAGGCTTATAGTCGTTGAATAAAGGCTCGATGAGCACTGGCGAAAGCAAGATCGTCATGGCGATAGCAGATGCTGCCAGCCCGCCCGACCACAGCCACCATTTCTTGCCAGTGCGCCGGATGAGCGCGTAGACGCCGAGGAAGAACAAGCCGCCCAACACCGCTGAAATGACCATGCTGATGCTGCCTTGTGCCAGAAAGTCGGACAAAGGCTGGCTCGTCCGGCCATAGCTTTTCTCGCGGAAATATTCTTCGTACAAAGTCCACGGTAGGGTGAGCAACGCAGAGACTATGAAATAGGTCGTCGCGATCAGCCATGTCCGCAAAGCCCAAGCGCGCTTTTCAAATCGCGCTGCGACGCGGTCGAGAATTCCCAGACGCACGATGAACATCGTTACAACCCCAGAAACTACCAGTCCCCAAAGCAACATCCAGTGCCCGCCTGAAGTGTAAGCGGCGGCTTGCTCCAACGCTGCTTCGCCAAGCCCGTCGATATAGCGCGCGGTTTCAATCGCTGGATCAAATGTCATCAATTCTTCTCCCTGTATTGCCGTATTAGGTAGATGATACAGTAAGAACACGCAACACTAATTCTTGCCTGCCCTCAGGCGGCATGGTTTACTCGACATTATGTGGAGGCTAATCATTGTCTACGGCGCAGCGCTCGCCGCACTGGCATTTCTGCTCGAATGGCTGGACTACAAACATGCGGTCCATGCGTGGTCGACCGAATTTTATGTGGCCTGCATTGCGGTGATGTTCGTTGCCCTAGGCATATGGGTCGGCAATCGGCTGACCGCCCGGCCGCGCTTGCAATATGCGCGGAACGACGCCGCAATCGCATCGCTCGGCATCAGCGCACGCGAATGCGAGGTTCTCGAAATGCTGGCCGCTGGTCATGCCAACAAGGTAATTGCCCGCCGCCTCGATATCTCGCCCAACACGGTGAAAACACATATCGCACGGCTTTACGAAAAGCTTGAGGTCGCGAGCCGGACGCAAGCCATCGGCAAGGCGCGCGAGCTTGATATCCTGCCATAAATTCTGGCGGTTTTAGGCAAATCACCCATCTGGGCGATAGCTTATCCTGATTGCTCCGCCTTATTCCTCATGGCATTCACCATATCAGGGAGAAAGTTCATGGGCAGAATTATAGTCGTTTACGGCGTCATCGCTGGCGTCACCGTCGCGTTACTCATGCGGGTCGCGATGATGCTGTTTCCAGAAGGCGGCTCCGCAGGGATGGTCGCGGGCTTTTTGTCGATGATCATCGCGCTGACATTCGTGTTCATCGGCGTAAAGCGCTATCGCGATGTCGAACTCGGCGGCGTCATCCGTTTCGGAAAGGCGCTGGCCGTCGGCTTCGGTATCGCGGCAATTGCGACAATTTTCTATGTCGCAGCGTGGGAGCTATATCTTTATTTCACCAACTACACCTTCATGGACGAATATACGCGGATAGCGCTCGAGCAGGCGCAGAAAGCAGGAAAGTCGGCAGCCGAGGTCGCAGCGCTTGCCAAGGAAATGGAAGGGTTCAGAGAATTATACGCGAACCCAATCAGCCGCTGGGCAGTGACTGCGATGGAGATTTCGCCGATTGCGATACTGATGCCGGTCATCTCCGCAGCATTGCTCCGCAATAGCCGTTTCATGCCAGCTAAAGTCGCACTTGCTTGAACATCTCAACTTTCCGGTGCAGTGAACCAGCATCGGGGAGATTATTATGCGCGAGTTGACTATCCGTTCGGTGATTTTGGGCGGGCTGATTACGCTGCTGTTTACTGCAGCCAATGTGTATCTTGGGCTGAAGGCAGGGCTGACCTTCGCTACATCGATTCCGGCTGCGGTGATTTCGATGGCGATATTGCGGATGCTGCCGGGCGGGACGATCCTTGAAAACAATATCGTCCAGACCATCGCCAGCGCGGCGGGGACTTTGTCGGCGATTATCTTTGTGCTGCCGGGGCTCGTTATCCTGGGTTACTGGCAGGGTTTTCCGTTCCTGACGACCGCGGCGGTCTGCGCAACCGGCGGGATATTGGGGGTAATGTTTTCAGTGCCGTTGCGACGGGCCTTGGTGACGGGTTCTGACCTGCCCTATCCCGAGGGCAAGGCGGCCGCCGAAGTGTTGATCGTTGGGTCCGCTGAAGGGTCGGGGTCAGAAGAAAACAAGCGTGGACTGACCACGATTGTCGTCAATTCGCTGCTGGCGGCGGGTCTATCGCTCCTCATCGCGATGAAACTGGTCGCTGGCGAAATCGCGCATTTCTTCAAGGTCGGCGCGGGCGCGACCGGCGCTTCGACCTCGCTCAGCCTGGCGCTCATCGGCGTTGGCCATCTGGTCGGGCTATCGGTCGGCCTTGCGATGTTGCTCGGCATGGCGATCAGCTGGATCGGGCTGGTCCCCTATTTCAGCCAGGGCGTACCCGGGGCCGACGCCGCCGAAATTGCCGGAACTGTCTTCCGCGAAAAGGCGCGTTTCATTGGCGCAGGCACGATTGGTATTGCCGCCATCTGGACCTTGCTCAAAATTATCGGGCCGATCATCCAAGGCCTGAAAGGCGCATTCGCCGCATCGGCAGCGCGCGCGGGTGGCGGCGAACTCGCGCTGACCGAACGCGACATTCCAATCAAGATCGTCGGCGCAATCATCGTCCTTACCCTTATCCCCATTGCCTTCCTGCTGTGGCAGTTTCTGGGCGCAACGCCGCTTGCCGGAATGGCGGGGCCGATTATCGGTCTCACGATCGTCTATATCCTGCTCGCAGGCGTCGTGATTGCATCGGTGTGCGGCTATATGGCGGGTTTGATCGGCGCATCCAATTCGCCAATCTCTGGCGTCGGCATCCTCGCCGTGGTCGGTGCATCGCTAATGCTGCTCGGCTTTTTCGGGCGCGGAGATACGCCCGATCAGACCGAAGCGATGATCGCTTATGCCTTGTTCGCAACTGCCATTGTCTTCGGGATCGCGACGATTTCGAATGACAATTTGCAGGATTTGAAGACTGGCCAGATCGTCGGCGCGACACCGTGGCGGCAGCAGGTCGCTTTGATCATCGGCGTGATGTTCGGCAGCCTTGCAATTCCGCCCGTGCTCGACCTACTCAACAACGCATTTGGCTTTGCCGGAAGCGTCGGCGCAGGCGAAAATGCGCTGGCCGCCCCGCAGGCATTATTGATTTCTGCGCTTGCGAAAGGCGTTTTGGGCGGTGACCTCGACTGGGGTTTGCTGGGCCTGGGCGCGATGATAGGCGTCGCGGTGGTAGTCGCTGATGAAATGCTAGGCAAGGCAGGCAAAAGACGCCTGCCACCCCTTGGCGTTGGCATGGGTGTTTATCTGCCGATGGCGCTAACGTTCCTGATCGTGGTCGGCACCGTGCTAGGGCATTATTACGAAAAATGGGCGGACGCGCAAAAAGACCCCGAAGCCGCTAAACGCATGGGCGTTCTTGCTGCAACCGGGCTAATCGTCGGTGAAAGCCTGTTTGGCGTGGCCTTCGCCGGTATAGTCGCAGGCAGCGGCAGCGATGCGCCATTGGCGGTGGTGGGCGAAAGCTTTGAACCCATCGCGATGTGGGGCGGCGCGGCGCTGTTTATCGCGATATTGTGGTGGATTTACAGCCGGACGCGGCGCGAGGCGTCTGCATGATTGAGAGGCTGGCCTGGGGTTTATTGGCGCTGGTGCATATTACACCCGCGCTGGCGCTGTTTGCGCCGTCTTTGTTGACCAAGCTTTACGGGGTAAAGTCAGGCGATCCGCTGTTCCTGCTTATGCACCACCGGGCAGCGCTGTTTCTGGCTGTCGTAGTCGCTTGCATTTGGTGCGCACTCGACCCGACACCCCGACGCCTCAGTGTCCTACTGGCCGCGATCAGCATGCTGAGCTTCCTCGCTCTCTACTTTGCCAATGGCAGCCCGCCCGCGCTAAAGCAGATTGCGAACGCGGACCTGATTGGACTGCCCGCTTTGGTCTATGTCGCTTGGAGGGCATTCGCCTAAAAACTGCCGTTTGAAAACTTTACCCCCACCGTCGTCATCCCTGCGAAAGCAGGGATCTCGGGCGGCAATGTGCCGACGTTTAAGCGTTTAGCTGATCCCACAAGTTCCGTCATCCGGGATTCATCGTTTCGATCAATTCGATCCGCCACATTCGCGGCCATGCTTTTACGCGCTTCTCGCGAATGATCGCTTCTTCAATAGACGGAACCCATTCGTAGTATACAAGCATTTTTATATTGTAGCGACGGGTGAATTGCCCGCCACGCCCTTCCCTATGCTGGAATATTCTGGCGGGTAAATTTGCAGTAACGCCTGTGTATAGAACACCGTAGCGCTTGTTCGCCATGATATAGACCCAGCCGCCTTTCTCCATCTTGGCGTTGGCGCTAGGCTGCCTGAGATCCCTGCTTTCGCAGGGATGACGATGTTTGGTGTAGAGCGATTTGGTTCCTAAGCATTCGCATCAATAAACCGCTCGGCATCCAGCGCAGCCATACATCCTGTGCCTGCGCTGGTTACTGCTTGGCGGTAAATATGATCCATGACGTCGCCTGACGCGAACACCCCCGGCACGCTGGTTTCGGTCGCCTGCCCCTCGGCCCCGCCGCGCACCTTGATATAGCCGCCGGCCATGTCGAGATGGCCTTCGAAAATGCCCGTGTTCGGTTTGTGGCCGATGGCGATAAAGACGCCGTGAAGTTCAACGTCCTGCGTGCCGCTGCCGTCGGTCGCGGCAATACGCATCCCCGTAACGCCGCTCGCGTCGCCCAGCACTTCGTCGAGCCTGTGGTTCCACTTGATCGTCAATTTGCCCTCGGCCTCGCGCGCGAACAGGCGGTCTTGCAGAATTTTCTCGGCCTTCAATTTATCGCGCCGATGGACCAAAGTCACATGGCTGGCGATGTTGGCGAGATACAGCGCCTCTTCGACCGCGGTATTGCCGCCGCCGATGACCGCGACTGGCTTGTTGCGGTAAAAAAACCCGTCGCAGGTGGCACAGGCCGACACGCCCTTGCCCATGAACGCGGTTTCGCTCGGCAAGCCCAGATATTGCGCGCTTGCCCCAGTCGCGATGATCACCGCGTCGGCAGTATAGTCGCCAGCACCACCGGTCAGCGTGAACGGCCGCTTCGAAAAATCGACCTTTTCGATATAGTCATTCTCGATTCTTGTGCCGAAGCGTTCGGCATGTTTGCGCATCCGCTCCATCAATTCCGGCCCCATCACACCCGCATCATCGCCCGGCCAGTTGTCGACTTCCGTGGTCGTCATCAACTGCCCGCCGATCTCGACACCGGTGATAATCATCGGCGACAGGTTCGCGCGCGCAGCGTAGACGGCGGCGGTGTAGCCTGCCGGGCCGGAGCCGATGATGATGACGGGGGCGTGGCGTTCGTTGGTCATAAGTCGCTTTCTGATTCTGTTGCGCACGACATAGGCATTGCGCCTGTATTGGCCAAGGGCAGCGCGTGACTTATCCCCACGAAATTAAGGCTTCACATTGCGTCTGCTGCCACTTATCAGGCGCTTGAACCAAAGGCTTCAGGGATCTTTTCATGACAAAAATCACGGTTATTTCACGCGACGGCGAAGGCCGCGAAGTCGAAGCGGAAGCAGGCCTTTCGCTGATGGAAGTGATCCGCGACAACGGTTTTGACGAATTGCTCGCTCTGTGCGGCGGCTGCTGCTCATGCGCGACCTGCCATGTGCATATCGACCCGGCCTTTGCCGACCGCTTGCCAAAAATGGGCGAGGACGAAAACGACTTGCTGGACAGCACCGACCACCGAAACGAAACCTCGCGCCTGTCGTGCCAGATTCCGGTTAGTGACGCACTCGACGGCCTGATCGTGACCATCGCACCCGAAGATTGATTATCCGCGCATAGCCTTTTCAAACAACTCTTCGAGCACTGGGTAGCCGTGGCCATCCGGGATACACAGCCAGTTGCCGTCTTCGCGTTTATCAACGTAAGTCAGCACCGTTGAAACCGGATGCTCGGCTGCATGCGCTGCGGCTGCGTCAAAGCTGCCGAACATCGCCAGCCGCTCCAGATTGCGGCGCGTGGGGAATATAATCTTGATTTTACCCTCGTCGGCACACGCCAATGTCTCGGCGGCAGTTGCCCAAAACAGCGCACGATTTTCGGTATGGTCAACGGTCGCCAACGGCGCCGTATTTCCCGCATCGACCAGATAGAAGCGCGTGTCAAAAACGCGGCTTGCGCCTTCAAATGCTGGCGGTCGCCAACGCGACCAAGGTACGAGCTGATCGAAATCGGGGACCCAATTGTGGCGGTTGCAGATGGCTTGCAGGCTCTCGCCGTCATGCAATGCAGCCCGCGCGTCGTCGCAATCAGCCGGGTCGGAAACGCCGGTCAACCCAAGCGCCAGCCCTGCTTCCTCAATCGTCTCGCGGATCGCCGCCAGCCGCGCCGCCGCTTCATCAAGTGGTAAAGGCCCGCCGAGCATCTCGGCATAGTCGAAATCGGCCGGATCAACCTTCCCGCCCGGAAAAACCGCTGCCCCGCCCGCAAACGCCATCGCCTTGATCCGCTCGACCATCAGCAGCAGCGGCGCACCCCCATCGGGATTTTCGCGAAATATCACCATCGTGGCGGCGGGGGTGGCGACGGGTTGGGGAGAGGTTTCTGAAGGCATACGTCCTAACAAGCATGATTAGGCGCAGCTTAGAAGCGGAAACTTAATCCAGCGGTTAAACTTGTTGCCTCGGGTCCGGCAAAACCCAAAGTCCGGTTGGCGTTCAGGTTGAGCCGCCATTTTTCAGCAATCGCAAACGACGCCGATGCCCCGACTTCGGCCCATTCATCGCTTTGCCCCGGTACGTTGCGTGCGGCAACGATGCGGCTGATGGTGTCACCAGCGGTGCCCGAGCGCGACGCGCTGCTATTCGAGGTGGCGACAAACGCGGAGTTAATGCCGATGCTGTGGTCACCAAAAAGCTTTTGCAACGACGCGCCAATCGAACCCGTTACGCCATCTTCCTGTGATTTCACGGTCCGCACATCGCCACCCGGAAGGATGACCGCACGGGCGATATCGACCTTGTCATAATCGACTGCCGCGTAAGGGGAGAGGATAATGCTTTCCGACACCGCCGCTTCATATGTGACAGCCCCGCCAATCGCAAAACTGCCGCCGTCGCTGTTGATCGTCACCCGGCCGCCTGGCAAAGTTTCCGGGTCGAACCGGCGCTGTCCAGCGGAGACATATCCATCAAGGCTGACTTCGCCAAAACTGCGACCTGCCGAAATGGTAACCGCCTCGCTATCGACTGGTACTGCGTTGAGAAGTCCTTGCGTGACCCCGCCGCGCACCATCGACGCGCCGATTTCCACATATCCCTGCTCGAAATCGCGAGCGAGCGCGATGCTCGCAAATTGCGGATCCTCGTCGCCCGAATAAAGCGTGGCTCCGCCGCTGATGCCCAGCCGCCAGCCGTCCTCCGCATATGCGCTTGCTGGTGCCATAATCGCTGCCGATGCCAGCATGACTGTCAAAATCTTCATGAATTGCCTCCTGTTTCATCCGCCTTTCGGGCCGGATAGAGGCTCAACGGACAAGTCCGCAAAATCCTTCGGAAATTTTTTCGAAGGGTTTTTGCGCTACGTGCGTATTGCTATTGAACTGCAGTTTGGTGGGTGCGTTTATGATGCAGCAGGCGGTCAAACAGGCCGAACAGAATGACGACGAATTGGTTGCGCGCATCGCGGCGCGCGATCATGCCGCGATGCGTTTGGTGGCCGACCGTCATGCCCAGCTGGTTTGGCGGGTTGCTTACCGGATGCTGGGTGAAGCAACCGAAGCGGAGGACGTGTCGCAGGAATCGCTGCTAAAGCTCTGGAATCACGCCGACCGTTGGCAACCCGGCGGTGCTGGAATCGCGCCGTGGCTTAAGAAAGTCACGGTCAACCAGTGTCTGGACCGGTTACGCCGGAAACGCTTTGCCAGTGATGAGGATGTGCCCGAGCGCGAAGACGAAGCCCCGTTAGCCGACCGCCAGATCGAGGCGGTCGAAACCGGACAAGCGGTGAAGGATTGCATCGAGGCGCTCCCCGACCGGCAGCGCGCGGCAGTCATTCTGACCTATTATGAAGAGCAGCCCAACCAAGGCGCTGCGGAAAGTTTGGAAATGCAATTGAAGGCCTTTGAATCTTTGCTGTTCCGTGCGCGCGCATCCTTGAAAGGCTGCGTTGAGCGCAAGGGCGTGGTCGGAAGGGCCGGATAATGGCAGAGCCTGCATTTTCTCCAGAAATCGAAAAGGCGCTCGATGCCTATGCGGTGCCACCCATGCCGAAAGGATTTTCGGAACGGCTGATGGCGCGCATTGCCAGCGGTGATACCGGCTTGGCCGATACCGCCGCCCATTTGCCGCTGCCCCGCGCGCGTAAATCCAGCCCGTGGCGGCGGACGAGCCGCATCGTGGGTTCAGTCGCAATCTTCACGCTCGCCACCGCCACGGCGGCGGCGGCGGGTTTCTTCGGCGATCCGGTCTATGTACCCGGGGTAAGCGAGGCTTTGGTCGAGGCAAAAATCGTCGAGGCACCCAAGTCCGTTGCCCAACCGAAGATGCGCATGGTCGCAGAAGCCAAGCCAATTGAATCCACAACGGTCCAACCACCTGCAACCGGCAGCGCCGCCATCGTCAACCGAGTGGTAGACCTGCGCAACGACCCCGAATTTGCCAAACTGACTCCGCGCCAGCGCCTAGCCGTCACCGGCAAGGAAGTCAGGCAGATGGTCCGCTCGGGCGAAGTGACGCGTCAGGATGTGCGCACCGCCGTTCGTCAGCTCGCTCAAGACGCCGACCCCGCGACCAAGGAAGCATGGCGCAAGGCCGCGATCGAACGTCGCGAGAAGCGACTGGAACGGCGCGATCGGATCGGCGCGATTGCGGAACCGCAAAGCGTGACCGAGCCGCAGGTGAGCACCAGCGAACACGCAATCGCGACCACCGATGCGCCGCCAACGGCCGAAGCCACGAAACTAACGCCCGAAACGGCAGAAGCCATTCGTGAGAATATTCGCAATGCGACCCCCGAACAGCGCGCGGCCCTGCGCAACGCCTTGCGCGAACGTCGGCAACTGCGTCAGCAGCGGCGGACTCAGTAGAAGCAAAAAATAATCGAAGGGTTTCGCTTCGCCATTCGTTTGATTTTCAGGAGCGGGGAAATTCTCCCTCCCCAAAATCAGGAGAATGGACGTGAAATATCTTATCACTTTACCACTGGCAGCGCTGGCACTGGTTACCTCAGCTAACGCCCAGACCACCAAGACCACAACCATTGAGAATCCAAAAGGTACAGCCACAAGAACGGCCACCCGCGACCAGGGCAATCTGACCGTCGACGCCACCGCAACGCGCGCCAGCGACGGTGCCACCGCAACCCGCACGCGGGAACGCACAAAAACCGAAGACGGTGTCAGCGGCAGCGGTTCGCAAACTGGTTTCAACGGCAAGACGCGCTCGTATGAATATGACCGCACCCGCACCGACGATGGTTGGACCACCACCGGCAGCGCCACCGACAAGCAAGGCCGCGCCTACGAATATGACGCTTATGGCCGCAAAACCGAAGCCGGCCGCGAGAATAGCCGCACGGTAACGCGTGACGGTGCGCAAGTTTACAACCGCACCGGCAGCGTCAACAGGGTCGATGGCCAAATCCAGCGTAACGTCAACACAACACGCGACCCCAGCTTCAAACCGCGCAAGGCTGCGCGCCGCCGCTGAACCGACTTGCTGCGCGCCATCCCGCACTCACGGCGCGCAGCAACACCCCAGCCCGCCGCGTGTCACAATGCGCCGGGCATCCTATGGGGAGCGGCGGCATGGGCCTCCAATTCGCCGTTCCCCGCCCTTTCATGTAAAGTCTGATGCGCTCGTATTGCGCGCAGCAAGATAACGTGGCAGCTTCATGGACCGGAGGCATATATGGGCATTGTCGAAATATTGGGTTTGGCTGGCAGCCTGAGCCTGCTTTCAGGCTGGCGCTTTTATCTGACGATATTTGCTACTGGCGTTGCGATGCACTTCAATATTGTGCCACTTCCTGAAAACCTCCAGATGCTCGATGTACTGGCTAACCCTTGGGTATTGGGTCTTAGCGCGCTTGGCGCAGTCGCCGAATTTTTCGCTGACAAGATTGCTTGGCTCGATTCAATCTGGGATGGTCTCCACACCCTGATCCGCCCAGTCGGCGGCGCGTTGCTTGCGCTGGCGGTTGTCGATAGTTCCGACCCCACTTGGCAGGTCATCGCCTTCCTGCTCGGCGGCGGCGCAGCGCTTGCCAGCCATGCGACGAAGTCCACGGCGCGCGCGGCGGTCAATACCAGTCCCGAACCGTTCAGCAACGTGGTGGTCTCGACCGTCGAGGATGTCGCAACCGGAGGCTTGCTTGTGCTCGCCTTTGCCAACCCCGTCGCGGCGTTGGTTATTGCGGTGAGCCTGCTGGCGCTGGCGATATGGGGGCTGTGGGCGGGCTACCGGGCATTCCGGCGGGTGTTTCCAAAGCCTGTTGCGGATAAGTTTGAGAATTAGTGCCTGTCCCACGTGCGAAGGTCACATTCGCATTCGGCACCGGGATAATCGGCTTGGCCAATTCACCGCTATATCCCGAATAAATAAACCCGCCATTTTCCAACGTGTCCAAGATCCATTCGCGCTTGTCGGGCTCGACCACAAAACAGCCTTCGCTCGAACCCGGACGTCCCTTGTTCGAAATAAATTCCGCATTGAAATAGCGCCGCCGTTCGGGCTGATAGCTATGAACGACAATATCGCGATACCGCATCTGGTTGTTCGATGGCTCTAGCCCGTCAAGCCGCAGCGATAACCCGTTGATACCAACATAGCGCTCCGCCCCGATTGCGGCGCCGAGCGACGACGACAGGCTGTTGTAGACATTGCTGAACACCGTCGCATAGCCGTCGTCATCGGGGTCAGAGCCAATGCCATGCGCGACGCGGATGGGGCTGTCGAGGCCATCGCCGGTCCTCAGATCCACGCGGTATAAACGCGGCTCGCTGCTGTGTTTGGCAAAATCGACGACGACGATAACCGCTGGGCCAACGCTGCGACCGAATGCGCAATAATAGCCGCGATATTTTTCCATCGCGGTCGCGAATAGTTTCCCGTCTAGCCGCTGTTTCGGGGTCAGCAGCGCATCATAAAAGCCATAGCTGATGGCCCTGCTCGACAAAGCCAGCGCGTCGCAGCCGATCTCGGGCCGCGGGGGTTTGATGTACACGGGCTGCGCGCTTGCGGCATCGCCAGTGCCCGATTGGAATACAACTGGCGTCGGCGCATCTTGCGCAACCACGGGCGCATACAACAGGGCCAGCGGCGCGATTAAGGCGAAATTTGCTTTCAAAATATATCTCATCTGTTGTTCAAACGTGCCGAAGCTATCAGTTCAACGATGCGACCCTTGTTATCGTTCCATTATGCTGCATATGCGAGATAAGGCAAGTGCGGGAAAAAACCTGCCTTGAAATTCGGCCCAAAGCGAGCCACTTTCATCCCGAACGCGACCTCTTGCGCTTTTAGAACAAATCTGGAACAAGCCGAATCTATGTCACTCACCCACATAAAGGTGCGCGGTGCGCGCGAGCATAATCTCAAGGGCGTCGATATCGACCTGCCGCGCGACAAATTGATCGTGATTACCGGGCTGTCGGGGTCGGGAAAATCGAGTCTCGCGTTCGATACCATCTACGCAGAAGGCCAGCGGCGATATGTCGAGTCGCTGTCGGCCTATGCGCGGCAGTTCCTTGAGATGATGCAGAAGCCCGATGTCGAGCATATCGAGGGGCTCAGCCCTGCAATCTCCATCGAGCAGAAGACCACGTCTCGCAACCCGCGCTCGACCGTGGCGACCGTTACCGAGATTTACGACTATATGCGCCTGCTCTGGGCGCGCGTTGGCATCCCGTATTCGCCCGCGACCGGCCTGCCGATCACCGCGCAGACTGTCAGCCAGATGGTCGACCGCGTCATGGCGTTGCCCGAAGGCACCCGCGCCTTCCTGCTTGCACCGGTGGTGCAGGGCCGCAAGGGCGAATATCGCAAGGAACTCGCCGAATGGCAGCGCTCGGGCTACACCCGCGTGCGCATCGACGGCGAATTCTACCCCATCGAAGAAGCGCCTGCGCTCGACAAGAAATATAAGCATGACATCGAGGTTGTGGTCGATCGAATCGTCGTGAAGGACGGCATCCAGCAGCGACTGGCCGAAAGTTTCGAGGCGGCGTTGAAGCTGGCCGATGGCCTGGCCTTCGTCGACCTCGCCGACACCACTGTGGCCGAACTGGTGCCCAGTGCATTTGGCGAGGCCCGCGCGGCGTTTGTTGCACAAAACACCGTTCGTCCTGAGCCTGTCGAAGGACAGGAGGCGCAGCGCGACGGTGCTTCGACAAGCTCAGCACGAACGGGAGGTATGAAGAAGACGGGGCCTACCGGCTAACCGCATCGTCTTCTCCGAAAAATTCGCCTGCCCGGTCAGCGGCTTCACCATCGCCGAAATCGCGCCGCGTCTGTTCTCGTTCAACGCCCCGCAAGGCGCGTGCCCCGATTGCGACGGACTTGGCGAGCGGCAGGAGTTCGACCCGCAGCTTGTCGTCCCCAACGAACATCTGTCCCTCAAAAAAGGCGCGGTCGTGCCGTGGGCGAAATCGAACCCGCCCAGCCCATATTATATGCAAGTGCTGTCCAGCCTCGCCAAGGCATACGACTTCAACCTCGACACCCCGTGGGAGGACCTGCTCCCCGACCAGAAGCTCATCATCCTCCACGGCACCGGCGGGCTTCCGGTCGAGCTGACCTTCAAGGACGGGCGCAAGGAATATACGGTGCGCAAGGCGTTCGAGGGCGTCATCGGCAACCTCAACCGCCGCCTGCTGCAAACCGACAGCGCGTGGATGCGCGAGGAGCTGTCGAAATACCAGACCTCGCAACCGTGCGAAACCTGCCACGGCGCGCGCCTCAAACCCGAAGCGCTTAGCGTCAAGATCGCTGGCGTCGACATCGCCACCCCCACCAAAATGAGCGTCGGCGATGCGCTTGTCTGGTTCGGCAATGTCGACCAGACACTGACCAACCAGCAACAGCAGATTGCCAAGGCCATCCTCAAGGAAATCAACGAACGGCTTGGGCTTCCTCAACAATGTCGGGCTCGATTATCTCAACCTTGACCGGACGTCAGGGACATTGTCCGGCGGCGAAAGCCAGCGGATCCGCCTCGCCAGCCAAATCGGCTCCGGCCTGTCGGGCGTGCTGTATGTCCTCGACGAACCCAGCATCGGCTTGCACCAGAAGGACAATGACCGCCTGCTCGCGACGCTGCGCCGCCTGCGCGACCTCGGCAACACCGTCATCGTCGTCGAGCATGACGAGGACGCGATCCGCACCGCCGACTGGGTGGTCGACCTCGGCCCCGGCGCGGGCGTCCACGGCGGTACCGTCATGGCCGAAGGCACGCTCAAGCAGATCCTGAAAGCCAAGGGCAGCCTGACCGCCGATTATCTCGAACGGCACCCGCGAAATCGCGGTCCCCAAGACTCGGCGCAAGGGCAACAAGAAGAAGCTCACCGTCCACAACGCGCGCGCCAACAACCTGAAAAACGTCACCGCGAGCATCCCGCTCGGCACCTTCTGCTGCATCACCGGCGTGTCGGGTTCGGGCAAGTCGAGCTTCACCATCGACACGCTCTACGCCTCGGCGGCGCGGCAACTGAACGGCGCGCGAGTCATCGCGGGCGCGCATGACAAGATCACCGGCCTCGAACATTGCGACAAGGTGATCGACATCGACCAGTCGCCCATCGGCCGCACGCCGCGGTCGAACCCGGCGACCTATACCGGCGCGTTCACCAACATCCGCGACTGGTTCGCGCAGCTACCCGAAAGCGCGGCGCGCGGGTACAAGCCGGGGCGTTTCTCGTTCAACGTCAAGGGCGGCCGGTGCGAAACATGCAGCGGCGACGGCCTGATCAAGATCGAAATGCACTTCCTGCCCGACGTCTATGTGACGTGCGAGGAATGCAACGGCAAACGCTACAACCGCGAAACTTTGGAGGTCAAATGGAAGGGCCTCTCAATCGCCGACGTGCTCGACATGACGGTCGAGGACGCGGTCGAGGTGTTCAAGGCCGTCCCCCCGATCCGCGACAAGATGGCGATGCTGGCCGAGGTCGGGCTTGGCTATGTCAAGGTCGGGCAGCAGGCAACGACATTGTCAGGCGGCGAAGCGCAACGAGTCAAACTCGCCAAGGAACTCAGCCGCCGCAGCACCGGCCAGACGCTCTACATATTGGACGAGCCCACCACCGGGCTGCATTTCGAGGATGTCCGCAAACTCCTCGAAGTCCTCCACCGCCTGGTCGAACAGGGCAACAGCGTGGTGGTGATCGAGCATAATCTCGACGTCATCAAGACCGCGGACTGGGTGATCGACCTCGGGCCGGAAGGCGGCGTGAAGGGCGGGGAGATTGTCGCGGAGGGGACTCCGGAGCAGGTGGCGAAGGAGCCGAAGTCATATACCGGGCATTATTTGGCACCGATGCTGGCGAAGGCGAAGTAACACCAACCCTCTCTCCTTCAGGGGAGAGGATACGAAGCCTTAGCGCTTGCGCTTAGGCGAAGTTGGAGAGGGGCTTGGACAGTTAGGTTGCGCGCCACCTCCCCCTCTCCGCTGCGACTAAGCAGCAAGCTGCTAAGTCTCGCACCTCTCCCCTAAAGGAGAGAGGGAAAAGCAAAGAAGGAAGGAACCAGAAATGCCAACCTTGACTTTCCTGACTTATGTAGTTACATATTGAAATGAAGATCGAGTTCGACCCCGCCAAACGTGAAGCAACGTTACTGGATCGTGGCCTCGATTTTCTGGATGCCCCGCGTGTCTTTGACAATGTGACGCAAAGTGCGGTTGATAGCCGGATTGCATATGGTGAAACGAGATGGATCACCTACGGCAAGCTAGATGACCGCTTTGTTGTTCTGGTTCACACGATGCGCGGCGATACTATGCGGATTATTTCGATGCGCCATGCGCACCAAGAGGAAATCGACGATGCCGGATTCGGATGAATATGACGAAGCCCCAATGCTCACCAAGGAATGGTTCGACCACGCCGAAATCCGTATCGGCAACAAGGTCATCCGTCCCGCAACCGGAGTCCTGACCAAAGACGGCATCCGCCCCATCGGCCGCCCGCCCATCGGCGACGCGCCAAAGAAGCAGGTGACATTGCGCCTCGACGCCGACCTAATCGACCGCTTCCGCGCGACCGGCAAAGGCTGGCAGTCGCGGATTAATGAAGCGCTGCGCAAGGCGGCGGGGATTTAGGGGTTCTCTGACCTGTCACCGTAGCTCCAGAAATTATCTTTTGACCATGCTCAAATAGGCGATTAAGTTTCGCGGAACATATTAAAGCTCTATGCACTTTCGCTCAATTTTTATTAACTTAATATTTTCAGAGTGAATTGGAAATGGAATTCAAATCTTGTCTATTTCAGTAGAAAAATTGATGGAAGAAATCAATAAGGCAGGATTTGATTCAGAGCTCAAAGTCGAACACGCTTTGGCTAGCCAAAAATGGAGCATCGACCAAAATGTTTATTACTATGATAAAGATGAGGGAAAAGGAAGAGAAATAGATATCGTTGCGACCCTTGTGAGTTACGATAAGCACGAGTCACAACCTTATGTATCTTGTCGAATTTATTTATGCATAGAAATTAAAAAAACCGCTGATCCATTTATATTTTTTTCGAGCAAGCACAGGAAGTTTGAAAGAGGAGCCGGATTTTCCACTTTGAATTGGTTAAATAATATTGATAATAGAATACTGAAGTATGACCAGATTGAAAACAAGAGACCGATGAGCGCGCCAAGCTATCTAGCGCGCTCCTATATGGCTTTGAAAGATGGGAAAACTCAGCAAATACGTGCTGGTGTTTTGTCGGCCGTGAAGGGTGCCATTCACTTTCGTGAAGAATGTAACGAGGGCTACGACGATCATTCAAAGGACATCTGCTTTTTTATGCCTATTTTGGTTGTTGATGGCGAAATATACCAATGCAACCATGAGGAAGCCGGAAACAAGCTACAAGTACAGGCCACAAACGAGCTGGTGTATGTTCAAAATTATTTATCAGAACAATACGGAAAAATCAGCTCTCGGGTTTATGTATACACACTTGATAGGTTTATTGATGCCGTATCTCAGTTTGATGAGTGGGCGACCGATATTCGAATAGCGCTGATGGCAAATCGCGAAAAAATACCAAAAGAAAAACTGAAGAATTTATTTCCGAAATTATGATCTGGCACCAAAGTGAATTTGATCAAAATGACCTAACTGGAAAATGCCTTTAATTAACGGAGTCGACTGAATGTCCTACTCCAAAATTTATTCCAGTTGTATCCACATCGATTCCAGGCGAGTTATTTCGGAAGCTCGCATATGCGTTATCTCGATTTTTGCTCAGACGGGTACAAAAAATAAACACGGCAAATGCCGAAATATAAGGCAACGTGCGAACGGGATCAAAAGTTGAATCCTGAGCGCAGAAACCTTGCCAAACGCGCGTCGAAAAGTGAAATGCTAGTACTAGAATTGCTAGCGATACTCCAAGCGCCGCTTGAATCCGGATGTGTGTTATCATCTTGTTTTTTACCGAACGATGGTCGCCCCAATAAAAATGGATTTCTTTTAAATCTGAATTTTTTAGGAACTGCCGTTCTATATTGGCGATAATAACAAGGTTACGATTGTACCAATAACCAGCATCCAGCATGTGTGCGTATAACCACCCACACAAAAGAACAATCAGAGCAATCGCCACGTCTGCTGGCACTACACCTTTTTCGCTAAGAGCCAGCAATGCGAACGCTCCGACTACTACGCTGACCGACTGCCAAATGACAGTCAGATGACGATTTATGTCGCCAAACATTTGCTTGTAAATTTCTATCAGAAAAGTCCGGCGATCATCCATACCACGATGTCCTATTGATCCATCCACAACTCATTAACTCGCCTGAACGACTCTCGAAGACATGTTTCATATCCTCCGACAGGGTGAGGTCGGAAGCGATCTCCAATAAATACATCTCCAAATTTTGCATCAAGCGTTATTCGATTTCCGTCTAAGCTAACAACGTTCATTTTCTCCGCTAATTGCCTTTGAACATCGGGCCTGCCGCCAAGCAGATGTACGGGACCAGTAAACTTCTCAACGGGAATTTCGGTACCTCCGTATTTGGTCGGAATGCTATACCCTAATCTGAACATAATAGGAACACCTAAACGTGCTTCTGATTCTAACGCACGATCTTTCGGAACGATTATTATTTTATTGGCGTGTTGATTAAGAAGTTCAGCTTCACGAACGATTGAATCAAGATCGTTCGAGCAGATAACATCGCGAGCTACGGTTAAAGCTGGCCGGTGAATCCGCACTGCATGGAGATGGCGTTCGAAATCGTAATTCTTCCAATCAATATCGATGAAATACACTTCATTCAGGTGTTTGATGTCGCGTAAATTTGTGTAGCGAGCGCCAGCCATCCAACCGAACTGCCGAGCAATATCCTGAACAAACCTGCTATGAGAAACGATACGAATAGGAACGTGATTTGCCATGCTCAGCGTGTCTGCATTGAAATACTGACACGTGCAACAACGGTGGGTCACAAATGCGAAATATGCCATATTCAGAATGAACCGACTCCTCCCTACTCCCCCATCCATCCCCCGTTCATCCGGACTATGCTCTCCTCACCCCGGTCGCAGGAAAAGGGAGGAGTTTCCTTATGACTATCCACGCATATAAAAATGCCGCTGTGTCGGCGCTTGCCCTACTCGCCGGCGCCGCTCCGGCGTTCGCGGCGGGTGACTATCATATCAAATTCGGCGGGGTCGATGGCGACACCGAGGGGAAGGACGACGGCAAGCATAAAGACTGGATCCTCATCGAGTTGGTCCAGCTCGGCGCCGAGCGCAGCGCTGGCGGCGTTCATGTCGCGGCGGGCGATATCAACGGCGACGGCGCGACCGATGCCCGGCCGCACACCTACAAGCCGATCACTATCCGCAAAGAGGTCGACAAGTCGAAACCTGCGCCTGCCGCCGACAAAAAGATCGCCGCGCCCGACGACGAGCAGACCGCCGCCCTCCTGCTCCCCGCCGTGCAAAAAGTCCGCGAGGCCGCGATGCGGATGCCTGCCTGGACCGGCTGCGCCGCCGGACAGAAGATCGAGGGCATGACGATCAAGCAGGTCTCCACTGGCCGCACGGGCCGCATCCTCGACCCCGTGGTGGCCACCTGCGCCGCGGAATCGGTGAGCTTCAACTTCACCAAGATCGAGTGGAAATAGGAAGCTGTCGGCGCCAAGTCGCTGCGCGGCCTGATTATACTCTACGTTTGTCACCCCCGGCTTGATCGGGGGTCCATGGTCTGCGGTCGCTTCTCTGGCACGAGGTTGCTTGGGGCGGAGAGCTCAGACCATGGATCAGCAGCGTAGGGTCGTCCCCCCCGGACGACCCTTGGACACGTGGGGTGCGTCCAACCGCTGCTTTTTCACGGGGATGACAAGGTAAAAAGAGCTTTGCAAATCGTAACCCGACAAACCAAAAACCAAATTGCAAAATAACCATATAGGTGATATATAATCCGTTTTCGAAAGGACCGAAAAATGGACAGTTCATCTCAACACCCTCACTCACCCACCTCCCCGCTGCGCGACGACACCGGCGCGAGGCTGCCTGCTGCCGCCTATTTGCGCTACGAACAGCGCGCCGATGGCTGGAGCGCGGGGCGGCAGGCGGCGTTCCTTGCGCATCTCGCCGACAATGGTGTGGTCGAGGATGCCGCGCGCGCCGTTGGCATGTCGGTGGGCGGAGGCTATGCCCTGCGGCGCACCGCGCGCGGCTATGCGTTCAATCTCGGCTGGGAAGCGGCGCTGATCATCGCGCGGCGGATCGTGGCCGACAATCTGATGACTGCGGCGATCCGGGGCGAACAATCGCGCTGGGTGCGCGAAGAGGGCGTGACCACCTACACGCGGCAGAATACGAAGCTGTCGCTCAGCCTGCTCGACCGCGTCAATCCGGCGACCGCGTTGCCCGAAATCCTCGCGGTCGCTACGCGGTTCGACTGTTTCCTGGAAATGATCGACGATGGCCTAAGCGCAGCCGAGATGTGGGAGTATTTCTTTGAGGATGCGCTGCCCTACAGCGAAATCACGGCCCGCGAGAGGGTGAGGGGTGCGCTTCTACTTACTGAGGATTCCGCCATTTTTGAGGGCGATTGCGATGAAGGCGACACCCGCGACGATGACGAGCCCGCGGAACCGCCCATCGAGTATAAGTCGATGGATGGCGCGCCCGCTTCCTATCCGTCCTTTGCTCCCTATATAGATGCGAAACTTATTCAGGAGCCCTCGACTATGCGTACAGCCGTTCTTGCCCTTGCCCCGCTCTCGCTCTTCGCGCTGGCCGCCTGCGGCGAAGGCGGGGCTATCGACGCCAACCTCAAATCCACCATCCGCCAGTCGATCGTCGCCAGCTGCACCGCGACCGCGGTAGCGCAGATCCCCGAGGGCGTTTCGGTCGATGTCAGCAAGGTCTGCGATTGTGCCGCCGACAAGGTCATGGCCGACCACAGCGTTCAGGACCTCGTCGCCAACCCGCCCTCGCCCGCCGAGGCGCTCGACAAGGTAAAGGCCTGCGTCAGCGAAATCGGCCCAGTGACCATCGCGCCACCTGCGGAATAAAACACGGCGACTGACAATGTGACATGCGGTGTGTAGATGGGCTTTGTCATGTGGGCGTCATGTTGATCTGCAACGCGCTCGGCACCGAATTTGGAGAGTGAAATGCGTAAATTGTCGTCCGCCCTATTGGCATCCTGCCTGATTGCCGCACCTTTGCTGGCGCAGACCGCGCCTGCCCCCGCCAAGCCGCCGGTCACCACCAGCGACGGCTATCTGAAGGCAGGCCAAGCCGAGCTGAAGCGCCTGATCGCGGACAAGCCGAACAACCGCAAGGCGCGCAATGTCATCATCTTCATCGGCGACGGCATGGGGGTTGCCACGCTAACCGCCGGCCGTATTTTTGAAGGACAGCAGCGCGGGGTGGACGGCGAATCCTATGTCGCGCAAATGGACCGCCTGCCGCACACCGCCTTGGTCAAAACCTACTCGCACGATGCGCAAGTCGCCGACAGCGCGCCGACCGCCACCGCCATCGTCGCAGGCGTCAAGACAAGGAACGGCGTGATCGGCGTTGGTCCAGAGGCGGTCGAAAATGACTGCGCCGCGACCGCTCCGTTCAAGGTGCCGTCCTTGTTCAGCATCGCCGAAGACAAGGGCTATGCCACCGGCATCGTCTCCACCGCGACGATCACCCACGCGACCCCCGCCTCGACTTACGCCCATGTCGCCCAGCGCGATTGGGAGGTGGACGCCAATATGCCCGACGCGGCAAAGGCGGCAGGCTGCACCGATATCGCGCGGCAAATGGTCGAATGGCCGCATGGCAACGGGCTTGAGGTCATGCTCGGCGGCGGGCGTCAGCATTTTCTGCCCGCGACTGTGGCCGACCCGGAATATGCCGACAAAAAGGGCAAACGCGCCGATGGCAAGGACCTGTCCGCCGTCTGGAAAGCCGCCAATCCGAATGGCGCTTATGTGTGGAACAGCGATAGTTTTGCTGCGGTCGACGCGAAGAAAGCGACCAAGCTGCTCGGCCTGTTCGAACCCTCGCATATGCAGTTCGAGGCCGACCGGACCGCGGCTGGGAACAAGGAGCCCTCGCTCGCTGAGATGACAACCAAGGCGATTGCGATGCTGTCGAAAAACCGCAAGGGCTATGTCCTGATGGTTGAGGCTGGGCGCATCGACCATGCGCATCACGGCGGCAATGCGCGGCGGGCGCTGCAGGATACGGTGGCGCTGAACACCGCGCTAAAGGCCGCGATCGATGCGGTTGATTTGCGCGATACGCTGATCGTCGTCACATCCGACCACAGCCACGCCTTCACGATGGCTGGCTATCCCGAGCGCGGTAACCCGATATTGGGTGTGGTATCTTCACCCATCGGCACGCCAACGCTGGCGAAGGACGGCAAGGCCTATACGACTTTGGGCTATGCCAACGGACCCGGCGCGGTCACTGCGACCGAAAGGCCTGACCCGTCGAAGCAGGACACCGAAGCGCTCGATTATCGTCAGCAATCGCTCGTCGGGCTATCCAGCGAAACCCATGGCGGTGATGATGTCGTCGCGCGCGCGGCGGGACCAAAGGCGCATCTATTCAAGGGCACCATCGAGCAAAACACGATCTTCCACATCATGCGGTCGGCCTTGGGAATTTAGCGCCAGACGTTCGATGCGCTGGCCATGCTCTCGATGGCATGCTCGTCGGAGTGCTCGATGATCCAGCGGATTCGCTCGACCGTTTCAAGCTCCAACGGGCGCGCGAATTTGACACCGCAGCGCTCGCCCCGGACCCAGCTAACCGTGCCCATGATTTCGACTTCGGCCAAGCGGACTAGCGCGGTCGCGCCGTCGCGGGGTGGCTCCGCCAGCTGCAAGCGGCAGCCGAGCCGCGACAGGTTTTCAACCTTGCAGCGCGCGGTGCGACCGGGCGTTTCAAGGCCAGCATCCAAAGCTGCCTGCAACCGCGCCATGCCGCGATTACCAAGTTTCCCAAATGTCCGCTGGATACCCATATCGCCCAGCTTACAGACGCAGGGTGAAGGAATGGTTAGTGCGTATGACGGCTGCCTGCTCAGGTAAAGTGCAGGCGGCGATATTTGCCCCGGAAGTATAGCAGCGGGTCGCGACGCGGCTCGAAACTCGCCTTTTCAACGCGGCCTATCAGAATGAAATGGTCGCCCGCCTCGTGCAGCGAATCGCGCTGACATTCGAATATGCCAAGTGAGCTTGGCAAAATCGGCGCGCCATATTCACCGACTTCCCAGCGCGTACCGGCAAAACGGTCCTCGCCTTTGCCGGCGAACAGGTTCGATACCGGCTGCTGACCGATTTGCAGTACATTGACCGCAAAGCTTTCCACCGAACGCAGCACTTCGGCGCTGCCTGCATTGTTGGCGATGCACACCAGAAGCAGCGGCGGATCGAGCGACACGCTCGTAAAGCTGTTGGCGGTAAGGCCGATGGGCTTGCCGTCTGCCGCATGCGCGGTGATGATGGTGACGCCAGTCGCAAAGCAGCCCATCGCATCGCGCAAGGTTCGCGCATCGGATCCTGAACGATATTCAGGGATGAAACGCGGCTGCTTCCGCTCAAGGAAGTCGATAAGCACCCCGTTAAATGCTTCGGTCCGCTCGGCAACGACCAGCAGGCCCGAGCCTTTTACGTCTATGGCTTCGACATTCGGAAAGGCCGATGTGAAGGCGGGTGGGGAATCGCCCGCAAGGCTACCAAGCGCGCCACGCACGATGAGCACGGGTACATTGATGTGCGGCCCGGCATTTTCCAGCCGCGCATCTATGCCATCGGTATCAAACGCATCGAACAGACTGCTGTCATAGTCGGGCTTAGCCAGCCCCTGCCCCAAAGCTGCCGAAAGAGCCTCCGCTGATGCCTTTACCGCCGCGGCATCGGCATGCACCGGCGGGTCTAACAAAATCAATCCCGACGCCAAAGTCGCCGCATCCTCCGCCAGCGCCGCCGTAGCAATCCAGCCACTATGTGTCGCCGCGACCACGACGGGCCGTGTCCGCATCTGCCCCAGCACGGCGCGGAGGTCCTCGACATAGGCATCGAAATCATAGCGCGCGTCATTGGGCCAGTCGCTACCGCCATGCCCGCGCAGGTCGACATTGATGACATGCCGCCCAGCCTGTTCCAATCCAAGCGCCACATTTTCCCAGACCTTGCGCGTCTGGCCAAAACCATGGAGCAGTATGATCGAGGGATCGTCGGCACTGCCGATATCGTCCGCTTCCAGCCTGACGCCAGCAAAGCCCTTGAATTGGCGTACATATCTCATCACAATACGGTTTCACCCACAATCTGTCCAGCGGTGTCATATTCGACGTAACCGCTGATACTGTCAATGCTCAAGAGGCACGGTCCATCGATATGACCGCCATCGTAATTCGGGAAATGCACACCAGCTTGCCCGCTTCATCTTCAATCCGGATCGACCAGATCTGCGTCGTCCGACCAATCGATTCAGACGTCGCCGTAGCGTAGACAAAGCCGTCCATCACCGGCCGCACATGGTTGGCGTTAATCTCCATGCCGACGGTAGCAAACTTGCTATGGTCAATGGTCATCGCGGCGGCCACCGAACCAACGGTCTCCGCGAGCGCCACCGAAGCGCCACCGTGCAAGCGGCCATAAGGCTGTTTGCTACGCTCGGTGACAGGCATGCGTGCCTTCAGCCAATTGTCGCCAAATTCTATGAACTCAATACCGAGATTGCCGGGCATGCAATTCGCACCATTTGCGGTGATGGACGTGAGATCGATTATTTCGTGGAACCAAATAGACATGTCCATTCTCTTGCGCGAAGCGGGCATGTCTGTCCAGAGTCAGTTCGGGGTCAGGCCAAGCGCTGCCTTGATGTCGGCCCAGCTCACAAGCTTGAAGTTCTGGGTCGACGGCAGGTTGTCGCCGTCCTGCACCACGAACAGCCCGCGCGGAAATTGTGGACCAAAATCGCCAAGCATCAGTTCGATACCATCGGTTTCCTGCACACCATCAACGATATCGTCGCGGATACGGAACCGCCCAACATAGCTTGCTTCAGGCAGTTTGTAGACCGCATAGGCATTGTCGCCTTGGCTCGACACGATGACATATCCGCCGTCGGCGCCTGAAGGTGCCAACGCCACGCCTTCGGCGTCCATGACGATTTCCTTGCCATCAGCTTTTGCCAGCGCGGTAGCGGTGACGGGGCCATCGGGCGCTGCGTCGAATTTCCACAAGCCGACATCCTCTTCGGCGACATATAATATGCCGGTACGGTCATCGACCACGCAGCCTTCGGACTGCGTATCGAGCTTCATGCTGCGCACGACCTTGCCCGTCGGTGTCGCGCCACTCGTATCAATAGCGACTTGGTCGATGCGGCCGTCCTTAAGAACGACAAAGCCAAACAGCGCCTTGTCCGAAGCGCGCTGCCACAGGCACATACCATAGGCTTCGCCCGGGCCGACGGGAATTACGCCCAGTGGCACAAGCTTTTTCGCCACGGTATCGAGCCTGAATATCGCCATTTTGGCATTGAGCAAATCCTGCCGGTCGCTCGCCGCCACTAGCACGCCAACGCTGCCACCGATATCGCGCAAATCGACATTGTTCAGGCGTGGCGACGGCTCAGAATGCAGCTTGTTGCCCGCGAGGTCATAGACATGGATCGACGATTTCTTGTCAGTCGCGACGATCAGGCTTGCCGCCGGATTGGCCGCGTTCCGCCAGATAGCGGGATCGTCAGCCGCGTCATCAAGCGTGCCGACTGGCGCGGTCTCGACCTTGGCAGTTGCCGACGCAGTGGGAAGCGGACTCATAACCGGCTGCGGCGTCGCGCAACCGGTGATGAGCAATGGCAATAACCAAAGGGTCGAACGCATCAGAAGGTGAACCGGATTCCGCCATTGTAGCGACGTCCAAACTGCTCCCATTCAATCGTATACTGGCCATTGCGAACGGTCGGGATGCCACTCGCGTTCAGCAGGTTCGACGGATCGGAATAACGGCGACCCGGATTGTTGAGCAGGTTCGATGCATCGAAATAGATTTCAAAACCATCGAACACTTCATAACGCGCCGAGAAATCGAGTTCGTCATCGTCGGCCCAATAGGTATCGCCGGCATCTGCCAAATCGTCGGCAAAGCCATCTGCCCATGTCGTGCGGTTCTGATATTGCAGGCGCAGTGAAAGGCCGTATTTTTCGTAATACGCGCCGACATTGTAGACGACTTGCGAGGTGCCTGGCAGCGGCACCCGGCGTTCAGGCGATGTAATGGCCCCCGCCGCATTCAGTATCGCAGGCTTTGTTACTTCACTGTCATTATAGGTCGCATTAGCCGTCAAACCGAAACCGCCCATCCAGTCTGGCAGACCAAGGTCGGCTGTATAAGGTTCAAGCTGGAATTGTGCTGCTGCTTCGAAACCGTATATGCGACCAGAGCCACCGTTGGTAATCCCGCTAAACGCATAGCCCGAACGGTCAATACCATTGGTATCAAGCGCATTCGACCCAAACGTCCGGCGCGAGGTGTACAATACATCCTCGACGCGCTTGTAGAACGCGCCGATCATGAAATAGCCCTGAGGCTGCACATAATATTCATAATAAGCATCGACGCCATAGGCGCGCTCAGGCTTTACTGCCGGGTTACCGCCGGAGATCGACTGGTTGGCGTCGTTGACGACGACATTCGGTCGCAATTGATCATAATCGGCACGCGCCGCGCCGCTGGTGAAGCCAACGCGCAGTTTCTGGTCATCCTGAACATCGAAATTCATGTGCAGGCTTGGAAACGCCATCGTGGTGCTGCTCGATGCCTCGATTTCGCCGGTGACGCCCGGAATGGTCGCGAGCGAACGGCCGCGGTTGGTGACTTTTTCGACACGAACACCACCAACGACGCTGCCCCAATCGAACTTGCTATTAGCCATGAGGTAACCTGCAAGCACCCGCTCGCGGACATTATAATGGTTGGCTGACACAGGCGTGAAACCTCGTACCGTTTTGGCCCGTTCGAGATAATCGCGCATCGCGTCGAGGTCGAAATAGCGGAAGGTGTAGCCAAGCGGAATTTCACCCCTGAACGGTAGGTCGAGTGAAAATGGCAAATAGGTCGTTCCCAAACCGGCGGCGGTAAATTGCGCCGCCGAGTTCAGCAGCAGTTCCTCTTCGCGGTTAATCTTGGTGCGCTGGTCATATTGGACACCTGCCCGGATTGTCGTTTCGCCGCCGAACAATGTCGTGTTGTGCGATAGCTCACCTTTGAATGTATAGGCTGTCGTTGGATCAACCGCGTCGAGCGAACGGAAGGATGATAGCGGCTTGGTGAAGCTATCGATTGCCGAAACTGGTGTGCCAGCCTGGAACCGAGTCGGCCCGCTTAGCTGGTTTGTTGTGAACAGTTGTACGCGGGCAAGATTGTTGTTGGTGAAGTCATAAGCAACGGTCGGGCGCAGAGTCCGCGTCGAAGGGCTGTCCCAACGGGTTTCGCCAACAACCGAGCGGTCATCGATCGATTTGGTATAATTGGCTGCCCATTTGAAGCCCCAGCTTTCACCAAACTGGTGCTTGCCTTCGATCGTGTTCGTAAACACAGACTGGCGGAATGCGCGAAGTGTCGAACGCTGGTTAATGTCGACGCCATAGACAGTGCCCGCAAATGGGTTGTTGATGCAGGCATCGGCGTAAGCAGTGGTGGTCGGCGTAGAGGTTCCGCCCGTGCACGCAGCGGTGTTGGCCACCAGGTCGCCCTGACGGTCATCGAGGTCGAAGATATAATTGTCGCGCGCTTCGTCATCAGTAAAGATGGTGTAAAGCGAGCGTACCGAAATCGTGTTGTCAGGATCGGGACGGAAATCGACACGGCCCGAAATCGAATAGTTTTTGCGCGTTAAGCGATAGAGCTTGTTTTCGGTTTCACGTGCCCAGAAGCGCGAAGCAAAGCCGGGGCGACGGTCCCCTGAAACCTGCTCCCAATCGATCTCATAGTTATCGGTGAGCATGTTGCGCTCATAATAACTGCCCGAAACCAGCACCCCGATCTCGCCGATATTGGTATCGAAATGGTTGGATACCGTCAGTGAACCTTCATATTCGCCGCGCTTGCCAAGCTCGGTCTGGCCAGCACCCAATTTCCCCGAAATGCGGAAGCCGTCATAATCGAGGCCCGAGCGCGTGATGATGTTCACGTTGCCCGAAATCGTCTCGCCCGGCATGTCGGGGGTCACCGCTTTCGACACGACAATTTGCGAAGCTAGCGCCGACGGGATTGAGTCGAACCGCGCGTCACGGCCTTCGGGGCTGACGACATTGATGCCGTCAAACGACAATGTAGTCCAGTAATTGGGAGCACCGCGCAGCGATATATAGCGCGCCTGGCCTTGGTCGCGCTCGACCGCAACGCCGGGAAGGCGTCCGGTGGCCTGTGCGATATTCTGGTCCGGCAATCGGCCGACCGAGTCCGAAGCGACCACAGTCACCAGCGAGTCCGAATTTTTCTGGACCTGAAGCGCCACGGCTTCCGATTCTGCGATCGGGCGTGATCCGGTTACGACAATGGCATCTTCTTCAGCCAGCGCTTCCTCGGCCGGAGCTGTTTGCGCAAATGCCAGATTGGGCACAAACGCGAGCATCGCTGCGCTTCCCAGCATGGATGCCTTGAAAAATGCCGATGAACGTGCCGAACGCTGAATCATATGTTTTGCCCCCTGAATGGCGTTTATTGTTGCGCGGCCATTAGGCAGGGGTTGTGACTCGTCCGCTTATCGTCGATGACAAATTGGCGACATTGATGTTACAGTTTGCGCATCTGTTTGCCGTAAAAGCGCAATGTTTTCATGGCACCGCGCATCAACTGTCGAGGAAGGAAGATTTTCGTGAAGCCCGTGCCCGGTACCAACAGGTTGCAAACCAGAAAAACACCCGCCGACGCACGCTATTTCAACCGCGAACTGTCCTGGCTCAAATTCAACGAGCGCGTGTTGGAAGAGGCCACAAATCCAGCGCATCCATTGCTCGAACGGCTTCGCTTCCTGTCGATTTCAGGCACCAATCTCGACGAGTTTTTCATGGTACGCGTCGCCGGCCTGCGCGGACAGCAGCAACGCAAGATTGAGGAACTGTCGATTGACGGCCGCACCCCGTCCGAACAACTCTCCGCAACCGTCGCCGCCGCCGATGACCTGATGGCGCAACAGCAAAAGCTGTGGAAAAAACTGTTAAAAGAACTCGCGATTGAGGGGATCAAGGTCGTTGAACCTGCCGCGATCGGCAAAACCCACGAGGCCGAGGTGGAGCGCTATTTCCGCGAGCAGGTGCTGCCGGTCCTCACCCCGCAGGCGCTTGACCCTGCCCACCCGTTCCCGTTCATTCCGAACCAGGGCATCAGCCTGATTTTCGACATGCGCCGCAAAGATGACGGCGAAGTCGTGCGCCAGTTGGTGATGATACCGTCGTCGCTGCGCCGGTTCATTCGCCTGCCCGGCAATGGTACGCGCTTCATCACCATTGAGGACCTTATCAAGCATTTCGTCGGGCAGATGTTTCCCGATTATCTTCTCATCGCGGCAGGTGCGTTCCGCGTCATCCGTGACAGCGATATCGAGGTCGAGGAGGAAGCTGAGGACCTCGTGCGTTATTTCCGTAGCGCGATCAAGCGGCGGCGGCGCGGCAAGATTATCCGGCTGAAGCTGGAAAAGGGCCTGCCGTTCGAACTGTCCACGCTCATCCGCACAGAGCTTGGCGCAGGGTCGTCGCTTGTCGCCGAAACCGTCGGGTTTCTGGGTATTGGCGATTTGGCGCAACTGGTTGAAGAAGACCGGCCCGCGCTCAAATTCCCACCTTACAGCCCTCGTTTCCCTGAGCGTATATTGGAGCATGACGGCGATTGCTTTGCCGCCATCCGGCAAAAAGATATCGTTATCCACCACCCCTATGAAAGCTTCGACGTGGTGCTTGCCTTCCTGCAACAGGCAGCACTCGATCCCGATGTCGTGGCCATCAAGCAGACGCTGTATCGCGCAGGCAAACAGTCCGCCGTCATCCGCGCTTTGTGTGAAGCGGCTGAAATGGGCAAATCAGTAACCGCGATTGTCGAGCTGAAGGCGCGGTTTGACGAAGAGCAGAATCTGCACTGGGCTTCGCAGCTCGAAAATAGCGGCGTTCAGGTCGTCTACGGATTTGTCGACATGAAGACCCATGCCAAAATATCGTTGGTGGTCCGCCGCGAGGCCGATGGATTCCGGACATATTGCCACCTCGGCACCGGCAATTATCATCCGATTACTGCAAAGGTTTATACCGATATCAGCTTTTTCACCGCCGACCCTCGCGTCGGGCACGATGCGGGTCAGATTTTCAACTATATCACTGGCTATATTCCGCCGAGCGACCTGCAATTGCTGACAATGAGTCCGCTGGGTTTGCGCGAAAAAATCCTGTCGCTGATTGATCACGAAATCGCCAATGTCGCAGCGGGCAAGCCCGGGGCAGTGTGGGCCAAGCTCAATTCGCTGGTTGATAAACCGGTGATCGACAAGCTTTATGAAGCCAGCGAGGCCGGGGTAGAAATCGACCTCGTGGTACGCGGAATTTGCTGCCTGCGGCCCGGCGTTAAAGGCATGTCGTCGCGTATTCGCGTCAAATCAGTCGTCGGTCGCTTTCTGGAGCACAGCCGCATTTGGGCGATGGGCAATGGCGCGGACCTGCCCAACCCAAATGCACGCGTTTTCATCTCGTCCGCTGACTGGATGTCGCGCAATTTCGATCGCCGCGTCGAATATATGCTGCCCATCGAGAATCCGACTGTGCACGACCAGATTCTCGATCAGGTTATGGTTGCAAACCTGCTCGACAATCAGCAAAGCTGGATGCTGCGATCCGACGGGCGTTACGAGAGGGTTAAAGCTGGCGATATGCCGTTCAACTTGCATCATTATTTTATGACCAACGCCTCGCTTTCGGGACGCGGCGGCGCTTTGGCCGATGACAAGAAGGTGCCAACGCTGAATTTAGTCCGGCGGAGATGAAATCGATCCGTCAGGCCGTTATTGATATCGGCTCCAATACTGTTCGCCTCGTCGTTTACGCAGGTCTGCCGCGTGCGCCGATGCCGATTTACAATGAGAAAAGCCGGGTCGCCCTGGGTGCCTGCCTCGCGGGCGACGGTGTCATCAGTCCTGCAACGATGAAAAAGGCACTGGCCGCACTGGCACGGTTTGAAACGCTGGCCCGGTCTATGAAGGTCGACACCCTGCGCGTGGTTGCCACAGCCGCGACGCGCGAAGCAAAAAATGGTCATAAACTGGTAGAGGGCGCTGCGGCTCTGGGTATCCGCGTCGACGTGCTAGATGGCGAAACCGAAGCAACTGCTGCGGGCCTCGGAGTGCTCAGCGATAATCCGCACGCCAATGGTTATGTCGGCGATCTGGGCGGAGGGAGCCTCGAGTTGATCCGTATTGCCGATGGCAAGCTTGGCGAACGCGTTTCACTGCCCTTGGGGACATTGCGGCACGCCGTGCTGAAAAGCAAATCGACCAAACAAGTCACCCAGATGCTCCGCGACGACATCAAGGCGCTGAAAGGCGAAGACGGCTTTCCTATCGAGAGCGGCCTGCCATTTTACATGATCGGTGGTTCGTGGCGCACCTTTGCGCGGCTGCACATGCACGACGTCGGCTATCCGCTGACCATCTTGTCCAATTACCAGATGCCACCCGATGCCCCGACGCGGCTTATGCCGTTGGTCAATGATCCTGTGGCGCTGGCGCAGACCAAGGTTGTGGCATCTGCCCGCGTTGCTGCATTGCCGGGCGCAACAGCGTTGCTGGCAGGCGTCGTGAAACTACTGGAACCGAGCGAACTGGTGACCAGTATCTACGGCTTGCGCGAAGGGTTATTGTTCGACCAGCTTTCGGAAGCAGAACGTCAGCAAGACCCGTTGATTTCAGCCACCCGCTTTGAGGGGGAACGGCTTGCGCGTTTCCCATTCCACGGGGATGCGCTCGCCGACTGGATCGCGCCGGTCTTTGCCGGACAAAGCGAAGGCGACGCGCGCCTGTGTCGTGCTGCTTGCCTGCTTTCGGACAGCGTGTGGAATGTGAACCCTGAATATCGCGCCGACCATGCGCTGGATTTGGCACTCGATGGTAGCTGGCCCGGCGTAGTGGCAAGCGACCGGGCGATCATTGCAGCAGCCTTGTGGACCGTTCACGCGGGCAAGCGGACCTTACCTGAAATGCTGGCTCGTCTGGCAAAGCCTGGGGCATTGGCCCAAGCGGTTATCTGGGGTCTCGCCATCCGGCTGGCGCAACGGCTTGATGGCGGCACTGGCGGTGCGCTTGCCGACAGCCGCATTGAGGGCGACGATAATGTCCTGCGGCTGCGGCTAAGCCGTCAAGCGGTTCGATTGCGTTCGAACTCGGTACAACGGCGGCTGCAGGCCTTGGGCGAAGCGTTGGGCTATAGCCGAGCGGAGATTATCGTCTAAAATCACCCCATCGGGTACAATATGTCCTTTGTCACCTTGTGCACCGCGGTCATAACTTCATCGCTCAACTTCAGGTCGATTGCGGCGAATATCTCGTCCAGCTGATCTTCACGGCTTACCCCGACAATCGTGGAAGCTACAAAGTCGTTCTGCTTTGACCACGCCGTGGCCAGCGTTACCGGCGACATCCCGGCATCTTTTGCGATATCCAATATCCGCGCCGTCGATTCCAGCGCACGCGGTCCTGCAAAACGCTGCGCCATGTCAAATTGCCGCGCGCCAGTCATTTCCAGATAGCGCGAGAAACGCGCACCTTCGGGCCTTGCGCCGTCGAGATATTTGCCTGACAGTACGCCTCCGCCTAATGGCGAGTAGGGCAACAGCGAAACACCCTCCTGACGGCAGACCTGCTTAAGCTCGTCTTCAAACCGGCGGTTGTTGATCGAATAGTTGTTCTGGATCGTATGATAACGCGCCGTCCCCAGCCTCTCCGAAGTCGCCAGCGATTTCATCAGACCATAGCTGGTTTCATTCGAACATCCCAGCACACGGACCTTGCCCGCGCGGACCAGTTCGTCGAGCGTCTCCATCGTTTCATCATACGCCGTGTCATGGTCGGGCCAATGGGTTTGATAGAGGTCGATATAATCGGTCTGCAAGCGGCGCAGGCTATCCTCGACGGCTACGACAATATTGTGCCGGTCGAGTGCAGTCATCCCGCCGCGTTTGGGCGATTTGAACCAGCTGTGGCTTGGCCCAGAAACCTTCGTCGCCATGATGATGGCGTCGCGGTTCTTGCCCTTCATCCAGCGGCCCACGATTTCTTCGGTGCGACCAACCCATTTGATATCGGGCGGCACTGGATAGCCTTCCGCTGTGTCGAAAAAATTGATGCCCGCGTCCAAACATCTGTCGAGAATCCGGTGCGCTTCGGCCTCTTCGGTTTGCGAGCCGAAAGTCATCGTCCCCATGCAGATGTCGGAAACATAAACGGCACTTTTGCCGAGGCGACGATTTTCCATTTTCTCTCCTATTATTGACCGGCAGCACCGACGACGAGAAATGCGAGCGCCGCCAGTAATCCTGCCATCCGGTTCGACCGGAAATGCCCCAACGCGTTGCTACCATCCGCCTTGAGCGAAATCAGCTGCATCGCAAAGTGAATTGCGACCGGCGCGAGCGCAACCAG
Source organism: uncultured Alphaproteobacteria bacterium (assembly GCA_963830685.1). Taxonomy (GTDB): domain Bacteria; phylum Pseudomonadota; class Alphaproteobacteria; order Sphingomonadales; family Sphingomonadaceae; genus Sphingorhabdus_B. The sequence goes on from CAWHNF010000002.1 coordinate 521,061, forward strand.
CGCCTGTTTCTCGGGCCGGACGCTCCAGATCGCCATTCCCCATCCGGTCAGCGCGAGCACATAAAACAACGCTACGCCGACCTTTATATTTTCGCCCAATCGCAACGCGCTGGATTTGATACCAACCAGCGCATCGTCCTCGCGGTCCTGCATCGCGTATATTGTGTCATAGCCGATGACCCAGCAGATTGATCCTGCATATAGCCACCACATTGCGGCATCCGCAGTGCCTGAGATGGCTATCCAGCCAACTAGAGCGCCCCAGCTAAATACGAGCCCTAACCATATTTGAGGCCACCACGTAATGCGTTTCATGAACGGATAGGCGGCGACCAAACCGAGGCTGCCAAGCGCGACCAGTTGCGCCTCCCAGCGCAATTGCAGCAGTACAATAAGGCCGACGGCTGCCAGCGTAAGCAGCCAACCCCACGCAGCCTTCAACCCGACTAAGCCGCTCGGCAAAGGCCGAATTGCGGTACGCGCGACTTGCGCGTCGAGGTCGCGGTCGACGATGTCATTATACACACATCCCGCACCGCGCATCGCAACCGCCCCCGCCAGCATCCAAAATGCAAGCTGCCATTCGCGCAGCAATCCCCCGGATAATGCCAGGCCGTAAACACAAGGCCAGAACAACAGCCACCAGCCAATCGGACGGTCAAACCGCGCCAGCAAAGCAAAGGCACGTATCTTGGCGGGTAACATACCCATGAATCCGGTATATTCGCTGTCGGGGACGATGTTCGTAGTCACACTGGCCTGATAACCTGTGGCAAGCGGCTTGTCGAAGGCCGTTTTTAAGCTAAAGCGAAGATATGCCTGCAACGCCCGCCTGGCCTCCGAAATCTACCCCTCGCCTGTTCGTCGAACAACCACTCGCCGAAGGAGCAGAGGTACATGTGGGCGGAAATGCCGCGCATTATTTGCTTGGCGTCATGCGACTTAAAGAAGGTGCGCCGGTCAAGCTGTTCAATGACATGTCAGGCGAATATCTGGCGCTTGTTTGTAGCACCGGAAAGCGCGACCTTGTTCTGAGGGTTGAGGCTAAGCTGCGCGAACGCGAAAGCGTGCCAGACTTATGGCTCGTCCAGGCCCTAATCAAAAAGGATCGCTTCGACTGGATCGCCGAAAAGGCGTGCGAATTAGGCGCAGCGCGCTTCGTGCCATTGCTCACCGCGCGCTGCGTGGTCGACAAGGTCAAGGAAGACCGCCTGCGCACGCAGATGATTGAAGCTGCAGAGCAATGCGAACGGACGGCGCTTCCTGAAATCGCGCCGCTGACCAAACTCGATGCGCTGCTCAAACAATGGCCTGCCGGACGAACACTCTATTTCTGCGACGAGCGCGGCGGCATGCCATTCGGCGATGCTATCGGGACTGGTCCTGCAGCTATTGTCATTGGCCCTGAAGGAGGATTTACCGACGGTGAGAACACCGCAATCCGGGAACATCCCGCCGCCGTCGCAGTCTCATTAGGACCCCGCATCTTGCGGGCCGACACCGCGTCGGTAGCGGCTTTATCGGTGTGGATGTCAGCAGCAGGCGACTGGAAATCAGTTGAGGCGGCCAACAAAGGTTATCGAGAAACTTGAAGGCCCGCTTGTCGTCGCGGGACCCATAGTGCCAGTAGGCGCAAAGCGGAATGCACGAATCGCGGCATTGTAACCACTTCCCAAAGGCGCCGAATAAGGAGCCGCACCGGTTGTAGAATAGGTCACCATCGTTCCCTGGTTAAAGCTATTCAGGCCGCTGGGAACTGTTCCATTGGTAAATGTAAACGGGGTCGACGCATCCAGCGTGAAATTCGCAGGAAAGGGGTCAACCACGGTAATCGTGTTACCATCGACCGATAGGCTGCCGGTATTCTGAACGGTAATGGTGTAACGCACGATCGCCCCGGGTAGCGCCTTGGGGTTAGTCCCGCTGACTCCGTCGGATAATATTGTGGAAGTTTTTGCAACGACCAAGGTCGCATTCCCGGCAAGTCTGGTATTGGTAATCGTACAGGTAATGACATCGCCCAGAACCGGCGTAATCGTGCCGGGTACTGTAGCGGGGAAACTCGTGGTCACACCATTGGTGCCATTGGTGCAGCCCATCACGCTGGTATATTGCGTGAGGCTGCCCGGCCCCGACATGATTTCATCGAGCGTGTAGGCACTGCCTGCATTCACCTGCACCAGCCCTGTATCGCCCCCCATTACCACATTAGTCGCCCCGGTGGTGGTTGCAGAAGCGACCACGGTTGAGCCCTGATTGATGCGCACGGTAAACTGGTCGCTCGAAAAGCGCCGGTTACTGCCCAGCGCCTTCCGCAGCCGGATATGCGGAAATGCCGCGTTGGTGAACGTGCACTGCACCGCATCGCCGAATTGCAATGCGCCAAAATTATACGATGTCGTCAGCACGTTATTGGGCAGGGGAGTCGAGCTGCTCGTGCTGTTGGTGCAGGTCAGTCGGCTGCTATATTGCGACAACGCACTGACGCTGCCGCCTGCCATCGCCTCGGTGAGCGTAAGATTCAACCCCGACGCCAGCGAAATGGCTGCTGCTGAAAAGGGGCCATTACCCGTTCCTGTTGTCGTTCCGCTCGCTAGCGTGGAACCTGATGACGTTGCTGTAACCCTGAACTGGAATTGATCGGCGGCATTAATGCGCGCGCCGACGATCTGCTTGTTGAGCTTGATGGATGCGAACCGAACCGCGAACATCGCGCCTTGCAACCCTCCCGCTGTCATATTGGTCGTGACCGTCGTCGGGCTGGTCGATCCGACGATATAGCCGCCAACGGTTCCAGGCACGCCGGTTTCGGTAAAGGTGTTGGTTCCTGTGCCGCTGATAGTCGGATAATTGCTGCCGCTTATTGGATTGACTTGATCAAGGATTGTCCAGTTGCCACCGTTTGTCACAAATCGCAAAGTTTCGCCGTCGTTGGTCGATTCTGCATCTGCGGCGACGAATGCATAGGCCGTGACCGCTGGCGAACCGGGCGGCGGGGTAATCGTAATTCCCGAAAACGTTAGAGATGTTGTGCCGGCGGCCGCAGTGTAAAGTATCGGCCGTCCCGGGATACCCAAGAACGCGGTATTTCCCACCGCTGCCCCCGTCCATGACGGCGCCGCAATAGCGTTATACGCAGTTGCGCCAGCAGGCGTTACCCTCACATTCATCGACAAAGTCGAACCGTCGGTGAGCGTAAATGTCATATTCTGGCCGGCGACGGATCGCGCGGTCGCGTCATTGTAGCTTGCAAAGTTCAGCCAGCAGTAAGTTTCCCACCCTGCCGGTGCTGTTCCTTGGGTGGTTGCTGGCGCACAGCTTTGCGCTTGTGCTGGCGCGGCCATCACGCCGCAAAGCATAATCAGCGCACACGCCAATCGCAGCAAAAGCGCTTTCAATTCCGACATCACAACTTTCTGGACCACAGCCTTAAATCATCAATAGCTCCGTACACAGGCATCGTTAACGAGTGGTAATTCAATTAATATTGGCGGAGAAGGTTCGAAAGATTTTACATTGGAACGGCGCAATTCTCATCCGAATAATCGTTAATGAAATTTACTCTAAACCTCAGCGGACAGCGGGCTTTTGAGACTAGATGGTAGAAATTTTGGTGTTTCAGCGCCACTGATAACGCCAGATTTCCGGCAATGGCAATTTAACCTATTTGCTGTAAAACCTCGGTTATGCGGAGGAATGTGCACAGCATTGGCTTTATGGGAAAAGCTTTCCTCAAATCAGCCCGGATTTTGGTATCCGTCCCATTGGCGTTCCTGACGTTATACGCACCCGTCAAGGCACAAGCTCAAATCAGCTACACCAATACAGTTGATGGGACGGTGAATGAAACCGCCACACCATGCACGAACCCGCTGATTAGGACCTTCAATGTTCCGGAAATATATAGCATTGCCGATGTCAACATTGGCGTGCTGATGTCGCACACCTATCGCGGCGATTTGCGGATGTTCCTGCTGTCGCCACAGGCAACGCAGATTACTTTGATCCAGAATACCGCCGACACCCAGAATAACTTCAATGTGCTGTACGATGACAGCGCAGCAGCATCGATTACAACGCATACGACGCTAAACGACACGGCAACCGCAGCCACCATCGTGCCGCCGTATCAGCGCACATTCCGGCCATTACAGGCATTGAGCGCATTCAACGGGCAAAATGCCAACGGCATCTGGACGCTCAGTATTTGTGACAGCCTCAACGCCGACACAGGTACTTTTTTCGAATCTGATCTGGTCATCACCGCGCAACCGGCGACAATCAGTGTGAGTAAGGCAAGCGTGGTGCTGAGCGATGGCGTTAGCGGCAGCAATCCGAAATCGCTCCCCGCTGCGACCCTCCGTTACTGCATTACGATCACCAATAACGGCCCCGGAATAGCGGCCAACATACTCGGGACAGACATTATTCCGGCGAACACCGTCTATGTCGCCGGATCCATGCGCTCGGGGACAAATTGTGCGGGTGCGGCAACGGTTGAAGACGACAATGCCACCGGAGCGGACGAAACCGATCCCTATGGTGCGTCGATTTCGGGTAGCACGATATCGGTATCTACCGCATCGATGGCGAGCGCCGCTAGCTTTGCGGTTACATTTCAGACAACGATCAACTGACCCGCTGAAAATGCTGGCAATGACTCCGTTACATTTCTAAACCGCCGCCATGAGCACAAAAACAGTTTCGAATCGCAACGATCCTGTGATCGAAACGCGCGATCAGTTGATTGCAGCGATTGCCAAGGGCGAAAAGCCTAAGGACCGGTGGCGCATTGGCACCGAGCATGAAAAGTTCGTCTATTGCCGTAACGACCACCATGCACCGTCTTATGACGAACCCGGCGGTATCCGCGATATGCTGATGGCGATGACCGAATTCGGTTGGGAACCGGTGTATGAGGGCGACAATGTTATCGCTTTGAAGGGCGAAGATGGCGCTGTCAGCCTTGAGCCTGCGGGGCAGCTTGAATTGTCAGGCGCGCCGCTAGAAAACCTGCATCAGACCTGCGCTGAAACCGGACGGCATCTGAAGCAGGTCAAAGCGATTGGCGATAAGACCGGCAAAGGCTTTCTAGGGCTTGGGTTGTGGCCAGACAAAACCCGCGCTGAATTGCCAATCATGCCCAAGGGCCGATACGAAATCATGCTGCGCCATATGCCGCGTGTGGGCAGCATGGGCCTCGACATGATGCTGCGGACCTGCACTATTCAGGTCAATCTCGATTATTCATCCGAAGCCGACATGGCGCATAAATTCCGCACGAGCCTCGCGCTGCAACCGCTGGCGACCGCATTGTTCGCTAACTCGCCGTTCCTCGAAGGCAAGCCCAACGGGTTCCTGTCGTACCGCAGCCATATCTGGTCCGACACCGATCCGCAACGCACTGGTATGTTGCCCTTCGTCTTCGACGATAGCTTTGGTTACGAACGCTACGTAGATTATATGCTCAATGTGCCGATGTATTTCGTCTACCGCGACGGCAAATATATCGATGCGTCAGGGCTCGACTTTAAAGACTTCCTCAATGGCGAACTCTCGGTCCTGCCCGGCGAAAAGCCTACTGTGGCCGACTGGGAAGACCATATGTCGACCGCGTTCCCCGAGGTCCGGCTGAAAAGCTTCCTCGAAATGCGCGGTGCCGATGGCGGCCCCTGGAACCGCATTTGTGCGCTGCCTGCGTTCTGGGTCGGCTTGCTCTATGACCAAAATGCGCTCGACGCCGCGTGGGACGAGGTCAAGCATTGGACCATCGAAGAACGCGAGGCATTGCGTAATGCCGTACCTGCGCAGGCGCTGAATGCCCCAATTCCCGGCGGCGGCAAACTGCTTGATCTCGCCAGCCGCATTCTCGACATTTCATCAGCAGGTCTTGCCGCGCGCAATCGGCTAAATACAATTGGTGACAACGAAACTGGCTTCCTCGATCCGCTGCGCGAAATCGTCGCGTCCGGAAAAACCGTGGCCGAAGTGATGCTCGACAAATATCACGGCGAATGGGGTGGCGATATCGCCCGCGTCTATGACGAGATGAGCTTCTAGGTGCACAAACGCCACAGGTGACTTGAAAACGTCACTTTTCTGCAATGCTTTGTTGAACGCTTCCGCACCGCAGCATAAATGCGTTTTCAGTCGCAACCTAAACTGCCGATTCTCATTTCCCTGTTCGTCACCCGGAGAAATTTCATGCGTTCCATCCGCTCAACTGTCACATCCAGCGTCGCCATTGCGATTGCATCCACCAGCCTGTTCATCGCGCCTGCCGCTTATGCGCAGGATGAAACCGCCGAAGACGGCCCCGGCCTTGGCGAAATCGTCGTCACCGCGCAGCGCCGTGAAGAAAATCTGCAGGACGTGCCATTGTCGGTAACCGCAGTTAGCGGCGACAAGCTGGATGCTATTTCGGCTGGCGGCGTCGATATTCGCGGGCTGTCCGGCCGCGTGCCGAGCCTTCTCGTCGAATCCTCGTTCGGCCGCACTTTCCCGCGTTTCTATATCCGCGGCCTCGGCAACACCGATTTCGACTTCAACGCATCGCAACCGGTCAGCCTCGTTTATGACGATGTTGTCCTCGAAAACCCGATCCTCAAGGGATTCCCGATTTTCGATCTGGAACGCGTCGAAGTATTGCGCGGACCGCAAGGTACCTTGTTCGGCCGGAACACGCCTGCCGGCATCGTCAAGTTCGACAGCGTTAAACCAAGCGACACATTCGGCGGCTACGGCAAGATTTCCTATGGCCGTTTTAACGCCATCAACGCGCAGGGCGCTATCGGCGGACCATTGGGTGAAAAGGTAAGCATCCGCCTGTCGGGCATGTATCAGCGACAGGATGATTATGTCGATAACGTCACCCCGGCCGGAACTACCAAAGACGCGTTCGAAGGCTACAAGGAATATGCCGCCCGCCTGCAGTTCCTGATCAAGCCGAGCGACGATCTCGACATCCTGCTCACCGGCCAGTTCCGTTCCTTGGACGGCACTGCTCGCCTGTTCCGCGCCAATGTGTTCACGCGCGGTCAGCAAGGCCTGAACGCCAACTACAACCGCTACCGCGTCTCGACCGACGGCAAGAATGAACAGCGAGTCGATACCCAGAACGCAACCGCGCGCATCACTTATGATGCAGGTCCGGTTTCGTTTATCTCGGTCACCAGCTACTGGCAGGGTGACGCAACCTCGGTCGGCGACGTTGACGGGGGCTTTGGTGCAAACTTCTTGCCTGTTGGCCTCTATGGCCCCGGCGAAATCCCCTTTACCGCCGAAACCCGCGACAGCGTACCGAACTTGAAGCAGTTCACGCAGGAATTCCGCATCGCCAGCAACGGCGACGGCCCCTTGAGCTATCAGGCAGGTGTCTTTTACTTCGACGAAGATCTGAGCATCGTTTCGGATAACTATTCGACCTTGGGTGACCCGAACAACGCGCCCGATGGCGTCAACATCCGCGTGTCGCAGGAGCAGAATAGCAAAGCCTACGGCGTGTTCGGCTCGCTGACCTATCAGCTTTCAGACCAGTTCAGCGTTACCGGCGGCATTCGCTATAATGACGACAAGCGCCGCTTTGTCGCGGTGCGCAGCCGCGATACGCAATTCCCGAACTTCCTGCAAAATCCGCTCGGCACCGTCACTCGCCGCGTCAGCGACAACAACATCACATGGGACGCAAGCGCGACCTATGCCGCAACCGACGATGTAAATCTCTATGCCCGCGTCGCACGTGGCTACCGCGCGCCGTCGATTCAGGGTCGAATCCTGTTCCCGCCTGCAACTGCCACCCCGCTCGAAAGCGGTGTAACCATCGGCAATTCGGAAACGATCACGTCCTACGAAAGCGGCATCAAGTCGACCTTCCTCGACGGCCGTGCGCGCTTCAACGTCAACGGTTTCTATTATGAGTTGAAGAACGCGCAGCTGACTGCAGTGGGTGGCGGGGTGAATGCAAACCGCTTGATCAACGCCGACAAGGTGCGTGGCTATGGTTTCGAGGCTGACCTTGAATTCAAGCCGGTGCCCGAGCTGCTGCTGACCGCTGGCATCAGCTACAACAACACCAAAATCCGCGATGCTGGCTTGACGACAGCGGCTTGCGGGGCAGTCCGCGTCGATACCTTCCCGAACGTATCGCTCTGCACCCCGCTTGACCCGATTGTTGTGGCGGCAGCGCCGTTCTCGGCAGCAATCGTCAACATCAACGGCAATAGCCTGCCGCAGAGCCCCAAATGGATTGCAAACTGGACAGCGAAGTACGGCATTCCTGTCGGCGACGGCGAAATCTATGCCTACACCGACTGGGCGTACCGTTCGAAGATCAACTTCTTCCTGTATGAATCGGTCGAATTTCAGGACAAGAGCATGCTCGAAGGTGGACTTCGCGTTGGTTACAAAACCGACAAATATGACCTCGCCGCGTTCGTTCGCAACATCACCAAGGATACCTCGGCGGTGGGTGGCATCGACTTCAACAACCTGACCGGCTTCGTCAACGAGCCGCGCATCTGGGGTGTTGAGGCCGGATTTAAGTTCTAATTCAGATAACACGCAATAAGAACGGGGTGGGTTTGCGAAAGCAGACTTGCCCCGTTCGCTTATCGGCGTTAAGGGCACCACTCTTCGCAGAAATGCGGAGTGCAGGAGTTTAGCTCAGTTGGTAGAGCATCGGTCTCCAAAACCGAGGGTCGTGGGTTCGAGTCCCCCAACTCCTGCCATTTTCTCGAAAATGTGATGACAGCGGGGATGCGCGCAGGTTAATGCGCTTTCGCGGGCCATATCTTATGATGCACCCACACAATCACCGCACCCAACGCCATCCCGAATACGCCGCAAGCGGCCGCATCGACGATCCACGCGAGTGCGCCTTCGTGTAATCCCACAAATTCGGCGGGGTGGATGCCAAAGCCATGCACGATTATCTGCCCGCCGACCCATAGCATTGCCGCCGTCCCTACCGTGGAAAGGAACGCGAGAAGCTTTGGCATCGCCTTCACCAACCCGCGACCGATCGCTTGCGATCCGCCATTTTCGCGCTGCGCCATATGAAGCCCGATATCGTCCATTTTGACGATCAGCCCCACCACGCCATAGACCGCAATCGTGATACCCACACCGACGAATGCCAGCGCCAGCGCCTGCATGACAATCGGCGGCAGATCGCCCGCGATGGGATTGGCGACATTGCTAAGGTTAAGCTCGTTGAGCGCGATAATCATGATTTCAGCGGACAGGATGAAATCCGTGCGGATGGCGCCTGCCACCATCTTTGCCTCATGATCGGCTGCCGACATTTCGGCAACTTCTGCGGCCAGCGTTTCTTCTTCACCATCAGTCGCCTCGGTGAATTTCTCGATCACCTTTTCCGCGCCTTCGAAACACAGATAGGCACCGCCGAGCATCAGTATCGGTGTGATAATCCAGGGCAGGAACGCGCTGAGCAGCAAGGCCACCGGCAAGATGATGACAAGCTTGTTGAAAAACGAGCCCTTTGCAATGCGCCAGATAATCGGCAACTCGCGGTCGGGGGTGAAGCCTGTGACATATTGCGGCGTGACAGCGGTGTCGTCGATAACCACGCCCGCGGCCTTGCTACTGGCTTTGCCTGCTGCGGCGGCGACATCGTCAACCGATGCGGCAGCAACCTTGGCGATGGTGGCGATATCGTCGAGTAACGCGGCTAGACCGGATGGCATGAGATTTCCCTGCTAGATTGGTTTAATGCGAAATAGCCTACGCATGGGCGAGGTCAATATAGCTAAAACTTTCGCCCGAACGACACCAGATCGCTGTCGCGGTCGCCAATACCGGTAATGAGTCCGCGCAACATCTGGCCTGCCATCATCGAAAAGGTGATGCCATTGCCGCCATAGCCCATCGCGGCGTAGCAATTCGGCATATTCGGGACCGGGCCGATAGTCGGCGTGCCGGTGGCGGAATCGCCGAAACTGCCGCTCCAGCTATAATCGGCATTGGCGTTTATCATCGGCAGCAACACACCGAGTTTCTCGACCAGTCGCGCGGTTTTCTCGCCGTTCAGCGCGTCGCGTTCGTCTGCATCGGCAATCTCGGCATCCTCGCCGCCGCAAATGACATGCCCCTGCGGCGTCGTGCGGATATAGAGATATGGATCGGCGGCCTCCCAGATGATGCACCCTGTCGGCCAGATCTTGCGGGGCTGCGGCTTGGTCGCGATCACCCAGGTCGAGATGATCTTGTTGCCCTTTTTGGGAATGCCTTTGAGCATTTCATAGCCCGTTGCGAACACCACCGACTTGCACTTAATCTCAGGCCCGCCAGCCGTCATCGCGGACACACCCGATGCCGTGGTTTCGACCCCGGTAATCTCGACCGGCGTATATAACCGCGCACCGCGCTTGATGGCCGCTTTCAGAAATCCTGCCGCGAGCAATCGCGGGTCGGCCATGAAATTGTCGCGCCCAACAATCGCCGACCTGCCGCTGATGCCATATTGTTCAAGGACTGCCGCCGGTTTCAGAAAGCTGACCTCGAACCCAGCCCGTCGCCGCGCATCGGTTTCGGCGGCGAGGCCATCGGCATCGAGCACATTGCCCGACAGATACAGCGAATCGCGCGTCGCCTGTTCGGCCTTGATGCCCAAGGCGCGAGTGCGCTCACGCAAGGCATCCACCGCCAGCCTCGAGCGCCGCCACAACCGCTCGGCACGATCAAGCCCGATACGTTCGGACAGCACCGACAATGGCGTGTCGATTTCATATTGCAGCAAAGCGGTTGAAGCGACCGTAGACCCCTGCACCGCCCCGCGCCGGTCGGCGATGACGACCTTCATCCCGGCATCGCTCAACGCCTCGGCGATTATCGCGCCAGAAACGCCGGCGCCAATCACCAGCACATCGCATGATATGTTACGCTTTAATTCATCCGAAGCGAGCGAAGGCAACCGCCGGTCCAGCCACAAAGGCCGCCCGGTCCGCAAATCGCGTTTGATAGTGAGTGGCATGGATTGACCCCCTTTTAGGGGAGGAGAACAAGCCAGCGTGGTGCAAAGTTCCGGTTTTTATTTTGCCGAATTTCTCCAACCTAGCGCTTGAAATGTAGGATTTGTCATGAGACTCTCTCTCCGCTCTTTGACAATCTGAATATCCCGCCTCTGCGCGCTACGCGAGGCATCAACAAACCCGCGTATAAAATCCAACAGCTTTTTGCCCCGCAAAACCCCCTAGGGGTGGCCTCTACTTTCTGACGAATCTGCGGCTGTCAGCGGCCGGTGGCTGTTGGAAATTTCGCCGCTTTTTGCGCCTGCCAAATGCACCATCTGCCGCCGCAAACCCCCTTGCCTCAAAACGAATCCCCCGCTAAAGGCCTAGTCTTTCCGAAATCGGAACCTATATCGCTCTCGACCCGCCGGTCGGAGCGCTGGCGGCTACCCATTTTGGAAGAGTAAAACAGGAAGTCGAACAATGGCAAAGACAAGCCCCGGTGAATTCATCCGTCAGGTGCGGACCGAAATCGGCAAGGTAGTATGGCCCACGCGGCAGGAAACTGTCCAAACCGCGATCATGGTGCTTATTATGACCGTGATCCTTGCCATCTTCTTTCTGGGCGTCGACGCGGTATTTGCTGCGATTGTAAAGGGGCTGCTCGCGCTCGCCAACGGCTAAGCGCGGCTATAAAAGAGATTAGGGACTATGGCACGCTGGTACATCATTCACGCGTATTCGGGATTTGAAAACAAGGTCCGCGACCAGATTCTGTCCGAAGCCGAGCGTATAGGGCTTTCACAGCTTGTTGAAGCTGTAGAGGTTCCAACCGAACAAGTCACCGAGGTTCGCCGCGGCAAGAAAATCAAGGCCGAACGCAAATTCTTCCCCGGCTATGTTCTTGCCAAGCTCAACATGAACGACGATGTCTATCACCTCGTCAAGAATACTCCGAAAGTCACCGGTTTCTTGGGCGCGGGCAACAAGCCGCAGCCGATTACCGAAGCTGAAGCTGCACGTATCCTCAACACCAAGCAGGAACTTGAAGCCGCGCCGAAAAAGCGCGTGTCGGTCGATTACGAAATCGGCGATCAGGTCAAGGTATTGGGCGGCCCGTTCGCCAGCTTCAATGGCGCAGTCGAGGAACTCGATTTCGACAAGAACCGAGTCAAGGTTTCGGTCAGCATCTTCGGCCGCGCAACACCGGTCGAACTAGACTTCGAAGAAGTCGAATTGATGAAATAAGCGCAGGTTGCGGGCAAACCCCGTACCCTTGCTTTAGGCGTGCATATCCACTATGCGCGCCGCTTCCCCGATGAGAATCAGGGAAAACCGCGCGGGAGGAAGTCGCCAGCTCAATCTGGCGACGACTGTTTGACCGCTTATTTTGCGGATGCTCCGGTATCCAATAGAATGAAAGGACGCCTTTAATGGCAAAGAAAATTGACGGCTATATCGGCCTGCAGGTTCCTGCAGGTTCAGCCACCCCCTCCCCGCCAATCGGCCCTGCTTTGGGCCAACGCGGCGTGAATATCATGGAATTCTGCAAGCAGTTCAATGCCGCCACCGGCGACATGGAAAAGGGCACGCCGATTCCAACTAAGATTACCGTTTTTGCCGACAAGAGCTTCACCTTTGTGATGAAGGCTCCGCCTGCGACCTATCTGATTAAGAAGGTTTTAGGCCTCAAGTCGGGTTCGAAAGAGCCTGGCAAGCTGTCGGCTGGCAAAATCACCCGCAAGCAGCTGGAAGAAGTCGCGACCCTGAAAATGGCCGATCTCAACGCGAACGACATGGACGCGGCAGTGAAAATCATCGCAGGCTCGGCTACCGCCATGGGCCTCGAAGTAGTGGAGGGCTGAACCAATGGCCAAGCTGACCAAGAAAGCAAAATCACTCGCGCATCTCGACGCTGAAAAGCTCTATGGCGTGGACGAAGCCATCAAGACCATCAAGGAACTGGCGACTGCCAAGTTCGACGAAACCATCGAAATCGCGCTCAACCTTGGCGTTGACCCACGTCACGCTGACCAGATGGTGCGCGGCATGGTTTCGCTCCCAGCTGGCACCGGCAAGGAAATGAAGGTTGCGGTGTTCGCACGCGGCGACAAGGCCGATGCGGCAAGCGCTGCTGGCGCTGACAAAGTCGGTGCCGAAGACCTGATGGAAGATATGCTCGCTGGCAATCTCGATTATGACCGCGTTATCGCAACGCCGGACATGATGGGCATCGTTGGCCGCCTCGGTAAGACGCTGGGTCCAAAGGGCCTGATGCCAAACCCGAAGCTGGGCACTGTCACCATGGACGTCGCCGAAGCCGTCAAGGCCGCGAAAGCTGGTCAGGTCGAGTTCCGCGTTGAGAAACAGGGCATCATCCACAGCGGCATCGGTAAGAAAAGCTTTTCCGACGCCGACCTGCGCAAGAATTTCGACGCGTTGGTCGATGCGGTCATCAAGAGCAAGCCATCGGGATCCAAGGGCAAATATGTCCGCAAGGTCGCAATCAGCTCGTCGATGGGCCCTGGCCTGAAGGTTGATCTGGCGGATGTTGCTGGCGCTTAAGGCGAACCACTCAAAGAATAATAAAGGGCTGGAGGGTAACCTCCGGCCCTTTATTTTTTGCGACGCGTGATTTTAAGATCAGAGAAATAGGCGCGCGTGCCATCACCGATCCAGAATCCCATCTTGTCCTTTCGGTTGGCAAAGCGGAGGTCGTCGAGCGACAGCACTAACTTGCCGTCGACAAATGCCGTCAAGTTGCTGCCATCGACATCCAGTCGCAGCAGATGACGACCGGCACCGACCTTGACCGGTGCAGCCTTTTCGTATTTTCCCGGAAACTTCTGGCGCGACACAGGGAAATGAAAATCCGGATGTGCGATATATTGAATGGCGCGCTCGCTGCGCGGAGGCTGCGGCGGTGGTTCATTCAGCGTGCCGTTTGTCATGCGCAGATAAACCGCCTCATAACTTCCATCAACCGCTGAATGATGGAATAATATTCCTGCAAATCCGCGCGCATCTGGGCCGCTTTTGCCATTCAGTTCTGCGCCTATATAGACTTCAATCGACCCGTTATCGAAGGCGTCGGGGAACAGCAGATAAGTCGGTCGGTTGCCACCAGCGCCCGCCATTTGCCGGGCCTGCTCCTCATCGGTCAATTCGACCTCGAGTACGTCCGACCCGGATCGCGTGTCTAACCTCGCTTTAACATCGTGTAGCGAATGGGATGCGAGGTCGACAGGCATCGCCTCGTCCGACGTAATTGTCGTGCACGATGAAAATAGGCCTGCAACAGCCACAGCCGTCAAGCCGACAGACAGGATTCGGATCATATCATGCTCCAAAGAAGGGCGGACGACATTGCGGCCTGTTCATTATTATTGGGCCTCGTGGATAACTTCGAGGCGTGGCGTAACGGCGTCATATTGCGCAATCACCCGGCATGGTGCGACCGACGGGGGGCAAGATTGGGCAACGCGTATCTCGACAGAAGCGCCGTCGATTACAGCCTTTGCTTTTTTGGCTTTGCCTTTGGCTTTGGCTCTGGCCTTGGCTATCTTCATCGCATGGCCGGGCACAGCATTGGTCCATGCGCGCCTCCCGCTGCTATTGGCAAAATGGACCAGTACGCCGTTTGCAACAAAGCCCTCTATCCCACATGGCACCCCTGAATCGGCCCGGCATCGCGCCAGCACTTCCTTGTGCGCCTCGTCCGAGTTGCGTTTCCCGCTAATCAACCAGGCCTTGTTCTGCCAGATGGCAGGCGGCGTTTTTTCCGGCCGCGCGACAAATGCCCAATGATGGCGCGTTACCGGCTCCTCAGGGAAAATGTCGAAGGAATAGTCGACGTTAGGATTGTCATTAAGCGGCAAAACGCCCTGCAAGATGTACTTTTCAAATTCGCAACCGAAGGATTTTTCCTGGCACAAAACCGCCAGGTCATGAAACCTGACTCCGATTTTTTCGTAATCGTAAAGCGACGTTTCCGGCATGTCGCGGCCCGACTTTATCCAGCGCAGTCCCATCGCGTCGATGACGATGCCAAGCGGACCGAAGCCATATACCGTCTCCGCAATCTCACATCCCTCGCCCATTACGGCGGCGCAACCAGCGAGTGCACGCTTGTTGGCTTCAGCCGCCGTCCGGGCTCCGCGTGTAACCCAGTAAGCGGACGTGTCGATATGGGTGGCCGCTGCCATGTAGCTAGGCTAAATCTCGATTGGCGGCGTCCATGAGCGGCTTGGCTCCTCTTCTTCCCATCCCTCATCGCCACCGCTTATCGGCCCCATTGGCGCGCACGCGATGTAATCTCTGCCGCCGGTTTGAAAGTATCCGGGCGGACACTGGCCTTCGGCTTTGGCCGGCCCCGCTCCGAAAAGAGCGAGCGTAAAAGCAAACACGGCACCCAGTGCGGCCCACATACGAAAAACTGTCATTGAATTTCCTCATTAGGTTTTCGCAGGACCGCACCTGTTATCGCGGCATACCAACCCGGTATGGCCTAGTCTTTCGCCGCCATCCCAGCATCATTAGAGACGTACCGGTACAGTTACTGGGCTTTCAGAAGATTGCAGGCCCTAGAAGCGTTCCCGCGAGGAGAGACTATCGCTGACACAAGTCCGAATAGCAGCCGATCAGGAGAGGCTCCGCACGGCATTTTCCACATGCTTTGTCGACGACTGCCTTGCCGCCGCAATCAATACGCCCACTTGGCCAAGTGCAGTAACCATCATTATCGCGACGGCGGAATTGATGCCGCCGATGGTGAGCTCACTGCCATCGCTGTGCTTCATGGTGCCGCCGTAAAGCGGGCTAAGCGCATAAGCCGCCAAAAAGCCAACGGAGACTAGGAACGCTATCAGCGCCGCCAACCGGACCTGATCGGTGCGCCATGTCAGCCAGAGGCATAAGAGCGCCAGCGCACTATGGGTGACAAGCTGCCAAACCTCGTGCAACCGCGCGTGGCCCGGCCAGTCGGGGCTGAAAACATGCGTCGGTCCTATTTCCAGTATCGGGGTCAACAGGCCAAAAGGAAGCAGGCAAATTGTCAGGAGGATTTTTGCCTTCATTGTTGCGAACCTTTCGAAAGACCGAGTTCCGCTTTTAGAAATGTGGTTATTTTCGGCCAGCTATCGGCGCGCGCTTCGGCATTGCCGGTTTGCGTGCCACCCAACTTGCTCCAATATGCACGCCGTTTCGGATCTACAAACGGTGCACCCATCACACCATGACCCGCATCATCATATTTCAGCGCGATTATATTTGGACCATTTTTCTCTTTCGCTCGGCCAACGATTTGGTCGGTCATCGGACAGCTCGGCCACACAGTGTCTTCCTGCCCGCAAACAAGCATCAGCTTGCCAGTGAATTTTTCAACCGGAATAATGGCGGGCTGATTTTTGCTCAGCTCCTTGAGGCCGTTTACAAATACCGGCAATAACCCCGTGTTGTCAGGGAATCCTTTGTAAGCAAGGTGCGGAACAGACCGGCCTTTTTCGCTCCATGACGAACTGAAAGATCCGAAAACATAGTTCACACCTGACATGCCGTCCCACACGACGCTGGACGGCATCCCCAAAACCACCGCACTTATGCCAGGGTAACGGGTCGCGACAAGCAAGCCAGCCTCTGCGCCCTTCGAATAGCCGATAATGCCCAGTCTGGACGTATCGACCCCGGACTGCTGCTTAAGCCAATCGAGACCGCGATAAAATTCTTCCAGCGGAATCTCTTCGAGTTTTGCCGATTTTCCGGGCGCATTATGATATGCCAGTTGCAGCGTATTGAAGCCCTGTTGCTGCAACAGAACGGCTTGTTGGCGAGCATCTTTGCCCAAACCGCCTTCGGAACCGCCAAGCAGTAGAATGGCTGGATTATTCCCAGCCGATTTTGCCGGGTAGTAATTTGCCAATATACCGCCAGCGTCGATCCGCTGACCTGTGGGCCCGGGCGCTACCAGACGTGCAGGCGCTGGTGGTTGAGTCAAGTTCCACATAAAGACCGCACCAGCTACCACCGCCAGCAGCGCAACAACTCGGAAAGCAATTTTCAAGCTCCGTTTCACCCAGATTCTCCTATTTTCCTATTTGCTGTTTTGCCGGTCCGTTGCACACGCAAGGTTGCTCGTCCAGACAGGGCGGTGTACCGGTTTAATCCGCATCTTAACGAGCCAGAACACCATGAAAGCGAGCGTCGCGAGCGACGGGATCACCAGGACCGGCGACCCAATCATGAACGGAAACACATCGTCTTGCTGGCCGAGGAACAGCGATGTCGCGGCGAGCAAATATGAGGTGCACATCCGCCACAAATGCCGTGCAATGCGCTGTTTTTTTGACAACTGGCCGCGCGACAACATGGCTATATCGAGCGCCGCCGCCAGCCCCGCCAGTCCGGCAAAAACGAAATATGCCGTAGCTGGCTGTTCGTCGAGCATGTCGGCAGGATCGGCAAGCGCGATTTGGCCCAGCCAGATACCGACTACTGCACATCCCAAGGCAAGCGGAACGGCCGCCCATTCCAATATCCCAGGCTTGCCGTCACGCCGCTTGGCAGCGGACCATGACGTCGCCACCAGATAAAGCGTTAGAACCGCTGCGAATGCCGACAGTCGTTCAGGCTTCAGAAGCGCGAGCGGGATGGCCGTCGATGCCATCATCAGCATCGACGTGAAAAACCATGTTCCCCAATAGGCGTGATAACGACCGCCTTTGCGAAAGATCATTGCCGCAAGGCCCGACAACAGCGCAATACAGCCGCTGGTGATATGGATGATAAGTAGTAAAACAGAATAGCTCACCGCCTGTCCGTCCTACCGCGCCTTAGCCTCGGTTAGTGGCCGCATGACCTTGTCGAGAACTGCCTTGCCCGCCCCGCGACCGACTGCCTCGCCAGCTTCATTGGCAAAACGGAAATGCGCGCCTGCATAAATCCGCGAGTCCGAAACCTGCTGCGCCCATTCATCCCAGCTCGGCAGAATTTGCACCACCGCTTTGGGTGAGGACATTGATGTGACACGCACACCGCCCGATGGCCGCAGCCCGTCTTCAGCGGCCATGACCTCGGCGACCGAGCCTGCATAAGCGCAATGTCCACATGGATGTTCGGGGAAGTTCGGCGTTGGCAGGAACGATTCCCATGCTGGATCGGGCACAGTTGCATCATTGCCGTCGTCGGCTCCGTTGCGGATCCCAGTGATCGGACGCCAAGTGTCGTAAAACAGCTTATCCGCCGACATTGCCATCACCCCATCATCAATCGCCATATAGACGCGCGCATACATGCGTGCATTTTGCACAGCCGTTCGGCCCGGCGAATCTGCTGTTCGGCGTAGCGAAGGGGACAGGTCAGGCAGGATGCGATATTGCGCCATCAGGCTTTGGTGCGGCGTGCGGTCCTTGCTCTTCTTGCCGCCCAGCCGTTTGACCTCCTCATAATCCTTTGCCCAACGTGCGCCGGTCAAAGCAGGCGGCGGTGGCGAACGGAGCGCATCGGCACTGGCAATCGCCCAAGGAAAGAATGCCACATTGTGCGGACGGATTTGCGGCAAATCGGTTGCAGTCCACACACCGGGTGTCGTTTTCGGTCTGTAGGGAATTTGCACGATTTTGGGATCGATGCCGCCCACTGCCAACGCACCTTTCGCCGCCTGTTCTCCTATCAGGCGTCCTGCTTCGCGGCGCGTATCATCGGGGAGCGCGGCCATTGCAATTGCATAACCGTCGTCCAACTCGCCCTTCGCACTGGGGAAATGATCGCTCAGCACGCGATATGCCGCAGTAATGGCAGCGGCATCGGGCGAGGCCGTCTTGTCACCCTGAGCCATGCCGACATAGCTTTCATAACGGTGGTCGATGGCATTCAGTGCCTCGAACATTGCCAGCGCCACTCGCGTCGTCGCGCGACTGCTTTCGGGGCGCGCGCGGCTCTCGGGCGCTGGGTCGAGCGGGCTGTGGATGCGGTTGGCAAACTCGACCCAGTCACTGACCGTATTGGCGGCGGCTGGAGATGCTATCGATAGCAAGGCTATACTGATAGTGCCGGTTATATTCTTACGCATGCTGGCTCCTTGTGTTTCGTTATTGCAATGCGTATTGCCGATATAATACACCTACAGCCATGACCGTTGGCTTCAAATACATGACTTTAGGTAACAGGAATGACTGAGCATACCGTTTCGGCAGGCATTGCCCGTGGCCTGATCGACTTTGCAGTCCGCAACGGCGCCGCCGTCGACAGCCTGCTGCAAAAATCGGGGATCGACCCTTCGCTGCTGGCGGATCAAGACAACCGCATCGCCATGTCGCGCTATAAGGCGCTGGTGATGGCGGCCAAAACGCTGACCGGCGACCCCGCCTTTGCGCTACATTATGCCGAACAGGTCGATCTGTCGGATGTGTCAGTGGTCGGACTGGTAACCCATGCATCTGCGACGATGATGGACGCGCTGACTCAGCTCAACCGCTATAGCCATTTAGTAATAGAGGTCGATCTCGGATTGGCGCAACGGTTCGATATACTACGCGAGGCAGGCGAGGTCTGGATGGTCGACAATCGGATCAATGCCGATGACTTCCCGGAGCTAACAGAGATTACCTTTGCACGCCTGGCTTCGGGGCCAAGGCGTTTTACCGATGCGCTGCATCTGGGTGCGATCCATTTCACCCACCCGGCGCCACCTTATGCCGACGAGTATCAACGGATTTTTCGTGCGCCGGTGACATTCGGCAGCACCCGTAACGCAATGCTCCTCGATGAAAGCTGGCTGACGCATCCAGTTGCCCTAACGCCGCATTATGCGTTCGGCATTCTGACCGAACACGCCAGCGCGTTGCTTGACCGGCTTGAAAATTCAAAAACAATTGGCGTCCGCGTCGAAAGCCATTTGTTACCGATCTTGCACCGCGGCGATACCAGTATCGAGGCAGTATCTGGGCAATTGGGGATGAGCAGGCAGACTTTGTACCGCAAGCTCAAAGCCGAAGGTGCGACGTTCGAAATGATTCTCGATGACCTTCGGCAAAAGCTTGCAATTGAATATCTGAGAGGGAAAAAGGTATCGGTAAATGAAACTGCATATCTTGTCGGATTTTCCGACCCCAGCGCTTTTTCGCGCGCGTTCAAGCGATGGACGGGTCAAAGCCCGCGCGGGTATCTGCAAGCTTTCAGGTAAAACGCCTTGAAACCAATTTGATTTCTTTTGCTATACGACGTCGCGCGGCGCATCCGGACGCTGAAACCAGCTCATTGATCTGGTATCGCCAAGCATTTGTGCCCGGCCCGATACCCATTGACGCGCCACCAACCCTTGACTCTCCCCCCAACCCTGCTAGTGGCACGCTCGTTCGGTGGGGCGACGGCTCCACCGGCAACCGTCCGAGACAGTTGGTGAGCGGAATTTGCCGTTCTTAATGTCCAGCCTAGACGGGGATAGAGATTTCAGGTGCTCGCGTAGCACCTTCGCCATTCGCTCCCGACCTTAGGTCGCGAGTTCGGCATGAAACTTCCCCACGGACCAAGTCAGCGGATCGCCCAGCCGGGTGCTTCGCAATTCGTGTTGGATTTTTCCGGTTCGCCGGAGAAGTCCGAATAAGGAGTAATGCATGAACCGTTCTGAAAAGACCGAAACAGTTGCATCGCTGAACGCCACTTTTAACGAAGCGGCGGTTGTCGTCGTCACCCGGAATCTCGGGCTGACGGTTGCACAATCGACCGACCTGCGTTTGAAGATGCGCGATGCGGGCGCAAGCTACAAGGTTGCCAAGAACCGTCTTGCCAAGATCGCTCTCGATGGAACGCAATATGGATCGGTAGCTGAATTGCTTACCGGCCCTACCGCGCTCGCCACATCGTCGGACCCGGTTGCCGCCGCCAAGGTTGCAGTCGAGTTCGCCAAGACCAATGACAAGTTAGAAATTGTCGGCGGTGCGATGGGTGACACGTTCCTAGATGTAAACGGTGTAAAGGCGCTGGCTTCATTGCCATCGCTCGACCAGTTGCGCTCTACGATTATCGGGCTTGTACAAGCGCCGGCAACGAAGATTGCTCAACTCACGACCGCACCGGCGGCGAAATTGGCACGCGTATTTGGTGCCTATGCTGACCAAGAGGCAGCGTAAATTTTTGACTTAAACCGGCTGCGTCCCATGGTTTCCACCGGCTGGGCGGGCCCTACAAATATGACAGAAAATCGGAGTGTTATTTAAATGGCTGATATTGAAAAGCTCGTAGAGCAACTCTCGTCGTTGACCGTTCTCGAAGCGGCTGACCTTGCAAAGGCGTTGGAAGAAAAGTGGGGCGTTAGCGCCGCTGCTGCTGTTGCTGTTGCCGGCCCTGCCGCTGCTGCTGCACCTGCTGCTGAAGAGCAGACAGAATTCGACGTTATCCTGACCGGCGACGGCGGCAACAAGATTGCTGTCATCAAGGAAGTCCGTGCAATCACTGCACTTGGTCTGACCGAAGCAAAGGCTCTCGTCGAGTCCGCGCCAAAGGCGATCAAGGAAGGCGTGAACAAGGCCGAAGCCGAAGAAATCAAGGCGAAGATCCTTGCAGCCGGCGGCACCGTCGAACTGAAGTAATCGGTTCTCCCTTACGGGAAACAGAAATGGGCGGCCTAGCGATAGGCCGCCCATTTTCGTTCCAAGATTGAAGTGTGGCGCAAAGGCACAATCAGTTGACGGGTTCAGGCTCGCGTTGTGTTGTATGAGCCCCAGTCGCGCGGCCTACATAACGATCATGCTTTGCAAACAGCGGGTCAGTGATCGGAATCTCCACATCGTTACGCGGCGCAAATAACGGGTCAGTAATTGGACCAGTTATTACCGGAGTGCTGAACAGCGGGTCTGTAACTGGCACATCAGGCCGCGTCGTAATCGGCGCACGATGAATAACCCGTTCCGGTTTTGGCGCAGCTGCAAATCTCTGGAATGCGGGATCATCACGTATTGGTTGGGGCGCGACATACGCGCGATCAACATTGACCGTTTCGGCACGGTCAACGATCACAACCTTTCGACGGCGACGCGAAGCGAATACAGCGCCAAGTCCGATTGCCCCCAATGCAGCAGCTATGCCTCCAACCAAGGTTAGATCTTCGGAAGAAATACTGTTTTCTGGCGTCGTGGATGCCTGACTAACCGGCGCAACTGCGACTGCATCCTCAATCGTTGAGCCAGCAGGCTCAATCGCATCGGTCAAAGGCGGCGTAACCTCGGTGGTCATTTCACTAGAAGCGTCTGGAGCGACTGCGTCGGTCCGCGCTGCGGCCAGTGGCGTGGCTGCGCGTATTGGCGCTGATGTACGCGACCTGGCTGGGGAATTCGCAACAGCGCTAGGCTCTCGTCGCGAGGTAGTCTCGGCTGCTGCTTCTTGCGCGGCAGCTGCATTGACCACATCATTTTCAGTGGGCAGCGTGCGGACTACGGCTGGTGGGGTGAAAATCGGCTCAGACGCCGGCGCGGCAACAGGTGCTGGTGATGCGGGTGCTGTGGCCATTGGTGCGGCATCTTGTGCGAAAGATAAAGACGAGCCACCCATGAGTGCGGCGATAATCGCGGTCTTTCCAGCGATGTTAAGCTTATGTGCTCGGGTCATTTTCAATCTCCTGTCTGTATGGACAGGATTGAAACGGTTCGTCGCAGCTATCGGGGATGCAACTCCGGACGTGCCGTGCGCCAGTGACGGCGAGCCGAGTGAAGCCAGCGCTCATTCATTTGGCATTCACGCTTGAAACCCCGATTTCGCGATATCAGTGCCTTTATCTGAACCAAAAATGCGGCCCCATTTCGGAGCCGCATTTTTCAGGAACGCCTGTTTGGAACTTAACTAAGGACTAGTCCTGTCGCCGCAACCAACATTATCAGGATCAACAACCTTGGCGGAATGGAGATTTTGAACGCAAGTTGCATCAGCCTTCCCCTGCTTCGAAACCAAGCAGGTCGCCTGGCTGACATTCAAGCACCTTGCAAATGCTCTCAAGCGTGGAAAAGCGAATTGCCTTTGCTTTCCCGGTTTTCAGGATCGACAGGTTGGCAAGCGTGATATCGACGCGTTCGGCAAGCTCGGTAAGCGTCATCCGCTTTGCGTAGAGCAGATCGTCGAGTTTTACGGTAACTGGCATCAGACGGTTCCTTCCAGCTCTTCGCGCATTTCAGCGCCGCGTTCGAAGATTCCAGCGAGGATGAACACGAGCAGGATGGCGAGGATGCCGTTGAGCGGCAAGTCGAACCCGACGTCATTCTCGCCAAAAAGGTCGGCGACGTTGCCTGCGGCAGTTGCCAAGGGCAGGCCCACGATTTGGACCCCAACCATCATCCAGCCAATGGCACGCAAACGGACGGCATTTGCCATGATGAAGGGGTTTCCATCCTCAACACTGTCGATGATATTGAGCAATTTACGCATCATGGTCCAGAGCAAGCCAAGCACCAAAATGCCCAGCGCGAATATCGCCAGCAAGCCGGGAAGCAGGCTGCTCGTGTCGATGCCCGGCTTTGCCTTGGCAATTTCGGCGAGAACGTCGGTCCAGAATATGGGAAGCCCGACGCTGACCAGCGCCAGCACGGCACCGCCAACTGCTACAAAGCCCATTATCAGGAACACCAGTAGCCTGGTAATCCGCAATATGCGGTTATCTGCGATTTGTGTCATATCGATCTCCAATATTGATATTATTGTTTATCAATATATCTCGCATCGTACTGCGTCAAGTACTTTATTGTTTTTCGATAATTTCAGATTTTCCTTTGATATTCTACGCGGTTCACGGCACTTCTCGCGCATGACCGACAATTCTGACCTCGCTGCGCTGATTCGCGACATTCCGGATTATCCGAAGCCAGGAATTTTGTTCCGGGACGTCTCGACATTGCTGCTAGACGGGCCCGGGTTTCGGGCAACTATCGACCGTCTCGCTGCAATGGTTGCACCCGATACCGAGCTAATCGCCGGGATCGAAGCGCGCGGCTTCATAGTGGCGGCGGGGCTGTCTTATGCGCTTGGACTCGGCAAGCTGATGCTGCGCAAACCGGGAAAGCTGCCCGGCGAAAAGATCGGCACCGATTATGCGCTCGAATATGGTACCGACCGGATTGAGATGCACGTCGGCCATGTGCGGCCAGGACAAAAAGTGGTGCTGGTGGACGACCTTATCGCCACCGGTGGGACGGCGATGGCAGGCGTTGACCTGATTACGCAGGGCGGTGGTGTTGTTCAGCAGGCGCTGTTCATTGTCGACTTGCCCGAGTTGGGCGGAGCGGCAAAATTGGACGCGCGCGGGATTGCAGTCGGTAGTTTGATCGGATTTGACGGCCACTGAACACTTGTTTGCTGCGCCGAATTAATTCTGATCAAAGAAAGAATTTCTCTCTCATCATCCGTACCACCATCACAAATGAACCAAATTTGCGTTTTTGACGCAAGAATGTAAAATGTTCTGGTTAGAAAAAACGCGTCGAGTCGTTTGGTATGCGGTCCGATAAAATCTGCATAAAATACCGCCGAACGAACCAGTTTTTCCCGGATTGCCATCCCCCGAACCCCAACGAGGCAATCCGTATTTGGCCCTCCACCCCCAAAGGGGTTGGGGGTCATTTTTTCTTTGTAGCGCAGGGTGTTATATCTGATGGCTGCGGCCGCTTAGCTCCAGGTTCAAACCGAGCGATATATCCCCCGAGGTTCAATTGCTCACTAAAGCCGGTGAGCCGATAGCCCAAGGCTTCGAATTCACAGAACAAAAGCTTGGGTGGGATGCCATGCTGATCTGTTGGGCGGTCGCGGTCGACGACGATCACCTGACCATCTTTGGCCAAGGCAGAGCGAAGCCGCCACAGGAACGCGTAAGGCTCGTCGACCTCATGGTACATATGGACCATGAATATGCGATCAAAGCTGTTATCCGGCAGGCGCGGGTCGTCAATCGCGCCTTCCTTAATCGCGACATTGTCCAATCGGTCCCGCGTCACACGCTCGCCCAAGCGGTCGAGCGCGCCCCGGTTGATGTCCTGGGCAAGAACGCGACCTTTAGGGCCAACGCGTTCGGCCAGACGGATGGTATAATAGCCCTCACCCGCGCCGATATCTGCAACGGTGGTGCCGAGTTTAATACCTGCCCAGTCCATGACGAACTCGGCTTCGCCAGCTTCATCACGCGCCGCTTCGGTCGAAAATTGCGTATCGCCTGCTTCGGATACCGATCGGTCGGGTCGGGGGAATTCGGTCGACGTTTCCAGTCTTTGGTCATTCTCACGAGCGGGCGTACACCCTGCCAAACCACAAACCGACACGCCAAAAAGCGCAATTTTCCGCAGTGAATTCATGGCGACGATGTAGACTCAGGAATTTCGAGAGGCAAGCGTCGCAGCCGATGCACGCTGGTCGAATTGGACAAAGACCTCCGCCACCCACAGCGGAAGCGGAATTGGCCTATGCTCCTCAAGGTCAACATGGACACTAACCAAGTCCACCGTCGCGCGCAAATCGTCTGAACCGTCGTCGGTGGCCCCGTGAATTTCGACAATCTGCGTCATACTGGTCCGCCCTGTCGCTACAGTCCGCGCCATGAGTTCGATAAGCTCATCTGGCTTGATCGGCGCGAACCATGTGACTGTCGCTTTCTTTACGTGAAATTCCAGCGGTTCACCATTGGCGTAATCGCGGAATTTAACCGCACGCCAATATTCGGTTATCGCGACATCAGCATAATCGAGGTAGCGCGCGTTGAACACGACGCCCTGCGCGTCGGTCTCGGACCAGCGCACACGCAAGCGGTGATGAAAGGCAAAATCAGAACGGGCCATATTAGATTGCTTTGGACTGGCCGGGTGTATTGACACCCATCGACTTGAGATAAGCTTTCACATTGCGTGCGGCTTGGCGCAGGCGATGTTCGTTCTCGACCATCGCGATGCGGACGAACCCTTCACCGTCTTCACCATAACCAACGCCCGGTGCCACCGCGACCTTGGCATGGGTGAGCATCTGTTTGGAGAATTCCAGGCTGCCCAGATGGGCCAGCGCGGGAGGTAATGGTGCCCATGCGAACATTGAGGCCTTCGGCGGGGGTATGTCCCACCCAGCGCGGCCAAATGCCTCAACCAATATGTCGCGGCGTTTGTGATAAAGCTGGCGGTTCTGTTCGACAATGTCCTGCGGTCCATTGAGCGCGGCGCAGGCAGCAGCTTGAATTGGCGTAAAGGCACCATAATCGAGATAGCTTTTTACCCGGGTCATCGCGGCGATGAGCTGCCGGTTACCGACGGCAAAACCGACGCGCCATCCAGCCATCGAATAGGTTTTGGATAGCGAGGTAAATTCAACCGCGACATCCTTGCCGCCCTTCACCTGAAGGATCGAAGGCGTCGGATTACCGTCGAAGTAAAGTTCGGAATAGGCAAGGTCCGATAATATCCAGACCTTGTTCTCCTTTGCCCAAGCGACCAGCCGTTCGTAGAATGCGAGGTCAACGGTTTCGGCTGTCGGGTTCGACGGGTAATTCACCACCAATATCGAAGGGCGCGGTACGGTGAATGCCATCGCGCGTTCGAGCGACCGGAAGTAGTTTTCGTCCGGCGTCGTGGGCACCGAACGGATGGTCGCGCCTGCGATAATAAAACCAAAGGTGTGGATTGGATAGCTGGGATTGGGCGCGAGTACGACATCCCCGGGCGCAGTGATAGCTGTCGCTAGGCTGGCGAGCCCCTCCTTCGATCCCATCGTCACCACAACTTCATGTTCGGGATCGACATCGACGCCAAAGCGGCGGCCATAATAATTGGCCTGCGCCTTACGAAGACCGGGGATGCCTTTGGAAGCCGAATAGCCATGCGCATCTGGCTTGCGCGCAACCTCACAAAGCTTTTCGATTACGTGCGGTGGCGGCGGCAGATCCGGGTTGCCCATGCCAAGGTCGATTATGTCCTCTCCAGCCGCTCGGGCCGCCGCACGCATCGCATTGACTTCAGCGATGACATAAGGCGGCAGACGCTTGATGCGGTAGAATTCTTCGGACATTTGCTCCCGTTTCCGGTTCGAGGGTTTCAAGAGCGGCCTTCATGGGCGAAGTTTTCACCCATTTCCAGAAAAACTATAGCACTAGCGCGGCCGGTTGCCCTTTGCCTTGTGCTTAACGCCGTGCTTCGACGGGGGCGGACCATCCGAACGGAAAGGCCGTGCACCGTCTCTGGGCGGACCGCCTGCACCGCGAGGACCACCGCCACGAGGGCCGCCGCCACCGCGAGGACCGTCACCACGCGGTCCACCAGAGCTTACGCCGAGCTGCGGGCGCTGTGGACGTCCTCCGTCGCGGCCGCCATCACGGCCCATGCGTTTGTTATCGCGCGCGGCTTCGCGGGGTGGGCCGCTGGCCTGCACGATCTCGACATCATTATCTTCGTCACGGCCAGGTTGCGATATGCCCTTAGCAAATTTCGCGACGGCAGCGGCAGCAATGCCGACATGCGTCTCGTTTGCCGCGATACGGATAGCACCAATGTCGTTCTTGGTTACGCCACCGCGGCGGCACAGTAACGGCAATATCCATTTTGGATCGGCATTGTTGCGCCGTCCGATGTTGAGCGTAAACCAGACCGAATCATCGAACCCTGCACGATGGCTGTCCTGCGGACGTTCGCGGCTACCGTCGTCGAGCATGTCTTCGGCTTGCGGCATTTTGGCGCGATGGACGCGGACCAAAGCAGCGGCAATATCTTCAGCCGACATGGTTTCGAGTAGCTTTGCACCCAAAGCGCGGTCTTCGTCTTCGACCTCAACCGGCGTTAGCAGGGTTTCGAGCAAGCGCTCATGGTCCTTCGCCCGAATGTCGGCAGCGGTTGGAACCTTGATCCAGTCGGCTTCAATCTTGGCACCGCGCAGCATCGATTCAACGCGCTTGCGGCGCTGATAGGGAACAATGAGCACTGCGGTGCCTTTGCGGCCAGCGCGGCCAGTACGGCCCGAACGGTGTTGAAGACCTTCGGCATCACGCGGCAGTTCTACGTGGACAACGAGCGACAGGTTGGGAAGATCGATGCCGCGTGCGGCGACGTCGGTCGCAACACACACCCTTGCGCGGCGATCGCGCAAGGCCTGCAGCGCCTGATTTCGCTCAGACTGGGAATGCTCACCCGAAAGCGCCACGACATTAAAGCCGCGTTCGGTCAGATTTGCATGGAGATGGCGGACATTCTCGCGCGTCGCACAGAACAGTATTGCGGTTTCAGCCTCGTGCAAACGAAGTAGATTGACCACGGCATTTTCGATGTCTGGCGGAGCGACGGTCACGACCTGATAGCTGATGTCACCATGGCCGCGGTCTTCGCCGACGGTCGAGATACGCAAGGCGTCCTGCTGATAACGCTTGGCCAGCGAGACGATAGGCTTTGGCATTGTGGCCGAGAACAACAATGTCCGGCGGCCTTCGGGCGTCGCGTTGAGGATTTCCTCAAGCTCTTCCCGAAAACCCATGTCGAGCATTTCGTCGGCTTCATCGAGTATTGCGACCTTCAAGGCCGACAGGTCAAGTGCGCCGCGTTCGAGGTGATCGCGCAAGCGGCCAGGAGTACCGACAACTATTTGCGCACCCTGATTCAATGCGCGCCGTTCCTTCGATGCATCCATGCCCCCAACGCAGGTGGCAATGCGCACGCCGGCCTTGGCATAAAGCCACATCAGTTCGCGACTTACCTGCAACGCAAGCTCACGGGTCGGTGCGATAATCAAAGCGGCAGGTTCGCGGGCAAGGCTGACCATACCACCGTCGAGTATCTGCGGCGCCATGGCGAGGCCAAAGGCGACGGTCTTTCCCGAACCGGTCTGCGCCGACACGACGAGGTCGCGACCTTCGGCTTCAGCGGCGATTACAGCGGATTGTACGGGCGTCAGCGTGGTGTAGCCACGGGCGGAAAGCGCTTCGTCGAGAAGCGGTGGAATATTTTCAAATGTCATATATCGCGCCCATTGCGCCCTTTTTCTTTGAATGTCCATGCTGCACCGCACAACAAAACGATGCTTCGACAAAAGCCGCGCTTGGGTTATGCAATACATATGGTCGATTCACCGAAATTTCCGCCCTTCATGGACCCCGAGCAATTTACCAAAATGATCGAAGGCGCGGGTGCGGTTTCGACAGATCCGTTGACCGCTTACCGAAGCGCCCTTGACGCCTGGGGACAGGTTCTCGCGCCGCTCGCCAAGGCCGGACGGGACAAGATCGATCCTAAAGACCGCCGTTTTTCCAGTCCGCAATGGGAACATCCTGTGTTCGACCTGGTCCGGCAGGGTTATCAGGTGATGTCGGATTATATGCTTGGTGCAGCTGAGCAGCTTGATAATATTCCCGAAGCTGAAAAAGCGAAAATCGGTTTTGCCATCCGCACCGTCGTCGAAGCGATGAGCCCTGCCAACTCGCCGTTCACCAACCCGGTTGCGCTCGAAAAAGCAGTCGAAACAAAAGGTGCGAGCCTGATGTCAGGCATGCAGCATCTGATGCACGACATGCAGCGCGGGCAACTCACCCATACCGATTCGGAGGCGTTCAAGCTTGGCGAGAATATTGCAGCAACATCTGGCAAAGTTGTCCACCAGACGCCGCTTTACCAGCTGCTGCAATATGAGCCGACCACCGAAAAGGTTCTTGAAACGCCGCTGATCATCTTCCCGCCGTGGATCAACCGTTTCTACATCCTCGATTTAACCGCCGAAAAAAGTTTCATCAAATATTGTGTGGACCAAGGCATCTCGGTGTTCGTGGTCTCGTGGAAGTCTGCCGACAGCTCAATGAAAGACGTCGTCTGGGACGATTATATCGCAGCGCAGATCGATGCGATCGATACGGTTTGCGGCGCACTCAAGGTAGATGACGTTCACACCATCGGCTATTGCGTTGCCGGAACCACTCTTGCGGCGACGCTGGCCATACTTGCCGCCAATGGCCAAGCGAACAAGGTACGCAGTGCAACGTTCTTCACCGCGCAAATCGATTTCTCGCGTGGTGGCGAGTTGCTGAACTTTATCGACGATAATCAGCTTAAGATGGTGGAAGCTTTAGCTGCGCCGCAAGGTTATCTCGATGGCCGTTTTCTCGCACTCAGCTTCAACCTGCTGCGCGGCAAGGATTTGATTTGGTCCACGGTCGTCAAAAATTACCTGCTGGGTGAGGAATATCCTGCATTCGACCTGCTCCACTGGAACGGCGACGTCACCAACCTGCCAGCGAGGTGGCACCGCGAATATCTTTGCGACCTATATCGCGACAACAAACTCGTCATTCCCGGAGAGATGTCGGCGCTCGGGACACCGATTGATTTGACCAAGGTCAAAACGCCAACCTATATTCAGGCAGGCCGCGAAGACCATATCGCACCCGCCGAAAGCGTTTGGAAAATGCAGGACCATTTCACTGGCCCAATCAAATTCGTGCTGGCAGGCAGCGGGCATATTGCGGGTGTGGTCAATCCGCCGGTGCAACAGAAATATCAATATTGGACCAATGGTTCCAAACCTGCATCACTCGATGAATTCATCGAAGGTGCCACCGAAACCAAGGGTAGCTGGTGGCCCGATTGGCAGATTTGGCTGACTGGACATGGCAACAAACAGGTAGCGGCAAAAGGCGCACGTATCCCCGGCCAAGGCAAGCTTAAGGCTCTGGAATCAGCGCCTGGTAGCTATGTAAAAACCCGATAGCTGAAAGGGCGCGATACATTCGCGCCCCACCATATATCTATTGGGCCTGTGGTGCCGCTGCGCTCGCATTTTCGGGCAGGCCGCCTAGCTCGCCGACCATTTTCTTATACGCATCGAGATAGGCGAGCACGATGACTTGGCCGATGTCGCTATTCTGATAGCTGCCGCCACCAGCACCAGCCAGACCACCGCCCCACCATGCGCCGCCGCCTGCGCCCCAGCTGAGGTCGGATTTGCGATAATAGCCTTCGCTAAGCGCCGCAATTTCGGTGGTCCGCACATTGACGACCGAAAGCGAAACACTGGCTTCTTTCTTTGAAACCTTCAGTCCACCGACCAAGCCGCCGATGAACCGTCCGCCGAGCGCACCGGCCAAACCACCCGCAATGCCGCTGCCACCCGAGTTGCTGTTGCGGCTGATGATGTCGGGTACGATCACATAGTCGGCAGCCTTCACCTGCCGCTTGCCGATGTTCGACCCTTCCTGCAACTCACCAGAGTCGGCGAGTGCACGCTCTACGGCACGTGCCGCAAGACCACCACCGCGGTCAACAAGAGAAAAGCAGCCGGACTTTTGAACGAAAAATTTGATGACAGCTTCGGGGTTGGAAAGCCCCAACTCGCTCCACCATTTGGTTTCAGGTTCGGTGATCGCAACGGAACCCAGCTTGCGCGTGCAGACCGGAATTTCGGTCATGTTTTTGTCTTGCGCCTTTTTGGCCGAAGACTTGTCTTCTTTGGCGGCTGCAGGTGCAGCGGAAGCCATCATCGCGCCAGTAAGCAATGCAGATAATATAAGTCGCATCATAATCCTTCCTTTGCAGCGCGTGTGATTGGCACGCCCTGAAAAAAATACCGTATTGTGGTGCGACCCTCGACTGCGGCTATATGCCGCCCTAGCTTGGTCTACTAGTACAAATTCGACAGCAGGTTTTTTCAGTTTTGCAGCCCCGCCATCCAAATCCAGTGGTTGACGTTTACGTAAACGTCTAGTATCCAGCAAACAACGCATTTGAGGAGAGTCACGATGCAATTGGAATTCAGCCCCGAAGAAATCGCATTCCAGCAGGAAGTGCGCACTTTCATCGCCGAGAACTACCCTGAAAATCTGCGCTCGGTCCAAGACGAAGGGCATGACCTTTCCAAGGAAGATTTCCTGTCATGGCATCGCATTCTCGCCAAAAAAGGCTGGATCGCGCCAGCATGGCCGGTTGAATATGGTGGCACGGGCTGGACCCCAACGCAGCGCTTTATCTGGTCTGAAGAATTGGCACATGCCGATTGCGTCGGCACCATGCCCTTTGGCCTGTCGATGGTCGGTCCTGTGATCTACACCTTTGGTACACCCGAGCAGAAAGCCCGCTTCCTGCCGGGAATATTGTCGGGCGATGACTGGTGGTGTCAGGGTTATTCCGAACCCGGCGCCGGTTCCGACCTTGCTTCGCTGCGCACCAAGGCAGTGCGTGACGGCGACCATTATATTGTTAACGGTCAGAAGACCTGGACCACGATGGCGCAGCATGCGGATTGGGGTTTCTTCCTCGTCCGCACCGATAACGACGCTAAAGCGCAGGAAGGCATCAGCTTCCTGCTTATCGATATGAAATCGCCGGGCGTCACGGTTCGTCCAATCATCACATTGGGCGGCGAGCATGAAGTCAACGAAGTTTGGCTTGAGGACGTTCGCGTCCCCGTCGACCAGCGCGTATATGAAGAGAATAAGGGCTGGACCTGCGCCAAGTTCCTGCTCGCCCACGAACGCACCGGCATTGCCGCTGTTGCCCGCTCGAAGCGCGGCGTTGAAAAGATTAAGGAGATCGCACGGACCGAAATGGACGGCGACAAGCCTTTGCTTGCCAACGCATTTTTCAAACGCAAGGTGTCCGAGCTTGAGATTGATCTGACTGCGCTCGAATTTACCGAGTTGCGCAGCTTGGCTGGCGTCGCCGCTGGCAAGGGCCCGGGACCGGAATCGAGCTTGCTCAAGATCAAGGGTAGCGAAATCCAGCAGCGGATTACTGAACTCGCTTTGGAAGCAGTCGGCCATTATGGCGCGCCATATTTTCGCGGTTTTGGCGAGGGTGACAACGAGCATCCCATCGGCCCCGACTACGCCCACCGCGCCGCGCCAACCTATTTCAATGCGCGCAAGACGACGATTTACGGCGGATCGAACGAGATCCAGCGCAACATTATCGCCAAGATGGTGCTTGGGATTTAATCCTAAATCACGCGGAAATATCATGCCATCCTCGCGGAAGCGGGGATGGCACAAAATATAATTTGAGAGGCCTATAATGGATTTCACCTACACCGAAACGCAGGACATGATCCGCGAGACACTCAGCCGCTTTCTGGCAGATACCTACGATTTCGACTCGCGCGGCAAGATGATCGCCAGCGATGGCGGCCGCGATGTGGGTATCTGGAAAGCATTAGCACAGGATCTCGGCATGCTCGGCGCGGCGTTTAGTGAAGAGCACGGCGGCTTGGGTGGCGGGCATCTGGAAAACGCCCTCATCATGGAAGAGCTTGGCAAGGTCATCGCAATCGAACCTTACCTCCAAACAGTGGTCTTAGGTGGCGGCGCACTGAAAGCAGTTGGCGGCGCAGTGGCCGATGCGGTCATTCCGGAAATCATCACGGGCAATGTCATCATTGCCTTCGCTTATGCCGAACCGCAGGGGCGCTATAATCTCGCAAATATCCGTACCACCGCAAAAAAGGATGGCGCGGGCTACGTGTTGAACGGCCACAAAGGCGTGGTATACGCTGCGCCTTGGGCAACGCATTTGCTGGTAACCGCACGCACGGGCGGGTCGGGCAGCGAAGCAGGCGGCGTTTCATTGTTCCTGATCGACGCCAAATCACCCGGCATCGTCCGGCGCGATTATCCGACGGTTGATGGTTTCCAAGCCTCCGAAGTCTATTTCGAAAATGTCGCCATCCCGGGTGATGCGTTGCTTGGCGGCGAAGGCTCTGGCCTGCCGCTAATCGAACAGATTGTCGACGAAGCTACCGTCGCAGTGTGCGCCGAAGCCTGCGGCGTGACTTTCAAGCTGCATGAGGGTACGCTTGAATATGCGAAGCAGCGCAACCAGTTTGGTCAGCCGATCTCGCGCTTTCAGGTATTGCAGCATCGGATGGTCGATATGTTCATGGAAGTCGAGCAATCGAAATCGATGACTACAATGGCAACACTTAAGCTCGACCTGCCAGCCGCGGAACGCATGGCTGCGGTATCGGCGTGCAAGGCGAAGGTGTCCCGTTCAGCAAAATTCGTCGGGCAGAACGCCATCCAGACACATGGCGGTATCGGCATAACGCAGGAACTGGCCATTGGTCATTATTTCAAGCGGGCAACGATGATCGAGAACCAGTTCGGTTCTGCAGATCATCATTATGACCGGTTTGAACGCCTGACATTGGCCGAGTAACGCCGAATATCACATTTTTGTGCACTGCAACATTTTTCGTTGACATAATCTGCCCGATTCATTATTGTGCAGTGCAACACAACAGAAATGGTGCTCGATATGGCCAGCAATGCAAATACTTCAGTGACGACCGATACTGCAAAGCCAGCGGTCGAAACAACTGCTCCTGCAGCTGCAACCCCGGTTGCTACACAGGTTAAGGCGGAAACGCCCGCTCCTGAAGCAGCGAAGGTTGTTCCAGCTCCGGTTAAGGCCGCAAAGCCTGCTCCGGTGAAGATTGCAAAACCTGCTGTAGCGAAAATCGCAAAGCCTGCCCCGGTCAAAGCTGTCAAGCGTGCGCCGGTTAAGGCCGCGAAGCCTACTGCAGCGCTGGTTACGAAAATTGTTTCTGTCGAACCCACCCCGATTGCTCAAGGAGTAACAAAGATGACCGATACTGTTAAAGCTACCGCCGAAAAGGCAACCGAATATTTCGCAGACATTCGCGAGAAGGCAACTGAAGCTGCTGAAAAAGGCAAGAAATATGCCGCTGACGCCGTTGAATTCAACAAGGCGAACGTAGAAGCGATGGTTGAAGCTGCCAAGATTGTCGCCAAGGGCGCGCAGGACATGGGCAAGACCAACATCGAATATGCAAAGAAGAATTTCGAAGAAGCACAGGTTGCTGTCAAGGAAATGACTGCAGTCAAGTCGCCTACCGATTTCGTCAAGTTGCAGGGCGAATTTGCTCGCAAGAGCTTTGACGTTGCTGTTGCACAGACTTCGAAGAACACCGAAGCGATGGTCAAGCTGGTCAGCGACATGTTCCAGCCAATTTCGAACCGCATCGCGGCGACGACTGAGCTTTTCAAGAAGGCTGCATAAGCTTTCATTGAAGATTGTGCCGGTGCGTTTCTGAGCACCTGCCGCCCTCTCTCCTCCTCCTAAAGGCGGTGGAAAGCTCGAGCGAACCGGCGCATGAAATATGAAACCGTCCTTTTCCGCGTGGAAAGGGCGGTTTCTTTTTGAATAGTTGCCCTTTGGCGACAAACGGGGCTTGCGCAGCCCCCCTGCCCTATCCTATTTTACCGACATGCAGATTTTCATGATCGACGATGACGACGACAAAGACGCTGGAACCGGACGTCCCGGCGTCGGCCTTGCGACGCGCACCCGCCCCAAAACACAGAAGCCCAGCCAGTATAAGGTACTGCTGCTCAACGATGACTACACGCCGATGGAGTTTGTAGTCCATGTGCTGAAGGCTTTCTTCTCTATGGATACCGATCAGGCGACCCGCGTGATGCTGCATGTCCACCAGAAAGGCGTCGGCGTGTGCGGCATATTCACATATGAAGTCGCCGAAACCAAAGTGACCCAAGTCATGGATTTCGCCGCAAAGAACCAGCATCCGCTGCAATGCACGCTTGAGAAGGCTTAGGCGCTAATCGATCCCTTGAGATCGCCATAACGCAGCGCCTCGCCGCAATTTGGGCAAGTTGTTTCCAGCCCCACATCATGTCCGCATGCGCGATGAGTATATTGTATCGCCAATGGTGCGCCTTCTGCGCGACACCAGCGTTCGGCCCAGTTGCGCATCGCATATAGTACCGAAAACAGGTCCTTGCCCTTATCCGTAAGCTCATATTGGTATCGAAGCGGGCGTTGCTGATATGGTTCGCGGGCAACCACACCATGTTGCGTCAACTGTCGTAACCGGTCGGCCAGCATTTGCGGTGTCGCGCCGGTGTTCGACTGAAAATCGTCAAACCGGCATCGTCCAAAAAACATTTCCCGTAAAATTAGCAGGGTCCACCGATCACCGATAACGTCCGCCGATTTGGCGACAGGGCAATAACTGGTGTCGATGTTAGTGCGCTTCGGCATAAATCACTTGTTACTATGATTATCATAGCTAATCTAGTGACAAAGGAGAATCACATGGCGGCTGCTTTGATTGTGGGTGCAGGCGACGCAACGGGCGGGGCGATTGCCAAAGCATTTGCGCGCGAAGGCCTGACCGCTTGCGTCAATCGCCGCAGCCGCAATACTGAACAGCTCGAAGCGCTCGCACAATCGATCCGCGATGGAGGCTTTGCCGCCCGGGCCTATCCCGGGGATGCGCGTATTGAAGAAGAGGTCGTTGCGATGGTGGATGCCATCGAACGCGATGTCGGACCAATCGAAGTTGCGGTGTTCAACATCGGCGCGAATGTGAACTTTTCTGTGCTTGAAACGACCGCGCAGGTTTATCGTAAGGTTTGGGAAATGGCCGCGTTTTCGGGCTTCCTGATGGGCCGCGAGGTTGCCAAGCGCATGGTTGATCGGCAATCGGGCACGATCATCTTTACAGGCGCAACTGCGAGCGTTCGCGGAGGCAAGGGCTTTTCTGCCTTCTCCGGCGCAAAGGGCGCGCTGCGGATGTTGGCACAATCGATGGCGCGTGAATTGGGGCCTCAAAATATCCACGTTGCGCATGTTGTTATCGACGGCGGCATCGATACAGAATTCATTCGCGGACTGCGCCCAGATTTCGACGAAGCCAAAGCGACGGACAAGGTGCTTTCGCCCGACGCCATTGCCGCGCAATATGTTGCCCTTCACAAACAGCATCGCAGCGCTTGGACTCATGAAATGGATCTGCGGCCATGGGCGGAGACATTTTAGTGGTCAAAAGCTTTGAATTCCTCTTCGATTTTGGTGGCCCCAACAGCTATCTGGCGCACAAATTGCTGCCCGAGATTTGCGCGCGAACAGGGGCGGAGGTAATTTATACTCCAGTGCTGCTCGGCGGGTTGTTCAAGCTGACCAACAATCAGGCACCGCTCATCCGCTACGCAGAAACGCCGGCCAAGCGTAATTATGAAATGCTGGAGTTTGACCGATTCGTCAAAGCGCACCGGCTGCCGTTCAAGATGAACCCGCATTTCCCGATCAACTCGCTTTACCTGATGCGCGGTGCGGTGGCGGCACAGCATCTCGGCTGTTTCATGCCTTATGTCGAAACGATCATGACAGCGATGTGGGAAGACGGCGCGAACACCGGCGATCCATTGGTGGTAAAGAATGTACTCGATGAGGCGGGATTGGATAGCGCCGCACTACTCGCAATGGCCGACGACGCAGACGTCAAAGCCGAACTGGCTGCTAATACCGAACATGCCGCTGCACGTGGCGCCTTTGGCGTTCCGACCTTTTTCGTCGATGGAGAAATGTTCTGGGGCAAGGAACGACTGGCCCAAGTGGCTGAAGCGCTTGCCAGCTAGATGATTCCCGCTAAATACCGGCGATGGACAAGATAATCGTACGCGGCGGCAACGCGCTCAAGGGGAAAATTCCAATATCAGGGGCAAAGAACAGCGCATTGACGCTGCTTCCCTGCGCGCTGCTCACCGATGAGCCGCTGACGTTACGAAACCTGCCGCGCTTGGCCGACATCGACGGTTTCCAGCATCTGCTTAACCAGTTCGGTATTTCCACCGCCATCGCCGGATCGCGCCCCGAAGATTTCGGCCGCGTCATGACGCTTCAGGCGACGCGGCTGACCACCACAGTTGCGCCTTATGAGCTGGTCCGCAAAATGCGTGCGTCGATCCTCGTGCTTGGCCCAATGGTGGCGCGTGCAGGCGAAGCTACCGTATCGTTGCCGGGCGGCTGCGCCATCGGCAACCGACCCATCGACCTCCATCTGAAAGCATTGGAAGCCTTTGGCGTGGAAATCGAGCTGGCGGCTGGCTATGTGAAAGCGATTGCCAGAAACGGTATTCCTGGCGGTACGTATACTTTCCCAGTGGTGTCGGTCGGCGCGACAGAAAATGCACTGATGGCGGCAAGCTTGGCTAAAGGTACTTGTGTTCTTCATAACGCTGCGCGCGAACCGGAAATTGTCGACCTGTGCAATTTGCTGGTCGATATGGGCGCTGAAATCGAAGGAATCGGTACGTCCGACCTCATCATTCACGGCAAGGACCGTCTGCACGGTGCAACCTATCGCGTGATGAGCGACCGGATCGAGGCGGGCAGTTACGCTTGCGCGGCCGCGATCACCGGCGGCGATGTTGAGCTGATCGGCGCCAACGCCAGCGAGATGGACGCGACCGTGGATGCTCTGCGTCAGGCCGGTGTCACCGTCGAAGAAACCAAAAGCGGAATCCGCGTCGCTTCTGACGGCAAGCTCAAGCCGCTCACCATATCCACAGCACCATATCCCGGCTTTGCCACAGACATGCAGGCGCAGTTCATGGCTATGCTGTGCATGGCCGATGGCGCCAGCGTACTGACCGAAACGATTTTTGAAAACCGCTACATGCATGTTCCAGAACTCAATCGCATGGGCGCCCATATCGAAACCAAGGGCCGCACTGCGATTGTCCATGGCGTGAAGTCGTTGACCGGGGCGCCTGTGATGGCCACCGACTTGCGCGCATCGATGAGCCTGGTCATTGCCGGGTTGGTTGCAGAAGGCGAAACACATGTAAGCCGTCTGTATCACCTCGACCGGGGCTATGAACGGCTTGAAGAAAAGCTCCAGCTGGTCGGTGCGGACGTGGAACGTGTCGGGTCCGAATAGGGTTAATTACGACGCCCCTTGCCAAGTCGCACGTTATGCTTCACTTTCGTCATGAGTGATGACGAAATGACAATGCAAACCACGTTACCAAAGCGACTGCGGCACCCGGTTCTCGAAGCCATAAGATATAGCCCCATCGCCACTGTCGTTAGTGATCCGTTGCAAACCGATAACCCCCTCATTGCAGTAAATGCGGCATTCTGCGCAATGACCGGCTATACCGAAGAGGAATCTATCGGACGTAACTGCAGGTTCCTACGTGGCCCTGACACCGAAAATTCACAGACAGAAAAGCTGCGGGAATCAATTCACGCGCGTCGTCCGGCGCTGGCAGAGCTAATCAATTATCGCAAAGACGGTTCGCCATTTCGCAACGCAGTGATGATTGCACCGCTGTTTGACGACGAAGGCAAGCTGGAATTATTTGTCGGTTCGCAAATCGAAGTCCTTCCCGAAGAAGAAAGTATCGCGGTCGTCCGCCAGCAACAGGCTGCTGAAATCGTGGACAGACTGTCCCCACGTCAGCGCGAGATATTGCAGCAAATGGCGCAGGGTTTCAGGACAAAGCAAATTGCCTTCCGCCTGTCACTCAGCGAGAAGACGGTTCAAATGCACCGCATGCTGATGTTCAAAAAATTGTCGACATCGAATGCTGCCGATGCAGTACGGATCGCCGTCGAAGCCGGATTATAACCTAATTTACAGCGTTAGTACCGTATAGGCCAAATGCGGTATTGGACTTCTCTTGGTCTTCGTCCATTTTCGTTAGGCAGGTTGACGGTAAGTCCCGCAACTCAAGACGCCTTGATCTACCCTCCCTCGACGTGAGAGGCGTAAGTAATTTATCCGGTTCCCTCCTCCGGTTGTATCGCGGTACAATTTCCGTCTGCCTGCACAGGTTTCGAAAAGTATAATTAGAGAATTTCGAGATATTTCGGGTCGCTATCGTACCGTCACACATTTTTGTGACGGTACTTTTTTATGCATTCGCCACCAGCCATAGACGGATTGCGCTAGCCAATCCGCAAGGCGTTTCCGAATCCAACCGCTGCACGTCTATTTGCGCAACAAGCGCATTCACCGGCAGTTGGCGCGTTTCAGCAGCACGTTTCAACGAATCCCAAAATAACGGCTCCAGACTGATTGATGTCTGGTGCCCTGCAATCGTCATGCTGCGCTTTACCGGCGGATGATAAATATCGGTCATCCGCCGACTCTAGCATCAATACATATGCTGGCCACCGTTGATCGACAGCGTGGATCCGGTGATGAAACCGGCGTTGTCGCTTGTCAGGAATTCGACACCGCGGGCGATTTCGTCCGGTTGCCCCAACCGCCCCACTGGAATTTGTGCAACAATCTTTTCCATGACATTTTCGGGGATAGTCGCCAGCATTTCGGTGCCGATATAACCTGGCGCGATTGCGTTGGCAGTAACGCCATGGCGCGCACCTTCAGCAGCCAGCGATTTGGTGAAGCCGTGAATGCCCGATTTCGCGGCAGCATAATTGACCTGCCCAATCTGACCGCCCTGCCCGTTGACCGAACCGATATTGACGATCCGCCCCCATTTGCGTTCACGCATTCCGGCAAATACCGCCTTTGCCATGTTGAAGCAGCCGGTAAGATCGACGCGGATAACCTCGTCCCATTGTTCAAAGGTCATTTTGACCATTGTCGCATCTCGGGTGATGCCGGCATTATTGACCATGATGTCGATTTGGCCATATTCGGCCTCAATCGCTGCACAGGCGTCGATGCAACTTTTGTGATCGCCGACGTCCCATTTGCTGACCGCTATTCCGGTGCGTTCCGAAAATGCCCTTGCAGCGGCATCGTTCCCGCCATAATTGGCGATAACCAAACGGCCCTTTTCTTTGAGTTTCAGGCTGATTGCTTCACCGATACCTCGAGTACCGCCGGTCACCACCGCAACGCGTGTCATAGATTCTCTCTCCTGCTTTTTGTCTTTGATTTGCAGTGAAGATTAATCAGCCAGCCAGCAAGCGCAAGTTGACGCAAGCGTTAGCGCATATGTATTCATAACCAGCCGGACAGTTCGCGGCGGATGAGCGTTTCCAGCATGTTCATACCGATGTCGCTATCGTTCAGACAAGGTAGATAGGCATAGTGCGTGCCCCCGGCCTCTTCAAATTGCTCATGACCCTGAATGGCCAGTTCTTCGAGCGTTTCGAGGCAATCGACCGAAAACCCGGGCGCAAATATCGCAATTTTCTTTTTGCCCTCGCGGGCAAGCCGCATAATCGTGTCGTCGGTCGCCGGCTCCAGCCATTTGGCACGGCCAAAACGTGACTGAAAACTGACGACCAATTCCCGGCCCATTGCTTCGGACAGTAACCGTGCTGTTTTCTGGCAATGGCAATGATAGGGATCGCCCAAATATAATGTGCGCTCGGGCATGCCGTGAAAACTGACCACCAGTGCGTCGGGCGTGAAATCCAATTTAGCCAACGAGGCTTCAACCGATGCCTTGAGCGCGCCGATATAGGCTGGATCGTCGTGATAGGGCGGCAACGTGCGGATGGCGGGGTGCCACCGCATCGCCGTCAATGCAGCATATGCCTCGTCATGCACTGTCCCGGTCGTTGCGCCCGAATATTGCGGATACAGCGGTGCAATCAATATCCGGTTGCATCCAGCTTCCTTCATCGCCGCCAGCTGGTCGGGTATCGACGGATTGCCGTACCGCATGGCGTATCGCACATCTGCCTCACTTGTCATGCGGGCAAGCAATGCCTCGGTCTGTCCTGCCGTGAAAAAAGCAAGCGGCGAGCCTTTATCAGTCCAGACTTTGGCATATGCCTCAGCCGATTTTTGCGGGCGCGTGTTCAGGATGATCGCGCGCAAAATGGGCTGCCAGACAATCGGCGGGATTTCGACGACACGGCGGTCCGACAGGAACTGTTTGAGGTAGCGTTTGACGGCAGGCGTGGTCGGCTCGTCCGGTGTGCCAAGATTGACGAGCAAAACACCGACTTTCGGAGTTGCCACGGACGGATGATCTGTTGGTAACGTCATCACAATCCTCGCGATAATAACGGAAGCTCGCGGAGCCGGATGCCCGCAGCTGAGAACAAAGCATTGGCAATCGCCGGTGCCACAGGTGGTACGCCGAGTTCAGACACGCCGCCCGGTGCCTCATCGCTGCGTATAAATTCGACGGTGATTTCTGGTACATCGGACGATTTCGGCAGGTCGAGGTCGCGAAGCCGCCGCGCCGTCGGCAGGCCGTTTTCAAAGTCCGTCGATGCGCCGAGGGCCTGTGCCAAACCAAACACGATACCACCTTCAATCTGCTGCCGCGCAACATCGGGATTAATCAGGCGACCGCAGTCCGCCATTGCATGGATCCGTTCGACGCGCACGCCCGTTTCACCTGTTCGAGCCGTGACGATTACCGCGATGTGACTATCGCGCATACTGTGACAGGCGATACCTTTGCCACTACCCGCAACGCCGCCATCCCATCCGGCCATCGCCGCCACCCCGGTAAGACATCGCGCCAACCGGGTTTGTCCAACCAGCATCTGCATCCGGTAAGACAATGGCTCGACCCCTGCCTTGTGGGCCAGTTCATCGATGAATCCTTCGACAAAAAAGCAGGTATAGCTATGCGCCATGCTGCGCCATGGTCCGGTCGGCATCGGCATTGCAACGGGGAAATGATCGACGGTGAGGTTGGGAATTGCATAAGGCGGTGTTGCGCCATCGATAGCGAGCAGGTCGAATTCATCACCCGCCGCCAGCCGCGCATCATTGGCGCTCTGACCATCCATCCGGTTTGCAAATTCGCGCATTGTCGACGCCGCCGCGACCCTTACCGCCAGTGCGGCAACCCTGCCCTCGCGGTCGATCGCCGCAGACATTCTGCCCAAGGCTGGGG
The DNA here is from genome assembly GCA_963830685.1 of uncultured Alphaproteobacteria bacterium. Lineage (GTDB taxonomy): Bacteria > Pseudomonadota > Alphaproteobacteria > Sphingomonadales > Sphingomonadaceae > Sphingorhabdus_B. The sequence goes on from CAWHNF010000002.1 coordinate 563,604, forward strand.
TTCGCACATGGTCACGGATAAAGTCTTCGGGCCGTGACCAGACAAGTTGCACCGGCCGCTCGACTTCCTTGGCGATGACCGCAATCTGTGCGGCTATCTGACCATCAAAATTGCGGTCGAAGCTGCCCCCTGCCATGACAGGATATATCACCACATCATTGACATCGACACCAATCGCTTTAGCAGCCGCCACCCGCGCGGTTTGAGGGGCCTGACTGGCGATCCATAGTTGCAGGCGGCCATCCCGATAATCCGCAGTTGCCGAACGGGTTTCAATGGGCGCATGCACTGCTGCTGCAACGCTATAATCCGCCTTAAAAACTCTAGTGGCGGCCTCTTTGGCCATGGCGGCGTCTACGTTGCCAACGCGCACCCACCTGGAGCCTGGTCCCTTTGCGATCGCGTCCGACAATCTCTGCGCAATCTGCCCGCTGTCGGCCAACTTGCCTTTCGTGGTGAAGACTGGTGCCATTGCATCCAGCGCCTTGTTCGCCGCCCACCAATTGGTAGCAACCGCCGCAACCCAATTATCGGTTTTTACAACAGTGACGACACCTTTGATTTTTGAAGCAGCCTTGCTGTTCAGCGATTTAAGGCTGGTATCGCCGATAGGGCCGCTGCGAATCGACGCATACAACATGTCGGGCAACCGGATGTCGCCTGCAAAACTTGCGCTGCCATCGACCTTGGACGACAGATCCAGCCGTGGCGCGTCGCGGCCCGATAAATGGTTGCGCGCTGACGGGTTGAGCGGGACCGGCGATGGTGGATCAATCGCCGCTGCATCGACGACCAAATCGGCAAATGCTATGCGCTTCTTGCCATAAGTTACGAAACCTTTGTCGGTTTGGCACTGTTCCCAACCGATGTCCCAGCGCGCCGCTGCGGCCTGACACAGGAGCACACGGGCAATCGCACCCGCTTCGCGACAAGGCATTTCAAATTGCCTGATTGAGGAGGACCCGCCCGTGATCACAAACATGTCCCGCGCCGCCAGTTCGTTCACCGCGCTTCCCACGGGACCGCCTCGCGCTGCATCACCCACGCCCTCTGGCAAAAACGCAGATGACCACTCGCGGGCAAGCAAACTGTTGGCGAAAACCGGGCTGGGCGGCACCGGCTGTACAGCCACGGACCGCCAGTCGGCGCCCAGTTCGCCAGCAATAATTTGCGCCAGTGCAGTATATACGCCCTGCCCCGATTCGCTCTGCGGAATGGCTATTACCACTTTGCCGTCTTCGGCTATTTTCAGCCATGAGCCGAACAGATGCTCGCCCGGCGCGGTACGCAAATTTGGATGATATTGGCGCGGCCATAGCCCCCATGCTATAAGCAAACCAACGCCAACGCCGCCGCCGACGAGCAACTTTCGGCGGTTGAACCCGCTTTCCCCCGCCGCATATTCGTTCATGCAGGATTTGCCTTCGGGCTGTCGATCCAGTCGGAAACATGTTTCGCGATGGCTGCGTAGGCCGCGCTTATCGGGCCCTCGCCCAGCGCTGGCGGCTCGCCTGCATCGCTCGCAAGCCGGATGCTGATATCCAGCGGGATTCGGCCAAGAAAGGGTATGCCTAGCTCAGCCGCAGCAGCTTCGGCCCCACCCGAACCAAAGGGATCGCTCATCTCGCCGCAATGCGGACAAAGATACCCTGCCATATTTTCGACCAGGCCGATGATCGGTACCTTTGCGGTCTCGAAAAAGCTGATCGCGCGCGCAGCGTCGATCAGGGCCAAATCCTGTGGAGTAGAGATGATGACCGCACCCACTGGTTTGTGCTTCTGAATCATCGATAGCTGGATATCGCCCGTGCCCGGCGGCAAATCGACGATTATATCGCGCGCATTGCCCCATTGCGCATCGACCAGCTGCGACAGCGCATTGCCGGCCATTGGCCCCCGCCACGCAATTGCCTGACCCGGGTTGGCCAGCTGCCCCATCGACAGAAAGGGGACGCCGCCCGCGCCTTTGACAGGGATGAGCATTTTGCCGTCCGCTTCAGGCTTTTTTCCCTCCGCCCCCATCAGTCTGGGCTGCGATGGCCCGTAAATATCAGCATCGACCAGTCCGACAGCGCGTCCGGCGCGTGCCATGGCGACGGCGAGGTTGGTCGACAAGGTAGATTTTCCTACCCCACCCTTGCCGCTTGCCACCGCTATAAGACGCGGTACGATGCGCTCGGCGGTCATCATCACCCGAACTGACTGCGCCCCCACTTTTCCCAAGGCAGACCGTATATCGGCCTCGATCTCGTCGCGTTGCGGCGCTGTCATTCCAGAAACGTCGAGCATCAAGGACACTGCGCCATCGACGGCCTTGACGCCACTTACCCGGCCTTGTGCAACTGCGAAAATTGCTTCTGAAAATGCATCTAAATCGGACATCATCTGGCGAATAGAATCAGATTTGCGGGATTGACACTGTTTTTCTGAAAAAGCGTTCCTATAAAGGTTCCATGAGCAAAAAAATTGACGAACAGGGCGCTTTGATTTCGAAGGTTGACGGGAAAGGGCCGTGGGATTCCGCTGCTTCCAACGACGGACCAAAAGCTGGCAAACCCAAAGCATCGGTTAGCGACAGTGGCAATGGCTCAAAGCCGGAACCCTCTAATCCTTGGGACCCTAATCCCGGTACCGCTCCGCAACAGGCGCGCAAACGCGGGCCTTCGCTAGAGGACCTGCTGCGCCGAACCGGTGGAGGCCAAGGCGGCGGATTTGGAGGAATGCCCAAGCGCGCCGACGGCAAAAGCTGGTGGCCGATCATTATTGGCGGGCTGGTTGCGATCTGGCTGGTAGGAACGAGCTTCCACCGCCTTGGGCCAGAGCAAGAAGGTGTTATCACCCAATTGGGTAAATATGCACGGACCGTGGGGCCGGGTATTCAGTTTACGCTGCCTGCGCCCTTCGAGAATATACAGAAAGTCGATACCAAACAGATCCAGACGACTGCTGTCGGCTCCGCGAAGGCGAGCAGCGAAAATCTGGTTCTGACCAAGGACCAAAGCATTATCGACATGGCTTACGACGTGCGTTGGTCGATTAAGGATCCGGAGCTGTATCTGTTCCAGTTGGACAACGCCGATGGCACCGTGAAGGAAGTAGCTGAAAGCGCGATGCGGGCGGCCGTTGCCAATTTCGACCTCACCCAGGCAATCGGCCCGGGCCGCGGCGCGATCGAACTTGAGGTCCGTCGCCGGATGCAGCAGGTGCTTGATGAATATCGGGCAGGCGTCCTGGTGCAGAGTATCTCGATCCGGCAATCCGACCCGCCTGCCGAGGTCAATGACGCTTTCCGCGAGGTCAACGCCGCACAGCAGCGCCGTGAAAGCTATATGAACGATGCGCGCGCTTATGCGAGCCGCGTGACTGAACTCGCTATCGGTGAAACCGCCGAATTCGACAAAATCTATGTGCAATATAAAGAGGCGCCCGAAGTTACAAAAAGGCGGCTATATTACGAAACCATGGAACAGGTGCTTGGCAAGGTTGACAAGACGATCGTCGAAACCGGCGGTGTGACGCCCTATTTGCCCATACCGGAATTCAAAAGCCGCCCGGCACCAAAAGATGAACCCGTCACCGTGACAGGGAAAAAGTGATGACCCAGACATTTTTTCGTAACCCGATCTATCTCGGCCTCGCGGCATTTGGCGCGCTCATTTTGTTGAGTTCGTCAGTAAGCGTGGTGCCCGAAACGCAGCAGGCGATTATCAGCAGCTTCGGTAAGGTCGACCGCGTGGTGAACAAATATCGCCCCAATGAACAATTCGGCGAAACCCGCGCTGGACTGACTTTCCGCATACCGTTTGTTGAACAAATCCATGTGATCGACAAGCGCGTGCTGAGCGTACAGATGGAACAGCAGGAGGTCCTGTCTACCGACCAGCTGCGCCTTCAAGTCGATGCATTCGCCAGATTCCGCGTGACCCGGCCCGATGTCATGTATCGTACGATCCGCACTGAGGACCGCTTGCGTGATCAGCTACGGACTATCCTCGGCTCTTCGTTGCGGAACGAACTAGGAAAACGAACTTTTGTGTCGCTGCTCAGCGCCGAACGCGGTCAAGTGATGGATAATATCCAGACCGCCCTCAACCGCGAGGCCAGTAAATATGGCGCTGAGGTAATCGACGTTCGTATCAAGCGCGCCGACCTTCCTGCCGCCACTTTGCAATCGGCTTATAACCGGATGCGAAGTGCCCGGAATCAGGAGGCCATCGCAATTGACGCAGAAGGCCAGAAGGAGGCGCAGATTATTCGCGCTGACGCAGAGGCCGAGGCAGCACGCATCTATGCGATAAGCTATGGCAAAGACCCCGACTTTTACGATTTCTACCGGGCGATGCAGAGCTATCGTCAAACCTTCCAGAATGGCGAGGGCGCGAGTAACATCATATTGTCACCGCAAAATGCCTATCTGGAAAAATTCCGTAACGGTCGTTAGTCGAACAACGAATGATGTTGGACGGTCGATCCGTTTCCCATTCAATTGGCGTTAAGCAACCGCGCGCCATCGAATGACCGAGTTTCGGGGTTTTGCCCCATTTGATTGAAGAGGAATGAAATCCGTGCGTTACGCTTATGCAGTTACCACCGCTCTTTTGATGGCTGGCGGCACCGTCGCTTTGGTCAATGGCAATCCGGTTACGGCGCAAACAGCTGTGCCTGTATCGGAATCCGTTAACCTCGCCCCCGGCGGCGCGCCGTCGAGCTTTGCCGACCTGGCAGCGCAATTACAGCCAGCCGTTGTCAATATCGCAACCCGGCAGAAGGTGCAGGTTGCGACCAGCCTTAATCCGTTCACCGGCGAACGCCGTCCGGTCACGCAGGACCAGCAAAGCGGCGGTTCCGGCTTCTTGATTTCGGCTGATGGTTACATCGTGACCAACAACCACGTCGTTGCAGGCGGCCCTGCAGGCGAAGCCGTGGACCGCGTCACTGTAACGTTGTTCGACGGCAAGGAATATCAGGCCGAAATCGTGGGCCGCGATCCCGCATCGGATATCGCACTTTTGAAAATTCGCGCCACCGACCTGCCTTTTGTAAAGATGGCAGATTCCAGAGCCAGCCGGGTTGGCGATTGGGTAATCGCCATCGGCAATCCACTCGGCCTCGGCAACACCGTGACTGCAGGCATTATTTCGGCACTGCAGCGCAATATCGGCGCAGGCGGTGCTTATGATCGGTTCATCCAGACCGATACCGCTATCAATCCAGGTAACTCTGGCGGGCCGCTATTTAACTTGAAGGGCGAGGTCGTTGGCATCAACAACCGCTTGATTTCGCCAGTCGGTGCCAACATCGGCGTCGGCTTTGCCATACCAGCCGAAGAAGCTGTGCCCGTTGTGGAATCGCTGAAAAAAGGTGTGCGTCCCGAACGTGGATATCTTGGGATTAGCATCACCCCTGTCGGCGAAGATCTTGCCGATGCCCTTGGGCTTGAGAAGAATCGTGGCGAATTTGTCGCTCGTGTCGTTGCAGGCGAAGGCGGAGACAAGGCAGGCCTTAAGGAAGGCGATATTGTCTTGAAGGTTGACGGTCAGGACGTCTCCCCGGAAAAGACGCTTTCTTACATCGTCGCGAACAAAAAGCCCGGCACGCGCGTTCCGCTTGATATCTTGCGTGAAGGCAAGCCATTGCGGCTCAACGCTGTTGTCGGTGCGCGACCACCGGAAGAGAAGCTTGTTCAGAGCAGCTTCAATCCGGAAGAGAATAAGGATTTCGACAAGGACACAGATACGCCGGATGCAAAGGTCATTCGCGATGCGATCGGCCTAAGCGTTATTCCTCTAGACGCTGAAATTGCCCGCCAGTTGGGCATGGGCGCTGATACCAAGGGCGTGGTCATTGACGTTCCCGGCCAAGGTACCGCTGCACAGGCTGGTCTGCGTCGCGGCGATGTCATTGTATCGGCCACATATCAGCCCGTGACGACGCCAGCGGCGCTGGCTGCTGCGATCAAGAGCGCGAAGACCGCCGGTCGCGGTGCGATCCTGCTCGGTGTAAAGCGGCGTGGTGCCACTACGCAATACGCGACCATCCGCATCGAAGAGTAATCATAAGCTTGTCCATTACCGCCAGCCGGTGTTAGTCATTGTACATGACATTGACAGATACCGGCTGGCGCGATGACGCCGAGACACTTCTTCCAGACCTGATCGAACTGCGGCGTGCCATTCACGCAGAGCCGGAGCTCGGATTGCAAAATCCCAAGACGCTGGCAAAGATCAAGGCAGCGCTTGCTGGATTGCCCCTTGAATTTCGCGAAGGGCCTTCGACTACAGGTCTGATTGCGACACTCAAAGGCCCGGCCAACGGCCGCACAGTATTGCTGCGCGGCGATATGGATGCGCTGCCACTGAACGAAGATACCGGACTTGATTACAGTTCCAACACCGCGGGTGCGATGCACGCTTGCGGCCATGATACCCATGTTGCGATGCTCGTCGGCGCCGCGAAGATGCTGTGTGCCAAGCGCGACCAACTCGCTGGTACAATACAATTCATGTTCCAGCCCGGCGAAGAAGGCCATCATGGCGCGCGCTTCATGCTCGACGATGGCCTGATCGATCCGCTGCCTGATGCCGCGTTCGCGCTGCACATCATGCCCAATGCACCGCGCGGGGTGTTCACCGGACGTGCCGGACCGCTGCTGGCGTCATCCGACGTATTGAGCATTTCCGTAAAGGGCGCCGGCGGCCATGCGTCGATGCCGCATGACACTGTGGACCCGATACCCGTCGCCTGTGAAATCGTTTCGGCAATCCAGACGATGGTTACCCGCAAAATTTCGGTGTTCGACCCTGCGGTTATCACCATTGCCAAAATCACGGCTGGAACCACCAACAATATTATCCCGGAAACTGCCAACATGCTCGGGACGATCCGCACATTGTCACCCCGCCAGCGGGCGCGTGTTGCGGAGGAACTGCATCGCCTCGCGCCAAATATCGCCGCTGCACATGGCTGCTTGGCCGAGGTTCAGATCGAACCCGGCTTCCCCGTCACCGTCTGCGACGGACGCGCAGTGCGTTTCGGACAGCAGGTCGTGGAAGACATGTTTGGAGCCGAAAGCTGGGTTACGCTCGACACCCCGATCATGGGCGCCGAAGATTTCGCCTATGTCCTCGAAAAAGTCCCCGGCGCGATGTTCTTCCTGGGCGCGAGCCATGAGGGCGACGACTGGCGGTCTTGCTGCGGCCTGCATTCGAACCGGATGGTCCTCGACGACAGCGTCATGGCGCGCGGCGCAGCCCTCCACGCGGCAATTGCCGAGCGGTTTTTGGCGGAAGGATTTGACGTCTAACGCAGCTTTGCCGCTGCTGCCTCGGTCCCGCGCATCACCCTAAGCACATTGCCTTGCGCGATCTTGGCCAAATCGGTTTTGGAATAACCACGGCGCACAAGCTCAGCGAACAGCGCCGGATAGGTCGAGACATTCTCCAGCCCGACTGGCAGCTCGTCCACCCCGCCGAAGTCGCCGCCGATACCGATATGGTCAATGCCTGCGACCTTGCGCACATGATCGATATGGTCGGCGACTTGCGCCAATGTCGATTTGGGTTGCGGGTGCGCTGCAATCCAGGCCGCGAGCGACGCCTTTTCGCCTTCCGGATTACCGGTGAACTCCAGCTTGGTTCGACCTGCCACGGCTGCCTTCTCATACTCCCACTGCCGCCGTTCTGGCGAAGTGAAGCCCGGAACAAATGTCACCATCACCACACCGCCATTTTCGGGAAGCCGCTTCAACACCGAATCCGGCACATTGCGCGGATGCGGCGTGACTGCCCGTGCGTTGCTGTGCGTGAACAGCACTGGCGCTTTCGTCTTGTCGAGCACGTCATGCATTGTCGCTTCAGAAACATGACTGATATCGGCAATCATCCCTAGACGGTTCATTTCGGCAATCACTTCAAAACCGAAAGAAGACAGCCCATCATGCTTGGGCATATCGGTCGCGCTGTCGGCCCAGTCGGTTGTCAGGCTATGCGTAATCGTCATATAGCGCGCACCAAGAGCATAAGTCTGGCGCAAGATTTCAAGCGAGCTGCCGATGGAGTGGCCGCCTTCCATGCCGATTAGCGAGGCAATCTTGCCTTTCTTCAACGCTGCTTCGACCTCGGCAGCAGACGACGCATAAGCGAAAGTTTCCGGATAAAACGCAATCATTTGCCGCACGACATCGATTTGCTGGATGGTCCGCGTTACAGCTTCATGCTTGGGCAATGCGGCATCGACATAGACCGACCAGAACTGCCCGCCAAGAAACCCGGCGCGTGCTGTCGGGATGTCGGTGTGGGTTTTGGCAATAACTTCCGGCGGCAAGCCCTTCAGGTCGAATTTCGAAAAGTCACGGCCGAACAGCTCGGCAATCTGGTGCGGCGTATCATTATGTCCGTCAATGACCGGTGTCTTTGCCAGCACCTCACGCGCAGTTTGCTCAGGGGTTGCAGCAACGACCGGCGTGATTAGCGCACCGAGCGCAGCGATTGCTGAAGCCCTCAGAAATCTGGGGAAATTCGTACTCAAATCGATATGACTGATGCCCATAACACTTTCCTCATTTTACACCAAAAGATGCCTTAATATCATTCCAGTCGGAAAGTATTTTGTGCAAATCAGGGTACCAATATTGTATCGAGTGCCTCTGCCGCCAATGCCGGATAATCCAGCGTGTAATGCAGCCCGCGACTTTCATGGCGAGACAATGCGGACTGGATTATGAGGTCGGCGACCTCAACCAGATTGCGAAGTTCGATGAGGTCAGGCGTCACACGGAAGTGGCTGTAATAATCTTCGACTTCGCGGCGGAGCAAGTCGATCCGGTGCTTGGCGCGTTCGAGGCGTTTGGTTGTTCGGACGATACCGACGAAATTCCACATGAATTGCCGGATTTCGCGCCAGCATTGGGCAATAACGACCTCTTCATCGCTGTCGGTAACGCGGCTTTCGTCCCATGCCCGGATGGCGGGTGGCGGTGGCAGGCTGTCCCAACTGGCGTCGATATGTCGCGCGCAGGCATCGCCAAAAACAAAGCATTCGAGCAACGAATTTGACGCTAGGCGGTTCGCACCATGCAACCCGCTTTGTGTCACTTCCCCGGCTGCATAAAGCCCGGGCGCATCGGTGCGGCCATCGAGGTCCACCAGCACGCCACCGCATGTGTAATGCTGCGCGGGCACCACGGGGATTGGCTCTTTGGTAATGTCGATACCCAAGCCCATCAATTTGTCGTAAATATTGGGAAAATGCTCTTTTACGAATTCGGCTGGCTTGTGGCTGATATCCAGATGCACATAATCGAGACCATCGCGCTTGATTTCGGCGTCATTCGCGCGCGCCACAATGTCACGCGGGGCCAGCTCTGCCCGTTCGTCATAATCGGGCATGTATCGATGCCCGGTTTTCGGGTTTTTGAGGATGCCGCCTTCGCCCCGCACGGCTTCGGTAATCAGGAAGTTTTTGACCTCAAGATTGTACAGGCAAGTCGGATGAAACTGCATGAATTCCATATTGGAGATGCGGCAACCCGCGCGCCAGGCCATTGCGATTCCATCGCCGGTCGCGCCGCGTGGCGCGGTTGAGTAAAGATAGGTTCGCCCCGCGCCGCCGCTGGCAAGAATGGTGGCCCGCGCGCAGAAAGTTTCTACCTTCCCGGTTGTTCGGTCGAGCGCATATACGCCGTGAATTCGGCCGGAAGTTGAAAAGCGTTCCTGGTGGCGCCCCGTTATCAGGTCGATCGCAACCATCTCCGGCACCAGCGTGATGTTTGGATTAGCGCGAGCCGCTGCCTCCAATGCCTGCTGCACAGCCCAGCCGGTTGCATCGTCGACATGGACGATGCGCCGATGGCTATGCCCGCCTTCTCTCGTCAGATGCCAATCGCCGCCATCGGCACTATCGAGATTGAATGGAACACCAAGCTTGGCAAGCCGGTCAATCGCCTGCGGTGCATGCTCGACCACATATTCGACCGTGGCGCGATTATTGAGACCTGCGCCGGCAACCATCGTGTCTTCGATATGGCTCTCGAAAGTATCACCCGGTTCAAGAACGGCGGCAATCCCGCCTTGAGCCCAGGCAGTCGCTCCGTCCGAAACCGAACCTTTGGCAAGTACGGCCACTTTGTATTTTTGCGCCAGTTGCAATGCAGCGGTGAGCCCAGCCGCGCCCGAACCGATGATGAGGATGTCGGTTTCCATCTATTGATTGCTCGTCAATCGCAAGAATACGTCTTCCAGATCGGCTTCCTTGGTGGTCACGTCAACGATCCCCAGACCAAGCCCTTGCATCGCGTTCAACACCTCGCCCGCGTTCATTCGGTCCTTGTTGTACGTTATTTCGACGACCCGGTCGGCAATCAGCTCCGATTTTTCGAAAGCTGCGTGGGTTGGGGCGCTGGTCACATCGCGATCAAGCGTCAGTACCACGGCTTTCTCCCGCGCCATGCCAACGAGTTCCTTCGTCGGCTTGTTGGCAATCAGCTTTCCGTGGTTGATGATGGCGATGCGGTCGCAAAGCTGCTCGGCCTCTTCCAGATAATGCGTGGTGAGCACGACGGTCACGCCTTGCTGGTTTAATTCGACAACATAATCCCAAAGCTGCTGACGCAGTTCGATATCGACGCCTGCCGTCGGCTCGTCGAGCACGATGACCGGCGGGGAATGCACCATCGCCTTGGCGACGAGCAACCTGCGTTTCATCCCGCCAGACAGCGTGCGGGCATAGGCGTCGGCCTTGTCCTCCAGCCGGACCGCTTTAAGCAACTCCATCGTTTTACGCTTGGGCTTGGGCACACCGTAAAGCCCCGCCTGCAATTCCAGCGCTTCTTTGGGTGTAAAGAAGGGATCGAACATGATTTCCTGCGGCACGATGCCGATGGACGCTTTGGCATTGCGGGGATGCTCGTCAATGTCGAAACCCCAGATGCTCGCCGATCCGGCTGTCTTCAGGACCAGCCCAGCCAAAATGTTGATGAGCGTCGATTTCCCTGCGCCATTTGGTCCAAGCAGCCCGAATATAGAGCCTTGGGCAACATCGAAGCTGACATCGTCCAGCGCCTGTTTACCACCGGCATATTGTTTTGAGAGATTTTTAATCGATATGGCTTGTTCGGACATGCGGTCGCGATAGCGTAGCCGGGTCGTCGGCGCAATTACAGCAATGCTTAACAGGCTGGCTAATTGCGTTAAGCACTTTCATTGGCAATGCTTTGCGGAAGTCGCGGTAATCGCTGATCATCATGCGTGGGGCAAAATCTTATTATATGAGGCGCTTTTGCGCATATGGCGCAGCAGTGTCTTTGGCCGCAACGTCAGGTATCGTGCATGCGGGCACATATTCCGGCGACGCGCAGGCTGCCGTGGTCACTCCGCTGTCATTCATCCAGGTCGAGAATCTTGATTTTGGTCAGGTTATTGCAGGCTCGACCGCTGGCACAGTTACAATTTCGACAGCAAATGTTCGCACCTCCACCGGGGGCGTTATCCCGGTCGGGAGTGATTACCAGCGCGCCAAATTTGCTGGGATGGGAACACAGAACCAACGCGTCAACATCGTGCTTGCGCCTGCGGTAATTCCCCTGCTTGGGCCTGGTCTGCCTATGACCGTCACAAACCTGAACATCAGTCCGGACGGAACGCTCAATCAGCTTGGCGCATCGCCGAATTACCGCATCGTCGCCGCCGATGGCATTTTCTGGTTCAATGTCGGCGGGCGATTGAACGTCGGCGCAAATCAAGCCGCAGGCCGTTATAGCGGTATTTTTACCGCAACCTTGGTGTATCAGTAACAGTGCCATAATTTGGATAGGGACGAAAGCTTCTATCCATTTACCATATCTACAGATTATCTTTACTATTCCGGTATAACAAAAGCTCAATGCTAGCGATCAAGTTCCCTAAGCCAATCAGATTGGTCGTCACGGCGGTTGCCTTGTCGGTGGCTGCTTTTGCACCACCTGTGCAAGCGGACACCAAAGTGGCCAACGCTGAAGTGACCGTGGTGAGACCGCTTTCCTTCGTGATCGACGACGGCCTCGATTTCGGAAACGTCATCCGCGGAACTACCGCCGGGACCGTAACCATTGCTCCAAACGGCACCCGGACATCTACTGGCGGCGTCATTCTTGCCAATGGCGGGGGACACAAAGCTGCGAGTTTTGCTGGACAAGGCACGTTCAACCAGCGCGTCGATATTTCGCTTGGCGCAAACAGCATCTTCATCACCGGCCCCGGCGTTCGGATGCGCGTCCGGGATTTTATTATCGGCAGCACCCCGAGCGCGCCGCTGACTACTGCGCCAAGGCGGTTTACCATTGCGGCCCCTACGGGCGTATTCAGCTTCCCGATTGGCGCGACGTTGGAAGTTGGTGCCAATCAGGCACCCGGAAAATATACCGGCACCTGGTCGATTACGCTCAACTATTTCTGAGCCGTTGCAGGCACCCCGCCGCTTTGCTAGGGCGCTGGGGATGACCAAATTTGAACCTGAAACCATCCGTGTCCGTGAAAACCGTGTCGCTTGCGATGGCAGTGGCGACATCCCTGCTGCGCTGGGTCACCCCAAGGTCTGGCTGCAAATCGACGAAAAAGGCTATGTCGATTGCGGCTATTGCGACCGGCGTTTCGTGCTGGTTGGCGGACCTGCGGACAACGGCAAGGGCTAAACCATAATATTACCCTAGCAGCGTGTTGATGTTGATCTGGTTGGTCAGCGTCCGGTGAACAGGGCATTTTTCGGCAATATCGATCAGCTTGGCGCGCTGCTCGTCGTCAAGCGCACCTTCCAGCCGGACGATACGGTCAATCATATCAACTGGCCTGCCATCATTTTCGCCCGGTCGTTCTTCCTTCGAATGTTCAAGCGTCACATGCACCTTGTCCAAAGGCCACCCCTTGCGCGCAGCATACATTTCAAGTGTGATCGAGGTGCAAGCGCCCAACGCCGATAGCAAAAGCTCATATGGCGTGGGGCCATTATCAGTGCCGCCAATATCGACCGGCTCGCCTGCCATCCATTCATGCAGGCGCGCCTTAATCAATTGCGCATAAACACCATCCGCGCTCTCGACTGTTGCTGTCGGATTCTCGGTCATGGTTCTATTCCCTTCTCACGCTTTGCAGCGGCGATGCGGCGTTTGACATATCCATAAAGCAGCAAATGAAAGCCAAGCGACAGCAGGACAATGATGGCGATGATCTTGGGCGCGCTCAATCGCCACCTCCGCCGCCGTCACAACCGCCACCGTCGCCGGACGAACAATCGCTCCCGCTGTCGGAAGAAGCCGCCGAACCGCCATCACCGCCATCACCGCCATCGCGTTTTTTGGACGCGGCACTTGCCCGAACGCTTATAAATACAACGCCAAGGCTGATCACGACCGCAAGCATGGCAAAACCAAATGCTAAACTCATACATAGCTCCTTATTCCAGCATCAGGAAATAGTGTGTTGTTCAGGTTGCTTCGTCCCCCACATGATCCGGTGGCGCTATCGCCTTGTTCAGCGCATCGCTTGGTAGCTTGAGCGCGCGCAGCATTGCCCATATTTCCTCACGCGCCTTGGGCTGCAACCGGCCGAGTTCGGGAATGGCATCAAGGTCGAATAGCGTCAGCCCCATTGGAAACAGCTCGCGATAGGTCACGCGCTCGCGCAAGCCCGGAATGACGCGAAAACCAGCAACAGGTGCGATTTTTTGCAGCGCATCCAGAACTTTGCGCTCATTCTTCGTCGCAAAATTGCGTGAACGGTTTTGCATTACCACCCAGTCGAGCGGCTTGGACCGCAGGGCCAACCCCGGCTCTTTAAGATGCTCGACCAACCGGGCAAAATTGCCGAGCGTTTTCAGCTCTCCCGTACGCGGATCGATCCGTCCGAGCATGTCGAGATCGATAAAGCTGTCATTGACCGGCGTAACGATGGTGTCGGCCATGAATATCGCCTTGCGCGCAATCGGCGAGTCATGGCCGCCAACGTCGATGATGATGAAGCTATTGTGGATGCGCGCCATCCGCAGCTTTTCCTGCAGCTCATTCTCATTCTGCTGCGCAAGCATGATTTGCTCGGGGCCGGGAAGCCTGACACCATATTCGGTCGCACTCTCCATCCGCGCCCAGAGCGCGCGGTGCAGTGTCAATTGCCGCAGGTCGACATCGAGCGCCGCAACTTTTTCACCCGCATTGCACAACGCAATGCAGGTATGGAAAGCCGAAGTAGATTTGCCCACCCCGCCCTTTTCGTTGGCAAATACGATGATGTGACCCTTGGGCGGCGTGACCGGATATTTTATCCAGGCGGGCGTTTCGTCGACTGGTTCGGGGTCGAATTGGACATAGTCCGGCGACCGCGATACAGGCTCAGGTGGCCAGGGCTGTGCCGGAGGTGCAGGCGGCGGAGCCGGTATCGCTTTGCGCCGTTTGAAGCGATCAAATAATCCCAACTGGCATGGCCTCCGTTCGAAAGCGTGATGGCGCAAGGCGAGGTGGGTTTCAAGCGGTTTGGTTTGGACGAAGCTGTAAGCGCGGCATGCTTCCGCTCAATCATCCAGGTACGGCCGGCGAAGCGACTCGCAAATCACCATCTCCATGGATGAAAGTGACATTGAGCGCACAAGAGAATTCGTCCGTTTTATTATCTTTTTCGGCCTGCTTCCCCAACGCCTCAATTGCTTCGACCGGAAGGTTCAAGCCGATTGCTGTCAGCTTTCTGGCGAATTCAATCGCATTTCTACTTGGCAACACTACGCTGACCAGCGCCGACATGTTCGAAAAAAACCGGAAATCTGCAATCCAGCCGTTCAGCCCGCCTATCTCTTCGCGCAAGGCATCCAGCAATGTGTGGCGATCGATTGTTGTCACCAGTTCAATCGACAGAATTGCCATAATTATCTGATTGGGACGCCGACCGTCATCATTTACTCCACGGTCACGCTCTTCGCCAAATTCCTCGGCTGGTCCACATCGGTACCCTTCGCGCACGCCACATGATAGGCAAGCAACTGTACCGGCACGGCGTAAACCAATGGTGCAATCAGCGGATGCACTGATGGCATTTCGATCGTGGCGAGGCAGCCTTCTCCGGCTTCGGCTATGCCTTCTGCGTCGGAGATCAGCACGACCTTGCCGCCGCGGGCGCGGACTTCCTGCATGTTGCTGACCGTCTTTTCGAACAAAGGGCCTGATGGGGCGAGGACGATGACGGGGACGGCCTCGTCGATCAACGCGATGGGCCCATGCTTCATCTCGCCCGATGCGTAGCCTTCGGCGTGGATATAGCTGATTTCCTTGAGCTTCAGCGCGCCTTCCATCGCCAACGGATAATCAGGGCCGCGTCCGAGATAGAGCACGTCGCGCGCCGGTGCGATCAGGTGTGCCATCGCGGCTATGTCTTCGTCATGCGCGAGTGCCGCATTGAGCGCGGCGGGAGCCTCGATAAGGTGGCGGACGATTTCGCGTTCTTCCTCGGCGCTTAACTTGCCCTTCACCAGCGCCAGATGCGCGGCGAGTGCGGCGAGCACCGCGAGCTGGCAAGTGAATGCTTTGGTCGACGCCACGCCGATTTCAGGCCCGGCATGGGTGGGGAGCAACAGGTCCGCCTCGCGTGCCATGCTTGATGTCGGCACGTTGACGACAACGGCGATGGTCTGGCCGTTTTCTTTGCAATGGCGAAGCGCGGCCAGAGTGTCCGCTGTTTCCCCCGACTGCGAGATGAACAAGGCCAGCCCGCCTTCCTCTAGCACCGGATCGCGGTAACGGAATTCGGACGCAACATCGATGTCCACCGGCACACGGGCAAAGGTTTCAAACCAGTATTTGGCGACCATGCCCGCGTAGTAGGACGTCCCGCATGCGACGATGGTGATGCGCTTTACCCCCGCGAGGTCGAAATCCATCTGCGGCAAGGCCACTGTCTGTTCGAGCGGGCGGATATAGGAGGCGAGTGTTTGTGCGACCACGGTGGGCTGCTCGAAAATCTCCTTCTGCATATAATGGCGGTAATTTCCCTTTTCGATTTGCGCCGCCGATACGCCCGAGGTGGTGACTTCGCGCTCGACGGGATTATTGTCCTTGTCAAAAATCTGCGCGCCTTCGCGGGCGATGACGACCCAGTCCCCTTCCTCCAGATAGGCGATCTGTTGCGTCAAAGGCGCAAGCGCGAGCGCGTCGGAACCCAGATAGGTTTCGCCATCGCCATAGCCGACAACCAGCGGGCTGCCGAGCCGCGCGCCGATCAGGAAGTCTGGGAACTGGCGGAATGCAATCGCGAGCGCAAAGGCACCGCGTAGGCGTGGGAGCACCGCCTTGACCGCCTCGGCGGGCGAATGGCCTGCCTCGACCTGTTCGGAGACAAGATGTGCAACGACTTCGGTATCGGTCTCGCTCTCAAACGTCCGCCCGCGCGCGGTCAGTTCGTCGCGCAGCTGTTTAAAATTCTCGATGATGCCATTGTGGACGAGAGCGACCTCGCCGGTCGCATGCGGATGCGCGTTGCTCGTCGTCGGCGCGCCGTGCGTCGCCCAGCGGGTGTGCGCGATGCCGATATTGCCCGGTGCATCGTCGGATTTAAGCACCTGTACGAGGTTGGCAAGCTTCCCCTCCGCACGGCGACGGACCAGATGGCCATCATGCGCGGTGCAAACCCCGGCAGAGTCATATCCCCGATACTCCATCCGCTTCAGCCCATCGACCAGACGGTCAGAGACAGGAGATTTGCCAACAATTCCAATAATTCCGCACATGAATCTTTTGCTTTCGTTACAATGTGTAGGGGATACGAATTCCCGGCATCTCTGCCGGGAAATCCTTGGTATTTCGAGTTACAAGCACGCGGCCACGTATTTGCGCCGTAGCGAGAATGATTGCATCGGGCGACTTCAATCGTGGCCGTTCGCGGCGAAGCGCGGCGGCACGATGCGAAATTTCATCGTCGATTTCATCCAGCCCGAAGCGGCCCAGAAACTGAAGCGCATCGCGCACGACCATGTCGCTACCTTTAGACAACACCTCGATCCACGCCATCCGGCTAATCCACATGCGCGACCCGCTTGCCACTATACGCGTCATTTCACGATGTGCCGGATCATGTTCCAGCAAAGCATCGATCAATATGTTGGCATCAAGGCTATAGCCGCTCATGCAGCATTCTTTTTATGCTTCGCAGCGGCCTTTTTCGTCAGCGCCAGATAATGCGCCCGTTCCCTGTCGTCATATTCATCGAACATATCCGGCGATTCTGCGCGAACCTCTTCATAATCATCGTCCCAAGGCCGGGTCCATTCAGCGCGCCTTTTTCGGTCATATTCAGTCGCGTCAATTTCAATTCCGTGCCGCGCCCAAAGGCCAAATCCAGCCGCCAGCCAATCCTTCGGCGTACCCGCACGATAAGCCTCGACCGCCTCGCGCAAAATCGCTGCACGCGACTTTCCCTGCTCAGCAGCAAGCTGGTCGAGCCATTTGATATCTTCATCGGGCAGGTCGGCTAAGATTCGAGTCATGATATATTGATATCATATCATGATATCATGTCAAGCGTGTGTTAGCTATTCTGCCGAGCATGAAGCCGATGAGGCAGAATGCGGCATATCCAGAATATGCCAAAAATATCACTATTGCAGCAACGCCGCCCCAGCCTCTGGTTTCTTCGTCGCTTGAGGTTAAATCGGGCCACAGATTTATCAACGGCCATACCCAAGGCAAGGCAAGCAACAGGACAATAGTGACATTCCCAAATTTTTTGGATGCCCATCGGCCGACCGCATAGGTAGAGCCTCCTGCGAAAATGGCAGCAAGAAGGTAAATACCATCTGACCACATGCTATTTCTCCGCCTTCTTCTTCCGCATCGCATCGTGGAACCGATCCGCCCAGCCGGGCTTCACCAGTTGCTCGGCGCGGACCATGCGGAGTTCGCCGTCGGCTACGTCGCGCGATACCGCGCTACCCGCTGCCACTATTGCGTCTCGACCGATTTTGACCGGCGCGATTAGCGCGGTGTTCGAGCCGATAAACGCGCCCTCGCCGATCACCGTCTGATATTTGAAATAGCCGTCATAATTGCAGGTGATCGTGCCCGCGCCGATGTTCGCGCCCGCACCGATATTGGCGTCGCCCAGATAGGTCAGGTGGTTGGCCTTGGCACCTTTGCCGAGATGCGCTTTTTTGGTTTCGACGAAATTGCCGATCTTGGCCTTTTCCTCCAGCACGGTGCCAGGACGTAGCCGCGCGAAGGGGCCGACTTCGCAACCGCTGGCGATCTGTGCGCCCTCGATATGACTGTTGGCGCGGATTTTGACATTGTCCGCCACGGTCACGCCCGGTCCGAAAAAGACGTTCGGCTCGATCAGCACATCGCGTCCCAGCTTCGTGTCCCAGGCAAACCACACCGTCTCCGGCGCGATTAACGTCGCGCCGTCTTCCATCGCCTGCACCCGCCGGCGCTTTTGCCACTCGGCCTCCATCGCGGCCAGCTCTCCGCGACTGTTGATGCCGGTCACGTCATAGGGGTTGGTCTTGACGACATAGCAGTGCCGCCCGTCCTGCACGGCGATGTTGACGATATCGACGAGATAATATTCGCCCGCCGCATTGTCATTGCCCACGCGCTCCAGCAACGGGAACAGGTCGCGCGATTTGACCGCCATCAGGCCGCTATTGCACAGCTTGGTTGCGCGCTGCGCCTCGGTCGCGTCTTTGTGCTCGACCATCCATTCGATTCGGTCGTTCTGTGTGACGATCCGGCCATAGCTTTGCGTGTCTTCAGGTTCGAAACCAAGCACGATAACTGCGGGGTCATCGTCTTCGTGCAAACGGTCGATCATCAATTGCATCGTGCTTGTTGGCACGAAGGGCACGTCGCCATAAAGGATCAGCACATCGCCGTCGAAGCCCGAGAGCGCCGCCTCGGCCATCTGCACCGCATGACCGGTGCCATGCTGCGGCTCCTGCACGGCAAATTCCGCTGAACCCGCCAGCGCCGCCTCCAGCTGTTCCTTGCCGCTGCCTACGACAACAACCTTTTTCGCCGGGTTCAGGGCATCGACCGCATCCATCAGATGCATCAGCATCGAGCGACCCGCAATCGGGTGCAGCACCTTGTGCAGGTCGGATTTCATGCGGGTGCCCTTGCCCGCAGCGAGGATGATGGCTGCTATTTCTGTCATGCTCCGCGTCATGCCAGCAAATTGTTGCGGTTTCCACCACTTGCCGCCAATTGGAGGAGATATGACAAAATTTCCTTTCGACATCATCGGCTTCGATCTGGATGGCACTTTGGTAGATACTTCGGGCGACCTGACTGCTGCAGTCAATCATGTGCTTGATAGCGTCGGCAGGCCTTTGCTTTCGACCGAAACGGTGAAGCAGCATATCGGCGGCGGCGCAAAGTTGATGCTGCAACAGGGGCTGGAGGCGACCGGCGGCATTCCGGACGGCGACTTTAAGCCGCTCTACAAAGAGATGCTTGGCTATTATGAAGCCAATGTTTCGGTCCACAGCCGCCCGTTCGACGGCGCACTGGCATTGCTGAATGAGCTAGATGCGATGGGTGTGCGTTACGCGGTTGTGACCAACAAGTTCGAAAGCCTTGCGTTAAAGTTGCTCACCGACCTGAACCTCGCGCACCGCATGGGCTGCATCCTTGGTGCAGATACGCTGGGTAAGGAAAATGCCAAGCCATCGGGCGCGCCGATATTCGAGATGGTTAAACGCTGCGGCGGCGGACGTGCAGCCTATGTCGGCGATTCAATCTACGACGTCATGGCGGCAAAAAATGCTGATGTGCCGAGTGTGGCGGTCAGCTTCGGATTTCTGCATGGGCCGGTCGAGGAGTTGGGCGCGGATATGGTGATCGACCATTTCGATGAACTAATCCCGGCGCTCCGGCAGATGGCCTAACCCTTCCGCCACTTAACCCATAGATGCCGTATTAGCATCAACGGCGGCATCCGTAGCCAGTGCGAGCGGATGTAGAATATCAGGCGGATAAATTTGCGCGTGCCCCTGCCCCAATTGTCGCGGGCCGTGAGACGCAGCACATACCATTTGTCGTTGCGATGCCAGCTTTGCCAGTCCTTCGGAATCTCGGTAGCGTAGAGCTGATGTGCAAGACGAGCCGCCCGACTTACGGCTGGCCAAAGCTGGTGATGCTTAGCGCGAGATTTAAGTGATGGCCAGAAAGCGTCGTCGGCGAATTCGGAAAGCAGGCAATGAATATCCCACAAATTCCGCAAGCCGCCGTCCAATTCGCCATCGGCAAACAGATGTGCGGCGCTGTGGATGACCATGTCCGTTGGCGAAAAAATACGCAGATTATCCGTTCGTGCTGAGCCCTGAGCGTGTCGAAGGGTCGAAGCACGGTTGCGCGTACCCTTCGGTCCTTCGACAAGCTCAGGACGAACGGGGTTTAAAGAAATCGCCTCTTCCAGCATCGCCGCTGCATCGGGCCTCGGCCGCGCGGTCAACGGCAGGATGGTGTGGTGCACATCGATCATCCGGTCACGCTCTTTGTGAATCAGCGGCGGCAGTTCGTGCATGTGGTCACGGTAATAAGCGTCATCATATGCGTCTTCCTTGACCCACTCCCATCCCGCTTCAAGCAACGCCGCCTCGACTTCGGGCAAATCCTCGCGTGCGACCATGATATCGAGATCGCCGATATGACGGCCCTCCGATGCTTTCAGGCCAGCGGCGGCGTAGGCGGCACCCTTCATCAACACGACCTTGCCGGGATAATCGGCGAGCGCGCGGCGCGCGCAGTCGGCTTCCCATAAGGCGGAACGGCGCTGATATTCGGCGTTAATGCGGGCTTCTTCCAATATGCGTTGGACGGCGTCGGGGACATCTAGGCCCGATAGCCGCCGCGCAAGCGTTCCAATTAACTGCTCGGCGCGCGCCATTGCGAGCAAAGCAGTCCAGCCTTCCGCTTTGAGCGTCGCTGTGGTCGCGGGATCGCGCAACGCGTCGACCAGCAGCATCGCATCGCGTTTCACGCGAGTTCGCTCCACAAACGGTCAACTAGCGCTTCAGCTTCCTGCCCGTCGCGATAATCAATGGCGCGCGCCGGAACGGACTTGATAAAGCGGGTCAAGGTCGTGAAACCCGCCTCGCCTAATGCAACATAATTGGTCGATGCTTGCGTCAACCGAATGAACACTTCGCTCGGCAAGATTTCCCGAACGATGGGCTCAAAACCAAAGCTTGGGAATAAAAGCAATGCAGGTTTGGCCGGTTGCGCCATTGCCCGGATGGCATCCCGCGCTGGTACCAGATGGCGGATATCACCCTTGGGCGTCCCCTGCATCAACGGGCCAAAACGCCCGTCCAAAGATGTCACCTGCATCGCGCCGATAGCCTCGTTTTTCAGGCTGATTAGTCGTGGAAACGGCACCGCGTCACCGGTCACCAGATCAATGAGCACAAACTCGTCGCCCATGAATCTCCAGCCCTTGCAGCCGAGCATTGCGGCGAGTGTCGACTTGCCCGATCCCGATGCACCGGTCATGATCAGCGCCTTGCCATCCTTTTCGACCGCGCTCGCGTGCAACAAAAGATGCCGCCGCCAGCCCAAAGCCATTTGCAAATTCATCGCCATTTCAGCGGCAAGCAGCGCTTGAGCCAATGGCAACGGCGCAGCGTCGGGCAACATGTAATCGCCATTGATACTGACGGCAGGACGGATGAAACGGCGCAGAAAACTGACGGCCTCCAGCCGAACCGAATAATCAGGGATATCAGGCGTTGGATAGTCCCGATACAGGTCCGCTAACTGCGCGAGCGGCCTTTGCCATGCCGACCCGATACGAAACGCCGCCGGTCCCACTTGAACCCGGAATTCATGCATGCCGACGTTCCAGCAGGCCAAGCGCTGCGAGTTCTTCGAGCCGCGCTGAAACAATCGCTGTCGCGTTCGAAGCGTCGAGTTCAAAGCTGTTTGCCAACCGAGCGGCGACATCTTCGGCGCTGAGGCAGTCATTGCCCAACACCGCCAATATCTCAGGCACCGGTTCTGCAACGATATGCGTAATGCCTGACCGCCTTTGATAGATAAGCGTCATCTGATCCAGCGGCTCAACCAAAAGCCCGTCCGCTTGCCCGGTTTTAAATGTTGGTGATGGCGAACCCGTCATTCGCATGGCCTAAACCAGCGGCGCTTAATATCAAGTTTCGCTTAGCGTGACATCTGCAGGGATGCGTAACAGGTGAAGCCGCTCTGCCCGCTTTGCAAGCGGCGGATATAGTTCACATAGGCCTGACTTTGGTTATAGCTAGTGCCCGGCAGACTGCTGCCACGCATGGCGGCCTTGACCTGCTCGCCAGTGAATTTCTGTCCGGTTGCTGCAAATGATCCGGGCGTGTCGCGCGGTACAAGCTTCCCGTAACTGTCGATGTTCATACCGGTGCCATGTGGGCCGGGAACGGGAATTTCGCAATTCATGACCGACGCGGCAGACTGCGCCAAAGCAGGCCGGACCGATACGATAGCAGACGCGGTTACAGCCCCGAGCATCAAGGCACGTCGGCGCGTTGCGACACTGTTCAGCCCTTTTTCTGGTATGTCGCTGCTTTCGTCCATATTTTCGCCTACCACATCGTACCTGCTTTTCCACCCGCCATGCTTGCACATCAGGGCAGCGTCTATATGTGGGACAATATGGGCGGCAAAGGCTAATGAAGGGTTTCTGGCGGGATCAATATGCAGTGCGGATGTAAAAAGTGAACAGCTGGTTGTCGCCACGAATCCTGATCGCACTGGCATTGGCACTGGGTGGCGCATTGATTGCAGGGCAGATGACAGGGTCAGCCGAGCGCGTAATGGTGGTGCTAGTGTCCATGCTGGTAGCTTTGTTCATCGCTGCTGACCCGCACGATCCGGATGGCGTTCCTGCAGAGCAGCGATTCCGATCCGACAATATCGACCCATCCTCTATAACCTCCCACCCTCAGCTGCAGTCGTTCATCGACGCGTCGACCGATGCCATATTGATAGTGGACAATGCACGGGTCGCTGCGGCCAATCAGGTCGCCCGGTTGCTTTTGGGAAGTAACATCATAGGACAAAATGTACGAATGGCGTTCCGTCATGCCGGCGCAATCGAACGCCTTTCGGACCCAGATGCACAGCATACCGGCCACCCTATCCGCCTGACTGGAATCGGGCAGAAGAACCAGATGTGGGACATGCGAATCCAGTCGATCGGGCCAGGGCAAAAAATGGTACACCTTGCCGACCGCAGCGGCGCGCAAGCGGCGGAGAAAATGCGGGTCGATTTTGTCGCCAACGCGAGTCACGAATTGCTCACGCCGCTTGCCGCCGTAAAAGGCTTTATCGAAACGCTCGACGATCCCGCAGCGGGCGATGATCCCGAAACACGCGGCCGGTTTCTTGGCATCATGGCTAAGGAAACAGACCGGATGCAGGCGCTGGTGCGTGACCTCATGTCACTCAGCCGGATCGAGGCCGAAAAATACGATCCCCCCCAAACGCCGGTGGATTTTGCGCATATCGTGGTCGATACAGTGGACCAGTTGCGCCACAGCCAGAAAGAACGCGGCAGCGACATTTCGCTCGACATTACCGCTGATTTGCCATCGGTCATCGGCGATGCGGGGCAGCTGCGGCAGCTTGCAAACAACATCGTGAACAACGCGATGAAATACGGTCGTGCAGGAACGCCGGTCGCCGTATCGCTGTTGCAATCACGTTCTGGCGCTATGCTGAATTTTTCCGTTGCAGATCAGGGCGACGGCATTGCGCCTGAACATTTGCCGCGATTGACCGAGCGTTTCTATCGCGTGGATTCCGGGCGCAGCCGGTCGGTCGGCGGGACTGGCTTGGGCCTAAGTCTGGTTAAGCATATTGTTGACCGGCATCGGGGTCATCTGGAAATCCGCAGCGTTGTCGGCAAGGGCACGACGGTTTCGGTCCTGCTCCCCGTGGCACCCGCCGAAGTGGTCACATAAGTGTAACACAAAAGTCATTTATCAGCCATCTGCCAAGTCTAATGGCCCCATGAGCGCGGCGCGGGCCGCGACGATTCCAAAGTGGGGAAAAGCCAAAATGATCAAGAAAATTTCGCTCGTCGCCATCAGCGCGCTCGCGCTTTCGGCATGTAATGACCAAGCCAGCACCGGCGGCGCAGCAGGCGGTTCGCGTCAGGAAATCCGCATCGTGGGTTCTTCGACCGTGTTCCCATTCGCTAAAGCCGCATCGGAAGCCTTTGCCAAAGCAGACGCGTCACGCAAGTCACCCGTTCTGGAATCGACTGGAACCGGTGGTGGCATGGAGCAGTTCTGCAAGGGCGTCGGCGCGGAAACCCCCGACATTACCAATGCGTCGCGCCGCATGAAGAAAAGCGAATTCGAAAATTGCCAGAAGAACGGCGTCAAGGAAATCATTGAGGTTCAGGTCGGCATTGATGGCCTGGCGCTTGCGCAGTCAAACAAGGGCCAGAAGTTCGCGCTGAGCACAGCCGACGTTTACAAGGCTCTTGCCGCCAATCCGTTCGGCAAGCCGCAGACCGCGAAATTGTGGTCCGACGTAAACCCGTCGCTGCCCAAATTGCCAATTTCGGTGTTCGGCCCACCAACCACCTCAGGAACGCGTGATTCGTTCCATGAGCTTATCATGGAAGCCGGCTGCAAGACCGATGCCGCTACCAAGGCGCTGAAAGATAGCGACGAAGACAAGTACAAAGCCGTTTGCACCGAAATTCGCACCGATGGCGCATTCAAGGAGCAGGGCGAGAATGACAATCTGATCGTGCAGAAACTCGACGCCAACCCCAACATGGTCGGCATTTTCGGTTATAGCTATATGGAAGAAAATGCATCGAAGGTGCATGGCATCACCATGGACGGCGTCAATCCTACTATCGCTACCATATCGGACGGCAGCTATCCCGGCGCGCGCAAGATGTTCATCTACGTCAAAAAAGCCCATATCGACAAAATTCCCGGCATTAAGGAATTTGTTCTCGAGTTCCTTAAAGGCGGCGCAGTTGGCGGATATCTCACCAAATTGGGCATGATTGCGTCGACCGATGCGGATTATAAATCGGCTATGGACGCTGCAAACAGCATGACGGCTATGACCGGCGCGGATTTGAAATAAAACTGCAACACACATCGCGTCTATGGGCATGGATCGAATCTGTTTTCGGTCCATGCCCGATTGTTTTGGGCGCTTTATTTTACGGATTACCGGCCAGCTGGCCGAAGGGGGCTAGGACAAGTTTATGACTGGAACGGCATTGCTATTCCTTGTCCTCGGCCTTGGCTTGGTCGGCTGGATTGTCGGCAGGGCCCGTGCCGCCGCTTTTGTGCGTGCGGCAAAGGGTGGCCCGCGTGGACAAGTGAACAGCCTGCCGTCTTATCATGGCTGGTTCGTTGCTGTCTGCGCGGTCGTGCCGGCCGTCATTTTCATGTTCATCTGGCAATCGGTTTCGCCTGCACTGGTTACAAATATGGTGCTGTCGGCACCTGCGGCGTCTGGCTTGCCGCAAGACGGATTCGCACGCGCGGCCATATTGTCCGAAGCGCGATCAATTGCGATGGGGTTACAGGCAACGGCGTTTCAAACACAAAGCGAGAAACTGGTCCCGCTTTATAAAGACGCACTCTCTTATTATCAGATGCTGGGGTTGGCGGGTACGTTGTTGCTGCTGTTTGCCGGAGGCGCTTTCGCTTTCACACGGCTGAAACCAGACTTTCGCGCGCGCAACAAAGTCGAGCGACTGGTCATGCTCGGTCTCCTCTTGGCATCGCTGATTGCAATCATAACGACCATTGGCATCTTCGCGTCGTTAATCTTTGAATCCTGGCGCTTCTTTTCGATGGTATCGCCGTTCGAATTCCTGTTCGGTACCAACTGGAATCCGAAAAGTGTCATTACGCCTGGTGCAGACAATGGTTATGGAGCAATTCCCTTATTCTGGGGGACCATCTTCATTGGCGCGATTATCGCGATGTTGGTGGCCATTCCACTTGGCCTGATGAGCGCGATTTTTTTGACGCAATATGCTTCGCCCAATGTGCGCAAATGGATGAAGCCTATCCTCGAAATTCTCGCAGGGGTGCCGACAGTCGTTTATGGCTATTTCGCCGCCCTGACGGTTGCCCCGGCGATTCGCGACTTTGCAGTAATGCTTGGGGTCAGTAACGCGGCATCGGATAACGCGTTGGCGGCAGGAATCGTGATGGGCGTGATGATTATCCCTCTGGTGTCGTCAATGTCGGACGACAGCATAGCGGCGGTTCCAAATGCGATGCGCGACGGCAGCCTCGCTATGGGTGCAACCAAGAGCGAAACGATCAAGCAAGTACTGTTGCCCGCTGCTTTGCCGGGGGTTGTCGGCGGCATATTGCTTGCGGTTAGCCGCGCGATTGGTGAGACAATGATTGTGGTGATGGCGGCCGGCTATACTGCAAATCTCTCCGCTAACCCGTTCGATACGATCACAACGGTAACGGTTCAAATCGTAGCGCTGCTCACCGGTGATCAGGATTTCGGCAGCCCGCACACGCTGGCCGCATTTGCCCTTGGCCTTGCGCTGTTTGTCACGACTTTCTTCCTCAACTATGTCGCGCTGCGCGTAGTAAAACGGTATCGGGAAGCATATGAATAACGCTGTTCCCAACCCAACTCCGACCGACTGGAACGGGCAGATCATGCAGAAGCGGATTGCCAGCCGCTACGCTGCCGAACGCCGGTTCAAGGCGATGGGGTTCATGGCGGTCGCATTGTCGACTTTGTTCCTCGCATTCCTGTTGTTCACGATGCTGGGGCAGGGCCTGCGGGGGTTCCAGCGTACCGAAGTTGCAGTCGATTTTGATTTTCCGGCACTGACCTCTGGGGCAAGTGCTACATCCATCAGTGGTGTAAATGCCGATGCGTCATTGAACTCAATGGATATCCCGGGGGTTGTCGATCTGGCGATCAGCCAGCAATATGGCGATCAGGGCGCAACGCTTTTGACCTCCGCCGCAGCTGCAAATGTGCGGCAGATGCTGGCGGATAACCCCAATCTGATCACTGGCAAGCAACGCCTCTGGTTGCCCGCCGAATCGCGTATCGATATTGCGTATAAACGTAGTGGTGAGGCCAATGCGGAAAAAACGGTTGCTGCGCTGGGTGATAAAGAGGCGCTTCGCACGGGCTTCAACTGGACATTCCTGACCGGCGCAGACGCCACCGACCCATCGGCTGTCGGCATCTGGGCCGCGTTTAAGGGCTCTCTGATGACAATGGCGATTACGCTGTTGCTTGCCTTCCCGATTGGCGTGTTTGCGGCATTATATCTCGAAGAATATGCCTCAAAAAATAAGCTCACCGACATGATCGAGGTATCGATTAACAACCTCGCGGCGGTGCCGTCGATTATCTTCGGCTTGCTTGGCCTCGCGGTATTCCTGACGCTTTTCGGAATGCCGCGTTCATCCGCACTGGTCGGTGGCCTGACGCTCGCGCTTATGACGATGCCAGTGATTGTTATCGCCGGACGCAATGCAGTCAAATCGGTGCCTCCATCAATCCGCGAGGCAGCTTTGGGTATCGGTGCCTCCCCTGTTCAGGTTGTCTTCCACCATGTCCTGCCACTCGCACTCCCCGGCATATTGACCGGCACAATTATCGGCATGGCGCGCGCGCTGGGTGAAACCGCACCGCTGCTGATGATCGGCATGCGCGCATTCATTCCTTCTGCACCGCAGGGATTCACCGATGCTGCTACGGCGCTGCCGGTGCAAATCTATTTGTGGTCAGATGAGGTAAACCAGGGCTTTGTTGAAAAAACCAGTGCGGCCATCATCATATTGTTGATATTCCTTTTGGGAATGAATGCGCTTGCCATCTACCTTCGCAACCGGTTCGAAACGCGCTGGTAAGTCATGAACGAAAAGGACGATATTGTGGTCAGCACCACTGGAAATCCAAAAATCTCCACACGGCACGTCAATGTTTTTTATGGCGACAAGCAAGCCATCAATGATGTTTCAATTGATGTAGACCGGGAGAATGTGACCGCCTTTATCGGCCCGTCTGGTTGCGGAAAATCGACTTTTTTGCGCTCGCTCAACCGCATGAACGATACGATTACCGGTGCGCGGGTCGAGGGTAATATTTTTCTCGACGGGCAAGATATCTATGCCTCCTCGATGGACGTCGTACAGTTGCGCGCCCGGGTCGGCATGGTTTTTCAAAAGCCCAATCCTTTTCCCAAGTCCATCTACGACAATGTCGCTTACGGGCCACGCATTCACGGGCTAGCAACGGGTAAGTCAGAGCTTGATCACATCGTCGAAAGCTCGCTGACCCGCGCCGGCCTTTGGGGCGAAGTCAAGGACCGTTTGAACGACAGTGGTACCGCATTGTCGGGCGGTCAGCAGCAACGCCTGTGTATCGCGCGCGCCATCGCTGTTGACCCGGAAGTCATCCTGATGGACGAGCCCTGTTCGGCGCTTGACCCTATTGCCACTGCCAGGATCGAGGAATTGATCCACGATTTGCGCGGCAAATATGCTATCATCATCGTGACACATAATATGCAGCAAGCTGCCCGCGTGTCGCAACGCACCGCTTTTTTCCATCTGGGTAATCTGATTGAATTTGGCGAAACGTCCGAGATATTCACCAATCCGCGTGAAGACCGGACGAAAGATTATATTACCGGCCGCTACGGCTAAAGGACAAAGACATGAGCACAGGCACCAAACACACCGTCACCGCGTTTGACGACGACATGGACGAAATCCGCGGCCTGATTGCGGAAATGGGTGCGCGCGCCGAGGCCGCCGTTATCGCGGCGATGAAGGCCCTTCGCGAACATGACTTCGACTTGGCTGTGAAGACTCGTGCTGAAGACAAGATTATCGATCATCTGGAAACCGAAGTTGAACGACTTGTGGTCCGGACGATCGCATTGCGCGCGCCTATGGCCGACGATTTGCGGGAGTTGATCGCCGCACTGAAAATGTCTGCGGTTATCGAGCGCATCGGTGACTATGCCAAGAACATCGCCAAGCGCGTGCCGCAGATGGAAGGGAAAATGCCGCCAAACGCCCCTGAACAGCTGGGCCGGATGGGCGACATCGTCGTGGAAATGATCCGCAATGCGATGGACGCCTATGCAAAGCGAAACATTGATCTTGCACGCGCGGTATCGGTGAGGGATGACGACGTCGATCAGTTGAACAAGGATCTGTTTGTGGACTTCGTGGCATATGTCGCGAAGAATCCAAAAAACGCGACCGAAGTGGCGCACCTTCTCTTTACTGCCAAAAATCTGGAGCGCATCGGTGACCATACCACCACCGTCGCCCAGATGATTTACTTCACTGAAACCGGCGAAAACCTTCCGGACGCCTGATAGAGAGATAAAGATATGCCCAAGGCGCAACTGCTTTTGGTCGAAGACGACAGTGCTCTCGCCGAGCTGGTCCGCTGGCATTTCGAGCGTGAGGAATTCGACGTCCGTCACACCGGTGACGGCGAGGAAGCTTTGATAATGGCGCGTGAGCGCACGCCGGATCTGGTCCTGCTCGACTGGATGCTGGAAAATCTTTCGGGCATCGAAGTGTGTCGCCAGCTTAGAAAATCGGACAGCACCGCCAACGTGCCCATCATCATGCTAACAGCGCGCGGCGAGGAGGATGACCGTATTCGTGGCCTCGAAATCGGCGCCGACGACTATGTCACCAAGCCGTTCAGCCCCCGGGAGCTGGTCGCACGCGCCAAGGCAGTTCTGCGCCGCGTCCGTCCTGCGCTCGCTGGTGAGGCTCTGCGCTTTGGCGATGTTGAAATGGATACGGTGGCGCATAAGGTCAAGCGCGGTGGAAAACAGGTGCCGCTTGGTCCGACAGAATATCGGCTATTGAAACATTTCCTCGAATATCCCGGCCATGTCTTTTCTCGGGAGCGGCTTCTCGATAGCGTGTGGGGGCATGACAGCGATATCGAAATCCGCACCGTCGATGTTCACATTCGCCGTTTGCGCAAGGCGCTAAACGAAGGCTTTGAGAGTGACATCATCCGTACCGTGCGTTCAGCCGGATATTCGCTCGACCAGGACGCGGTTTAGAACGAAATCTGGCCGCGCAGCCCAATAACATCAACTGTGTAACTACGGTCGCCAGCAACCGCAATTGCAGCGTCGGCATATTTCAGCTTCGAATATTGTCCTATTAGCCGGACGTTTTCGGTCGGGGTCCATATGAGCGAGGCCATATAACCGTCCTGTTTGCCGCCAGTGACGCTTTGGCTGTTGAGATCGAGATAGTCGTAGCGCAAATTTACCTGCACCGCGCCGATACCGCCGCTGCCTAACGGTTTTTTCGGTTTAATTCCGCCAAATACACCAGCTTTTAGCGGGCGGCTGTCATTAGTCAGAAAAGCGCCTGCCTCGGCATAGCCGCCGAAAAAGGTCGGATTATCAAAGCTTGTCCGAGTTGCGTGCAGCCAGTGAACCTCCGCCGCGCCGTGGAACCGCCCCAATACGGCCGCAGCCTCAAGCCCATAACGCTGTTCCTTGGTAATCGCCAAAGCAGGCGTGCCTATATAGCGCGTGTCGGTAATCCGAAGCGCCGGACGGAGCCGGTAACGCGTGGTGACCAATCCAAAATCATTCAAATCACGTAGATGATAAGCCACGGCGAAATGCAGTTTTGCCTTGCCGATTTTCGGCGACCAATAGCCACGGGTATCGACCGAGATGCTATTGCTTTGCACATCATTCAGCTGGAGCAAGGGATCGGTGAACAGACCTCCGTTCACACCGAAATCGCCTTTGGCGTACCCGGCTGAAATTCCCGTGCGACGACCGTGGCCGAACGCAGTAACTATCGCCGCACGCTCCATGAAGCTCGTATTAAGGTCGCTCGTCATGTCGTCCAGCGGTGTGAACGCCTTATGCTGTCCCGCAGTCACATTGATCCCCTTGCGGTCCCAAGCGAGATAGACGTCGGTGAATTCAATCGGGGTCGCTGCAAAATCGCCCTCAACCCGCGCCGAAAATCCCCCGGGCATTTTCAGGTCGATACCAAGCTGAGCACGACGAATATCATCTACATGCCCAAGCCCCGACAGCCCCGTTGGTCCGTCGATATCGGCAACATCATATTGCACCCGCCACCGTGGCTTAATCTGCCAAGTTGCTTTGCTTTTTTCCACCGCGGCCTTCGCAGGCACGCCATCCGCCGCCTTTGCGTCGGTCGTCGCGGCCTGATCGGCGGCTGTATCATCAGCCAAAACCGGGGCAGAGATTAATGCCATACAGGCTGCGCCAGCCAATAAACGGAGACTTTTCATATATGCGGTTCCACAATCGATATCGATTTCCGTGACGCCTAGACAACAATTATGTGACCTGACAGTGACTCATAAATTTCTAATTTGTGACATTCCACAGCGCATTTGCTTTACGCTTGCGTCAACGTAACCGTCATGTAAAGGCTCTGCCCGAATTTGCGGCGCGCGCTGCATTCTATCTGTGGAGAATTTGAATGACCATCAGCTTTCAGGACAAAGTCGCTATTGTGACCGGTGCAGGCGGCGGGCTGGGCCGCGCCTATGCTCTTGAGCTTGCAAAACGTGGTGCCAAGGTAGTCGTCAACGATCTCGGCGGTGCACGCGATGGTACTGGCACGTCGGATGCGGCGGCTCAGGTTGTCGAAGAAATTAAAGCGGCTGGCGGCGAAGCAATGGCCAATGGCGGCAGCGTCACCGAATATGAGCAAATGGTCGAAATGGTCGCCAAGGCCAAGGAAGCCTGGGGCGGCGTCCATATCCTCATAAACAACGCAGGGATCCTGCGTGACAAGAGCTTCGCCAAAATGGATATGCCCGATTTCAATCTGGTGCTTCAGGTCCATGTCATGGGCAGCGCAAACTGCACCAAGGCGGTTTGGGACATAATGCGCGAGCAGGCCTATGGCCGTATCCTGATGACCACGTCATCGACTGGCCTTTATGGCAATTTCGGGCAAGCCAATTATGGGGCCGCGAAACTCGGGCTTGCTGGCTTCACCAAGACGCTTCATCTTGAAGGCGCCAAATATAATGTCCGCGTAAATTCGATCGCGCCGGTTGCGGGCACACGTATGACCGAAGACATTTTCCCCGAAGGTTTGTTTGACCAGTTCACGCCTGAAAATGTCGTGCCAGCCGCACTCTATCTGGTCAGCGAAGATGCGCCGACGAATATGATTATCGGCGCAGGCGGCGGCGGTTATCATGCGGCCTATGTAACTATGACTCCGGGCGTTGCGCTGCGTCACGATGACCGCAATGTCGAAGGCTTTGCGGCAGCTTGGGACAAGATAATTGATCGCACCGGCGAAACCGTCCCACAGTCAGGCGGCGAGCAGTCCGTTGCGGTGATGAAAGCGTTGCAGGCACTCGGCTGAGCCGATCAACGACGAATTTAAAAAGCCCGGTCGCTGTGCCGGGCTTTTTTATGCCTCAACCAGTTTCATCAACTTGCGTTCGACGGGCGCGAGTACCGGCCCTAGTTCATGCCCGCGCTTCAATATCGCACCACCCTCGCCCACGAGCGCCCACATGCCTTGCCGGTTGCGCAAGTCGGGTCTTTTCTCGATCCGATATTCTGGACGTTCCGCAGCGCGTCTGAATGCGCTGAACACCGCAGCATCGCGACCAAGGTCGATGGCATAATCACGCCAGTTGCCTGCGGCGACCATACGCCCATAGAGGTTCAAAATCTGGGTAAGTTCAATGCGGTCAAAGCCAACCTGATTTAAACGGCTGGCAATTGGAAAGGGTGTTATGACTGCGCTCAAGCGGTCTTGCTGCCTTTTGACGTGCGGCGCTTGGCGGGAGTGTCAGTGGCGCTAGCATCGCGTTCGGCCATCAGCTCGGACAATTTCTTGCGGAGCGTTTCGATCTCGCACTGCATGATTTCAAGGCTCTGCGTCGCCGGATCGAACATTTCCCGGCACGGCGTACCATAAGGCATAAAATCCTTGGCATAGGTTTCAGCCTTCACCAGTGTCGACCGCGCTTTCTGCCCGATCATCGTTGCGCCCGCAGGAACGTCATCAGTCACCACCGCTGCGGCACCGATACGCGCACGCTCGCCGACTGTAATGGGACCCAATATCTGCGCTCCCGAACCGATGATGACATTATCCAATATCGTTGGATGCCGTTTGCCCGCAACGCCGTTGGTCGGGTTGGTGCCGCCCAAGGTCACATTCTGGTACATGGTGACGTTATCGCCAATCTCGGCTGTCTCGCCAATAACGCTGAAGCCGTGGTCGAGGAAAAAGTTGCTACCGATTTTCGCGCCGGGATGGATGTCGATGCCGGTCATGAAGCGTGCGAAATGGTTCACGAACCGGGCAAGGAAGTACATGTGGCCGAGGAACAGCCAATGCGCGACACGATGATAGCCGACCGCCCAAACGCCTGGATATAAAAGCACTTCCCAGCGCGAACGCGGAGCAGGATCGCGCTCCTTAATCGAGTCCAGATAGTCGATTAGGTTTGAAATAAACATGTTCGTCCCTGCCCTCCGATACCGGAGTTTATCCCTATTACCGCAAAGTAAGGGATAAGTTACAGCATTTCCAGTGGCGGAATGAAACTTATATCAAATTCGCTGGTTTTAATCGTCAAATGCGATTATTAATCCTTTTTAGATTTGAAGGTTCGATTTATGAGCACCTACCTCCCGACGCTGAAGCAGTTGCAATATCTTGTAGCGCTCGAGGAACATGGCCATTTCGGCAAGGCAGCCGATTCCTGCTTCGTCACGCAGTCAACGCTATCCGCCGGCATCCGCGAACTGGAATCACTGCTCGGACTGATGCTCGTCGAGCGCACCCGACGCGTTGTCCGGTTCACGCCGCTGGGTAGTAAGATGGTCGCCAAGGCACACCGGATTTTGCGCGAAGCCGAGGAGTTGGCTGAAATGGCCCGCTCGGCGGGAAAGCCGCTCGCCGACGATTTGCGGATGAGCGTTATCCCGACCATTGCACCGTTTCTGCTGCCAAAATTGCTTCCGGCACTGCGCAAGCAATATCCCGACCTGAAACTGTATTTGCGCGAAGAAGCGAGCGCGGCAGCGATCGAGGCGCTGCACCATGGCGTCGTAGATTGCGTCCTGCTGGCGCTCCCTTATGCCGCAGGCGATGTCGAAAAGGCCAAATTGTTCGATGACGGGCTTTACGTTGCCTTTCCAAAAGACGACCCGCGCGACCCGCCGGAAAGTATCAGGCCTGAGCTCATCGACGAGAGCAGACTTTTGCTGCTAGTCGATGGGCATTGCCTGAAGGACCATGCGCTCGCAGCATGTAACCGCCCCGAATTGCGCGCTTCGGCGACGATGCTGGGAACGTCGCTACATACGCTGGTGCAGATGGTCGATAACGGTCTGGGACTGACGCTCATCCCCGAGATGGCCGTCAAAGCTGGCTTGCTGAATGGCACTGATGTCCAGGCCCGCCCATTGAACGCCGACCACGCTAGCCGCGAAATTGCATTGATCTGGCGGACCAACAGCCCTCGACGGGAAGAATTTGAAATGCTGGCCGAAGCGTTGAGAAATTTGCACCAAAGCTAGCTCTAGCCAGCTGGTTGGCGAGTCCACCGGAGCAGCTCCATGTCATAGCCCATTTGCGATGCACGCTCCAATATCGCACGCTTAGCCGCCTCATCGGGCGTTGCGGTGCGGCTCAGCAGCCACAAATAACGCCCGCTCGGTTCGCCGACAATCGACCAGCTATAATCGTCCGCATGGTCAAGCACCCAATAATCGCCATAAAAGGGCCCGAAAAATGAAACGCGCAGCTTGGCATTATTGCTGCCTTGAACAATCTTTGCCTTGCCGGTGACATTGCGCAGCTTGCCGTCGACGCTGCCTTGGCGGCAGCTGTTAACCACGCGGATTTTGCCTGGAGCAGTCAAGCTATAGTCGGCGGTGACCGCTTCGCAATCCTTCTGGAAACCTGCCTCGTACCGGCCCAATTCATACCAGCGCCCCAGATAGCGGTCGAGATCGACTGCCTTTGCAGGTTGCGGAACAGCGCTGTTGCCAACCGGGCCCGACTGCAATGTAGTGCATGCACCCAAAACCAATCCCGCGATCAATATTATCGATAACTTCCATGTTTTCATGTCATCGTTCTAGCGCTGCCGGGATGAACTACAGCTGCATCAAGCGCTGGCGCTTGGCCGCGCCGACATGCGACCGTGCCAGTCGGACAATGCGGATAAATCCTTTGAGACCGGCATACCGATGAACGTCGAGAAATCGATAGTCGTGAGTAGCGCAATATCGGCCATCGAATAATCGCTGCCCGCCAAATATGGCCGGTCTTGAAGATCGCCATCAAACCGCCGCATCGCAGCCAACGCTTTTGGCCGGTTGCTCTCGCCAAATTCGGTATATTGCGGCACCACGACGCGCGCCGTGAACGGGTGCGTGTGCATCCATATCTGACCGATGGGGTTCATCAGCGTAAACTCGACACGGCGAATCCACATGTCTATTTCTGCGATGGATAGCGCGTCGGTGCCGAACAACGGGATGTCCGGATGCAGTGCTTCAAAATAGCGACAGATCGCAACGCTTTCGCCAATCACACGCCCGTCATCGAGCTCAAGCACCGGCAACTGCCCTTGCGGATATTTGGCGGTGAATTCCGGCGCCTTGTGCTCGCCCTTGATGATCGACAATTGCTTGGTCGGGACAGTTAGGCCCTTTTCGGCCAAAAAGATACGAACCCGCCGCGGGTTGGGAGCAGGGTTCGGTGCGTCATATAATATAGGCATAAGCTACTTCCACTTGTTGGCGCGGTCGCCGTCGCTCGCCTTGGCATCGACCCATTGCGCAGAGCCGTCAGCGCGGTGCTCCTTTTTCCAGAACGGCGCATCAGTCTTGAGGCGGTCGATCAGGAACGCACAGGCTTCAAGCGCTTCGGCGCGGTGGCTGGCGGCGGTTCCCACCAGAACAATTGGCTCGGTCACGGCTATGTATCCGACACGATGGATCAATACGCCGCCTAGCAAAGACCAGCGGGCGAATGCCTCATCCATAAGCGCGATCAGACTGGCTTCGGTCATTGCCGGATAATGTTCGAGTTCGATTGCAACCACGTCGTCATCGTTGCGCGCAATCCCGGTAAAACTGGCCACTGCGCCGCCACCCAAAGCGGCCAATGGGGCTAATTCCGCAGCACTGTCGATAGCATCACCGCTGATCCGGACGAGCTTCATCCGCCGGTCACGGGAGGGAATATTGCCAGTTCGTCAGCGCCCTCCAGCAGGGTTTCTTCCCAAACCAGCTGCTGGTCGAGCGCATATCTCAGGCGCGACGGATCGGCGAAAGCCGATGCGTAATTATCGGCTTGCGCCGCCAGCCATGCAACACAATCACCGACTGTGTGTACGTCTGAAGGCAATTCGCGATCTTCGGATTCGAGACCAACCGCCTCCCGCACGCGTGCAAAGTAAACCAGCCGCAACGGTTCAATCCATATGCTTGATGCCAACGCGCAGATAATCCCACCCGGTTATCATCGTCAGCACGGCGGCAATCCACAATAATGCCAATGCGGCTTGCTTCAGTAAAAGCCATTCGGGCAGCGCACCTGCGAGGATGATCCCCCCTAGCGCCACCAATTGCGCGGTTGTTTTCCACTTGGCTAGGTTGGACACTGGCACGGATATTTGCAGCCCCGCCAAAAACTCGCGCAGGCCGGAAACAATCATTTCGCGCAGCAAGATAATCAACGCGGCAATCACGTGCCAGCCGTCGACATCGCGCGTGAAGACAACCATCAATATGACTGCAGCCACCATAATCTTGTCGGCGATGGGATCGAGAAAAATGCCTAGCTTCGAAACCGTTCCCTGCGCGCGCGCCAGATAGCCATCGAAATAATCGGTGATACCCATCAGACAGTACAGCCCGAACGCCAGCCAGTAATCGAGTGGCACCGGCTGCACGCCGAGATGCTTTGCGCCGGGCCAGAGCAAGAACACCAGAATCGGTACCGCTAATATCCGCGAAAGGGTCAATATGTTGGGAAGGCTCAGCATCATTTACCGATAGCGTCATGTTACCGCAAAATCACGCGGCTATTTGCCAAATACAAGAAAAGCGCTTTGTCGAGTAAGCGGGGGCCGCTAAGGCACGGCAAACAACGAGAAGGGGTTTCGCACAACATGTCGACGTCATTGTCGTTGCTGAACAAGCGACGCTTCCTACCGCTGTTCGTAACCCAACTGCTTGGTGCCTTTAACGACAATCTGTTCAAGAACGCGATGGTGCTGTTTGTCGTCTATGGCGTGTACAATGACGAGAAAGCAGAGGCGTTGTTCAGTGCGGTCGCGACCGCTGTGTTTATCATCCCGTTTTTCCTGATGTCCGCACTGGCCGGGCAGCTCGCTGATACACGCGACAAGGCGCAAATCATCCGGATCGTCAAATTCTGCGAAATCATCATCATGCTGGTTGGCGGGATTGGACTGGTCATGGCTTGGCTCGGCTTTGCGATCAATTTGGTCGCTATTCCGCTGATGATGCTGGCATTGTTCGCGATGGGCATTCACTCGACCTTTTTCGGTCCAATCAAATATGCAATCCTGCCGCAGCATTTGAAAGAAGACGAAGTATTGGGCGGCACCGGCTTGGTCGAGGCCGGAACTTATATCGCCATCTTGGTCGGCACGATATTGGCGGGTGTTATTGACGTTGAATGGGCCGCGCTCGGCGTCGTCATCACCGCAGTTATCGGCTATTTTTCTGGCCGGCAAGTTCCACCGGCCCCGCCTGTACATGCAGAAACCGGCATCGATTGGCACATTATCCGGTCCTCGGTAACGCTCGTCAAAAGCACGATGCACATCCGGAAACTATATCTGGCGATCGCATCGATCAGCTTTTTCTGGACCATTGGCGCGGTACTCTTCATCCAGTTTCCGCCGCTCGCCAAAAATGTCCTTGGCGCCGACAAGGAAGTGGCCAGCCTGTTTCTGGCGATATTCTCCATAGGCATTGCTATTGGATCGGTTGCAATCAACCGTTTGCTGAAAGGTCAGGTATCGGCACGATATGCGCCCGCGAGCGTCATCGTCATGGGGCTGTTCGTGGTTGCCTTCCACATTGTGTGCCGCAACTGGCATGTGATTGGTGAAGGCGAGCTTTATAATATCAGCGGCTTTGTCGCTCATCCCGACGCGATACCTTTGTTGCTGTCATTGCTGGGCATCGCTGTCGCCGGCGGTATGTTCGTGGTGCCGCTTTATGCGTTTCTGACCACAACAGTGCCCCAGGACCAGACCGCGCGGACCGTGGCTGCGAACAATATCGTGAATTCCGGCGCGATGGTTATCGGATCGCTGATCGCACTTGGATTGAGCGCGGCAGGCTTAAGCATCGTTAATCAATTGCTGCTCGGCGCCGCCATGTGCCTGATATCAGCATGGCTGGCGTGGAAGCTTGACCGCGCGTGTGACTGATCAGGCAATAAAGCTCGTAATCGCCACGAAGAACGCGCTGAAGCTCAGCATGAACAAATGTGTGTCCTCTTTACGCCACCAACGCTGCGGTTGTGGTGCGACAAGCGTCGTATCGAGGGCGGGTGGTGGCAGCATCCGGCGAAACGGATGACGGGCTGCTTCGTTGCGACACACTAATCTTCTTTTCATCATGATGTGACGTTAACGATTTGTTAGGGATATTGGCCATGCCGAAAAATGGTTAATATTGGCCAGCCTGGGGACTGTCCCGAACTGTTACACCCGCTGACATTGCATTAACCATGATGATGCAGAACATGGCATAACATGTCGCTGCAATGCTACGGAACGCAGAACAATTATCGGAGTTCGACCAACATGGAGCGCACAGCCCTTTTTGCAGTAACCGGCACACCCGATGTCATTCAGTGGGTGGACGTCGACTTGCCACGGCCCGGCGCGGGCGAGGTACGGATGCGCAACACCGCCATCGGGCTGAACTACATCGATACCTATCACCGCAGCGGGTTGTATCCAGTGGCGTTACCATCAGGGCTCGGCGTAGAAGCTGCGGGCGTTGTCGAAGCTGTAGGAGAAGGCGTCGACGGCTGGCGGGTTGGTGACCGTGTTGCAACCTTCGGTCCTGCGTTGGGGGCATACTCCACTGCGCGCAACATCGCGGCCAACTGCCTGTTCCTCATTCCGGATGATATTAGCGACGAGGTTGCTGCGGCTGGCTTATTGAAAGGCTGCACCACCGAGTTCCTCGTCGAAAGGTGCGCCAAAGTCCAGCCAACCTGGGACGTTCTGGTACATGCCGCAGCGGGCGGTGTCGGCTTGCTGCTCGTCCAGTGGCTGAAACATGTAGGGGCGCGGGTGATCGGTACGGTCAGCACTGATGAAAAAGCCGCTTTGGCGCGCGAAGCAGGGGCCGATCATATTATTCTTTATGGCAAGGAAGACGTCGCCCGGCAGGTTCGCGAACTAACCGATGGTAAAGGCGTCGAAGTCACTTTTGATGGCGTCGGGTTGGACACATGGGAAACCTCGCTCGATGCAACGGCACGGCGGGGGATGATTGTCAGCTATGGCAATGCGAGCGGTGCCGTATCGGGCGTCAATCTCGGGATACTCGCGCAAAAGGGTTCGCTATACGTCTCGCGCCCGACTTTATTCGATTACTACCACAACCCAGCGGAACGCGCGGCGGGTGCAGAATATGTTTTTGATATGTTCAGGCAGGGCATAATCAAAATGAATATCGGGCAGCGTTACGCGCTGGAGGACGCGGCGCAAGCGCACCACGATCTCGAGGCGCGCCAGACTACCGGCTCTACCTTATTACTGCCTTGATTATTTGAACTCGGGCTTGCGCTTTTCTACAAATGCGGTGCTGCCTTCGGCAAAGTCAGGGCCGGTGAAGGCCTCCGCAAATATGCGCTTGCTGTCGCTGTCTTCGTCTGTCTGGCCATCCAATATTCGGCGTACAAAGCCCTTGGCCTCGCGGGTGCTGTGCGCGGAGTTTTCGGCAATCTGGTGCGCCAGTGTATCTGCATCGTCGGCGATGTCTTCAATCAGGCCAATGCGCAGCGCATCTTCTGCCGAAATCAGTGCGCCTGTATAAAGCAGTTTCTTTGCCTGCCCCGGGCCCACCAGATCGACCAGCAATTTGGTGTCGTGAAGAGGGTATACCAGCCCAAGCTTTGCGGGCGTAATACCCAATCGCGACCTAGCCGTAGCGACCCTAATATCGCACGCAAGCGCTAGGCCGCATCCACCGCCCACACAATCGCCATCGATGAAGGCAATTGTCGGCTTGCCCAACCGCGCCAGATCGTGCTGCGCCTTGTTGATCGCTGCCTGATTGCCCTCACGCCAAGCAGCGTTCGCCTTGTGCGTCAGCAGCTCGGAAATATCGGCACCTGCGCAGAACATGCCGGGGATAGCCGATTGCAGCACGACAACGCGGATCGCCCTGTCCGCCATCGCATGCGCGAGCAACACAGGAAGCCGATCCCACATTTCCTGGTTCATCGCATTGCGCTTGTCGGCGCGCTCGATGAGCAGCCGCCCAATCGGCCCGTCGCGTTCGAGCCGGAGCGTCATGCAGGTACCCCCTGCGACAACATGGGGTCGGGACATTGCGATGCGTGATACGCTGGAATTGGAGACATGAGAACCATGCGACGGGAATAGTCTGCTGACAGCCATTTGCAACCGGGCCTTCCTTCATTGTCCCTGCCGCTTGCCCGCTGACTTTGTAACCAAACAGAATCAATAATGGGTCTACAAGGTTGGTGAACATTAAATTTGGTATATCTTATGTCGCGCGTTAAACCGTTACGACTGTTTTGGGAGGAACGCTGGCATGCAGGTAAACGGCAAAACCGCGCTCGTGACGGGCGGATCCGACGGGATCGGTTTGGAAATTGCACGTCAGTTGCAGGCCAAGGGCGCGCATATCATCGTCTGCGGACGGCGCGAGGATTTGCTGATTGCGGCGCGTAGCGACGGCATGGAAGCACTTCAGGCGGACCTGTCGAACGCCGCAGGTTGCGAGGCCTTGGTAAAAGCACTGGACGAACGCCCGCTCGACATCCTCGTCAACAACGCCGGGATGAGCGGTAATTTTGGCCCCGGCGAACCGATTGACTTGGCGTTGACTGACAAAGCCATTTTCCTCAACCTCAACGCCCCGATGCATCTGATTGGCGGTTTGCTTCCCGGAATGATGAAGCGCCCCGAAGCCGCAATCGTCAACGTTAGCTCCGGCCTTGCCATTGCACCACGCGCTGGCGGCCCCGTCTATTGCGCGAGCAAGGCCGGGCTGCGCAGCTTCACGCAGTCACTGCGCCATAATCTGCGCCATACCAATGTGCATGTGATTGAGGCGCTGCCCCCGGTAGTAGACACCGCGATGACGCGCGGCCGGGTTGGCGGCAGCAAGATGTCCGCGAAGGACTGCGCGGCGCAAATCGTCGATGCGATAGAAAGCAATGCCAAGGAAGCCAATGTCGGGATGGTGAAGCTGCTGCAGATGGTGTATTCAATCTCGCCCGCGCTGGCACGGCGGATCATGATCAAATTCTGAAAATCAGCATTCGACCACATTGACCGCAAGGCCACCAAGGCTGGTTTCCTTGTATTTCGATCGCATATCTTCACCCGTCTGGCGCATCGTTTCGATAACCGCATCCAGACTGACGACATGGGCGCCGTCGCCTTGCAAGGCGAGATAGGCGGCGTTTATTGCCTTGATCGCCCCCATCGTATTTCGCTCGATACAGGGGATTTGCACGAGCCCGCCAATCGGATCGCAAGTGAGACCCAGATTATGCTCCATGCCGATTTCGGCAGCATTTTCGACTTGCTGGTTGGTGCCTCCCAGGGCTGCAGCGAGACCAGCCGCCGCCATCGAGCAGGCAACCCCGACCTCGCCCTGACAGCCCATTTCAGCGGCTGAAATCGAGGCGTTGGTTTTGTACAGGAAACCAATCGCGGTCGCGGTGGTCAGCAAAAGACGGCTGCCTTCGGGCGTGGGATTGGCGGTGAAAACCTCATAATATTTGAGCACCGCCGGTATCACCCCCGCAGCGCCATTGGTTGGTGCAGTCACAACGCGGCCACCTGCGGCATTTTCCTCGTTCACAGCAAGCGCCCACAGGCTCACCCATTCGAACACCGTCGACGGGTCGCTGCGCGGGCCGCGCTCGACCAGCCGTTCGTGAAGGCATTTCGCGCGGCGTTTGACATTGAGGCCACCCGGCAGGATGCCGTCATTTGAAATACCACGCTTCACGCAATCAAGCATGGCATTGCG
The DNA here is from genome assembly GCA_963830685.1 of uncultured Alphaproteobacteria bacterium. Lineage (GTDB taxonomy): Bacteria > Pseudomonadota > Alphaproteobacteria > Sphingomonadales > Sphingomonadaceae > Sphingorhabdus_B. Next base: position 605,891 of record CAWHNF010000002.1, read on the forward strand.
GACACCATCGATAAATTCGCGGGTTTCGGCTTCGCTCCGCCACGCCGATTCATTGGCTTCGACGATTCCACCAAGCGTCAGACCGGTGGCCTCGCCAATTGCGAGCAACTGCTCGCCTGACGCAAAGGCGTGTTTCAGTTCAAAATTAAGGCGGGTAGGCTCAGCATTGGCGCGCATGATTGCGCCGCCGCCGATGGAGAAATAGGTTTCGCAATATTCACTGCCGTCGCCATAGGTCGCGGTGAAGCGCATTGCGTTGGCATGACCCGGCAGGAACTCGCCTTTGCGGAACAGCAAATGTTGCGTTTCGATGAAACCTACATCGACCCTGCCCGCCACCTTAAGACTATCGTCGTTACGGATTTCGGCGACGATGTCGGTTATCGCATCGGGACACACGCCTTCAGGAGTGTGTCCCGATAGCCCGAGCAAAATTGCAATGTCGGTCGCGTGTCCATGTCCGGTCAGCGCCAGCGAACCGAACAGCTCGCAAACAACCTGCCCGACATCATGCCGGACCAACGCCCGCTCGGCAAAATCGCGCGCCGCGCGCATCGGGCCTACGGTATGCGAACTTGATGGCCCGATACCGATGGTGAACAAATCCGTGATGCTGAAAGTCTGGGCCATCTGACGCTACGGCATGTAGCAGGCCCTCTGGCATAAACAACCGATTTTGGTTGCATATGAAACTATGTGGTGCCCGCCCGCAGACTTTAGTCTGCCAACAAAAATGCCTGCGGCATCTTATGAGCAAAGCCAATGTGGTGCCCCAGGCCCGACTCGAACGGGCACTCCTTTCGGAACAGGATTTTGAGTCCAGCGCGTCTACCAATTCCACCACTGGGGCACAGCAACTTAGGGCGAACCCTTCGAAGCGGAGGCTCCTCTAACCGAGCCTCCGCCGGTATGCAAGCGCATCCTTATTTCTTCAGTTCCTTCGCGAGAGTCTTCGCCGTAGCCTTGCCGTAAGGTGCTTTGAAACCGCCAATACCTGCCACGTCAATGCCGGTCTGGCGATAGATAGCGCGCATATGGCTGAAGGTCTTGAATCCGTCGCTGCCATGATAATTGCCCATGCCGGATGGGCCTACGCCGCCAAATGGCAGGTCTTCCATGGCGTTATGGAAGATGACGTCGTTGACAGTCACCCCGCCCGATATCGTTCGGTTGAGGACTTTGCTCTCCTCGGCCTTATCGGCGCCGAAATAATAAAGCCCCAATGGCCGGTCATGCGCGTTCACATAATCGACCGCTTCGTCCATGCTGGCATAAGTCATCACCGGCAGGATGGGTCCGAAGATTTCCTCTTGCATCACCTTCATGTCGTCAGTGACATTGCGCATGATCGTCAGCGGCATCTTATTGCCGTTCGATGAAGTGAAATCTTCGCCTGCGGGATTGACCTCGATCAGCTCCGCACCCTTTTCTCGCGCGTCGTCGAGATAGCCCTGTAGCCGCTCGTAGTTCCGGCCGTTCACCACCGAGGTATAATCATCATTGGCGAGCAAGGTCGGATATTGCGAATGCACGCCTGCCTTCACCGCCTCGATCACATCATCTTCCTGCTCTTTGGCGACCAGCAGATAATCGGGCGCGAGGCATATCTGCCCCGCATTCATCATTTTGCCCAAAGCAATGCGGTCGCCTGCTTTCTTGATGTCGGCGCTGCGACCGATAATCGTCGGCGACTTGCCGCCGAGTTCCAACGTTACCGGCACCAGATTGTCAGCGGCTGCGCGCATGATGTGGCGGCCAACACCAGTCGCACCCGTGAAAATCATATGGTCGAAGGCGAGTTTCGAGAACGCCATGCCAACCTCGGCATCGCCAGTGAACACCGCCATTTCCTCTTCGGCGAAATATTTGGGAATGACTTCGGCGAACAAGGCCGAAACTTCTTCGGTAAATTCGGACGGCTTCACCATCGCGCGGTTACCGGCTGCCAATATCCCCGCCATCGGAACCATCACCATGCCAACGGGGAAGTTCCACGGTGCAACCACGCCGACCACGCCCTTGGGTTGATAGATAACCTCAGCCTTCGCGCCGAGAAGGCCCAGCGGGAAAGTGGGTTTGCGCTTTTCGCCTTTGGCCCAGCTTTCGAAATGCTTCTTGGCATGTTTCATCGCGCTGACCGAAGGCATGATATCGGTCATTAACGTCTGTTCACGGCTCCGGTGACCGAAGTCGGCGGAAACCGCCTTGGCGAAATTTTCCGCATTATCGATCAGCAGCGCAATCGCGCGGTCGATCCGGTCGCTTCGCACCGACATCGGTTCGGGCAACGCTGCAATAAAGCTCGCGCGCTGCTTTTCGAGCACCGTTTGCATATTGGCCGCCATCTTTTCTCTCCTGATTTAATCGCTTGATGAATATGCTAGCGCGAAGCGTTGCACATTGAAACCATAATGGCGTAACGACAAAGCGAACGCGCGAAAAGCGTGCAAGATTAGGAACGGATGAAGCGATGATCGACAAATGGACACCGCCTGCTGGCTGGCCCGCGATGAGCCGAGCGCAAGTGAAACACATATTATGCGCGCCGGGCATGCCGTTCGAGATGGAGACCGTCAATGTTGACGGCATCCCGACACGCGTGTGGAAGAATGCGTTGCCCAATCTGGCGGCGCTTGCCGAGAGCACAAAGGCTTTTGGAGAGCGCGAGTTTGTCGTTTTCGACGAAGAGCGCGTGAGCTATTCGGCCTGGCACAAGGCGGTGGCGACCCTCGCCGCTGCGTTGCAGGACATGGGCGTGGGCAAAGGCGACCGTGTGGCGTTGGCCATGCGTAACCTGCCCGAGTGGCCGGTCGCGTTTTTCGCAGGTGCCGTCATTGGCGCAATCGTCGTGCCGCTAAACGCATGGTGGACCGGCGAGGAGCTGGCGTTCGGCATGGCGGATTCGGGCGCGTCGGTGCTGATATGCGACGCCGAGCGCTGGGAGCGTATGGCGTTGCACAAGGCAGACATGCCGGACCTGCGGCATGTGCTGGTAACGCGTGGCGGCGGCGATTTTGAAGAACCGGCGCGTGCGCTGGAAGCCATGATTGGCACTCCCAAAACCTATGCCGACCTGCCCGAGCGGTCCTTGCCCGATGTTGAAATCGCGCCGGATGACCCTGTCACGATCTTCTACACCAGCGGCACGACGGGCAAACCCAAAGGCGCACTGGGCTCACACCGCAACCTGCTGACCAATGGCCTGACGACGGGCTATTCGGGGGCAGCAACGATATTGCGGCGCGGCGCTCCGCTGCCCGAGCCTGTTGTCAAAGCGGGCCTTGTCGTCGTGCCGATGTTCCATGTGACCGCCTGTTCGGCGTCGATGATTCCTACCATTCAGGCTGGCAACAAAATCGTCTTCATGCACAAATGGGATACGGTGAAGGCGTTCGAGATTATCGAGCGCGAAAAAATCAATGCGACCGGCGGCGTTCCCTTCATCGCGTGGCAGCTGATCGAGCATCCCGACCGCGAGAAATATGACCTGAGCTCGATCGAATCGATCAGCTATGGCGGCGCGCCGTCCGCGCCCGAACTGGTCGCCAAGATTTACGAGATTTTCGGCGCCTATCCCGGCAATGGCTGGGGCATGACCGAGACGATGGCGACGGTGACCTCGCACACGTCGGAGGATTATCTCAACCGCCCAGATAGCTGCGGCCCGCCGGTTCCGGTGTCCGACCTCAAGATCATGTCCGAAGACGGCGAGACCGAACTGCCAATTGGCGAGGTCGGCGAATTATGGGCGCGCGGTCCGCAGATCGTCAAAGGCTATTGGAACCGGCCCGAGGCAACCGCCGAAACCTTCGTCGATGGATGGGTACGAACCGGCGACCTCGCGCGGCTGGATGAGGAGGGTTTCTGCTATATCGTCGACCGCGCCAAGGACATGATCATTCGCGGCGGCGAAAATATCTATTCGTCCGAGGTCGAAAATATCCTCTACGAACATCCTGCCGTCACCGATGCGGCGCTCGTCGGCATCGCGCACCCGACGCTGGGCGAAGAACCCGCCGCAGTTGTCCACCTCGCCCCCGGCATGACCGCAACCGAGGAGGAACTGCGCGCATGGGTTGGCGAGCGCCTGGCCAAGTTCAAGGTGCCGGTCAGAATCGTCTTCACCACTGGCACGCTGCCGCGCAATGCCAATGGCAAAATCCTGAAACGCGAACTCAAGGAATTATTCTGACGCCCTAGCCATACGAATTCACATTTGTCAGCGAAGCTGCGTGGCACTATAAGCCGGGCATTCCCACATGAAGGACTCATCCATGAGCAACACCGATCCCGTCGTCATCCTGTCCTACGCGCGCACGCCAATGGGCGGTATGCAAGGTGCGCTTGCCGAGGTTTCGGCGACCGAGCTTGGCGCTACTGCGGTCAAGGCAGCGGTCGAACGCTCCGGCGTCGATGGCGCGGATATCGAGCGCATCTATATGGGCTGCGTGCTTCCGGCTGGTCTGGGCCAAGCCCCTGCCCGTCAGGCCGCCATCAAGGCTGGCCTGCCCAAATCGGTTCAGGCCACCACGGTCAACAAGGTGTGCGGCTCTGGTATGCAGACAGTTATCATGGGCAGCGAGGCGCTTGCCGCCGGGTCGGTCGATTATGTCATCGCTGGCGGAATGGAGAGCATGACCAATGCGCCATATCTTTTGAAAAAACATCGTGGGGGTGCGCGCATCGGCCATGACACCGCCTATGACCATATGTTCCTGGACGGCCTCGAAGACGCATATGAGGCAGGCCGCGCAATGGGGACTTTCGCGCAGGACACAGCCAACGAATATCAGCTGACCCGCGAGGCTCAGGACAATTACGCCATTGAATCGCTCCGCCGCAGCCAAGCCGCCATTGCCGAAGGCGCGTTCAAGGACGAGATTGTCGCGGTCACGGTCGTAACCCGCAAGGGCGATGTGGTGGTAGATACCGACGAACAACCCGGCAAAGGCATGCCCGACAAGATACCAGGCCTGCGTCCCGCTTTTGCCAAGGACGGCACGATTACCGCCGCAACCAGCAGCTCGATTTCGGACGGAGCAGCCGCGCTTGTCCTCACGCGCCAGTCGGTTGCCGATGCCAAGGGGTTAAAGCCAGTCGCGCGTATCGTTGCGCATGCGGCACACGCGCAGGAGCCATCGGCGTTCACGACTGCCCCAGTCGGCGCTATTACAAAATGCTTGGCTAAAGCTGGCTGGTCCGTCGGCGACGTTGACCTGTTCGAAGTCAACGAAGCCTTTGCCTGTGTCGCGATGTTTGCGATGCACGACCTCGGCATTCCGCATGACAAGATTAACGTTCATGGCGGAGCAACGGCGCTGGGTCACCCCATCGGCGCATCGGGTGCGCGCATCGTCACGACGCTGATTGCCGCGCTCAAACGCCACGGCAAGACAAAGGGCGTTGCCAGCCTTTGCATCGGCGGTGGCGAAGGCACGGCCTTGGCGGTCGAGTTGGTATAAGTCGACGTTTCACATTGACATTGCCATAGTCGGTTCGTCGGCATAGCCTCTCCCCGGGTCGCGGCAAGAGGGAGAGTTATGATGAAAAAACTGATGATGATTGCCGCGCTATCCGCGTTGGCAGCATGCTCGCAACAGACTGAAAAAGCAGCCGAAGCAGAGGCCGCACCGGCTGAAGCTGCAGCAACTGCTGCCGCCAACTCGGCATCGCCCGTCGGCGACTATGACGTCAAGATGGCCGACGGAAAGATGGCCAAAACGAGCATCAATGCCGATGGCACCTATGTCGATACCGGGCCTGACGGCAAAGAGATGAAAGGCAAATATGCGCGCAAGGATGGCAAGGATTGTTTCGATCCCGAGGGTGACGAGGCCGAGGCTTGCTGGACATCAACTACGCCTGCAGCTGACGGAAGCTTTACGTCCACTGGCCCCGACGGCGAAACAGTGACGGTAACGCCTGCCAAGAAATAAATGTATGAACCGGTGGTTGGAGTATCGGGTACTTGGCGTACCCAACTTTGACCGCCGGTGTCTGATACAATTTGCGACACTAATGTCTTGTTTCTGAACGGCTTGTTTTCCGCACGTTCAAGGACAGCCTCCTAAAAAGGGAACAACAGACGCAGATATGTGTTTGTTACCCCATAAGGAGACAGACCATGAATAAGAGATTTTTGATAACAGTCGCAGCTGTCGCCGCCACCCTATCCCCCATGGCAGCACAGGCGCAAACACGCGAGTTGCAACGTGACCGTCAGGAAGTGCGCGAGCAGAAGCGTGACTTGCAACAAGCAAAGCGTTACGGTGACCGTCAGGACGTTCGCGAAGAACGCCGCGATGTGCGTGAAGCCAAGCAGGAACTGCGTGAAGATCGCCGCGATTGGCGTTCCTATAAGCAGCAAAACCGCAACGCTTTCCGCGGCACGCGATTTAACGCACCATTCCGTTATCGGACTTTCAATTCGGGAGTCAGCATTGGTGCCAGCTATTATGCACCGCGCTACCGCGTAATGAACTATTCGAACTACCGCCTGCCGCAGCCGGGCCGTTACCAGACCTATGTGCGTCACTATAACGACGTGCTGCTGGTCAACACCCGCACAGGCCGCGTCATTCAAGCCTATCGTGGTTTTTACTGGTAACGTTTCATCCTCCCGGAACGTGACCATGTAAAGCTGGGCCGTCGGAGAAATCCGGCGGCCCTTTCTTTTGTTATTGAGCACGGCTAACCACTTTGGATGAACATCGTTTTCGTCCTTTTTGATAATGTGACCCAGCTGGATTTTGCGGGGCCGGTGCAATTTCTGTCGCGGATGCCCGGCGCGAAAATCTCCGTTGCGTCCAACGACGGCAAGCCGGTCACCACCGACTGCGGCTTTTCGATCCTGCCCACGACGAGCTTTGCCGATTGCCCGCAGGCAGATATTATCTGTGTCCCGGGTGGTCACGGGGTGCGCGAAGCCGTTGCCAACGCGGCTATCGTCGATTTTGTGCGCAATCAGGCAATAAGCGCAAAATGGATCACCAGCGTTTGCACCGGCGCCTTCATTCTTGGCGTAGCTGGTCTGTTACAAGGCAAGCGTGCCACCTGCCATTGGGGCTATACCCATTTACTACCGCTGGTTGGTGCAACGCACGAGGCTGCGCGCGTGGTTCGCGACGGCAACCTGGTCACCGCAGGCGGCGTGACATCGGGCATAGATTTCGCACTCGAACTGATCGCGATGATCTCCGGCGAGGATATCGCGCGTAGCATCCAGCTTGCGCTTGAATATGACCCTGCGCCGCCATTTAGCGGCGGGACGCCCGATACGGCACCAGCACCAATCCTCTCCAACCAGCGCGCGCGCGTCTATGATAACGCCGCAAGCCAGCTGGAAGCCGCACTCAAAAACGCAATTTAATCCACCGATTAAATTCGCGCTTTACGCAGTCACGCGTTCGGCATAGCCTCTCCACCGGGAGAGAGCATTATGATTCAAAAGCTTTGGCTGGTTGCGGTTGCCGCAGTTGCGACAACATTCTTGGGTTCGTGCCAAAAGGTCGATGGCCCGAGCGAGGTTCCGGCCTTTGCCGCGATCAATGGTGATTATCTCAAAACCGGCGGCGACGGTTCGAACTGGGCGATGACCGGGTTCAGCTATGACGAGCAGCGCCATAGTCCACTGACCCAGATCAACGCCGACAATGTCAAAGACTTGGGCATCGCATGGTTCGCAGACCTCCCCGACCCGCGCGGACAGGAAGCAACGCCTGTGGTTGTCGACGGCAAGATGTTCATCTCGACCGCATGGTCAAAGGTCTTTGCCTATGACGCCAAGACCGGCAAGCCGTTATGGAGTTTCGACCCGCAAGTCGACAAGGCGCGCGGGGTCAAGGCCTGCTGCGACGTCGTCAACCGCGGTGTCGCCTTCTGGAAGGGCAGCATCTTTGTCGGCACCATCGACGGCCGACTGATTTCGCTCGATGCTGCTACCGGTAAGCAATTGTGGAGCGCACAAACGCTCGATCTCGAATCGAACGGCACAATCACCGGCGTTCCGCGCGTCGTGAAGGACAAGGTCGTTATCGGCTTTGGCGGAGCGGAATTCGGTGCGCGCGGCTATGTCACCGCTTATGACGCCGCGACCGGCAAGCAGGCGTGGCGATTCTACACTACGCCCAATCCCAAGGGCGAACCCGATAATGCGGCCAGCGACGAGATACTGAAAACCGCAGCGACCAGCACATGGAGCGCCAAGCCCAAAAAGGGCGATTGGCGCGAAAGCGGCGGCGGCGGGACCGTGTGGGACGCAATTGTCTATGACGCCGAACTCGACCAACTGTATCTCGGCGTCGGCAATGGCAATCCGTGGAACCACGGGATCCGCTCAAATGGTGAAGGCGATAACCTGTTTCTCTCGTCCATCGTCGCGCTTAGGCCCGACACCGGCGAATATGTCTGGCATTATCAGGAAACCCCTGCCGAGACATGGGACTATACCGCGACCCAGCCAATCATCCTCGCCACCGAAGAGCGTGGCGGCAAACAAGTCAAAGTCCTCTACCACGCCCCGAAAAACGGCTTTTTCTTCACCATAGACCGAGTCAGCGGCAAGATGTTGTCGGCCAATCCGTTCATCGACGGCATCACCTGGGCATCGGGCTATGATATAAAAACCGGCCGCCCCATCGAAAAGCCCGAAGCGCGCTATGAGAAGACGGGCAAGCTCTACATGGCGAACCCGTCGGCTTTAGGCGCGCATAACTGGCACCCGATGAGCTATAATCCGGCGACGGGACTGGTCTATATTCCCGCCCTCTACATCGGCGGAGCGTATCTGCCGCCAGCGGCGCCGAACGAGCAGGAGCGCAAACCGCTTGGTTTCAATGTCGGTGGCGCGATGGCGACGGCTGATCTGCCCGATGACGTCAATTTCGTCAAAGCGGTGAAGGCCGCGACCAAAGGCAAGTTGGTCGCGTTCGACCCCAAAACTGGCAAGGCGAAATGGACCGTCGATCACCCAGCCTCTTGGAATGGCGGAACCATGACTACAGCGGGCAACCTGGTATTCCAGGGCACTGCAATGGGCGAATTCCGTGCCTATGCCGCCGACACCGGCAAGCAATTGTACAGCCTGAACGTCCAGTCCGGCGTCCTCTCGGGTGCATCGACCTACACCGTTGACGGCGAACAATATGTCGCCTTCCTGACCAGCAAAGGCGGCGCGTTTCCATTGGTTTCGGGCTATGCCGGAAGCACAAGCGCAGCGGTGCCGAATATCCCGCGTCTTATCGTGCTGAAACTTGGAGGGAAGGTCATCCTGCCCGCACTACCCGAAGCTCCGCCGTATGTCTGGGAGCCACCAACGCAAATTGGAACACCTGCTGAAATCGCCGCTGGCCAGTCGAACTTCCAGCGCTATTGCCTCGTCTGCCACGGCCCCGGCGCTGTGGGCAATGGCGTGCTTCCTGATTTGCGCAAATCTGCGAGCATAGCCGATGCCGACACATGGAAGTCTGTAGTCATCGACGGTGTCCTCAGAGGCAATGGCATGGTCAGTTTTGCCAGCGTACTCACCCCGAAAGAGGCAGAGCAGATGCGCGCCTACGTCATCAGCCGAGCGCATTATGCCAAGGCGAACGACAAAACACTCGCCAACAAATGATGCTGCCCATGAATCGCACAGCTGCCTAATTTTTAGGCAGTACAAACCGCTGATTTGAATCACAAATCGCGCAAAACCGCGGCCTTAAACTGGCACGATACTTGATAAGCTTAAACCATAATCCGCGCGCGCGGAGCATCTGCCTCACGCGCCATCTAGGGGAAGACCATGAAAAAGATCGAAGCGATCATCAAGCCGTTCAAGCTCGACGAAGTGAAAGAGGCGCTGCACGAAGTCGGCGTATCGGGCATCACCGTCACCGAAGCCAAAGGTTTCGGCCGCCAGAAGGGCCACACCGAGCTATATCGCGGCGCCGAATATGTCGTCGACTTCTTGCCGAAGGTAAAGCTTGAAGTCGTGGTGGAAGACGGCCTTGCCGACCGCGTAGTCGAAGCCATCGCCGCCGCCGCACAGACCGGCCGCATTGGTGACGGCAAGATTTTCGTCATTCCCGTTGAAACCGCGCTGCGTATCCGCACCGGTGAGCGTGACAACGATGCCGTCTAAATCCAAGCAATCGAAAAAAGACAAGTCAAAGAAGGAAAGCAACATGGGCGTTACCGCGAAGGACATCATCAAGCGTATCAAGGACGAGGAAATCGAATGGGTCGATGTCCGCTTCACAGATCCCAAGGGCAAATGGCAGCATTTGACCATGTGCTCGGGCGTGATCGGCGAAGACGAGCTCGAAGACGGCCTGATGTTCGACGGTTCGTCGATCGAAGGCTGGAAAGCCATCAACGAATCCGACATGATCCTGAAGCCCGACCTTGAGGCGGTCTATGTCGATCCGTTCAGCGCGACACCGATGCTCGTCATTTTCTGCGACATCGTCGAGCCATCGACTGGTGAACTTTACAGCCGCGATCCGCGCTCAACCGCGAAGCGCGCCGAAGCCTATCTGAAGACCACCGGCATCGGCGACACCATCTACATCGGCCCCGAAGCCGAATTCTTCATGTTCGACGATGTCCGCTTCGAAAACAGCTACAATACATCTTACTACAAGATCGACGATATCGAGCTGCCGACCAACACCGGCACCAAATATGACGCTGGTAACATGGGCCACCGCCCGCGCGCCAAAGGCGGTTATTTCCCAGTCGCGCCGGTCGACAGCTGCATGGACATCCGCGGCGAGATGGTTTCGACCATGCTCGAAATGGGCTTGCCTTGCGACAAGCATCACCATGAAGTTGCGGCAGCACAGCACGAGCTTGGCCTGACCTTCGGCACGCTGACTCAGACCGCCGACCGGATGCAGATCTACAAATATGTCGTGCATCAGGTTGCCCATGCTTATGGCAAGACCGCGACGTTCATGCCCAAGCCGATCAAGGAAGATAACGGCTCCGGCATGCACACCCACTTGTCGATCTGGCAGGGGAAAACGCCTTTGTTCGCCGGCGACGGCTATGCGGGCCTGTCCGAAATGTGCCTCTATTTCATCGGCGGCATCATCAAGCACGCCAAGTCGGTGAACGCCTTCACCAACCCGACCACCAACAGCTACAAGCGTCTGGTCCCGGGTTACGAAGCGCCCGTTCTGCTCGCTTACTCGGCGCGCAACCGCTCGGCATCGTGCCGCATTCCTTATGGCGCAGGCGCAAAAGCCAAGCGCGTGGAAGTCCGCTTCCCCGACGCGATGGCCAACCCGTATCTGTGCTACGCGGCCTTGTTCATGGCCGGTCTCGACGGCATCCAGAACAAGATCCACCCGGGCGAAGCGATGGACAAGAATCTCTACGACCTGCCACCGGCAGAGCTCGCCGAGGTTCCGACCGTCTGCGGTTCGTTGCGCGAAGCACTCGAATGCCTCGCCGCCGATCACGACTATCTGCTCAAGGGTGATGTGTTCACCAAGGACCAGATCGACGCCTATATCGACCTCAAGATGGAAGACGTCGCCCGCTGGGAAATGACGCCATCACCAGTCGAGTTCGACATGTATTACAGCTACTGATCCTACGCATCGGATCGATAGCTGAGGCCCGGCGGTTGGGGGACCGCCGGGCCTTTTTTTGTGCGCATAAAGCATGTTGCAAGTTGACCCATAGAGTGGTACATAGGTGCAACTGGAGATGCGGTGCTAGCTGGCTTTCGTCATAATTGGTTGCATGACTTTTTTGTCGATGATGTCCATTCGAAGCGAATTCCGGCGGACATCGAAGATCGCCTGTTTCGAAAGTTGCAGATGATCGACGATGCAACCAGCGATCAGGATCTGCGCGTGCCGCCGAGCAATCATTTCGAGAAGCTGAGCGGCAATTTGAAGGGCTATCACTCGATCCGCGTGAACCGGCAATGGCGATTGATTTTCAAATGGGATGGCAAGACGGGCGAGGCCAGCGACCTGTATCTCGACCCGCACAAATATTGATGAAAGGCGCGACATGATTATCACCAAACGCAAACCCGTCAGTGTCGGCGAGATATTGACCGAGGAGTTCATGGCGCCGATGGAGTTGACCCAAGGCGCACTTGCCGGGGCAATGGGTGTGCCGCGCAAGCATGTGAACGAGCTATGCAACAACCGCCGCAGCATCACCGCATCGACCGCGCTCATCCTCGCGCGCGTATTCGGCAACAGCCCCGACTTCTGGCTAAACGTCCAGCGCCGCACCGATCTATGGGAAGCGATGCACAGCCCGAAGGAAATGGAGCGAATTGAGCGGGCGAAGCCGCTGGATTTGGCGGCTTAGCGGAACACGTCGCCCGCTGGGAAATGACGCCTTCACCAGTCGAACTCGGCATGTATTACAGCTACTGATCTTACGCATCGGATCAGAAACTGAGGCTCGCCGGTTGGGGGATCGCCGGGCTTTTTTGTGTGATCTTGGTTCTTCATGACCATCACTTCTTGTTGACTAACAACTTGATAAGCCCTATTGTTCTCTTTATGTTTCACGTGGCATAGGGGCAACTTAAGGTGGTTGATCACGTCTTCGGCGGAGAGCACACGGAACTAAAGCTAGATGTGATGCGTGCTTATTTAAACTTTTATTGCAACGCACTGAAGAACAAGAACTTTGAAACTTGGTACATTGACGGATTTGCGGGAACAGGCTTTCGACAGGAAACCGTTCAAACAGGCGGTGTTCTGGAAGGCGAACCCATAGCTTTGGAAGAGCGAACATTGCTCGGCAGCGCAAGCATAGCACTGGAAATTCAACCCCAATTTGATCACTATCATTTTGTTGAAGCAAACGGTCCAAGAAGGCGCACACTTCAGGAGATGTGCAGCAATGCCGGCCTGCAGAACGCTACTGTGCACGACGGTGATGCGAACGAGCGCATTGTGGCAATTCTGAACTCGTCGCGTTGGGCGGATCGTAGTACCGGGTGGCGGCAAAGGGCCGTCGTTTTTCTTGACCCTTACGGGATGGGAGTGAGGTGGCAGACCCTGAAATGCTTGGCTGACAGCGGTCAAGCCGACGTTTGGTATCTTTTGAACCTCAAAGCGATACATCAACAAATGGCAAAAGACGCAAGCGGGATTGATGAAACCAAGTTTGCTGCGCTCAGCGACATATTTGGGACAACGAATTGGCGGCAGGAGTTCTACCGATCCCAACCAAAACAACATCTGCTGTTTGGTGGAACAGACGAACGCGAAACCAGAATTGGGACTCGAGAAGATGTATCGCGATATATTCAATCACGATGGCGCGATATTTTTCGTTATGTATCGGAACCACTGCCACTGACTGTGGGCCACATCGACCGCTATTTTGAGCTTTACTGTTTATCAAACTCGAGAAGCAATGCGGCAATTGATTTAATCAAAAAGGGCGTCCGTGATATCATAACGAAGCGTGCGTCTCAGGGTAAGCGTTAACAACCCGACCATTTAGCTCACGGCCAGTCTTCTTTTTGTTTGTTCCGCCCCATTGCTTAAAGAAGAATGCGACGTTGGCGTGCTCGCACATCTCCTCGATTTCAGTAACCCAAATTGGACTCATATCGCGTGCCCCGGGACCAGACTCGCCGCCGACAATTGCCCAATGGATATTTGACAGATCGGCACCACGCACTGACTCAATCAAAGGCTCGAACGAGATAAATCGAATGGCCGCGGGAACAAGGCGAAGTGAGTCGATACGGCCCAAAACCTCGCCCGATTCAACGCTCGTTCCGAGCCAAACATTCGGCAGAACAGGCCATTGCTTCTCGATCAACAGCATCGCCATGCGTTCAGGCCGCTTGGTCAGTATCTGGTAGCTATGCTGAGGCGTTTCTTCCATCACCTTCCAAACTCGACCGATGAACTCATCACTCACATCATCATGAAATAAGTCAGACATTGAGTTTACGAATATTTTTCGGCCCTTTTTCCAGCGATATGGCTGCTCCAAAGCAGGCGTATATTCACGCACCTTCCCGGTCCACTTCACTCGTCCGCCACTCTTTCGTGTTAGGCCAATGTATTTCTCGGAACCCATTGCCTCTAGTCGGCCTGCCATCCGCATTGCATAGCAATTTGTGCATCCTGCCGATGCGAGCGAGCATCCCGCTACGGGATTCCAAGTAACGTCAGTCCATTCGATCGTCGATTGTTGCGCCATCACCGTTTCCCCGAAGTTATAAATCGAGTCATATCCCCAATTTATCGTCATGGGAATCTACATAATTTTTCCAGCGGTTAAGTGCATGAGTTGATTTTGTTCTTTATTTGTTCTATACTCCACACAATGCGCCCCTACCCCAATCCTCCCGAAAGCGTCTCCCCCGGCGACCTCCCCGAACCCGAAGTTACGCCCGAAGGCGTCCCCATTCCCGCCTTCACGCCTTGGCTGGCGAAGCGTGAACGCTCGGGCGGCTGGTCGCCCGCAACGCAGCGGGCGTTTATCCATGAGCTGACTCGCATCGGCAACGTCGGGGCGGCGGCGAAGGCTGTGCGGAAGACTTCGCGTTCGGCCTATCAGCTGCGCGACAAGGACGGGGCGGAGAGTTTTGCTGCCGCTTGGGAGGCAGCGAAATTTGCCGGGCGTGATAATGCCGCGCAAGTCGCTATCGAGAGAGCGCTTTATGGCGAGATGGTGCCGACATTCCGCAATGGCCAGTTCACGGGCTACAAGGTCATCCACAATGACCGCATGTTGATGGCGGCGATCCGTTCACAGGATGATGCCGCCGATCCAGACAACTCGGCGCAACTGACAAGCTGGAAACGACGGCTGGAGAAATGGGAAATTGCGCTGCGGCGGCAAGAGATGGACTTGGCCGACGGCATCGTTGCAACCGATGAGGCCAACAACGACGCGCGCAAGGACAATATCGTCTGGCAGCGTGAAATGCTGCGCGAGGAGCGCCGCCAGCGCAACGCTGAAATCCGCGCTGCTGTCCGCAAAGGCATGGCTAAAGCGGCACTGCCCGAACCGAGGATACGAATGCTATGACTATCCGGCGGCCCCTCGCCCGGTGTTTGGCGAAGGGAATGCTGCCATCCTTAACTTCACACAAAAACCGCCTACCCCATGAAGTTTGTGAAGCTAAGCCCTGTTTTTTCGCAATTTTGCATAAAAAAAGGCCCGGCGGTTTTGTGCCGCCGGGCCTCTCTCATTGCGTGACACGCAATTTAGTAGGCGCGCGCTTGACGCCATTCGCGATCAAGCCGCGTCGTCAAACGATCCAGACGCCGCGTGACGGTGTTTTCCTCACGCTGGGTGAAGCGACCGTCGCGGTTGAACGTCCGGTTCTGGGCTTCGATCGCTTTCAGTTCGCTGCGTGCATATTGAGCATCGCTGCGATTGATACGACGGGCTTGTACGCCCGAACGGACATATTCGCGCAACCAGCTGATCCGGGTCGAGATATCTGTTGGCATCTGGTTCATGTCATAACTACCATCGCCGGGGCGATAGTCGGTATTGTTACCATAATTGCCGTCACGCGTCGCAACCCAGCGACCGCGCGAGTCGTAATAGCCATAGGCCTTGCCCGCACGCCAGCGACCGTTTGTGTCATAGTAACCGGGCTGTTCGACCGAGTTCCAGTTATCATTGGCTTCGCTGGAATAGCCGGAGTCGCCTGCAATCCAGCGACCGCGCGAATCGTAACGACCACGGACCGGTCCTGCCACCCAGCGGCCGTTGGTATCATAATAGCCAGTGGCGGTGCCGCCGACCCAGCGATTGTTGCGGTCGTAATATCCGGCAGACGCAGCTGGCACCCAGTGGCCATCACGGTCAATATAGCCGTTACCGTCACTGTTGCCGTTCGTCGCTACCCAGCGACCATTGTCATAATAGCCATTTGGCTGGCCATCCACCCAGCGGCCGTCGCGGTCATAATAGCCGCGTGCATCGTTGGTGCTGACGCCGGTTGCATGCCAACGGCCGTTCTGGTCGTAATAGCCATAAGCGCTGCGGCAATCGCCACGGTCCGATTTGGTCACCTGGTTGCCAATAACAGCGCCGATGATGCCACCGATGATTGTACCTTCGGTTTTGTCGCCACGCCCTGCGATCACATTGCCGAGCAGTCCGCCCGCACCGGCGCCAGCCACAGTACCGATGATACGGCCCGAGCTGTCACGGCGGCAACCGTCGTCCTGTGCCATTGCGACCGAAGGTGTGAGGATGGCGAGCGCGATGCCCACCGTAAACAAACTACTTTTCATGGATTTTCTCTTTTTGTTAAAGACCTTCTCTGCGGTGATAATCACTTCACCGCACTAATGTTCCGCTTTGGCGCTAGCTGTGCGCGGCGGTCATCAGCACATTTTCATTCCCGCATTGAAGCTTTGTCGCCGGCGGTTATGGTTGGAGCAGTTCACATTTTCCCGACGCGAGGATTCCAGATGAAAATTCATACAATCGGTCTTGCCCTTATCTGCTCGATCGGTGCCCCGGCTCCGATATTTGCTCAGCTATCACAGCATGAGACAAAAATGGTCGCAACCGTCGATGCGGAATATGAACGGTCGGTGGCACTTCTCGAAAGGCTGGTGAACCAGAATTCGGGAACCATGAATTTCGATGGTGTAAAAGCCGTATCAGACATGATGCGCGCCGAGCTCGAACCGCTGGGGTTCAGGGTCGAATGGATAGACATGGCGAAGGCGAAACGGTCCGGGCATCTGGTCGCCGCCAAGCCGGGAAAAAAGGGCACCAAGAAGCTGCTGCTGATCGCACATCTCGATACGGTGTTCGAACCGGATTCTCCGTTCCAGAAATTCACCCGAAATAAGGTCGGTGGCAAAGATGAAGCGGCAGGCCCTGGCGCCGGCGACGATAAGGGGGGAATGATCGTCATCGTCGCAGCCCTGCGCGCAATGAAGGCCGCCGGTACATTGAAAGACGCCAATATTGAAATTCATATGACAGGAGACGAGGAGGATTCTGGCGATCCAATCGAGGTTACACGCGCTCCTCTCATCGCTGCTGGTAAAATCGCCGACGTGGCGCTCGACTTCGAAGGCCTTGTTATCGACGAGGGACGCGACATGGGGTCGGTCGCGCGGCGTTCGTCGAACAGCTGGAAACTGGAAGTCAGCGGCAAAACCGGTCACAGCTCGCTGATCTTCAGCGAAAGCTATGGCGACGGTGCCGTGTTTGAACTTGCGCGCATTCTCCACCGTTTCCGTACCGAGTTGCCTGAACCCAATTTGACGTTCAACGTCGGCATCATTGCAGCCGGTCAGGAAGCGGCGCTTGACACCAGCGCCATCCGCGCGACCGCAGCGGGCAAGACCAATATAATTCCCGGTATCGCCATAGCCCGCGGTGATTTCCGCACGTTATCAGAGACGCAGACGGCCCGTGTGAAAGCAAAGATGCAGGATATCATCGTCAAGTCTGCACCGCTGACGTCCGCAAAGATCACTTTCGAGCCCGGTGCCTATCCTGCAATGGCGCCGACCGAAGGCAACGCAAAATTGCTGGCCAGACTGAACGCAGTCAACCGCGATATGGGGCTTGCGGAGATGCCCGCGCTGGATCCACTAAAACGAGGCGCAGGGGATATCAGCTTTGTCGCTAATGACGTGGATGGGCTTGCCGGACTGGGCACATTCAGCCGAGGCGACCACGCTCCCGGTGAGACCGTGGACCTAGACAGCATCAAACGGCAGGCGAAGCGCGCCGCGATTTTGATGACCCGGCTCTCACGCGAGAAGCGATGAAACTGGGACGCTAGCCTGTTCTGCTTGTCCACGCGCCAAAAAGAAAGGCGACCCGAACGGATCGCCTTTCCCAAATGTCGATTTGATTTGAAAGCCGAAACTACCGGCCGTCGCGCGCTGCTTTGCCGAAAACACGATATTGTTCGTTTCCTACGAAGCCGAACCTAGTGATCCCGCTACGTTTCACTGCGACCAATGCTTTATCTACTACGTCATAAGGCGCGGTAGGTGCGGGCTGGAATTGCAGTTCGGGCTCCGGATTCATTGACGTCGTCTGGACAAGAAACTGCTCCATCTGCTGCAATGTCACCGGCGTACCGTTCCACTGGATCGAACTATCCGGCAAAATGATGATCTTGTTGATAACAGGATCAATTGGAATATCCGGTGGAGGTGCATTTGGATCATTGACCGGAAGGTCGATGTTTACGGCGTGCGAAACCGGGGGGATGGTGATCATCAGCATGATGAGGAGAACGAGCATGACGTCGATCAACGGCGTCGTGTTCATTTCCATCATCGGCTGGCCATCATCTTTACCGCCACTCATTGCCATGATGATTGCTCCTTAAATTACTTACTGCACGTTCGCGTTTTCGAACGGCGATGAAATGAAGCCAACACGGGCAAATCCGGCCATCTGCATGGTGTAAATTGCACCACCGATGCACCGATAAGGTGTGTTGATATCACCACGAATATGCGCCTCTGGCAGCATGTCAGGTTCAATCTGACCAGCCGCAGCAGCAGCTTCGCCGCCCAGCTTTTCAAATTCGGCCTTCAAATGCTTTGCCGCACGATCAACCAATTCGGTTGAGTCGACCGGCGTGACATTCCAGTAAATCCGGCATTCGCCATTAGGGTTTGCACCTTCATAGGCTGGATCACCTGGATCACGACCGGCTGCGTCGGTTGTCGTCACCGAGAGCAACACGTTTTCACGCTTTGCCTTGGTTGGTTCAAACTTGACAATCGGAATGTCCATTTTCACCGTTTGAATGGCGACCGGAATTGCGATGAGGAACACGATGAGGAGCACCAGCATGACGTCCACAAGTGGAGTCGTGTTGATGTCAGACATTGGCGTATCATTGCCGCCGCCTCCTGAACTGATTGCCATTGGCCAATCCTCTCTAACTAAATTGGGTCAAAATCGAGAGCCGGATAAATCCGGCGAGGGGGCCGCATCGTAGGATGCAGCCCAATCACCCAATCTTACTTCTTCAGCGGTGCTGGCGCAGGCTTGCCGACTTGAGCAGGTGCCGTAACTACAGGCTTCACGCGACCGCCTGAAGAGATGTAACCAAGCACGTCGTTCGAGAATGTAGCCAAGCTACGCGCGATTGTCTTGTTACGTGCCTGAAGCCAGTTGTACGCAAGCACGGCAGGAACAGCAACGAACAGACCAATTGCGGTCATGATCAGTGCTTCACCGACCGGACCAGCAATCTTACCAATGTCGGCCTGGCCAGCGATACCGATTTTAATCAGTGCCGAGTAAATGCCGATAACCGTTCCGAGAAGGCCAACGAAAGGAGCAGTAGCACCCACAGTTGCAAGGAACGGCAAGCCGCCTGCAAGCTTGTTATTGATGGACTCTTCCGAACGCGCCATCGCGCCGTGCAGCCAATCATGTGCTTCAACCGGATCGGTCAAGAGGCCGTGCTGCTTTTGTGCTTCGATGCCGTCGTCGACAACCTGACGATATGCGCTGTTCTTGTCGAGCTTCGCTGCGCCTTCTTCAAGCGTATTGGCGCGCCAGAATTGCGCACGAACCTGCTTATACTGGTTCATAACCTTCTGCTGTTCGAACAATTTGGTGAACATGATGTAGAAAGAGAAGACCGACATGATAACCATGACGATGAAGATCGACCATGAAATCGGGCCACCTTCATTCAGAGCTGGGATCAGACCGAACTGTGCGGCCACATCTGGGTTTGCGGCGGGAGCCGCGGTCAGGAACAAAATCGACATTTTAACTACCTCTCAGAAAAATTTAACTCGTCTGCAAAACAGGCCCGGCGCGAAGGCTCCCCCTTACCGGACCATAGAAAATTACTTCGGTATCTGCCACCGTACGCGGTTGGAATAACTACCCTGAACTGGCTGGCCGTTCTGCAACGCCGGAGCAAAACGCGCACGGCGCTTGACATTAGTGCAGGTTGCCGCGTCGAGATCCGGATGACCGCTGGATGACGTGATCTGACAATCAATAACGCGGCCGTCAGTACCGACCGTCACCCGGAACCCCGTCGTTCCTTCGCGTTCTTGCTGCAACGCACGTGACGGATAGTCATTGGTATTGGCCCAGTTGCCTGGATTACCCTTTGGCTGCGCTCCAGAAGTCGGTCCGGCTGGCGGAGGTGGAGGCGGTGCAGGCGGAGCAGGCGGAGCAGCAGTCGGAACCAAGGCCGGCGGCGGCGGAATGGTTTCCTGTGTCCGTACCGTCGGCGGCGGAGTAACCGTGCGAACCAATGGCGGCGGCGAAACGACCGGCGGCTCAATCTGCTTTTCAGGCTCTGGTGGCGGCTCTTCCTCTTCGGGAGGCTCTTCTTCCTTCACATCTACAACGGTCATTTTTTCCTTGATCGACACGACCGCATCATAAGCAAGGCCGGTCACCAAGGCATAGCCGAGGAAAACGTGAAGAAGGATAACAATGATGATCGAAACCAACCGGTTCGTACTCATCCCATCTTGATCAGCATAGGCCATGCGGAAACAGCTCTCCTCACTTCAAAACAAAAAAGTTTAATCCGCCCGCATGTTTTGCAAATGCGACCGAAATATCCCCGCGATATCGAAATATTATATTTTCTTAACTTCGATTCATCGGAGCTTTAGCTAAGCCCATCCGGCCTAGCAATCCGGATTCTGCGATTCATCCGCAATTCATGTATAGCGATTGCATATGGAACGGAACAGATATGGACCAAAACTGCGACTGTTACAGTCGTGGAGAGAAGGATCGGGAATGCGCATGCGTAATCTGCAATTTGGTTTTGCGGTGATATTGCTGGGATTTAGCACCACTGGTAGCGCTGAGACGCTCCCGTCATTGTCGCCTTCGCTTGCCGTACAAGCCGATTCCGCCAGCTACGCCGATATTGCCGATTTGGTCGTCATATCGCCGTTAATCATCGATACAAAGGTTCGAAGCGCGCAGAAAATTGCGCCGGAACAAGCGGTGGGCGTACCTGCAAACCTGCAGCGGATGCTGATCGAAGCGGACGTGTTGGCGTTGATTCGCGGGCAAGGCGGCGTGACGCCCCGGGTACGTTTCCTGCTCGATGTGCCAAAAGATCCGAAGGGCAAGCTTCCCAAGTTGAAAAAGCAGCGTCTTTTTCTTTTGGGAAGCACGGTAACGGGCCGTCCAGGCGAGATACGGCTATCGAGACCGAATGCACTTATCCATTGGAGCACGGCCAATGATGCTTTGGTGCGGTCCATTACCAAGGAAGCAGTGCAAATCGATGCCCCTCAGCGCATAACTGGCATCACAAGTGCCTTTCACAGCGCAGGCACTGTGCTTGGCGAGGGCGAAACGCAAATTTTCCTTAAGACTGAAAAAGATCAACCGCTGTCGCTTTCGATTTTAAGCCGACCGGGCCAGGACAAGCGATGGGCAGTTTCAACGGCAGAAGTCATCGATGAATCGGCCTCTGCGCCAGTAAAATTCACCTTATTATGGTATCGCTTGGCATGCGGCCTGCCCCGCTCGCTTTCCTCAGAACTCGTCGAGGCAGCGGACAGCGATAATGCTGCAAGGGCGCAAGCGGATTATAAATTTGTTCAAGATTCGCTCGGGCCTTGCGGCCGGAAACGTTAAGGTGCTGAATAAATGGGTGCTGCCTCGGCAAGTACCAATGTAAACCAGTCATCCGCATCGCTAAAGTCTACGACTGGCGTCCAACAACCGGCGCGTAATAATAGCCGCAGGCCACGAAGGTCATATTTGTGGCTGTTTTCTGTATGGACGCTGTCCCCAGCATTCATTGAAAAAACTTCTCCAGACACCGAAAACATCACATCTCTTACCGCGCGTAGGTGCATCTCGATACGCGATTGCATGTCGTTCCACCGAACATCGTGAACGAATGCGTCAACGGGAATATCCCCCTCAAGCTCGCGGTTTATCCTGTGCAGCAGATTAAGATTGAACGCTGCCGTTACGCCGGCGGCGTCGTCATATGCCGGTATCAGAATGTCAGCTGATTTGATCCGGTCGAACCCGATTAACAGTTTCGAGCCTTCTTCCAGCGTATCGCGCATATGCCGCAACAGGTTGACACTACTGCGCGGCACGAAATTCCCAATAGTCGATCCGGGGAAGAAGCCCAGACGCGACGCACCGCCTAATGCTGGTAATTTCATCGGCTCCGTAAAGTCTGCCTCAATCGGAATCACATCGAGCGCGGGAAAGCTGGACTGCAATATCTCCGCTGAACTGCGAAGATAGTCGCCGGAGATATCGATAGGGACGTAAGCGGCCGGCGCGATTGCCGCCAATAGCAACGGCGTCTTGGTCGCGCTGCCTGCCCCGAATTCGATGACCGCAGCGCCCGGCCCGACTTGCGAAGCGATGTCGGAACGGCACTGTTCCAAAAGCGCGGTTTCCGTTCGCGTTGGATAATATTCCGGCAACCGCGTAATTTCGTCAAACAATTCCGAGCCACGCTCGTCGTAAAACCATCGCGCAGGAATAGCGCGGCGTGGCCCCCGCAGACCGGCCAGCACATCGGCACGGAATTGCGGGTCGGCATGAATCTGAAAATCGGCCTCAGACATCTTTAGCAAGCCTCAATCCGGTAAACTGCCAGCGCTGATGCGGGTAAAAGAAATTGCGATAGCTCGCGCGTATATGCCCGCGCGGGGTGGCGCAGCTTCCGCCCCGCAAAACGAACTGACCACTCATGAACTTGCCATTATATTCACCCACTGCGCCATCTGCTGCGCGAAAGCCTGGATAGGGTCTGTAGGCGCTGCCGGTCCATTGCCAGACGTTGCCGAACATCGCGCTGGCGTCCAAAGCGGACGGTCGAACGGCCCCCGGGCGTTCGAGTTGATTGCCTTCATCGGCATCGCCGGAGGCGGCTACAACCTCCCATTCCGGCTCGGTTGGTAGCCTTGCACCTGCCCAGCTGGCATATGCATCGGCCTCATACAGGCTGATATGCGTGACCGGAGCAGCAGGATCGATTGCGCGCAGGCCATCCAATCCAAAGCCAAGCCATTGGCCGTCGCCATCTTGCTGCCAGTAAAGCGGCGAAGCTATGCCTTCGCGTTGAATCCACGCCCAGCCGTCGGACAACCAGTGTCGTGGATCGCTATAACCCCCATCATCCATAAATTGCATCCATTCGACATTGGTCACTGTTCGGTCGGCCAAGGTAAAAGGTTGCAGCAAAACGTCATGGCGCGGGCCTTCGCAGTCAAAGGCGAAGCTCTCGGCACTATGGCCGATAGATTGGATACCAGATGGGCCTTCGATCCACCCAATTGGCGGGATTTCCGAGTCCGACACAGAACGCAAAGCCGGCTCGGGCCAATAAGCGGGATAAGTCGGATTCTGCGAAAACAGGTGAAGAATATCGGTCAGAAGCAATTCCTGATGCTGCTGCTCATGGTGGATACCAAGCTCAATCAACTGCAATGCGGCGTCAGGCAGATTGTTCCAGT
The DNA here is from genome assembly GCA_963830685.1 of uncultured Alphaproteobacteria bacterium. Taxonomy (GTDB): domain Bacteria; phylum Pseudomonadota; class Alphaproteobacteria; order Sphingomonadales; family Sphingomonadaceae; genus Sphingorhabdus_B. Next base: position 629,311 of record CAWHNF010000002.1, read on the forward strand.
GGGTGTCAATGGCGGCATCAACATGCGCGCGATATTGGATGATTTGCGCCAGCGACGGCCGGGTAATTAGTCCGCGCGCGTTGCGCGAATGGCGCGCGCCCTCGGCTTCATAATAACTGTTGAATAGATAAGCGAAATTATCATCGAAGGCCCGGTATCCCGCGCCATGGTCGCGCAAGATAAAAGTTTCGAGGAACCAGCTCACATGCGCCAGATGCCATTTTGTCGGTGAGGCGTCTGGCATCGATTGAACGGTTGCATCTGCGTCGGAAAGCGGTGCTGCCAAATCAACCGTAAGCTTACGCGTGGCGAAGAACCGGCTTTTCAGGCCGGCACTCACCGCGAGCCGCCCGGTACCCACAATATGTCGCCACCCCTGCTGGCATTGATGAGGCGGCACAGCACAAAAAGATAATCCGACAGCCGGTTGATATAATGAAGCGCATGTGGATTAATCGAGACTTCCAGCGACGCAGCGACCAAGGCGCGCTCGGCCCGGCGCGATATCACCCGGGCCATATGCATATGGGCTGCGGCAAGACTTCCACCCGGCAGGATGAAGCTGGTGAGCGGGGGCAATTGATCATTGGCTTTATCAATAGCCGCCTCGAGCCAATCGATTTGAGAGGCAACTATTCGCAATTCCATCGGCGAGGGCTCGAAACTCTCGCCCGGCGTCGCGATGTCCGCTCCCAAATCGAACAGATCGTTCTGGATACGGCGCAAATCGGTAACAAGCGGCGTATCGCCCTCGTCTGCTGCCAGCGCCTGAATGGCAACGCCCAACGCGCTATTGGTCTCATCGACCTCGCCTATTGCATGCAAGCGGGCATCGGTTTTTGACACTCGCGATCCATCCACCAGCCCGGTTGTGCCGTCATCGCCCGTGCGCGTGTAAATTTTGTTCAGCTTGACCATGAAGCGACCCCGCTCGGCTTATTGCGAACCGGCGACCACCAGCAGGATAACAATCAGAAAAACCGTAATCGCTTGCCACTTCACGCGGGCGAACATCATGTTGTTTTGTACGGTGAGCGATTTTGGCAGACCGTTTTCATCAACATCAGCGGGACGCAAATTGGCAAAAGCGTGCAGACCGCGGATGAGCGCGAAGGCGACGGCGCCAGCGGCACCAATGATGAGGAGGACTAATAATATGGTCATCGGGAGAATGTCCTTGCGCGGGGCCCATACCCCGTTCGCCACATTTAGGCGTCGGACAGCGAGATTCCAAGCGGAAGGATGCCTTGACGCAAATTATCAATAAGTTCGTGACCATCGTCCCCCGCAATGCGGCGCGCGCAAAGCGCGGGAGAGGATTTACTTTTCGCCAGTTTTTCACCCCCGGCATCGAGCAGCAACGGATGGTGCCAGTAAACCGGCTCGGGCAACTCCAGCAGCGCCTGCAGCAAACGGTGGATCGCGGTATAGGCAAACAAGTCCTTTCCCCGTACCACATGGCTGATGCCGTCAGCCGCATCATCCACCGTCGCAGCAAGGTGATAGGACGCAGGCGCATCCTTTCGCCACAGCACCACGTCTCCAAACAGCATTGAATCGGCGAACTGCCCGCCCGTCGCCAGGTCTGTCCATCGCAGCGGGCCAACCAGCGAAACCGCTTTGGCCATATCGATGCGCCAGCAGTGCGGTACATCCTCGCGGATATTCCTGTCGCGACAGGTACCGGGATAATGGGGACCGTCAGGGCCATGGGCGACCGGAGCCAATTTCAACGCTGCCGCTATGTCGCCGCGGGTGCAACTGCACCGATATAGCAAGCCCATGGCTTTCAGTTTCTCAACTGCATCGGTGTAGCGCACGACGTTAGAGGACTGATACTGCACTGCTCCGTCGGGACGCAGGCCAAGCCAGTCCATATCGGCTAACACCGTATCGATATGCTCCTGCCTACTCCGCGTGCCGTCAATATCCTCAATTCGCAACTGGAAGCTGCCGCCGAACGCATGCGCAAAATCATGCGCGCAAAGCGCCGAAAAGCCGTGCCCCAGATGAAGCTGTCCATTGGGGCTCGGCGCAAACCGGGTAACGACCCTCCCACCGGGCGTCGGCAGCTCGGGCAAATATTGTTGCAAGAAATCCATTATAGACAAAAATACCATATTCAGTGTGTTTGCCCCCTTGACGTCACAATATGTGCAAATAGGTTGGCATATGTCAAAATGCTGTAACGCTCATAAGCTTAAAGCATGTATGACGACAGGGGGAGTAGGTTCGACTTATGTTGCATACCGGAACTTTCGAAGCAGCTGGCAGGGCGCGGCATCCGGAAAATTGCCCTGCTCTGGTGCTGAATGCGGACTACACGCCGCTTAGCTATTATCCGCTGAGCCTGTGGCCATGGCAAACCGCGATAAAGGCAGTGTTTCTCGACAAGGTCGACATTGTCTCCAACTACGACCGGCATGTGCACAGCCCAAGCCTCGACATGAAAATCCCGTCGGTCATCGCGCTGCGCCAATATGTAAAGCCCTCCGAATATCCCGCATTCACCCGATTCAACCTGTTCCTGCGCGACAAGTTCGAGTGCCAATATTGCGGATCGGGCGATAACCTGACCTTCGATCACGTCGTCCCACGCCGTCTGGGCGGGATTACCAGCTGGGAAAATGTCACCACCGCGTGCCTGCCCTGCAACCTGAAAAAAGGTGGCCGCACGCCGAAGCAGGCGCATATGCAGCTCAACATGGCCGCCATACGTCCGACCAGCTGGCAGTTGCAAGACCGCGGCCGCGCCTTCCCGCCGAACCATCTGCACGAAACGTGGCATGATTGGCTGTATTGGGATATCGAGCTGGAGGGCTAAACCGGCTAAGGCAGCGATTTTATGGCGGCGGATACCCCGGGGCGGAGCGCTTCAAATCCGGGAGTTCCGCCAAGATCAACATTTACATATATAAGCGACAAGAAGCCCATCAGATTGTGCTTTCGCGCTATGCCATCGGTAGTGCGAAACCAGTCGTCCCATTTGCCCATCTCGCCCGGACCCGCTACTTCGGCGAACCACGCTGTCCATTCGGCCTCGCTGATGAGGTTACGCTGCGCGATGAACAAAATTGGGCGCGACAGCCGTTCACTTTCGCCGGTCACGTAGGATTGGCCCCTCGGTGCAATCTGGACTGCCAACGCATCGCGGATTGCAAGCAGTTCGCTCTTGCCAAAGGCCGGATTGAGCGCGAGCTGTAGCATCAGGTCGGCACCATGCGCGACGTTGTGGCGATAACCGGATTTCGGATCAAAACCGCGATAATCGTCAATCGACTTCATATAGCCTATGGCGCTGGTTAACATTGCTTGCCGTTCTTCTGGTTTCAGAAATGGAGCAATCCGGTCGGCCCGCGCCACCTCAGACAGCGCGAGCGCTGCGAAGGGACGACGAAATCCATCGGCGTCCGGCGCCCTTATCTGCGCCTGCAATACGCCCGCCAGCCGGACCATCGCAGCGTTGCTGACCAGCTTTCCACGCAGATTATGATAAAGCGCTTCAAAGGCGATTTCATCACGCAACACCGGGTCGGCGCTGCCGAGGCATTGGGTTATGTCGAACACAAACCGGTCGCGGGCCGCAGCGTCGTCAATTGCCCAATTTGCGACTTTCAGCGATAGCAGTTTTTCCTTGTCCATGCCCTTGGGCAGACATTGGTCGCCTTGCGCGTTGGCAGGCGTGATCAGCATAACCAAACCAAACAGTAGAAAAGCAAAATGCTTTCGCATGCCCTACTCCGTAACCGTCAACGCAGGAACCGCCCTAGCCGCATCCTCTGGCGTAATTCCCGGCGGCGGGGCGGCGGCGATGCGTTCTTCGCCGCGCATCACGCGGCCAGCGCGTTTGACGGCTTCTCGCAGGCGCGGATAGACACCACAGCGGCAAAGATTGGTAATTGCAGCGTCGATTTCTGCGTCGGTTGGATTGCTGCTTTTTTTCAAAAGGACCGACGCTGCCATGATGATGCCGGGGATACAGAAACCGCATTGCGGCACATTGCCTGCAACAAATGCCTGTTGCAGCGGGTGGCTGCGGTCGCGACTGAGACCCTCGATGGTGGTGACAAAGCGCCCCTCCGCCTCGGCGATTGTGACAAGGCACGACCGGATCGCCTCGCCGTCAATCTCGACCATGCACGCGCCACAATCTCCGGTTCCGCAGCCATATTTGGTGCCGGTCAGATTCGACGCGTCGCGTAGCGCCCACAATAGGGGCGTTTGCGGGTCCATCTTATATTGAACAGGGCGCTCATTTACGGTGAATTTGGTCATGACGTTACCGGCTGTACGCAGTTTCACGCGGCGTTAGAAGAAAAACCTTTGCCTGAAATCGTGACGTCAATTGCCATTAACGATTCGCCTGAACGCGAGGGATAGATAGGTGACGTCCGGCATTTCCCTGCCTATATCACTGCGATGAATCTCCCATCCAGACGTGTTCGTGTTGTCCTGCTGACGCAGGCGGTGGGGCCATTGGATTATCGGTTGCCTGACGGAATGCAGGCAGGGCCGGGATGCGTCGTCATGGTGCCGCTTGGTCCGCGCAAATTGCCGGGCGTTATCTGGGACGATAATGTTTTCGGCGATGAGCCTGTCGACGCCAAGAAGCTGCGCGCAGTCTTGGAACTGGTCGAATGCCCTCCGATCGGAGCAGGTTTGCGTCGGCTGGTCGATTGGGTCGCTGATTATTATCTCACGCATCATGCAGCGGTGTTACGGATGGTACTGGCGTCGTCTGCAGCCTTCACAACGTCGGGCAGTATCACCGAATATCGCCGCACTGGGTTTGAGCCCGCACGCCTGACCCCGCAACGCGCTGCGGCGCTCGATGCGTTGGAGGATGCGCAAGGTCTTGTCCGCGAACTGGCGGCGGAGGCAGGCGTCAGCGATGCGGTCATTCGCGGGCTGATCAAGGCGGGCGCGTTCGAGCCGGTGACGATCAGCGTCGATACGCCTTTTCCCGAGCCACAGGCCGATTTTGCCGCACCTGCACTTAACGAAGCGCAAGCGGTTGCCGCAGGCGCGATGGTTGCGGCGGTGCGGGATGGCGGCTTCGATACCTTCGTGCTCGACGGCGTGACCGGTTCGGGCAAGACCGAAACCTATTTCGAGGCCGTCGCCGAAGCGATCCGGCTGGACAGGCAGGTTCTGGTGCTGCTCCCCGAAATTGCGCTGACCCAGCCGTTCCTCAAGCGCTTCGAAGAACGCTTCGGCGTCGAGCCGGCGGCTTGGCATTCAAACTTGCGGTCCACCCAGCGGCGGCGGGTGTGGCGTGCGGTGGCCGGTGGCAGCGTCAAGGTGCTGGTCGGCGCGCGCTCGGCCTTGTTTTTGCCCTTCGCAAATCTTGGCCTGATTATCGTCGATGAAGCGCACGAGACCAGCTTCAAACAAGAGGATGGCGTGCGCTATCATGCGCGCGATGTCGCGGTGATGCGCGGGCGGTTTGAGGGCTTTCCGGTGGTGCTGGCGTCAGCCACACCTGCGCTCGAATCGCGCCACATGGTCGCCATTGGGCGATACAAGGGCCTCGAAATTCCGTCGCGGTTCGGCGCGGCGAAAATGCCCGAGATCAAGGCCATCGACCTGACGCTGGATGCGCCCGAGCGGCAGCACTGGATTGCGCCGACGTTGCTGAAGGCGCTCGAAGAGCGGATCGAACGCGGCGAGCAAAGCCTGTTGTTTCTTAACCGTCGCGGCTTTGCGCCGCTGACCTTATGCCGGACCTGCGGACATCGTTTCCAGTGTCCCAATTGCACCAGCTGGATGGTTGAACACCGCCTCGTCCGTCGCCTCGCCTGTCATCATTGCGGCTTTGTCACGCCGCCGCCTGAGGAATGCCCCGAATGCAACGAGAAAGACACGCTGGTTGCCTGTGGTCCAGGCGTCGAGCGGATTTGCGACGAAGTAAACCGCCTGCTGCCTGATGCGCGGACAATTGTCGCGACCTCCGATACTTTATGGTCGCCGGAAAAAGCCGCCGAGTTCGTCGCCCGCGTCGAAAGCAAGGGGGTCGATATCATCATCGGCACGCAACTGGTCACCAAAGGCTATCATTTTCCCGAACTGACGTTGGTGGGCGTAATCGATGCCGATCTCGGGCTTGAAGGCGGCGATCTGCGTGCCGCCGAGCGTACTTTCCAGCAAATCGCGCAAGCCGCCGGGCGCGCCGGGCGCGGCGAGAAACCGGGCGAAGTGTTTATCCAGACGCGCAATCCGAACCATCCGGTCATCGCCGCTCTGGTCGCCGGCGACCGCGATGCCTTTTACGACGCCGAGATAGAGCAGCGCAAAGCGGCCGGCGCGCCGCCCTTCGGCCGCTTTGCCGCAATCATTATCTCCAGCGAAGACGAGCGCGAAGCTATCGAAGCTGCGCGCGCTGTTGGCGGAGCCGCGCCACAGGCCGAGGGCATGTACGTCTATGGACCAGCGCCCGCGCCACTCGCCATGTTACGCGGGCGATACCGGCAAAGATTGCTGGTACACGCACAACGCTCGGTCGAGGTGCAGTCTATTATCCGTGAATGGCTTGGCAAATTGCAATTCCCGCGCGGCGTGCGCATAGGGGTGGATGTTGATCCGTACAGCTTTCTGTAATGCAGGATTTTGTACTCGCCTTTAGCGTATTATATAGATAACACAGCCAATCGATGTTTTTCAAACGAGACAATCCTCCCGCTGCGGCAAATGACCTCGACGGTCGACTGGCGGCCTTCGACCAGGCTTATGCCGGGCTGTTTCCGGATAATCCGTCGCCTTGGGAGGCACAGACACCTCCGCCTCCAGAAAAAAAGCCATTTTTAGGCAAGACACGCTGGTGGTGGTTTACGCGTGTTACCGGCGGACTGTTCCTGCTCTTCGTGTTGATGATTGCATGGCTGGCCATCACCGCGCCTTTATCGAAGTCACTTCAGCCAATCGCGCCGCCGCGGATTACCTTGCTGGCTTCAGACGGAACCCCGATTGCGCGTAATGGTGCGATTGTCGACAAACCGGTCGATGTTACCAAGCTGCCGCCGCATGTTGTGCAGGCTTTTCTGTCAATCGAAGACCGCCGATTCTATTCGCACTGGGGTATCGATCCGCGAGGGCTTGCACGCGCATTCTGGTCCAACGCCTTTGGCAGCGGCATCACGCAGGGCGGAAGCACGATCACGCAACAACTCGCCAAGTTCACCTTTCTGACGCCCGAGCGCAGCCTGACGCGCAAGGCGCGCGAGATGTTAATCGCATTTTGGTTGGAAGGACGGCTGACTAAAGACGAAATTCTTGGCCGTTATTTGTCGAACGTCTATTTTGGCGACAATGTTTATGGCCTGCGCGCGGCATCGCTGCATTATTTCTACCGTCAGCCGGAGCGGCTAACCCTCTCGCAGGCGTCAATGCTGGCGGGGCTGGTGCAAGCGCCGTCGAGGCTTGCACCGACAAAAAATCCGGAGCGCGCCGCGAAACGCGCAAAACTTGTATTGCGAGCCATGGTCGCCAATGGCGTTATTACGCAAGCCAAAGCTAATGCCACACCAATAGCACGGCTCGATGTCCGCGTTCGTGACAGCATCCCGACGGGCACCTATTTCGCCGACTGGGCAATCCCGCAGGCACGGCTGTTGACCGAAAGCGGCTATGCCGACGTCAAAATCACCACCACGCTGGATGCACGCCTGCAAAACATCGCGCGGCGCGTTACGGGCAGTGCGGGACTGGGCAAGGCCCAAATCGCCTTGGTCGCCATGCGCCCGAATGGCGAAGTCGTCGCCATGGTGGGTGGACGCAGCTACAAGGATTCGTCTTTCAACCGCGCCACCCAAGCAAAACGGCAGCCGGGTTCGACCTTCAAGCTATTCGTCTATCTCGCCGCTTTGCGTGCGGGGATGACGCCCGAATCGCTCATTGCCGATACCCCGATCAATGAAGGGCTTTACAGACCCAAAAATTCGGGCGGCAGTTATCGCGGTGATATCAGTCTGAAACAGGCATTTGCGCAGTCGAGCAACGTCGCTTCGGTGCGCCTGTACCAGCAGGTCGGCGGTAAAGCGGTGGCCAGGGCGGCCGAGGATCTTGGAATAAAAAGCAAGCTAACGCTCGACCCCAGTCTGGCGCTCGGCAGCTCAGGCGTGACGCTTGTTGAACTGACATCGGCTTATGCCGGTGTTGCAGCCAATCAATGGCCAGTTGAACCGCACGCATTTAAGCAAGAAGAGCAAGGCTGGCTCGAATGGCTTTTTGCCGGCCCCCGCAGTTTTAGCGGACGGACGCACCGGATGTTGCTCGATCTGCTGGGTGCAACCGTCAACGAAGGCACCGGAAGAGCCGCGCGCCTATCGATACCGGCTTTTGGCAAAACCGGTACCAGCCAGGACAATCGCGATGCGCTGTTTGTGGGATTTGCGGGCGATCTGGTGGTCGGCGTCTGGATCGGCAACGACGACAACACGCCCTTAAGCGGCATCAACGGCGGCGGCCTGCCTACGCGCATCTGGCGTGATTTCATGAGTCAGGCAATACAGGGCGCAGCTCCAAGGGCAGCACCCAAGCCAGCCAAAGCTCCCGATCCAGAAGGTCCAATTGAGCCGATGGACTTGCCCGAACTGCCCGACATTCCAATCGACATCCAAAACTCCGACATTCGGGTCAATGAACAGGATGGCGTTACCGTCAATACCGAGGTTGGCGGCGTTCCGCTGGAGGTCAATTTGGGTCGCAATGGCGTCAATGTGCAGCCCGGGCCATCGAAAGAACGCGACCCACCGGAAACGCGTTGAAGTCAGGCGACTTCTGTGGTCGATAAAGACATGCGCTTCTTTCTGGCATTACTGCTCGCTCTATCGCCATTTTTCCTGTCGCAGTCGCACGCCGATGCCTCCGACATCAGCGCGGCGACGAGAAGCGTCGTTCGGGTGGTCGTCTACAGCTCTGCCGAAGGCCAGCGAACCATTGTAAGCATCGGCTCGGGCGTGGTCGTCGCGCCTGACAAAATCGTCACTAACGCACATGTCGTCGAACAGGCACGGCTCGACGAAAGCGTCACTTTTGTGGTTGTGCCATCCGAAGGCAGCGTGAGCTACACTGCCACGTTGAAGGCGGCGTTGCCCGTCAAGGACCTTGCCTTGTTGCAACTAACGAATGGTTCGCTTGTACCGGCGAGCTTCTATTCAGGCATAGTCCCCGATGGCGGCGACGTATTCGCCATTGGGTATCCCGCCAGCGTAGACGTGGCGCTCGAACAGAGCGAAGACGATGTGTTGCGTCCCCAAATCCCGGTAAAAGCACGTGGCAGCATTTCCGCGGGCCGCAGTTCCAAATCGGTCGACTCGCTGCTTCACACGGCGCCGATTGCACCCGGCAACAGTGGCGGCCCGCTCGTCGACGCTTGCGGGCGTGTTGTCGGGATCAACAGCTTTGGTTCGGTTTCCAATGAAGGCGGAGCTGAGTTTTATTTCGCTGTGTCGATCCGGGAGCTCTCTGCATTCTTGTCAGCACAGGGCGTAAGCTTCCGCTCGGTTACCGGAGAGTGTCGCTCCGTCGCTGAACTGACCCGTGCCGAAGCAGAACGCGAGGCCGCCGCGCGGGCCAAGATCGAAGCCGAAGCGCGCATCGCCACAGAACTCCGGCGCAGCCGTGAGGGCAAGGTACGAAGTGATGCTGAACATGACGTAATTGGCGAACGCGAAAATCACATGGCATTTTCCGCTTTGCTGCTTGTACTCAGCGCGGTTGCCGGGGGTGCAGCCTGGCAATTCACCGAACGCGGCCAGCGCGACCGGTTCAAGATCGCGGCCAGTGCAGGCGGAGTCATGTTTGTAGCCGCGCTCCTGATTTTTGCGGCAAGACCTTCGTTTGATGAAGTCGACGAGCGCGTGCGCGCTGCGATGACCGCCGACGCGGACAAACAGCCGACAGCGCCAACAAAGGCAGCGGCGGTTGGAGCAAAAACCTGTGTCATCCAGCCAGAGCGCAGCCGGGTGACTGTATCCGATACCGCCGATATACGCTTCGCATGGCAAAACGGCGGCTGCATCAATGACCGCACACAATATGCCGAAAACGCGGGCACGTGGACGCGCAGCTTCGTGCCGAACAACGAAGCACAGGTTTCAATGGTTAGCTTCGCGCCCGAAACGAAGACCTATCGTATTGAGCGTTTCCAGCTCGGCATTGATGCGATGACAAGGGCGCGCGAGGCACGCAAACGCTATGAAGTAAAGACCTGCTCGAAGGCTCCCGAAACGCTCGCCAAGGTCGACAATATGAACAAGGCGGTTCGCGAGCTGCTTCCCTCGTCGCCTAACGAGATATTGGTTTTTACCTGCACTGATGGCTGACAGACAGATTGTGCCTGATACCATTCTGTCTATGGTGGCGTTATGATCCGTTTCTTGTGTTTAACCGCAATAATATTGGCGATGCTCGGCGGATGCTCACAAGGCGTCGATAACAGCCGCTTGCGTGTCGATGTGATTGAAGATCGGCCAAGGCAGTTCAATATCTCTGCAACGCCGCTGCCACTAGCCTCTGCCTATTTACGGAGCGCAACCGCGCAAGGCGTCGTGACATTCGACGAAAAGGGCCGGGTCGCGCCAGCGCTTGCCAATCGCTGGATCGTGACCGATGATGGGCTAAGCTACATATTCCGGCTGAACAAAACTAAGTGGAATGACGGCCGCGAAATCAGCTCTGACGAAATTGCAGCTTTGCTGTCAGCGCGTATTCGCGAACTGCGAAAAGGGCGGTTCAACGCCGAACTAGCCGTTATCGACCGTGTGGTTCCGATGACCGGGAAAGTGGTGGAAATCCGCCTGAAAGCGCCAATGCCCTATTTGCTGGAAATGCTGGCTCAGCCGGAATTTGGGCTTGTCCGAAAAGGCTTTGGTTCAGGCCCCATGCAGGCCACGAAGCGTGGAAACGCGATGCAGTTGCGGCTGAAAGGCTTCGATGAAAATGGCGACGCCGTGCTGGGCAGCGAAACAATCACATTGCGGCGCAGTGAGGCGTCGCTCGCGTTGGCGCGCTATACCCAAGCGCAAACCGACTTGGTCGAAGGCGGCCGGTTCGAGGACTACCCGCTGGTCGATGCCGCAAAAATTAATGCCGGTGAGGTTCAGTTCGATGCAGTGCCCGGACTATTCGGTCTGCTGGTCGTCGAGGCTGGGCCGTTTCTGGCGGACACGGCAAATCGTGAGGCAATTGCAATGGCCGTTGACCGCCCGAAACTGCTGACCGCGTTCGACATTGTGGCATGGCGCGAGGCGTTAACGCTCGTCCCGGAAAGCTTGCCCAACAGGGTAGATACCGCCCGACCGGAGTGGGCAGCACAACAGATTGCGGACCGCAAAGCCCAAGCTGCCGCCACTATTGCCCGTTGGGAAAACGGCCAGGGCCAAGTCCGACCGTTAAAAATAGCCATGCCAAGAGGCTTTGGCAGCAGAATATTCTTCGCCCGCCTGCGCGCGGACATGGCAGCGATCGGCCTAGAAGTTGAGCGGGTGACGATTGACCGTCCGCATGACCTGCGCCTCCTCGACCGCGCAGCCGACCAATCCAGCCCCGCATGGTATCTGGACCAGCTGTCGTGCACCGTTTCACCGATCTGCAGCATGGACGCTGACCGGCTTGTTTCCGAAGCGCGCATGACGTCCGATATTGCAGCGCGTGCGCAACTGCTCGCGCAGGCAGAGGCCGAATTGCAGGCCACGCGCAACTTCATCCCGATTGCCAACCCCCTACGCTGGTCGATTGTTCGCCCCGGCCTGTTAGGACATTTTGCAAATGGTCGCGGCTGGCACCTGTTGCAATATCTTGGCCGCGACACGACATAAGTCGAAAGGAGTGACGCGCATGCCGATTTCGCAGGAACAGTTCAGCCAGATTGCCAAGGATTTACCGGGCATGGGCAGCGATCCACATTCGGTGCGCGCACGCGTCGAGGCGATGGAGAAATTGCTGGAGCGGTCTTTCGTGATTCCGGGCACAAAAATCCCTTTCGGCCTCGATTCGGTCATTGGCCTTGTTCCAGTGCTGGGTGACGTTGTTACTGCGGCCATGGGTGCTTACATGGTTTGGGAAGCGCGCAATCTGGGAATGTCAAAATGGCATCTGATGCGGATGACGGCAAATGTCGGCGTCGATACAGTACTTGGCGCGATTCCGTTAGTGGGTGATGCGTTTGACCTTGTTTTCCGGTCGAACAGCAAAAATTTGCGGATTATCAAGAAGCATCTCGACAAGCATCACCCGGGAACGCGGGTCATCGAAGGCTGACCACCGCGCCAAACCTTAAGCGTCGACTTGCCCGCGACGCCTTGGGTAAAAGCGGGACACCGGCGGGGCTTCAGGTCTTTGCCAAGGCAGATGCGAACCTCTTCAAGCCAGCCTTTGCGGTTAGTTTTAATTTTTAATGCGTTCGCTGGCAGGCCATCGTTCAGCTCGGCAAAAGCTTCTGCAAGACGCGCTGCAGTCAGTGGCGTACCCCGCTCCACCTGCCGAGATAGGCGGTCCATGTCGGGATATTGAATTGCATTGAATAAAAGACTTGCCGCGCCGAAATATGCTTCAGGCGTTTTGGCCATGCACGTGCCATGCTTGGCCCATTCATGCTGCAACAGCTGCGGCGAAGGGGTCATGCAGATGTTATCGGCAACCACCTTGCGCGGTAGTATCCCGACGCTGCGGCAATATTGCGGATAATTTGGCCCCCTGGCTTCAGGCCAAAGCCCGTGGAGAACAAAACCAAAATCGCCGATGTCCCCGGAACACTGAAAACGCATCGCCGGGTCGCGCTCCCTGCCCCGGCAATGCTCTCGGCTCCAACTCAGCGCCAGCACATAGCCGTCGATCGGCGTTCGCCGCACCTGCCCAGGTTCAGGTAATTCGAGCGCGGGACGCGGCAAAAACTTGGGTGCACGGCATTGCCAGGCTTGCGCCACCGCCCCTTGGTGAGCGGACGCGCCGACCAGCAATAGTGGCAGAAATGCCTTAAGCCTGCGCAAAATCCAGCCCAATGTCTGCGGCCGGCGCACTTTGGGTCAGGCGCCCAACTGAGATATAGGTGACGCCAGTTTCGGCCTTGGCGCGAATGGTATCCAGTGTGACGCCACCCGATGCCTCAGTCGGAACGCGGCCCGCGACCAACGCCACAGCCTCTTTCAATTCGCTTACATCCATATTGTCGAGCAACAAATGTGTCGCCCCCGCCGCCAGCCCCGGCTCGATCTGCGAAATCCGGTCGACCTCCAATATGATGCGCTCGACGCCTGCATCTTTCGCCCGCCGCACGGCTTCGGCGACATCGCCTGCGACCGCGACATGATTGTCCTTGATCATCGCGGCATCCCACAGCCCCATACGGTGGTTCGTCGCACCGCCCATCCGCGTGGCATATTTTTCCAGTACCCGAAGCCCGGGAATGGTCTTGCGCGTATCCAGCAAAGTGCAGCCGGTACCGCCAATCGCGTCTACATATTTCCGCGTCATCGTCGCGATACCTGAAAGATGCTGCGCGGTGTTAAGCGCAGAGCGCTCCGCAGTAAGCATCGCGCGGGCATTGCCCTTTAGCCGCATCAGGTCGGTTCCGGCGGGTACGTGCTCCCCTTCGTCGGCCAGTATTTCGATTTCCATAGCAGGGTCGAGATGGCGGAAAAATGCCACGGCGAGAGGAAGGCCGGCCACCACAATCGGGTCACGGCTATCCATCACCCCTGCAAAGCGCATTTCGGCCGGAATAACGCTCTCAGACGTCACATCGCGACCCGATGGCCCCAAATCCTCGGCGAGCGTGGCGCGAATGAACGCATTGATATCGAAGTTGGCGAGTTGAAAAGTCACACTAAAGTCTCACCTTAAACGATAAATGGACGACGCAAAATCACGCCGTTTGCGACGGACAATATTTGAAAACACGCTTCATGATCCCAGCTAGTCTGAATCATGCGGTATGGGAAAGCAGAAATTGGGACGGGCAACGCTCAATCACGCCGCCCGTCCGACCAATTACTGCACGACGACCTCGACGCGGCGGGCGTTGGTGTTATCGCCCGATGTGTCAGTGGTTTCAGCAGGCTTCACCAGTTCAATCGCAGCTGCCGGAATGCCTGCCGATTCCAGCGCCTTGCCCACAGCCTGTGCCCGCTTCTTCGAAAGCGCGGCATTGGCGGCGGCATTGCCAGTGGGGTCGTTGAAGCCCGATACCGCAAGCTTCGCGCCAGCATTCTTTGCAACATAATCCTTCACGTTTGCGGCGGCCGCTGCCAAGTCATTGGTGACGTCCGACTTGGCCGTGTCGAAATAGACCGTCAGCATCGGCTTGCCGTCACGCTCTCCTGTCGTAACGCCCGCGCCTACCGGGATCGGCTCGGCGACTGCGACAGGTGCTGGGGCAGGAGCAGCCACAACAGGTGCCGGTGCCGCCGCAGGCGCAACAGCCGGACGATCGGCATACCAAGCCAGCAATGCCGCCAATATTATCGCGCCCAGCACGACCACAGCGGCGGCGCATCCCCAGCCGACGAAGTTAAAGTCATTGTCCTCATGTCTGCTTACGGCCTGAGGTGCGTTCACGCTGCCGCCGGATGCTGCCGCAGCTGCAGCCGGAGCCATAGCCGCCAGTCCAACCGCACCGCCTGCAACGGCTGCTGAAGCGCCCGAGCCGCCCGTTGCGCCACCAAACAGCCCAAGCGAACCGAAATGTTCGGCCAGTAAATAATAGACTGTAACCCGGTTCTTGGTGCGGTCGGCTTTCATCCTTTCGCCCACCGCCAGAACGGCCGCATCGAGGTCGGCATCAGGATGCGTCAATCCCAGTTTCTTTTTGAGATAATTTTCGCGGACAAGCTGGCGTTCTTGTTTGTCCGACATCGCAACAAGCGAACTGTCTCGGCTCTGCAAGGCAATCCCGCAATAACGCACAATCGCGCCAACCACGCCTTCATCGGCGTGCGCCGCATATTTGCGGACATCTGCTAACCAGTCTTCAGCCATTTACCCATTCCTCCACTTTGAGCACCAGCAATCTGCGGTGCTTTCCGTCTTGCATCCGGTCATCTTGGTCAGAATGTAGAACTGACGATGATGTACCTATGGACATGGGTGTCGAGCGCAAGCCATTGCGAGCGGTTGCGACTCGAATTTTGCAAATATATACAATATGTTCTGCGCTGATGCACGAGAAAAGGATGCTGGCTTTATCTGCCGCCGGCTTCCAGCCAATATCCGCCAAGCATCGCATCCAGAGACGTTGGATGAAACTTATCAAGACCTGAACCCGGATAGAATGTCATTTCGCCGAAGAGCGGCTTGCCGTTGATTTCGTAAAAATCGTTGCGCACAAAATCAAACCCTCGGCCCAACGCTTCGGCGGCATCGAGCATCGCTTGCAAGCTTCGGGGTCTTAATGGATCGGGATCTGCGGATGCTGCCGAAACGCGCTTCCAATTGCGATCAAACAACATCCAACGATGCCTGCTGCCGCGGTCAAGATGCACTTGAACATGCGTCGCCTGTCCAGCGAACGTGTAGATCTTGTAGTCGATGGGTAGTCTGTCGCGTTCGCCGACATAAGGTTCGATTAGCAGACCTCTAGGGACATGGCCGTAAAGCCACTCGTCGAGCCATTTTCCATAAGAGCGTAACAGCCATCCATGCGCCTTTTCACGCGCGGGCAGCCAGTCATCTATACCGTCCCGGAAGAATATATTCTGATTGCAGCCGTGGCGTGATTTCAGGACGAAGGGAACAGCCCATTCAGGTGTCGTCGGCAAGTCGGTGCCGTGCCAGAGCGTAGGAATAACCCAATCGCTTCCCAGAATATCTTTTACAACCGATTTAACGGCAACTTTGTCGGCCAACATCGCCATTCTAAGGTCGCGATTGGCGAGCTTTCGCCGCTGCACCAATTCTGTGAACAATGAAGGCATCGCCAGATTGGCAAATTTTTGGTGCCGCACAACATAACATAAATTGGTGCGGAGATACGCAGCCAATCCCGCTTGGGGCCAAATATGTTCGGGAATGTTCGGGATCGGCGCAAGATCGTGGCTGCGGAACGTCACCATTAATTATCCTGACCGAAAAACATTATGGCGCAAGAAAATTGGTGTTCGCATAATGATTTCAGATGCATCGCCAATAAACGCAACTTTGCCCAGATAGTTTCAAGGCACAGCGTTTAAAAGTCACGCCGGCCCCAAATCGCCTCTGCCCACCGTACCGCTTGCCATCTCAAGCATCCGGTCCAAGCTCTTCTTGGCCGCCACGCGCACGCCCTCGTCCATCTCGATCTGCGGCTTCAGGTCGCGCAGCGCCAGGTAGAGTTTCTCCATTGTGTTGAGCGCCATATATGGGCAGATGTTGCACGCGCAGTTGCCGTCGGCACCGGGCGCGCCAATGAAATTTTTGGTCGGTTCGGCCTTTTCCATCTGGTGGATGATGTGCGGCTCAGTGGCGACGATCAGCGTATCGCCCTCCATCGTTTTTGCGAACTGCAATATGCCACTTGTTGACCCGACATAATCGCTATGATCGATGATGTGCGGCGGGCATTCGGGGTGCGCTGCGACGGGAACACCGGGATACTGCGCCTTGAGCTTGAGCAGCTCCGTTTCCGAGAACGCCTCATGGACGATGCACACGCCGGGCCAGAGCAGCATTTCCCGGTTGAATTTACGCGACAGGTAACCGCCCAGATGGCGGTCAGGACCAAATATGATTTTCTGCTCGGGCGGGATTTGCGCAAGGATCGTTTCCGCGCTGCTGCTGGTGACGATGATGTCGCTCAATGCCTTCACCTCGGCCGAGCAGTTGATGTAGGTTAGCGCGATATGGTCGGGGTTCGCCTCGCGGAATGCCTTGAATTTGCCCGGCGGACAGGAATCTTCGAGGCTGCAACCCGCGGCCATATCTGGCAGGATAACGGTCTTTTGCGGGCTTAGTATCTTTGCCGTTTCGGCCATGAACTTGACCCCGCAAAAAGCGATGACATCGGCATCGGTTTCCGCCGCGCGCTTGCTGAGTTCGAGGCTGTCGCCGACAAAATCCGCGAGGTCCTGAATCTCCGGTTTCTGGTAATAATGTGCCAGAATGACGGCGTTGCGCTCTTTCTTCAGCCGGTTGATTTCGGCGAGCAAGTCTAGGCCTTGCAGATTCTCACGGACAGGGGCGTTCATTGGTTCAACTCCATATTCGCCGATGCCTTTACAGGCAGTTTTGCTATTTGACTATCTCGCTTAGCGGTGTCGATTCATCCCAGCGCGTCGTGACATTGCCGCCCAGTTCATCGGCAAAATAGGCTTCGACTTTCGCGTCTAACCCTGCCGCCCGCAGCGGAACCTGAAAATTCTGTGCAATCGCCCTTTTGAAAGCATCGCGGGCAAGTTTCATCGGAACAGGTCCGTTGGCTTGTTTGACCAGTTCCGCCTGCCCCTTCGCGCGGTTGGCATCGTCGAGTATGTCATCAACATTGGTAAATGCGCGCAGTATGCCATTTTCGCCATATTCCTGAATCGAGTTCATGTCGATTTGCGGCGGTGCAGTTTCGATTGCCGGGATTTTGACGCGCAGCGTACCTGTCGATACATCCCAGCGAACATCGTCGTTGGTCAGTTTAGCCATATCTACTTCGTACCGCACCAGCCCTTGCATGATGAGCGTCTTTTTGGCCGACAGGCCAAACCGTTGCTGCTCGCTGGTTACCACCGCCGCATAATTGGCGGCGAACGCGGACAATCGGTTCTGTTCCCGGATGCCGGTCAGACTTGCACTGGCGATGGTCTCGGGCGACGGCCCGTCACGCCATGAGCGGAAGCCGTCGACCGCCCACCATACAGCCAGAATGAAAAGTACGGGCACGGCCAGTGCGATTATGCGCATCGACCAATTACGAACAGGATTTGCAGTCATCTCGCCTACATAGGGTGGAAACGGCTTTCAGCAAATATTGCGATTTTTATCCCGGCATCGGTGGCGGTGACGGAAAGGCGAGTCCAGGTACATTCGCGCCCGGGTGACCCGCAGTGACTGCGGCGTAAATCGCATCACCCAAAGCCGAGTTGGCGATGATGTGCGAAACCGGAATGACCGCAAGAATTGCTGCTACGCCCCAATACCATGCCGGATGCACGCGCCCCGATTTACGGTAGTCACGGATCATGCCAGTGATCGGGAACACTAGCCCCGCTATTCCGGCTAGCTCGAATGCATAAGGGATTAGCAGCGGCATGGGCAGTAAGCGACCAAAGCCGGGTCCGATTATTGCGGTCATGGCGCAAATATGGAGGCGCATGTGCCAGTCGGTCCGCTTGCGCATCCGGATTGCCGACCACGCAAGTGCAGCAAAGACGATGGCCGACAAGGGATTGGCAATAAGGAAATTTTGCGGCTGAAAGAAAAACGGAGCGGTACCGCGCTGGGTCACATCAATGCTGATCCAGCTGCCTAGCACCAGCAACACGGCAATCCAGCCAGCGCCAATCCAGCCAAGTCGCCGGTGCAAAGCAATCGGGCCATTGGTGGCAAGCCACGCCTGCGTGACAAATAACGCCACCCACGCCATGAACGCCAAGCCATGCAGATGCACCAAGGGTCGCGCAGCGAAGCTGGAACGCCCTGCCAGAAATTGCATCGAGAAACCCGCAATGATGACAAGCGCCATGAGTATTGCGAGCGTTCGGAAAAAACTATCGGCAGTTGCCGATTGCGGTGGTGCCGAAGCTAATGTGGCCATGACTTTCCCTCCCCGTCATGAGGCGTCGCGACCGGCGTCGTAAGTATCACTCAGTCAGGCAGGTTTCAAGCGCCTGCAATCAGGTGCCAGCCTTCATTTTGCGCGGCAACCCGTCCCTGATTTTGCAAGTCGACAAGATGCGCCAGCACCGACCGCCCGGCTGCGCCAGTCAGGCGCGGGTCGAGGCCTTTGTACATTGTGGCGACCATCGACGGAATATGCGCCTCGCCAGCCTCCAACAGTTTCAATATCTGCCGCTCGCGTTGGCGGCGGTGGCCGATCATTCCGCGCACCAGCTGGCGCGGGTTTTCGACGGCGGGTCCGTGGGCAGGATAATAGATGCGGTCATCGCGGTCGTAGAGTTTTTGCAAACTAGCCATATAATCGCTCATGTCGCCATCGGGCGGGCTGACGACGCTGGTAGACCATTTCATCACATGGTCGCCTGTGAACAGAGCTTTGCTTTCGACAAGCGAGTAGCAAAGGTGGTTCGAAGTATGGCCGGGGGTTGCGATAGCCTCTATCGTCCAGCCATCGCCCGAGATGCGTTCGCTATCGGCCAAAATCCGGTCTGGCGCGTAATCGGGGTCGAAGGCGCTATCAGCGCGTGGACCGTCGTCTTTCAGCACCAACGGCGCACACCCGATGATCGGCGCGCCGGTCGCTGCCTTCAGCGGTGCGGCGGCGGGTGAATGGTCGCGGTGTGTATGCGTGCACAGGATCGCGGCGACCTTGGCATCTCCGATTGCACGCAAGATGGCGTCGACATGGCCTTTTCCGTTGATGTCCGCTGGATCGCCAACGCTCATCCCGCTGCCGCTCGGGCCAGGGTCGATGACGGCGATGTCGCTGCCAGACCCGACTAACCACGTCTGCGTGCCGGTATAGGTATAGGGCGACGGATTGGGTGCAAGCACACGGCGGACAAGCGGCTCGTGGCTCTCGGTTTCGCCTGCGTGAATGGTGTCTGGCCAGCTCATCGCTGCACTATGGCGCAACCACCAAGCCACCGAAACCATTTTGTCGTTCGCCGTCGCCGAATGCGCGTTTGTCGAATGGCGCTGTAAAGAACTCTGGACATGCCTGTAAAGAGCTCTCGACATCTGTTCTAATAGGGAGCGTAGCATGCAAAAGAGATTTTCGGGTTCGATCTTAGCGAAATCATCTGCCGTGGCCATTGCCTTGGCGCTCGGCGCTATGCCCTTGACGCTGCAAGCGGAAACGCCGCCACCTCCTGCAGAACCGGCAACCACCCTTACTGCATGGGGCCATCCAGTGAACGATCTGACCCCAGATCCATCCATCCGCTACGGTGTGCTGCCCAATGGCATGAAATATGCCCTCCAGAAAAACACGACGCCCAAGGGCGGCGGGTCGGTGCGGATGCGCGTTGGTGTAGGGTCAATTGCCGAGGCCGAAAATGAACGCGGCGTTGCGCACTTTCTCGAACATATGGCCTTCAACGGCTCAACCAACGTACCCGAGGGCGAGATGGTGAAGATGCTCGAACGGCTGGGCCTCGCCTTTGGTGCCGACACCAATGCTACCACCAAATTTGACGAAACCGTCTACATGCTGGAGCTGCCGCGTAATGATGATGCGCTGGTCGATGCAGCCCTGATGCTGATGCGTGAAGCCGCGAGCGAACTGACCATTTCGCAGGCCGCCGTCGATCGCGAGCGCGGCGTTGTGCTCTCCGAAAGGCAAACCCGCAACAGCCCAGGACTGCGCCAGCTGGAACAGCAGCTCCAGACGATTGTACCGCAAACACCCTTTGGCAAGCGGCTGCCCATTGGCACCGAAGAGGTACTGAAAACCGTTTCGGCGGACACCATCCGCAATTTCTACAGCCGCTATTACCGACCCGGCAATGCGGCGCTGGTGCTGGTCGGCGACTTCGACCTTGATGCGGTGGAGGCGAAGATCAAGGCACGCTTTGGCGACTGGAAGGCCAAAATCGATGCGGGTGCACAGCAAGATCGTGGCAAGATCGACGCGGCCAAGGCATTCGAAATTAACAACTTTGTCGATCCGGCAATCCCGGTCCAGGCGGTACTGTATCGCATCCAGCCCTTTGTGGCAGAGCAAGACAGCAAGGCGGCCCGTGAGCAGGAGATTGTCGAAGGCCTTGTTGGCGCGATATTCAGCCAGCGCCTCGCCAAGCTGGCGCTAAAAAGCGACACGCGGATTTCGGGCGGCTTTGGCGTTATCACCGATCTGTTCCGGGCAGCGCGGATGAACATGCTGATGGTCAACGGCAAGGAAGGCGACTGGCAGGGTGCAGCGACCACCGCTGAACAAGAGCTGCGTCGCGCCCTGATGCACGGCTTCACGCAGAGCGAACTAGATGAAGCGCTGGCCAATAGCGAAAACAGCCTGAAAACGGCAGCACTACAGGCGTCCGCCGAGCCGAGCGGACAAATCGCCAACCGGATCGTCGATACGCTTAACGACAAGTCGGTCGTGACGACGGCTGCGTACCGGCTGGCCAGTTTTGGCGAAATGAAGCCTAAGCTTACATTGGCGGCGGTGAATGATGCGTTGCGCAAGGCATGGGCCACCGGCCCCAATTTCCTGCATATCTCGACCAAGACACCGATTACCGACCTGCAACCAACGGTGATGGCCGCTCTGCAAGACAGTATGAAGGTCGCCGTCGCGGCCCCAGTCGACGCCGTTTCCAAGGCGTTTGCCTATGAGGACTTCGGTCCGGCCGGAAAGGTCGCGAGCGATACACGGATTGCCGATCTGGGCGTTCGTGCAATCAGGTTTGCCAACGGCGTGATGCTGAACATAAAGAAAACCGATTTCGAAGCCGGAAAGATCGCATTCGGGGTTCGCATCGGTGACGGACAGCGGGCGTTTCCCGCCGACAAGCCCGGTCTGGGAACATTCATGTCATCGATGTCGCCACAGGCTGCGTTGGAAGCGCATGATTCAAACGAACTACAGAAGCTGCTTGCTGGACATACGGTCTTCAACCGATTGGTCGCCGACGACGCTTATTTCGGCGCGTCAGGAACGACCACACCTGCCGATGCGGAGCTGCAGATGAAGCTATTGGCGGCGTATACAAAGGCGTTCGGTTATCGTCCGGAAGCTGACACCTTATGGAAAAATCTGGTTCCGGGCTTTACCGGGCAGCTCGCCGCGAACCCGATAGGAATTTCGCAGACCAAGCTGCCCCGGTTGATGGCGGGTGGCGACGGGCGGATCGGGCTGTCGGAACCAGCGGAAATGATCCAGCGTAACACAAGCGAGCTGAAAGCAGCGTTGCAGCCGCAGCTTGCCAGCGGGCCGATCGAGGTCACCCTGGCTGGCGATATTGACGAAGCCAAGGCCATCGACATGGTCGCCCGCACCTTTGGCGCACTGCCAAAGCGAGGTAATCCTGCCAAACTTCCTGAATCAGCGCTCAAAATAAATATGCCGACGGGAGGTGAACCAGTCACGGTCACGCATGCGGGCAAGGACGACCAGGCGGTGGTTTCAGTGCGCTGGGCAACCACCGATGACAGCGACATGCGGTCACACTTCCTTCGCAACATGCTGGCAGACGTGATGCAGATCAGGCTAACCGATGTTGTGCGCGAGGAATTGGGCGCGACTTATTCCCCGATCACCGCATCCTTTGCCTCCGATGCCTTCCCAGGCTTTGGCTATATCTCGGTCGATATTGTTGCCGAGCCCGGCAAGATGGAGGCGGTCAATGCAGCAATCGGCCGTATCGCCAGAGAAATCCGCGATGTGCCGGTCAGCAATGACCTTCTGACACGCGCCCGCAAGCCCTTGCTTGAAAAATTCGACAAGGAAAGCCGCGAAAATACCTTCTGGCAGGGCGCCATTGCACAAGCGCAAGGAGACCCCAACCGACTGGAGCGCGTTCGCAACACTCGCTCAATGATCGAGACCGTGACGACAGGCGATCTGCAGAAAATTGCCCAGCAATATCTGTCCGACGCCCGCCGCAAGGATTTCCGTATCGTCAGCAAGGCGGTCGCGGAAAAACAGAGTTCAGGCGGCTGATAAAAAGTGGGGCGGCCTCGAAACCGCCCCGCCAGAACCGAAAAGGGGAGCTGGGGTTCTGTTTAAGGCGCCCTGTTACTCTGCCTTGTCCGCTTGGGCTTCGAGCTTGCGGATCTCTTTTTCAAGCTTTTCGATCACATCCTTACGCACAGCCTCGGGCATTTCCCCTTCCGACGCGATTTCGCCGCGCGCCGCGCGCAAGCCTTTGACCGCTTCGGCCCGAGCAATTCGCGCCTGCCCCTTGCCGCACATGACCAGGCGGATGCGCGATTTGTTAGTGCCATCAAAGCCTTCGACATTCGTGGTCACCGGCTGGCCTTCTTTGCAGTTTTTGGTGATTTCGCGGATGTCGATTTCCGGGATATAGTTTGCGGCCATAGCGACAGCGTGAACGCGCATCGCTTCGGCATGGCCACGCATTGCTGCGGCCTCGGCCCGTGCCACGTCGGCCTCGCCGCGTGCAGCTTCCGCTTCGCCGCGTGCCGCCTCGGCTTCGCTGCGCGCCTCATTGGCCCAAACCAGGGCCTCATCAGCCTGCTCGCTCGAGATCTGCGCCTCGTCGACCATTTTCTCGACTTCTTCTTGCGACAACTTCTTGTCGGTCCGGAAGATGAATATCTTTCCGTCGCGTTCGATCTTGGTAACCTCTTTTCCGTCACCATCATGGCCAACGATATCGACGGTCTTGCCATCGCGCTTCAACTTGATGACGCGGACATTATGCTTGACGGTTTCCGGCTTGCCATCGGCGTCGGCTTCGTCTTGCGCAACTACGGCAGGCACAACCGTCGCGGTCAACGGCAGGATTATCGCTGCGGCGGCGATCACGCCAAGTTTGCCAAATATGCGCCGTTTCGTGCTGGCATCTTTCATGGTGAGCCTCCTCAATCGTTCGATTATCGTTTTCGGTGAATTCAATGCAGTGGCAAAAGTGGGCACGCCGTCGAATGCGGTCCGTGCCAGCGCCTGCCCGTAAATCGCGCGTTCCTCCGCCCCTTTGCCTGCCAGCACGCGGGCATCGCATGCGGCTTCCTGATCGAAGCGGAACGCGTTCCAGCTCATCCACGCGACGGGGTTGAACCATTGCAGACACAGAATGATGAAGGCCAAAAGGTTGGCGAACAGGTCGCCCGATTTATGGTGCGCCATTTCATGCGCAATCGCGAGGTCGCGTTCCGCGGGCGAATAGGTCTTGGTGAAATCCTTTGGAACCGCGATGTAGCGTTTGAACAGACCGAAGGCGAGTGGGCCAGCGACCTGGTCGGAGGCAACGACGCTTACGCCTTCTATACAGGCGACTTCCTCGGCTTCGGAGAGCAGATCGTCGCGCATCGAGGCGTAGCGGATCATCTGGATGATGAAGAAGAGCGCCGCGCCACCGAGCCAAAGGGTGACACCGAGCGCAGTGAGATCGACCGCCGCAACGACACTTTTACTGGCGGTATCTACCACCGTGTCCGGTGACGACACTCCGGCAAGTATTGATTCCCGCACGGCATCGCTGACCCCGTGCCCGGTTTGACCGACGGGCACAGCGTCTCCCTCGAGACTCGGCATCAGCAGCCGCGCGGCAGGTATCAGCCACAAGGCATATGCAACGCCCGGACCGAAAAGCTTCGCGACGGGCCGCCGCAGCAGTAATATCGCACCCATCAACAATGTTGTGACCATCAGGCTGTCGAACAGCCATTCTCCCATGAATTCGCCACTCATGACTTCATCTCCCTCAGCAATCTCTCGATCTCGCTAATGTCGGCGTCGCTAAGCTTCTCCTGCTCTGCGAGATGCGCGACAAGCGGCATGAATTTACCCCCAAAAAGCCGGTCGACGAGCCGTTTGGATTCGTGGCTGACATAATCCTCGCGCTCGACCAGCGGCGTATAGAGGAAACGGCGGCCATCGGCGCTGTGTTCAACAGCAGCCTTCGCAAGCAAGCGCGAAAGCAACGTCTTCACTGTAGGCAGGGACCAGTCACGGTCATCGGGCAGCCGGGCGGCGACATCGGTCGCGGTAAGCGGTGCCTGGTCCCACAAAATTTCCATAATGGTCAGCTCGGCGTCGCTGATACGTTCAAGTGCCATAAATCGAATCTCCGACTACAGACGTAATCGATTCGATTACAGATGTAAACGTGGTTCATGTGCAGCTGTCGGCTTTTTGTCGAACTTCTTTACAGGATGAAAACAGGTTAATGCGGCAGTAACCAGCTATCCCGTTGAAAACACTGCATGCGTTCAAACTGGCACATGGGGTGCATATCTCTTTATGTTCAACACACCCACCCAAGCAAGGACGGGCGGGCTGCTACTGGTCTCGCACCGCCCGTCCTGGCTTACTCCCCCAAAATCGATAACAAAAAGGGCCGGAACCCGATGTGGATTCCAGCCCCTTGGTGCGACCCTATGGGTTAGTTTTTAATTTCCGCCGAAATTGACCTTCGCAGTAACGCCGAAATAGCGGTCGGCCTCGCGCGGGATAATGTAGCGATAGCTCGAGCTGCCCGTGTTGCCTGCGGACAATGGCCCGCCATCGACGATTGATGCAGCAAAGCTTGTATCCAACACGTTCTTTGCAAGGAACGAGATGCGAAACTTGTCGTCGGCACCCACGAGCGCAATCGATAGGTCAAGCAGACCATAGGCCTTGATGGTGCCGTTTTGCCGGATCAACGGGCTGGCGACCAGAAGCGACAATTGCTTTGTCTGGTACGATCCTTGTGCGCCAAGTTCGATGTCAGCAAAACCTCCGGTGCGGATTGTGTAGCTGCCGCCCAGCGAGGTCTTCCATTTCGGAGAGAATGGCAATACCGTTCCGCTCGGGATCTGGTCAGTCAGTGGAGCCCCCGGAGGCAGACGGAACGCATCTACCTTTGCATCGGTGTAGGCTACGCCGCCGGACAGCGTGAAATCATCAGATGGACGATAAAGCAAATCTGCCTCGAACCCGCGCGTGGACACGGTGCCTGCATTAGTGAACCGCGTTATGCGCTGACCGAGCACGAAGTCGGGATTGTTCGCCTGAAAATTCTTATACTTGGCGTAATAACCCGCAACATTCAGCGTTAGTTGACCATCGAGCATGCTGGTCTTTAGGCCTGCTTCGTAGCTATCACCGGTTTCGTCAGCGAGCGGCGGCGTGCCGTTCGAGTTCAGGTTGAAAAAGATATTCAGGCCGGGCCCCTTGTACCCACGCGAATAGCTTGCGTAAGCCATAGCGTCCTCGGAAACGTCATATTGCAGACCCACTTTCCCCGAGATGTTATTGTTTGTTACCTTCTGCCGGAAAGGCTGACCGTTCGATGCAAGAACGGCGGCAGTCTGCGCAGCCGCCGGCGTCGCACCCAAGCTCAATTGACGGATATATTCATTATATACGCCTTGGTCGAATACGGCGTTCGATGCGCCCGGGACTGGCGTCGTACGGATTTGGAACCCGTTTAGCTGGTCATGCGTATAGCGAAGTCCTGCAATAGCGCGGAAACTGTCGCTAAAATTGAAGGTCGCCTGACCAAAGGCGGCCATATTTTTAAATGTTGTGCCGAAATTGGAAGTACCAAGCGGGAATGTGATGGTTGAAGCACCGGCTGCTGTTGAACACGGGGTCAAAACGCCCTGCACCGGCAACGTGGAGGCCGAGCAGGCGATGTTGGCGCGAGTGAACGTGCGCTCTTGCGTGGCATTATAATAATAAAGCCCCGCGACATATTCGAGGAACTGGCCCGCAGGGGACGTCAGCCGCAATTCCTGCGTAAATGTGTCACCGGTCTGCGGTCCGAAATCGTGGCTTTGCGCGATGCCGACATAAGGCGTCGCAAGGAAATCGCCGTCGCGCACTTCGTTGCTGTCATATTTCCGGTACGCGGTAATCGAAGTGACCGTGGGGCCGTCGTCGGATTCGATGTCAGCCTGGAAAGAAACACCCCAAGCCTTTTCGAGCGATTGGGTGAGCAAATTCTGGCGGATGCGGCGGCTCTTGTCGCCAAGCAGCGGCGGCAATGCGGTGGCGGCACGCGCGGTGAATGCCGCGTAAGTCGAATTATCAGCGTTGCGCGCAGGTGAGCCGATGACTTCGGCACAACAATCGTCGTTGGATTTACGCCAGTCGCCGATCAACGTCAGCGTGACATTCTCACTCGGGCGAGCTTCGACGATACCGCGAAAGCCATAACGCTCGTACCCGTTGACACGGCGCCCCAATGTTTCGTTACGGATATTGCCATCCCATTTTGAATAGAAGCCGGTGACGCGCGCGCCGATCTTTTCAGACAACGGCGCATCAACGCCGCCGCGTACGCGATATTCTTGCCCGTTACCGAAGAAGAAACCACCTTCGACCGAGGCACCAAAGGTATCGCTCGGGCGGCGGCTGACGATGTTGATCACGCCTGCGCTGGCGTTCTTGCCGAACAACGTGCCTTGTGGTCCGCGCAGCACTTCGATGCGTTCGATATCGACAAGGTCGCTGAACGCCTCACCCGAACGCGCCAGTACGACGCCGTCGAGCACCGTACCGACCGATGGCTCGCCACCAATCGAGAAGGTCGTGGTACCGACGCCGCGCAAATATAGCGACTGGTTGAGTGCGCTACCCGATTTACGGAAATTGAGGCTGGGAACAAGATATTGCGCGTTCTCAATATTGATGCCGCCCTGCGCTTCCAACGCCGCTCCCGAAATAACCGACACGGCCACTGGCACATCCTGAATATTCTGTTCGCGTTTTTGCGCGGTGACGATGATTTCGTTGTTCGCCGAATCGTCGCTGGGTTCATCCTGTGCCATCGCGGGAGCACAAAAGCCCAACGCCAATATGCTAGCGCTTAGCATCATAACCTGCGTGAAATTTCGATTCTTAACGGTGTTACTGCGCATCCTGTGCCTCCCATTTTTTTCGACCGCTTATCTCAACTTTTTTACTTGAGTTATTTCAAGCAAGAAAAACTTTGGCGGACATCTTCGTTATTGCGGAGCCGGTCTAACCAAATTGACTTGATATGTCTAGCGGTGTCATATAGCCCAATAATTTATGCGATACACTGTGGCAAGGATGTCATAGCGGCCAGCGTTGCACGTTCTGGAGGTAAATTGTCGATGGAGTTGCAGATGTATGCCGACGGCTTTGACATCTTGCATGGTGATCGCTGTCTGCTTGCGCATCGCATCAATGCGCCTGTCATCGCAATCGGGGTCGGCAACCCCGATATCCAGATGGTCCGCGGAAATTACAGCATTCACGACGCGGCGGCGGGTTATTGGGAACTTGACTCTTTTGCCAATGACAATGGCGCAATCCGGTTATGGAATAGCGGGCAACCTGATATATTCTTGGCAATTAAATTCGTTAAGACGCCGACGGGCGCTCAGTTGAAGGTGCGATGCACGGACCCCACAATAAACCGCCTTTGGTTGAAAATGCACCGCGACAAAGATGAAGCCTTTTGGGGCGGTGGCGAGCAAATGTCCTACCTTGAGTTAAGCGGACGACGCTTTCCCTTCTGGACATCTGAACCCGGAGTTGGGCGTGACAAATCGACGAAACTTACTCAAAAAATGGACGCCGAGGGACTGGCAGGCGGCGATTATTGGACAACCAATTATCCGCAGCCGACATGGCTGAGTTCTGCGCGTTATGCGGTACATCTCGAGACGGCAGCATATTCGGTGCTCGATCTGACCGATCCGGGCCGGGTCGGCATCGAATGCTGGAGCGCGGATCTGGATTTGGAGCTGTTCGACGCACCTTCACTGCCCGACCTTGTAACCAAATTGTCAGACCGCTTCGGTCGTCAACCGCCTTTGCCCGAATGGGCAATGTCAGGCGCGATAGTCGGCCTTAAAGACGGCG
This sequence comes from uncultured Alphaproteobacteria bacterium, assembly GCA_963830685.1. Classification (GTDB taxonomy): domain Bacteria; phylum Pseudomonadota; class Alphaproteobacteria; order Sphingomonadales; family Sphingomonadaceae; genus Sphingorhabdus_B. Next base: position 657,893 of record CAWHNF010000002.1, read on the forward strand.
AGGCAAGCTTCGACCGTTTCGAGAAAATCGCTGCGTCCGGAGCAGCGATATCCGGGCTATGGTGCGAAGACTGGGTGGGCATTCGTGAGACCGGTTTTGGCAAAAGGCTCTTCTGGGACTGGAAGTGGAACGCGGCACGCTATCCCGATTTGCCAGACCGAATTGCCGCGCTGGCAGAGCGCGGCATTCGATATCTTGGTTATGTGAACCCTTATCTCGCGGTCGATGGTGCATTGTATCAAGAGGCATTGAATGCCAATTATTTAGCGCTCCAACGGGATAAAGACGAACCTTATGCAGTAGACTTCGGCGAGTTTGACGCAGGCGTAGTCGACTTTACGAACCCAGCCGCCGCAGCCTGGTTTTCTGATCGGATTATTGGTCAGGAAATGCTCGATTTTGGCCTGTCTGGCTGGATGGCCGACTTCGGGGAATATCTGCCGACCGATGTGCGTCTATTCGATGGTTCGGATCCGATGGAAGCGCATAATCGCTGGCCAGTGCTATGGGCAAAGGTCAATGCGGACGCAATTGCCTCGCGCCGAAAAACCGCAGAAGCGACCTTCTTCATGCGTGCAGGTTTTTCCGGCGTACAAGCGTATTGCCCACTCCTTTGGGCAGGCGATCAATGTGTCGATTTTACGCGGCACGATGGCATTAACACCGTGATTACCGCTGCACTGTCATCGGGATTGCTCGGCAACGCGTATCATCACAGCGACTTGGGCGGCTATACCAGCCTGCACGGTGTCGTGCGCACCGCCGAACTCTTGCATCGCTGGATCGATCTCGCGGCATTTGCGCCGGTCATGCGGAGCCACGAGGGCAATCGGCCCGCTGACAACTTGCAGATCGACAGCAGCGGAGAAATACTCGCTCATTTTGCCCGTATGAGCCAAGTACATGCGCGGCTCGCGCCCTATGTTCGGGCATTGTCGGACGAAGCGGTGGCGACAGGCCTGCCGCTACAGCGTCCGATGTTTCTGCATCATAACGACCCGGCCTATTATTATATTCAGGACCAGTATCTGTACGGGAAGGATATGGTCGTCGCGCCAGTGGTTGAAGAAGGCAAAGATGGTCGTCACGTGATTCTGCCCGATGGCGAATGGCTGCATCTTTGGTCTGGTGCCCCTTATACCAAAGGCACCCACCAAATCGCCGCGCCGCACGGTCAACCTCCGGTTTTTACTCGCAAAGATAGCGGGCATGCTGCATTGTTTGCCTCCATCACCGAGGAATTCAGGGCATGAACACACGGTCGAACATCCGCGATGTCGCGAAGCTGGCGGGCGTTGCCGTCAAGACCGTCAGCCGTGTGCTCAACAACCACCCCTATGTCAGCGCGGCAACCAAGGCCAAGGTTGATGCGGCAATGGCCGAACTGCGCTTTTCGCCGAGCATTGCAGCGCGCATTTTAGCGGGTACGAAATCAGGACAAGTCGCGCTGATATACGACAATCACAGCCCTTATTATATGCACCAGATCATGCAGGGCTGCTGGGACCGCTGCCATGAAGAAGGTATGCGCCTGATCGCGCAGCCGGTCGATGTCGCCGACCCCGATGTCGGCGAACAGGTACGCGGTATGGTGCGCCAGACGCATGTCGACGGAGCGATATTATCCTCGCCGGTCACTGATTGCGCGCCTGTATTGGCCGCGCTCGAAACGATGAACATCCCGTTCGTCCGAATTTCACCGGGGACAAATCACGCGCTGACCTCATCGGTGTTCATGGACGATACGCAGGCTGCGGATGACATGACGACGCATCTCATCAATATCGGTCACCGCCGGATTGCCTTCATCAAGGGCCACCCAAACCATATGGCCAGCGCCGAGCGGCAGGCAGGGTACGAACGCGCGCTGGGCCGCGTTGGCATTAGCGTCGACCCTGACCTGATTGCCGATGGCCAGTTCGATTTTGAAAGCGGCGTCGCCGCGACCGAGAAATTCCTTGCGCTGAAAGTTCCGCCAACCGCTGTGTTCGCTTCGAACGATGACATGGCATCGGGCGTCTTGGCCGTTGCGCACCGGCGCGGCTTGCAGGTGCCAGAGCAACTATCGGTTGCGGGTTTCGACGACACTACCCTCGCCCGCGTCGTCTGGCCACCGCTGACCACCATCCGCCAGCCCGTGCGCGACCTCGCCTCGACCGCCGCCGACCTGTTGTTCGGGGAAGGCGGCATTGAGCATCGCCGCCTGCCGCACGAACTTATCAGCCGCGAATCTGTGGCTGCGCCTTATTCACCCTCACAAAAGAGCAAAAAAGCATGACACTTCCCAAACCGCCGCTGACCCGCCAACTTGGCAAAAGCGGCATTGAAATATCTAGCCTCGCATGGGGCATGTGGCGCTTTGCCGGGCTCGAAATGTCCGCCGCACGCGCCGCCATTGATGCGGCGTTTGAGGCAGGCATTACCCTGTTCGACACCGCCGATATTTATGGCTTTGGCGAACAAGGTTTTGGCAAGGCCGAGGAACTGCTTGGCCGAGTGTTTGCCGATGCGCCCGAACTGCGAGACCGGATGGTGCTCGCCACCAAGGGAGGGATCATCCCGCCGACGCCGTATAACAGCAGCGCGGAATATCTGACCAAGGCGATTGATGACAGCCTTGTCCGGTTGCAAACCGACCGCATCGACCTTTGGCAAATCCACCGGCCCGATATTCTCACGCACCCGCAGGAGATCGCGCGGACGGTCGAGGAAGCGCACAAGTCAGGCAAAATCCGCGCTTTTGGTGTATCCAACTTTACGCAGGCCCAAATTGCGACACTTGCGCAATTCAGCAGCGTGCCGATTGTATCGACCCAGCCTGAATTGTCCCCCCTGCGGATCGACACCGTGGAGAATGGTGAACTCGACCAAGCCATCGCGATGGACTTGGCGGTGTTGGCTTGGTCACCGCTCGGTGGCGGCCGCATCGGTGACCCCACTAACGAGCGTGAGCAGAATGTCGCCGCCGCATTGTCGGGCGTTGCCGCCGCGCACGGCGTGTCGCGCACTGTCGCCGCTTACAGCTGGATAATGGCGCACCCTGCCTGCCCGATACCGATTGTCGGCTCGCAAAATCCGGCGCGCATCGCCGAGGCCGCGGACGCGTTCAAAGTTCAATGGACCCGCGCTGACTGGTACAGCGTGCTGGTCGCCGCGAGAGGAGTGCCGCTGCCATGAACCCCGTCGAAGTCAGCTGGTTTTCCGCGCTATGCGATGACGATTACGAGTTTTTGGGGCAACCCGATCCGATGCTCGCCTCAAGCTGGGAGCATTGCCGCAATATCGTCCTCGCCGCCGAAAAGGGCGGGTTCGACAACATCCTCTTGCCGTCCGGTTATGCGCTCGGCCTCGATACCACCGCTTTCGCCAGTGCGATTGCGGCGCTCACCAGCCGCATCAAATTGCTGATGGCGGTGCGCGTCGGTGAAAGCTGGCCGCCACAACTCGCGCGGCAGATCGCGACGCTTGACCAGATTTCGGGCGGGCGTTTGAACGTGAACATCATCTCGTCCGATCTGCCCGGAGACAAGATGGACAGCGAACCGCGCTATCGCCGCACCGTCGAGGCAATGCAGATATTGAAAACGCTGCTGAACGGCGAGCACCTGAACATCGACGGTGAGCATTATAAGATCGACCTCGATCCGCCGCGCATGAAGACAGTCAGCGGCAAATGCCCGCCGCTCTACTTCGGCGGCTTGTCGCCCGCCGCGAAGGAAGCCGCCGCCGAGGGTTGCGACGTCTATCTGATGTGGCCTGAAACGGTGCAAGGCGCAAAGGACCTTGTCGAGGATATGACCGCGCGCGCAGCCAAGTTCGGACGCAGCCTCAAATACGGCTTCCGTGCTCATGTCATCGTCCGCGAAACCGAGGCAGAAGCGCGGGCTTATGCCGACCGGCTATTGTCGAAACTCGACGCGCAGCAAGGCGAGGCGATCCGCAACAAGAGCCTCGATACGCAAACCTTCGGCGTCGCGCATCAGGCAGAGTTGCGGGCGCAGTCCGAAGCCAATGACGGCTATCTGGAGGACAATCTCTGGACCGGCATCGGTCGTGCGCGCTCCGGCTGCGGGGCGGCGATTGTTGGTGATCCCGATCAGGTGCTGGCGAAAATCAACGCCTATCGTGCGGTTGGTATCGAGGCGTTTATCCTGTCGGGTTATCCGCACATCAATGAATGCGACATGTTCGCGCGCTACGTGCTGCCGAAGTTGGAGCATGGGGCTTTGGCGGTCTAAATCCTCCCCGGCACGGGGAGGGGGACCAGCGAAGCTGGTGGAGGGGCACCCGCCAAAATAGCTCGGCCTTCAGTTGCACGTTCCCCTCCGTCAGCCCTGCGGGCTGCCACCTCCCCGTTCCGGGGAGGAATTAACTCACTCCCCCAACCCAGCCATCCGCTCGGCCTGATCCTCGGCGATCAGTGCATCGACCAGCTCCCCCAAACCACCGCCTTCCAATATCTCGGGAAGCTTGTGCAAGGTCAGGTTGATCCGGTGGTCGGTCACGCGGCCTTGCGGGAAATTATAGGTCCGGATCCGCTCTGAACGGTCGCCTGAGCCGACCATCGCCTTGCGCGCCTCGGCCTCGGCACCTTGTGCTTCTTCGCGCTCCTTTTCGTACATTCGCGCGCGGAGCACCTGCATCGCCTGTTCCTTATTCTTATGCTGGCTGCGCCCGTCCTGACAAGTCACCACAATGCCCGTTGGCAAATGGGTGATACGCACGGCGGAGTCGGTGGTGTTGACATGCTGACCGCCTGCCCCGCTTGCGCGGTAGACGTCGATTTTCAGATCGCGCGCCTCGATGTTGATATCGACTTCGGTCGGTTCGGGCAGCACCGCGACGGTCGCCGCACTGGTGTGGATCCGTCCGCCGCTTTCGGTGACCGGCACGCGCTGCACACGGTGGACGCCGCTTTCATATTTCAGCTTGGCGAACACGCCATTGCCCTTGATCGAGGCGACGACTTCCTTGAAACCGCCGACATCCGAGGCGCTTATCGAGATCGGCTCGATTTTCCACCCCTGCCCCGCAGCATAACGTTCGTACATACGGAACAGGTCGCCCGCGAACAATGCCGCCTCATCACCGCCGGTGCCAGCGCGGATTTCAAGCATCGCGGGGCGTTCGTCGGCGGCGTCTTTCGGCAATAGCGAAATGGCGAGGCTGGTTTCGGCATCGGACAGCTGGTGCGTGACATCGTCCAGCTCCTCGACCGCCATATCGTGGAGATCAGGGTCCGACGAATCCTTGACCATATGCTGAAGCGTGTCGATTTCCTTGCGCAGCCGCCGGACATTTGCGGCGGCTTTGGCAACCGGCTCCAGCTCCGAATATTCCTTCGAAGCGGTGACAAAGGCATCACCCTCCAACTGCCCCGAAGCCATCCGCGCCTCAAGCTCGGCAAAGCGCGATTCAATCATCGCGATACGTTGCGGGGATATTTTGGTCATGCGTCGAAGAAATCATCGTCGGGCAAAAAGCCATTCTCGGGCAGGAAGCCCTGCCTTGCGCCACTCTCTTCCAGAATTTTGACACAAATTACGGAAGCTAGATCTTTCAGTTCGATCGGCTCTTGTTCGCTAGTTCTGAGCGTTTTTAGCATCAAACTATTTTCAAACACGATAACAGCAAACATAGCGCCCACTGCATCAGCACGCTGTAGACGCTTTTTAAGATTACCCTTAAAGTTAGTTTGGGTAGTCACAGTTGCCCGTCGAAGGATAGCTGCTACTTCTGTTGCGAGCAGCACCGCATTGTCCTCGGCCTGAACAACAGCGACATGCACATCGTTAGCCGATGGCGCATCCACCAACATGGCCAATCGCTCAATGCCCGCAGCCCAACCAACCGCAGGCGTGGGATTACCTCCCAAATTCTCGATCAGCCCATCATAGCGCCCGCCACCAAGCACCGTCCCCTGAGCACCCAGCCGGTCGGTGACGAATTCAAACGCGGTGTGGCGATAATAATCGAGGCCGCGCACCAGCCGCGCGTTGCGTTCCCACGACACGCCTGCGGCATCCAGCCCTGCGGTCACCGCACCGAAGAAATCCTGCGCCTCGCTCGATAGATAATCGTCGATCACCGGCGCAGCGTCAGCGATGGGGCGGTCTTTCGGATCTTTGCTATCCAAAATACGTAGTGGGTTTTTTTCAAGACGGGCTAGACTGTCCTCTGACAAGCCGTCCTTGTGATCATTGAAATAGGCAATCAGAGCCGCGCGCCACGCATCGCGGCTTTGGGTATCGCCCAGCGTATTGAGCTGCAACGTCACACCGTCATTGATGCCCAATTCCTTAAGCAACTGGTCCGCCATCACCAGCAATTCGACGTCGGCCTGTGGCTCCGCCGCGCCGATAATCTCGGCATCGATCTGGTGGAACTGGCGATAGCGGCCCTTTTGCGGGCGCTCGTAGCGGAACAATGGCCCGTGCACCGACAGTTTCATCGGCGCATATTGTTGCCAGCCATTGGTCAGATACGCGCGCGCAATTCCCGCAGTAAATTCGGGCCGCAAAGTGATCGAATCCCCGCCGCGATCCTCAAACGTATACATTTCCTTCGACACGACATCGGTCGCCTCGCCGAGACTGCGCGAAAACACTGCTGTCGGCTCAATCACCGGCAGTTGCAGCCCCTTGAAGCCATAGAGTCGCCGCACGCGCTCAAAGGTCGCGACGACATGCGCGAAGCGTTCCTCGGTTTCGCCGAACATATCCTGGGTGCCGCGAACGGGCTGCGGGGTTACTATCTTTGCCATTTGCCAAGCGCCCTAGCGGCTTTTTTTGGAGAGTGAAACCTCCCCGTCACACACTCTCCCGTTCGTGTCGAGCATCGTCGAGACACCCATAAGGCGCGCATAACCTCACGGTGTCTCGACTGGGCTCGACACGAACGGATTGGGGGCTGGACGTTTGAAACATCATCCGCCAAAACCATTCTCTATGAAATCAACAAAAATGTCGCGCCTCCTCGCCGCCCTCGCCCTTTCCTCAACCCTCGCCACCGCCGCCGTCGCCCAGAGCGCGCCGCAACCGGTGCCGATCATCGACCGGGTCCCCGAACCCGAAGACCGGCCCTTATCCTCGCCGATGAAGCTCGAGGTCGACGCCACCGACGTCGCCCGCGCCATTTTTCGCGTGAAGCAAAGCATCCCGGTCGAGGCAGGCAAGCCGCTGATCCTGCTGTATCCGCAATGGCTACCCGGCAAGCACGGACCGCGCGGGGCATTGGCCGAAATGACCGGGCTTAAGGTGCGCGCGAACGGCAAATTGCTCAATTGGACGCGCGATCCGGTCGAAGTCTATGCCTTCCATGTCGACACACCCACGGGGGCCAAGTCGGTCGACGTGGAATTTCAGTTCACCTCACCAGTGCAAGGCTCCGAAGGCCGGATCGTCGTCACGCCTGCGATGATGAACATCCAGTGGGAGCAGGTCGCGCTGTATCCGGCGGGTCATTTCACCCGCGCAATTCAGGTGCAGCCTTCGATCACCCTCCCCAAAGGTTGGACAGGGGTGGCGGCGCTCGACGGCGCGAAGACCACCGGCAATCGCATTGATTACGGGGTCACCACATTCGAAACCCTTGTCGACAGCCCGATGTTTGCGGGACCGCATTACCGCAAATGGGATCTGGGCAACACGGTCACGCTCAACGTCTGGGCCGACGAGGCGAAATTCCTTGAGGCCAAGCCCGAACAGATCGCCGCACACAAGGCATTGGTCGATGAGGCGGTCATCCTGTTCGGCTCGAAACATTTCGACCGTTACGAATTTCTCCTCGGCCTGACCGAAGAATTGGGCGGCATCGGCCTTGAGCATCACCGCTCAAGCGAAAACACGCGCGAAACCGACTATTTTGTCGAATGGGCCGACAATATGTCCGAACGCGGACTTTTGCCGCATGAGCTGATCCACAGCTGGAACGGCAAATTCCGCCGCCCCGATACGATGTGGACGCCGAATTACTCGACCCCGATGCGCGATAATCTGCTGTGGGTGTATGAAGGCCAGACCAGTTATTGGGACCTCGTGCTTGGCGCGCGTTCGGGACTACAATCGAAAGAAATGACGCTCGCCGAATGGGCAAAATATGCCGGATTTTACGCCGAGCAGCCCGGCCGTGACTGGCGCAGTGTAGAGGATACCACCCACGATCCGATCTTTGGCGCGCGCAAACCCAAGCCGTTTTCATCACAATCTCGCGGGGAAGACTATTACAACGAAGGCTCTTTGGTCTGGCTCGCCGCAGACATGACCATCCGCGACCTATCCAAAGGCAAAAAGTCGCTGGATGATTTCGCCAAAGCGTTTTTCGGCGTCCGCGATGCCGACTGGGGCGTGCTGACCTATGATTTCGACGAGGTTGTGCGCACCCTGAACGCGGTGCAGCCTTATGACTGGGCTAAGTTCCTCGACACCAAATTGCGCCAGCCCGGCCAGCCGGCGCCGCTCACCGGGATCGAAAAAGGCGGTTACAAGCTTGTCTGGAAGGAAGAGCCGAACATCTTCGACAAAGAGATTATGAAAGAGGGCAGCAACCTCAATCTCATTCACTCGCTTGGTCTGACGCTCGACAAAGACGGCAAGGTCACGTCAGTGTTCTGGAATAGCCCGGCATTCAAGGCAGATATCGTCAATGGCGCAAAAATTATCGCGGTGGGCGGCATCGCTTATTCCAAGGACCGGCTAACCGATGCCGTGACGGCAGCGAAAGATGGTAAAGCGCCAATCCGGCTGCTGATCGAACGCAATAAGCGTTATGAGCAAATAGACATCGCATATTCAGGCGGGCTTCGCTATCCGCACCTCGAACCAACTGGCACTGGCGAGACGGCAATCGACCGCCTGCTCGCGCCACGCCGCAACTAACCAAGGAAGCATTCTCCCATGCGTATCGACCTCATCCCCGCCGGTGACGATGTCCCCAACAGCCTGAACGTCCTGATCGAAGTTCCCATCGGCGGCGAGCCGGTGAAATATGAATTCGACAAGGCATCGGGCGCTTTGTTCGTTGACCGTTTCCTGCACACGCCGATGCGCTATCCTGCAAACTATGGCTTCGTGCCACACACGCTTGGTGAGGATGGCGATCCGCTCGATGCCCTTGTGGTCGCTCGCTCACCCATCGTCGCGGGCGCAGTGGTCAAATGCCGTCCCATCGGTGTGCTGATGATGGAAGACGACGCTGGCGGCGACGAGAAATTACTGTGCGTGCCGGTCAACAAGACCTTTCCTTATTATGCCGATGTCGTGACCTACAAAGATATGCCGCCAATCGTGCTTCAGCAAATCGAGCATTTCTTTACGCATTACAAAGACCTTGAGCCCGGCAAATGGGCGAAGCTGAACGGCTGGGGGGACGAGAAAGACGCCAAGCGAATCATTATGGAATGCGTCGAACGGGCGAAGGAACATGGCATATGATAAGGGTCGCGATCGTGGCAACGGCGGCGCTGTCGCTATCGGCCTGCGCCACGCCTGAAACGCGCGTGCGTACTGCGCTGATCGACGCAGGGCTGTCTAAACCCATCGCCTCGTGCATGGCCGACCGGATGGTCGACCGGCTTTCACTGATCCAGCTCAACCGCCTGTCGGGCCTGAAAAAGCTGCGTGGTCAGGATATGCGCAAGGTCACCGTGGACGAATTCCTGAAGCGTACAAGATCGCTTCAAGATCCCGAAATATTGGGCGTTGTTACTTCGTCCGGTCTTATCTGCGCGGTGAAGGCCTAACCTAGCAATTTTGCCAAAGCCGAAAGCCAACCGCTATCGGCTTTGACTGCAGCCGGATTTCCGAAATCTGCACATTCAAGGCACTTCGCCTGCACACCCTTGACGCCCGTGAGCATCTCAAGATCGGTGGTAATACGCTGCACGAATAATTGTTGCTGCCACGCGGCGTGGGCAAAAATGTCCATGGGCGCAGCGACGTTTGCCCGCTTGGGCAGCAATCCACCGAGCAAAGTTCCTGCAAAACTCGGCTGCGGCTCGATATAAACCGCATGCCAGCCATCGGCCTTCAGGCCAGCGCGTTTTGCAGCCTCGGCCAAAGCTTCGTCCATCCCGCCTTGCCGGTCAACCAGACCATTTTGGCGAGCCGTGCCGCCTGCCCAGACACGGCCCTGACCGATGGCATCGATCTGCTCAGGCGTTTTCTTGCGGGCGGTTGCGACGCGGGTGATAAAGTCGCGATAACCGTTTTCAATCGCGCTTTGTGCAACACGGTCGAATTCAGGGCTGAACCCGCCAAGCACATTGGGTTCCCCCGACAATGGCGTCGTTTTCACCCCGTCCGAATTTACGCCGATTTTGGCAAGGCCTGCTTCGGCGCTCGGGATCACCCCGAATATGCCGATTGATCCTGTAATCGTCGAAGGTTCGGCGAAAATAACATCGGCAGGCAAAGAAACCCAGTAACCGCCGCTGGCCGCGAGATTGGCCATCGATACAATCACCGGAATTTTCTTTGCCTTGGCTGCGGCAATGGCCAGCCGGATTTTTTCCGAAGCCGTTACCGACCCGCCCGGCGAGTCCACGCGCACGACCAACGCCTTCAAATCCTTGGTATCAAGCGCCTCGTAAATCAGCTTGCTGACGGTATCGCCCGCTGCGGTTCCAGGGCCAGCTTCACCATCGGTGATGGTCCCTGCAATGGTAACGACGCCAATCTGCTTGCCAGCACTTGGCGGACCGTAATTGGCAAGCAATGCGTCCATGGGCGTAGCGGAAAACCCGCCAGTCGTTTTCTTCTCGTCTGTACCAACCTTGCTGGCAACAAATTTGCCAAAGGCGACGCGGTCGCCGAGCTTGTCGACCAGTTTGCCGTTCAGCGCGAGTTGCGACAGATTGCCTTTCACCCCTTCAACTGCCCCAGCTGGATCCGTCAGCAGCTGCTCAATCTGTGCCTGCGGACGCGCCTTGGCGACGTCGGCTTTCCACTGCCCCCAGATTTCGTCATAAACGCCCTTGATCGCAGCTTTCGATTCCGGCGACTGGTCGGAACGCATAAAGGGCTCGACCGCGCTCTTGTAGGTACCTACCCGGTAGATGTTAGCCTTCACCCCCAAACGGTCGAGCAAGCCCTTGTAATAAGGCTGCGACCCGCCCGGTCCAGTCAATATCGCCCCGCCCAATGGATCCATCCATATCTGCGTCGCATGGGCGGCCAGTTGGTAGCTGTCGTCGGTGTAGGCGGTAGCGAAAGCATAAACCGGTTTGCCGGCCTTTTTGACTGCATCTAGGCCATCGCCGATCGCCGCAAGACTGGTTTGACCGCCGCCCATGAAGCGATCCATATCCACAACGACGGCTTTGATGCGCTTGTCGGTCTGTGCGAGGCGAAGCGAACGAATGATGTCACGCTGGCGAATTTCGCTGACCGGCATGGCGCTTGAAGTCAGAGCAGTGAGCGGGTCGACTTCGGCGGGTTGCTCCGAAATTACTCCGTCCAGTTTCAACAACAACGCGCCATCACGAACAATGCCGGGGTTCGGGCTGGCGTTAAGGGCGGCAAAAAGTACCGCGAAGAAAAGCAGCAGGAGCAAAAGCACCAGCAGATCCTTCAAACCGACAATAATCTTCCAGCTGACGCGCATGAACTGCATTTGTGTTTCCTGTTATGTCTCAGAAGTGATGTAAGCCCGCTTTGTCCGAATTCCAGCGGTAATTCGACCAAACTCGACCCGCAGCGCACAAGTAACACGGAAAAACGTTGTTACAGGAGATCAGGATTTTAAACGACGGGTAGTCGCGCTTGACTAGCTAACGTTCGCGGGGTCGACCATAGGGCAGGTTAGTGGCCGCTGTCTGACAATAGTTTCCATTCGAACGATAATCCGCAACAAGGCCGTCGCTGATCTCGAAGGTCATATGACAAGCCCATGTCTCTTGGGGAAATTGATTGCCATAGGCGTCCACGAGGTTCGTTGTATATCCATAGGCATAATATAGGAACCGGGACCCGCCGCTTTCGAAGCTTTGGTGCGGGACACCCCAGCTTGCTACCAGAGAACGTTCAGGCAGGCCCATCCAGCTATGCAGCACGGGGCTGGCTTTTTGCCGCATTTGGGAGAAGAGCTTTTTCTGGTCGAGGATCGTCTGTTCACGGTCGGTTTCCATTTTCTGCAGTCCGGTCGTAGCCATCGCCACACCCTGTGCCAATATCTCGCGCGTTCTGGCCAGACTTGCATCAATCTCTGCGTTGATCTCTTCGGCAGAGCGCTTGCTTGTCCATTTGGGCTCCACGCCATCGGCCCAGAATAGCGACCATGTCACCGGCATCGGGTCGAATTCGCTGGTCACTCGTAGCATGCCATTGGCATCACGATTGTTGGGTACACACACAAACGCATGCAGTTGCGAAAACAACATATTGCCATCGATCGTTGTCCAATTCTGGTCGGGCAATTGCTTGACCTCGTCGTGGCGCCAAAGCTCAGAGCTGATGGTCGTAGCGACCATGCGCTCAGGACATTTTACCCGATATTGGGTTGCGGCCTTAGCTGGTGATTTTGGCGATTCATAAACGGTCACGCCTTCAAACAAAATATAGTCGATTAGGTCGGCATCTTTCAGCTTCTTCTTGATATCTGCTGTCATCAGCTTTGACGGGTCACGAATGACTTGTACGCTGTCGAGGTCTACATAATGGGCCTGACGCTCCGGCTTGTCCCCCTCGGCGAATACAAGCCACCAGTCGGACGCACTTGCCGCGCGTGGTGCTAGTAAAAAGATGGCCGCGCCCGCTAATGCAAATAATCGGATGACGGCGCAGTTGAAGTGGGACATGAGGTCAGAACTGACATGCGGCCGTCAAAAACAAAAGTCAGCGCATGTACCGGTGCGTCGGGATCGCGTTGTACAAACGCTTCGATACACAGAAAAGGGCCGCCGGATTTGCGCCAGCGGCCCTTAAACATGGGTCAGCGGTCGGATGTCCCGCTGCCGGAAGTTGCTTTCATGCCGTGACCGGCATCGCTGATTTTGGGATCAGCGGCCGATCTCCCGAACGGAATTGCCCGACCTCTTAACTGAACCATGAGACATCGGATCACCTCCTTTCGATAAATGGAAATTGCTTGCATCAAACATTTGAACTGCCCTCCGCGACTCGGAAAGTGAATCAAACAAAGTTTGGAAACAAGTCTTGTAATATATTTTTTTTCCGGCAATTATTGGGGTTCTGCGCCGGACTATCTCAGACGCGGCAATCTTCCACAATTCGTGTTATTTCGGCCCATGACGGGATGGCTATTGACGGTTCGCCAGTGACCTGGATTGCAATCCGTCCGCGGCTGAATGCCATTGCGTCCAGAATAGGATCATTAGGCATGATTTCCGACGCCAGATATGCAGGAGTTGCGCCGGTTGGGCTTGCGGCAAATTCCTTCATTGACGAACTGGTCCGCACAACCATTCTGCCGCCAGTGCTTGCACCTGCGCGGCCAAGGTAAATGCGCCGCCGTTGCGTGTCACAGCGAAGCGTTACCATCGCATTCTGACCTGACGCTCCGAACAGCCCAATTGATCCACGCTCGTCGCGCCGATAAACCCAGTCACCTGCAGCGAGCGGCCAGTCGATCCACTCGGCCGTTGCCGGTGGGGATTGCACAGGCGGTGCAACCACCGGCTTTGGCACCGGAGCAGGCTGCGGGGCAGGTGGAGGTGGGGGAGCTGCGCATGCGGCAAGCGCAAGCAGGGCGGACAAGGTCAGATGACGGGTTTGCATATCTGTACCTTATGGCCAAATCGGCGATGGTCCGCTAGCGCGTTGCGACATGGCGACCAAAAAAATCCGACTGGACCAACTGATTGTCGAACGCGGACTTGCCGAGAGCAAGACGCGCGCGCAGGCGCTAGTGATGGCGGGCCATGTTTTTATCGGGGACGCAAAGGCACAAAAACCCGGCCAGCAGCTCGCGGACGATGCACAGGTCAGCGTCAAAGGCAGTGACCATCCATGGGTATCGCGCGGCGGGGTAAAGCTTGCCCATGCCCTGCAGGAATTCAGCATCGCTGTGACAGGCATGGTCGCGATTGATGTGGGGTCATCCACTGGCGGCTTTACCGATGTACTGCTGACTAACGGCGCGAAGAAAGTTTATGCGGTAGATAGCGGCACCAACCAGCTCGCTTGGAAGTTACGGCAGGACGCGCGCGTTATCGTGCATGAGCAAACCAGTGCACGCATCTTAACCGATGCGCATATCCCTGAACCCGTGGACGTTATCGTCTGCGACGCGAGCTTTATCGGCCTCGCCAAGGTGCTTGAACGACCGTTGAGTTTCGCGAAAAGCGGCGCGCAACTGATCGCACTGATCAAGCCACAGTTTGAGGCTGGCCGCGATGAAGTCGGAAAAGGCGGCGTCGTTCGGGACCCTTTGGTCCACAGCAGAGTTTGCGACGAAGTGAATATGTGGTTGGTCGAAAAAAACTGGACTGTCGGCGGACTGACCACCAGCCCGATTACGGGGCCGCAGGGCAATGTAGAATTTCTAATCTGGGCGCAGAAAAACTGACGCCCGCCAAATTTCGGGGAGCATCAACATGAAAATATGTACGTCGCTTGCGGCATCGGCCGCTTTGTTGGCCCTTGCACCCATCAGCCAGAGCGCCGCTGCGCCTGCAAAGGCAAACGCCTTGCTGGTACCGTCGCAGCTTCCGCGCAATGCCGCGCCATTGCATTACATGATTAGTGTAACGCCCGATGCTGAAAAACTGCGTTTCGATGGCAATGTGCTGATCGAATTTGAGCTTAAGAAGCCGAGCCAAAGCATCACTCTTAACGCCGCCGATATCGACTTTAAGCGCGTTACCGTCACCAAAGGTCGGATGGCTGCCATGCCGGCCACTGCTTCGGTCAATGCCGCTGCCCAGACCGCGACGGTTGCCTTCGGCCGAAAGCTCGCTGCCGGGCGCTACACGCTTAATATCGACTATGCGGGCAAGATTTTGCAACAGGCAAACGGCCTGTTCGCACTCGATTACAAAGATCCGAACGGTGCCGAAAAACGTGCGCTGTTTACACAGTTTGAGGCCCCCGATGCGCGCCGGTTCGTGCCAAGCTGGGATGAACCTAACTACAAGGCGACATTCGATCTGAGCGCTACGGTCCCCGCCGACCAGATGGCGGTAAGCAATATGCCGGTCGCCGCACGCCGCGATGTGGGGAACGGCAAGGCGGAGGTCCGCTTTGCGACGTCGCCCAAAATGTCGACCTATCTGCTGTTTTTCGGGCTGGGCGAATTCGACCGCATTACCAAGCAGGTCGGCCCGACCGAAGTCGGCGTGGTTGTCGGCAAGGGCAATGGCGCCAAGGGCCAATATGCACTTGATGCTTCAGCGAAGCTGGTTGCTTATTATAATGACTATTTCGATACGCCCTACCCGCTCCCCAAACTTGATAATGTCGCAGGGCCGGGACAGAGCCAGTTTTTCAGCGCAATGGAAAATTGGGGGGCAATCTTCACCTTCGAACGGGTTTTATTGAACGACCCCAAAATAACCAGCGCACGAACACGCCAGGGCATTTTCAGCACCGATGCACATGAAATCGCACACCAATGGTTCGGCAATCTGGTGACGATGGCGTGGTGGGACGATCTCTGGCTGAATGAGGGTTTTGCGAGCTGGATGGAAAGCAAGGCAACCGCGCATTTCAACCCGGACTGGCAGAGCGCGCTTGATCGGGTGAATGGCCGCGAAGGTGCCATGGGGCTCGATTCCTACGTCACCACGCACCCAGTCATCCAGAAGATAACGACGGTCGAGCAGACCAGCCAGGCATTTGACACGATCACCTACCAAAAGGGCGAAGCGGTCATTACGATGCTGGAGGCCTTCGCCGGTGAAAATGTGTGGCGCGATGGTCTGCGCGCATACATGAAGAAGCACGCTTATGCGAACACCCGTACCGATGATTTGTGGACGGCGGTTGAGGCTGCTGGTGCCAAAGGCCTGGTACGCATCGCGCATGACTTCACCAAACAGCCCGGCGTACCATTGATCCGGGTGAATTCGGCGAAATGCGTGAACGGAATGACTCGGCTGTCGCTCAGCCAAAGCGAATTTTCGCGCGACCGCAAGGCGCAGACCACGGCAAAGCCGCAACGCTGGAATGTCCCAGTGATTGCGCAAATCGTCGGTCAGAGCCCGACTAGCGCTATCGTTTCGGGTGGTAAGGGATCGATGCAGCTGGCCGGTTGTGGTACCCTCATCGTCAATGCCGGTCAGAGCGGATATTATCGCGTCCTGTACCAGCCGGACATGATGGCGGCTCTGCAGAGGGATTTCACCAAGCTAGCCGCCATTGATCAGCTTGGCTTGCTGAATGACAGCCAGAGCCTGGCCTATGGCGAATATCAGCCCATCCGTACCGCGCTTAATCTGGTGGATGCTGTGCCTGCCGATGCAAGCCCACGGATTATCGAGGATAATGTTAGCACTTTTGGCTATCTTTATGGTCTGTATGACAAGGACGCTGTGCGGCAGGCCCATATCGCGCGGCTGGCAAGCGAACGGTTCGGTCCCGCGCTGGCAAAGCTCGGGATGAAGGAAAAGTCGACGGACAGCATGCTTGATGCAAATCTACGGAGTGCACTGATTAGCACGCTTGGATATATGGGCGACACGGCGGTCGTCACCGAAGCAAATCGACTTTTCAAGCAGCTGGACGGCAATCCAGCCGCGCTTGACGGGCCGTTACGGACGACATGGCTGGGTGTCATCGCGCAAAATGCCGATAAGGCCGCTTGGGACAAAATGCGCAAATTAGGGCAGAACGCGGAAAGCCAGTTGGTTAAGTCAACCATGTACCGCTTACTGGGCGGTGCACGTGACGAGGCGCTTGCGAAACAGGCGCTTGAGCTTGCGCTAACCAAAGAGCCCGGACCGACGCTTAGCAGCGCCATCATTGGCGGGGTCGCCGGCGACCATCCCGATATGGCCATCGACTTTGCACTTGCAAACCGTGAGGCCGTTGAAGCGTTGGTTGATGTCTCTTCGAAGTCGGAATTTATTCCCGGTTTGGGCAACGGTTCAAGCGATCCAGATATGGTTGGAAAGCTTGAAGGCTATGCGAAGGCGCATCTGAAACCTGAATCGCGCAAGCCAGTCGATCAGGCGATTGCAGCAATCCAGACCAGAATAAAGGCCGAACCGCGTATCCGCGCTGGGGTCAGTGAATGGCTGGACAGCCAGCCTGCAAGCTAGTCCTTGTAAAGCCCGTTCACCCGCGCGGCATAGCGTTCGCGGATGATATGCCGCCGGATTTTCATGCTCGGCGTCATCTCACCATTTTCGATTGAAAAAGGTTCGTCAGCAAATTCAAACTGGCGAACCTTTTCGGTCACCGACAGATCGGCATTTACCCGGTCGATTGCTGCACGAACCGCAGAGCGAAATTGTGGATTGTCGTTTAACGCGACGAAATCGCACTTTATGTCCTGGGCGCGGCACCAGTCGACCGTCCACTCAGGGTCGGGAACGATGAGACCGACGACGTAAGGCCGTTTGTCACCGCTGACCATTGCCTGCAAAATCTCGGGCTGAAGCGTGAGCATCCCTTCGACCTTTTGCGGCGCGATATTGTCGCCCTTATCGTTGACGATGAGATCTTTCTTGCGGTCGGTGATAGCAATGCGGCCCTTGTCATCGATATACCCAATGTCGCCTGTATGAAGCCAACCATCCCGGA
The DNA here is from genome assembly GCA_963830685.1 of uncultured Alphaproteobacteria bacterium. Classification (GTDB taxonomy): domain Bacteria; phylum Pseudomonadota; class Alphaproteobacteria; order Sphingomonadales; family Sphingomonadaceae; genus Sphingorhabdus_B. The sequence goes on from CAWHNF010000002.1 coordinate 675,592, forward strand.
TAACGCGGTCGGTTTCTGCCTTGTTGCGCCAATAGCCCTTCATCACCAACGGCCCGCGCACAAGGATTTCGCCATCTTCCGCAATCTTGACCTCGGTGTTTTTGAGCGGCGGCCCGACTGTATCCATTTTCAGGCCAACCTTGGGCCTGTTGCAGCTGATCACCGGCCCTGATTCAGTCTGACCATAGCCTTGCAGAAGGGTAATTCCAAGCGACTGGAAAAAAACGCCGATGTCAGGGTTCAGCGGTGCGCCGCCAGAAACCATCGCCTTCATGCGTCCACCAAAACGCGCTTGAATTTTCGGCTTGATGGTGCGCGAAAGGAGAAAACGCATTGGCGCATCGCGCAGCCGCTTATGGCCCGAATAATCGCGCTCGCCAATCGTCAGCGCCTGGTCGAGCAGATAGTTGGGAACTTTGCCCTGTTTCTCTACAGCCTTGATCATCCGTTGCCGCAACACCTCGAAAAGGCGCGGGACGACGACCATGATGGTCGGGCGCGTTTCCTCGATATTGGACGCCAGTTTCTCAAGGCCTTCGGCATAATAAATTTGAGCACCGACGCCAATCGGCAGGAACTGGCCACCGCTATGCTCATAGGCATGCGACAGCGGCAGGAAGGACAGGAACACTTCCTCCTCTTCCAAACCGAAATCCTCACGCAGGACGGCAGCCGCGCCGTCGGCATTGTGCAGGATTGCCCCATGTTGCTGCATCACGCCGCGCGGGGCACCCCCGGTGCCGCTGGTGTAAATGATGCAGGCGAGGTCATCGCGCGTAACTGTCGCCATGGCGGCTTCGGTGGCGCGAACATCGGCATCGGTTCCTTGCACCATGTCGGCCCAGTTATGGACTGATAACTGGCCTTGCTGCGTGTATGGCAACGGCTCCATCGCAATGATGAATTCTGCCTGCGAGGATTTGATCGCCGCAGGGAGCAGCAACTTTGCCAGCTTGGCGGAGGACACGACTACGGCGCGCGCGGCGCTGTTATCCAGTATATGCTGATGATCGCGTTCGGTATTGGTGATGTACGTCGGCACCGTTACGCAACCTGCGGCCATAACGCCCAGATCGGCGATGCACCATTCGGGTCGGTTTTCGGACACCAGCATCACGCGGTCGCCTTTTTCCAGGCCGAGTTGTCGCAGTGATTTGGCAAATCCGGCAACGCGCCGCGCCGCCTCCGCCCAGCTTATCGATTGCCATTCGCCACCAATTTTTGCCCATAAAAACGGCGCATCGCCACGATGGCGGGCACGGGCGAAAAACATCGTGACCAGATTTGGGAAGCTGTCAAAATCGTCGAATTGCTCGGCAGCCACAATGCTCTCCTCGGAATATCTAAACGGTCCGTTGCCCGAACTTTATTTCTGTTTTTACGCTAGCGCGCTGCGGCGCGTGGTGCAATCTACCATCGGTATCAACCCACGTCTTCGCTCGGTGCCTCTTCCGATGCTCGTGGCTTCGTAACGGTAACTTTGCCTTTGGCGTCGATGGTTGCCGACGTGCCTTCGCTGCGCGGGTCAGACGCGCCGGTCCATCCAGTTGCAGTCAGCTGTGCGCCATTGACTTTCGATCCGAGATCGACGGCACGCACCTTCTGTCCATATCTGCCGAGCTCGTCGGCCATGTTCGCCAAGGGGGTATTTTGCTCAACCTCCAGACCGCCGCCACCGAAATAGATATTGGGCATCGCAATTGCGGCATCCAAAGGCAGGCCGAAATCGATAACGCCAATCAGCGTCTTGGTGACGTGCATGATGATCCGCTTGCCCCCCGCCGATCCCAGCGCCAGCACAGCCTTGCCATTGCGGTCGAAGACGATAGTCGGTGACATTGATGACAGGGGCCGCTTACCCGCGACAACCCGGTTAGCGACTGGCGCACCGTCTTTTTCGGGTGCAAAGGTAAAGTCAGTCAATTCGTTATTGAGGAAAAACCCGCCCGCGACGAGCTGGCTTCCGAATGGGCCCTCGATGGTTGACGTCATATTGGCAATATTGCCCTTGGCATCGACCGCAGTGAAATGCGTGGTGCCTGCGACCTCGCTGGATATCGCGGCGGTGCGAGGCGCTGCACCGGGGGGATTGCCCGCCGGATAGTCAGTGCGCGCCTTGGCTTCGTCAATCAGCGCCGAACGTTGCTTGATATATTCGGGATTCAACAGCCCTGCGACCGGAACGTCGACAAAATCGCTATCGCCCAGATATTTCTCCCGGTCAGCATAGGCCAATTGCATCGCCTGCCCGACCAGATACCAGCTTTTCGGATTGTCCTTGCCCATGGCAGTCAGGTCAAAGCGCTGCAACGTACCCAAGATTTGCAGCACGGTTGTAGCGCCCGAAGATGGCGGGGCCATGCCGCATACAACATAAACCCGGTATGGTGCGCACACCGCCCGTTGCTCTTTCGCACGATATTGCGCGAGGTCGGTCATCGTCATGTCGCCGGGGCTAAGCTTGCTCTTGCCGACTGCGTCAACAATCTGGTTGGCGATTGCGCCAGTATAGAACGCATCAGGCCCCTTCTTCGCGAGCAGTTTCAACGTGGCCGCAAGTTTCGGATTTTTGAGCTTCATTCCCACAGTTACTGGCTTGCCATCAACCCAGTAAAGTGAACGTGCTTCGTCGAAATTGGACCAGAGAGGCTTGATCCCCTGCAACCGGGATTCAAGCGTCTTGTTTACGACGAAGCCCTTTTCCGACAGCCGGATGGCGGGTTTGAAAATCTTCGCCCATGACAGCTTGCCCCATTTTTTGTGCGTTTCCGCCATAAGGCGGACATTGCCGGGGACGCCGACCGAGCGCCCGCCCTGAAAGGCAGCGAGGAAACCCAGCGGCTTGCCGTCTGCCCCGACAAATCGGTCGGGCGTTGCGGCAGCCGGAGCAGTTTCGCGGCCGTTGATCGTGCTCAGCACGCCCTTTTCATTGTCCTGATAGAGCAGAAAACCGCCGCCGCCGATTCCGCTTGATTGTGGTTCGACCACGGTCAATGCCAGCATCATAGCCATCGCTGCATCAGCCGCAGAACCGCCTTGGCGCAGTATTTCCATACCCGCCTCGGTCACGCGCGGGTCGGCGGACGAGGCAACGCCAGCATTGTTGGCGATGGCATTTTGGGAAACAAATGTGAAAGCGACGAGCGCAAGAACAAGCTTTTTCATGGACATATGTCTAGCGGGCCAAAGCGGCCAACGCAAAGCACCTTTTTAAGCGTCGGCGCCTATTGCGTCGGCAATGTTGGCAAACCCGTCGCGTGTCAGCAGCCGTGTCAGCCCCTTGTTGATGGTTCGCGCCAATCCTGGCCCTTCATACACCAGCGCGCTGTATATCTGTATCAGTGAGGCCCCTGCTCGGATGCGGGCATAAGCGTCGTCGGCGGATGAAATGCCACCCACACCAATCAGAGGTATTTTGCCACCGCTCGCCTTGCGGAAATCGATTAGCCGTTGCTGTGCCAGATTGCGTAAAGGCGCACCCGAAAGTCCGCCCGCTTCGCCTGCGTGTTTCGACGTGAGCGGCGGCCGCGAAATCGTGGTGTTCGAGACAATCAACGCGGCAATGCCGCGGGCCATCGATACCTCGACGATATCGTCAATGTCAGCTGGTTCCAGATCGGGCGCGACCTTCAGAAAAACCGGCGTTGTGTCGGTCCTTGCCGCCATCGCGCGCGTGAGCAAATCATCCAGTGCACCTTTGTCCTGTAGCGCGCGCAATCCCGGCGTGTTGGGCGAGCTGATGTTGATCGTCAGATAGTCCGCATAAGGTGCCATGTCGCGGACGCCCGTCACATAATCCGCAATCCGGTCTTCGCTGTCCTTGTTCGCCCCAACGTTGATTCCCAACGGACCGCAAAGCGCGTTGTCAGGTATATTACGGAGCCGGCCTACAGCGGCCGCCTGCCCGTCATTATTGAAGCCCATGCGGTTGATGACCGCATTGTCCTCCACCAGCCGGAACAGCCTCGGCTTGGCGTTCCCCGACTGTGGTAAAGGGGTTAGCGTGCCGACTTCAGCAAAACCAAAGCCCAGTCGCATGATTTCGACTGGTACTTCAGCGTTCTTGTCATAACCCGGTGCCAGGCCGACGGGATTTGGAAAGTGCAAACCAGCCACGTTTTGCGCCAATATAGGGCTTTCGGAACCCAAAGCCGGTATCGGCGCAATCTTCAATGCTGCAAGCGACAGATTATGGGCCTTTTCCGCATCCGCCATAAACAAAATCGGTCTAGCCAAATAATAGAGCATGCTTGCGCCTATCGCTGACTATGCACCAAGACGCAACGGGGTGTCACAAAATTGTAAGAACAGCGATTTTCCAGCATGTTAACGATGATCGAAAAGGATTTGGCCGAAAATGTCAAATGTTATCGTTCGCCATGACGATTCCGTGCAAGAGCAATTTACATATTTGGTCGATATGGGCTGTGCGACCCGAAGGGCTCGACGTTGAAAGACGCAGAGTTCTTTTTCCTATTAGACCCGCTTTCAAAGGCGGGTCTTTTTTTTGGGTTTCAAAGGTGTATGTTGAGGCCAACCGGGTCCAATGATAAATGTTCAATATGAAGCCCCAGAAGGCCGATTAGCGACACTCGTATCGTCGCTTTATCGGCTCGACTATGAAGGAACAGATTTTTCGGAGATCGAACGCGCTGACCGGGCGCAGTTCCGGTTCCAGCTCCGCGGCACCGGTGCATATCATTTTGCAAATGGCGACATTGTCGACACTTTCCCGGTTACAATCATTGGCCCTACATCTGCCCCTGTTTTGGCAAAATCGAAATGCCCACTCGGCATTTTCGGATGGGGGATGACACCCGCCGGCTGGGCCGCGCTTATGGGTGGCGAGGCAGAGCGTTTCGTGGACAAGGCCTTCGATGCACGCCTGATTTTTGGCGACTGGATCATGCAGGTCCGCGAGCAGCTCATTAACCTCCCGGATTTTTCCGACCAGATTGAAATTGGCTGCCTGGCGGCCGAAGATATCTTCCGTTTCAAGACGAAGGCACCGTTTGAATTCACGACAAAAGTCGATGCGTGGTTAATCCAACCGGGTGACCCCGACGTCGATTTGCTCACCGGCATGACTGGGCTTTCGCTCCGTCAGCTCGAGCGTATGACGAAGCGTTATTACGGCATGCCACCGAAAAAACTGGCTCGTAAATATCGGGCACTACGAGCGGCCCAAGCGTTGGCCCACGGCGACAGCCTCGACGATGCCGGACTTGGTCTGGCGTTTTACGATCAGTCGCACCTGATTCGCGAGGTCAAACAATTTACCGGCCTGACGCCTAGCCAGTTGCGCACTGGGGAGTCCCGACTGACACAGGTAACGATGGATGGACGGCGGGCACTCGGCGACAAAGTGGGCAGCCTTATATCCGACAGCTAGTCTTACCCGTCCGCTTTGTCTAAGACCGCGGGCGGATTACGAGAAGGCTGCTTCCGGCGTCGTAAATTGGCGCGCAGCGCCTCTCTCAACCGCTCCGCCTTAATCCGTTCCTTGTCCGCTGCGTCTTTTGCCATACCCACCCGATGCCAAATGCAGGTACTGCATGCAAGCCGCTTGACATTAACGCCCAGCCTTCGCATAGGGCCGCACCTTCGGTGCAGGCTGCTGTAGCTCAGTGGTAGAGCGCGTCATTGGTAATGACGAGGTCGGGAGTTCAATCCTCCCCAGCAGCACCATAGCTTCACTCTTACTGTGGATCCGCTTCTTGCAAGACAGCCATAAGACAGCCATCTGCTTGGATCTGCTGTTGGTGATGCATTGAGAACATCGCCAATTGCGCCATTCAGTTCTGCCCATAGCTAATTATCAATTGTGATGGCGGGTGAGGGGCCGGGAGCCGACGGTCAGCTTTTAAAACCAAAACACCGAATGGGCTTGAAACCGGCGATCTGTGTTGATGTCGGACACCGCAACCACTCTCGACGGTCGTCAGATTAGCTGGGTTCAAATGCAATATTGTGTTTAAGAGTGCCCCGAATAGGGCTTCTCCGCGAAGCGAAGATCAGCGTCGCTCAGACAAATTAAATTGTCGCCTCAACGCGCGGCAAATTCGATCTTTTCAGCAGCCGCTCCGGACATGATGAAGCCGATGGGTCGGTCTGTCTCTTCCTGAAGATGCGCAATTATACTGGCAGTGCGGGCCAAAAGTGAAATGCCCTTAAGCGCCGCTAACGGGAAACCGACATCAAGCATGACAGCGGGTATCGCGCCGTTGACGTTGATGGGTAAAGGGCGGCCTATTGCGTCGGGCAAAACATCACGGATTGTGTAGAGCATTTCGATATGCTTGCCGACGATCCCATGCTCCTCGGCAAGTCGAAGTAAAAGGTTAGCGCGCGGGTCGCCACCTGAATGTTGCGGATGGCCAAAGCCGGGGATTGGCTTCTTCTCTGCGCGTAAGGCCGATATGCTTTCTTTTGCTACCTTGGCCGCGTTTGCGCCCGGTTCATTCGCAGCCTTGACGCAATCAGCATAGAACCGTCCGGCGACCTCGGCGCTGCCAAGGACGACGCTGCCACAGCCCAACAGCCCCGCGGCAACCGCGCCGTGGAATGCTTCGGGCGCTGCTGCATAGGTCATGCGCGAGGCAACGACGCTTGGTACCAGTCCATGCTCGGCAATTGCGGCGAGTACCGCGTTACAAAAGAATAATTGCTTGGGCGTCGGCAGCGTTCCGGTGACTAGCATCCAGAAGTAGCTGGTAAAATCGATCTTGCCGATGACATCCTCGCACAGGTCGAGGCCGCGGACGGTAATGCTCGCGGCATCCGATGTGCAAATCGATGTAAAAGGTGCGTCCTGTTTACCGATACGCATGAAGCTCTCCATTATTTCGTATTTCGAAGTTGATTTCGTTATTCGAATTTTATACGGTGAAGTCAAGTCTGGAGAGAAATATGGCAAAGCCGCTCAGCAATGTTACCGTACTGGAGATGGGCACATTCATCACCGGCCCCGCCGCCGGTATGCTACTAGCAGATTTGGGCGCGAACGTCATCAAGATCGAACAGCCCAAGGTCGGCGACCCGTTCCGCGCCTTTCGCGGTGGTCTCTACAGTCCGCATTTCCAGACCTATAACCGCAACAAGAAGAGCATTACGCTTGATACAAGGCAGCCGGAAGATTTGGCTGTGTTTGACAAGATGGTGTCGGGTGCTGACGTCTTTATCCAGAATTTCCGGCCAGGCGTAGCGGACAAGATCGGGGTTTCAGCCGCGCGACTTCAAGCGCTGAACCCAAAGCTTATCTACGCGTCTATCTCGGGGTTCGGCAATGATGGCCCCGACCGCGACCGGCCTGCGTTCGATACTGTGGCGCAGGCGGTTAGTGGTTTCCTTCGTCTTTTGGTCAATCCGGTCCATCGCCGTGTTGTAGGGCCAGCGCTCGCGGATGCGACGACAGGTTTCTACGCAGCTTACGGTGTGCTGGCTGCACTGTACGAGCGCGAGCGCACGGGAAAAGGCCGCCTCGTCGAAACTTCGATGTTCGAAGCAATGGCGCATTTCAATCTCGATGATTTCACCCATTATTTCTCCGATAATCAGGTGATGGGCCCGTACAGCCGTCCGCATGTCTCCCAATCCTATGTCTTCGAATGTGCCGACGATCTGTGGATTGCGCTGCATATGTCGTCGCCGCCCAAATTCTGGGAAAATCTGGCGACGGCGGTCGAGCAACCCAACATGCTGCAATTGCCGATGTTCGAAAGCCGTGAGGCGCGGATTGCCAATTATGAGAAGGTGGTCGATTTCCTCGCGCCAATCTTCAAGACGCGCAGCCGGCCCGATTGGTGCGAAACCTTGCGCAAGCTGGAGGTCCCACATGCACCGGTGAATACTTCGGAAGAGGTCATCGAATCCGAACAAGCCAAGGCGTTGCAGCTTTGCATCGAAGACGCCAACGGGCCGCACGGGGTATTTCGCACCATCAGATCGCCCGTGACTTTCGACGGGCAACGTGCTCTTGACGTGACCGCGCCGCCGGTGCTTGGCGCGCATGACGATGAGCTGGTTGCCCCGCTCAGAAGGACATTAGAAGGGATGTAATGATGCCGAAGCCCGCGAAGGACCCCGAGTATCTCTCGACACTCGAACGCGGTCTTTCCGTCTTGCGGGCTTTCGATGATCAGCATCCCGAAATGCGGCTGAGCGAAGTCGCGGCGGTGACTGGCCTGAGCCCTGCCGTTGCACGGCGGTGTCTCAACACATTGGTCGCTTTGGGCTATGTCGCGCAGCACGACCGCAATTTCCTTCTGAAGCCCGAGGTATTGGCTTTTGGTTCGGCTTTCCATTCGTCGATGCATCTCGAACATGTCTGCGTCCCGCCGCTGCAGTCGCTGCGCGATGAAACCGGCGACAGCGCGTCCATGGCGTCAATTGCCGGTAGCGATGTGCTGTATTTGGCGCATGTCTCGACTAACCGGCGGATCCGGCTGGGGGTTAATGTCGGAACGCGCTTTCCGGCGCACGCGACATCAATGGGAAAAGCGATATTGGCGTTCCTGCCCGAAGCAGAGATCGAAGAGTTTATGGCCTCGGCGCCTTTCGAGAAGTTCACCGAGCATACGGTGACATCGGCAAAGGCGATGCGAGACCGGCTGCAAAAGGTCCGCGAGCAAGGGTATGATTCGGCATTCGACGAACTTGACTTCGGCATCGTGTCGGTAGCCGTTCCAGTGTTCGACGGGTCGCGCCGTCCGATTGCGGCGGTCAACTGCTCGACCTCGACTACGCGTATTTCGCAGGAAGACCTCATCAAATCGCGACTGCCGATGCTGCGCGAAGCGGCGGCCGAAATAGAAGCAGCACTCCGCCGATGGCCGTCTTTGGTCCACGCATTGCAGCGGGAATCGACTGCATAAAAATTCGCATATCGAACTTGACTTCGACAATCGAACGAATTAGAGCAACGTGATACGCTTCGGCGATAGAAAGCGTTCGACACGAAACGGGAGATGGAGAATGGCGATTCAGTCAGCGAAATGGGCTTATGCAGCCTTGTTACCTTTATTGGCCAGCACCGCGCTCGCCCCCGCCATTGTTCATGCACAAGAAGCCACAGAGGTTACCGAAGACACCCAGGAAATCGTGGTCAGCGCGCTTCGCCGTGACCAGAATTTGCAAGATGTGCCCGCCGCCGTCACCGCGTTCAACGCCGAAACCATCGAGAATGCCGGAATCGAACGTCCGCTCGACTTCATCAACCTGACATCGAACGTCAATCTGGTGGAAACCCAGAATTCGGGTAACGCCTTCATCATCATTCGCGGCATCACGCAGGCACGCAACAGCGAGCCATCGGTTGCGGTCGTCATCGACGGGGTGCAGCAAGTCAACCCTGCGGCGTTCAACCAGGAACTGGTCGACATCGCGCAGATCGAAGTGCTGAAGGGCCCGCAAGGCGGCCTTTATGGACGCAATGCCATCGGCGGCGCGATCATCATCACCAGCCAGAAGCCGACCGACGAATTTTCGGGCAGCTTCAAGGCTGGGATCGACAACGGCTTTGGCTGGAATGTCCGTGCCGGGGTCAGCGGGCCCTTGTCCGACACCGTCAAATTCCGCCTCACGGGCTCGTATCGCGACACTGAGGGCTATTTGCGCAATACGTTCCTCAACGAAGACGCCGACCCGGTGAAGGATCTGTCGGTTCGTGGCAATTTGCTGTTCGAACCCGGCAATGGCTGGACCGCTGACCTACGCGCGTCCTACGCAAAGCTTGAAACACAGGCGCTCTACTTCAACATCGTCAATGACGTTAATGACGTCAGTTTACCAATCCGCGTCAACAACCGCGGTATCAACAACCGCGATATTCTGAACGTTGCAGCGAAGTTCGCTTATGAAGGCGACGGCTTCACCGCCACGTCGATTACGTCATACGACACGGTGAAGGAAATCCTCACCGGCGACGCCTTTGACTTCCGGCCGGTCAACGAATCCTTCTTGTTCCGTCCGGCCAATTCGCCCTTCGGGTTTGGCCTTGGTTTCGGCATCGATATTGCGCAAAGCCAATATCTGAATGTCAAAGCAGTCAGCCAGGAAATCCGCATTGAGTCTCCAAAGAATGACAAATTATTCTGGATGTTTGGTGGCTATTATATCGATACGCAACGCTTCATTTCGACGGGAAATCTGGTCGATTTTGGCCAAGGTGTGTTCCCTGTTTACCGCTCGCCCTCGACCAACCCCTCCAGCCCGCAACAGACGTTCCTTGCCGACAGTCAGAACAACTTCGCCTGGGCGGTCTTCGCCAATCTAGGCTATGAATTCTCCGACCAGTTCCGTGTCGACGCGTCGCTGCGGTACGACCGTGACAAGCGCGTCAACACCACACTGACGCCAACCGCGTTCCTGCCCAACGTCCCTGGCTTCCCCCAAGGTGTAGCCGGCGAAAGGCGCCGCGCGACATTTGACGACCTTCAGCCGAAGGTAACGTTGACCTATCAGCCAACCGACGACGTGACGTTGTACGGCGGCTATAGCCGTGGGTTCCGCTCGGGCGGGTTTAACCAGACCGGCGTTGGCGGCGTGGCCGCCAGTAATGGCATTGTGGGGGTCTCCGACCTGTTCGAAGCGGAAACCGCGACAACGTTCGAGGCAGGCATCAAAACCCGCCTGCTCGACCGCAAGCTTACTTTGAATGCAGCGGCTTATTCGACCTTGTCGCGGAACAGCTATTTCTTTGTGTTCCTGGCGGCCAACTCGACGCAGAATTTGGGTAATGTTCCAAAGACGCGGATTCAGGGCTTTGAGCTGGAAGCCAATTTCCGCCCAACGCCCGATATCCAGCTGAATGCAGCAGCGGGCTACACGTTCAGCGAGATCAAGGAATTTCCCGATGCCACAGCAATCGGCAATGAAGCGCCGCTGATTTCGCGCTATACGTACAACCTCGGAGCGCAATTCACGCCTGAATTGAGCGCCGGCCTTAACGGCTTGCTGCGCGTCGATTATCGCCGCACCGGCAGGACTTGGTGGGAGCCATTCAATACCACGGTCCGCCAGCCCGTCGATCTGGTCGATGCACGCATCGGCGTAAACAGCGATAGCTGGTCAGTCGCGGCATTTGCCAACAACGTATTCAACGAGAAATATAACGCCGAATTTTCGCCCGGCGGCTTTGTCTTCAAGGCCCGTCCGCGTATTTACGGCGTCGAAGCATCTTATAAATTTTAAGGAAGCAGCATGACCAAAGTCCTTGTCCTTTATTATTCAAGCTACGGCCATATCGAGACGATGGCAGAGGCCGTGGCCGAAGGGGCGAGGTCGGTCGAAGGCTGCACGGTTGACGTAAAGCGCGTGCCTGAATTGATGCCTGATGATGTGGCGGCGGCAGCGCATATCAAGGTCGATCAGGCCGCGCCGATTGCAACGCCCGATGAACTCGCCAATTATGACGCGATCATATTCGGCACGCCAACGCGTTTCGGCAATATGGCGGCGCAGATGCGCAACTTTCTCGACCAGACAGGCGGGCTGTGGTTCACCAACGCGCTTGTCGGCAAGGTCGGAAGCGTATTCTGCTCAACCGCCAGCCAGCATGGCGGGCAGGAAACGACGATTACATCGTTCCACACCACTTTGCTGCATCACGGCATGGTGATTGTCGGGCTGCCCTATACTTTCAAGGGCAACACCGAAATGGGCGAGATCAGTGGCGGGACGCCGTATGGCGCGACAACGCTGGCAGGGGCCGATGGCAGCCGGATGCCAAGCGAAAATGAACTGGCCGGCGCGCGGTTCCAGGGCCGCCATGTTGCCGAGATCGCGGGCAAGCTGGTATCATAATTGAAAATGTGATTCCCTATTTTTGAGAGACGAGGAAAACAGGATGAGCAGCGAAATTCTTGCCAAACGGCTTCACCACACCGCCTATGTGACCAAGGATCTGGAGGCGACGCGTGCTTTTTATGAAGACGTACTCGGCTTTCCTTTGATGGCGACCTATTGCGAGAAGGATGAGCTGTTCGGCAAGGAACGGACCTATTGCCACTGCTTCTTCGAAATGGCCGACGGCAGCGCGCTTGCCTTCTTCCAGTTTGCCGACCCCGCCGATCAGGCCGAATTCGGACCGGAAATTCCCAAATCACCGTTCATCCACATCGCGCTTCAGGTCGACAAAGAAGGACAGGCCGAGCTGCAACGGCGGATTGAGGGAGCAGGCATAACCGAGCCGCAAACTTACATATTGGAGCATGGCTATTGCCGTTCGGTCTATGTCAAAGACCCCAATAACATGACGCTGGAATTCACCTATGATGCGCCGGAGGCTGCACCGCTCGATGCACAGCGCCGGGCGGAAGCCCATGCCGAATTGAGCCGCTGGCTGGCTGGCAATCACACCAACAACAACCCATTCCGGGCGATGCACGCCTGATTAAGCGGTGTTGGTGCAGGATCAAAGCGACGGTTCAGACCAACAGATCGCCAAACTGCATTGGATCGATGTCGAGGATGGGCGATTGCACGTCCAGACTGCGGGTGACGGGCCGCTGGTGATATTTCTGCACGGCTGGACGCTCGACTGGCGGATATGGTTGCCGCAGGTGGCGCTGGCGCAGAACATGCGGTTGGCGATGCCCGACCGGCGTGGCTTCGGGCGTTCGACTGCGCCGCCGGAACTTGCCGCCGAGTGCGATGATATAGATGCCATCGCCGACTATTTCGGCGCGAAGAAATTGTCAGTCATTGGCCTTTCGCAAGGCGCAGCAGTAGCACTCGATTACGCTCGCAGTCGTCCGGAGCGGCTTGGCACAGTTGCTCTCATCGGCGCACCGCTGCACAATGTAGTTGCCGAACAGAAGGACGCGCCGGAAATCGACCGTGCCGCCTTTTCGGCGCTGGTGCGTGACGGCAAAATTGCCGAAATGCTAACCGAATGGAAACGGCATCCGCTGACCCAAGTATCAAACGAGGCTCAGCACCTGCTCGATCAGATTTTGGCCCACTATGACGGCCGCGACCAAATGGTCGATCAAGAGCCCCTAGCATTTTCGCATTCCGACATTGTCGGATTGGCCATGCCGGTGTTGGCAATCGCAGGAGAAGCCGACAGCCCTTGGCGACAGCAGGTCGCCAATTTCATCGGAACCAATGCGCCACATGGCAAAACCAAAATCATCCCTAATGCGGGCCACATCGCGAACGTCGATCGACCCGAAACCATCAATATACTGCTCGAAACATTCTTGAGCCAACACCAAAAAGGAAACTGAAATGGCCAATGCCGGACGCTTTTTGACAACGCATGTCGGCAGCCTGCCGCGCGAGGACGACCTGATCGAGATCATGTTCGCCAAGGAAGACGGCCTGCCTCTCGACATGGCAGCCGTTGACGCACGCATTGCCGAGGCTGTGCAATTCGTCGTCGACAGGCAGGCCGAAGCGGGTCTCGACATCATCAACGACGGCGAACAATCCAAGCCAAGCTATGCGACCTATATCAAGGACAGGCTCGACGGATTTGGCGGCACCGGCAACAGCTTTGCCTTTCAGGATATAGAAGATTTTCCGACCACCAAGGAGCGCGTCTTCGCCGATCCGGGCCGCAAGCATCGCAAGACCCCTGCCTGCAACGCTCCAATCACCGTCAAGGACATGACCGCCGTCGAACGCGATGCTGCGGCACTTAACGCCTCGCTCGCCAAGCATCCGGGTAAGCAAGCCTTCATGAGCGCCGCTTCGCCCGGCGTTACCGCATTGTTTTTCCGTAATGATTATTATGATAGCGACGAGGATTATGTCTTCGCCCTCGCCGAAGGGCTGCGCCACGAATATGAAGCTATCGCAGCGCAGGGCATCATCCTGCAAATCGATTGCCCCGATCTGGCCATGGGCCGCCACACGCAATTCCGCGAACTGGATCTCAGCGGCTTTCGCGATAAAATGGCGCTCAATATCGAAGCACTCAACCGCGCAACGGCGAACATCGCGCCTGAGCAGCTGCGGATGCACATGTGCTGGGGCAATTACCCTGGCCCACATCATTGCGACGTGCCATTCCGCGACATCATCGACCTCGTCTGGCGCGCACGCCCACACGCCATACAGTTCGAAGCCGCCAACCCGCGCCACGCGCACGAATATGCGATGTTCGAAGAGGTCAAGCTGCCCGAAGGCAAGGTTCTCATCCCCGGCGTCATCGAATGCCAGTCAAACTATATCGAGCATCCCGAACTGATCGCCCAGCGGATCAGCCGCTATGCGCATCTGGTTGGCCGGGCCTATGTCATGGCCGGCGCTGATTGTGGGTTCAGTATCCATGTCGGCTCAGGCAGCGTGGACCGCAACGTCGTGTGGGCCAAGATGGCCGCACTGGCGCAAGGTGCGAAAATTGCCTCAGCAAAATTCTGGTCGTGAAGCCGACTGCTAAATTATTATAATAATTTTGTGTATGGGGAGCAGCACCGAACCGTTGGAGAAGATTACGAGCGCGTGCAAAATGGGAAAGTTGCCGCAGCAGAACTAATGGCAGGTGCAGCCGGATTTGCTCATATTATCTAGCACGTCATCAGGAAATGTACAGTTTTGCCGAAACGATAATGGTGTCGTGAAGCAAAAGGATAATCCCAAATATTCCGGGGAACCTTGTCCAGCTAGCTTTTGTTAGGCTTTAAAACCTTTTGAAAGTTCATTCTCTTGAAATATTCATACTTAGTGTTGCCGTTGACCCTGCTCGCGGCGTGCCAACAAAATAGCACCAGCCCGAAAGAAAACCCAGTTGATGAAAAAATAGCCACGGCAAACAGCGGACTACAATTTGTCGAGGCAGAAGGAAAATTGCCACCGCTGCCTGCAGAGCTCGACATGATGCCGACACAGATTGCACTTGAGCGGCTGGGCTTTTCTCCTGGCGTAATCGATGGCAGAACCGGCGAGTCTTCGAAGATTGCGCTTAAGGGGTTTCAAAAGGCCAACGATCTCGATCAAACGGGCGAGTTGGATGCGGCGACCAGAGCCGCGTTCGACGGCACGCCAATGGTGCCTGCTACGCAGCTTGTCCGAATATCTGACGAATTTGCCAAACAGAAATTCTTTCCCAACCTGCCCAAGGATGCAGCAGAACAAGCAAAGTTGCCTGCGCTTGGTTACCGCAATATGATGGAAGCATTGGCCGAGCGGTTCCACACCACCCCCGAAACGCTGGTGGCGCTCAATTCGCCTGATACCAAAATCGGCGCTGGCAACGTGATCGTGGTACCGAACATCCCCAATGTCATGGCGCCACGCGCTGAAGACGCAGAACGCGGCTGGGACAAGACGCTGCAGCTTTTGGGTGTTGCTGCCGAACAGCCGGCAATCGAAAAAATCGTGGTTGACAAATCAGACGGTTGGTTGCGCGCAATGGGGCCTAATGACAAGATTATTGCACAATTTCCGGTGACAACGGGCAGTTCGCGTGATCCTTTGCCGCTCGGCAACTGGACAGTGAAGGGCGTCGCCCGCAATCCCGAATTTCATTACAATCCCAAATTGTTCTGGGACGTCAGTGACAGCAAGGAAAAGCAGTTATTGCAACCCGGACCGAATAGCCCGGTCGGCGTTGTCTGGATCGACCTGTCAAAGCCGCATTATGGCATTCATGGAACCGGCGAACCTTCGACCATCGGTCGGGCCGAGAGTCACGGATGTGTACGCTTGACCAACTGGGATGCGGCAAAGCTGGCGGGTATGGTCAAGCCAGGGACGAAAGTTGTCTTCCAGAAATAACTAATTGTGCAGCATCGCCCGGTCCGCCCAGTGCGCATGCGTACCGCTCGAAATCTTGTGCGGAAGGGCGATGCGACACACCGGACCTTCGGCAAATCGCTTGCAGTCGATGAGAATGCATTCGGACGTCCCGCGATTTTCGTCGGTAACGAAACTCACCAGATAGCCGTCATCCTCATCGGTCGAGCCAACACGCGGTGCGAACGGCGCCTCGCTGCCGTAGCGGCCATCCTCGAGTCGGACCTCCCAAGACTCACCGGTGTGCAAATCATGCTTCACGAAACCGGTAAACAGGAACCAGCCGGGTTTGGAGGTGGTACTATAAGCATAGCGATAAGGCAGCCCCAGAAACCGCTGATTCATCATGCCGAACTCAAGGATGCGGTCGTCGAGGCGCTCTTCTTTGGTGGTGCCATCGACGAGGTTGAAACGCCAGCGGTGCAGCTTTGGTTTGAAGCTGTGTTCATCGACATAGGCCATCATATGAGCATATTCGCCGCCGCCTTCGATGGGTTGCGGATAAGGATCGTCCTCGAAATAACCGTCGAGTACCACTTCGTCGCCTTCTTCATAAGCATTGATGAAGTGAAGGACGAAAGTAGGGTCGGCTTCGAACCAACGGATGTCTTCTGGTTGGCCGTATCGCGGAATCAACGCAAAACGCGATGGCAGCCCCTCGTGCAGCCGCGTTACATGCACATCGCGCTTCAACAATTCCTCGTCCCAAAATAAAGGAAAATCGCACAATATCGAGCAGTTCGGGGTGAACATCATATCGTGCGGCAGGCGCGGACCGGGTAGCGGTATTGGCACATAATGCGCCAACTTGCCGTCTGCGCTCACTACGCCGTAATGCATATAAGGTGCATGTTTTGAGTAATTGAAAAACAACAATTCGCCGGTACGTTCATCGACCTTGGGATGCGCGGAAATGCCATCGAGCGGCACCCATGAGGCAACACCTTCTTGCTCAAGTGTTTCGGGGTCAAGCACATAACCTTCGCCGCATTGGTAGAACGTCGATACCGCCTTGCCCGCGTGGACGATGATATCGGTACTGGAACTATCCTTCAAACCACCATGCGCACCAAAGCCTGGACGCTTTGATGTGCCGGTCCGGTCCATCAATCCGCCCCACAACGACCCACCCGCGTCCTGCTCGGCCTCAAAGCAGCGCGTGCGGACAAATCGGTTGCGATAGCTTGCCTTGCCGCCGGAAAAATCGATTTGGTGGATCATCCCGTCACCGTCAAATGGATGATAGCGCCCGAGCGGCTGGTGCAACTGGTTTTCGGTATTGCGCAGATAAACGCCGTCGATGTCGTCGGGGATTTTGCCTTCGATTACGTCGAGATCGAAAGCAGTTACCTCCTCATGCTGCGGCGTCCACGCACCATTCAAATAAGGATGGTTACTGGGTTGCAACGTCGATTTGACCGGCGGCAGTTTTTCTACAAGCATACGTCTCTCCTGCCCTTCAGCCTAGGTCGAAAGTCACCCCTTGCGCAAGCGGCAGTTCGTTTGAATAATTGATCGTGTTGGTTGCGCGCCGCATATAGGCTTTCCAGGCATCCGAGCCGGACTCACGGCCGCCACCGGTTTCCTTTTCGCCGCCGAACGCGCCGCCGATTTCCGCCCCCGACGTGCCGATATTGACATTGGCGATGCCGCAATCACTGCCCGCGGCTGACAGGAACCGCTCGCACTCGCGGATATCGGTCGAAAAAATCGAAGATGACAGACCGGCACTGACACTGTTTTGCAGCGCGATTGCTTCGTCCAGATCGGAATAACGGAAGATGTAAAGGATCGGCGCAAATGTTTCCCGCAAGGCCGGGCCAGAATGCGATGCCATTTCGACCAGCGCGGGTTGGACATAGACGCCTGCCCGGTTGAGGCGCTCGCCCCCTAAGATAACTGCTCCCTGCACCCGCGCTTCGTCCAACGCTGTTCGCATGGCGTCATAGGCTTGTTCGTCAATCAATGGCCCCGCCAGATTATTGCTCGCGAGCGGATCGCCGATATTCATTGACGCTGTCGCAGAATTGAGCGCCCCGACAAAGCTACCATAAATCGCTTCGTGCACGAAAATCCGGCGCAGGCTGGTACAGCGCTGCCCGGTGGTTCCGAAAGCCGAGAACAGCACGCCGCGCAACGCGAGCGTCGTATCGGCCTTGTCGCTTATGATAGCCGCATTATTTCCTCCAAGTTCAAGGATGGTCCGGGCAAAGCGTGCGGCGGCGACCTGTCCCACTTTGCGACCCATTGCAGTGCTTCCAGTTGCCGAAATCAGCCGGATACGTTCATCGGCCACCAAAGCCTCACCAACATCCCGCCCGCCTTGCAGAACTTGCGACAGAAAAGCAGGCGCGTCATCAAATGTCCTTAACGCCTGCTCGAAGATCGCCTGCACTGCAACTGCCGTCAGCGGCGTTTTCTCTGAAGGCTTCCAGATCACACTATTGCCGCAGACCAATGCCAGCGCAGCATTCCAAGCCCACACCGCAACCGGAAAGTTGAAGGCGGAAATCACAAGCGTTGGCCCCAATGGATGCCATTGTTCCATCATCCGGTGGCCGGGGCGTTCGCTGGCAATGGTTAGCCCGTGCAGTTGTCTCGACAGGCCAACCGCGAAGTCACAAATGTCGATCATCTCTTGCACTTCGCCTAAGCCTTCGGACAATGGCTTGCCGCATTCGATTGTGACCAGCCGGGCGAGCGCATCCTTGTTTTCGCGCAAGGCATTGCCGAACAGGCGCACGAGTTCACCGCGTCGGGGCGCAGACACAGCACGCCAATTATGAAACGCCTCGTTCGCATGTCCACAAGCTTTGTCGATATCTAAAAGTGACGCGGTAGACACAGAACCGATTACGGTGCCGTCGATGGGCGAATGCGACGGCATATCGCCCTTCGCCGTCGTCCCAAGTTGCGCCAATATTGTCTGTACGTCGGTCGCCAGCGTCACACCCGTCTCCTATTTGACTGCCTGCCAGATAGACGCGTCACAGGCATTTTGCCAGCTTGCCCGTAGCGCGCAAAAAGTCTAGCGACCGCGCAACATTTGGAGACATGATATGGCCGAGATGGCAGCTTTCGATTGGTCCGACCCCTTCCGTTTGGACGATCAGCTTACCGAAGACGAACGCATGATCCGCGATACCGCTCATGCCTTTGCCCAAAACGAATTGCAGCCGCGCGTGATTGAGGCATATCGCCACGAAAAGGACGCCCCCGAACTGTTCCCGCTGATGGGCGAAATGGGTTTGCTCGGCGCGACTATTCCTGAAGAATATGGTGGTGTTGGCGCGTCCTATGTTGCTTACGGGCTTATCGCGCGCGAGATCGAGCGTGTGGATTCGGGTTATCGTTCAATGGCATCAGTTCAGTCGTCACTGGTGATGTATCCGATTCACGCTTACGGCTCTGAGGAACAACGACGTAAATATCTGCCCGGTCTTGCGGCAGGCAAGCTTATTGGCTGCTTTGGTTTGACCGAGCCGGATGCTGGTTCGGACCCCGCAGGTATGCGCACCTTCGCCAAGAAGGTTGATGGCGGTTATGTGCTGAACGGCTCGAAAACCTGGATTTCAAACGCGCCGTTCGCCGATGTCTTTGTCGTCTGGGCCAAGTCCGAAGCGCATGGCGGCGGCATCAAGGGATTTGTACTTGAAAAGGGGATGAAGGGCCTCTCAGCTCCAAAAATTGAGGGCAAACTTTCGCTCCGCGCGTCGACCACCGGTATGATCGTGATGGACAATGTCGAAGTGGGCGAAGACGCGTTACTACCTGAAGTACAAGGCCTGAAAGGCCCGTTCGGCTGCCTTAACCGGGCGCGTTACGGTATAAGCTGGGGCGCGTTGGGTGCCGCAGAATTCTGCATGCACGCCGCACGGCAATATGGCCTTGACCGGCACCAGTTTGGTAAGCCGCTTGCAGCAAACCAATTGTATCAGAAGAAGCTTGCGGACATGATGACCGACATATCGCTCGGACTTCAGGCGTCGTTGCGCGTTGGCCGATTGATGGATGAAGGCAAATTCTCGCCCGACATGATTTCAATCGTAAAGCGCAACAACGTCGGCAAGGCGCTCGACGTTGCCCGTGCCGCACGCGACATGCATGGCGGGAACGGCATCAGCGACGAATATCAGGTGATGCGCCATATGGTGAACCTGGAGACCGTCAATACCTATGAAGGCGCACACGACGTGCACGCGCTCATCCTTGGACGCGCAATTACCGGCATTGCGGCGTTCTAGACAAAAAATGGGCCGCTCTACTTTGCAGCGAGCGGCCCAGTTATAGGCTGTTAAGCCTGCTAGGGAGGAAAGCGTATCTCATAAAAGACACACCAGCTTTTCTAACCGAAAAATGGTAAAAATCTGCTTAACGCTGCGCCCGAATATTTTTAACGGCTCGTCAACGCGTCAGCAGGCACCGATTTTGCGACCTTCAACAGAAAACGAGAAGGGCGAATTGTTGCGGATGCCCTGCGATTGAATATGGATCAGCCTGTTTGACTCCTTGCGGATTGTCGTCAGTCCCTGTCCCTGCCCTTTGCAGCTGTAGCTTACCGTAATAGCGTTCGGAGTTGATCGGACCACATAGCGTTCGCACAGCGTGCCGCCATGCTGAATTTGCACCAGTTTTGCCGGATCCCCGAGGCAAATAGGCGTTGCCGTAGCGGCCGAGGCACCAACCCCCACCGGGCGCAATTGCCACATGCCGCGATCGAGCGATTCAAGCAATGACAGGTCGCCACCTTGCACAAATGCAATCGCGCCACTGCCCGCAGACACCGCAAGAAGGCCAGCTATGGCAAGATGGGAGAATTTCAATTTCATAAGCTTCTGTACCGTAACCTTGTTCAGTTTCAGCGAAGCGACCTTTTTGTTATCGTAGCTGTAGCATCAAATATTGCAATAAGTACGATAGAATGTGGTATATGAACGATGAATGACCAACGATTTGCGACAAACACCCGAAGTCAGTTATTGAAGCTCACCAAACTTAACGGAAAGCGGCGAGAGCAAAATTCGCAGTCCACGAAAATCTCGCCTGTCTCATCAGCCATGTCGGCGCGGTCTTCGGCAGGAAATTTGGCAATTACATCACGAATATGCGCCAGATCGCACCGACAACCTTTGGTCAGTTGCGCACCGGTTTCCACCAAAACCTGTTCTTCTTCATGAAACAATCGCCACACAATTTCCTCAAGCGGCAGAGACAGGTCAGTAAGTTCATCGGTCGAAATGGTTGAACCCAGAGCGACCACATGCTCCCATTCAGGATGATCGAGCCGGACGTGGAGACGTTCGCGGCCTTCTTCGCCTTCCGGCAAATGCTGGACGAGGAAACCGCTGGCGACACACCGGCCATCTACATGATCCACAGCCACACGAATGAGCGTCGGAATTTGCTCGGACTGGACGAAATAATGTTCTGCCGCGTCAGCAAGCGAAGATCCTTCGAGCGGAACAATACCCTGATAACGTCCGCCCCCTTCGCCAACCGGCAGCGCACGGTCGAACGTGATGGCCAGATAGCCAGTGCCAAACAGACCAAAGAGAGTAGAATCAGGCGGTAGCGCGGCCACTGTCGCGGCATCGAACTGCACATAGCCGCGCAACGCGCCATCCTTGTAATCGCATGCCAGCAAACGGATCGCGCCTTTGGTGGTCTGCGCCTGCAACGTCAGCTGACCATCCGCCTGCTTCAGCGACGCTCCGAGCAATGCCGTCAGCACCAGCGCTTCAGCGAGGGTCTTTTCGATCAATGGCGGATAGGCATGCGCCGACAATATGTCAGACAACACGCCGTCAAGCCGAACCAGCCGTCCGCGCGCATGACGGTCCGGCAATGAGAAGCGCAGCGGTTGGTCGCCAAATGTTTCGGGTTGCGACGCCATTACAGGAGACCGAAGCACCATAAAAGGATGGACTTTTGCGCGTGCAGGCGGTTTTCCGCTTCGTCCCATATCAATGATTGCGGGCCGTCGATTACCCCGTCTGTCACTTCCTCCCCACGATGCGCGGGTAGACAATGGAGGAATTTGGCATCGGCCTTAGCGCCCGCCATGAGGCGTTCATTGACCTGATAAGGCATCATCGCCGCAATCTTGTTGTGCGCGTGCTCCTGCCCCATCGATACCCATGTGTCGGTGACAACGATATCCGCGCCCGCAACTGCCTCGACGGCATCACGCGTCAGGGTTATATTCGCCCCAGATGCGTTGGCAGCATCGATGAAGCTGCTGTCGCTTTCATAGCCCTGCGGCACCGCGATGCGGACGTTGAATTTGAACAGCCCAGCCGCTTCGACAATCGAGTTCAGCACATTATTGCCATCGCCCAGCCAAGCGACTTCGAGCCCGGGCAAGGGCTTTCCTTGCTCGACGATTGTCAACAGGTCGGCAACGATCTGGCACGGATGCGACAGGTCGGTGAGGCCGTTGATTACCGGCACGCTGGAATGTGCGGCGAGTTCCTCGACCTTGGCGTGATCATCGGTGCGAATGAGTATCGCATCAACATAACGCGACAGAACCCGCGCTGTGTCGGCCACGCTTTCGCCGCGACCGAGCTGCATCTGCCCTGCGGCCATGAACATGCTGTCGCCGCCCAGTTGCTTCATTGCCATTTCGAACGACGTTCGGGTGCGGGTCGAGTTTTTCTCGAAGATCATGCCGAGCGTATGACCGGCTAGCGGCGCGTCTGCGTCCGCCCTGCCCTTTGGCCACGCGCTTCCGTCAGCATTGGCGCGCGCCGCCTTCCGGTCCATCGCGTCGGTCAGCATTGCCGCAATCGCGTCCCCGCCCGCATCGGACAGGTTCAGGAAATGCCGTGTCATGCTGCCTGCGGTATCTGGTAACTCGCCGCGCCTGCCGACAGTTTTTCCATGAATGTCGCGATATGGCTGTCGTCGATATTGAGCGGTGGCAAAACGCGGAATGTATTGTCGCCTGCCGCCACGGTCAGCAGGCCGTGATTGTCGCGCAAATGAGCGACAAATGCGCGTGCTTCATGCGTCATCATCACGCCAAGCATCAGGCCCTTGCCGCGTACACCGGTGAACAGGTCGGGATAATTGCCGATGAATTGTTCAAGCGCCGCGCGCAATTTGTCGCCGGTTGACCGCACATTTGCGAGAAACTCGTCATTGGCAACGACGTCCCAGACCGCCTGACATGCCGCCATTGCGAAGGGGTTGCCGCCATAGGTCGAGCCGTGCGTACCGACAACCATGCCGCGCGCCGCCTTTTCAGTGGCGAGACATGCACCCACGGGGAAGCCGCCGCCAAGGCCTTTTGCCGTCGCCATGATGTCAGGCTTGATGCCATATTGCTCATGACAATAGAGCGTACCTGACCGAGCGACGCCGCACTGTACTTCGTCGAGGATCAGCATCAGGTCATGCTCGTCAGCCAACGCGCGCAAACCTTGCATAAATGTATCGGACGCGGGACGGACGCCGCCCTCGCCTTGGATGGGTTCGACCAAGAAACCGGCTGTGTTCGGGCCGATTGCGGCCTTGGCGCCTTCCAAATCGTCGAAGTCGACATATTTGAAACCTTCGAGCAACGGCAGGAAGCCCTTATGCATCTTCTCTTGGTTCGATGCGGAAATCGTCGCCATAGTCCGGCCATGGAATGCATTTTTGAACGTAATAATTTCGAACCGTTCGCTGCCCTGCGACTGATGATAGGCACGCGCAGTCTTAATCGCGCACTCGACTGCCTCGGCACCCGAATTGGTGAAGAAGACCGTGTCGGCAAATGTCGTATCGACCAGACGCTGGGCAAAGGCCTCCCCCTGCGGACTGCCATATAGGTTCGACACGTGCATCAAAGTAGCTGCCTGATCCTGGATCGCCTTGGTCAGATGCGGGTGGCCGTGGCCCAAAAGATTCACTGCAATGCCCGCCGCAAAGTCCAGCGCACGGCTGCCGTCTTCGCTAATCAGCCAAGCGCCCTCGCCTCGCACCGGCCGGAACCCGCAACGGGGATAGACGGGCATCAGGGGAGTGATCGACATGGCTTTTCCTTTCTGTTTCGCCAAAAGGCAAAAAGCGGCCCCGCAGGACCGCTTACTTATGGAGCACCGCTATAAGCCTGCCAAAAAGGCAAATCAACCCACCGCAAATTAGGCAAATCCGTACCTATATAAGCATTTCCAGCGCTGGCCCCTGCCCTAGGAAATTGGCGGGGCTGGCGCTGGCGCCATATGCTCCCGCGCAAAAAATGGCGACGAGATCGCCCACGTCGGCGCGCGGCAGATGGGCTTGGTCGGATAATTTGTCGAGCGGGGTGCAGAGGCAGCCGACGATCGAGGCAACCTCCTCCGGGTCTGCGCCAAATTTGTTTGCAATCGCCACAGGATAATTGCGGCGGATGACAGTGCCGAAATTGCCACTGGCGGCCAGTTGATGATGGAGGCCGCCGTCGGTGATAAGGAATATCTCTCCATGGCTGATTTTGCGGTCAACGATGCGGGTCAGATAGACGCCCGCCTCGCCCACCAGATAGCGGCCGAGTTCGATGCAGAAATGGATGTCGGATAAACTAGCAGGAAGCGCATCGAACGCATGACCCAGTGCGGCGCCGACCGCCTTGATATCGACGGGTTCGTCGCCTGGAAAATAGGGAATACCAAATCCGCCGCCCAAATTGACATGCGGCGGCGATACGCCAATCGCTTCGGTCAGTTCCGCGACCAAAGCCAAGGTCTGCGCCTGCATGTCGATGATTGCGTCGGCCTTTAAAGCTTGGCTTCCAGCATAGATATGGAACCCATGCCATTCGGCGCCCGCCCCGATGATGCGCTTGACCAGAGCAGGCACGCGGTCGGCATCGACGCCAAATTGCTTGGCACCCCCACCCATCTTCATGCCAGAGCCTTTGAGGTCGAAACTCGGGTTAACGCGGACCGCCAAACGCGGCGTGACGCCGATCCTAGCGCCGATAGATATCGCGCGCTGGACCTCGCCCTCGCTCTCGCTGTTGAGCGTGACACTCAGCGCAATCGCACGCTCAAGTTCCCGATCGCGCTTGCCGGGTCCGGCAAAGCTGATCCGGCCTGCGTCCACCCCTGAGGCCAGCGCCAACTCCAACTCCCCACCTGACGCCACATCGAAACCATCGACCAACCCGTTCATCAGTTCCAGCAAGGGTGGAAAGGGGTTGCCCTTCATCGCATAATGGATAGCCAGCCGATTTGGCATCGCACCGCGCAAATCCGCGACCCGTTGGCGTAAATGTTCGGCTGAATAAACAAATAGAGGCGTGTCGCCCGCCCGCTCCACCAACGCAGGCGCCGTCAGCCCGCCAATTGCAAGCTCGCCATTTATGGCGCTGTAGCCAGCGGGGACCGGTCCGGTTGCCTTCATTGCGTTAGACTAGCAGCCAAGTGGTTGCGATCCAGTTTACCATTCGCGCTTTTGGGAAACTCATCCAGCCACACGACTTGTGCAGGCTGCATGAAATTGGGGAGCACTGCCTTCAAATGCGCCTTCAGCCCCTCGTCATCGCCTCCCCCCCGCACGAACAGGACTATCGCCGCGCCCAGCCGTTCGTCCTTGCGGCCAAGCGCGCAGGCTTCAGTGACCAGCCCGCTTTCGACGGCGGCTTCCTCGATTTCAGTAGGCGACACGCGGTTGCCGCTGGTTTTGATCATCGCGTCATCACGGCCAACAAAATACAAAAGCTCTCCGGCGTCGCGGCGGACAGTGTCGCCAGACCAGACGGCCATGCCGCCAAAGCGCGAGAACTCCGGTGCCGGTTTGAAGCGCTCAGCCGTGCGCGCCTCGTCTTGCCAGTAACCTTGCGCGACCAACGGCCCTGCATGAACCAGTTCGCCGGGCTCGTCTGGCGCGGCTTCGCTGCCGTCGGGGGCAACTACCATGATTTCGGCAAAGGGAATGGCCCGGCCCATGCTGGTTGGATTGGCGTCGATTAGCGTTGGGTCGAGATAGGTTGAGCGAAAGGCTTCGGTCAGGCCGTACATCGCAAAAATATCGGTGCAGTCCCCAAAAATGCAGCGCAGCTTTTTTACAAGGCTGGGGGTCAACGCGCCGCCCGAATTGGTCAGGCGCCGCATGGTTTCTGTCGCCTCGGTGGGCCAGTCATGTTCGGCGAGTTGCACCCATAACGGCGGCACTGCGGCCAGCGTGGTGATGCCGTGTTTAGCGCACGCCTTGATGACATCGCGCGCAGTGAGATAGTCCAATGGCACGACGCAGCCGCCTGCACGCCAGGTCGAGAGCAACTGGTTCTGTCCGTAATCGAAGCTCAAAGGCAGGACAGCGAGAGTACAGTCGTCAGGCTGGAGTTTTAGATATTGCGCCACGCTGACCGCACCAAGCGCGAGGTTCGCGTGGGAGAGCATGACGCCCTTGGGACGACCGGTGGAGCCGCTGGTATAGAGAATCGCGGCAAGAGTGTCGGCGTTTGTGCCGGTTGGCAGGGGAGGTAGCGTCGGAGCGGATTCGTCGTTGACGAGGGCAAGCACATTTTTTTCATCGGCGAACGCGAAGTCACCGGCCCGCGCCGCATTTGTAATCAACAGCCGCGCCGCGCTGTCGGCCATGATATGCGCCACCTGCGCCGCTTTCAGCAGCGGATTGACCGGCACATGCACTAGCCCGGCGCGTACTGCAGCCAACGGCATCAGGCAGGCGATCTCACCCTTGCCCAGCCACGTCGCCACACGGTCGCCTGAACCAAGCCCCTGCCCCGCCAGCCACGCCGCCAGCCGACCGATACGGAGATTTAACTCCTCATAGCTATATACCCGCTCACGAATGACGAGTGCAGGCGCGTTGGCCTCCCCAAACAGGGGCAGGTGATCGAGCGGAAACACTGGCAAGTCGGTCGTCATTGGTGCATATTCACTTGGAGTTTCAAGGGCATGTCAGGGGTAAGCTATTTGCCGGTAAAAGGTGAATATCACGATAATTTCCTCACCGCGCAAGCCGCCGCACGCGGAGCGCTGGACCGTGACCGGCAGGCCTGCCTGTTTGACCGGCTCGAATGGCTCGACCAGTTGCACCGGATGGCGCTGCGCGACAAAGCACCGCTCTTGCTGCGCGCGCAAGAGGGTGAGGCCGATGCCTGGATGCCCTTGATGCAACTGGCTGGCGGACAATATGGCGCACTGGCCAACTGGTATAATTTTACGTGGCGACCGATTTTTGGCGGCGCTTATGACGAAGTCACGCGGATGTCTCTGCTTCGCCAACTGGCAGCGACGGCGAGTGGCCGTACGCGGCGACTGACGCTGGCGCCGGTGCCCGACGAAGATGGATCGGCAAACCAGATTGCTGCCGCATTCGAGGCGGCGGGCTGGGTGGTTGAAATGACCGAATGCGACGAGAATCATTATTTGAAGCTCAATGGCCGGTCTTTCGATCAATATTGGGAGAACCGCCCAGGACAGCTGAAAAATACCGTCAAGCGCAAGGGCAAAAAGGGTGTGGTCTCGTTCAGCATCGAACGCAATTTTTCGAGCAGTAGCTGGGCGGATTATGAGCGGGTCTATGCGAAAAGCTGGAAACCGCACGAGGGCAGCCCGGAGTTTTTGAAGCAGCTGGCGCAACAAGAAAGCGCGGCAGGAGCTTTGCGGATCGGGCTCGCTTATATCGACGGTAAACCGGTCGCCGCGCAATTTTGGACCGTGGAAAACGGTGTCGCGCTCATTCACAAGTTGGCGCATGACGAACGGCACCTGGAATTTTCGCCGGGGACATTGCTGTCCGCCGCGTTGTTCCAGCATGTCATCGATATCGACCATGTCGAAGAGATTGATTTCGGTACCGGCAGTGACGGATATAAGCGCGACTGGATGGAAAAAGTGCGTCCGCGATACCGGATCGACCTGTTCTGGCCGAACCATATCGCCAATTGGCCCTTGATTGCGCGCGTACATTTGCGGCAGATGCGCCGCAACGCCGCGTGAGTTGAAAGAAAACAATGTCCGACAAAATTGAAAATGCCATCCGCGAGCTGCTCTCGGACGTGCTTGGCCTGACGAAAGCGCAAGTGACCGCGATGGATGACGAATCCGAATTGTTCGGCGCGTTGCCCGAACTGGACTCGATGGCGGTGGCTGGGCTGTTGACCGAAATGGAAGACCGGCTCGGTATCATCATTGATGATGATGAGGTCGATGGCGAACTGTTCGCGACCTTCGGCAGTCTGGTGGCGTTCGCAAGGGCCAAGGTTGCCGGGTGAGGACGCAGCTTGTCCATCTTTCCTATGAAACGGGCGGACATAGCGAACATTGCCTGAGCTTTGGTACAGTCGACGCAACGCGTACGATATTGATTGTTCCGCCGCTATTTGAAGAAATGAACCGCACGCGGCGGATGTTGGTTGAAGCCATGCGCGCGCTTGGCGAGCAAGCTGTGCGAACGCTGCTTCCCGATCTGCCGGGGTGCAACGAAAGTTTGGCCTGCATGTCGGAGCAAACATTATTGGACTGGCGAAATGCAGTGGCCGATTGCGCCAGCCAGCTATCCGCCACCCATATCGCCTCTGTCCGCGGCGGCTGCCTGATTGACGATACGGCCAGCCTGCCTTTGTGGCGGCTGGCGCCTGCGAAGGGCGCGTCCTTGCTCAAGTCAATGCTTCGAACCCGGATTGTTACCGATTGGGAGGCGGGGATTTCGACAACGGCCGAACAACTTATGACGGCGGCGAGATCTGCTCCCCTCGATCTCGCAGGTGTTTTGCTCAGGCAGGAAATGCTCGCGGAACTGGATATGGCGCTGACTTCCACCACAACAGGCATCCACGAAGTCGCACTTGCCGATATTGATGGCACGCCGCTTTGGTTGCGCGCTGAACCCGGCGAAGATTCTGCGATGTCCGCCGCCATTGCGGCCGACCTGGACCGCTGGAGCGCATCATGCGGCGGATGATGGATTTCGACTGCGCAGGCGACCATTTGACCGGAACGCTAGATGCCGCCGCCGGGACCACGGGCCTGCTAATTGTCAGCGGCGGCAATGAAATCCGCAGTGGGGCTTATGCCGGACAATCTGCGATGGCATCCTATTTCGCCCATAAGGGATACCCCGTTTTCCGCTATGACCGTCGCGGCGTAGGCGACAGCGAGGGCACTAATGGCGGATTCGATGGCAGTTCGGAAGACCTTGCCGCCGCCGTCATGGCATTTCGCCAAGCGGCACCTCACATCAGGCATCTGGTCGCATTCGGTAACTGCGACGCGGCTACCGCGCTGGCGCTGTTCCATGCTGGCAGCGCAATCGACACGCTCATTCTTGCCAACCCATGGATTATCGAAGCAGCGGCAGGCAATGATGAACCGGCACCGCCCAGCGCGGCAGCCATTCGTGCAAGATATTGGGCACGACTAAAAAACCCGCGCAGCCTGCTCGACTTGCTGACCGGCAAGATAGACTTTGGAAAACTCGCAGGCGGGATTGCTAAAGCAGCACGCAGAGAAGAAGCAAGTGGGCTTGCCCGCCGGTTGGCCATTGCCCTTTCGGAATGCCACAAACCAACGCGCATACTGATTGCCGCGCGTGACACAACGGCGATGGCATTTATGGGATACTGGAAAGGCGAGCTTTTCGAGACGATACGCACGGCGGACCATATTTCACTCGCGTCGCTCGACACCGCCTCGCACAGCTTTGCCGATGTGCGAGCCAAAGAATGGCTATATGCCCAAATTGCGGAGATATTGGCAGCGGCGGAACGCAGATAGGCTTTGCCGCGTTATCGCAGCCAAGCAAACGGGGGAGGCAAATCGATGTGGGGCAAAAGCATCTGGATATTGGCGCTGGCGATGGCGGCGGGGCTCGCTGCTTGCGACAAGGATGTCGGCAATCCCGCGCCGCCGCGGATTGAAACCCCGCTGAACCTGCCGAAGCCTGCATCGACAATCATTGTCCCGCTCACTATCGATATTGCGGATATCGAGGCCAAGCTCAACCAGACGACGCCCAGCCGCCTGTGGGCCATTAACCAGTATGAACCCAAATGTGTACCCGCTCAGCGTGTGACAGTGTGCGCCGTCCATACCCGCAAATGCAAAGGCGACGCCTGCAAGAATGTGCCCTGCAAAATTGGTGTCAAGCGCGCCAAGGTCACGCCCGATGTAGCTTGCCGGATCGTCGGCCAGGTCACACGTGGCCGCATCATTATGTCGGGGCGCGGTGACGCGTTGCACCTGTCGATGCCGGTCACCGCTGTCATCACCGCGCGCGATGTTGGCGGGGTTATCAAAAAGGAAACAGCCACAGGTTCGGCCACAGTGCGCGCCACCGTAAAAATGGGCATCAATCGCGCCTGGAGCCCTGTCGCCAAGGTCAATATCGACTATGATTGGCGCGAACCGCCGGGGATTGATTTTCTGGGGCAGCGTATTCGCTTTGCCGAAAAAGCAGACACGAAACTGGCGAGCGTCATCGCCGGATTGGAACGCGACCTGTCGAAAGAAATATCGCGGGTTCACACGCGTGCACTGGTGAATGCTGCCTGGAATCAGGGCTTCACGTCGATATTGTTGAACCGCGAAAAGCCGCCGGCATGGATGCGGATTACCCCCAAGGAATTGGGCTTTGGCGGCTATCGGGTAAACGGGCGCCAATTGGAAATGACGCTGGCGGCCAAGACTGTCACCGAAACCTTTATTGGCGACCGACCCGATGACCCTGAAATTACGCCGCTTCCACCGCCCGCTGCCATCGCTGGCGAGCGAGGACTTAATTTCTACGTCCCCGTCGTGGCTGATTACGCGCAGCTTGAACCGGTTATCGAACGTGCTTTGGTTAAACTGGCGCGCAAAGGCATCTCACTGGACGGTATTGGGCCAGTTGACGTCAAATTCGGTAAAGTGACAGTCTATGCAACCGAAGGCGGAAAGCTTGCAGTTGGCATAACCGCCAAGGCTGATGTCATGCGGAGTCCGCTTGCCGCCACAAATGGAATAATCTGGCTATCGGCAACGCCTTATAATGATCCCAATTCGCAGATTATCAAAGTCCGGGACCTCAGGATTGCCGGGCGCACTGATCGTGAGGCTGTGAACCTTTTATTCTCGCTATTCATGGACCAAGAGGTTCTTGCAGAAATAGGCAGCGCGCTGACTCAGGACTTCAAGAAGGATTATGACAAGGTCGTAGCCGCTGCGACCAAGGCAATAGCAACCCGGCGCGAGGGCGATTTTACGCTGTCAGCCAACATCACGGGTATTAGCCACGGAACCGTTATACCGACCGGACAAGGGCTTTTCCTGCCGGTTCAGGTCACTGGAAAGGCGAACATCCGTTATACGCCAGACAAGTGATTACGCAGCGTCCTTTGATGCGTTGAGCGGCTGTTTTCAAGCGGGAACAATCTGAAATATCGGCGGGTTTACACCTCACCAAAAAGCGGGTGATGCGGTTCGGCCTGCACCATATTTCGGAGGAAATGAAACAATGAAGCCGGATCTGATGTATGTATCGGACACCGATCCAGGGATTACCCGCAGAAAACATGGCAAGGGTTTCCGGTATATCGATCACAAGGGCAGGTCGATAGATTGCCACAAGGAATTATCGCGCATTCGCAGCCTCGCGGTGCCTCCCGCCTATCGCAATGTCTGGATTTGCCGGCTTGCCAACGGGCATTTGCAAGCAACAGGTTTGGATGACCTTGGACGCAAGCAATATCGGTATCACCAGCACTGGACCGAATTTCGCAGCCTGGAAAAATTCGATGGCCTCGCGACATTTGGCAGAGGCTTGCCGAAAGTAAGGCGGAAAATAGAAAAGATACTTGCCAATGCGCGGCGCGACGAGATTTTTGGGAAAGACGTCGCGCTTGCCCTGTTGGTCCGGCTGATGGATCATACCGCAATGCGGGTGGGCGGGCGATCACGCACTAGCCAGGGTGCGACCACCTTGCTGATGCGCAATGTCAAATATGGCAATGGCACCTTGAAATTGAAATATACCGCCAAGGGCGGGAAAAAGGTGCAGAGCACCGTTTCCGACCGGCGCCTGCAAAAGATACTCGAAAAAATCCATGATCTTCCTGGCAAACGGCTGTTCCAGTATATCGGTCAGGACAAAGAGGTCCATCCGCTCGACAGCGGCGACGTCAACAACTGGCTAAAATCGGTTACGGGGCAAGACAATTTCAGCGCGAAAATGTTCCGGACGTGGCACGGCAGTGTTGCGGCGCTTGAAGCTCTTCGCACGGCGGACAAGGCAACGATCAAAATTGCCTGCGAAGCCGCTTCACACATATTATGCAACACGCCCGCTATTGCCCGCAAAAGCTATGTGCATCCTCTCGTTCTGCAACTCGCGGAGGAGGGCATTGCCAGCCAGAGGATCAGCCAATTGAAGGCAAAAAAGGCGCAAGGCCTTAACGCAGCAGAGCAAAGATTATTGGCGCTTCTAGATTAAAACCGGCAACTTAATCACAACGCCTGCGTTAAGCCTTTTACGACAACATTTTAAATGGAGCAGGAACAATGATGACCGATCCTAAATTTCCGCCAAGGCCGGTAGAGGAACCAAATCAATGGCCCGACGAAGTACCACCTGATGGTGGAGATACCGACTTTCCCGGAACGGTTCCTGAAGAAACGCCGCCCGATACTAACATATCCTGACAGTACTTGGCGTCCTGCGCGCTCTAACTGGCTTTATCCGGGTTAGCAGCGTAACGGCATTTGCTTGTAATATGGATATTTTGCCATGTGTACGGCCCGAACCCCATAGCATGTGGGTTCGGGCCATATTATTTCCAGCGGCTTATGCCGTGCCGGGGTTGAATGACGGAGGGTCACTGGCGGGAAACGAAGCGTCGGAGATGTCGTCAACTTCGTCCCATTCTTCGCCTGGATGATCTCGCATCCCGGTTGTGCCCGCATGGCGCGTTTGGTCGAAGTTTTCATAATCTGTTTCGTCGTCTGCAAATGCAGCTGAAAAATCGTCGCGCAGTGCTTCTGCACGTGGAAGCCACTGGCGGCGCGATGCATATAGACCCGCCCCAACAGCTACACCCACACCGACGACCGAGACAATAGCGGCCAGCCAACCCGGCACTTCAGGGACACTCCGTGAACGTCGGTTTCCTTGGCGAGCGGTGCCCGATTTTTGCGCTGTAGTCGCGCGGCCCGAAGGTTTCCGTTTTGTAGATGCAGATTTGACTCCGGTCCCTGCGCCGTTTTTGGAGTTGTTCGTGGTAGCCATGACGATCCTCGCTTTCATTGTGTGAGTATGAATTATGCAAAGGTAACCGGACGTATAAAAAGAAGTTCCACTCTCTATCGGCACTGTGGGCGCAGCAATTGTGCAATTTACCGTTCGAAGTGCCGGGAACTTAATTTCAACATCGCAGTTTCACTCCGCACTCTGAAAGGGAGAAATTTTATGAATATCATTATCATGTTGGTGGTTGGTGGCGTCCTCGGTTGGCTCGCAAGCATCGTAATGCGTACCGACGCACAGCAGGGAATTTTCCTGAATGTGGTCGTGGGTATCGTTGGTGCCTTGTTGGCAGGCTTTATCATTACGCCGCTTATCGGCGGAGCGCCCATCACTAGCGGTGCATTCGACATCATGTCGCTGGTATCGTCGTTCATTGGTGCCGTAGTGCTTTTGGCAATCGTCAATCTGGTTCGTCGCGGCCGCGTCCGCTAAATTTTTTTAGAAGAAGGGAAGTAATATGAAAAAGACTTTTATAGCTGCAATCGCATCGGTTGCTTTGATTACGCTTGCAGGCTGTGACAGCGCGCAAGAAAACAAGCAGGAAGACGTCGCCGACGCCGTTCGTGACAATGCCGATGCAACCGCCGATGCAATGGAAAACAAGGCCGATACCTTGGATACCACCGTCGACGGTGTCGATTCTACTGCAGAGCAGAAGATGGAAGACAATGCTCAGGCAGTACGTGAGCAGGGCGAAGCGAAAGCTGACGCCATGGAAGACAAAGCGGACGCACAGGATAAATAAATCCTGAGTATCCACTGACTTCGAGCCCGCCGTCGATGACGGCGGGCTTTTTTATTGAACTTCCGCCGCACCCTCTTTTTATTCTACGGCCTCGTACAGATGGTGCAGATAATTTGGGTTGAACATTGCCAAATTTTTCAGCGCAGCAAGGTCGTGTACATTCAATGAGCCTCGCTTGATCGTTGCAATACCGGTTTCATTGAGCTCTTTGATTGTGCGGCTGACATGCGGCTGGGTTAGGCCCAGCGCATCCGCAATATCGGACTGTGTGAGCGGAAAATCACATCGGCCATTTTCTACAAGGCCCACCATCTTCATTCGGATGAAGAGTTCGCATGCCAAGTGCGAGACGCTTTCCAAAGCATTTCGCTGGCCCGCCGTGACCAGCCATTCGCGCTGGATGGAAGCTGTCAAAAGCGAATCCCACCACAAAGCGCGAAGCACAGTTGGATTCTCATCGCCCAATTTTTCAAATTCGACTGGCGTGATTAACGCGTAACGAAGCGGGGTTAGCGCCGCAATCGAATGGTCGATCGCAGAAAGAATATAAACATGGAGATCGGCCAGATCGCCTGGAATGAAGAAAGACAAAATCTGCCTTCGACCATCCTCCAATGTTTTGTAACGGCATGCCCAGCCATTGACGATAAGGTTGACGGTTTTGGGGTCCTCCCCCTCACTGATAATGTCACTACCCGGGCGAATATCGGCAACCCGGCGTGAGGCGTACGAGTCTATTATGCCCTCGCTTACCTGCGACAAATTTGAGAACGCCCGAAGCTTTCTGATGAGATATTTACCGGACACCGTCGCTCCCTTTGAAATTGCGGAACCAAAACCGCAGCGTCGGGTTTTCTATAATGAGTTTGATAAGGCCTGACCATGTGCATGTTGCAGCGCATGAATTCGCCACATCAGACAAATTCGAGGATATTTATGGTAGATCCATTGCAAATAGTCGGATTTTTCGCCGCTGCTGCGTCGGTGACTAGCTTTTTGCCGCAAGCGTGGAAAATTATCAGGACAAATGACGTTCAAGGTTTGTCAGCACGCATGTATACGCTGACCGCTCTCAGTTTCAGTCTTTGGCTTGCTTATGGCGTACTTAGCCAGCAATGGGCTCTGATCATCCCCAATGCCTTGTGCCTGACGGCGGCCACGTTCATCTTGTCGATGATATTGTTGCCCCAGAAAAAGCGGGAGGTTATCAGCCTAACCCTGAATCCCGAAAGCTGACGCTTCTACCTCAAATCGTCTTTGCAAGCGTCAGTATCAGACGTGTACCTTTGCCGGGATCACCGACGATTTGAAGCGTACCTCCGACCTGGGTAGCAAATGCATGCATGAGCTCCATTCCCATATCAGGTGTGTTGTTATTGGCGTCGAATCCCGCCCCATTGTCTGACACTTCTAATATGACGGTATCGTCATTGTCCGACAGGTCTACGTTGATGTGACCTTCCCCATCTTGGTTGAAGGCATGGCGGTAAGCATTGGTTACGGCTTCGACGATAAAGAGCGACAATGGTACTGCATAGTCAATCGGCACCGGATGAGCGCTGGAGCTGCACGACAATTGGACCAATTTTTTATGGCGGTTGGCAGCACGAAGCTGACCGCAAAGCTCGAAAAGCAACCGGTCGATGATCACATCACCGCGCTCACTATCGTTTTCCTGTTCATAAAGCGTGCGGTGGATCAGACCCAAAGCAGATATACGCGCTCTTGTCTGTGCCAACACTTCGCGGGACTGTGGTTCGCTCACCCTGCTCGCCTGCAACGTCAGTAGGCTGGTGATGATCTGCAAATTGTTTTTAACGCGATGATGGACTTCGCGGGTCAGGGCCGTCTTCGCGTCCAAGGCATGTTGTAATTCATCGCTACGCTTTTCAATGACCTGCGCCATCGAGTGCAGATGCGCACTTAACTCGGCGATCTCTGCAGGCGCTGAATCAAATTTACGACGGTCACCGGCAAAATCGCCCTTTGCGAATTTGTCGGCAACCTTACCCAAATCTCGCAACCACCGCACGACCAATCTGTCGGTTCCAAACCAGATCGCCAACGAGGCAAACAGGATCGAGATAAGGGGTAGCAATATGCTGACCCTGACTTGGGCGACCGCCGATGCCAAAAGGCTATCTCGCGGCTCAGCATAAACAACATAAAGGTCTGATCCGTATAACGAAGCAGTCGCATACATCCAAAGCTTGCCCTCTGAATCGCGGCGCACGCTGGATCCATCGGCCGAAGAGGGACCGCTCAGTTTAAACGGAATTTCGGTCTTGCCACTGGCAACCAGTTTTCCGTCCGCTGTTATGATTGATGCTGCGCCCCTTTGTGCTTCGGGGGCCCGAGACATTGTTTGTGCCAGCCGGCTAACGTCGATAGCTGCACTTAAGGTGCCGTTATTGATACCGTTCCGAGTTGTAATGGGCATCGCCATTACCAGCACATTTCGTCGTGATATGCTTCCGATGATAGGCCTACTAATAGTAAGCCGACCGTCGCTTATTGTGCGTTGCCACCAATATTCGCCGGACACGGATAATCCTGGCTGGAATGTTAGGACCGAACACCGCACCACTCCGTCGGCCTGCGTACGGACGAAGTTTATAATCGGCGCATAGTTACGCCGACTTGCGGAAAGTGCCGTTGTGCACCCGGGACTGATGTCTCTGACATCCTGATTTGCAGCAACAGTCAGCAACAGATGCTGTGCGACAATAAAGGGATCGCGTTCCCGCTCGGCAAGCGCCTGAGCGCTCATACTCAATCTGCTGGCGGCCAGTCGCTGGGTGCTTTGAAGCGTCGACATGCCTTGCAGGATGCTGACGACCATAATCGGCAACAACGCCACCAGAACAATGAGAATGAGCCCCTGCTTCAATGTAGCTGGTCGAAGCTTAATCACACCCATCCCCCATCCCGCCTAAATACCGTCATTCGGGAGATACAGCTACACCCTGACTGGTCGCAGATTTAAGGATGGCCGATACAGTCGGTTCATCAGCGCCATTTATTAAGTGGGCTAAAGCCTGGCGGCCCCGTGCCAACCGGCTTTTCACTGTGCCGATGGCACATCCCGTAATCTGCGCCGCTTCTTCGTAAGACGCGCCACCTGCCCCAACCAGCAACAATATCTCGCGCTGCTCGTTCGGTAGCTTCTGCAATGCTTTTTCAACATCCGTAAGATGGATGGCATGCTGCTGCGGTGCGGCCTCGACCAGGAGGCGTTCAGCGGCTTCGGGATCCCAGCTCGACATGCGCGAGTTTTTACGCATTGTCGTGTAAAACTGATTGCGCAGGATCATGAACATCCATGCCCGAAAATTGGTGCCCATCGTGTAACTGTCGCGCGCCGCCCATGCCCGCATCATTGCATCCTGGGCCAAATCATCGGCCAGCTCGCGGTTGCCGCAAAGCCCTCTCGCAAAAGCGCGCAGCGATGGAATCAACGCAATCATTTCGTTCCTGAAATCGTCAGGAACCGCCGGCTCGCGAGAGCCGCTCGTCGCTTCGCTAACCATTACGATGGCTTCTTGCCGCTCGAAGCGCGCGCATCGATTTCATCCAGAAGACGCATGAAGTCATCGGGAATGGGCTCGTTGGCCACCTCATCATGCATTTGGCGCAACGCAGCCGTAATGGGATCAAAGGCCGGATCGACCTTGTTTTCAAACGCTTTGCCAGAGTTTTTGCCCTTGCGCTCTGACATCAGGTTATACTCCATATTGCGCATGACGCTGAGAAAGTCGTCCGAATGCGCCGGTTCTGCGGGGATGTGCTTCATGCCTCACCACCGCAACCAATTGTTGCTGTTCATTATAGTCATAACAGCATAATTCGGGGACGCAAAAAAAGTTCCGCAACAAGGAACAAAAACGGCCGGTGCGCGTATATATTATTCAGCCAGAGGAACATGCATGTCATTAAGGGAAGATTTAGGCAACGTATTGCCTTTTTTGAGGCGTTATGCGCGCGCGCTAACAGGTTCACAGAATATAGGTGATGCAGCCGTTCGGGAAACGCTCGAGGCTCTGCTAGAAGCGCCTGAAGAGATGGAGACCGACCGTTCGGTTCGGCTTGAAGTTTTTCGTGTTTTCAATCGGTTATGGAACGCGCGGACCATATCGCCGCTTCAGTCTGTCGGAAGAAGCGGTGTTATCGCCCATTTTCCCGTTGAGCGCCGCCAAAGCCTGTTGCTCACGACCGTCGAAGGATTTTCGGCTGATGACGCGGCTTATATTTTAGGTTTGGACGTATCAGAAATTGATGCCCATGTGACCGAAGCACGTGCCGCCATCGCGGACGCACTCACTGCAGATGTTCTTATCATCGAAGATGAATCGATCATCGCTCTGCACATCAAGGAAATCGTCGAAAGCCTGGGCCACAATGTGATGGCGATCGTCAGAACACATAAAGAAGCAATTGCTAAAACGCGCGAGTCGATGCCAGAATTGATCCTCGCCGATATCAGCCTTGCAGATGGATCAAGCGGGATCGATGCCGTTCGCGACATTTTGGCTGAACAGGATTTGCCGGTGATTTTCATAACGGCATTTCCCGAAAGGTTACTTACGGGCGAGCGGCCAGAACCGACCTATTTGATTACCAAGCCGTTTGAACCTGAAACAGTAATAGCCACCATTGGCCAAGCTTTGCTGGTCCACCGCGAGATACACTCGGAAGATTCTGCAGCGGCATAACTTTTTGGGGAACCTTTCCGGTCGTTGAAAGTTAGCCGAATGTAGCGAGCTTAAATTATTTAAACCCCGCTGGCGTCTCACCCCCCCCCCTTGGGCGTCAGCAACCCCCGAAAACACCCCGGTCACACGATCGGGGTGTTTTTTTACACCAATACCAATGAAAACCCCGGCGGAACCGATTTCAGCGGGAGGTTGCATGTCGGTTCCGCCGGGGACTTGCCTCACTCGATAAGCGAGGCAAGTATTCTTAAAACGCTCACATCGCAGATGGCGCGTTTGCCTGTGTCGCGTGCTTGAGGTTGCTCATCTGATCATGTCCGGCTTTGACCGACTGATAGCATTGGGTGATGAGCGCGCGGCTGTCGGCGGTCAGGTCATGGTCGGAAATCGCGCTTTCGAATTTCTCCTTGATGTGGTCCTCGCCGCGCTCGACTTCGGCAATAATCGCCTTGTCGTCGGCACCGGTGATGGCCTCGCGAAGGTTCATGAAAACCCGATGCGCACCAGCTGCTATCGAACCGCTGTCTTCGGGTGTCCCGCCAAGTTGCGTGACATGTTGCTGAAGTTTTTGCGCCACTTGCTCACGCTCATTCGCTCGCGCGAAAAAGATGGACTGGAACTGGGAATTGCCAGCATCTTCTGCGGCTTCACGATATCCATCGATGCTGTCGATGGTGGTCTTTATCAGGCCATTAATTGTGGCAATGTCGCTTTTATGGGAATCCATTGTGCATCTCCAAAACTGCATGAGGGCAAAGTTAAACTGCCCAGCATCACAAATGTTTCTCTGTAAATCCGGCTTTTTTCTATCGACATCCAAGCACCGCTCAGCGGTTTTCTGGAACAGAAATGCGATCACTCCGTTAATTGATTGAAAGCGACAGTGACTGATTAAAAGCGGACTTTACCATGTTTAACAATTGCGACATCTCTCGCCCGACATCCCCCTATTTCAGTCGGCAGGTTAATGTGATAAGGTTCCTGCATATTAGGGAATCTGGCAACATAAGCAGGTTTCAAAGCTGCTGGTGCCGCGTCGACGCAGACCGGACGATGAACTGTCCAACCGCAAATATTCCATCCACGATCAAGCTGGATGGCACGACAACATGGGAAGAGGACAACTCGTTTAAGAGGAGAGCCGCCCTGTGACCGCATTATCGACCGATTTTACCGACGATCTGGAACTTCCGACATTCATGTTTGATGAATCGCCGGACGAGTGTCAGCCTACTTCTGGTAAAATTGCGCTAATCGGACCATGTCCAACACGTGCATGTGGTCTGGCGACATTCACCAGCGATATTGTGGGCCACGCAGGTTCGTGCGGAAGTATTTTTAACGTCGATCATATATGCGTTTTGCGTGAGGGTGAATCCTCGCAAAATCGCATTGCGTTTGTGGAAGCGGACCAAGCCTCGTACCATTCTGCAGCGCGTGCCATAAATGAAGCACAATATGATGCAGTATGGATTCA
Organism: uncultured Alphaproteobacteria bacterium; assembly: GCA_963830685.1. GTDB lineage: Bacteria > Pseudomonadota > Alphaproteobacteria > Sphingomonadales > Sphingomonadaceae > Sphingorhabdus_B. The sequence goes on from CAWHNF010000002.1 coordinate 715,481, forward strand.
ACATGAGTTCGGCATATTCGGCGGCGATGACGGGCAATATATCATAGGCTTGGCCGAGCGCTTGGCTGCACCGGTCATAGTTACCTTTCACACGATCCTGCCCCATCCTTCGGCCAGCCAATTTGCCATTATCGAGCGCCTTATAGGGATAGCGTCCCGGATCATGGTCATGTCGGTCCATGGCCGAGACCTGTTGGTGTCGCGCTATAAAGCCGACCCGCATCGCGTTTCGGTTATCGAGCATGGCGCGCCTGACCGTCCGCTTTCTGGCAAAGACCCTTCGGCACCGCTTACACTGGCGACTTTTGGTCTTCTTGGCCCCGGCAAGGGTCTCGAAACTGCTCTGGATGCATTGGCTAAGGTTCGGGATCAATATCCCGATTTTCGGTACCGGATTATCGGTGCAACGCATCCCAATTTGATCGCTCAAGATGGCGAGGCATATCGGGATGCGTTGAAAGCCCGGGCCTCGTCATTAGGGTTGGAGAGTCACGTAGAATGGGTCGACAAATTCCTCGATATAGACGACCTGCTGACCGAGCTTGACCAATGCCAGATTTATCTCACGCCTTATCCCAACCTGAATCAGAGCACTTCGGGGACGCTGAGCTATGCGGTCGCATTAGGTAAGGCGGTTATTTCGACACCCTATATTCACGCCTGCGAACTGCTTGCCGATGGATGCGGGACGCTATTCAATCCGGGCGACAGTGACGCGCTTGCCGCTGCTATTTTGGAACTCGCGCTTGAACCCGACAAATTGCAGGACGCGCAACGCCGCGCTTACCGTCGAGGGCGAAGCACAATTTGGCCCGAATTCGTTGCCGGCGTCGATGACATGATCGGTTCGACCATATTGCATCCGCAACCAAAACTGGCAAAGGATGCGATGCTCACCGTGCCCAGCCTGATTGGTTTCAAGGCGATGGTTGATGGGACGGGGATGCTTCAACATAGCCACGGACCGGTGCCCAACCGCGCGCATGGCTATTGCGTCGATGACAATGCCCGTGCGTTGATGCTTATGAACCATGTAAGCAATCGGTCCGAGCCGTCAGCATATCATTTGGCTTTGACATTTTGTTCGTTCATTCAGGACAGTTATAATCCTGACACGCGGCGTTTTCGAAATTTCATGGGCTATGATCGACGCTGGCTGGAGGAGGCAGGATCAGAAGACTCGAATGGCCGGACAATCTGGAGTTTAGGCCACACCGCCCGCCATAATCCACATCAGGATATTCGTTGGTGGGCTTCGGATTTTTTCAATCGTACGATTGGACTTGTCAGCGAACTGGGGTCACCCAGAGCGCACGCCTTTGCCGCACTGGGCGCCGCCGATATCATCGAAAACGATCCCGAGAATATTGCTGCGCAACACGTTATCGCGCATACCGGCGAGATGCTGTTTCAGCTGCTAAAAGCGTCATCCAGACCCGACTGGACATGGTTTGAAACCGTTCTTGCTTATGACAATCCGAGATTGCCGGAAGCGCTCATGAAAGCAGGCAAAATCACCGGTCGCCTCGATTGGCTGGATACCGGCATCGACGCGCTGCGCTGGATAAATCAACAACAAATAAGCGAACGCAGCATGTTCAGGCCAATCGGCTCGGAAGGGTTCGGCCGTCAAGGCGATTTTCTGCCCTTTGACCAGCAGCCACTGGAAGCATGGTCTGCCGTCGATGCGTGCGCCGCAGCCAATGACATGCACCCAAGTCCAGAGTGGTTGGCCCACGCCGAACAGGCGATGTCTTGGTTTCACGGAAACAATGACCGTCATCAACCGTTAATCGATGCTGTTACAGGGAGTTGCCGTGACGGCATCACGCCGCATGGAATAAACCAGAACCGGGGCGCAGAATCGATACTCGCCTATCAACTTGCCTATCAAGGCTATATGCAACTGATTGCAAGAAGAGGACGGGGTGCTTCAATCAATGACGACAAATTGTACCGAGCCGCGAAGCCTGCTGGATATTCACGACCTGAAACTGGCCGCCGACCCACGCCAAGTCGTATTGCGCCCATTTCATCTCAGCTGGCAGGGTAATTCCGCCGAACCTTCACGCGCGCAAAAGCTTGTAGACGACATTCTCGCACTTTCCGAAGACGATGTCTTGCAGGAGCTCGACAAAGTCATGGTCGATTTTGACCAGCGGCATTGGCAGACGGAGGACGTTTTCCTTCGGCGCTTCGAGGATCTTGACGGTATCGTCCAAGCCGACCTGTCATCGCTGTCGTTAGCGCGCAAGCTGCTGATTGGCTCATATTTTTGCCACGAATATAGCTATGCCGCAGCAGCGTTGATGAACCCCAGCATTGTGGCCCATCCCGATCAAACCGGGCTTCGCAAAGGCGAGAAGCGCTTCATCATGTCGATGCGCGCGGTCGGCGAAGGTCATATTTCGTCGGTTGCGTTTCGTGAGGGAATCATCTCCAAACGCAAGGGTTTCACCTTATGGCCACAGCAGCACATCGCTATGGCAATGGACAACCTCCCCAACGGTCATGACCCTGATACCGTGCTGGTAAGGCGGCATGGAGAAAGCACGTTGAACAACAGCGTGCTTTTCCCGATGACAGAAGCACAGCGCAACGGCATCGAAGACCTCCGGCTCGTTCGCTTTCGCGACGATGACGGCGATGAAGATACCTATTACGGCACATATACCGCTTTCAGCGGCCGCGAAATCCGGTCCGAAATGTTGAAGACCAAAGACTTTCGCTCATTCGAACTGTCGCCGTTGAAAGGCCGTGCAGCGCGCAACAAGGGAATGGCGCTATTCCCCCGGCGTTGCGGCGGGCTTTACACAATGCTTGGCCGTCAGGACGGCAAAAATCTCTATTTGATGCAGTCCTCCAGCATCGACACCTGGGATGACGAAGGTACCTTAATACTCGAACCCAAATATCCTTGGGAGCTTGTTCAAATCGGTAATTGTGGCAGCCCGATATTGTGCGACGCCGGCTGGATCGTGCTCACTCACGGTGTAGGCCCGGTGCGCAAATATGCTCTGGGTGCAATATTGCTGGACCGCGATGATCCGACGAAGTTGCTCGGCCGCACTGCTTGTCCAATTCTAACCGCGGCGGAGGGCGACCGTGAAGGCTATGTCCCCAATGTGGTGTACACGTGCGGCGCCACTTTATTGGGTAGCGATCTCTATATACCGTTTGGGATTTCGGACAGCGCGATTGGCTTTGGGTCGGTGTCAGTGGCCAAATTGCTAGACCAGATGGTATGACCGCCACGTGATCTCCAGAATATACATTGGGCATATATCTATTGCCCTGACGCGTCTATCCAGCCGCACTTTCTGGCATGTTAGCAGCATAGGCCAATTAACAGGATTGGGTGAATATGCTGCATAAGCGGCCATTTGATAAAAAGCAGATCGACTCATTATATTGGCGTCTACCAGTAACTTGCGCCGAAATTGACGATGTCGCCGAGCCCGATATTCCCAGCAGCAGCGATTTCAAACTGCTTGCAGAGAATATTCCCACATTGTGCTGGATTGCCCGGGGCGATGGTTACATTTTTTGGTATAACCGGCGCTGGCATGACTATTGCGGGTCGACTCCAGCAGCAATGCAAGGCTGGGGATGGCAAAGCGTTCATCATCCCGATCAACTTCCGCAGGTCATGGAGGAATGGCAAAAGTCCATTGCTACGGGCGAACCATTTGAAATGATTTTTCCATTACGCGCTGCAGATGGCCAGTTCCGGCGATTTCTGACTCGTATTGTTCCGGTCATGGACCGCCAAGGGCGGGTCGCACGATGGCTAGGCACTAATACCGAAATCGAAAATGAACTTAATGTCGAAGCTGCCTTGGAGGCGACTGAAGGCAAATTGCATGTGTTGACCAACGCCATGCCCCAGATGGTTTGGTCAACATTGCCCGACGGGTATCATGATTATTACAACGCACGTTGGTATGAATTTACCGGTGTGCCTTATGGGTCAACCGACGGCGAGGGTTGGACCAACATGTTCCATGAAGAAGATCAGCCGCTTGCGTCGCAGCGTTGGCAGCACAGTCTGGCAACCGGCGAACCCTATGAAGTCGAATATCGTCTGCGCCATCACAGCGGCCAATATCGCTGGACATTAGGCCGTGCCCTGCCCGTTCGGGATGTCGATGGAAATATCAGCCGTTGGATCGGGACATGTACCGATATCGACGATGCCAAGCGCGATGCGGTGCAAACCGAATTGATGAGCCGCGAACTCAGTCACCGGATCAAGAATATATTTGCGGTCATTGCAGGCCTCATCGGTCTGTCCGCACCGCGCGGCAGCGAGGAAAAGAATTTCGCCAATCAGCTGGCAAGCAGAATAGCCGCTCTCGGCCGGGCGCATAATTTTGCACGGCCGCATAGCCCACTTTCACAGCCGCATGCCGGTTTTACAACGCTTCGCGACCTGATCGACGAGTTGATGCAGCCGTACGAAACTCCATCGGGTAGGCCTTATGAAATTACCGGCGACGATATTCGCGTCGGCGAACGAAGCGCCACGCCGGTTGCGCTCGTTATTCACGAGCTTGCCACGAATGCCGTCAAATATGGTGCATTGAGCACTGCTGACGGCCGGATAGTCATTCAGATAAAAATAGATGGTGACCTAGTCGTCATCAGATGGAAAGAATCGGGTGGTCCGAAAATATTGTCGACCCCCGGGCACTCCGGATTTGGGACACAGCTGTCCGATGTGAGCATTAATGGCCAGCTAGGCGGAACTCTTACCCGCCATTGGAATAGCGATGGACTTGAAGTTGTTATGACTGTTCGAACAGCGCATCTTTGAACGAGGTTAATTAACCAGCCGCGCCGATATTGTTAAAAATTCTGAGTGATGGCGGGGGCGGTGGCGTACTTTCACCATCCTGATATTTAACGAGAAAATCGAGAACTGTTTCGATCGAATAGTCATCGACTGGCTTTGAAAGGACGCCCAACGCGCCTTGGACACCATCGCCTAACTGCGCCGGATTCGCAGTCAGAAACAATACGGTCGCGCCATATTGCTGAGCGAGGGTCTGGCCAATTTCAGGCCCGGTTTCGCCATCGCGAAGATTGACATCTACCAGTGCGATATCAGGTTTGCTTTCGGCAAAAACATAGGCGGTCGGTGCATCGGGCGCTATGCCGACGACCTCAAATCCCAGATTTGCCAAAACTTGCCGAAGATTGAGCGCTACAATGAACTCATCTTCAACAATCAGAACCTTCTTACGCATTTCGCCTTGTCCAAAATTACCAATCGCTACGAAAACGCCATCGCACGCGCAGTGTTCCGAATTCCCGCACAATATTTTCCCATGCATAACAGGATTGGGGGAATATTATCGGGCAAAGGATTCAATATCTATGCGCTGCAATAATCCGCACGCTGCATCCACATTTTTTGGAAAATGGTAGCGAAGGAGGGACTTGAACCCCCGACCTATGGATTATGATTCCACCGCTCTAACCAGCTGAGCTACTTCGCCTTACCAAGGATGAATCCCGCGTCTGGGCGGGAAGCAAGGCGGCGCTATAGGGCTGGGGCCCATACGGGTCAAGCCTCGCGAAACGGAAATCAGCCGCGAAATGACCATGCACCGATACGGTCCCACGGGCCGCCTTGATAATAATAAGCGGCGAGGCCGGAAATGACCAGCGGGCGGGGCCTGAAGGTAGCAGATAGGTCAGCATGCAGTGCTTTGGCAGTGGCCGGTTCGACCTTATTCTGGACGGTGATGTGAAGGCGTGGGCGAGCCTGGTCTTGCGGAATCAGGAGGCCGCAAAAATCTTCAGCGAGCTCATCGCGTATTGATAGCAGCTCGTGGCTTTCAACTCGGTATGCCACGCCCCTGCCCAGCATCATCACTTCGGTAAGATGCGCGACCGGCCGACGGCACTCGCCTGCCAGCGCCGCCAGCCGCGATTTGATTTCGGGCAAGTGGCTGGGCGGCAGGTGATGGAACAGCGTGATATGCGCGTCGAGAAAATTACGCTCGGGCGGAAAATGGGCGCGCCGCAGTCCATTGGCCCATGCTTGGTCGGTCTTGCCCATTTCGGCGGTGATGATGATGGGTGCGGTCACCGCCCGGGCTTAGCAGGTTTGCAGGCACAAAAAAGCCGCCCGATCTTGCGATGGGCAGCTCTTTGTTCGTGCGTGACGAAATGCTTATGCGTCGTCGCCGGCCTCTGCGGACAGGCCGCCAGCAGCTTCAGCAGCAGCCTTGGCTGCAGCCTGCTCTTCGCGGCGTTTCGCGTTGGCAGCAGCTTCAGCTTCGTCGGCAGCATCGCTGGCGACTTCGGCTTCAACCTGGGCTTCGATGGCTTCGGCAGCGATCTCGGCCTGTTCGGCTTCGAACATCTGGTCAAGAACGTTGACGCCATCTTTCTGCAGCTCGGCTTCGTCGTCGCTGCGGGCCACATTGACCTGAACGTTGACCGAAACTTCGGGGTGGAGAACGACTTTAACGTCGAACACGCCAAGCGTCTTGATCGGGCGTTCGAGCACGATCATCGACTTGGCAACCTTGGCGTCCTGAGCGTTCAGGCCGTCAACGATGTCCTTGACCGAAACCGAACCATAAAGCTGGCCGGTTTGCGATGCGGCGCGGATCAGAACGATCTGCTTGCCTTCGACCGAACCCGAAGCCTTTTGAGCTTCGTCGCGGCGGTTGGCGTTATCGCTTTCGATACGGGCGCGGTTGGCTTCGAAAACCTTGCGGTTTGCGTCGTTGGCGCGAAGGGCTTTTTTGTTCGGCAACAGGAAGTTACGGGCATAGCCGTCCTTCACGGTGACAACATCGCCGATAGCGCCAAGCTTTTCAACGCGTTCGAGAAGTATGATATCCATGTTTCGGCTCCTACTTCACGATGTACGGCAGAAGGCCGATGTGACGGGCACGCTTGATAGCTTGGCCCAGCTCACGCTGCTTCTTTGCCGAAACGGCGGTGATGCGCGACGGGACAATCTTGCCGCGCTCTGAAATGTAACCCTGAAGAAGGCGTACATCTTTATAATCGATGACCGGTGCGTCTTTACCCTGAAACGGGCAGGACTTGCGGCGACGGAAAAACGGACGTGCCATAATTTAAGCCTCCTGCTCTGCACGGGGTGCGCGGTCGCCGAAGCCACCACGGTCTGGACGGTCGCCACGTGGCGCGCCGCGATCACGGTCACCACCAAAGCCACCTTCACGGCCACCGCGCTCGCTGCGCTCCGGACGGTCGCTCTTGCGCATCATGACCGATGGGCCGACTTCATGCTTGTCAACGCGGACAGTCATGTAGCGGATGATGTCTTCGTTCATGCGGGTCTGACGCTCGAGCTCGGCGATGGTGTCGCCCGAAGCATCGATGTCGAGCATCACGAAATGCGCTTTGCGGTTCTTCTGAATTTTGTAGGTCAACGTGCGAAGACCCCAGGTTTCGGTCTTGATGACCTTGCCTTTATGTTCTTCGACAATCTTGGTGGCAGCTTCTGCCAGCGCGTCTACCTGGGCCTGTGAAAGGTCCTGACGCGCCAAAAATACATGCTCGTACAGAGACATGGGCGTTTCCTTGTTCCTACCGATCGCTGACGTCGCACCATGCGAGCGCCCCTCCGGCTTTCTTCGATTTCGGTCAGGCGGGCCTGAGCGAAGTGGGGCGCTTAGGTGGGTTTGGGCGGGAATGCAAGCGATTCGGCTCTTCAGCCTGATACATTCACCAACCGAGCCAACACATGCTCAGCAAACCCGCTCAGCGTATCATCCCGCGCCCCCATGATGACAATCCGGTCGCCGGGCCTCGCCAGTTCGACGATGCGGTTGCCGCAGTCTTCGCGGGTCGGGATATATTCGGCGTTTCTGCCCGCTGCGGCCACCGCGTCGGTGATGCTCTGGCTGCCGATGGTCTTGTCCACGGTGCCGCCGAAATAGACGGGGTCGCACAGGATCAGATGGTCGTCCTCGCCCAACATATCTGCGAATACGGCGGCGAGTTCGGTGCCCATGACACGGATCGGGCCGTAGCCGTGGGGTTGGAAGAAGGCGATGATCCGGCCCGGAAAGGCCTTGAGCGTCGCCAGCGTCGCGGCGATCTTGTCGGGGTTATGGCCGAAATCGTCGATGACGGTGATGTTGTTTGCGGTGCCGACGATGTCGAAGCGGCGGGCGAGGCCGTTGAAGCTCTCCACCCCCTTGACCGCCTGCGCCACCGGGACGCCGAGCGCTGTCGCGGCGGCAATCGCGGCTAGGGCATTGGCGATATTGTGGCGGCCGGGGACTATCAGTGTGACGGGGTGGGTTTCGCCCTGTGCGTGGAGCGTAAAACGGCTGCCCAACGGCAGGTCGGTGATGTCACTGGCGCGGATGTCGGCTTTGGGTACGAAGCCAAAGCTGACTGCCCCTGCGAGCCCCATCGGCTCGATAAGCGCGACGGTCTCCGCATCATCCCCATTCCAGACGCAGCGTTTAGCCTTGCTGGCAAAACCCCCAAACAATTGCCGCAATTCTTCGAGGCTTTTATGGTCGAGGCTGACATTGTTGAGCACCGCAACTTCGGGCGCGAACAAGGCAATCGATCCGTCGCTTTCATCGACCTCGGAGACAAACACATCCCCCTGCCCAACCCGAGCGCTGGCGAAGGGCGCGTCATCGGCAACGAAATTCTTCATCACCGCGCCGTTCATGATCGTCGGGTCAAGACCCGCCTCGGTCAATATCCAGCCGATCATACCGGTAACGGTCGATTTCCCGCTGGTCCCGCCAACCGCCACGCTGCGCGGCGCGGCGTTGAACAGTTCCGCGAGTAGTTCGGCGCGGGTCATGCGCTGGCAGCCCAAGGCGTTGGCTTTGGCAATATCGGGGACGCTGTCTTCGATTGCAGCAGATGCAATCAATATCTGCTCGCCGCTGACAAGCCCGCTGCCGTCTTGCGGAAACAGATCGATGCCAAGGCTTTGCAGCCATTCGAATTTCGGCCCCAACCGGCCCTGATCAAGCGCGCGGTCGGAACCCGCGACGGTCGCGCCTGCATCGCGGACGATATTGGCAAGTGGCAACATGCCCGACCCACCGATGCCGCAGAAGAAATAGGATTTGTTTTTGTGCATCCCGCTCCGCTATTGTTTGCTGGGAGGTTTTGCAACACCCTCCCCGTTCTTGTCGAGCATCGTCGAGACACCTATCGGTCGCGCATGACATCACGGTGTCTCGACTGGGCTCGACACGAACGGGTTCGGTAGGTTTGGTTATGGGGAGAGGTTGAGTTGAAGCTAGGCATCTGCGCCCCGTCCACCCCATTCACGCGCGAAGACGCGGCGCGGGTTACTGCCCTCGCCGCAGCGAGCCACCCGACCGCCGAACTCGTCTTCCACGACCAATGCTTTGCCGGGGCAGGCCATTTCGCCGGCTACGATGCAGAGCGACTGGAGGCCTTTGTGGACCTTGCCAATGACCCCGCGTTCGGCGCCATCTGGTTCGTACGCGGCGGCTATGGTGCGTGCCGAATTGCCGAGGATGCCATCGGCAAGTTGAAGGGTGCGGCGCGGGACAAGCTTTATATGGGCTATAGCGATGCCGGAAATTTGTTGGGCGCACTATATCGCAAAGGCATAGGCCGCGTGGTGCATGGGCCGATGCCAGCCGACATAAGGCGCGAGGGCGGCGAAGCGGCGGTGAAACGCGCGCTCGACTGGATGGTCAGCGCCAATCCGGCGGCGCTCGAACCGCATATTCAGGCAGGCGAACGCTACGCTGCGTTCAACCTGATGACGCTGGCGATGATGGCCGGAACGCCGCTGACGCCCGACCTCAAGGGCCATGTGCTGATTGTCGAGGAAGTCAGCGAATATCTTTACGGTTACGACCGCGCATTTTTCCACGTCACCAGCCTTATGAAGGATGCCGGGCTGGCCGGCCTGCGGCTTGGCCGTGTAAGCGACGTTCCCGACAATGACCGCCCCTTTGGTGAAGGCGCGGAAGAAATCGCTAAGCGCTGGTGCCAGAAAAGCGGGATACCCTATCTTGGTCGCGCCGATATCGGGCATGATGCCGACAACAAGGTCGTACCGTTCGGGCTTGCAACATCAAGCGCTGCGCCATAGGCGATTTGCCAGAAAAATCATAATCGGGAGCACATATGCGCGCATTCATTTTTCCGGGACAGGGCAGCCAGGCGGTCGGCATGGGCCAGGCGTTGGCCGAAGCAAGCGTCACCGCGCGCGAGGTGTTCGAAGAGGTCGATCACGCGCTGGGCCAGAATCTGTTCAAACTGATGTGCGAAGGCCCGGAAAGCGACCTGTTGCTGACCGAAAACGCGCAGCCTGCAATCATGGCGAATGCGATTGCGACCTTGCGCGTGCTGGAGAAGGAAGGCGGCGTTCGGCTGTCGGAAAAATGTGATTTCGTCGCGGGGCACTCACTCGGCGAATATACGGCGCTTTGTGCGGCGGGAGCATTGCCATTGGCGGTTACGGCGTCGCTTCTCAAACTTCGAGGCCGCGCGATGCAAGCGGCCGTGCCGGTCGGTATCGGCGCGATGGCCGCCCTGCTGGGTGCGGATATTGAGAAAGCCGAAGCGCTAGCCGCCGCTGCGGCGCAAGGAGAAACCTGCACTGTCGCCAACGACAATGACCCAGGTCAAGTGGTGATCTCGGGGCACAAAGGCGCTATCGAACGCGCCATCGAACTGGTCAAAGACCATGGCATCAAGCGCGGCATATTGCTCCCCGTGTCGGCCCCGTTCCACTGCCCGTTGATGCAGCCTGCTGCGGACGAAATGGCAAAGGCCTTGGAAGCAACCACTATCCACGCGCCGTTGGTGCCGCTTTATGCCAATGTCACCGCCGCCCCTGTGGCAGACCCCGGCCTGATCAGCAGCCAATTGGTGGAACAAGTCACCGGCCGCGTCCGCTGGCGCGAATCTGCCATTGCGATGCATGCAGCAGGTGTTACGCATTTTGTTGAATTCGGCGGCAAAGTGCTCTCCCCGATGGTCAAGCGCAGCGCGGGCGAAGAGGTCACGACCACCAGCGTCATCTCGATGGATGATATCGAAGCTTTGTTGAAGGAAATCTGATGTTTGATCTGACAGGTATGACCGCACTCGTCACTGGTGCCAGCGGCGGAATTGGCAGTGCAATCTGCCACGCGCTTGCGGGCCAAGGCGCTCGGCTTGCGGTTTCCGGCTCCAATGTCGACAAACTAGAGGCATTTCGCGCGTCGTTGGGCGGTGAACATGTCGCTATCCCGTGCAACCTCGGCGACAAGGACAGCGTTGAGGCTTTGGTGCCTGCCGCACTCGAAAAACTCGGGAAAATAGACATACTCGTCAACAATGCAGGCGTCACCCGCGATAACCTGACCATGCGGATGAAGGACGAGGAATGGGATGAAGTCATCCGCATCAACCTCGAAGCCGCGTTCCGGTTAATCCGCGCCGCGACCAAACCGATGATGAAGGCCCGCTTTGGCCGGATCATTACGATCACCAGCGTTGTGGGCACCACCGGCAACCCCGGTCAAGCAAATTATGCGGCATCCAAGGGCGGCCTGACCGCGATGTCCAAAGCTATCGCGCAGGAAATCGCCAGTCGTAACGTCACTGTCAATTGCGTAGCACCGGGTTTTATCGCGACTGCCATGACTGAAACGCTGCCCGACGCGCAAAAGGAAGCATTGAACGCGCGCATCCCGATGGGCCGGATGGGCGAAGGCGGTGATATTGGCGCTGCGGTTGCCTATCTGGCGTCGAAGGAGGCCGGCTATGTCACTGGCCAGACAATTCACGTCAACGGCGGTATGGCGATGCTGTGACCGCCTAGCGGACCAGACCTTTGCCGGGCTGCCAGCGCAAATCGCACGCGTCTTTCTGACCCGGCAATATCCTCTTCAATAACGCTTTGTCAGCGTCCGTGCCTTTTAGTGCCGGGTTGGAAAGCGGCCGCTTCATGAAATCCAGCCCACTTGCCGCCGAAATTACCGGTTTACCGCCCACCAATTTTGGCGGGCTGGGTAATATGGAATAGACCCGTTTGTCGTGGCTACGCCGGTACGCGTTGCTTTTCGCGCTTTTCAGAAACAATGTGTCATCGGCCAAAGGATTGGTGCCATCGCCGAGCCCATCGTAGAAGATCCATTCACCCGAACGCCCCTTAATCAGCAAGCTAACGCTGCCTTGGCCGGCGCCGTGGACCTCCGCCTTCTCGTCAGGGGCCAAGATGATGGTCGAGTAGAGCGTACATACACGCTGACCACCGGGTTTGTTCGCAGCGATAGCCTCGTGATTGCCTGCCAAGAGCAGCAACCCCAACGCGCAAATCACCTGTCGCCGCATGCATATTTTCCCATTCAATTGCAAATTTTGTCGGAAAAATTAGGTTTCCAGGCTCCGATGGTCAATCCGCACGGTGTTCCGGTACACCATGGTTTCCGCCAGCACAGAAAGGTGTATTCACTCCCCCCTTGCCAGCGGCCCATCTGGACATTAGTGCGAGTCCTGAAATTCATCCTCCCAACCTTTAAGGGGCAAAAAAATGAGCGATACCGCGGAACGGGTCAAAAAAATTGTAGTCGAGCATCTGGGTGTCGAAGCCGACAAGGTGACCGAAGCAGCCAGCTTCATTGATGATCTTGGCGCAGACAGCCTTGATATTGTCGAACTCGTCATGGCGTTCGAAGAAGAATTCAACGTCGAAATCCCTGATGATGCAGCCGAGAAAATCGCCACCGTCAAGGACGCGATTGACTTCATCAACAGCAATAGCTGAATCATCGCGCGCAAATTTGCGCTGATGCACAGAAATACAAACGGCTTTCCGGCCCGTGCACCTGCACCTCGTCGGAAAGCCGTTTGCTTTTTGGCGCGTGTTCGCGGTAATGGGCCGGAAAATATGCAGGATTTGGAGGTAGGTTTATGCGTCGTGTCGTAGTCACCGGATTGGGTCTGGTTACGCCTTTGGGGGCAGACGTTGAAACCACCTGGGCCAATCTGCTTGCCTCGAAATCCGGGGCCACACGGATCACGCGCTTCGATACCAGCGACCAGAAATGCCATATCGCCTGCGAAGTGAAGCCAAAGGATCATCCGTGGGGCTTTGACCCGGATTTGCGGGTAGACCATAAGGTTCAGCGACAGGTCGATCCTTTCATCATCTATGGCATCGACGCCGCCGGACAGGCGTTGGAAGACGCAGGCCTCACCGAGATGAGTGAAGAAGAGAAGCTGCGCGCCGGCGTATCGATTGGCTCGGGCATCGGTGGCCTCCCCGGCATCGAGAGCGAAGCGCTGGTCCTTGCTGAAAAGGGCCCGGGCCGGGTTTCACCGCATTTTGTTCACGGCCGTCTGATCAACCTGATTTCCGGACAAGTGAGCATTAAGTACGGCTTGAAAGGCCCCAACCACGCAGTCGTCACCGCCTGCTCAACAGGGGCTCATTCAATCGGCGATGCAGCGCGCATGATCCGCGACGACGATGCCGATGTGATGCTGGCGGGCGGCGCTGAAGGTACGATCAACCCGCTGGGCATCGCTGGATTCGCGCAAGCGCGCGCACTCAACATGACCTATAACGACCGCCCCGAAGCGGCGAGTCGTCCCTATGACAAGGACCGCGACGGCTTTGTTATGGGCGAAGGCGCTGGCATCGTGGTGCTCGAAGAATATGAACATGCCAAGGCGCGCGGCGCGAAAATCTATGCCGAGGTCGTCGGCTACGGCCTCTCGGGCGATGCCTATCATGTGACCGCACCGCATCCCGATGGCGATGGTGCGTTCCGTTCCATGCAAATGGCGCTGAAAAAGGCGGGAATGACGCCGTCCGACATCGATTATATCAACGCGCACGGCACTTCGACCATGGCGGACACTATCGAACTTGGCGCAGTGAAGCGGTTGTTTGGCGACGCCATCAGCACGGTGTCGATGAGCTCTACAAAATCCGCCATCGGCCATTTGCTCGGCGGCGCAGGCGCGGTCGAAAGCATATTCTGCATCCTTGCGATCCGTGACCAGATTGTGCCGCCGACACTCAATCTCGACAATCCAGACGAAGGCACTGAAGGTGTCGATCTCGTCCCGCATGTCGCCAAAAAGCGCAACGTGAAAGCCGTTCTCAACAACAGCTTCGGCTTTGGCGGCACCAATGCCAGCCTCATCATGAAGGCCGTCGAATAGGTGCGTAAACTCGCCAAATGGGCAATTATCGCAGCTGCCCTTCTGCTTGCAATCATTGCTGGTAACTTCGTCTATGGTTGGACAGCGCCGGGGCCACTCACGCGTGAGACCAGCGTGGTCATCAAACCGGGTTCGAGCATAACGCTGGCTGCAGAGCAGCTCGAAAAAAGCGGGTTTATCAAATCCGCCGATGCGTTCGTAAATCGCGCCAAGATTTTTGGCGCAACGAGCACGATCAAGGCCGGCGAGTTCATCATACCCGCCAAAGCGTCCAACTCCGACATCCTCGACATCCTGACTGGCGGCAAGACTGTGCAGCGGATGGTCACGATACCCGAGGGTATGCCGTCGATCATGGTGTACGAGCGCCTGATGGCCAACGACCGGCTAAAGGGCAGCATAACGGTACCCGCCGAAGGCTCGGTTCTTCCGGACAGCTATGCTTTTGAAAAGGGCGAAAGCCGCGCAGCTGTGCTGAAACGGATGCAGGACGCGATGAAGAAGACGATAGACGAGCTTTGGCCCAAACGGAGCAAGACGACCGTTGTCAAAACGCCGCAAGAGGCACTGGCTCTGGCCTCCATCGTTGAAAAGGAAACCGCGCTGAAATCGGAGCTGCGGCTAGTCGCGGGCGTTTATTCGAACCGTATCACGCAAGGCATGATGCTTCAGGCCGACCCGACGATCATCTACCCGATAACCAAAGGCAAACCGCTGGGCCGCCGTATCCGCCAATCAGAAATCGCCGACGTCAACGACTACAACACTTATGCGATGGTTGGCCTTCCCAAAGGCCCGATTGCCAATCCGTCGCGCGCGGCCATTGAGGCCGTACTTAACCCGCAAGCCACCAAGGCGCTGTTCTTCGTCGCAGACGGCAAGGGCGGCCATGTGTTCGCCGACACGCTGCAAGAGCATAATGCCAATGTCGAAAAATGGTACGCGATTCGCCGCGAGCGCGGCGAGATGTAATTTAGCCTTAGGGCTCGGCAATGTTGAACGGCCCCGGCATGGGATCAAGCGCTGCTTGTAGCGCGTCGATTGATGCCCGGTCACCTTCCACTTTCAACCCCGCCCCTTCCAACTGCGCCAACGGCATTTTCAGGAATAGCAATGCAAGGAACAATTGGCGCGGGCCGGTGACTGTCGCAGCGGGCGAAGCATGGCTGGCGCCCATTTCGCTGAACATGACTGCGTTGCCGACGCTGACCTTGGCGTTTTCCTGACGATCGGAGAAGACGAAGTTGATCGCCAGCGCCTTGTCGCCAATTGCCAGCGGATCCAGCCGCGTCGCTACTGAATCCAGCAAGAGTCCTGTTGGTATCGCCGAAATCATGTCGATGCTTTGCGTGGTGATGCTCGCCTTCACCCCTTCGCGCAGGTCACGCGCGGCGGACAGGAACATATTGCGCCAGATCGCCGATTCCGCCTGATAGCCTTGCTGCTCATAGCTGTCGGCAAGCAGCGCACGGCCCTCGGCGTTTTTTGGGTCAGCAAAAACAAGCTGGTTGAGCAAGTCCGATGACCAGCGATAGTCGCCTGCCGCCATCGCCTTTTTCGCCTCCGCCAAGACCTTTGTTGCTCCACCCATTGCTGCTACGAATTTCGCGCCGCGAACTTCGGGCGGATGCGGGTTCAGGTTGGCCGGAACCGCGTCGTACCAGCCGAGATAATATTGATAAATCGCCTTCGAATTATGGCTGTAAGTCCCATAATAGCCCTTGTTAAACCACTGGTTTGCAATCGCCGGTGGTGCTTTCAGATTTTCCGCAATCTCGGTCTGGGTCATCCCCTTGTTCATCATCCGCACCGTCTGGTCGTGCAGATAGCGGTAATTGTCGCGCTGTCCCGATAGCCAGCCTTTGACCTCAGACTGCCCGAACCGCGGCCAGCAATGGCTGGAGGCAATCGTATCGCTGCGGTCGCCATACATGTTCAGCGCTTCGTTGAGGAACACTGCCCAAGCATGGGTATCGCGAACCTTCGCTCCGCGCGGAGTCAGGATATTGTGCAACGAGCAAGTCGCAATTTCCGCAGCAATAAACGTCTTGGATGCGGGCACGTAAACGTTCATTTCCGCAGGTGCCTCTGTCTGCGGCACCATCTGGAATTCAAGCGCTACGCCGTCGACTTCGCGAACCTCGCCTGTTTTGCGGATATCTATCGTTGGCGGGATTAGCGTGATATCACCGCCCGCTATTCCTTTGCCAATGCCGCTGCCCATCTGGCCTTGCGCACCAGGTGAAAGATTGCTGCCAAACTGGAAAATGGCGCGCCGGCTCATAGCCGAGCCAGCCATGACATTTTCGGACGCCGTTTCACCAAGAAAATGCTCGGGCGCAACGATAGCGACTTTGCCAGCTTTTACGTCCGCCTCGTCAACCACCCCGCGCACGCCGCCGAAATGATCAGCATGGCTATGGCTATAGATAACCGCCGCCACAGGTCGTGCGCCGAGTTTCTCATTGACCAGCCTGAGCGCTGCCGCGGCGGTATCGCGCGTGGTCAGCGGGTCAATCAGTATCCAGCCGGTTTTGCCTTTGATGACCGTCATGTTGGACACGTCGAACCCACGCACCTGCCACATGCCTTCGGATAGCGCGAACAGCCCGTGCTTGCGCAATATCCCCATATGCCGCCACAGGCTGGGATTCACGGTATCAGGCGATTTACCGTCCATCCATGCATAAGCGTCGAGATTCCAGACTGGTTTGCCATCCTTGGTCTTGATGATCGGGTCAGCCAGCGTTCCCACATAGCCGCGCCCCGCAAATTCCCTGTCGCGTCCATCTTCGACGGGTAGGTCGTCTGCCATTTCATTTTGGGCCAATATCGTTGATTTAGAGGCAGGTTTTGGCCCTGCCCCGGCTTGCGCCGAAACCGCCACTGACGCGCTGCCAAGCAAAAGCGCCAACATCAAATGCCGCATCATCTCTCTCCCTTTATATGGGGTGAGGATGAAGCACAAAGTTGCGCTCGTAAATCAACTATTTGGCATTTGACCACGCTGAGGCGTTTGTCCTATCGGGGCGAAATGACGGAACATTTATCGGAAAAACCGATTACTGTTTCCGGCATATATAATTTCAACCGTACAAGATCGCACCTATATGGGCGGCTCGCCGGGGTGGCTTTTCCCTCCCTCCCTTTGCCGCCCCGGTCGACCCCTTGTCATTCATATAAAAAGGACCGCCCGAATGATCGGCCGTACTCTCCCAGACGTCACCCTTAAAACCCGTGTCCGCGATGACAGCATCGAAGGACCCAACCCATTCCGTTGGCAGGACGTCAATGTCCGCGATCTTGGCAAGGGCAAGAAAATAGCAATTTTTTCGCTACCCGGCGCGTTCACGCCAACTTGCTCAAACCAGCAATGTCCTTCGTTCGAACAGCTTTATCCGGACTTCAAGGCCGTCGGCGTGGACGAAGTATATTGCGTATCGGTCAATGACGCGTTCGTAATGTACCAATGGGGCAAGAATCTGGGCCTCAAAAACATCAAACTGCTTCCCGACGGTTCGGGTGACTTCACCCGCCGGATGGGAATGTTGATCGACAAGAGCCATCTCGGCTTTGGGTATCGCAGCTGGCGCTATGCCATGATCGTCGATGACAACAAGATCACAGCTTGGTTTGAAGAGCCCGGCATCAACGATATCGGTTCGGACAGCGACCCATATGGCGAAACCGACCCAGCCAACATTCTGGCATCGCTGGAACTTCGCAAGGCGGCGTAAGTTATCTTTTTATCCGGCCTTCAGGGTCGCAAATACTTGGCTGGATAGAAAAGGCCCTTCTGTTGCGGGAGGGCCTTTTCGTTTCAGTATCCCATCAGGCTCATGACTTCCTTGCGACTTGTCGAGTCATCGAGGAAGCAGCCGATCAGTTTCGATGTCACCATCCCGCTGCCGTGCACCTTGACGCCGCGTCCTGTCATACAGCCATGAGTCGCCTCAATCACCACAGCAACGCCATGCGGTTTGAGATTTTCCCAAATACAGTTCGCAACCTCGGCAGTCAGCCTTTCTTGCACCTGCAGCCGCTGCGAAAAACCGTTTAAGACGCGCACCAGCTTGGAAATGCCGACAACACGATCAGTGGGCATATAGGCAATCGAGGCCTTTCCGGTAATCGGTGCCATATGATGTTCGCAATGCGACTGGAACGGGATGTCCTTCAATAGCACCAGCTCGTGATAGCCGCCTACTTCCTCGAACGTCCGTGACAGATGCGCCGCCGGATCGTCCGCATAGCCCGAACAATATTCGCGCCAAGCCCTCCCGACACGTGCAGGCGTGTCGAGCAGGCCTTCACGACTCGGATCATCGCCCGACCACCGAATCAAGGTACGGATTGCGTCCTGCACCTCGTCGGGTACCACGACCTTACCGTTGTTATCGATTTCGTCATTGTAGTGAATATGTGCGATGGGAAACACCTTTTCGGGCCGGTTCATTCGTCTGCTCCCGCGAACCTAATGTCCGCATTAGCCCCAGAAATATGCCTTCCCGCCTTTCATTCCTATACGGACAATAGCCCATAGGCTGCATGTCGCAACAACTGATGATTTTTCCTACCCGATGTCGGAAACGTACAAGCAATAGGTTCGACCATCGGCTAATTATCCCTCGTCCTCGTTTCACGGGGCAGGAGGGAGACCGGAATATTTGCGACCCGTTCCGGCCTCCCTCTATTTCTTCAGCCTATGGCCTGCCCGGTTTTTGCCCAGTCGGCGAGGAATCCTTCGATACCCTTATCGGTCAGGATATGCTTGAACAGCCCCTTGATGACCGCAGGCGGCGCCGTCATCACATCAGCGCCAATCTTTGCCGCTTCGAGCACATGGATGCTATGCCGGACGCTGGCGACCAGGATCTCAGTGCCAAAATCATAATTATCGTAGATTAAGCGGATGTCACTGATCAGGCTCATGCCGTCAAAGCCATTGTCGTCATGCCGGCCGACAAAGGGCGAAATGAACGTCGCGCCTGCCTTCGCGGCCAGCAGTGCTTGGTTGGCGGAGAAACAGAGCGTCACATTGACCATCGTTCCATCAGATGTCAGCGCCTTGCAGGTTTTCAGGCCGTCGATGGTCAGCGGCACCTTGATGCAGACATTGTCGGCAATCTTGCGCAGGATTTCCGCCTCTTTCATCATCGTCGGATGATCAAGCGCCACCACTTCTGCTGAAACCGGTCCGTGGGTGAGCGCGCAAATCTCGCGTGTTACCTCGATAAAGTCCCGGCCCGACTTGGCAATCAGCGACGGGTTCGTGGTCACCCCATCCAGCAGCCCCGTTGCCGCCAGTTCCTCAATGTCTGCAATCTCTGCGGTGTCGGCAAAAAATTTCATGGGCGGCTATCCTGAATGATGGAATCGGTGAACCGCCCATTGGCAAAATTATATCCTAATTGACAGGCCATATTCGAAACGATGACCATATGGCCGGGGATGACTACTCCCGCCAACTTTTGTCGATTTGGTCGACCTTGCGGACCATCGCGTCGAATTCGACCCGGCCCGACCCGCCAGGAGGCGATGCCATATAAAGGTCGCGCTGATGCACTGCGATGACTTCTGGCGAAACGGTAATCGGCGTACCCATTTGCATGGTCGCCATTTGATGCTCACACGCGCGTTGAAGCGCCCAATATTTGATGAATGCATCGGGCAGCGTCTTGCCCATCACCACCGGGCCGTGATTGCGTAGCATCAATATGCGCTTGTCGCCGAGATGCTCAACTAGCCGGACGCCCTCTTCCTCGCGCACGGTTACGCCTTCAAAATCATGATAGGCCAGTTGCCCCATGAAGTTGCAGGCGTAGAAATTGACTGGCTGCAACCCGCCTTCAAGCGAGCAGACTGCCACTGTTGCTGTGGTATGCGTGTGAATGATGGCGTGCGCGTCGGGCAATGTCCGGTGAAACAGGCTGTGCTGGACAAAGCCTGCCTTGTTCACATGCC
The DNA here is from genome assembly GCA_963830685.1 of uncultured Alphaproteobacteria bacterium. Taxonomy (GTDB): domain Bacteria; phylum Pseudomonadota; class Alphaproteobacteria; order Sphingomonadales; family Sphingomonadaceae; genus Sphingorhabdus_B. Next base: position 735,611 of record CAWHNF010000002.1, read on the forward strand.
ACGGATTGTCGGCATCCATCTTGTTGCCGTCGATATCGATTTTTATAAGGCTCGATGCGGTGATTTCACCGAAATGCATGCCATAAGGATTGATCAGGAACGCGCCGTCCTCGTCAGGGACTTTCAGCGTAATATGGTTGAAAACCAACTCGTCCCATCCGAACATCGCAAAAATGCGATAGCAAGCCGCCAGCTCCTGCCGCGCGGTCCATTCGGCTTCGCTATATTTGCTGTTGGCGCGTAATTGGGTAGCCATCTCGCATCTCTCCTTTGCGTTACATCATGCAACGGTGCGAGGCATTTGGCAACCGAACGCCCTGCCTGCTATCTCAATGGGCGAACACGGCAGTGCGTGCTCCGCACAAACTTCCCATCCGAATCCTCTGGGCTCGCTGCGACATTTTAGCATCAGCCCCAAAATAAATGGCTACCGAATCATTCACCGCGCAGGACGGAGTGTTGACAAGTGCACTCTTACTTGAAACTACTGTTAAATGGTGATTGCAATCCCCTATTTTGCACCAGTACACTGACTCATCAGTGGCTGACGTAACAAAGGGGCGTCACACCGAAATCTATGCTGGGGAGCATCATGAAAACACATTTTTCGAACGGTTTACGTTGGGACAAGCGCGGCCTCGCAGGCGCGTCCGCACTTGCAATAATATTGGCAACGCCAGCAGTCGCGCAGGACGCCGAGGCGCCACAGGCAACAGAAGAGGCTGAGAATGAAGGCGCTATCGTCGTCACTGGATCGCGTATTCAGGGGACGGACGCCTTTAACAGCCCGGACCCGATCACCGTTATTGATCCAGAGCTTGCAGCCAAAGAAGGCAGGTTCGATATTGCCTCAACGCTGCAGAGCTCTCCGGTAGCCGCCGGCTCTACACAGATCACATCGGCAATTTCGTCGAACTTTGTTACGGCCGGCGGACCTGGCGCACAGACGGTCGATCTTCGTGGTCTCGGCCCCAACCGCACACTCGTATTGCTTAATAACCGCAGGGCAGGACCCGCAGGGACCCGCGGGTCAGTCTCATCATTCGATCTTAACGTTTTGCCGCAGTCCATCGTCCAAACGATTGATATCGTAAAAACTGGTGCATCGTCGGTCTATGGGTCGGATGCTGTTGCGGGCGTTGTGAACATTTTGACGAAGAAAAATCTCGACGGATTTTATTTGAACGGAAATGTCTCGGCGCCATTGGATAGCGGTGGCGAAGAATATCGGATCAACGCAATCTATGGCAAGAAGTTTGATCGCGGCCATATCATGATAGCTGCCGATTATAGCCACACTAACGAATTACGGCGCGGCGACAGGTCCTATCTCGCTTGTCCAGAGGCCTATATTTTCCGGCAGGACGGCTCACGCGCCGACCTGATTGACCCGCGCACGGGCAAGCCGAAATGCGAAGATCTGCGCTGGGGTCACGTCTGGACCTATAATCTGATCGACAATATGCAGCTCGACGGGCCAGGTGGACCTAATACCGGTATCAACACTTCGCCTAATGGCGAAACGATCCTGATCCAGTATCAATATCCCGGCGAAACACTTGGCATTCCTGCTTATGGCGCGCCTGATTACCCTGGTGATATTGGAACGCCCGCTGGCTGGTTCCCCACAGGGTATAATGCCGCATCCTCAGCAGTACAAAACAGCTATCACCCGTTTGTCGAAGAACAGACGATTATTCCCGAAACAAATCTCTATACCGCCTACGCCGAAGCGTCCTATGAACTGACGGATTCGATCGAAGCATTTGGCGAGTTTCTGTTCAACCGCCGCCAAACCTATCAGAATGGATGGCGGCAATTTTGGAACTTCGGGTACACTGGCGACCTGTACGGTACAGGCACGCCTGCAACTTTGTGGGCTGATGGATGGCAAGGCGTAAACCTACTTAGCCCGACTGCAATTACCAACCAGAGCGATAGCAGCCAAGAGGTTGACTATTACCGTGGCGTTGGCGGCTTCCGTGGCGATTTTGGCGGCGCTGGCGACTGGAAATGGGAAATTTACGGTCAGTATAGCAAGAGTGTCGGTCGTTATCGTACGCAGCAAATTTTGCAGGACGTGTACGATACGGGCTATTTTCAGTCAGCATCGTGCGTAGGTACGGTGACGCCCATTTCGGGCAAGCAGTGCATCGATATTCCATGGAATGATCCATATTTCCTTCGCGGTGAACTGACACCAGCCCAGATCGATTTCATTTTCGAGTGGGAAGAAGGCAAAACCGTCTACACGCAATTGACTGGTGAAGCGACGGTGAGCGGCAAGCTGTTCGAATTGCCGGCCGGCCCGCTTTCCGTTGCTGCCGGTGTGACAGCACGGCGTGACAAGATTAACGACACCCCCGGTGAAATCACTCGAGCGGGCAACGCTTGGGGCACATCAACTTCGGGCATTACCGCGGGTAAAAGCGACACCATGGAGGCGTTCGGCGAACTGCGGATTCCGATTTTAGCGGACACCAGCTTTTTCAAAGAACTTACGCTTTCCGCAGCTGGTCGTATGACCAACGTTAAAGCAACCCGCGCACTCGACGGTCTGTCAGCAAGCGATAATGGCAACTTCACTTACAAGGTCGGGGCCAATTGGGCAGTCAACGACTGGGTTCGTTTCCGAGCAAGCTATGGCACTTCGTTCCGTGCACCTGCATTGTTCGAACAGTTCCTTACCGACGAAACCAGTTCCACTCCGCAGGGACGTATTGACCCCTGCATTCGTTGGGCAACTAATCTGACGCTGGGTAATATCACCCAAAGAATTGCTGATAACTGTGCAGCAGACGGAATTCCGGCAAACCATTCAGGTGCAGGCGTAAGCGCCAACATCACTGCTTCTGGCGGCGTCGGGATTCTGAACTCAGAGAAGTCAAAAGCGTTGGTCGTCGGGGGCGTGCTCACTCCACGTTTTGGGTTCCTTCCTGATACAAGAATCAGCATCTCGGTTGATTATTTCGATATCCGGGTGCGTGACGAAATCACGCAGCTGGGGGCAGGAAATATCTTGCGCGGCTGTTATGACTCGGCCGATTTTGCCAATGAACCCCTGTGCGACCTGTTTACGCGTGGCCAGACCGCCGCACCGTTTAACGTCGCCAATATCCAAGACAAGTTTATCAACATCGCCAGCCAGCGTAACAGCGGTATCGATGTTGCTGCCAATATCCGGCAGGATCTTGGAACGCTTGGTTCGGTTTCATTGACTGCAGATATGACCTGGCAATTTAACGACAATCTGGTCTTGTTGCCCGGATCGCCTGCGACATCTACAAATGGTGAAGCAGGTTCACCCAAATGGGTCGGCGATTTCCGCTTGAACTGGCAATCCCCAGGCGGCGGTACATCACTGTTCTACGGCATTAACGTTATTGGCGGCACGTCCAACCTTCAAGATCTGCTAGATGACAATGGCGGTAATGCCTGTATCAACTCTGCGATATATGGTCTTTATTGCCCGGATGTAACGACTTCGGCGACATTTTATCACAATATCTCGCTAACTCAGGAAATTAATGACCGGTTCGACATAACAGTCGGGTTGAGCAACCTGTTTGACACCCGTCCGCCGCGCGTGTCTGTTTTGAACGGCCAACAAATTTCGACTTTGGGGCCAGTCGTTGCGGCATCCCAATATCCGTTTGTGGGACGCCGGGCGTTCATCAACGTATCCGCAAAGTTTTAGGACAAACGGGTGGATTTAAGCGGGCGGCATGGGAACATGTCGCCCGCTTTCTTTTTGAACGATCGAGAGCGAGAAGTAGGAAATGCCTGAAGTTTGGGTCCATGCTGATTCTCTGGACACCGAAAACCGGAGGTTCGCACAAGAGAACCTGCAACAACCGGTATTCCTGAACAGCGTTCCCAAAAGCGGCAGTCATTTGCTTCGTAACATATTACGAATGTTTGTGCCGGTGGATCAGCAGTACAATGTTGATTTTATCCAGTGGCCCACGCTCCAGCAACATCGCGCAGCCTTTGATCCTGCCACCCCAAAGCTGAGCTGGGGTCATTTGTTCATGGCGGACGCCTCGGTCATTGAAACCGCTTCAACTCGTCGCATCTTGTTGTACCGTGACCCTTATGATTGGGTCATTGCACGGGCACGCTTCTTCATCTCGGAACAGTTTTCAGGAAATGTCGAACATTTGAAATCCGGTAACCTGCGCGCCGACGACTTATTGACGTTGATGATTTTCGGCTTGCCCGGAAAGGCACCGTCTCTGAATGACATATATGAACTGAACGCCGCTGCATGGTTGGGCAGTGCGGTTTATGCGGTGAAGTATGAAGACATCGTTCGCCATTTAGCAGCCCTTGAAAGTGATGCATCGCATGAGTTTTTCCAAGGACTATTGTCAGCTTGTGGGATAAATATGCCCGATGACTGGTGTGAACGCGTGCGTATAGGGTCAAGCAAGGGGCAAAGCGGCACGGCACGCGAAAACCTCACCGGGGTGTCGGTTGAGTTTCCTAAATCGCTTGGCGAGCGGCATAAGGCGTTGGTCGATTACCACGCACCTGGCCTTCGCGGCCTGCTCGGCTATCAATAGGATTGCATACTATGGCGGTTGGTGAACCCAGGCAAGGCATCGCAGGTTTCCCTTTGTTGTCGGAAGCCCGCAGCCTGATGGCTGACAACAAATTTGATCAAGCCGCCAGTTTGACAATGGCCCATCTGCGCCAGAATCCCAAAGAACCTCGCGGCCTCGCGCAATTGGGTAGCATTGCCATGCGCTTAGGGGCTTTAGGCCAGGCTGAGAATTTTCTTCGTCAAGCATTGCGTCACGGCGCTGCAGCACCGGAAGTGAAGCGCAATCTGGCGTCAATACTGAACCAGCAAGAACGGCTTGGCGAAGCCCTCGCCATGTTTGAGGCGCTGTTGCAAGAAGGTGATGACCCGGCTCTGCGCGTTATCGTTGGCGTCATTCTGGATAAACTCGGTCGGACCGAGGAGGCGATGGAGGTGCGGCAACGCCTTGTCGAGGACTCCCCCGGAAATCCGTTTTACTGGATAGCTCTAGGGCATAGTTTGCGCGCCGCAGGCCGGGTGGATGAAGCCGTCAATGCCTATCGCACCGCCGCCGAAGCGGATTTTGAATGCGGTGAAGCATGGTGGGGTCTGGCCAGCATCAAGAGCCGCATTTTTACCGATGATGACGTTACAGCGATGCACCGGGCGATCGATGTTGCAATCGATATTCGGAACAGTGCGCCTGCGCATTTTGCTTTGGCGCGTGCCCTGCATGATCGCGGTCAATATGCAGAAGCATTCAAACATTACGCAACTGGAAACCGTCAGCGCGCTGAAAATATTGGCTATAATGCAAAGGAACTTACAGCAGAGGTTGCGGAAGTTGAACGAGCGGTAGATGCAACGTTCATAAATAGGCTGCCCCGCCAGATGGCTAATGAGGATGTGCCGATTTTCATCGTCAGCCTTCCGCGCTCGGGCTCCACGTTGCTCGAACAGATGCTGGGAAGCCACGCAGATATCGAACCAGTGGGTGAATTGCCATACATACCTGCAATTCTGAGGTCGGTTGTCGAGATGGCGACGCGGCGCGGCCAGATTTCCGTGCCGCGACTGGTTACGAATATGAATGATGCGCAAGCAAATGCATTGGGTGCGGATTATCTGCGCAGGGCAAAACTCCATCGCAAGACCGAACGTCCTTTTTTCATAGACAAATTACCGCATAACTGGAGCAATATTCTCTTCATTCAGCGCATACTTCCACAGGCACGTTTCATCGACATTCGCCGGTCTGCCATGGACTGTTGCTTCTCCAATTTCACCCAATCCTTTTCATCGGCGCACGCATCATCGTTCGTGCTCGAGGATATTGGGCAGTGCTATGTCGATTATGTACGGCTAATGCGACATCTGTCTAACGTAGCGCCCGGCATGGTGCATCATGTTGCTTATGATCGACTGGTCGACGAGGCCGAAAGCGAATTAAAACCAGCGCTCGATTATCTTGGTCTGCAATGGGATCCCGCCATGCTCGATTTTCATAAGCTTGGCCGCGTTGTTCGCACGCCAAGCAGCGAGCAGGTGCGTCGGCCGCTTAACCGCGATGGTATGAATATATGGGCGCCCTACGGCCAATTTCTAGATCCGCTCCGCAAAACATTGGGATCGCTTGCCGACGTCGGATGAAATAGACTGATGCAGACCACTATTTGGCGGACATTCGTGTAATTGCGGCTTGAACTTTAAATCTTATCCCGCTAAGGGCCTCCTCAACCAGCCGCCATTTAGCGCGGCAATTTTCGTTTTTAGCCTTACAGAATGGTGGAATTCAGCCATTTTGCCGATTCGATGCGGAGTGAAGTTTTTTTATGCAAATCATGGTTCGCGATAATAATGTTGATCAGGCCCTGCGCGCGCTGAAGAAAAAGTTGCAGCGTGAAGGCGTGTATCGCGAAATGAAGCTGCGTCGCCATTTCGAGAAGCCATCGGAAAAGCGCGCTCGTGAAAAGGCTGCTGCTGTTCGCCGCGCCCGCAAGATGGAGCGCAAGCAACAGGAACGTGACGGCGCGAAAGCGTAAGTCACCGCATCTGCAAACAAGGAAAGCGCCTTAAAGGCGCTTTTTTTGTATCTGGAATCGGCGCTGCTTTCTGCTAGTCAGCGCGCAACTTAATGCATCAGGAAAACCGATATGTCAGTCACTGCCGTTCCGATTCAGCCCATTAAAAAAGGCTCGCTCACCAAATATTGGGCGGCCATTGCGCTGGTACTGGCCGCTGGCGGCGGCCTTGCATATTGGGGCACCGCCAATGTCCGCTCGGAATATGGCGACGTTGTCACGACTGCGTCGGGCCTGCGCTACAAGGTCATCCAGACCGGCGAGGGCAAATCGCCGACCGATGAGGATGTTGTGCTGGTAGGCTATAAAGGCATGCTAAAAGACGGTACAATATTCGACCAGAACCCGCAGGCCGGTTTCCCGGTCACTGGTGTGGTTCCAGGATTTTCAGAAGGTTTGAAGGTCATGCAGCGCGGCGGCAAGTACCGCCTGTGGATCCCCTCTGAGCTTGGCTATGGCCCTGAAGACCAGAAGAACCCGCAAACCGGTCAGGTAGCCATTCCAGGCGGCAGCGAGCTGATATTCGACGTCGAACTGCTCGAATTTAAATCACGCGCAGAAGTTGAAGCAATGCAAAAGCAAATGCAGGAAATGCAGAAGCAACAAGGCGGAGCTGGAGCTGGCGGACAGGCAAGCGGAGCGCCACAAGGTCTGCCGCCCGAAATCCAGGCGCAAATTGACGCGCAGATGCAGGCGCAAGGACAAAACCCGACCCAATAAGATTTTACAGCGCTTCGATCTAAAGCGTTGCGAAGAAAACTATTGTGGCAACCGCCATCACCGCCGTTGCAAACCAGCCAGTGATTGTCGCCCGCCGCCCGAGCGTCAACCGACCCATTGCGCGCGGGTTGCGTACGATCAGCATCATCATGGCCATCAACGGTGCTGCCAGTACCCCGTTGACGACAGCTGCCCAATAAAGCGCGCGCGCAGGGTCGATTCCGACATATTGGAGCGACACGCCAAGCATGGTGGTGACCGCTATCGTCCCGTAAAACAGCCGTGCCTTGGTCGGCTTTGCGTCGAGACTTCCGGCTATTCCGAACATTTCGGTCACGGCATAGGCCGCCGACCCCGCGAGCACCGGTACCGCGAGCAAGCCAGTACCGATGATGCCCAACGCGAATAGCGCAAAGGCAAAATTCCCGGCTATCGGGCGTAAGGCTTCGGCAGCCTGCGCCGAGGTTTCGATATCGCGTACACCATTGGCATGCAGCGTCGCGGCGGTCGCAAAAACGATCGCCAGCGACACAATCGAGCTAAATGCCATGCCGGTTAGCGTGTCGATGCGGATGCGTCTCAGCTCCGGCCCTGCTTCCTTGGGCGTGATGCACAGCGGCTTGACCTTGTGCCTTTTCTGTTCCTCAATCTCCTGCCCAGCCTGCCAGAAAAACAGATAGGGGCTGATGGTCGTTCCCAATATGGCCACGACAGCCATGGCATAAGCACCGCTCCATTCGATGCGCGGCAGCACGAGCGAGGTCAGCGCCTCCCCCCAAGGCACCTGTGCGACCATAACGACGGCGACATAGGCGAAGAGCGAAAGCGTCGCCCATTTGAGAACCGACGAATAACGTTCGTAGGAAAGCCACACCTCGATGACGACGCAAAGCACGCCGAATAGCAATGTGTACAACCCCAACGGTCCACCAATCAGCAATCCGACCGCCGCACCCATGGCAGCCAGATCGGCCCCCAGATTGACGATGTTCGCTATCAGCAGCAACCCGACCATGAGGACGAGCAAGGGTCGTGGATAATGACGCCGCAAATTGCGCGCGATACCAGCGCCGGTGACGCGGCCTATTTCCGCCGCGACTTCCTGTATTGCGACCATCAAAGGAAAACTGAAAAGGAAGGTCCAGCTCAACCCATAACCAAACTGCGCGCCAACCTGGCTGTGCGTTCCGATACCCGAGGGATCATCATCCGCTGCACCTGTAACCAGCCCGGGACCAAGGCGGGAGAGGAAGTGACGGATGCTCCCGGGCGTGCTCATGTATCGGCCAACAGGCGCTCCTCTGCGATTTTCCTTTGCCACAATGCGGGGGCTAACTGATGCACGTTATTCCCTTCGCTATCCACGGCTACTGTCACGGGGAAGTCCTGCACCTCAAACTCATAAATCGCTTCCATGCCTAGGTCTTCGAAACCAACGACCTTGCTTCCCTTGATCGCCCGCGCAACAAGATAGGCTGCACCGCCAACCGCCATCAGATAGGCGCTTTTGTGCTTGGCGATGCTCTGCGTAGCGTCGGCGCCCCGCTCGGCCTTGCCGACGCAGGCCATCAGGCCCTGTTCGAGCATCATGTCCATGAACTTGTCCATGCGCGTAGCGGTCGTCGGGCCGGCTGGACCGACGACCTCCTCGCCAACCGGATCGACTGGGCCAACATAATAGATCACACGGCCTTTGAAGCTGACGGGCAGTTCTTCGCCCGCCGCCAGCATGTCGGCGATACGCTTGTGCGCGGCGTCACGACCGGTCAGCATTTTGCCGTTGAGCAGTAAACGGTCCCCCTGCTTCCATCCCTGCACGTCCGCTTGAGTCAGCGTATCGAGGTTCACGCGCTTGGCCGCTGAATCGGGCTGCCAATTCACATCAGGCCATTCATCAAGCTTCGGCGCGTCCAGATAAACCGGGCCGGAACCATCGAGCGTGAAATGCGCATGGCGGGTAGCGGCGCAATTGGGGATCATCGCCACAGGCTTACCCGCAGCATGGCAGGGCGCGTCCATGATCTTGACGTCGAGGATGGTTGATAGCCCGCCTAACCCCTGCGCGCCGATGCCTAAGGCGTTCACGCGGTCGAAAATCTCGATACGCATCGCCTCGATATCGTTCTGTGGGCCTCTTGCTTTCAACGGCCCCATGTCGATTGGCTCCATCAGCGCCTGCTTGGCGAGCAGCACGCAATGCTCCGCCGTCCCGCCAATGCCAATGCCAAGCATCCCCGGTGGACACCAGCCTGCACCCATTTGCGGCAGCATTTCGACTACCCAATCGACGATATTGTCCGACGGGTTCATCATCTTGAATTTCGACTTGTTCTCGCTGCCGCCGCCTTTGGCCGCGACATCGATGCTGACTTTCGACCCAGCTACCATTTCGACATGCAGCACGCAGGGCGTGTTGTCCCTGGTATTGCGCCGCGTGAATGCAGGGTCCGCCAAGACCGATGCACGCAACTTGTTGTCGGGGTGCAAATAAGCGCGGCGCACGCCTTCATCGACGACCTCCTGCAACGAATGCGACGTGTCGTCCAACCGGCAATCCATGCCCCATTTGACGAAGACGTTGACGATGCCCGTATCCTGACAAATCGGACGATGCCCCTCGGCGCACATCCGACTATTGGTCAGGATCTGTGCAATAGCATCCTTGGCGGCAGGCGATTGTTCGGCGTCATATGCCTCGCCCAACGCATGGATATAGTCCATTGGATGGAAATAGCTGATATATTGCAGCGCGTCGGCGACGCTGTCGATGAGGTCGGCGGCTTTGATGGTGACGGTCATTACTCTGTCCCGCGATATTAGAATGTTGTCACCGCCCATAACGGTGCACCCGAGGTATTCAAGCGTCATCAACTCAAATTTGGGTCGGTTTAGAAGCTGTGCCGCTGAATTCAAATTCAGAATAGAATGTGATTGGATAAAGTAATGCGGCAACCGGTGTAAACATTCTACCCCATATAATTTTCAGACCGAAGGTCAATGGAGCTTTATAGAGGTACGAAAAGCCTTTAGGCGATTTTTCTGGGTTCAATATCGCAACATTGTCTCCATTATAGATGTTGAGCCATTTGATATTGGTTCAGGTCGATATGATTTCAGGTCGGCCACTCAAACCATATCTGCGGATATTCCGCATAATATTTAGATAACGGAGATAACTCATGTTACGTATTTTGACTGCATCCAGCCTTTTGGCCCTCGCCGCAACCCCTGCGCTGGCACAGCAAGCCGATCCAATGGCACCGCAGCCTGCACCGGAAGCAGCCCCGGCCCCTGTCGCTGAACCTGCGCCTATGACTGAAGCTGCACCGGCCGCAGAACCAGCAACTCCAGCAGCGGAGCCGAAAGAGGTTACCGTCGCAAAACTGGTCGATGCCGAATTCCCGGCCTATGACGCCAACAAGAATGGCGATCTGGATCAGCCGGAATTCGCCAAGTGGATATTGGCGCTGCACGAGGCAGGCGGTACCGCCAAGCAAGCTGACGCAGCGACCAAGGATAAGTGGGCGAAGGATGCCTTTGCCGCAGCTGACGCTGACAAAAGCAAAAAGATCAGCAAGGCTGAAATGAACAAGTTCCTGTTGGGCTAACACTCCTCTCCCTTTGGGTGTTGGTAATAACACCATCAGGAGGCCGGGTCCGCGCAATTCGAGATGCGCGGACCCGGTTCCTGTTCACGGGTTAAGCAGGAATATCACATATCCTTGGAAATGTGGGTCGCGAGCGAAGGACGACGGCGCTTGCCATTCGCCATTTTGAACGAGTCCTATTTTATAGGACATTTTAAGTCGCCCGAGGCTTTGCAGGTAATTTTCATAGCCTTTGATCGTGTGTCGGCCTTGATAGGTTTGCAACACGACCTCATCGACCACACCGGTTAGCTGGTTCAAATCCGCGCTATCGCCCTGACTGCTCCAGTCGAGAAGACCAGTAATCCCAAGCTTGGCATCCACTGGCAATTGGGCCCGTACATTGCGCAAGAATGCGGCATAGCCGGACAAGCCTTTGGTCGCGGCGTCGAAATCAATCTGCACGCCCATCACACGATTTCCAGCCGCCTTCCAGCGGGCAAGGTCGCTGTTTACCTGCCGGTAAATGGCGTCGTCCCAAGCCAGCGTTTCGACGCGATAGACCAGCCACAATTCGGCATGTCGTATGCGCGGCGTTGCAGCCCGAAGCGGTACAAAACGCGCTTTGTCGATGCCCCTGATCTCGGCTTCCAGGATATAGATGGTTCGGGCGTTATCCAGCACCGGCTGCGGTTTCACGCCAGCCCATAGCCAGAAGGCATCATAATCCGCTGCATTAACGCGAGGCTGTTTTGGCTGACACGATGCAAGCAACAGCATCGGAACCAGCCAGAACAGGCGCGTCATCGTCCTACCAGTAATAACGCAGCTTCTTTGCCCAGACGGACGTTGGATACTGGCCTTTCAATTGATCGAACCAGGCCTTGCGCTGTGCCTTGGTATATTCAGTGGAATCACAGCTATTATACCCGGCAGGCGCGTAACAGTTGACTGCCCGGTACAAAGCATAAGCACGGTTGCTTGGGGCGGCGGTCGTGTCCGCCATAACCGTTTTATAAGCGTCGAGCCGCGAAAAGCGTTTGCCGGGGAACAGGCTCGGCGTCCCGCCCAGTTCGTCGGCGTCGGGCAATTCGTCCAGATATTGTGTCACCCCGTAATAATAAGGATCGAGCCCCTTGTTGCGGATAAACTCGCCCAGGCAGAGCAATGCTTGTGCGTCCTTGGGTTTTGTAGACAAGGTTGTGGCAACGGCCTTTAACGAAGGGCAGGCAAAATCTGACTGGCCGGCCCACCGGAACAATGCAATGTCGGTGTAGCGCGGTGCCTGATAATCATCTTGCGCCATCGGACGTGCGCTATCGGGCACCAGCGACAAATCGCGCAGAAAATCGCCATAGTTGCCGCGGGTCAGATCCTTGTACAGCAAAGTGTATATCGCCACCCGCTGTTCGCGATCCGACGCCGCCTTGGCTGCTTGCTTGCGGAGCAAAGTGGGTCCGGCATGATAGCGAAGCAATATCTCGCGCACATCGGCGTCAGTAATGACAGAATTGGTCGCAAAGACTTTGTCGGCGGCCTTGGCGCGCTCGTCATGCAGCGCTAGCGTGAGTTCAGCCGCGCCGCGTTGATGCGGTTTCTTTGCAGCCGAAATCAGCGCAATCAAAGACGCTCGCGCTGCAGGATCGCCAGCGGCATCGAGCGCGATGCTGCGCAGCAACTGGCGGCTATAGCCAAGATAGCTGCTATCGCCCGTCGCGGCAGGAATGAGCTTCAACACTTCGGCGGGCCTGTTTGCGACGTAAAAGGCATGGACAGCTTGCAGATAAGCAAAAAGTCCCTCGTGCCCGCCAAATTTCGACCGCTGAGCGTCGAGCGCAGCGCGGGTAATTGGCGGCGTACCATAATCGGCATATTTGGGATCATTGGCGTGCCGCATCGCGCGCAGGTTTAGCACCGCCAACAACATCGGATCGCTGGCGTCTTCGGGCTTTAGCTCGCCGAGAAGTTTGATATCGATTTCCTGCACCAGATCGGGGAAGGAAAGGTTCCGCTTGGCCGGATCGCCAATTGCAAATTGCGCGGCATATGCGGGCAACAAGCGGCCACGGTCCTTGGCCAGCCAATAGACGCGGCGCAGCAGCCCGCGTGCAGATGGCGCATATTGGCCGTTGGGATAGGCTTTCAGATAGGCTTGGAAAGCAGCCTCGGCCTCGGCTAGCAATGCCTGATTGCCGCCCTCGCCTGACAACCCGCCATATTCGTCGAATGCCGCCAGCGTGGCTTCGTTCATCGCATTGCGTCCCAGCATATAGGTGGCAGCTTCCTTGAGCCACGCGGAATCGGTTTTCCCGACGCTTGCAAAAGACGCCTGCGCGCCGCCGAAATTGCCGTCATAAAAGGCCGCAGCTCCGATCAGGTAATTTGCAAAAGCCCGGCCCGCCTTGGACTTGACGAGCGCCAGCCCCTGCTCGACGACTGGCGTTGCTTTGGTATCGCCAGAACATTCGGGCTTCAGTGCCGTACGAACGGCGGTCAGCGTCGCTTTCTCGTCATTCGACAGGCCTTTGGCCTTGGCGACCGCAGCGATAAAATCCGCACCACCTGCCATGCTGCTCATGCAGCGCGTGCCGAATGCGAAATTTTCAGACCTCCCGGTTTCAGGAGGTGTAGGTGATGGGCCCAGCTTCAATGCAAAGCTCGAATAGTCGAACGGCTCGGCCTCGCCCCGGCGCTCCGGAATGTCATAGCTGTACCGGCTCGCCGGGCCGACCGCGCCGTGCCGGTCGTGGAGCAACATCAGCAAATTGACGCGGGTGTCATTGCCCGGGCTCAGCAATGCCGTGCTGCTGCAGCCGTTCATGTCGGTCTGTTTGATTTTCCAGTCGGGGTAACAGCTCGAATCGGCGCTGGCGTGCACGCCGCCGCTCCACAGGAAAGCCATTGCCAGTAACCCCAGTGCCAATAGCCGATTCATTGCTTGCCCCTGATTGGTGATGCGGTTGAAAGAACATGCCGCGCACCCCATATTTTGGCAAGCGGCGACCGCGTATCGGTACACCAGATATTGGGGCCAGTGATCAACCCAGACCCAAAAATCGAAAATATTTTTGTTCGTTGATTTTCCATCTTGCGCCCGAAAAATTGCTTAGCAGGTCCACGCGTCGCTGCATTGCAACACCCCGGTACGTGCGACGAATGGAATCACAATAGCGACGAATTGAAGTGTAAATTTACCATTTACCCTCTTGCGTCTGAAACTGATTAAGGCACTATAGGTAGCGGTTGGCCGTAGGGGGCATCACCATAGATTGTGCTTTAAGCTGCAGACCGTGATTCTGCCGGCGGGGAGATTTTTTCCGTCGATAAGCTGGGGACAAGTCGAATTTTGCACCCTGCGATGTCCAAAAAATGCTAAGAGGGACTTTCGTGCCCTGAGTCGAACAAGAAGAGAACATCTCTTCGCAACGGGATTACAGGGCGGTTGTGGCCGACAGGGTTGCCACGAATCGCCATGGATAAGGACATAGGGGCTGAAATGGATTTTAGAGATACTGGCCGGGGGGCCGAATTAGAGATGAACGATGTGCTGGAAGCAGAATTGGTAACCGAGGCGAAGACCGAAACGGCTGAGAAGGCTGACGGTAAAGCTACGTCCAAAAAAGCGGCAACGAATACCGATGCAGCTTATGAAAAAGCGGAGAGCGACAGCAAGACCGTTGACGCACGTCGGTTCACTATCGTCACCGACGAAAGCCGCGACGCGCTGCTCACCGAATTTGGCAAGGACACGTTGCAGGACCGTTACCTGCTGCCCGGCGAAAACTATCAGGATCTGTTTGCGCGCGTCGCGTCGGCTTATGCCGATGACCAAGACCATGCGCAGCGGCTCTATGATTATATCTCGAAGCTTTGGTTCATGCCCGCCACCCCCGTTCTGTCGAACGGCGGCACCGGTCGCGGCCTTCCCATTTCGTGCTATCTGAACAGCGTCGACGACAGCCTAGAGGGCATCGTCAACACCTGGAACGAGAATGTCTGGCTCGCGTCACGCGGCGGCGGCATTGGCACCTATTGGGGCAGCGTGCGCGGCATCGGTGAGCCTGTGGGCCTCAATGGCAAGACCAGCGGCATCATTCCGTTCGTCCGCGTTATGGACAGCCTTACTCTCGCAATTTCGCAAGGCTCACTGCGCCGTGGTTCGGCGGCCTGCTATCTCGACGTCAGCCATCCCGAAATCGAGGAATTCCTTGAAATCCGTAAACCGTCGGGTGACTTCAACCGCAAGGCGCTGAACCTGCACCACGGCGTATTGCTCACCGACGAATTCATGGAAGCGGTGCGTAATGGCGACGAATTCGACCTGCGCAGCCCCAAGACTGGCGAAGTGCGCAGTACTATAGATGCGCGCTCGCTGTTCCAGAAGCTCGTCGAAACGCGTCTGGCGACCGGCGAGCCCTATATCATCTTTAGCGACACCGTGAACAACGCGATGCCAAAGCATCACCGCGATCTCGGCCTCAAGGTTTCGACATCCAACCTTTGCAGTGAAATCACTTTGCCCACGGGTCGCGATCACCTGGGTAATGATCGCACGGCGGTCTGCTGTCTGTCGTCGCTCAATCTCGAAACTTGGGATGAGTGGAGCACCGACAAGCAGTTCATCGAAGACGTGATGCGCATGCTCGACAATGTCCTGCAGGACTTTATCGACCGTGCGCCCGACGAGATGCGCCGTGCGAAATATTCCGCCGCCCGCGAACGTTCGGTCGGCCTTGGTGTCATGGGCTATCACAGCTTCCTGCAGTCACGCGGCGTCGGCTTTGAAAGCGCGCTCGCAAAATCATGGAACATGAAGTTCTTCAAGCATATCCGCGCTCAGGTCGACGAAGCATCGATGATGCTCGCCAACGAACGCGGCGCCTGCCCCGATGCCGAAGACATGGGCGTCATGGAGCGGTTCAGCTGCAAGATGGCAATCGCGCCGACCGCGTCGATTTCGATCATCTGCGGTGGCACCAGCGCGTGTATCGAGCCGATCCCGGCGAATATCTACACGCACAAGACCCTGTCGGGCAGCTTCATCGTCAAGAACCCATATCTGGAGAAGCTGCTTCAGGCGAAGGCCAAGGACAGCACGAATGTCTGGAACAGCATCCTCGAAAAGGGTGGCAGCGTCCAGCATCTCGATTTCCTCAGCCCTGAGGAAAAGGACACGTTCAAAACGAGCTTCGAGATCGACCAGCGCTGGCTGATCGAACTCGCCGCTGACCGCACGCCCTATATCGATCAGGCAACGTCGCTGAACCTCTATATCCCTGCCGACGTGGAAAAATGGGACCTGCTGATGCTCCACTTCCGCGCGTGGGAACTGGGCGTGAAGTCGCTTTATTATCTGCGCTCAAAGTCCATACAGCGCGCCGGTTTTGCCGGCGGCGTCGAAGCCGACAATACGGCGGAAGCGCCCGTAATGGAGCTCGCCGCACAGACCGATTACGAAGAATGTCTGGCGTGTCAGTAGTTTCGGTCAAAGTGGTACTTTGACCGAGTAAATAAGGTTGGTTCTTAAACTCCTTCTTTTTTTGCCAATGGGTGGATTGATGCTCTGGCTGGGAATTAGGGGATTGAAAACGAAAAGCTACGAGGATGGAATCAGCCTGATAGAGGGCAGCATCCTCAAAGCCACTGGCGAGGAGCCATTGCCGCTAACGCCCTTTGATCGGGCATGGGGCAAAATCCAATGCTGGTTGATGATTATATTTGGTGTGTTTTTCATTGGCATTGGCCTTCTCGGCACTGGCCTGATTGTTTGAACTGAGGAAGAAGAAGATGTCCCTGTTAGAAGCCCGTAATAGCTACAAGCCCTTTGAATATCCTTGGGCCTATGACTTCTGGAAACGCCAGCAGCAGATCCACTGGTTGCCCGAAGAGGTGCCGCTGGGCGAAGATTGCCGCGACTGGGCGCAGAAGCTTTCGGATCACGAACGCAACCTGCTCACGCAAATCTTCCGCTTCTTCACACAGGCCGATATCGAGGTGCAGAATTGCTACCACGAAAATTACGGCCGCGTGTTCAAGCCGACCGAAGTCAAGATGATGCTGACCGCGTTTTCCAACATGGAAACCGTCCACATCGCCGCATATTCGCACCTTCTCGACACCATCGGCATGCCCGAAAGCGAATATAGCGCCTTCCTCGAATATGAGGAAATGGCTGCGAAGGTCGATTATATCCACCAGTTCGGCGTCGACAGCGATGAAGATATCGCCCGCACGCTCGCCATGTTCGGCGGCTTTACCGAGGGGCTACAGCTGTTCGCATCGTTCGCGATGCTGATGAACTTCCCGCGCTTCAACAAGATGAAGGGCATGGGGCAGATCGTATCCTGGTCGGTCCGCGACGAAAGCCTGCATTGCGAAGGCATCACCAAGCTGTTCCACGCTTTTTGTGCAGAGCGCGGCTGCCTGACCAAGGCGGTAAAGGAAGACATTATCGATTGTTGCCAGAAGGTCGTCCGTCTGGAAGACAGCTTCATCGACCTCGCGTTCGAAATGGGCCCCGTGCCCGGCATGACCGCCAAGGAAATCAAGCGCTACATCCGCTACATCGCCGACTGGCGTCTGGGCCAGTTGGGCCTGCCCGCGATCTACATGGTCGAAGACCACCCGCTGCCATGGCTCGCGCCACTCTTGAACGGTGTCGAGCACGCCAACTTCTTCGAAACCCGCGCGACCGAATATAGCAAAGCCAGCACCCGCGGCGATTGGGGCCAGGTGTGGAACAGCTTCGACAACCGCAAGAAGAAGATCATCGGCATTGAGCCAGCCGCCGAGAATGACGGTGTGGATATGTTCGAACAGGCAGGGGTTGCGGCGGAATAAACTTTATTGACTTAAAATCAAGTTTCCATTAACAATTTGGTGCTACCAACGGAGGGTGAGAAGATGGCAAAAGCCAAGTTATCACTTGCAAGAGATTATGTGGATTGCTGGCTGGAACACCTTTCCGGCGATGTATCTCACACGCCATCTTCCGAACTCAGTTGGAGTCGGCTGGGTCTTGAATATGCGGATGTGCTGTATGTTCTCGAATTCGGCCGTGTAACAACTGCCAACAAGGAGGAAGCTCATGTTTCGGAATATCAAATTGTTGGAACAGCGATCGATGGCGAGCATTTGTGCATAACCATCTCTATCGAGCCGATAGGGAGAGGCATCTGCATATTGAATGTGGAAAACCATTCGGAGCAAGACAATGACTACTTCACCCACAACAAGCGTATTGCCTGAATATGTGGCTGATCATCTCGGAGCACCCTTTGAAATTGTTCTTTGCAAATCTGTAAAGCAGACAGAAGATAAAAATGGGAACGTGATTAAGACGACGATTCCAAATCCGAGAGGCCTATTAAGACAAGTTGCGATTTCTAGGCTCATTCATCCGCGCAAACTGTCAGGCAAGGATATTAAGTTTGTAAGAAAAGCGTTATCAATCAAGGCGAAAGAACTGGCCGATATGATTTCGGTTGGCCCTGAACATTTTTCCCGTTGCGAAACAGACAAAGCTGTTTTGTCACCGGGAATTGAAAAATTTTTACGCCTAAGTGTTCTTGTGGACACGTTAGAACTGCCCGATGATATTGAGCAGCATGTAGAAAATGAGGACGCCTTATTGAAGCTATCAATGTTCAGAAAAGCCTTCGAAAGGCTCAAAGACAGCATCCGTTCGATGCAGATTGAAGCAGTTTATGATTCGCATGAACCGTTACGGCTTCATTTTCACGTAGTAGAGCGTACATCAATCGATCATGATGATGAGTCAGACGCTGACGAAGATTGGTACGGCGATATCGATATTGCCGCCTGAATTTCGGAGGGGCATCCACATTTTGGGTGCCCCTTTTTCTTGACAATAAATCAAGAAAATCCTACAGCCTCAAATGCAAAAGGCGGGCACCGTCTGATCACGGAACCCGCCTCCTGGAACGCTAAGGTAGTGTGACCACCTTAGCCAACTGGTGAGGATGTACCTCAGCCAAGCACTGTGGCCATACATCTTCTTTTGTGCCGATTCAACGGTCACATTTTTAAGAAGAAGGAACACTTGCTATGTCGAAGACCAGCAAGACATTTCCGATCGGTCGCAATGCAGGCACTGGTCGTTTTACACCCGTCAAAGTTGCCGAGCGGAAGGGTTCGACTCACGTCGTCGAACGCATGCCCAAGCCCGGTTACGGCGACACTAAAAAGTAGGCGGACGTAAGCGGATGGCCTACTATTATGTGAACATGAATGCGCAGGCGAACGGGGACCACGAGGTCCATCGGCTGGGTTGCAATTTCATGCCTTATGAAAGCAACAGGAAATATCTTGGCGATTTCGCCTCGTGCGGTCCTGCGAAGGCAGAAGCAAAGCGGTATTATTCAACAGCCGATGGCTGTTATTATTGCTGCAACGCCTGTCATCGGAATTAAGCGGTGGGGGCGCAATTTGCGTCCCCACCCCTCAACCTCCCCTTAACCACCCCCATGCCATTTCAGGGCAATGGCCCGCGACTCGTTCCTCAAAACCGCTGCTCCTTTGGTCGTCCTGACCTTCCTTGCCGTCTATAATTTCTCAGGCTGACCGAGGAAGAAATCGCGGCGCGCGATGCGGTGGAGCAATCTGTCTATTATGAAGGCTGCAACGAAGTCCGCGCCGCCGGCAAAGCCCCGCTCTATCGCGGCAGCCCCGGCTATGGCGAACATATGGACGGCGATGGCGACGGTATTGCTTGCGAGCCGCATTATTGACCATGAACTCCCCTCTCTCCCGTAGGGGGAGAGGAGCGAGACTTAGCGCCGTAGCCTTGGCGAAGGCGGTTAGTCGCAGCGGAGAGGGGCTGGACGGTGAGGATATTGCACAACCTCCCCCTCTCAACTTCGCCTAATCGCTTGCAGCGATAAGGCTTCGTATCTCTCCCCTAAAGGGGAGAGAGGGTTTGCAATGAAGTCCGCGCCGCCGGCAAAGCCCCGCTCTATCGCGGCAGCCCCGGCTATGGCGAACATATGGACGGCGATAATGACGGCGTGGCGTGTGAGCCGCATTATTGACCAGCCACCTCCCCTCTCCCATTGGGAGAGGATATGTAGCCTTACGAGCGAAAGCGAGTTAGGCGGAGTTGGTGAGGGGTTCTGCGCTGTCGATAGGGCACATCCCCTCACCCAGCTACGACTAGCCGCCAAGGCGGCAAGTCTGCGCAACCCTCTCCCGACGGGAGAGGGATACAAGGGTTAAGGCAAATGGACATCACCACCCTCCTCACTTTGCCCAACGCTCTTGCTGCATTTGTGCTGGTCAACCTGTGGACCTTCATCCTGTTCGGCCTCGACAAGATCCGCGCCGAAAAAGGCTCATGGCGCGTGTCGGAGGGGACGTTGCTTCTCTGGGCATTCCTCGGCGGCACCATCGGCGCATACACAGGCCGCGCGCTATTCAGGCACAAGACGCACAAGCAGCCCTTTTCCAGCAACCTGCACCAGACCGCGATATTACAGGTTTTCGCCGCCGCATTGGCCGGTGGCTGGATGCTTGCAGGATAAATTCAAATTATATAGCTTCTCCATAACATCGCAGGGGGGTCGTATGCGGAAAATCATAACATTGGGATTGCTTGCCAGCCTGCCGTCAGCAGCGGTGGCGGACGAGAATTGCTGGAGCGGGCCTTTTGGTCCCTATGGCGCGCCAGTGCAGAGCTGGGCGTTGGTGATGAACGAACCCACTACTGCTAAGCAGGAATATCTGACCACCGCGACGCTGGCGCGCAAAGGGCTCATCATCGCGCAACAGGAATATGCCATCACGCCTGTAAAGCGCTATCTGGCGAGCGACATCAACCTGCTCGACGACAAGGGCAAATCGCTGTCAAAGGCGGTGCCACTCGCCGCAGGGTCGCAAATCACCATCTGGCGCGGGCTGGGCGGGGTTGACCGGCATTGCTCAATCGGCTGGCAAAATGGCCTGTTCGGTGGGGCGACCGGCGAAGGTCATTATCGCTGGATCTGCCTTGAAGACCGCGACGATGATGGCAAATATGACAATGCCTGGCGGCCGAAGAGCGGGAATATGGGGCTCAGCTATTCGCGGCTCGACATGCCGTTGAGCCCGCAAATCGGCTGGACCGACAGCGCGCCGCCACCCGTGGCCGGTGCCAAAAATGGCGGCCCACTCGACAGCTATCCTGCGTCGCGCAAGATCGAGGTTTCGGGCATGTCGGGCAAATCGGTTCAATTATGGTATTGGGGGTCCAGCATCGGCAGGCGCAAGGAAAACCGCATCGAACTGCCACTCGACAAAGCGGGCAGCGCGAATTTGGGCGGGGTCACTATCACGCTGACCCCGGCCGGCAAAGGCAAAGCCAATCTGGCGGCAAGCGGCGCGTTCACGCCGCAGGACGTCACGCCGGTCTGCGAAGGCGCGAGCTACAAAATCGGCGAGTTCAACTCACAGGTGTCGTTTACCTTTCCCAATTGGTGAGCCTGTGGGGGATAAGCAACGGCATCAGGCCGAACGCTATCTGCCCCGCCAGACCGATTGGCCCGGGCATCGTGAACACGCCGGCCAACCACTCCTGCGGCGACTGGCCAAACAGCGCATAGGCCAACATAGGCTCCGCGATGAACAGCAGCATTAATGCCACCGCACCCATCGCTGCCCGTTCGCCCATCGTCACAAGGCTGTGCCGCTTGACCAGCCAGCCCGCCGCAAACCAGCTGGCGGTCAGCATGATGGGCTGCTCAATCAAGACCGCCGCGGTTTCCCCTGTCGCCGGAACCAGCCACAATACGCGGATCGTCCCGAGTACGAACCCCAGCGCAAAGATCAGCGCGAAATAGATCGCGCCTGCGTTGATCGGGTGGGAGTAAGTTGCGCGCATAGCTGCACCTTATCCCATCACACCCGTTCAGGGAACGCTGACCAGCACCTTCAGAAACGCCGCCGGGATTTCGGTCCGCGCCGGATCGCCACTGACATTTTCCTGTTCGAACAAAGCGACCAGTTCGCCATATAAAGCATCCGCGCGGCCGTCTTTTTCGGCGGCCTCGAACGCGTTCATTGTCGGGCCGTAATAAGTACGGAACAGGTCGACGAAGGCTTTCGGCGCGCCGTCGAAGCGGAAGGTGTACAGCTCGCGGGTTGCGGACAGGTTGGCTTCGGGCACACCTGCGGCGGCAAAGCGCGCGCGCACTTCGTCTTCCTTGCCCCACAGCACCGGGCTGACAAAGCCTTCGGGCGGGGGCGGCGCATAAGCGGCGCTGACCTTCAGCACTTGCGCGATCAGGGTCGGGTCACCGGGAATCCAGTTGCCCATGACAATCCGTCCGCCGGGCTTTGCCACGCGGACCATTTCGGCGGCGACGTCGTAAGGACGCGGCGCAAACATCGCGCCAAAAATGCTGACTACAAGGTCGAAGCTGTCATCGGTCAAGTCAGTGAGCGCGGAGGCGTCGCCTTCTTGAAACGCGATGTTGCCAAGCCCGAGCTCGGCCGCGCGGGCGGTACCTGCAGCAACCAGATTGCTGGCGATATCTACGCCCAGCACATCTGCCCCTGCCTGCGCCGACGGAATCGCGGTCGTGCCATCGCCGCAGCCGAGATCAAGCACGCGCATGTCGGGACCAACGCCGACGCTTTCGACCAATGCCGCACCGCTATCGCGCATGCACGCCGCCAACCGGGTGAAGTCACCTTTTTCCCACAGGGCCTTGTTCGGATTCATATTTCGCTCTCCTCTGGAGCGACCCGGCAATAGCTTAACGCAGAAATATTAAGGCGCAAAGCGCTTTGGTCACCGCCGTCCCGTTAGGATCCAGCGAAACCCACACCGTTTGACGCAGATCAAGGAAAGTCGTCACACGGGCGATTATTCTGGCCCCACTTCAAATAAAGGAGCCCATCATGGACATGTTTCAAATTCCCTTCGTTGCTCTGTTCGCCGGTATGGTCCTCGCCTTCGCCGCAGTGCTGATTTTTGGAACAATTGCCGACGCGCGCATGGATTGAGCTATGGCAATTGCCAGATGATCGCCTTCAGCGCCGGCAGGCGTCGGTGTTGCCCTGCTCGACCCCGAGCCGTGATATAGAAGATCGCGCGGTGCTGATAATGATGCCGGTCGACTCGCATTTTCTTAGTTGAAAGCGGACTTTGCGTGCCCGGAAATCGAGACTGACTCGGCGGAATGTTTCCATCAGATCGGTGCCGAGCAGCATTGCCGGTTCCTTTGCCAGGCCGAAAACCTCAAATGGCGGCACATCGGCGAAAGCGATCGGAACATTGCGCAGGATAACCCGCCCCAGCCGGATTTCACCGACATGGGCCAGGTCGAGTTCGGCGGTGACGCCGGTCACGCCGGTAACCTCAATTTTTTCCACCTTGCCGCCACGCCGCAGAATCTGTTCGCGCAGCACCGAATTGCCAATGGTGATTTCGGTACCTGTGTCGACAACGGCGTTGACTGTACGGCCATTTGCCTTCGCTTGAGTCAGGATCAACTGCCCGCGCCGCCGGCGTGCCGTGACAACAATCTCCCCATCCATGCGTATTGGGGGCTTGCTTGCATCCTCTACGGTGATCAGGCGCTTTTCGAAATCGAGCATCAACCTTTCTTCGGCCAGCGCATCGATACCCAGCATTCCATCGCCGCCCATATCGTGTTCCTGCAGCACCGGAAGTTCAAGATTGGCGACACGAACCGGCCCAAGCCCAAGTTCGTCGACCAGCACGCGTGGGACAATGCTGCTGCCCGTCATTCCATTGAGCGTAACCTGCGACCCGACCGGCAGTTGCAATGCGCGGGCAACCCGTGCGCCGATGACAGAACTGTCCGCGCCGCTATCGACAACGAAGCGGTAAGGACCGCTGCCGTTGACCTGAACTGCGATGGTCATCCGGCTTCGTACTTTGCGCGCTTCTATGTCCTCGCCACCGATAGCCAGCGCATCATCGATCACCGCAGGCGGCAGCACGGGCATAGGTGCGGGCGGGACCTTAACGGCTTTGGGCAATTTCTCACCCCCCTGCGCTTCATCCGCCTGCGCCGTCCCTGCAAGCGACACCAGCATGCCAGTGGCCATCAAAATATATCCAAATCGGCCGCGATATCTCATCGGTCCACTTTAGCGGCTGTCCTGTTCATTCGCTAGCAATCCCTGTTGATTGAAAAATCGCGCCATTATTTTTGATTCAGCGCAATGATTATCCGATTTATCGGCCTATGCTCGTCGCCAGCACCACAACAAAAGGGAATATGATGTCACACACACCACATGAGTTGCACGATGAATTTCCCGCGGCAACCGCGCAAATCCATGTATTGAAAGCCAGCGATCCGAGGTTTGCCACGCTTGCTGATCGCTATCATGTTTTGAATCGCGAAATCCACCGGATCGATAGCGGTATCGAGGCCGCATCGGATGACCGGACAGAGGAATTAAAGAAAGAACGGCTGGCGCTGCTGGACGAAGTTACGACGGCGCTTGCCGCCCAAGATGCAGCGACATGAGCGACCTTGCTGCTGTCCGGGATAAACTCGCCGCCCGGCTGGCCGAACTCGAACGCCGCGCAACGCGCATTGAGACCGAGCTGACCGAGCCGATGAGCGCCGACTCTGGGGAGCAAGCCACCGAGATGGAGGATGATGCCGCGCTCGCCACCGAAGACGACATGGTGATGGCGGAGATTGGATCAGTCCGCGCCGCTATTGGCCGGATAGACGCTGGCCATTATGGCAAATGCCTGTCCTGTGGTGAGGAAATTGCGGCCGCCCGGCTGGCCGCCATGCCAGAGGCGACGCTCTGCACCGACTGCATGTAGGGGCATGGTCACCCAGCTTTTCGTTTCAACTATCATGGTGCTACTAACCGTGGTGATCCACGGCGGCGGGCTGGCGTTGCTTGGGCACAGCTTGCGCAGCGAAGTCCAGGTCGAGCGGGCGCATCATTTGCAAGCCATGTCGCTCCGCACGATGCTGTTCACGCTAGCACTGGTGATCGGGCTGTTCACGCTGCACGGCGTCGAAATCTGGCTTTACGCGTTTTTGTATGAAGCCATCGGCGCGGTCGATAGCCTCGAAACCGCGGTCTATTTTTCAACAATCAGCTATGCCGGTATCGGCTTCGACGACCGCTATATCGAGCCCGCATGGCGGCTGGTGGCGGCAATAGAGGGCATTAATGGCTTGCTTTTACTCGGCTGGTCGACCGCGTTTTTTGTCACCATTGTTGCGCGCTTGGGCAGGAATTAGCCCAAAAAAGCCGCCGAGGTTTGACACCCCGGCGGCTCTGTCACAGCGGACGTCACACCCGCTGCTAATGTGTCAGACTAGAAACGAACGCCTACCCCAACAACTGCCTGATGGCGGTCGATGTCGGTTTCCAGATCGAAGTCATTCTGACCAATGTCGAGATTCTGGTAATTCGAATACCGATATTCGGCCTTGATGAAACCGCTTGGTCCAAACAGGTTGAATTTCTGTTCGATACCGGCACCAACGCGATAACCGTCGGCGGTTACGCCATTGTTATAGATAGTGCCTGCACCATCGTTAAACCGGCCTTCGAATTTGGCATTGGTGTAGCCACCCTTGGCATAGATCATCGTGGTAGGAGTAACAGCAACGCCGAGGCGCGCGCCGACATACAGGTCCCGGTCTGTGTTGAGACGGAAGCTGTCGCCAGTGGTGACGAGGTCGTTTGCGGTGCCTTTCACTTCGGAATCGGCAAATTCGCCTTCAATACCGGCAATCACGCCGCCAAGTTGAAAGTCGTAACCGCCGGAGACGCCGTACATGACATTGCCTTCGCCTTCGCTGACATCATCATATCCGACGAGGCCTTCGATGTGCGGGCCAGTGAAAGGTGCGCTTTCCTGAGCGAATGCTGGAGTGGCAAGTGCGGTGGAGAGGAGAGCCGCACCAATTAGAATCTTACGCATTTTGATATTCCATTTATTGTCAAACTGACGCCGTCATTGCGACGCCAATGAACAAACGAAATGGGTTCCCAATCCGTTTCATGAATATAAAACAACAAGCGCGTGTTACTTTATTACCACAGTTTTTGCGATGAGCCGATGGAACTTGCCTGCGGACCGTTGTTTCTTCATGGAAACTAGATGACAGAAGCATCCCATCCAAGCACAGCATTCAAAATCCTGACCGCCGGGCAATGGGTTCAATTCCAAGCCGACAATATGTTTCATGGCGCGCCGGTTGACCTTGCAGATGGCTATATCCACCTGTCCACCACGGAACAGCTACAGGGCACGCTCGACAAGCATTTTGCTGGCCAAAAGGATCTGGTCATTGCCGAAGTCGATTTGGCGATGCTGGACGGCGTGATTAAGTGGGAAGTGTCGCGCGGTGGCGCTTTGTTTCCGCATATCTATGGCGCTTTGCCGATGGCAGCCATAGTTTCTGCGAAACCCCAACCACTGTTTACGCCGTGAACGGATCGGCCTAAGGCAGCGGCATGGCCGACTTATATCTTAAAGCACTTGAATCTGAACGCCGAAGCCTTTGGGCCACCGCGCGCTTGAAGGGACTGCCGAAGGATTCTGCCGAGCGGCTTCGTATCGCTGCACTCGATGCCGATATTGCGGCGCACAAGGCGAAAGCCAAGACGCAAAAATAGGCCCGCCCTCCGGTTGGGGAGAACGGGCCCTTCCGCTCCTTACGACACTCCATATTGAATGCCTTGGGGAAAACTATTCGACCGGCGTGAACTGCTGATCGCGCGGTTTGTTGCCATGCTCATCTAGGTCTTCCGGCTCCATGCCGCTTTGTCCGAGCATCTCGGTTTCGTCGTCGTCATTTCGTTCACCGCGATAGGCATCCATGTCGATCTGGCCGCTGCGTTCCATCTGGTTCATGTGATCGACAACGTCCTGAGCGTCATCCGCCCCAAGCTGAGCAGGGTTAGGATGACCGCCATGTTCGCTCTCTTGTCCGAGAGGAGAGCTAGACTCACTGCGCATGGCGTCACCGGCAACAGTCTGCGCTTGCGCCGGTTCATCATCCTGTTCCGAGTTGTCGTTCTGCGGCGCGTCCTGCGAACGGTCTAGCGGCTTTTCATCCGCGTGGTCGTTATCGATGTCGGCACCAGTTGCAGTGATTGCGGCATCTTCAGCATTTTCATTCGCAGCAGCGTTGGTCGCCGGTGGGCTGTTATCTGTCGGTGTCATGGGGCATCCTTTCCTGAAGGTCGGAAAGGCAAACGCGGAAGTGGAGGCGCTGTTCCTTGCTTGCGGTCAACCGTGCCAGCTGAAGTTCAAACGACTTTCGGCGACTGCTAATCCATCTGCGTCAAAACTGCGTTCAATAATCTGCCCCAGACCCTCGTTATCAACGACAATGACCGTGCTACAGCGCGTGCCGTAAACCGGGCTTTTGATAAAAATCGGATGAGCATCGCGATCCGGCAGGCTTTCGTCGGCAAGGCACTCCAACAATTGCTCCGGTTGGTCCGCAGCTCCCTTCAGCCAGTCGGTCATCATCGAATTCAACCTGTCCTTGCGCGGCCAGTGCTCGTTCGCGATGGCATTGGACAAGCTGTGGATGCCCGCGGCCAGAGGTTCACGGACGTCGGCCGGACGGTTGGCCAGATATTCGAGACTATCGGCATCTCCAAGGATGAGGTTGAACGGGTTAAACGCATCCAGCCTATCCGGCACGGTCCCGCGCTCCAGCCAATCGCTCACCAAAGCGCCGCGGGACGCCTTGGCCGGGTCTGGCCCTTCAGGATTGCGGATGTTGGTCACGACGGCAAACCGACCAGCCTCGCTCACGCCTATCCAGGTTCCGCCAGAGACCAGATCGCGACCTGCAATTATATCCGGCGAATCGTCCCACCGCGCGAGCGGCGTAGAATCGCGGGCGTGATATTCATCGCGATTACCCGCAACCACCAGCCGCCACCGGGGATGCGCGGCCCAGGCAATCGCGACTACGCACATGTCGCAAGCGCGCCTGCATATGGCGCAACCAACAAAGACGCCTCTTTCCAGTCCGCGGTCAACCAGCGCTGCTGCTGCGCTTTATCGAGAATAACCGGCATGCTGCTCGCCCCCTTATCCTTCACCTCGCCCGTGGCATCGCTCGATACTATTGCGAAAACCGGCATATCGGTCAAATCGCGCCAAATGCCGGCCATTGCGAATAATGGCTGGTCGGGAAGCGCGAAGGCCTGTTCCCTGCCCTTGGAGCGTAACAGGAAGGCGGTGGCCGGAACAAGGCAACGCAGTTCGCTATGCCGCAAATTGCCGATCCAGAACGGACTTTCGACGTTGCGGACCGTCGGCACCCAGTTCACTTCACCATTTGGCGCAATGCCATCGGGCGCAGGATAGCCCCAGACCATCGGGCGGACGACGCGTTGCTGCATCTTTTGCGACCGGACGATCACTGGCGCGAACTCGCCGGGATGCAAATTGCCACCTCCCCAAGGGTCAGGCCCTTGATGCGCGTCGAACGTGAGCGCAATGTCGTGGAAGGGCCTGTCCAGCCGATAACAACGGGTCATGGCCCGTTGATGCACGCGCATCGCAAAATCTGCAACTCAGGTGAATTCAGGGAACAAGGTCCGCCTCGTTTTGACGGGATCAATCGCGTAATGCGCAGCAACGGCATCACTCGCAAATTGTTCAAACCGCATCGTCGGCTTCAGATCACGCCCTTCATATAGCTTCGGCGCTGCGAGCCCCGGCCAGTCGGCGGCGACCTTGCCGCCGTTCGCCAGCGAGCCACCGAACAGCATCGCCGCACTGGCAGTGCCATGATCGGTGCCGCCGGTTCCGTTAAAAGCGACGGTGCGTCCAAATTCGGTTGCGACCATCACCAGCGTGTTGTTCCATTCTGCACCCAGATTATCGCGAAGCGCGCCAATCAGCGCATCGAGCTGTTTCAAACCTGCGGTCAACCGCCCTCTCTGCTGGAAATGCGTATCCCATCCGTTGGTTTCGAGCATGACGATCCGGGCGCCATTCGGCCCAGCCATCAAACCCGCCGCCATTTGGCCGAGCGCGGCGCCACCCTTCAATGCCTGATCGGCAGGCGTACCGGCCATCGCCTCTGCGGCCTGCGCCCCGCTCCAGAGATGGGCGAGCTGCTGGTCCTCCGCATACAGGCTGGTGAGCCGCTGCATCAAATCTGCGTTGGCATCTGGTAGCCGCGACGGCGCATAGCTGTTCGCTGCGATGGGTCCGCGCAATGCCAGCGGCACAGCAGGCGCAACCGCCATTGCCTTGGCTTCGTCTTTAGGCAGAATGGTTAGCAAGCGCCCTAACCAGCCGTCGTCGCTACCATATGGTCGTCCGGCGCCCGATTCGAGCATGTTCTGGGCATCGAAATGCGAACGCTCGCGATAGCCAGATGCCAAGGCATGGACGAAACTTGCCTGTTTTGCCGAAAACAGCTTGGCGCTTTCGGGCATTGCGGCGTGGAGCGTGAAGAAGCTGTCGAGCTTTGTTCCCGTAAGCGCCTCGGACGCTTCATCACCGCGTGCGCGCAGAAAGTCTGGGTCGCCGGTGGGCGCAAGCGTCGCCAAGCCATCGGCGGCACCGCGCTGGATGATGAACACGAATTTCTTGTTCGTGGCGGGGGCGGCCCACGCGAGACAAGGCAGCGAAGTAAGCGCAATCCCTGTAAGACCCGATGCGACGAAAAAGCGGCGGTTCAGCATAACCCTATCTCCGCAAAAATTCAGGTGACAGCAGCATGAGGGCGAGTCCTTGGGATGGGCTCTCCGCTCTCGCGATGCTTTCGGTTGTCGTCTTTCCCAACTGCCCGGCGAGTACGCGCGGCGCGAGCGTCCGGGCGTCGACGCGATTGGCGCTGCGCTCGGCAAGGCGGCTGGCGATTTCCACGCGCCGCATCAGCGCTGCGCCTCCCGCCCAGTTCTCGGCGGTATCGGCATAGCCCGATGGAGAACCCGGCTTCCAGATCGGCTGACCCAATTGATTGAACATCGCCACCGATTGCCGGTTGCGATTGGCGAGTTCGCGCACGTCGAGCGCCCGCAGGCTGGATATGACCCAGTCCCAAGGCGACTTGAACTTCGCTGGCTGCGACGCCCATGCTTCCGGCGAGTCAATGAGCGCGCGGTATACCGTCGGCAAATCGCCGCCGCTTTGCAGAAATGCCTTTTCGAGGCGCGCCACCAGCAAAGGCGGTGGTACATCGGCAACAAAATGCGCCGCCAATTTGGTTGCAATATGCTTGGCGGTCGCCGGATGTGTCGCGATATCGGCAAATATCGCTTTCGCTTGCGCAGCACCCCGCTCGCCATAAACTTTGCCCATAATCCGCCGGTCGCCAGGTTCGTGGATCGGTTCGAAAAACAGGCTGTCGCCGGGTTTGCCATTCTGCAGCAGCAGTCGCGGCACCGGGCCTTTGGTCATGCCGCCGACGGTATAACCTGTCAACGCGCGGGCAAATTCGGCCACATCGGCCTGGGTATAAGCGGTACGAACCCCCAAAGTGTGCAGCTCCAATATCTCGCGCGCGAGATTCTCGTTCAGGCCAAGTTCCTTGTTTCGCCGCGCAGCAATCCCGGCGGCTAGCGGACTGTTGGGTCCAATCGATTGCGCCTGATCGAGATAAAGCAGCATCGCCGGATGAGTGACTGCCGCAATCAGAAGGTCGGAGAATTTGCCCATAACGTTGTGCCGGATTGCGTTGAATTCGAAATCGCCGCCCAACGCCAGAACTGGCAATTTGTCGATGGAGACCGCAAAATGATTGCTCCAGAAATGCACCAAGCGCTCGGCGAATGGGGTATCGCTGGCGAGCGCGGCATCGACTCTGGCGTCCGCCGCCGCAACATAACGCACGCGCAAATTGTTGACGACTTTCTCGATTTTGGCGGGATCGATTGCTTCCTGATCGGACTGCATCGCCGCCGCCTTCTTGACTTCGCGCCGGTCTTTCCGGTCGAGCTGATATTCGCGAAATTCCGCAGCAATTTCGGCACGGGCCGGTTGCCCAGCCAGTTCAGGCGGAGATGGCTCAAAACTGGATATCTGGTTTTTCAGCCAAGAGCGTGGGTTAGCTATCCCGGCTTCGGTCGGTCTGGCACCAAGGCCAAAACGGTTGGCAGCTATTGCGGCTTCGACTGTCATGTTCACTCCCGAACATTTGGGCAAACAGCCCTGCACTCGACGGCAATGCTACGCGCACCACCTCACAACGCAACTTTGAAAGTGTATGAAAATGTCGCAAACGCTGAAGTGGCGTTACAGCGGCTTCTCATAGATGCGGTATATCTTGTTGATTTTCCCGTTTATCGCTTCGCCGACCGACTTCATTGGTCCATTGTCGTCCAGCACCCAGCCAAATTCGCCCCGCACAGCGCCGAACTTTGCAACCGAATCCTGACGGATCAGTTCAACCAGCATGAAGGCCAGCTGGCTTGCCATACGGGATGACTGAAACTTTTTGAGCACGCCCATTAACGGTACACGCATTGTCCGCACAGAGGGCTTGCGCAACCACCACAATAGCTTTGCCCAATTGAATGGGAGCAATGACCCGCCAAATCCGGCAATTTTCTCGTTCAAATCGGGCAGCGTCATCATGAAGGCAACAGGCTCGCCGTCGACCTCGGCGATGCGGATCAGATCTTCATACACGATGGGCTTCAGCTTTTTGCCTGCATAGGCGATCTCGGCATCGGTGAATGGCACAAAACCCCAATTATCGCTCCATGCGTCGTTGAGGATATTGAGTATCAGCTCAGCTTCATCGTTGAACTTACTCTTATCGACGCGGCGGATGACGATGCGATCATTGCGTTCACCCGATGCCACAATACGCTCTACCAATGGAGGGAACGGCACATCGATGGGAATGGCGTAGGTATACAGGTCTTTGACGCCTGCGTAGCCTGCATCCTCAACCCAGCCCTGATAGGTCGCCTGATGATGCCCCATCATCACGGTCGGCGGATGGTCAAACCCCTCGACGAGTAATCCCGGCTCGTCCCACATCGCAAGGCTTATTGGTCCCATTGACCGGGTCATGCCTTTGGCGCGGAGCGCGTCTTCAGCCCGGGCAATGAGCGCTGCGGCCACGGCTGCATCCTCGGCCTCGAACATCCCCCAATTGCCACACCCAGGACCCATGCCCTGCTCTGGTGGCTGCTTTAGCGCCAGATGGTCGATATGCGCGGAAATACGCCCGACCACTTGCCCGCCCCGCTCAGCCAGGAAAAACTCCGCTTCGCCATGTTCGAACCACGGGTTTTTTCCCGGTGTAATCAGACCATGGACCTCGTCCTTCAACGGCGGAACCCAGTTGGGATCGTTGGCATACAGGCGAAATGGCAGGTCCACGAATGCCTTTTTGTCGGCTTTGGTGAGCGCAGGCCGGATGACGATGTCGGGCATTTCTATTCCTTATTCTTCAGTGCGGACCAGCACCGTCTCGCCAATCAGCAGGAACAGCAGGAACGGACCCCAAGCCGCAATCCAAGGCGGGTAGGCCCCCAGATTCCCCATCGCGAGCGCGAAGTTGTCGGCGACAAAATAGGTAAAACCAAGCGCCATTCCGATTACGGCACGCAAGAATAAAGCTCCCGAACGCGCCAAACCGAATGCCGCCACCGCCGCCAGCAGAGGCATCAGCAACGTCGAAAGCGGCGCCGACAATTTATGCCACAATATTCCTTCGAGATTGTCGGTTCGCCGCCCCGCGGCCTTCAAATCGTTGATTGCCCCCATCAGCGGCAAAAAGCCCAGACTGTCGCCGTCGACTTTCACATAATTGAACCGGTCAGGGGAAATTCCCTTGCCAATTACCAAGCCTTCAAAGGTCTTCTGTTCGGTGGTTGCAACATCGAAGGATTTCACATTCTTAAGCTGCCAGCCTTCGCCGGTATAGCGCGCTTCCTGCGCCTTTATCACCTGACGCAACCCGCCATTGGCGCGTAGATACAGGCTGACATTGCCAAGCAGCGTTGCATTGCCCGTACCGGTCACGGTGCCCGCATTGATTAGATCCTGCCCCTCGCGCACCCACACATTCGTCTTCACCCCAGTATCGGGCGGCACTGTACCATATTCGGCTTCCTGCCAGACCTTCAAACGCGCGGTGTTGGGCGCGACCACCGTATCGTTGAAAGCAAAGGAAAGGATCGCGACACCTAGGCTGGCGACAAACATCGGCGCCAAAATTTGGTGGGCCGACAGACCCGCCGCCTTCATCGCGATGACTTCGCTATTCTGGCTGAGCGCCGCAAATGTAATCAGAGTGCCGAGCAAGACAGAAAAGGGCAGAAACCGGGCAATAATCTGTGGTGCACGCATGCTGACATAACGCAAGACATCACCCTGATCATTGCCTGAAACCGACAATATCTTGCCGCTCTCGCCGAGCAGGTCGAGCGTCATCAGCACCAGCACAAGCATGGCCAACACAGCAAGACTGCGAATAACGAACAGCCGGGCCATGTACCATGTGATGTTTTTGGAAGGGAAAAAATGCATTATTGCGCGTCCTGACCGGGCATGCCGATGGTCGCCAGCCGCGATTTGCGGCCAAAGCGGAACAGCTTGCGTATCGACTTGCCAGCCTTGTCGGCGAACACCTCAAGCGCGCCAATCGGCTGCCCCCCGGGTACATGCGCGATAACATGATACATCCACAATATCAGGCCAGCAAAACACAGGAACGGCACCCATAAAGCAATGAACGGGTCGACAATGCCCATGCCACCAACACCTTCGGCATATTCGTTGATCTTGTGATAGGTAACGACCATCACAATCGAAAGGAACACACCCAAAGCCGAGGTCGACCTTTTTGGCGGGATAGCGAGCGCAAGCGCAAGAAACGGCAGCAGCAGCATCATCGCCACCTCGACGAGCCGGAAATGGAAGTTGGCCCACGCCTGATTGCGCTCGACGGCCGGCCGCGCTGAATCGCCACCGATCTTCACCAGTTCGGTCAGCAGATACTCCCTGTCCTTGCCGCCACGGGTCCGGAAATTTTCGATTTGCGGCAGCGGGATCGGCACATCATGGCTGGTAAAGCTGAGAACGCGGGGCGTTTTGAAAGTCGGTGCATCGTGCACCAGCGTACCTTTTTCCAAACGCAGCAATATCGTGTCGGGATCGTCGGTACGCAGGAACTGACCTTCTTCCGCGGTTACCGCAATGGATTGGCCGCCATTGCTCTGTGCATAGACAAACATGCCCGATAGCTCATTGCCATTATTCCGGCTCTCATCGATCCGGACGGTCAAATTTTTGCCCACATTGTTAAACTCGCCGACACGGACCTTCGCCCCGAACGCGCCAGAGCGGAGCTCGAAACGCAACTCCTCGTACAAATAGCGCGCGCTCGGCTGAATATAAGCCACAATGGCAAAGTTGACAGCAGCGAGTGTGATCGCAAACAGGAACGGCACCCGTAGCAGCCGGAAATAGCTCATTCCGACAGCACGAAAAATGTCGAGTTCCGAAGAGGTTGCAAGGCGCCGGAAGGCCAGCAAGATACCCAGCAACAGGCCGATCGGAATGCCAAGCGACAGATATTCCGGAATGAGATTGGCGAGCATGCGCCAGACGACGCTCACAGGTCCGCCCTCGGCTGCAACAAAATCGAACAGATTGAGCATCTTTTCGAGCAGCAGCAACGACGCTGCAATCGCGAGCGTCGCGAGCAGCGGCAACAATACAAGCTTGAAGATGTAGCGGTCGGTGGCAGTGATAAATTTCAACTTATGGTCGCCCTGTCACCCTAATTTGGCCGCAAACTCACCCGATAGACGCTTACAGGTTCAGGGGCAATATCGATGGCACCGACAAAGTGACGATGCCGGAAATAGCGTTCCAGGAGTTTTGTAATGAATAAGTTTTTTGCATTTTTGGCGGCCACTGGTCTGGCGCTCGGTTCGGGCACGGCTCTGGCTGGCCAGGAAATCGGTAATGATTTGTCGCGCTGTTCTGCGGGCAAAGGCCCCGCAGTGCTGGTTAGCGTGCGCGGCGTAAAACAGTCCGCTGGCAAAATTCGCGTGCAGTCCTATCCTGCAACCGGAAGCGCGTGGCTCTCAAAGGGCAGCTGGCTGCACCGGATCGAAAGCCGCGCCAATGCTGGTAACATGTCATTTTGCGTGCCCGTCCCCGCCGAAGGGAAATATGGCATCGCGGTTCGTCATGATTTGAACGCGAATGGCAAAACCGACATTCGCAACGATGGCGGCGGTTTCTCCAACAACCCCAGCATCAACATCTTCAATCTTGGCAAACCGTCGGTAAGCAAGGTCGCTTTTCAGGCCGGACCGGGCGTGACGCGGATAACCATCAACCTCAAATATATGTAACGGAAAATATTTGGCTTTAGTTGCGCTCCTTTCGAACCCCAATTCAACCGGCAACAGATCGCTGTTGCCGGCGGTTCGTACCTATTGCGCAAAAAATCCGGACATCTTCCATTATGAGGTCGAGGAAATCGGCCAGATCGCCAAAGCGCTCGAGATGATCGCGCGCGTGAAACCGAAGGTCCTGATCGTCAATGGCGGCGATGGCACGGTACAGTCGGCTTTGACCGAGCTATATCATGGCGGCCATTTCGAAGGTACGCCACCACCAGTGGCCGTGCTGCCCAATGGCAAAACCAACCTGATCGCGCTGGATCTTGGCGCGGTTGGCGACCCTCTCGATGCGCTCGCGCAGATTGTAGAAGTCGCAAAGGGCGATCTGACTAATCATATCGTCGTGCGTGAACTGATTGCGCTGAGCGACGGTAGTGAAGGTGCACGACCAGTCCTTGGCATGTTTCTGGGCGGCGCGGGCCTTGCTGAAACCATATTGTACTGCCGCCACAAAATCTATCCGCTTGGGCTTCCCAATGGGCTTAGCCATTTTCTTGCAGCAATGGCGGTCCTATTTTCCGCCATATTTGGATTAAAGGCAGATTTTCTTCCGGCACGCGCCAGACCCATCAGCGTGTCCTTCATTCGCCAGGGCGAATTGCAGGGCATCTTCTCGGTTCTGATTGTCACCACATTGGACAAGTTACTTCTGGGCGCGCAGGCTGGTGGAGCACGCAAGGGGTTGATGAAGTTCCTGGCTGTCGATGAAAGCGGCTGGTCGATGCTAAAAATGATTACGGCATCGCTGCGCGGCAAGTTGGGGCAGCACAAGATGGAAGGCATCCATTTTCAGGAAGGCGACACGATCCGGATAGACAGCGACAGAAGCAGTGTCGTTCTGGATGGCGAAGTATTCGAAGCGAGCCTGGGCAGTCCGATTGTGTTGCGTTCGACTGCGCCCGTGCCGTTCCTGAAACTCGCTGCCTGACAATTTTGTGATGCAAGGCTAAGACAGCATGATGCTGTCACTTACCCAGTTGGTTGCTGACGAATTGGCCGTTCCTGCGCTTCCGCAGGTGCGGGCTTTTGCAGCGCATATCGCGGGCCAATATCCCGATGCCGCAAGGGCAGTGCTCTTCTATGGCTCGTGCCTGCGTTCCGAACAGCTCGAAGGACAGATGCTCGATTTCTATCTGATTGTGTCAGATTACAACGCGGCATATGACAGGCCCTGGCTCGCCAAATGGAATCGGCGGTTGCCCCCCAATGTCTTCCCCCTCCAACATGATGGCCTGATGGCCAAGGTCGCGATACTCAGCGAACAGGATTTCCACGACCTCAACCGGCCGGCTGCATCGGCAGTGTCGGTATGGGCGCGCTTTGCCCAACCGTCGCGTTTGGTGTGGGCTGCGGATGACGACGCGCAGAAAATGGCGGTGCGCGCCATATCGGGTGCCGCGCCGACTTTACTCAACGCAGCATTGGCGTTTGTAGAGCGCGAGGTCGATGTGCTCGATTTATGGCAATCGGGTTTCCAGATGACCTACGGCGCGGAACTGCGCGCAGAACGGCAGGACCGGCCTTCATCCGTGATCGAGTTCGACCCCGGACGCTATGAACGCTTTGGCAGGGCGGCGCTGCATCATACGATGATTGATAATGAATTGCGCGGGGACAAAATCCATATCCTGCCGGACCCTGAGGGCCGGATTGCGCAGGAACGGGATCGCTGGCCCGCCTTACGCCGGCGCGGCAAAATGCTGACCATTGCGCGATTGGCCAAGGCGGCGTTCACTTATGCTGGCGGCATCGATTATCTGGCGTGGAAGGTAAACCGCCACGCCGGGACGAAGATTGCAATCAAACCCTGGCAGCGAAGATGGCCGTTGGTGGCGGCGCTAGTTTTGGTACCAAAATTATTGGCCAAGGGCGCGGTTCGTTAGTCGGCATTCTCTTTTGCGAAAAGCATAGCAATTGCAAAAAACGCAGCCAGGGCTGCTGGCGCCCACAGGCTGTTCATACCGAACAGGTCAAACAAGCTCGCCCCGATTGCAGCGCCGCTGATCAAACCTAGCCACAAAATCAGATAAGGAAGCCATGCCAGCTTTTCCCCGCCGCTGAGCATCGTTGCCAATCCCTGACCAATCTTGACCAGCGCTCCGGTCATATAGGTGAGCCCGAATGACACCGAACCATCCCGCTCGAACAGCGTATTTTCGGCGCCCATGCAGAATGTCGCCAGACAAAGTGCAAATAATAGCATCCCCTGGATGGCCAGAAACGGTGCAAGTCCCAACAATATGGCGATGATGGCAAGGATGAGAGCCTGCCGCTTGCGCGCAGCCAATATCCTGTTTCGGCCAATCAGCGAGCCGGAAGTGACCCCTGCTACAAAACCGGCAAGCAGCAGCGCAACTATCCCAACATAGGACGCGTCTGTAGCGATGCCGATGCTCAACCTAGTCGAGTTACCGCTCATGAAAGACATGAAAAAGCCGCCGCTGGCCATAAATCCAATGGCGTCAACCATGCCCGCCAATGCCGCAAAGCATATAGCCATCAGGCGGGCATTTCGGTCGAGCCTTGTCATGCGTCCGGCTTAGATAATCCCAACTGACTTGCCGGCACGTTCAAACCGGTCGAGGATATCGGCGACCTGTTCAGCCGTATGTTCGGCGCACAGCGAACAACGCAGGAGCGTCATTCCTGCCGGTGTGGCCGGCGGACGGGCGAGATTCACGTAAAGGCCGTTTTCCAGCAAGGCTTCCCACATTGCCGCGCCCTTTTCGAGGTCGGGCATGATGACCGCGATAATCGCGCTCTGCGCTTCGGGTGTGCCGAGTTGAAAACCAAGATCGCGCAAGCCTTTATGCAAAGTCTTGCTGTTTTCCCACAAATGCGCCCGCTTGTTGCCATTGTGCATCAGCTTGCGGATGCTGGTTGCCGAACAGGCGACAACGGCTGGCGGCAGGCTCGCGGTGAAGACGTAAGGACGGCAGACCAGACGCATGATCTCAAACTTCGGATGGTTCGATACGCAGAACCCACCGACGGTTCCGACCGATTTCGAAAAGGTACCGATGACGAAATCGACATCGTCCAAAACGCCCTGCTCCTCAGCAACGCCGCGGCCATTTTCGCCGATAAAGCCCATCGAATGCGCCTCATCGACCAGGATCATCGCACCCGCCTCTTTCGACACGCGGATCATTTCCTTCAGCGGTGCAACATCGCCCATCATCGAATAGACGCCCTCCAGCACCACCAATTTGCCCGCATCGGCAGGCAGGCGCTTCAATCGCTTTTCCAACGCCTCGACATCATTGTGGCGGAAGGCGACGATTTCGGCATCACCCATTTTGCAGCCATCATAGATCGACGCGTGGCTGTCGATGTCGAGGATGACATAATCGCCCTTGCCCGCGATTGTGCTAATAATCCCCAGATTGGCCTGATAGCCCGTCGAGAAGACCATCGCATGGTCCATCCCGTAAAACTCCTTGAGCGCGTCTTCACACTCTTTGTGGCCCTGAAATGTGCCGTTCAACACGCGGCTGCCAGTCGTGCCGGCGCCAAATTCGTCAAGCGCCTTTTTGCCCGCCGCGATCACGTCGTCATCGAAGGTCATTCCCATATAATTATAGGTGCCGAGCAGGATGGTTTCCTTGCCGCTGACAACCGCGACCGTGGGCGATTTCACTTCTTCCATCACCAGCGAAAACGGGTCTTTCACGCCGGTCGCGAGCAGGCCTTCGCGTTGGGCGATCAGCGCATCGAATTTCGAGAACAGGTCTGTCATCGCAATCAATCCGTCAGCTTTTTCACTGCGTCGACCAACTGGCCGACATTCTCGATTTCGGCCTGCAGGTTCATGCTGATGACGATGTCAAAGCTGTCTTCGACTTCGGCTACAAAGTCCATCACGGTCAGGCTGTCCCATTCGAGGTCGCCTGCAAAAGTCGTGGCTTCGGTTACTTCGACGCCTTTTTTGTTGAACGGCTCGATCAGGCCCTTCAGGCGGTCGTACATTTCGTTGCGGTCAGTCATATAAATTCCTTCTATCTTGCGGCGCTATGGCAATCGAATAAGGCGGCAAAAGGGCAAATATATGTGCCTACATCCAGCCCTGTGCGCGATACCATCGCACTGTGTCCTTCAATCCTTGCCGCGTTGCGATCTGTGGTACCCAAAGCGCAGGCGGTGGTGCCGCGCTGCGGTCAATGGTCCAGTCACGATGCGCCAGATAATTGGCGCGATCGGGGGTTAGCTTTGCCTTGCGACCACGAAACAACCGGTCGGCTTGCCCGGCGAGTTTCAGCAAGAATCGCGGCGCATGCAATGTGGTCACGCGCCGCCCGATCGCCCAGCCAATCGCACGGGCGAACGCTTCATGACTCCAGCCGTCCTCAATCCCGTCATCTGCCTCGAAAATGCGCGCCGTCGCGTCATCATGCGCGGGGAGCAGCGCGACCAAAAGCCGCGCCAGATCGTCGACATGGATGACCGACACGTGCCCGCGTGGCGGTAGCAATGCCCAGCCCTTGCCGGCCAGTCGGAACATGTCGAACATCTCGGTGTCGCCGGGGCCATAAACACCGGGTGGGCGAATAATCGTCCAGTCGAGCAAGCTCGTGCCGACCAGCTTTTCGGCATGCGCCTTGCTGGCGCCGTACATAGAAAGCTCAGGATGCCTGGCTGCAAGCGATGACACATGAACGAACCGCTTGATGCCAGCGTCCTTGGCGGCGGCGAGCATATTCGCGGTACCCGTCACATTCCCCGCTTCGAATCCAGCAGCGTCAGGGGCATTTACCACGCCTGCAATATGCAGCACAGCATCTGCGCCTGCGCATAATTCGGCAAGGTTATCAGGCCGATCCAGTGCGCCATGTACCCAAGTTACACCCGCCTTTTTTGGTTGATCGCGCCGCGTCAAAGCGCGCACCTGCCAGCCCGACTCAACAAGCCGGTCGAGTGTCACCCGCCCAACAAATCCAGTCGCACCCGTTAACGCGACTGTTTTCAAAGCATCACCAGCTGATCGCGGTGCACGAGCACCGAGCGCGGCACAGTGCCGAGAATGGCTTCAAGCTCGCCCGAACGATGCCCGCAAATGCGAGCAGCATCGATTGCGCCATATTCGGATAGGCCGCGTGCAACCGCAATGCCGTCATCGGCGCTAATGTCGATCACATCGCCGCGTTTGAATTCGCCTTCGACGCTGAGCGCACCGGCAGGAAGAAGACTGCTTCCTGCTTTCAATGCACGAATTGCACCGTCATCCACGCGGATGCGGCCCTTGACCGTCAAGCGCCCACCGAGCCAGCTCTTGCGCGCCGACCCGCCTTGGCGTGGGGCGAAGAAGGTGGATGGCCCACCTTTTTCCAGCGCCGCCAAAGGATGCTCGTTCAGGCCCGAGGTAATGGCAATCCCGATGCCAGCGCGCGTTGCAATGTCCGCTGCATCGAGCTTGGATGCCATCCCGCCAGAACCCATGCCGGATGATGACCCTTCGGCCACCATGATCCGCACGCGCCCATCGATTTTCTCGACCACCGGTAGCAATACCGCACCCGGCAGATGCGGCGCACGGTCATACAAGCCATCGACATCGGAGAGCAGCACGACACCGCTCGCACCCGCCGCCTGCGCAACACGCGCGGCCAGACGGTCATTGTCGCCAAAACGGATTTCTTCGGTGGCAACGCTGTCATTTTCATTGATAACCGGGACCGCGCCTGCACCCAACAGCCGGTCTAGAGTTGCTGCGATATTCAGGTACCGTCGACGATCTTCCAGATCATCGAGCGTCACCAGCATCTGCGCTGCCGCGAGGCTTTGCGTGGCCAGCAATTCTGCCCAGATGCCAGACAATATAATCTGCCCGACCGAAGCCGCTGCCTGCGCGTCGGCCAGACTAGCCCTGCCGCCCTTGTCAAAACCCATCCGCCGCGCACCCAGTGCAATCGCGCCGGATGTCACGATAATGATGCGTTGGCCCGCCTGATGCCTTGCACTGATGTCCTTGACCAAAGTCTCCAGCCATTCGCGCCGGACGCCGCCATCGGACTGTACCAGCAGCGACGAACCGACCTTAACCACCAATAGCGGGCAAGAAGTCGGCAAGAAGGCAGCTGGGCTCAGATCGGCGACCATGTCCCGTCTTCCGAAATTCCGGTGTTTTGAGTCGATTCAAGGCCGCTCTTGGCAGGAAGTGCTTCAAGAACGCGGTCAAGCACCTCTGGCACGCCTTGTCCGGTTGCCCCTGAAATCGCAATCACATCCTGCGCGCCTGCCGCCTGCAATTGCGCCGCGATGTCGGCCATCAATTCAGGGTCGAGCAAATCGCCTTTGTTGAGCGCCACAATCTGCGGCTTGTCCTCAAGCCCGGCACCATAATCGGCAAGTTCATCACACACCGTTTGCCACGCCAGAACCGGATCGTCCTGCGTTGCATCAATCAGGTGAATGAGGATTTGGCAGCGTTCGATATGGCCCAAAAAGCGGTCGCCAATGCCAACACCGTCCGCGGCCCCCGCGATCAGACCGGGAATATCGGCAAGCACAAACTCGCGCGACTTGTGGCTGACGACGCCCAATTGCGGGCGTATGGTGGTGAAGGGATAAGCACCGACCTTGGCCTTGGTATTCGACACCTGATTGATAAAGGTCGATTTGCCAGCGTTGGGCATGCCTACCAAGCCAGCATCAGCCAGCAGCTTTAGCCGCAGCCAGACATACATTTCTTCATACGGCCAGCCTGGGCCATGCTGTGTCGGCGCGCGGTTGGTCGAGGTTTTGTACGACGCGTTGCCGCGTCCGCCGTCGCCGCCTTTCAGGAACACGACTCGTTGACCGACCTCAGTCAGATCGAGCAATAAGGTACGTTCTTCGTC
This sequence comes from uncultured Alphaproteobacteria bacterium, assembly GCA_963830685.1. GTDB lineage: Bacteria > Pseudomonadota > Alphaproteobacteria > Sphingomonadales > Sphingomonadaceae > Sphingorhabdus_B. Next base: position 777,723 of record CAWHNF010000002.1, read on the forward strand.
GTCGGCCAACACCTGCGTGCCGACCGGCAGCTTGATGACAAGATCTTCGCCATAGGCCCCGTGGCGGTCGCGCCCCATGCCCTGAATGCCGCGCTGCGCCTTGAAATGCTGGGCATAGCGGAAGTCGATAAGGGTATTGAGGCCAGCAACCGCTTCAAAAATGATGTTGCCGCCTTTGCCACCATTGCCGCCATCAGGGCCGCCATATTGGACATATTTCTCGCGCCGGAAACTGACAGCCCCCGGCCCGCCCGCGCCGGAGCGGATAAAGATTTTTGCTTGGTCGAGAAAATGCATGGGTTGGCCTTTAGGGCAATGTGGCGATTTTGGCCAGTGGGAGAGGGCTTTTGCCCCTTATCCGTCACCCTGAACTTGTTTCAGGGTCCATCGTGCCTCGCAACGCGTCGGTCTAGGCTGATAAATGGATGCTGAAACAAGTTCAGCATGACGACGAATGAAATATCGTGCGTGTTACTCGCCGAAGCTCCCGTAGGGAGCGAAGGCTGGTGGAGCCTAGGGGAGTCGAACCCCTGACCTCTTCGCTGCCAGCGAAGCGCTCTACCAGCTGAGCTAAGGCCCCATCATACCGCAAACGAAGCGGCTATGGTAATGAGGGAGCGCCACTAGCGGGCGCTCCCCGAGATATCAAGTGCGAACTTTCGCCTTAGATTTCGTCGGCATCGCCTTCGGTACCGGCAACGCCCAGATCTTCGTCACCGCCCAGATCGACATCATTGTCGGGCGATACGTCACCATCCACTGCATCGACGTCGATGTCGAGATCGTCATCGGCCAGATCGGCGTCGTCCTTCTTCTTTTCGACCTCTTCGAACGGCAGCGGCTGTTTCGATTTCAGCACGGGCTCGGGCGTCCACTGGTTGCCGCATTCGATGCACTCAACCGGCTCGTCCTTGGTCAGATCGTAAAAACGCGTGCCGCATTTCGGGCAAGTGCGCTTGGTTCCCCATTCAGCCTTGATCATGGCAGGCTTAAATCCTTCTTGAAATAGATTGAAAAGATGATGCCATATATGGAATCACCATTGATTGGCGCGGCCATTGCCACAGCGAGGCGGCGGTGTCAAAACTAACTGTGGTCGTTGACTTGGCGGCGCATCATCCGCAAAGCGCGGAGCGACATGCACAGCATCAACCCTCGCCCCGCCACATTCAGCAATAATGGCCCTCTGCACGGCACCATAAAGGTGCCTGGTGACAAATCGATTTCTCACCGTTCGTTGATGCTCAGCGCGCTTGCCGTCGGCGAAAGCCGGATAACGGGATTGCTCGAAGGCGAGGACGTCCTGGCCACTGCCGCGGCGATGCGCGCGATGGGCGCAACTATAGAGCGCACAGGCGAAGGAAGTTGGACCGTTCACGGCGTGGGCGTCGGCGGATTGATGCAGCCTGCGAGCGCTCTGGATATGGGCAATAGCGGCACATCGACGCGATTGCTGATGGGGCTGGTTGCCAGCCACCGCCTGACAGCAACATTCATCGGGGACGCGAGCCTCTCCAAACGTCCGATGGGCCGCGTGATCGATCCGCTCAGCCTGATGGGCGCGGAGTTCACCGCAAGCCCCGGCGGCACTTTGCCGTTGATGGTGCGCGGGTTGGTGCCCGCCATTCCGATCAGCTACCGCCTGCCGGTCGCGTCGGCACAGGTGAAGAGCGCGGTATTGCTCGCTGGCCTCAATGCGCGGGGCATTACCGAAGTCATCGAACCCATCCCCACCCGCGATCATAGCGAACGGATGTTGCGCGGATTCGGCGCGGATTTGACCGTCGAGGTGGACGCGGACGGCGTGCGCCATATCCGCCTAATGGGCGAAGCAGAGCTCAAGCCCCAAATTATTGAAGTCCCCGGCGATCCCTCCTCCGCCGCATTCCCCATCGTTGCTGCGCTGATTACGCCCGGCAGCGAAGTTACCGTCACCCATGTCGGCATGAACCCGACACGCACCGGCATTTACAAGATGCTTGAGGCGATGGGCGCGGACCTTAGCTATTCGAACGAGCGCGAGGTAGGCGGCGAGCCTGTTGCCGACATCACCGCTCGCCATTCGGTGTTGCGCGGGATTGAGGTGCCGCCTGACGTAGCGCCGAGCATGATTGACGAGTTTCCAGTCTTCTTTGTCGCTGCCAGCGTCGCGCAAGGGCGCACCACCACCAGCGGCCTCGACGAACTGCGCGTCAAGGAAAGTGACCGGCTGGCGTTGATGGCAGAGGGACTCAAAGCCATTGGCGCAAACGTTGAGGAACGTGAAGACGGCCTTGTCATCGAAGGCAGCGGCGGCGAACCGCTTGAAGGCGGCGCAACCATCGCCAGCGCGCTCGATCACCGCATCGCGATGAGCTTCGCGGTGGCAGGGCAACATTGCTACCGTGGCGTGACGGTGGACGACGTATCACCGATTGCGACCAGCTTTCCGACGTTCGAGGCGATCATCGACAATCTGAAAGTTCCAAATTGACCGAATATCTCTCTCCCTTTGCTGCTGATCTTATCGGTTTTGCAGGCAGTTTTTTCATTGTCGCGGCTTTCGCCTACAGTAACCTCACAACCCAGATGAACGCGTTGTGGTTCAACGTATCAAATCTGCTTGGCGCGGCTTTGCTGACCATTTCGCTGACGGTGAATTACAATTTGCCGACGATGGTGCTGGAGGTGGTCTGGATGGCGATTGCGCTTTTCGGAATCTTCAAGGCACTTAAAACACGGCGTGCGGACGACAAGCATCTGGGCGACGCCAAATGATCATCGCGGTCGACGGGCCTACTGCCTCCGGAAAAGGCACGTTGGCCAAGGCATTGGCTGCGCATTTCGGACTGCCGTTCATGGATACCGGCTTGCTGTACCGTGCAGTCGGGCGACAGGTACAGCTGAATAACGGCAATCCTGATAATCCGGCGGACGCACTTGCAGGCTGCGATTTTCCCGACACCTTGCTTGACGATGCCATGTTACGGACCGAAGAAATCGGTGGTTTGGCAAGCCGGGTGTCAATCCACCCGGCAGTCAGGGCGGCGCTTAACAAACGTCAGGTCGATTTCGCCAACCAAGCGGGCGGCGCTTTGCTCGACGGGCGCGATATCGGAACGGTGATTGCGCCACACGCCGATGTGAAGCTGTTTGTCACCGCCCCTGCCGAAGTCCGCGCCCGGCGCCGCCATGCAGAGATGGTGGCGCGCGATCCGCATGTCAGTTTTGTCGATATTCTCTCGGACATTCATGCGCGTGACGAACGGGATATGGGCCGCGCAGATGCGCCATTAAAGCCCGCTGAAGACGCGCTCTTGCTTGATACGGGCGATTTGACTATAGGCGGCGCCGTTCAAGCCGCGATTGCGCTGGTCGAAGCCAAGCTTCACCTGAGCTAAACGGCGGGGCGTTGCTCAACCGACACCTCTTAAAACGAGCGCCTTATTGCTATTCGGGCAATGGGGCATTTCTGGTCAAAGACCATCGGAACCAACCGATTGGCCGGATAAAAACGTTAAGTTAGGATCACTCAAACATGGCAACTTCGCCAAACCCGACCCGCGACGATTTCGCGGCAATGCTCGACGAATCACTCGGCGGCGCAGATGGCGGCTTTGAAGGCCGCGTAGTAAAAGGTACCGTAACCGCAATCGACAATGACCATGCTGTCATCGACGTCGGTTTGAAATCGGAAGGCCGCGTGGCTCTGCGTGAATTCGCGATGCCCGGCCAGAAAGCCGATCTTAAAGTTGGCGACGAAGTCGAAGTCTTCGTTGACCGCGTAGAAAATATGAACGGCGAAGCCATGCTCAGCCGTGACCGTGCACGCCGCGAAGCTGCATGGGACGTTCTCGAAGGCGAATTCGACGCTGGTAACCGCGTTGACGGTGTTATCTTCGGTCGCGTCAAGGGCGGTTTCACCGTCGATTTGGGCGGCGCAGTGGCGTTCCTTCCCGGCAGCCAGGTCGATGTTCGCCCTGTTCGCGACGTTGGCCCGCTGATGGATATCGCGCAGCCTTTCGTCATCCTGAAAATGGACCGCAAGCGTGGCAACATCGTCGTCTCGCGTCGCGCCATCCTTGAAGAGACCCGCGCAGAACAGCGTACCGGCCTGATCCAGAATCTTGCCGAAGGCCAGATCATCGACGGCGTTGTCAAGAACATCACCGATTATGGTGCGTTCGTTGATCTGGGCGGCATCGATGGCCTGCTGCACGTCACCGACATCAGCTACAAGCGCATCAACCACCCGAGCGAAGTCATCAACATCGGTGACACCGTCAAGGTACAGATCGTTCGAATCAACAAGGACACACAGCGCATCAGCCTCGGTATGAAGCAGCTCGAGAGCGATCCTTGGGATGCAGCGGTTGCGAAATATCCGGTTGGTACCAAGCTCAAGGGTGCAGTCACCAACATCACCGAGTACGGCGCGTTCATCGAACTCGAAGCCGGTATCGAAGGCCTCGTCCATGTTTCGGAAATGTCGTGGACAAAGAAGAACGTTCACCCGGGCAAAATCGTTTCGACGAGCCAGGAAGTCGACGTTGTCGTTCTCGACATCGACATGGAAAAGCGCCGCATCTCGCTTGGCCTCAAGCAGGCACACGACAATCCATGGGCATCGTTTGCTGACAAGTTCCCGGTTGGTTCGACCGTCGAAGGCGAAGTCAAGAATGCGACCGAATTCGGCCTGTTCATCGGCCTCGACGGCGACGTCGACGGCATGGTCCACATGTCCGACATCGCGTGGGGCATCACTGGCGAAGAAGCCTTGCACCTTCACCGCAAGGGCGAAACCGTCAAGGCAATCGTGCTTGATATCGACGCCGAGAAGGAGCGTATCTCACTTGGCATCAAGCAGCTTGAAAAGGGTGCCCCATCGGCAGCCGGCGCTGCTTCGGCTGGCGGCCTGAAAAAGGGCGCAACGGTTACCGTTACCGTGCTTGAAGTTCGCGATGGCGGCCTTGAAGTGCAGGCGGGCGATGACGGCGCAACCGGCTTCATCAAGCGCGCCGACCTCGGCCGTGACCGCGACGAACAGCGTCCTGACCGTTTCCAGGTTGGCCAGAAGTTCGACGTTCAGGTTGCAGGTTTCGACCGTTCGAAGAAGCCAAACTTCTCGATCAAGGCGCTTCAGCTCGCCGAAGAGAAGCAGGCTGTCGAGCAATATGGTTCGTCCGACTCGGGCGCATCGCTTGGCGACATTCTTGGCGAAGCCCTGAAGGGTGCCAAGAAGTAAGCCACGGCTTTCTAACCAAAGTTCTACTTTTGGGACACAAAACCCGCCCTTGGCAGCAAGGGCGGGTTTTTTATTGGCTTACTGCAAACGTCTGCACAGCAAGAGCATTGTAAAATCAAAAATTTTCTGTCACTTTTCATGTCGAACCCGAACCGGAGCCGCTTGGTCGCATGGCATCCAAACAAGGTCGGGCCCTGGCCACAAAAATATGAAGGGCTTTGCACATGATCCGGTCTGAATTGATCAAGAAGCTGGAAGACGAGAATCCAGAGTTGAAAACCGAAGAGATCGAGAAAATTGTCGATCTGTTTTTCAATCAGATTATCCAGCGCCTGTCTGACGGGGGCCGGGTTGAACTGCGCGGCTTCGGTGCGTTCTCAACACGCGACCGATCACCGCGCAAGGGCCGCAATCCTCGTACTGGGGATTCAGTCGACGTGCCTTCCAAACGGGTGCCCTATTTTAAGCCGGGCAAGGAAGTCCGCGAGCAATTGAACAAGTAACACCGTCGAGACCAAAGGCTCTTGACCAGACAGGCGTAATGCTGTCTGCGAGAGCGCGCGCGGATGTGGCGGAATGGTAGACGCTGCAGACTTAAAATCTGTTGTCCTATGGGCGTGCGGGTTCGAGTCCCGCCATCCGCACCATTATTTGTAGGCCCTCAAACGCCGGGCGGTCGCATCCGCGACCTTGGCTTCCTCGCATAAGCTCGGGCGGCCGGTCGGCCTTGCGAACCCTTCGGGTTCGATGCTGCCCAATAAGGGCACTCTAATTCCTCGGTGCCTGCCTACGATAACTCAATGCTTCGGCAATATGTATCCGCCCCACCGTTTCACTTCCCGCCAGATCAGCAATGGTGCGTGCCACGCGTAATATCCTCGTATAGCCGCGCGCAGATAACCGCATGGCTTCGGCGGCTTGCGCCAATAATTTCCGGCCCGGCTCATCGGGTGTGGCATGTGCAGATAGCGCGTCGCCGTCCAACTCAGCATTGGTCCGAAGACCCGTTCCAGCCAAGCGGCTATTCTGGATATCCCGTGCCGCATGGACGCGCGCCGCCACGTCCGCAGACCCCTCGGCAGGCGGGGGCAAAACCAGGTCGGCGGCGCTGACTGCTTGCACCTCGACATGCAGGTCGATGCGATCCAGAAGCGGACCCGATATCTTTGCCTGATAATCTGCGGCGCAGCGCGGCGCACGAGAGCAAGCCAATGCCGCATCGCCCAGATGCCCGCAGCGGCAAGGATTCATCGCAGCAACCAGCTGCACATTGGCGGGGAAGGTCACATGGCTGTTGGCACGCGCGACGCTGACCTCGCCGGTTTCGAGCGGCTGGCGCAGACTGTCGAGCACCCCGCGCTGAAATTCGGGCAACTCGTCGAGGAACAGCACGCCCAGATGCGCGAGGCTCACCTCGCCCGGACGCACGCGCAATCCGCCGCCTACCAAAGCGGGCATTGACGCGCTGTGGTGCGGCGAACGAAATGGTCGTGAGCGAACGAGCTTGCCTCCCTCAAGCGTTCCTGCAACCGAAGCGATCATCGATACTTCCAAGGCCTCGGCAGGCGTCAGTTCGGGCAATATCCCCGGCATACAAGACGCCAGCAGCGATTTGCCCGCACCCGGCGGACCGACCATACACAGATTATGCCCGCCCGCTGCGGCAATCTCCAATGCACGCTTTGCCGTTTCTTGGCCCTTCACCATCTTCAGATCGGGTCCATCTTTCCGCGGCTCCGCAATGCCAGGCTCGGGCGTGCGCAATAATGCCTGCCCCTTCAGATGGTTGAGGAGCGCCAGCAAGTCGGGCGCCGCAACCACCTCGATCTGCCCTGCCCACGCCGCCTCCGACCCCTGCGCTGCCGGACAGATCAGGCCCATCTGGCGCGACGATGCATGGAGCGCTGCCAACAGCACGCCGGGGGAAGCCGCGACCCGGCCGTCCAGTCCGAGTTCGCCCACGACGACATATTGCGCCAGCGCCTCGGCATCGGCCAACCCCATCGCGCCCAATAATGCCAGCGCAATCGGCAGGTCATAATGCGACCCTTCCTTGGGCAAATCAGCAGGCGAAAGATTGATCGTTATCCGCTTGGGCGGCAATGCCAGCCCCAGAGCAGAAATCGCGGCACGTACCCGCTCGCGGCTTTCGGCGACTGCCTTGTCAGGAAGGCCGACCACTGCAAATCCGACCATGCCCGGCGCAATCTGGCACTGCACTTCGACGCGGCGCGCTTCCAGCCCGAGATAGGCCACGGTCGATACAATCGACACCATGTTTGTGTTCCCCTGCCCCCTTTTACCGCGTCCGGCATAAAAGGACCCCCGCCGCACCAGGGTGTTTGATGATCCGGCGGAGGCCCTGCCAACCGGTCCAGTGGTCGACAGGGATTTACTGACAGAAATGGACGCTGCGCCGCAATTGCCACCGGTTCGTATACCAACCGCTCGCACATATTCTTGCTTCAGAAAACATCGCTAAAATCGGTTTAACCCTTTGCGAACACCACTTCGCAAGTCGGCGTAGCCCAACAGGTTTGGATGACACTGTCTGTCGTACTACGTATGCTCGCCCTTGGTGCATTCACCCTTGCGCCATCGGGCGGGCATGCCTTGAATAGTGTCAGCGTCGAACCCGAGGTTTACGAGTGGGCCGAAGACGCTACACCGCAACCGGTTGCGCAGCATGCCGTCATCGCAAGCTTCGGCCCCTTCACTGTGGTTGATGCCAACCGCGCCGAATTGAACGGCAGCATCGAAAGCGAGACCCCTGCGCAATTCCGAGCGATGCTCCGCGCTTTTCCCGGCATCCGGCAGATCGACATGGTCGACTGCCCAGGCACCGGCGACGACGAAGCCAATCTGATGCTGGCCCGAATGGTCCGTAAGGCCGGGATTGCCACCTATGTTCCCGATGGCGGCTCGGTCCGTTCCGGCGGCGTCGAACTGTTTTTGGCAGGTGCCAGACGCAGCGCCGCGCCTGAAGCAGAATTCGCTGTTCATAGCTGGCTCGATGAAGACGGCATGGAACCCGACGACTTCGCCGAAAACGATCCGGTTAACCGCGAATATGTCGATTATTACCGCGAGATGGGCATGAGCCCCGACAAGGCCAAGGCCTTTTATGCGCTCACCAACAGCGTGGCCCATGATGACGCGCTGTATCTGAAGCCACGCGACATCGCGGCCTATATCCCGCTCGACTAAGTACCAATTTCAACGAACAAAGTGACCGGAAGCTTGGGGCATAACCGCCTCCAGCATGGGCTGACTTATGCTCATATTGACTCATACCGACCAGTTGGTATGTTAACTCATGAATTCGAGTCGCCCGTTATCAGCGCCGCCGATCAGCGCGCGTATCAAGCTGCTTGATGCCGCGCATCATGTTGTCCGTCTCAAGGGCTATGCGGCAACCTCAGTTGACGAGATTTGCGCGGCAGCAGGTGTCTCGAAAGGCGCATTTTTCCACCATTTCGCATCCAAAGAGGCGCTTGGCGTGGCTGCAGCCGAGCAATGGACCAACCGCGCTGCGCCGATGTTCGAATTTCCGCCGCATACAAAGCTGGCGGATCCGCTCGACCGCTTTCTGGGGCATATCGACTTTCGCTTTGCGATGCTTGAAGGGCCAGTGGCCGACTTCACCTGTTTTGTCGGTACGATGCTGCAGGAATCGTTCGCAACCAGCGATCCGATCCGCGTGGCCTGCGATGCGAGCATTTCAGCTTATTGTGAGCGGCTTGCGGTCGACATTCAGCAGGCTCTCGACTTGTACGACACCACCCACGCCGTGACCGCGCTCGGACTTGCGCGGCACACTCAGGCGGTACTGCAAGGCGCATTCATCATGGCCAAGGCCAAGAATGATCCTGAGATCGCGCGGGACAGTGTCGCGCATCTGAAGCAATATATTGAGATGTTGTTCAAGCGAGGAGAGACCAAATGACCAAAATGATATTCGTCAACCTGCCGGTGGCGGACTTGCCCAGATCGGTGCGCTTTTATGAGGCGCTTGGTTTCACCAGGAACCCCGCGTTCTCCGACGAAACCGCTGCCGCTATGGTGTGGAGCGAGACGATCAACGTGATGCTGTTGACGCATGACAAGTGGAACAGCTTTACCACCCGCCCCATCCCGCCCGCAGGCAGCAGCCAGGTTATGCTGGCCTTGTCGCTCGACACCAAAGCAGAAGTCGACACCATGAACGAAGCCGCAGCGGCACATGGCGGTGCAGCTGACATCAATCCGGTGCAGGACCACGGCTTCATGTACGGCCGCGATTTCATCGATCCCGACGGCCATATCTGGGGACCGTTCTGGATGGACGCATCAGCGATGCCGCCTGCTGCATGAAAGGAGAAGGCTGAAATGCCCGTCGATCCAAATGCTAAAATCGAAGTCACCGCATTCAAATGGGTGCCGCCCTTTGCACAAGGGTTCGTCAAGGACATGCGCGTACGCTGGGCGCTTGAGGAGATTGGGCAGCCTTACCGCGAGCGACTAATCGGCGGCATTTTCGAGGATCAGCCGTCCGAGTATCTGGCTGACCAACCCTTTGGACAGGTGCCGGTCTATAAGGAAAATGGGCTTGCACTGTTCGAAACGGGGGCGATCCTGATCCATATCGGCGGATTAGACCAACGCCTTTTACCAACCGACGCCGAGGGACGCGGACGCGCCATCAGCTGGATGATTGCAGCGCTAAACAGTGTGGAGCCGGCATTATCGGCGCTTATGCTGGTCGGTCATGCTGGCGCTGGCAAAGAATGGACGAACGATGCCAAGGATGCGGTTCGACCGTTCGCTGAAAATCGGCTGGCTATGCTGTCCCGCGCGCTGGGCGAACGCGAATGGCTTGAAGACCGTTTTACCATCGGCGACCTCGTTATGATCGACGTCCTTAGAACCGCGCCCGAGGACGAGCTGGTGCCTGCACATCCCAACCTCGCCGCCTATGTCGAACGCGGCACATCGCGTCCCGCTTTCAAGGCAGCCATGGCCACGCAACTGGCGGCATTCGAAAAGAACGAGCCGGTCGAAGCGTGATTTAGCTGGGGGCAAACACCAAGGAGAGAGAAGATGAGCTACATTGACGGTTTTGTGATTGCCTGCCCCAAGGCGAACAAGGAGAAATTCATCGCGCACGCCAAGCTTGGCGATAGCGTGTTCATGGACCTCGGCGCGCTTCGCATCGTCGAATGCTGGGGTGACGATGTGCCCGACGGCAAGACGACCGACTTCCGCATGGCCGTGAAGGCCGAGGAAGACGAGGCAGTGTTATTCAGCTGGATCGAGTGGCCCGACAAGGCGACCCGCGATGCAGCGATGGCGACTATGACCGAATGGATGAACGATCCGTCGAAGGCCGACCCGCGCATGGACCCCGAAAAGAACCCGATGCCGTTCGACGGGAAGCGCATGATTTTCGGCGGGTTCATGCCTGTCGTAGAGATGTCAAAATAGGAGAGGGAAAATGGCAAACAAGCATGGAGATTTCATCTGGTATGAACTGATGACGAGCGATGCAGATGGCGCGCGGGAATTTTATTCCGCAGTCGTCGGCTGGGATATTGAAGCCAAAAGCGACGCACCGATGGATTACCGGATGATATCGGCCTCCGGCGGCCCGATTGCAGGATTGATGCCGTTGACGGCGGAAATGCAGGCTGGTGGCGCACGGTCGTGCTGGATGGGCTATATAGCCGTTAACGATGTCGATAAAGCTGCGGCGGACATAAAGGAAGCGGGTGGCAGCATCCATATGGAGCCCTTCGACATCCCCGAAGCCGGTCGCGCCGCATTTGTCGCCGACCCGCAGGGCGTGATGTTTTACATCATGAAGCCAAAGCCACCTGCGGACCAACCCGAGGCGGAGAGCAAAAGCTTTGCCGCTGTTGAACCAATGATCGGCCATTGTGCGTGGAACGAACTTTCGAGCACCGATCCCGAAGCATCGAAGGCCTTTTACGGCAAGCTCTTTGGTTGGGTGAAGGACGGCGAAATGGATATGGGACCGCTCGGCAAATATGAATTCTGGAAAGATGCGGAGGGCCGATTTGGCTTGGGTGCAGTGATGCCCAAAATGGCGGAGATGCCGATACCGATGTGGATGTACTATTTCCGGGTTCCTGACATCGATGCTGCGGTCGCCACGACCAAAGCAAAAGGTGGATGCATATTGCAAGAACCCATCGAAATACCCGGCGGCGATTTCAGCATGGTCGGCATGGACCCGCAGGGTGCGCCCTTCGCATTGGTAGGAGCACGCACATGACCGCCGCAACCCCACCGCGCTGGCTGACCTGGGTCGGCATCGTTTTCCTGCTCTGGAACCTGATGGGCGTCGGCGCCTTTGTCAGCCAGTGGACAATGTCTGCCGCCGACATTGCCGCACTCCCGCAAATCCAGCGCGACCTTTGGGTATCGATGCCCGGCTGGGCATGGGCGGCTTACGCAATTGGCGTCGGTGTTGGAACGCTGGGTGCGATCGGCCTGATCATGCGCAAGTGGTGGGCGCCGCTCGCCTTTGCAATCAGCCTGATCGCAATCCTGATTCAGTTCAGCTACCCCTTCCTCGTCGCGCAAGGCGCACGGACCGACATTTCCATGCTCGCCTTCCCGATGTTCATCGTGGTGATGGCGGTGGTCCAGTGGCAGTTATCGCGGCACTGGCAACGCAAGGGCTGGCTAGGCTGAATTTTTCCCAAGGAGACAGGAAAATGGCAGAAAATACGATATGTTTATGGTATAATAACAATGCCCAGGACGCCGCTGCATTTTATGCAGCAAACTTTCCCGACAGCGAAGTGGGAGCAATCCATCATGCTCCAAGCGATTCCCCGGGCGGGAAAACGGGCGATGTGATGGTCGTCGAATTCACCGTCTTTGGCATCGCCTGCATCGGCCTCAACGGCGGCTCGCTTTTCCCACATACCGAGGCGTTTTCGTTCCAGATCGCGACCGACAGCCAAGAAGAAACCGACCGTTACTGGAACATTATCGTCGATAACGGCGGCGCGGAAAGCCAGTGCGGCTGGTGCAAGGACAAATGGGGCGTCAACTGGCAAATCACGCCGCGAGTCCTGACTGATGCAATTGCGCAAGGCGGCGACGTCGCCAAACGTGCATTCGACGCCATGGCGCAAATGGGGAAGATCGACGTCGCAGCGATTGAAGTGGCGGTGAAGGGATGAGCATGATTCTCCACGGCCACCCATTTTCGTCCTACACATGGAAGGCGCTGATTGCGCTTTATGAAAAGGACCTGCCGTTCACGTTCCAGAGCGTCGAGGATGATTTTGCGGCCAATCAAGAGGTAGGTAGGCGGCTATCGCAAATCTGGCCGCCCAATAAATTTCCGGTGCTCGAGGACGGTGATAAAGTGCTCATCGAAAGCTCTATCCTTATCGAACATCTCGATCTGGCCTATCCAAACTCTATGCAGTTGGTCCCCTCCGACCGCCATGAAGCACTTAAAGTGCGATTCATGGACCGCGTGTTCGACAATCATGTCATGGCCAACATGCAGGCGGTAGTGGCTGAGCATTTGCCCTTTATCACCGAAAAACCTGACCCCATGCGGATTGACCGCGCGAAAAACGCGCTTTCGACGATCTACCGCTGGCTGAACGAAAAATTACCCGAGGACGGCTGGGCGTGCGGTGCGGATTTCACGCTCGCCGATTGCGCCGGAGCGCCTGCTTTATTCTACGCCGACTGGGTCCTCCCGATCCCCGATGACTGCCCGCGCGTAAAGGCATACCGCGCCCGCGCACTTGCCCGCCCATCGGTGGCGCGCGCCGTCGATGGCGGCAGACCTTACCGCCATTACTGGATGCTCGGCCCCACGGACCGTGACTGAACGAGGAGAAAATCGATGACCGCAACTGCAGAAAATGGCTGGGAACTCTCGGTCACCCGCCTCATTAATGCCCCGCCCGCGAAGGTTTGGGACGTCATGGCCAATCGCATCGACGAATGGTGGTGCCCTAAACCGTGGCGCGCCGAGTTCGAGAAGCTTGAGCGCCGTCCGGGCGGCGCGTCGACCTGCACGATGTACGGCCCCGATGGCGAAGTACATCCGCACCCCGGCACCGTTCTCGCCTGGGACGAAGGCCGCCGCTTTGCCTTTACGGATGCGTTTGTCGGCGACCTGATGCCCGCTGGACCGTTTATGATCGGGATATGGTCAGTCGAAGCTGAAGGAGACGGCACGCGTTACACTGCAACCTGTCGCCACTGGACCGAAGGCGATTGCCAGCGGCACCAAGAGATGGGTTTCGAGGAGGGCTGGGGCGCATGCGCCGACCAGTTGGTGGCCTTGGCCGAGGCTTAAAAGTCCACCTGCTCATAATGTTTGGGCGGGGTGATGACTTCCATCCGCTCCGACAACAGCGGCCGGAAACTGGGACGAGATTTGAACATTGCATACCACGCCTTGGTCTGCTCGTGCCCGTTCCAGTCAATGCCGCCAAGATAGTCGGCCACGGAAATCTGCGCGGCTGCCGCCAAGTCGGCCATGCTCATTGTTGAACCCGCCATCCACGCGCGATGGTCGATGAGATAATCGACATAATCGAGATGGCCATTGGCCAGCTTCATGGCTTCGCGCAGGACCTTGCTGTCGGGTGGTTGCCGGTCAATCAGACGCTTCTTCATCCGCTCGTGCAGCAAAGGCTGGGTCACATCGCCGTAAAATTGTTCGTCAAACCACGCCACCAGCCGCCGGATTTCCGCGCGATATTGCGCGGTGCCGCTAATCATCGGATTGGCCGAAACCGTCTCGTCGATATATTCTGAAATCGCGACCGAATCCGCCAGCGTGATGTTGCGCTCGGCATCGCGCATCACTGGCGTGCGGCCTGCCGGATTCATATGCAGGAAATCGTCGCGCTGTTCCCACGGGTTTTCGCGCACCAGGCTATAGGCAATACCCTTTTCGCCCAAGAGCAGGCGGACTTTGCGCGAGAACGGACAAAGCGGATATTGATGGAGATGCCACATGGCGTTCTGTTAGGGCCGGTTGCAGGTAAAGAAAAGGGCAGACATCGCGATAGATCAATCCTTTGTCTTTTGTCCCGGCTCTTTTGCCGCCTCTTTTGCCATCTCGGCATCCAGCTTTGCTTCTGCGGCCTTCACCTTCTTTTCGGTTTCGGCATATTGTGCGTCGAAATCCTGTTGGCATCCGCACAGCAACAGACAGATTATCAGGCAGGCGCGCATCAATAATCCTTTTTGTACCGGACGTTGACATTGGATGTTCCACCTGAACCGATCTGGCTCAACACCGACAATGCCGGAGTAAGGCTGATTTCCAGCTGCGTCGCAGTATAGCCACGAGCATCAGTGACGATCTCCACATAGACATCGTTGGTGATATATTGGCCGAACGCTACCGCCATTTCGCGTCCTGTTACTTCATCTGCTCCCAAGATACGCAGGCGGTCCAACCCGGTTGCCGATTGCAGCACGCCCAGTGGATTGACCCCACCTGCACCGCCGCGCAAATTATTGAGTGAGGCCGCGAGCTGAATCGCCTGAATGGCACTCAATTCGCCAATCGAATTGCCGAACAATATCCGCGCCATAATCTCATCCTGCGGCAATGCGGGTGTCGAGCTGAAGGTTATATCGGGGTTTTGGCCAGTGCCGCGAATGTTAACCCTTACCGTGGTTCCATCGACTTCGCTCGCCGCGGCGACCCGGATTGACGGGTTGCTTGCAGGTCCGCCGTTAAACGATATCCGCCCGCTTTCGAGCTCGAACGAGCGTCCGGCAAAGCCGAGCGTCCCGCGCACAAGCTGCATGTCACCAGCGATCAGCGGCGCATCGCTTGTGCCGGTGACGCGCAAATTGGCGCCCCATTCGGACTCAAGGCCCATACCGCTGACATATAATTCATCAGGCGCAACCAAATTGATATTCAGCTTCCACTTGCTCGGCAGGCTGCTGATCGGGTCGGCATCGCCTGACACCCGTGGACGGCCGGCGGCAGCTTTGCGCCGAATGCCGGTGAGCGTTGCCACCGCTGCGGCACCTTGGCGGATAATCTTGAAGCGCGTTTCGGGCAGACGCAATGTTCCGCTAATCAGCGCATCGCCGCCCGGGGTATTGGTCACGCTGATCTTGCCGGTCGCAGTGGAAGATATCAGTTCGCTGCGTGCGACCCTTGCTTCGTTAAGATCAAGATCCAGCTGAAGCGGGAAACCCTTGTCCGAGCTTAAGTTGACAAACCCCTTACCGGTGACAGTTCCGTTTCCAGCAACGGCAGACAATTCTGTTACCTCAAGCTGGTCATTCGTGAACACGCCGCGCACGCGCAGCTTGGTCAGGCGTGTGCCGTAGATGTCATTTTCGTAAATCAGGTCATTGGCCCGCACTACGCCGGTAAGGCGCGGCGTCTGCACCTGCCCCGAAAAATCGGCTGCTACTCCGATATTGCCCTCAAGGCTTTGATCGGCAAGCGCCGCGAGCGAGAACAGCGTATCGGCCGGACCATTATAACGAATGCCGCCGGACAACGGCGCCGCGAACAATCGTTCGGTCCAGCTGGCGTTGCCGGGCGGCAGCGGCGTCAGATCGATCTGCAAACGCCCCACTGCGGCTCCTCGCCGGCGAATGACCGCACGGGCATTACCGCCGTCGGGCAACAGCCGACCAACCAGACTGATATCCACGGGTTGCGATCTCGACCCCAGATTTGTCCGTACAAAGCGCTTGATTTCCAGTCGTGCATCGGCGCTTGGGAATGCCGCGAACGAGGCTTGCGACCAGTCCAGGCTGCCGGTCGCCCGTCCTCTTATCCCGAGGCCGGGTAGGAACGGGTTGAGCACCGCCACGTTCACATTGTCGAGCCGCGATTGCAGCTCGATACCGTTGCCATAGCTGCCCGCCAGTTTCACCGTGCCGTTGGCAACCTTGATTGTCGAAAGCTGGATTTCATATTCGCCGCGTTTGGGGATGATGCGAACCGGACCCACGGTCGAAAAGTCGATGCTGTTGGCGCGACCTTTCGTTGCGATCCGCCACAATTGCGGCGTGAAGTCGGCGTTGGCAGCCACCCGAAACGGCACTTCGCTCCGGCCTTCGGCAAGAATTTGCGCGGTGCCGGTGCCGCCGCGATAATCCACTTTCGCGCGCCCCGCAGCAATCGAAATGTCGTTATACAGCGCATTTTCGACCTGCACGTCGGCAATGATTTGCGGGCTGTCGTACAGGATAACATCAGCGTTGATAATGCCGCGTCCGATAGCGAGTTTCTGTATGCCCGTCAGCTGCGCGTTGGTGGCAATCGCATCGACCACCGCGCGTTGATATTGCCCCTGAGCCGACAATGCGATGGTCCCGTCAAAGCCAGAGCCGACGCCGGCCAACGTGCCGACAAATGGTCCGGCCGCCGCCTGCCTTATGCGTCCGGCCACGCCAATACCGGCAAAATCGCCGCGCAAGATGTCGATGGTCAGCGGGCCGTTACCCGACAGCACATCGATATCTCCGCTGATAGGGCCATAATCGGTACCGCCGGTAAATTTGATCGCATAACCTCTGGCGCTGCGCGTCACCAGCCCGACAACATTCGACATCCCGACGCCGAAACCGGGCCGCGTTGCCACTACGCGTACCACTGGCCGGTCGAAAGTCCCCGTCATCGCGACACTCACCGGGCCGTACTGGTTGGAATAGCCCTTGCCGCTGAACACCACGCGCCCGCCCTCGGTCACATAGGTGCCGGTGCCGCTGTTCAGCCGGAATTGCGGCGCGACGACGTTGGCGCGCGTGATCCGCAATATGCCGTCGGTGCCATAGCGGATACCGGCATTGACGAACATCTGACCGCCAAGGAAATTCTGGAACCCGGGGCTGAACAGCCGTGTCGAGCGTGCCTTGACCGTGCCGACCAGCGCGTAACCGCGTCCCAATGTGGTTTCCAGATCGACGTCAGCAACAACATTGAACAGCCCAACCGAATCCACCTGAAACCCGTCGACCTTGCCATTCAGTGCACCCGTGTAGAAACCCTTGTCGATATCGCCGACAATCAGCGCCGTAGCGTTGATCCGGTCAGACCGGATTTTCATATTGTCCGACAGCAATCGCCCGTTCGCGATAGCCAGATCGCCGTTCATGCGAACATTGGTCAAAAGCCCGCCTGCAATCTGGTTAATCCCCGTCACCCGCCGCGCGCGCGCATTAACCGGGATGGTAAAACGGTCCGTCTGCCCTTGCGCTTCGCCGCTAACGCTCACGCCTTCGAATGTGGTGGTGTCGAACGACAGCCGCGTCGCGGTTGCCGAATAAGCGACCACTGGGCCGACAAAAGCGCCGTTGAGCAAGGCCTTACCGCGCACGTTGGTACCGCTGACATTGCGCGCGATAATCGAAGGACGGAGCAGTTGGATATCGAGCGCGAGGTCGTTAAACCGCCCTTCGCCCAAATCGGCCACGCCGCTTGCGCCGACCACAATCGCGGCGGACCGCACGCTGCCTTTGATGTCAGCGATGCGGTTGTTGAACTTTGCGGCAACGTCAACATTGGCAACGGGCGATAATGCACGGATGATCAGGCTGTCGGCCATTACTTTGGCAGGTGCAGCGGTCCCATTGGCGGTGAAAGTGCCGTCGCGCGCGGTAAGCGCCAGGTCGGCAACGTCTTGCGCCCCCATCTGCGCGGTCAGCCGGCCATCCCATTTCTGCCAGCTGCCCCGACCATTGAGCGCGGCCTTGACCGGCACTTTGCGGCCCATCAGGCCAGCGACCAGACCATCGGCAGGCGCGTCAAGCTTCACATCGACGTCAAACCGGTTGTCGTCGGGCACCGCGTCGAGTTTCACCACCAACCGGTCGCCCTGCAACGTGCCCGCAGCGGCATCGACCACCGCGCGGCGGTCGGCGATGCGGACCTTGCCCTCCAGCGAGCCGACCTGCTGCTCACCGGTAATCGATTTGGCAAAGACGATGCGATCGATTTTCAGCCGGTCGATATTGATATCGATATCGGGCAATAACGGATCGCCGCGGTCGGGTACAATACGGAAGGCGGGCATCCGCGCGACATTCAGCTCGGGCGCGGTCAGCGATTTGACGTTCACCGCGCCGCGCACATAGGCAAAGGGGTTCCAGTCGAGGTTGACCATTGGCGCGCGCGCAAAATCGCCCTTGGGGTCGCGGAAGCGGACATCGTGCAGCACCGCGCCGCCAAAGATCGACCCGTCTATCCGTCCGATGCGAATGTTAAGGCCGTTTTCCAGCTCGAACCCGGCGACCTGACGCGCGACGAAATCACGACCCGATTGCGTGTCCAGCCAGACATATCCGCCCACCAGCACCGCCAGCAGCAACGCAAACAGGGCGCCGGCGCCAATCGCAATCCGCCGCCAGACCATCAAAACGCCTGCCCGATGGAGACATAGACGTTGATTTTTGACTCGCCCGGCTGACGGTTGAACGGCGTGGCGATGTCCAGCCGGATTGGCCCAAAATTGGTATAGAAGCGTCCACCAATGCCCACCGCAAAGCGCCAGTCGTCGAATTTGGGAATGCTGCTTTCATAGACCTGCCCGGCATCGACAAACCCGGCCACGCCATAATTGCCGAAGCGATAGCGCGCCTCGAATGCGGCCTCGTTGGTGCTGCGCCCGCCAATCGGATCGCCATTCGGATCTCTGGGACCAAGCCGCTGATAGCCAAAGCCGCGCACCGACCCGCCGCCACCGCCATAATAGCGCCGCGACGGCGCAAGATTGTCGCGGGCGATACCCGAAATCGAACCGACCCGTGCCCGCGCTGCCAGCACCAGACTGTCGGTGGCCGAAAAATAATAAGACGCATCGAGCATCGTGCGCGCATAAAATTGGCTGCCCGACCCCAAGGACGCCTCGGGCGATACACGCAGGTTGATGCGATATCCCTTGGTCGGGTCGAGCAGGCTGTCTGACCGGTCAAAGCCGACCTGCCCCGGCAACGCCGCAACATAATAAATCTGCCGGTCACGAAGCGCGCGCGTGCGGTCGAACTGATCCTCTGACGTCGCCAGCAATTCGACGCCCGCCGCCCATGTGAACTTCTTCTGCCAGATGGGCGTCGAGATATAAGACATCGTCGCCGCCAGCCGCCCGGTATAGGCCTCGAACGCGTCATAATTGCTGTGCAGCGCGGACAGCGACAGTTCGATATTGCGGTCACGCCTGCCGGCATTGGCGCGGGCAAAGCCGACACTTGCCGCCTGCTCCTGCGTCCCCAGCACGCCCGCCACGGTCAGCGATCCTTCGGGCGGAAACAGGTTGCGATGCGTCCAGCTACCCTCGGCGCGAAAGCCTTGCCCGGTGCCATAGCCCGCGCTGGCCGCCAGCGTGCGCGCCGGTCCTGCCTCCTGCCGCACCAGCAAATCGGCATAAGGCAGTCCGTCGGGCGCAACGCCCTCGCCCGGCACCGGCTCGACCGACACGGTGGAGAGCAGCCCCGTTGCGACCAAGGCCGCGCGCAGATCATCAACCTTGCGCGCGTCATACAGGTCGCCCGTCTTGAACCGCCGCAATATTGCGACATGGTCGGCGCTGAACGCCTCTGTTCCTTCGCTCCGGATTTGTCCGAACACGCTGCGCGCACCGGTTTCGACGGGCAGCGTATAGTCGCCCACGCCGGTTTCGCCATCGAGCAATATGTCGCGCTGCCCGACTTTGGCAAAGGGATAGCCATTTTCCGGCAGCTTGACCGCGATGTTCGCCTCGGCCGCCAAGATGGTATCGGCGACAATCGGATCGCCCGTTTCCGGCACGAAATTTTTGGCAATCAAATCGGCAGGCTCAACCGCCTTGGCGTCGAACCCAATCTGCCCCAGATAATAACGCCGCCCAGGCACAACGGTGAGCGTGACCGAGAGCGGCGCGTCATTGGCCGCACCGCCATTTGCCGTGTCGCTTTCCGCCACATCCCGCCCGGTCGACAGCCGCACGGTGGCGTCGAAAAAGCCTTCGCTAATCATGATGTCGAGCAGCAATTGCCGGTCGGCGCGCGCGCGCTGGTTCACCTCGGCACGACTGTCGGCGCGCTTATTGCCCTCGCCAAGCGCCGACAGATCAAAGAAGCGGCTGCGCGCAGCGCGATAGACAAGGCCATCGGCATCGACCGCGACATCGGGACTGGCCGCGGGATCGAGCCCGACCAGCTGCAATTCATAGCGCACCTGCCGGCTTGCCTCATCATCCGCAGCCTGCGTCGGCTCGGGCGGTGGATCGGTGTCGAAGCTCTCGATGGGCGGCAGCGGATCGTCGAGCAGCGGGTCAGTCACCGGCGGGTCGGAAAGTATTTCGACCGCGTCGCCATCGCGCAGCGCCGGGTTGGCGAGCGCCCCACCCGAAGCTTCGTCGGCGGTCTGGGCGGCCTGCTCCTTGGCCTCCTCCTCATTCTGCCACGCCTCGACGCTTTCCAGCGGCGGTGCATCAAGACTGGGGATCGCCGCGTCGAATTCAGCGTCGGGGATAATCGGCGTGCGCGGATCGGTGGGGCGGACCGTGACGGTCGGGGGTGGAGCCAAAGGAGGGGGTGGCGGCGTGACGGTAGGTTCGGAGTCGCGCGCTGGATCAGGCGCAGCCGTCGTCACAGGCGGCGGTGCAACCTGCGCCATCAACGGCGTGGCGGCAAATCCCGCGAATAACAAGGCAATCGATCGAACCAAAAAAACTCCCCACCCCGCAAACGCAACCGATTTCAAAAGGTTCCCGCAACGCCGGGTTACAGTCAATCCGCTTTCTTGGGCGTGAATTTCTGAACCTTCACTGGCAAGTCCTTGCCCTTAGTCCGCCGCGAGGGGATTTGCACCGGGTTCTTTTTCTTCCACTCGGCCCAGGTGATAGGGCCGTCGGGGGTGTCGATTATGGTATCGTCGATGCTCATAGCGGGAGGGTGTT
Source organism: uncultured Alphaproteobacteria bacterium (assembly GCA_963830685.1). Classification (GTDB taxonomy): domain Bacteria; phylum Pseudomonadota; class Alphaproteobacteria; order Sphingomonadales; family Sphingomonadaceae; genus Sphingorhabdus_B. The sequence goes on from CAWHNF010000002.1 coordinate 798,852, forward strand.
CTCTTTCATGATGCGGCCGATTTCGGTTAGGGTTTTGATCGGCTTTCGATAATGGCTGATATCACGGGCGAAAGGAAGCGTATCCCCTTGTGATGTAGAATGTGCTGTAAGACTCGATACTGACCGCCTGCGCTGCAACGGATTACGGGCTATTGTTCTTTTAAGCCAAACTGGAAAAAATGGTGCCGGAAGAGGACTCGAATACGAATTCTAACATTATGAAATAAAACAACTTTGTAAGTTAGAATGGTTAATTAGCCCCGAATTAAGCCCCTACTAGCAGTTTAAGGTTTTGTCGTGATCCTAAAATGTCTCACTATTTGAGTTGCTTATGCGTAGGTTCTGTTTTTCAAATCATCAGATGTAGATTTCGAACGCAACGTCTGCAATCTCCACAGCTGTGCAAACGATCCCCAAATATTACGCAATCCGCAAATCGGTTGGCGCAGCATCGGTCGAGGAAGAGCGGCCCATAGCCTACATTGAACGAGGCGTGGAATACGTCGTGCTGCAGTGGTGGTGATGTTCCAACACGGGCGATCATGCGTGATTGTCGCGCAGCTGTGGGTCTCGACTACCGGCCTTTCCTGCGCTGGGCGCCAGTCGCAACTGCTTTTGCTTTCGTCGCGTTATTCTGGCTGTCGGCAGTCGCACCCGCACTAGATTTACTCTATCTGTTTATCGCGATGATGATTTTCAGAACAGCTTACACCCTTCTCGATGTGCCGCATAGCGCCTTGCTACCTCATATGCCACTTGGCGGCAAGATGAGGATGCACCTTGCCAGTATGCGCTACTTCTTTTGATCATTTGGCGGGCTAACCTATAAAGCGCAGCACGCGGAAGTGGCACGGCGCTGTCCGCTAAGAGAGCTTGATCAGCCAGAATATTGCTCGATGGAAGACATATTCCACTTCCAGCGCCTATTCTTCGTTTGAACTAATGGCTGCTAAAACTTGTGTGATAAAAGGTTAGATGCCGTTAGAAAGTTACGCGCTTTAAGCAACGGGAGAGCACTGCTGCACGGACCTTGGAAACAGGGCCAAATCAACGATTTGGCAAGAGCAATAGGGCTTATGGCCGCGTACGCAGCACCTTGGTAATCCGCCGCTCTCCGCCGACCCGTTCAAGCTGGACGATCACGTCGATCACTTGCGACGTGTATTGAAGGATATCCTCGCGGCGCAGCTGGTTTCCGGATTGCAGCACAATCAAGGCCAGTTGCTCCAGCGCCCCTTCGGGGCTGTCGGCATGGATCGTGGTAATTGATCCGGGATGGCCGGTGTTGACGGCGCGGAGCCAAGCATAGGCTTCTGATCCACGCAGTTCGCCGACGATGATCCGGTCGGGTCGCATCCGCAGTGCGGCCTGCAGAAGACCGTCGGTAGTAACCCGTGCTTCACCGAGCTCACCCTTCACTGCAACCAGCCCTACGGCATTGTCGAAGGGAAGCTGCAGTTCGGGCGTATCTTCGATCACTATGAGGCGTTCCTCAGCCGGAATCTCGCGCAGCAACGCATTGAGAAAGGTCGTCTTGCCGCTAGAGGTACCGCCGGAAATCATAATATTGGCTCGGGTTCGCACCAGTTCCCCCAACCACTTAGCCAATCCCGCCGGGCTTTCATCCCCGGGACACGGGGATGGGCGCGCAGTCTGGGCACCGTTGACCAGCGTTGTGGCGGCAAAAGCGCCGCTCGTCAGATAGTCACCCAGTCGCATGCCGTCGACGACATGTTTACGGATTGCCACCGCCATTTCGCCACGCGTGGCCGGCGGGGCCACCACCTGTACCCTTGCGCCATCGGGCAGCGTCGCAGCCAGAAGCGGGTATTCGCGGCTGATACCCTGGTGCGTGAGACTGGCGATCTGGCGGGCCAGTTGCCAAAGCCTAGGCGCATCAAGCTGTGGCAGCGCCATCCGCTCTATCCCGCCGCCGAGTGTTTCGATCCAGCATTCGCCAGGCTGGTTGATAAAGATATCGGTCACTTCGGGACGCGCCAGCGTTGACGCCAGCGGTGCGAGCCAGACATCCAGATAGCGCGGTTTGTCAGTCGGCAGTGGCGATTCGCGATAATCTTGCGAAAGCAACAGTTCGGGGGAGGCTTCAGCCTCCGAGGCTCGTGCGGTCATTGGCAGGTCACCGGACGAGGGGCGTACCGCTGAAATCAAGATCGCGGGCCACCATCACCGAAATTTCAGCCCCGGCGCGGACCTTGATTGTGGGCGGACGATCGGTCTTGGGCACAAGCTGTTCGCCAACTTGCTGCGCCTGCCCGGGCAGGCCAACATAGATCGGATTGCCGCTGTTCGATGAAGAGCTCGATAGCACGTTGACCCCGACGGTCAGTGCCGACTGGAGCACGGCGCCAAGCAGACTCTGGGCAAAATGGGTGTTCACCCGCCCGCCTATCCCCGCGCCGCCTAGCGGATCCGCGCCAGGTGAGGCGATGCGGATTGCAACGCCATCGGGCCGGATAAGGCGCGTCCAGATGACCGGAATCCGACGCAGACCCGGTGTGACCTCAGCCTTGAATTCTCCAATCAACCGGCTGCCGCGCGGGATAAGGATACGGGTGCCGTCAAATCCGCGGACATCCTGGCTGATGATCGCGCGGGCTAGCCCCGGCCGGTCTGAATCCAGCGGGGTTTCAAGGACTGCTGCGATAACCGCGCCCTGCGGAATTGTGGAGACACGGTTGCGGATCTGTGTGGCTGTGACAGCGTCGGTGTCGCGCTGTGGGCGCGACCCGTCATCAATAACTTCACTATCTGAAGGTCGCTCGGGACTTCCGCTCCGGCCCCGACTGAGATCGATAGCAATCGGCATGCCGGTCGCGCCAGCACCAAGGCGGCGGGATTCACTGCCGTCGTCGAGCACAGGTGCAGGTTCGGAATTTTCGCGGGCCGGTGGGTAATAAGTGGGCGTGGGCCGTGACCAGCCCCCCGTCCGCCGTTCGGCAGGGAAAGAGCGCTGCGGTATCATCGTTGCGTAAAGTGGCTCGCTTACCCGTTGCGGAGGAACAAGCGGGACCACCAGCGCTGGCGGGGCCTTTTGCGCGACGCCCTGCTGCATCGCGCTGTCCTCAGTGACGGATTGCCGGTTGGACAGAAGATATGCGAGCAGGCCCACGGCCATGATCGAACCAAGTCCGATCGCCAGTGGCAACGGTACCATTTCGCGCGGCAGCACCACCGAAGGACGAGGATCTGTGCCAATTTCACTCAAGGCCTTGCCTCCTTCCGCAGCGCGTGCGCGCGTGACTTGCCTCGAATGAAAACCAGTTTTGAGTATACTGCATCAAGCACGTAGATGCCTTCGCGCATGACTCCGTTGACCAGAGCGAGGTCGCCACGGTCATTTTCGCTGTACACGGCCGGCAAGGTTATCTCGGTTGTCCAGCGAATGCTGGTTGCACGTCCATCATCGCCCATTTCTTTGGGCCAGAGGCGCTTGTCGCCGCGCAGGTGGTATTGCCCAGCGCTCAAATTCCCATCTGGTTGCGATTGGACAGCGGATGGATAGGTGAAGCTGACAAGGTAAGGTTGCACGCTCTCACCCATCGGGTTGGCATAGAGTATGAAGTTATAAGTCCGCTGATCGGTGAAGATTGTCATGTTGGTGGGGGGCGGAGCGCCGCGGGGCAAGATTACCAGATGATCGGCACGACGGCTGGTTTGGGTAGTCCAACTGCTGCTATCACCGAGGATCACCGTCTCGATCTGCTCATCAGGCGAAAACTGGACCGTCAAGGCGAAGCCAGGTGCGAAATTCAAGGCGACTACTTCGGCGGGATTATAGGCAACTGTTTGGATATGAGGATCGCCATTGCTCGGCACTGGAACCACTTCAGCCCACACCGGATGGGTGATCACGAGCGAGAGCATGAACAGACCGGCCAGCCTCATAGCGGATCGTCCAAAACGGGTTCCGCCGATGATGGGAAAGTTGACTGTCGCTCGGGTTCGGCTGTGCCAAGATCGTCGGTCCGTGCAATTGGCCCTGTCTGCGGCAGACTTGGAGGTGTTTCCTGAAAGCGCCGATAGCGGGTTACCGTGAAGCCCAGCGGATTGACCAACCGGTCCGCCGCCTCCATCGGCTCTCGGGTAAAGCGGTAATCGATCTCTGCTACCCACCACGTTCGCGCGGATGCCCCCGTTGGAGTATCTCGCCGTTCTGTGATGAAGCGAACCTTGGCATTGCCTGAGTTCGCAATATCGACGCTGGACACCTTGGCGTCGAGCAAAGCATCGCGCGTGTAAATATTGATCGGGCTTTCCGGGTTGGTAGCTGGCATTAACGCGAGATAATCGCGCCGGGCTCTGCCCGCAGACCACAGGCCAACGCGATAATATTGTCCCTTGATCGAATCAACGTCATAGCTTTCGCGTGCGACCACATATTGTGCCAAAAGCGACCGGGTAAGGGCCGCCTGGGGTTTGATCGTCTGCGGATGAAGGCCTTCAAGCGTCTCGGTGTAACCTGTGGTTCGGTCGACGAGCAAAGTATACGGCACCACCGTCTTGAGTGGCGCGATTGACATCAACGCGAAGGCCTCAAGAACCGCGACTGTTGTGGCGACACCAGCTACGATCCAGCCCGCGCGCGCCCATTTTGCGAGGGCTTCGCTTCGATCCAGCGCCCATGTACGGCCATCGGCAATGCGTGTTTCGCGTTCTTCGGACATTGGATCGGTCATCTCAGTTCGTTGCGTCGGTCACCCGACGCAGATTTTCGGGGGGCAGTTCTGCGGGCCGATTGGCCCAGAGGCAACGGGCTTGTGGCCTCGTTGGAGTTGTTGCCCGCAGGGTTCATTTCGCCGGCCTTGATTAAACGGACCTGTGCTTGTTCCATTTGCTCCTCGCGCCGGTCAAGCGCCTGAAATGCCTCACTGACCGATTGGGCACGGCCATGGGTCTGCGAGCCGGCGAGAGCCACAGCGGGTTCGCGCGAATGAGACGGGGCCCGGTCTTGCATGACCGTTTGCCTTAATGATCGCCAACTCTGAAGCACATTGGGTACGAAAGCTGCTGACGGCAGGTTCCAGGCGGCCGTGAGGCGCGCCAATGCCGCAAGCGCGGCGAGCATCAACACCACAAACAATAGCCCCGTCGAGAATATCGCCGTGGGCAGCGTGCCAGCCGGCTGCCCGCCGCTAACAAGATCCCCCAGTGCAACGATCTGCGCTTCGATGATGGCAAGTTCCATGGCTACGATAATGCTCGCCGTGATCGACCCCAAGGCAGCGCCGATCAGCACACGTAACCATCCGATGAAAAGGCCCTGGGTCGCCGGAAATAACAAACAGGCGATAAACAACGGGCCAAGGCCAAGCAAAATACCACTAATGATGCGTACCAAAAGTAATCCACCCAACGTACTCACCGTCATTAAGGTCCCTGCCCACCCGATCTTGGTTTGATCTGACTGTGACAATGCTCCGGGAGACTGTGGCGGCTGGGGTGCAGCTTCTTCGCCATTAGGGGGAGGAGGCAGCAACTGCGATGGCGGCGGAATAAAATCAGCTATGGCGGCATTGGCACCATCGACCCGATAGGCCAGGCGATAGATACTGGCCGATGAAACCCCCGACTGGACCGTTAGGTCGGCCGTCAGGCGAGACGGCGCAGAGGCAAAAATGTCGTACACCAGCACGCGATAAGCTGGCCATTGCCCCGCCAGCGCGAGCACTGCTCCGATCTTCAATATGGTCACCATGACATCGCGAATCACGACCGTGCCTGAAAACAGCAAGCGATAGCCGAACAGCGCGACCAGAATCGTAAACAACCCCGTCCACGCCGCCCCATAGGCTGACCCCGGCCCTAACGCTGCATAACCATTGGTTCCGAACGCCAGGACGCGGCAATCCATCCAACCGAGCACATTGCTGACATAAGCTCCTGATGGATCAAAAGTGGGGCAGCTTGCCATCAAGCGACCTTCAGCAATTCGGGGAGCCACTGTTCGGGGGCATCTCCTGTTCGCACGCGGATTTCATCGAACAGGCGCACTGTGCGCTCACGGCCAGAGAGAATCGTCAACAAATCCTGCTCACCGGCCAGATTGAGGCGAACGACCACGCTTTCCTGGCCGTGTTTGATCAGAAAACAGCGCGCATTGTCGGGCATTGACCGGATGAGATCGAATTCGTGGCGGGTCAGGCTAAATCCATCGATATAGTCTGCAGCAGAAGCTTTCGGGTTCGCCGCGAAAATCTGTGTCGCCGATTGTTCAACAATGGCCCCTGCAATTCTGCTCGCCAGCGCATCGCCAGCATTCTGGGTCACAAAACCGACAATCCCGTTCCGCTTGCGGATGGTCTTTTCCCAATCCCTGATCCGCGCGACAAAAATGTCATCGTCCAGAGCTTTCCAACCCTCGTCGATCACGATGATCGTCGGTGTGCCATCAAGTCGCTCGTCAACCCTGTGGAACAGATACATCATGGCAGGCGTCCGCAGTTGCGGGTTATCGAGTAGCCTGGTCATGTCGAACCCGACTGTCTGCGCCGACAGGTCGATGTCGTCCGCATCATTGTCGAACAACCAAGCATGTTCGCCATCACCCCACCAAGGGCGCAACCGGGAGTAGATATCCTGGGCATCGGGCCGGTGCCCGCCGCGCATCAATTCGACAAAACTGGAAAGGCGGCGATATTCCGGAGGCGCAAGGAAATTGGCTTCAACCGCTTCCTTGATTTGAGCGAACTCGGCAACGGAAACGCTTTGCACTCCTCCAGCCAACTGCGCCACCCAATCGATCAGGAAGCGGGTATTCTCGGCACTTTGTTCCAGTCGTAACGGATTGATTCTGCTGGGCGTACCTGGCCTCAAAACATCATAAGCGCCACCGATGGCGCGAATGAACAGCTCTGCACCGCGGTCCTTGTCAAAAAACACGATTCTAGGCGCAAAACGGCGAGCCTGAGCCAAAAGGAAATTCACGATAACCGTCTTGCCCGAACCTGACGGGCCAATCACCGTGAAATTACCCAAGTCGCCATGGTGGAAATTAAAATGATAGGGTCCGGCAGCGGTGGTTTCGAACAGGCTGACCGAACTTCCCCAGTGATTGCCCGCTGGTCTGCCAAGCGGAAAATTGTGGCAACTGGCTAGGCTGGCGAAATTGGCAGTGCTTACCAGCGCCCGCCGTGCAATATATTTGAAATTTCCTGGAAACTGAGCCCAGAATGCGGGTTCAAGCCCCAGCTCTTCCCGCACCGACACGATGCCAAGATCGGACAAGGTGGCCTGAACATCAGCCACGTCGCTGTTTACCGTATCAGCCTCCGATCCCCTCACCATCACTGATAGATGATGCTCGCCATATGCCGCGCGACTCGCCGCAACATTGTCTTTGGCCTGCCCAAGTTCAGCACGCAGGCTCAATGCTTCATCATCCGCTGCCCGCATCCGCCGCAGCGCCAGATTCATCCGCGACAGGCTTTCGCCGCGATCAACAAAGGCAAAGCTCTGCGACACGACCATTTCTATTGGCAGGCGCAACAGATCGTCGAGCATGCCCGGCGAGGTCTGACCAGGGTAATCCTTGATTGAGAGAATCGATGCTAGTTGTCGCGCTGACCTGCCAGTTGTTCCGAGCTCCAGCATGTTGTGTCCAAAACTGACTCGCCGCATGGGCAAGGCTTCGCCAGCATCACCTTCGGGCAATCGCATAGGCTGCAGATCGGCATTATACAGCAATCCAAGAAATTCGAGATTCTCCGAATGCGCGCCGTCGGCAGTATCATAAACTGCCAGCAAAGTCGGCCGGTACTGGCTCATCGCGGCCATTATTTGATCGGTCGCCGCACTCAGGGCACGGGCTTCCGATACCAGCCTCGCTTCGGTTTCAGCTTTACCCAATCCATAACCAAATCGCTCGGCAATTCTGGATATCAAACCGCTTCGACCTTGCGGCGGACGACGAACTATCGTGACGAAAAGTTCGTTGTGAAACAGCTTTCGTTTAGACAGGCGTGCATTCCAGGCTGCATTTACCTGACTGCTGAAACCGTCCGGGAACTCGCCTTTGGCGTCAAGCGAGACCCGTCTACGAATAATATTATGATGAATCGCAAACCTCGACGAACCAATTGCGCGCAACATCGCGTCTCGCAATGCCTTACGATAGCTTAACTCTTCTGTGTCGGCTGTCTCAAAAAGCAACCCGCCCAAACGGATGGTCTGCAGTAATGTGCCATCACGCAAGAGCAGTGTTTTTTCATCAAATTGGCATGCGTATGGCAGCCGGCTTCCAGCCGTTTCTTCGCGCTGAAACGAAGGAGTATCTTTCAGGCGCGATATGAATTGCATCGCCACCACCGGTAGTTCTTGATTCGTTGACAGTGGCTGACCCGGACGAGCCACAAATCGAATCTGCGCGGCTCATCCAGACACGCCAAAACCCCGACCAGATGGATCAGCACTGCACCCAACAGAACCCACGCTGACCGGGCAATCAAGAAAAGCTCGGTCGACAAGACAAGGTTGATCACGAAAAAGCTGAAAGTAACACCTGCAAACATTTGCGGACGGGTCAGTGCCAGAAATAGCGGATCTCGTGCGAGCTGATGTTCGACTTCGCTGACCACTTTATCAGGAACTTCCGGCGGCCTGCTGAATTCCTGCAACGATACTCGCAGCACCAAATAGAATGAAGCAACCTAGGATCACAACCGCTCCATGGCGCCAGTTCATCCGACCGGTCAGCATCATAAAACCAATCGAGGCCACCGCAATAACGGCCGCAACGGTGGCAACTGTGCCGAGCAACGTACCTTGCAACCACCTTACCGCTCCCTGAATAGGACCAGAGCCGGCCGGATCGGCAAAGGACTGCGCGTGCGCGACCAATGGCACAGTTAACGCCACGAGCGCCGGAATTACTCGGCCTGCCGCCGAACCGAGGCGATGCCTCGCGCTCTGGACATCCTTCATGATAATAATATATCCCCTCATAGCTATTTCTTTGGTCTTATATATTGGTACGTTGCATAGGGATTTTAAACGCGGGTCGCAACTGCTGATTTCAAGACGTCTTTTGCCCGATCAGGACGATCATAAATGCGACTAGCGAGACGCTAAACTCCATATTTGAAGTACAGCTGCAAATCACACCAGACAGAAACTTCGCTAGCCTCGCATATCCTTCACGATCGCCTGCAGATGACAGATCCCCTACATTTTAAGACTGCCAAAACTTGAATTCAAATCGCAAAAACAGACCTGGGTAATCCGCTTGGGGCGGCGAATTTGCGCCCGCAGCAGACTAGCCTGCTACTCCTTGATCGCTGCGAAAATCCATGCTTCGCCAAACCCACCTCGCCGCAATCCTAACCACCGCCTTTGCGTCGGACCCTACAAAGACCAGCTAAATTTCGCCAAACATAGAGACCAATTGACATATTTTTTGCATCACCTTAGCATAACCTATTGGCGTTTTATGAATGACCAATTTCACATGTTGCAATCGGCGCAACTATCGAACCGATAGTCAAAGCTCGTAACGCAGCGTTGTGGCGTATTGGGGGAGGGCCCGAAGGCTGCTGAGCCAGATCTGATCCAAACCTGCAGAATGATGCAAACAAAAAGGATAAGGTTATGACTAAGAGAATATCAAAATACATGAAATTGTCGACGATGGGCGTTTTGGCGGCTGTGGCGTTGCCAGTATCAAGCGCGCACGCACAAATATCGCTCACGAAAATACCTAAGACTTATGTACAGGAGGGAACAACGTTCAATAACCTTGAAGGTTTTTTTGCAGTATTAACAGATTGGCAAGCAGAAACCGTTGATTTCAGTGTTCCAAATCTCGAGGCGTTCACCGTAAATTGCGATGCAATACACCCTAGCATGACGCAGCGAACCACTTGTCAAAATGGTCAAACTTTCACTTGCGCCTCGCTTTACGCGAACAGCCCATACAAGCCACCCCGATATGGTCAGCTTGCGCCAGCAAAATCTGTACAGAATTATGCAAGTTATTATTCGGCAATTTCTAACAGGAAAGTTTTAGCCATTAATCTGGGATTTTTTGATACACGACCATTTCCCGGTCGCAACACAAGTCAGAGTAGCTGGAAACCTATATACGAAGAGGCTTGTGGTCTCAATTTAGGTACTTACAGGACTGATTCGACGTCGCAGTTCCTAGGGGGGTATAACAATCGCCAGCCAAAAGCGGATGGTACTGACGACAAGGCATTTGGAACGTTGCTGATGAAACCAGCTGGAGGAACTGCAAGGAGCCTTAGTGGTAATATTGATGCAGACTTCGTACTTGGCGATTTGGGAATTAATGGTGTTTGGCTACGTTACACAGGCACAACATATGGGTCTACCGCCGCTCATGTTCCAGATTTCGTAGAAGAAAAATGGGCATCAAAGGTTGGCCGTACTGCTATAGGATTTAACACCACTTCAAAAAGAATGAAGATTTTGGTCGTACAGGGTGGCCCCGGCACAAACACGGGTGTCTCCGTCGAAGATGTGAAGAAATTTTTTCCGGCCAACCTTTATAATAATCTGTTGTTGTTGGATGGCTCGGGATCGTCGCAACTCGCCGCTGATTTCAGCTACACTACCGTCACCGGCGCAGCTACGACTGCAGGAAGAACGGCTTGCTTGTTCACTGCAGTAAAGACGTGCAGCAAACAGGGAGATTCGGTTGATAATGCATTTGTCGATCACTGGGACGCGAGTCGCAAGATTAACGACCCAGCAAATCCGACGACCAAAAAACTAGTTGACCGTCCAACGCCGAACGTACTCATCGTATTAGCCAACTAATGGGTCGATCGGCCACCGATGCAGCTTTAAAAGCTGTGTCGGTGGCCGAGATCCTACATTAATGGTAATATGGCAGTAAGCTTGGTCATTGCGAGAAAGTTGATGTACCCTTATTCTTTAATTTGGCAATTATCGCGGACCGTTCTGAGATTATCAAACCTATTAGGTTTAAGTTACGCATTCAACATTATTGTCCGACATGGCGTTGTAGCGTTGGTCGGTTTCGCCAGGCGGGCTGTTACCAGTTCGTTCTAGAAAGTACCTGTTACTGAATGAGTGTGGTTGCCCCCTTTTTTTCAGCTAGTCATGAGTAGTTCAGCGATTGTTATAACGTAGCTATAGTGGCAGCTGCACAATCTGCGCGGCAACGGCTTTGGGCGTCAGCCTGCCGATGCCGTAATGTGGTCACACACTGTTTTCGACGTCGCGCCAGCGGCACAACACCGATGGGGCAACGCTCATAGTCATGCACAGCGTCTCGGTCAGGCATTCATCGCGCAAATTAACATTTAACGTTCCGTTTTGCTGCGGATCACGCGTCGCGATGTAGTGTCACTCGATCTAGTGGTCATGCGTCCATCGCAGGAGCAATGCTGGCAAGCACTTGATGATCTGAGCGGCGTCCCGCAGACCGCGTTGATCGCATAACTTGCTCCGCTTCATCGACGTTCTATCCGTCAGAAGCACTATCGCTCAGACCAGTCGGCTTTCATGGAAGTACGTCACTGCGGTAATAGGATTCTAGAAGTGGGTATAAGTTGTAATTGGTATTGAAACAGATATGGTAGCTGCGGCAATTCTACCTTGGTCTATCGCATATTTTTCATTTGGAGCATTTAGCGGAATGGCAAAAGAAATAGATTTTTTTACAGCTATTCAATCGCCAGATGGAAGTTCCGCTAGCCCTCTTTATATGCAATTTCAGGATGCAATCCGATCAGCCATCGAAAGTGGTTCATTCGCAGCGCGCTATGCGCTGCCGCCTGAACGGGAAATTTCGATCAGATTCGGGATCTCGCGGATAACGGTGAGAAAGGCGATTTCAAACCTTGTCGATGAAGGCCTTCTGGTCCGCCAACAAGGATCGGGAACATTTGTGACCGGTCGTATCGAAAAACAGTTTGGGTTATTGTCCTCATTTAGCGAGGACATGGCTGCAAAAGGGCGGAAAGTTACTTCGAAGTGGCTTGCTCGCGAAAAAGCGACCGTCAGTGCCGAGGAAGCTATCGCTTTCGGTGCAAGCTTGGGCACTTCGGTTTACCGATTCCGCCGGGTACGCTGCGCCGATGCCGAACCAATGGCCTTGGAGATGACTGCGATTGCTGATTTCGCGCTACCGAACGAATCGGCCGTGGTCACATCTCTTTATGACGCGCTGACCAAGACTGGACAAAGGCCTGTTCGGGCGCTGCAACGGCTTCACGCGGTACTTTTTGACCAACAACAGGCCGAATTGCTTGAAATTGTGGCGGGGAGTCCCGCGCTCTACATCGAACGCAGAGGGTATAACTCAGTTGGCCAATTGGTGGAATTCACCAAAAGCTGGTATCGCGGCGACGCTTATGACTTTGTCTCCGAGATAAGCGGCCTGTAAAGCTGATGTCGCCTTCAAAATGGTGCGACTGCCTGCATTCATTACTGCTTGGGTCGATCGGGGAGTAAGAGAAGGCTATCTCCTACGGCCCTTTCACCCGTTTCGTCTGAAGGATGGCTGACGAGCGCGCCGGCACTGATCATTACGCTGGACCCACCACCATCAAGATTGATGGCATCGTGTGCGCCAAGGTCCGTCATGATCTGGACGAGTTCGCCAATGGTTGCCCCTCCATTCATTGGAACCGGGGGAGCGTTGTCGGTGCGATATCGCCAGCCATCAACAACTACCAACAGGATTTCGCCCGTCTTGGTTACGCCCAGCGCGGTCCGAGGAGCACGCATATTAATAAAGCGGTGCATGTTCATGGCCTGCGCTGCATCCTGTTGTTCAAATGGCCAGCCCTGCTGCCAAAGGCTCTCCGCCGATTTGCCATTTTCGATCAAGGTCGGACCGCCATTTACCGCATAAGTGCCGTCGCCGGCAACAAACGAACCAAGCGATAATCGCACTTGCTGACGAGCAAGCGCGACGTCTCTAAGCAATTGTCGTTTTGTACCGGTAGCAAACAGGACAAGTTTTTGCATATCCCGACGATGGGATTGCTGCAGCGGCTTGAGATGACCATGTCGCCCCACCTCAAAGCCTTCAGCGTCATCAAATGCTTCGGAGCCGATTCTACTGTCCGGCAGAATGGCGATAATCTCGTCAGCGGGATTACAGCTTTGATCGTGGACTGCATTCGCAAAGCCGGGATCGTAAAGAGCGCCACAATTGCGCAAGGTTCCAGGCCGGCGATTGATACCATCCAATAAGATCATTTTACCATCCGCGAGGACGAGCGCGGCAGGTTCTGACGGCTCCCTGTCACGGATCACGACTTCGAGCTTCTGGCCATTTCTTATCAACGCCCAAGGCCGACCTTTGGTGGGCTCGCTAATCAAGCGCCCCCCAATGACGGAAATGCCCGCTGACTCCCCAACAAGGCCATCTTTGGCTTCCATCACGAAATAGCCGCCGTTCGTTGCGGCAAGCGCTCCATCAAACATTTTCATGACATCAGATGGCTTCGTGCGGCCAATTGCAGCCTTTGACCCGCGCGCGGAAGTCAATTGTCCGTCAAATCGGGTGGGATCGATCTTCAAAACATGCACCAGTTGCGGCGCAGTTGCGTCAAATGAGTACATGCCTGTGTGGCGAATTTCCAGATTACAGAAAGTTTCGCGAGGGAGGCCATCGACAAACGACTGCGCTTCCGCGCGGGTTGCAAACCGGCCCGCTCCCACTTCTATGTAGTTGGTGTATTCGGATTCGATTCGCCCAGGAAGGGTGAAATTACCGCTGAAGCCTTCGAGCTTTATCTTCTCACGGCAGGTGCTTAACTGCTTCATCTCTTCGTCGCTTCGAGCAATTCCAAGTGAGGCAAACCACCAACTTTCGCCCTCTGCAATTGCGCGCCGATCTGCGCGGCTATATGTCAAACCCGGAGCGAGTTCCTTCATCGGAGTTTGGCTTTCGACGACGGCTGCACCCTGAACAGGACTAGTCTGCGAATAACCAATCCCGGGCATAGCGACAAGCGCCAGCCCGGCAAAGGAAACGACAAGCTTACTTCTCATTAAAACTTAATCCGCCCGCCCAGCAAAAACCTACGATCCAGTTCCGAAACACCATAAGGGATATAGGCCCCCGTCGACTGATTGATGGTTTGAGCCTTGGTCAGGTTCAGAGCCTGGAACTGAAGCGAGAAATTATCGTTGATATTGTAATTGCTGCTGAAGTCCAGTTGCCCAAAGGAGTCCGTGAAGCGGGGAATACCGAAGTCATCGCTGAACTGGGCCAGATAGCGATCTCGCCAAGCGTATGAGAAACGTGCATCAAATTTGCCATCGTCATAATATGCGGTCAGGTTGAAACTGTTCCTCGAGAGTCCGGGCAAACCCTGACTACGAACGTCACCAGCCACCCCGAAATCAGCCGAGCTCTTCGTGTAGGAATAGTTGGCGACAAACCCAAGATTATCCAGCACGGGAGCGATAAAGCCAAGTCTGGACTGGGCTGTGAATTCGACACCGGTAATCTTGGCAGAAACCCCGTTGATTGGTTGCGTGAATGTTATTGGCCCAGTGACCAGTACACCATCAGCCTGGCGGGGAAATGTTCGATTTTCGACGAAAGTGGTTGTGTCGATAAATCCGCTGATTGCCTTGTGGAAGACATTCGCGCCAACCAAGCCGTCGCGACTGAAATACCATTCCGCACCAAAATCGATATTGTCGGCTGTGAATGGTTGCAAATCGGGATTGCCAACTGAGCCTCTGCCGCCGCTTGCATCGATTCCGCCGAACGATTCGGATGGAGCAAGTGAAGCCAGATCAGGCCGCGTAAGGGTCCGAGAATACCCCGTGCGCAAGACAACATCTGGCGCCACTTCCCATCGTGCGGTAAGCGCCGGAAGAAAAAATGAATAAGTACTATCAACTGAAACCGGCGTAATCTGTTCATTCACGGCAAAGACATTGGCCACACTAAACCCGCTGGAATTTTGTTGCGTGCGAATATAGCGCAGACCGCCAACCACGTTCAGGTCACCCACATCAAATTCAGCCTGAGTATAAGCCGCCAGCGTTTTTTCGCTGATTGAAAACGTTGCCGATGCGTCAGAACCTGCGAAGGCGGTCCGATTGAAGGTGCCATTTACCGGCTGACCATTCGGGAAAAATGCCGCCATCGCAGCATCCCTGTCTACTATCAGGGTCTGGCCCGGTGCCCTCGAACCCCTTACCTGGAAATCGATCAGGCTGGAAATATTTCCCAAACTGGGTGGGACAGTTGCAGCGAATCCCGGCGAACGCTGAATCCTGGTCTGCGTCAACGCACGGTCCTTCGTACGATCCGAGAAACGGGCACCGAATTTGACATTCGAAAGCGCGCTGTCGAATTCACGCATCAAATCTATCTTTGCGGTAAATTCAGTATCCTTGTCTGAGTTGGGACGACGAACAAGCACGTTGAATAAGAATGCTTGCGGGTTGGAAGCAAAATCTGTCGTCGTGGAACTGAGATCAAGGAAGTCACCGCGCAAATTGTAGCTGACGGTACCAGGATCGAAATTGCCAGCACTATCCGCCAGCCGGAACGACCACAGGTCCCAAGTGCGGTCAGTTGTTCGACTGGAATAACCGACCAGAGGGGTGATGGTCCAATTTTCATCAGGCTGCCATTTCAGGCTACCCGAAGCCTGATAAAATTCCTCATTCGTATCGATGAAATTGGTACCTACGCGCTGCTGAGCTTTGGTGAAGTCCGCGCTCGTGATAACCCCATTTTCGATCACTACGTTGGTTGGACTGTCGAGGCCGCCTTCAAGCGCGGCATCATTGCGATTGGCTATCTGATTACCGTCCAATTTGCCGTAAATGCCGTCGACCGTGATTTCCAGTTTGTCGCTTGGCCTGGCTTGAATCGTTAAAGTGGAGCCGAATGTTTGGCGACTTTCACGGAAGCTTGCGAGACCGGGTACGTTAGGAGTCAATGCTGCACGAACATTATCGGGCGCGCGCGTGCCAGTGTTATAGTTTGAGAAAGCACGCCAACTCCCCGCACTGATCAAATCAGAGGTGAAGTCGGTATCCGCAAACGCGACTGATGCAGTGACGCCAAACATGTCATTTGCATTATAGCTAATCAGCGCTGAGCCGCGCGGATTGACCTTATCAGCTAGCTCACTGTAATTTCCAAGGATTGAGCCTGCGAAACTGAAGCCATCTTTTTGGTCAAATGGACGCGGAGTGGAGAGTTGCACAGTTCCTGCGAGACCGCCTTCGGTCAATTCAGGCAGGTTGGTCTTGCTGATTACTGCCCCGCTGAAAAGTTCAGAGGCCAAGATTTCAAAGTTAAATTCCCTACCGCCGCCGCCAAGGCCAAAGCGTCCCCCCGAGCCATTTGACGTACCAGTTAAACCATTGACTTCAACCAGGGTAAATTCTGGCCCGAGTCCGCGCAAATTGATCGCACGCCCTTCACCAGTCGATGTGCGATCCAGTGTGACGCCCGGAATGCGCTGCAGAGATTCTGAAATGTTGAGATCGGGAAATTTACCAATGTCCTCAGCCGTAATCGCGTCAGAAATACCTGATGCATTCCGCTTAATTTCCAGCGAGCGCTCCAAGCTTTCTCGAAAGCCAGTTACAACAATCTCTTCACCTGCTTCGGCGGACTGCGCTTTTTCCGTTTCTACTGTCTGCGCATGCGCTTGTGACGCGAGAAGCGACAGCATCAAAGCGCCGCTGCTGACGGTTAGAAATCTACCCCTAGTGACCATGTTGCACTCCCTCTTCCCTGATGTCGACTCAACGTCGCAGAACAGTTAAGTCAAAAGCAACACCATTGCAATACCAAAATGTAGTTCTCAATATGACCAATTTGTTACATTGCCGCCGAACTTGTCAAGCGACATACCTTTAATATCCTGTTTTGATGGTTGCCCTTGATACAGGGCTAATCTGCCAACTGCGAACAATGGCATCAATCGGCAGTAATGACGGAAGGACGCGCCGTTCCCTCCCCCTCCTGACCCTGCCTCACTAGAAATATTACTGCTGGCGGGAAGAGTTTGTCGCCCACATCTCAATCGGTATCGACAAAGTGATATGCTCCCGTCTGCGAACGGAACCCGTGTTTGCCGACGGGAAGCTGCAAAACATCATTGCTAACCAACTGTGGCTCCGCCACGGCCACGACCAATCGTCCGGCGCGTCCCGAAATATTGACAATATTTGTCAAGCCCCCCAGCCACTGCACGAGCTTCGGATCAAGGACGGGCGCTTCGTCAGCAAAGTGGTCTTGGGAGATCTGTGGCGTATCTTCAGCCCGCTGCAAATTGATATGGGTGCGCATCGCTGAAGCGATGCGGTCGGATTCCGGACCAATGACGACCTGAAGCCCCTTTTCGCCAATATTGAGAACCGCCTTGGCGCCCAGTCCCTTCATTCCGGCCTCCGATGCTAAGCTTCTGTCTTCGAGGATAAGACGCAACCTCGTCGTACAGGCGCTGATTTCAAGAAGATTGTCGGCACCGCCCAATGCGGAAATATAGGCTGCCGGCAGAGCGTCGGGATTGTCTGCATCGTGCTTATGAACCTCCAGCGCTTCGCTTTCAAGTTCACGCCCGGGTGTCGCAAGGTTCAGCAAGCGGATCGCATAGCTGAACGTGACATAATAAACTGCGGCATATGCAAGGCCCACCGGTATCAGCATCCAGGGCTTGGTCGATTGCGAGTAGTTGAGGACATAATCAAACATTCCCGCCGAGAAACCGAAGCCGATCTTGACCCCCAAAGCATCCATCAGTGCCATCGAGGCACCGGTCAAAAGGGCGTGCAGGCCATAGAGCACGGGAGCCAGAAACATAAACGTGAACTCGATTGGTTCAGTCACACCCGTCAAAAACGAGGTCAGCGCCATAGAGAGCAGCATGCCGCCAACGGCTTTACGGCGATCCGGCCGCGCTGCCCGCCACATAGCGAAACACGCGGCGGGCAATCCGAACATCATAACGGGGAAGAAACCGGTCATGAACGCGCCTGCTGTCGGGTCTCCTGCAAAAAAACGATTTAGATCGCCAGTGACGCCCTGGTGCTCGCCTACGACGAACCAAGCAATATTGTTAAGAATGTGATGTAGTCCGGTGACGATCAGTATCCGGTTAAGTGCACCATATAGAAACAGCCCTATGCTGCCCGATTGCGCCACCCAAAGGCTGATCTGATCAACGCCGGCCTCCAGCGCTGGGAAGCCGAGCCCGAACACTGCTGCGCCGAACAAGCCAAACATCCCGCTGATGATCGGCACAAAACGGCGACCGCCAAAGAAGGAGAGATACTCAGGAAACCGGATGTCGTGAAAGCGATTGTAAAGACTGCCAGCTGCAAGACCGCAGATAATTCCAGCAGGCACACTTAGTTTGGAGAGTTCCTTCTCTTTCCACAAAGTCCGCAAGGCATCGCGCGTTGCTGCATCCAGGTCGCCAGGTGGCAACACAGTCGTTGGTACTTGCATCAGGACTTTCGCCCCTTCGGTGAGGACCACATAGGCGACGGCACCCGCAAGCCCGGCGGCACCGTTGTTTTCGCGGGCCAAGCCCACTCCAACCCCGATTGCGAACAGCAGCCCGAGATGCGCAAAAATGCTCTGTCCCGCAGTAGCAACGAAAGGCAAGTCGAGCAGGTCCGGTTGGCCAAGGCGCAATAGCAAACCTGCTACGGGCAAGACGGCAATAGGGAGCATCAACGCGCGCCCTAATCCTTGAAGGCGTTCTTGCAATTTACCCCAAGCGTTCATTGCACTTCTCCTGAAACAAGTTTCCGGACTTCGGTTGCGCTTGAAAGGGCAAGTGCCTTGGCAGCCAGATCGCGGCATTGCGAAAGCGTCCAGCGTCCGAGCGTTTGCTTGATCTTTGGTATTGCCGTTGGAATGGAGGAAAGTTCGTCGCAGCCCAGACCAACGAGCAGCGGAGCTGCTCGAAAATCGGAAGCAAGACCTCCGCAAATCCCGAGCCAGCGATTATTGCTGGCGGCTCCTGCCGCAGTCAGTTGGATGGCGCGCAACACTGCAGGATGGAAGCTATCAACGCGCGATGCAAGCGCGGCATTTCCGCGATCCATGGCGAGGACATATTGGCTAAGGTCGTTGGTACCAATTGAAAGGAAATCGGCATGGAGGGCCAGCTGCCCTGCGCTTAAGGCCGCGGCTGGCGTTTCAACCATGATCCCGATCTGGATAGCACCGAACACTCCAAGGTCTGCTGCTTCACGCGTCACGAGATCCTTAACTTCCTCAATTTCGGAAGCTTCGACGATCATGGGTAGCATAATGCGCAACTGTTCAGACGGGACCGCCTTCAGCATCGCGCGAAGTTGGGTGCGAAGGATTGAACCTTGTGAAAGCGCGAACCTGATCCCCCTCATTCCCAAAGCTGGATTAGCTTCTTCGGGGAAAGGCAAATAGGCGATTGGTTTATCACCCCCCACGTCGATCGTTCTGATGATGAGCGGTCGACCTTCGAGAATTCTGGCATATTGCCCGTACACTTGCTCCTGTTCTGCCTCGGTGGGGGCTCTAGATGCCTCGGCGAAAAGAAATTCTGTGCGCAGTAAGCCGCAACCTTCAGCTCCGTTCGCGATGGCCTCATGCGCGTCATTGATGGTCGCTAGATTTGCAAACACTTCGACCCGCGCGCCATCTACAAGAACGCAGGGAGCTCGGGCGTTAGTGCGGGCAACCTCGGCTTCACTCCGTTCGTTCTCAATCCGCCTAACGACTTCGGCGATTGCATCGGCGGACGGAGCAGGGTCCACATTTCCAGTGTGCGCATCCAACAGGACAAGAGATCCGTTCTCCAGCGCCAAAACGCCGTCCCCTGCAGCGACAAGCATTGGGATCGACCGCGCTGCCGCAAGGATCGCTGCATGCGATGTGGCCCCACCCCGCGCTGTGCAAATCCCAGCGACTCCCTGTTTTGGCATGGCCATCAATGTCGATGGCTCAATATCGTCGCAGATCAGTATGGCGCCAGCTGGAACGGTCCAGTCACCAGACACGCCTTTAAGCTGACGAAGAATGCGGCGCTCTACATCCCTTAGATCAATCGCCCGCTCCCTCATGCGCGCGTCATCCAGCGAAGCAAGCAAATCCTCCTGCTCTCGCGACGCAACACGCCAGGCATGTTCGGCGCTAGCGCCAGCTAGTAGAGCGTTTTCAGCCGCTTCCCGGATTGTGCGGTCGGCGGCGATCGCCAGATGCGCTTCCGCAATAGACTTGTGGGGGCCGTGTGCGGACGTTATGGTGGAAGCGAGATGCTCTCCAACCTGGGTAATGGCAAAGTTCAAGCGGCCGTGTTCTGCCTCTACCCCTTGACCCACTTCACTCACTGCCAGGTCTGTTTGAGCAAGGATAAAAACGGCACCTACTGCAAGCCCAGGCGAAGCTATTACGGCGGGTATAGCATCGGCGGATAAAGTCAGCGGGTTACTGACATGCTGATCAACAACAGTCTTGGCAGCTTGCGGCGTCTCAGCATGCTCGTGTTGAGCCATGCGGTCTAGAAGTTCGGCTAACGCAACGGCAGTCTCACGCGACTGGTCACCGACCACTCGAATTTCGATTTCGCTCCCAAGTTTGCTTCCTAAACCCATAAGCGCGGTTACACTGGTTGCGTCTGCTGACTTATCGCCAAGCGAGATGGTGATGGAGCCTTTGAACCGGCGGGCCATTTCAGCCAATCGCGCCGACGGGCGGGCATGCAACCCATGCGGCAGTTGCAGTTGAACTAAGATGTGCGTTGTTGAGCCGACCGGTTCGTCAGCGCGAGCTTCGGCTTTCTGGCCGGACGGCGAACAGACCGCAAAGAGCATTTCGCCAGTGTTGATCACGCCTTTAGCAGCAGTGTCCGGGAAAATCCGGTGGTCGCTCATGACGATAATCGGGGTCAAAAGGCTGGTGGCCTCGGTTGCCAGAAGAGAAATATCGAATTCGAGCAGCACTTCACCTACAGAAACCGACTGCCCGACATGAACCAAAGACTTGAAACCGCGACCGTTAAGACGGACGGTATCGATGCCCACGTGGATCAATATATCGACGCCATCTGTTGATCGGACAGTCACTGCGTGGAAAGTTTCTGCCAGAGCAACAACGACTCCGTCGAACGGAGCCCTGATCAGTTCATCGAGGGGATCAATCGCAAAGCCATCGCCTACAATCCGATTTGCAAAAACTGCATCTGGTACTGCATCGAGTGGACGCACCACGCCTGCCATTGGCGCTTGGATCTCGGCCGACCAAACTTCGCCATTATTCAATTGCCATTCCCCCTAACAATGCTTGTCTCCAGCCCGCATTGCGCATTGATCAGCGCATGGCCAGCTTCGGTCGATCGAGAACCCACAAATATGTCATTTACAAAACCAATTCAA
Organism: uncultured Alphaproteobacteria bacterium; assembly: GCA_963830685.1. Taxonomy (GTDB): domain Bacteria; phylum Pseudomonadota; class Alphaproteobacteria; order Sphingomonadales; family Sphingomonadaceae; genus Sphingorhabdus_B. The sequence goes on from CAWHNF010000002.1 coordinate 820,215, forward strand.
GTCTTATATATAACCATTCAATTTCAGGTCTGCGAGATTTGTTGGCCGTCCAACACTATATCGTGCTATCGCGACAACAGGATAATTATGTTCGACCCACACAGGCAAACACTGATGCAGATCGAGGCCCGATCTGCAAAAGACGCCGTAGCCAGTCAAATGGTTAAAAATGAAGATATTCTGGATTCACTGCGTTCGCTGATCAAGCGTCAGGCGCCTACGGCGGTTATCACATGTGCTCGTGGCAGTTCGGATCATGCCGCGACATATCTTCGGTACATCCTTGAAACCCGTTTGGGTCTGCTCAGCACATCGCTTGCACCGTCGGTATCCTCGGTTTATGGGCAATGGCCGCACGTGCCAGGCTCACTTTGTGTGGCAATTTCTCAATCTGGGGCCAGTGACGATCTTTTGTCGGTCGTCGAAGGGTATGCCAAAGCGGGCGTCAGAACCGTTGCGCTCTTGAATGACTGTGAATCGCCTTTGGCTGGTTTGGCGGAGATTGTTGTCCCTTTGCATGCAGGGCAGGAGCGCAGCGTCGCGGCAACAAAGAGCTTTATTGCGAGCATGTTTGCTGCGCTGCAGATTGCTGACTGCTTGCAGCCCGGGCTTGTTGCGAGCGATGAACTGCGGGCCTTGCCCGATAGACTTGACGAGGCGTGGTCGATTGAGTGGTCACCGCTTATTGAGTGCCTGGTACATGCGAGGGGGCTTTATGTTATTGGGCGCGGAATTGGATTGAGTGCCGCTGGCGAAGCAGCGTTGAAGTTTAAAGAAACGTGCAAACTCCACGCGGAATCATATAGCGCCGCCGAAGTGCGCCATGGTCCGATGGCGCTGTTCGACCGGGACTTCCCGGTACTGATTTTTAGGCAGAATGATGCCACCGCGCGCGGGGTCGACGAATTGGCATCCTTTGCGGTGGCAAGCGGCTGTAAGGTCTTTGTAGTTGGTGGACAAACAGCCGGTGCAACGAACCTCGACACGGTCAGGGCACCGGCATTGCTCTCGCCTATTATCCAGATTCAGACATTCTACCGGGCAGTTAACGAATTGGCTTTGATGCGCGGTTGCGATCCTGATCATCCGCCATTGCTCAACAAAGTGACGGTGACGCTGTGAACGAATTTGCTTGTATAAATGGCCGCATAGCATTGCCCGATGGTTCGATTGTCGGCGACCGCATTCTCGTTGTGTCTAATGGTCGGATCACCAGCATCTGTGAACCAGCTGGATTGCCGGAGGGGTGTGAGACAATAGATTTAAACGGCAATCTTCTCGCTGCGGGGTTCATCGACACGCAGGTTAATGGCGGCGGCGGCGTACTGTTTAACGACGCGCCGACTGTAGAAACCATCCGGAAAATGGCGCAGGTCCACGCCAGCTTCGGCACCACAGCCTTTTTGCCAACGCTTATCAGCGATGATCTTGATACGATCTGTCAAGGCTACCGCGCTGTAAACGAAGCAATCCAGATCGGTGTTCCCGGCGTGATCGGGATCCACGTGGAGGGGCCGTTTCTCAATGTGGACCGAAAAGGCATCCACGATGCTGAAAAAATCCGGCAACTGGATGATGGCGGATTGAAAGCGGTGATCGAGGGCCGGCCTGAACTCGTCGTCATGACCGTCGCTCCGGAATGCATAAGCGGCGACCAGCTGCGGATATTGACAGAAGCCGGGGTCAAACTGTTTGCAGGCCATTCGGATGCAACATGGTCCGAAATGCAGTCAGCATTCGCCGACGGTATCGTCGGAGTTACGCATCTGTTCAATGCGATGTCTCAGTTGAAAGGCCGCGAGCCTGGCTTAGTGGGTGCCGCGTTGGGCAACCCGGACTGCTGGTGCTGCATAATTCTAGATGGCGTTCACGTTCATCCCGAAACATTGCGTCTGGCCATTCAGGCCAAGGGCGGCCTTGATCATTTTGTCTTGGTGACTGATGCAATGCCCACGGTCGGTCAGCAAGATAAGACGTTTTTCCTGAACGGCGATCAGATATCGGTACTCGATGGCGTATGCCAAAACCCTGACGGCACGCTTGCTGGTTCTGATCTTGACATGAGCCAGGCTGTTGCAAACGCTACAAGGCTGCTAGGCGTAAGCTTGACTGAAGCAATTCGGCTGGCAAGCGCCAATCCTGCGCGAATGCTAGGTTTGGATCTTGAAACCGGATCGCTTCAGGTGGGGCTGGCTGCGGACTTGGTCGAGCTATCGGACAATGGACTGGTTATGCGTACCTGGATCAAAGGCCAGCGCGTTTGGGACCGTGCGGATAGCATGACAGAACAGTAGGATCACATCACATGACTGATTGGGTTTATCGCTTTGGCCTTTCGGTCGGAAGCGCAGGGGAAAATTGTGCCCGCTTGCTGGGCGGGAAAGGAGCCAATCTGACAGAGATGGCGGCAATCGGCTTGCCGGTTCCGCCCGGCTTCATCATCTCAACCGAAGCCTGCCATATGTTTTCCGAGAACTCGTCAGCCCTTCGCGACACATTATCGATCGAAACGAGCGAGGCGCTAAGGGACCTCGAAGAGCGTTTGGGCGCTGGGTTTGGCGATCCAGAGCGGCCATTGCTTCTCTCCGTCCGGTCAGGCGCGCAAATCTCAATGCCTGGCATGATGGATACGGTTCTTAATCTGGGTCTCAACAATTTGACGGTGGACGGGCTGGCCCGGCACAGTGGCGACCCCCGGTTTGCCTGGGATAGCTATCGCCGCTTCATTCAAATGTATGCCGACGTCGTTCTGGGAGTTGATCACAGGCTGTTCGAAACTGCCTTGGAACAAGCCAAGAATGAAGGCCGGTCTTCGTCCGACGCGGCGTTCTCTGTTGATCAATTGCAGTCGCTGGTTGGGTTGTACCAGGCAATTGTCGTGCAGCACACGGGACAACAGTTCCCGCAGGATGTCCAGGAGCAATTATGGGGGGCAGTAGGCGCTGTCTTTGCAAGCTGGAATTCTGATCGCGCCAAGGTTTATCGCCGAATCAATGGCATTTCCGACAATCTCGGCACGGCGGTCACGGTACAAGCGATGGTGTTCGGCAACAAAGGCGACACCTCGGCAACCGGTGTGGCATTTACGCGCAATCCATCGACTGGTGCGCCCGGCATCTTCGGCGAATTCCTGATCAATGCCCAGGGCGAAGATGTCGTCGCGGGTATCAGGACACCCCATGCTTTGACAGTCGCAGAACAGACAACCATGGGACAGCATAATCTGTCCTTGGAAGAGGCTATGCCTATCGCATTTCATGCACTTGAGGATGCCTGCTCGCTGCTTGAACGCCATTATCGTGATATGCAGGACATTGAGTTCACAATCGAAGAGGGTAAACTCTGGCTTCTCCAGACCCGGAGCGGCAAGCGGACAATTGCGGCCGCACTGAAGATCGCGATCGATTTGGTAGAAGAGGACTTGATCGAGCCGGACGAAGCTGTTCTGCGCATCGATCCCGCCCAAATCGATCATCTTCTTCATCCGACCGTTGCTCCGGGCCTCGAGGTCTTGCCGATCGCTCGCGGACTTGCTGCATCGCCCGGCGCAGTGAGCGGCCGAATTGCGCTCGACGCTAAGTCGGCTGAAGCGCTCTGTGCCAGCGGCGATCCGGTGATTTTGGTTCGGGCGGAGACATCGCCCGAAGACATTCATGGCATGCACATTGCCTCGGGCATCCTCACGGCGCGCGGTGGCATGACGTCGCACGCAGCGGTCGTAGCAAGGGGCATGGGGCGTCCGTGTGTTTCGGCCGTTTCGGAATTGCAGATCGACGAAACCAAGCGCTGCGCACATCTGGGTAAGCATGTCTTTGACGAAGGAGATTTTGTCACAATCGATGGTCGCACGGGGCATGTCTATCCTGGACAAATCCCAACCGTCAAAGGCGAGCTTTCAGAAGATTTCACGAAAATTATGGTGTGGGCAGACGCAGCGCGCCGGATGCGGGTCCGGACTAATGCCGACAGCCCGGAGGATGCGGAGACGGCCCGCAAACTTGGTGCCGAGGGAATAGGTCTTTGCCGGACTGAGCACATGTTCTTCGAACCATCGCGCATTGCAGCTGTCCGGGAAATGATTCTCGCTGGTAGCCAACAAGAACGGCAGCGCGCGCTTGAAAAGTTGCTGCCTGAACAACGTCGTGATTTTGCCGAAATTTTCAAGGCAATGGAAGGATTTCCGGTAACGATCCGGCTTCTCGATCCCCCACTTCACGAATTCCTTCCGCAATCCGAATCGGAATTCGATGCGCTGGCCCGGTCTTCGGGATTGGACGTCGCGCAACTGCGTCACCGGGCAGAAGAACTTCGGGAGTTCAATCCCATGCTGGGGCACAGGGGCTGCCGGCTGGCCGTAACCTTTCCTGAAATCTACGAGATGCAGGTAAGAGCGATCCTGGAAGCCGCTTGCGAAGTAGATGGAGAGGTTACACCTGAAATCATGGTGCCGCTGGCCGTATCCATGCCTGAGCTTGCAACGATGAAGCAGCTGATCGATCGGACCGCTGCGCAGGTTTTTGCGGAAACCGGTAAATCGGTCGACTATCTTGTGGGATCGATGATCGAGCTACCCCGGGCAGCACTTAGAGCGGGCGACCTTGCCGAGGTTGCGGCCTTTTTCAGTTTCGGTACCAATGACCTCACGCAGACGACATTTGGCATGTCGCGGGACGATTCAACCCCCTTCATGACAGACTATCTGCGCCAAGGCTTGCTGTCCCGTGATCCGTTCATCAACCTCGATGTCGATGGCGTAGGAGAGTTGATGGCGTTGGCCTGCGAACGCGCGATCGAGGCAAGGCCATCAATCAAGTTGGGCATTTGCGGCGAGCATGGCGGCGATCCCTATTCGGTCCATGCGTGCGAACGATTGCACCTCGATTATGTGTCTGCATCACCATTTAGGGTTCCCGCTGCGCGGCTTGCGGCAGCTCATGCCCGGCTCCTCAGCTGTGCCAATAAACAGACGGAGCAAGCGCCGTGACGCAGGCAAAGGATTTCTATCCAGTGCCGGCGTCATGGCATGATCACGCCTTGGTCGATGCCTCGGTCCGGGGGTCACTTTTCGAGCAGGCGCTTAACGATCCGGATGTTTTCTGGTTAGACCAGGCGCGACGTCTCGACTGGATACGTTTCCCGGAAAAGGCCGGAGACTGGTCTTTCGACAAGGCGGATTTTCATATCCAGTGGTTTGCCGACGGCGCGCTGAACGCATCGGTCAACTGCATTGATCGGCATCTTGCGACGCGCAGCGACGCAATAGCGATTATCTGGGAGCCGGATTCACCGGAAGTGCAGCCACGCCATATCAGCTATGCCGAACTCCATGCTGAAGTCAGCCGCTTCGCCAATGTACTGAAAGCAAATGGCGTATGCAGGGGCGACTGCGTCACGATCTATATGCCGATGATTCCGGAAGCTGCCTTCGCGATGCTGGCTTGTGCACGGATTGGGGCGATCCACTCTGTCATCTTTGGCGGGTTCTCGGCAGACAGCATTGCCGGCCGGCTGAATGATTGTGCCAGCAGGATCGTCGTGACAGCAGACGGAGGCCGGCGCGGCGGCAAGCCTGTTGTTCTAAAATCCAACATCGACGCAGCAGTAAGGCTTGCCCCATGTTTGGAACGCGTGATCGTCGTAAAGGCCACGGGTGCCAGTGTCGACATGCTGGACGGCAGGGATGTGTGGTATCATGAAGAGGCCTCCAAGGTGGAAGCGGCCTGCCCTGCTGAGGCGATGGGTGCAGAAGACCCTTTGTTCATCCTCTACACATCCGGGTCGACCGGTAAACCGAAAGGCGTGCTTCATACGACAGGCGGATACCTGCTCTGGGCCAGTCTCACGCACGAACTGTGCTTTGACTACCGGCCGGGTAACGTTTTCTGGTGCGCTGCCGACCTCGGCTGGATTACGGGTCACAGCTATATCCTGTACGGACCGCTTGCCAACGGCGCGACGATCCTGATGTACGAAGGCGTCCCCAACTGGCCGACGCCTTCACGTATTTGGCAAGTCTGCGACCGCCATCAGGTGCACACGCTGTTTACAGCACCTACGGTCCTGCGGAGCCTGATGGCCGCCGGCGACGAATTCGTCGCTGCAATCGACCGCCGATCTCTTCAGCTCCTTGGGTCGGTCGGCGAGCCTATCAATCCCGAAGCCTGGAGATGGTACCACGAAGTTGTCGGTGAAGGCCGTTGCCCGATTATCGATACCTGGTGGCAAACAGAGACGGGCGGCGCGATGATTGCGCCGATGCCCGGTGCCACCGCGCTCAAACCGGGTTCGGCGACGCTCCCTTTTCCCGGTGTTGCCCCTCAACTGGTCGATGCCCTGGGGTTTGAATTGGAGGGGCCGGCTAGCGGCAATCTTTGCTTAAAGCGAAGCTGGCCTGGACAAATGCGGACGATATGGGGCGACCACGAGCGCTTCTTCAAGACGTATTTCAAAACTTACCCCGGTAAATACTTCACGGGAGATGGCGCGCAGGTCGACGAGAACGGATATTATTGGATTACTGGCCGCGTTGATGACGTGATAAACGTATCAGGCCACCGCATTGGAACGGCGGAAGTCGAAAGTGCTCTAGTTTTGCATCCCGATGTTGCCGAAGCCGCGGTCGTTGGGGTTTCACACAACCTTAAAGGCCAGGCGATCTACGCGTTCGTTACGCTGAAGACGGAAACACCATTCAGCGATACATTAAGACAGGCGCTAATCCAGTGGGTGCGCAAAGAAATTGGACCTATTGCCACACCCGATGTTGTCCAGTTCGCCCCTAGCCTGCCAAAGACACGATCGGGCAAAATTATGCGACGCATACTGCGTAAGATCGCCGATGGCGAAACCGACAATTTAGGTGACATCACGACGCTCGCAGAGCCCGATCTGATCCACACTCTGATCGCCATTCACGCATCAATTCCTGCGGCAGGACGATAATCTAGAAGCTATTAGGAACAAGAACCGATGGTCAACTCTAAACTAGGTTATGGACGGGCGTGATGGCAAAAATAAAACACAGTCGACCAAATCTATGTCTACTAACAATAATCTCGGTCACCATCTGCGCGTCGGCTGCGGCGCAGGATGCCTCGCCATCTGCGCAGGCTACCAGACCTGCCAAGAACGTAATCCTGTTCATCGGCGACGGCATGGGTGTGTCGACGGTGACCGCGGCGCGCATCTATGACGGTCAGTCGCGCGGCGAGCCGGGCGAGGAGAATTTATTGTCGTTCGAGCATTTTCCTTCGCTCGCATTGGTCAAGACCTACAACAGCAACCAGCAGGTGCCAGATAGCGCTGGCACGGCGACCGCAATCAACACCGGCGTGAAGACGCGGGCTGGTGCCATTGGTGTCGGTCCTGCTGCGGAGATCGGCAATTGCACGCAGAGTCTTGCCAGCCATCTGCCGACCGCCGCCGAGCAACTGGCGCAGCGCGGCAAGGCAATCGGGATCGTCTCGACCGCCCGTATAACACACGCAACGCCCGCTGCGGTCTATGCACATGCGCCTGATCGCGACTGGGAGAATGATGCTGCCATTCCGGTCACCGAACGCGGCAAGGGCTGCATTGATATCGCGAGTCAGCTCACGGCCTTTCCATTCCAGGTCGCTCTTGGAGGCGGGCGGCGCGAATTTTTCGGGAAGGACAAGGGCGGCAAACGGATGAATGTTAAGGCCGATATCGTTGCGCCATGGTCAAAGCAGACACGTGGCCACTATGTCACGACCGGTGCTCAAATGAACGCCGCGCTCCGGGACGGCAAGCCGCTACTCGGCCTGTTCTCGAACAGTCACATGACCTATATGCTTGACCGTACGGCTGACACAGCCGAGCCGACACTCAGCGAAATGACGGCTACCGCTATTGATCGTCTTGCTGGCGATCCCGATGGCTATTTCCTGATGGTCGAAGGCGGACGGATCGACCACGGTCATCATGATGGCAAAGCAGCATATCCGCTGTCGGAAACGCAGGAACTTGCCCGCGCCGTGCAATTGGCACTCGGCAAGATCGATCTTTCAAACACGCTGGTTCTTGTGACCGCAGACCACGGCCATGTGTTCACCATTGCGGGCTATCCAACGCGCGGTAACCCCATACTTGGCGTTGCAATGGGCAATGACGACCAGGGTAATCCTTCTGGCAAGCCAATCCTTGCCCTCGACGGGCAACCCTACACCACGCTTGGCTATCAGAACGGACCTGGCGCGATCGCGTCTTTGCCGCGGCCTGCACCTTCAAACGACATTCGCGCGCCTCAGCAGGCTTTGGTCCCAAGCGGTGACACTTTCAACGGAACGGGCAGCCTTTCGGAAACGCATGGCGGCGAAGATGTTGCGCTGTACGCCACGGGTTCAGGCAGAGAACTGATCGGGGGTGTAATCGAGCAGAATCGCATCTATGACATCATCATGTCGGCATTGGGTTTCGATAAAAAATAATACTGCAACATTCAGGCTGCGGTAACGCCGCAAAGACATTGTGAAATCCAGCTAACGACAGCAGATGCGCGCATCCAACATACGAATGACGGCAAACCAGCGACGATTGTGGCTAGCGACGTAAGCTTTCACGCAAGCCTCGGACTTGCTCCTTAAAAATGCGGGAATTGATAATCATAGCCATCGGGCAAGCTAAACCGGCAGTCATCAATACACGTATAGGCGCCAAAAACTGACACTTGAAACTGATTTCTGATCACACGGATCCGCCGTTCGCCATTGCCGTGATATTAGGGAGCCTATGCGGCTCTGTTCGGCAAGTTCATCAGCCTGTCATAAGGGTCAAAGCCCCTGTCATCTTTTGAACGCTCGTTGAAGTTGTAGATATTGCGGATCCGCGTACCGTCCCACCAGAAGCGGAAATGGTCGTCCTGCACGGATTTGCTGAGGCACTCAGAATTGAAAACGGCAACCGCTCTCCCGCTCGGCGCTGCCGGGCATTGGAATATGGCTCCGTCCCATTCTTCATATAGGGATGCGCCAAGTTGCCAGCGCTGCTCCTGACTAAGGCGGTCAAGGTTGCCCAGTACCGCAAACCTGCCCTTAACGGGATGTTTCAGCAAGCGCATTTCAATGGCCTGGGCCGGAAGAGCGGTAACGCCCAGAAACGCTTCCCGACGAGCGACCGCCATCGCTAGCGCAATGTCCTTGGTCTCACCGAGTTCGAGCACGCCGAATGCTCCGTGCAGGAGATAGCTTCCATCCGGGTCCAGATAAACGAATGGGGCGTGATTCCAGTTTTGCAGTTTGGGAGGAGCGCCGTCGACGACATTCGCCCCGAGAATCGAGGCGCGCTCCTTCTGACGGGGATTGGTCAGCAGTTCGACCTCGCTGAGCATCGGCCAGCGGTCGCTGGCAGCCACCCGGCTGTACACGTCTATGGTCGGGAAGCGCGATGGAATGAGCCTGTACCAGGGCCCATTCACCGCCAGTTCGCTCTCTATCAATTTATCCACGTTTGGCATCGAGATAACGCCTCACTTCATATAGCTCCGATAGACTGCCCTCAAGCATGCGCGAAAGTGCGCTCCTCTCGCCCCAGTTGCGATTGGGCTGCCGCACCCACGCGTCGGAATTCGCCGTGTCGGGAAACAGTATCTCGAGATTTTTGAAGATATTAAAAATGTGGCTGATTCGCTCAAGCGTGTCGCGCGGAAACAGCCCGCCTTCCTTCTTCCATTTGAAAAACGTCGATCGTGCCGGGCTGCCTAGCAGAATGATCTGCTCTTCGGTGGAAAGGCCCCAACGGCCAGTAATCTCCAGAAATGCTTCGAGTGTGGCCTGCGACCTCGCCCGGCTGTCGGCTGCATCCGCAGCCTCTGCTGGCGATAAAATCATAAATATGCCCTTTCAGTCCAAATTCATACTTGACGGCGCATTTATGTCCGAATATCTACTACATCCAGATACGGACAGATTCGGAACATTAGTCTAATCTTCCCAGCCGTCAAGAGACGTTGCCGGGCGCGGCATGAAATCGCCGGCGCGGAAAATCGGAACGAGAAAGGTAGTACCAATGAACAGCGTGTTACAAAAACAGGGTAATGGCGGCGAACACCGCCCTGACAAGGACGAGAAGAAAACCGTCACGATTAATGTCGACGGCGAGGATCGGATCGTTCCCAAGACTAAGATGACGGCGACCGAACTCAAGGCCTTGCTGGGTATCGACGCCACACAGGTTATCGATATCGTCGACGAAGACGGCATTTTTCACCCAGTGCCCGATGATGAAGAGATCAAGCTGCGCGACGGGCTCGTGCTGGTCAGCCACGGGCGGGGCGGAGCCTCGTCGTGAGGGATATGGAGGCGGAAATTGCCGGTCTGCGGGCGGTATGCCCCGAGGCTGAGCCGATGTCGGAAGGCGGCACTGTGTTTGTCTTTCTTCCCCGCCTCCGTTTTCGCGCGAAGGGTGCCAATATGTGCATGGATGCACTTCTTTGCCCGAGCGCATATAGCGGATATCATAGCCGTCTCTTTTTCGAGCAGGTGGTACCGGGATATGCAGTCGCCTGGTCCGGTCACCAGATCCTCGCCCGTTCGTGGCAGACGATTTCCTGGCAGGGAGTGTCGCCCGACCAGCCCTGGACCCGAATCCTTTCCGAGCATCTGGGAGCTTTCGCATGAAATTCACGTTCCGGATGACTGCCGATTTTGCACAGCAGATGCGCAAAGATCTTTTGCGCGCGCATGCTTATGCTCATGAGCGCGTGGCATTTATCTCGGCCCGCCCGGCAGAAACACGCCACGGATTAGTGCTGCTGGCCTGCCACTATCATCCGGTCGCAGACGATGATTATGTGGCTGACCCGGCCGTCGGTGCAATGATGAACGAAGGCGCTGTCCGCAAAGCAATGCAGATCGCCTGGCGGTCGAAATGCTCGATGATTCATGTCCATCTGCACGATCACCGTGGAATGCCCGGTTTCGGGCGGCTCGATCTGCAGGAAAATGGTCGGTTCATGCCTGAATTCTTCAATGTCCAGCCGCTCCTGCCGCATGCTGTGATCGTCCTAAGCCACGATGCTGCAGCCGGCCTGATCTGGCCCAAGCGTGGACAGGGTCCTGTCCCGTTCGACGAGATCGCAGAAGTCGGCCAGCCGATAATCATCAGCAGGAGGTCGCAATGAAAGATCGCAATCTTCGCCAGAGTTTTCTTGGACCCGACAGCGACGCGCGTCTGCACAATTTCAGAGTCGGTGTAGTCGGGCTCGGCGGCGGCGGCTCGCATGTCGTGCAGCAGCTTGCCCATGCAGGGGTCGGAAATTTTGTCACCGCCGACGGGGATATTGTCGAGGACAAGAATCTCAACCGGTTGATTGGTGCGACCGTGCAGGATGTCCTCGAGGCGCGTCCGAAAGGTGAAATCGCTGGAAAACTTATTTCCGGGATCAACCCGGCGGCCTCCATCGTGCACATTCCGGGTAACTGGCAGGACGCGCCTGAAAAACTTCGCGATCGCCACGTCGTGATCGGCTGCATCGACGGCTTTTCGGCGCGTGCCGAACTGGAGGCCTATTGTCGCCGCTTCCTGATTCCGTTTATCGACATCGGTATGGATGTTCACGCGCTCGCTGGACAGTTTCATATTTCGGGCCAGGTCATCCTGTCCATGCCCGGTTCCCATTGCATGCGGTGCATGGGGTTCATCACCGAAGAGCGCCTGGCACAAGAGGCGCTGCTCTACGGTGCTGCAGGCGGGCGGCCGCAGGTCGTGTGGCCAAATGGCGTCCTGGCCTCGACTGCAGTGGGAATAGCGATCAGTCTGATGACCCCCTGGACGAATGCTGCGTACAGCGCCTGTCTTGAATATGATGGCGACCAGCATCTCCTGCGACCAAGCAACATCATGAAACTAATCGCCAATCGTCGCTGCACCCATTATGATGCCGATGGCGTCGGCGATCCATTTTTTACCTGGAACCAGCAGTCCATCGGGCGCAGCGGGCCAGGCAATGACTTGGAACAGGCAGCTTAATCAAGGGACATGGGGGTTCGGTAATGCAAAGACGTTCAGACGGCCAGTTGCTGTTCTCCGCAAGCGATCTGGTCAACTTCCTTGGGTGCGAGCATGCGACCGCGCTTGACCTTGGCAATCTTGATCAACCGCAGAGCTTTTCAGAAGACGATGCCGAAACCCAACTGCTCCAGCGGCTGGGTATCGAGCACGAACTTGCGTTTCTCGAACGCCTTAGAGATGAAGGCAAAACGATTGCCGAGATTCCGGCAGATCTCGAACTGGCTGAGCGCGTCGACCGGACATCGCAGGCCATGCGCAGCGGTGTCGATGTCATCTATCAGGGTGCGCTGATCAGCGGGTCGTGGCATGGCTATTCAGATTTCCTGCTCCGGATCGATGGCATAGAGTCCGCGCTTGGAAGCTTTGCTTACGAAGTTGCAGACACCAAGCTTGCACGCACCGCCAAGCCCAAACACATCATTCAGTTGTGCGTTTACGCCGATCTGCTTGCGGCAGTTCAAGGCATTGATCCCCCGAACCTCCATGTCGTTCTGGGTGACGGGTCAGTTGCCACGGTTTCAACCGCAAATGTCCGGCATTATTATGCGACCGCACGTGAACGGTTTCACGCCTTCGCCGCTGGTGGCAAGCGGGTGACCGCGGCCGAACCCTGCACCCATTGCGCATTCTGCCGGTGGAAGCCGTCTTGTGAAACCCACTGGGCTGATGTCGATCATCTGACTCAGGTTGCCAATATATCGCGCTTGCAAATAGCCAAACTGCGCGCAAGCGGGATCGAGACGCTTGCGGCGCTGGCGGCCGCCGATGCTTCTTTTGCTGTTCCTGACCTCAATCCGGCGCAGTTTCACAAACTCCGGTCACAGGCCGCATTGCAGTTTGCCAAGCGGAGCACCGGCAACAATGCCCTCGAAATTGTTGAAGCCGACCCGCCGCGCGGCTTCGACCGGCTTCCGCGAGCCGATGAAGGCGACATCTTCTTCGATATGGAAGGCGATCCGCTTCAGGCCGGAGGACTTGAATATCTGTTCGGCATTGTCACTGTCGATGCAGGCCAGCCTGTCTTCACACCCTATTGGGGACATGATCGTGCTGGCGAGAAGCAAGCGTTCGAAAACTGCATCGATTTCATCACCGGGCGGCTAGGCACTTTTCCCGCTGCACATATCTATCATTATGGCTCGTACGAAGAGACTGCGCTTAAGCGGCTCGCGATGATCCACGGCACACGCGAGAACGAGGTCGATGATCTGCTGCGGCGCGAAAAGCTTGTCGACCTTTTTCAGGCGGTCCGAGAAGCGGTGCGGGTGTCCGAACCACGCTATTCGATTAAGAATCTTGAAGTCTTTTATCGGACAGGCAAACGCGAAGGGGAAGTTACAACCGCTGGCGCGAGCATCGTAATGTATGAGCGCTGGCGCCGAACCGGGGAGCAGACAATTCTTGATGATATCGCCGTCTATAATGAGGATGACTGTGTTTCGACCTTGGAGTGCCGTAACTGGCTGCTTACACTCCGACCCGACAACGCATCCTGGTTCACCGGTCCCGCAGCAAAAGCCCCGTCGCCCGAGAAAGATGCCAAACGAGCCGAAGCCATAGAGCGGATCGATGTGATCTACAGACGACTTGTCGATCACGCGTCAGAACAGGACCGTACTTGGCGCAGCCTGCTGGCCGATCTTCTCGAATTCCACCGGCGTGAAGCCAAGCCCGGCTACTGGGCGATGTTCACTAGGCAGTGGCTGGGCGATGACGAATTGCTCGAAGACGCCGAATGCCTTGCTGGCCTGCAACCCGATCCCGCTTGCCCGCCCTATTTGGAAAAGCGCTCGACGGTCTTCAGCTTCAGCTTTCCTGCGCAGGATTTCAAGCTCCGGCTGGGCGACAAACCCCTGCGATCAGGTTCGCTCGAACCTGCCGGTGAAATCGTCGCTCTGAACGACGAGCGCGGTACAATGGCGTTAAAACTTGGCCCGTCCAGATCGCCTTTACCCGATCCCGTCAGTCTTATTCCGGAAGGGCCGCTTGACGATCTAATCTTACGCGGTGCCATCGAGCGGCTGGCCGAAGCCGTCTTGGCCGGGCGCGAGGACCATTATAAGGCGGTCATCGATATTCTCTCGCGCCGGCCACCGCGATTTACAGATCTGCCAGCGCGAACTGAGCTCAGATCGCTCGGCGAGACCGCGTTGGAATCAACGATCAGCGCGCTTGCGAAACTGGATCGCAGCGTCCTCCTTATCCAGGGTCCGCCAGGCGCTGGCAAGACCTACACCGCGTCGCACGCCATTCTTGCGCTGCTGCGTGCGGGCAAGCGGATTGGCGTGGCGTCCAACTCGCACAAGGCGATTAATAAGTTGCTGGAAGACGTTGAAGCGCTTGCGCGTGAAGAAAAATTCCATTTCCGTGGCATCAAAAAGTCTTCGCGTGAGGAGCAATATCTGAACGGCAGCGGCGCGATCGCCGACACTACGGATAACGCAGCTGTTACGCATGCCTATCAACTCATCGCGGGAACCGCCTGGTTGTTTGCCCGCGACGATCTCGATCAGTCTCTGGACTATCTGTTCGTCGACGAAGCAGGTCAGGTTAGCCTGGCAAACCTAGTTGCAATGGGGCTGAGTACAAGAAACATCGTGCTGATCGGCGATCAGATGCAGCTGTCTCAACCGATTCAGGGAACGCATCCCGGGCAGTCCGGTGTTTCCGGACTTGATCATCTGATGCAGGGCCATACGACAGTGCCTGGCGACCGCGGCATCTTTCTCGAAGAGACGCGCAGAATGAACCGAGAAATTTGCGGCTTCATCTCGGCGGCGGTCTATGATGGCCGTCTTGCTCCGCATGCATCAACCCACGGCCAGCGGCTGATCCTAAACGACGCTGCCCAAGCACTTGCGCTACCAGCAGCGGGGCTTTCATTCGTCGAGGCTTCGCATAAGGCGTGCGCCCAGCGGTCGCCTGAGGAAGCGGCGCTGATTACCGAGCGCTATCATGCACTGCTTGGCTGCCAGTGGATAGACCAGGACGGTGAGACCCGGCAGGTCACCACACAGGACATCCTGGTGGTCTCGCCTTACAATATGCAGGTCGATTTACTCCGGTCCATGCTTCCTGTCGGCGCGCGGATCGGAACGGTCGATAAATTTCAGGGTCAGGAAGCAGCGGTCGTGCTGATCTCGATGGCAACATCTTCGGGCGACGACCTGCCGCGCAACATCGAATTTCTTTACAGCCGTAACCGTCTCAATGTTGCCATCAGCAGGGCGCGCTGCGTTGCGGTGCTGGTTGCCAATCCCAGGCTTTTGGAGATATCGTGCGGATCGCTGGCACAGATGGAACTGGTAAACGGTCTTTGTTGGGCCCGGAGCTATGGCCGAAACCAGACGTAAATGCAGCAGGGTGCGATACGCCGGTCGCCGCATTCTGGTCGATGTCTGACTGTCAGGTGGCGGTCATCGGGGTAGTTCAGGCCGTGCGATCCAGTCCAGATGAACAAGTCCTGTGGCGACTTCTCCGCCGGAGCGAAGTAGCCGAACCACGCGAAGCTCTTCGACATCTTCTGTTCGCACCAGTTCCTCCTTTTCCATCGGCTCGAGCAGATCGGAAAGGCTCCGGTGGGAAATGCCCAGCCCGATTGTACCCAGCCACCGGCTTAGCAACTGATTGTTGGATATCTGCTCCCGCTCAAGGATTGTCAGGATTGCACGTGCCTGTAGTGATAGCCGCAACTGTTCGTACGCATCTGGCTGGTTGGATTGTTTGGTCATAACGCTCTAGTAGCGTTATTGAACGCTTGAGCAAATCGTTGACGAGAATGGATAAAAACTGAAATTCAGAAGGGGAAAGCCTTCCCCTGACCCGCAACCGCCTGCGGCGTCTCCGGCTACCCCTTCGAGCGGGGATGCTCCCCGCAACGCCCCTATGATGAGCGGGGCTGATGACGCGCTCTATCTCGATCGCCTGGCGGCGGTCTCCTTAGGGCGCGGCGTCTGACGCTAAGGGCCCCGCAGGCACACTGAACCGGCGGAAATAGCGTCAGGTGCAGGCGCTGAAAGCCGACAGGTCCCGGCTTTCCGCCTGCTTGAGACAGTTTTGCCATATCCGCCTCCTTTCAGAGTGCTGGTATTTTGCTTTGGTCACGTCGCTGGCCGCTCGGGCGAATGCTGCACGAGCAGGTTTGTGTGGACGGCGCGGGCGCACCGGCGTTGTTTGTGCCGGCTCCGGAAAGAGACGGGGTGAGCGGCGCTCCCGGCTATGGTCATGGCGCCCCGGGACACAACCCCTGACGGGGTCTTTCTCTTCGTTGCAGCCCTCCGGGTGTGCCCGGCACGCCAAGCCCCTCTCTGGTCGCTTCTTGCCGCCCACCCCGCCTCTTCCGGGGCCGGTTGCGGCGGATTTTTGGGTGTGCGGAGGCTGTGATGGCAGTTGGCAAAGGCAAAGGACGGACAGGCGGCAAGGTCAGGAAGGCGGCGCTTTGCGCCGCGCGCGGCGGCGATGCCCCGCGCCTGTCGCTTTATGACGAGGTTACTGCCAAGATCATCGCGCAGCTTGAAGCGGGGATATTCCCGTGGTCGCAGCCGTGGAGTTCGGCAGCAGCCGTGCCGGGACTTCCCCGCAATGCGGTTTCTGGCCGTCCCTATTCGGGCATCAATGTGCTTATTCTATGGGGCGCGGTTGCAAGTGGCGCTTATCCATCGCAGGACTGGCTGACCTTCAAACAGGCGCTGGCCGCAGGCGGATGCATTCGCAAGGGTGAGCGCGGCCAGACGATCTTTTACGCCGACCGCTTTACCCCCGATGAGGGGCACGAGCAGGCAGGCAGCGCAGAGGGTGGCAACCCAGACGGCAGCGGCGAGAGGCGTTCTGTTCCCTTCCTCAAACGCTTTACGGTGTTCAACGCCGCGCAATGCGACGGCCTGCCGACACGCCTGACCGCTGACCCTACGCCGTTGCCGGAGCGCGAACTCCACGATGCAGCCGAGGCGCTGATAATGGCGACGGGTGCAGATTTCCGCATCGGCGGCGCGCAAGCCTTCTACGATGTTGGCGGCGATTATGTGCAGGTGCCGCCGCAACCGGCGTTCACGGCGCAGATCGATTATTATCGCACCGCATTGCACGAAATGGGCCACTGGACCGGCCATGCCTCACGGCTTGGCCGCGACCAGTCGGGTAGGTTTGCGACGCCTGCTTATGCCCGCGAAGAATTATGCGCCGAACTGGCATCGGCCTTTTCGTGCGCGGCGCTCGGCATCCAGCCCACCGTGCGCCATGCCGATTATCTGGGGTCTTGGCTTGAGGTGTTGCGCGCAGATAGTCGCGCAATATTCAAGGCGGCATCGCAGGCCAGCAAGGCCGCCGACTTTCTTTTGGCGTTCACCGAGCAGCCCCAATGGGAGGCAGCGGCATGAGCAGTGAGGCCGCGCCACCCAAACTTGAAACCGAGGTCACGCCCATCGGCGTCCAGACCTTGGTCAGTGGCGTTGCGCCGATCACGCCTGCCGAGCGGCTGGCCATGTTGGCCGATGCGCCTTTGCAGCCGCGCCGCCCGCAGCGCCCCGCCGATCATGGTCTGTTCGACCTGAATGCGCGGCTTCAGATCGAGATGTTTTGACGGAGGATTTCTAATGCTTTTGCTTACCCAAGACCAACGCGCCCGCCTGATTGCCAATAGCAAGACGTCCGGCGACCATGTGCCCGTCGTCAAATTCTTCAATCCCGTTGGCGCTGGCACATGGCTGTTTTCCGAACTGGACGAGGACGGCGACACATTGTTCGGGCTTTGCGACCTTGGCTTTGGTTGCCCCGAAATGGGTTCGGCCAGCCTGTCCGAGATTGCGGCACTGTCGCTGCCGTTCGGCCTCTCTATCGAGCGCGATCTTTGTTTTGAGGGGCGTTTCCCGCTGACGGTTTACGCCGATGCCGCCCGCTTGGGCGGCAGCATCACCGAGGACGAGGTGCGGCTTGAGGCCGCAGCCGTCGCCCAAGCCCGCGCCCAAGCCAACGAACTTTCAGAACTTCCGCCGCCTTGACCCCCCAAGGCGGAGGCAGACCCCGCGCTGGATGGTCCAGCGCGGACAACCGGCCCCATCCTCACTGCCCACTCAAGATGCCCCGAGGATGGGGCCACCCAAGCAAAGGAGTATATGACATGCAAATCGACCAAATCCCGCTGGCCCGGCTCTCGGTGTCCAAAGCCAATATGAGGGCTGGCAGGAAGCCGCCCGATGTGACCGACATATTGCCATCGATCATCAAGCGCGGCGTGATTTCACCATTATTCGTACGCCCCAACTGTCAGCAGGGCCATTATGAAATCGTCGCTGGCAAAAGGCGTTATTTTGCCAGCCTCGAAGCAGCAAAGCAGGGCAAGGAAGACATCACCCTGCCCTGCATTTCGGTCGGCGAAGGCGACGACGCGGAGGCACTCGAAATCTCGATGATCGAGAATATGCTGCGCCAGAACCCCGATGCGGTGACCCAGTGGGAAAGCTATACACGTCTGGTGAAGGAAGGCCGGAGCGTCGAGGAAATCGCCGCGACCTTTGCCCTCACTGAATTGCAGGTGAAGCGCATCTTGGCGCTCGGCAATCTGTTGCCGCGCATCCGCGAGGCTTTCCGCGCCGAGGAAATCGATGCGGCGACAGTCAAGCATCTGACCCTTGCGTCCAAAAAACAGCAGAAAGCGTGGCTGGCTTTGTTCGACGATGCCGAGTGCTATGCCCCGCGTGGCAACCAGTTGAAAGCATGGCTGTTCGGCGGCGCGTCGATTTCGGTTGGCGTCGCTCTGTTCGATGTGAGCGCCTATAGCGGCCAGATCGTCCAGAACCTGTTCGAGGAAGACGGCTATTTTGCCGATGCCGATGTTTTCTGGGCAGCGCAAACCGCTGAAATCGAGGCGCGCAAAGCCGCCTATCTCGCCGATGGCTGGAGCGATGTGCAGATCTTGCCCTCGCACGAGCATTATGCGTCATGGCAATATGAAAAGACCCCCAAGCGCAAGGGCGGGCGGGTCTATATTCAGTGTCGTGAGAATGGCGAGGTTATTTTCCACGAGGGCTATCTTTCGGCCAAGGAAGCGCAGCGCGTCCGCAAGGGTGAAGGGAGCGGCGAAGATCGAGCGGGTGTTGCCAAGACTGCGCGCGGCGAACTGACCTCGGCCATGAACCAATATGTCGACCTGCACCGCCATGCAGCGGTGCGGACCGAACTGGCGGCGCGCCCCCATGTCGCTTTGTGCGTGATGGTCGCCCACGCCATCTGCGGTTCGCCCTTGTGGAGCGTGAAGGTGCAGGACCAGCGAACAGGTAACGATGCCATCAACGAGAGCATCGAAACCTGCACCGCCGAAACCCGTTTCGACGAACATCGCCGTGCGGTTTTGAATGTTCTTGGGTTCGACGCCGAACAGCCGAGTGTGACAGCGCAAGATTACAGCCACCGCAGCCTGTTGCCCATAGTGACGCGGTTACTCGACCTTCCCGAAATCACTGTGCTCGACGTTCTGGCCGTGGTCATGGCCGAGACGCTGGCCAGTGGCAGCGAACTTATCGAAACGCTTGGGGTCACGCTCGGTGTCGATATGAGCGGCTACTGGCAGGCCGATCAGGCTTTCTACGACCACTTGCGCGACAAGGAAGTAGCCAATGCCATTCTGGCAGAGGTTGGCGGAAGCGCCGTAGCCGAGGCCAACGCCAAGGAAAAGGGCAAGGTCATCAAAGGCGTCATCGCCGATTGCCTGACCGGCGAGAATGGCAGAATTAAGGTCGAGAATTGGGTGCCACGCTGGATGGCCTTCCCGCCCGCCGCTTATACGACACGCGGCGGTGTCTCGACGGTCACTGCCGCCAACCGTGCCGAATTTCTGTTGCAGCCCGACGAGCCGGACGGTCCAGACCCCGCAGCGCCGGACGTCTCTGCGCAGGTCCAGCCGGACGACGACGACATGGAAACCGCTGTCATTGAGGAAGAACGACTTGCGGCATGAGCAGGGAAAGGCAGGCGGCGGGAAACCGCCGCCTGTCTGTTTTTGGACATTATGAAGAGACAGCAGATGGCCGACCGTGTTGCGGCGAATATCATCATCGGCGGGCGCGTGACGCCCGACCAGTTCGCAGCCTTGGCACAGCTTATTGCCGCCGAAGATTTGCGTTTGGAATGGGACGGCGATCCGTTCGACCCAGACAGTATCGAGCCAGACCAGCCGCTGCGCCTTTATGCCTATGAAGTGCCTTGGGGCAGCTTCGAGGCGCTCGAACAATATTGCTGCGACCAGCAGATTGCCTATCAACGCTGGTCGGGCCGATGTTCCGGCAGTTTCGGGGCGGAGCGAATTGTCTTCGATGGCAGAACCGGACCATTCAATTTTGCCGTCGATGACGACGACCGGCTCGTGCTGCATACGCAGACCATCGGGCAACTCGGTTCGATGCGCGCGATCAGGCGCTACATCGCCGAGGCCGACATCGAGATTCCGGCGTTTTCGGTTCAGGCGAACTAGGCTCGGCTCCGCAAAGGCAAGCCGTAATCGTCACTGAAAATCTTCGGGGGCGCTGGTGCAAGGGCAGGAAATTGCGTCTGTCTAAGCATCCTCCGTGAAAGAACGCTTATGATACTCATATCAGGAACTTTGCTTGTTGCTGCCGCCCTGATTGCAGGTGCTTTGCTGTGGTCGCTAGCAGTCCATGCGCTGCCCTTATGGTGCGGCGGCCTCGTCGCCATCATAGTCCACGCAGCGGGCGGCGGGATATTCGCGTCGCTGATGATGGGATTGGCGGCGGCGACCGCGACGCTCGTCATCGGGCAAATATTAGTGGGTACTGCGCGCTCGCCGCTGCTGCGTGTTGGTGTCGGCCTGGCTTTCGTCTTGCCCGCCGCTATCGCCGGATATCATGCGGCTTGGGGTCTATCCGCCGCATCGGGCCTCGACGGCATCGCCCGCTTTATTGTTGCGGTGACCGCCGCGCTGTTCACCGCCGCTGGTGCCTATCGCGGCGCGCTTCGCCCGTGCAGCCAGCACCGCCCGACAGCGCCGGAAGGGACGTGAGTTTTGGCATTGCGGCGTCTTGAAGCTGGCGATGCGCATATTTGGTTGAAGTCGCCGTCCGTTCCGCAGTCATGTTATTGGCGGGGCGACCGTGATTTTGCCGCCACGCTCGATCTGACATAGCAGAGGCGCTTGTTCGATCAGCCACTCCCCGCATCGAAATGCGCGGTACTTTGACGGATGGCTGCGGGCGGTTGTCTGGGACCGTGGTCGGAACACAGCAGCATCCCTGCCGAACAACAATAGGCGGACGATCTCATTGCCCACCATCGTTTTGGGGAAATGTTCCGCTTTGCCAGACTTCCTGATCTTTCAACCCGGACCCTGCGCCCATAACAGCCTCGTTGATGGCCTGGCTGGCAGCAGACGGGCTTCGTCCTCGCGGGACCGGTACAACCGCAGCCGGACGACTATTTTCCGCCGGGCTGCGCCCTTTGCACCGCGAAACAAAATAGCCGCCGTCTGCGGTCCTTCGCTGACGCTGCGGCCTTTCAGGTGCACCGGTCCCGCGCAGCTGCCTCACACCAGCCATCGAGGCTGCGATGGTCGCAGGGTTCGAGAAACTGAAAGGAAGTTATCATGGCAAATATCGGAACATTCACAAAGACCAGCGACGGCTACAAGGGCGAGATCGTCACGATGAGCGTTCAGCAGAAGAACGTCCGCATCGTTGCAGAACCCGACGGCGCAAACGAAAACGCTCCAAGCCACCGCGTGTTCGTCGGTCGCGCGGAAATCGGTGCAGGCTGGGCCAAGCGCTCGAACGAAGGCCGCGAATATGTCGGGATCAAGCTGGACGATCCGAGCTTCACGGCCCCCATCTACGCCAACCTGTTCGACGACGAGGACGGCAAGACCTTCAACCTCATCTGGTCGCGCGCCCGCGCATCGAACGGCGACTGATCGCCACAAGCACCGCCCCGTCCGGCCCGGCCGGACGGGGCTGGCTGCGTCATTCTAAATTTTGATGTCAGTTGAAAGCCAGCGCGCCAGAGGCAACCGGCGCAGAACGACGCTGCGCGCTTATTCGCACCCCTTGCCATCGCCGTCCCGGTCGAGATGGCGTCCATATCCGGGCTGTCCCGCGCGCACCGGCGCCGCACCTGCGGCGCGCGCCGATGCACAATTGGGAAAATAGATGTCACCACTCATTGCGCGCTGGACCGGGGGCGGCGAACCACCCGGGCCACGGTGGCAGTGCCGACCGCCATTTTGCCGGTCATTATGGCATCCGTCGGCTGCCAGACCGCCGCCATGTGCGTGCGCATCGCTTATTGGCAAGACGATGCTCAACATTCCAAGGGCCATCAAATCGCGCATGCCCGGTTCCCCCTTCGCCCGAGAGAATATGCCCCGAAAGTTTAATATTGTCGAACAAGGCTAGCGG
The DNA here is from genome assembly GCA_963830685.1 of uncultured Alphaproteobacteria bacterium. Lineage (GTDB taxonomy): Bacteria > Pseudomonadota > Alphaproteobacteria > Sphingomonadales > Sphingomonadaceae > Sphingorhabdus_B. Next base: position 842,642 of record CAWHNF010000002.1, read on the forward strand.
CATTTGTGCCCACGCCAGTATTTTTGCCATTTGGCCGCCCAGCCGCCTGCAATCATATTGCACGACACATCGCCCGACTGGGGCGAGACGCAGAAGGCCGCCGTCCGGTTGCCGCCCGCGCCGCCATCCGAACAGCAGGTCATTGTCGGGCCGCGAACAAGTATATGGCCTTCACGCGATTGTCCGGTCGGCTTTCCAATGAGTTGCACGAGCGCATCGCGCGCAGCGACCGGATCGGCATCGGGACATGGATGGCCGAAGCTACAACTTCCGTCCAGTTCCCGTGCTGCAACGCCCGACAGGCGGACATGCGGCCCCTCGGCGCACCAGATCGGCCCGTCGCCGTCCCAGACCCGCACTGGCGTGCACTGGAACGATTGCCCGGCAGGAATGACGGCAGCGGCAAGCAGGAGCGCGAACATCACTGGACCCGTCCGGAGGGTGTCAAATTCTCCAGGTCGGTAATTCGTTTCAATATGGCCCTGAACATGGCGTTGCCGTCGAGGTCGCCAGCGAGCAGCAATTCATCGGCTCGTTGCGACGCGTGAAACCATGCATTATCGCCATGCTGTTGCAGCAGGCTGTTCGCACAGGCCCAGATATGGCGCTCGGGCGTCATTACCCGCCAGCTTCGTCCATTGTCATTAACTGCGAAGGGAACGGCGTCGCCATCTCCTCGGCATCGTCGCCCGCCAGCCATCGCTGATAATCGTGCGGATGCAGGATCACCGGCATCGCTTTGGGATGGATCGGCGCGACCAGCGGATTGGGCTCGCACGTCAGGAAGGCAAAGACATTGCCCTCAGCCGAAGGCCGCCAGATGCCTGCAAATGCAGCAATCGGCGCATCGGTGACCTTGAACCATATTTCCGCGCGCCCGGCATTGGGTTTTGGCTCGGCGAATGTAGAGAACGGCACCAGGCAACGCTGGGCCGGTTTCGACAGCATCGAGCGCCAGAACGGGCTTGAAAGCTTGCGCACATTGGTCACGCGTTTGGTGACTGTGGTGCCTTCGCGCTTGCCCGGCAGCGTGATCGGCACGCCCCAGGCCATGCTGTCGAGGATCGTCCGCCCGTTATAGACCCGCGCAATGATGCCCTGATATTTCGGCCAGACATCGATTCTGGTTTCCGACCATTCGCCTTCGTAAGGCGGCGCTCCGATATACTCGCGCCATGTGGGGATCGCTTCGGGATTGTTGCGGTAATGGTTGCACATGTCAGTTTGTCGATTTCGGCGCTTCGAACACCGTGGCAAAAGGTTGGAAACCGTTGGCGATCTGATCTTCCATGATCTTGCGTAATTCGGTACGAACTTCATCGGTAAGTTCACGCTGACCTTTTAGCGATCTGCCATATTCGGTTTGTGTATTGATCGCCGCGATGACGTGCAACAGCGCCGTCGTCGCGACATTGGTATCGACATAACCGCCTATTCCTGCGGCACGTTCAACACCGTCATCGCCGTGCGCCACGACTGTCTGCAATAACTTGGCGGTCAGCAGTGCCATCTTATCTTGATTGGTTGCGTTCATATCCTGATCCTTCAGCGACGATTTACAACCTGTTGCAAACCGACGCGATCATATCATTGAAATGGATAAACCATGCAGAGGCCAAAGCGTCAATCTCGGTTGCGCGACGGCGGATTTGCCTTGGGCTGGTTCGTCAATTGCTCGAAAGCGGTCCGCAATTCGCTCTGGCTGTCAATCGACGGCGACACTCCCGCGCCCTCGATAAAACTGCACAAAAAACCCCTGGCCTGCTGCGCACGCAGATAATTGCCCAGATATTCGGTCTGGCAGCTCTGGTGATCCGCGATGCAGGCGGCAAATCTTTTATATTGATCCACATCTTTGATTTTGGAAGTTGCATAAAGATAGGCGAGCGCAAAGCGGAGGCCGAGCGTGAGACTTACGGGTCGGCTGCTGCATTGATGGACAGCTTCCTGCACGACAAGTAGAGCCTTGAATGACAATTGTTCCTGAGTGAATCGCATTTGCGAACTATGGAACATAAATAGAACATTGGGCAAGGGGGCAAGAGATGGCCAGCACGAATGATTTTGCCGAGTTGCTTGAAAATCCCGATTTCAAGCTGCTGGTAGCGCAGATATTTACCGTCGTAGCGAAGTCGCAGGAAAACGGCATAAGTGCAAATGTGGCGTGCGATGCCCTGCAATATGTGAATGCGCTGATCTACGAAGCGAGTCCGCACAATGAAGGGCCAAAGGGTCTGCGGGAAGCGCAAAAGCAGATCGGTGCCGACAGCAGAGCGATGCTCGAATATATTCGAGCGGCCAGCCTGAGGCGGGGAAAGTCGCTTTTATTTTCGATGACCGAGCCGCCAACGGTCAACTAAGCAGCGCGAACACGCCGTGAAACAGGCTGTAGACCATCCCTCCGCCGACCACGAAAAGCAGGATGGCAAATTCCAGTTCGATGCGCTGTGGCCGTTTCATAAGTTGTGAATGACACAGCCAACGCGTGTAGGAAATCCACAATTTTGAAACACTGACGATGTGCATTCTGGTAAGTGCAGCGGCTTCGCAAACCAGCGGCGGAGCAAAAGCCCTTCCCGCTGATGCAATTGTGAACGGTCGTTGATCGCTTAACTTTTCATAGTTTTTAGCGGCAGTTACAGACGCATCTTCAGTCGCATTGGTGCGACAATTTCGGCCCCCGCAAGATTGTCACTCCCCCTCGCCTCGCCCGCTTCGCCATTGGTCTCTGCAACGAGCAGCAACCCGCTGCTGTGTCCGAACTTCAGCGGAGCCAGTCCATGGATGCCCGACCGTCGCCAGTCATAGCCCGATATTTGCGTACACCCGACGCCGCGTTGCATCTGGGCCTGTCGGCCCGCACGCTCGAAAAGCATCGCTGCTTCGGAACCGGACCCGCCTATCATAAACTCGGCGGGCGGATCGTCTATGCAATCGCTGATCTAGACGCCTGGGCCGAACTCGGCCTGCGCCGTTCGACCAGCGATCCCGGCCACGGCGTGGTCCACCCCGCCAAGCGAATCGACGGCTATACCGGTCCGGTCCGGCGCTGAGCCATCTTATGCGGCGCTCATTATCTTTTTCTGACACCAGCCCGCAACTAGACCTGTTCGTAAGCGCAGGCGGCGACATTGCCGCACGCGATGCGCAGGATCTAATGGCGTGGCCGTTCTTCAGCCTGGCCAAAACCAAGCGCGTTCGTTCGATTGACTTCAGGATGGGCGATACCATGATATTGGTCGAGGCGACCGCCGAACATGGCATGGCAACGATCTGGGACGCCGATGTCCTGATCTGGATTGCTAGCCAGATCGTCGAGGCGCGCGATGCCGGTCGGGCAACTTCGCGCCTGATTGCTGCGACCCCGCATGAAATCCTGGCCTTTACCCGGCGCGGCACCGGCAAGGCGAGCTATGACCGGCTGAAAGCCGGGCTCGACCGCCTACAATCGACGAGTATCGCGACCTCGATCCGCCAAAATGACGCGCGGCGGCGGCACCGCTTCTCATGGATCAACGAATGGAAAGAGCGGACAGATCCGACAGGCCGCGCAATCGGCATCGAGATGATCATCCCTGAATGGTTCTACGAAGGCGTGATTAACCGGGCGCTCGTCCTCACCATCGACCCGGCGTATTTTGCGCTGACAGGTGGCCTTGAACGGTGGCTCTATCGCCTCGTACGCAAACATGGTGGCAGGCAGAAAGGGGGCTGGAGCTTCGACTTCCAGCACCTTCACCTGAAATCAGGCGCACTTTCGCCGATGAAACGCTTTGCTTTCGACTTACGCGATATCGTGCGGCGGCAGGCGTTACCCGGATACACGCTCAGCCTCGAACATGCGCTTGGCCGCGAACGGCTGAACTTTGTCGCGATTCCCGTCGATCCGTTCGACGCCGCCATGCGCCGCGTCGGCTATCGCTCTGGGGATAAGTCATGACCGCACTCGGACTATCGGGAACCGCGAGGCTCGGACCATCGGGAACCGAAAGTTCGGACTATCGGGAACCGGAATCTGCTTCAAACCCGCTATATGCCCCGCGCTTCGACGCCCTTAACAATGCTAACAGGGAATCCTCCGGATTCCTGCTAACCAATTTGCACCCGGAAGAACCACACGACCCCGCGTCGCGTTCGCCAGTTGCGGGCGGGCTTTCCGATCATCGGCAACTGACGCATGTGACGTTGGTCTGGCACAAGGGACGGCGCGAGGATTGGCTGAAATTCGGCAAGCCCGTCGCCAGCCAGATCATTGACCGAAGGTGCCGACGCGAATCCTATTGCGCAGACCAGATCTTCGGCCTCGTGTGCTGGGCTGCCAATGATTACGGCACCACGCACTCGTCGCTTTACATCGTGCGCGCAGTTGGCGTGGGCGAACAGGCAATCCCGGTGCCGCAGGTCGATCCGGGCGGCGATCTTTTGCTATCGGTTCATGGCTGGCCAAAGGTCGCATCCGTGTTCCGCCTGATCGACGCCATCGAGGCGTCGGGTATCGATCCATGCGAGGTTGCACCCGACTATTGGCGGCATATTCATAACCGGATTGCCGTGCGCGACACGCCGCGCGGCTATTCGCCAGCGCGCCACCACGCCTGGCTCCTGCGCAAAAGACTTATCCCATGATGCGCCGCGCTCTCTTACTCGCTGGCGTGGTTGGTGTCGCCACACTTGCCACGCTGACTGTGCCGGTTTCGCATTATGCGGTGTGGAATGTGTCGCCGAGCGTGCCGACCGGACTTTATGCCATTCGCGGAAAGGCCAGCCTTCATGTCGGCGAACGCGTCGCCATCGAACCGCCGCCAGCGCTGCGCCGCCTGCTTGTCGAACGCGGCTATCTGCCCGTTGGCGTCCCGCTCCTCAAACGCATCGCTGCTGTTCGCGGCCAGCGCATCTGCCGGTTCCGTCACGGCGTCACCATTGACGGCATCTTTGCAGGCGTAGCGCGTTCTCGTGACCGGCAAGGCCACCCCCTGCCTGCATGGTTCGGCTGCTGGACGCTGCGTTCGGGCGAGCTGTTTGCCATGAACATTGACGTGCCTGACAGCTTCGACGGACGCTATTTCGGTGTGTTGCGGCTGACCGACGTGATCGGTCGCGCGACGCCTGTTTGGACCGACGAGGCTGGCAATGGCGACCATGTCTGGTTCGCCGATCCACGCAATCCCCACATTTCAACTGCACTCAAAGAAGGAGACTGAATCATGCAGATAGGTACATTTGTGGCGACCGCCGACGGCTTTGAGGGGCGTCTGACAATACTCGCGCTTCATACCGAACTCACACTCGTTCCCGCCGAGCAATCCGACAGCGAGAATGCTCCCGACTACCGGGTTCTTGCAGGCGATTGGGGCGACACGCGCGAAGTTGGCGCGGGATGGAAGCGCATTGGCGAGAAAGCAGGTGCCTATGTCGCGGTCCAGATCGACGACCCTATGTTCGCTATTCCCTTGCGCGGCAATATCTTCCGGGGCGAAGGTAATGGACACATATTTGTCTGGTCGCGTCCTGCCAAACGCGAGCCTGCGAACTGAACCATGCGCGCCCTCGCCTGCGTATTGGCCCTGCTCGCTGCTCAGAGCCTTTACAACGCCTCGCCTGCTTTCGGGCAGGACGCAGGGGTTGAGGTGCAATCGCAGCGCATCGACATCGCTCCGCTGGTCGCCGAGGCTGCGAAGCGGTTCGGCCTTCCTGAAGAATGGATATACGCCGTGATGCGCACCGAGAGCGCAGGCCGGATCAAAGCCGTTTCGTCAGCGGGGGCGATGGGCCTGATGCAGTTGATGCCCGGAACCTGGATGCGCCAGCGCACCCGGTTCGGGCTTGGCTCCGACCCGTTCGACCCGCGCGACAACATCATGGCGGGCACGTCCTACTTGCGCGAAATGTATGACCGCTACGGTGCCTCCGGCTTCCTTGCTGCCTATAATGCCGGGCCGGGGCGGTACGAAGACTGGCGCGACCGTGGTCGTCCGCTACCCGCCGAGACACGCAATTATGTCGCCAAAATCTCTTCCATGCTGCAACCGGGAAGCGCGCCGAATATTGTCGTGAACGCAGCGCCGGTGCAGCCCGCCCGCAGCAACTGGACACAAAGCGGGCTTTTTGCCGTGCGTGCCGATGTTGTTCCCGACTTGCCCGACGCGGACGTCGATGAAGCTTCTCGAACTCCGCCTCTCGCGTCACCGCGCCAGCCTGACGGCCTTTTTGCGCCTGTTTCAGCAGGCCGTTCGCAATGAACTCGCTTTTACCTCTGTGGCGCCCCCTGTCGTGGATTGGCGATGGGCGGAGGAAGTTGAGGTCCGAAGAGAAGAAGGGAAGTTTGCGATGGCAAGATAAAAGCCGCGCCGTCGGTTGGGGTGGAGAGCGGCAGAATATAACGACTTCGAGCGCCAGCCAGCCGTCACCCCTGCTGGCGCGCCTGCCCGGAAACGGCTCGATTACGCCATTATTAGCGCCGTCGCTTCGCATTGCCCTGACAATATTATGAGCGACGATGATTTTGAGATCAGACTGGGGCGCATCAAAGATCGCGCGAGCGGTTCGACGAAATCCAAGTCACTCGTTGCTCAGGTCCGGGCGCTCTCGAACAAAGCGGGGCGCATCGGCATTGGCAGGCGTAGCGGTCGGGGCACCGGCCGACATGGTCGCGGTCGCAACGCGGCGCTGCGGCTCCGCAGTCATCGCGGCCAGCGCCGGGTGCTGGTCAAGGCACGGGTGGTCCGGCATCAAGGCTTCCGTTATTCGGCTGCACCATTGTCGCGACACATTGCCTATCTCGAACGCGATGGCGTCACGCGCGATGGCAAGGATGCCGAACTGTTCGGAAGCGTCGAAGGTCCGGTGGATGGCAATACTTTCGCTGCACGCTGTGCCGATGACCGGCATCATTTTCGTTTTATCGTCTCGCCTGAGGACGCAGGAGAGATGGCCGATGTCAGAGCGTTCACCCGCGAGTTGATGACGGACATGCAGGCCGATCTCGGTACGCGGCTCGACTGGGTCGCGGTCGATCACTGGAATACCGACAATCCGCATATCCATATCCTGCTGCGGGGGCGTACCGACGATGGCCACGATCTCATCATCGACAAAGACTATATACGCGAGGGGCTGCGCGGTCGCGCCGAAGAGCGAGTAACGGTCGAGCTGGGATTGCGAAGCGAACGCGAGATCGACAAAGCTCTGGCGCGCGAGGTCGATGCCGACCGCTGGACCAGCCTCGATGCCCGGCTGCAACGCATGGCCGACGAGGTGGGCGGGGTGATCGACCTACGCAATGATCCTCAGCACCACCAAACAAACATGGACCGCCATCTGATCGGTCGCGCCGATAAGCTCGAACGCATGGGACTGGCGACCCGGCTTGCGCCTGCCTGCTGGACCCTGGGTCCCGATCTCCAACCGACGCTGCGCGCGCTTGCCGTGCGCGGCGACATCATCAAGACAATACACCGCGCGATGACCGGCATCGGCCTCGAAGCCGATACCGGGCGATTTGCAATGCATGAAGATGCTGCGAGCGATCCTGTGATCGGACGCCTTATCGAACGCGGATTGCATGATGAACTGACCGGACAGGCTTATGCGATCATAGATGGCGCGGACGGCCGCGTGCATCATTTGCGCTTCGCCGATCTCGACCAGACTGGCGATGCTGCCCCGGGCGCGATTGTCGAACTGCGGTCCTGGACCGACCGGCGCGGACGGCAGGGACAAAACTTGTGGGTGCAATCGGACCTGTCACTCGCCGAGCAGGTGACAGCGCGCGGCAGCACCTGGCTCGACCGGCAATTATTGGCGTCGGAACCCGTCCCATCGGGTGGTGGCTTCGGAAACGAGATCGAGCAGGCGAAGCGCGACCGGGCCGAGCATCTGGTATCTCAGGGTTTTGCCACGCGCCGCTCTGGCGGGATCATATTGGCGCGGGATATTTTGAGCAATCTCCGATCACGCGAACTCGCGGAAGTAAGCGATGCGATCAGTAAGCGCACCGGTCTGCCACTCAGGCAAAGCGCAGACGGCGAGGCAGTATCGGGCATCTACCGCGAGCGGTTGCAACTCGCGTCGGGCCGGTTCGCAATGATCGACGACGGGCTGGGGTTTGAGCTGGTTCCGTGGCGACCTCAACTCGACCGGCACATAGGTCAGCATGTATCAGGGAACATGAAAACGGGCGGCGGCATCGAATGGTCGCTGGGCCGGTCACGCGGCCTATCGATATAGGAGGGTTGGACGTTGCATACTGCAATATTGACAAACGCACCACATGATGCTTATATTCGCGTCAGGAGACACGATATGGCAAGCGCAGCTATTCTCGATCGCACAACACCCGCCGCTGGCGGATTGCAGAATTTTGCGAGCGATGGCGATCGCAAGCGCCTGACCGGGACTGCGGTCAAAGCGGTATTGCGGCTGGTCGACAAATGGGGTGGCAGCAATGCCGAAGGCGCTGCCTTATTGGGCGTTTCCGAAAGCACGTGGGACCGGATGAAGTCGGGGAAATGGGAAGGCACGTTGAGCCAGGACCAGTTGACCCGTGCGTCGGCCCTGATCGGCATATTTAAGGCACTGAACCTGTTATTCGCTGACAGCATGGCCGACCGCTGGCCGCGACTTGTCAATCGTGCCCCTCTGTTTGGTCAGCGGACGCCGATCAATGCGATGATCGAAGGCGGCATCCCGCTCATGCTCGAAGCCCGGCAATATGTAGACGCGCTGCGTGGCGGGCTCTGAGCCGGCGCTGCCGCTGGTTCGCGAGGCTTTCCCGCGCACCATCCGTCTTGTCGCCAGCGCCCGGCTTCGGGCCGCTGTCCTTGAAGTGCTTGCCGACACAGACGACGAACGCGCCCTGCTCGCCGAAATCGAGGGGGCTACAAGCGGGCGATTGGTGGCCGAAGCCAGAGGAACCGGAGGCCTGAGCGAGGACGAGCTTGTCCACGGCGTACCGCACGCGAAATTCATCAATGCTAGCTTTGCTTACGCCAAGCCGCGCGAGCCGATGCGCTTCAATCCCGAAGACAGAGGCGCATGGTATGCTGCGCTTGCCGTCGAGACCTGCATCTTCGAGGTCGGACACCATCTTACCAAAGCGCTTGCCGATGCAGGCGACTTCAACGCGGTCGTCGAATATAGCGAAATGCTCGCCAGCATGTCGGGGGTGTTTGTCGATCTGCGTCCCCTGCCCGATCATCCCGCGCTCGATCCCAAACCGGCCACCGGCTATGCCGCTGGCAATATCGTTGCCGCCCAGGCCCGCGCCGACGGCCATAACGGGGTCATTTATCCATCGGTCCGGCATGACGGCGGCACATGCATTGCGGCACTATGGCCCAATGTCGTTCAATCCGTCGTGCAAGGCAGCATGTTCCGGCTCATTTGGTCCGGAACGCCTGAATATCGGTACGAAGCCATAGACGGCTGATACGCTGATACTGCCATCTGTTCGCCAGTGTTGGCGCGACACATCTTTGCCCTTGAGTTTTGCTGTCAGGCATTATGACTTTGCTGCAAGCAGCAGGAGCAAAGCCAGTGACGGCCGCAAAAATTCTCTGGGGACAGGTGCTGGCGGTGGCAATGATCGTGCTGGCAAGCGTCTGGGCCGCAACGCAGTGGACCGCTTCGGCGCTGGGTTATCAGGCTGAACTGGGCACACCGTGGTTTGAACTTCTAGGGCACCCCGTCTACCGGCCTTATGACCTGTTCTGGTGGTGGTTTGCTTTCGAGGCTTATGCGCCGCAGACATTCGATACCGGCGGGTTGATCGCTATGTCGGGTGGCTTTGCAGCGATCATCGTTGCCATTGCGATGTCGGTCTGGCGCGGACGCGAGACGCGTAACTCAAGCACCTACGGGTCGGCGCGCTGGGCGAACCACAGTGACATATTACGCGCTGGCCTGTTCAGCGAAAAGGGCGTGGTGCTTGGCAAGTTCAACAACAGCTATCTGCGTCATGACGGGGCGGAACATGTGCTGTGCTTTGCGCCCACACGCTCAGGTAAAGGCGTTGGCCTTGTTATCCCGACATTGCTCACCTGGCCTGCCTCTGCGGTCGTGCATGACATCAAAGGCGAAAACTGGAGCTTGACCGCAGGGTTCAGGTCAGGCTTCAGCCGGGTGTTGTTGTTCGATCCGACGAACGTGCATTCGGCGGCATATAATCCTTTACTCGAAGTACGGCGCGGCCTGTCCGAAGTGCGCGATGTCCAGAATATCGCCGATATTCTCGTCGATCCCGAAGGCAGCCTCGAAAAGCGCAACCACTGGGAAAAGACCAGCCATTCGCTTCTCGTCGGCGCAATTCTTCATGTGCTATATGCCGAAGCCGACAAGACGCTTGGGGGTGTCGCCGCCTTTCTGTCGGACCCTGCCCGCTCTATCGAAACCACGCTCAAAGCCATGATGAACACGCCGCATCTGGGTGAGGACGGTCCGCATCCGGTGGTCGCCGGTGCCGCCCGCGAACTGCTCAACAAGTCGGAGAATGAACGTTCGGGCGTATTGTCGACTGCCATGTCCTGCCTCGGACTCTACCGTGACCCTGTCATTGCTCAAGTTACCGGCAAGTCGGAGTGGCGGATTGCCGATCTGGTCGATGGCAAGCGCCCGGCGACGCTCTATCTCGTCGTCCCGCCGTCCGACATCAGCCGGACTAAGCCGCTTATCCGTCTCATTCTCAACCAGATCGGGCGGCGGCTAACCGAAGAGCTCGATGCGGGGAATGAACGGCATCGGCTGCTGCTGTTGCTCGACGAGTTCCCGGCGCTCGGACGGCTCGACTTCTTCGAAAGCGCATTGGCGTTCATGGCTGGTTACGGTCTCAAGGCATTTCTGATCGCGCAGTCGCTGAACCAGATCGAACGGGCTTATGGCCCGAACAACGCCATCCTCGACAACTGCCATGTGCGCGTCGCGTTTGCGACCAACGACGAACGCACCGCCAAGCGGATATCGGAATCCTTGGGCACAGCGACCGAACAGCGGGCCATGAAGAATTATGCAGGCCACCGGCTTTCGCCTTGGCTCGGTCATCTGATGATCTCGCGCTCTGAAACCTCACGGCCGCTGCTCACGCAGGGTGAAATCCTGCAGTTGCCCGATACCGACGAGATCGTGATGTTGTCCGGAGCGCCTCCGGTGCGCGCAAAGAAAGCGCGCTATTATGCGGACCCGCGGCTGCAAAGCCGGATCATAGCTCCTCCGCAGCCAAGCGCTAACCAAAACGTTCAACTGGCTTCCGATGACTGGAGTGGTCTTGCACCCGTAAAGCCGTCCCGGGCTCCCTCGCCTCCGGATCGCGCGGCGCACGACGAGGCAAATGGAGGGCTTCGCTGGGAACCCGAACTGCCGATGCATGTCGAGGTCTCGCCAAAGCGAACGCCGCAGATCAATGAGTTCGACTTTAGTGCAGAGAGCGAAGTCGATGACGATGCGGCCAGATCCGCTCGCCTGCGCGATCGGATGGTTGGCAACACCCGTCAGGCTTCGCTCGACCCGGGTGATGGGATCGAAATATGAAATCGAAACATACCTTCCGGCTCTCGCCAGACGTTGCGCGGCGGTTGGCCGAATACGCAATTAGGAAGCGAGCGTCTCAGGCTGAGATTGTCGAGGTGGCTTTGGTGTCTTTTTTGTCGCCAGATGGATCGGAGCAGATGGAAGCGGCATTCAGCCGAAGAATTGATCGTGTAATGCGGCAGATCGAACAGCTGGATCGGAGCGTTGAGATCGGCAATGAGGCTTTAGCGCTGTTTGTGCGGTTTTGGCTGACGGCTAATCCGCAGCTGCCAGATAGTGCGATCGCTTCGGCGCAGGCTAAGGGCAAGGAAAGATATGAAGGCTTTGTGCAAGCATTGGTTAGAAGATTGTCTACGGATGAAAGATTAATTCTATGAGTTTGGAAGTAATACTCTAAATTAACTTTTTTATATCCATGGTCCACTGGCACGTTGCGCTCTGCGAATGGAGCGCTATCAAGTCACGTAGCGAGGTTCCGCCGGTCGAGCGGAGCAGAGAAAAATCGGATCTCTTAATGAACCTGTTAGGGCTAAGGCTAATTGCGAACATTATGAGCTGGACTGATGACGGAATTGCCACGGCAGAATATAACTGGCTTAAACTTGCCGCCTCGGCAAAATACGACGGCTATAGCGATTTTCGGGCCGGCTCTCGCTTCATCGAAAGCCTCGCAACATGGCTGAAGCAATTCGACCCGGAGGATCGGCAGACGGCCTATGACTTCGTAAAACATCGTCTGGTCTATATTTCCAACGCCGAGATGCACCGTGTTATCGACGCCTTTTTTCCCGAGACAGTCACTCCACTATTTCGACGGCTTGCGGCCGAACAAACAGGAATTCGACCTCACGAAGTTTGGGGAAATCGCGCAGCTGTCGCTGCGTTTGATCAGATTTTGCGGAGATCGCTAATCATCGGGATGAGCGACGGCAGCCGGATTGACGTCCTTCGGCGGACTAATTCCGGTCGGATAACTCAGGAGCAGGTCGTTCCGATGATGAACATCGGCACCGACAAGTGGCGGGATCTTGCCGGAAAGCTTCGTGAGCAAAACTATGGCGATCAATATTTTGAACACGTGTTCCTGATTGATGATTTCACCGCTTCAGGAACAACCTTTATTCGCAACAGTAATGGCGATTGGAAGGGGAAGCTCCGCAAGTTCAATGATATGATTGTATCCGCACGCTCGGATCTCGGCGAAAATTTTCCGATTGCCGAGAGCTATGCGCTACACATTCACCATTATGTGTCGACATCGCAGGCTCGTGAGGCGCTCGTGGAACGCATCGACCAAGCGAGCGTCGATTGGCGCGAGCGGTCCTTCGGCTCCATTGCAATTACAGAAGGAATGCTACTTCCGCATTCGCTGCGATTGGATTCACCGCGCGATGACGCCGTGATTGCCCTGTGCGAAAAATATTATGACCATTCGCTGTTCTTGCGTTTGGCCGAGCATGCCGGTGAAGCAGGGCAAGCAGACTTCAAAATGGGCTATGCCAACTGCGCGCTTCCGCTGGTTCTCGAGCATAACACACCGAACAACAGCATACCCTTGCTGTGGGCAGAAACGACGGGTCAGCATGGCCATCAGATGCTGCCGCTCTTTCGTCGCCGGGACAGGCACGGCTGATCATGGCAAATCCATTTCTAAGACGCGCCACGGAATTCATTCGCGACGATGCGACCTTCCTCGAGATTGTGAGCCCTTCGCCACTAACGACATTTCTTGCTGAGCACCGCCGAAAGGCGGACCTATTCGAATTGCCCGTTCGAATCTTGGGTTCCCCAGGCAGCGGGAAAACGATGCTCGCAATGCTCGCCGAATTCCGGCTCGTCGAAGCGATTCTGCGTGATCAATCGAGCCAGACCAACCGCGATCTCGCGCAGGCCCTTGAAGGCGCCGGATTTCTGCAAGATGGCAAACCAAAGGTGGCCGCCGTACGCGTCCCCATGGAGTCCGAGTATCGCGACTTCTGGGAACTGCCTTATGACGAAGCTGTCAGGACCAAATTGGCGCTCTGGCTGGTCCAAGCACGGACAATGCTTGCGCTTCTGCGGGGCCTAACAAACGGAGATCACCGAAAGCTCGATTCGATTCGATTCATTGCTCGCGATGCATCCGAAGCTCAGATCGAACAGATCGGCGGCTTGAGCGCTGTCGGTATACGTGATCGCGCACTAGAAGTTCAACGTGCTATCTATTCCATCGGTGCAAGCTTGTTGCCGCCAACAATCGACGATCTGCCGCGCGAAGCACTTGACCCTTACCAGCCCTTCGAATGCATCCAAGAGATTGAAATCGATTGGATGGGCGCGCCACTTGTAGTGAAACCCGTGGCCATGCTCGACGACGTGCACGCCTTGCACCCTGACCAATTCGAACAAATGTTCACGGCCCTTGCGCGGCGCGAGATTAAATTTGGTCGGTGGCTTATGATGCGGCTGGACGCACTAAGCCCAGGTGCCGTTTTTCGTTCAGCTAAAAGTCTTGCGACCCACAATTTACAACCCGATCGAGATTTCGTTGATGTGTTTATGCAAGGTGGCGAGAGCCGAGCAAAAGAGCGGCGCCGATTCCGGGAAATGGCGGCAGATATGGCGGATCGGTATCTCCCGCGCGTCCAAGCTTTCCGAAATCGGAACGCTACGAATTTCAAGCGCCTAGTGCCTGATGAGCCGCCTCGCTTGTCGCTAGCAAAAATGCAAGAACTCGAAGCGCAGATCGAACGCGATCAGCGTCGATACGAGGTGACCGCGGCGCGGCGAACCTCGATTGAGCAATTGGTCGCTCGCTATCTTGCCAGTGCACAGTCCGGCGATCGCGAGCCCGAAGTGGGACTGGCGATGGTCCGAATATTGATGGCCCGTTACGCCAACCGTATAAATGACCGACAGGTTTCGCTGTTCGAGGAATATGATCCCGAACCCAAAACACCGCTTAAAGCTGATGCGCCTGTAGCAGAAGGCGCACGTCTGCATCTGCATGAGATGACTGGACGAGCCTTCCATTATGGCTTCGACGCACTTTGTGACGCGAGCAACGAAAATGCAGAACTCTTTCTTCAACTTTCCGGCGCGCTCGTCGCGCGCATGGAAACGCAGGCAATACGGGGACGTTCGCTGGCATTGCCCGCTCCTGCACAACAAGATGTTCTCCAAAGCAAAGCTTTCGAAATCATGGAAGGATGGGCGTTTCCATTTGCACGTCGGGTGCGAAGTATGGTCGACGCCATCGGCGCCGAATGCTTAGAAGTGTCACTCAAGCCGAATGCCCGTCTGGGCTATGGCGCTAACGCTGTCGGCATTCTTGAGAGCGACATTGCCGATTTGCTTGTCTCCACCGACGAGCTTGCTCTTGTGCTCAAATATGCGGCTGCGCACGGCGCAATAGAAGTAACTCGAGACTATGGTCAGGGGAGCAAGAGCTGGTGCTTGATCGAACTCAGCGGTGTTGCCTGTCTAGCGCATGGCTTGACGCTTCGACGCGGTGGCTTTCTCGAACGTGATCTCGATTATCTTCGAAAGGTAAGCGACTGAGATGGCACGTCCGCATTGGCAAAACTGCATCGCGCACTTTGACGATGCCGTCGCGGACTTTACCGCAGAGTATTTCGACGACCAGAACCGACGCTGTCTAGTCGTAGCGGCTGCGGGTTTTGACCCTAGATCCCGTCATGTTTCGACTCTGCTTGCCGCGTCGTTGGGTGATCGGCTCATTGGCCTGTTTATCCGCGAAGAGCGCGGAACGCCTGACGCCAGTCTTGTAGATGCTGCCGATACGAATGCGAACGCGCTTAGTGATGTGGTCCCAATAAACAGCGTCGTCGCAGTTAACATATTCGGCAATGACAACGCGCCAATCGCCGGATCGCAAATTGCGGCGATCCTCGGCGGCTATGTTATACCATCTGATATCACCGATATCATCCTTGACATGACGGCGCTGTCGATCGGCGTTGGATTTCCTGCCGCGCGGCTTCTTTTGAAGTATTGCGAGGAGCGAGGAATCGCCTTTCATATCATGATCGCATCCAATCCCGAACTCGACGATGAAATCGCGAGTGAACCCGGCGATCGGCCGATGGCGGTTCGGGGATTTGTCGGCCCCGACCACTCTGGAAGTTCGGAGGAAGTGGCGCGGATATGGGTGCCGCTGCTCGCTAAGGGTCGCGCGGCGGCGCTCGACAATATCGGTCGGTCGGTCGGAGAAACTTACAAGATTTGTCCCGTTGTGCCGTTCCCTTCGCGCGACCCACGGCGAGCCGATTCCCTAATTACCGAATATGAGACCCAGCTCGTCGATGAATGGCAGGTTGATCCGCGCGATTTGGTCTACGTGTCCGAGCGCAATCCATTGGACTGCTATCGGATACTGAGTACATTGAAAATGCGATATGATCAAACCATGGCAGGTGTATTCACTCCGTCGATCGTCTTATCACCGGTTGGTAGTCGCGTTATGGCAACCGGGGCGTGGATGGCCGCTGTTGAGCATGACTTTCCAGTCCAATATATTGAGACGGTTCGATATGATTTTGATCCTGCGAAAGCTGGTGTTGTAGCGGGTCCCGATTTGATAGTTCATTTGCTCCTATCGGGACCAGCGTATCGCGAGTTGGAGTCGGTGGCGCCTGCCGCAGATAATCAACCTTCCGAAGACGGCGGCATTGGATGACGCGTTATTCCGAGAAGCTTGATGGCCTTCTTCAGACCGTTGACCAAGTTTTGGATGCAGAGTTCTCGCAACTTGCGTCGGCAATCGTTATGGGTGCTGATCGTCCGACCATCGCAATCGGATCAGGTGGATCGGCGATTACAGCTCAATATTTTGGTCGCTGCCGAGAGACTTTGTTCGGCGGGGCAACCGATATTGAGACCGCCGCCGAATTCGTGCTGGGGAACAGCGATCTGAAGTCAAGCGACGTTTGGCTTTTCAGTGCCGGCGCTGACAACCCGGACAGCGTCGCCTGTGTGATCGCAGCCCGCGCTCGCAATGCGGGAAGAATTATAGTCGTGACACGAAATCCGGTTGGCGCCGCCGCGTCTGGCGCGATTGGCCATGGCGCCAACATTTTCGTTGTCCCCGTGTTCGCCGCGAAGGACGGGTTCCTCGCGACTCATTCGCTTCTGGCCTCGGTGCTATCTTTACTACTTGCGTGCGACAAAGCGAGTAGCGATCCCGTTGGCGAGCCGCTCACTGTCCGTTTACGTAGCCTTTTAGCCCGGGCTCTGTCCGTGGAGGCCAGAACTACCTGGATTCGAAAATTTTCATCGCTTCGAGCGGATGATCTTTTGCTCCTGATCTGCGATCCTCAGCTAAAGTCGGTAGGCAAGCTTATCGAAACATCTGCATGGGAGGCATCTCTGTGCCCAGTGCAACTAACCGACATGCGAAATTTCGCGCATGGGCGACACAGCTGGCTTCATCATCGCGCTGCAAAAACTTTCGTACTTGGTCTTGTTGGCTACGAGACACACGTGATGTGGGAGGACATCACATCGCGCTTGCCTCCCGCGACAAGGCAATTGACTGCCAAAATTGGAGATGGAGGTCGACTGTGGAATGTAATTGGAATTGCAGAAGCTCTGGTGATAGTCGAAGCGATGGGTGCGGCTGTCGATATTGATCCTGGTAGGCCCGGGATCGCCGACTTTGGTCGCGCACTTTATTATAATGATCGGTTACTCAAGCTTTCGCTCAGCCTTGGTTCTTCGACTCGTCAGAAGCGTGCAGCGATGCTTTCGCGGGACGACATCTCGACGGAGGGTTCGATTAGTGATGCATCTACCGATTGGAAGGCTGGGCTTCTGACCAACCCAGTCAGCGCGATTATTCTGGATTATGATGGTACGATGATTTCCGACGAGGAACGCTACCGTGCTCCTCGAGTGCAAATCTGTGAGGAGCTGATCCGCCTGGCGAGGCTCGGTATCCGGCTAGGGATCGCGACTGGGCGTGGCGGATCGGGTGGCAAAGCGCTTCGCGGTGCTCTGCCTTCAGTTCTACACGATGAAATAATAATAGGCTATTACAACGGCGCCTATTTGCAACCTTTGTCGGTGGATATCGAAGCCAATCCGCCACCAGTCGACGATGCACTTGCGGAAACCTTCGCTTGGCTCCAGGCTCATCCCGAGCTATTCTCAAACAGCTCAGGGGGGCGATTCAGCAATGTGCAAATCTCGATCAAGCTCGACAACCTCGTCAATTTCGGGACCTTTCGGGCTGCCATTCAGGCATGCCCACCGGTTGCACGGGGCGCGGTGAAGTTCGCGTTGTCAGGACATAGCGTCGATTTTGTTGCATCCACTACGTCGAAAACAAGTGTCTATTCGTTGCTCAAGAGCAAAGTGCCAGTCGATACAGCAATTATATGCATCGGAGACAGCGGAGCGCGCAATGGCAACGACAGCGAATTGCTTTCGCACCCACATGGAATCAGCGTAGGAACGGTTTGCGGGCGCTTGGATGGCTGTTGGTCGCTCTATGGCAACGAATTGACGGGTCCCGAAGCACTGCTGAAGATTTTGCGGGCGATGCAACCCAATGTTCAGGGATGGGTCTTTATTAATGACGTCGCGCTTGCACTGGACAAGTCTACTCAATGAGTACAAATAAGGAACAAATGATTAAGCAGAATTCCATCGATGTAGTGGGCACCGGTTTTACCGTGTTGGATCGGCTATACGCCGATGGGGACTTTGTGGCCGAAAACTTGGGTGGTTCGTGCGGCAATGTCCTTGTCTCGCTGGCCATGCTCCACCGGCAAGTCACGCCGGTGCTCTCGCTCGGTTGCGACTACACAGGCGAACGCCTTGTTCAGGAATTTCGATCAGCCGGTGCCAATACGAGCTATATCAATTGCCATGAAGGGCGCCGGTCGCCCGTATTGCGGCAAGAGCTTGATACCTGTTCGGGCCAGCATAGCTTCAGCTTCACATGCCGCGACACGCTGGAAGAGTTTCCACGCTATGAACCGATCAGTCTTGCCGAAGTCGAATCTGCTTCGCTTGCGCTTGATCAATGCTCGGTCTTTTATGCCGATCGTCTTTCACCAACGATACTCGATGCTATGGAACGAGCACATCTCGGCGGGGCAGTGGTCTATTTCGAGCCATCGGATTTCGATCCGGACCTCTTCAACGACGCACTCGCGGTGACCACTGTGCTCAAATATTCAGCCGAACGAATGGGTCCGGAAATCGATGATAGGGTTGCATCAAGCGCTGCGATCGCGATCATCACTTACGGCTCTGAGGGGCTCGAGGTCCGCCATGGCCATCAGAAGATCTGGAGCGCCGCTGTACCAGCACGCAATGTAATGGACACTTGCGGATCCGGTGACATGGTAAGCGTAGGCTTGATCGACTGGCTTTTGAATAGCCAGCAGTCGTGGCATGCGCACAACCTCGGAATTCATGATTTGATGGGCGGCGTCATGGCAGGGCAACGTTTGGCAGCCGAGAACTGCGCCTTTGCCGGCGCACGGGGGCTATTCCAGCATCACGACGCAGCCTATGTCCGAGCCATTCTCGCGACACGTATATGTGAGATATAGGAGCTAGGCTGCTGCAGCGATGCGGCATTCGATTCTGTCGTCGTTCCGCAATTCCTCTCGGACTTCCATAAGTAGCACGCCGAGCATATTTTTCCCGATGCCGTTTACTTCGCCCCACAGGCGATTGACTTCATTGTCGACAGTCGCTGACTCGACGAGCCGTGCGTTACCGGTCGAGAGGAGAAGCGCGCAAAGATCCAAGTGTTGGGTGAACTTCACCCGAAGGACGCGCCGCATGCGATCAAATTTTGAAGTCGACCAACCCGGAGCGACGTCCCAGTAGTACAATCCGTGCGCAGCCATTGCCAACAACGCAGGCGATGGCGCCTCCATCAGCCATTTACGCACCTCGGGCTTTCTAGCCTTGCCTGCCTGATACGCATGTTCGCTTGTCGGGAACACCTCTCCTTCGAACTCCAGTTCGCGCCGGTAAAGATTGCTGAACGCGCCATATGGTTTTTCGCTTGCTCTGTAGAAGCGGATTTCGTCGGTCATTGCAGCCTCCAAATTTCAATCTTGCAAATACACATAATTATTTATATGCAAATTTGCATGAAAGCAACTGAAAACGAACTTCGGAACTTGAAAGATCGCATCGCCGAAGCGCGTGATAATTTGCATTTAAGCTATTCTGAAATTGGTAGAAACTGTGGAGTTCATTCCAGTCAAGTTAGCCGAATTTGTCGAGGAAATTTCAAAACGATCAGTCATAACGTTGTGCAAGTTTGCAAAGAACTGGGCCTTGAGATGACCGTCGTTGCATTCGATCCTAGGCGGGACATAGGCTGGTCGAAGGTCGAAGCTAGTGCGCGGCGACTATGGGAGAAATCAGACAAGAACGCCGACCAATTCGCCAAGCTTTTTGAAGTGATCGGCAGACTTCGGCCAGCGTAGTACTTCGAGTGGCAATCAACTTATGGGCTGGCGGGCTATCTCGATCGCATTAACGTCCAACCCAATCCTAAAAAACTGACGGCAACTGATGCCAACTGCCCGCAAAAAGGCGGATAGTAAGGATTACCGTGTTTCTGTCGCATCGCGCCATACCTTAAGGCACGGAGTTTCCGTTCAGCTTCGCCGATATTTCAAGCGCAGAAATGTGCTCATGACATAGCAAATGAACAACGCGACCCAGTTCTTCGACGCAGTTCCCGAGCCAACCGAGTTCCTCCTCGCTAATCCGATAGTGCTTGGAGTAGCGCGCCTTCACATAGGCCTCTTTGAGCTTTTCGAACCGAGCTCGGTCCGCACGTAGTTCGCGCGGCCAAGCATCGACAAGGCGCATATCGAGGCGTTCGGCTTGGGTACGCAAAAAACCGAGGTTATGAACGTGCGGAGTGTAAAATGTGCAGACCAATAAAACACAATGGTAGAGACGCTCCGTTGCCTGATGCATGTCAAAAGCTGCATCTCTTAAGTACTTTTTTTCGATATCGAACTTTGTGATCTCGAAGCGCTTAATCGCCGCAGGAAACCACTCTTCAAAATATTCTTTGGCCATAGCGAGCGCCTGTTCGGGCGTCTTGGGTTTGGGAACATGGAGTTGGCGCTCGTCTGCCTCGTAAAGCGCGATGCCGTCTTTTGCGACGTCCATGAAGAAGTAGCGGCCATGGGCGAGGCCATCGTTCACTTCGCCGAGCGTGTGGACAATGAAGTTGACCGGGGTTTTGAGCGTCTTTTCGATGGCGAGTTCTCTGGTGAGCCGGTTGTCGAGTTTTAGCCAGTAATCGACCTTGTCGGTCAGACGCTTGTCGTTGACGATTATCAGGATGTCGAAGTCCGAGCGGTACCCTTTGGCGGTATGGGGTTCGTCTACCCAGCCGCCGCGTGCGTAGCTGCCGTAAAGGACGATCTTCTCGATCTTGCCCTTTTTCTTCCACTCATGTTTGGCGAGAACAAGCGCATCTTCGAACTCTTCGAAGATGATCGCGCGGACATGATCCAGCTCTCGCTGTTTGGACGCCGGGAGATGATCGAGATCGGTGCGCATGATTGTCATACCCTGAATCTTCGCTGGCCCGTTGGCAAGGGGCTTGTCGAATTTTTTGCTTGATGTTGGATGGGCTTACCCGCCGTTGCTTTGCAAATATTCGCCAGCTTACGCCGTCGGTTTTTTGCTGTTGCGCTGGGGCGGTTTGATGTCCTTTTGATCTGCCTAGTGGAGGGTCCGGTGGTCGGCTTCATTGCAGAACAGAGGCATTTCATGAGCGTTATCCCGATCCGGTCCGAAGCTTTTTCGCGCGGCGCGCGTATGCTGCGCACCGCGCTTGGGCCTGAAATCGCGGTCTGGCTCGAGGATGCTTCGGTCATTGAGGTCATGCTCAATCCCGACGGGCGGCTCTGGATCGACCGGCTCGGTGCAGGAATATCCGATACCGGCGTTTCGATGTCTGCCGCCGATGGTGAGCGCATCATCCGGCTTGTGGCGCATCATGTCGGGGTTGAGGTTCATGCGTTGGCACCCAGAGTGTCGGCAGAGCTTCCCGAGTGCGGCGAGCGGTTTGAGGGGCTGCTGCCACCTGTGGTGGCCGCGCCGAGCTTTGCGATCCGCAAGCCTGCCGTCGCGGTGTTTTCTTTGTCCGATTATGTTGCGTCCGGCATTATGAGTGGGTGGCAGGCCGATGCGTTGGCTGACGCTGTTGCGTGCCGCCAGAATATTCTGGTGGCCGGTGGTACATCGACCGGCAAGACCACACTCACCAACGCGCTTCTCGCTGAGGTTGCAAAAACTCCTGATCGCGTGGTTCTGATCGAGGATACGCGCGAGCTGCAATGTGCTGCGCCCAATCTTGTGTCGCTGCGCACCAAGGAGGGCGTGGCGACTTTGTCCGACCTCGTTCGCTCCGCTCTTCGGTTGCGACCTGACCGCATTCCCATCGGCGAGGTTCGGGGCTCCGAGGCGTTGGATTTGTTGAAGGCCTGGGGCACCGGTCATCCGGGCGGCATCGGCACGATCCATGCCGGAACTACGCTCGGCGTCCTGCGCCGAATGGAACAGCTCATTCAGGAAAGCGTGATGACCGTGCCGCGCGCGCTCATCGCCGAAACCATCGACGTCATCGCCGTGCTCGTTCGCGATGGCACCGGACGGCGTCTGGCCGAACTCGCCCGTGTCACCGGGCTCGACGAACGCGGTGATTACCGAATTCTGCCTCTAACCCCCTGCCCCAGCCATTGCCCTTAAGGAGATTGAATGTGATCCAGACCCTGCATCATGCCCGTAACCGCCTGTCCATCGCACTGCTTGGCGGTCTTATTGCTCTGTCCATCTCCAACCCGGTCCAAGCCGCAGGATCGTCAATGCCGTGGGAAGCGCCGCTTCAGTCAATCCTTGAATCTATTCAAGGTCCGGTCGCCAAGATCGTCGCGGTCATGATCATCATTGCGACCGGCCTTGCGCTTGCGTTCGGTGATACGTCGGGCGGTGCCCGCCGGATGATCCAGATTGTATTCGGCCTGTCGATTGCCTTTGCCGCCTCGTCCTTCTTCCTGTCGTTCTTCTCGTTCGGCGGCGGGGCGATGCTCTGATGGACGCTGTCACCCCTGATGCTGTGCCGGGCTATGTGGTGCCGGTGCACCGCGCCCTGACCGAGCATATCCTGTTGGGCGGTGCGCCGCGAAGTCTCGCGATCGCCAATGCAACGCTTGCAGGCGCGATCGGGCTCGGTCTGCGCCTGTGGATTGCTGGCGTCGTGCTGTTCGCCATTGGGCACATGATCGCGGTCTGGGCGGCACGGCGCGATCCGCAGTTCGTCGATGTCGCGCGGCGGCATCTTCGCTTTCCGACCTATCTGAGGGTTTGAGGCAAATGCTGTCGCTTCGCGAATATCGGAACAAGGCCGACCGGCTTGCAGACTTCCTACCTTGGGCAGCTCTGGTCGCTACGGGCGTCGTGCTCAACAAGGACGGCAGCTTCCAGCGGTCAGCGCGGTTTCGGGGGCCGGACCTCGACAGCGCGACGCCCGCTGAACTCATTGCGACCACCGCGCGACTCAACAGTGCGCTGCGGCGCTTGGGTTCGGGCTGGGCGATCTTTGTCGAAGCGGTGCGCCGACCGGCGATTGACTATCCCGAAAGCGACTTTCCCGATCCTGCCTCCGAACTGGTCGAGCGCGAGCGCGCCGCCCAGTTTGCCGAGGAAGGTGCGCATTTCGAGAGTAAGTATTTCCTGACATTGTTGTGGATGCCGCCGCCAGAGGACGCGGCGCGTGCTGAAGGCTGGCTTTACGAGGGCAAAGCCCAAAAGGGCGTGAACCCGAAGGAACTGCTCGACGGCTTCACCGACCGCACCGACCGGCTGCTGCGGCTTATCGAGGGTTTCATGCCCGAGGTAGCGTGGCTCGATGACGCTGAAACGCTGACCTATCTACACAACTGCATCTCGACACGCGATCAAAAGGTGCGTGTTCCTGAAACCCCGATGCATCTCGATGCTTTGCTGGCCGACGAGCCGCTGGTCGGCGGGCTCGAACCGCGTCTGGGGACTGCCCATTTGCGCACGCTCAGTATCATTGGTTTTCCAAGCGCGACCTTCCCGGGGCTGCTCGACGAACTGAACCGGCTTGCCTTTGCCTATCGCTGGTCGACCCGCGCGATTATGCTCGACAAGACCGATGCGACAAAGCTTTTGGGCAAGATCCGGCGGCAATGGTTCGCCAAGCGCAAGTCACTGGGCGCGATCATCAAGGAAGTGATGACCAACGAAGCTTCGGTGCTCGTCGACAATGATGCGTCGAACAAGGCCGCCGACGCCGATGCAGCATTGCAGGAGCTTGGTGCCGACCATGTCGGGCAAGCCTTTGTCACAGCGACGGTCACCGTCTGGGACGATGATGCCGCGCTTGCTGCCGAGAAATTGCGCCTCGTCGAAAAGGTCATCCAGGGCCGCGATTTTACCGTGATTGCCGAAGGCATGAACGCGGTCGAAGCCTGGCTCGGCTCGCTGCCGGGGCATGTCTATGCCAATGTCCGGACACCGCCGATTTCAACACTCAACCTTGCCCACATGATCCCCCTCTCCGCCGTGTGGGCCGGGCCGGAACGGGACGAGCATCTGGATGCTCCCCCTCTGTTTTTCGCCAGGACAGAAGGCTCGACCCCGTTCCGGTTTTCACTCCATGTCGGCGATGTCGGCCATACGCTGATCGTGGGCCCGACCGGTGCGGGCAAGTCGGTGTTGCTAGCATTGATGGCACTTCAGTTCCGCCGTTATGATCGGGCACGAGTCTTTGCCTTCGATTTCGGCGGCTCGATCCGGGCAGCCGCCCTTGCCAGCGGTGGTGACTGGCAAGATTTAGGCAGCAGCCTGACCGACGACGCAGCGGGCGCAGTGCTGTTGCAGCCGCTGGCGCGCATCGATGAGGCTGCCGAACGGAACTGGGCCGCGGAATGGTTACATGCAATCTTGGCTGCCGAGGGCGTCATCGTCGATCCGGCGACCAAGGAACATCTCTGGTCGGCGCTGACCTCGCTTTCTACCGCACCGATTGCTGAGCGCACGCTGACCGGGCTGTCCGTGCTGCTCCAGTCGCAAGGCTTGAAGCAGGCGCTCGCGCCTTATTGCATCGGTGGGCCGTTCGGCCGGCTGCTCGATGCCGAGAGCGAACATCTGGGGCAAGCGAGCTTTCAGGCGTTCGAGACCGAAGGCCTGACCGGATCTGCTGCGGCACCTGCCGTACTCTCCTATCTGTTCCACCGCATTGAGGGCCGTCTCGACGGATCGCCGACGATGATCATCATCGACGAAGGCTGGCTGGTGCTCGACAGCCCCGCGTTCGCCGCCCAGTTGCGCGAATGGTTGAAGACGCTGCGCAAGAAGAATGCGAGCGTGGTATTTGCCACGCAAAGCCTTGCCGACATTGAAAGTTCGGCGATTGCACCCGCCATCATCGAAAGCTGCCCGACCCGCATCTTCCTGCCTAATGAACGCGCGGTCGAACCGCAGATCTTGTCGATCTATCGCCGCTTCGGCCTCAACGACCGCCAAATCGAGATCGTCGCAAGGGCGACGCCGAAGCGCGATTATTACTGTCAGTCAGCGCGCGGCAACCGGCTGTTCGAACTGGGCCTAGGCGAGGTTGCCCTGGCCTTCACCGCGACCTCGTCGAAGACCGACCAGCTCAGCATATCCGAGTTGACCGCAAGCCACGGCACGAATGGCTTTGCCGCCGCGTGGCTGCGCCAGCGCAGCCTCGCCTGGGCTGCCGACATGCTGCCGTCCACCGAGATCATTCCCCCTGCCCAAACGGGCCAACCCAAGGAGTAGCCGTCATGAAATACCCCCGCTTTCTCACATCATTTGCCGCTGGTGCCGCAATCATGTCGGTGAGTGTCACTGCGCTCATGCCAACGCCCGCTGCCGCGCAGATCGGCGGCATTGTGCACGATCCGCGCAATTATGCGCAGAACATCCTGACCGCAGCGCGCACGCTCGAACAGATCAATAATCAAATTACTATGCTTCAGAACCAGGCGACATCTCTGGTCAACGAGGCACGCAATTTGCAATCACTGCCACTGACGATGCTCGATCCACTCCAGCAGCAGATAAGGCAGACGCAGGCGTTGCTGAGCCAGGCACAGGGCATTGCCTTCGACGTGCAGGCGATCGAGCGCGAATTTGGAACCCAGTATAAGAATATCGACCTATCGGCTAGCCAGCGAGCGATGGTCGAGGGTGCCGAAGGACGCTGGCGCGGCAGCGTTGCCGCGTTCGAAGACGCTTTGAAGGTCCAGGCAGGTGCCGTTGGGAACATCGAAGGGGCACGAACTGCCGTCCAGAGCCTCGTCACTGCGAGTCAGTCAGCGACAGGTGCGCTTCAGGCAGCACAGGCCGGAAACCAGTTGCTTGCCCTGCAGTCGCAGCAGCTTGCCGATCTGACCGCGACGGTCGCAGCACTCGGCCGCGCGCAATCGCTCGATGCGGCAGGTGCCGCCGCCGCCAAGGCTCAGGCGCGCGAACAGCTTCGCCGGTTTTTGGGCAACCAGCGCGGCTATGTTCCGACCTCGGCCAAAATGTTCCGGAACTAAAGATATGGACAGCAAGCTCCTCGCGCGGATCGGAGCCGGGGCATTTGTCGCCGTCGCGCTGACCATGACTGTGCTCAGCTTACGCGAAGAGCCTGAATTGCCATCCACAGAATCCAGCAATGACTGGGTGCCCGACGGCGATCCCCTGCCCGCGACCCTGCGCGCCTGTTCGGCGATGGGCGAACAGGCACTGTCATCGCCCGATTGCCGTGCGGCCTGGGCCGAAAAACGGCGGCGGTTTCTGGGGATCGAGGGCCATGCGGCACCTTCCAGCGAACCCCCGACTGTAAAGGGCCAATGAAATGGGTGGCACCGGCGTCGTCGACCGCTTCCTCGACATCTTCTCGCGCTATATCGACAGCGGCTTCGGGCTGCTCTCGGGCGAGGTCGCGTTCATCGCGACCACATTGATCGTCATCGACGTGACGCTGGCTGCTTTGTTCTGGAGCTGGGGCGTGACTGACGATGTGATCGCGCGGCTCGTCAAGAAGACGCTGTTTGTCGGGATCTTCGCGTACATCATCGGCAACTGGAACACTCTCGCGCGCATCGTCTTCGAAAGTTTTGCCGGGCTTGGCCTGAAGGCCAGTGGCACCGGATTTACCGCAGCCGAGCTTTTGCAGCCGGGACGCGTGGCTCAGGTCGGTCTCGATGCCGCCGAACCGCTGATCCTGGCGATTTCCGATCTAGTTGGTTTTGTGAGCTTCTTCGAGAATTTCCTGCAGATCATCATATTGCTGCTCGCCTGGGCGATCGTCATCATCGCCTTCTTCATCCTGTCGATCCAGCTGTTCGTTACGTTGATCGAGTTCAAGCTGACGACCCTGTGCGGTTTCGTGCTCATTCCGTT
Source organism: uncultured Alphaproteobacteria bacterium (assembly GCA_963830685.1). GTDB lineage: Bacteria > Pseudomonadota > Alphaproteobacteria > Sphingomonadales > Sphingomonadaceae > Sphingorhabdus_B. The sequence goes on from CAWHNF010000002.1 coordinate 869,603, forward strand.
CGGGCTGTTTGGCAAGACCGCATTCATGGCCGAGCGTGTGCTCGGCAATGTGATCTCAAGCGGTATCAAGGTTCTGGTGCTCGCGGTCATCATCGGCATCGGCTCGACCATATTCTCCGAATTCACCAGCGCGATCTCGGGCGAGCCGACGATCGAGGACGCATTGTCGATCGTGCTCGCAAGCCTGACCCTGCTTGGCCTTGGCATATTCGGCCCCGGTATCGCCAATGGTATCGTCTCGGGCGGTCCGCAATTAGGCGCTGGCTCTGCTGCCGGAACCGCGTTGCTTGCTGGAGGTGTCGCGACAGGCGCAGTAGCTGGCGCACGGATGGCGGGTGGCGCAGTTGCCAGTGCGGCATCGAACGTGGCGCACGGCACCTCGCGCGCAGCAGGCGGTGCGACCATGGCTTATGCACTGGGTTCGGCGGGCAAAACGGGCGCAGCGGCCGTCGGTTCCGGCATGGCCGCTGTCGGCGATGCTGCAGTCGGTGCCGCAACCTCGCCGCTTCGCCAAACAGGCGACGGCATGAAGCAGTCGTTCCGCGAAGGCAGCCGCGCTGCGATCACCAACACCGGCGGCACGATCACGCCCGGACCGAACACGCCACCCAAACCGCCTGCCGATCCCGACCAGAGCCAACCAGCCTGGGCCAAGGCGATGAAGGACCGGCAGGCCATCGGTCACACTGCAACCATCGCTGCGCATACGCTGAAAGCTGGTGACAGCCATGGCGGGGGCGCTTCTGTCGACACATCACAAAAGGACTGACTTATGTTTCGCCGCCCATCGATCCGCTACGGCAAGACTCCAGAACCCGAAACACCGTACCAGCGCGCTGCCCAGGTCTGGGACGAGCGCATTGGCTCGGCACGTGTACAGGCGCGAAGCTGGCGATTTGCCTTTTTCGGTGCGCTGGGGCTCTCGACCTGTCTGACTGCCGGGATCATATGGCAGGGTGCGCGCGGCTCGATCATTCCCTGGGTCGTTCAGGTCGACAGGTTTGGCGAGGCGCAGGCGGTCGCACCCGCCGATGTCGGCTACACGCCGACGGACCCGCAGGTGGCATTCCATCTTGCGCGCTTCATCGAGCAGGTGCGCTCGGTGCCCGACGATGCAATCATCGTCCGGCAGAACTGGCTGCGCGCCTATGATTTTGCGACCGACCGGGGTGCGCTCGCACTCAACGAGTATGCCCGAACCAACGATCCTTTTGCATTGATCGGACGGGAGCAGGTCAGCGTGGACGTCACCAGCGTTATCCGCGCCTCGCCAACGAGCTTCCGCGTTGCCTGGGCCGAGCGGCGCTACCGCGACGGCAGCCTTGCAGAAACCAGCCGCTGGACCGCGATCCTGACGATCGTCGTCCAGACGCCGCGCACCCCCGATGCCCTGCGCAGAAACCCGCTCGGCATATTTGTCAACGCCATCAACTGGTCGAAGGAACTCGGATCATGATCAGCAATTTCCCCGCGGCAGGTCGCCGCATCTTTATCGCTCTTGTCGTTACCGGCACCGCGCTTGCGATGCCTGCGCGTGCCGAGACGACCCCTTCTGCCGAAAATATCGTGGCTATCGGGGTGCCGCTGCCACTTCCCGGCCAGCTCAAACAGTTTCCGCAGGCGTCTCCTCCCCACGCCGCGGGCCGCTCCCGTCCATCCCAGCGTCCCCCTGCGCCCCGGGATCGGGTGGGGGCGGCAAATGATGCCGCGAGGGTCGAGCCCGACAAGACCGGGTTCATCAATGCGATCCAATTATTCCCTTATGCCGACGGGGCGCTCTATCAGGTCTATGCCAGACCGGGGAATGTGACCGACATCGCGCTGCAAGAAGGCGAACAGCTTGTCGGTGCAGGACCGGTTGCAGCCGGCGACACCGTGCGCTGGATGATCGGTGATACGATCAGCGGAACAGGGACTAACGCGCGCGTGCATATATTGGTCAAGCCTGTACGGGCCGATATCGCGACCAACCTTGTCATCAATACCGACCGGCGTACCTATCATCTCGAACTACGTGCCAATCCAAGCGTGTATATGGCGTCGGTTTCCTGGAGCTACCCGCAGGACGAGCTCATTGCTCTCCGCCAGTCGAGCGAAGCAGCCTCACGCGCCTCACCTGTGGCTGCGGGCATGGACCTTGCCACCCTCAATTTCCGCTACGCGATCGATGGCGACAAACCCGACTGGCGGCCGCTGCGCGCGTTTGACGACGGGGTGCGGGTGTTTATCGAGTTTCCCGAGGCCGTCGCGCAGGGCGAATTGCCGCCCTTGTTTGTCCTCGGCCGCAAAAATGAAGCCGAGTTGGTCAACTACCGCGTCTCGGGGCGTTATTTAATCGTCGACCGGCTGTTTGCGCGCGCAGAGTTGCGGCTTGGCGGGCGTAAGGGCCAGGACAAGGTCCGGATCGTCGCCAGCCGGAGGGAAAAATAATGGCAGCGCCTGCACACGACCAACCCGCCGAGACGCCGCTTGCGGATCCGAAAAGCGCGGTCGAACTGCGCGGGCAGCCGCCCCGCGTCATGCGCCTGTCGCGCAAGGCCATGGGTCTTGCTTCGGCCTGCGGTTTCGCACTTGTCGGCGGCGCGTTGATCTATGCACTGCAACCGCAGGGTCGCACCGATGCTGACGAACTGTTCAATACCGATGGTGTGGCGGTTGCAGATAATCTGGCAGGCGCGCCCAAGGATTACGGCCAGGTGCCCAAACTCGGACCGGCCCTTCCCGGCGACCTTGGCAAGCCGATCCTCGACGCGCAGCGGCGCGGCGATGTCGCTGCGCTGCCGCCGATTGGGCCGCAGCCGGTAGCGCCCAACCCCGCAGCCAGTGCCGCAGACGCTGCGCGAGCGCGTGCCGCTCAGGAACGCGAAGCCGCGCGCGGCAGCCGCCTGTTTTTTGGCGGCGGTTCAGTCGCAAACGCCGGTGCGGGTGTCGCGGTTTTGGCTGCGCCTGCGGATACTCCTGAGCCGACCGCGACGGCGCAGCAAAGCGATGCAGATCGGCGGCAGGCGTTCCTTGACCGTGCAAGCGACCGGCGCACGGTTTCGGGCGAGAGGCTTGCTGGGCTAACATCGCCTTCAATCCTTCAGGCAGGCTCGGTCATTCCGGCCGCGCTTATCACCGGCATCCGCTCGGACCTGCCGGGGCTGGTGACGGCACAGGTCACCCAGAATGTCTATGACAGCCTGACCGGGCGCATCATCGTCATTCCGCAAGGTTCGCGGCTGATCGGGGAGTATGATGCCGATGTCGCGTTCGGGCAGAGCCGGGTGCTATTGGCATGGAACCGGCTGATCCTGCCCGATGGCCGCTCGATCATTCTCGAAAGACAGCCTGCTTCCGATCCAGCCGGATTTGCAGGGCTCCAGGATCGCACCGATTATCATTGGGGCGGTGTGCTCAAGGCAGCTCTGGTCTCGACATTATTGGGTATTGGGTCTGAGTTAGGTGCAGGCGGCGATGACAGTCTGGTTCGTGCCATCCGCAGGGGATCGCAGGACAGCGTCAACCGGGCTGGCGAGCAGATTGTGGGCCGCGAACTGAATGTGCGCCCGACTATGACGATCCGCCCCGGTCATCCAGTTCGCGTGCTCGTGACCCGAGACCTGGTGCTGAGCGACGTTCAATGACACGGTTGACACTCGCCGATCTCGCCGACGAAAAGCCCGTACGCCTGACCGTTGAGCTATCGGCGCGGCTGCACCGAGAATTGCTGGCCTATGCCACTGCGATCAACAATGGCGACGTCAAAGGAGCGCCGAACCCCGAACGGCTGATCCCGCCGATGATCGAACGGTTCATCGCAAACGACAGAAGCTATGCAAAAACGCGGAATTCCAAATCGCAGGCTGGGTAATGAGGAGACGCAATTCGCGGCTCAATGGGAACCACTGCCGGATTAGATGATTTTCGCATATGACCGGGTGCCGGTGCGCATGTCCAGGCAAACGCTAAAGGTACCAGTGCACATCCCAATATGTGCTTTCAACGCCCGGTCAACCGGATCTCCACGTAAGTGTTTATAAACAGTTTATAAAATAGCGCAGCTCAGAAACCGAGTTCATTCTTTCTGTGCGGCTAATCGAGTCGCAGCTCAAGTGTAGGAGTAAGGAACATGAAGGAACTCGAACTCTATGAAGACGACCTGATCGATCTTGGTCAGGCCTCGGTCGAAACCAAAGGCGACGCGATCTTCGAAAGCGACACCGGAGCGGGACGACTGCTCAACGTAATGGGTATCGCAAACGACTGATCCCGACAGGGCGCGTGTTACGGTGCGCGCCCTGCTTGATCTTCAGCGGATATCATGCGGCGCCTCGACCTCAACGAACTGGCTTGGTGCGAAATAGACGGACAATTGGTTTTTATGGATATTGCCAAAGATCGCTATTTCCAACTAGCCGATGAACTCAATCGCGAAACATTGGCCCATATTCAGCAATACGGCCTCTCTGAATGGCACCAGCCCTCTTGGCTCCCCAGACCGTTCGATCTCTCGCGCGCCCGTCGCACCTCCGATGCCAATGTAAATGGCCGGTTCAACCTTGCCGACGTTGCGCGCGCAATGTGGGCCCAGCGCCGAATTGAACGGCGCCTTGCGCGGAAAGGCTTCGCATCAATGCTTGGCGATCTTTGCAAGGGGCTTAACGTCCGGACTGCAACTTCGGACGTTTCCTCCGACGCCGCGATCAGAATGATATCTGCTTTCAACCATAGCCAACTTATTCGTACTGCCGCAGATAGATGTCTTCCTCGATCCATGGCACTTGCGCTTTGCCTCGCTGCGCGGGGCGTTCGATCGCAGGTCGTCATCGGCGTAAAGATCGCACCGTTCGGGGCGCATTGCTGGGTGCAGGCAGGGGATCTGGCGCTAAACGAAAGCGTTGAAGAAGTGCTGCGCTACCAGCCGATTATTGCAATATGAAACCAATCCAGCTTGTTCTCTCGGTGCCCCGAAAATTGGCACATGATTTGCCGATCAAGCTTATTCCGGCAGAGAGACTGATCCGATCAATGGCAGGGTGCGCAACACTCTGGGCAGCGCCGGATACGCCGCTGATGAAAGTCGGCGACAAAGGTTATATAATCGGACTGGTCTTTTCCCGTCACTCGGCAGAGCGTCTATCGAACCTTCCCGACGAAGCGCCGGTAAAGGCAGGAGCGCTTGCGATGGCAACATGGCTGATGCGCGAATGCTGGGGCGGCTATGTTGCAATTTTAATCTGCGCAAGAACACAGACGATCAACGTGTTCGTCGATCCCTCCGGTTTGTGCCCTGTTTATAGAACGGATACGAAATCGAATATTCTGATCTCTACGCACCCCGCGCATCTTCAACAGTCCTGCGATGTTTCACTTTCAGTCTCGTGGTCGGCCCTCCACGCTTTTCTGTCACGACCCGAACTGAGGCGACGCGAGACATGCCTTACGGGCGTGACCGAACTCAGCCCCGGTGAGTTGGTGTCGCTTTCGGGTGCGGACAAAGCAACTCAGCAGATATGGAAGGCAGAGAACTTTTTGCCTCAACAGCGCAGCGGTACATTCGCTGAAGCAGCAGAACAGCTTGCATATATAGCCCAGAAGACCTGCAGTGCTTGGGGAAAAGTGTTTGGCCACTGTATCGTTGCGGCGTCTGGCGGAGTAGATTCCTCTCTGATTTGCGCTGCGCTTGCGAATGCAGATACTCCATTCAGCTGCGCGACCGTCGCAACATCCGATCCCAGCGGGGACGAACGCTGCTTTGTAGAGCTTCTCGCTCAACATCTCGGAGTTGATGTAATTACCGCAATATATGATTTGCGTCTGATCGATCCCTCGCGCGCCGTTTCTTCGGGCCTAGCGCGCCCAAGTCGCAAAGCATTCATGGCGGCGCTCGAAGGCGCCCTTTTCGAAGCGGCAACTGAAGCCGGAGCCAAAGTCGTCCTGGACGGTAACGGTGGCGATAATCTCTTTTGTTTCTTGCATTCCGCAGCACCGGTCGTCGACCGACTGCGCTGCGAGGGGCTGGGGCTCGGCGCAATCTCGACGTTCCACGACATGTGTCTGGTCACCAGGTGCGATATGCCGACAATGGCGCGTGCCTTGGGTCGGCGCTGGTTTCGCCATGATGGCGTTCCGTCATGGCCAGTCGACCGCCGACTGCTTTCGCAGAAATTCGCCGGTCGGGAAAGTTTTGATCCGCTTTCGCCGTGGCTTCTCACCCCTGTCGGACGTCATGGCGGCAAGCGAGATCATCTTGCATTGATCATGCGCGCCCAAATGCACATGCACGGCCTTGCAGCCAGCGGGCTTCCCCGATTTTCGCCTTTGGCGAGCCAACCGCTGCTGGAATTTTGCCTTGGAGTTCCGACATGGCTGTGGTCGCGAGGGGGGACCAACCGCGCACTTGCCCGGGCAGCGTTTGCTACCGATCTGCCCGACGAGATCGTAAAAAGGACATCCAAAGCGGGACCGGACAGCTTCATCCACAAGACATTCCAGGCTCACCGGGAAAAAATTCGCGAGCATTTGATGGATGGTCTGCTTGCGCACCATGACGTTATTGACCGAGCGGCTGTGGACGATGCTTTTCGGACAGGTGTACGCTCGAACCGCGAAATTGTGCTGCGATTGCTCGATCTTTCTGAAGCGGAGAACTGGGCGAGATCGTGGCAGAGCCGGGGGTATTGAACTCGCAGCGCAGTTTCGCTTCGTCTGGCGCATTTTTCATGGCTTTCCAGCGCACATATTGGGCTGCTTTTGCGGGATCGCAATTCATAACGTTCATCAGCCAGAACTGGAACCATTCGGTAGACCGCTCGTACATCGCTAGGCGATGCGCTGGCTGGTATTTGATGTGCGGTTCACCTGGAAACACAAACAGTTCGATCGCCTTGCCACGGCCTTTGAAAATTTCGATAACGTCGAGCCCGCCTTCATATTCCCCGTCGGAATTCTGGATCAGTATTGGAGTATCGATCCGATCGACATTGAGCGTCAACGACAGCGGCTTCCAGATATTCTCCACGCCTGGTCGGAAAAAACCCAGTCCGATATCACGGCCCTCTTCGGTGAAATCAGGCCCAACCATAAGGGGAAAAACGTCCATGCCGTCGCAACAAGACCCCGAAGCGGCAACCTTGAAAAGCGACGAATTGATGAGCGCCCATTGTAGCGAAGTGCTTCCGTCGCTGAACCCGCTGATCCCCATACGCTCTTGATCGACTGCCCCCGACGCAACTGCCCGCTGGATCGCGAGTTCGAGCGTCGATTGGACATTGCGCCGGTCCCTCCAACCCCGCCGGCTTGCCTGCATCAGCTCGCGCTCTGTTCTCGCGGCCATTGCGTCTGGCAGCGGGTCGGGCCTCGAGAAGCTTAAAACAGCAAATCCCTTTGCCGCGAGGGGGTGAATGGGAAACTCATCGCCTGTTCCGCCACGCAAAAAGCCAACGCTGGCATATTGAACGAGGACGAGCGGATGCCTGTCGCCAGTTTTGTGATTAGGCGGCAGGACCAAATCGGCGTTACTTTCGACACCAAATTCATTGCGGATCCTGAACTTTTGAACAGATCCAAGCTTAAGATGTCGGAATTCCGGATTGGGATCAAAAATCAGACTGTGGCGTCCGGAATCGGGATTAACCGCCACGAGACGCCGAGGCGTTGTAGCATTTTCTTGGGCACAGATGAGTTGTTGACCAGACATCATGCAGCCGATCATTTCATTGTCAGTGACCATTATCTGTCTCGGCGCAGGATCTCCGATTGTCCATCGCAGCAACCTAGTTCTGTTATCGAACCAGCTTGTCTTCTGTAAAGCGTAGAGCTTTCGGCCATCGGATGACCAGAAGATCTGCCGGACGCCGCGACAAAACTCATCGCAGCTCAATACTGTCCCGTTTGCCAGCCGCATCCGTATTCCCGACGGGCTAAGCAATTGGTCAGACTGCAGGCGATGCACCCAGGCCGCTAGTCCAAGGCGTGAAACGATAAAACTTCTGGCATCTTTTGGAGCGTCCGTCGGCTGTCCGGGAGCGAGCAGTGCGATCTCGGCGGCTCTGGCCTCTCTGCTTAATCCAGTCGCGATCTCAATCGTGCTGAAAACATTGGGAAGTGGTTCGGTCGGAATCGGATGGTCGGCCATCTGCGGCGCGAAGCGGTCATCAAACAGGAACCCGCTGCGCGCTTCCCTGGCGATAGCCTCAGACTGCAAGCGAATCCCCGGTCGTGTGCTGACCACGAGCGCTTTGCCATCAGTTGTCCAAACGAAATCATCAACATTATCCGGGAGTTTGCTGGCGCGATATGCGACTCTTTTGCCGTCCGTATCTACCACCCACACCTGCTGTGAAGAACCGATTTTTTTGAGAAAGGCAATCTCTCGGCCGTCGGGCGACCAGCGGGGCGTGATGACTTTTGCAGTTCCCGCCATGACCGAGACGAATTTGCGCAACTGGAAATCGCGCCGGATGAACTGCCCGCCGCGATCCAGCTCTCTAGCCTCGCCCGAGCCATCCACCGGCGCTACTAGCAATCGCTGGCAGTAGTCGTTCTGCTGTGCGTTTGCGCGCCGAACGAGAAAGGCAATTTCTTGTCCGTCAGGGGAAATTCCGAAGGGACTGTCGGACGGGTAGGAATCGCCCTTGCCAATATCGGCAAGGGCGACAAGATCGGTCGCGTCTATGTGGCGGGGTTCTGATTGGTGAGGCTTCTGGCGTTCGAAAGCTGCACATGGATCGGCCCGCGCCGAAGGCAGCTCAGCAATTGGTGCCGCCTGTGCCAATAAGGCAGCAAGGACATAGCTCATTACCACTGCCTCCGGACACCGATCGCAATGAACCGCCCGATGGGTGAATAGTTAGTGGAATCATATGGAGTATCAGTCGGACCTGTCGTGCGGATCAATTCGGGTTTGTCGTTGAGCACATTGTTGACCGTGACAGATACCGAAAGGCCGGGATTTTTCGCCTCCCCCCTGATAAGATCGTAGCTGGCGCCGAGATCAAAAGTAGCGCTTTTCGATATTTTGCTGGCTGTCGCGAACCGCGCATCAGTCAGTGCACCGACGAAATTGAGAGTAGAGGATAATCTGAGATCGCCATTTTGATAATTTATGCCCGCCCGGGCACGAAATTTTGGTGGACTGAATATCGCGCCAGCAAGCTTTACCTCCGGCAGGTCAGCTACAATCTGCTGCCTGCTTTCTAGCCAGCTTGCGCTGAGATCAAATCCGAGCCTGTCACCCCCTGCTAATTGGCCAGACCAAGATAGGTAGCTGTCAATCCCGCGTATCTTCTGAACTGCCACATTGATGCTGCGATTGTCGATGAGAGCAACGACAGTTGTCGGGTCGAAAGGTCGACCGGTAAAGTTCTGCAGACCAGCGTCTGCCCCGGCAGCAAGACCATTTAACAATGCGGCGCTTGGGGAGGAGTTGATCAGGGTCGCATAGCCGGGATTCCTGTAAGCGGCGGCGAGTGAGCCAGCAATCGGTTGCACCACCCGATCGCGATAGCGGATGTCATAATAAGTCGCTGACAGTTTAAGACCGTCGATCGATTGTGGGCGCCACTCAAAACCTGCCGTCCAGCTAATTGCCCGCTCCGATTTCAGATCGGGATTTCCTCCGGCCGCATAAAACACGGTGCTCGTGCCGGATCCCGCGCCGAATGCCGCCGCAGGCAGTAGAATGGCTTCATATGCTACATATTGTTGGTAAAGCGTTGGTGCTTTGAACGAACGCGACCAACTAGCGCGTAAATCGAGATCAGCAACCGGCGCATAGATCAATCCAAAACGCGGCGTTGCGAGACGGTCGAGGCCGTTATAATCCTCGTACCGGATTGCACCTGAGACGTTCAGCCTGGCTATACCGCGAATTTGCAACTCGGGCGAAACAAACGGCAAATTCAACTCACCATAGGCAAAACGGCTTTTGCGTGTGACCGTAAAGCTGTCCTCCAGCCTCCCGTTTGTTTGCCGAGTAAAATCCATGGAATTATTACGGAACCCAGCACCAACAGCAAGGCGGGCATTTCCTCCGCCTAACGCAAAAAGTGGCCCTTCGGCGCCAATTTCCAAAGAAGTCATGCCATTGCAGTAGCAACCTTCAGTCACAGTCGGGTTGCCGACCGAAGGCGTGAAAGTGCCGGAATAATATGTACGGTCTCGTCCGACTACGCCGAGAAGCTTGGCTTGCCAGTTCGAACTGAGCGACATCTCCAAAGAAGGCGCGATTGCGAACGATTCGACTTCTGGCGCAAACAGGGACCGATTGGTCGGTATGCCACCTTGGATGCGCGATGTCCGTCTGGAATAAAGTGCATCGACCTTTGCCAGCAAAGCTTCCCCAAGTTTCTGATAACCGGCAAATGTTGCAGCATGCCTGTGCTGCGATGGGTAGAGCGTAGCGTCGGGCAAGCGAGAGCTTGTATAGGAACGGTCACGCGCCTGGATATCGCTGTTACGTGCGAAATCATAAGCAAGCAGAAAGCCGCCGCCCTCCCACGTGGTTCCGCCCACTATGTCGGCCTGTTGGCGAAAGTAACCACCGTCAGTGCTTCCGCCAATCTGCGCGGAGGTTGCCACACCCTCAAAGTCGCGTCGCAGAATGACGTTTACTACACCTGCGACTGCATCCGACCCATAGAGGGCCGACGCACCATCGGGTACAACCTCGATCCGGTCCAGTGCTGCAAGCGGAATGGCCGATATATCGACACCGCCAAAAGCAAAGTCATCGGCGAGCCGGTGACCGTTAAGCAGGGTCAGAGTAGCGTCGGGCCCAAGTCCGCGCAGGTTTGCGCTCGACGTAGAATTGACATTGCTGTTAGTTCGCCCAGCGCCAAATCCCACACCTGGATTTTGGCCGCCGCCGAAATTCTGCGGCAACGAGCGGATGGCTTCGCCTAAATCGATTTGTCCGGCTGCGACTATCGCCTGCTGGTCTAAGGTAATCACATCGCTCGCAACAGCTGCACCCCTGATGCGCGATCCCGTTACAACGATGTCCGCACTATCAACGGGTGGCGATTGCGCTTGTTCGTCTTCAGCAGTCTGCGGCGCCTCTTGTGCAAAACTTGCTTGCGGCAGCGTTCCGGCAACTATGGCTGCGAGCGCGGCGGTCATTAAATGGCATGTACTCGGCATCGACTACTCCCTGATCATTATCAGGCGGCCCTTTATCGAACTCGCCTTGCAGGGGATGACGCAGGCCAGCAGAATTACCTTAGTTTCATATGTAACTATTTTTGTTTTTTTGAAAATCGGCCGAATTCAGGGATCGAACCGTGGTCGTGCAAGCAGGCACGGACATGCGCCAATGCCTTCATCATGTGATATTCGACCCCAGCCAGCGATATGCCGAGTTCGCGCTGGATCTCGCGATATGCCATCTCATCAAAACGATGCATGACGAATATGGCGCGCGTGCGCTCGGGCAATCCGCCCAGTGCGAGTGCCAGCGCGGCTTCGAGTTCGTCAGCTTCGAGTTGATATTCCTGTTCGGCAGGGCACCGGCGTTCGACCGGCTCTGCCGAGGCGACGGTGACGATCTTGCAACGTTGACGGCGCGCTCGGTCAACCAGCAGGTTTTGGGCTATCCGATAAAGGAATGCCCGCGGATTATCGAGCGTTGTAAGTTGCGGGCTGGTAGCAGCACGCAGGAACACGTCCTGTGCAAGATCATTTGCAAATTCCGGGCCGACCCTTCTGGCGAGGTAACGGGTAAGTCCGGCACTTTCCTTTCTGAACATTTGGTCAAGTGGGCAGATGCAACTGGGATATCTGGCCGAAACGTCAGCCGTCGATTTTGGCAAACTCTGTATTTGTGACATTTAGCGATCGCATTGGCGCAATCGTCGACGACCGGATTTCCAGCCGGGTCGATCGATCTCCATCGCTTCGCCGCCGTTCGGCCCTATTCAGGTCTTGTCCGGCACGGCCGCCCGTCCATTGGCCGGACCGGCGTGTTTAATGCTTGGCGGATTTATCCAGCGCGACCTACGCCAGCTGTCGGTCTGCGCCTGTCCATTTTGGCGAACCGAGCAAGATTAGGCAAGCAATGGTTCGCCAAAGTGACGAAGTAAATTGCGACCAAAATGTAACGCGCAGCAACCAGGACAATTAGTTCCGACATGGTCGCTGCCGTTCGGTAGTACCGGGTCGACGCAAATGGCGCGTTTCACCTCGATCTAGGGCAGATTGTTTGGCAATGCCGTTATTGTCAGGATTGGGCCAGTTGCACGAGTTCCGGAATACTTCCCAGCCGACGGTCATGATATTTTCGCAGCGCAATATCCAAATCACTGGAATTATCAGTAAGATGGTGCTCCATTTCTTCCAGTTCGTGGAAGCATTCGGCAAAAAGCTGTGGTTCCCAGCGGCGGACCGCATGCATGCGATCACTGAACGAATGCACTGTTTCTATTAGGGCTGTATTTGCTGACCGGTGCGCAATAATTCCGAAAAAAACAGCCACCCGGCCCGCATAATCCTCAACCGATTGTGGCACGTGAGCCAGCGCTCCGATATCGATTGGATTCTGCAACGCAAAATCGACAAGCATTGCATTGAGCTCAAGCATATCGCGCAACATCTTCTCGCTTATTCGTGGCGCCCGGAAACCGTCGCCTGGTTTCATGTCGACCAAACCTTCCCCAGCGAGACGGTTCAGACAGTCTCTGACGGGCGTCATGCTGACCCCGAACTCATCGGCGAGCCGGAGCGCTTCAAGCCGTTCGCCCGGTCGCCATCTCCCCTGCATCAGGCCACGTTTGAGATCCTGGTAGGTCGGTTCGAGAACATGGGCTGGGCTCACATGCCTGCTCGCTGTGCGCGGGCAAAATCATGGACTGCTTCTTGCTGATCAGGCCTGAGCGCATCTGTGGCGCGCGGAAATGCGGGCACATGTTCCTGCAATAATATCGATGGGCACTGGCCTTCATAATTGCCGAGATTGGGGCGGTGTTGCGCATAGCCAGCCAGTGCCGCCAATTCGGGCGAGAAAGTCTTTGCAATCGACGGTGGATAGGCCAGCCACGGATTTTCATAAGGCTTAAGCCAACCCAGACTGTAGCCAATGACGACCGCCCGCCTGACATCGTTTGACCGGTTTGGACCGGCACCATGAACTGTCGAACCCAGAAAACAAATAGCCGATCCGGGCGCGCATTCTGCTACGATGGGTTCGCCGAGCTCATCGAGCGAGCTGATCTGCATTCGGTGGGTGCCGGGGTAGATCCTCGTTGCGCCATTGTCTTTGGTAAAGCGCGAAATCGGCCACATGACATTGAGTAGATATTCATGTTGGCCCTTGATGCCGCTCCACATGTCGTGATCGCAATGGGGGAACTGCTCGACTTCACCCGGATGGATTTCAATTGCTTGTGCCACATTGAGCTGGATGCGCTCGCATGCCCCGCTCAATATGCTGTTTGCAAGACCAAGCACCGTCGGTTCCATCACAAGTTGAGTGGCGTGTTCGGACCGTCGGAGCAGGCTGCCGAAGCGCTTGGTCCGATAGCCATAAAAGTCGCCCTCGCCCAATGGCGTTTGGATGAAGTCGCTTTCGAGATCGGCTTCGAGTGCCGCAAGCACCGATGCAGGAAGCACATTGGGAATGATGCAATAGCCGTCACGTTCAAGGCGCGCAGCCCACGAAGTTGGATTTGCCGCGTCCATCATTGCATTGCACCAGCATCGGCCAGATGAAAATCCGCCGGGGTGAATATGCCGGTTTGTTCGAGGTCATGCGGCGTATCGGAATCGATTTGGATGTGAAGCGCAAGCAGGCACTCTCCGTCAACGTAGCGCGGTGGCCCTAACGCCCGGCATGTCCACCCGAAATCGGCAATCTGTCGGTACCAGGCCAAATTTGCGACGGCCGTGTAGTCCGTAATGCCCTCTGCCAACGCGTACTGGACAAGAGCAGTCACCAACTGGTTTCTTGCAATGCGCCGATCAGATCGGCTCAGCGTTGGCTCGATGCAGAATCTCGTGATCTCGCGGGTCTTGTGTCCAGTGGGGACTGCCGATTCACACAAGGTGGGAAACAAGTCGCCCAATATGTGCGCATGATCCGTGCGGAGCAGCCGAGCCGATGCCCTGTGGCTGCCATTATCGCCGGTGAGGATGACGTAATTGGCGTGCGGCGTATCGAATTGATCGATCTCATATCGGTCATTCAGGACCGGAACGTCCCACTTCAAAAGATCGACGAAAACCCGTTTTCGCGCTTCGAACATTTTGCGGACGGCTGCATCGGAAGACCGCGCAGCGGAAGGTGTTGTGATGGAGGGCATGTTGGTCACCTGTCTTGTTGAAGATGGCGACCATCACACCAGCCCCAGCGACCGCGCGATATACCCAGAACTGGGGATACCCACGTTCAAAGGGCCATTACTATGTTCTCTGGCGCAGCGCAGAGAAGACTAATTTAGTGGTATTTTTGCCAGCCGAATACGTCTCCAAAGCCGATCAGACCATCGAAGAGCGCGCTCACTACCAGCGATTGTTTGCAATGCACGTCATACCGCTCGCGGGCACTTTTGAGATGCTGGATTACGGTCTCGGTGCTAATCCCAAGGATTATAGCCGTTTCCAGCGCCGTCTTTCCTCGCGCTGTCCACAATAAACATTCCCGCTGGCGATCGCTAAGCTTTGCTGCTGACGCATTTACGGCCATGCCGCTTATCTTTAATGCGCAGGTAAGCGCCAATGTGCCTACCAGTTCGGCAACCACCAGCCATTCTCTGGGTAAGTGGCCCTCGGGGCGCACAACAAACGAGCAGGTTCCTCTGGCAGTTCCTGGAAGATGGCGCGGTACGGTGTAACCGTCACCGATTCCGCATTCGCGGCCGACGGCAAGCATCTGGCGGTCTCCGCTAGTCATGGGTATCATCTTCTCGATATTTTCCCAGCTGAAGCCGGAAAAGGATTTGTCGCAAGCCCGCCTGACCGGGTCCATGCCTCCAAGATCAAAATTTATATACACTTTCGCCCAAGCGTCCGGATAATCATGGATCAGGATTTCGGGGGGTTTTTCCATGCTGGTGCGCGCTTCCAGCGAAAGCGCAAAATGATCGAACCCCAAAAATCGCGATGTCCGTCTCAGTGCTTCTTCAAGTCCTTCGGGAGTTTCGATCTCAACCAGTTCTCTGGCAAACTCCTCGGCAAAAGATAATCGCATGCATTGACCGTTCGATGCAGTTCAGCACTTCCCAACCTGCTGTCCTCCAATCGCCTCATTGACGCCCTGAAGAACGGTTTCAATCCATCTTGCGGGCCATTGTGCTCTTAGCCCGGCCATTCCCGACAAAATCTTGCCTTTCAAATTTGCGAACGACCGATAATCGTCTGCTACCAGATAAGCTGGTGATTTGGCTTGCATAAAATAGGATTATCAAAGAAAATCTGGCCAATAATAGCATGCACGTATTCGTGATTATTCTGATTGGATTTCAAAGATTGGGACTTCTTGGTCGCATCCGACATTTAAGCAACCACCGGTAGCCGCCATCCACCATAAATCGCGCCTCATTGATGAGTTGTTGTGTCTGGCGTCTGTATGATGACGTCTTCCACTCTATTGCACGCCCCAAATCTGTATTCCGATATACGACTTTTTCGGCAATTTCACGAGTTGTGGCAAAGCTGTTCTCAGACCGATTCATGACGTCGAGAATGTTAAGTAAAAGGGTGAGGCGGCGCCTCAGATATAGAGACGGGAAGAGCAGTTCGTGCGATTTTGTATGGCTAGGCTGCAGAAATTCCCTGTCAAATGCTTCGATCGCGGCAAGGCGTGTTCGAACCCAGTGATCTCGAGGCACGAAGTATCCGCTGCCTGCGGAACTCGTCGACAGTACCAGCACACGATGGTGCCTCTTCCCTTCGCCCAGCACCAGATGTCTGCCTTCATCGGTAGTTTGGTCTTGGAGAAGTTCGTAATCGTTCAGCTTAAATTGAGTTAAAGCCTCTTCACATGAACTTGTACCGCCCTGAAATACGATTATGGACGGCGCTTCACAAGCAAGCCAGATTGCGGGATGTGTGTGTGGTGAGAGTGCCGGCGGAAACGCGAAACTCCACCCCCCATGATCGTGCCATTGTTCTAAAATCTGCTGAATCAAGTCGTGCGGACAGCCCTTTACTCAACCTGCAAAATTCTGTTTGGTAATTTGCATTACGCCTCAGAAACTCCTGGGCGAAATCAAGAAAGTCGAAACTGTCTAAATATCTGTCAGCATTTGCTGGCATTGTTCGCACCCCTGTGTCTCAGGATGGTGCTACAGAATATGCCGTTAGAGTTCCCTACCGAGACCAAGGGGTTGCTATCCCCAGAACTTGTGAGTGGGAGAATTTGTTGGAACAGGATGTCAGGTCAGTTGCACGAGTGTTTCGTTGCCCGGTGCTGATGGCATTTCGATTGTTAAATCGAACAACAGCGCAAAATTGGGCTGTTCAGAATACTGATAGATTGCGCCACGATGCCGTTGCGACCCAACGGCAATTTCGCGACCATTTTCAGATGAAGGGAACGACAACTGAATGTCCCGTCCTGACTACTTTCTCCGCTTACCCGCAGTCCTGAGGCGCACCGGTCTGAGCCGGTCAACACTGTATCGCAAAATCGACGAGGGCACCTTCCCAAAGCAAATCCATATTGCATCGCGATGCGCTGCATGGCGGGAATCTGCGATCGAGGAATGGATGATGAACCCTTTGGGCTATTCCGCACGAGATCAGCAGCAGGTGTGAGGTTCAACTGGCGGTACGCCGCTTCGAAATGGCATCAGCGCCCGTCCGCAGTTGATCGATATGGTTACTCCACCACTGCGCCATTTCTACGCGCTCTTTCCAATGAGTTCCACGATGATAAGCGCCTCGAACAGCATTGCTTTCACCATGTGCTAGCGACCGTTCAATGGCGTCAGGGTGCCATTTGCCGCTTTCATTGAGCAGTGACGACGCAGTCGCACGGAACCCATGCGCTGTCATCTCGTCCTTGCTGAAGCCCATCCTTCGCAAAGCGGCATTCACCGTGTTCTCACTCATTGGGCGCAGGCTCGTATGAAGCGCTGGAAAAACATATCCTTTTGGACCTGTCAGATTAAGCAGTTCGTGCAGGATCGACACAGACTGCGTCGACAATGGAACATCATGTTTTCTTTTGGACTTCATTTTCCCGGATGGGATGTGCCAAATCGCCTCGTTGAGATCAAATTCCTCCCATTCTGCATGGCGCAATTCGCCGGGACGGACATAGATATGCGGTGACAACTGCAATGCAAATTTAGTGATGGGGCTGCCATCAAACACTTCGATCGCCCTCAGGAGAGCGCCGAATTTTATAGGCTCCAGAATTGCAGCATAGTTTTTGGCTTTGGGCGAGGTAAGCGCGCCCTGCAAATCGCGGGCGACATCTACGGAGCAGCGACCGGTCCATATCCCGTAACGAAAGACGCGGCTCGCAAAGGATCTACACTTCTTGGCTGTTTCGAGCGTTCCTCGGGCCTCCAGCTTTTTGAGCGGAGCCAGCAGCATTTGCGGATCGACTTCGGTAACCGGCATGCTGCCGATTGCGGGCTTCAAAAGACTGAGAAACCATCTGGCCTTTTCGACAGTTGCCTTCGCCGCTCCTTCGCGGACCATCTTGGTATCGATATATTCCTCGGCGAGCGAATGAAAGGTGTTCGCAATCGCTAAGGTTGCTTTGATTTTCGCCTTCTTCTTAGCAAACGACGGGTCCGTTCCGCTGGCCAACAACAGACGTGCTTCATCGCGCTTGTTACGCGCATCCTTTAGCGAGACTTCGGGATAGCGTCCGAATGACAGTTTTCGTTCCTTCCCAGCAAAGGAGTAGCGCATCCTCCAATGTTTCGAGCCGTTGGGTGACACGACCAAGTACAAACCATGCGAATCGTACAATTTCGTTTCATTTGCACTTGGCTGTAACATACGGATTTGTGCGGCTGTCAGGGGCATAGGTGGGGCCAATTTTTTGTCAAAAACATCATTTGACGCCTAAATTTCCAATTTAGCCCCACTTTTAGCCCCACTTTTGGTCGGGATTTAGTGGTATTCAATGGGATGCTATAAGGCGACAACGGCCCTATATATGGCAGATTTCTGCGGGTTTTGCAAACATTTTGGGATGTTCTGAAAAGAACAAATGGTGCCCGGAAGAGGACTCGAACCTCCACGCCGTTGCCAGCGCCAGCACCTGAAGCTGGTGCGTCTACCAATTCCGCCATCCGGGCACTTGGATGCTCCGGCAAATTGCCGGACATCGGGTAGGCGCGCTCCTTTACTTGGTCGCGCGGCTTTGTCAACGTCCGCGCGGTGCTCATGGTGAATTTGCACCGGAATAAAAGTGTAACAACATGTGGCTGGTAAAATGCTGGCGATTATGTCAGCCTCGTGCTTGAAAAGGTTCATCATATTCAATTCCATCTGCCCGATTCGAAGGCAGAGGCCACTGGTGTCGCATCACAGCCAAATAGGAGGATGAAATGAAGAGTACCCGATTGATGTTGGCCGCAACGGCCGGAATGGCGGTTGCCGCAGCGGCCTGGGCGCAGACTGACAAGATGGCCCCCATAGGTCGCGGTGAGGCGACTATCTATCGCGACGTCAATTTCCAGGGACCGGCGGTATTCGTCGGTGAAGCCAAGGAAAATCTCGGCCTGGCATGGCCAGTGCGCTCCATCCGCGTCCGGTCGGGGACGTGGGAATTATGTGCGCGCACCCGCTACCGTTCGCCTTGCGTCAAGGTGTCGGCGGACGAATCTGATTTGCGACGGGTGAGCCGGGTGCTCTATGCGGTGCAATCGATGCGCCCCACAGGTTATGCGCCGCCGGTTCAGCCCGAACCACCCGCAGGCACGTCGCTGCGCGGCATGTCGGGCGAATTTTTCCCTGCCCCCGGCCGCAATGGCTATCGCATATTGTCGTGCCCCACAGGCAACTCGACCTCGAACTGCGCCGCGAAAACGGCTGATAGCTATTGCCGGAGCCTGGGATATGGCGGATCGGCCAGCCAGACGCAGGAAACCGTCTATAGCCGCGTTTATCTCGCCGACGTTCTCTGCACCCGGACGGGCTATTGATTGTTGCGTAAATTATCCCCCTTCATCGGTGCTGCACTTGCGTTGGCAATGGCGGCACCGGCTTTTTCAGCAACGCCTGACGCTTGGGCAAAGGTTGATGCGGCATCATCAGCGGCATGTGTGAAAGCAGCCAATCTGGTTGGCGCGATTGCCGGGCCTCCCATTCGCTATTCAGACAAGGTCCTGATTGACGCGCGCGTGGTCGAAGGCAGTTGGCCGCAACCGCATATGAAGGGCGCAAAGGCCAAGATGCTCTGCCTCTATAACCGCAAGACCAAGCGGGTCGAGGTGCAGGAACTGGCGACCGCGCCGGTGCCTGTCTCGTCCGTCAAGGACGTCTGGTGGCGGGCGGAGGATATTGGCGGCAAGGGAATTGTCGACCGCAGCGAGGTCACCTTGATGCTCGGCAGCGACGGCAAGGTCGGCGGCAAGTCGGGGTGCAATGGCTATTCCGCCAATTATCAGCTCACCGGCGACGCCATCAAAGTCTACCCACCGATGATCGGAACCCGCATGGCCTGCGCGCCCGCATTGATGACCCAAGAGCAGGCCTTTCAGAAGCTTATCGAAACTGCCGTTTCATTGACGCTAACACCGCAGGGCTCGCTGGTCGTGAAGTCAGCTGATGGAGCAGAGACCCGTTTCGTCAAAAAATAGGCCCAGTGGCCCGTTCGAGGATATCCTATGCGCCATTTTCTGCTGATTGCTCTCATCTTCGCGTCCTCGTTGGTCGGCACTTCAGCGATGGCGCAAAAAGCTGGCGTCCTGTTGAGTGCGACGCCCATCGATTACGCACCCCAGAATATGCAGGCATGGCGGATCCGCTACACCGGCACCAACGACCGGGGCGGCCCTGAGGAGATGACAGGCGTCGTTGTATCTCCTTTGGGTCTTCCGTCGCGAATGGGGCGTCCGGTGCTTGCGTGGGCTCATGGCACCTGGGGCGTCGACGATAAATGTACGCCGTCCACCTCGACCAATTTCTTTACCGCGACGCCAGCTTTGTCTGACATGATCGCGCGGGGCTACACGGTTGTAGCGCCGGATTATTCGGGCCTCGGTACGCCACAACCGCATCCCTATCTGATTGGCACCAGTGCTGCCTATTCCGTTCTTGATGCCGTCAGGGCAGCCCGTGGCATTGCCGAGGCGGGTGCAGGCAGCCGCTTTGCGGTATGGGGCGAATCCCAGGGCGGCCATGCATCGCTCTGGACTGGACAGGTGGCGCGGCAATATGCACCCGAGCTGACGCTCGTCGGCGTCGCAGCAGCAGCACCGCCGACTGATCTGATAGAAAATCTGACGGGTGGGACCGATGCGTCAATCCGCGCATTCCTTACCGCCTTCACCGCGCACAGCTGGTCGCAGCATTTCGGCATTTCGCTTCGTACTTTGGGAAGCAAATCGACCGGCGATTTGATTGACCGGCTTGGCAGGAACAATTGCGTTACGCTCGGCGCGAAACCTCGGATCGGGACGATCGTGGGTATCGCGGTTCTCCGTGCGCGCCTGAAAGGCGTCGATCTTGGCCGAATCAAGCCGTGGAAAATCATTGCCCGCGATAATAGCCCTGCCCCGCGGAATTATGGTGTGCCCTTTCTGATTGCGCAAAACGATGCCGATGTGATTGTCTCGCCGGCAGTAACGCAAGGCTTCGCGCGCAAGCTTTGTCGAAACGGCGCAAGCTTGAAATATGTAACGATCAACAGCAAAGGCGGGCATGCAACCAGCGCAGCGGATAGCGCAACCGCGACGTTGGACTGGATCAGTGCCCGATTTGCGGACGAACGCGCACCCAGCGACTGCGGCAATATTTAGCTTACGTCAGCCTTGAAAGCTTTGGAGCGCTGGTGCAAAGCGCAGCCATTCAATCGCGCTGCGGGACGGAGCATTTATGCAAGGCAAATTGGTAACGGTGTTTGGCGGCGGCGGGTTCTTGGGTCGCTACGTCGCGCAGGCACTGCTCGAGCAAGGCGTGCGGATCCGCGTCGCCTGCCGCAACCCGGCCAATGCCAACTATATCAAGCCGCTCGGCAATTTGGGCCAGGTTCAGCTCATCGCTGCCGATATCCGCAAACCCATTAGTGTCGCACGCGCAGTCAAGGACGCCGATGCGGTCGTAAATCTTGTCGGCAGCTTCGCCGATCTGGATGCGGTACAGAATATCGGTGCTGGCAATGTGGCACAGGCGGCGGCGACAGCTGGCGTCCAGACTTTGGTGCATATCTCCGCGATTGGGGCGGACGCCGAAAGCGAAGCGGAATATGGGCGGAGCAAGGCTGCGGGCGAAGCAAGCGTACGCGCAGCATTTCCATCGGCGACCATCCTGCGTCCATCGATTGTATTTGGCCGCGAAGATCAGTTCATCAATCGCTTTGCAGGCTTGATACGGATGCTGCCCGTTGTGCCGGTAATCGGCGCGAATACGAAATTTCAACCAGTTTTCGTGGGTGATGTAGCCGACGCAGTGGCCTCGGCGCTTGCTCGCCCGAACGGCGAAATACTGGAACTCGGCGGGCCGGAAATATTCTCAATGCTGGAGCTGAACAAGTGGATTGCAAAGGCTATCGGTCGAGAGCCTATGTTCGTTAAGGTACCCGATATCGCGGCCAAGCTGCTTGCCAAAGGTACCGGTTGGCTTCCCGGCGCACCGATAACCGACGATCAGCTTAAGATGTTGGGTAGCGATAATGTGATAACCGGCAAGGACGGCTTGGCCACTTATGGAATCGTGCCGACGTCATTGGACGCTGTGGCGGAAGGCTGGCTCGATATGTACCGCAAACATGGACGTTTCGGCACGCGGGCACCCGCATGACGGATTGGATGGTTGCAATCATCCTCGGCATTGTCGAGGGTTTGACCGAATTCTTGCCCGTATCGTCAACCGGTCACCTAATATTGGCGACCGAACTTTTGGGCTATGACGCTGGGCGCTGGGCGATATTCAACATCGCTATCCAGCCCGGAGCAATATTGGCCGTAGTAGTTCTCTACTGGCGGACATTTGTGGAGGTTCTGAAGGGCCTGTTCACGCTGGAGTCTGGTGCGGTCGCATTCGTTCGCAACCTGCTGCTGGCATTTTTTCCCGCGGTCATTCTGGGCCTCGCTTTCGGCGATGCGATCGAGATGATGCTGGAGAATGCGGTGATTGTCGCTTGGGCGCTAATTATAGGGGGCTTTGCAATATTGGTCGTAGAGAAATACGCCCGCCCCCAAGAAAGCGGCGGCGTCGCGGCACTATCGGTCAAGCAATCAGCGCTTATCGGGCTGGTACAATGCCTCGCCATGATACCGGGCGTCAGCCGCTCTGGCGCGACTATATTGGGGGCAATGTCGCTTGGCGTTGACCGCAAAACCGCCGCCGAGTTCAGCTTCTTTCTAGCTCTACCAACATTGACCGGCGCTACCATCCTGCAACTCTTCAAGCACCACGACGCGGTCAGCATGGATGATATGGGCCTTATCGGCATTGGCTTTTTCGTATCGTTCATTGTCGCCTGGATCGTCATCAAAGCGTTCCTTGCGGTCGTCACACGTTATGGATTCGGACCGTTTGCGTGGTACCGAATCATTGCGGGCGCTGCGGCATTGATATGGCTGGCGCAAAGATAGGTCCGATACGGACTTTATTTTTTGTAATAAAATTTCAAAGGCGCGAAACTAGCACAAAGAAATTCAAATATATGTCATAAGTGCTGACCTATTTTCTGTATTTAAGCGTGACATCTACGGGAAAGCTGCATATGCGCGACACATCTCAAGGAGTGTGTTGTGGCAAAAGATCCCATGCTGAAATTCGTATCGCTGCCGCAGGCTTACCCTGAAAAGCGGGCAGCGCAATTACGCGCCGAAGACTTTGAGGAAATATCCAACCGTTACGCAACAGCCACAGCCGAAGAGCAATCCTCGCGCTGCTCGCAATGCGGCGTACCTTATTGCTCGGTACATTGCCCGCTGCACAACCATATTCCTGACTGGCTGCGCCTAACAGCAGAGGGCCGCTTGCGCGAAGCTTATGAGCTGTCGAACCTGACCAGCACCATGCCAGAAATCTGCGGCCGCATTTGCCCACAGGATCGGCTTTGCGAAGGCAATTGCGTTATCGAGTTTTCTGGCCACGACGCGGTTACTATCGGTTCGGTCGAGAAATACATCACCGACACTGCCTGGGAGCAAGGCTGGGTTGAGCCACTTGAGCCCGGGCCAGCACGCGGCCAGTCTGTCGGGATCATCGGTGCAGGCCCCGGCGGATTGACGACCGCCGAGTATCTGCGCGTTGCCGGCTATGAAGTGCACGTGTACGACCGTTATGACCGGATGGGCGGGTTGCTGACTTATGGTATTCCCGGATTTAAACTGGAGAAAGATGTGGTCATGCGCCGCATCGACCGGCTGCGCGACGGCGGCATCATCTTTCACGCTAATTTCGAAGTTGGGCGCGATGCCAGTTTGGACGATCTGCGCGCCAAACATGATGCCGTGCTGATTGCTACGGGTGTGTACAAGGCGCGCGATATCAAAATGCCGGGCATCGGCCTCAATGGCATTGTTCCAGCGCTCGATTATCTGACCGCCTCCAATCGCAAAGGATTTGGCGATGTTGTCGCAGCGTTCGACAATGGCGCACTCAACGCCGAGGGCAAGGATGTCGTCGTAATAGGCGGCGGCGATACCGCGATGGACTGCGTTCGTACCGCCATCCGCCAAGGCGCAAAGTCGGTCAAATGTCTCTACCGTCGCGACCGCGAAAATATGCCGGGCTCACAACGCGAAGTTGCCAATGCCGAAGAAGAGGGCGTCGAATTTGTTTGGTTGTCTGGCCCCAAAGGCTTTGACGGCGAAGGCAAAGTGGAGCGCGTACATGTTTCCAAAATGCGCCTTGGCGCGCCCGATGCCAGCGGCCGTCGGGCGCCTGAGAGTGATCCCGAGGGTGACTTCACACTAAACGTAGACCTGGTGATAACAGCACTCGGCTTCGAGGCTGAAGACTTGCCCGTCCTGTTCAACGCGCCCGATTTGGGCGTCACCCGCTGGGGAACGATACGCGTCGATCACACAAATATGATGACAAACCTCGATGGTGTATTCGCGATCGGCGACATCGTGCGCGGTGCGAGCCTTGTCGTGTGGGCAATCCGCGACGGGCGGGATGTGACCGATCATATGCACAAATGGTTACAGGCGAAGCTGCACAGCAAGAGGATAGCAGCATGAAACTGGTAACTTCTGTTCGCGCGTCGGCATTGGGTATATTTTGTTCGCTCGCCATTTTAACGCCGTTACATGCCGAAGATGTAAATGTTCCAACTCCCATCGAGGATGCGCGCGCAATCTTGATTGCGGGAAACATCACTGAAACAATGGAGACGATGTTTACACAACTCGTTCCAGTCATGGAATCAGGATTCATCGGTCAAATAAGGCAAATAAACGGCGGCGATAAGTTGATTCAAAAGATCGAAGCCGACTATCCCGGAGGACTTTCCGCCTTTGGCAATAGATTTGGTCAACTTATGATGGCAGGTATGCGCGCTAAATATCCCGAGATGGTTGATCGGGCGGCAGAGCAATATGTAAAGCAAATACAGCCAGCCGACCTTGCTGCCATTCGCGCTTTTATGGAATCGCCGACGGGGAAGAGCATGGCTGCAGCACAGCCCCAAATTCAACAGCAAATGAGCGCAGCAGGTCAAGTCATCGGGCGTCAAGTGGGCGAGGAAGCCGCTGGCCAGTTGATGGCGGAAGCCGACAAATATTTTGGAACGAACAAATGACCCACTTCCCCACCCCAGAACATGAACGACTTGCTCATGAGGGCATGTATCATCCCGAATCCGAAGGCGATGCCTGCGGCGTTGGTTTGATTGCCGCAACCGATGGAAAGCCTTCGCGGCGTGTCGTTGCAGCGGGGATTGAAGCGCTGAAGGCGGTGTGGCATCGCGGCGCGGTTGATGCGGATGGCAAGACCGGCGACGGCGCGGGGCTGCATATAGATCTACCGGTACGGTTCTTTGATGACGCCATTTCGGATAGCGGGCACCGCCCGATGCCGAACCGGCTCGCAGTTGGCATGGTGTTCCTCCCGCGCACTGATTTGAGTGCACAGGAAAATTGCCGCACTATTGTCGAAGCGGAAATCATCGACGCGGGCTATACGATCTATGGCTGGCGGCAGGTTCCGGTCGACGTATCGGTGATCGGGACGAAGGCGCAGGCAACACGCCCCGAGATCGAGCAGATCATGATTGCCGGCCCCTTGCCCGAAGAGGTCGACGCAACCGAATTTGAGAAAAATCTCTACCTCGTTCGCCGCCGGATTGAGAAGAAGATCATCGCTGCCCAAATTCGCGATTTCTACATCTGCTCGCTGTCGTGCCGGTCGATTGTTTACAAAGGCCTGTTCCTCGCCGAAAGTCTGTCGGTATTCTACCCCGATCTGCAGGACGAACGGTTCGAAAGTCGCGTTGCGATTTTTCACCAGCGTTACTCGACCAATACTTTCCCGCAATGGTGGTTGGCGCAGCCCTTCCGCGGGCTCGCGCATAATGGCGAAATCAACACTATTCGCGGCAACCAGAACTGGATGAAAAGCCACGAAATCAAGATGGCGAGCATCGCCTTTGGCGCGCAATCTGATGACATAAAGCCCGTAATACCGGCAGGTTCGTCGGACACCGCAGCACTCGATGCGGTGTTCGAAACACTTGTGCGCTCTGGCAAGGAGGCACCGACAGCCAAGCTGATGCTCATCCCTGAAGCATGGCAGTCGAACCCCAACATTCCCGCCACTCACCGTGCGATGTACGAATATATGGCATCGGTCATGGAGCCGTGGGATGGTCCCGCCGCACTCGCGATGACAGATGGCCACTGGGCCGTTGCAGGCGTTGATCGCAACGCGCTGCGTCCGCTGCGGTATAGCCGTACAACCGATAACCTGCTCGTCATCGGTTCCGAAACCGGAATGGTGGTGCTGCCTGAATCAACGATATTGGAAAAAGGGCGCCTCGGCCCCGGACAGATGATTGCGGTCAACCTCGAAGAGGGCAAGTTATACCGCGATGGCGAACTCAAGGACCGGATTTCTGCCGAGCAGGATTATGGTGCCTTGGTTAAAGGATTCCGCAAGATCAGTGATCTACCCGATGCAGCAGGAGACCCGCTGCCGTCATGGACCCGCGCCGAACTTACCAAGCGCCAGATTGCGGCGGGTATGACATTGGAAGATGTCGAGATGATCCTCGCACCGATGATTGAGGACAGCAAGGAAGCCATCGGCTCGATGGGGGACGACACCCCACTCGCCGTCATCAGCGACAAGCCGCGCCTGATCAGCCAGTTCTTCCGCCAGAACTTCAGTCAGGTGACCAACCCGCCAATCGACAGTTTGCGTGAACGGCATGTGATGAGCCTGAAAACGCGCTTTTCTAACCTTGCCAATATCTTGGAAGAGAAGAGCCAGAATGCCGACGTGCTGGTGCTCGACAGCCCGGTCTTGACTGCGGCGGAGTGGCACAAGTTAAAGTCTGCATTTGGCCCCGTCGCAGCCGAGATCGACTGCACCTACGACATATCTGCTGGCCAAGAAGGGCTGCGCGCGGCGATTTCCCGCATCCGCGAAGAGGCGGTTGAAGCCGTCCGTATGGGCAAGTCAGAACTGTTCCTGACCGATGAAAATATCGGCCCGGACCGCGTAGCCATCGCGATGATCCTCGCTGCCGCCGCCGTTCACACGCATCTGGTACGCAACGGCCTGCGCAGCTATTCTTCGATCAATGTCCGGTCCGCCGAATGCCTCGATACGCATTATTTCGCGGTTCTCGTTGGCGTTGGCGCGACCACGGTCAACGGCTATCTCGCCGAGGCCTCGATTGCCGACCGCCATGCGCGTGGACTGTTGGGAGGACTGTCGCTCGAGCAGGGCGTCGCGAACTTCCGCACTGCGATCAACGAGGGCTTGCTCAAGATCATGTCCAAAATGGGCATCGCGGTCATCTCCAGCTATCGCGGCGGCTATAACTTCGAGGCAGTTGGGTTGAGCCGTGCATTGGTCAACGACTTCTTCCCTGGCATGCCGAACAAGATTTCAGGCGAAGGCTATCACTCATTGTATGTCAACGCCCGTGATCGCCACGCCGACGCGTTTGACAGCGCGGTTGCGCGGCTTCCCGTTGGCGGATTCTACAAGCAGCGCAATGGCGGCGAAGCGCATGCCTATTCGGCTGGCCTTATGCATCTGTTGCAAAGCGCGGTCGCCAATGACAGCTACTCGACCTACATGCAGTTTGCGCAAGGCGTGAAAGAATTACCGCCGATTTACCTGCGCGATTTGCTCGAATTCAACTTCGCCAAGGAACCCGTCGCGATTGACGAGGTCGAGGCGATTACCGAAATCCGCAAGCGCTTCGTCACTCCCGGAATGTCTTTGGGCGCATTGTCGCCCGAAGCGCACGAGACGCTTGCGATTGCAATGAACCGGATCGGCGCCAAAGCCGTTTCGGGTGAAGGCGGCGAGGACAGCAAACGCTTCAAGCCTTATGAAAATGGCGACAATGCCAACAGCGTCATCAAACAGATCGCGAGCGGCAGATTCGGCGTAACCGCCGAATATCTTGGCGCATGCGAAGAAATCGAAATCAAGGTCGCGCAGGGCGCCAAGCCCGGCGAGGGCGGACAACTTCCGGGTTTCAAAGTCACCGACATGATTGCCCGCTTGCGGCATTCCACCCCTGGCGTGATGCTCATCTCCCCGCCACCGCACCACGACATCTATTCGATCGAAGACCTGGCGCAGCTGATTTATGATCTGAAACAAATCAATCCCCGCGCGCGTGTTTGCGTAAAGCTGGTCAGCGCAGCGGGAATTGGAACTATTGCCGCTGGCGTCGCCAAAGCACATGCCGACGTCATCCTTGTTTCAGGCAATGTCGGCGGCACCGGTGCGTCTCCCCAGACCAGCATCAAATATGCAGGAACGCCTTGGGAAATGGGGTTGTCCGAAGCCAATCAGGTGCTCACCCTCAATGGGCTGCGCCACCGCATTAAGCTGCGCACCGACGGTGGCCTCAAGACCGGCCGCGACATTGTCATCGCCGCAATCCTCGGCGCGGAAGAGTTCGGCATCGGAACGCTGAGCCTTGTTGCAATGGGCTGTATCATGGTGCGGCAATGCCATTCAAACACCTGCCCAGTTGGCGTCTGCACCCAAGACGATGAGCTGCGCCAAAAGTTCGGCGGTTCGCCTGAGAAAGTCATCAACCTGATGACATTCATCGCCGAAGAAGTGCGCGAGATTTTGGCTAAACTCGGCTATCGTAGCCTTGATGAAGTCATCGGCCGCACAGAATTGCTTCGTCAGGTAAGCCGGGGTGCCGAGCATCTCGACGATCTCGATTTGAACCCGATCCTTGCCAAGGTCGACGCACCCGACGAAGCACGCCGCTTTTCGATCCCGACCTTCCGCAATGAAGTGCCCGACAGCCTCGACGCGCAGATGATCCGTGATGCGAAGCCAGTGTTTGAGCGGCGCGAGAAAATGCAGCTGACCTATAATGTCCGCAACACCCACCGCGCGGTCGGGACACGGTTCAGCTCCGAGATTACGCGGCTTTACGGCATGAAAGGCTTAGCCGAAGGCCATGTTCATGTTCGCCTACGTGGCTCGGCGGGGCAGTCGTTGGGAGCGTTTCTGTGTCAGGGCATCACGCTCGAAGTATTCGGCGATGCAAACGACTATGTGGGCAAGGGTCTGTCCGGCGGTACGATTGTCGTGCGGCCTACAGTCAGTAGCCCGCTTACCAGTCAGGAAAACAGCATCATCGGGAACACCGTGCTTTACGGTGCGACCTCGGGCAGGTTGTTCGCAGCCGGCCAAGCAGGCGAGCGGTTCGCGGTCCGTAACTCCGGCGCCCATGTCGTGGTTGAAGGCTGCGGCTCGAACGGGCTTGAGTATATGACCGGCGGTATTGCGGTCATCTTGGGCAAGGTCGGCAGCAATTTCGGTGCTGGCATGACCGGCGGCATGGCGTTTGTTCTCGACCCCGAAGGCGAATTCGCAAAACTGGCCAACCCAGACAATATCGTCTGGCAGCGCGTCGACAGCATGCACTGGGAAGAGCAATTGAAGGCGCTGGTCATGGCGCACGCACATTCCACGGACAGCAAATGGTCGCATTCGATCATTGAGGATTGGGACCGGCGTCGTGGCGAGTTTTGGCAGATTTGCCCGAAAGAAATGCTGACGCGATTAAGTCATCCGCTATCAGACTCGGAGATATTGGAAGCAGCTGAGTAACGCCTCACCGCATTTTACAACCATTTACTTTGCTTGCGCCAAGTTGAGCGACTTGTTCAGCTTTGGCTAAGTCGTTGGTACCTAAAAGCTGCGCCAACGGCACCTTCGCCGCTACGCCGTTTTCCGGTGGTGAGTGAGGATGATAATGATGCGTTCCAAATATTTGTTGATTGCTTTGCCCTTACTGGCAATCACTACGTCACCTGCTACTGCGCAGGACATTGTGTTTGCACCGGGTACTGGTCATTCCGCATCAGCGGATGTTGGCTCTGGCGAGAGCTATGAGAGCGACTTGCAGCCTGTTGCAGCCGAAGCCGACGATGATTTTATCGAAATGGCCGACAAGATGGCCGACCCGCGGGTGCAGGACGGTGTATCGGCTGCGGTTGAACGCGCCACCGACGCAATGATGAGCTTGCCTATCGGACGTTTTGCCGAAGCGATAGAGCGTACACGTCCTGGTACCGTCGGTCGCCGCATCCGTCCCGATTCAACCATTGCGGACGTTGCAGGCGGCGATAGCCGATATTTGCCCGAGCAACTGGGCGACGGCAGCCGTCAAATGATGGGTATGATGAGCGGCTTTGCCCGCGCCATGGCGGTCATGATGCCCGAATTCGAGCGCATGGGTCGGGACATGGAGGAAAGCTTCCGCGCCGCCAAGTCCGAAGCCAAACGCAGCAGAGATTAACGGCAGCAAAAATTAAGGAACAACCGGCGGGGGCACACAGCCGGGAGTACCCCTAACAACACGGGTTCGTCACGTCCCCTCGGGTCGCACATCTTCGGATGAACGAGGGACCGGGGCGGGTGCAGGGTCGCGTCAAAACGGCCCTGCACCATCGCCTTAATTGCGCAATCAGACTAGCCAACCAATCGCGCCCCTGCTTTAATCTTCCCAATGAAATTTCGGGGAGAGTGAATATGCGCAACCTGTTTCTGGCGGCTTCGGTAGTAGCATTGGCTTGCACTGCACCAGCCCATGCCGATGCCAATAAAGCCATCAAAAAGCTGGTGGATGAAGTTTGGGCGACAACGCTTAAGGAACAGCCCATCTACGCCAGCGCACTGGGCGTTGACACTTATGCTGGGGAAGTCGGCGAATACACGCTGGCAGCGCAGGACCGACGAGCTGCCGATGCGGCAACATTCCTGAAACGGCTCGATGCGATTCCGCTAAGCGAACTCGACGCGGCGACGAAAGTCGAGGCGGGCATATTAAGGCGGACACTAAACTCGACCGTCGAAGGCAACCATTTTGGTCAGCGCGCGATCAACTTCACGACCTATTCAAGCTGGCACCAGCAATTTGCCGGGATGGCGCAGAACTTGCCTTTCAAGACCAAGGCAGATTTCGAGAGCTACAATATGCGGCTCAAACAATATGCCCGCGTCAATGACGAGAATATCGAAGTCGCCAATGTCGCGATCAAAGGCAAATATACGCAGCCCTGCGAAACACTAACCGGGTTTGAAGGAACGGTCAGCGGACTGATTGCGAACGACGTTACCAAGTCGCGGTTTTTTGCGCCTTATGCAGGCAAGCGTCCGGAAGGCATAAGCGAAATCGAATTTGATATGTTGGCAGGTACTGCCGCGAAGACGATCCAGACCGTTATTCACCCGGCACTGAGCAAACAGCTAGCTTGGTATACAGCCAGCTATAAACCCGCCTGCGCCAAGGCCCCCGGTGTTTCTGTGCAGCCTGGCGGCGATAAATATTATGCGTTCCGCATCCGCGAGGAAACAACCACCGACCTCACGCCCGATCAGATTCACCAGATTGGCCTCAAGGAAGTCGCGCGTATTCGTGCCGAGATGGTCGAAGTCGCAACAAAAGCCGGGTATCCGAGCCGGGAAACTTTTATCCAGCACCTGCGCACCGACCCACAATATTATGCAAAAACGCCCGAGGAGTTGATGGAGAAAGTCGGGCGGGTAACCAAATCTATCGATGGCAAAATGCCCGCTTTGTTTGGCCGCCTGCCGCGCCTGCCTTATGGTATCAAGGAAATCCCAGCCGAAACCGCCGAGGGTACGACCACTGCTTATTATAATCCCGGTTCGCCGGAGATCGGCCTATCGGGCACCTATTTCGTCAACACGTCAAAACTGAACCAGCGACCGTTCTGGGAAATTCCGGCATTATCCGTGCACGAGGCAGTCCCCGGGCACCATCACCAGATTGCGTTGCAGCAGGAATTACCGCTGTCCGACTTCCGCAAATATGGCGTGTTCTTTACCGCCTTTACCGAGGGCTGGGGGCTCTATTCTGAACGGCTCGGGATTGAGATGGGCCTTTACGACACGTCCGCCAAAGACATGGGACGGCTGTCCTACGAAATGTGGCGCGCTTGCCGTCTGGTGGTCGATACGGGCATCCATTCGAAGGGTTGGAGCAAGCAGCAGGCTATCGACTTCATGACCGACAACAGCGCATTGTCCGCCGCCAACATCGAGGCGGAGGTCAATCGCTATATCAGCTGGCCCGGGCAGGCGCTCGCCTACAAGTTGGGTGAACTGAAAATCCGCGAATTGCGCAGCATGGCAACCAAGGAACTAGGTGCCAAATTCGATCTCGCGGCGTTTCATGATGCCGTTCTCGGCCAAGGCGCAGTGCCGTTGGATGTGCTGGAGCAGCAAATTAACGATTGGGTGGCCACGGAAAAGGCTAAGCCCTAAGCTGTTATTTGGGCTCGGGTAGCGGCTCTGCATCCGGGCCACCTTTTTCGGCGGCCTCTTTTGCTTCAAGCTCAGCCTGAAGCTTGGCCTCACGCTCTGCACGACCTTTTTCGAATTCGGTAACGCGCGCTTCAACCTCGGCCGCCTCTGCATCGATACCAGCCATGCGTTTCGCGCGCTCGGCCGCGATTAGACGACCGAATGTGATTCCAGGATCCTGCGCCTTTTCGGCATAAGCCTTGTTTATCTCAGCAAGGCCGCACCCAGTGAACCCGCCTGCACCCGATGGCGAGCAGCTCATCGTGCCGCTGGCAGCAACATATTCATATGACTTGATCCGTTCGGACATCGCCTGGTTACGCGGGTCATTCGGGTCATTGCGCAGTGACGAGGGAATCCGGTAGCGATCGGCTTCACCCATTCTAGCGCACACGACAATCTCATCACCATTGCTTTCGGGACATTTGTCATCGCCGTAAATGATGAGCTGGTTAATCTTCTCATCGCCCGGCTGCATTGCAGGAGCGTCTTGCGCCTGAAGCTGGGCTGACAACATCATCGCTAACGCGGTCATCGATATTTTGGTCATTGCACGCACGGCGGTCATCTCCAGTTTTTCAGATAGCTGATTGGACGCTCAACGCTGAACGAGCGATGAAGTCAAATTCGTTTCGACACGGCAATAGCAGTGCGGCAGCCAAAACGGACAACTGCGCTTAGCAGCGGATAGGCGGGCGCGCGCTCGGCGCCCTCAGCCAGCGCGGTTGCCTTATGCTCTAGTTCATCAGCCTGAAAATCGGCGACCATCGCGGACAGCTCCGGTTCGCTATCGCCAAGTTCGGCAAGCTGTTCAGAATAATGGCGGTCGATTTCGGTTTCGACGGCAACGGTACAGGCCATCGCAGCTTCCGGCCCGATGGCGGCGGTGACGGCACCCAGCGCAAAACCCGCTATATCCCAGATAGGATGCAACGCGGTTGGACGGACACCGCGTTCAGCCATCAACTTGTCGAAGGCCGCCAGATGCCGCTCTTCCTGCTCAGCCATATGCGCAATACTGCGCGCCGCAGGTGTGCGGTCACCCATCACCGCAAGCTGTCCTGCGTAAATGCGTTTCGCGCCATATTCACCAGCCTGATTCACTCGAATCATGCTGGCAATTGCCTTGGAACGCTGCGTTGCGGTTTTCAGATTTTCTTGGCGCGCCATATAGACGTTAAGATGACCACTGCGCCGCCCAACGACAAGAGGAAATTGTAACCCGCAAGCGAAATGCCGAATAAAGACCAAGGTGCGACATCACAGCGGGTGAGTGGGGCGTTCATGATGGACTTCAGAAGATCGTCGCCGGTTCCGGAAACCGAGCTGGTGCATGCTGTCAAGCCCTCCCACCAGCCATATTCGACCCCGGCATGATAGCCCGCGATGACGCCGCTGGTTCCGATTGCCAAAGCCGCGAGCGCGACCAACGTTTTGCGGTATTCAGGATTGCCAACGGCAAACGCAACAAGCGCAATCGCAACCGCCGCAAAATGTGGGTAGCGCTGCCACCAGCACATCTCACACGGGAACAACCCGCCGATATATTGCGAGCCATATGCGCCAAGCAGGAGTGCGGCGGGCAGCAAAAATGCCAACCAGTGAGCGATACCGAATTTGGCTTTCATTGCTTAATTCTGCGCCTTGGCCTTTGCCGGAACTTTGGCTGTCGATTTGTCCGCAAGCTTCATCGTTTTGGAACCCAACCGGGTCAAAGTTTCCATCGCATAATTGAGCTGGAAATCCTCGATACCCTTTGCCTTTAACTGCTCGGCAGTCATCGCAAAGCGCGGATCGTCGGCAATATCTTCCTCGAGTTCTTTCGCATCATCCTGTATTTCGTTGACAAGGTGACGGCGAAGATCGGTTTCGCGAATGGCGACGCGTTTTTTATAGTCGGGGTCTGACAGTTGCGGAACCTGAATATCTGGCTTGATGCCACCTTCCTGCACCGAACGGCCCGAAGGTAAATGATATCGCGCCACGGTCAGCCGCAGGCCGGTCTCGCGGGTGAGTGGGAGAACGTTCTGCACCGACCCCTTACCGAAACTCCGTTCACCCATGACCAGACCGCGATGATGATCCTGTAGCGCGCCCGCGACAATTTCAGACGCAGATGCGGAACCAGCGTCGACCAGCACGATGATGGGTGCGCCATCTGTCACGTCGCCCGGGATGGCACGTTCGGCCCACCAGCGCTCTATATCGCGCTTGTCACGACCGCGTTCGGAAACGATTTCGCCGCTGGCAAGAAATGCATCGGATACGGCGACGGCCTCATCCAATATGCCGCCGGGATTTGAGCGCAAGTCGACGATATATCCTAAGGGCTTGGCGCCGAGCGATTTCTTGATGCCCGAGACTGCGGCAACTACGTCGGCTCCGGTTTCTTCGGAAAAGCCTGAGATTGTAATCACGCCGATCCGATCCTTGACCTCCCACGACACTGGCTTCAGGTCGATAATCGCCCGCGTAATCGAAACATCGAACGGTGCATCGCGCCCAGGACGAACGATCGTCAGTTTAATCGACGTACCCGGAACGCCGCGCATCGCCTCGACGGCTTCATCAAGTGTGCCGCCAAAAATCAGCTTGCCATCAAGATGCGTGATATAGTCGCCCGACTTGATGCCGGCCTTATCGGCTGGAGTATCTTTTGTCGGCGCGATGACTTTCACGGCTTCATCTTCAAGCGTCACCGACAGACCAAGGCCACCATATTCGCCATCAATTTGCGTCTGGAGCGTGCTGAAATCGGATTTATCAAGATAGCCGCTATGCGGATCGAGACTGGCGAGCATGCCCTGAATGGCGCCCTCCATCAGCTGCTTGTCATCAACCTTGTCGACGTAGCTCGACTTGACCTTCTTGTACACCGCCAGAAATTGCTCAAGCTCGCGAATCTGGTCGGCCTGCGCCTGCGCAGCCGACTTTTGCTGCGCACTTTGTGCCAGCAGAACCGTTGCGGGCACCGAAAGCGCAAGAGCGAGTGCCACAGTTGAAGGCAGAAGGCGGTTTTTCATCGGTTATCCAGTCCTTATATCAGGCTGAGTCGTATATCTCGCCTGAACCTATGGTGAAAGCATGTTTACCACGAAAGCGTGACGTAGCCCGACCAGCAGCTTAACCCAGCAAAGCGGCGATATCCATGACCCGGCCGTTCCGCCGCAATTCCACTCCGATTTCTGCCGCAGCATCGCCCGAAGTACCAAGCACCGCATTTTGGGTAACCGATTGTCCTTTTGAAACCTGAACAGCATCGAGATTGGTGACTAGAGTGTTCCAGCCACCGCCATGTTCGATGATGACGATCTGGCCATAGCTGCGATAACGGCCTGCAAAGCTGATTTTTCCAGCGGCGGGAGCCACAACCGGCGACGCGGCGTCAACGGCGATACGGATACCTCGCTCGCGATAGCCAGTGCTGTTTAGTTCGTTAAAGCCGGACACAACATTGCCGCGCGCGGGAAGGATGTAGGCACTCTTGGCGGCCACGCTGCGCCGCTCGGTATTTTGCCGGAGTAGCGGTCCGTCGAGTGCGGCCAGCTCGGCTGCCCTTTCGCTGCTCAGGCGCTGGGTATCGATGCGTCCGACAATATCGCGCGCGCGCTCGCCCTGCGCGATGGCCTGTTCGAATTCGATGGCAGCGTCAGCAGATAGATCGCCCGCCTTGCCGCGCGCAGTCCCTTCCAACCTTGCCAATGCCGTCCGGCGGCTTTGAAGGCGAGTGCGCGCGTCGCTCAAGGATTTGAGTGCAACCAGTTCCTGCGAACGATATTCGTTTTGCACCGCGATTTGCTGGCGAAGCGCGCCCGTGCGCCGGACTATTTCGGGCTGGACGGTCGCCATTATCGCACGCAGGTGAATATAATCCTCACGCTGACCGGGCTGCGCAATCATCAGCGCGGTCGGACGCCCCGTCATTTGCTGGAGAGCAGCATTCAAGCGCAGCACCGGTTCGCTTTCCTGCCCCAGTTGCAAGCGCTGCGCCTGCTGGCGACGGCCGATGATCGCAATGCGCGCATTGGCTGCCTCAATCTGCGCTTCGGCTGCAGCGATTTCGGCCGACAGCACCGCACGCTCCGCAACTATACGGTCAGCGGTGCTCTCCGCGTTGCTCGCCTCTTGCCGCAGAAATTCGCTACGTCGCTCGGCTTTCAGTGCCTTTGCTTTAGCGTCGCGCAGCGCCTGTTGTTGCGTGTCAATCGAAGATGCACTTTGCGCCATGAGCGCGCCTGCTACCCCTAGTGGGGCTAGCGCCAGAAATGCCAAAGTTAGCCCGAACCGCATTTCCCTACCCTTCACGATGATAGGGGTGGTTGGCAATGATAGATGTGGCGCGAAACAATTGTTCGGCAAGCATCGCGCGGGCCATAAGATGCGGCCAGGTGGCTTTGCCAAAGGCGATTAACTTGTCCGCCCCTGCCCGCTCGGCATCGCCAAAGCCATCGGCGGCGCCAATCAAAAAGCGGGTTTCGCGAACGCCATCGTCGCGCCAACGCTCCAACAGCCGCGCCAGTTCGAGCGAACCAAGCTGTTCCCCCTTTTCGTCTAAAATAACGGTTTTGAACGGCGCATCAGAGGCAGGCAGATCTCCGCCTCGATCCGGCAATTCGCTATGTTTGGTCGGCCAGCTGATCCGCTTCAAATAGCGATCAACCAGATCACCCTCGGGCGAACGACTGATTTTCCCGCGCGCGATGATATGCAGGCGCATTGCCATCTGCGCGAACGGACTGGTTAAGCCTGCGCGACTTCAGGTGCGTCGCCGAAGGCCCACATGCGTTCGAGATTATAGAAGCTGCGCACTTCGGGCCGAAACAGGTGGACAATTACGTCCTCCGCATCGATCAGCACCCAGTCAGCCGAAGGCAAGCCCTCAATCCGCGCATGGCGGCCGGCTTTCTTGATTCGCTCGGCAAGTTTCTGCGCCATCGATGCGACCTGCCGCGAGGAGCGGCCCGATGCCACGACCATATGGTCTGCGATGTTGCTTTTGCCTTCTAGCGGGATGGTGACGACTTCCTGTGCCTGATCGTCGTCCAGCGACTGGAGGATGAGGGCATGGAGCGCGTCAGGGCTCAATGTGGGTCCGTTGGCTTTTACAGCGGCAGGGCCGGATGCAGGTTCGATCAAGTTTGCTCCTTAAAGCACGATTTTGCGGGTAACGCTGTCACGCGTTCCCTGTTGTTTGGTGCGTTGATGCCAATATGGGTCGGCGCGGCGAATTGCGGTTGCCGATCGCGGATCAGGACGAAAGCGCATAAAGACAAGCGCTGGCGTACTCCACTCTGTCCAGTGATGTCGCTGGTCGGGACGCCGGACAAACCGTCTGAACCAGGCCATTGCAGGACCCGCAATCGCATTGGCATTATAGCCGGGTCTGGCGATAACTGCAATCGGCATCATCCGTGCTATGTCTCTCCAGCGTTTCCAGTGATGAAATTGCAACAGATTATCCGCACCCATGATCCAGATGAAGCGGACTTTGGGGTAGCGTGCGACGATTTTGCGTAACGTATCGACGGTGTAGACGGTACCCAGTTCGCGCTCAATCGCCGTCGCTCTAATCCGGCTGCGGCGGGCCTGCGTTATAGCAGACGCGAGCCGAGCGGGCAGCGGGGCCATATCCTTTTTAGGCTTCAGCGGATTTCCGGGCGACACCATCCACCAGAATTCGTCGAGGGCCAAAGCATCCATCGCAAACAGGCTAATCGACCGGTGGCCGCCATGTGCGGGGTTAAATGAGCCGCCCATCAGGCCGATCGTTTTCAAGGTCTGACTTGTCCCTGACCATGCACCAGCCATTTGTAGGTCGTCAGCCCTTCAAGCGCGACTGGGCCGCGCGCGTGCAGCCTGCCCGTCGCAATGCCGATCTCTGCGCCGAGCCCGAATTCGCCGCCGTCGGCATATTGGGTCGACGCATTGTGCATGACGATGGCGCTGTCGACGTCGGCAAGGAAGTGCGCAGCGACTTCTTCATTTTGTGTAATAATCGCATCGGTGTGATGCGAGCCGTGCTGCGCGATATGTTCCATCGCTTCTTCAGGGCCAGACACGACACGCGCCGAAATCACCGAATCGAGATATTCGGTGTCCCAGTCATTGGCGTCAGCAGAAACTGTTCGCGCTTCGAGTTCCATCAACATGTCATCGGCGCGCACTTCACAGCCGGCATCAATCAGCGCCGATATCAGCTCAGCTGGCGCACCATAATCCTGATCGATGAGCAAGGTTTCGGTTGCTCCGCAAATGCCAGTCCGGCGCATCTTGGCATTGACGATAATCGCTTTGGCCATCGCCGGGTCGGCATCCTTATGGACATAAGTGTGGTTGATGCCATCAAGATGCGCCAGCACCGGAACCCGCGCTTCGTCCTGAACGCGCGCGACTAGGGATTTGCCACCGCGCGGGATAATCATGTCAATAGCACCTTGAGCGCGCAGCATCGCGCCGACCGCAGCCCTGTCCTGAGTAGGCACCAGCTGAACTGCATCGACCGGAAGACCAGCGGCGGTGAT
This sequence comes from uncultured Alphaproteobacteria bacterium, assembly GCA_963830685.1. GTDB lineage: Bacteria > Pseudomonadota > Alphaproteobacteria > Sphingomonadales > Sphingomonadaceae > Sphingorhabdus_B. The sequence continues at coordinate 908,224 of CAWHNF010000002.1, forward strand.
GCCTTCAACCATCGCCGCATGAATCGCACGGTTGCTGTTCACCGCCTCGCTTCCCCCACGCAAAATGACCGCGTTGCCCGAGCGCAGGCCCAAGGCGGCAGCATCGGCAGTGACGTTGGGGCGGCTTTCGTAGATGATACCCAGCACACCGATAGGGACCCGAACGCGTTCCATGACGAGGCCATTGGGCTGGCGATGCGTGTCGATAACCTGGCCCACAGGATCGGTAAGAATTGCGACTTGCTCGACGGCTGCCGCTACGCCTTCAATCCGCGCGGCATCGAGTTTCAGCCGGTCGAGCATGGCGGAAGACAGACCGGCCTGTGCCCCGGCTTGCATATCTATAGCGTTGGCAGCGACTATATTGGCTGACTGACTGCGAAGCATGGCGCCAGCGCGTTTCAGCGCATCGGACTTTTGGGCATCGCTTGCCCGGGCCAGCGCGCGCGCCGCGTTGCGGGCCTTACCTGTCATATCGGCAATCAGTTGTTCGGCATCGGTCATGACATGCTCGTAGAGAAACGGCGGAAAAAGGGGAAGTGGCGGTCAAGAAAACTGCGGTTTTGCGTGTGGCAAATAGCGAATCGCACCCATTGCACTGTTTTTATTGTATTTTATTTTGGGCTGATTTCAACGGATGCTGATTCCACTACGTATTTTAACCATGTGGATAACGTTTTCCACAACTCACCGTGCGACTCGCCCGACTCGTCACGAGTCGCCCTAAACCGATTCGCGCAGGCTTTGTTCCTCTGCTAGGCGCACGTTCACAAATAATAACGGGGTGGGTCGTGTCGCTACAGACCAGAATGTCCGGTTGGAAATACCGGATCGCTGGATGGTTTATTGACCGCGAATTTTTCATGCGGGCCAATGGCCAAGTCCGGTTTTTGAAGATATCTGCGCAGCTGCAACGTCGTGTTGCAGCCTCTGTTGCGCTCGTCGTCGGCGTATGGCTGATTATCACCCTCGGTATGGCGATCAACCAGATTAGCGTGACTATCGAGCGTATGGCGCTGAGCGAAAAGCAGGCAAGGATTGAGTCAGCCGAAGAACGCGTCGCCAATTATCGCGGCTCGATTGATGAGGTTACTGCTGACCTGCAACGTCGCCAGAAGATGCTTGAATCTTTAAGCGAACAATATCTTGACGAGGTTCCTGCTGTGTCTGGTTCGACAACAGTAACGGAAGAAGACAAGGCCGTAAAAAAAATCAGCGCGCTGGTGCCGGAAGCTGCCGGACTTGCGCAGATTGAAGCGCGTCAGATCCACTTTGCAGAATTTATGACCCGAGTCGCGCTGGCCCGCACGCAAAAGGCCGAAGCAGCAATTCGCCAGTTCGGGCTGAACCCGGACGTGCTGGCGCGGCAGGCGACAGCTGCGCAGGGTGGCCCGTTTGAATCATTCTTCGGCAGCGCCAAAAAAGATGTCCGCGACCCGCGCTTTACCAGGCTTGCTGCGTCGCTCGGCCGCATGGACGCGATGGAGCGGGCGCTTGCGGCAATCCCGACCTCAATGCCCGCCGCTGTCATGCTAATGTCGAGCGGCTTTGGGTATCGCAGCGATCCGTTCACCGGAGGCGGTGCAATGCACGCCGGGCTTGATTTCAAAGGCCCCATTGGAACGCCGATACTCGCTGCAGCCGAAGGCAAGGTCACCTCTGCCGGAAACCAAGGCGGCTATGGCAACTGCATCGAAATCACACATGCTAATGGTTTGGTAACGCGTTATGCCCATCTGTCGGGCTTCAATGTTTCGCTTGGCCAGAAGGTTGCACGCGGTGTACAAATTGCGCGGATGGGCAGCACCGGTCGGTCGACCGGCAGCCACCTGCATTTTGAGGTCCGCCTGAACGGTCAGGCGATCAACCCGCGAAAGTTTTTGGAGGCAAATCCTGATGTTCTCGAAGTCCAAACCGTCGCGGGAAACCGCGCCGACAATTCCAGTAAACTCGCAAAGAAGTCATAATCGCATGAGCAATTCGGGCCATACCTTTTCTATCATCGCGTCCGACGTCGAAATCGTCGGCAATGTAAATGCGCGCGTTGACCTGCACATTGATGGCAAGGTGCAGGGTGACGTAACCTGCGGCAGCATTGTTCAAGGCGAGGGTAGCGTAATTTCAGGTAAAGTTACCGCCGAGTCCGCGAAGCTTTCGGGCAAGGTCGAAGGCTCAATTGAGGCCAATGACCTTGTCATTGAGGCCAGTGCGCGGATCATCGGCGATGTCGTTTACAACAATCTGACAATTGCTCCAGGCGGTCAGGTCGAGGGTAAATTCAAGCACAAATCTTCAGGCGGTGCACCGAGCATATCTCGCACTACGGTCGATATCAGCAAAGCTGCCGATCCTTTGATCCTTGGGGCCGAATCCAAGGTCGCGTAGCCGTCAGCCTTTCTTTTGTCTTTAACAAAAAGGGCGGCCTAGTTGGGCCGCCCTTTTTGTTGTCAATAAAGCTTCTAAGTCAGAAAGTTTTGCGCACCGTAACTCCGTAAGTCCGCGGGCTATTGGTTGAGAAACCGAGACGGGCGCGACCGCCGCGCTCACGATCGAACGAAAGCAACGCATTCTCGTCGAACAAATTGTTCACATAACCGATGAGCGACAAGCCATTATCGAAATCGACACCGGTGCTGAAGTTGACCAGTTCGTAGCTCGGTAGAACCAAATTGAGCGTTGTCGCATTTGTCCCTGGAGCCCCGCCAAATGCCAGACCCGAGACAAAACTGCGCGGATTACCCTCCTGATCGCTCGGCTGGGTAACCCTGTTGCCGACATGCTGGACCGAGGTTGACACATAAGCTTCCGCGCCATCGCTAATCGGGAAGCTGTAGGACGCATTGGCGGATATCTGGAATTTGGGTACCGTTGGCAGGCGGTTACCATCACGAATGCCGGCAATCACCGCTCCTGCAGTGGTCGTCACCGAGGAGTCGAACTTGGCACTGACGATGCTACCCGAGATGCCCAGATCAAGACCGTCGGCTGGGCTGGCGCTCAGCTCAAATTCAAAGCCTTGGGTGTGCGCTTTGGGGACGTTAAAAACGACCCGCGACGAACAGCTGCCTGCGTCAGCAGTCACCTGCAGATTGCTGATGTCCGTATAAAAAGCCGCGGCATTGAACGTAAAACCACGGCCTTGAGTTTTGACGCCGAGTTCGTAGTTCCACAGAGTTTCATCATCGTAGCGGGGGCGGTTGCCAAAGGTCAGTGCATCGATACCCGTAGCACCGCCGGAACACAGTGGGATGTTAAGCGGATCATTGATGCCGCCAAGCCGGAAACCCTTGGATGCCTGAGCGTTGATTGTGATCCCGTCAGTCGCTTTGAAGCTAGCCAGAACGCGCGGCGTAAAACCGTCGGATTTGGTGCTGCCGGTTTGATTATCCGCGTTTGAGAACAAGCCGCCCGATTTAAACAACCGGTCTTCAGAGAAGTCATAATAACGACCACCAGCGGTCAGTGTGAACTGCTCGCCAAACATATAGCTTGCCTCGCCAAAGACAGCCTTTTGTTTGATGTCATAAACGATATCGGCATTATATGGCGAATTGAGCGGAAAGCCATTGGCGGCACCAGCCGACGTCCCTGCCCCAAAACGCGCGTCGGTAAATGCGTCATACCCGGGCGTTGGCAAGCGCTGTGCATAGTCACGATCAGTGTTCGAATAAAAGCCGCCCAATACCCATTGGAAAGGTCCCTCACCGTTCGAACTCAACCGCAATTCCTGCGTGAACGACTGCACTTTGGTAGTGTCGGCTAAGTTGGAGGGTAGCAACACACCTGCAGTTGGAAAGCCGAGATCAACGGACACGCTGCCAGTCAAAGCGCTGGCATCGCGGCTAACCAAAATGTTACGGTCGGTATAGCTACTGACCGAGGTCAGATCGACACCGCCAAATCCGACCTTGATCGTGGCATCAGCGATCATCGTTTCGTCTTCAAAACCTTCTTGCAGCAGAAGATGCTGCTCGCGCTCGTTAAAGGTGACGGCAGGCCGCGTCGTCGTGAACGGATTGGCGTAGAGGTTGAAAACCTCTTGACGATTGAACCCGTCTGTCGAGATTTTCTGGTAGATGACCCGCGGTGTAATCGAAAGGCTCTCGCTCGGCTCGAATGTCAGGGCAATCCGGCCGCCATAACGCTCACCATCGTTGATATCCTCGGTGACGCCGCCGCCCTCACGCCGCGCGTTAATGAAGCCGCCATATTGCGTATAATAGCCAACCGCGCGGATAGCGGCTTTGTCGCCGAGCGGCGCGTTAATCGCACCTTTCAGATGGCCGCCAAAATCATCGCCATCAACCAGATTTACGTTGCCTTCTACTGCCCCTTCGGTCGTTCCCAGCTTTGGCTGATTGGTTATATAACGTACAGTCCCACCGACCGAACCAGAGCCAAAGAGCGTACCCTGTGGGCCGCGCAATGTTTCGACGCGATTCAGATCAAAAAGGTCAAGATCAGGCGTGAACAGCGAAAGCGAAATGACCGATTCATCCAGATAGACGCCGACCTGTTCTTTCACGCCCGGTTGGTCGCGAACAATCTGCCCTGCGGAAACACCGCGTATCGACACCTGGCTTTGGCCCGGTCCGAGATTTTGGATCGTCAGACCGGCGACATTGCGCGAGAGGTCCTCCAGCGATGTCGCGCCGGTCTTTTGGATATCATCGGCCGTCTGTGCATTGATTGAAAAGGGGATGTCCTGCAAATTGGCATCGCGCTTAGTCGCGGTTACGATAATCACGTCTTCGTCCGATGCATCATCGGCGTCCTGTGCGAAAGCGGTGGCGCCACCCATCAGCAAAGCAATAATCGAAGCAGATGCACCAAAACGCGCTGCATAATGAAAAGTTGATTTCGTCATGTCTCTCTCCCGTGTCCGGCGCTTGGCAACTAGCTGGCGCCATGTCCTGCCATAATGCGCCCGATGGAAAAAAGTTGTTACAGTCGTTCGCAACTCGACTTTATTTTTCAACTAGACTGTCACATTTCGGCAACATGCAAAAATGGCCCGAACCATCTCTGGTCCGGGCCGTAAGTTGGATGTTCGCGGGAGGAACATCTGGAGGGGGCGGGGCGTAAAAGGAGAGGAGAGAGAACGCCCCGCCGCCAAGTCTTGAAACTCAATAGTTGTAGGCGCGTTCTCCGTGTGAGGAGAGGTCGAGACCTTCGCGCTCTGCATCTTCGGTCGGACGAAGACCCATGGTCTTGTCGATGAGGACGAAGAGGACAGCCGAACCGATACCTGACCACATCAATGTCCAGGCAACAGCCTTGATCTGGGTGATAACCTGGCCAGCCATGTCATATTCACCGGCAACCGCGACAGCCGCTGTGTAATCGATCCAGCCTTGGCCGCCCAGTGCAGGGTCAGCAACAATGCCGGTCGCGATGGCGCCGATGATGCCGCCAATGCAGTGGATACCGAACACATCAAGCGTATCGTCATATTTGAACTTGTTCTTCACGTAGGAGACGAAGAAGTAGCAAACCGGCGACACGACGAAGCCCAAGATGATGGCAGTGCCGGGATGCGCGAAGCCCGAAGCCGGTGTAATCGCAACCAGACCGGCGACCGCACCCGATACACCACCCAAGAGCGACGGACGGCCATGCTTGATTTGCTCGACAATCGCCCAAGCTACTGCCGCTGCTGCGGTGCAGACAAAAGTGTTGATGAAGGCGACGGCGGTGATGCCGTTGGCTTCAAGGTTGGAACCGGCGTTGAAGCCGAACCAGCCTACCCAGAGGAGCGAAGCGCCGATCATTGTCATGGTCAGGCTGTGCGGTGGTGTGGCTTCCTTGCCGTGGCCAACGCGTTTGCCGATGACGAGGCAACCGATAAGACCCGCGATACCTGCGTTGATGTGGACAACGGTGCCGCCAGCGAAATCAAGCGCGCCCCAGCCCCAGAGCAGACCCATGTCGTCAGGAGCTGCGTTCAGGAAGTCTGGACCGGCCCAATACCAAACCTGATGGGCAATCGGGAAGTAGACGACCGTCAACCAGAGCACGGTGAAGACCATCAAAGCCGAGAATTTCACGCGCTCTGCAAAGGCACCGACAATCAGTGCCGGGGTAATGCAGGCAAAGGTCATCTGGAATATGATGAACACATATTCGGGTAGATAAACCCCGTTGGAGAAGGTCGCAGCCAGCGTGGTTGCATCAACCCCCATCAACAGCACCTTGTCGAAGCTGCCGACATAAGGGCTGCCGCTGGTGAAGGCCATTGAATAGCCCCAACCCACCCAGACGAGGGCGGCGACGCTGACAATCATGAACACTTGCATCAATACGCTCAGCATATTCTTGGTGCGCACAAGTCCGCCGTAGAACAACGCAAGTGCGGGCACCGACATCATCAAGACGAGGACGGACGATACCAGCATCCATGCGGTATCGCCCTTGTTCACCATTTCAGCGGTTGGCGTGAAAGCGGCGGCCGCGGCAGGAGCTGCTTCGGCCACGACTTCGGTTGCTGCGGCAGCGCCTTCGGCTGCTTTCTCCACAGCCTCCTGCGCAAAGGCAGGAAGGGCTGCGAACAATGTCGCCCCTGCCGCGCCTAGAAATTTCAGTGTCTTGGACATTTTATGGTTCCCCTAGCTTGATAGTCCCGCGTCAAAGCGCGGTTTCGTTGGTGTCGCCGGTGCGGATGCGCAGCGCACCAGCGAGTTCGAATTCGAAGATTTTGCCATCACCAATCGCGCCGGTTTCGGCGGCATGCTGAATGGCTTCAATGACGGCTGGCGCCTGATCGGAAGCGCACGCGATCTCGATTTTGACTTTTGGCACCATGTTGGTTTCATATTCGGCGCCGCGGTAGATTTCGGTCTGGCCTTTTTGGCGACCAAATCCCTTCACCTCGGTCACGGTCATACCCGACACGCCAAGCGCAGTCAGCGCTTCGCGGACCGGGTCAAGCTTGTGCGGCTTAATCACTGCGATAATATATTTCATGCACACCCCCGTTGTTGTGCAATGCAATATGCAAACGCTGTGCCAGAATCGCTGAACTGCGGTTTAGCTGGGTTTGGCAGCATAAAAGCAATGACCGCTTGCCAGCAGGCGTCATTTATTGCCTATTTATTAATCAGATTGAAAATGGTGACTAATAATTAGGCAATCGTGAGTTGCGCCCAGATCGGCAAATGGTCCGATGCGCGCTGCGCCAAGGCAGAGCCGTGGGCGCCTTGATCTTCCACGGAGATATCATGGCTGACAATGATGCGATCAAGATGCGCCACGGGCCGCGCGCTGTGGAAGCTTTTGGGCGTCTTGATAATCCGGTGATGGTGGAATGCGAATTCGGACAATGCACCACGATCGGACCATTGGTTAAAGTCACCCATGATAATTGTAGGCAGATGGCGCGGGGCAGCATCAATATGCTTCAGTATTGCGCGCACCTGACGCCGCCGCCACAGACCAGACAGATCGAGATGGACACCGATGATCCGCACATTTCGCCCCTCAATCGTGCAATGCGCCTCAACCGCGCCACGTGGCTCAAGCGTCGGCAGATCAAGCGGATGCGCGTGATGGACGGTAATTCCGCGTCGCAACAATATCGCGTTACCGTGCCAGCCGATGCTGCCGGGACGGATATTGAACTGCACATGATGCCACGGCGTTTCGGACTCGATGAGCGAGGCTGGCAGGCAGCTTTCGCGCGAACCGAAACGGCGGTCGGCCTCCTGCAATGTAATGATATCCGCATCGATCTCGTTCAGCACAGCCAATATCCGTGCGGGATCACGCTTCTGGTCGAGCCCGACGCATTTGTGGATGTTATAGGTTGCGACCTTTAGCGGCAGGGTCATTGCAGGTCGGCTTCACGCAATAATGCGCTGGCCGCATCATGATCTTCGTTGAGCACCATCAACCGCACCGGGATGGCAAACGCCGCGCTGTCGGCAATATTCATCCCGCCGTCAAATGTCATTGCACCGATGCCATGCGATTCGAGAAATCCGCGGGCAATTTCGGCGGCTATCGAAGACGAGTAACGGGCGAGCTCGACCAAGGCCACGGATTATTGTGTCGGACCGAAATAGCGGTCGGTGGGGCGCGTCGGGATGCCGTCGATGCTTTTATTCCGTCCCTGCGCGCGGGCAATCCAGGCTTCGGGTTCCATTTGCGAATGCGCCTTTTGCAGCGTGTCACGCTCGCGTTCGAGCGCCATAAAGGGCACGCCCCAGCCACAACTCGTCTGAACGCTTTCAACATCAATCACGAAAATCTGCCGCGTGCCGGGCAGTAATGTGAAATGCCCGGCGAGCGCGTCCCACTCGGCATCCTGCGGCAACACCGCGCGCCCGCGACCGTAGATGCGCAGGATCAATGCAGGCCGGTCGAAATTGCAAAACATGATAGTGATGCGGCCATCAACCGATAGGTGCGCATGCGTTTCGTTGCCCGAACCGCCGAGATCGAGATACGCCACGCGCGACGGCGATAATATGCGAAACGCATCATAGCCTTTGGGCGACAGGTTGATGCGTCCGTCAGCGGCCGCAGTTGCCGTAAAGAAAATCGGTTGCTTGCCGATCATCTCGACATGCTTGTCATTCAGCGTTTCGGTAAATTCGGCCATTGCATGGGTTTGACCGAATTCCCCTTCCAGTGCAACCTAACAGGAGGAGCCGGGTATCGGAATGCCAAGCGGCCCTTTGCACGGCTTAGATTTGCGCGCAGGCTCACCTGAACCGCCACCCATGCCTCCCATATTGCCCATGCCGGTCATGAAACTGCTGAATGCGCGGAAGCGAACCTTTGCCGTCCAGTCGATATTCCACACAATTTTGGGGTCGGCGGGCTTGGGCGGGAAAGAGAAATTCTCTTCCGGGCCGAACGCGTTCATGCTGCCGAACATCATCCCGCCTGCCGCCGCCTTGGCCTCTGCCGGAATGGCGCAGCTGGTCTGCGATGGCGGCATGACATTTTTTGCGGCGATTTGCCGTTGAACTTCGGACGGTGAAAGCCAGTCCATGCCAACCCCCGAATCGCGGTTATTGGCGGACGTCCACATCACCATGTCGCCGCCCTGCCCCGCGCGTTCCATCCCGCCCATCGCCCAGGCCACATAGCCGGTTGCAGTCGGCACCGCATTCCAGCCGAGCAAGATAGCACCAAGCTGCTCCGTCGGATTGACCTTCAGCGATGCCATGTAATCGTTCATGACAGAGAATTTGATTTCGGGCGTAAACATGCTGGCGACGCGATGCTCGCCGCGCAATGATGAGCCCGATTTGGGCTGCTTACCGTTAGAACCATTTGGCCACCACGCCGCATTTGCATCGCGCGCCGCAGCCGCTGCCTGATAGCCCCGCATCTGCGCAGGCATATTTGTTGGCATTTGCGCGGTCGGCATTTTGGCGAAGTCGATGATGAAAGGCTGCCCCTTGGGTGCCTTTGTGTTGCAGCCCCAGAACATCAGCAGGCGGCCCTTGGGCTTTTCCATGCCGCGCGGATCATAATCGCGATTCGGTGCAGCTGGCTTGCCGGGTGCATCGCCCAACAACGGCACCGACTTTCCCATTTTAGCGGTCGGCATGAAAAAATGGTCGCCTTTTTCGGGCTGTGCCGGTGCTGGCGTTGCCGATGTCAGTCGCAGATCGAGCATATAATTGTCGCCGCCCCCGCCGCCGAGCAGGCTCCCCAAGCCGCCACCCATCATTGCGCCCATCCCCATGCCCGACATGGTCGACACATCCATCGCATAGGTCGCTTTGGGGCCAGTGGTTTTCTGGGCGGAACCGGGCACATTAGCAATGACCGCAGTAATTGCGGCCAGCGAAACAAATCGAATAGACACACGCATGTTTGCACTCCTTGAGGCATCCGGGAATCTCCCCGGACAAACATGCGACCCGTTGAGCCTGATTATATGCCTATCGGCATAAGACTCAAGCCTTTACCAGCTATGCCCGTCCGCAACAGCCTCCGCCTCGCCCTCACGGTCAGCACGGCCCAACGCCATGTTGCGATGCGGAAAGCGCCCGAAGCGCTCGATCATATCCTGATGATCAAGTGCAAACTGCAACAGCCGCTGATCCTCGAGGCTGCTTATCAACCTGACCGATTCCCGCTGGTCATTTAGATTTTCGCTATGCTCGAAGGGGAGGTAGAAGAAGAGACGCTGGTCTTTGGTCAACCCCGCGTCGAAACCCATTTCGGCTGCATGGCGGGCAATGGCCAGCGCGATATGGTCGGTGGCGAATGCCTCAGCGGTACCGCGAAAGGCGTTGCGCGGTACTTGATCGAACAGGATGACCGCGGCGAGTGCGCTGTCAGCATGTCTAGTGAAGACCTCGACTGGCTGGCTGCGCAAAGCATCGCGCCACCCGACAAAATTCTTGGTGACCTTTGCGTCAAATTCGGGTCCGCCGCCAAACCAGTCGGAATCGCCATGTTCGTCGAACCAAAATATCAGAACCTGCTGCGCCCAATCCGCGGGCGGAGCAGTTTCCGCAAACTCCTCTTCGTCGTCACTCACCCTGCCGTTCCGCCCACCGTCAGCGCGCTCACCAGCGTCGTTGGCTGGCCCACGCCCGCTGGAACGCTCTGCCCTGCCTTGCCGCAAACGCCGATTCCTTCGTCAATCGCCATGTCATTGCCGAGGCCGATGACCTTGTTCAGCACAATTGGGCCGTCGCCAATCAAGGTTGCACCTTTGATCGGATCGCCCAATTTGCCATCCTTGACCAGATAGGCCTCGGTGCAGCTGAAGACAAATTTGCCCGAGACGATGTCGACCTGTCCGCCGCCGAAGCTTTTGGCGAAAATGCCGTTTTTAACGCGGCTCAGCAATTCAGCCGGATCATCCTGACCACTGCGCATGAAGGTGTTAGTCATTCGCGGCATCGGCGCATGGGCATAGCTTTCACGGCGTCCGTTACCAGTGGGCTCGACCCCCATCAGCCGCGCGTTCATCCGGTCCTGCATATAGGCGCGCAGGATGCCGTCTTCGATCAGGACATTTTCCTGCGTGGGCGTGCCTTCGTCGTCGATCGAGAGCGAACCGCGCCGGTTTTGCATCGTGCCGTCGTCGACCACCGTGACTCCCGGCGCGGCGACGCGTTGGCCGATTTTGCCCGAGAATGCGCTGCTTCCCTTGCGGTTGAAATCGCCTTCAAGGCCGTGGCCGACTGCTTCGTGAAGCAGCACGCCGGGCCAGCCGGGGCCGAGCAACACGGTCATTTCGCCAGCAGGGGCAGCAACCGAGCGCAGGTTGGTGAGTGCCTGCGCCAAGGCCTCGTCAATCGCATGCTCCCACTGTGCATCTTCGAACAATTTGCCGTAAAGATAACGCCCGCCAAAGCCGTAACTGCCAGTTTCGCGCCGGTCGCCATCCTGAGCGACGATAGAGACATTCAACCGCACCAGTGGCCGCACATCGGTTGCGACAAAGCCGTCGGCGCGGACGACTTCAACGACAGTCCAGCTGCCCGACAGCGAAACGCTGACCTGAGCGACACGCGGGTCACGCGCGCGGGCGGCAGCGTCGATCTGCTGGCACAAGGCGACTTTCTCCGCGAACGGGACCAGCTCAAGTGGATTGCCGTCGGTGTACAAATGCCGGTTATTCTTGCGCGGTGGCGGCGCGGGCTGGTCCTTGGCCGGATCGAGCAGTTTCAGCGTTTCACCGGCGCGGCGGATGGCCGCTTCGCTCATGTCATTGGCATGGCTGAAGCCCGTCATCTCGCCGGACACACCGCGCAAGCCGAAACCCGATCCGGTTGAATAATCTGCCATCTTCAGGCGGCCGTCGTCAAAACCGAAACTTTCGGTCGCACTATATTGCAAATATAGCTCTCCATCGTCGCAGGCGCTCAGCGCCTCGCGCGTAATGCGTTGCGCTGCGTCAGGGTCGAGCAGGCCGGGTTGGTAAAGATACGAGCGGGGGTCTGCATAAGTCATATTGTCTATATGGGGTTGTTACGCCGCAACGTGAAGCCCTTTCCTCTGCGCTTAACCCTGCTAATGCGCAGCCGATGACCACGCGATTCCAGTTTTCGATTTCAGCCACCGACGGCAAGGCCCGCACGGGGGCGATACAAATGCACCGCGGAGAGATCCGCACCCCTGCGTTTATGCCGGTCGGGACCGCTGCTACCGTCAAAGCGATGCGGCCTGCCGAAGTGCGTGCAACCGGGGCTGACATCATCCTTGGCAACACCTACCACCTGATGCTGCGCCCCGGTGCAGAGCGAGTCGCGAGGCTTGGCGGCTTGCACAAATTTTCCGGCTGGGACCGGCCCATCTTGACCGACAGCGGCGGTTATCAGGTGATGAGCCTGTCGGCGCTTCGCAAGATTACCGAGGAAGGCGTGTCGTTCCAGAGCCATTTGGACGGGTCGCGGCATATGCTGTCGCCAGAACGCTCGATGGAAATCCAGCGGCTGCTCGGCTCTGACATCGTCATGGCCTTCGACGAATGCCCAGCCGCTGGCGTTGACCGCGACGGCGCGATCAAGTCGATGGAGCTGTCGATGCGCTGGGCTAAGCGATCGCGCGACGGGTTCGACAGCGGCGGCGAACATGCGGCCCGCGCCGCATTATTCGGCATCCAGCAAGGGTCGCTCGACGAAGAATTACGCAAGCGTTCTGCCGACGCGCTGATCGACATCGGCTTCGACGGCTATGCTATCGGCGGCCTCGCGGTCGGCGAAGGGCAGGACGCGATGTTCGGCTGCCTCGATTATGCCCCTGATCAACTTCCGGCCGACAAGCCGCGCTACCTGATGGGCGTTGGCAAACCCGACGATCTAGTCGGCGCGGTCGAGTGCGGGATCGACATGTTCGATTGTGTGCTGCCGACACGCTCTGGCCGCAACGGGCAGGCCTTTACGCACAGCGGCCCGCTCAACATCCGCAATGCGAAGTTCGCCGAGGACCAAGGGCCGATTGACGAGCGTTGCACCTGCCCGGTCTGCGCAACTTGGACGCGCGCCTATGTCCACCACCTGATCCGTTCGAGCGAGATATTGGGCGCGATGTTAATGACCCAGCATAATCTGCATTATTACCAGATGCTGATGGCGGGGATCCGTGCGGCGATATCCGAAGGGCGGTTTGCCGACTTTACTAGCGCTTTCCGGCGTGATTATTTGAAGGCATGAGCCAACCTCCAATCAGCGAAGCCATCGAACGGGCAAGGGCGAACAGCCCGTTTCTCGCCGGCTTGATCGAGCGCAATGCGGAACTGATGACGCTGATTGAGGCGGGGGAATTCGATGCTGCATTGTCCAACGCGCTTGCCCGAGCGTCGGACAATGTCGGGACCGCGCTGCGCCAGCAGCGACAGGGGGTTGCCCTTGTTACTGCCATCGCCGACCTAGCGGGTATGTGGGACCTGACCCGCGTCACGCGTATCCTCTCCGACTTCGCCGACCATGTGCTCGACCAAGCTATCGCCGCCGCCATCGAGGAGCGGGTACCCGGCGCGCCCAATCAAGGCTTTGCGGTCATCGCGCTCGGCAAACATGGCGGGCGTGAGCTTAATTATTCGTCCGACATCGACCCGATTTTCCTGTTCGACCCCGACACCCTCCACCACCGCGAACGCGACGATGTTGCCGAGGCGGCGGTGCGTTACGGGCGGCGCGTGATCGAGCTTTTGAGCAAGATGGACGAGCATGGCTATGTCTTCCGGGTTGATATGCGGCTGCGGCCTTCGCCCGAGGTAAGTCCCATCGTTTTGCCGGTTGAAGCTGCAATCAGCTACTATGAATCGAGCGCATTGGCTTGGGAGCAGGCCGCCTTCATCCGTTCGCGGGTAAGTTCCGGCGACCGGGCGCTGGGTGATTATTTCCTGAACGCCATCCAGCCGTTCATCTGGCGCAAGTCGCTCGATTTCGGGCAGCTGAAAAACATCACCGCGATGACCGCACAAATCCGCGACCATTATGCCAAGGGGCAGAAACTCGGCCTCGGTTTCGACCTGAAGCGCGGGCATGGCGGTATCCGCGAATGTGAATTTTTTGCACAAGCACATCAGTTGATCCACGGCGGGCGCGATCCGGTGCTGCGCGTTCCCGACACGCGTGCAGCATTGGCGGCGTTGGCAGCGGCGGGACCGATCACGCCGCAAGAAGCCGTGACGTTATCATCGGCCTACGAGCAGCTGCGCACCTTTGAGCATCGCCTGCAAATGCATAGCGACCGGCAAACACACGAAATCCCCACGAACCGCGAAACCGCCGATGCCGTCGCGCGGTTGCACGGGCTCGTCAATGTCGATGCCATGATCGAAGCGATCCGCCCGATCACCACGAGCGTCGCCGCCATCTATGACCGGATGGTCGATGCTGGCGGCAGCGAAGGCCCGCGCATGGCGGATGAAGGCCTCCCGCTCGAAGAGCAGCTGACCGATTTGGGCTATACCGACCCCGCTTCGGTGATGCAGCGCATGGCCCGCTGGCGCAGCGGCAATATCCGCGCAATCCGCAGCGCGTCGGCGCGCGATGCGTTCGAGGCAGTGCTACCCGCGATCATGAAGGCGCTCGCCGGGTCGCCCGACCCCGAACGCGCGATTGCCCGCTTCGATAACATGATCGAAGCTATGCCGAGCGCGATCAATGTTTTCCGCTTGCTGGAGGCGCGGCCCGGACTGTTGCAACTGGTCGCCGACATATTGAGCTATGCCCCGACCCTGGCCGACGATCTGGGACGGCAGAGCCGCTATCTCGACGCATTGATCGATACCAGCGCGATGGATTTGCCGGGCAATGTCGCTGAATTGCTGGCCGTGATGCAGCGACGGATCGGCGATGCGGATTATCAATCAACGCTGGACATCGTGCGCGACCATGTCGGCGAAAAGCGTTTTGCGCTTGGCGTGCAATTGATCGAAGGGCGAAGCGACGCCCTAGATATCGCCCGCGCTTACGCCCATCTTGCCGAGGCGGCTTTGCAGACCTTGACGGCAGCGACCGTTGCGGAATTTGAAAAGGCGCACGGCAAAGTGCCCGGCGGTGAGCTGGTCATTCTGGCTCTGGGGCGACTTGGCGGAGAGGCGCTGACCCATGCTTCAGACCTCGATCTGATCCTACTATTCACCGGCGACTTTAGTTCCGAATCCGATGGCGCGCGGCCCTTGGGCGCGACGCAGTACTTCAACCGCTTGGCGAGCCGGGTGGTTGCAGCGATGACGGTGCCTACGGCATCAGGAGCTCTATACGAAGTCGATACACGGCTACGACCGTCAGGCGCCGACGGTCTGCTCTGCGCTTCTGTAAAAAGTTTCGCCCAGTACCAACGCGAAAACGCCTGGACATGGGAACATATGGCACTGACCCGGGCGCGGACGCTGTACGGATCACATGCCGCACGCAGCGAAGTCGACGCGATTATCGCCGACGTGTTGACCACCCCGCGCGATGCGGTCAAACTGCGCTCTGATGTTGCAGACATGCGCAAGGAGATGGCGGCACACAAGCCGGCCAAAGGCATGCTTGATGTCAAATTGCTACTCGGCGGGCTGGTGGATATGGAATTCATCGTACACACACTTCAGCTGGAAAAACGCGAGGCGTTGGTTCCGCAACTGGGCAAAGCGATAGAGGCCCTGACAGCCGCCGGACATTTGCCTGCTAAATTTGCCGAAGCCGATGCACTCCTCAGCCGTTTGCTGGTAATGGTCCGCCTGATCGCACCGGATTGCAACACACCTCCCGAGGCGGCGCAGCTGCTGATCGCAAAAAGCCTCGGCCATAATGACTGGGACAGCCTGATGGCCGCGATTAGGGATTATCGCGGGGTTGTCACGCAGCAGTGGCGAGCGTTATTTGGACCACGCGACTTTTGAAAAGGATTGAGTGATGACTGACGTAAACGACACCCTGCCGCAAGTGACCGTGCTCGACAGCGAAGGTAATTCTGTCGATCTCGCGGCGCTGAAAGGCCCGTTTGTTCTTTATTTCTATCCCAAGGCCGACACGCCCGGTTGCACAAACGAGGCGAAAGACTTCACCGCGCTGGCTGGCGAGTTCGGGAAAATCAGCTGCCCGATATACGGCATGTCAAAGGACAAGCCCACCAAGCTCGCCAAATTTGCCGCGAAATACGACTTGGACGTCACTTTATTGTCTGACGAAGCAAGTGACGCGACCGAACAGATGGGCGCGTGGATGGAAAAGTCGATGTACGGCAAACTCTATATGGGTATCGACCGGTCTACCTATCTCGTCGGCAAGGACGGCAAAGTGAAGCAGGTGTGGCGCAAGGTGAAGGTCAAGGACCACGCCGCGCAAGTGTTGGCTGCAGCGCAGGCACTCTAACTGCGCCCAGAAACCTCAGCGTATGATTCGGCTTGGCGCGCAGCCAAAATAGCACCAAAAATCGCGAAATTCTTGTTCAAAAGCGGGAACAAATCGGTTCGCCGTGCGTTGAACGGAGGTCAAATTGTTACCAAAACCTTACCCGAAAGTGCCGGTAATCCGCCACTTTTGAGGGCGACTTGTGCCCTGTTTCAACAACTCGCCGCGTTTGAACGCCGGTTTGTCCCGCGATGATGACGCGTAGGTTGCAATGCCCGGAACACTCCGTCACCTAAGCTGCACATAAGGGGTGGGCAGAACAACTGCCTTGGTGAAACTTCGGGGCTGCGTGCAAGCGTGGGTCGCAATAAAAGGTAATTACACGCTATGGTAAGCAGCGCTTTGGCTTCGCGCCAATCACTGACCTTCAAAGCTGTATCCGCGTTTGGCATAATGGTCGCTGCTTCAGCAATGACCCCAGCCTACGCAAATTCAGCAGCCGCCTCTTCCGATACATTCCGGGTGAAGCCCGAAGATTTGAAAGCAAGCCAGACCGCTCTGGGTGTTGCTGATCCCGAGTTTCGCGCGCTTGCCGACAATTGGGGAAAAATCAATGGTGCGGTAACGAAAGTCGCAGTTGCTGTACCTTCGATCAACCCTGTTGAAATTATGAAATTCTCGAGCGGTTACGGCTATCGTAGCGCGCCGACACGTGGTGCAAGCCGCAATCATAAAGGCATCGATATCCCCGGTCCGGTTGGAACACCGATTTATGCAACCGCTGATGGCGCGATTGGCCGCGCAGAATGGGTCGGCGGCTACGGCAAATTTGTTGAAATAAACCACGGCAATGCTGTCCAGACGCGTTATGGTCATTTATCGGCATTCAACGTCACTTCTGGCCAGCGCATCCGTAAGGGCGATATTATCGGTTATATGGGCTCGACCGGCCGCTCGACTGGCAGCCATTTGCACTATGAAGTGCGCATCGCTGGCGAGGCCATCAACCCAACTGCATTTTTGTCGCCGATTACCAACGGCTCAAACCTCTTGCTTGCTGCTAAAACACCTGATAGCAAAGCTATGGGCGGTCCAGCTGAAGGCGAGTAAGCACTTGTAGTAAGTTGGCCGGCTAAACGCATCACCTTTGGGAGAGGGTGTAAATTTGGGGGCTGGTGGCGGAAACGCTGCCGCCCCTTTTCTTTATCTTCTACTCATCCTACATTGGCTTTATGACCGAACCACAAGTCATTTCCATGACAGAGAATGCCGCGCGCCGCGTTGCCGAAATTGCCACCAAACTCGGCAAACCGCCGGTGTTGCGCCTCTCGGTTGAAGGCGGCGGCTGTTCGGGGTTCCAATATAAATTCGGAATGGCCGAAACGATCGAAGCCGATGATATCCGGGCAGAAGGCGTAGGAGCCGCGCTGGTGGTCGATCCAATCAGCCTTGATCTCGTCCGGGGTTCCGCCGTTGACTTCGTTGAGTCGCTGGGCGGCAAAAGCTTCCAGGTAACAAATCCACAGGCGCAATCGGGTTGCGGTTGCGGTTCCAGCTTTTCGGTTTGATGCAATAGACGGCACCAGCTAGGGTCGCGGTCATGCGTATCGCGACCTATAATATCAACGGCGTCAAAGCCCGCCTGCCCCGCCTCTTGGAATGGCTGGAAGAAACACAGCCAGACATCGCCTGTTTGCAAGAGGTCAAGTCGCAGGATGAAGGCTTCCCGATCGCCGAGTTCGAGCGTGCCGGCTATGGCGCGATCTGGCACGGACAAAAGGCATTTAATGGCGTCGCAATACTTGCGAAAAACGAGCAACCAGTCGAAGCCCAACGAAAGCTTCCAGGTGACACCGAAGATGAACATGCCCGTTATCTTGAGGCCGATGTTTTCGGTGTCCGCGTCGCAAGCATCTATCTTCCCAACGGCAATCCGCAACCCGGCCCGAAGTTCGATTACAAACTGGCATGGATGCGGCGCCTGCAGGCGCGCGCGGCAGAGTTGCTGGCCGCAGAGATTCCGGCAGTTCTGGCGGGTGATTACAATGTCATCCCCAACCCGAACGATATTTGGTCGGTCTCCGCGATGCTCGACGACGCGCTGCGCCAGCCCGAAAGCATCGCAGCCTATCGTGCGCTGCTCGGTCAGGGCTGGACCGACGCGCTCGGCACGCATTACCCGCAAGGTGGCGTCTGGACGTTCTGGGATTTTCAGGCAGGCGCATGGCAGCGGGATCATGGATTTCGCATCGATCATTTGCTGTTGAGCCCCGCGGTAGCAGACCGTCTGGTCTCCTGTGGCGTCGACAAGGACCATCGCGGCCGCGAAAAGGCGAGTGACCATGCCCCGACATGGATTGAACTGACCAACTAAAATAGATGTTGTAGCAGTCGCTACATTTTGGTAACTGAAGCCCTGTTAATGGGAAAACTTCAACATGCCGGACGCATCTGTTAATCGCATTGGCCTTACAATTAGCCAGACAATTTTGCTGATCGGTATAGGTGCTGCACTTTGGTTGCTGGCCGCAATCATCCTGAGGTTCATTGCTCCGATGGGCGCATTGGAGGGCACCGCACGCCTCATCACTTATGCGCTGGTCATTCCGGGAACCGTGCCCTTTGTCATTCTGACAAAAATGATTGTGAAGCTACTCCCGCATCAACTCTTTACCGGAGTCGCTGTCGCAACAACAACTGCATTGCTGATCGACGGGGTCGTCATCGCCTGGTTTCCGGCCGTCTATGGCGGCGCATTGCCGCAAGTCACCAAATGCGCCGCGGTCATATTGTGGGGTGCAGGGGTCGGACTCGTGTTGGCGTTCGTTATGAACAAGGAAGTAAATAAATGAACTCATTCCGTCTTTTGTTAATTGCCATCATCGCGACTGTCGGCGTCTATACCGTTAACGTTGTTGCCAATCATGGTTGGGACCTACTCCCGATATTCTATGGCGACATCGCGAAAATGGGATGGCCGGGGCAATTCAACATGGATTTCCATGCCTTTCTCATCCTCGGCTCAGCATGGCTGATATGGCGACATCATTTTTCGCCGCTGGGCCTGCTTTTCGGGTTGTGCATATTCGCGGGTGGCGCACCTTTTCTTTGCAGCTATCTGCTTGTTGCCAGCTTTCAGGCAAAGGGTGATGTCAAGGAACTGTTGCTGGGCAAGCAGCGCGCGAGAACCTGACGTTAAAGTGCCCGGGCGTTCACGTCGTCAAGGCCAATACTTTTCAGGAATAGCATACCTTCAATGCTGACCAGCAATTTGGCGGCATCGATGTCGCGCTGTATTTCGCTTTCGGATTTGAGCTGCATTTTGCCCCATTCCAGAAACCCGCGCCCAATCTGCTCTCCGACCGCGCGGTAAAACGGATCCCCCATGGCGGCACGCGAGGCCACCTCCAGCCAGATGCGCATATAGGGCCACAGCTCATCGACCAGAAGTATCTCTGCAAACTTACGACGCAGATCATCGAACGGCAGCGGCTCGGGCGCTGCGCGCTCGCCCAGCATCGAGACCAACCGCGTAGAAATTTGCTGCAGCACAGCCGTAATGATTTCTGACTTGTCCTTAAAATAATATAGCAGCATCCGATCGCTCGTTCCGGCAGCTTTTGCAAGCGGGCGCAAACTCGAAGCGGACAGCCCTTCAGCCAGCACATGTTCGGTAAGGCGCTCGATAATTTCGGCGCGACGGGTGTCGGGTTTAGTCACAACGCCATCATAGAACATGTCAAATATGAATGGCCAATGCCAAATATTCTGAGGTGGCCCGGGCAATCGACTCAGTTCAACCTCCGCAGCGGTCAGCATCTCTGAATCGCGCTTACGATACCTCTTGGCATCGAGAGCAGCGATTCACCCTGTACCCGTCACACGCCATCGTAAATTGCAGTTTGTTCAGCCAAGGCACAGGCCGAAAAGCGTTCTTTCCGTGTTCCCCGACCACAACGGTAAAGGAGTTACGAAATGACATATTTCCCCAAAGGTGCGATTGCCCCCCTGTCGGTATCAGGCGCGCTTATGATTGGCGCGACCGCGACGACATTGTCTGCGCACCCCGGATCGGAGGCGCACAACCACATCCTGACCGCGCCAATTGCCGGCAAATACAACAATTACTGGTATGATTATAAATCCGACATTGAGGAAGCGGAGAGCGAGCTCCGTTCCGATCTTCGCCGCGCCGACACCGCCCAAGACGAACGTGAAGCAAAGGCAGAATTTCGCCGTGAGCTGGCCGATGCACGCAAAGACTATCGCAAGGAGATGCGCGAGAAAGGATATCTCGGTCGCGGTTCGGTTGAGGTACTTGACCGTTAAGCATTCCACAGATTAGTTTGCCGCCGCCGCTGCCGCGATATGGACAGCGGCGGCGGTAGCCCTTATCGGCTGGTCATGCCAAATACTCGCAAAAGCGCTCAGCCTTCGGATTCCATCCTCATCATTGATTTCGGGTCACAAGTGACCCAGCTCATCGCCCGCCGCGTGCGCGAGGCAGGGGTGTATTCCGAAATCGCTCCATTCAACACCGCCGCCGAAGCCTTTGCGCGGATGCAGCCAAAGGGTGTTATCCTTTCAGGCGGGCCAGCGTCAGTGACCGCCGAAGGCAGCCCGCGCGCGCCGCAAGTCGTATTCGACAGCGGCTTGCCCATCCTCGCCATTTGCTATGGCCAGCAAACCCTCTGCACGCAATTGGGTGGCACAGTAGAGGGCGGCCATGCTGCCGAATTTGGCCGCGCGGATGTTGAAATCCTGAAACCCAGCCCGCTGTTCGATGGCTTCTGGGAGGTCGGCGGCAGCTACCCCGTATGGATGAGCCACGGGGACCGCGTGACAGTCGCACCAGATGGCTTTGAAGTCATTGGTACCTCGCCCAACGCGCCGTTCGCAATCTGCGTCAACGAAACGCGCAAATATTACACCACGATGTTCCATCCCGAGGTGGTCCACACCCCCGATGGAGCAAAGCTGATTTCCAACTTCGTCCACAAGATTTGCGGGCTGGCGGGCGACTGGACGATGGCCGAATTCCGCGCCACCAAAATTGCCGAGATCCGCGAACAGGTCGGCTCGGGCCGCGTCATTTGCGGACTGTCTGGGGGCGTGGACAGCTCGGTTGCGGCAATACTAATCCACGAGGCGATTGGGGAACAACTGACCTGCGTCTTCGTCGACCATGGCCTGTTGCGCATGAATGAACGCGAGCAGGTCGAGACGCTGTTCCGCGATCATTATAACATCCCGCTGGTCGTAGTCGACGCGGAGGCACGCTTCATGATGGGTCTTGCGGGCGTCACCGACCCTGAAGCCAAACGCAAATTCATCGGGGGCGAGTTCATCAATGTCTTCGAGGAAGAAGCGAAAAAAGTCGGCGGTGCTGATTTCCTCGCTCAAGGTACGCTTTACCCCGACGTGATCGAGAGCGTGTCGTTCACCGGCGGGCCATCGGTTACCATCAAGAGCCACCATAATGTCGGCGGCCTGCCCGCGCGGATGAACATGCAGTTGGTCGAACCCTTGCGCGAGCTTTTCAAGGACGAGGTGCGCGCCTTGGGCCGG
This sequence comes from uncultured Alphaproteobacteria bacterium, assembly GCA_963830685.1. Lineage (GTDB taxonomy): Bacteria > Pseudomonadota > Alphaproteobacteria > Sphingomonadales > Sphingomonadaceae > Sphingorhabdus_B. Next base: position 930,057 of record CAWHNF010000002.1, read on the forward strand.
GAGCTTGGCCTGAACGACCAGTTCGTCGGCCGCCACCCCTTCCCCGGCCCCGGCCTCGCCATTCGAATCCCTGGCGAAGTCACCAAAGAACGCTGCGATGTTTTGCGTAAAGCCGACGCAGTCTATCTTGAAGAAATTCGGGGTGCAGGATTGTATGACGAAATCTGGCAAGCCTTTGCGGTACTATTGCCCGTGCGAACTGTCGGCGTGATGGGCGATGGCCGCACCTATGACAATGTTTGCGCATTAAGGGCAGTTACCTCGACCGACGGCATGACGGCCGATATCTATCCGTTCGAAAGTGCATTTTTGAGCCGCGTTTCAACGCGGATTATCAACGAGGTAAAGGGCATCAACCGCGTGGTTTATGATTACACCTCCAAGCCGCCAGGAACAATCGAGTGGGAATAAAAGCATTGCCTGCGAAAATGCAGGCGACCCAAAGATTTCGAGCGTTTGACGATTAAAGCACATTTGACGGTCGACGGCATAGAGCAGAAAATATTTGCAGTCGTCGAGCGGGGACAAGAGGAAGTGGTCAAGGTAACGGTAATATTGGCCAGTCCGGACATTTCGCATTTCGGGTAACATCGTCGTCATCGACCGTTTGGCTATCAGTCTTATACCTCTAGGGTGAGCCAGCTGAAAAGGATGGTGGTGCAAAGCACAATGCATCCCTCACTTATCTTGGGGCCCTGCCTTCATTTGCCACTCCGGCCTCAAGCAGGCTTATAAGGAGGGCGGCTTGCGGTCCGAGATGCGGGTCCTTTGCGACCCAGTATTCTTCAATCGAGTGCGAGCGTTCGCTGATTCCGCCGCGGCTGATTGTGATGCTGGGAATACCCAGCGACATCGGCAGATTTGCATCGGTTGACGAAGCATTCCTGAACGGTTCGACGCCCAGTGCAGAAAGGGCCGCTTCTGCATTAGCTACCAGAGCTGCATCATCGGCATTTGTGCCCGCTGGACGTTTTCCCAAATCCTTGAACTCCACCGCCAGAACCTTATCGGTATCCTTACCAGCGTTCTCGCGGGTCAGGGCTGCATCGATTGCGGATCGCAGGATCGAATCCAGAGCCGCCAAGCGGTTCCCATCGGATGAACGCAGGTCGATTTCGAATGCGCTGTCGGTTGGTATGACGTTGATGCCGCGGCCACCTTCGAGCATTGCAACCGAATATGTCGCTTTCGTTCCGGAAGCTGCGACGGGTTCGGCGAGGTCGAGGAAGCGGGCTATGGCCCGCGCCGTGGCATGATGTGGATTGACGGTCCCGAAGGCACTATAGCTGTGGCCACCCGGTCCGGACAAACGAACACGGTAGCGGTTCGATCCCACCGCCGTATCGATCAGCCGCCCCATCTCTCCGCCATCAATCGCGATGACGCTGCCGATGCCATGGCCTGGCTGAGCAAAAATATGGCGCATACCACGCAGGTCGCCGGTGCCTTCTTCACCGACAGTCCCGACCAATAGGATATCGCGTTCGGTGGCAATGCCATGACGTTCCAACGCTCTGGCAACCAATAAGAGCGACACCAGTCCGCGTGAATTATCGCCGATGCCGGGGGCGGTGAACCTGTCGCCATCGCGCGTTACGGTCACATCGACATCTTTGGCAAAAACGGTATCGAGATGGGCAGCCAGCATGACTGAGGAGCCATTACCAATACCTTTGCGCCGCGCGATCACATTCCCAGCCTCGTCGATTTGGACGTCAAGACCACCGATTTCACGGAGCATCCGGGCAAATGCCAGCCCACGCGCTTTTTCCTCAAACGGTGGTGCCGGTATTTCAGTCAGTTCGATGAGCCGTTGGATCGCCCAGTCGCTTTCAAGCTCGAGTATCGTGGCCATCGCCGCGGTGACGTCCTTGCGCGAACGTAATTCCGTAATGGCAGATTTGCCCGCAACAGCCGCATTCGACGATCGCGCGCTAGCACCAGAGCCAATCAGATGGGGAATGGCAAAAGGAGCCATCCGGCCATTGTCGTGGCCGACTCCCGGCGCATATGCGATCTTCCAGCCAAGCGCTAATGCCTCGCCTGTCATCTTGCGCGCAGCAGCAAGAAAGCCGTGCCCTCGGTCAAAACGCGTTAGCCCTTGCTGGTCAGCCTGTTCGTTTTTGCGAAGGTTGGGATCGTTACGGTCAATATCTTCCGTTCCGAGCAGAATCGTCAACGGACGCTGGAACGCCCTTGCGGGTGATACCAATCCCGCCGCATCGCCGCCCCAGCCATATGGGAATGGCGCATCGCTCGGCATCGTATACCAGCCTGAATTTGCTGCCACTGCCGATTCCATCCGTGGCGCATCGGCAAAGGCGACATAGCGGTGAACGAACTGTCCGCCCGCGGAGTGCCCATAGAGCGCATAGCCCTTCTGGTTGCCGGCGACACGGCAGACGATATCGTCGAACAAAGGCTCGATGGCCGAGAATGACCATTTGGCCTGAGGATTTCTGCGGCCTTTCTCATCGACGATATTACCGAGATTGTAGGAATCGGTGGTCGGAAAATCGTTCCGGCCAAATGTCGGAACAACGATTATCAGGTCATGTTTATCGGCCAGATTACGCCATTCATCACGATAGCGGTCGCCGTCGCGTTGGACGCCGTGCATGACGAAAACGATACGGCTGCTGCCTCCGGCTGTTTGCGGCTTGTGCACATAAACCGGCAGTTTTGGTCCGGACCAGCCGGAAAAAGTGATCTGCGATGATCCGGACGCAATCTGCTCGCACTCTTTTGCCATGGCGGGCGAAGCCGCAAAAAACATCGCGAAGCAAGCGAGAGTGACCGTGAGACGATGGCTCATCCGAACGCTCATTGAAAAATCTCCGGTTCGATCTGAATGTCGGCCCTACAACTTATCACCTAAATCACTCTTTAAGCGCTAAAGCCAGCGACGGCATCATATTTTGCGCCAGCGCCTCGGCGGCGGCACGAACCGCTGCAGGGTCGGAGTCATCTCCCACTTCATAGGTATAAGAAGGGATACCATATGTCGCATTGAACCAATTCTTCGTCGTGCCTGAACCGGGATTGGCATCGCGCGGCTCGATCCGGAACGGGTAGCCCGCAAAGTCGGCCTCCTTGCCGCCGAGCCATGCAGCGAGAAACATTTTGCCCTGTGCGCTCGCCTCATCTCCCTGCACATAGAACAGGTTGCGGTTGGTCGAGTGGAAGTCGAGCATGAGTACCGGGCGCACGTCCGCGGGCAGCCGGGCGAGCCAGTCACCGACGGCGCGGGTCTCTGGCTGCTTGAACGCACCCCAGTCCCGGTTGAGGTCGGCACCGCCGAGGTTCGCGCGCCAGTGCCCGCGGGCAACGCCATCGGGATTGAGCAGCGGGACAATCAGGAATTGGAACTGTTTGCCGTCGATCGCGCCCGAACCGACAAGCTTGGCAATCGCCAGCGAAAACGCGTCCATCGCCGTCGCGCCGGTCACCTCGGGCGGATGCTGCCTCCCGAGCAGGACAACAAGGCGCGGGGCAGCGGCATTACCCAGCCGGACAGCTTTGATCGGCCGTGCGTCGTGCGATTGGCCAAGTATAATCCTTTTGCCGCGCCCGCTTTTTGCGAGCTGCCCGAGCAGCCTGTCGTAATGGACCGCTGTAACAAGCGGCTGGCCGCTGACGAAGCCTTTGCCTGGAGGAAGCGTGATCGACACCGCTTCTTTGTCTTGTGCCACCGTCACGGCAAACGTCGCTGGATTGCCGCTGCCACGCCATACCGGCGCGTAGCGGTGGCGTGCACCGATATAGCGCACATTGACCGTGAGCTTGCCTCCCTTGGCGGCGCTGTATCGGAAGGCATACCAGGGGCTTGGGTTAATCGGCGGCAAATGTTCGGGCGTGACCAGAATCGAAAGCGTCCGTTCGTCCTCCACATAGCAGGCCGAACGGGACGCGCCTTCAAAGTCGAACTGGACGCTGCCCTGTGCCGTCTGGCATCCTGGCAATGAAGGCTTGGAATTGGACGCGGACGGCTGCGCATGCGCTGCCGTCCCGACCCCAACTGCCAACCACGCGGCGAGCGATATCCAAACTGCTGCCCGCCGCATCACATCAAAACTTCTTGCGGAGTTCGACGTGGAAGACGCGCCCGCGCGCGGTGTACAGTTCGCTGTAGAAGCCATAGGTTTCGTCGGCGAGCGGTGGATCCTTGTCGAACAGATTGTTGATCGCAAAACGCAACCGCGTTCCGTTAAGGCCAGTGTCGTTATCAATAGTGTAGGAAACCGAAAGGTTGGTAACGAACTGGTCGTTTACGCGGTAAAAGTTCGCATTTGGGTCATCGGATACCAACAATATGTCGCGTACCACGCTAGTGTCCCATACCTTGCCAGTATACTGGCCGAACAGACCGATTTCAACCGGGCCGCTTTCCCAGTTGATTGATCCGCTGACCCGCCATTTGGGACGGCCATCGATTTCGAGCAATTCGCCAAGTCCACCAACTGTGACATCGGCAGGTAGCGTACCGGCAGCAATTCCGGCGAGCAGTTCCTCGCCGTCAACCCCGGCACTCTGGACGAAGCTTTTCAGCCGTGCCGCGTTGAGGCGAAGGCGGAACTTACCCGCTCCGAATTCCGGCACATTATAGGCCATGCCGAAGTCCCAACCCTTCGAGACGCGGCTGTCGAGGTTCAGATAGGGGTCGAGCACCTGAATGATCCTGCCTGTCGGGGCTAGGCCAGTGCCGGTGAACAACGTGATATCATCAGCGGTTGGAACGGCGCGGATGACGTTCGGATTGCTGCTGCCTCCCAGACGGCGCAGCAGGTCGAGCGCAATTGCGTTGTCGTCGCCGAACGTCCCAACCAATCCGGTCTGCTTCACCCGCCAATAGTCCGCCGTCAGTGTGAGGCCAGGAATGAACTTCGGCTCAAGCACGATACCCAAGTTGATGCTCTCGCTGTCTTCGGGCTTGAGGCTTCTTGCACCCGACCGGAAGCTGATGACACCAGCGCCAGGGCAGGCGTCGAGGCCGGATAGCAGGCCTTTTCTGACCTGTGCCTGACAGAACACGAAATCATCGCGGGTATTGGAACGGGTCGTGCCGTCATCATTGACCTGAGCCAGATTTGGCGCGCGGAAGCCCTGCGACCATGCGCCGCGGAACGTCACGCCGGGAATTGTGGTCCATGATGCGGCGACGCGTGGAACCATTGCAGTCGCGTCGATATCCTGAAAGCGCTCGATCCGTCCGGCCATCTGGACATTGAATGCCTCGACCAGCGGAATATTCATATCTTCGCTAACCACAGGCACAAACAATTCGGCATAAGCCGAATAGACCGTTCGTGTTCCATCTGTGTCAGGTGACGGGCTGGTTCCGGCAACGTCGCTGCCATTGAACACACCAGTCACGCTGTCTCTAAAGGTAATGGTGCCATCGAGGCGCGAGTCGCGATCATCGAAGAAGGTTTCGCGCCGCCATTCGATCCCCGTTGCAACACCAAGGTTGCCACCGGGCAGCACAAACAGATCGTCACGGCTGACCTTGAAGTCGGCCAATGCGAGGCTGGTGCCGCCCTTGCGGAACACATTGATGCGGAAGGGATCGATGACAGAAGCAGGGTTCGGGGTGCAGTCGCCTTGGCCCGGATCATCAAGGCAACCACCGTTGAACGGGTTATAGGCATCGGGCGTCGTTCGGTTGATCGACTGCTGCAACGCAGTGAGCGATACACGATTGGTTTCAAGGTCAGTAAGCTTCGATTCGGAATAGACAAAGCCGGTGTCAAAATCCCACGCGCCAAAATTGCCGCGCAGACCAGCGACAAGGCGGTACGCGTCCTTGTCGACAAACACCCCGCGATTGCCTGCATCGACGAAGCGATAGCGCTCCATGATCACATCCGCTCCGCCTGCTGGGATGGTAGTGCCGGGCAGGCGATTGGGATTGGCTGCTCCATTCAGTATGGTGGGGCCGAACGGGTTCCAGTAAGCGTTGCGAGAAATGCCCACCGGAACCGCACTCAGAATTGCAGAGGCATCATTGAACCGCTGGTTTTCCGAACGATAATAGCTGCCTTCGAAATAGGCTTCGACGCTGTCGGTCAGCTCATAGTTCAGCAGCGCCATCGCATTATAGCGGTTCTTGCGGCTGATCAGCGTGTTGCCGAAAATGGTGTTGTAACGCACCGCGGTAGTCGGCGTTTCTCCATTACGTGCACAGATTCCGTTGCGGAAATCCATGCGGCAGCCGGTGAACGTGCTTGGCTGCAGATAGAAGTCGTCGTCATTTATCGGCGTGCGGCTGTTGGGTGACGTCTGAATATCGAACTGGCCGAATGGTCCGAAGGTGTTGCGGTTGTTGAACGAGGCCTCGCCTTCGAAATCGGTTCCGACCAGCAATCGCGTGCGATCATCGTCGCGCGAATATTCGCGGCCGGACGAACCAAGGCCGTTTTCATGAAAATGTCCGCCGTACAAAGTCAGGTTGCCTCGGCCACCGCCGAAGTCAAAGCCTAGCCCGCCATTGATGGAATAGCTGTACAGGCTGGTTCCATCCGACGCGCGCCAGTCGGCTTCAAGGAAGCCGCCTTTCAAATTGCCTTTGAGCACCGTGTTGATGACACCCGCAACCGCATCTGCACCATAGATGGCTGACGCACCGTCGCGCAGAACTTCAATGCGCCGAACGCTGCCGGGTGCAATCTCGTTGGTGTCAGGGCTGACCACCGGCACCAGCAACTCGGTCTGGAATCCGGGGTGCAGGTTCATCCGGCGGCCGTTGATCAGCAGCAACGTGTTGCCTGTGCCCAGATCGCGCAGGTTGACCGACCCGACATCGCCGCGCACGTTATTCTGGGTGGTGGCGTTTTGTTCGTTGAAGGCAATTGTACCGTTCTGCGGAAGTGCGCGGAACAGTTCGTCACCCGACGATGCGCCCGTATTTTCGATCTGCTGCTCGTCAAGAACGGTGACCGGAAGCACGTCGTTGATCTGCGCGCCCTGAATGCGTGAGCCGGTTACGACGATTGCTGCCTCCGCCTCTTCAGCGGCTTCGGTCGCTACCGTGGCAGCATCCTGCGCGTACGCCATATTTGCGGTCATCAATCCGGTCGTGCTGAGCAACGCCAGCTTGCAGAACATCTTGGTTGCCATCTTCATTCTCCCTGCTTGTTTTGTACTATTTTTCCTGAATCATACCATTTGACGAACATGTCCGGCCATTGGCTCAGCACCTGCTCGGGCTTGCCAAGGCCCCAGCCATGGCCGCCGTCGCGAAACAGATGCAGCTCTGCCGAAGCGCCAGCTGCGTTGAGTTTTTCGAACAGCATGATGCCATGGCCGGGCGGCGCGGTTTTATCGTCTGCTGACGCAAAGATGATCGTCGGCGGAGCGTCGGCGCTGGCGTAAGTGTCGAGCGACCATGCATTTTCTGCTTCAGCGCTAGGTGTCTCACCGATGATTTCACGCCGGGTCCGGGTCGTATCATAGGGCTTGCGCAGCGAAACGACTGGGAACAGCAGGACCGAGAAATCCGGCCGGGCGCTGGTCTTTTCATATTTGTCGGACCCGGCGTAGAGCGGGCGTTGCGACTGTAGTGCGGTGAAGCCTGCGAGATGCCCGCCCGCGGAAAAACCCATGATGCCGATCTGTTTAGGGTCGATGCCGAACTCGGTTGCTCTGGTACGAACGATCCGCATCGCCCTTTGCGCGTCGATGAACGGCACGGAGGCATCCCAGCCATCGTTTGGCAGGCGATAAAGCAGCTCGAAAACGGTGAAGCCGCGCGCTTGCAGCCAACGTGCAATCGGCGTGCTTTCCTTCCACAACTGAATCCGGAAATAGCCACCACCGCCGCAGACAATAACGGCGGCTCCGTTTGTCTTTGCCGGGCGATAGACGCGCATTCGCGGGGTCGCGATGTTAGAGAGTGCGCCAAAACCTGCGCCTGCGGCGCCTAGTTTCTCCGGACCTGTCACTCCGCCCCGGCCCGGCGGCTTGTCCGGCCACAAGGGTATCTCTTCCGATATTTCGGCCATCGCGGGCATGGCGCCAGCCAGTTGAACAGCGCCAATCGCCATCAGCGCGGTTAGATTTTGCAACAAGGTCCGCCGCGCGATCATGACGGCTCACCCAATGCTTCTGCCAACGCTTCGCTGCGCGGACCGCTGCGTTCGTGCCGTTCTATATCTTCCTCGGGCAACGACATCGGTGTGCCTGCCATCGCCGCCGCCAAACGCTCGGTATCCAGTGCGCCTTCCCAGCGAGCTACGACAATGGTCGCTACCGCATTACCGATGAAATTGGTCAGCGCACGGCATTCGCTCATAAAGCGGTCGATCCCCAAAATTAGGGCCATGCCGGCTACCGGGACCGATGGCACCACCGACAGAGTGGTCGCCAGGATAACGAACCCGGCACCGGTAACGCCCGCCGCGCCCTTCGAACTGATCATGGCAACCAGCACCAACGTCAATTGTTCGGATAGCGAAAGATCAACGCCGACCGCCTGCGCGATGAACAAAGCCGCCAGCGTCATATAGATATTAGTGCCATCGAGATTGAACGAATAACCGGTGGGGACCACAAGTCCGACCACTGATTTCCGCGCACCGGCGATTTCCAGTTTCTCCATCAGGCTGGGCAGCGCCGCTTCCGAAGACGACGTGCCAAGTACCAGCAGCAGTTCCTCGCGTAGATAACGGATCATCTTGAAGATGGAGAAGCCGGTGAAATAGGCGACAGCGCCAAGCACAACTATCACGAAGAATAGCGATGTGAGGTAGAAAGTGGCGACCAATGCGGCGAGGCTGGCTAGCGAGGCAATGCCAAATTCGCCGATGGTAAAGGCAATCGCCCCGAATGCGCCGATCGGCGCGAGTTTCATCAACATGTGAACGAGCTTGAAGATAACCTCGTTGAACGAGGCGAGGACGTCGAGCACGAGATCGCTGTGCGGCCGGGTAGCGGACAATGCCAGACCAGTCAGAATCGCGACGAGAAGGACTTGCAAGATGTTACCATCGGTCATCGCGCTGAACAAAGTCTCGGGGATCATGTTCAGCAGAAAGCCAGCAATCGTCTGGCCTTCCGATGTCTTGGCATAATCCTGAACTTTGCTGGCATCGAGCGTCGCAGGATCAATATTCAGACCTGCGCCGGGCTGCACGATATTGCCGACAACGAGACCGATAATCAGCGCCAGAGTCGAGAAAAAGAGGAAATAGGCAAATGCCTTCCCAGCCACGCTCCCGACCGCTGACAGATCGCGCATTCCGGAAATCCCGGTGGCGACGGTTAGGAAAATCACCGGAGCGATGATCATCTTCACCAGTTTGATAAAGCCGTCACCCAGAGGTTTGAGTGCAGAACCGATTTCGGGATATAGATGCCCCAACACTGCGCCCAAAAAGATGGCCGCCAGCACCTGTACATATAGTTGCCGATAGAACGGCAGCCGGACTGGCTTGTCGGCTCCACCGATTGTCGGCGTGATGGCCTGCATATCTTCTGCCCCTCCTTCGGATTTAATACCCGATCAGCGTCAGCATAAGGCGCACGCCCATGGTAACAACAAAAAATAGCGAGGAAATGAAAAGTATATAAAACAAACAGATGGTATAATTTAGTGCCCATTAATTCTGAAATCTCAGACAAATAGCTTGCAGGAATTGCGGATTTCCAGACATAGTACACGAATAGCGTCTTATCGTAGAGGGGTAGGTAACGTTGTCATTTCTTCAAAGTTTGCCAGTGCCGCTCTCAATCGTCGTTCCATTTGACGTGGGAGCGGAAGTTCTGGCGAAGGGCAATCCAGGATGCTGAATGGCACGCCGCAATCATTGTCCCTGCCCGGGCGCAGATATCTTGCTGGCATAATCGCGATAGGAGTTCTGCTCATTGCAGCGCTAGGACTGCTGGCGATTGATCGCACCATGCGTACTTCTGCACTTAATGAAGCCGAAAATGCAGCGCAGAACGAGGCGGCAATCCTTGCAGCGGGGTTGGAAAGCGAGCTCGATAAGTTCAGTCTGGTTCCGCTGGTGCTGGCGCGCGATCCCCAAGTTCAGTCGCTCATGGCCGGCGACAGCACGCAGCAAGGCGGCCTCAACCAACGCCTGCAACAACTGGCCGGTCAAACAGGTGCTGCTGTGATCTATCTGATGAACCGCGATGGGTTGACGCTGGCGGCAAGCAACTGGAACCGGCCAGACAGCTTTGTCGGTTCGACCTATGGTTTCCGGCGCTACTTTGTGAATGCAAGGGCGTCAGGCGTGGCCACTGAGTTTGCTCTAGGCACGGTGAGCCGACGACCAGGCTTGTATATTGCCCGCCGCGTCGATTCCCCTTCCGGAGTGGTGGGGGTGGTAGCGATTAAGGTGGAGTTCAACACACTCGAAGCCGGCTGGGCAAAAGCTACGTCCGGGGTTTATGTGACCGACGCCGATGGGGTGATCCTGGTTACTAGCAATCCGGCATGGCGTTTCAACGCAACCCGCCTGATTGCACCGGGGCAACGCAATGCAGAGCAGGACTTGCGCCAATTCGGGAATGCGGAGCTCGCACGATTCGATCCAGCCGAGAGTAGTGCCCGTTCCCTCATTCCCGCACTGATCGAAAGCCGTCATCCTGTTAAACCGCTCCAGTGGGACCTGCATCTGCTTTCCGATCCTTCAACCTCGCTGGCGGCAGCCAAGGCAAACGGGCGATTGCTTTTCCTTCTGCTGTTGGTGATCGCCGCTACTGTCGCTGCACTGGCATTCATTGGCATCCGCCGAAGGGAGGCAAGGGCAGAAGCCTTGGTTAGCGAACGAACGGGGCGTCTGCGCGACCAGCTCCAGCAGGCCAACCGGCTAGCCACGCTTGGCCAGATTACCGCCGGAGTCGGGCATGAGATACGCCAACCAGTCGCCGCTATTCGGATTCTCGCAGAGACCGGCGAGCGATTGGGCGAGCGAGGCTTGCATGATCAGGCGACCATGAACTTTTCCCGAATAACGGCTCTAACAGATCGGATCGGCACCATAACGGATGAGTTGCGTCGGTTCAGTCGTCGTGGCGACTGCGAGCCGCGACAGGTTCCGCTCCGTCAGATGGTTGATGGTGCGTTGCTGCTACTGCGCGACCGGTTGGTGCAGCTTGACATCGATCTTGTCCTACCGGCCGAGTCTGCTCTCGACCTGATCGTCCGCGGGGAGCATGTTGCGCTCGAACAGGTTTTGGTGAATCTTTTGCAAAACGCCTTCGACGCAACCGGGCAAGGCGGCATGGTCTCCATTGGCATCGAAGAAACGGGTCAGTTCCGGCGGCTTTCGGTGACTGATAGCGGCCCAGGCATTACGCCGGAACAACGCTCCAGCCTTTTCCAGCCCTTTGCCACGACCAAGCCTGACGGGCTCGGCTTGGGGCTGGTGATTTCGCAGGATATCATGCGTAGACTGGGTGGCGATTTGGTGGAAGAACAGGTAGCACAGGGTGCCCGCTTCACAATGCTGATCCCCAGCTCATGACCGACCGCCAGCAAATCAATGTCGTTCTGGTCGAGGATGACGAAGCCCTCGGCCCAGCCGTGGCGGAGGCGTTGCGCTTGGAAGGCATGGAGGTCGCGCTGTTTGGCGACGCACATTCCGCGCTCTCGACCATATCGAATGATTTCCCAGGCGTAGTGGTTAGTGACGTGCGTTTGCCGGGCATGGATGGTTTGGCTCTGTTTGCGCATTTACAGGAACGCGACCCTGATTTGCCGATGATCATCACCACTGGCCATGGCGATGTGGCGATGGCCGTTGCCGCAATGAAGGACGGAGCAACAGATTTTCTCACAAAGCCGTATTCTTCCGCGGCATTAATCCGTGCGATCACAAAAGCGGCAGAGCGGCGTCAGCTGGTGCTGGAGAACCGCAGACTTCGCCAAGCCCTGAAGCAGCAGGCGAAAATTGGGTTCATCGGTTCATCGGAATACGCCATGCGGATGCGCAGCATGCTTTCGGCGGTAGCCCAAGCAGAGGTCGATGTAACGATTGAAGGCGCGACGGGGACCGGCAAGACTTTCGTTGCAAAATTGATCCATGAACTTGGCCCTCGCCATAATCGCCCGTTTATTGGCATCGATGCCGGCACGCTTACCCATCAGGATGCCGATCTGCTGCTGTTTGGTCGAGAACCGGGCCGTGGCGGCCTGTCGCGAACCGGGTTGATCGAGCGGGCCAATGGCGGAACTTTGCTTATCGACGAGATCGAGGCCGCCCCACCGCAATTGCAGGCCAGGCTGCTGTCGGTCTTGAATACCCGGTCCATCGTGCCTGCTGGAGCCGAGCGTTCCCGCAAGCTGAATTTGTGTGTCGTGGTGACGCGGCAATTGCACATCCCGCCCGGCCTTGTTGATGGCCGTAAAAGTCTGTTCCACGAACGGCTCAGCGCGGTCAGGCTGATGATGGCTCCACTGGCCAGGCGGCGCGAGGACATTGCCGGGCTGTTTCGGCATTTCCTTGCCCGGCATGAAGCCGAACTCGGGTTAGCGCATCGCGGGATAACCGATGACGTCTGGCAACATTTGCAGACATATGAGTGGCCGGGCAATGTCCGGGAACTCGAAGCGTTTGCCCGGAGCTGGGCGATCGGGTTCAACGTCCCCGATAAAGCGGCACAGGTTGCAGTGGATAGTCGCTCGCTCCACTTAATGGTGGCAGAGTTCGAACGGACGGTGATCGAGAACGCGCTACGCTCCGTTGGCGGCGATGTCGTCCGACTTGAGCAAGCGATGAGTACGCCCCGCAAAACGCTCTATGACAAGCTGCATCGCTACGGACTACGACCAAAGGATTTCCGCCACGCATCCGACCCAGGCGAGCGCTGACAAAACAATGTAATGCAATCTGTTCGGCGCGCACCACCCGTGATACATTCGGAGCAGGCCCAAACCTCTCTGAACAGATGGCAATGAGCAAGTGGAGACGGAACATGGGCGACGACTTTATCAGCGGCAAAGGGCAGCGCCATAGTTCGGCGACTCAATGATGCGGACACGAAACTGAAAAACGAAGACTTTGGCGCAATCGGATCCGAGATGGCAAAGCTTTCGGGTTTTTAGATTGGCAGCAAGCAACCGTTCGTCGGTCTGCCAAAACGCTTCATCCTTTCCTGAACGAGCGATGCAACAACCGTTCATGCCGAGCGGTCAAATATCATGCGTCCTTCAGTAGAAAAGGAGAAAGACCATGAAAAAATCAGTTCTGGCATTGGCGGCAGCAACCCTCGTTGTGCCAACCAGTGCCGTACTTGCCGACCCTCCCGCCCACGCAAAGGCATGGGGCCACAAAAAGAACAAGCAGCGCTCATATGATCGCGGCTATTATGAAGGACGTCGTGATGCGCAGTATATCCGCGACGATACACGTCTATGGCGCGGGGACGATGGCCGCTATTATTGCCGCCGCGATGACGGCACCACGGGCTTGATTATCGGCGCGGCCGTCGGCGGGCTCGTTGGTAACGAAGTCGCAGGTCCTGGTGACAAAACGCTGGGCGCAATCCTGGGAGCAGCCGGTGGCGCCTTGCTCGGGCGCGAAATCGATCGCGGCGACTATCGTTGCCGCTGATTTAACGTCGATAGGCAACGGACGGGCGGAAATTCATCATTAATTCTGCCTCAAATGCAACCGAAACGCGGTTGAAGAGTTGTCACATTCGAGAATGGTTCAAGAAGGAGAAAATCCCGTGAAGAAGACAATAATGGCTTTGGCCGCATCTACTTTACTTTTGCCAACCACTGCCGTGGTTGCCGCCGACCAGTTTTCGGTCACGACCGCAACAACTGGATATAAGGAAGATGTGTCGTACCAGAACCGCAATCGCAAATATCGCGAATGGCGTGGCAAGGATGGTCGCACTTATTGTCGCCGCAAAGACGGTACTACCGGTCTGGTGATCGGGGCAGCTGCAGGCGCGCTTGCCGGCCGTGCAATTGACACCCGCGGCGACCGGGCTACCGGCACGATAATCGGTGCCGCAGGCGGCGCATTGCTTGGTCGCGAAATCGAAAAGGGCCGTCGCTGCAGATAATATGTGAGATTGAACCGGGATTCCCCCTCCACTTTTGCCCGGTTCATGACGTTGCGGCATCGCCAGAAATGGCGGTGCCGCTTTTTCTTGTGCGCCAGCCGACCAGACCGCATAAGCCTGCACGTTTACAGGGAGGAAGAATATGAGCAGCGGACCTTTCTTGATGACCGAGCGCCTGATCTTGCGTCCGCCTTCCGCCGAGGATTTTGATGGCTGGGCAGCCTTTGCGGCCGACCCTGAAACGATGCGCCACTTGGGCGGAACCAAAGGCCGGTCGGAAGCTTGGCGCATGCTCTGCATGATGGTCGGTGCCTGGCAGGTCCGCGGCTATGCGATGTTTTCGATGATCCTGCGCGACACTGGGCAATGGGTCGGCCGCACCGGACCTTGGATGCCCGAAGGCTGGCCCGGCACCGAAGTCGGCTGGGGCGTGGCGCGCGAATATGCCGGAAAGGGTTTTGCACACGAAGCTGCTGTTGCAAGCATCGATTACGCGTTCGATGTATTGGGCTGGGATAATGTGATCCACACTATCGATCCTGCGAATACAGCGTCAGTTGCGCTGGCCGAACGACTTGGTTCCTATGACCAAGGGCCAACGCGCCTGCCTGATCCGTTCGAGCATATCCCGGTCCATGCGTGGGGTCAGACCAAGTCGGAATGGGCCGCCGCAAAAACGGCCCATTCCTGATCGGATCAATGGAATAATCAGAGAGCGCGGTCACCGAACTGCACGAAATCAACCTCGCCATTGGTTGCACCGCAGGTGAAGCTGTCGTCCTCGCCGCCCGACAGGCTGCCCTCAACTTGCCAGCGTGCGCCATCGCGGGTGACCGAACGGATTTCATCGACGCGCGCATTGTCGCGTTCCACCGCTGAGGTGCAGGCCTCAACTGCGCTGCCCACATCATTGTTGCGGTCGTCACGAGTCCGGCTGGGTTCGTTTTCGGGGTAGCCGTCGGTGGGGTAGCGGTCGGCACCACGATTGCGCTGGCTATTTTTGCTCGCCGCATCGGCGACAATGGCAATACCAGCAAGGATTGCGATGCCCGCAAGTATATCGCCCCCATCGACGCGGTCGCGATGGCGATAACGGTGGCGGCCGCCCCATCCATTATATTCGCCCGCTGATTGTAATACTGAATGCCCGCGGTCCAGCGAAACCGCTGCCATTGCAGGCGTTACCGAAGTCGCCAATAATGTGGCTGAACCGATGGCCAGCGTGAGCTTGCGAAAATACCCCATATTTGCCTCCCGTTGCGAAGCCTAAGCTCCATTCGTCGATAGATAAAAGGTTCAGCCTGTCGCCAGGCTGAACCAGTTTGTCTCAATTACAAGCGAACGCTTAGCGCCACTGGTCGAGGCCGCTATAGTCGATGTCGATCACCCGGCCGCGCTCGACATAGCAAGTGAAGCGGCCCTTGTCATAACCACGGGCATAACCACCATTTCCATAGCGGTCATTCCGCTCGTAACGATCATCACGGTCGTAACGATTGTAGCCGCGATCCTGTCCGCGCCATCCGTCCTGCACGACAAGCTTACCACTCACTTTGTACCCATAACGCGTGCGGTCGATCTTGCGGATTTCCGTGACGTCCGAGCGTGCATAGCGGTTGGCCCGTGTTTCGACGGCGTTGACACACTGGTTGACCGCCGAACGACCACCGCCATAGCGATTGTTGTAGCCATAACCGCTGCGGCCATAATCATAGCCATCGCGATTATAGTTGCGATCATCGTAGCGACCATCATTGTAACGTCCGTCCCGATTATTGTCCGCAGACGCAATAACAGCGGCAAGGCCGCCCAAGATTACCGCACCGGCAATAACTTCGCCTGCGCTGATATTGTCACGGTCATAGCGGTCACGTGCCTGAGCAGGTGCTGCGACACTAACCAAAGCTGCAGCAGCAGCTCCGGCGCCAAGCAAGCTTTTGGTCAAAATCTTCATCGTCGTATCTCCTTTGCCGCGGCGGGGTGTTTCCCGTGCTGGCAAAGATGAATTAGGTGATTCGTTTTGACCGGATGCTGAATTGAGTTGTCAGCATCCGTTCATGTAAATGGCATTTTTTATGAACAGAATGTTGCTTGCATTCGCATGCCGAAAGTCCTCATTATTCATCCGGAGGAAACGCCAATGGAACTGTATTTTGCCCCCATGTCCTGCTCGCTTGCGACCCGCATCGCGCTGTATGAGACTGACCAGGACGCTACATTTCATCAAGTGACGCTGTCGTCGAAACAAACCGGCGATGGGCGTGATTATCTTGCGATGAATCCCAAAGGTCAGGTCCCGGCACTTCGAACCGACGACGGCGATGTCCTGACCGAAGGCCCTGCAGTGCTGCAATATGTCGCTGATCGTGCACCTGATAGCGGCTTAGCGCCGCCGCCGGGGTCTCTGGAGCGCACGCGGCTGCACCAGTGGCTGAACTATATCTCGACAGAAATTCACAAGTCGGTTTATTTCATGCTGTTTAATCCAGCGATTCCGCACGCAATGAAAGATTACGCGCGCAATTCGGTCGCGGCAAAATACGATTTTCTATCGGGGCACCTGTCCGACCACGACTATCTGGTTGGCAATCATTTCACCATCGCAGACGCCTATCTCGTAACCACACTCGGCTGGGCACAGCCTGCAGGAATTGACCTTACGCCTTGGCCGGTGCTGACCGCCTATCGCGATCTTATCATGGCGCGCCCAGCCGTAGGACGCGCCTTTGCCGATGAGGCGGCCATTCTCGCCGCAGCTTAGCTACTCCGCCTTCAATTCCAGCCCGGTCCATCTCGCCAAAAACGCGTAAATATCCGAATATTCGTCAATCAGCTTATCGGTGGGCTTGCCGGAGCCATGTCCTGCACGGCTCTCGATACGAATGACCTTGGGTTTGTCGCCGGTCTTTGCCGCCTGCAATGCGCTGATATATTTAAAGCTATGGCCCGGCACGACGCGGTCATCGGTGTCGGCAGTGGAGACGATGACAGCGGGATAATCGACGCCCGATTTGATGTTGTGATAAGGCGAATAGGTCATCTGCATTTTGAAATCGGCTTCCTTGTTCGGGTAGCCATAATCATCGACCCAGTAACGCCCCGCCGTGAAGCGGTCGAAGCGGACCATATCCATCACGCCAACCGCTGCATGTCCAGCCGCGAACAGGTCTGGACGTTGATTGACTGCGGCGCCGACCAACAGGCCGCCGTTTGAGCGGCCCTCGATGGCGAGCTTACCCTTGGCCGAAATGCCCTTGGCGATGAGATACTCACCAGCTGCAGCGAAATCATCGAACACATTTTGCTTGTTCATCAGGCGGCCGGCGTCATGCCACGGCTTCCCATATTCGCCGCCGCCGCGCAGGTTCGCCAGAGCAAATACCCCGCCCGACTGGATCCATGCCATTCGTGTCGCCGAATAGGTTGGTGTCTGCGAAATGTTGAACCCGCCGTAGCCGTAGAGCAATGTCGGCGCGCCCTTGCTCATATCCAGTCCCTTTTTGTGAACAATGAACATCGGTATATTTGTGCCGTCCTTCGACGGGTAGAAGACCTGCGTGACCGAAAAATCGTCGGGATTGAAGCTCAGTTTCGGCTGGGCAAAAACGGTCGATTTGCCGCTGTTGCTATCAAAACGATATACAGCACCCGGCTGGTTGAAGCTGGAGAAGCCGTAGAAGGTCTCCGGATCACCCGGCGTTCCTGAAAAACCGCTAGCGGTACCTATCGCATTCAGCGCGATTTCCTGCACTGGCCCGCCAGCCAAATTGGTCATCAAGGCCATCGATTTCGCGTCCTTGATGTAAGACAGGATCAGTCGCTGGCCTACAATTTGCGCTCGCGACAAGGTCTCGGCGCGCTCGGCAACAACGTCGGTGAACGCATATGCTTCCCCCATGCAGACATTCGCTGGGTTTGACTTATCCTCGCATTCTATGCGATTTAAAACCTTGGCATTCAAATCGACGGTGACCACCTTCGACTTCGGCGCGTCCTTATTCGTCACGAACCACAATTTGTTCCCCATGCCCTCAACCAGCTGCCATTCATGCTCCAGCCCCTTCACCAGCGGCGCGGCCTTCCATGCCGGTTTTTTGCCAAGCGGCATGATGTGCAGTTCATATTTCTCATCGGTGCCGGACGAGGTGGTGATGAGCGCCCATTTGCCGTCATGCGTCACCTGCGCGCTGTGGCCATATTCGGGCTTTTCGGGTGTCGAGTAGACGGCCTTATCCTCTGACTGCGGTGTCCCGATTTTGTGATAATATACAGTTTGATTGTAGTTCAGCTGCTGGAATGCGGCCCCCTCTTTTGGCTCGGCAAAGCGCGAATAGAGAAAGCCTTCATTGCCCACCCAGCTGATATTTGTGAACTTGGCCCATTTGATTTCATCGGGCAGCACTGTGCCTGTTTTTGTATCCAGCACTCTGATCGTCCGCCAATCGGACCCCCCGTCCTGAATTGAATAAGCCAAAAGCTTGCCATTTTTGGATGGAACCCAGCTGTCGAGTGCAGTGGCGCCGTCTTTCGCCCATTTATTTGGATCGATAAGGATGCGATCATTGCCACCCAAGCCTTTGCGCACATAGAGCACCGACTGATTTTGCAGCCCGTCATTCTTGGTGAAAAAATAATATCCACCTGCCTTTTCGGGCAAGCCAAAGCGCTCATAGTCGAACAGCTTCTTCATCTTTGCGGCGAGAATATCTTTGCCGGGCAGCGTCTCTAGATAGGCGTCCGTCACCGCGTTCTGCGCCTTTACCCAATCTGCCACCGCGGGGTTGACGCGAACATCATCCTCCAGCCAGCGATACGCATCGGCAACCTTCATGCCGAACTGTTCCTCGACGACGTTGACCTTCGTTGTTTCGGGATATTTCAGGACCGTGTAGCTGTCTGCAGCTGTTGCAGCAGCATCGTCAGCAGCGACAGCTGTGGAGGGCAGCATCATCATGACGACTGCAACCCCAAGCAAAAATTCATTCCGCATCTCATCATTCCCCAGCTCTCAAAACCATTTCCGCACATGCGTAGAGCGTCCTTGGTGCTTAGCCAATATATTCGGTCGGTCGTCCGCAAGAAAATGTCGTTGGTTGGTCGAATGCTCCATCACCGCAACTTTTTGGGTTGCGGCGGGTTTTGTCTCTTATGCCCCCGGACTTTTCCGGGATGATTTATCGGAGATGGAAAATGGCGAAGACCGAACCTTTTCAAACAAAACAAGGTATGGGCGGCGAAACGCATCAACAGGTGGCCGAAAAAGAATCGCACGCCGATGCCAGCGCGCATCTGACAACAAATCAGGGCATCCGGGTTTCCGACAACCAGAACAGTCTGAAGGCCGGAGCGCGCGGGCCTGCGTTGCTTGAAGATTTCGTTCTGCGTGAGAAGATCTTCCATTTCGATCATGAACGAATCCCTGAACGCATCGTCCACGCGCGCGGTTCTGCGGCGCACGGCTATTTTGAGGCAACCGACGATATTTCTGACCTGAGCAAAGCGGCGTTGTTTGTTAAGGGCACAAAGACACCTGTATTTACACGCTTCTCGACCGTCGCTGGTGGTGCCGGTTCGGTTGACACACCGCGCGATGTGCGTGGGTTTGCGGTCAAATTCTACACCAGCGAAGGCAATTGGGATCTGGTTGGCAACAACATCCCTGTGTTCTTCATTCAGGACGCGATGAAGTTTCCCGATCTTGTTCACTCGGTCAAGATGGAGGCGAATAGCGGCTACCCGCAAGCAGGCAGCGCGCATGACACTTTTTGGGACTGGGCGTCGCTGATGCCCGAAACCACCCATATGCTGATGTGGGCGATGTCCGACCGGACGATCCCGCGCTCGCTGCGTATGATCGAAGGTTTCGGCGTCCATACTTTCCAGCTGGTCAACGCCGCTGGTAAATCGACCTTTGTCAAATTCCATTGGAAGCCGAAGCTTGGCTTGCAATCGACCGTCTGGGACGAAGCATTGAAGCTGCAAGCCGCAGACAATGACTATCACCGCCGCGATCTTTACGAAGCGATCGACGGCGGCGACTTTCCCGAATGGGAGCTTGGCATCCAAGCATTCGACCGCAAATTTGCCGATGCGCAACCCTATGACGTGCTCGACCCGACCAAGATCATTCCCGAGGAAGATGTGCCTGTGCGGATCATCGGGCGGATGGTGCTTGATCGTAATCCAGACAATTTCTTTGCAGAAACCGAGCAGGTCGCATTCTGTCCGGGCAATATCGTTCCCGGCGTCGATTTCTCGAACGATCCGCTGCTGCAAGGGCGTTTATTCTCCTATCTCGACACGCAGAAGTCGCGTTTGGGGACCGCCAATTTCCATCAGTTGCCGATCAACGCGCCGAAATGTCCGGTGATGAACTTTCAGCGAGACGGCCAGATGCAGATGAACGTCCCGAAAGGCCGCGCCAATTACGAGCCGAACAGCCTAGCCGCACATGGCGAGGAAGGTGGCGGTCGCGAATGCCCGATGACCGGCTTTGCATCGACCACTGCACCGACAGGAGATGATGAAAGTGGTGACAAGCTCCGCGTTCGAGCCGAATTATTTGCTGACCATTACAGTCAGGCGCGCCAGTTCTGGATTTCGCTAACCGACAATGAACGCGCACATGTGGCATCGTCATTCACGTTTGAATTGTCCAAGGTCGGCCAACTGAATCAGGTGCCGCCGCGTATGGTCGGCAATCTGCGCAATGTGGACGAAGAACTGGCCCAACGCGTTGCAGACGGTCTTGGCATCAAGTTGCCGCCCAAAGCCAAGGCGGCGCGCGAGCCGGTCGATGCAAAACCAAGCCCGGCGCTATCGATCCAGAAGAATATGAAAGAAACGCTGGAAGGCCGAAGCGTCGGTATCCTTTACGCCGATGGGTCAGACGGCGCCGAGATCGACGCTGTTGTCGCTGCAATCACCAAGGCGAAGGGCAAAGCAGTCCTGATTGCGCCAAAGGTCGGCGGCGCGAAACTGGCCGATGGGTCGGTTCGCAAAGCCGATGGTCAGCTCGCAGGAACGCCGTCGCAATTGTTCGATGCCGTGGCGTTGGTGTTGTCAGATGGTGGAACCGAAACGCTACTCAAAGACAGCGCGGCGGTCGATTTCGTCGCCAATGCATTCGTTCACTTGAAAGCCATTGGTGCCAATGAAGCCGCGCAGCCTTTATTGGACAAAGCCCGCGTCGAGCCCGACGAAGGCATAACCGACCTGAGCGCCAAGTTCATCGCTGCGGCGAAACTTCGACATTTCGACCGCGAACCGAAGGTGCGTACGCTCGCTTGATCGGCTAATTCGTCAGTTGCCGCCGCGCTAACAATATCGCGGCGGCAATGCAGGCAGCTAGCAGCATGCCTTCCATGGCTCCGGTGACGATTTGGCTGATCGGGCCGAAGCCGTCCTCGCCGAATGTTGCGCCGATCCGGTCAAGCCGGAGGCGGGATTTCGGAAGCACGTCCGACAGCAACGCAAGACTGCCACCAAGTAACCGGCCACCGATCACGGGTATTGCTGCCCCCGCTATACCCCCCGCTATGGCGGCGGGCAGTATCTTGCGGAAGAATGTGCCCTCAAACCGGTCGCTCAACCATACGCCCAAGCCGACAGCGCCGCCGATCACCGCCCCTTCTGGCGCGCCGGTAATGTTGCCCGGCGATTGCCCCAAAAGCAGGTTGAACGCATCAAGGCCGAGCAGCTTGACGATGCCGCCCACCAACAATCCGCCAAGCGCGCCACCGCCAACGGTCCATTGCCAAGCATTGGCATTCACCAAGCGGCCGGCCGCGATGCCGAAGCTGACTCCGGCCGCCCCGACCAACGCAATGAGGACGGAAACTGCGGTCAGCACCAAAACGATGGACGCCGCGCCCATGCCCGGCGCCAACGGTTGCGCTGCTCCGGCAAAACCGTAAAATATTCCGCCAAGCAATCCGGCCAAACCACCACCAACCACGCCCGCGCCGGCAAGCGCAAAAAAGTAGCGCCAGCGATGGTCTGTCATCTCTGGGTCAGCGACGTCCCGCGCCTCTGCGCCCTCCACGTTCGCAATAAATCGGTACCCGTGCTTGGGCACCGTTTCGATAAAGCGCGGCCTAGCCGCATCATCACCCAATTCGCGTCGCAGGGCGCGAATGCATTGGGTCAGCGCTTCGTCAGTCACTGGCACCCCGCGCCAGACTTCATCCATGAAGCGGTCCTTCGATACCAGACCGCCAGCTTCACTAACCAACAAAGTGAGCGCATCGAAATAGCGATTGCTGACATCAAGCGCCGCTCCGTCGCGGCGCAGCATCCTTTCGCTCACGTCGAGCGTGAAGCGGTCAAAGCGAAAACTACCCGATTTCATTTTTCACCAAATGCTCATGCCCCGCTCATGCCGCTCACATCGCCGCCCGCTAGACGCATAGCCTCGTATTATCGAAAAGGGCAATCTTATGAGCATCACAGCAAATCCGGCGGCCAGTCGGCGCTTCAATATCTGGCGAATTATCGGCTGGGGCGCAGCAGCGGCGCTTGTTCTCGCGCCCCTCGTGGCAATGCAATTTACCAATGAAGTCGATTGGGACGAAACCGACTTTATATTCGCGGCTGTCATTTTCGGCATAGTTGGCGGACTGATCGAACTGGCGGTGCGCAAGTCCGCCAATTGGTATTTCCGCTTCGGGTCGATGTTCGCGGTGCTAGCCGGCTTTATGGTGATCTGGTCGAACCTGGCCGTCGGCATGATCGGCAATGAAGACAATCCGATCAACCTTTGCTTCGGCGCCGTGTTGCTGATTGCGATCACGGGCAGCATCATATCGCGTTTCGTTGGAGGGATTTTACACCAAGCGATGTTCGCTGCCGGATCGTTGCAAGCCACCATAGGCATCTTCGCAGGAATTCTGGGTATTGACCCGCGCGGTGGCATTTTCACCATAATGCTTTCGGCAGCATGGTTCATTTCCTGCCTGCTATTACGGTGTGCCCATCGCGGCGGTGCGCGCTAATCAATCACCCCAAAGTATGAAAAAAGGCGGCACCCTTTCGGATACCGCCCTTTTTAACTTCAAAGCGAAAATGGCTTATTCGCCGTCGTCGTCCATCATTTCAACCGGACCGCTGTCTTGGCCCTTGGCCGAAACATCGCGGTCGACCAGTTCGATGACGCCCATTGGGGCTGCATCGCTTCCACGGAAACCAGCCTTGATAACGCGAGTGTAACCGCCGTCGCGGCCTTCATAGCGCGCAGCAAGCGTGTCGAACAATTTGACCAGCTGCGTGTCGTCCATCAAGCGGCTCATCGCGAGGCGACGGTTGGACAGGCCACCCTTTTTCGCCAGCGTAATCAGCTTTTCGACATAAGGACGCAGTTCGCGGGCCTTTGGCAATGTGGTCTTGATTTGCTCATGCTTGATGAGCGACGCCGCCATGTTGCGCAGCATTGCATTACGGTGCGCGGTAGGGCGTTGAAGCTTACGGTGGCCAACTTTATGGCGCATATTTCATTCCTTCGTTCGTAGGGGGCCCGTATGAGGTAGCCCGATCCCGGCCCGCTTGAGGGGGAGCCTTTGCCCTTAAAATTGGGCCAAAGTACCACTTTGGCCCATATTACTTTTAGCCCAAAAGCTCTTGTTCAAGCTTCTTGGCCATTTCTTCGATATTTTCCGGCGGCCAGCCAGGAATATCCATGCCGAGACGCAGGCCCATTGACGACAGCACTTCCTTGATTTCGTTCAAGGACTTGCGGCCGAAATTCGGGGTACGCAGCATTTCGGCCTCGCTCTTTTGCACGAGGTCGCCGATGTAAATGATATTGTCGTTCTTCAGGCAATTTGCGCTGCGGACCGACAGTTCGAGCTCGTCGACCTTCTTCAACAGATAACGGTTGAGCTGGTTCGCGTCCGATTCTTCCGACGAAGCCGAAGGAGCCGCCATGCCGATCATCGGCGAAGAAGCTGCCATTGAATCTTCGAAGTGGACGAATACCTGCAACTGGTCCTGAAGGATGCGCGCAGCATAAGCCACGGCGTCTTCTGGAGTTACGGTGCCGTCGGTTTCGATAGTCAGGCTCAATTTGTCGTAATCGAGCTCTTGTCCGATACGTGCGTTATCGACCTTGTAGGCAACCTGGCGAACCGGGCTGTACAGCGAATCAACAGGGATTAGACCGATTGGCGCGTCTGCAGGACGGTTCGCAACAGCTGGAACATAGCCCTTGCCGCTGTCGGCGGTGATTTCCATGTTGAAGCTTGCGCCGTCATCGAGATGGCAGATGACGAGGTCGGGGTTCATCACAACGATGTCGCCCGAAACCGCGATATCACCAGCTTTGACCGTGGCAGGGCCTGTGGCCGAAAGCTGCATGCGCTTGGGGCCTTCGCCTTCCATCTTCAGCGCAACCTGCTTAATGTTGAGAACGATGTCGGTGACATCTTCACGCACACCCGCAAGCGACGAGAATTCGTGCAGCACGTTTTCGATTTTGATCGATGTAATCGCTGCGCCCTGCAGCGACGAAAGCAATACGCGGCGGAGCGCATTGCCGAGTGTCAGGCCAAAGCCGCGCTCAAGTGGCTCAGCAACGAATGTTGCCTTACGCTTCGCATCGCTACCCGACTTGAGTTCGAGGGCGTTGGGCTTTTTTAGTTCCTGCCAGTTCTTGATATTGACGGACATGGATTTCCCCTTGGGTTTTGCTAAACCGGCATTTGGTGCACCGTGCCGGTCTGCGGGTAAAAGAAGGAACGACTGGCCAGCCGTTCCTGAAACGAATGCTTAAACGCGGCGGCGTTTCGAAGGACGAACGCCGTTATGCGGAATCGATGTCACGTCGCGGATCGAGGTGATGGTGAAGCCCACCGCCTGCAAAGCGCGTAGTGCGGACTCGCGGCCCGAACCGGGGCCCTTGACTTCGACTTCCAGCGTGCGGACGCCATGTTCGGCTGCCTTTTTACCTGCATCTTCTGCAGCAACCTGCGCTGCATAAGGAGTCGACTTGCGGCTGCCCTTGAAGCCCATCGTGCCTGCCGAAGACCAGCTGATAGCGTTGCCCTGGGCATCGGTGATCGTGATCATCGTATTGTTGAAGCTGGCGTTGACATGGGCAACACCGGCCGAAATATTCTTGCGTTCCCGCTTTTTAATGCGCTGTGGTTCGCGTGCCATAATGTGAGTATCCTATTCGAATTATGCGAAAAAAAGTAAGTAGGCGTAAGCCCTGCTTTACTTCTTCTTGCCCGCGATTGCCTTGGACTTACCCTTACGGGTGCGCGCATTGGTATGCGTACGCTGGCCACGGACCGGAAGGCCCTTACGATGGCGAAGGCCACGGTAGCAGGCGAGGTCCATAAGACGCTTGATGTTCATCGACGTTGTCCGGCGAAGATCGCCTTCTACGGTGTGATCCGAATCGATGGTTTCGCGGATTTGCAATACTTCGGCATCCGAAAGGTCCTGCACACGGCGGCTATGATCAATTCCCAGCTTGTTCGCGATTTCGACGGCTTTGGTGCGGCCGATACCGTGAATGTAGGTAAGCGCAATGATCACGCGCTTGTTGGTTGGAATGTTAACTCCGGCAATACGTGCCAATTTATTTACTCCTGCTCCACAGGTGCCCCGAAGGACAAACCCTATCTCAACGCTGATGATATTCCGAAACGCACAAAACCAGCGGACGCGTTAAAGCGCTGCTGGGCTGTACCAGATGTTCGGAATTAGGTGCGCCTTAGGGTGAGTCGCGCTTACTGTCAAGACCGACGGCAGCTCATCCCTTGCCTTTGGTCTTGGTTTTGCCACTCACCGCGTTTTCCTCGATGAATTCAATTATTCGGCCCGCAATATCCTTGCCGCTGGCCTTTTCGATACCCTCGAGCCCTGGGGAGCTGTTCACTTCCATGATGACCGGGCCATGGTTGGACCGAAGCATATCGACACCTGCGACATTTAGCCCCATCGCACGAGCAGCGCGAACGGCGGTTGAGCGTTCTTCAGGTGTAATCTTGATCGGTTCGGCAGAACCACCGCGATGGAGATTGGACCGGAAATCGCCTTCCGCGCCTTTGCGCTGCATTGCAGCGACAACCTTGTTGCCAATCACAAAGCAGCGAATGTCGGTGGCGTTCGCTTCCTTGATGAACTCCTGCACCAATATGTTCACATTCGCCCCGCGAAACGCCTCGATGACCGAGCGTGCCGATTTTTCGGTTTCGCCTAGCACGACTCCAATGCCTTGGGTGCCTTCAAGCAATTTGATGACGACTGGCGCGCCGCCGACCATCTTGATAACCTCGTCGGTCTGTCGCGGGTCGTGGGCGAATGCTGTTACTGGCAGCCCCAAACCCTTCTTCGCCAATATTTGCAAGGACCGCAATTTGTCGCGCGACCTTCCGATGGCGACACTTTCGTTTAGCGGCCAGACATTCATCATCTCGAACTGTCTCAGCACCGCCAGCCCATAAAAGGTCACCGACGCGCCGATGCGCGGGATCACTGCGTCATATTTGCCGAGCTTCTCACCTTGGTAATAGGCTTCGGGCCGGTGCGAAGTGATATTCATCGTCACCCGCAACGTATTTAGCACATCAATCTCGTGCCCCCGCGCCCGCGCCGCCTCCACGATGCGCTGGTGCGAATAAAGGTCAGCGTTCCGCGCCAACATCGCGATTTTCATCTATTTTTCTTTCTTACTGCGCCGGTTTTCCAAGAACCCAGCGTCGTCCGCTATTGACGAGAAAGCCGCGCCTTAACGCCCGCCGCCCGATTAGCAAGGGAAACGCCATCGACCGCCGGTTCGCCAAGGTAAGCTGCCCGTTCCAGCAAAGCTTACCAAAACAAAATTGCGCTGCGATGACATAGCGATCCTGTTGCTCGCCATTAGAACTGCGTACCATACGGCGATCAATGACCGGGGCTTCGTAACGCTTAGGTTTTTCCCCAGCATTCAGCCGGAACCAGAATTCGACCCACGGTTTGCCGTCCTTCGTGATGGGCTTCACCCGGCTGGCGTGGATTGACGAAGTGGCAGCGCCCGTGTCCATCTTGGCATGAACCTGCGTCAGTCCAAGGCTTGGAATATCGACCATTTCGCACCAGCCGATTTCGACTTTGGCACCG
Organism: uncultured Alphaproteobacteria bacterium; assembly: GCA_963830685.1. Lineage (GTDB taxonomy): Bacteria > Pseudomonadota > Alphaproteobacteria > Sphingomonadales > Sphingomonadaceae > Sphingorhabdus_B. The sequence continues at coordinate 957,180 of CAWHNF010000002.1, forward strand.
CCCTGCTGTTTTTTGCCCGCCCCCAGCGCCAATTATGCAGGATCCGGGTTGGGCGGCCCCGCCGCTTCGGCTTCATCGGTCTTGGGTTCTTCCAATTTATCTACATCGAGCGAGAAGCCATCGACTTTGGCCTCCTCTCCACCTGCTGGCGTGAATGGCTGCAGCATATTTTTGAACTGTTCGCCCAGAACCTTGTCCACCGCGGGCGCAATCTCGGGCACCTTGTAGCGCATATACCCACCCACAACGTAAGAGAAACTGACCTTGGTCGTCTTGCTGTCCTTTGCAGGCTCAATCGCAACGGTCAGCGTCCCGATTACAGCCTCGGATTGCAGCGGCCCCAACGCCCCCTGCATTCGCAAAACTTTTCCGGGCTGTGCAAAAATCACCCGCATATGCTCAACGCTGCCAACGGTCTTTAATTTGCCATCAGCGCCCTTTTCCTGAAACAATTCGCAAAAACAGCCATTGGCCTGGGCATCGATATAGAAGCCTGCGCTTGAACCCGACCAGCTATGGGCCTTGTTCCACCAATCTTTTGGCGCAAGCAGGCGTTTCCAGATTTCGTCCGGCGTTGCTGCAACAGAGGTGATGTGGACGACGTTGAAACCGGTGTCCGAGGTCGCCTTGACCTCGGCGAAAGCGGGGGATGAAGAGGCTGCAATCGCAGCAGCCGCGGTCAGAAGCATTTTCATGCAGCTAGGTTTAACCCTGTCACATGGAAAACGGCAATCCCGAATATTGGAACTAGGCGATTATCGCCTCAATCGCTTCTGTCACCTCATCGATTGCAGCCATGCCGTCGACACGGGTAACCAAGCCTCGTTCGTCATAAAGGGGCAGAATCGGTTCGGTTTTGGCGCGATATTCGGCCATGCGGGTGCGGACGGTTTCTTCATTGTCGTCGGGGCGACGCTTGAACTCATGCGCGCCGCATTTGTCGCAGGTGGTCGCGACTTTTGGCTGCTTGAACGTATCATGATAGCCTTCGCCGCAGCTGGCGCAGGTGTAGCGACCAACGATACGCTCGACGAGTGCATCTTCATCCACAACCAGTTCAATCACGTGGTCCAGCGTCCGGCCGCGTGACGACAGCAATCCGTCAAGCAACGCAACCTGCGGCGCGGTGCGGGGATAGCCGTCGAAGATCAGGCCTTTGTCAGCGGGAATGGCATCCATATGCTCGCCCAGAATCTCGGCCATCAACTCGTCGGGAAACAGCTTGCCCGCTTTCATGATCTCGTCGGCCATTTTACCCACATCGGTCCCCGCCTTCACTGCAGCGCGCAATATGTCGCCGGTGGACAGTTGAACCATTCCGTATTTTTCAACGAGGAAGGCGGCCTGCGTGCCCTTGCCTGCGCCCGGAGGCCCTAAAAGGATGATATTCATGAAACGCTTCCCCTACCCGGTCCGAATGTCGCGCCGTTTATCGGGCGCGTCCACCCTTAAGCTTCGCCTTTTTGAGCAGATCGCCATATTGGTGCGCCAGCAAATGGCTCTGAATTTGCGAGATCGTGTCGATGGTGACATTTACCAGAATCAGTAAGCTCGTTCCGCCAATAGCAAAAAATTGCTGCTGCCCGGTTTGCGCCATTACATAATCGGGCAACAAGCAGACCAAGGTCAGATAGGCAGCACCGAGTACCGTGATACGCGTGAGGACATAATCAAGATACGTCTCGGTGTTCTTGCCGGGACGGATACCCGGAATGAAGCCGCCTGCCTTTTTGAGGTTCTCTGACGTTTCTTCGGGGTTGAAGACAACCGCCGTGTAGAAAAAGCAGAAGAAGACGATACCGAGGCCGTAAAGCAGTAGGTAAATTGGCTGACCATGCGCCAGATACTGGTTCAGCGTGATGACGAAATCGCCAAACTGGCTTTCGCCCGCAACCTTATTGCCACCCAACTGGGTAATCGTAATCGGCAACAGCAAAAGCGACGAAGCGAAGATTGGCGGAATGACGCCTGCAGTATTAATCTTCAGCGGCAAATGGCTACGGTCGGCCTGCATCATGCCGCGCTGTGTTGCACGCTTTGGATATTGGATAAGGACGCGGCGCTGACCGCGCTCCATAAACACAATGAGAAGTGTCAGGAACACAAACATCGCCATGAAACCGACGATGACGAAACCGCTGATCGAGCCGGTACGCGCGCCTTCGAGTAGGTTCACTGCAAGCCGCGGGAGCTGAGCGACGATGCCCGCCATGATGATAAGCGAAATACCGTTGCCGATCCCGCGTGAGGTAATCTGTTCACCCAGCCACATCAGGAACATCGTTCCGCCGACGAGGCTTATCGTGGCGACAACGCGGAACATCAGGCCCGGTTCGACGACGGCGCTGATGCCATTCGCCGCAGCAAGGCTCTCAAGGCCTGCAGCCAGGAAATAGCCCTGCAGGGCGGTCAGGAATACTGTGCCGTAGCGGGTATATTGATTAAGCTTCTTACGCCCGCTCTCGCCTTCTTTCTTGATGGCGGCGAGCGTTGGCGACAATGAAGCCGCAAGCTGCACTACAATCGATGCGGTAATATAGGGCATGACGCCAAGCGCGATGAGGCTCATGCGCTCAAGCGAACCGCCCGAGAAAGTGTTGAAAATATCAAGCACGCCGCCTTGTGCATTATTGGCGTAAAGGGCGGCTTGGGCAATCGGATCGACACCGGGAAGCGGTACGAAGCTCAGCATCCGGAAAATGATGAGTGCGCCTATGGTGAACCAGATACGGTTCTTAAGCTCTGTTGCCTGCCCGAACTTCGATAGATTGAGGTTCGATGCCATTTGGTCGGCCCGAGATGCCATGATGTACTTTCCTTGTTTCCGGATTCAAGCAGCGCCGCATGTATTGCGAGCCGCCGCCTTATTCCAAATTCTGCCTGACATTCGCCGGTTACCCCCCAGAAATGTCAAACCCCGCCAGCCCATATCGGGAAGCGGGGCTGGCATGACAAGAGCGAAGGTGCCGCCGCCTGTCTTATTTCTTGGCCGCTGCTGCTTTTGCCGCGTTCTTGACCGACGATTTTTTCGCCGCTGCCTTTTCGGCAGAGCTCACCTTGACGATGATTTCGACTTTACCACCAGCCTTTTCAACAGCTTCAACGGCTGCCTTTGACGCACCGGCAACGACGAGATTGATTTTCGAGGTCAGCTCACCCTTGGCAAGCAGGCGAACGCCATCCTTACCGCCACGTGCAAGACCGGCAGCCTTCAACGCAGCGTGGTCGACAGTGTTCTTGATATCGATTTTCTTGGCGTCGATGAACTTCTGGATCATGCCTAGGTTCACTTCGGCGTGATCCTTGGCAAAGATGTTATTGAAACCACGCTTCGGGATCCGCATGTGAAGTGGCATCTGGCCGCCTTCAAATCCGTTAATCGAAACACCCGAACGGCTGGTCTGGCCCTTTTGGCCGCGACCCGAGGTCTTACCTTTGCCCGAGCCGATGCCACGGCCAACGCGCATACGACGATGGCGGGCGCCTTCGTTGTCTTTAATGTCATTCAATTTCATGTCGTGCACTCGCTTTCGCTTTTAGTCGCGCTGGCCCCAGCGAATGCTGGAACCTCGTACGTTATTAGTCCTGGATTTGGACCATATGCCGAACCGTGCGGATCATGCCGCGCACTTCGGGGGTGTCTTCGATTTCGACAACGCGATTCATCTTGTCGAGGCCGAGGCCCTTCAAGGTCGCACGCTGCGAAGCGGGACGGCGGATCGGCGAACCGGTCTGCTTGAGTTTAATCTTCGCCATATCGATTACTCCGCAATTGCTTCGGCGTCGGCTTCAGCAGTCTTGCTGCCACCGCGACCCAGAAGGTCGGCGATTTTCTTGCCGCGACGCTGCGCCACCGATTTCGGGCTGGTCTGTTCTGACAGAGCCGCGAAAGTGGCGCGCACCATGTTATATGGGTTCGACGAACCGACCGATTTGGTCACAACGTCGGCAACGCCAAGCGATTCAAATACAGCGCGCATTGGGCCACCGGCGATGATGCCGGTACCGGCTGGTGCCGAACGAACGGTAACCTTGCCTGCGCCGAAATGGCCCTTGCCATCATGATGCAGCGTGCGGCCGTCTTTCAACGCGACGCGGATCATCGACTTCTTTGCAGCTGCGGTTGCCTTGTTGATGGCCTCCGGCACTTCACGCGCCTTGCCATGGCCAAAGCCTACGCGGCCCTGACCGTCGCCAACCACGACGAGTGCAGCAAAACCAAAGCGCTTACCGCCCTTAACCGTTTTCGAAACGCGGTTGATGTGGACGAGCTTTTCGATCGTGCCATCATCTTCTTCGGGAGTCGGACGACCACCATCACGACGACCACGATTGCCACCGCCGCGGTTATCACCGCCGCCGCCGCGATTACCGCCGCCACGCGCGCCACGTGGGCCACGATTTTCGGTTGGGGCTGGTGCAGCACCGTCGGTGACAGGTGCGTCTGCTGTTATATTTTCGTCAGCCATCATCAGAACTCCAATCCGCCTTCGCGCGCAGCTTCCGCAAGCGCTTTGACACGGCCGTGGAACAGGAACCCGCCACGATCAAAAACCACGCTGGAAATGCCAGCCTTCTTGGCAGCTTCCGCTACCCGCTTGCCGACATCGGCAGCAGCCTCGGCGGTCGAGCCATTCTTGGCTTTTACGTCCTTGTCGAGTGTCGAGGCGGAAGCAATCGTCGCGCCCTTCGAATCGTCAATGATCTGCGCATAGATATGGCGACCAGTGCGGTGCACTGACAAACGCGGACGGCCAGCAACCTGAGCCCGCAGCTTCGAACGAACGCGCTGGCGCCGTTTCGCAAAGAGAGACAATTGTGCCATTATTTCTTCTTCCCTTCCTTGCGGAAGATATATTCGCCGCGGTACTTGATGCCCTTGCCCTTGTAAGGCTCTGGCTTCCTCCAGCGACGGATTTCGGCAGCAACCTGCCCAACCTTCTGCTTGTCGATACCCGAAATTTCCACCGTGGTGTTATCGGGCGTCTTGATGTCGATACCTTCAGGGATCGCGAAATCCACGTCATGGCTATAGCCAAGCTGCAATTTCAGCGTCTTGCCCTGGCTGTTGGCACGATAACCAACGCCGGTGATTTCCAGAACCTTGGTGAAACCCTCGGTCACGCCGGTGACAAGGTTCTGAACCAATGTCCGCTGCATACCCCAGAACGCCCGAGCGGCCTTGCTGCCATTTGCGGGCATAACCGAAAGACCCTCGTCCTTCATTTCATACGAAATGAGGTCGCTCATCGGCATTTTCAGCTCGCCCTTCGGACCTTTAACCGACAGCGTGCCGCCTTCCATGCTGGCAGTTACGCCCGCAGGAATTGGAACAGCTTTTTTACCAATGCGGCTCATCAGAATACCTCCGCCAGGATTTCGCCGCCAACATTCTGTGCGCGCGCTTCGGCGTCGGACAGAACGCCCTTTGGCGTCGAAACGATGGTGATACCAAGGCCGTTGCGGATAACCGGAAGCTCTTGGCTTCCTGAATATACGCGGCGACCCGGCTTCGAAACGCGGGCAACATGCTGGATAGCAGGTGCGCCTTCGAAATATTTCAGCTCGATACGGATGCCCTTGTGCGCACCCAAAGCTTCTTCACTGTAGCCACGGATGTAGCCTTCGCGCTGAAGCACGTCGAGAACGCGGGTACGCAAACCGGAAGCAGGCGAGACTACAGAGTCTTTCTTCGCCCGCTGGCCGTTGCGGATGCGGGTGAGCATATCACCCAAAGGATCGGTCATTGCCATCTATCTTGTCCTTACCAGCTCGACTTTGTGACGCCTGGGATCATGCCCTTATTGGCAAGATCGCGCAGTTCGATACGGCACAGCCGGAATTTGCGGTAATAAGCGCGTGGGCGCCCGGTGGTTTCGCAGCGGTTGCGAACGCGGCCTGGGTTACCATTGCGCGGAATTTCCGCCATTTTAAGGCGAGCAATCAGGCGCTCGCTGTCATCAAGCGACTGGTCTTTCGCCATCGCCTTCAGCTTCGCGTAACGGCCGGCATATTTCTTTGCCAGCTTCTTGCGACGCTCGTTCTTGTTTATGGAGCTCAGTTTAGCCATTATGCAGCCGCCTTTTCTTCAGTCTCTTCAACAGGGAAGGGGAAGCCGAACAGCTTAAGCAGTTCGCGCGCTTCATCGTCCGTGTTTGCCGAAGTCGTTACGATAACATCCATGCCGCGAACGGTATCGATTTGGTCATAGCTGATTTCGGGAAAGATAATTTGCTCTTTCAGGCCCATGGCGAAGTTACCACGACCATCGAAGCTCTTTGGATTAAGGCCGCGGAAATCGCGAATGCGTGGCATTGCAATAGTCACCAGACGGTCGAGGAATTCGTACATCTGGGCACCGCGCAGCGTAACCTTCACGCCAATCGGCATGCCTTCGCGCAGCTTGAAGCCGGCAATCGACTTCTTAGCCTTGGTGATGACTGGCTTTTGACCAGCAATCAGTTCCATTTCGGCAAGAGCGGTCGTGACCTTCTTCTTGTCCTGCGAACCTTCGCCCACACCCATGTTAAGTGTGATCTTTTCGATCTTCGGCACAGCGAAACGGTTGGTGTAACCGAACTTCTCGGTCAGACCTTTGACGACAGCGTCGTCATACTTTTGCTTCATGCGCGGTGTATATTTTTTATCAGCCACTGATCGTCTCCCCGGACTTCACGGCCACGCGGACCTTCTTGCCGTCCTTGGTTTCAACGCGAACGCGCGTTGCTTTGCCTGTTTTAGGGTCCGCCAGAGCGACATTTGAAATGTGCAGCGGCGCTTCAAAGCGGTCGAGACCGCCCTGAGGATTTGCCTGCGAAGCTTTGCGGTGACGCACGGCAACATTGACGCCGGAAACGACGACCTTGCTGTCCTTTGGCATCACAGCGGTTACTTCGCCCGACTTGCCCTTGTCCTTACCGGCGAGCACGACAACCGTGTCACCCTTTTTGATTTTAGCGAGAGCCATGTTTATAGCACCTCCGGTGCCAAGCTGATGATTTTCATGTGGTTCTTGGCGCGCAATTCGCGAACAACCGGTCCGAAAATACGTGTGCCAATTGGCTCCTTGTTGTTACCGATAAGCACGGCAGCATTGGAGTCAAAACGGATTACCGAGCCATCGGCGCGGCGGATGTCCTTGCGGGTGCGAACGATGACGGCCTTGTGCACGTCGCCCTTCTTCACCTTGCCGCGCGGTGCAGCTTCCTTGATCGACACCACGATGATGTCGCCAACGCCAGCAACGCGGCGCTTGGAACCGCCAAGCACCTTGATGCACTGGACGCGCTTTGCACCGCTATTGTCCGCAACATCGAGATTTGATTGCATCTGAATCATGGAATCAATCCTCCGTCGTTGCAGCAGGCGCTGCGGTTGCGACCGGAGCCGCAGCAGCATCAGCTACCAAGCGCCAGGTCTTGTTCTTCGAAATCGGCGCGCACTCTTCGATGCGGACGACTTGGCCTTCCTTGACGACATTGTTTTCGTCATGGGCATGATATTTCTTCGTGCGACGGATGATCTTGCCGTAAAGCGGGTGCTTCACTTTGCGCTCGACCAGAACGACAATCGTCTTGTCATTCTTGTCGGAGACCACGGTCCCGGTGAGGATACGTTTTGGCATAGTCTGTTCCTTACGCCGTTGCTTTTGCAGCAGCGGCTTGACGCTCGCCTTGCAGGGTTTTGATGCGGGCAATGTCGCGACGCACTTCACGTACGCGGGCCGGCTTTTCCATCTGGCCAGTGGCCGATTGGAAACGCAGGTTGAACGCTTCGCGCTTCAGTTCACCGAGTTGTACGGCGAGCTGGTCGTCGGTTTTGACGCGCAGATCTTCAGTCTTGCTCATCTTATGATGCTCCCAGATGCGACGTGTCGCCGAGACGCGCCACGACCTTGGTCTTGATTGGCAGTTTCATCGCAGCGCGCTGGAATGCGACAGCAGCGATTGGACCCGGAACGCCGTCGAGTTCGAACATGATGCGGCCTGGCTTAACCTTGGCTGCCCAATATTCGACCGAACCCTTGCCCTTACCCTGACGGACTTCGGCAGGCTTTTTCGTGACCGGAACGTCAGGGAAGATACGGATCCACAAACGTCCCTGACGCTTGATATGACGCGTAATCGCACGGCGAGCCGCTTCGATCTGGCGTGCGGTAATCCGCTCTGGCTCAAGCGCCTTCAGGCCGTACGAGCCGAAGTTCAGGTCGGAACCGCCCTTGGCTTCGCCCTTGATCCGTCCCTTGAACTGCTTGCGGAACTTGGTTTTCTTTGGTTGCAACATGTTGTGTTCCTAACCTTTAGCGGCGGTCGGACTGCGGACGGACGCCGGAAGTCTGCGCTTCCATCATCAGCCGGTCAGTTGCCATCGGGTCATGACCCAGGATTTCGCCTTTGAAAATCCAGCATTTGATGCCGATGATGCCATAAGCGGTGAGCGCTTCGGCTTCGGCATAGTCAATGTTGGCACGAAGCGTATGCGCAGGCACGCGGCCTTCACGGTACGATTCGACGCGGGCGATTTCAGCGCCGCCCAAACGGCCACCGCACGTAATCTTGATGCCTTCTGCACCCAGACGCATTGCCGACTGCATCGCACGCTTCATGGCACGGCGGAAAGCGATACGGCGGATAAGCTGGTCAGCAATACCCTGTGCAACAAGCTTCGCGTCGACTTCCGGCTTGCGGATTTCAACGATGTTCAGCGAAACTTCGGCAGTGGTGAACTTGTTGATCTGCTTTTTCAGCTTCTCAATGTCCGCACCCTTCTTGCCGATGATAACACCGGGACGGGCAGCGTAGATTGACACGCGGCAATTCTTGGCAGGACGCTCGATCACCACCTTCGAAATCGCTGCCTGTGGCAGGGTTTCAAAGATGAACTTGCGGATCTTGATGTCTTCCAGAAGCATGCGGCCATATTCCGCGCCTTCGGCATACCAGCGGCTGTCCCAGGTACGGTTGATCTGCAAACGCAAACCGATTGGATTTGATTTTTGACCCATGACTTATGCCTCTTCTTGCTGTTCGCGCACAACGATGCGCAGACGGCTGAATGGTTTGACGATCCGGCTCGATTTGCCACGGCCACGTGCCATGAAACGCTTCATGGTCAGCGCCTTGCCAACGCTTGCCTCGGCAACGACTAAGGCGTCAACATCGAGATTGTGGTTGTTTTCGGCGTTGGCGATGGCGGAAGCCAGAACCTTGCGGACATCATCAGCCATTCCCTTGGTAGAGAATTTCAGGATGTTGAGCGCGTCTTCGGCCTTCTTGCCACGGATCAGCGCGGCAACGAGGCCAAGCTTCTGCGCCGAACCACGGATGGTCGTGCCTACTGCCAGAGCTTCATTGTCGGCGACGCGACGGGGGGCGGATGCTTTACCCATTAGCGTTTACCCTTCTTGTCGGCGCCATGGCCATGATAGGTCCGCGTAGGAGCAAACTCACCAAGCTTGTGGCCGACCATGTCTTCATTCACCGAAACGGGAATGAACTTGTGGCCATTATAGACGCTGAACGTCAGGCCGACGAATTGTGGCAGGATTGTCGAGCGACGCGACCAGGTCTTGATCGGCGCAGCTTTCGATGCATCCTGAGCGGTTTCTGCTTTTTTCAGCAGATAGAGGTCAACAAACGGACCTTTCCAGACGGAACGAGACATGAGTTACCTCTTCTTCTTAGCATGCCGCGAACGGATAATCATCCGGTCGGTCGACTTGTTGCTGCGAGTGCGCGCACCCTTGGTTGGCTTGCCCCAAGGCGTAACTGGGTGACGACCACCCGAAGTACGGCCTTCACCACCACCATGCGGGTGATCGACTGGGTTCTTTGCAACACCGCGTGTCAGCGGGCGAATGCCGCGCCAGCGATTGCGGCCTGCCTTGGCAAGCGTGGTGTTCGAGTTGTCGGGGTTTGAAACCGCGCCAACTGTGCCCATGCAGGTGCCGAGGATGTAGCGCTGCTCGCCCGAGTTCAGGCGAACGATAACGCGGCCACCGTCACGACCGACGAGCTGCACATAAGTGCCTGCAGAACGGGCGATCTGGCCACCCTTGTTCGGCTTCATCTCGATATTGTGGCAGATCGTACCAACCGGCATCTGCGACAACAGCATGGCGTTGCCCGGCTTCACGTCGGTCTTTTCGCCAGCAACGATGGTATCGCCAACGGCGAGACGCTGCGGTGCAATGATATAGGCCTGTTCGCCATCTTCGTATTTTACGAGTGCAATGAACGCCGAACGGTTGGGGTCATATTCCAGACGCTCGACCGTTGCAGGCATATCCCATTTGCGACGCTTGAAGTCGATTACGCGATATTTCTGTTTGTGACCGCCACCGATGCCACGCGAAGTGACATGGCCTTTGTTGTTGCGGCCGCCGGTCTTGCTCTTGCCCTCGGTCAGCGCCTTGAGCGGCTTCCCTTTGAAGAGGCTCGAACGGTCAACCAGCACAAGGCCGCGACGGGCCGGGCTAGTTGGTTTGTAGCTTTTGAGTGCCATTATCCTGCCCTTAAATACCGGTTGTCACGTCGATGCTCTGGCCTTCGGCCAAAGTGACGATCGCTTTTTTGACGTCCGAACGCGTGTAGGGCTTGCCCTTCCAGCGCTTGGTCTTGCCCTTTTGCACGAGCGTGTTCACGTTCAGAACCTTGACGTCGAACAGGGCTTCAACAGCTGCCTTGATCTGCGGCTTGGTCGAGCTGCCTGTTACCTTGAACACAACAGCGTTATGTTCGGAAAGCAGGGTAGCTTTTTCCGTGATGTGCGGGGCAACGATCACGTCATAATGACGCACGTCGATTGCTTTATCCTTAGCCATTGAAACGGGCCTCCAGTTTCTCGACCGCAGCGCGGGTCAAGACCAGCGTGTCATGCTTCAATATGTCATAAACATTGGCACCAACCGCCGGCATCACGTTGATGCCGATGAGGTTGGCCGAAGCCATGCGGAAATTGTCGTTGACGGTGTCACCGTCGATAACCAGCGTAGTCTTGCCGAAACCGAGCTTGCCGAGCTGACCCTGCAATGCCTTGGTCTTGGCATCGCCGAGGTTGAGGTCTTCGAACACCAGAAGTGTTCCGGCCTTTGCCTTGCTCGACAAAGCCATTTTCAGGCCCAATGCGCGGATTTTCTTGTTCAGTGACGGGTTGAAGTCACGCAGACGCGCACCGTGAGCCTTACCACCACCGATGAAGATCGGAGCAGCGCGGTCACCGTGACGGGCAGTACCGCCACCTTTCTGGTTGCCGAATTTCTTGCCGGTGCGAGCAACGTCCGAACGCTCACGGGTCGGACGAGCCGTACCGCGGGCCTTTTCACGCTGCCAAGTAACGACACGGTGTAGAATGTCGGCGCGCGGCTCAATGCCGAATACGTCGTCATTCAAATCGATGTCGCCCTTTGCCTTGGCGTCGAGGGTTTGAACCTTGAGCTTCATGGCTTAGCCCTCCTTCGTTTCTTCATCGGTTGCAGCAGCAGGCGCTTCTTCAACCGGGGTTTCGACAGGAGCAGCTTCAACGGCAGGCGCTTCAGCTTCTACAGCAGGAGTGTCGGCAACGACTTCTTCTGCTGCGACGATGACTTCTTCCTCAACCACCGGAGCGTCGTTGTCGCCCTTCAGTGCGCCGGGGAACGGTGCTTCCGATGGAACTGGATGCTTGACGGCATCACGAACCATCAACCAGCCATTCTTCGCACCGGGGACCGAGCCCTTGACGAAGATGAGGCCGCGCGCAACATCAGTGCGAACGACTTCGAGGTTCTGCTGGGTGCGTTGACGGTCGCCCATGTGGCCGGCCATCTTCTTGTTCTTGAAAACCTTGCCCGGATCCTGGCGCTGGCCGGTCGAACCATGGGCACGGTGGGTAATCGACACACCGTGCGATGCACGCATACCGCCGAAGCCCCAACGCTTCATGGCGCCAGCAAAGCCTTTACCCTGCGTGTAGCCCGAAATATCGACCAACTGACCATCAATGAAGTGATCGGCCGAGATAGCGGCACCGACTGGCAGCAAGCCGTCGGCATTATCAACGCGGAATTCGGCAACGCGAGCCTTGGGCTCGACCTGTGCCTTGGCGAATTCGCCGCGCTGTGGTTTGTTTACATTTTTCGCTTTACGGGCTCCTGCACCGAGACGAACGGCGAAGTAGCCATCCTTTTCCTCGCTGCGGGCTCCGACCACTTGGCAGCCTTCCAGCGCCAATACGGTCACAGGTACGTGACGGCCGTCTTCATTGAAGAGGCGCATCATACCCATCTTTTTCGCGATCACGCCAGTGCGCATGATCCATACTCCAACTATGTCAGAGGCCCGGCTGGCATTATTGCCAGGAGGGCGTGACGCCTAAATCCAGCCCTGAATTTTTAAGCATTGCCCCGTCCGGGCTAGGTACCGATTGCTCTTGCATGAGAGCAATTCGGTAAGACGGGGAACGCAGCCCGGACAAGTCCGGCGGTATTCCTGTGTCTCACCCCCGCCGAAGCAGAGATTATCGGCTTACGCCAATTTGATTTCGACGTTCACACCGGCAGCAAGATCGAGCTTCATCAGCGCGTCTACGGTCTGTGGCGTGGGCTGCACAATGTCGAGCAACCTTTTGTAAGTCCGGACTTCGAACTGCTCGCGCGACTTTTTGTCGACGTGCGGCCCGCGGTTCACGGTGAACTTTTCGATACGGGTAGGAAGTGGAATTGGTCCACGGATAAGCGCGCCAGTGCGGCGTGCGGTGTCTGCGATATCGCCGGTAGCCTGATCGAGGACGCGATGGTCAAATGCTTTCAGACGGATGCGAATATTCTGCGTTTCCATGGGTTCACCAATTTCCAAATTCTATCAATATCAAAGAGCCGAAAAACAGCCATTCCGACTTGCGCTTTCGAAGCCGGAACAACTGTTTTGAATTTCTAAAAACCGCCCCGCCCGAATCAGAGAGTCAGGCGGGATGCGCGGCCTATATTACTTCGTTATCGTGCTGACAACCCCTGAACCGACAGTGCGGCCACCTTCGCGAATTGCGAAGCGGAGACCTGGGTCCATAGCGATTGGTGCAATCAACTTAACAGCGATAGTTACGTTGTCGCCTGGCATAACCATTTCAGTGCCTTCAGGAAGGATCACTTCGCCGGTTACGTCAGTTGTACGGAAATAGAACTGCGGGCGGTAGTTTGCGAAGAATGGCGTGTGACGGCCGCCTTCGTCCTTCGAAAGAACATAGATTTCTGCCGAGAACTCGGTGTGCGGCGTAACCGAACCGGGCTTGCAGAGAACCTGACCACGCTCAACTTCTTCACGGCCGACGCCACGAACAAGCGCACCGATGTTGTCGCCTGCACGACCTTCGTCGAGCAGCTTGCGGAACATTTCAACGCCGGTAACAGTCGTTTTCTTGGTATCCTTGATACCGACGATTTCAACTTCTTCGCCAACCTTGACGATTCCGGTTTCAACGCGACCGGTCACAACAGTACCACGACCCGAAATCGAGAACACGTCTTCGACTGGCATCAGGAATGGCTTGTCGATTGGACGCTCTGGCTGAGGAATGGCTTCGTCAACGGCGGCCATCAAAGCAAGGACCGATTCCTTACCGATGTTGTCGTCACGACCTTCGAGAGCAGCAAGCGCCGAACCACGAACGATTGGAATATCGTCGCCTGGGAAATCATATTTCGAGAGAAGCTCACGGATTTCCATTTCGACCAGTTCGAGAATTTCTTCGTCGTCAACCTGGTCAACCTTGTTCATGTAAACAACAAGCGCAGGAACGCCAACCTGACGTGCAAGCAGGATGTGCTCGCGAGTCTGTGGCATCGGGCCGTCAGCTGCGTTCACAACGAGAATCGCGCCGTCCATCTGCGCAGCACCGGTGATCATGTTCTTAACATAGTCAGCATGGCCTGGGCAGTCGACGTGTGCGTAGTGGCGGTTGGCGGTTTCATATTCGACGTGTGCGGTCGAAATGGTGATGCCGCGCTCACGCTCTTCAGGTGCCTTGTCGATGTTAGCGAAATCAACAGCGGTACCGCCGTAGGTTTCAGCCATAATCTTGGTGATAGCTGCAGTCAGCGTGGTCTTGCCATGGTCAACGTGACCGATGGTGCCGATGTTGCAATGCGGTTTCGTCCGCTCAAATTTAGCTTTTGCCATTTTCTCAAACCTTCTTTCGATTAGGTAATATTTTGATCAGGTTGGACGAAGCCTGCTGAATCAGGCGCCGCCCTTAATCGGCTTTTGCCTATCAGGCAAGCTTCTCCTTGATTTCCGCTGCCACGTTCGACGGGACTTCATCATAATGATTGAAGAACATCGAGTAGTTGGCACGTCCCTGTGTGAACGAACGGAGCTGGTTCACATAGCCAAACATGTTCGCCAACGGCACCATTGCCTCGACAACCTGCGCATTACCGCGGCTGTCGGTGCCCTGGATCTGGCCACGACGCGAATTCATGTCGCCGATGACATCACCCAGATACTCTTCTGGTGACACAACTTCGACCTTCATGATCGGTTCAAGCAACTTGATGCCTGCCTTCTGCGCGGCTTCACGCATACCGGCACGGCCAGCGATTTCGAAAGCCAGTGCTGACGAGTCGACGTCATGATACGCGCCGTCATACAGCGTGATTTCGAAGTCGATGATCGGGAAGCCGATGAGCGAACCCGATTCGGCGGTTTCGCGCATGCCTTTTTCGACCGACGGGATATATTCCTTGGGAATGTTACCGCCCTTGACTTCATCCTTAAAGATGATGCCCGTCCCACGCTCGCCCGGTTTCACGGTGAACTTGATACGGCCAAACTGACCCGAACCACCCGACTGCTTCTTGTGGGTGTAGTCGACGTCAACTTCACGCGCGAGATATTCACGATAAGCCACCTGCGGCGCGCCGACATTGGCCTCGACCTTGAATTCACGGCGCATACGGTCAACGATGATGTCGAGGTGAAGCTCGCCCATACCCTTGATGATTGTCTGGCCCGATTCATGATCAGTCGACACGCGGAACGAGGGATCTTCAGCAGACAGACGATTGAGCGCGATGCCCATCTTTTCCTGGTCAGCCTTGGTCTTTGGTTCCACCGACAATTCGATAACCGGATCAGGGAATTCCATCCGCTCTAAAATAATCGGGAAACGCTCGGCGCACAATGTATCGCCGGTGGTGGTTTCCTTCATCCCGGCAAGCGCGATGATGTCGCCAGCAAATGCCTCGTCAACGTCCTTACGTTCGTTGGCATGCATTTCGAGCATACGCCCAACCTTTTCCTTCTTGTCCTTCACCGAGTTCAGATAGGTGCCCTTGAGCAGCGAACCTGAATAGATGCGGATGAAGGTTAGCGAGCCCACGAATGGATCGTTCATGACCTTGAATGCAAGCGCCGAGAACGGTGCGTCATCCGCAGGCGGACGGCTGTCTGGCTCAAGCGTGTCCATGTGGACACCCTGCACGTCTTCGATGTCGAGCGGCGAAGGCAGATAATCGACGACAGCGTCGAGCAGAGGCTGAACGCCCTTGTTCTTGAACGCCGAGCCGCAGCAGACGGGAACGAACGACTGGTTCAGCGTGCCCTTGCGGATCAGCGCCTTCAGCGTCGCGACGTCAGGCTCGTTACCTTCCAGATAGGATTCCATCGCGTCATCGTCTTGCTCAACGGCAAGCTCGATTAGCTCACTGCGATATTTCGCAGCTTCTGCAGCCAAGTCGGCAGGAATTTCTTCGTAGAAGAAATCGGCGCCCAAGCTTTCATCCTTCCAGATGATCGCACGGTTTTCGACGAGATCGACGAGACCCTTCAAATCGGCTTCAAGGCCGATGGGAATGTACAATACCGCAGGCTTCGCACCCAGACGATCGATGATCGACTGCACGCAATATTTAAAGTTCGCGCCAGTCCGGTCGAGCTTGTTGATGAAGCACATGCGCGGAACGCCGTATTTGTCGGCCTGACGCCATACGGTTTCCGACTGTGGCTCAACGCCAGCAACGCCATCGAAGCAGGCAACCGCACCATCGAGCACGCGGAGTGAACGCTCGACTTCAATCGTGAAGTCAACGTGGCCGGGGGTGTCGATGATATTAATGCGGTGATCGTTCCAAAAGCAAGTAGTGGCCGCAGACGTGATCGTGATGCCACGCTCCTGCTCTTGCTCCATCCAGTCCATGGTGGCGGCGCCATCATGAACTTCACCGATCTTGTACGATTTACCGGTGTAAAACAGGATACGCTCGGTGGTCGTGGTCTTACCGGCGTCGATGTGCGCCATAATACCGATATTACGATACATATTGAGTGGATGGCTGCGTGCCATATTCTTTACTCCGAAGTGCGGACCGGCAATACGGCCCTGATTAGGTTACCAGCGAAGGCTCGGTTAACCGCAGTTACCAGCGGTAATGAGCAAACGCGCGGTTGGCTTCCGCCATACGGTGCGTATCTTCACGTTTTTTGACAGCGTTGCCGCGGTTCGAAGCCGCGTCCATCAACTCACCCGACAAACGGGCGGCCATCGTGGTTTCGCTGCGGTTGCGCGCTGCGCCAATCAACCAGCGAATAGCGAGGGCCTGAGCGCGTTCTGGACGCACTTCGCAAGGCACCTGATACGTTGCACCACCAACGCGGCGGCTGCGGACTTCGATACCTGGCTTTACGTTATCCAGCGCTTCGTGGAAGGTCTGGATCGGATCCTTCTTGGCGCGGCTTTCAACGGTTTCCAATGCACCATAAACAATACGCTCCGCTGCGGATTTCTTACCATCCAGCATCAGGTTATTCATGAATTTCGACAGCACCAGATCGCCATAACGGGGATCGGGAAGAATGATGCGTTTTTCGGGACGACGACGACGTGACATAATATATTTCCTTTATCTCTTGGGACCAGTGGCAGCGTGAGAACGCGCCGATCGGGCCAGCAAATGGGAAACGAGCCGAATTACTTCGGACGCTTTGCACCATATTTGGAACGCGATTGCTTGCGGTCCTTGACACCCTGCGTATCGAGTACGCCGCGAAGCACGTGGTAACGCACACCGGGAAGGTCGCGTACGCGGCCGCCGCGGATCAGCACAACGCTATGCTCTTGCAGGTTGTGGCCTTCGCCAGGGATATAGGAAATGACCTCGCGCTGGTTGGTCAGACGAATCTTGGCAACTTTACGCAAAGCCGAGTTCGGCTTTTTCGGAGTCGTCGTGTAAACGCGGGTGCAAACGCCGCGCTTCTGCGGGTTTTGCTCCATCGCAGGGACCTTCGACTTGGTCTTCTGCGGGGTCCGGCCCTTGCGGACAAGCTGGTTAATCGTTGGCATATCTTCACCTTTGTTAAGCGGTTACTTTAGGTGGCAAGGCGTGTTTGCGGTGGAGGCTCAGCCTTTTGCCCACCCGACCTGACACATAATGTGCTGCTATTTTGAGTTTTTCCTAAATACCTGAGAGAATCATGACTCGGGCCTTAAGGAAGGCGCGCCATTAGCGACGAACGGGATATGGGTCAAGGGGTGGCTATCGCAAACCATCCACTGCATCTTTGGCCGTTTTCAAGTCGCAGCCGGTTCTCTCGCGGACGAGCTTGACGGCCTCAATAAAATTACCCTCGGCCTTTAGCCGCAATGCTTGAGCGCGAATTTCATGTGGAATGCCCGCCGCAAGCTGGACCTTGACCGCCGCATCGGTTGGTTTGGTCAGGTTAACCCGGTGGCTCTTGCGCCAGCGGATAACAATCGCGAGCAACAATGCCACGCCGAATCCTGATGCAAAGGCAGTCCAGTCATAGTCCGCGCCAGTCAATATTATCGCCTTTCGGTCAACACCGCATTCTCGACCTTGATCCGCCACCAGAGCAAAGCGGCGTTCAAGGCCGAAAAGGTCAGCGCCATCATCGGCGCACCCAATAGCATTGGCAGCAGCGCTATCTCAACCACCACGAGCGCGTAATTGGGGTGCTTGATGAAACGATATGGCCCCCTCTTCACTCTCGGAAAATGCGGCGCACTGATGATACGCGTGGTCCACCAGCGGCCGATGCTGGCGAGGGTCCAGAAGCGGAAGGTCTGGCTGGCAATAAACGCATTAAGAAGGAGCAGATCGGGCCGGGTCGTTGGCTCGGCGAATAGCGCAATCGATATTAGCCAGCCTGTATGAAGGACAATGAACAAAGGATAATGCGATGCGCCATATTCGCGGCCACCCTCAGCCAGCAACCGGCGTGTGTTGGCGTTGGCATAGGCAAGTTCAACCAGCCGCTGAATGACGACATAGGCGAACACCGCTTGCGCCCAGATTGGCCAATCGAAGAAGCTCATGGCCTGAGCAGTCCCACTGCACCGACAAAGCCCGGACCAAGCGCTGTTATCAGCGTTGGTCCGGCGAGCGGCCCATCTGCAAGCAACGCCTTGAGCACAAACAAGGCCGTCGGCGAACTCATATTACCATGCTGACAAAGTACGTGGCGTGTCGTGGAGAGATTATTGCCAAAATATTCCGCCAGCGCATCAACAACCCGCCCGCCGCCGGGGTGGCAGGCTGGCTCACCTATGCTGGCCTTGGTCAAACCTTGTTCGGACAGGAAGGTATCACACATCGGTGCGAAATGGCTGTTCACAAAAACCGGAATGTCGCGCGCCAGCACAAGGTCGAAGCCGGTGTCACCAATTTCCCAGCCCATCATGTCGAGCGTATCGGGCCAGACATGGCTGGCAAAAGCCGACAGTTCCGGCCCTTCCCCAGCCCCGATCACCGTCGCCGCACATCCATCGGCGAACAGCGCGAGTGCGACCATATCCTTCTTGTCCATCCGTGCATGGTCATAGGCGATGCTGCACAATTCCAGACTGACCAGCAGCACCGGCTTGTCTGGCGCCGCGCGAAAGAGATCGGCGGCCACCCCGAGGCCAATCACCCCGCCGGCACAGCCATAGCCGAACAACGGCACGCAGCGTGTATCAGGTGCAAATCCCATCGCTGCAATCATTCGGCTCGGCAGGCTTGGCGTCATCGTGCCGGTAGTGGAAACGAACACAATCTGGCCAATATCAGCGGCGGTTAAACCGGCATGCTCCAACGCCTGACCAGCCGCCGCCTGAAACATCTGCGACGCAGCATCCTCGTAGACTTTTGCACGATCAGCCCATGACCGCTCACCGAAATAATATTCCGGGGGCATCGCGATGTGGCGTTGTTCGATTCCGGTATTGCCCAATATCTCCGCCATGCGCGGTGGCAAAGCCTTGCCCTTGGCTTGCGCTAATATGCCAAGCACTTGGGCCTGCGTGATACGATGCGACGGCAAGGCAGTGCCGAGCGACAATAAACGGGGGGAGATTTGCGACATTCAATCGCGTCGCTACGCTGGTTTACGTCATAGCGCTAGGCAGACTTTACCCTACCCCACGGCCCCCTGATCGCCAATGTCATCGTCGGCTCCATCATATTGACAAACATCGTCGAGCCGTCAGGCGAAAAACATCCGCCGGCAAATTCGGTTTGCACCCGGGCCTTGGCGATCATGTAAGTGCGTCCGGCACCATCGACGCCGCGAATGTGGTTATCGGAAATGTCGGTATACTGGTCCTCGCACACCATCAAATGGCCGTTCGGCATCACGCACAGATTATCGCCATAATTGTAAAACGCCGGATTGGTCAACTCCATGAATAGATCGATCATTCCCGGAGCGTCGCTCTCGCCCGAGTGGCCTTCGTTGACGGCAGGCCGGTAGCGGAAAATCTGGCCGAATTTTGCAGCGCCCCCGTTGGTGCAGGCGAAGAACAATTCACCCTTGCCCCAGAATATGCCCTCGCCCCGCGCGAATAGCGCCGCGCCCTTGGCCGCACCCTGTTTGCGCAAATCGTCGTTCGGGCTTTCAGGGTCCGACAGCGGCACCCATTTGACTCGATATTGCTTGCCTTTGCTGACCTGAACCTCGGTCCAGTTACGCGTGTCCTTGATATCAGCCTCGACAAAGGCCAACGCCTCTAACCGGCCGCCCTTGGCAAGCTGGCCTTTTTCGTTCGAAATGAAGCGATAGATCAGGCTGTCGCCGCGATCTTCGGTCAGATAGGCAATTCCGGTACGCGGGTCGACGCAGGCCGCCTCGTGGTTAAACCTGCCCATGGCTTTCAATGGTACGGGCGTCACGAGCCCCCTGTGCGTCGCTGGCACCTCAAAAATGTAGCCGTGATCCTTGCCAACACCGTTACCGGCCTTGGTCATATTCTCTTCACATGTCAGCCAGCTGCCCCAAGGGGTAATCCCGCCCGAGCAATTGCGGATAGTTCCCGACAGGCTGAGCCACTCGGCCTCGCGCTGTCCGGTCTTCATATCGTAGATCAATGTCGTTGTGCCGCCCGGCAAAGGCATCGATTTGTCATCGGCCATCCGGTCGTAGGTGATGAAGTCTTTGGGCACCGGGCTGGTGAACGGTCCAACGCCGGAGTCGCCCACACTCAATTCATGGTTGCGCACAAGCGCGACCTTGCATTTACCTAGATCGAACGCCCCCATGCCATCGGCGGAGTTGGGAACCAAAAAGCCATCATCCATGATGTTGCCGAGGCGCGAGATCACTCGGTAGTCAAAACCCTTGGGCAGATCGATCAGGTTGTTCGGGTCGCGCACCAGCGGTCCGTAGCCACGTACCTCGTTCATCCCCGCCACTGGCGCCTGCGCAATCGACCGCGCGGCAAGCCCTGCAAAGGCGATGCTGCCAAGGCCAAATCCGAACTGGCGGCGGGAAATGTGCATGGATGGCTCCTTCAAGTTGCTGACGCCCGACTGCACCGGAAAGATGACAATGCCGTTGCAGCTTGATAGAGCGCGCTCAAATCAAACCAAAGGCTTTTGTTTCCCATGACCGTTCGCACTCGAGTCGCCCCTTCCCCCACCGGCGACCCCCATGTCGGCACCGCGTATATCGCTCTGATCAATTATTGTTTTGCCAAAAAACATAATGGCGAGTTCCTTCTTCGGATCGAGGATACCGATCAGGCGCGGTCGACCCCGCAGTCGGAAAAGATGATCCTCGAATCGCTCAAATGGCTCGGCCTTAGCTGGGATGAAGGCCCCGATGTCGGCGGTCCGCATGGTCCATATCGCCAGTCGGAGCGCAGCGCGATTTATACCGAGCATTGTGACCGGCTGTTGGCAGATGGCCATGCGTTCAAATGCTATTGCACGTCGGAGAAACTGACCGACATGCGGCGACATCAAATAGCCGCGAAACAGCCGCCAAAATATGATGGCACCTGCCTGTCGTTGACCGATGCTGACCGCGCGAAGCTCGATGCCGAGGGTGTCTCCCACGTCGTTCGAATGAAAATCCCGACCGAAGGCAAATGCACCGTTCAAGACACGCTTCGCGGCGAGATTGAATTTGAATATGCAGTCGTCGACATGCAGGTGCTGATGAAATCGGACGGCCTGCCGACTTATCATCTCGCCAATGTCGTTGACGATCATCTGATGGGCATCACCCATGTGATGCGCGGTGAGGAGTGGATTTCGTCTGCGCCCAAGCATCTGCTGCTATATCAATATTTCGGCTGGGAGCCGCCGGTGCTCACGCACCTGCCCTTGCTGCGTAACGCCGATAAATCCAAGCTATCGAAACGCAAAAACCCGACCAGCATATTGTTTTACCAGCGCGCCGGTTACCTGCCACAAGCGATGCAGAATTTTCTTGGATTGTTTATCAAGTCGGCGAGCGAAGAAGATGAAAAAACCTCGCTGCAGGATTTGATCGACGGGTTTGATGTCCACAATATCTCGCTCGGCGGCCCAGTATTCGACACATCCAAGCTCGACTGGCTCAATGGCCGGTATTTACGCGAAGAGCTGGATACGGTGCAATTTCTCGATGCTATCAAGGCGTGGGCCTTCAACGACGAATATCTCACGCCAATCGCCGAAATGGCGCAGGCGCGGATCACCAAATTGTCCGACCTTGGCGGCTTGGTTGGCATGTTCTTCATGAACCGCCTCGATGGAATGACTGCCGAAGCCGTGCGCGACGGCGTCAAAATGGAACAAGACCAACAACGCGCCGCCTACACGCTTGCGCTCCAGCAATTCGACGCACTCATCGAATGGAACAAGGAAGGCGTCGAAGCCACGCTGCGTCGCACCGCCGAAGTGCTTGAAGCCAAGCTGAAAGACGTCATCCGCCCAATGTACATTGCTATCACCGGCCAGCCGCAAGGCGTGCCGTTGTTCGATGCGATCGTTCATCTCGGCCGCGACATCATCCGCGAACGCCTCCGCCATGCGATGGAGTTGCTTGGTCCTGCGACCAAGAAGGAAGCGGAAGCGTGGAGCGCATTACTGACCGCCCCGCCAAAGGCCGAATGAGCGACATCGCGCTCCACGAAAGCTGGAAGGCGCCGCTGCTACCCGAGTTTAATTCGGACTATATGGCGTCGCTCAAATCTTTTCTGGTTGCCGAGAAGGCCGCGGGAAAGACCATTTATCCCAAAGGCAGCGAATGGTTTCGTGCCTTGGATTTAACGCCTTTAGACAAGGTCCGGGTCGTGATTTTGGGGCAGGATCCTTATCATGGCCCCGGCCAGGCGCATGGGCTTTGCTTTAGCGTCAAGCCCGGTGTCCGTCCGCCGCCCAGCCTGCTAAATATATACAAAGAGCTTGAGAGCGATCTCGGCCTCCCCCGACCGCGCCACGGTTTCCTCGAACATTGGGCCGAGCAGGGCGTGCTGCTGCTCAACAGCGTGTTGACCGTCGAAATGGCGAAAGCCGCGTCGCACCAAGGCAAAGGATGGGAACGCTTTACCGATGCCGTCATCCGGCTGGTGAATGCCAAACCCGACCCGGTCGTGTTCCTCCTGTGGGGCAGTTATGCGCAGAAAAAGGCAGCCTTTGTGGACAGTGGACGGCATCTGGTTTTGAAGGCGGCACATCCTTCACCTTTGTCGGCCTATAACGGCTTTCTGGGGTGCCGCCATTTTTCGCAAACCAACGCCTTTCTGGAAATGCACGGACAACCGCCCATAGACTGGAGCCTGCCTGATGCCGTTTGATGACCGGCCGCACCGGCGGTTTAATCCGCTCAACGGGCAATGGGTGCTTGTCTCCCCGCACCGCGCCAAACGGCCGTGGCAGGGGCAGCAGGATGAACCGGACAACAGCGTGCGTCCAGCCTATGACCCCGGCTGCTATCTTTGTGCCGGCAATGAACGTGTCGGCGGCGTCGCCAATCCCGATTACACGGACGTGTTCGTGTTCGACAATGATTTCGCGGCGCTTCTGCCTGGCAACGATGGTAGCGAAGACAAAAGGAATCCGTTGTTCCGCTGTGCTCCAGCAAATGGCACCAGCCGCGTCATTTGCTTCTCACCCGATCATGGCAAAACGTTGCCGGAACTGCCCGTTACAGCGATCCGGACTGTGGTGGATATATGGGCCGCTCAAGAGACCGAGCTGTATGCGAACCACGCCTATGTCCAGATATTCGAGAACAAGGGCGCGATGATGGGGTGCTCAAGCCCGCACCCGCACGGGCAAATCTGGGCCACCAATTATGTTCCCGCCGAACCCGCGTGCGAAAATAAAACGCAATCAAATTGGCTTGCCGAACATGGCCAGTCGATGTTGCTGGCTTATGCCGAAGCCGAAGCAACCGATGGCAGCCGTAATGTAGCAATCAATGAATACTGGCTGGCGGTGGTCCCATATTGGGCGAGCTGGCCTTATGAAATCCTGCTGCTTCCGCGTTTTGGCGTTCAACGCCTTGGCCAACTGACCAATGGACAGCGAGATTCGCTTGCGAAAATCATAAAAACGATAACCATCGCCTATGACAATCTCTTCCAGACCAGCTTCCCCTATTCGATGGGTTGGCATGGTGCGCCTTCCGCAACGCCAGATGCGCCGCACTGGCAATTGCACGCGCATTTCTATCCACCGCTGTTACGCTCGGCAAGCGTACGCAAATTCATGGTCGGCTATGAAATGCTGGCAGAAGCGCAACGCGACCTGACCCCCGAAACCGCAGCGGCAACCTTGCGTATGCAAAGCAAAGTCCATTACCGGAACAACCAATGACCCCGTCCGACGCTGCCCTACATGCCACCGTCACAGCAGACTTTGCCGAACAATATGGCACAGCAGCAGAGTTCGTCGTCCGCGCACCGGGGCGGGTCAATCTGATTGGCGAACATACCGATTATAATGACGGTTTTGTTCTGCCCTGCGCCATAGGCCCCGCAACGATGGTTGCGGCAAGCAAGCGTGGTGACGATGAAGTCCGAATCCTTGCAGTCGATTTCGGCGGTGCGACCGACACATTCGCATTAAATGGCATTGAACAAAGTGCACAGGGCTGGGCCAATTATGTGCGCGGCATGGTCAATGCACTGCAAAAGGCGGAATATACACTACTGGGGGCGGACCTCGCCATAGCGGGCAATTTGCCGCAAGGTGCAGGGCTTTCATCCTCGGCTTCGCTGGAGGTAGCGGTTGGTAAAGCATTGCTGGCGCTCGCCGGGACAGAAATCGACCCCACCCGCCTCGCGCAAATTGCGCAAGCCGCCGAATGTGACTTTGTCGGCACCAAATGCGGGATCATGGACCAATTAATCTCGGCACAAGGCAAAGCGGGACACGCGCTGCTTATCGACTGCCGTTCGCTGGAGCTGACCGATGCCCCTGTCCCGGACGATGTGGCAATCATGATCGTCCACTCGGGCGTCACGCGCGGGTTGGTGGAGGGCCATTACAATGAACGCCGCCGCCAATGTGAAGAGGCTGCCAAGGCGATGGACGTAACCGCATTGCGTGACGCAGATATGCAAATGCTTGATACAGCCGGGCTCGACACAGTGACCTACAACCGTGCGCGTCATGTTATAACCGAAAACAGGCGTACGCTTGATGCCGCGATAGCATTGGCCAAGTCGGACCTTTGCGCGCTTGGTAAGCTCATGGCCGAAAGCCATGCATCAATGCGCGACGATTTCGAAATCACCGTTCCTGCGATCGACCAGTTGGTTGCTTTGCTGCAATCCGCCATTGGCGAAGAGGGCGGAGCACGCATGACCGGTGGCGGCTTTGGCGGCGCCTGCGTCGCCATCCTCCCGGTCGCTCGCGTAGAAGACGTGCGCGCAAAGGTCGACGCTGGATACCGAACCCCTGATGGCGGCAAACCGCTCATCATGGTGGAACGCCCTGGCCCGGGCGTCGCGATAGTATGAAACGAAGCTGGCTGGACAAGGCGATACGCGAGCCGCTTGTTCATTTTCTCGTCGCCGGCGCTGCACTTTTTCTGATCATGGGCCAGTTTGGCACCGACAATGATGGCCGCAGTATCACCATCGACGAGGCTCAGGTCGCAAGTCTGGCGCGGCAGTGGGAACAGACTTGGCGGCGTCCGCCGTCGCCAACGGAATTGGACGGGCTGATCCGCGATCATATAAAAGAAGAAATCTACTTCCGCGAGGCAATGCGACTTGGCCTGGATGCAGACGACCCGATCATTCGGCGGCGTCTGCGTACCAAAATGGAGTTTCTGGCCACCGCGCAGACCGAAAATGCGCCGCCAACCGAAGCCGAACTGGCACAGTTCTACAAAGCCAACAAGACGCGATATGCAGACAATCCCGCTTATAGTTTCGAGCAGAAATATTTTGCCGAAGATTTCGCAGCAGCCAAAAGCGCGATTTCTGCACTCAACGCTAGCAAGGCTGTGATTGCTCCATCGCTTGATGTTCCCACCGCAATGACTGAGGCGGCAAGCGACCAGATTTCACGACAGTTCGGTGACGAATTTGTTCAGAGCATGCGCAGCCTGCCGCTGGGCAAATGGGCAGGGCCTGTGCGCTCAGGCTTCGGCTTACATGCGGTCCGCATAAACGAGGTCATCGCGTCGCAAATCCCGCCGCTCGGACAAATACGGCAAGATGTGACCAATGATTGGCGCGCGCAAACCCGCGCCGCACGCGAGGCCGCTGCCTATCAGGCGCTGCTCGACGGCTATGAAATTCATATCGCCAAGCCGTGATATTGCGCGCGGTCCTGCTTCTTATATTCATCGCAGCATGGCCCGCTGCCACCCGAGCCGATGACCTTCGCCCCGGATATCTAGAAATTCGCGAAATACCGGCCAATGCCGGGAACTCGCACCTGTACGATATTATGTGGAAGGCCCCGATTAAGCCCGGCCTTGCGGGACGCGTTACACCCACCTTTCCGACCGATTGTGCTGAGTCTACCGCACCCAAGCGAAGCATTGATTCCGCTGCGCTTTTGACGCGCTGGACCATCGGCTGTGCCACATCGCTCGCAGGCCGGAACGTCACGCTAAGCGGCCTCGAAGGCACCCCCGGAGACGCGCTGCTGCGTTATCAGGCTCTTGACGGTGGTACACAGGCTGCGCGTCTGACGCCGGGCGCGCCGACCGCCAATATTGCCGCTAGGCCCGACCGCTGGCAGGTCGCGCGAACCTATTTTATCACCGGTGTCGAACATATATTGATGGGCTATGATCATCTGCTGTTCGTGCTCAGCCTCGTCCTTTTGCTCAACGGCGCATGGCGGGTCGCCGCACCGGTGACCGCGTTTACAATCGCCCATTCGCTGACACTGATCGCGACTACGCTGCAGCTTGTCAGCCTGCCGCGTGCGCCCGTTGAGGCCGCGATTGCGCTGTCCATCGTCTTTCTTGCTGTTGAAATCGTCAAGCGCGACCCCGGCAAACCGCGTCTGTCCGAACGGATACCCTGGATCGTCGCCTTCCTCTTCGGTCTGCTTCACGGCTTCGGGTTTGCAGGTGCGCTAGCGGAAATAGGCCTGCCACAAGGCGAAGTACCAACGGCGTTGCTGACGTTTAATTTGGGGGTGGAGGCAGGGCAATTGGTCATCGTAGCTGCTGCGATGGCGACATTGGCCGTATTGAAGCGCGTGCGAGACAGTTGGGTTAATCCTGCCAAAACCATTGCCGCTTATGCGATAGGGTCGGTCGCGGCAATGTGGTTGATCAGTCGTGTATCAGGTCAGTGACCGCTCAAATCCGGTCTCAAACCAACAACGCTGCCATATCGCCAAAATAACTTAAATTCCTCCGTTGTTTACCATTCCGCAAGGGCATCGATGCTATGCTCTGCGTTGGACCAGACAAATTGAGAAGACCAAATGGTGACGAAGAAGTTTTCGTGGAACGAAAGCGAGGGAGCAGATGCTTCCGCGGACGCTTCACGCGGCTTGTTGGCTCGCCTATCTTCGCGCGCTCCTGCACCATCCCAGACAATAGCGGCAGCCACATCGTCAAAAGAAGCAGTGCTGCTCTTGCGAAATTTCGAAGAAAGCGGTCAAGGCTGGTTTTGGTCGACCGATGCCGCAGGACGAATCGGTTATCTGAGCGAAGCGATATGTACGGTGTTGGGCAAAGCACTGACCGACGTCATCGGAACGCCGTTCGTCGACCTGTTCTGCAGAACCGATGATGCAGCCGGTCACCAACGGACACTACCGTTCATCCTTACCAAACAGTCCAAATTCAACGATTTGCCATTGCAGGCCGCAACGGACGATGACGAGATTTGGTGGGCTGTATCCGGCCGCCCATATTTCCGTGGCCAGGAATTTGCCGGCTTTCGGGGCAGCGGGACTGATGTAACTGCGCAACGGCGGAGGGCCAAAGACACCTCACGCCTCGCAACCTATGATTCGCTCACTGGTTTGCTCAATCGCTTCAAAATGTCGCAGTTGCTCGATACAACCTTGTCAGCATTTCAGGCGCAACGCCGTGCGTGCTCGATCATGTTGATCGACTTGGACCGGTTCAAACAGGTTAATGATACGCTTGGTCATCCGGCTGGTGACGCATTATTGAAACAGGTCGCCGAGCGACTGGTCCGGGTTGTCGGTGACGGCGAAAAAATTAGCCGGCTTGGCGGCGACGAATTCCAGATCATCCTGCAGGATGTTGATGATCGCGGTGCCTTGGGCGATTTGGCCGACAAAATCATTCGATCATTATCGCATCCTTATTCGGTAGACGGCAGCCGATGCATCATCGGCGCATCCATTGGTGTTGCCGTCAGTCCGTTCGACGGGCGAACGAGCGAGGAGCTCATCCGCAACGCCGATCTTGCGCTATATGCTGCAAAAGGCGGCGGCCGTGGACGTTTCCGCTTTTATTCGAGCGACCTGTTGCAAGCGGCTGAAGACCGACGAATATTAGAGGAAGATTTGCGCGACGCGTTGTCGCGGAATGAAATCTGGCTTGCTTACCAACCGGTGGTAAACGCCAGAACAAACGTCGTAAACGGCTTCGAAGCTCTCATTCGCTGGAATCACCCCGAACGCGGCGCGATTTCTCCGTCGCTTTTTATCCCGATTGCGGAAGAAGCCAATCTCATCGGAGACTTGGGCGAATGGGCGCTTAACAAAGCCTGCGCCGACGCTGCTAACTGGCCCGGCAACATGAAGGTTGCAGTGAACGTGTCTCCGATACAGTTCGCCAATGATTTACTGCCCAAAATTGTGGAAAATGCTTTGGCTGCCTCGGGGCTGCCTCCGCACCGGCTGGAGTTGGAAATTACCGAAGGCGTATTCCTGCAGGAATCTGCCGATACCGACACAATGTTTGCCGCGCTCAAGAAAATCGGGGTCCGGTTGGCACTTGACGATTTCGGTACCGGCTATTCGTCGCTCGGTTACCTGAAAACTGCCCCGTTCGACAAAATCAAAATTGATCAAAGCTTTGTGCGTGGGGCAACTGAGCCCGGGTCACGCAATGGCGCAATCATCACGGCGATTGTCGCCTTGGCCGAAGCATTGGAAATGGAAACAACGGCAGAAGGTATTGAAGCGCTCGATCAGCTTGAACTTGTCCGCAACCTCAATGTCAGCCATGTGCAAGGCTATGTCTACAGTATGCCCGTGAGCGATGAGGTTCTGCGTGAGCGATGCGATGCTGGGGACTGGACCATCGCTCCATCCGGACCAGCGGTGCAACGCAGCGACCGACTGTCGATGTTCCGCAAAATCGGCGCAATCCACGATAATCATTGCTACTCGGTGGTGCTCCGCAATCTCTCCGTATCGGGCGCGATGATTGAGGGCATATTGGACGTACCCATCGGCGCCAAATTCGTGCTGGACTTTGGCGATGGCCAGCTCGTGGTTTCGACGGTACGCCGGTCTATGAACCACCAGCAAGGCTTGGAATTCGAAGAGCGGCTGGTCAATGACGGCAATGGCGGATTATGCACCAGCCGTCGCATCTCGCCTTACATGATGGCTGCTGCAGGCATGCCAATTGCCAATCTCCCCCCCGGATATTACACGCCAGCCGAAGCCGAACAGCGCCCGAAAACCTTACCTGCGTTTAGCACTGTGAGCGACTGGAAAGCTGCCTGAGGCCAATTTCGGTTCTAGGGCTACCCCCTCCTTATCGGAAAGCATGACGCGGACTATTTGGCTTTTCAAAGCCAGCCGGTCAATTAGCTGGGATCAGCCGCTTGGGATCAATTCGAGCATTGTTCCATTTCATACCCCAGTGCAAATGCGGACCGCTGGCGCGTCCGGTCATGCCGACCTTGCCGATGGGTTGGCCCTGTTTGACGACGTCGCCTTCTTTCACCAGTAATTCTGAACTATGCAGAAACGCGCTGTTGAGGCCCATGCCGTGGTCGATCATCAGCAGATAGCCCTCAAGCGTGAACGCATCCGCAGCAGCGAGTATCACGACACCGTCGGCCGGAGCCACAAATTCGGTGCCGGATGTAGCGGCGATATCCATTCCGCTATGGTAGCTTCCCGGCGTGCCGTTATAGATCCGCTGCGCACCGAAAAGGCCCGAGATACGTCCGGCGACGGGCTTGATAAATTCCTGCCGCCATCCATTACTGGCGCTACGAATCGCACGTGCAGCGTTGATGCGCGCGAGTTCCGGCCCGCGCCGCAATTGGAATTCAGCTGTTGTCGCCGCCCCTCCGGTTGGATTGGCGGCAACATTCTCAATCCGCCAGTTGCCTGGCGCAACCGGCAAATAGCGCTCGGTACGATGACCATCTGAATAAAGCGCGACCAGACTAAAGCTGTTCTCGGCGTCGCGGTCGAAGCCCATCAGGAAGAAGCCATCCGGGGTTAACGGCAGTTCGGTCCCGTTGAGCATAACCGAGCGCGTGCCTTTTGGCGCTTGCCCTGTAATCAAGCCACCTTGCACGGGCGTTCCCGAAAACCAGAAGTCCGCCGGCCGGGCCTCCGAAGCAATATCGACGATGAGCCGGGGCGAGCTGTCGACGGGCAATGAGGGAAGTCGGGGCGGCGCAGCTGCCATTGGCGGCGTAGCGGTGCAGCTTACTATTGCCGCAAGCGGCAACATCAAGATTGAACCACCGCCCCGCATATGGTTTCAGCGCTTGCCGAGCGCCGCCCGGGTTGAAATCTCGGCGCTGGCATAAGGCTCTTGCTTAATGACACTCCAATAGCGCAGCTCTTCAAGCGGGATGACCTGACCCGTCACCGCACACAGCACATGGTCGCCCGGGCTGAGCATCCGGAAACCATTCGCCATATAATGCAGGCGGGCGACTCTTTTGGTGTTCGACATCAACATGCGCGCATTATGGCGCAAAGCGGCTGGACGGGCAATGACAGCTTCAGCCTTAGAACAGATTGCCCTGATTTGGGGCGGGCTTGGGCGGTTTGGGAGCAGGAGTTCGGGGCAATGGCACGCCGCCGCTGACGGTTGCACCGACTTCGCCATCGGCAAAGCGCAGACTGACTTCCCCTGCCTTGATAGCTGCTTCGCGCGACATCATCGTCTTGCCGCTGGCATCGGTGACGCGGGCGAATCCGCGCTTGAGCGGCGCTTCGGGGTGCAGGCTGCCCTGAAGTCTAGCCAGTGCGTCGAGACGCTGCTGCCCTTGCTCGACCCGCCGCGACAGGAGGCGCGGATTCAGCATTTGTGCAGGACCAGAGAAAGCGAGTTCGGCCTTGCCGACGCGCGTACGCAGCGATTGCCGCAACCGTTCGGCGAGCTCGTCTGTTCGCTGCTGATGCGGTGCGGCGAGGTCGCCGAGCTTCGGCATCAGCCTTCGTTGCGCCTCCAACCGCTCGGCCGCCCACTCGACACGCCGCTGGACGGCACCGGACATGCGCAGCGTAATCTGGCCAAGGCGTTGCAGCAGCTCGCTGCGCACCGGCACTGCAATTTCGGCAGCAGCGGTGGGCGTGGGTGCGCGGAGGTCGGCGGCGAAATCGCACAATGTGGTGTCGGTTTCATGGCCCACAGCGGAAATAATAGGGATGCTGCAATCGGCCACTGCCCGCACCACGGCCTCTTCGTTAAAAGCCCAGAGGTCTTCGATAGAACCGCCGCCTCGTGCCACGATGACAAGATCGGGTCGCGGCGTAGCGCCACCTTCGGGCATCGCTGAAAAGCCGTTCACTGCCCGCGCAATTTGCACCGCCGCGCCTTCGCCCTGCACCAGCACCGGCCAGACAATGACATGGCTGGGGAAACGATCGGCAAGGCGGTGGAGGATGTCGCGAATGACTGCGCCGGTGGGCGAGGTCACCACTCCGATAACGCGTGGCAGCGATGGCATCGCTTTCTTGCGCTCGGGCGCGAACAAACCTTCCGCCGCCAGCCGCGCCTTGAGCTTTTCGAAAAGCAGCATCATCGCGCCCTCGCCCGCGACCTCAAGACTTTCCACAACGATCTGGTAATTGGAGCGCCCGGCGTAGGTCGTCAGCTTGCCAGTCGCGACCACTTCCAGCCCGTCTTCTGGCGCGAACGGCAGGCGGGCCGCACCGCCTTTCCACATCACTGCGTCGAGCCGCGCGTTTTCGTCTTTCAGGCTGAAATAGATGTGCCCCGATGCCGCGCGCTTGAAACCCGAAATCTCGCCGCGCACGCGGACATGGCCGAAGCGATCCTCGACTGTCCGCTTCAACGCCGACGACAATTCGGACACGCTCATGGCCGAGGCATTGTCGCCGGGACGCTCCTCGGCTAACAGGCGCCCTTGTTGGCCATTATGGTCTTCATTGGGGTAATCTTCAGACATGAATATCTTGCTCATTGGTTCAGGCGGACGCGAACATGCGCTGGCGTGGAAGCTCGCGCAATCGCCTTTATGCGATACATTGTTCGCCGCGCCCGGCAACCCCGGCATCGCCGAAGAAGCCGAACTTGTCGATTTGAATGTCGCCGATCACCGAGCGGTTATCGCCTTTTGCGCTGGGCACGACATCGGCTTGGTAGTGGTCGGGCCAGAAGCGCCTTTGGTCGACGGCCTGGGCGATGCGTTGCGTGAAGCGGGCGTATCGGTGTTCGGTCCCAACCAAAAGGCGGCGCAACTAGAGGGCTCCAAAGGCTTCACCAAAGACATGTGCGCCGCTGCCGGCATCCCGACCGCTGGATATAAGCGCCACGAGAGCAAGGCATCGGCTCTGGCAGGGCTGAGCGACTTCCAGCCGCCTTATGTGATCAAGGCCGACGGTCTGGCTGCAGGCAAGGGCGTCATAATTGCCGAAACGCGCACGGATGCCGAAGAAGCAATCGACGATATGTTTGGCGGCGGTTTCGGCGATGCCGGGGCTTCGGTGGTCATCGAGGAATTTATGACCGGTGAGGAAGCCAGCTTCTTCGCTTTGACCGATGGCAGCGATGTGGTCGCCTTCGGGTCGGCGCAGGACCATAAGCGCGTCGGAGATGGCGATGCCGGCCCCAATACGGGCGGCATGGGGGCCTACTCGCCCGCAATGGTGCTCACCAACGCGCTGCAAGCCGAGGTGATGGACCGAATCATCAGGCCGACCGTCGCCTATATGGCAGCACAGGGCATGCCCTATTCAGGCGTTTTGTTTGCCGGACTGATGCTCACCGACGAAGGGCCAAAGCTCATCGAATATAATGCGCGTTTCGGTGATCCCGAATGTCAGGTGCTGATGACGCGTTTCACAGGTGACCTTGCTGCGCTGATGCTGGCGGTGGCAACGGGAAAGCTTGCTGAGGCGGATGTTCCAACCTTCGCACCCGACGCTGCTTTAACCGTAGTGATGGCCGCCAATGGCTATCCAGGCACACCGCAAAAGGGCGGCGCGGTTGGGCTCGACAAGGTAAGCGGAGCTAAGGTCTTCCAAGCCGGTACGGCCGAGAAGGATGGCCAGCTTGTTGCCAGTGGCGGCCGCGTCCTCAATGTCACTGCGCGCGGTGTGACTGTCACCGACGCACAACAGGCGGCGTACGCGGCGGTCGATGTCATCGACTTTCCGACCGGCTTTTGCCGCCGTGATATCGGTTGGCGAGAGGTCGAGCGCGAAGCCGCCGGGTGATTAAGCGAATGGACGATGCGGTTAACCCCGATTAGCGCTTTCAAGGTGCGCAAAATTTCCCTAGTGCAACCGATGAGTTGAGGACTTTTCTGGGGAGAAATTCATGTCCAATTATTTGCCGATAATCATCAGCGCCATAATCATTTTTACCGCCCTGATGTGGTGGTTGCTTTCCTTGGGTTCGGTCAAGAAAATCGATGCACCGAAGGATGTAGCACCTCCGAAGGCAGTAGCTGCCCCGCCCGTCGCTGCGACACCGCCGCCCGCGGCGCTCAAAGCTACCGAAAAGGTTGCCGCCGCGCAGTTGATGGACGATCCGAAGCCGGCGTCGAAAACCGCACCTCCCAAGGCGCAAGCGCCGCTGAAAGCCGCAGCAACCAAAGCCGCGCCGACCAAAATGGCGGCAAAGGCGCCAGCAAAGGCTGCAGCGCCAGCAGCCAAGAAGGTCGCTGCATCAAAGGTCGCAACGCCGAAAGCTGCCGCGCCTAAAGTAGCTGTAGCCCCTAAAGTTGCCGTAGCCAAAGTCGCGGCGCCAAAAGCGCCGGCGAAGGCCGCAGCCAAACCTAAAGTCACAGCCGAGCCAAAGGCAAAGGCTGCCCCCAAGGTTACGGCCAAAGCTGCTACGTCCAAGGCGGCTCCCAAGGCAAAGCCCGCGCCAAAACCAAAGGCCGTCGCAAAGCCCGTCATCCCGGACAATCTCGAACTGCTCAAGGGCGTGGGACCGAAGCTCAACACTTTGCTTAAATCTTTGGGCATCACCAGCTTTGACCAAGTTGCGAACTGGAGCCCAGCAGACATTACCGAGATAGATTCCAAGCTCGGCACCTTTGCGGGTCGCATTGCGCGCGATAATTGGGTCGATCAGGCCAAGCTGCTGGTCGCTGGCGACGTCGCCGGTTTCGAAAAGAAATATGGCGCGCTGGGCAGCGAAGTCGCCAAAGGCTGAGTTTTCATTCCCCTCTCGCTCGCGGGAGGGGATGCAGTCAAATCGCTTTCAAAATCCGTTTGGGCCGCACTTGCAGTTCGCCTTTGCAATTGGGGCAGCGGCCTTCAAGCGGGCCATCGACGCACGGGCTGCAGAACGTGCATTCATAACTGCAAATCATCGCGTCACTGCTGTCCATCGGTAGCGACGCTGCGCAACGTTCGCATTTATCTCGCATTTCCAACATATCGCTCTCCTTATCTGCCGACGCGTTGCAATCCGGTGCCGTGCATTTTCAGCCAGCGGTCAGCGGCTTTCCGATCCCCCTCATATAGCTCATCGAGCCAAGCATAGAAATCGCGGCTGTGGTCCATGTGACGCATATGCGCGACTTCGTGGGCAATGATCGAGCGCCTGACATGCGCCGGCGCCATGATAAGCCGCCAGCTGAGTGAAATCGTACCACTACTGGAACAACTGCCCCAGCGGCTGCGAGGATCGCCGAGAGACAGTCGCGGGACAGGTTCGCCCGCCTGTTCGCAATAATGGCCGATTTCTTTCGTGTAGATTCGGCGCGCTTCGGCTTTTAGCCAGCGCAAGACGCGTGCCTCAACCGAAGCTTCCGGCCCGCCAAGCCGCAATATGCCTTCGCCGCAGCGGATGGTGCGCGGCCAGTCCTCGCGCCACTCGATAATGTGCGCTTCGCCTTCGACCGCAATTTCGCTTCCCGGAGCAATCGGCGCGGCATCCGGTGCGCTCTGCAAGCGCGCGGCGATCCACTCACGTTTCTTGGCGACGAAATCCATCGCAACATTGGTCGGCGTGTAATTCGGCATGGTGATGCGGATCTCGCGCTTCACCGCATCCGCCCGCATCGATATACGCCGCGCACGCGGGTTGCGCCGGATACGCACCGGCACGCTTTCGCCTTCGATATCTACCTCCGGATGAGGGTCAGAGAATAGCCAATCCATCATCGAGGTTTGAAGCGCTTTCGTTCAGTGCAACGCGGCGGGCCGCAGAGCTATATAGATAGCTTAAGGTTCGCCAACGATGCAATGGACGAAAGCGGTCAAATCCGTAGGACGTCAAAATGGCTTCGATCTCGAAGGGAAGCGGCCTTGCAGATAGAACCACTATCTGCGGCAGCCGCTTCCCTCCGATGTCTTTGCCATTTTGACGCCTCGATGATGGATTGGCTATTTTCTGACCCTACAGAGGCTGTTCGACAATATGGTTTTCAAGCGGCCCAGCATGGAGTTCGGATATTGCCCGACCTTTGACCGACATGCCAGCCTCATGAATAGTTTCGCGGCTGCCGCTCACAAGATAATGCCAATCGGGCAGCGGTTTCCCATCCGCACGAAGCACATAGGCGCAGGTTTGAGGCAACCAGACATAGTCGTCAATTTTGCGTGGGGTGAGGCGCAAACATTCCGGCACAATCGCCTTGCGGTTGCGATAATCGGCGCAGCGACAGGTTTCCAGGTCGAGCAATTTACACGCCACATTTGTCGGATAAATGCGGCCGGTATCCTCATCCTCAACCTTGTTCAGGCAGCATTTGCCGCAGCCGTCGCACAAGGCCTCCCATTGCGCGCGGTCAAGACTTTCGATGGGGGCTTCCCAAAATTTCGCTTGGTCGGTCACCGAACCCATTTGGCGAGTTCGGCTTCGACCAGTTTCGGTGCGCCTTCATTGGCATCGGTCTTTGGCTGGTCGGCCGGGAGAATTGCCAGAGGCTTGCCGTCGGGTGCCATCAAATAGGGCGTCTGGCTGTGGCTCATCAAATAGCTTTCGGGCGAAGATCCCTCGACACGGCTCGAATAGACCGCGAATTTCTTGGTCGCGTCGGCGATTTCAGCATCGGTGCCAGTCAGGCCGATGGCGCGCGGGTGAAAGGCGCCGACAAATTGTTTCAACACTTCCGGCGTGTCGCGCTTCGGATCGACGGTGATAAATATCGGCTGGATTTTCGCGGCGAGGTCCGGGCTGGACTTTTCGAACGCCTTCAGACCCGCCATCAAATTCTGCATGTCCGGCGTGCAGATATCAGGGCAGTTGGTGTAACCGAAATAGACGATGCGATATTGCCCGTCGAATTCCTTATACGTTCGTTTCTTGCCATCCTGATCGGTCAGGCTGAAATCGCCGCCGATTGCGGCCCCAGCGAGCGGCGCGGAAGATAATGGAATTTGGGTTGGCTCACTATTGCAGGCGGAAAGCAAAAGTGCGGCGGATAGAGCGAAGGCAAGAGTTTTGTTCATAGCGGGGCCAGACATGGTCTGCTAATGCCGCGATATCAAGCGTTTTGGGTATTGAAAAAATGGGGCAAGTTTCCTTGAAGAAGAATTTGGTTTTGGCTTTCGCCGCCGGTGCGATGCTTCCGGTTGCGGGTGGCTTGATTGCACCTGCCGCATATGCGCAGTTTTCAGACAGCTATAACTTCCTGAAAGCGGTCAAGGACCGCAAAGGCGAAGAGGCTGAGAAGTTTCTGTCCGAACCTGGTAGCGTCATCATCAACACACGCGATGTCACCACCGGCGAAACCGCGCTGCATATCGTCATTCAGCGGCGCGATTCGACCTGGCTTGGCTATCTTCTGCAAAAGGGTGCGAACCCCAATCTTGCGGACAAAAAAGGCACGACACCTTTGATGCTGGCGACTCAGCTCGGCTACGTAGATGGTATTGACTGGCTGGTCCAAAAAAAGGCGCAGGTTGACCAAACCAATCGCTCAGGCGAAACGGCGTTGATTTTGGCTGTGCAGCTGCGCAATGTCGAAGCCGTCCGCGCGCTTCTAAAAGCTGGTGCTAATCCGGACAAAAAAGACAGTCGGGCGGGATATTCGGCACTTGATTATGCAAAGCAGGACGGGCGTTCGAGTGCAATTGTCTCGATTATCGAGAATCATGACAAAGCCGACCCGGCGAAAAAGCCAGCCGATCTCGATTTTTCAGGAATTGGCGAACCTAAATAGCGCCCGTCAGCCTGCGACGAATTTCATGGCGACGCCATTCATGCAATAGCGTTTGCCCGTTGGCTTTGGCCCATCGTTGAACACATGGCCCAAATGCCCACCGCAGCGGGCACAATGCACCTCCGTACGAGGCAATCCGATTTTGTAATCCGTGCTGGTGCCAATACCGCCTGCCAAGGGCTGGTAAAAGCTTGGCCAGCCGGTACCGCTGTCGAACTTGGTTACCGATGAGAACAATCGCTGATTACATCCGGCACATACAAAGGTGCCGCGACGCTTTTCCTTGTCGAGCGGGCTAGTGTAAGGTGTCTCAGTGCCTTCTTGCCGCAGCACCCGATAGGAAGCAGGCGATAATCGCTTGCGCCATTCGGCATCGCTGTACGTCACTGCATAGCGCGGTTTGGCAGTCGCATCCTTGCTGCAACCGAACATAAAGGCGGCGGCGCCGACGCTGGTAAGCGACAGAAACTGGCGTTTGGAAAACTGCATGGCGACCATCCTCTAACTATTGTCAGATATAAATACGCTGTACGCAGCCAAAAGGTTTCACCTCAATATTTCGACAGCTCGACCATCATCTTTTTGTAGCCATGCACGAAGCAGCCTGCGACCCGGTCAGGTTCGGCGACGACATTGGGCCGCAACCGCCGCTTCGCCATTTCCTCAAGCAATATCCGGATCTGCAATTCGGCGAGGCGCGCGCCGACGCAGCGATGGATGCCGTAGCCAAAGGCCAGATGCCGTCGCGCATTTTCGCGGTCGACGATCAACTTGTCAGGATTGCTGAATACGCTCTCGTCGCGATTAGCCGACAGATACCACATGCCAATCTTGTCGCCTGCCTTGATCGGCGCACCGAACAGGTCATGATCCTGCGTCGCTGTGCGCCGCATATGGGCAAGCGGCGTCTGCCAGCGGATGATTTCACTGACCGCATTGGGGATGAACTCTGGGTTTTTCTCCAGCTTTTCGCGCTCGTCCTGAAAGCTGTGCAGGCCATAAGCATAGCCCGACATCGAATTGCGGGTCGTATCGTTACCGCCGACAATCAGCAGGATGAGATTACCCATATATTCGAACTGGTTCATCTCCTTCATCGGCGAATGGATCATGCGCGATATCAGGTCTGGCGCTTCGCCCCGGTCCTTGCGCTCCTCCCACAGACGCTGAAAATAGGCGCCCATTTCAAACATTTTCGCGAGACGTGCCTTGCGCGTTTCCTCGGTGCGGAACAGTTCGACATCGCCGGCCCAATCCGACCATTCGGTCAGCAGGCGACGGTCTTCCC
The DNA here is from genome assembly GCA_963830685.1 of uncultured Alphaproteobacteria bacterium. Taxonomy (GTDB): domain Bacteria; phylum Pseudomonadota; class Alphaproteobacteria; order Sphingomonadales; family Sphingomonadaceae; genus Sphingorhabdus_B. Next base: position 995,671 of record CAWHNF010000002.1, read on the forward strand.
AAGGAAAGTCGAATATGATCGCGAGCATCTGCGTGGTCAGTTCGATCGATACCAGATCGACCCAGTCAAATTCTTGTCCGACCGGTAAAGTGTCGAGCAACTCACCGGTGCGGCTGCGAATATCGTGCGACATCCGCTCCATCTCGCCGGGCGTAAAGGCTGGCGCAATGACGCGGCGTTCTTCGGTATGCTTTGGCCGGTCCATCGCAATGAACATCGGCATGACGATCTTCTCGTCTTCGGGGATTGGTTCCTCGAGTGAGTTATCATCGATCAGCGTGATGCCGCCATGTTCGAACGAAGACGAATATATGTCCGGCAATGCCTCGACATGCTGGATCGCCTTAAGCGTTGTTACATTCCAGTAAGCGCCAAAATCGCTACCCTCGATCTTGTTAATCGGAGCCCGCTCGCGCATTTCCTTGAATATCGGTTGCCAGCGGTCCTCGGCATAAATTTCAGGCTTCGTCACATCCCAATGATGCGGTGCCTGATTAATTTCCCAAGGAAGCGAATCGCTTTCGAACACGGGGGCAGTGGCCATTTTGTAGACTCCTCTCAACGGTCTGAAACTGCCACTACTTACAAATATGTCAATCCCGTTTCGATATGCAACTTGTCTGAGGAAAAATGCGGTCTATCCACGAACCGGTATCAGCCCGAACAATTTACGCTTGCCTTCCTCCTTTATGCGGCCCGCGTTTCCGGATTTCATCACGTTCTTTTTGAACAGCATGACGCCGAGGCGGAGCAGCAGGATCGCGAAAAAAATCTGGCCAGTAATAGCGACAGCGTGATGCCACAGCGTCGGTTCCAGCGCGGCTCTTCCAATCATCGCGAACGGCGAACTGAACGGGAAGATCGATGCGAATTTCTCGATGGGCTCGCCAGTCTTGGTGAGCGCGTAGGAGGCGAAAAAGAAGTTAATCAGCTGCGCCATCGTCACCGGCATCGAAATGGTCTGCACCTCGCGGACCGTGGCCGCCATCGCGCCAATGCCGAGGAACAATGCACCCAGCATCAGATAGGCCAGGATGAAATAGGTGAAGCACAGTCCGATGAATAAAGGCCAGCCCACTGCTGGAGTGGGGAAGCTGGGAAGGCCTCCTCCGACAAATTGCAGCCCGATAAAGCCCACGCTGGTCCACACCAGGATTCCGAGTAATGCCATCCCAAGCATCGCGAACAGCTTGCCAAGAAACACCGATTCCATCGGGATTGATGCCGCCAGTATTTCGATAATCTTGTTGGCTTTTTCCTCGACCAGATTTGAAAGTACCATGCCTGCAAGCAGCATCGTCAGGAAAAATACCAATATCTGCCCCCCCTGCGCAGTGACAGTGCGAAGCTGCTTGTCGTTATTGGCGGTTTCGGCGACGATATCCGATGTGGATTTCGGCAATATCAAAGCGCCCGGATTGCGCGCATAGCCCGCTAGCAATTCAATATCTGCTTGCTCGCGTTCGACCGACCGGGTGGTTCCGGTAACCACCGGTTGGGCCAGAGTGCCGGTGACGACGACGCTCAGATTATCCTCTTTTCTCTTGAGATAATCCTGCGGATTGCCGTCTGGATCCTTTGCGGCATCACCGACAATTTTCATCTCGGTAAAATATTTTTCGCCCATGCTTTTCGCGAGCGCTTGGCGCGCCGCGAGCAGTTTTTCCGAATCTGCCTGCATCATGGCGACGCCAATAACGGGCTGCGCCGATTCCTTGGCGATTTGCCCGCCAAGGCTGCCTGCTGCAACACCAGCCAATACAGGGAAAAACGGACCCAGCAGGAAAAAGATGAACGCCTTTGAATAGATGATGGCGGTGAAATCGCGACGGGCGATGACGAAAGCGGCGCGGATTATTTCTTTCACAACAAATCTCCTGCCACAGGTTCATCCATCTCGGCGGCGACAGCTTCACCTGCGATGGCGACAAAGGCATCGTGCAAACCAGGTCGCTCTATCGACAGGGACTTGATACCCGCCTTGCCCTCGACCAGCGCGGTCAGCAATGGCTCGACACCTGTTTCCGGCAGCGTGAAGTGCCACCAATGGCCCTCGGCCTTGGTATCGGCTGGCAGCGACGTGCGCCACGGGCCGTCCAAAGATTCGGTTTCCAGATGCACTTGCGGACGCAAACGGTCGCGCGCCTCGGAGACCAAGCCGTCAAAACTAATTTTGCCCTTGGCAATAATCGCGATGCGCTCGCACAGCCGTTCGGCGTGCGCGATGACGTGGGTTGAAAAAATCACCGTCACACCCTTGGCGGCCTGCGCGCGGATCATTTTTTCGAGCTTTGCCTGGTTGAGCGCATCAAGCCCGGAAAACGGTTCGTCGAGTACAATCAGTTTCGGGTCGTGAACAATGGTACCCATCAGCTGCACCGTTTGCGCCATGCCTTTGGACAGTTGCCGAATCTGCCGGTCAGCGGCGTATCCGAGACCCGCTTCTTCCAACAAAGTACGGCCTTTGTTGGCTGCTTCCTTGAGCGGCATCCCACGCAGCGCGCCCATGAAGGCAATGGTATCGACGGCGCGCATCGATTGATACAGGCCGCGTTCCTCGGGCAAATACCCAACGTTACGCGATTGCGTTATCGGGCGATCCGAACCCAATAATGTGCGGACACCTTCGTCGGGGTCGATTATACCGAGCAGCGTCCGCAACATCGTCGTCTTGCCTGCGCCGTTCGGGCCCAATATGCCGTAAATGCTGCCTTCAGGGACGGCGAGGTCGACGCCATCGACGGCCCGAAATCCGTCGAATTGCTTTACCAGTCCCTTTGCTTCTATTGCATACATGCTGAATTGCGCCCTGTTTGATCTGGGTGCTGAATAGGATTGGCGTGTGAAAAGACACAAGACAAATTTGGTTAACCCGTTGAAAGAGCGGGCAGCAGCGGAGGGCTTCGTGGCGTTTGGGATTGCGCCGGGTAAGCTTGCACCTCTGGCCGGCGAGCGGCTGCACCAATGGCTTGCCGACGGGCGGCATGGCGAGATGCTGTGGATGGAAAGCCGCGCCAATCAGCGCGCCAGCCCAGATGCGTTATGGCCAGAGGTCAATTCGGTAATCATGCTGGGGATGAGTTATGCGCCTGCGCACGACCCGATGGCACTCGAAAAACATCCCGATCGCGCACGCATTTCTGTCTATGCACAGGGGCGTGATTATCATGATGTCGTGAAAGGGGCACTTAAGCGGCTGGCGGGCTGGCTGGCGCACGAGGCGGGCGCGGATGTGAAGGTTTTCGTCGACACCGCACCCGTGATGGAAAAGACTTTAGCCGAGGCAGCTGGGCTAGGCTGGCAAGGCAAGCACAGCAATGTCGTCAGCCGCGAACATGGCAGCTGGCTATTTCTCGGCGCGATCTACACTACCGCCGAGCTGGAGCCGGATGTTGCTGGCGCGGACAATTGCGGATCGTGCCGCGCCTGCCAGGACATCTGCCCGACCGATGCCTTTCCTGCACCATATCAGGTCGATGCGCGCCGCTGCATATCCTATCTTACCATTGAACATAAGGGACCGATTGACCGCGATCTACGACCGCTGATTGGTAATCACATCTATGGCTGCGACGATTGTCTTGCGGTCTGCCCGTGGAATAAATTTGCAGAAAGTGCGGCAGCCAACAAAGCGTTTCTGCCGCGTGCCGAGCTGGTCGCGCCGCGATTGGCCGATCTTCTGGCATTGGATGACGATAGTTTCCGACGCCTTTTCGCAGGTTCGCCAATCAAGCGAATCGGACGCGACAGATTTGTCCGCAATGTAGCGATTGCAGCCGGAAATAGCGCCGATAACGCATTGCGCGACCCTTTAACGGCGCTTCTTCAAGACGAAAATGATGTCGTTCGCGATGCTGCATCATGGGCCATCGAGGAACTCGATAAAGCCGTTTAGCGACGTTGCAGTGCGTCGACGCAAGCGGCGCGATCCACCGCAGCTCCGTCGCTCCGTCGCGCATCGACATGGGTGACGATTTCAGCCCCGCTTTTGCCATCAGGATAAAGGAAGGCATCGAGCACGCAGGCCTTGCCGGTGAATTGCAGCTTGCGGCCATAGACTTCAACCACGTCCAGCCGGGGTTCACCGAACAGGCGTTTGAGCGCGCCGACATCCTTGCCCATCACCGCCTCCAGCCCTTTTTTGTCGATTGCGGGGCGTGACGGAAAAGCCGCTGCAGTGCGTTCGGGCGGGGCGGCTGGGCGCGGCGCAGGGGCCGGACCTGAAACGCATCCTGCAACCAGCAACGTCGCCGCCACGCCCAAATATTTCATAATCTGCTAACCCCCGAATGCGCCATATGCACTGCAGTCGCAGTAGCCAATACTGGCACGATCAGGTTGAAAAAGGGAACCATCATTCCGACAGTTCCGGTCAGGCCGAGCAACAGGCGCGGCAGTTTGCGCATAGTGCCATGCTCCTTGCCGTGCCGGGCAACGAGCATATCCTCCAGATCGCGGCCCAGTAAAAGCGCATTGACGAGCAGGAACGCGATGGCTGTGCCAATGCCCGTGAAAAGCAACAGAAGATAGATAGGCAGCGCAAGTAAATTGTAGCCGATAACACGCGCCACAGACCGTAGTGCCATTCCCGCCCCATTGACCAGTCCGGGCCTTTTGCCAGTCATGGCGTGTTGGGGGTAATGCCGGTCCTCGACTGCGTCGATGATATCATCGGCAAAGACCCAAGTAATTGCCACAGCGACAATACGGAACAACAGCAAGGTCGACAGCAATGTGGTCGCAGCGGCGAGAAACGCGCCAAAAACCGACGCATTGTCAGCGCCGACCCCTATCCGGTCAAGGCCGATCCAACCCATGCCCCAGCTCATCACCCACCACAGTGCGAAGCCCAGAACGAGAAAGGCAAGCAAGGTCAGCAATATGACGCGAACGAGCAGCCGCTGAACGCGGGTATCGGCGAGGCTTTGAAAGGCCATGACAATCGCTTGGATCATCGGCCCAAAATAGGAGGTGTATTACTCATGTCAATCACCTAATTGACTTGCTCGATGGGCGAACCCCCACTAGGGCGCGCGAAACTTTTGCAGGAATATAAATGACCGACATCCGCTTCGACGTGCTCGCCATTGGTAACGCCATCGTAGACATCATCGCCGATACGAACGACGCGTTCATCGATAGCGAAGGCCTGACGAAGGGCAGCATGCAGCTGATCGATGAGGCGCGTGCCAAGGCATTGTACGATCATATGGGCCCGGCACGCGAGATCAGTGGCGGTTCTGCGGCGAATACGCTCGCTGGGTTGGCACGACTTGGCCATAAGACCGCATTTATTGGTCAGGTCGCCGATGATCAGCTTGGCGGCGTCTTTGCCCACGATATTCGTGCCGGCGGAATCCACTTCGACGTTCCGGCCCGCGACGGCGCGCCTGCAACTGCCTGCTGTTACATCCTCGTGACGCCCGACGCGCAACGGACGATGAACACGTTTCTGGGTGCTTCTCAATATCTGCCAGCACGCCTGATCGACAAGTCGCTCATCGAAAGCGCAGCGATCCTCTATCTCGAAGGCTATCTCTGGGACCCCGAAGAGCCACGCGCTGCGATGCGCACCGCGATTGATGTCGCACGGGCGGCGGGCCGCAAGGTCGCGCTGACGCTGTCGGACGCGTTTGTCATTTCGCGTCATGGCCCCGATTTTCTTGCCGAAATGGAAGCGGGACGGATCGATATATTGTTCGCCAATGAGGTCGAGATTTGCGCGCTGAACAACAGCGACGATTTCGAGGCGTCGGTCGCTGCCATCGCTTCAAAAGTGCCGCTGCTCGTCTGCACCAGGGGCGAACATGGCGCAATCGCAGTAGAGGGCGGGGTCCGCACCGAAGTACCCGCAGAGCCAGTTGCAAAATTGGTCGACACGACCGGCGCTGGCGACCTGTTCGCAGCGGGCGTTTTTGCCGGTATCGCTCAAGGCCGCTCGATGGCGGACAGCCTGACGATGGGCGCGGTCTGCGCTGCCGAGATCATTTCGCATTACGGCGCGCGGCCGGAAGCCGACATCGCCGGGCTGGTCAGGGCTCGTCTGGGTTAGGCGCTTTTTTGAACAATACGCGGTCTTCGGGGCCAAAACCCCAGCGCCAGATTATCCAGCCATAAAGGCCGATGATGGCGGGAATACCGATAGTCAGTTCGACCCATTCGAACCGGGCAGGTACGCTCACGATAACAACGCCGAGCAGTGCAGCGGCAGCGACCGCCCAAACCAGCGCCATCCGCCAAATGCTGATGCTGTGACCGAGCAGCGTGGCGAGAAATCGGGATTTGATCAGCGAGCCGATACCCAGCGAAATCATTAGGCCGCACGCGACAGCTGCTGCCTGATAGAGTCCGACATAGCCCGGTTTGACCGGAAGTTCGTCGACCAGCATGATGAGGCCAATGCTCACCAGCGCCTGAATGCACAGCGTTCCAATTGAAATCAGCAAATTACGATGCCGCGCCATATAGACCAATGCCGCCTCGCTAACCACCGCCGTTGCAGCCGCCACTTCTGCGGCCAGCAAAAAAGCCAGCGCGCCGGTACCGCCAACAAACTGCGGTCCAACAAGGCCCATCACGGCCTCTCCCGGTATGCCAAGGGCCAGCGCTATTCCGGCTTGGGCAGCGATGATCCAGAAGCCGACTTGTCCAACCTGCCGCGCAATCTCTGCATAATTTTTCGTTTGCAGATTGCGCGTGATGACCGGTCCAAGGATTGGATCGAAGCTGGTTTTCAGCTTTTGCGGAAGGCTGGCCACCTGTTGTGCCACATAATAGATTCCAACGACCGCTGGCGACGCAAACAGACCCAGTATTGCCAGATCGAGCCGCCTGCTGCCCCACTCAGCGGCGTCGGCAGCGGCAAGCGGCAAATTGCGGCGCGCAATGGCATAAGAACGCGATGGACTGGGAATCCAGCCCCATGGCAGGCCATAGCTTCGCCACAGCGGCCATAATGCGAACAGCAATCCGGCGATGAGCGAGACAACGTAAGAGATAATCAATCCATCGCGCGCCGAATAAAAATACAGCACCCCCGCCGCAATACTGATTGTCCACGGCTCGACAATGGCGCGTGCACGTACTGTCGACAATATGTCGAACCGATAGGCAAGCGCAGCCAAGGCAATGTCGGTCGCAACAATTGCAAAAATCACCAGCGGCAAAAACCGATCGAGTCCGTTGATGGCGCTGTTCGGAAACATCAGTTGAGGGAGCAGGATGAGCAAAATGGCACCCAGCGCGGCTGCAAACATAGCCACCAATAATGCATCGGCGACCATATGGGCGGGTGGCCGTTCATCACGCGACAGAAGTTCTGCAAGCCCACGTCTTAAACCCAATGACGCCAGCTGGGCCACAAATTCGACGATCAGGATCGCATAAGCGAACCGGCCCAGCGCCTCGGGCCCGTAGAGACGTCCCGCGATAAACAGAAAGGGAATCCGAGCTGCAAGCCGCAGCACGAACCCGAAAACATTCGTGCGCCCGCCCTTGGCCAGCGCCTGAATATCGTCTTCATCGGTTCTGGCTGCCGTCAATCTGTCACCCCTGTCCGGAAACGCTAGCGCAAACGCAGCTAGGTTACCAGCTTTCGGCCTTGAGTGGGCGCGCAAGCAACGCGGCCGTGACTTCGGCGACATTAAAGCTGCCATCGAGCAAAGCGCACACCGCGGTGACAATCGGCATTTCGACACCAAGCTGTTGAGCCGATTGCAGCAATACCGGAGCCGTAAACGCGCCTTCTGCGACTGTGCGCCGGTCGGCGAGCATTTCAGTTGCGGGCTTTCCCTGCCCGAGGCCACGGCCCAACGAGAAATTCCGCGAGTTTTCAGAAGAACATGTCAGCACCAGATCGCCGAGCCCCGAAAGTCCGGCCAGCGTTTCGGATTTAGCACCGCGCGCCAGACCATAACGCTGCATCTCCGCAAAACCCCGCGCGATAAGCGCTGCACGGGCGTTGAGGCCCAATCCGGCACCGTCGACAACCCCGCAGCCGATCGCGAGTACATTCTTGACCGCACCGCCGATTTCAGCTCCAACGACGTCGTCGGTCCAATAAGGACGGAATGCGGGGGCAGCAATCAACCGCATCAGCACCGCGCCGAGCGCCTTATTGGCAGTTGCCAAGGTAATCGCGGTCGGCTTTCCCTGCGCTACTTCGTGCGCAAAGGTCGGACCGGACAGCACCGCGATCGGATTATTCGGTCGGACTTCAGCTGCGATGTCCGAAACCAGATATTGCGTTTCGGCTTCGATGCCTTTGGCGCAGAGCAACAAGGGTGCGTTGGTTGCTGGCAAGGCCAAAAGCGTATTGCGGACATGCTGGGCAGGGGTAACGACAAGCAGTGCCCCGCAATCCACCATGTCGCCAAGCTGGCTGGTGGCCACAATTTTCGGGGATAATTTCAAACCGGCAAGGAAGGTCGTGTTCTCATGGCTGCGATTGATGCCCGAAACCACATCATCCTCGCGCGCCCAGAGCAACACATTGTCATGGATTTGGGCCGTAACTGCCGCCAGCGCCGTACCCCACGCGCCGCCGCCAATGATACCGACCGGATATTTTGCATTGCTCATGCTTTCACTCCAGCGCCGCGTGCGGGGGCTGCGTCAGGGTCGAGAGGCCAGCGCGGACGGGCAATAAAATCGAGGCCATCGGTCAGGCCGGCAGCGAAGCGTTCCGCGCCTGCCCAAGCAATCATCGCACCATTGTCGGTGCATAGCCACAATGGCGGTGCGACAAAGCGCATCGCATATTGGCCGGCAAGCTTTTCGAGCATTTCGCGGATCGCCATGTTCGCCGCAACTCCGCCCGCAACAACCAGAGCGCCCGGCGGGTCGATCCGTTTCAGCGTGTAGCTAAGCCTATCGGCCAGACAGTCGACTACCGCCTGCTGGAACGACGCAGCGATATCCTCGATCTTAAATTGTCCTGTTTCGTGCGCACGCAGCACCGCGCTCTTTAATCCGGCGAAAGAAAAATGCGGCTCATCGGCGCCTTTCAGCGGTCGTGGCAATGGCACGGCATTCGCATCTCCATTGGCCGCCGCGCGTTCCACGGCTGGGCCGCCCGGGAAACCCAGCCCCAATATCTTGGCTGTTTTGTCGAATGCCTCACCCACCGCGTCGTCGATGGTGGTCGCCAGCCGGTTATAGTCGCCAACGCCATTGACCCGAAGCAACTGGCAATGCCCGCCTGAGACAAGCAACAGAAGATAAGGGAAGTCGAGGTCAGGATCGACTAAACGCGGCGACAAGGCATGCCCCTCGAGGTGGTTGACCGCAATTAGCGGCTTACCCGAAGCCATTGCCAGTGCCTTCGCTGTCACCAGCCCGACCATCACGCCGCCGATCAATCCCGGTCCTGCGGTAGCGGCAATTGCATCGACATCGTCGAGAGTCATGCCCGCATCTGCCAAAGCCGTTTTAACAAGCGGCGTCATCAACTCGGCATGCGCGCGGGCGGCAATCTCGGGCACAACGCCGCCAAAGGCACGGTGATGATCCTCCTGTCCGGCCAAAGCGTGGCTCAAAACCGTGCGATCAGAACGCACGATTGCTGCCGCAGTTTCGTCGCAGCTAGATTCGAGGCCAAGGATGATTGCCATTCGCCGTTGCCATAGGTGCAAGGCTCGTTATGAACAAGTCGCATGAGCTATACTTCCGACCGTCCCTTGCGCATTGGCACGCGCCGTTCCCCTCTCGCGATGGCGCAGGCCGAAATGACGATGGCGGCCATCAAGCGGGCGCACGATTTGCCCGATGACGCGGTCATATTGGTGCCGATGCTTGCGACCGGCGACAAGATTCAGGACCGACCGCTTGCCGAAATCGGCGGTAAGGCGCTCTGGACCAAAGAACTCGAACGCGCATTGATCGACGACCAGATCGACATCGCGGTCCATTCGATGAAAGATGTAGAGACCGTCCGTCCCGACATTTTCAGCATTTCGGCCATGCTATCCCGCGCAGATGTACGTGACCGGCTGATCGGTGCTGAGTCAATTGACGCTTTGCCAAGTGGAGCCCGCGTCGGAACTTCAAGCCCGCGTCGAGCAGCTCAACTGCAACGGCTGCGTCCCGATTTGCAGATCGTTCCGCTGCGCGGCAATGTGGCAACGCGGCTGGCGCATATCGCCGCTGGTGATGCCGACGCGACTTTGCTGGCAGCGGCCGGGCTTGACCGGCTGGGGATGTCCGATGTCGGGCATGGATTGTCGCTTGACCAGTTTCTGCCTGCAGCCTCGCAAGGCGCAGTTGGAATAGACCGACTTTCGAGCAGACTCGATCTAATTCCATTGCTAGCAGCGATAAATGATGAACCGACCTTTGCGGCGGTGATGGCTGAACGCGATCTGCTGGAGGCTATCGGTGGCAATTGCCATTCTCCGATTGCGGCGTTTGCACAGGTCGAGGGTGGCCAAATCCGGCTTAAGGCGGAGATATTCACTGGCAACGGGGCCGAAATGGAATCGGGTGAGATAATGTTCGATGCCGAAGCCGACGGCCCCGCGCAGCTTGCGGCAGATTTGCTTGGTCGGGCGAGCGCCGAATTGCGGGCGATATTCAATCCGTGAAGCTGCTCATCATCCGGCCCCAACCCGGTGCGGACGCGACAGCCAAACGCGTGCGCGACGCTGGGTTCGAGCCGATTGTGATGCCTTTATTCGCGATCGAGCCCCTGCCCTACCCACCTGTTGCGCCAGAAAATTATGACGCCCTCTTGTTGACGAGCGGCAACGCCGTCCGGGCTGCAAGCGACGCGCTTAAGCATCTTAGTCCGCTGCCATTTTACACGGTGGGCGCTGCAACTGCGCGCGCGTTAGAAAAGGCATCGCTTGAACCGGGATTCGTCGGCACCGAAGGGATCAATGCTCTTCTGCTAAAGGCGCAGGAAAACGGACACCGCAATTTGATATGGTTGGCCGGCGAGGATTACAGCGAACCGACATTGCCTGAGGAAATAAAACTGGACATCCGCTTTGTCTATCGGAGCGTCCCGGTGCCGACGCCCCCGAACTTCGATAAAGAAGTAAGGCAGGCCGATGCCGTCATGCTTCATTCTTCCCGGGCGGCCGAATATTTTGCTGGTTCGTGTGACCGTGCCGGGGTCGCCCGCCAGGACATAACCATCGCCACATTCTCCAAGAATATCGCCGACAGCGCAGGCGAAGGCTGGGCGGATGTCATCGTTGCGGCCGCGCCGAACGACGCAGCACTCTTGCCGGAGTTGCAAAGCCGCTTTACAACTGTAACCCGCGACCCCTAACTGATCCCGGCTATCGAGGGGAACACATGACCGATTACGCTACGAGTCAGGCTGCGCCACGCAGTGGTGTGAAGTTCAAGCATATCCTGCTGCTGCTTTTGATTGCATTTATCGGAGGGGGTATTGCGACTTGGTGGCTGGCCAAGGAATATGGGTATCTCGACCAGCCAACTGCAGTCACTTCCAATGACGCTAGCTCCGCTTCGATGGCTCCGGCCGACAGCAATGTTTTACCTGTCCTGCCGTCTGGCAGCACCGGCGGCGAAATCGACAGTCGCCTTAATCAAATAAATGCCGACGCCGCTGCGGCCTCGGGTAATGCGGCGCGGGCCGAAAGCCTGCTGGTCGCCTTTGCGGCGCGCCGTGCGATAGATAGCGGTGCGCCGCTTGGTTATCTCACCGATCAGCTGCGCCTGCGGTTCGGCGCGACTCAGCCGCAGGCTGTTTCAACTATCATTGCAGCATCGCAAGCGCCTGTGACAATCGAGATGCTCCATGCAGAATTGAAAGGCCTTGAGCCTGCTTTGCTGACCGGCAGCAGAGAAGACGGGATTTGGAACACAGTGAAGCGCGAAATGTCCGAGCTGTTTGTCCTGAGAAAGGACGGCGCTCCTTCCCCTGCCCCGACGCAGCGGCTTGAACGCGCCCAGACTTTCGTTGAAGCGGGGAATATGACCGGCGCGATGGCTGAAATATCTGCGATGCCCGGTGCCGCCGCAGCGCAGTCCTGGCTAATTCGGGCTAAACGCTATAGCGACGCGCGCAAGGCACTGGACCGGTTGGAACGCGGGGCGTTGGTCGCGCCTATTGCCGCACCACCAGTCGCCCTGCCCGCGCCAGTGCAGGAAGTTGCTCCGGAATTGCCGACGGACGTGACCGCCGAATAATTCGACAGCGATTTTTGTGTCATAAATCTTTCATAAATCTGCAAGCAGCATATATCGGGGCCATGGCAACCCGATTCACAGCGATTCCCGTAAATACCGTCAGCGTTGCGCCAGGCGCAGTTGCGCCTGCTCTGCCGCTGTTTGCGCGCGAGGCAATGGCATTTGCGTATATGCGTGCAAGCGCAGCATTTGCCTCAGCGGTCCCGCTCGATGTTGAGGGCAATGGTCGTGCGGTTATGGTTATCCCTGGTTTTCTGGCGTCGGACCAAACAACATCGCGGCTGCGCCGTTCATTGCAAGGTGCCGGATTTCAGTCATTCGGTTGGGGGCTCGGGCGAAATAAGGGCATCAAGGCCGACATTTTCGAGCGGCTCGATAAGCGGATGGATGACTTGGCCATCGATACGCCGCTGACGCTTGTCGGCTGGAGCTTGGGGGGTCTGATCGCGCGGGAATATGCCAAGCATGCGCCACATCGTATTGGGAAAGTCGTAACGCTGGGCAGCCCATTTTCAGGCGATCTGCGTGCCAACAATGCGTGGCGTGTTTATGAATTTGTTGCCGGCCACAAGGTCGATTCCCCGCCAATCGAGGTGTCGTTGGCCGAAAAACCTCCTGTTCCGACCTGTGCATTATGGTCGGCAAAGGATGGCGTTGTTGCACCCCATTCTGCGCGGGGGCGACGGCATGAATCGGACGAACGGATCGAGCTCGATTGTTCGCATATGGCCTTTGTCGCGCGGCCAGACGCGATTCGGATGACTGCAAGGGCTATCGCAGCTTAATCCTGATTGGCACAATGATTGCTGAACTTTGGAGACTTTATCCAAAGGAGTTTTCATGCCATATCTGTTTCTGCTCGCCGCGCTTGTATCACCCGCGTTTGAAGATCTCGAAATTCTCGATGAACGCATTCTCGTTGTTTCCGAACATGCCGAACAACTCGATAAAAGGTTGAAGCTCGCCGAATGTCCTGACGATCCGATCATTGTGCCACCGGCAGGAGGCGTGGTGGTCGTGCGTTGCCCGGCGCTAGGCTGGAGATTGCGCGTGCCGGTGAAAGCGCCCTCTGCTGCGGTCGCGCCAGCCGAAATTGTCGTCCGTAAGGGCGAGCTGGTCGAATGCGTTTCAGGCGGTCCCGGCTTTGCAGTTTCGACGTTAATGGTTGCACTTGAGGATGCCGGCATCGGTCAGCTTTGGAGGGAATTAGACCTTAACCGTCACATTGAGCTCATCCCCAGCAACAATGCCCTCGGCCTTGCGCACTGCGGCTTTGACCGGCAGGAGCCAGCCCTTGACTTCATTTGCGGGGAATATCGATGTTTCCCAATCTGTTTCGCCAATTGTCGCAGACACCTTCATCGAACCCCAACCCCGCCGCTTCCCGCTTTCCAGCCGCCGCATCAACGCGAGCGCGTGAATAGCCTCGCCTGCCTCGCCGTCGATGGTCAGGAAATGCCAGCTGGCCGCTGCTTTTTCGCTGGTCCACAGCCAGAGCGCGGCGGTGATAGTGTGAGTTTCGGAGCTCACTTCACCGGCTTGCGCCGCACGGGCACAGGAATATTGCAGATATCCGCCCCGCCCGCCGGGACGTTGAAAAACGGATCGCGCCGGTTCGCCCGAGCATCGGCATAGGCGGCGAAGCTGGCACTCTCGGTCGAGAGATATTCGAACGCAGGCACATTGGTCGCCGCATCGCCAGTCCGAACTGACAGGATTGGCACCCGATCTTCTTCCTTCTCGTAAAAGCCGAGCGCGCCCGTCCCGCGCGGCAGGCTGGAAAGATGCTCCATTCCCTCGATCACTCGGCCGACCAGCGCGATGTTGCGGTCGAGATGCCGGGGCGCGTGGCCGATGACGGTGTAAAGCTCCGCCCCGGTGCCGGTGTCGGGCGACAGATTGCGACCTACGCCGACCATGCCGTAGCAGTGGACGGGCCACATTCCCGCGCTTTTTCCCACACCCACGGGCCAGCCATTTTCGAACGCGGTGCGTGCTGTATAGGCATCAAAAGTAAGACTTTCTTGCCAAGTCCTTTCACTGCGTAACTGAGGCGCGGGCCTTCCGATCAAGTTAATGGTCTGGGACAGGTAGTCGTCTGCCACCATCACCCGCAACTTTTCTGGCAGAGCCTTCTTTTCTGTCGCATCGCCCCATTGAACGACATAGTTATCCTGCACGCGGTTGATGCTGGTGCCGTCCCACCAATTTGCCGCCGCTAGCTTGCGGATATTGCCAACCCAGCCTTGGCTGAATGGCGCAGGCATCAGCTGGATTACCACGCGGCGCGACTTGGCTTTGGCATCGGGCGCGAGGTCCATCACCAGCAGGTCGGACGGTGCAATCACTACCCACTCCTCCGCCTTTGCCGCCGCAACAATCTCGCCCGGCGCGGGATGGGTCTTCGCCTCTTGGGCAGAAAGCGGGAGCGCGGCAAATATCGCGGCGCTGGCGGCGAGAGTCAGATATCTTTTCATGGCCACGTTATTGCAAATCCGTTGCCCTTGCGAAAGCGCAAAGGAGCCGCTAGGGGCGTCGCTTCCCGAATGGGATGCGGAGACGTGGCCGAGTGGTCGAAGGCGCACGCCTGGAAAGTGTGTATAGGGGTGACTCTATCGTGGGTTCGAATCCCACCGTCTCCGCCACGCAGTCACAATGGCAGGGTGCGATCTGTGGTATCATGAAGAAATTCTGTAACACTGCGCCAATGCGATAGCCAAATTACACCTAAAGACGGCCCGGTTACCTGATAATCAATATGTATTGGTCTAATGTCTTTGCTGCTTATCCAGTCGGTTGAGTTACATATTTTGGTATCATTTTCCTGACAGCAATCGTTGAATAAGAAGTAGCCGCAGTAGCGGAGGCTTTTTTTCGTCTGGCAGTTTTTCGATTATGCTCACCAAGTTCAGACGCGTCTTAACTGTGGCGTTGAATGGGCGCCCCAAAGGTACCAGAATATCTGCATTCAACAGGTCCATCAGCTCTTTCATTTGCAGAGGAACAAGGGGTGAAGGCTGAAGGCTGAATCCAAGTGCGGGCCTTTCGAGCCGGCCATTAAAAGCCCGATTGGCAGCACCTCGCCATATGATGTGAAACAATCTGGGGATTTTGCGACAAGCTGTGAAAACGGGCACGTCGGTCAATATATCTACGCGCATCATTGAAGCAAATGAATGCTAATTTAACATAAAATCGAATGCTGAACATTAGATTTACGCCGATTTGTTGGCATCCTTTGGCAAACCGAATGACCGGCCGAATGAGAACCCTGAGCGCAGTTAGATGATGCCGGCGCGCGACTGTCGATTGGTAAAGCATGAAATTTGGCTCCTATTGATGCGTATCAATTACTCACACCCCGTCAGCTTTTCGTCAGTGCATTAGTCCAGCTGTTTCAATTCAGCCCACCCGGCTAGAATATAATGGAGGAATGCACCCATGAAGTTTTCAGTAATAGCCAAGTTGGCGGTAACTGCGTGTGCATTGTCGACCGCGACAATTGCCACGGCAGCCCCTGTCTGCACCAAGATGCCCCCGGCCAAATGGCTTACCCCGGCGCAGATGAAATCCAAGATTGCGAAAATGCCCTACCGCAATATCAAAGTCTTCAAGAAATCGGGCAGCTGCTATGAAATTTATGCCTATACAAAAGGCGGCAAGCGGGCTGAGGTCTATTTCAATCCAGTCACCGGCGCGGTCGTCCAGACCAAGATCGACTGAACGTGATAGTGGCTCCCCCACCTTTTGTATCCACTTCGGTCCCCACCGCCAAAGTCCGGATATGGGACCCGATTGTCCGCCTTTTCCACTGGGCGGTCGCTGGCGGGGTGGTCGCAAACTTGACCTTTCTTCGACACGAGGATGATTGGCATATTTACGTTGGCTATGTCGCCATCGCAGCGCTGATTATCCGCATAATTTGGGGGCTTGGGGCACGTGGTCATGCCCGATTTGCGAGCTTTGTGCCCACCCCACGCAAGCTCCTTTGGTATTTTCGCGCGATGCTGGGTCGGATTGAGCCGCGTTATGTGGGCCATAATCCCGCCGGCGCAGCGATGATTGTTATCCTGATGCTGTTGCTGGCGACGGTCGGTACGTCCGGCTGGATGATGGGCCTAGATGCCTTCTGGGGGATCGGTTGGGTCGAGGCGGTACATGAACTGAGTGCCAATATACTGATCGGCGCGGTTGCACTTCATGTTGCTGGAGCTATCTTTGAAAGCGTCCGGCACCACGAAAATCTGCCGTTGGCGATGATAACTGGCTATAAGCGCCCTGCCGAGGGAACGGACATAGATAATGCGCCTGTTGCTAGTAGAAGATAATGCCCGCCTTGCGGGGCTGATCCGCGAAGGGCTGGATGGTCAGGGCTTTGCTGTCGATTGGTGTGAAACAGTCGAAGATGCCGAACATGTGCTCAAAATCAATGATTATGACCTGTTGCTGCTTGATCTTGGATTGCCTGATGGCGAAGGCCTTGATCTGGTCCGCAGCTTGAGGCGGCGGCAAAATACGACCCCGATCCTCATATTGACGGCACGCGGCGGCCTTGATGACCGCGTCCTCGGGCTCGACGCGGGCGCTGACGACTATCTGGTCAAGCCTTTCCAGATTCCTGAACTCGCAGCACGGTGCCGTGCGTTGCTGCGGCGGCCCGGCGCGTCGCTTGGCACTGAATTAGTGTCGGGGAACGTCGTGCTATCAACCACGGACAGAGGAGTTACGGTCGCTGGTGTTGCTATTGATTCGACGCCTCGCGAAGTCGATCTGCTTGAATGCCTGTTGCGCCGCTCGGGCCATGTTGTGTCTAAACCAGCCTTGGAAAGCGCACTATATTCGATGGAAGCCGAGGTAACGCCGAACGCTTTGGAAGCGTGCATCTCGCGTTTGCGCAAGCGGCTAACCGCCGCCGCGGCCGACGTGCAAATCCGCACGGTTCACGGTGTTGGTTATGCCCTGTTCGCCCCGACCGCTATCGATGGATAAGGCGGGCAACAATAAGCAGGGACCAGCGGGGCCAACTTTGTTCCGGCAGATCGCCACACGGCTAGCGGCGTTCACGTTGCTGTTTGCATTGCTGGATGTCGGAATCGTTGTTTTCACTTATAGCAGCCAGCCTGAATCGTTGGCGCAGGAATTACTGACGCTGGAAGCAAACAAGGCGCAGAACACAACGGCACTCGCGCCTGATTTGCTGGAAGGTCCGCCGGGCGCGCAACACTGGTTAGCCCGCTATATTGAACCTAGCGACCAGGCCGAAAAGGCGACTCAACTGCGACCCGGGATATTGATGGACTGGACGCGGCGCGAGCGCCTGACCGAAGGCTACCGGATTTCAGGTGTTCGCTCGGTCGTGCAAGACGGCCAGCAGCGCTGGCTATTCATGCAGTTTGAAGGCGACGGCATCCGCCCATATGCACCGGTTATCGCTAACGAGATTATCCAGCATGTCGCGCTGCCGCTCATTCCGCTGTCACTTTTGCTGCTGCTGTTCAACATCGTGTCGGTGCGCCGCGTGCTTGCGCCACTCCGGCGGGCCGAGGCTGAGGTAGACGCCCTTGATCCCGGCAATGTACTTGCGCGCCTTTCCGAAGCGCACGAGCCGCGTGAGGTAAATACGCTTGTCCGCGCGTTCAACCGCGCGCTTACGCGTCTCGACGAGACGATGGCTATACTGCGCGGCTTCACCGCGAATGCAGCCCACGAACTGCGCACGCCGCTTTCGATTATGCAGCTTTCGCTCGACAAACTGCCCCCAAGTCCTTTGCGTGATGATTTGCAGGCCGATACGGAGCATTTGACGCGGCTGGTTGGTCAAATGCTCGATCTGGCACAAGCCGATGCGCTCGCAATCGAAGCTGATGCGTTGGTCGATCTGGCTGACATAGGTCGGGCAATTGTCGCCGCAATGGCCCCTAAAGCGTTTGAGGCGGACCGGGAGCTGCGGTTTGAAGCTATCGGTGACACCCAAACGCGTGGCCACGCTGAGGCGATCTATCGAATTTACCGCAATTTGATTGACAATGCCCTCAGCCACGCCCCCGGGCATACGCCGATTGAGGTAAGTGCCGGGCCGGGACCGCAGCTTGCCGTGCGTGACTATGGCCCCGGAATTGCGGAAGAGGACATGCCGCATATTTTTGAACGTTTCTGGCGCAAGGACCGGCGCAAGACCGACGGCGCCGGGCTTGGTCTGGGTATTGTCCAGCGGCTTGCACAAGCGAACGGCGGCTCAATCACGGTCGAAAATGCACCAACTGGTGGCGCGATATTTCGCGTGACGTTCGCGGCCCCCAAACCCGATCGTTAAGCGCAACCGTCAGGTTTCAGTCAGGACCTTGGAATAGTCCCTGTACCATCAGGTGCAGACAGGATTGCTTAATTTTGTGCTGACTGCGCCGCCTTATCCTCAAGGAGTCGGTAGCATGCGAAACTACAGTATCAAGCTTATTGCCACGCTTTCGGTTGCGATTGCGCCGCTGGCCATATCGGCCCCCGTAATGGCACAGGAAAAATCCCAAGAGCGCGCCATGACCAACAAGGATTGGTGGCCTGAACGCCTCGATCTAAGTCCGCTACGCCAAGAGTCACCGCAATCCAATCCGCTAGGTCCTGATTTCAATTATGCCGAAGAATTCAAGACACTCGATATCGATGCAGTCAAAACCGACATCGCAAAAGTGCTCACGACATCCCAGCCTTGGTGGCCTGCCGATTACGGCAATTATGGGCCATTTTTCATCCGCATGGCTTGGCATAGTGCGGGAACTTACCGTACGGCTGATGGCCGTGGCGGCGCAGGCGGCGGGCAGCAGCGCTTTGAGCCGCTGAACAGCTGGCCCGACAATGTCAGCCTCGATAAGGCACGGCGCCTCGTCTGGCCAATCAAGCAGAAATATGGACGCAAGCTTTCCTGGGCAGATTTGATGGCGCTTTCGGGAACGGTCGCGCTGGAGAAAATGGGATTCAAAACCATTGGTTTCGCCGGTGGCCGCGCCGATGATTGGGAACCCGATACCGTCTATTGGGGCCTTGAAAACAAATTTCTGGCTGACCAGCGGTACAGCGGCAACCGTCAGCTCGAAAAGCCGCTGGCCGCTGTTCAGATGGGCCTTATTTACGTCAATCCCGAAGGCCCGAACGGCAATCCGGATCCGATCGCTGCGGCCAAGGATATTCGCGAAACCTTTGGCCGGATGGCGATGGATGATGAAGAAACCGTGGCGCTGATTGCGGGCGGCCATACCTTTGGCAAGGCGCACGGAGCGCACGCTCCCGGCAAATGTGTCAGCGCCGAACCTTCTGCCGCTCCAGTCGAGCAACAGGGTCTTGGCTGGCAGAATAAATGCGGCAAAGGCAATGCCGAAGACACGGTCAGCAGCGGGCTGGAAGGCGCATGGACGTCCAATCCGGTCGCCTTTACGACTGAATATCTCGACAATCTTTTCCGCTTCGATTGGGTCAAGACCGAGAGCCCGGCAGGTGCCATCCAGTGGATACCGAGCGATGCAAACGCAGCCGGTATCGTGCCCGACGCCCATGTTGAAGGCGTCCGCCATGCGCCGATCATGTTCACGACCGACCTGTCGCTAAAGCAGGACCCTGCCTATCGCGTCATTGCTCTGCGTTTCAAAGAAAACCCGCAATTATTTGCCGATGCCTTTGCGCGAGCATGGTTCAAGCTGACTCACCGCGACATGGGGCCAGCTGCGCGATATCTGGGCAAGGACGTTCCAAACCAGAGCTTCATTTGGCAGGACCCTCTCCCTAAAGCTGACTATGCGCAGATCGACTCTGGCGATATTTCCCAGCTGAAATCGCGTATCTTGGCTTCCGGTTTGACTACACCGCAACTGGTCCGCACGGCATGGGCTTCGGCAGCAAGCTATCGCTCCACCGACATGCGCGGCGGTGCCAATGGTGCGCGCGTTCGGCTCGAACCGCAAATCAACTGGCTTGCGAACAATCCCGCCGAATTGCGGATGGTGCTCAAAAAGCTGGAAGCTATTCAGACTGAATTTAACGGCAAGCGGGTTGGTGGAAAGAAAGTTTCGTTGGCCGACTTGATCGTACTGGGCGGCAGCGCGGCTATCGAAAAAGCCGCCAACCAAGCCGGTGCAAATATCGAAGTGCCATTCACACCGGGTCGTGTCGATGCAACGCAGGCGCAGACCGATGCGGCGTCGTTCGCGCCTCTTGAGCCCGTTGCCGATGGCTTCCGCAATTATTACCAGCAAGGCAGCAGGCTTTCGCCCGCCGAGATGCTCGTTGAAAGGGCTGACCTGCTTGATCTGACCGTGCCTCAAATGACCGCGTTGGTTGGCGGCATGCGGGCGCTGGATGCCAATGCCGGCGGTTCATCCAATGGCGTATTCACGTCGCGTCCTGGCACGTTGACGAACGACTTCTTCGTCAACCTTCTCGATATGTCGACCAAATGGTCCAAATCGTCAAAGAGCGAAGGATTGTATGAAGGGAACGATCGGACAACCGGTGCGTTAAAGTGGAGTGCAACTCCGGTCGATCTGGTGTTCGGATCAAATTCGGAATTGCGCGCCATCTCTGAAGTATACGCCTCTGCCGACGGCCAGGATCTCTTCCTACGTGACTTCGTAAAAGCCTGGGTTGCAGTCATGAATCGCGACCAACAGTAAAATCCCGGATTTCGGAAAGGTGGCGCCTTGCATTACCCCCCAGTGCCGCGCCGCCTTTCCGGGACATAATCAAGCAAGACAGAGACAACGCTTTCACATCATAAGCGTCCGGCAACTGTCGCGCTACATAGAAGAGCGAAACCAGACTCATGCCTCTGCGGCGCAGCCCCGAATTCTATCAAGTCTCTCATAGCGACTTGCTAGGCAGGGCTGTCCAGATGGGGAAGGCGGCGTGACAACCGACCTCCAACATTTCTGCTTCAAATGACCACGCTCATGCTCCTCGGCTATATTTCTGCGGCATTTTTGGTGCAGATTATTGTCGTGGCCATCGTTGCTGCGTTTCGGTGGAGATCGAAGCGCTCTGCACCAATTGATCCGCTTCCGATAAGCGCAAAATCCGCAAATGCCGCATGGACCGGTTTGCGACCCTTTCGTGTTCGGGCGCGGCGCGATGAAGACGAATTGAAGTGCCAAACCTCCTTTTATTTGGAACCCGTCGACGGGCTACCGCTTGCGCCATATCGCGCAGGGCAGTTTTTGACGTTCCAGATCGAACTTCCCGGTCTTGATGGCGTCACGCGCACGGCCACACGCTGCTATTCGCTGTCCGACCGCTTTGATCCAAGCGGCTATCGGATCACCATCAAGCGCGTTCCAGCGCCTTTAGACAGGCCAGAACTGCCTCCGGGAATCGTATCAAACCATTTTCACGACAATGTCGTTGAAGGGGCGACACTGCAGGTCCGCGCGCCAGCCGGAGTGTTTGTCCTCGACGATGATGCCAATATTCCTGCGGTGCTGGTCGCGGGCGGGATTGGTATTACGCCTTTATATGCCATGGCGCGCGCTGCGCTTTCCGCCGATCCCGACCGGAATATCCGGCTATATTATGGTGTTCGCGACCACCGCGAATTGGTATTCGCGGACGAGCTTGCCGCGATGGCGGGGAAATATGCGAATTTCCGGTTTACGATTGTCGAAAGTAGCTTGCTTGGCGATGGTCAGGAATTGGCTGACGGCCATTTGAAGGGCTTCATCGACGTCGCGCTTTTGCAGCGGACATTGCCCCACGGTCAGCATCATTTCTATATTTGCGGGCCAACCGCAATGATGGAGAACCTCGTGCCAGCGCTGCGTGCGTGGGGCGTTGCGCGCAATGCCGTGCATTATGAAACCTTTGGCCCTGCATCGATTGAAATGGACGACGAAAAGGATGTCACACCGACAGACGTCCGTTTCGACCGCAGCACTCGAACACTAGTCTGGACGGGGGAAGACAGCAATTTGCTCGACTTTGCCGAACGGAAAGGTGTCGCCGTTGAATCGGGATGCCGATCGGGCAGCTGCGCTTCGTGCGAGACGACGATATTATCAGGCGCCGTTCGTTACCGACAGGAGCCTGCATTCGACGTATCCGCTGGACGTTGCCTGCTGTGCATCACTGTGCCCGACGGCGAACTGGTGCTTGACGCATGACTGGAATTCGCACCAGCCTGATGAGCCGGGAAGTCATCCCGTTCTATTTGTCGCTGGCAGCACTGGGCGGCGGCGCGTTGGCCCTCGATGCTATTCTGCATTTGGCTGACGCTGTCTGGATTGGTCGTTACCTGGGCATTCCCGGCGTGCTGTTGATCCTCGCATCGTCGGGATACTCGATGCGAAAGCGCAAGCTGATTGCTTCAGGAAAACCGGCCAATTTGCTGCGCTGGCACGAGCGACTGGCCTGGGCGGGTTCGCTGTTGGTCCTCGTCCATGCAGGTATCCACTTCAACGCCATATTGGGCTGGCTTGCGGTATGGGCCATGCTTATCAACATCGCGAGCGGGCTCACCGGGAAATATCTGCTTGGCCGGACACGCAACAGGCTTGAGTCGACGCGCACCCGGCTGCGCGCGCAGGGGCTGTCGCCTGAAGCGCTTGAAGAGCAGACTTATTGGGACAGCCTGACGTTCGACGTCGTCAATGCATGGCGCGTGGTCCACCTTCCGATTACCCTGGCATTCGCTGTGCTGGCATTGGCCCATATCATCGCGGTCTTTCTGTTCTGGGGATGGAAATGAAGCGTCGTTGGGGCCTTTGGTTGATCGCGCTCAATCTGTGCGGGTTGATTATACTCGCATTTATGTGGCCGCATTTGATGGTCGCGCCGGGACCATTGATGCCCGCCCATGCAAATATCGCCAGCAATTGCTTTGCTTGTCACACGCCGTTCCAAGGCGTATCGGCCGATCGCTGTATCGCCTGTCACACGCTTTCCGATATCGGCATTCGAACGACCAAGGGCGTGGCGGTGCCAAAAGGGCGCGATGCCATTGCATTCCATCAATCGCTGATCGAACCCAATTGCATGGCTTGCCATACCGACCATGTCGGACCCAAACTGGTCAAAACGTCAAAGCAAAGTTTTGCACACGCCCTGCTAAGGCCAGAAATCCGAACCAAATGCGCGCAGTGCCACCGCGCGCCTGCGACACCGATCCACGCAAAGGCAAGCAACAATTGTGCGGCGTGCCATAGTCAATCTGGCTGGAAGCCGTCGACATTCAACCACAACCGCTTTTTTGCATTAACTGGTGAGCATAATGCATCCTGCACCACTTGCCACAAGGGTGGAGATTTCAAGCGCTACACCTGCTTTGGCTGCCACGAGCACCAGCCCGAACAGATCCGCGCTGAACATGCCGAGGAAGGCATTCGTAACGTCCAGAATTGTGCGCGCTGCCACCGCAGTGGATCAGGAGAGGGCGGCGAAGGCGGCGAGGAAGAGGACGACGACTAACGCCGTTTAATGAAATCCCGCTTTATGCAGTCCCGAACTTTGTTTCGATTTCGATTCCGATGTCTTTTAGAAACTTGGTCGGCAGGATGCCGCCCGCGCAGACGATGACGGCGTCGTTACGGATCGTGCGCGATCCTTCCCGGGTTTTCAGGATTACGTCGTCAGGGCCTATTCGTTCGACCGTCGAGTTCAGGACGACCTCCAGCCGCCCCGATTCCGATGCAGCGCCAACCCGGTCACGGTTTTTGGCACGCGCGCGGCTAAAGGCGTCGGCACGGTAGGAAAGCGTAACTGTCGTACCTTCTTCGTCGGCAATCGAACCTGCCGCCTCAAGTGCGCTGTCCCCGCCGCCAACCACCAATACATGCTTGCCGCGATATTGCTCGGGGTCGATCAGTCGGTACACGACCTTCGATAACTCTTCGCCCGGGACCTCAAGCATACGCGGGGTGCCGCGACGGCCAATGGCGAGCAAGACGGTTTTGGCCCGATATTCGCCGCGCGAAGTCGTTATGGCAAAGTCGCCTTGTTGTCCTGCAATCGCCTCGACGCGCTCCTCGGTGTGGAGTTCGAGACCGGTGTCTTTGACCACGCCTTCCCAGAAGCTAAGGAGTTCCTCTTTGCTCACCTCACCGAACTTGACCTTGCCTATAATCGGCAATTCGGCAGGCGCAGTCATCACCACTTTGCCGCGCGGGAAATGCGCGACGGTACCGCCCATCGTATCCTGATCAACGGTGCGGAACTGGACTTTCTTTTCGAGGGCCCCGAGGCTTGCAGCAATTCCTGCGGGACCAATTCCGACAATGAATACATCCAATGTGCCGGCAGGCGCGGTCAGCGATTTCGCCTTGGTTATCGCATGGCCAATGGCCTGACGGCCCTGCTCGACTGCATTTTTGATCAGCCCCATGCCGCCCAGTTCACCGGCTATAAAAATACCCGGTACATTGGTTTCGAATTTGGGCGTAACGAAGGGTATATCGACGCCCCGGGTTTCGGTGCCGAAAACTAAAGTAATGGCATTGGTAGGACAGGATGTTGCGCATGCACCATGGCCAACGCAATGGGTTGGCTCAATCAGCTTGGCTTTGCCGTCAATAACACCCAAAATCGATTTTTCCGGACACGCTTTTACGCAGGCCGCACAGCCTAGGCACAAAGCTGGGTCGATTACCGGATGAAGTGATGCAGGTTCAGTGAGTCCCGCTTCCTGTGCTTCGTGCATGATGCGGATGGCCTTGGCCGCCTTGCGGCGGCTGTTCCATCCAAAATAAAGCCATATCAGAACAAGCGGAATCACATATGTCAGTAACAGCGGATTAAATGGCATTTTGCTTACAGCCCAAGCTCCGCTGCTAGAGAATTGATCTGTGCGAGTTTGTCCGGCTTGGATGCGAAGGCCTTGCGCGCCATCCCAAGATCATCCTTGGCCCGCGCTTTGTCTTTTAAAACAACGCGCGACCGGATGAGTTTTACCCAGCCGTCGACATTATCTGGGTTGGCCTGTAATTTTGCAGCGAGGCCATCCACCATTCCGTTAATCATCGATTGCTGGTCCGCTGCGGGGAGTTTCTGGGCAGCAGCAACAGTGGCCGCATCGGGTCCTGCTGTCATGAATGGACCAGCATCTTTCGGAAGGGATGGAGCCGCGGCAACCTGCTTGAACTTGCCCGTGATATCGATGCCGAGTTTCGCTGCAACTTTAGACGCCCGAGCCTGAAGGTCGGCCTGCCATGGCAGGTCGGCGGCCGACGCGTTGGACAAGGCAATCCATTCATCAAGCGCCTCGCGCTCCAGTCCATTTTGAGATTTGTGGAGAGCGAGGAAGAATCGCGCACGCGGCTCTTTGGAATCAATTTTTACCGCTTCGTCAAACTGCATTTTGGCCTCTGGCGTCACGACGTCTTTGGCAACCGCGACCATCGCCTCACCATATCCCGCATGCACGTCCGCCCGCCCGGGTAACAACTTCACCGCAGTCGCATAGGCCGTGACTGCTTCGGCAGGGCGGTTGGTGTTGACATAGGACCAGCCCAGCATGCGGAAGCCTTCGCCGTCGGTGACGTCAGTCTTCAACCGCTCGGCAAGCTTTGCGATCATGGTGTCGACGTCGTCGAGTGAACCCGCGGGAGCAGCTGATGTAACCGCCGGCGTTGAAGCAACCGCTGTTGCGTCCTGACCATCTCCGCGAAACGCCATCACTGCAATTGCAACCGCCATGATCCCGCCAGCGGAGCCAAGCAGCAACTGCGTGCGGCTGTATTTGGACAATATTCCGTTAGAAGCTATCGCGACATCAGCGACACCATCATCGGTTTTACCCGATATCGCCTCGGATTGAGGCTGACCGATAGCTGTATTCGGTTCCGCAGGCGAAGAGTTTGCCTGCAATAAGCGCATCGCGACAATACCGATGGCGATGCCTGCAAGACCCGTCAAAATAAAGGCAATCATATTGGTCCGTTCCGTTGAGTTTTTTCACCCCTAGCACGGCGATGAATGACTAAATGCTTTCCATTGTTGGCGGACCTGTCACGGACCTGCAAATCAATGGCCATTGTCGGTGTGTTGAGGATTTTCAGCGATGAAGTGAAACCACTTGTTCACCTTGTGTGATGCTAAGGTCATTAACGATGCACGGGCGTGCAAGCAGCGCGTTTCTCCCTCGTCAGCCTTTTCGGCCAGCGAATTAACTTAATTCGGGTTTAACACATGACAACTGTCACATCGGGCGCGCCGACACTTGGTTTACGCGTAAATCTATCAGCCGCGCGGATTGAAGGGGTGATATCTTTTCTAACCGGAATCTGGGTGACAGGGTTGTTGATCTATGGATGGCTGAACCGCAGCAGCACCCCGATCGATCCCGAAGATGGATGGGGTTATGCCTTGGGGATTATCGGCGGCAGCATGATGCTGTTGTTGCTATTCTATCCATTTCGCAAACGCATAAAGTTCTTGAGGAATACAGGGTCAGTCGGTTTCTGGTTCCGTTTCCATATGCTGCTGGGGCTGTTGGGTCCGGTGGCTATACTCTATCATTCCCGCTTTAGTTGGGGGGCGTTGAACAGCGCGGTTGCCCTTACTGCCATGCTGATCGTTGCGGGTAGCGGCCTGATCGGCCGATTTCTCTATTCGCGCGTGCACCGAGGATATTCGGGGCGGAAGCTTGAGGTGCGGGCGCTCCTGACTGAAATGCACGAGCTGGAAGAAAGCCTGGACCGGTTGGGTCAGGTTGGCTCAACGGTGAAGGCCTATCTGACACCATATGAGAAGGCAGCGGTTTCCGCCGGATCGAGTTTTTGGAACAGTGCGGCGGCGGTCATTCAGTTGGGCGTTAGTACGCGGCGAAGCCAGTGGCAGATCCGGCGTGACATTTCGGCGGCTTTTCAGACGGTCGGCGCGCATGGTGCTGATGCCAAGCAGGTCCGCCGGGAACTGCTCGCGCGTACCGCGCATTATTTTATGGCCGTACGGCGCGCAGGTGAATTTGCCTTTTATGACCGGATGCTGCGCCTGTGGCACATCCTTCATCTGCCGCTGTTTTTCATACTGATAGCAACCGCTATCCTGCATATCGTTGCAGTGCATATGTATTAATGCGTTTTTGGGCTCGCCTCCTTACCGTTTTTGGACTGCTTTTTGCATCGCAGTCGCTTTGCGCGCAAAGCATGATGGAGAAGCTGATTACCCCCGGCGCGCTGAGCTCTGCACATGCAAAACTCGAATCCAAATGTAGTTCGTGCCACTCATCGTTTATAAAAGAGGCACAGAACGGAAAGTGCCTCGCCTGTCACAAGGGTATCGCATCCGACATCCAGAAGTCGCAAGGATTTCATGGCAAGTCGACGGCCAAAACGCAGGCGTGCAAAACCTGTCATAGCGAACATCATGGCCGCAAATTTGCGCTGGTTGCGTTCAAGAAGGTCGGCTTCAATCACAATCTGACCGACTACCCGTTGGTTGGTGGGCACGCCAAGGCAACCTGTGCGGGATGCCATGGCACTGCCAACCAGTATCGCGGCACGACGACGGCCTGTGCATCCTGCCATGCCAAGAAAGACCCACATTTAGGACGACTGGGTAAAAACTGCCAAAGCTGCCATACAGTTTTCACTTGGAAAAAGCCGCTTCCCTTTGACCATGCCAAAACCGGATTTGCGTTGACCGGGCAGCACCGGACTGCGGCTTGCATGACCTGCCATGCCGGCCAAAAGTGGCAGGGCCTGCCGCAGGCGTGCATCGGATGCCACGCAAAGAATGACGTGCACCGCGGATCGCGCGGTACGAATTGCGCCAGTTGCCATTCGGCCGCAGACTGGAAATCGGCCACATTCAATCATAGCCGCGACACGGGCTTTCCGTTGCTGGGTCAGCATGCGAGCACGTCTTGCGCCGGCTGTCACGGCGTCAACAATGCGATCCGCAAGCCTTCACGCACATGCTATGGCTGTCATGCCAAAGAAGATACGCACAAGGGCTCGCGCGGCACAAACTGTGCCGAATGTCATTCGCCGTCTTCCTGGAAATCGGTCGATTTCAATCACAACAAGGACACACGCTTCAAGCTCCTGGGCGCGCATGTGACAACTACCTGCGCGGAGTGCCACGGCGTCAACAATGCGGTCAAAACACCGCCGATGACCTGCATCGGCTGCCACGAGAAAGATGACAGTCACAAAGGCCGCAATGGCACCGACTGCGCCAAATGCCATAACAGCAAAGACTGGAAGATTACCGAGTTCAATCATGACACGATGACGAGCTTCCCACTGAAAGGCGCCCATAAGCCGGTCTTGTGCGAGGCGTGTCACAAAGAGCCGACGCATGTTAAATTACCGCCATCCACCTGTGTTGGCTGCCACGCCGATGATGATGCGCATAAAACGCGGTTGGGAACCGATTGCGGCAGCTGCCACAACGTCGACAGCTGGAAGGACAAAGTCCTTTTCGATCATGAACTGACCCGGTTCCCACTGGCGGGCAAGCACGCCACAGTGACATGCGAACAATGTCATGCCGATAAGACTTTCGCCTCAAAAGGCATCACCTGCCAGTCCTGCCATATCGACGAACATCATGCCGGATCGCTCGGCGCGACTCCGAATTGCGCGAAATGTCACAACGTCAATGGGTGGAAAATCTGGAATTTCGATCATGACGTTGAAACTGCGTTTAAGTTAACGGGCCAGCATAAAGGCCTGATCTGCGCTGCGTGCCACAAAAAGGGCACCGAACCCAAAGACGCCTCGTCCGAGTGCGGCAGTTGCCACCAACGCGACGACGTACATCAAGGGAACTTCGGGCAAAAATGCGATAAATGCCACACGACCGACAATTTCAAAGAGATCTTCATGTGAGCCGAAATTGACAAGTTATTTGCAGTAAAGATTGCCGCCTGAAACCAAGCTGCAAAATATAGGTAAATAACGATGAATTGAATCATACCAACGATAGACGCCCTTATGCCTAAGATGTCTTTGCTTTAACCAATTATAAACTCAATTCATTTGAAGAGAGATGGATTCGGCGGGTTTTCTACCGTCTCAACGCCGCCAATACCCAATGTCCCACGCGGCCGGTCAAAATTTGAAGGAGGGTTTGAATTGATACGGAAGCTGATTTTATCGCTTCTCGCAATTCTGATGACGGCAGGGTTTGCCGCTGGCTTTTCTGCGCCTGCTTCCGCCAAGGAAAAATTTGACCATTTTTCAACCGGCTTTCCGCTCACCGGGGCGCATGCGAAAGTCGCTTGCGATTCCTGCCACAAAGGCGGCATATTTACCGGCGCTCCCAAACGATGTGCTGGCTGCCACAATAATATCACTGCAACAGGCAAGCCTGGCAACCATGTGGTTACGCAAGCCGAATGTGAAAGCTGTCACACCACTAGAGAATGGACAATTGCGCGCTTCGATCACTCCGGCGTTACCGAAACCTGCGCATCATGCCACGATGGCGTGAAGGCGGTTGGCAAAACAGTCAACCACCCGCAATCCAACAACCAGTGTGAGGCCTGCCACAACACAAATAACTTTGCCGATGCGACGTTCGACCACAGCGGCGTTACCGGGAACTGTTTCAGTTGCCATAACGGGACGAAAGCGTCGGGCAAGTCGGCCAACCACATAACGTCGAACAATGCCTGCGAAGATTGCCATAAATCTACCAGGACTTGGGCTGGCGCGACTTTTGATCATGCGGGGATCGCGACTAACTGCGTATCATGTCACAACGGCACCAAGGCGACCGGAAAATCGGCAACGCATTTGCAGACCGGCAACACATGCGAAGAATGTCACAAGACCAGCGGATGGACCCCTGCGACTTTTAATCATACCGGCATCACCGGCACCTGCGTGTCCTGCCACAATGGTACCAAGGCCACCGGCAAGTCTGCGACCCACCTTGCGACCAGTAATGTCTGCGAGGATTGTCATAAGACCACGGGCTGGACGCCTGCAACATTTGTTCATACCGGCATAACCTCGGGTTGCTCGACCTGTCACAATGGCACCAAGGCAACAGGCAAGTCCGCCAACCATATCACCACAAACAATGTGTGTGAGGATTGCCACAAAACCAGCGGCTGGACGCCTGCAACTTTCAGTCACACCGGCATAGCAAGCAACTGCTCAAGCTGCCACAATGGTGCCAAAGCCACCGGCAAGTCAGCAACACACCTTGCAACCAGCAATGTCTGCGAGGATTGCCATAAGACGAGTGGCTGGACGCCGGCTACGTTCAACCATAGCGGCATCACCGGGACTTGCTTCTCTTGCCACAATGGCACGAAGGCAACGGGCAAGTCGGCAAACCATGTCACGTCCAACAATGTGTGCGAAGACTGCCACAAGACCAGCGGCTGGACGCCCGCTACCTTTAATCACAGCGGCGTTACGGGTAACTGCTTCAGCTGCCACAACGGCACCAAGGCAACCGGGAAGTCGGCCACCCACCTGGCGACAAGCAACACTTGCGAGGATTGCCACAAGACCAGCGGTTGGACGCCCGCCACCTTTAATCACAGCGGCATCACTGGCACGTGCTTCTCCTGCCATAACGGCACGAAAGCGACCGGCAAGTCTGCGACGCACCTTGCAACCAGCAACGTCTGCGAGGACTGCCACAAGACCAGCGGCTGGACGCCCGCCACGTTCAACCATAGCGGCATCACTGGAACCTGCTTCAGCTGCCACAATGGCACGAAGGCCACCGGCAAGTCTGCAAACCATATAACGACCAACAATGTCTGTGAAGATTGCCACAAAACCACGGGTTGGACACCAGCGACGTTTAACCATAGCGGGATTACGGGCACATGCTTCAGCTGCCATAACGGGACTCAAGCCGCCGGCAAGTCTGCGACGCACCTGGCCACCAACAATGTCTGTGAAGATTGTCACAAGACAACCGGCTGGACGCCTGCGACATTCAACCACAATGGCATTACCGGATCATGCTTCAGCTGCCACAATGGCACGAAAGCAACCGGTAAGTCCGCAACGCATTTGAACACCACAAATGTCTGCGAAGATTGCCATCGACCCACGGCATGGTCACCAGCTACATTCTCGCATGTCGGCGCGATCGGCACCTGCGTCAGCTGCCATAATGGGACAAAAGCGCCCGGCAAAAACGCGACGCACATTACCACGACCGACAGCTGTGACAGCTGCCATGTAACAACAGCGTGGACAACGGTGCGCATGGACCACAGCCAGGCAACGGGCGCCTGTGCCAGCTGTCATAATGGGACCAAGGCAACGGGCAAGCAACCAACGCATATCACAACAAACGCTGATTGCGGCGACTGCCACAAGACTGTCGCCTGGCTGCCCGCGACGTTTGATCACGCCAACGTTACAGGCAACTGCAGCAGCTGCCACAATGGCACCAAAGCGACAGGCAAGCCCGGCAACCACTTTGTGACAACTGTCGAATGCGTCGATTGCCACAGAACGACGGCCTGGCTGCCAGCACTGAATTATCTGCACAAGTCAGCGAACTATCCGGGCACGCATGCGCAGCCACTAGATTGTATCGACTGCCATAAGGGCAACGCACAAACGGTGCCTTATCCAAGCGCGGCATATGCCCCGAACTGCGCAGGTTGCCATGCCAACAATTATAAAGCGGGATCGCACAAGAAATACGAAAAGCCGACAACGGTTAACTACACAGTTTCCGAACTCCGCGACTGTACCGGTTCCTGCCACATGTACACTGACAGCAGCATGACGACGATCAAAGAGCGTCGAAATAGCGAGCATCGAGTCAGCTCAGGCGAATTTTAAGGGGTGATTAATGCGTTGTAACAAAGGCAGCTTTGCACGTTTACTGGCCGCGACGGCAATCGTTTACACCTTCTGTCCTATGGCTGAAGTATATGGTCAAACCGTCTCGGACCGGGCTTTATCTGACGTAACCGCGCAAACGGTTGGCGACTGCACGACCATGACCATTCGCTTTCATGGCCGGATTCAACTTTTGAGCTTTTTTCCGCAAACCAGCGGCCGCGAACTGAACATCCGCATTCGACCGCTCGATAATGCAGGTATGCTTGGGCGTGAGTCGCTACGTGCGCCGACTGGCGTTCCGGCATTGCGGTCGATTGAGTATGAAGGCGATAACGCCAGCGGACCGACCTTGTCGCTATTCTTCAAACGCGACGTCAGGTTTGATGTTGCCGCGGGTCTTGAACCTGAAACCATCGTGGTTTCGGTTTCCGAGGCTAGCAGTGCGGCGATTTGCAAACCCATCGCTATCAACGCCGGGGAGTGGACACCTTTGCCGAATTCCGCAACTGCTGCCGTGAGTCCGACTAAACCGACACCAGTCGCTCAGGCGGATCAGGCTGTCCCGGCTGGACTTTACGTCATCAATATCCTCTCCCAGCCGACTGATATTCCTGATTTATCGCCAGAAAAATCTGCAAAGCTCGGCGACCGCCTAATTTACGAAACCAGTTTTGAACGCGATGGCCTGACATGGCACCGCCTACGCGCCGGCTTTTATGAAACACGACAAGCGGCAGAAGCGGCGCGCAAGGAACTGCTTTCGGTGTTCCCTGAAGCTTGGGTGGTGAAGGTCACTACTCAAGAACGCGTACAAGGCGTTGCGACCCGTCGCGCAAATGCAGGCAATGGTCCTGCGATCGCATCCAAACCCGCGGCAACAGGTACAGTCACGACGACGGACCAAGAGGTGATTAAAACATTGCTTGCCGATGCCGAGGGGGCGATCAAGGCGGGCGATAACGATCATGCGATCCAGCTGCTGACTAAGGGCATATCCTTTCCCGAAAACGACCTGACGCCGCGCATGCAGGAATTGCTGGGGCTTACCCGCGAACGTAAATCCCAAAAGGCCCAGGCAAGAGCGGAATATGAAGAATATTTGCGCCGCTATCCAACCGGCGAAGGTGCCGACCGGGTGCGGCAGCGTCTTGCATCTCTCGATGCTCCAGCCGCCGATGCGACCGGAACGGTCTTGCGCGCGCCGACCGATGGCGCCCGTGCAAAAGCGTCCGGATGGCACTGGGGGGCGCGCGGTAGCTTCTCGCAATTCTATTTTCGGGATCAGAGCAAAAGCAAATTTGTAACAGCGCCGATCAATCCCAATGATCCGAATAATGATCCGGTTGTCGACAATGCGGTGAACGTAAACCAGTTGCTTTCGACGGCAGATTTTACCCTGTCGGGTGGCAATGACCGCACCGAGTATCAAGTCAGGGCGGCGGGTTCCTACACCAAAAGCTTCCGCGCCAAGACTCAACTTGTCGATCCCGTAACCGGCGCGATCACTTTCCGCAGTGGCGACGTTAAGACGTTGAGCGCACTTTATCTTGATGTGGTGGACAGCCAGACCAAATTGTCCGCCCGCATCGGTCGCCAGACCCGCAACGGGGCAGGTGTTTTTGGGCGCTTCGACGGCGCTCTGATCGGCTGGCAGGTCAAGCCCAAAATCAAACTTAATTTCGTCGGTGGTGCGCCAGTCCTTCGGGCACGCGACATATATCTTCGGTCCGACCGCACATTTTACGGTGCCAGCGTCGACATTGGCGCAAAACGGGATAAGTTGCAGTCCACGCTGTACTGGTATGACCAACGGTCGCCCGGCCTCATCGACAGACGGGCGGTCGGTGCAGAAGTCCGCTATTTGAAAGACCGATTTAACACATATGGACTCGTCGATTACGACGTGCATTTTTCGAAGGTGAATTTGGCGCTGCTGACGCTAAACTACTCGCTTAAAGATGAATCGAACATAAGTGTTACAGCCGACTACCGGCAATCTCCGCTGCTCACCAGCTGGAACGTGTTGAACGGCTTATTTGGCCAGATCCTGCCCGGCGGGACCACGCCGATTGAAGACCTGCAAGACGTTCAGCAGACATTTACCGATTCCCAAATTTATGGCTTGGCCAAAGACAACACGATAGTTTCGAAATCACTGACCGTTTCCTATTCTCGGCCCATCACGAAGAAGCTGCAGGCGAACGTCGATTTCACGTTGAATAATACCGGCGGCTCGCCAGGTTCGACGGTACTGTTCCCGGGGTCGACCTTCCTGCCACCAACGTTGGCCACGGGTACTGAATATTATTATGGTGCCCAACTTGTCGGCAGCGGCATGGTGTTTGAAAATGACATTTATATCCTCAGCGGTCGGTATGCCGACACGCCACGTTCGCGCAGCTACACTGCCGATATCAACGCCCGCATTCCGGTCACTTCCAAGTTTCGAGTTAGTCCGCGCGCACGCTATGGATATCGCAGCGATAAGTTGATTGCCGGCAGTTATCGTCAACTCCAACCTTCGGTGCGCTTCAATTATTATCCAATGAAGCGGTCCGAAGTCGAGATCGAAATCGGCGCAAATTTTTCAACGCAAAAGACGTCCTTTGGCGGTACCCCAAGCACCAATACCGAGCGCGGGATTTTATTAAGCGCCGGTTACCGTCTCGACTTCTGAGAATTTCATGCACTATCTGGCTAATCCCGCTCGCTTCCTCCGGATCGCTAAGGCTCTTACGCCTTGGTTGTTATGGCCGGGGCTCGGTTTGCTGCTGGCGGGTTGCTATGGCGGCCTCTTCATGTCTCCGCCGGATTATCTTCAAGGCGAAACTGTCCGCATTTTATACATCCACGTCCCGGCAGCATGGCTCGGTATGGCTGGATGGGGCGGCATTGGCGCGGCGAGCCTGATGTATCTGGTCTGGCGTCACCCATTGGCGGCAGTTGCAGCCAAGGCGGTTGCTGCGCCAGGGGCCATTTTCACCGCATTATGCCTGATAACGGGTTCAATTTGGGGCCGGCCGACTTGGGGCACCTGGTGGGAGTGGGATGGCCGGATGACATCAATGCTCGTCATGCTGTTCCTTTATCTTGGCTATCTGGCGTTCGCCGGTGCGCTGCGCGAGAAATCGGATAACGACCGCGCGCTTGCCGTTTTTGGGGTAATCGGCGTGGTCAATCTGCCGATTATTCATGGATCGGTGATCTGGTGGAAGTCGCTCCATCAACCACCCAGCCTGGGGATGAAGGGTTCTGCCATCGCGTCTGAAATATTGTGGCCGCTTGGCCTGACAATGGCGGGGTTCACTCTTCTGTTTGCAGCCATCGTATTGATGCGGATGCGGACGATGCTGGCCACGGCAAAAACTGAGGCGCGTATGCTTCGGATGGCACTCGATTAAAGGGATATTGATGAATCATTGGGCTTTTATATGGACTGCATATGGGCTGACGCTCGGCGCGATGTTCGGGCTGCTGCTGCAAAGCATATTTGCCATGCGAGCCGCCGAAAATGGCACGCGAAGCGTGGGTGAACGCAATTGAAACCGAAACAGCAAAGGCTGATTCTGGGTATCGCCGCTGTTGCTGCGGTGGTTGGTGCAGGTTTCATCGCCCTGTCGGCGCTTGAGGGCAAGGCGGCATATTTTTACTCTCCGTCAGATGTTCGTCAGGCTAATCTTGCACCGGGAAAAGCGATCCGGCTTGGTGGAATGGTTGCCGATCAATCTATCAAGCGAGAGGCCGATGGAGTGACTGTCAGATTCATTGTCAAAGACGAAACCGATCAGATTCCAGTTTACTTCAAGGGTATCGCGCCCGATCTGTTCAAGGAAAAGTCGGGCGTCATCGCCGAAGGCAGCATGGCCGCCGATGGCCAGTTCATCGCCACCAATCTGCTGGCCAAACATGACGAAAAATACATGCCGCCCGAACTTTCCGGCAAAATGCACAAGACGGCGACGGTAAAGCCATGATCGCGGAAGCCGGACATGCAGCCTTATGGCTGGCCGCTGCAATGGCGTTACTCCAGTTCGCACTCGGCGCGCTGGGCCTCACCAATCGCCATCAAGCTTTATTGTCGGGTGCGGCACCTGCGGCAATTGCCCAATGCGCCCTCACCTGCGTCGCGTTTTTCTGCTTGATTGTCGAGTTCATGCAATCGGATATGTCGGTGTTGTTGGTTGCAACCAATAGCCATTCGGCCAAGCCGATGATGTACAAGATTGCTGGCACATGGGGTAACCATGAAGGATCGATGCTGCTCTGGGTGACGATCCTGGCTATTGGCGGTGCCACGGTCGCTTTGTTCGAACGGGCTTTGAACAAGCGCACTAAGACGGCGACCTTGGCTGCACAAGGCGCGATTGCGCTTGGCTTTTATGCCTTTCTGCTTTTTTCGTCCAACCCATTTACACGGATTAACCCTGCACCGGCCGATGGGCAGGGCCTGAACCCTTTGCTGCAAGACCCTGGCCTCGCCTTCCATCCGCCCACGCTTTACATGGGCTATGTCGGCATGTCGGTGGCGTTCAGCTTTGCGGTGGGCGCGCTAGTCACCCGCGACGTCGGCCCTGCCTTTGCGCGCGCAATGCGTCCATGGATATTGGGCGCTTGGATTTTCCTCACCGTCGGAATTACCGCTGGCAGCTATTGGGCTTATTATGAACTCGGCTGGGGTGGCTGGTGGTTCTGGGATCCGGTTGAAAATGCGTCGCTAATGCCGTGGCTTGCTGCGACAGCATTGCTCCATTCGGTGACGGTTCTTGCCACGCGCGATAGCCTGCGCGCATGGACGATCATGCTGTCGGTTGTTGCCTTTTCGATGTCGATGATTGGGACGTTCCTTGTCCGCTCGGGCATCCTGACCAGCGTTCACAGCTTTGCCGTCGACCCGACGCGCGGCGGTTTCATCCTGATGCTGCTCGCGCTCTACATTGGCGGAGCGATGGCGCTGTTTGCGTTGCGGATTGGTACCGTGCGCGAAGGCAATCGCTTTGAAGCGGTCAGCCGCGAGGGCGCATTGGTGTTCAACAATCTGCTTCTGTCGATCATATTGGTAATTGTGCTCGTCGGCACGCTGTATCCGCTCGCGCTGGAAGCAGCGACCGGCACAAAGCTCTCCGTTGGCGCGCCGTACTTCAACTCGGTTGCTGGGCCCGTCGCATTAATATTGATGCTAGGGATGGCCGCAGGACCGCTGCTCAGATGGCGATTTGACCGGACGCGGGCGGTTATTGACCGGCTTGCCGTGCCCGTGCTGATTGGTGCGTTGGCAACTCTACTGATTGCAGCATTTGTTGGGACTGCCAGCATATTACCAATGATGGGGCTGATCGTGGCTGCCGGCGTTGGCGCGGCAAGTGTTGCCCCATTATGGAAACGCAACCTTCGAAGGACTCCGCTGTTCACATGGGGAATGGTCATCGCGCATCTCGGCTGTGCAGTCAGCGTGGCTGGCATGGCCGCCGACAGTGCATTTACCAAGGAAGCGCTGGTAGCGATGCAGATCGGCCAAAGCCAGAGCGTCGGGCCTTACACTGTGACGCTGAAAAATGTCAGTGAAGTTCCCGGCCCGAACTGGTCGGCGCTTGATGCCGAGATGCAGGTCCAGAAGGGCAGCGGCACACCGTTCACCGTTCATCCGCAATCGCGCACCTTTAAAGACCCGCCGATGGAGACGAGCGAATCCGCCATTACAACTGCTTGGAACGGGCAGCTTTATCTTGTCATTGGCGTGCCGACGGACAATCTTGGCTATCCCATCCGCATGTGGTGGAAGCCGTTTGTGACCTTGATCTGGCTTGGCGGATTGTTGATCGCGTTCGGCGGGCTCCTCTCGCTGCTTGGAAGGGTCGATCGCGACCTGTTTAACTGGCTGCGTTATTTCAAGCGCAAGGAGGCCGCTGCATGAAGCGCTTCTGGCTCTGGGTTCCTTTCGCGATATTCATCACACTCATTTCGGTGTTCGCGGCGGGATTGATTAATCCTTCGGACCGCACGGTCGCATCAGGGCTCGTGGGTCGCCCGGTTCCGCAATTCGCGCTGCCCGGCGCGCTTGACCCGGCGGCAGGAGTGTCGACCAAATCTTTTGGTGATGGCAAGCCAAAGCTGCTAAACGTATTTGCCAGTTGGTGCATACCCTGCGTGGCCGAAGCCCCGGCGCTGATGCAAATCAAGGCTCAGGGGGCCGAGGTTGTCGGAATTGCGATTCATGACAACCCTGAAAAACTCCAAAAATTCCTATCCGAAAACGGCAATCCCTATTCAGTGATCGGCGACGACGCGCAAAGCCGCACACAGATCGCCTTTGGTTCGGCGGGCGTGCCAGAAACCTTCGTGGT
Source organism: uncultured Alphaproteobacteria bacterium (assembly GCA_963830685.1). GTDB lineage: Bacteria > Pseudomonadota > Alphaproteobacteria > Sphingomonadales > Sphingomonadaceae > Sphingorhabdus_B. The sequence goes on from CAWHNF010000002.1 coordinate 1,033,913, forward strand.
CGATGGCAATGGCGTCATCCGGCATCAGCATGTCGGTATCATCACGCCGAACGATGTTCCCATCATCATGGCAAAGTTGAGGGCAGCACAATGAGGCATTTGGCACTCTCCATATTGCTCGCAGCAATGATTCCAGCCGCCGTGACCGCACAGAGCAATTACAACAATGTGCAGCTTCCAGACCCGGAGCAGGAACGCAAGGCAGTCGAGCTCATGGAAACCATCCGCTGCGTCGTGTGTCAGGGCCAATCAATCACGGGTAGCAATGCCGATCTTGCCGCCGATATGCGCGGGATGATCCGCGAGCGGATTGCGGCAGGCGAAAAGCCTGAAGATATCCGTGCGTGGCTCATTCAGAATTACGGCGATTGGGTAAGTTTCAAACCACAAATGGGCGGCAATTCAGCGCCGCTCTGGCTGTTGCCGTTACTGGCGCTGGCCGGTGGCGGCTATCTCGCGCGTAGCCGTTTCAAGAAAAGGAAAAGCTGATGGGTTGGCTGTTTCTGCTCGTGTTTGCTGGCCTCACCTTTGCGGGTCTGTGGCGCAGCCGACTGCTCAACCGGACCGCGCTTGAAATAGCAGCTGTCGCCATACTGGTCGGGCTGGCCGGATATGCGTGGCAAGGCTCGCCAAATCTGTCGGGGGTTTCCGCAACAACAATTTCGACCACGGGATAAGGATATCGCCATGGATTATGATAGAATATTCGCAAACGCCATCGATACGCTGCATCAAGAGGGCCGGTATCGCGTATTCATCGATATCTTGCGCGACAAGGGATCATACCCCAACGCGCGTTGCTTTGCTGGGCATAACGGCCCGAAGCCGATCACCGTTTGGTGTTCGAATGATTATCTCGCCATGGGGCAACATCCCAAGGTCATTGCCGCAATGGAGGAAGCGCTTCACAATGTCGGCGCGGGCTCAGGCGGAACGCGCAACATTGGCGGCAATACCCATTATCATGTCGAGCTTGAGACGGAGCTAGCAGATTTGCACGACAAGGAAGCCGCGCTGCTTTTTACTTCGGGCTATGTTTCGAACGATGCGACGCTGTCCACTCTGGGAAAAATCCTTCCCGGCTGCGTTATCTTTTCGGATGAACTCAATCACGCATCAATGATTGCCGGTATCCGTAATGCTGGGTGCGAGAAACGGGTATTCCGTCATAATGATGTTGCCCATCTGGAAGAGCTATTGCTCGAATGCGGACCCGACACGCCCAAGCTGATTGCGTTTGAAAGCGTATATTCGATGGACGGCGATGTGGCGCCAATCGCGGCGATTTGCGATCTGGCTGAAAAATATGGAGCCCTGACATATTGCGACGAAGTGCATGCAGTTGGCATGTACGGTGCGCGCGGTGGCGGCATTACCGAGCGGGATGATCAAGCAAAGCGCGTGACCATTATCGAAGGCACCTTGGGCAAGGCTTTTGGCGTCATGGGCGGCTATATCGCCACGACGACCAATATTGTTGACGTGATCCGTTCTTATGCCTCGGGTTTCATCTTTTCGACCTCGCTGTCGCCGGTACTCGCTGCGGGCGTTCTGGCGAGTGTAAGGCACCTTAAGGAATCGGGTGAAGAGCGCGGTGCACAACAGGCTGCGGCCGCCTATTTAAAGGCCAGCTTTGCCTCAGCAGGGCTTCCGGTGATGCCATCCACCACCCACATCGTCCCGCTCATGGTCGGCGATCCAGTCAAAGCCAAGCAGTTGAGTGACATCCTGCTTGCCGAATATGGCGTCTATGTGCAGCCCATCAATTACCCGACCGTTCCGCGTGGTACGGAACGGCTGCGTTTCACCCCGGGGCCGGCACATAGCCCAGCGATGATGGATGAACTGACCAAGGCGCTGGTGGAAATCTGGAGCCGGATTGAACTGCGCCGCGCAGCATGATTTTGCGCCGCCGGACAGCTTTGCAAATGTTGGCGGTATTGCCGCTATTCGGCTGTTCATCGGCGCAGGCAAAAGTCTATCACGATCCCGAATGCAGGTGCTGCAAGAAATGGATGGACTTGCTTGCGAAGGATGGTCGCTATAGCTTGCAGACCATATCGGCTACTGACCGTTCGGCGCTGCATAGGCAGCTCGGCATACCGCGGGAATTGGCATCATGTCATACCGCGATTATCGACGGCTATGCTTTTGAAGGCCATGTTCCACTCGGCGATGTCGCGCGCGTACTGGCTGAACGGCCATCCGATATACTGGGTCTCGCGGTTCCCGAAATGCCCGTCGGCTCGCCCGGTATGGAATCCCCGTCCGGCGCAGAGCCATATTCCGTCATCGCATTCGGCAAAAACGGCCTGAAGATTTACGCCAGCTATTAATGCGGCTCTAGTCTCTAAGGTTCGGCGAGATATGCCTTGGGGATTGCCAATTCCGCCCGAAGCCCGCCCAGCGGCGATTTGGACAATGTGATGCGTCCCTGATAGAGTACCGACAGATCCTTGACGATCGACAGGCCTAATCCCGTTCCGGGTTTTGCGACGTCCAGCCGTTCCCCCACTTGAAATACAGTATCATATTCGTCGGGCCTAAGGCCTGAGCCATCATCATCGACGAAGACCAGAACCCATTGCCTGTCATCCTCCCACGATATCATGACCCGCGTTTCCGCCCACTTGCAGGCATTATCAATCAGATTGGAAGTCATTTCCTCAAGATCAACGTCATCACATGGCAGTAAGATGTCCGGAAAATCGCCGAGGCAAATCGATATTTCCTTGTCCCGATGAAGCCTGCGCATTGCGGTGACAATCGGTTCGATTGTTCCGCGCAACGATGTGGTCTGCCCCGGTAGTCGGGCCAGCGCTGCGGTGCGCGCACGTGCCGTATAATAATCCACATAACGCAGCATCTGCTGGCATCCGTTCATCAGCGTTTCGGCACTCTCTTTCTCACCACGCGCAGCAATCTGTTGAGCTTCATCCATCATAATCGCCAGTGGAGTGCGAAGACCATGCGCGAGATTTCCAGCCTGGATACGTGCAGATCGCACCATTTCCGTGTTGGCATCAAGCAGTTGGTTTAAATCAGATACCAATGGAGAGATTTCCGCAGGATACCGGCCTGCCATGCGTCCGGACTTGCCCGACCGGATATCGGCGATTGCCAGCTTCAGGCGCTCGAGCGGCTTCAAGCTGTAAACTATCTGGATAGCTCCCAACATTGTCATTGCCGCTGCAAAGCCCAGAAGTGCGTAAAATAGCGGCCAGTTAAACTGTGCTAAAACCTCTTCCAGCAACCGCACATCGGTCGCCATCGACAGTTTAAGCGGCGGCCGGTCCTTTTCGGGATATAGGATCATTCCATATTCTAGCGTTTTGCCGGTCGGGCCGTCCGATACCGCCCATTGCGGTTCGCTTTCTTTGGCAAGCTTTCCCGAAAGGTCGCCTGCGACGAGTGAGGGTGACCGCACCGGCGGGAACCCCTCACGCTCGACTTCCCAGTAAAAGCCAGAGTTTTTAGGAATGAAACGTGGGTCGGACAGGCGCCGCAGCAAATAAGGCTTGCCATCTTTGTCGACGGCAGTGAGCGCAGCCAACTCCTCAATGTGGATTTGCATCTCTTCGTGGTAGCCTTGCGTGATATAGGTACGCATCAGGCTGGACACCATGATACCGGTTAGCACCAAGCCTACTAAAATCAGCAGCACCGTCCCAAGCACAAAGCGCGACCGGAGACTGTGCGTTCGGAACATCAGCGTTCGAACCTGTAGCCAAGTCCACGGAGGGTGGTGATCGCATCTTTGCCCACCTTACGCCGCAGCCTGCCGATGTGCACTTCAACGGTGTTCAGGTCTCGCTCGTCTGCCATTGGATATAGATGGTCCAGAATTTCGGTCTGGGCAAGAATATGGCCGGCGCGCAGCACAAAAAGGTGGAGCAGGCGGTATTCCATCTGCGTCAAGTCGATGCGCTCGCCATTCAGCCATACAATGCGTGCTGACGGATCCATCTCGACGGACCCGGCAGAAAGCTTGGCATTGGTTTGGCCTGCTGCTCGGCGAACAAGGGCGTGGATCCGCGCTACCAGCTCTTCACTGCGCACGGGTTTTACGACATAATCATCAGCACCGGCATTTAATCCATTGACCTTTTCCTGCCAGCTACCGCGTGCCGACAACACCAAAATGGGCGTATCCCGACCCTTTGTTCTCCAGCGTGCAATAAACTCCATGCCGCCGATTCCGGGCAGGCCAAGATCTACCACGATTGCCGCAAATCTCTCAGGATCTGGGATCTCAAGCGCGCTCTCCGCGTCATGTGCGGTTTCGACAATGAATCCGCTAGCCGACAGGCGCGATTCCACCCGACGCGCGAGTTCAGCCTCATCTTCAATGATCAATATGCGCATGGTTCCCCCCAAGGTTGCTTTCTATGTGCACATTAGCTGACGGTAACCTGACAAAATCGCCGATTTTGTTACAAATATTTACGATATTTGCAAATTGTCAGGCTTCTTGCAGTTTTTGTGCCTAGTTTGCCAATCAGACAAAAGAAAATAACAGTGATTATCACCTTAATATCTTTGTCGTGGGACAGTTCATGCCTTTCTGGCGACGGAAAGCCCCGAGGGTCGCAAACCAAAGGCAGCAGCATCCGATAAAGTTGCAAATAAGCTGTCATTAAGTTAAGTTTGCGTTGTATTCTGAAATTTAACTTCCTGTTTTCAGACAACGCAAACTTTAACTTAATCTTATGCAAAAATATAATCCGAATCGGCCGCGATTCGGATTTTTTTTGTCAAAATTTTCGGGATTGTAGCCGAGTGGCGTCGACGAGAAATGCCCCAATTCGGGATTCGATCCAATCTAAGTCCCTCATGGGATATCATATTTTATCATAATAAACAGATATATAAGGCAATTTGTCAAAGCATGTATCCGCGCTCAGCAGGTGATAATTAACGCTTGGTTAACGGGAATTGCGCGTCCGAAAAAATAATCGTAAATAGCAAATTAATCGAAAAGGCTCTGCTGACATAAATAGTCATCAGGTCGCAAGCCGTCCTTATCGAGAATATGTTTTTGAAACTTTGCATGGGTCCAGGGGGGCGCTTGCGAGATGGGGGATTATTATGTCGAATTTATACAGCGGCTCGCTGAAGCCATTCGTGTTCAACGCAAGCGATCTTGCTTTCATTCTACAACAGATCAAATTCCGGCCTTTGTTTGACGCCAACGGCAACGCCATCGTTAACTGGGATGGCGTTGGCCCGATCTATGATGGTCGTGGCAATCCGATCTGGGATGGTATGTCAGCTATACCCGGCGGTTTAACCCCAACTCAATATTTCGGCGTCTCTTACGCCTCGACGACGTCGTCGCAGGGCTTGCGCGATGTGACGGGTCTAAACAACAATCTCAATCTGGTGAATTCGACTTACGGTAGCGTCGATCAGGCTTTCCTACGGACTGTACAGTCGCAATATGAACTGAACAGTCATGGGCATGTCTATTTTGCGGGCGAAAACAATTATGTAACCGGTTCGGATATCAACGGCACGCCGCTAGCAAATGGATCAGCCTTCTGGGCCAACAAAGCGTTCGGCACTGCCTTTGGCGGAACATCAGGCTTCGCAAGCAACGACGTCAATCCCAACGGAAACATAGATATTGTCATTGGCGGCAAGACATACACAACTAACTATGCCGTAACCCAGGGTCCCAACGGCGAAATATTGATGGATAACGTCGTCAATTACGCCCCGCGGATGATCTCGCTGCTGACAACGACCGGCGGCGTGAAATTTGATACCTGGGCGAACCATCAAGTGCTGGTCACGCCAGCCACGCAGGTCCTGTATACGGCAGGTGGCGCGGATACTGGTACGGAAATTGCCAATTGGAATGGCGTCGGCGCGATTTATAACGCTGCAGGCGTTCAGCTTTGGGATGGGGTCAGCACTTTCGCCGGCACCAACTCGGCGGGAACAGCGGTTTCGTGGACCAACATCGATTCCGATACCAATATGGATGGCGGCTTTGACGATACCGCAACGCGGATGACACCCGACGAAAAGGCATTCGCGTCACCCATCGCATTGCTGGCATTTCCTGGACCGCATTTCGACTTCGATGGCAACCCGATTACATGGAACGGTATAGGGCAAGTATTCGATGCAAATGGCGATCAGTTGTGGAATGGCTTCTCGTCGTTTGATGACGGCTTGGGTCATAGCTGGACGAACACTGACACCGATAACGGCCCGGATACTGCGACGACACTGACACCAACCGAGCAGGCCGCTGCAGCAATTCAGGCCATCGCTTTGTTCGGCAGTTCAACTGGCTCGGTGCCAAATCCGGATGCCGCTGGCCATCAGCTAACCGAATTATATTATGACGAAAATGGCGTTGCCACCGTTGCCGACTGGGGAATGCTCCAGTCTCTCGGTATTCAGGATGCGCAGGCTCGTTTCGATGGAACGGCTGGAACGATTGAAGTCGCACCCGGTGTTTACGAGAATGAATATTTCATTGGTGCACAGAATCCCGGAGTTTCGCCAACCAATGGCTGGTTCACCATTTTTGGCCAATTCTTCGATCATGGGCTCGACTTCATCGACAAGGGTGCGCAGGGCAAATCGATCAAGATCACATTTGCCAAGGATGACCCGCTGTACGGCGCTATTGGATCTGATGGCCAGCCAGCGACGTCTATCACGATTTCGCGTGCGAATGTTGCGGGCTTCGATGCCGAGGGCAATCCCGAATATCTGAACCACACTTCGCCGTTCATCGACCAGAGCCAAACTTACGGTTCACACGCAGCGGTAACCGAATTCCTGCGCGAATGGGTGAAGGATCCAGTCGACGGCACGTTCAAGGCGGGCATGAATATGCTCAACGGCCATACGCTGGCTGAGACCTGGACGAGGGCTGACGGCACGCAAACCAACGAGACATTGCCGACACTAAACGAGCTTCGTGCCCATTCAGTAGCGACTGGTCGCGGCGACATCACGTGGAATGATGTCTTCAACTTCCATGGCAGCGACCAAGCTCTGATCCTTGACATGAATCCGCGCTTCGATGTGGCGAACCTGCTTTCAAGCACCGGCTTTAACGATGCCAATCATAATGGTTCGCAGGATGGCGGGGAAGCGTCCTATGTCGGCTTCAACGACCTGAATGGTGACGGTGACCAAGACGTTGGCGAAACTACGCAAGCCCAAGATGTTCTCGCTGCTATCGCTTGGCTTGGCGATCCCGCCAACGGCGCGATCCGCGCTGGCGATAGCTTCGGCATTGTCGGCGACAATCTGACACTGGTGCTTGGTTCGCCGCTTGCCGCCGGACCGCAGACCATCCCTGCTGGAACCTATACCGGTGCGAATGCGATGATGCTCTGGGTGAATTTCGCCAATATGAGTGTGATGAGCACATCGGCTATCGGCGTTTCGACAGCAGGTGACGCGGGAGCCCATATCGGCACCATCATGCTTGCTTCGGTCGGCGATCATTACATCGCTGGTGATGGCCGTGTGAACGAGAATTTCGGTCTTACGACCGTCCACCATGTTTTCCATGAAGAGCATAACTTCCAGGTCGAGAACCTGAAGAGCGCCATCGCACGCGAAGCCCGTTCGATTGAGCGCGGCGCTGAAGGCGATGCTGGGGCTGCTGAATATATGGCACAATTCCAGGTGAAGGAAGGGTCCACTTGGGACGCTGCGTCGAACAACTGGAAAGTTGGCAGCGAAACCGCATGGAATCTCGATGTGATGTTCAATGCGGCCAAACTGACCGTGGAAATGGAATATCAGCACGTCGCGATTGACCAATATGCCCGCACCGTGACGCCCGATATCAAGGAATTTGTCGGCTATACCTCGGGCGAGAATCCGACAGTCAGCCTTGAATATGCGCAGTCGGTCTTCCGTTTCGGCCACTCGCAACTGCGCGAAACAATCGACACGATTGATCCGACTCATGGTCTGACCGGAAAGATTACTGGTTATGCGCTGAAGCTCGCTTTCCTTAATCCCGATCAATTTGCGGCAGTTGGCCCAGCATCGATTGCGCTTGGCATGACCCATCAGCAAGGCAATGAAATCGACGAATTCATCACGCCAGCACTTAATCAGGGTCTGCTGGGATTGCCTCTCGATCTCGCGGCAATCAACCTTGCCCGTGGCCGTGATGTCGGTATTCCGGCACTCAATGAATTCCGTCAGGCAGTGGGTCTGCGCGCGTATGACGGTTGGGCCGATTTCGGGGCCAATATGGGCCATCCCGATAATCTGGTGAACTTCATTGCTGCCTATTCGTTTGACGGCAATGTCGACAAGGCGGCGGCGATATTGTCGCTCTACAATGGCGACTATGCCGATACTGGAGCCGGCGTTGCGCTGGCTCAGACCTTGGGCCTGACCCAAGGTACGATGTCAGACGCCGATTTTGAAGCAAGCGCGGCTGACTATGCCATGAACTTCATGAATGGCGGCAACAAAGGCGTGGATGCCATCGATACCTGGCTGGGCGGTTTGGCTGAAGTCCATGTCGGCGGCGGCCTGCTAGGTGAAACGTTTAACATTGTCTTCGTCGACCAGATGGAACGGCTTCAGGACGGTGACCGCTTCTATTATCTCTACCGGTTGGTGAACCAGCAATTTGCCGACGAAGTCGCTGGCGGACAGTTCAAGGATATTATTGAACGCAATACCGGACTGACCCATCTCGGCGGCAGTGCCTTTGCCTATAACGACCAATATTATGCTCTTGGCGCGACGGCAGATGCGGCGAATACGGTCAACAACAGCCACAAATATGGTACGTTGGTTGACGCAGTCGGCAACACCAAGGGCGTTTTCTCCGACGGCGGTAACTCACAAAGCCGCGATGGCCAGACCGTTACAATCCGCGTCACCGACCCGTTGACTGGCATAACAACCACGAAACAATTCATCCGCGACACCCGCGCTACCGATCCGAACGCACCCAATGGTGGTCTGGGCATCGATGGAACCGACAATTCGGGGGCCGAATCCACTGAAGTTATCGTCGCAACGAAATATGATGACTTCATCCACGGACGTGGCGGCGATGACACAATCTACGGCGATGCAGGCAACGACGTCATCTACGGTGATGGCGGCATTGACCGCCTCTACGGCGGCGACGGCAAGGATTGGTTGTTCGGCGGTGACGGTGCTGAACTCACCGATGGCGGCGCTGGTGATGACTATATCACGGGCGACTCAAGCGCTACCTCCGCAGCTGGTGTTGACCAGTTGATGGGTGGTGCCGGGAATGACATCATCCACGGCGGTATCGGCATTGACAAGCTGGCTGGTAACAGCGGCGACGACCAGATCTACGGCGAAGGCGAAACCGATCCGTTCACGCACGGCGGTGACGGTAACGACTTTATCGACGGCGGCATTACCGGCGATCTGCTCTATGGAGACAATGGCGACGACGTTATTGTCGGCGGTGCTGACCAGGATGCCCTGTACGGCGGCGATGGTGACGATCTCTTGCGTCCCGGCAACCCGTCACAAGCCTTGGGCGGCGGACCCGACGAAGTTCTGGGCGGCGATGGCGTTACCGACAATGGCTTTGACATCATCGATTTCAGCGACAACATCGCAAGTGCTGTTGGCGTAGCGTTTGACTTGCTGAACCAAGCCAATCCGCAGGTGCAGATCGACGGTACGACCCCTGTTCCTGCTGCTACGCAGTTGGAGGGCATCGTTGGATCGGTTAACAAGGACACCTTGACAGGCGATGCCGGCAACAACTGGTTGATCGGTGGTACCGGCGACGACAAGTTCGTTGGTGGAGCCGGCAATGACGTGATTGTTGGCGGTTCGATCCGACTAGACCAGATGATTGGCAAGTACAGCACGGCCTACAACCACAACAACAATAACGACAATGCAACCGGTACAAATCTTTCCGACATTGACGCGAATGGCGTGGAATCCTTTTACAGCCAGGAGGAAATGGACGAGCTGTATGACGGTGCATCACATCGTGTTGCGTGGAATGACACGCTCGACAATAGCGGTTTACTCGATGCCGCGAACAGCCAACTTGGCCTGACGGGCGATGCCGCTTATGCCAAGCATTTCACCGAAATGCTGCGTACGGAATTGTTCAAGGACATCAAACTGGGCGACGGTGGAACCGATGGCACGGCTGACACCGTAGTTTTCACCGGCAACCGCGCGGAATATGCGGTTCAGATCGTCACCGATGACGGCCTGCCCACGGGTAACATTGTCGCGTATCGAATAACTGACACCGTTGCCAACCGCGACGGAAGCGACCTGATTACTGGCATCGAGAATTTCCAGTTCGCTGATGGCATGTTTAACCCTTCAAACCTGCGCAATGTCGATCCGGTTATTACCTCGAACGGTGGTGGCGATTTGGGTGCGGCGACGGTTGCTGAAAACACTACTTTGGCGACGACCGTTGTGACAAATGATCCTAACGTAACACTCCAAGATTATGTGCCGACTCAAGGGCTCACTTACTCAATTGTGGGCGGCGCGGATGCGGCTTTGTTCAGCATCATCGCCTCGGGTGCCAATGCTGGCCAACTGTCATTCATTGATGCTCCCAATTTTGAAAATGCAACCGACGCGGACACGAACAACATTTATGATGTTACCGTTGCTGTGACCGATGGCTTGGCAACCGACACACAAGCGCTGTCGATCACCGTCGCCAATGTCAACGAACTGCCGACTGGCTCGATCGCCATCACGGCAGCAACGCCCAATGTCGCAAATACCGTAGACCTGACCGCGTTGAATACTTTGGGTGTGGACCCCGACAGCCCGGTTACGGCCACTGTCGACTATCAGTGGCAGCTATCGGCTAACAACGGAACCACATGGACAAACATCGCCGGAGCAACCGCCTCCACGCTGATGGGCCAAGTTAACCGTACGGTGCGGGTGGTCTCGACCTACACCGACGCTTTGGGTGCAAAGACTGTGTCTTCGGCTGAAGCTGCAGTAATTGGTACGACCGGAGCCAACACGCTAACCAGCACTTCGCTGAACGACTATATGGTCGGTTTGGGCGGCACGGATACTGCGGTGTTCGGAGCAGCCCTTGCGTCGGAAAGCTTCTCGCTCAATGGTACAGGCCAACTGGTCGTTAGTGGTGCAAACGGAGTGGATACTCTCAACAGTGTCGAGCGCGGCAGTTTTGGTGCGGACGGCACATTCAATCTCAAGATTGGATCGAATGTTGACAATGTCATCAGTGCGACCACTGCACCTGAACTGTTTTTCGGCTTCGACGGCACAGATACCGTTACTTACAGCGGTGCTACGGCAGTCACGGCTAATCTCGCAACCGGCACGGCGACCAATGGAGATCGTTATTACTCCATTGAAAACCTAACCGGCGGAAGCGGCGCAGACAATCTAACGGGTGATGCGGGCGCAAACATATTGAACGGCGGCGGCGGTGCCGACACCCTGACCGGTGGCGATGGCAATGATATCTATATCGTTGACAATGCTGGTGACGTGACCGTCGAGACGAACACCTCGCCAACCCAGATTGACACTGTCAACAGCTCGGCCAACCACACACTTGGTGCCAATGTTGAAAATCTGAACCTGACCGGGGCTAGTGGTATCAGCGGAACGGGCAATGCGTTAAGCAATGTTATTACCGGCAATGCGGGTAATAATACGCTCACCGGCGGCCTTGGCGACGACGCAATTGGTGGTGGTAGCGCAGGCAACGACACATCAGTGTATGCCGGTGGCTCAGCCAACTTTGCCTTCGGACTCAATGCGTCCGGTCAGATTACGCTGACGGACCTTGTCGGAAGCGAAGGTGTCGATACGTTGACAAGCATTGAAACTGTCCGGTTGAACGGCACAAACTATGCGGTCACCGCAACCGCAGCAGCAGGGTCGCAATTTGTCACTGGAACCAATGGTGCGGACACGTTGGACGGCGGTGCTGGCAACGACATCGTCATTGGCGGCGCAGGTGACGATACTATCACCTACAATGTCAACAATGGCGGGACCAGCAACGGTGGCCGAGACATTATCGACGGTGGGTCTGGCACGGATACTTTTGTACTGGTTGCCAACAACCAGTCTGAAAACTTCGTGATTTATACCCGCGCCGAAGCCATTTCCGCCGGATTTGGTGCAGGGCTCAACGCTGGCACCGAAATTGTCGTTACCCGCCAGCAGGGTGCAAGCCTGGCCACGGTGGTTGCGGAGCTGAAAGATATTCAGGAAATCCAAGTACAAACCGGACATCTGTTTACACCTCAGACGCTTGCCGGTAGCCAGTTCAATGCTGGTTTCCCGGGCTTGACCACCAACATAGCTGCAACGGTAGGCAACCTTGCAGATAATGTGAAAGTTGTCGGTGATTTCACCCAGACGACGTTGGCCTACAATACCATCACCGTTGATGGCACGGCGGGCAACACTACGGTCGATATCTCGAAACTCACATCTGCTCATCGCATCGTGTTCAACACGGACGGTGCGGGAGATACGGTAGTCGGCACACTCCGTCCGCAGGATGTCGTAAACGGCGCCGTAACGGGGATAACCGCAGCAAACGCCACCGATCAGGCTAGCCCACCGTTGCGGCATTCGTTCCTGTCGCAGGAATGGCAGAATTTTGGGGATAATGGCGGCTTCAATCATAGCAGGATCGATTCCTACCAAATTGTTGATGTAGCAGGCTGGGCTAAGGCGACTCCCGGTTTTGCGATTGCAGCGGTTAGTTCAATATCCGAACATATGAGCGTGGAGTTGTATCAGGAGCTTGCTCCACTGGCCGGAACCGTTCTGCAAGTGGCAACGACTCAAATGGACCACATGTCTCTGCAAACCAGTGATGAACAGTCGACTTCAGGCCACAAATATCACGGACCTGTCAACTGGCTGTCAGATGACGACACGTTCAGCCATTTTGTCCACAATCTTAACGGACACTTCATTCCGTAAACATAACCAAAATCGGCACTGGAGCGTAACCTCAGGTTTCTCGTTCCGGTGCCGGTATTCAATTCAGGGGTGAATTGGAAAGAGCGGGGGCAATCTGATGCAATTATTTCGACCTGACTGGCCGGTGCCGATGAAGGAAGCGCTGGCTTCTTGCCGCACCCACATCATGAATAGCGCTGTCTTCAGCGCACTCGTCAATCTACTCTATCTCGCCCCGACGCTTTACATGATGCAGGTCTATGATCGCGTTGTCCCGACCGGCGGCATAATGACGCTGGTTTGGCTGACGGTGATATTAGGGCTGGCGCTGGGTACGTTGACTTTGCTGGACAGCATCAGGTCACGCGTGATGGTGCGGGCATCGTTGCGGTTGAACGAAGCGCTTTCGGGCAGGATTCTTGACAGGCTGGTCGAACGCGGGAGGCAGGACGCCAACGATCCTATGCTATCCCAAGCGATGCGTGAATTTGATACCGTCCGGCAAGCAATGACCGGTCCCGGAATGATGGCGTTTTTCGATACGCCCTGGACGCCGATTTATCTGATTGCGGCATTCCTCCTGCATCCCGCGCTGGCGTTGCTAATCTTGGTCGGCGGCGCAATTTTGGTAATGCTGGCAATAGCCAATGAACGCGTTGTTCGTGAAGGCTCAAAAACCGGACACCGGGCGAACGCAACGGCATATGCTGCGCAGGAAATCATGGTGTCCAAGGCAGAAATTGTGAGGGCCTTGGGTATGCGCCGCGCGCTGGTGGCGCGGCAACAAACGGCGCGTAGCGAAGGCCTGAATGCTACAACCGAAACACAGCTGAGTGCCACACGCTTCAGCGCACTCGTTAAATTCGTACGCATGTTTCTGCAATCGCTGGCGCTTGGGGCTGCCGCTTGGCTGGCAGTCAGGGGTCAGATCTCTTCAGGCGCCATCATCGCAGCGTCGGTGCTGCTTAGCCGCGCTCTGCAACCGATCGAACAATTGGTTGGTACATGGCCGCAGCTCATGCAGGCCAGACAGTCGCTGGCAACGCTGTCGGCCTTGTTTGAAGATAGCGACCAAAGCCAAGCCGAGCCGGTAAGGTTGCCAGAACCCAAGGGTTATCTGGCGCTTGCCAACGTCACGCTGCGCGATGCGCAGCAGAAATCATATATATTGCGCGGAATTACGATGGCGCTCGAGCCAGGCGAAATCCTTGGTGTATTGGGTCCATCAGGCGCAGGCAAATCGACACTCGCGCGAATTGCATCGGGCGCTTTGCGTCCCGATGTAGGCGAAATACGTATCGACAACGCAGAATATTCGGCGTGGGACCCTGAAGAACTGGCGCAGCATATCGGCTATCTGCCACAGGATTATTCGCTGCTTCCTGGCACAATTGCCGAGAATATTTCCCGATTTGCTGCCGACACGGGTGCCAATGCCGATGAAATCGATGCACAGGTCATCCACGCGGCGCAGATGGCTGGCGTGCATGACATGATCCAACGATTGCCCGACGGCTATAACGCGAGAATTGGGCAATCGGGCTTTGCATTGTCCGGCGGACAGACGCAGCGGATAGCGTTAGCGCGTGCGCTGTACGGCAATCCTAAAGTTCTGGTACTCGACGAGCCGAGTTCTGCTCTGGACGGCGACGGCGAACAGGCACTTGTCCGTGCGCTGGAGGCCGCCCGCTTGCGGTCTGTTTCAGTTTTACTCGTTGCCCATCGTCCGCATCTGCTCAGCATCGCAAACCGGCTTGTGGTTTTGAATGACGGCGCGATCTCGGCGCAAGGACCCAAAGACGAAGTGTTCGGGGCTTTGCGCGACGCCGCGCAGCGCAGCAATGTCGTTGAAATGAAACAGGCATAATCAAATCGGGGGATGTCAAATGGGGGAAATGTCTTGGAAGCCGACCGTGACGGATGAGTTGGAACAGCTATCCTCGCCGCGTTCTGAAATGCGCAGAGGGGTTTTAATAGCGGGTGCCTTCTTTGTCGGGCTCCTCGGTGTGGCTGCGGTCATCCCACTCGATGCTGGCGCTATCGCGCAAGGGGTAGTCGCAGTTTCCGGCAATCGACAGGTGGTGCAAAGCAAGGACGGTGGCATCGTGACCGCCCTCAATGTAACCGAAGGCCAACGGGTCAATCGCGGCGACATTCTCATCCAGATTTCCGAAGGGCAACTTGCGGCCACGGAGCGCGCGATGACTGGCGAATTTGTTACCTTGCTGGCGCAGCGTGCCCGATTGGAAGCCGAGCTATCCAGATCCGGTTCCATTAGCGAACCTATTGAGTTTAAAGCATTGCAGCCTGGCGATCTGGCGCTCGCGAACGATGCCTTGCGCGGTCAGCGCCTGCTGTTTGAAGCGCGTCGCAGTTCTGCTGCGACCGAACGGGGCGTATTGGGACAGCGGATAAGGCAGCAAAGCCAGCAAATTGAAGCATTCAACCATCAAATCAACTCCAATCGGGAACAGCAGCGCCTGATTGGTGATGAACTCAATGGATTGAAAGAGCTGGAAGCTCGTGGTTTCGTGTCCAAAAACCGGATCCGCGCAATGGAACGCGGCGCAGCCGAGCTCGACGGCAACTTCGGCGCACTCAATGCCGATATTGCGCGGACGCACGAAGGGATTGGAGAGGCGCAGCTACAAATCGCCTCAGTCGGACGCCGCATGGTCGAAGACTCGGCAACACAGCTGCGCGACGTGCAGCTCCGGCTTGTTGAGCTCCAGCCGAATTTGCTGGCGACGCGTGAGCAACTGGCGCGCACAATGGTGCGCGCAACAGCGACCGGCCGCGTGGTCGGCCTAAAGGCGCATACGGTCGGCGGTATCGTCAATCCCGCCGAAGTGATTATGGAGATTGTACCGCAGAACAAGGAACTGGTGGTCGAGGCAAAAGCATCGCCAAACGACGCCGATGACCTCAAAATCGGCATGACAACGCAAGTCCGCTTCAGCGCGCTTCAGGAACGCAATTTACCCACATTGTTCGGCAAGATCAGCAAGGTGTCCGCCGACAGCTTTGAAGATGAACGATCGGGAATGCGGTTTTTCAATGTTGAAGTGCAGGTACCGGCCACCGAGCTAGCGAAAATTCGCAAAATAAGGGGAGATAACGCCATACGTGCAGGCCTTCCTGCCGACATATTGGTTCCGTTGCGTAAACGATCGGCGCTCAGCTATTTAATCGAACCGCTAACGCAGATGTTTTGGCTGTCTGGACGGGAGCAATGAGGTAGCTTTCTGGTGCGGAAGACTAGATTTTTCGCACGCTGAGCTCATTCTGCTGACGCTATAGCAGCGCGCAGCTTCATCCCCAACCGCGCTCGTGCAACGATTGGCGACCTACGTGCGGTAAGCGTAGCAACAGATTGCTTGATAAGGGACCTGCTGCTGATATTGCGCTTATTCCCGCTTGCAATCGCAAGCTTCTTTCGGCCGAACATCCCGCCGGCGAAATGCGTTGTGTCTTTGACATTGATAACGATGGCGAATTAGCTTCTGCCGCCTTGCTTCACATTACGCGAAAGCTAACGAATCGAACTGTGTTTGGTCCAAACCCGTAGTCAAAAAATAGAACATCTTCGATTGATTTGAATTCAATTTGCTAATTCCATTCCCTGACCATAGCCAAGCTCCCCCTGCTCACCGAGAGAAATTCCCTGTTCGGTAGAGTAGGGAATTTGGACCCGTATGTCCGAGCATCCCTGCCTATTACGAGCGTGGACCGCTTACGGCTTGACCTCTGCAAGCGGAACGCCGTCAAACAATACAGGTTTGGCTTCGATCAGGACAAAAACAATCCGGCAGGTCTCGGTCGCAGACGCGTTGCGCCACAAATGCATTGTGCCGCGCTGGACGATGATATCACCGGGACCTGCGGTGGTAACTAATCCGTCATCCAGTTCCAGTTCGACCTTACCTGACAACACGATGCCGTAATCGATGCTGTTGGTGCGGTGCATTGGTGATGTACCGCCCGGCAACATATCAACGATGCGAATGACCGACCCGTGATCGAGCGTCAGCCCGGCGTCGCGGGAACGGCCATCGGTTTCGTCATTATTGTCGGCAGGCACTGTGGCAGTCGTCCAGATCAGGCTGAACGCTGCATCGCCCGAGGGAATCGGATCGATGGGAAGGCTCGCATCGCTGACGAAAACTGCCCTGCCGTCCGTATTGTGGCCAGTAACAATCCGGCGAACAGGTGGCGATGATTGCGCGCTCATCCGCGCACAACTTTCTGGTCGATGGCACCGAACAGCACGCTTCCATCGCGCAACCGGCTTTCCATTCGCACTGTGTCGCCAAAGCGCATGTAACCGGTTCGCGCCGTGCCTTCGTCAAGCATCTCGATGCCGCGGCGTTCGGCAATGCAAGAAGACCCGATTTCGCGGAAATTGCTGTTCGATACCGTGCCTGATCCGATGATTGTACCTGCGCACAGCGAGCGGGTGCTGGCCGCATGGGCCACGAGTTCGTGGAAACCGAATTCCATCACACCGCCAACGGCGTCGCCAAACCGCTTCCCATTCCAGTCGACGCTGAGCGGCAAATGGACCCGTCCATCACGCCACGCGACCCCCAAGACATCAGGCGTCACTGCAAATGGTGCAACCGAGCAGGCGGGCTTGGCCTGCACCCAGCCAAAGCCGGTCTTCATTTCGATGGGAGCGATTGCACGCAATGACCAGTCGTTGATTTGCAGTATCAACTTGATGTGCGTCATTGCCTCGGCGGGCGTAACTCCCATCGGCACGAAGTCGGTGATGATCCCAAACTCGCCTTCAAAATCGATGCCATCTTCTTCACGGGGCAATGGCATATCGGCGGTGGCCGAAAGAAACTGGTGGGACAGGCCTTGATACATTAGCGGTCGACCCGCTGGCGGTGGTTCGGTGCCGAACAATGTTTCCATCAGCTCACCGTGGCTGCGGAAGGCAGAGCCATCGAGCCATTGCCACGCGCGCGGAAGCGGGGCGGCGAGGGGCAATCCTGCCAACGGCTCGCCTTCGCCCGACGTCAGCCGGTTTGCCAGAGCACTTAGTTTTGGCTCTGCATCGGACCAGTTATCAATTGCGGCCTGCAGCGTTGGTGCGATGGCAGTGGCGGGCATGTAACGTGCCGCGTCATCGCTAACGACGATCAGTTCGCCGTCGGGGGTGCCATTGGCATGGGTCGCAAGTTTCATCGGAATCCTCTCATTGTGTTATATGTCGGCGAGTGCATTGCGGACCAAATCTCGTAAGCTGCCATCATGGCGCAGGCCTAAGGAATCGGCGCGCGGGGTGAATAACGGCGGTTGGCGACCAAAGGCGGTCTCAATTGCGGCGTCTGGGTCATAGGTTACCAGATTGGCATCGCTTGCTGTTTGGCGGGCTACTTCGGCGACTAGCTCACCCATCGTCACGCGCATGGCTGGCAGGTTGAGGCGCGTATCATTTGGGCCACCCGGAAATTCCAAGGCTGAGACTAGCTGATTGATGAGTGCGGGGCGTGAAAGCAGCCAGCAGGTTGCCTCGGGGGAAACCGGCAAGGCAATTTCTCGACCCGCTTTCAGAACATGAAACAGGTTGCTCAGGAAGGCCGATTTCATACCCGACGGCCCCAGTGGCCGGGCGACGATGCCGGGTAGTCGAAGCGACAGTCCGCGTACCGCACCGCGTCGGGTCAGGGTCGCTATCCATTCTTCCATCATCGCCTTATGCGCGCCATAACGCAGCATCGGGCGGACAGCTGTGTGGTCGTCGACCCGCACCGGCATCGGATCACCGAACACCGCAATGCTGCTTGCAAATAGCAGTCGAGGGCGATTACGGTGCGCTGCCGCAGCGTCGATCAATGCCATGCTGGCAGCAATATTTACCAGATTGCCGAGCGCTGGTTCGGCCTCCGCCGCACCGCCGGGGATCGTCGCCAGATGGACAATCGCGTCGAGCGGTTCGGCGGTCGCTGCAGCGATTAATGCCGGATCGTCAAGGTCTCCTGATAGAGCCGTAACGCTAGGCAATTCTGACGTGTTCAGACCGACGCGGTCGGTAGCAACAATATCGTGCCGCTCGGCCAACGCGCGAACCAGCGCCTGCCCGACAAAGCCGCCTGCTCCGGTAACAAGTATGCGCTGTTTTGGGTTAGTCGCCATCGATAATCGCGACAGCGCGCGTCCAGCCCGCCGATGCACCGCGGATTTTATGCGGGAAGCAGCTTACGGTGAAGCCGTGTGCAGGAAGGGCTTCCAGATTATGAAGCTTTTCGAGGTGACAATATCCGATGTCGCGGCCAGCTTTATGGCCTTCCCAGATCAGTGACGTATCGCCCGTTTCGGCAACCTTTTTCGCGGTGTAGCTGAACGGTGCATCCCAGCTCCAAGCGTCGGTGCCAGTCACGCGGATACCGCGTTCGAGCAGGTACATCGTGGCCTCATATCCCATGCCGCAACCGGTATCGACGAAATCGGGATTGCCAACCGCGCCGCCAGCGGCGGTGTTCACCAGCACGATCTCGAACGGCTGCAATTCATGGCCTATGCGCGCAAGTTCGGCCTCGACATCGGCGGCAGTCACGACATAACCGTTTTCGAAATGGCGGAAATCAAGCTTTACCCCGGGGTTGAAGCACCACTCCAATGGCACTTCGTCAATGGTGATTGCCCGCTCCCCGCCGTCCATTGTCGGATGAAAATGCCACGGCGCATCGAGGTGCGTCCCGTTATGCGTGGTCAACGTCACCCATTCCGCCGCCGCAAAGCCCGCTCCGTCCGGCGTCTGTTCGGCTGTCACACCTGGAAAAAAATGGCCCAATTCGGTGACCGTATCGGCATGCTGCTGATAGGTGATTTTTGGCCGCATGAACGGCGGATCGGTGATCACGTCATTCTCAAGATAGATGGACAAGTCGATAAATTGGCGGGGCATGATATTATCCTTCAACTAGGTATGATTTCAACGGGCAGTCCGGCAATGGCGTGCAGCGTGTTGTTCAGTCGGCGCTTCGGCGGCCCGGTCAACCGAAAGGACTCAACCCGCGGAATAAGCGCATTCAGGATCATCTCGGCCTCCAGCCGTGCCACCATCTGGCCGAGGCATTGGTGAATACCAAAACCGAAGCCGACATGACCGCTGGCCTGCCGCTGTATATCAAATGTATCGGGTTCGGACCACCTGCGCGGGTCGCGGTTCGCGGCCGCCAGAAACAGCAGAACTTTTGAGCCTTCCGGTATCAGAACGTCGGCGACGGTTACGGGTCTGCTCGTTGTCCTAAAAAAAATCTGGACCGTAGAATCCCATCGCAGGCTTTCCTCGAAGGCACGCTTCGTTAGGTTCGGATTTTCTCGCAATAGAGCCCATTGCTCGGGGTGGCTAGCAAGCGCGAGGATGAGGTGCCCGATGCCATTGACCGTCGTATCCACTCCGGCGGAAAGGAATGATCGTACCAGCAGCGCCGCTTCCTCCTCGGTGCATAAGCCGTCATCTGCAGCATCATAAATTGCAGCGCCCCAACCGCCGGGTGACAGATTTTCTCGGCGGCAGACGTTGGCGATCCAGACCATCGCGTCCTTGGCCTGTTCCATGCCGCGTTCGTATACCGCGTTGCGCGGGCCGAATCCGTTGAACACAGCGGTGGCGTAGGGCATCAGATTTTCGCGGCCCTCGACCGGCAACCCAATGGTATCCGGGAAAATCTGCATTGGATAGATTTCCGCAAGGTCAGTCACGGCGTCGAACGTTCGCTGGGTAACAAGCATCTCGACTAGCGCATCGGCTTTAGCCTGCCAGATGGGACGAAGCCATTTAAGTGCGGCAGGCGAGACGATCCGGTTCATTATTCCGCGTGTGCGGTCATGCAAAGGCGGGTCCGCCTCGAGTAGCAAAGATGGCTGGCGCATGGGGGCTTCCACCGCAAAATCTGTGATGCCAACGCCGCGCGCGGAGCAGAAGGTTTCGTGATCTTTAAGGGCTGCATGAACCTCGGCATGACGAGCCATGGCAAAGCATTTGTTCGGCTCTAGCCAGACCGCCGGGCCTGCATCGCGTAACGCCGTGTGATGCGCATATGGGTCTCCTAGAAATGCCTCGTCGAACGGGTCGATGGCCACGGAGGGTGCGGCTGTCACAGCGTTACGTTACCGGTTGCAAAATATTGCGGCGCGCGACCAGTGCAAGTAACGCCCCGACCGCTGCCAGAGCCGCGTAGATCAGCAATGTGTTGGCAAGGCCGCCCGCTTTGGCAGAAAGTGCCGTGGCGATGACTGGAGCCGTGAACTGTCCAAGAAAAAATGCACCGGTCCAGAAACCGATACCCCGACCTCGGACTTCGTCTGGTAAGTATCGCATGATCCACGCCATCATATTCGGCAACATCAAGCCGCTGCCGATACACGCAACCACCGCAAATGAAGCGATCCAGATGAAGCTGTCAGCGCTTCCGGCCCCTGCATATCCGATGGTTGAAATTATCAGGCCAATCGACAGAAGAGTCGGACCTGTCAGATGTATCGACCGGCGGAACAGGAGGCTGCCCACGACAACGCCAAGATTTGCAGCCGCCCCCGCGATACCGATCATCGCGGGTGACACTGAACCCGATAATTGCAGTATCGGCCCGAGCTGGACGACCACCGAGTAAAACAGCAAGCCAACGCCGCCGGTGATCAGGATGAGCGGCAGAACTGATTTGAGCGGGAATCGAACAGCCTGAAGTTCCGGGTCTTTCTCCCGCTTAACCGGTTCGTACAGTATGATCGCCGCAGCCAAGGCAATCGGGATCGCCAGCACATAAAGCAAGAAAGGCCCTCGCGAGCCAAAAGCTTCGCCGAGAAAACCGCCAGCAGCAATGAGGATAATCGCGGCAAAGCTGCCCGTCGCGATCTGCACGCCAATCCATTTTTCGCGCCGCTCGCCGGTGAAATAATCGCCGATCAGCGTGGTCGCGACCGTCATAATTGCGGCTTCGACGATGCCGAGCACAAACCTTGATGCGATGATCTGCTTGAGATCGGTCAGAAACAGCGGAAAGCTGCCAGCGACGGCATAAATCAGTAGCGCCCCCACAAGCAGCTTCTTGCGACCAATCTTGTCGCTCACCCAACCGGCAACGGGGGAGAACAAAGCGACGCACAAAGCAGGAATCGTCAGCGCGATCGGTACCAGAAATTCGCTACCCGGCGTGGTAGCAAATTCCTCGAGCAACAGCGGCAGAACAGGCACCAGCGAGATGATGGCCATGATCGGCATCACTGCACAGAGCAACAGGATGACCCCGTGCTTTGTTGACGCTGCTGGCGTGGCAGCTGCGCTCAACCGTCGGTCCAGTTATATGCCAGAGGCACTTCACGAAAGGCGAACCGGTCGATGTGCCGTTCCAATGCGCCTTTCAGGCCATCCCGCTGGCCCTCGGCGCTGGCGTTGATTGTGCAAACAAGTGTGTCGCCTTCCGCATCGAGCATCACGAGCGCATCGGCTGGCCAGTCGGCACCGCGCGCATCCTTGGCGAAGGTGATCTCGCCATGGCTGGCATCAAAACTGACTGGCAGAGTATGCTCCCAATGCTTGCACACCTGCTGCAGATATTTGCTGGCACTTTGCGTGGGGATGCGGGCGGTTGCGATGTAGCTCATGCTGTGCGTCCCCCCAGCGTTTCGGCAAACCAGTCGGCGATATAGTCGCGGCCGAACGACATATTGTCTGCGCCGACATGTTCGACCCCGCCTTCGCGTTCGGTGAAGATTTTCAACTCGCGCCGCGGGCTGTTGGTCAGTTGTTCGAACGCCTGATGCGCGTATTCGACGCCGATTTGCCGGTCGTTCGCGCCATGTGTGACAAGGAACGGCACCTTGATGCGGTCCATATGGCCGTTGAGGTCCATATCCTGTGTCTTGACGTGGAAGTCATCCATATCGGTTGCACCGAACACCCACATCACATGCGCCCAATAATGCGGCACGGGATTTTCGCCTTCGCGGCGCAGGCGCTTCTGCTGCACTTCTGCCCAATTATGGTTGGCACCCCAGCAGGCACCCGACGCAAAGCGCGGTTCATAGGCAACGGCGCGCGGCGCATAATGCCCGCCCAGCGAAATGCCTGTCATGCCGATGCGCTTGGCATCAACATCACTTTGCGTTTCAAGCCAGTCAACGGCTTTGGATGCCCATGTTTCGCTATGCGGTGTGGCGGGCAAGTTCTGCAGTCGCAGTGCCTCGCCGGTTCCGGGCTGGTCAACGCACAAGGTAGAAATACCGCGCTGCGCCAGCGCATGCGGCAATCTCGACCAGTATAGCAACTCCTTGTTGCTATCGAGCCCGTTGCAATAAACGACGGTTGGCTTGGTTCCTTCTCCCGGTGCGCGCGTGAACAGTGCAGGCATCGTGCCGTCCGAAAGCTGAATTTCCACGCGCTCGCAGTTGAGCTTACCGAGAACAACCGCACGGTCAAAACACTGGCGCGCGCGTTGGTAGGTTTCAATCCGCCCGGCGGTACCTTGCGCCTGCATCCGCTCGCCGTTGAGAAGATAGAGCGCAGCGCGCTCAAGCTTCAGACCGGCGGAGAAATTGCGCCCGGCCGCTTCATCTTCGTCCGCGAGTTCAATCAACGTGTCCGCCTTAGCCATCCACGCGTGCATGAAAGCCTGTGTGCCATTGTCGGCGCTGCTACCGGCCGCATCCTTGGCGGCAGCGATGATGTCGACAACCTCCCCGATTTGCGCGCCGGATTCCATCGCAATCGCAACCGACAGATTCCAGATATAATTGGGGAATGGTGCAAAAAGCGACATCTTATACTCCTCCCGACTGAAAGAGGCCCGCATCGGGCGCGGGGTGCGGCATGGTTTGTGGGCCACCAATGCCGATGCCCCATTGGTCCATTACCAGCGGTGCAGGTGCATGCACTTGTGCCTCCCATGTCCCATCGTCCACCTCTTCGAGTTCGGCGGTATATTCGACCGCGAAACCGGCTGGCGTGATGAAATAGCTGAAGGTGTTATTTCCTGCCGTATGGCGGCCTGGCCCCCAGCGAATATCGGTGCCTTTTTGCTTCAGCCGGTGGATGCCGCGCATCATATCATCGACCCCGAGCATGTCATAAGCGACATGGTTCAGGCACGCCGGACCCGGCAACAAAGCGATTCGGTGATGCGCCGAATTGCAGCGCAAAAAGCACATGAAATCGCCGAGCCAGTCACTGACCTTGAAGCCCAGCACGTCGGTGAAAAAGCGAACCATTTCCTGATGGTCGGGCGAGTGCAGCACAATATGGCTAATTTTTTGCGGAATGCCTTCCCAGCGGACGAGTTCACGCGATGGGCCGCGCGCGACATCGCTCGAAATCTCGAACGGCAGACCGTCTTTGCTGAAAAAGCGAAAGCCGTAGCCGCCGCCCAGAGTATCCAGGTCTTTCGGCGCAAAAATGATCTGGCAGCCGTATCCGACGACCTTGTCGTGCAGGGCATCGACATCGGCGCGGCTGTCGGCGGCAAGTGTGATGATATCGATATGCTGCACATCCGACTGGCGTAAGCGGACGACGTATAACTCGTCGTGACCCTCGGCAGCAAAGTGCAGCATACCGTCTTTCTCTCCTGCATCGCGCAGGCCCCAAATGTCTTGATAAAATGCGGCCTCTGCCTGCAAATCGGCGACGGCATATCCGACGTGTCGGATCTCGCTAACTCTTGCCATAATGATTAAGCTCCTTGAATTTTGGTGCGCTGCGGGCCTCAGATTGGCTCGGCAACTTTCATGAACATTTCGCGGGTGGCCTGGGCGTTGTCGACCAGCGGTCCTTTGCCCAACTGCCCAAAACAAATCGCGGTCGAAGCATCGACAATATATTTGCAGCGGTCGTAACGGCGCGCCCGATAGGCGGTGAAAGCCTTTTCACAATCTGCCGCTTTGGCGAGTTCCTCGGCCAACACGAGCGAATCTTCGATCGCCATGCCAGCGCCTTGGCCCAAATGCGGCGTAGTTGCGTGCACGGCGTCACCCAAGAGGACAACGCGACCCTGATGCCATGGACCTTCGAGCATGACCCATTCAAGCGGCTTGTAAACAACTTCGGCGTCGTCGGTAATCTGCTCTGCGAGCGCAGCTATTTTCGGTGAAGGCACGTCCGCGAGCTTGGCGCGCATCGCGGACGCAAGCTGTTCTTGTGGGTATCGCGGATTGCCCGGTTCGGGTGTTGTTACGTACATATACATCAAGCTTGCAGACAACGGCACCAGCCCGATCCCGGTCTTGCCCTCATAAGCATGCAGGCCGTCAACATCTTCGCTGCGGGGTAAATTGTAACGCCAGACTGATTGTCCGGTAAATTCGGGCTTAGGCGCCTCGGGGAAAATGGTTCCGCGTGTTTGCGAATAGAGGCCGTCCGCACCGATCACGATGTCATAACGCCCATTGCTGCCGTCACTGAAAGTTACCGAAACACCTGTTCCGTCGTCATCGAGCGTGTCGGCCGTCAATCCAAGCCGAACATTGGCGCCCGCGGCAATTGTCCGGTCACCCAGTACCTTGTGCAACGCACGCCGACCGATGCCGACATTAGATGGGTAATCAGGAACAAGCTTCGGCGTTGGAATCTTGGCAACCGAGTGGCCGGTAGGGATGAAAATCTCGACATGGTCAAAGCCAAATCCGGCTTCGATATAGTCATCGATCAAATCAAGCTGGGCCATGGCCCGGATAACGTTACCCTGCTGGATGATCCCCACGCCATAGACGGACCAGCTAGGATCGCGCTCAATGACATCGACGGCAAAACCGTTGCGCCGCAATGCAATTGCGGATGTAAGGCCTCCAATGCCGCCACCGATGATTAAGACCTTAATATTTTCCAAGGCTGACCTCTCCAATGTGTCCCATCATGTTGGGGACTTCAGGATGTCCTATCTAGTCAGCCGATAAAATCTGTAAATTTGATTGAATTGATGAATTCACATCCGTTTTGTGGATGAACATCATCCTTTGGGCATCGCGCCCTCTTTACGCAATTGTTCGCGTAACCAACGCAAGCCCTCGTCGGCGCTGCGTGTCCGGTTGAACTGCATCATTTCGCGCATAGGAGGAAACGGAAAGGGGATCGGCGCAACCGCCAGAGGGAACATACTGGCCATCCGCCGCGCCAGTCGTTCGTGCATCAATGCCAGCCGGTTGGTTTCGATCAGCAACCAAGGGATGATTGTAAACGATGATGCTGTGACATCCATCTGACGAAACCGGCCAAGCTTTTCCATCATACTGTCGGCAAAGGCCTTCGTCCGCTGGTTGCCCATATGCACGCCAACATGGCTTGCTGCCATCACATCCGCCTCGGTTATGGTGCGTTCGAAAAGAGGGTTACCGCTCCAGCCGACAATGACATGCTGTTCTTCAAACAACAGTTCGGCCGGCTGGTCCGGGCTGATGAAATCTTCGGGAGTGATCATCAGGTCGAAAGCGCCTTGCCCGATAAGTTCCGCGCTGCCATCGGAGGGCAATACGGTTTCAAGCCTGATCTGCGGTGCGACCAAAGCCAACTTGCGTACGAGCGGAGCAATAACGGCAGCGGTGATGTAATCCGAAGCAATAAGACGAAATGTGCGCTGCGAGGTCGCGGGATCAAAGGTCGTTGATGTCGTGATCACCTCATCCACTTTGCGCAAAACGTCCTGCACCATGGGCATTAGCGATTCAGCATAAGCTGTCGGGAACATCCGCTTTCCCTGCTGAACGAGCAGGTCATCGCCAAAATAATCGCGCAAGCGCCCCAACGCGGCGCTCATCGCCGGTTGGCTGAGATGCAGTTGCTCGGCTGACCGCGATACGCTGCGCGTTGCCATCAATATGTCGAAGGCAACTAAGAGATTGAGATCGAGCCCTTTGAACCGCATTTGGACAACCTATCAATACTGTGATTGGATTACCATCAAAACAAAAGATTTAACCGATGGGCGCACTATGTCCTAAATGGCTTCATGAAAGATGCTGTCCGTGAAGGCAGTGCGAAAATATGAGGGAGAGGTTTCATGAAAGCAGTTTTGCTTGCGTCAGTAGCAATTGTTGGACTTGGCGCGCCAGGTATCGCGCTCGCCCAAGATAGCGCAGCCACAGCCGAAAGCGCCGAGGCTCAAGAAAGCGATGGTCTGGACGAGATTGTCGTCACAGCCCAGCGCCGCGAAGAAAATCTCCAGAAAACAGCTTTGGCCGTCAGCGCCGTCACCGGCGATGACCTAACGAAATCCGGCATCACCGAAACCGCAAACCTTGGTAAGCTAGTGCCGTCTTTGGTCGTGCAGCCAACGGGCGGTACCACCAGCTTCTTCCTGCGCGGTGTCGGTACCGTCTCGCAAAACTCGTTCGCGGAAAATGCCATCGCGTTCAACTTCAACGGGATCTATGTGGGCCGCCCAACCGCGCCTACCGGCGTGTTTTATGATCTGGAGCGGGTCGAAGTCGTCAAGGGTCCGCAAGGGACATTGTACGGGCGGAACGCCACCGGCGGCGCAATCAACGTGATTCCGAAAAAGCCGAAACTCGGTGAGTTCAGCGGCGAAGCCTTGTTCGAATATGGCAATTACGACAGCAAGAAAGGCTCGCTCGCGCTGAATATTCCGCTCGGCGAAATCGCCGCGCTGCGCCTTGCTGGTCAAATCGTCAACCGTGACGGTTACATCTCCGATGGTTATGATGATGACAAGGGCGAGGCAGTGCGCGCGTCGCTGCTGATCCAGCCGTCTGACATGTGGTCGATGACGCTGGTTGGTGACTATTATAACCAGCATGGCAAGGGATCTGGCGCCGTGCTTCTTCCCAGCGCGGCATTCGCAGTACCTGATCTGGAAGACCGGGTCAGCGTTTCCGATCCGCGTGCCCATGCCGCAATCCGCGGCTATGCAGCAGGCATATTCGCTCCACCATTCTGCGGCGGATTTGGGAATTTCGTCAACAGTGGCTGCATAGCACTTGCGGGAACAGACGGCTTTCTCGACAATAAATTCTATGGCGTCAGCGCCACCGTCGTCGGCGATATGGGCTTTGGCACGCTGACGTTCATCCCCGCATGGCGCCGCTCGGACGTTCGGTTCCGGACTTATCTCCCCGGCTTTGCTGGTGATATCATCGATCTGGCCGAACAGACCTCGCTTGAAGTACGGTTCGCGTCGAACGAAGATCAGCGGCTGCGTTACGTGCTCGGCGCATTCTACTTCGGTGAAAATCAAGCCACTGAGAATTTCTTCCGCCAAGGCAACATCTCGACAACGCGTTTCACCCCTCGCCTGAATACCGAGAGCATCGCGGCATTTGGTCAGCTGACATTCGATGTCAGTGACTCATTTCGTCTTGTCGCAGGCGGGCGCTATACCAGCGAAAGCAAGTCCCAGCTGACGTCGACTGCTTCAGGCGGTTTGCCCGGTCCCATCCAACCACCTTTGAGCGTGCCATTCACCGGTGATTTGAATTTCAAGAAGTTCACGTGGAAAGCCGGTGTCGAATTTGACGCCGGGCCAGCGTCGCTGATCTATGCAAATGTCGCAACCGGGTTCAAATCAGGCGGCTTCTTCGTATCACAGCCGCCGAACAACATTTTCGCGCCAGAAACGCTCAGGGCCTACACCGTTGGCGCGAAAAACAGGTTCTTTGACAATAAGCTGCAACTGAATATCGAAGCCTTTTACTGGGATTATACCAATCAGCAAATTACCTATGTTGGCGGAGTGCGCACAGGGGCGGGTATATTTGCGCAAGGTTCTATCACCCAAAATGCTGGCAAGTCGCGCATGTACGGGGCGGAGTTCGAAGCGCGTTTCGCTCCCAGCCGGAACGATCTGTTCAACCTCAACCTGCAATATCTCAATGGCAAGTATAACAGCTTGCTAACATCCAACTTCTCGCCAACCGGCGCGCCGGTAATCACCGGATGCACGACTTTAGGCAGCCGGGCGGCGAATCCAAATATCAATGGCGCACGCTTTTACGATATTGATTGCTCGGGCAAGCCAACTGTAAATTCGCCGCGCTGGGCCTTGAACCTCGGCTATGAGCGCACGTTTGAGCTGTCGGGCGAACTGGCGCTGATATTCGGCGCGCGCGGCAATATCGAAAGCAGCCGCTTCAATAACACGAATTACCGCCCGGAAGAAAAGCAGGACGGTTTTGCCACTGCCGATGCCTATCTGACATTGGAAAGCATGGATAGCTGGAGCATCACCGGCTTTATCAACAACATCACCGACGAAGAAATTCTGGCACGTGCAGGTACGCGTCCAATATTGGATTTCCCCGTCGGCACGCTTCGTCCGCCGCGTACTTATGGCGTGCGGGTTGGGTTTAGCTTCTGATGCAACGCCGTCTTTTCCGGCTGGCAATTGCCGCTATGGTTCTGGCCTCGCCAGCAAATGCACAGCAGGCGTCATCCGGACAAGATACGTTTATCACGCTGGGCACAATGGGGGGACCAGTGCCAAGCCGCGACCGGTCCCAGCCTGCCAATGCGCTGATCCATAATGGACGCACGTATCTTGTCGATGCGGGTGACGGGACGGTGCAGCAAATGGCGCGAGCAGGGCTGCCACTGCCCGGCGTTAAGGCAGTATTTCTGAGCCATCTTCATGTCGATCACACAGGTGGCCTTTCGGCGGTACTTGGCCTGCGCAACCAGACAAATGTGAGCGAGCAACTGACAGTCTACGGCCCGCCCGGGACGCGCGAAATGGTCGCTGGTATGGTCGCCTCGATGCAGCCGGCTGCGCGCGTCGGCTATGGTATTCCCGGCAAGCCGTGGGCGCCGCCTGCCGATACCGTTACCGTCGTCGAACTTAGCGATGGAGAGCGCATTACTGTTGACGGTATGACCGTTACGGCCGCGCAGAACTCGCATTATGATTTTGCGCCGGGCAGCGTCGAGGATCGCAATTATAAGTCATTTTCGTTTCGATTTAATCTCCCCACCCGCTCCATTGTGTACACCGGAGATACCGGACCAAGCGAGGCTGTCGAGCGGCTTTCAAAAGGCGCTGACCTGTTGGTTAGCGAGATGATTGATCTGGCGAGTACCATGGCAACCGTGGCCCGGAATTCGCCTAACATGCCGGCCGCCGCGAAAGCCAATTTGGAACAGCATCTTTCTACCCATCACCTAACTCCCGCTGAAGTTGGAAAGTTGGCCACGAAGGCTGGTGTAAAGTCTGTAGTTATAACCCATTATGCAGGGGGCACCCCAGATCCGAGCCGCCAGCAAAATTATCTTGTTGAGATAAAGGCCCATTTCAAAGGGGCGGTTAAGCTGGCCGAAGACTTGGATCGTTACTGACAGCTTTAAACCAGCATATAGAAAATCGGCACTCTGGAAAACCGGTACAGGCTTTCAGTTTCATAGGTCAATTTGTGCAGCGAGTTCGCTGACATCGGATTCAGACAGGTTCAGTCCGAAATCTTCCCGAAATATGCTAGTCAATTGGTCCGATGATGTGATGGTTACAATCTCGTCCTGTGTCCCGGTTTTTGTAAGCACAATGTTCATGATTGACAGGCGCCCATCCCCCGTTATCCGATTGACGACAATGTTCTTTTTGAACAATGAAGTGGGGTGCGTGGATGTCCAATGATTGGCAAGCAGGATATCTGGGGGGAATACCTCGCTTTCTGTAAAGCTGTACTGTCTTACGGCAGATTGGTTGGTACATCGGTCCAGTATCCAGCCTAACTCGGGATCGGTAGTAAGCCGATATGTCGATCCGTCAGGCGCTGATGTCTCCGAGCCGTGAGCAAGCAGCAATGGCGGGCAGTATCCGCCGCCAAATCCAGCGTCCATCAGCCACCTAGCTTTTCCGATCTGAACGAGCAAAACAAGGTGGGTCAGAGGAGGGGTATAGGTGGCCCCAAGCCATACGCGCGCCAGCGCTGGCCTGCTCGCTACGCCCATTGCGTCCAGAGCGTGAGACAGAAGCAAATTCTGTTCGAAGCAATAACCACCCCTGCTGTTGATAACCAACTTTTTTGAAATTGACTCAAGGTCGAGTTTCACTTCACGATTTAACCGAACGTCCAGATTTTCGAATGGTATGGCAATACGTTGCGCCAACTGCAGGTTGCTCAAGCCGGCTTCGGTTGCCGGGGGCAGCTCATTCAAATTGATGCGTTTGCAATATTCCAATATCAAAGCAAAAATCTCCCATATGCGGTGGCAAGACATTGTAAGGTTCCTAAGCCGCAACTCAAGCCAGAATGGTAGAATCCAAGCCTAGTTCATGCTTGTGAATAATGTTCACGCCGAGTCTTACGAACCCATCTAAATTTGAATTTTCTTATACCTCGACCGCAATTCAAATGACTGTTCCGTTAAAGCTCCGATAATATAACGGCATAAATTTGATAAATACATGAATGCCAATGAGCAAATATCAGGGAGAGGGAAATGGGACGTAAAAGTTGGTCCGGGCGCCGCTGGGTCGCCCAAGCAGCAGTATCCGTTATCGCACTTTGCGCTTTACCCTCGGTCGCCGCCGCTCAGTCAGCGGAAGCAGAGGATGGAACGGCCGATTCGAATGAGATAATCGTGACGGCGCAAAAACGCGCCCAGTCGCTCTCTGACGTATCGCTGTCAGTTTCAGCGGTCAGCAGCGACGAATTGGCAGAAAGCAACATCGCGGGCATTGAATCGCTGCAGAATCTCGTACCAAGCATCAGCTTTGGTAATGATTTCAACTTCGCCAAATTGTTCATTCGCGGCATAGGTCTGTCGAGCTCGCTACCCGGCGTGGACCCGTCGGTTGCGCTGCATGTCGACGGCGCGGTGGTTTCGCTTGCGCAAGCGCAATTGGGGTCGATGTTCGACCTGGAGCGCGTGGAAGTTCTGCGTGGCCCGCAAGGCACGTTGTACGGCCGCAACGCTACCGGCGGTGCGGTTAACCTGATTACCGCAAAGCCGTCCGACACGACGCAAGGTTATGTGCGGATCACGCTCGGCGGTGATGACCTGAACCTGGTGACTGAGGCCGCCGTCGGTGGTCCGATCACCGAAGGCCTTCGTGGCC
Source organism: uncultured Alphaproteobacteria bacterium (assembly GCA_963830685.1). Taxonomy (GTDB): domain Bacteria; phylum Pseudomonadota; class Alphaproteobacteria; order Sphingomonadales; family Sphingomonadaceae; genus Sphingorhabdus_B. The sequence goes on from CAWHNF010000002.1 coordinate 1,065,862, forward strand.
GTATCGCTTTCCGCGCGGTCAAGCGTGACGGATATGGTATCAACGAGTTTACTGGCAGCGACATTGATAACGCCAACCAGTTTTCGGCGCGTGGCCATCTCGAATTCCTGCCGTCGGAAAATGTGAACATTTTGCTGACCGGCGAATATCACAGCGAGGATGACCGGTCGCTTGCGATCAAGTTCCGCGAAGTGTCGTTCCCCGGCGTCCTTACCGACGGAATTGCTGCCAATGACGGGCTGAGCGCTTTAGGCCAGCGCACCAATGCCGATGGGTCGGCGGCGCGCTTTGCAACCAACCCGCGGAACATCGCGACCAACTTTGACCCAATCAATGACCGCGAACAGTGGGCCTTTACTGGCGCGATTACCGTCAACGCGAGCGACGCTGTCACGCTCAAGTCACTTACTAGTTACCGCAAGTTTGACGCGATCTTCTTCCATGATTTTGATATGTCGACCTATCTCGGCTATCCGCTGGCGCAGACCAACGCGCTTCGCAGCAGCGCCAACCACTGGCAGCCAGTATTCCAGAACCAGATTTCGCAGGAATTGCAGGCTAACGTTGATACCGGCAACTTTAATGGTGTCTTCGGCCTTTTCTACCTCGACGAAAAGATCGAGGCGGAAAACCACATCGGTATCGATGTGATCAACAACACCGATCCTTTCCGCATCCAGTTTGATGGACGTCTCGATGTTAAAACCTGGGCGGCGTTTGCCAATATGACCTATGCCTTGTCCGACCAGTTGTCGGTCAAGGCGGGTGCGCGGTATAGCTGGGAAAAACGTAACCTGAAGAACAACACCGGCATTGGCGACGGCCCGAGTGGCTTCCTGCTCGACAGCGTTCGGACTGGCATTCCGATGTGGGATGTGAGCAAGACGTGGAAAGATTTCTCGCCGTCTCTCGGCGTCGAATTCCGTCCCAATGATGATCTGCTGTTGTACGCCAACTGGTCGCGCGGCTTCAAAAGCGGCACTGCGGAAATCGGATCGACGCGTAGGCTTTCGCTCACCCAGCCACTGCCATTTGTTGACCCGGAAAAGGTCGAGGCATTCGAAGTCGGCACGAAATATTCGGGCGGCGATCTGAGAGCCAATCTTGCAGTGTTCTTCCAGCGGTTGAAAAATGGGCAATTCTCGCTCACCCGTCCGATCCCGACACCGCCATTCTTTACCAGCACATTGACCAACGCGGCGGTGTCAGAGGCTTATGGCGCAGAGTTCGAGCTGTTCTGGCGCGCAACACCGCAGTTTTCGATCGATGCTTCGGTTGGTTATCTCCATTCCGAGTTCACCAGCTTCTCGGCTGCCGACCCGCTTGACCCTCGTCTTTTTGCGCCGGGTGCCGTGGCATCGGCGCTGGTCGTAGACCTATCTGGCAATGCGACCCGCATGTCGCCGAAATGGAGCCTGAACGTAAGCCCATCTTACGAGGTACCGCTGGGCAATGGTGGCTCTATCGAACTGGCGAGCAACTTTGCTTATCGCAGCAAACAGTTCCACACCGAGTTCAACGACGACCGTCTGTCCCAGGATGCGTACATCCAGCTGGATGCCAACATCCTCTACACTGATCCCGATGGCCGGTTTACGACTAATCTTTGGGTCAAAAATATCACCGACGAACTCGTCTATGCCGGTAGCTTTTCTGTTTCGACCAGCCGCGCCATCGGCGGCACTTTGATGCCGCCACGGACTTATGGATTGACGGTCGGTTTCAAATATTGATGTGACAAATAATGGCCCCGACCGCGTCTGCGGTCGGGGCCAATTGGCCTTCAGAGCCTTAGTAGGCTAACCAATTTGGTCGCCATCAACCTATACGTTGATCAGCAATATCGGCCCCTTCGCGCAAGGCGCGCAGTTTTTTCCACGTGACCGCAGGGTCAATTTTCCCATAGCCGGCAAATGTTCCAAAGCCGCAGTCGGTGGACGCGATCACGCGGTCCTTGCCGACAATCGCGGCGAAGCGTTCGATGCGCTGCGCGATCAATTCAGGATGTTCGACATAGTTGGAGCAGGTGTCGATTAGCCCTGGTGCCAATATCTTATGGTCGGGAATTCTCGATTCCGCCCAGATTTTCCACTCATGTTCATGCCGGGGGTTGGCGGCTTCGAACAATATCGTGGCGGGCCGGGCGCCCAGAATGATGTCGACCACGCGCTCCAGCGGAATGTCGTGATCGTGCGGGCCTTCATAATTGCCCCAGCAGATATGCATCCGCATCTGTTCAGGCGCTATGTTGGCAGTCGCCGCATTTAGCGCTTCGACATTGGCCGCAGCAATTTTCAGGAAGGCCTCCTCGCTCTCATCCTGATAGCCGGTGTGGCGCGACATGGCGAGATCGGGACAATCGAGCTGAAGCTGGAATCCCGCAGCTACAATCGCCTCATATTCCGGGCGCATCGCATCGATGAGGTCAGCGAGATAAGCTTCGTGTGATGGATAATATTGGTTGGGCTGGAATGCGGTAATTAGCCCGGGCGAGGCAGCGTTCATGAAGCCGCGCACCGGCTTTCCCGCCACCGCCTTTGCGAAACGCGCGATATCTTCGTGACACGGATCCATGTTGACCAGCTTGACCGGGCCAATGCAGGCGGCGCGCACAAATTCCTGATCGCCCATGATTGCGCCTAGTTTCTTGCGAAATTCCGGCAGTGGGGCGAGATCGAGCGCGGGTTTGCGCGGGACGTCGCCGCCAAAACCCGACAGGCGCTCGGTCATATAGGTTGAATAGCCGACCTTGCCGAGCTCGCCGTCACTGACCACGGTTACGCCCGCGGCGATTTGCGCATCGACCGCCGCATTAACGGCGGACTGGACAACGCTGTCGAAGATATCGGCATCATAGGCTTCACCTCGATCGCGTGCGAGAAGCAGGGGAACTAGCTCGGCGCCCCGGGGCAGGCTGCCGACATGGGTAGTTGCAATCATAACCCTCCTAAGTTGTATGCTTTGCATACAATCAAATTGACATTGTTCGTATGTTGCGCATACAAATCATGTAACGCAAATTAAGCAAGCAATTATTTCTGGAGAGAGATGCAATGACCCAACAGAACTCGCTCGAAACGTTGGTTTCCGACAATCCTGATATCGTCGAACTGCTCCGCAATCAGCAGGTCGGTCCCAATGTCTATCCCGGCGTCCCGGGTGAGTTTTCAAACTGGCGCGACGAGCAAAAGGCATGGGCCGAAACTTGCGTGTTGTTCAACCAAAGCTATCATATGGCCGAATTGATGGTCGAAGGCCCCGGCGCATTTGAATTTTTGAACGGATTGGGTGTCAACAGCTTCAAAGGCTTCGTGCCCAACAAGGCCAAGCAATTTGTGCCGGTGACGCCTTATGGACATGTCATTGGTGACGTTATCCTCTTCTATCTCGCCGAGGAAAAATTCAATCTCGTGGGCCGCGCGCCGACGCTGAACTGGTTGATGTTCCATGCCCAAGGGCGAAGCGACGTGACGCTGACCTATGACGAACGCACTGCCGCGCGTCCCGACCCCGAAAATCGCCGCCATTATCGCTACCAGATTCAGGGCCCGAACGCAGCCAATGTCATCACTGATGCGACCGGAGCGCCAGCACCCGATTTGAAGTTCTTCAACATGTGCTGGATCGAAATCGGCGGAAAGCAGGTTCATGCGCTTCGCCATGGCATGGCGGGGCAGCCGGGCTATGAACTGATGGGGCCGTGGGAAGACCGCGATGCGGTGCACAGCGCATTGGTTGCGGCGGGTGCGAAGCATGACATGAAGCTGGTTGGCGGGCGGACCTATTCGTCCAATACGCTGGAATCGGGCTGGATTCCCTCGCCGCTTCCCGCAGTTTACACTGGCGATTTGCTGAAGTCCTATCGCCAATGGCTGTCCGACAAGCATTATGAGTATAAGGCGTCAATCGGCGGCAGCTATGTGCCGGACAGTGTCGAAGGCTATTATCTCACGCCGTGGGATTTGGGCTATGGACCCTTCGTCAAATTCGACCATGATTTCATCGGACGCGAAGCGCTTGAGAAAATGGCTGATGGGCCGCACCGCCGCAAAGTGACGCTGGCATTGGATGATGTATCGGTCACCGACGTCTTGTTCGGGATGTTCAGCAAGGGCGAATTGCGGCCGAAATATATGGAATTTCCGAGCGCCGTTTATGCAATGCACCCGTTCGACCGAGTTGAAAAAGACGGCGAGCTGGTCGGCATATCGACATGGATCGGCTATAGCGCGAATGAAGGCAAAATACTTACTTTGGCAATGGTGGACGAAAATGTTGCGGTTCCAGGCACGCAGGTTGATTTCATCTGGGGCGAGCCCGATGGCGGCACGTCGAAGCCCACGGTCGAACCGCATAAGCAGGTGACGATTAAGGCAACGGTTGCCGCCATTCCCTATTCCGAAGTGGCGCGGACGGGCTATGCTGATAGCTGGCGGACCAAGTCGGCGGGATGATGGACGCGGTGGATCGCCTGATCGCCGAACGCGCCTGCGAACGGTTGATAATCGATTATGCGGCGCTGGTTGATGCAGCGCATTGGGATGCTGTCGCAGCGCTTTATTCGGCGGGTGGCCGGATGAGCCGCCCGACGGCTCCCGATGATTTTATCGAGGGGCGGGATGCGATATTGGCATCTTTTTTGGCGCGCCCGCCGCGCACAACGCGCCATATCTGCTCCAATATCCGGGTTACATTGGAGAGCGCGGCACGAGCGACCGTGCAAAGCCAGATTCTGCTTTTCACCGGTGCCGAGCAGCACCCGTTAGTGGGCAGCTACGCTGATATACTCGTGAATGATGGCGACGGTTGGCGCTTTCTGGAACGGCGCGGCAGCTTAGACTTCGTCTAGTCGTCGTGGCCCTCTTGGCCCCATATTGCGGTCAGGATCGGAATGACATGCGCCCGCAGTTCCTCTGGGACGCGCCTAATTGTTTCATCCTCATGTTTAGCAATCGCCGCGCGAACTTGGCGTAGAATTCCCAATCCGCTTTTGGTCAGGGTCAGCCCCTGCGACCGACCATCCATCTGTGTCCGGGTGAGCAAACCTCGCGCTTCAAGCTTTGCGGTCAGGGGCACCATATTGGCGCGTTTGATGCCAAGTACTCGACCTGCCTCGCTTTGGGTGATGCCTTCACGATCGCCGATCAGCATGATTAGGCTGGCCTCGGTTGCACGAAGATCATGCGCGGCAAGATGATCGTGCAGCCGCCCCATCGTTGCAATCGATGCCCGCCGCAAAACATATCCCGGAAGCTGGCTGAGTGGATCGTTCATGTGCAGCACCATAAAGATCGCACTTGTCCGGATCAATCGAATTTGTTATGTAATATAACATAGCAATCAAGATCCTAAGAATCAGCAAAGGAATTGTCATGACAGTAGAGCGTAGCGAAGAGGAAACCGTAGCCTATTCGGTCGAAGACGGCATTGCCTGGGTGAAATTCAACCGCCCTGAAAAGCGCAATTGCATGAGCCCAAAGCTCAACCGTCAGATGAAAAAAGTGCTGGAAGAGCTTGAGTTTCGAGATGATGTGAAAGTTCTTGTCCTGACCGGAGAAGGCAAGGCCTGGACCGCAGGCATGGATTTGCAGGAATACTTCCGTGAAAACGAAGCCAAGGGCATGGGCGCGGTTCGCGCCGCGCAGCGTGAATCCTATGGCTGGTTCGAACGGCTTCGCTGGTATGAAAAACCCACCATCGCGATGATCAACGGCTGGTGCTTTGGTGGAGGCTATGGACCACTATTCGGATGTGACATCGCAATTGCTGCCGAAGACGCACAGTTCGGCCTGTCTGAGATCAACTGGGGCATATTGCCCGGCGGCGGAGCGTCAAAGGTTGCGCAGGAATTGATGCCGTTTCGCAAGGCCATGTACCACGCCATGATGGGTGAAAACCTGACCGGCAAACAGGCCGAAGCGCAGGGACTGATTACCGAGGCCGTACCCGCCGACAAGTTGCTCGCCCGCGTTGCCGAGATTGCCGAGGTTCTGAAAAAGAAGGACGGCAATGCGCTGCGCGCCACCAAGCTGGTCATGCGGCGCATGGTCGACATGACTTATGACAACGCGCTGGATTATCAGATCAGGGCACAGGAAGCGTTGAACGGGTTCGGCGGGGCCGAGGCACGCAAAGAAGCGACGCGCCAGTTCCTCGATGAAAAGACGTTCAAGCCGGGTCTTGGGACGTTCGACGCTTCAAAAGTTGCGAGCTGAACGACCTAGGTTAGAGAGCATAGTATATGGCAAATGATGTCAGTGAACCGCGCTTAAGCGCGGCGCAGATCGAGCGGCTGATCCGGCCGAAATCCGTTGCCATCGTCGGCGCGTCGGACAAGCCCGGCGCGCTGGGTACGACCCTGCTTTCCAATCTGGAGCGCAACGGGTTTGCTGGCTCGATTTACCCGATCAACCCGAACCGCGACACGCTGGCGGGCCGGACTTGCCTGAAATCGGTCGCGGAGTTGCCCGACGGCGTCGATTGTGCGGTTCTTGCCATTCCACGGGCTTTCGTTCTCGATGCTGTGCGCGGACTTGCCGAACGCAAGGTTGGCGCGGCGGTGATCTATTCGGCTGGCTTTGCCGAAGGCGGCGAAGAGGGTCTTGCCGAACAGATCGAAATCGGGCGCATCGCCAAAGAGGCCGGGATGGTTATCGAGGGGCCGAATTGCATCGGCAGCGTCAACTATGTCGACAAGGTGCCTTTGACTTTTGTCGAAACGCTGTGCCGCCAGCCCAGTGGTCCGGCGGTCGGCGTTATTTCGCAGTCAGGGGCGATGGCGGCGGTGCTGGCAACCGTGTTACTGGCCCGCGACATTCCGGTTTCCTACACCATCTCGACCGGCAATGAAGCGGCGAGCGGCGTTGAAGATTACGTAAGCTGGCTGGTGGATGACCCGTACACCAAAGTGGTGGCGATGATCGTCGAACAGTTCCGCAAACCGCAAGCTTTTTTAAATGCGGCGCGGGCTTTGCGTGCAGCAGGCAAGCTGGTTGTCCTGTTGCATCCCGGCACATCAAGCGCTGCGCGTGAGAGTGCAGCCACGCATACGGGCGCGATGGCGGGCGATTACAAATTGATGCGCGCTTATGTGGAGCGCGCGGGCGTGGTCTTTGCAGAAACGCTTGAAGAACTCGGCGACATTAGCGAAATCGGCCTGCGCGCGCCTGCCATGCCAAGACCCGGCGCGGCGGTGGTCGGCGAATCAGGCGCGTTCAAGGCATTGACGCTTGACCTTGCCGAACAGCTTGGTCTGGAGTTGGCCGCTTTGGGCGATGATGACAGCCCGTTACTGCGCGCGGCGCTGCCCGATTTTGTGCCGGTTTCGAACCCGCTCGATCTCACCGCGCACGGGCTTTACCATCCATCGGTCTATACCGATACGATCCGCGCGCTACTCGATGATGACCGGGTCGGCAGCGTCGTTGCCGGGATCATCCAGTCCGATCCGGTGACGTGCACGATCAAATTTCCGCCGATCATGGCGGCGTTAGAAGGGCGCAGTATCACCAAGCCCGTGATCTTCGCAGGGCTTGATGAAGGGGCGGATGTGCCGCCTGAACGGATCGCGGCATTGCGCGCGGCGGGCATTCCTTGGTTGCCGAGCACTGAACGCGCGCTTCGGGCTCTAGCGCGGCTCACCGCACTGTCACAGCGCGATTTGACAAACAACCAAGCGGCGCCGTTGCCGATTGCAGACTTGTCCCAGCATCACGGTGTGATCCCCGAATATCAGGCAAAGATACTGCTCGCACCGCTCGGCATCAGCTTCCCGCAAGGACGTTTTGCTGCGACTGCAGATGAGGCTGTCGCTGCGGCGGAAGCGATTGGCTTTCCAGTGGTCATGAAGGCTCAGGCCGCTGCGTTGGGGCATAAGAGTGATGCAGGCGGCGTGATCCTGAAGTTGGCGGATGCCGACGCGGTGCGCGCGGCGTTTGATCGAATCCACGCCAATGTTGCTGCTTACTCCGCCAATATCAATCTGGACGGCGTGCTGATCGAGGCGATGGGCCGGATGGGCACCGAAATGATCGTCGGCGCCAAACATGATCCCGAATGGGGGCCGGTCGTTTTGGCAGGCTTTGGCGGGGTGACCGCCGAAATCCTTCAGGACGTGTGTCTGATCACGCCCGATATGTGTGTCGACCTCGTGATCGCGGAATTGCTCAAGTTGAAACAGGCTGCTTTGCTGACGGGATGGCGCGGCAGCCCGGCGCTAGATCTGCCAGCGCTCGCCGATCTGATCGTTCGTGTTGGCCAGATCATGACCGGAAATCCTTCGGTTCGCGAAATTGACCTCAATCCGGTGATCCTGCATCCGGCTGGCGAGGGCGTCGTCGCGCTCGATGCGCTGATGCTGGTCGACTGAAGTCGGTCTAATGCGGAATGCGCGCTAAGCCCCCGCTTTCTCCGCGTCTGCCTCTGCCAGAATTTCGTCGCCATCCTTTTCAGGCAACTTCAAGAATAAGACCAAAGCAAATACCGATCCCATCGCCATGATGGCCGATACGGTCAGCAACTCGTCATTGCCAAGCCAACTGAACAATGCCCCCGCAATCAACGGACTGCCCGCTGCGCCTAAGCGGCCAATACCCAAAGCAAAGCCGGTTCCGGTGCCACGCGCATGCGCCGGAAATCCGCGAGCAAAGGCTGCGTAGAATCCGCTGATCGCTGCATTGGTGAAAAAGCCAGCGATGATTGTTGCCCATTGCCATGCGGCCAGTGTTTCACGACCGAAGCCGAACGAGGCCACGCCGACCGATCCGACCAGCAGCATGAGGGCAGTCGGCCAGCGGATCCCGAACTTTGCCATCACAAAGCCAAAGGAAAAACTGCCCAAAAAGCCGCCGACATTGGCCCAGGTCAAAACCGTGGCTGCCTCAGCCGGTGGATAGCCGGGAGGATAATCGGCGACGATTTGGACGCCGAATTTCAGGATATAATAGAAAGTGATCGTGTGAAACATATAGCCAAAGGCCAGCAGCAACGTCGTCGGCCGCAGCTTCGGATTGGACAATATATCCATCACACGCTGCTTTTTCGACGCTTCGGATAACACGGGCAGCGCATCGATCGGCGTTTTGCCAAAAGCTTTCAGCGTCGCATTGACGCCTTTCAAGTTGCGCTTTGTGGCGTGGAAGGCAGCTGTTTCGGGAACCAGCCAGGCGACGACCGGGATCAGCGCGGCTGTGACCACTGCACCGAACAGGAAGATCGAGCGCCAGCCATGATCGGGCAACAACCAGGTCGATGCCGCGATTCCGCCGATGATTGCACCCAGCGGATAGCCCGCCACATAGGCTGCAATGGCCGCGCGGCGAAATTTCGTATTGCTGCTTTCCGCCGCCACTGCATTGGTTGCCGCCAGCATCCCGCCAATGCCGATGCCGGTGAGGAAGCGGTAGATGATCATCGGCGTCACGCCGCTGGCCGTGCTCGCCATATACATGCCCGCAGCCATGAAAACGAGGCAGGCGAGCATTGCGCCTTTGCGACCGTAGCGGTCGGCCATGCCGCCCAACAGGATCGAACCGAAACCCATGCCGACCAACTCAGCAGAAAGGACAACGCCCAGCGCCGAACGTTCAATGCCCCATTCCTTGGTTATGCCGGGTGCTGCAAAGGCGCTGGAGAGCACATCAAAGCCGTCGAGCGCATTCAGGACGACCATCAAAACGATGACGATCCACTGCCGCGAATTCATCGCCGTCGCGTCAATTATCGTGCGTGGGTCGTTCATGGCCTTCTCTCTCCGCGACAAATGCGATCCAGCTTAGTCATGGATTCGCGTCAATAATTCGATCAATTTGGTAACTTCGGCATTGGTAAATCGGCTCTTCAGCCATTCTTCATGACTGCGAATGGCTTCTTTAGCGACCCCTAATATCTCGCGGCCTTGCGTCGTCAGGTTTAGCGTCTGTTTGCGACCGTCGGAATCAGATTTGCCGCGCACCAGAAATTCACGCGCCTGCAGGCGGTTGACGATGGCCATGGTCGTTGCCCGGTCCATCCGCATCCTGCGCGCCAGATCGGTCTGGGCAATATCGGGATGGTCATCGACCAGCCACAAGACCGAAACCTGCTTTTGGGTCAGGTCCAGATTGGCAAAGGTTTCGGTAAAATGGCGGTAAACCGCGCCATGCGCCAACCGGATATGAAAACCTACAATGTCGCGGATTTCGCCAATATCTTCGTCGCCATCGACATGTGGCGTGGTCGGGACCAGTATTTCCTTGAACTTTTTCATCCCGCCTCCTGGTCGATAATCGTTAGTGTGACTTACAACCAAAGTCGAGTAGCGGATTGAAAGTATGGACCGTCCTCACGCTGGGTGACGGCGGTCATAGTCCGCGATCCAGCACACGGTGTTGACGAGCCCGCCGAACGGATAAAAATGCAGCCGCACCCGCCCATGTTCGGGCCCGAGCTGGCTGGCAAAGGTGTCGACCAATTTGTCAGGTCCAGCCGTGCCCAGCAGGTTTGCAACCGAGATGCCGTATTTTTTGAGCACCGACGTCGACGCACCAACGCCGCACCGTGCGGCAAAGCTCAAAAGGCGTTTAATTCCCGCAGGACCGGGAATGCCGATACGGACCGGCGTATCGATCCCCCGCCGACGCAGTTCGACCAGCCAGTCAAGAAAGGCTTGGGCGTCAAAACCGAATTGCGTGACGATAAGCGCCGCTATGCCACGCGCTTCGATCTCTGCTATTTTGGCCGACAGCACATCCCAGCATTGGTCTTTTGACATCACGGGATGGCCTTCGGGATGGCCGCCAATGCCGATGGCCTTGATCCCGGCACGTTCAAACGCGCCGGTCTGAATAAGCGCCATGGTATCATCATAAGGTCCCAGCGCTTGCGGAGGGTCACCTGCCACGATGAAGCAGCGGGTAACTCCGGCGCCCTGTACCACGCGGTGCAGATAGCCCTCAAAATCATCTTCGGACAATATGCGCCGCGCCGAAAAATGCGGCATGGGTTCGAAGCCCAATTCGCGAACTGCGACAGTTGCCGCGACCCGTGCCTCCTGAGCTTCGCCCGGGAGGAACGTCACCGACAATGGCGTATCGGGCGGGATGAACGGCGCAGCTTCGTGCAACGCCGCAATATCCTTTGCCGTCATCTCGAGCGAATAGCCTTCGGTAATGACCAAGGGCGCATTTGCCCATGCCGGATGGACGAGTGGTTTCGGTATGGTCGGAGCTGCCATCGCGGATCAGCCCGCAGTCTGGGTGCGCCAGCCTTCCTGATAATTTTCGCGCGCCACCCGGCTATAGGGTATCGACGAAACAATCGCCCGCACCGACAATTGCTTATGTGGCTCGACCGTCGTCTTGCGCGTGCCGCCATTTTCTTCGCCCCAGACCACTCGCACTTCGGTGCCGACCGCAATGGACGGATCGATAGTCGCGAGGCTAAGCGCCTGCTTTTCGTTGAAGCTGTAGCCTGTGAACATCGACAGGCCGACCATATTGCCATCGGCATCGGTGACCCGGTCGTAATTGGACGAAGCATAATTGGCGAGCGGCACATCGAAAAATTTATACTGATCGCCATCGGGGTCAAATAGCGACGCCGTGATTTTCGCCATGTCTTCAGGGTTCCAGGCAAGCGTAACCTTCTTGCGCTGCGTAGCGGGGTCGATGGCTTCCAGCGCTTCGCGACCGTGAAAGTCATGGTCGAACTTGACGAAATTGCCATAACCGAGCTCCCACGGGTTGAGATAGTAATCCTCGATATTGTCGGACACAAAGCTACCGCCGATGGAGCCGGTGGCTTCATAGCTGTCGGCACCCAGCCATTCGCGGAAGCCCTTGAGCTTTTCGCCGGTGTAGATCGCGGGCAGGGGTGATGGGATCCAGCCAGATTCCAGCGTGTTCGAAGGATAGGCACGGCTGCCGCAGGCGATCAGGCCGAATTCCTTGCCTGCTTCCAATATGGCGCTGCGGATTTCCTCCTGCTCTTCATAAGGACCCCAGATTTCGAGACCCGGCGCGCCCGACATGCCGTGGCGCAGCGTGCGGACGGTTTTACCCGCAATGTTCATCGTCGACATGTTGAAGAATTTAAGTTGCTCCAGCGGCCGTCCGTTCAGCTTTTCAATCACATTCCACGCTTGCGGACCCTGGATCTGGAAACGCCATTCCTTACGGGTGACAGGCTTGCCCATCGGACGCATCGGTGACCGGTCATCCAGCTCGATGTCGACATCATAGCCGCCGGTGGCACCTTGATAGCGCAGCCAGTTCGACGCGGGCGCGCGGCCAACATAGGTGAAGCTTTCTTCTTCGGTCCAGAAAATGATGCCGTCGCCGATGACGTGACCATAAGGCGTGGTCGGGACATATTGCTTTGCCTTGTTGACCGACCAGCCTTTAGCGCTGTTGACCATCGTATCGGACAATAATTTGGCTGCATCCTTGCCGCGAATGTATAGGTTGACCATGTGATGCGACTGATCGAACAGGACGGCACTGTGTTGCCAAGCCCATTGCTCGCTGCGCCAGTTGGAAAATTCCGGCGCAACCACCGGATAAACATAAGCACCCAGTTGCGAATTTCGCAGCATTTCAACGATGTTCGAACGCCCAGCCAGCAGCTGGTCCAGATTTTTTGCAGTCATGACGGATCCTCATCCCAAAAATTATGTGCTTTTCATAACATTATTTGTATGCAACACAAACGATATTTAGGAGGAGGATCAGATGAGCGCGGAAATCCATATATTGACTTTGTCATGTCCGGACCGGCCGGGACTGGTCGCCGGGGTCGCGCGCATCCTCGCCGATAATGGCGGAAACATCCTCGATTCTCAGCAATTCAACGACACCAGCTCGCAGCGTTTCTTCATGCGAGTCGCGTTTGAACTGGCGGCGGGTTCGGACCGTGCGGCGTTCGATTCCGCATTCGCCTCCTTCGCCGAAGACAATGCTATGCTATGGGCTGTCCGCAACCCACGGGAAAAGCGCAAGGTTCTGTTGCTGGTGTCCAAATTCGACCATTGCCTGGGTGACCTGTTGTACCGATGCCGTATTGGAGAATTGCCAATGGAACCGGTCGCGATTGCCTGCAACCATCCGCAGGATGCGCTCAGCATTTCGCTGGTCGGCGATGTTCCGTTTCACTATTTGCCCGTGACCCCAGAGACCAAACCGCAACAGGAAGCGGCGATCAAGGCGCTGGTGGACGAAACCGGGGCGGAATTGGTCGTTCTCGCCCGCTATATGCAAATTCTTTCAGATGATCTGACGAGCTTCCTGTCGGGCCGCTGTATCAACATCCATCACAGTTTCCTGCCCGGCTTCAAAGGCGCAAAGCCCTATCATCAGGCGCATGCGCGCGGGGTCAAAATGATCGGTGCGACTGCGCATTATGTGACTGCTGACTTGGATGAAGGGCCGATCATCCATCAGGATGTCGAAGCGATCAGCCACAGCGATTCACCCGAAGATCTGGTTCGCAAGGGCCGCGACATCGAACGCCGCGTCCTAGCGCGCGCGGTCCATCTCCACCTTCAGGATCGTGTTTTCGTCAATGGCGACAAAACGGTCGTCTTCAGCAACTGACCTTTTCTGCCACCGTTATCAACGCAGCCGCGAGCGCCTGCGGACGGGAGAGATAAGGAGAATGATCGGCCCATAATGTCACGACATCAGCGCCCGGCACCAGTTGCTGCATCCGGCGCTGGCTGGACAAGGGGATTGTGCGATCTTCTGTACATTCGATATAGGTCCGGGGCAGTGAACCAAATCGCTCTTTGGTTAGCGCCAAGGGCGTTGATCGTGGGCCATGTGGTTCAGCCACAACCTGGGCCATCGCCGCAGCCACCGTTTCGGGGGGGCAAAGCTGAGCAAATACAGCCCCTGCTTTATCCTTGTCGACGACCGTCCCGGCGCCTCCATGCACAGGCGAAATGATGGCATCGAAGGCAGGATTGGGATTTTCAAGTTGCTTGAAGTCAGCGCGCGACATGCCGTCGGGCAGCATCATCGCGCAAATATAGACGAGGGCATCGATGGCGTCAGGTGCCAGTTCGGCTGCCTGGCTGACTACAATTCCACCTCGGCTATGCCCTGCCAGTATCACGGGGGTCTGGGTCGCATTCCGGCAAAGGTCAGCTGCAAATTCGGCCCAGCCCTGCAAAGTGGTCGCGCGTAGCGCTGCTTCATCGCCACCCATTCCGGGCAAATCGGGCGCGATTACTTCATGCCCGGCCGCCTCGAGCAGGCCTTTAATCGTATCAAAGCACCAGCCGCCATGCCAGGACCCATGGATAAGAATGAAACTAGCCACGGCCAGATACCATTTTCAATAACACCATTGTTCCGCAGTCCATAATCGTTTGTGTTACATACAATGCACGATTTGATGCGATAGGCAATCCCTGGCTCGAGCGAAAGTTACAGACAGCGCAGTTACGCAAGCCGAACAGCGTCAGATCGGGAAATGCCCCGGCTGTGTTTCAAAGGTGATCCAGCGTGTTTCGGTAAAGCTATCGATACCTTGGCGCCCGCCAAAGCGGCCATAGCCTGACGCACCAACGCCGCCAAAGGGCATTTGCGGTTCATCGTGAACGGTCGGACCGTTGATATGGCATATACCCGAGTGGATCTGGCGGGCGACCTTTAAGCCCATGACGATGTCACGCGTAAATACTGCTGCAGACAGGCCATATTCGCTGTCATTGGCAAGTTCGATGGCATGGTCGGCGTCACGCGCGTGAATGATCGCGACCACAGGACCGAAGCTCTCGTCACGGTACAGCGCCATGTCAGAAGTCACACCGTCAACAACTGTGGCCGGCATGAGTACCGAGTTTGCCTTCCCGCCCGATAACAAAGTGGCTCCCTTTGCCACGGCGTCGTCGATCAGGTCGTTGACATGGTTGACGGTTTTCTGATCGACCACCGCGCCGAGCGGAGCCGAACCATCACGAGGGTCGCCTGTCGCCATGGATTGCGCCTTCGCCGCGAATTTTTCGGTAAATGCCTGCGCCACCGCGTCGACCACGATGATCCGCTCGGTGGACATGCATATCTGTCCCTGATTCATGAACGCGCCGAAAGCGGCGGCTTTCACAGCTTCGTCGAGATCCGCATCTTCGAGAACAATCAGCGGCGCTTTGCCGCCCAGTTCAAGCAAGCAAGGTTTCATATGTTCTGCTGCCCTTTTTGCAATGATCTTACCGACATGCGTCGATCCGGTAAAATTGATCCGCCTTACCTCGGGCGCATCGATCAATGCGCCGACAACTTCAGCTGCGTCTTCTGGCGCATTGGTCACGATATTGACGACACCATCGGGGACCCCGGCTGCGTTAAAGGCTTCGACAATCAGCTCGTGGGTGCGCGGACAAATCTCGCTTGCCTTAAGAATGACACTGTTCCCACAGGCCAGCGGCACTGCAATGGCACGGACGCCGAGGATGATCGGCGCGTTCCAAGGGGCGATGCCGAGGATGACGCCAACTGGCTCTTTCAGCGCCATCGCCATGCACCCCGGCTTGTCGGACGGGATTATTTCGCCGGTAATTTGGGTGGTAAGGGCCGACGCTTCACGGACAAGAGAAGCTGCAAGAGCGAGGTTGAACATTGCCCAGCCCGCGGTCGCACCGATCTCGTTCATCATCGCCTCGACAAATGCATCTTTGCGCGCTTCCAGTTCCTCTGCTGCCTTCGTCAGCAATGCCCGCCGAGTATTCGGACCCGTTGCGGCCCAGCCGGGAAATGCAGCCGCGGCCCGTGCCGTGATTGCAGGAATATCCGAAGCCGTCATGGCGGTCGCATTGGATGCCGGTGCGCCGGTTAACGGATTATTGCGCGTGAACTGCATTATATCTCTCCCAATTTTTTACCTCAGCGTTGCTGATTGCAAATGAATTTTATGTTTAGTCGAGTGCCACGCAAACTATATCGGCAAACCGACATAGTTCTCGGCAATGCTCGTCTGGGCAGCGACCGAACTCGCGATATAGTCCAACTCGGCTACCTGCATGGCGCGTTCGAACGGACCGTCGTCCGGGAAGCGGTGCATCAACTTGGTGAGCGACCAGCTGAACCGTTCCGATTTCCACACGCGGGCCAATGCTTTTGCAGAGTAACCGGCGACAGCGTCATTATCATTGGCTGTGAAAAATGCGATCAGCGCGTCGGACAAATAAGTGACATCCGATGCAGCGAGATTGAGCCCTTTTGCTCCTGTCGGGGGGACGATATGAGCGGAATCACCGGCAAGAAACAAACTGCCATAGCGCATGGTTTCGAAAACATAGGAACGCAGGGGCGCAATCGTTTTTTCGATAGCGGGGCCGCGTGTCATCTTAGCGGCGGCTTCAGGACCAAGCCGCACTGCCAGCTCCTCCCACAACCGATCGTCGGGCCAGTTCTCGACATTTTCGGATAGCGGAACATCGATATAATAGCGGCTCCTCTTTTTTGACCGCATAGACGCAAGCGCAAATCCGCGTTCATGATTGGCGTATATCAGTTCATCATGGCAGGGCGGTACATCGGCCAATATCCCAAGCCAGCCGAACGGATACACGCGTTCAAACTCGCGCCCTGCGCTTTGTGGTATGCTTTTGCGTGAGGGCCCATGAAACCCGTCGCAACCCGCGATAAAACGGGCATCTATTCTCTGTTCGAGGCCATCTGTGGTAAAAGTGACGTACGGCGTTTCGCCCTCAATATCATGAAGCGTCACATCGCCTGCGTCGTAGATGATCTCCAATCCGCGGGCAGGGGCGGCATCCATCAGATCGCGGGTAACCTCCGTCTGGCCGTAAACGGTGACATGCTTTCCGGTAAGGCCATAGGTGTCGATGCGGATGAGCCGTTCGCCGTCAGCGAGGCAAAATCCTTCCTCGAGCAATCCTTCCTCGTTAAGGCGTTTATCGATCCCCAGGCGGTGCAGCAAATCGGTGGTCGTTCGTTCTAGAACGCCCGCACGGATCCGGCGAAGCACATAATCCGGGTTCGCCCGCTCGACGACAATACATTCGACGCCATCGGCGCGCAGAAGATGTCCAAGCAGCAGACCGGCAGGTCCGGCACCGATGATAGCAACTTGCGTTTTCACCCGAATTGTTGCTCAAGATCGTGGAGCACCTTGTAGCAAGGCAGCACCTGCGCGACGCTCGAATTGGGTTCGCGGCCCTCGCGGATCGCGGCGATAAATTCGCGGTCCTGCAATTCGATACCGTTCATCGACACATCGACCGCAGACACATCGATCTGCTCTTCCTTACCGGTAAACAGGTCATCGTACCGCGCAATATACGTCGCGCTGTCGCCGATATAGCGGAAGAAGGTACCGAGCGGGCCGTCATTGTTGAAGGAGAGCGACAAGGTGCAGATGGCACCGGACGCGGCCTTCAACTGGATCGACATGTCCATCGCGATGCCAAGCTCGGGATGGTGCGGGCCTTCGATTGCATTGGCCTTGACGATAGGTCCCGCCTGATAGGCGAACAAGTCGACGGTATGCGCAGCATGATGCCAAAGCAGATGGTCAGTCCAGCTCCGCGCTTCGCCCTTGGCATTCATATTCTTGCGGCGGAAGAAGTAGGTTTGCACATCCATCTGCTGGATATTGAATTCACCAGCGACAATCTTGTTGTGCACATATTGATGGCTGGGATTGAACCGGCGCGTGTGGCCGACCATGCAGACAAGGCCGGTTTCCTGTTGCTTTTTCAGCACTGCTTCGCTGTCGGCCCAACTGTCCGCCAGCGGAATCTCCACCTGCACATGCTTGCCAGCATTCATACAGACAATCGCTTGTTCGGCGTGCATCTGAGTCGGCGTACACAGGATCACCGCATCGACATCATCGCGTGCCAGTGCGTCGTCCAATTCAGTCGAAAAATGCTTCGCGCCATATTTCTTCGCGACCTCCTCGGCCTGCTCCAGACGGCGGCTGATGATCGAGGTGATTTCCACGCCCTCGATCAGCTTTAATCCGTCCAGATGCTTTTCCCCGAACGCGCCCGCGCCCGCCAATGCGATCCTCATGCTTCTGGCTCCAATACGAGATGGCCGATGGCCGTGTTGCTGCAGGGGATATGGTAATGGCGGTGCAGACACTTGGTAGACTTGCCCAGTGCGCCGCGCATGATCAGCCACATCACCATCTCAATACCTTCGCTGCCGGTTTCGCGCAGATATTCTATATGTGGAATGAAGCGTGCAGCGTCGCTGTCGCCAATGAGCATATCGAGAAATTTATTGTCCCATTCGCGGTTGAGCAGTCCGGCACGCGGGCCCTGCAACTGATGGCTCATGCCGCCGGTTCCCCAGATCTGGACGTTCAAATCCTCAGGGAAACTTTCAACGGCGCGCGCAATCGCCTCGCCCAACGCCCAGCAGCGGTTGCCCGACGGGACCGGATAGGTCACGACATTGACCGCTAGCGGCACCACCTTGCACGGCCATTTATCCGGCTGCCCGAACATCATCGACAGCGGCACGGTCAGGCCGTGATCAACATCCATCTCGTTGATGATGGTCATGTCGAAATCATCGAGGATCAGGCTTTGCGCAATGTGCCAGGCAAGGTCAGCGTGCCCTTCGACATCGGGAACCTGCCGCGGCCCCCAACCTTCGTCGGCTGGTTTATAATGCTCGCCGCAGCCAATGGCGAAGGTCGGGATAATGCTAGCGTCGAAGGCCGACGCATGATCATTATAGACAAGGATGATGACATCCGGCTTTTCGGCCTTCTCCCATTCACGAGTCCATTCATAGCCTTTGAAAATCGGTCCAAAATAATCGTCCCCGGTCTTGCCCTGATCGACAGCCACCCCGAGCAACGGAACATGGCTTGAGCCGACACCGGCGGTGATGCGCGCCATGCTAAAATCCTCCCTTGTCGTCCGTGGCGCCCGCGACGGCACGGTTGGCTTTGATCGAACGATTGCCCTCTGGCGACCGTCCGCCTTTCATCATCATCTCGCGATATTCGGGCCAGCTCATGTCAGTCATCGTCGATACCGCTTCGGCAAAAGGCAAACCGTCAGTCGAGAAAAGCTTGGACAGGAAATAGACATTGCCGCCCAGATCGAGCAGCGCATTATAGTCGCGCGCAAGCACCGCAGCCTTGGCCTCGTCGGAGATCTGCCACTCGTCCAGATAGGCTTTCTGATCGGCCTTGAAGCGCTCGCGCTTCTCGGCCTTCATCAGGCTCATGGCAAACTGGTTGATCCAATAGCCTTTGCGCGCGCGCTGTGCGGTGAACACGCGGGTGCCGGGAATGTCCTCCAGCTCAGCGAGATATTCGTGGATATCCTGTTTCATAATTCCTCCGGCCAATAAAGTCGCATCGGATTGTCGATGAGCAGCTTGCGTTGAAGTTCGACTGTCGGCGCGATCTGCGGGATTAGGTCCACCAGCGCGCCGTCGTCAGGCATATGGCCGACCATATTGAGATTGGGGTGCGGCCAGTCGGTGCCCCACAATACGCGGTCGGGGAAACGCTCGACGACATGCCGCGCGAACGGAACGAAATCGGCATATTCTGGCGGCGGCATTTTCGACAGACGTTCTGGGCAGGTGACCTTTGTCCAAATATTGTCACGCTCCATAAACGATAGGAACGTCTCGAATTCCGGCCCATCGACCCGTTTCGTCACATCGGGGCGTCCCATATGGTCTACAACCACGGTCGTCGGGATCGAAGTGAAAAAATCCCACCGTTCTTCAAGGTCCGCTGCTTCAAAATAGACAACGATGTGCCAGCCGAGCGCTGAAATCTTATCTATAATCCCGCGATAATATTCATCGGGCTTTGGATCGACCAACCGTTTTACAAAATTGAAACGCACGCCGCGCACGCCTGCGCCATGCATGGCTGCCAGTTCGGCTTCGCTTATGTCTGGCCGCACGGTAGCGACCCCGCGCGCTTTGCCGTTTGAATGCAATAACGCATCAACCATCGCGCGGTTGTCTGCACCGTGACAGGTCGCCTGCACCACCACATTGCGGGCAAAGCCCAAATGATCGCGCAAGGCAAACAACTGATCCTTACCTGCATCACATGGCGTGTATTTACGCTCCGGCGCATATGGAAAATCAGCACCTGGGCCAAAAACATGGCAATGCGCATCGACTGCGCCTACGGGCAGAGCGAAGTCGGGCCGTTTTGGGCTAGGGTGAAACGGCAGCCACTCTGCGTCCATCTGGAAAGTGCTCATCAGAGCCCCCGCGCCTTCAGCTGTGCGTCCAAACGCGGAAACACCCGGCGCGCATTGCCTTCGAAGATCATGTGGCGTTCGGTGTCACTGATATCAAGCGCATCGACATAGCGTTTGGTGTCGTCGAAATAATGTCCGGTGGTCGGGTCAATTCCGCGCACCGCACCGACCATTTCGCTGCCGAACAGGATGTTTTTGTTGTCGATCACATCGGCAAGCAAATTGATCCCCGGCTGATGATAGACGCAGGTGTCAAAAAAGACGTTGTTCATGACATGAGTCGACAGATCGGGTTGCTTGAGCATATCGGCCAGCCCGCGATACCGACCCCAGTGATAGGGCACTGCACCGCCGCCATGTGGGATGATGAAGCGCAAATTCGGGAAATCCTTAAACAGATTGCCCTCAATCAACTGCATGAAGGCGATTGTGTCAGCCGCTATGTAGTATGCCCCCGTGGCATGCATCGCCGGGTTGCAACTGCCCGAAACATGGATCATCGCTGGCACGTCGAGCTCGACCATTTTTTCGTAGAACGGATACCAATATCGGTCGGTCAGCGGCGGGTGGCTGAACTTGCCGCCAGCCGGATCGGGGTTCAGGTTGCAACCGATAAAGCCCATGTCGACGCAGCGCTCGAGCTCGGCAATCGACGAGATCATGTCGGCCTCGGGCGACTGTGGCAGCATGCATACGCCCGCAAAGGTTTCGGGATACAGGCCGACCACGCGCGCAATCAGGTCGTTGCAGGCTTGCGCCCATTTCACCGCCACCGACTGGTCACCGACATGCGGTGCCATTGCCGACGCGCGGGGTGAGAAGATTGTCATATCCGCGCCCCGCTCTTTCAGCAGGCGAAGCTGGTTCGCCTCGATGGTCGCGATGATGTCCTCGTCGGAAATATCGGGGTATGGCGGACATTCGGTCCCTGCCTTGAACGCAGCCTTTTGAGCGTCACGCCATTCATCATGCGCCTTGGGTAAAACGGTATAATGGCCGTGGCAGTCGATAATCAGCGTCATACCGCAAGCTTCTTCAATTTCGCCTGCAAACCTTCCGGGGGCGATTTTATATCAAGCGCCCCAAGCTGGGCCTGCCGTTCGGTTGTACCGCGAGTCATGAGTGGCTCGATGCCGAGTTCGATTAGCGTTTTGACGGATTCCGCCATCTCCGCGGAGCGGCGCGTGCCATGAACGAGCATCCGGTCGAGCCGGTAATCAGCCCCTGTCGCCCAGTCATTACCGAAGCTGTTCAGCACCTCGTCGGTCACGCCCGCTTTTTCGCACGCAAGCAAACATTCCGCAGTCAGCGCCTCAACGCCCTTGTACATGACCGAGCGAAGCATTTTGATTGTTGACGCACGGCCGACATCGTCACCCACAATCCGGATATTCGAAAAACCAAGCGCTGCGAGCGCATCCTGCCCCTCTTGCGCATGTGCACCGGAAAGTAACAACGGCACAGCCATCAAAAGCGGTTTTACAGGCGCCATAATCGCGGCATCAACATAGCGCCCCCCAGCGGCCTCGATATAATCGGCAGCCTCGCGCTTGCTGCCCGGCGAAACGCTATTCATATCGAAATATAGCGCACCGGGCGCAATATACTGCGCGGCGTCACGCGCCACATCGATTGCGGCATCGGCGGTTACGACGCTTATAACATTGAGCGAGCCCGTTATCGCTTCGGCCAAAGCTTGGCAGACCACGGCGTTGGTTGAGCCTGAATCAACCGGACGCACATCGAACACCCGAGCATCGCTGTTCCAGCGTGCGGCATCTGCAAAACTGCTGCCGGCTTCACCAAAGCCTATCAGGGTAATTAGAGTCATGTCGACGGGCTAGGGTGCACCCTTATAGACGTCCAATTTGAAGCGCGGTCATTCTATAATTTTTTTCGAATTATAGCGCTTGGACCGTTTGTTCGATCTGCGCGACAAATGCTGCCTGGAGTGCTGTAGGCTGCCACCCTGCCCGGGTGCTGATGCCAATATTACGTGACAGACCAGCGGGTGCTTCAGCCACGATTGTCAGCCATTCCGCCTCCAACTCAACGGCAACCTGATCCGGCGACAGGAGCGTCAAAAAGTCCGAAGCGACCAGCAATTGACGAATGATGATAACCGAGCCGCATTCAATCGGCACATTGGGCAAATCCAGCCCCATTTCATCGAACATCAGCCGCCATAGACTGTGCAGCGGCGTGCCTGCCGGGGGCATGACCCAGGGGTAACTGGCCAGATCGAGGATATTAGGAGATGTGCCTGCCAACGGATGACCCTTTCGCGCGACAATGGCTGGCCGGTCAAAAAATAGCGGCTTTTGCTCGATATCTGCACCCGGTGAAGGGTTACGCAACGCGCCTACCATCAGATCAAGTTCGCCATCACGTAGCGGTTCGATCAAATCGCCAAAAGCACCTTCGGCAATGGAAATTTTCACCTCGGGATATCGGGCGTGGAATGCCGCAACAGCAGCGGGCAGCACACGTGCCCGAGACAGCGGCATCGCACCCACCGAAATCCGTCCAATCTCGCGCCCTTTCAAACTTTCCAGTTCGGCCAAGCCCGCTTCAAGCTCTGCACGCGCAAGGCGAAAATTTCGGATCACGCGCCGACCGGCATCGGTAAAGCCAATGCCCCTGCCGCGCCGTTCCAATAACGGTCTACGAAGCGCAATCGACAGATCGCTCAAGGCGCGGTGCAAGGTTGGCTGGGCCAGGCCGGTGATAGCGCTTGCTCCCGCATAGCTTCCGCCTTCCGCAAGCGCGAGCAAAGCACGCAACTGTGCGGTAGTCACGCGCGCGCTGCCGATATGCGCCAAAGCACGTTCGACGCGCGGTGCGAATATGTCGGCAGCGTTTGTTCGGCGCATTCCGTCGGGCTGTCGTTCGAACAATGTGGTTGCGAGCTGGGCTTCCAATTTCGCCAGCCCTTGCGTGATAGCCGGTTGGGTGATGCTCACGGCTTGGGCCGCCGCCGAAATACTGCCCAACCGCACAATTGCAGCCATGGCACGAAGGTGACGAAGGTTGAGTTGCCAAAGCATATGTTCAGGTAATTAGCACTAGCTTATGGCTAGGGCAAATTTTCAACTTTGCGGTGCCGTGTCGCCAACTTAGGTGGATATTGAAGGAGTCCGAGATGAGCGGAATTGTTGTTCAGAATATCGAGCGCGCCGACCCGGCGGTCATCGCAGACTTGCAAAGTTGCGGCGTCTCTACGGTGCACGAAGCACAGGGGCGTACTGGGCTGCTGGCCTCATATATGCGGCCGATCTACACAGGTGCCCGGATAGCAGGAAGCGCGGTGACAATCTCCGCACCGCCCGGCGATAACTGGATGGTGCATGTGGCTATCGAGCAATTGCAGGCTGGCGATATATTAGTAATTGCGCCAACGTCCCCGTGCGAAGACGGCTATTTCGGCGACTTGTTAGCCACGTCTGCACAAACGCGGGGGTGCAAGGGCCTGATCATAAACGCTGGTGTGCGCGACGTGCGCGACTTGACCGAAATGGGCTTTCCGGTTTGGTCAAAGGCTATTTTTGCCCAAGGCACGATCAAGGCATCGCTGGGTTCGGTCAACATACCCGTGGTGTGCGCAGGTGCGCCCATCAATCCCGGCGACGTGATTGTGGCCGATGATGACGGGGTGTGTGTCGTGCCGCGCCAGAATGCCGCAGAGGTCGCAAAGGCGGCGAAGGCGCGTGAGGCGAACGAAACCGCAAAACGCGACCAGCTTGCAACCGGCATCTTGGGCCTCGACATGTACGAGATGCGTGGGAAGCTGGCAGAGATGGGACTGAAATATACATGAAATCCGCACGCTGCATGTGGATGCGCGGCGGCACATCGAAGGGAGGCTATTTCCTGAAAGATGATCTGCCGTCCAACATTACCGAGCGCGATGCGTTCTTGCTTGGTGTCATGGGTTCCCCCGATCCACTCCAGATTGATGGCATGGGCGGCGCTGATCCGCTGACCAGCAAGGTTGCAGTGATCAGCAAATCGGAGCGGGACGGCGTCGACGTCGACTATCTGTTCCTGCAGGTGTTTGTTGACGAGGCGATCGTCAGCGATGCCCAAAATTGCGGCAACATACTGGCAGGCGTCGGGCCGTTCGCGATCGAACGCGGATTGATAGAAGCCAAAAATGGCGAAACGTCCGTCACGATTTACATGGAAAATACTGGTCAGATTGCAGTCGCAACCGTTCAAACTCCGGACGGTAAGGTCATATATACTGGAGACGCCAAAATCGATGGCGTGCCCGGCACCCACGCCCCGATCCCGCTCGAGTTTCGTGATACGGCCGGATCAAGCTGCGGTGCATTGCTGCCTACCGGTAACGCTGTCGATGTCATAAACGGCGTTCCGGTCACGCTGATCGACAATGGCATGCCATGTGTGGTGATGAAGGCCGCAGACGTTGGGATCACCGGCTATGAAGATCGCAATTGGCTCGACGCAAATGCCGAGTTGAAGGCAAAGATCGAAGCGATCAGGCTGGCCGTTGGCGAGCGAATGAACTTGGGCGATGTACGCGAGAAATCCGTGCCGAAAATGATGCTCGTTGCTCCGCCAAAAAACGACGGCGCAGTAACCGTCCGCAGCTTCATACCTCACCGAGCGCATGCGACTATTGGCGTGCTCGGCGCGGTTAGCGTTGCGACAGCTTGTTTGATCGACGGATCACAGGCGGCACAGGTTGCATCGATCCCCGATGGTCAACGCAAGCAGCTTTCGGTCGAGCATCCTACGGGTGAAATGACTTGTATACTCGAATGCGGCAGTGACGGTCTTGTTTTGTCTGCTGCGTTGCTTCGAACTGCCCGGAAGCTCGCGGACGGAATTGTGTTTGCCGAACATTTAGAAATCAGCGGGGCAGACTGGCCTTCGAGGCAAAAGCACACGCAAATCCCTGATCATGCTTAGCCCCTCATTGACAGAGCAATTCCCTGATTCGCTAACTGGGGAATTCGGCCTCATAAGCCGCGGAATTGCTATTCAATCAGAGAGTGCGTGAGGACATTTGCATCGAAACTTTAGATGTTCCCTGAAAATTCCCTGCCCTACAGGGAAAATATAAGCGCAAAAGCATTCACAGGTGACTGCAGCCACCGCCACGCAGTCTGCAATTTTTTGGTAGTTTCAGAGAACCGTTCCCAAAACGCCTCAGTTCTGCGCCTCTCATCGCACATTTTTTCCTGTGACAGTCCGATGATTAGTGAATGGCACTGAACCCAGTGAACGCACACTGCTGATTCCAGAGCACCAATGATTCGCAAGACAGTGGAAGCTTCTGCTACCAACCTTGCACTCGTCACCGATAGAATCGCACGCTGCTCCCGTCCATTGCATGCAAAAAAAGAGGCAGCCATGAGGCTGCCTCTTAAAGTTTGGTGCGACCCAAAGAGATTTAATCGTCGATATTACGCCGGAATGTTTCTGGCAGGAACGTAACGCCGATGACCAACGTAGCGCCAGCAACCACGATTGGGTACCACAGGCCGTAATAGATATCTCCGGTGGCTGCCACCATGGCGAAGGCCGTCGTGGGTAGGAACCCGCCGAACCAGCCATTACCGATATGGTAAGGCAGCGACATCGATGTGTAACGGATGCGGCTCGGGAACAGTTCAACCAGCAAAGCGGCGATTGGGCCATATACCATCGTTACCAACAGGACGAGGTAGGTCAGGATCAAGACCACCAGCGGCTTGTTGATTTGCGCCGGGTCGGCAAACAATATCTTCTTCGCAGCTTTGGGGTCCTTTAAAGCCGCTGGATTGTCCTTAACGGGATATCCTGCAGCTTCGAGCGTAGTGATTACCTCGCCGCCAAATGCCTTAATGGCGGCACCTTTGTCATCACCGGTCACTTTCGATGGATCGGGTGCAGTGATAATCTTGTCGCCGATTTTTACCGAAGCGATAGTTCCGGCGGGCGCATCGATGACAGTGTAGCTGATTGCATTTTTCGCGAGATAGGATTTGGCAATATCGCAGCTTTTGCTGTCGAATTTATTTTTGCCAATCGGATCGAACTGAAGCGAGCAATCATTGTCGTTCACGGTGACCGAAACCGGCGCAGCTTCGCTTGCCTGGGTCATTGCGGGGTTGGCCGCGTTGGACAAGGCGTGAAACACAGGGAAATAGGTCAGCATGGCAAGCGCACAGCCTGTCATGATGATCCACTTGCGCCCGATTTTGTCCGACAGCCAACCGAAGAAGATAAAGAACGGTGTACCGATGGCCAGCGCAATTGCGATCAGGATATTGGTCGTTGCGCCGTCAACCAGCAGAATCTTCTCAAGAAAGAACATCGCATAGAATTGGCCAGTGTACCAAACCACGGCCTGACCGGCCACGGCGCCGAGCAGTGCAATGATGACCCACCGGGCGTTTTTCCATTGACCAAATGCTTCGGTCAGCGGCGCCTTTGAGGTCGTTCCTTCATCTTTCATTTTCTGAAAAACAGGGCTTTCAGCCAATTGCATGCGGATCCACATCGACACGGCTAGCAGCACGATGGAAACGAGGAACGGCACGCGCCAGCCCCATTCCTTGAATGCCTCTTCGCCAATGTACGTGCGGGTACCGATGACAACGAGCAACGCCGCAAACAGGCCGAGTGTCGCGGTTGTCTGGATGAAGCTGGTGTAGAGCCCGCGTTTGTTATTCGGTGCGTGTTCGGCCACGTACGTTGCCGCACCGCCATATTCACCGCCGAGGGCAAGCCCTTGGATTAGGCGCATCACAACGAGCATGATTGGAGCAGCAACGCCGATTGACGCATAGGATGGCAACAATCCGACGACGAATGTCGACAAACCCATCAGCCCCATCGTGACGAGGAAGGTATTCTTGCGGCCAACCATATCGCCAATCCGGCCGAAGAATATCGCGCCGAACGGCCGTACCGCAAAACCTGCGGCAAAGGCGGCCAATGCGAAAATAAAACCAGTGGTTTCGTTGACGCCGGAAAAGAACTGGGCCGAAATGATACTGGCCAACAGGCCGTACAGGTAAAAATCATACCATTCAAAAACCGTCCCAAGCGACGACGCGGCGATGACAAGCTTTTCGCTTTGCGTCGCCTGATGGTGCTTGGGGATGTCGTTAGCAGCAGTAGCCATAATCTCTCTCCCTATTGGTTATTTAAAAGCTGTATTTTGCGGCGAATTCAACCCGGTCGAGCTGGCCGTCGGCCCCGCTGACCAGAGCGCGCTGGCCATGACGATATTCGACACCGAGATCGAAGCCCTTGACTGGCGACCAGAACAGGTTTCCGGCCATGCTCCATGCCTGGTCATTATAGGCGTTGAACGTTCCCGCCGCGAAGCCGCTTGGATAACTGACATCCTGAAAGCTGGCCATCAGCGTAGAGCGAAGCGTTGGTGTCCAGCCGAGCCGCAATGCCGCAAATCCTGAAAGGCTTTTCACCCGGCGCAGCTGGTTGACGCCCGGCACGAAGATTGCGTCGGGCGCAAAGTTCAGGCCGACATAGCGACCGATGCCCGAACCATAGGTCGCCATGAACCGCAGATCGTAACGTTTGTCCTTGTCGAAATTGATCTTGCCCGAAAGGCTTGCGCCATAAGCCATCGTGTCATCATGGATCGCTCCATTGTCCACGGCGAGCTGGCGTACCAGACCCGCGAGCGCAAATTCGCCGAAGCTCGTGGTGTGATTGATGCGAGCGGCGAAATCGGGAACGCCGTCATCGTCGTTTTCGATCAGCGCCGTTGTTCCCAGATTGGCAGTCGCACTTTCGGGGTTTTCAACACTGAAATGCAGCGTAGTCGTTTTGCCAAGTGGCGCCGAATAGCGAACGAGCGGCTGCCGTACGAACACCGTGCCTTCAGTCGTTCCCACAAAGTCAGTGGATTCGGGCAACACAGTGGCGTTCTGGAATGTGCTCCAATCCTGACCTACTGTCAGCTTGTCAAACTGGACATAGGCGCGGCGTAGCGCGAGGTCATAGCCGTTGGTCGTGCGTTCCGAGCCTTGGGTACCAGTGGCAGTTTGAAAGTCGGTTTCGACATAGCCTTTTAGGGTGTGGCCAGCCACCTGGGTTTCCAGATTCATCCATAAACGCGTCTGTTTTGCCGAAACATCGTTGTCGGTCGACTCGCGCACACCGCCAATCGGTATCGCCTGCGGCAGGTAAAAGTCGCGACCCAGGCTATTGGCGGCAACGTCGCCATCGCTCCATCTGCTGAAAGTCGAAACGGTTTTGATAAATCCGCCGAGTTTGATGCGCGTCGCGCCCGAACCGACGGTGAAGCCGTCGACGGCAGGCGCAGGCACAGGCTTTGCTGCCTGTGCCACGGTGACGGCTTCGGTCGCCTTTTGATCCGCGTTGGCGACGGCCTGACGCAGTTCGGCATTTTCTGATTTCGTGGTCTGCAATTCACCTTGCAGCGACCCGAAGGCGCGCTCGAGCGCTTCAATCCGCGCTTCAAGCTGTTGTTCTTTTTCCGTGGCGGCCAAGGCAATATTTGGCATTAAACTGACGGTTGCGACCCCCGCTAGCAGCCATCTGGCCAATCTCTTCTTATCCATCATCCTCTCCCGTCCGGCGTTGTGCCGGTCCCATTTGCAAGGATGTATATGGTCGCCTGACTTTGTCTGCGGTGATAGATAGACTTTGGTCTAAGCTTTGGGCACTTTGCTGTTCGACTTTGGTCGGGGATGTTGCATCGATTTGCTTAAGCTATTCTCGGCTGAAAATCAGAACCATATGGAGAGGCGCAATGTCGGAAATTTACCCCGTTCCAGATGTCTGGAAAAAAAAGGCGTTCATTACAGCCGAGGGCTATGAACAGGCGTACGCCCAATCGATCAGCGACCCCGACAGCTTCTGGCGCCACGAGGCGAAGCGCATCGACTGGATCGAGCCCTTCAGCAAAGTGAAGAACACAAGCTTCAGCGAAGCTGATTTCGGCATCAAATGGTTTGAAGACGGCGCGCTGAACGTATCGGCCAATTGCCTTGACCGGCATCTGCCCGAGCGCGCCGATGACATTGCGATCATCTGGGAAGGCGATGATCCATCGCAGCAGCGACGCATCACCTATGGCGAACTCCACGCCGAAGTTTGCCGGATGGCCAATGTCCTGAAAGAGCTGGGCGCTCGCCGCGGCGACCGTGTCACCATCTATATGCCGATGATTCCGGAAGCCGCGATGGCGATGCTCGCCTGCACCCGCATCGGCGCAATTCACTCGATCGTCTTTGGCGGCTTTTCCCCCGATGCGCTTGCCGGACGAATCCAGGATTGCGATTCAAATATCGTCATCACCGCCGATGCGGGGATGCGTGGCGGCAAGCTGGTCCCGCTCAAAGCCAACGTCGATCAAGCACTGACGCATTGCACGTCGGTCACAGCCTGTCTGGTAATCCGCCACGTCGGCAATGCCATCACCATGAGTGCGGATCGCGATGTCTGGTATGACGAGGCACGCAAGAATGTGTCGGACGAATGCGCACCCGAGGCGATGGGCGCCGAAGACCCCTTGTTCATCCTCTACACATCAGGTTCGACCGGAAAGCCAAAGGGCGTGTTGCACACAACCGGCGGTTATCTGGTTTGGGCCGCGATGACTCATCATTATGTGTTCAATTACACGCCGGGTGAAATCTATTGGTGCGCCGCCGATATCGGCTGGGTCACTGGCCATACTTATGTCGTCTATGGTCCGCTCGCCAATGGCGCGACGACGGTGATGTTTGAAGGCGTTCCGAATTATCCCGACCATAGCCGGTTCTGGCAAATCGTTGACCGGCATCAGGTCAATATCTTCTATGGTGCGCCGACCGCATTGCGCTCGCTGATGCGTGAAGGCGATGAATGGGTAAAGAAAACCTCGCGAAGTTCGTTGCAACTGCTTGGTTCGGTTGGCGAACCAATCAATCCCGAGGCATGGGAATGGTATTATCATGTCGTCGGCGAAGGCCGCTGCCCGATTGTCGATACCTATTGGCAAACCGAAACGGGTGCGACGATGATGACGCCGCTGCCCGGCGCGCACGCGTTGAAACCGGGTGCAGCGTCAAAGCCGATGTTCGGTGTTCAGCCTATTCTGGTCGATGGTGATGGCAAATTGCTTGAAGGTGCAACCGACGGTAATCTGTGCATCACTGATAGCTGGCCGGGCCAAATGCGGACTGTCTGGGGTGACCATGACCGGTTTTTCCAGACCTATTTTTCCACCTATCCCGGCAAATATTTCACCGGCGACGGGTGTCGCCGCGATGAAGACGACTATTATTGGATTACCGGCCGCGTCGACGACGTAATCAACGTATCTGGCCACCGCATGGGCACCGCCGAGGTCGAAAGCGCGCTCGTCGCACATGCCAAGGTCGCTGAAGCCGCAGTTGTCGGCTTTCCGCACGACATCAAGGGACAGGGTATCTACGCCTATGTTACGCTGAACGCCAATGAAGCGGAATCGGCCGAAATCCGCGCCGACCTGATCAAATGGGTCCGCCGTGAAATCGGCCCGATCGCCACGCCCGATGTCATCCATTTTGCGCCGGGCTTGCCAAAGACGCGCTCGGGCAAAATCATGCGCCGTATCCTGCGCAAAATTGCCGAGGGCGATGTTTCCAACCTGGGTGACATATCGACGCTTGCCGATCCATCAGTCGTTGAAACTTTGGTGGAATCGCGTTCCGTCGCCGCATGACCGGCACCATCCTCATCGCGGATGACCACCCGCTGTTCCGTCAAGCCTTGGCAATGGCGGCAGCGGCGGTACGCCCCGATGCCCGGATTGTCGAATGTGCAAACCTGCCAACGGCATTGAACGAAGCCGTCGCAGCAGATGACCTGATGCTGATCCTGCTCGACCTGAAAATGCCAGGCGCCGAAGGCTATTCAGGCGTCGCTTTGCTCCATGCCGAAAAGCCGGGTGTACCCATATTGGTGGTGTCGGGCGCCGATGCTGCACAAGCCGCCCGCAATGCCGTGCGATTTGGGGCAGTCGGGTTCCTTGGGAAGGATGCCGGCCTCGACGCCATAGAGCAAGCCATCGCCGATGCACTTGACGGTCGCCGGATCGAAGCACCCGTTGACGAAGCGATTGATCCGGTCGCAGCGCAAATCGCATCGCTGACACCGACTCAGTTGAAGGTATTACTGGGTGTCATGCAAGGCCGCCTGAACAAGCAGATTGCTTATGATCTCGGCATCGGTGAGGCGACGGTCAAAGCGCATATGACCGCCATCCTCAAGAAACTGGACGTCCAGAACAGGACTCAGGCGGTGCTGGCGGCCAAGGCGCTTGGGCTGGAACTGGTTCACGATTAAATCTGCGAAAACATTAGTGTTTTTGGGTCGGTGTGCAGCCATTGCTCCAGATCAGCCGCTGAGACTGGCTTGTGGAGCACCGACACATTGGCAAGTTCGGGTCGCGCTGAATATTCGTTCGGACGCGCTGCGGTTACCAAGGCATAGCTGGCATTAGGATTGCGCTCGCGCAATCGCGCGATTAGCCACAGTCCATCCTCTTTATCCCCAAGATTGAAATCGATCAGCGCCACGTCGAAATCAGCCCCCACAGCCAAC
The DNA here is from genome assembly GCA_963830685.1 of uncultured Alphaproteobacteria bacterium. GTDB lineage: Bacteria > Pseudomonadota > Alphaproteobacteria > Sphingomonadales > Sphingomonadaceae > Sphingorhabdus_B. Next base: position 1,097,630 of record CAWHNF010000002.1, read on the forward strand.
GCGTCCGCCGCCGAAGTTGCAAGCACAATGCGATGCCCCAACGCGGCCAAATAGCTTTCCATTGCCTCACAATTTGGCAGGTCGTCATCCACAATCAGGACCCCGAGCTGACCCAATGATGCGCGCTCTTGCAACGGAACCGGCAATGTCAGCTCAGGTGCCACATTCGAAAGCGGAAGCGAAATGCTGAACCTACTGCCCCGGCTTTCGCGCGACCGCAGCGAAACCCGCGCATTCAATACGCGTGCGGTTCGCTCAACAATGGCAAGGCCCAATCCGATCCCGCCTTCATTTGAGTTGGCCAGTCGCTCAAACTCGCGGAATATCTGCTTTTGCTTGTCTGCAGGAATTCCCGGGCCAGTGTCGATGACGTCGATCCGCGCCATGCCGCCTCGCCGCCTGACTGCGAGCAGAATGCCGCCTTTTACGGTGTAGCGAATCGCATTCGACAGAAAATTCTGGATGATCGAGCGCAATAATCCAGCGTCGGTTTCAACGATTGCGTCACCCGGACCGATGCGGATTGACAGTCCCTTTTCATGTGCCAGCGGTGCAAATGTTTCCCGCAATTCCAGTAGTAATGGACGCACTTGCAGCGGCTTGGGTTCAGGAGTGACTCCGCCAGCATCCAACCGCGAAATATCCAAAAGCGCGCGTAGCAGGGTATCTGCCGATTCAATCGAACGGTCGAGTTTCCCCAATATATCGCCTTGGGCATCGGGTATTTGCCGGCCCAACGCTGCGGCGAATAACCTCGCGGCATGTATCGGCTGCAACAGGTCATGGCTGGCGGCGGCAAGAAACCGGGTTTTTTCGGAATCCGCTTCTGCCAGGGCTAGATTGGCCGACTGCAACTCGCTTGTCCGTTCGGCAACGCGGGATTCCAGCTCGATACGCGCGCGTTCGAGTGCGGCCAAGGCCTGCGCCTCGGCAGTGACATCGGTAAAGCACATGACATAGCCACCGCTTGGCATTGGGCCACCAACGGTTTTCAGCACGCGCCCATCGGGGCGAATGCGTTCGAAACTATGCGCCAGCCCATTGCGCATATGGCCCAATCGCTTTTCGACATGCGCTTCGACTTCGCCAGGACCGCATTCGCCGCGCTCGGCATTGTACCGGATAAGGTCTGCCACCGGAGCGCCCACCTTAACCATGCCCGTCGGATATTCGAACATTTCCAGATAGCGGCTGTTCCAAGCGACAATGTTCAAATCGCGGTCGACCACGCTGACCCCCGGGTCGATATTTTCCAGAGTCGCCGCGAGCAGCCCTTTTGAAAACCGCAGGCTTTGTCCGGTGTCATCCAGTATCCGCGCGACTTCATCATGGGTAAGGTTCGAGCCGTAAAGCGCCGAGCGTAAAAATGCCCGCGCGGATGGCAGTCCTACAACCCCGGCGATCAGCCGTTCGGCCTTGCGCGTGTTAGATCGGTCTATTCGCGCCTCGCTTGGTACATCTGCAAAGGCATCCGCGGCAGATTCAGGACCGACGAAGCGGGCCACAACCGTTTTTAGTTCACGTATATTGGAAACAGATGCCGCATCGGGATAAGAATTACGCAACAAACCCGGCAACGCGCCCGTTTGCACACGCCGCATCGTCACCAGCGAAAACGCGACCAGATTGGCGCCGATGCTCCAGATTGCACCATGGCTGATCGGACTGAGGCCGTCGATTCCGAGCAGGGCGTTGGGATCGGCCAGCGTACCCCGCAACCCGGCAAGCCAATATTCGCCCGCCATCTGCGGCATAGCCAATGTGTAGATCCAGAAAACCAGCCCGGTAAGCAATCCTGCTTTTGCCGCTGATGCGTCCCGATTACTGCCGAGTACCGCTAGGATTAATGCGGGTGCAAACTGTGCCATCGCCGCAAAAGCGACCAAACCTATAGACGCCAGCCGCTGATTGTCGGCAATCCCCAAGGCCCAGCCAAGTGCCGCAAGCATGATTGCAGCCATCGCCAGCCGCCGCGTCGTCAGCAGCGCGCGACCTAGATCGCCTTCGCCCTTTAACCGATCACTTCGCACCAATAACGGCGCGACGAGATCGTTAGAAATCATAGTCGATAACGCGATGGTTTCGACCAGTACCATTGCCGTCGCCGCCGAAAAACCGCCCAGAAATATCAGAATCGTTGGCAAGGTCATCTGCTGCGACAGCGGCAGTTGAAGAACATATAAATCGGGACGGGTTTCGGGTGGCAACAGCGAAAGGCCCGCTGCTGAAATAGGAAGAACGACAATAAGTGTGGCCACCATATATGCAACAAACGGCCAGCGAGCGCGGATAATGTCACCCGCGCTCTCAGCTTCGATCACTGTCATGTAAAATTGCCGGGGCAAGCAGAGAATTGCGGCCATCGACAGCAAGGTGATGACAAAGAAATCAATGCCGATGTTCGACGGTTCAAAGTTTCTGGATAGCTGCGAAATGCCGCTATCCGAGATTGTCGGACTGCTTTGCCCAAGCAGCACTATCGCAATAACGCCTGCAACTAGTAACGCCCCCAGCTTCAACAGCGATTCGAAGCCGACTGCGAACAACACCGCGTCATTTCGACCAGCTGCTTCATAACGCCTGGTTCCGTAGACCATCGTAAACAATGCAAGGCCCACTGCAGCCACGCCCATCGCTATCGATGCATCACCTCCGCCTGATATCAACGTATATGTCGTACCCAGCGACCGAAGCTGGAGCGCGAGATAGGGTATGCTTCCCAGAAGTGCGAGAATTGTCACTAAAGCCGCGACGCTTTGGCTTTTGCCGAAACGGCCGCCGATAAATTCGGATATTGAGTTCGCACCGTCGCTTTTGACCGCATCGATCAATTTGCGCAAAAAAGAATGACCGAAAACAAAGACAAGGATTGGACCAAGATAAATGGGTAGATAGGACCATCCGTCGGCAACAGCCGAACCTACTGCGCCATAATAAGTCCAGGAAGTACAATATACCGCGAGTGCCAGTGCATAGGCTGGAACACGTAACCGCTGCTTCAACTTGGCATTATTATGCCCTTCCGCCCACGATGCAAACGCGAACAGGCACAACGCATAGATAATGACAACTGCCAATGGCAGCGCTCCCGGCATCGCTCTCCCCAAGCCACGTTCTATCGATAGATTGCCATGCCGGTTTTACCGGCAATAGGCAATGATATGGCCATTTTGTTACCAACGAAATAGCCGACGCCGAAGGGCTTATAGCAGATGCACGTGACGGTTAACGAAAACTAGACAGTCGCTGGATGGAATAACAATAATAATATAGGCTGGTATGCCTGTTTTCAAATCATACGTCTGGAAGGCACCGTCTTAGCTCTACTTGAGTAAATCGAACCGGAGGTGGTTCCACTCCAGACCGCCAGTCACTTTTTATAGTGTTTTTCTAAAACACAGCGTAGCTTGCCCACCTGCAAGCTATTCTGATTGGCAGAACGACATAAACCCTTTCGAACCTCTATTTTTTCGATGTTCAACTAGCGATCAGAACACCGTGATATGCGGGATCCTCAAAAGCCTGTCCGGCGCCCATTGCGACACAGATCAGGGCATCTTCCGCGATTTTTACCGGCAATCCCGTTGATTGCGCAATAGCTTCGTCGATATGCCCCAGCAGCGCCCCTCCTCCGGTAATAGTGATGCCTTCTTCGATAATGTCCGCTGACAATTCGGGTGGGGTCTGCTCCAGAGCAGTCATCACTGCTCCAATGATTTGAGCAATTGGTTCGGCCAGTGCTTCTGCCATTTCGGCTTCTGATATAGTGATTTCAGCCGGTCGACCGTTAACCAGGTCACGTCCTTTGACACTGATAATATTTCCGGGACCCTTTGGTGCAACCGCGCTGCCAATCGCTATTTTGACGCGTTCTGCTGTCATCTCGCCGATCATCAAATTATGTTTTCGCCGAATGTAGGACGAAATGGCATCGTCCATCTTGTCGCCACCCACCCGCACTGAATTGCTGTAGGCAATGCCGCTCAATGAAAGGACGGCAACTTCTGTCGTTCCTCCGCCAATATCCACAACCATGGCTCCGACGGGCTTGGTCACTGGCAGTCCGGCACCAATAGCGGCCGCCAGAGGCTCCTCGATAAGTTGAACTTGGACAGCACCGGCATTGGATGCCGCGTCTCTAATCGCCCGGCGCTCAACCATTGTTGAGCTCGACGGTACGCATATCACCACATTATAACGGCGCGGCAGTCGGCTAGGTCCGCCCAGCGCCTTGTTAATGAAATGCTTGATCATCTGTTCGGCCACTTCAATATCGGCAATGACGCCATCTCGAAGCGGGCGAATGGCCTGAATATTATTGGGCGTCTTACCCATCATCAGCTTGGCCTCGTTACCCACGACCTTGACCCGTCGGATGCCATCACGCGTTTCAAGCGCAACAACCGACGGTTCGTTGAGTACGATGCCTTTGTCGCGAACATATACAACAGTGTTCACGGTCCCCAGATCAATTGCCATGTCATGGGCAGTTGTCGAAAACATCCGGAAAATTTTCATACTCAGAAAAATGCCTTTATGCATTGTGAATCAAAGGCTGCAGCGCCCACCTCAGCGACTTGAGCGTCGATCGGACATCGCGGGCGACCAGATCGAACAGGCGTCAATCAGGGGCATTGTCAGGCTATTGGTGTCTAAAAGCTGAACGGATTCCCGATGCATTTGTCCAAGCCGCCCGGTAATGCACACTTCGCATTGGCTCAATATCATCCGCCAGCCTGTTGTAAGCGCATGAGCCTAGGTAAATTGTCCCGGAACATATAGCCCCCTTCGATAACGAAGCTGAGCACCAATGACATTGTAAGCTTTACCAAATGTGGCGATAACTGCGGATGCGAAGTCTGGTATGCTTCGCACGTTCCAAAGAGCAAAGGGGCAAGGCTGACGTGACGGCAATTGCGGATGAACACAGAAAGCGGATATTTGTCGTCGGGTCCACCGGTACAATCGGTAAAGCTACGGTGCGAGAGCTGGCCTGCCAAGGACACGATGTTATATGTTTTGTCCGCGCACGTCCTGCCTCCTCGCGTGCTGCGCAAACATCCGATTTGGCGAATATCAAAGGCGTCCAATTCCGCCATGGCGACGTGACCAAACCGGCATCGCTCGCAGAGCACGGTTTTCGGGGAGAGCAATTTGATGTTCTGCTGTCGTGCATGGCTTCACGTAGCGGCGATCCCGACGATTCGTGGCGCATCGACTTTCAGGCGCATCTGGACGTTCTGGCCGCAGCCCGGACGGCTGGCGTGACGCATATGGTTTTGTTATCGGCAATCTGTGTGCAGAAGCCGCTTCTGGCATTTCAGCATGCCAAGTTGGCCTTTGAAAAGGCACTGGTTGAATCCGGGATAACCTACTCTATCGTTCGACCAACGGCTTTCTTCAAATCGCTTTCAGGGCAATTGGAGCGAGTGCAAAAAGGCAAGCCGTTTTTAGTTTTTGGCAATGGCGAGCTAACTGCTTGCAAACCAATAAGCGATGACGACTTGGCGATTTATCTGGCGGATTGTGTATGCGATAAAAAATTGCACAATCGCATATTGCCGATCGGTGGCCCGGGCAGCGCTATTACGCCAAGGCAGCAAGGAGAGATGCTATTCTCGCTACTAGGACGCGCGCCGCGCTTCAGGCATGTTCCAGTCAGAATGCTGGACGTCATCATCGGCGCGCTGGCCCTAGTTGGCCGATTTGTCCCTGCTTCCGCGAAGAAAGCCGAGCTGGCGCGGATCGGTCGCTATTATGCAACCGAATCTATGCTGGCCTGGAACCCGGTCACAAATGCTTATGACGCGGCGGCTACGCGCTCAACGGGCACGCAAACATTGGAGGACCATTACCGCAAGATTATAGCAGGCGAGCTTGCTGCCGACCTTCGTGAACATTCGGTTTTTTGAACATGACGCACTGCTGCGAAGCTATGGACATTCCAGCATTATTCACAGATAAAAAGTCATGAGCTTTACCGAGCACCCGCTGCGCCGATGGGCTGTAGATGAAATGCGCTTGCGCCGTTTCGCGCCAGTCAGCCGCCACTGTGACATTTATCAGGTTGTTCGCTTAATCGAACAGAATCAGCGAAGCGATGAAGATCTTTGGCTGATAAACGACAAGCCAAGTTTCGATGACTGGAACCTCGCAGCGCGACATGGCTCTGGGCACACCAGTTCGGGAATATATTTTCTCTGGGAACGGCACACCGAGGCCAGCACGCTGACCCTCATTTTCCCCAATGAAACGCCCGATGCCGTCCGGAATCCATATATACAGTGGCTGGAACAATGGCCCGGAGGCGTGGTGCGCGCGACTCATATTCAGGTCATTCCCGATGATAGCGACATCGATGCCGACCTTGCAAAAATGGATATATCCACACACGAAATGGTCTGCTGCGACATTAATGCCGGCCTGCGCATCTGGTCAGACTTTAGCATCCACTCCGATGGCTATGGGCGTCTGATTGTTACCGCGGGTAATGTAGGCGATGGCGAGCGTGGCAGAATCATTCAGCGAATGCAGGAACTCGGTAACTACCGAAATCTGGCACTGCTCGGTTTTCCAACCGTGCAAAAATACGGACCGGAAGTCGACAATCTCGAATTGAGGTTATCCGAACATGCGCAGCGGGTGGCAAGTGCAAACGAAGATGATGAAACTTTGCTCAACGAGTTGGCCAATATTTCGTCCCAGCTTGAGCTTATCAGGTCGGCAACGGGTTTCAGACTAAGTGCGACAGCGGCCTACGCAGAGGTTGCCGCCGACCGGCTGGCGTCGCTTAATGTGAAACCCATAGCCAATTATCAAAGCTTGACCGATTTCACCGAACGGCGTCTGGTACCTGCTTCGCGGACCTGTTCCGTATTTCGAACCCGGTTGGACCATATCGCTGAGCGTATTTCGGGGGTAATGCATACGCTGGATGTGCGGATAGACAGTCGGATTAAGGCTCAAAATCTAAGCCTGATGCAGTCGATGGAGCGGTCGACCCAATTGCAACTGAGGCTTCAAACTTTGGTAGAGGGCCTGTCAGTTATAGCGGCAGCTTATTATTTGGTCGGTTTGATTGCATATATGACCAAAGGCATGGCTGCATTGTCATCAGGGTCACAGTCGGAGATATTTATTGGTGCCGTAACCGTGCCGGTAATCTTGTTGATCTACCTGCTGGTGAACCGGTTGAGGCACAAGGTTTTGAAAGAATCGGGCGAGGGAAATGCCCGTATTGCAGATCAATAATGCCCGCGCATATTCAGCTTTCAATCGTGAATGAACTGAGTTAAGTTTGTTTGGAGTAGGGTACGTAAAACATTGACTATGCTGTCAATTTAAACGGGATAGGAGAGAAAATGGTGAAGACAAGAACATTAGCTGGCGTAGTAGCATTGTCGGCGTTGATTGCTGCCTGTTCGGGTGGCGGTTCGGAAAGCAAAGAACCTGAAAAGACCGCAGAAGCTGCAGCTCCTGCGGCGGCCCCCGCAGCAGCACCAGTAGCTGCACCTGCTGCAGCCGCAGCACCGGCGGCAACCGATGTAACAACATTGGACGGCAAGACTTTCGCCAGCATGACAGGCAATGCCGCAGCTGGTAAGGCAGTCTTTGCACAATGCCGTACATGCCATGTTACCGATCCGGGCGTGAACAAGACGGGACCATCGCTTGCTGGCATCATTGGCCGCAAATCGGGTTCGGTTCCGGGCTTCACTTACTCTCCAGCAAATGCAAGCAGCGGTGTGGTCTGGACAAAGGAAAAACTGTTCCAGTATCTGGAAAAACCGCAGCGGGTTATTCCGAAAACCAAAATGATATTTGCAGGCCTGCCTGATGCACAAAAGCGCGCAGACGTTATTGCCTATCTCGAAAATCCAAGCTGATAAACTGCTTCAGATTAAATAAAAAGGCCGGGTTAACCCGGCCTTTTTTATGTCAGTGCGGCAATTTAAGCCGCTATGTCCCTGCGCGCCAGTTCGCATTGCGACCAGATTTCGCTGAGCGCACGAAGCAATTTGTCTATGTCATTATCGCTATGCACCGGCGACGGCGTTATGCGCAGGCGCTCGGTTCCGCGCGGCACCGTAGGATAGTTGATTGGCTGCACATAGATGCCGTGATTGTCCATCAACCAGTCGCTGATGAATTTGCACTTATGCGCGTCACCTACCATCACCGGAATGATGTGGCTGGGGTTCGGGATGTGTGGAATGCCCATCCGGTCCAGAGCACCACGTACTTTTGCAACGCGATCCTGATGCCGTTCGCGCTCGATCTGGCTGTCTTTCAAATGCCTGATGCTGGCGCAGGCCCCTGCGGCGACGGCAGGCGGAAGCGCAGTCGAAAAGATGAAACCGCTGGCAAAGGTGCGAACAAAATCGCACAGATCTCGCGAGGCGGCGATATAGCCGCCCATCACGCCATAGGCCTTGCCAAGCGTGCCCTCGATTACAGTAATCCGGTCCATCAAGCCTTCACGCTCGGCAACGCCGCCGCCGCGTGGGCCATAGAGGCCAACCGCATGAACCTCATCGATATAACTCATCGCGTTGTGCTTTTCGCAGACGTCGAGAATCTCAGCGATCGGCGCAATATCGCCATCCATTGAATAGACGCTTTCGAACGCCACGAGCTTGGCGCGGTTGGGGTCGAGGTCAGCCAGCTTGCGGTCAAGATCTTCCGGCGAATTATGCTCGAAGATTTTGACTGGAGCGCGGCTGTGACGGATACCCTCGATCATCGAAGCATGATTAAGAGCGTCCGAAAGCACGATGCAGTCGGGAATCTTCGCAGCCAATGTTCCGAGTGCGGCCCAGTTCGAGACATAGCCGGACGTAAACAGCAGCGCGTCTTCCTTGTTATGCAGATCCGCCAACTCGCTTTCGAGCAGGACATGATGGTGATTGGTGCCGGAGATGTTACGTGTCCCTCCGGCACCTGCCCCACACTCGTCGATTACGCGATGCATCGCGTCCAGAACTTTGGGATGCTGCCCCATGCCGAGATAGTCGTTCGAGCACCAGACAGTGACCTCGGTCGTGCCGCCATCCACATAGCGCGTTGCATGCGGGAACGATCCGGCCTTGCGTTCAATTTCGGTAAAGACCCGGTAGCGCCCTTCTTCGCGGACGGCGGTCAGCTCATTGCCGAAAAATGCCTCGTAATCCATGCCTCACTCCCTCTTCAATATTCTATTTTCTTGTTCTTTGCTTCCAAGGCCCAATTCCACAATGCGGAGTCGCGGAACGGAATAGCAAGGAATAAATGTTCGAGCGCCGCCAGCATGCAAAGGCAGCATAAAAGGCTTGCCTGCACCGCTTCATTAGGTTGGTTTGCGTTAAAAGCAGCATTTGCAAAATAAGCGCCTAATCCGACGATGGCGGACGTCGAAAGCACCAGCATAGGCTGCAAACGCTTGGGTCCGAAATAGCTCTTCAGGTATGCCAAGTGAAGCGGTAGCAATTCGTCGCTCATGTTCGGAACACCCCAATAGATATTGAGCTTCGAAGACAGCCGGAAAATCAGCAGCAACGCGAAGGTATAAGCGCCAGTCGGGTTGGTGGTGACCGCGCTCAGCGACAATAGCAACGCCGCCGTCATGGCGAGAGCAATTTCATGATGGATCAGCGCCATCGTCGCGAGCGAAAATCGCTGCCAACCGCGGGCATCGGGTGGACACACCTCTCGGTGCGACCCGGCCACTGCGCCGGTCAGGAAGCTGATTTCATGCCAGCTCCAAATCAGCAGTCCACCCACAAAGGAAACATAAGCTGCCCAGACCGCCGTCGAGTGGCTGGTCAGCACGAGCAGCGCGAGTCCCAAAGACGCGCAGATCCCTGCAATGATAACAGCGCGACCGAAGGATTGCCGCAATCGGTGGTTGATCATCGCAACCAACCCCGTGCTTACAAACCACAGCACAATGACCACCATGAAAGGCAAGGCAAGGCTAGTGCCAGTCACCATGCAGGCGAAAGCCTGATCTGGCTTGGCAACTCGTTAGTACGCGGCTTCATGAAATACATGCGCGCGAAGGAGACGCCTGCCTTGGCCATATATTTGGCACGACCAAAAGCGCCTGCGATGCCACCGCGAACTTTCGCATTTTCGATGCCGACCGATGCCAACCTCAAATCTTCCATTGCCTTGCGGAAACGGGGGTCATCGGTATCGAGCTCTACCGGGAAGACCTGCTTGCTGATTTCAGTGCAGATCGAGAAAACCTGATACCCATATTCAGCCGGGTGAACGCCCAGGGCTTTATGGAACACTGGGCGATTATGATCGCGCACATACATCGTTGCATAGACCGACAGGAGGAAAAAGCGGATCCACAACTTGTTCGCGCCTTGCAACAATTTGGGGTCGGCGCGCATCAAAAGAGCGAAGGCTTCGCCATGGCGGAACTCGTCATTGCACCATTCTTCGAACCAGTCGAAGATGGGATGGAATTTATTTTGCGGATTCCGTGCCAGATGGCGGAAGATCGTTATGTAACGGGCATAGCCAATTTTCTCCGACAGATAGACCGCATAGAAAATGAACTTCGGTTTGAAGAACGTGTATTTTTTGGTTTTAGTGAGAAAACTGAGGTCAATGCCGATGCCGGAACCTTTGAGCGTTTCGTTGATGAACCCTGCATGGCGGCTTTCGTCACGGGCGAGCAGCCGGAAAAGGCGCTTCATGTCAGGGTTCTTGGTCCGCTTGGCGATTTCCGCGTACAGGATGCAGCCTGAAAATTCAGAAGTCAGCGAGCTTGCCAGAAAATCAATAAACTCCGCCTGTAGCTCAGGCTCTAAACCCTCAATCACACCGTCGAAGGCATCAGTCTTCTTGAAGTGCCTCTTATTCGGATCGCCCTCCATCTCCTCCATCAGACCTTCCCACTCGCTACGAACAAGTGACACGTCGAGACTGTCCATCGCATCGAAATCGGTTGTGTAGAAACGAGGAGTCAAGACCGTGTCCTGCCGTGCGATCGCCATCGTATCATGCGCGCTGGCCAGTGGCGGGGCGATTTTGGTATGGGCGTTCATTATAGCCTCCCGGGCGTAAAACTGACTTCGTACAACTCAGTAATTTCAAAGTTGCTGGCAAATTTCGTCCATGCGCGGCGGAAGGCGCCAGCACGTTGCACCGTTGCGTTGCGATGGAACACAACACTCTCACCGAACGCGACCATGATGGGATCGCCATGCACCCGAACACGGTCGCCGGGATGGATTTGGATATCACCGTCAAGCTCGACATGCGCATGAAAATGCTCGGCACTTTGTTCGACTTCGATCCGGCACGGCGTGTCGAACATTTCAGTGGACAGTAGCCGGGTCATGTAATCGGGTCCTTGAGCATTTCGGCAAAAACCTTGGTATGGTCGGCACCAAATCCATAGATTTCGGCTTCGGTGGCTGTTTGGGGATCGCTCAGCGACAATGCACCATTATCCCACAAAGTCAGTTTGAATGGCGGCTCTGCGCTGATGCCTTCGGCGATACGCCTTTTGGCCATGCGGCGCACTGTCGCACGGAAGAACCCGCCCTGGCCAAAGCCTATAATCTTTACCGTTTCGCCGGTTGCCGCATCGCTGACCACGACCGCACCGTCCTCCCGATCGGCAAAGCGCAATTCGCGCACTTGCGCCGCTTGGACATTACCTGCAGCGCGCGATGCCGTCGGGTCAGCGGTATGAGGGATCAAACCCAGTCTGGTTGCTCCTGTCACTGCCATCGTAAACAGCAGCACCACCGCCACACCGATTAGTGCGCCGCGTGGGACCGTGGGGTCATGATGGACTGCGTGACTCATGCCGGTGCTCCCATCAACGGAATATCGCGTGTGCGCTGCTGCTGCGTTTCTATGGGAGCTACTGCCTGCACCTTCTGTGTGGCCTTGAAGAGCATAGCGGCAACATGGCGTGCATCAGGTATCGCGCGAAGCATCGGTTGCGGGCGGACAAAGCGCATCGAACGGGCATGCGGCCACAGCATGATATAGCCCAAGCGCGGCATGCCTTTGAGGTCGAGCACGATATTGCCATGGCCATCGGCAAGCATTTTCAGATTGGCCGTTTCGATTTCGGAAAGCGGCAAGTTGACACATTTGTTGAGCGCCACGCCGACCCGCAACACAATGCGCTTGTTGGTCAGCGTATAGACGGTAGTACGGCCGACGCCCCAAGCAAATAATGTGAAAAGCGCGACGACGACGGTACCGAGTATAGTCACGGCAATGGTAGTATTGAAATCGCTCCTCGACACGGCCCAGATGACAATCACCGCGAAATATGCAGCGGCGAGGCGGATGTGGAGTGCGGCCTTTACCAGATGTTTCCAGTCCGGCGCTGATTGCCAGAGGATGTGTTCATCATCTGGCAACGCACCGGGGAGCCCCCGGACCGGTTCGTGGTCGTATTCGCTCATATCAGCGGCTCCTGACGCGCGCGATTGGCGTACAGATAGCCACCGCCGAAATAGGCAACGATCCGCTCTTCTTCGTAGAAAGTGATCTGACCAGCGGTTCCGGGAACAGGTGCTGCTGCAAAGTCTGCGGCATTGATCGCGTCAATTTCGACCTGCCGGCTGCGGCCCTTCACTTTGGACATCGCCATGGGTGCAAGTATCTTCTTCGCGCCGGTATCGATTTCAAGATAGCGGATTACATGCTCAGCCCGATCGACCCAAAGGTCAGTGACGGTTCCGGCAACGGCTCCATCGGCACCGATTACCGACATGCCACGCGGGTCAGCATCGCGGGCATGCACCGAGATATGTTCGGTGGCCCCAATCGGCACAATCCGGTTCCGGCCTTCACCATCCAGATCGGTGTGCTTGGCACGCTCCGCCCATGCTGCAGGGCCAATGCCGTCAACCAGCGGATTTCCGGTCGGGTAATATGGTGCGCCCGGTGAACGGAATGTGCGCGCTCCAGCTATATCGACTTTTTCACGGCCTTGGGTTGGCGTGGTGACTGTGCCACGGCCGAATGGCATATGAAACGTCTTGGGAGTGGCTGCGGAAAGCACGCCTCCTGGGGTGTCGATGCGGCCGGTTACCTCATCCTCAAGCGGATAGCCTTCGCGCCGGTCTTCGCGGCGCAGGTAAACCATGAGCCCGAGAAAAAACAGCACGAATGCCAAAAACACCATCTCGGTCACATCGAATGTGCCCACAATCTTCATGTCATCCATCATACATCCTCCTCACACTTCCCGGCTCAGGTCGGAAATTCTGTCAATCCAAAACTCTCACTCGTCATTCTTCTGTTTTCGAGGTGAAGCCCGATAACCGGGCCAAGCACTATCAACGTCACCAGCAACAAGATAATCTCCAGCAGGTACACGGTGCCATATCCCGTCGCCCGGTCGGCCAACGTGGTGCCGATGGCATTATGTAAGGCGATATAAGCCATACCGTCGCGGATAAGCCCACCCAAGGCGATGCCAGCGCCTGCACAACTGGCCTGCACCGCGCCCCATGCGCCCAGTGCCAGTCCGGTCGAATCTTTTTGCGCCAGCCCCATCGCTGCGATCATCGTTCCAACCGAAAACAGCCCCGTGCCAAATCCAATCACACTGGCACCTGCATAAAGTAGCGGTACCGATGCCAAGGGCGCAGCAAACAATGTCATCAAAAATGCGGCAATACCTGCAACGGCGCCAAGCCCTGCCAGCCGCAACGGATCGGCACCAGCCGAGAGACGACGCCCGCTATAGGCGAACGCTATCAACGCGCCGATTGCCCAAGCCCCCGTCAGCGAGGTCGTGGATCCAACCGACAGGCCCAATATTTCCCCGCCATATGGTTCGAGCAGCGCATCCTGCATGGCAAAGGCCATTGCGCCAAAGCCGATGGCGAGCAACAGCCGCTTGGCGTTGGGTTGTGCCGTGAACGATGCCCAAATGTCAGCAAAACGCGGGTTCGCTTGCGTGGATGTCGTCAGCGCGCGATTGCGAGGTTCCTGCTTCCACAACGCCGCGATGTTCAGAAACATGGTGAGCACCGCAGCACCCTGAATGACTTGCACCAATTTGGTCGCGCTGAAATCGGTGAGCAGATTGCCAATAGTAAAGGCCGCCAGCATCATGCCAACAAGCAGCATGACATAAAGGAGCGCCACGACGCGCGGACGCTTGTCTTCAGACGCGATGTCGGTTGCAAGCGCAAGACCCGCAGTTTGCGTGACGTGCATGCCTGCACCTGTCAGCAGGAAGGACAGGCATGCCGCGCCCACGCCTAAAGCAAATGTGTCGTCCCGGGTAATCAGGATGAGTGCAAACGGCATGATAGCAAGGCCGCCAAACTGCCCGAGCGTGCCGAACCAGATATAGGGCACCCGCCGCCAGCCAAGAACCGAGCGATGTGTGTCGGAACGATAGCCGATCAACGCGCGGAACGGCGCGACTAATAGTGGAATGGCTATCATCAGAGCGACGATCCAGGTCGGGGTATCGAGTTCGACAATCAGCACGCGATTGAGTGTGCCGTTGAGCAAAACTGCCGCAATCCCGACGCTCACTTGAAAAAGAGCCAGCCGCAGCAAACGCGACAAGGGAAGATCAACACTGGCCGCATCAGCAAATGGCAAAAACCGCGTTCCCACGGCTTGCCAAAACGTTACTGCTGACGGCTTTTCGTTCATCGACGGCTCATTCCCATTGCCTGAGATTTATAGAAGCCGCTGGAAACGCGCTTCGTGAAATCGATGCTCCATTCGGGCAGAGCCACACCGATATCTTGCGAGAGCCGTGCTTCTGAAACGGGAAGAATGGCTGGGGATCGGTCGCCGCGCGGAAAAGCTTTCCCGACAAAATGCATCGTACGCAGCAGCGTGGTGCCTGGGGCGAACGTGAAAGCAACTTGATTGGCGCGTTGGCTCCAAGCCTTGAGCACGCCGATGATGTCATTTTCGTCGTAATGAATGAGCGAATCCATCGCGATCACATGGTCGAAAATGCCCAGATTGTGACTCCGCATATCACCCACGCGCCAGTCGATGGACAGATGGGCGGGGGCGCGTTTTTGCGCGATATCGATCAGGCCGTGCGATACGTCTATGGCAACCACATCGGCTCCGCGCTGTGCCGCGACAATGGCCAGCGCTCCTGTGCCGCAACCTGCATCGAGCAAACGCATACCATGCATGTCCGAGGGCAAAGTCGATAGCAGCATGTTCCGCATTTCATCGCGGCCCTTGCGTACCGTTGCGCGGATGCCGCTGACGGGAACATCAGAAGTCAGGTCTTCCCATGCCTTGCGCGCGGTCTTGTCGAAATAGGTTTCGAGACGTGTACGGCTTTGTTGATAGCTGGTCGAGGCAAGGCTGGTTTCAATCATCATTCAAATCCCAGAAAATCGAAAATGTCCCGGTCTTTCATCGGGCTGGCTTCCTGATAATCGACGCCGTCCCAGAGCTTTTGGGCAAGATCCATATATTCCTGACATGCGGCATCGACTTCGGGCGTGCTGTCCATTTCGAACAAGGTACATTTTTTGAGGCGGCTGCGGCGGATCGCATCCAGGTCCGCGAAATGCGCGAGGCGTTTCATGCCGATGGCACCTGCAAAACGATCAATTTCGTCGGTTGCCTTCGAACGGTTGGCGACCACGCCAGCGAGTCGGACATTGTAGTTCTTCGCCTTAGCGTTGATGGCAGCGACAATCCGGTTCATCGCGAAGATGCTGTCAAAGTCGTTTGCTGCGACGACAATTGCTGCATCAGCATGTTGCAATGGCGCGGCAAAGCCGCCGCATACGACATCGCCTAAAACGTCGAAAATCACGACATCGCGGTCTTCGAGCAAATGATGCTGCTTGAGCAGTTTCACCGTCTGGCCGACGACATAGCCACCGCAACCAGTGCCCGCAGGAGGTCCGCCAGCTTCGACGCACATCACGCCATTATAGCCTTCGAACATATAGTCTTCAGGGCGGAGTTCTTCGCTGTGGAAATCGACGGTTTCGAGGACATCGATGACCGTTGGCATCATTTTCTTGGTCAGCGTGAAGGTCGAGTCATGCTTGGGGTCGCAGCCAATTTGCAGGACGCGATGGCCGAGTTTTGAGAACGCCGCCGACAGGTTGGACGACGTGGTCGACTTGCCGATCCCGCCCTTGCCGTACACCGCAAAAACCTTCGCGCTGGTAATCTTGTCGCTTGGGTCGAGCGCGACTTGCACGCTGCCTTCGCCATCGGGGGGAGCGGTGTCCAAAAGGTTCAATGTCATATTGCTGCTCCAGTCATTCTGCGGGGACGAGGCCTTCGAGCCTGTCTTCAAGGTCGTTTGCTGCGGCTTTCAGGCCAGCGAGTGTTTCGGCATCGGGTGTCCACAGGTTGCGCTCGCAAGCTTCAAGCAAGCGGTCGGCAACCCGAGCCGAGGATTTGGGATTGAGGTCAGACAGGCGCGCGCGCATTGCCGGGTCGAGCACGAAGGTTTCGCTGATCTTCTGATAGACCCATGGCGACACTGTACCCGTCGTCGCGGACCAACCCATTGTGTTGGTTACATGCAGCTCAAGATAGCGGACGCCTTCAAAGCCGTGCTTCAACATGCCTTCATACCATTTGGGGTTCAGCATCCTTGTGCGGGTTTCGAGATCGATTTGCTCGCCAAGAGTGCGGACTTTGGTGTGGCCTTGGGTCGCATCGACAACGTAGATCGGTGCAGCCTTGCCACGTGCCTTTTCGACCGCTTTGCTCATGCCGCCAAGGCCGTCGACATAATGATCGATGTCGGTGACGCCGGCTTCGACCGATTCCAGATTCTGGTAAGTCAGTTCGACGCCGGCCAATTCGCTTTCAAACAAGGCGCGGTGCTGGGTCGGCACACCGTTGCGGCCATAGGCATAGCCTTTTTTTGCTTCGAACATTTCGGCGAGCTCTTCGGGGTCGGTCCAGGTGCCGCCGTCGATCATCATGTTGACGTTCGCGCCGTAGGCGCCCTGCGCGTTCGAGAAGACGCGAAAACTGGCGGTTTCAAGATCGCATCCATGTTGCGCCTGATGTGCCAGGCTGTGCTTGCGGACAAAATTCTGTTCGGGAGCTTCCTCGGCGATGGTTGCTAGATAGGATGCGTCTGCAATCATCCGCGTTTGCAGCGGGAGCAGATCGCGGAAGATGCCAGACATGGTAACAACGACGTCGATGCGCGGACGGCCAAGTTCTGCCAGCGGGATCAGTTCCGCGCCAGCCAAACGTCCGTAATCGTCGAAACGTGGCCGCGCGCCGATGAGCGCAAGAACCTGTGCAATCTGCGCACCTTCGCTTTTCAGATTGTCCGTGCCCCACAATACCATCGCGATACTTTCGGGCAATCTGCCGCCATCCGCCATGTGGCGCGCGAGCAGTTGATCGGCTTGGGCGGTGCCTTGGATGCAGGCAAATTTGCTCGGGATGCGGAACGGGTCGAAACCGTGAATGTTGCGGCCTGTGGGCAGCACTTCGGGGTTCTTCAAAATGTCGCCACCCGGAGTGGGGGCAACAAATGCGCCGTTGAGCGCATTCATTAGTGCGCCAAGCTCATCATTGGCGTCAAGCCGAGCTTCGATATCGGCCCGTTCGAGCTCAGGCGTTGCGCCAATCATTGCATTGACCAGACCGTCGCGTTCTTCAGGTGCCATCTTGCCGCCAAATACATGCAGGCCGTGCGGAATGAGTTCGCGCTCAAGCTCATATAGGCGGCCGGGCAAATCGGTGAGATCGCCCGCTTCGATATCAAGGTCAGCGCAGCCGTCACGGATAAGCGCTTCAAGATCGTTACGCTCGTCCCCATCATCCGAAACCGCGCGGTAGCGTTCGAGCATGGCCTTTAGATCGGCGAAGCCTTGATAGAGGCCTGCCTCGGCCAAGGGCGGGGTCAGATAGCTGACCAGTGTCGCGCCTGAACGGCGCTTGGCGATTATGCCTTCCGACGGGTTGTTCGACGCATAGAGATAGAAATTGGGTAGATTGCCGATCAACCTGTCAGGCCAGCAATCGCCGCTCATCCCGGCTTGCTTGCCGGGCATGAATTCAAGCGCACCATGCGTGCCGAAATGCAGCGCCGCATCAGCACCGAAATCCTCGCGGATATAGCGGTAGAAAGCCGAGAATGCGTGGGTCGGCGTGAACTGGCCCTCGAACAGCAACCGCATCGGGTCGCCTTCATAGCCAAACGCTGGTTGCACCCCGACAAAGACATTGCCGAATTGCGCGCCAAGCACGTGGATCGACTGGCCATCGCTTTGTTGGCGACCGGGTGCTGGGCCCCATTGCGCCTCGATCTGGTTGAGATATTTTTCGCGGCGGACATGGTCATCGGCGCTGATGCGCGCGGCGACATTGGCATCAGCACCGAATTGCTCGGCATTGCCTTTCAGGATTGCATTGCGAAGGTCATCGACGGTTTCAGGTACATCGACTGCATATCCCTCAATATGCAGCCGCTGCAATGTCGCATGGAGCGACTCAAATACGGCGAGATGTGCGGCTGTTCCGGTCGCGCCAGCATTGGGCGGGAAGTTGAACAGGATGACCGCAATCTTGCGCTGCGCGATTACGCTCCGACGCATTTTAACCATCGCGGCAACTTTTCCTGCGAGCGAAGCCGCGCGTTCGGGGCAGCTTTGCATCGCGCGGACATTGTCGGTTACGGTGAACTTGCAGTTGCGATGGCAACCGGTGCAGCCTTCCGGCGAACCGTCGGAACGACCACCGAAGACGCTTGGGATGATTGCGCCGTCCAGTTCAGGGATCGCCATCATCATTGTGGTTTCAAGCGGCAATAGGCCCATTTTGCCAGCGCCCCATTGCTCCAGCGATTGGAACTCGATGGGGTGCGCAGCGATATACGGCACATTCATGCGGGTGAGCGTTTCAACCGCTGCGCCCACATCGTTATAGGCTGGGCCGCCGACGAGAGAGAAGCCAGTCAGGTTGATAATCGCATCGACCGAGCTTTGGCCGTTCTGCATAAAGAATTTGTCGATGGCGGGACGCGAGTCGAGGCCGCTGGCGAAGGCCGGAATGACTTTGAGACCCTGAGCCTCGAGCATTTCAATCATGCCGTCATAATGGCCGGTGTCCTTGCCGAGCAAATACGAACGCAGCATCAGCACGCCAACGGTGCCGCGTGGGTTCTTGATCGCAGGCAATCTGCTGGCGTCCTCGCTCAAGCGGTCGGCCATGTCGGGGTGGTAGACGCCGACTTCGGGATATTCGCGGGGCGGCGCTGCGGGCAATTTGCCCTTGAGCGCAGCGCGGTCGCCCGTCGCGTAACGGTCGATCAGACCGCGGATCATATCGACAACATTGTCATCCGACCCAGCGAGCCAATATTGCAGCGTCAGGAAATATTGGCGGACGTCCTGAGCGGGTCCCGGAATGAACCGCAATATCTTTGGCAAGCGGCGTAGCATTTTCATCTGGCCAGCGCCTGAACTCGCCCCCGGCTTGCCCGATCCGCGCAGTTTCTTCAGCAGCGCCAGCGGCCCCTTGGCTGGCTTGTCCATACTGTAATTGCCCAGCCGGGTCAGCTTGACGATATCGCCCTGCGACATGATCCCGACAATTGCGTCGCACTCGTCGCGGCGCGCGAGCATGGCAGGGTGAATGGCGCGGACATGGTCTTCGAGGAAGAGCATCGTTGCTATAATGACGTCAGCACGGGCAATGTCGGCCTTGGCGCGTTCGAGCACCGTCGGGTCGCGGTCCCAATCCGATGCAGCGTAGAAACCAATGCTGACATTATCCCGCGCCATGTCATGATTGGCGCGCTCGACTGCCGCTGCCAGATGGTTGTCGAGGGTCACGATGACCACACGGACGGAAGGATTGCCATTACCGCGCATAATGTGCCTTCGCCTCATAAAGGGTGGCTAGTTCGATCGTCGAAACGCCCTGCTCGGCTGCAAACATTTCGGTGTTGCGCCGCGCCTTGCCACGCACAAAAAACGGGATTTTCTTGAGCTCGCGCGCTGCTTCGTCGGTCCAAACGGCCTCGGTGTCGTTGGCTGGCTCAGCAAGTTCGGGTTGCTTAGCAGGCGCGGAGTGACCGGGGCCAAGATGCGATGCCCCTGCTCCGTCATTGAATTCGAAATCGTCGCGGAACATCGTCAGCAGATGCTCTTCAAGACCCATGACGAGCGGATGTACCCAGCTGTCGAAAATAACATTCGCGCCTTCAAAACCCATTTGCGGGCTAAAGCGCGCGGGGAAGTCCTGAACATGGACAGGCGACGAAATAACGGTGCAGGGAATCGAGAAGCGCTTGGCAATATGGCGTTCCATTTGCGTGCCAAGCACCAGTTCGGGTTGCGCGTCTTGAATCGCGGTTTCGACTTCGAGATGATCGTCAGTGATCAGCGGCTCGACGCCATATAATTTTGCAGCCGCGCGAACCTCGCGGGCATATTCGCGGTTGTAACAGCCAAGGCCAACAACCTTGAAGCCAAGCTCTTCGCTGGCGATGCGCGCGGCAGCAACGGCATGGGTGCCATCGCCGAAGATGAAAACGCGTTTGCCGGTCAGATAGTTGGAGTCGATTGAGCGGCTCCACCAAGACAGGCGCGACAGGCCCTCGGCGAGCATTGGCTCGGGATCGACGCCTGCCAATGCAGCAACTTCGCGAATGAAATCCTGCGTCGCGCCTACACCGATTGGTACGGTACGGACGGCTGGCTGGCCAAACTCGCGCTTCAGGTAATCCGCCGCGAGGTCACCAGTTTCGGGGTACAGCACGATATTGAAATCGGCCTCGCCCAATTTGGCGATATCGGCAACATTTGCACCGAGCGGTGCCGTTACATTGATGTCGATGCCCAGCTTGCCGAGCAGTCCGCTGATTTCGATTACGTCATCGCGGTGACGGAAACCCAATGCGGTTGGCCCGAGCAGATTGACCAGAGGGCGGCGCGTCGATTTGTCGGTCGCGCGGCGATCCTTGTCGGCGAGATGGCGGACTATCTGGTAGAAAGTCTCCGCTGCGCCCCAATGCTCTTTGCGCTGATAGCTTGGCAGTTCGAGCGGGATGACGGGGATCGGCAGGCCCATATTCTCGATCAGGCCAGCAGGATCGTCCTGAATGAGTTCAGCAGTACACGAAGCCCCGACAATCATCGCATCGGGCTTGAAGCGTTCGATAATATCGAGCGCTGCAGTCTGAAACAGCTGCGATGTGTCTTTGCCCAAATCGCGCGCCTGAAATGTCGTGTAGGTAACCGGCGGCCGTTTACTACGTCGCTCGATCATCGTGAACAACAGGTCGGCATACGTGTCGCCCTGCGGCGAGTGCAGCAGATAATGCACGCCCTCCATCGCGGTTGCGACTCGCATTGCGCCGACATGCGGTGGGCCTTCATATGTCCAGACGGAGAGCTGCATCGCCTAAACCCTCAACACATCGCGGCGGCGCAATGGCCGCGCGAACAATTCGGCGAGATCGCCAGCCTGGTCGAAACCGTGGATGGGCGAAAACACCAGTTCGATCGCCCATTTGGTCGAAAGCCCTTCGGCCTCCAATGGATTGGCAAGGCCGAGGCCGCAAACGGTAAGGTCAGGCTTGGCAGCGCGAACGCGGTCGAGTTGCTTGTCGACGTCCTGGCCTTCGCTCAGCATGACGCCTGCGGGCAAAGCCGCCAACTCCTGCGCCAGATGGCGGCGGTGGAGATAGGGTGTGCCGACTTCGATCAAGTGCATGCCGAGTTCGTTCGCCAAAAAGCGCGCCAGCGGCACTTCCAACTGCGAATCGGGCATAAAGAAAATCGAACGACCTTCAAGGCGAGCGCGCTGGTGTGCCAGCGCGGTGGTGGCGCGTTCTTGATAAGGACGAAGCACTGCATCGAAATGGCTGTCGGAAACGCCGAACTCGGCTGCTGCTGCGTGCAACCAATTGGTCGTGCCTTCAACGCCGAACGGGAATAGCGCATCGAGACGCACTGCACCGCGTTCTTCAAGGCACTGCGCGGTGTCACCGAGGAAAGGCTGAGCCAGCAGAAAGCGAGTGTTAGGTCCAACACCCGGCAGATCGGCAACCGCACGTTCGGGCAGGCTGGCGACGTTGCTAATGCCAAGCTCGGCAAACAAACGACGGAACTGATCTTCGACAATATCGGGAAGCGAGCCAACGACGATGAGGTTCTTCGGTGCATTCGCAGCCAGCGAAGGCATGATCGGCACCAATGACGCCAAGCAGGCATCTTCTCCCTCGGTGAAGGTCGTTTCGATGCCACTGCCCGAGTAATTCAGGATGCGCACTTGAGGCGCATGTTTCGCGCCAAGGCGTTGGGCGGCCTTCGATAGATCAAGCTTAATAACTTCGGACGGGCAGCTACCCACCAGAAACAGCGACTTGATTTCAGGACGCCGCGCCAGCAGCTGGTCGACGATCCGGTCGAGTTCGACATTCGCGTCGGCAAGTCCGGCCAGATCGCGCTCTTCCATGATCGCTGTGGCAAAACGTGGCTCGGCGAAGATCATCACGCCAGCCGCCGACTGCAGCAGATGTGCACAGGTGCGTGAACCAACCACTAGGAAAAACGCATCCTGCATCTTGCGGTGAAGCCAGATGATGCCAGTCAGGCCACAAAAAACTTCGCGCTGGCCGCGCTCTTTCAATACTGGCGCGCAATCGACTGCGTTTGCTGAAGATAGTGGAGCGATCGCGTTCATGATGCAGCCGCCATTCCGGGCGCCGCTTCGAGGCGGGCCATGCGGAGCTTATAAAGGAACTGACCAGCGTTGATGATGTAGGCCGCATAACCCGCCAGCGCGACATACATACGGTCTTCAGTCGACCCCCAATTGTTGAACAGCATCACCAGATATGCGGTGTGCAATGCCAGCACCAACATGCTGAAAACATCTTCCCAGAAAAACGGCTTGGCGAACAACCATTCATCAAACACCACTTTTTCCCAGATCGAGCCTGTGATCATGATCGTGTAGAGCGCGAGGGTCTTAACGACGACGGAAATTTCTGCGGCGGATTGGCCCTCGCCGGTAATCAGGAACTGAATGACCAAAAACAGGCTTACGCCAAAAATCAGAAACTGAACCGGCGCCAATAGGCCCTGAACCAATGTCCAAGGCGACTCGTCGCGGCGCTTGCGTTGTGCGGCTGTATAGAGCGGCGCAATCGCGCCAGAGGCCGTGTGATTGGCCAAAATCGTGAAATTCTCGTCCGATTCAATATGTCTGCTTATGGACAGATCACGTGCTCCCTCTCTCGTATGAACGAAATAAAGGTCAGAATATGTAAAGTGTCAAGTTTTTTAGACGTCTAATTTTTTTGACACAAAGGTGTTTGCGTATGCATCCAAGTTGCGATACGTTCTGAGTCGCATGAGATGACAGAAGCATCCATGAGGCCGACGTTATGCCACGCCGACCAGACTACTTAGGGGAGTCTGCTATATGGCCACTGTTTTTGGAATTTCCGGGCTAAAGTCCAAATTGGACGACTGGCGCGGAGGCCGAAAAAACATACAGCCTCAGAATTTGGCTGTTGCCGATTCCGGGATGAATCCATTCACCATCGTGGAGCCTGCTGACGAGGATTACGATCTTTCGCTGCTGCTCGAAAATCTGGTTATACCTAAGCTGATTGCTGACCGCGACAAGCGTGACAACTGGCTGCATATGCCAGGCCTCGCGCAAGCTGGAAACGCAAAACAGCACGCCGCGATAACCGCAGCGGACGTCGAAGAGTTTACCCGGCTGTCAATTGGTGGCGAGGCGCACGCGCTGCTTGATTTCGTTGACCATTGCCTTGAAACCGGTAGCTCGGTCGAAACCGTCTATGTCGAATTACTGGCCCCCGCAGCGCGCAAGTTAGGTGAATATTGGGAAGAGGATAGCGAGGATTTTGTTGGCGTTACGATGGGCCTTTGGCGCATCCAGGAAATCCTGCGAGAACTTACCTTGCGAATCCCCCCAAAGTCCCGTCCGGGCCACGGCCAACGCTCGGCGCTTTTTTCGATGATGCCTGGCGAACAGCACAGTTTTGGCACGTTGATGGTGGCAGAATGCTTCCAACGTGCCGGATGGGATACCGATGTCATGATCGAACCGACGCAATCCGACCTCACAGGAAAATTTGCAAAGCGGCATTACGACCTCATCGGATTGACGGTTAGCCGGGACTGCTCTACGGCGCTGCTCGGCAGCATGGTCAAAACGATTAAAGCTGTGTCTAGCAACCCGCACATCCGCATCATGCTGGGTGGGCGTGTCATCAACGAACAACCTGAACTGGTTGACGAATGCGGTGCAGATGCAACGGCAATCGATGCCATGTCCGCTGTCGCGCTTGCAGATCGTCTGGTACCGGTAAAATTGGAATGTTTCGAACATCTAACATAAGGAACTGGTTCCTTCGATGAACCTAGAGTCTACCAGTAGTGACCAGATTCCATTCAGTGATCCCGAAGGCATGTTCGAAGGATTCACGAAAGAGGACATTATTAGTCTTGCCTATTGCGCAGGCGACTTCATGCTCGCGGTGGATGAGAACAAGATTATTCGCGACATTGCGGTCAACGTGCGCGATCATGCCTTTGCAAATCAATGGATTGGGCAGAAATGGTCCGATACCGTCACGGTCGAAAGCAGGCCGAAAATAGAGCAGTTGCTCGACTCAGATCATCCCAATAGAAATGTCTGGCGGCAGGTGAACCATTTGCATGAGGGCGAAGATGTCCCGGTAAACTACAAAGTTATCAAGCCGCGCGACAGCAACTGGCACATTGCTATTGGTCGTGACTTAAGGTCAATTTCGGTGCTGCAACAACGCCTGCTCAAAACGCAGCAGTCGATGGAACGCGATTATCTGCATCTGCGTCAGACCGAGACACGTTACCGGCTGTTGTTCGACAATATCTCTTACCCGGTGCTGATTGCGGATGCAGACGGGCATGAAATTCAGCAAGCCAACCGTGCCTGTCATTCGCTGATGGGTGCAGCGCCCGGCTCGCTCGAAGGCAAGGGGTTGCTTAGCCTCGTCGAACGGGAATTTCGCGATGACGTAATCGCCTATATCGCTGCCGTTTCAGTCAACAGCGCGATCGCTCCGGTCAGCGTCCGGCTGACGGGTCGGTCGGGATATGTCAAAATCGCGGCGTCTGCCTTCCGGCAGTCGGGCAAGCAATATTGGTTAATCAATATCGACGACGGTTTGCATGAGGTGCCCGGCAAGCAGTCCGATCAATATGTCTTGGACGTTGTCGAAAAAATGCCCGATGCCTTTGTGCTGACGGACGAAAAGCAGTCAATTATCGTCGCTAACCGAGCCTTTGCCGAGCTTGTGCAAGCAGGGTCGGTCGAACAGCTTCTGGGCGTCTCGCTCAATCGATTCATTGGTCGACCAGATGTTGATATAGGCTTGCTCAAAAAGCAGCTAAAGGATCACCAGAACGTCCGCAATTTCAGCTCGGTCGTCAACGATCTAAACGGTGGCGAAGAGCCAGTGGAAATATCTGCAATCATGATCGAGCGCGAGCAACCTTTGTTCGGTTATTCGGTGCGTAGTATCGGCAGACGCGAACGCGATCTGCCGCAATCGGGCGGGAACTATCCACGGTCGGTTGAGCAGTTGACAGAGCTTGTCGGCAGGAAACCACTGAAGGAAATCGTGCGCGAAAGTACCGACCTCATCGAACGTATGTGTATCGAAGCGGCCTTGGTGCACACGTCGGATAATCGTGCATCTGCAGCTGAAATTCTGGGACTAAGCCGCCAGAGCCTCTACTCGAAACTGCACCGCCATGGCCTTGGAAATTTACTCGGTAAAGACTGATTTTCGGCAGACGGGGGCATTGCAAAACTGGACATTTTATCTGTCCAAATAATTTGACAGTCCAAACTATCTGACATAGCCTCGTGCCATGTCAGAATCTGCGATTTCCTCTGATTTTGCGCGAATTCCCGGGATTCGGGATGTGGTGGAACTGACTAAGCCAGTGACATGGTTCCCGCCGATGTGGGCGTTCATGTGTGGCGTTGTCTCGTCTGGCATTTCTATCGCCGATAACTGGGTCTTTCTCGCCGCCGGAATCGCGCTTACGGGCCCGATTGTTTGCGGCACGAGCCAGGTTATCAATGATTATTGCGACCGGCATGTCGATGCCATCAACGAACCAAGCCGCCCGATACCTTCTGGGCGCGTTCCCGGCCGCTGGCCCATCTGGATTGCACTTGCCGGTTCATCGATATCACTCGCGCTGGCTGCTGCGCTCGGTCTGTGGGTTTTGCTCGCAACATGCGTCGCATTGTTTTGCGGCTGGGCTTACAGTTCGCCGCCGTTCCGTTTCAAGCGCAGCGGCTGGCTCGGGCCATTGGTCTGCGCGCTGAGCTATGAAGGCCTATCCTGGTTTACGGGCGCCAGCGTGATGTTGGGCACCCTGCCCTCTGTCGATACGCTTGCCGTCTTGCTGCTCTACAGCCTTGGTGCGCATGGGATTATGACGCTCAACGATTTCAAGGCAGTAGAAGGCGACCGTGCCACGGGTCTTCGATCGCTTCCAGTGACGATGGGCGTACGCGGTGCCGCGTTGTTTGCGTGTTCCGTCATGGCGCTCGCGCAGATTGCTGTAATCGCCCTGTTGGTCTGGCAAGGCATGGCATTATCTGCCGCAATCGTCGGCCTGTTTGTTGCAATCCAGATAGGTCTGATGGTTCGCCTCGTTAGTGACCCAGCTAAATTCGCACCCTGGTACAACGCCACAGGCGTGTCGCTTTACGTATTCGGGATGCTGGCCGCCGCGCTTGGCCTTGGGGGATATATATGACCGGAAACGCAGCCAAATCATTAGGTATCGGCTGGCTTGGTATCTTAAGGCTCGGCACGGTGCAGGCTGCTATAGGGGCTATGGTCATGCTCGCAACATCGCTGCTCAATCGCGTCATGGTTGTCGAATATGCCATCGCAGCAGCGATCCCGGCGGCGCTGGTCGCTTGGCATTATGGCGTTCAGTTGACCCGCCCTTTATGGGGTCATCGCTCGGACCGGTCGGCATGGCGCAGCTCCTGGGTTATGACGGGTATGGGAATATTGGCGCTTGGCGCATTGATTTCGGTCGATGCGACCATTATGATGTCGGGGTCGGGCGCGCTTCCCGTCATTGTGGCAGTCGCCGGGTTCACACTCATCGGCCTTGGCGTCGGGATGTCGGGTACTGCGTTGCTGGCATTATTGGCATCGCGCGTCGCCGACGAACGCAAGCCGGCCGCCGCTGCGATTAGCTGGACTATGATGGTCGCAGGAATCGTAATTGCTGCCGGTGTGTCCGGCGCATATCTTGATCCGTTCAGCGAGGCGCGTTTAGCCATCGTGTGCAGTGTTGTCGTGCTGATTGCATTCTGCCTCGCCATGCTGGCTTTGCGCGGGTTGGAGCGAAACAGCCAGCCTGTTTTATCTTCACAACGCAGTGAAACAGGGGCCAGTTTTGCCGAAGTCCTTCGCGACATCTGGCGCGATAATCAGGCGCGGCGCTTTACCTATTTCGTGTTCATTTCGATGCTGGCCTACAGCATGCAGGATCTAATCCTTGAACCTTTCGCCGGGTTGGTTTTCGAAATGACACCAGGTGAGTCGACCCAGCTATCGGGCCTTCAGCATAGCGGCATATTAGCCGGGATGCTGGTTGCGGGTTTGGGGGGCAGCCTATACACCAAGAAATTCGGTCCGAATTTGAAGCTCTGGATTGTACTTGGATGTTTTGGTTCTGCCGTCATGCTGGCCGGATTATCGATGGCCGCAACATTCGGCATCGCTTGGCCACTTAAGGTCAATGTGTTCGGGCTTGGACTAGCGAACGGGATATTCGCCGTCGCAGCGGTCAGTGCGATGCTCGGTCTTGCAAGCGACGGAAAAAACTCTGGCGAAGGTGCACGAATGGGCGTTTGGGGTGCATCACAGGCGGTGGCCTTCGGCACCGGCGGCTTGCTCGGCGCAGTTATCGTCGATCGATTGCGCTTCATCATGGGGCAAGATGGTATCGCGTTTCAGTGGGTATTTGCCATTGAAGCAATAATGTTCGTTCTTGCCGCGTTGGTCGCGACGGGAACCAGCCTGACCCGGCCAACCCAATCACGAAAGGCGATGCAGATATGAGCGTCCAACCAGATTATGATGTAATTGTCGTCGGTGGCGGACCGTCGGGGGCGACGGCGGCAAATGATCTTGCGCGGGCGGGACACAAGGTCATGCTGCTCGATAAAGCGGGGCGGATTAAGCCTTGTGGCGGCGCTGTACCACCGCGCTTGCTAAAGGATTTCGATATCCCGCAGACGTTGCTCGTAGCGCATGCCAAATCGGCGCGGATCATCGCTCCATCAAACAAAAAAGTCGTAATGCCCGTCGGTGACGGCTTTGTTGGCATGGTTGACCGCGACACATTCGACGAATGGCTACGTAATCGTGCCGCCGAGGCAGGCGCTACGCGTGTTACCGGCAAGTGCGAGGATATCGATGACAGCAATGATATCGTCACTCTCAATTATCGCACCGATCGCGCTTCAGATGTCCAGACCGTTACGACGCGCGCGGTGATTGGTGCCGACGGTGCGCGCTCGAACGTTGCGAAACAGTGCATCAAAAATGCCGACCACGTAAAATGCGTCTTTGCCTATCATGAGATAGTCGAAGTCCCCGACGAAATCGACGCTGATTACGAAGAAACGCGCTGCGACGTCTATTATCAGGGACATCTGTCGCCTGATTTTTATGCCTGGATATTTCCGCACGGCAAAACCGCGAGCATAGGACTGGGTAGCGCAGATAAAGGTTTTCCGCTTCGGGAAACGACGCGTTTGATGCGCGAACAGACCGGGCTTTCGCATTGGAAAACGATCCGCAAGGAAGGCGCGCCGATTCCGCTAAAGCCGCTCAAACGGTGGGACAATGGCCGCAATGTCGTGGTCGCCGGGGATGCCGCGGGCGTAGTTGCGCCATCGTCGGGTGAGGGCATCTATTATGCGATGACCGCCGGCCGGAACAGCGCTGATGCTGTTGCGGCGTATCTTAAAACCGGCGATGC
This sequence comes from uncultured Alphaproteobacteria bacterium, assembly GCA_963830685.1. Classification (GTDB taxonomy): domain Bacteria; phylum Pseudomonadota; class Alphaproteobacteria; order Sphingomonadales; family Sphingomonadaceae; genus Sphingorhabdus_B. Next base: position 1,126,639 of record CAWHNF010000002.1, read on the forward strand.
ACGGTCGCTTCGGTTGGCGCGCAAATCATTTATGAAGGCGCATGGCCGCGTGTTCTGGATATTGGGGATGATGCAATATTTCTGGTACAAGAATGACAAGCGCCGCGAACGCTTCGTCAAGATGTGCGAAGATCCCGATGTGCAGCGCTTGACATGGGAAGCCTATATGAACAAACAACTGGTCAGACGTGATCCGATGGCGCATGTCCGGATATTCTTCAAGGATTTGGGCCATTTGTTTGGTTTGAAGGCGGTTGAGAGGTAATATAGATTTATGACCAGAGCCGGATTTTTCCCGATAGTCATTGCGGGAACATTGGCGTTGGTTACCGCTATCGTGGGCGGCTCGATAACCGTTCTCGACACTTGGTATTATTCGCTTAAACAACCAAGCTGGGCCCCTGCTGACTATATGTTTGGCGTCATCTGGACGGCAATCTTCGCACTTATCGCAGTAGCCGGCGTGCTTGCTTGGGAAAAAGCGCGGACGCGCCGCGAAGTTGAAATCTCGCTTGGCTTGTTCGCGCTGAACGGATTTCTGAATCTCGGCTGGAGCTTTCTGTTCTTCCGCATGGAGCGTCCTGATCTCGCCTTGTACGAGCTGATTGCTCTATGGCTGTCGATACTGGTGCTGATCTTTTTTTGCGGCCGCTTTTCGAAATGGTCAGCGTTGTTGCTGCTACCCTATCTGGCCTGGGTGACCATAGCCGGCGTGCTTAACTATCAGGTGGTTCAGCTCAACGGTCCATTTGGCTGATGGATGAATTTTTCGCCAGCGGCAGGGCGGTCGACATCGTTCTGGCGGTACTGGTGGTCGAGGCGATCTGGCTTAGGCTGCGCTCAAATCTATGGGCTGATATTATTCCTGCGTTGCTGCCAGCGGTGCTGATGATGATTGCCCTGCGTGCTGCTCTTACTGGCATGGCATGGCCCTTTGTGTCCCTGCCGTTAATGCTGGCATTCCCGGTCCATCTGTATGACCTGAAGCGGCGCAAGGCGGTCAAATAAAAAACCCGGCCGCGAAGGCCGGGTTCCTTACATACTGGTCTCGTGCAGCCTCTAATATTCAGGTGCATATCCATGTTCGATGGCCCAGAGATACCAGTTATCAACCACCGTACCGGTCAGCAATATGCCGATGCCGCCGCACAGCGGGCAAAGCACCGCAAACCACCAAGCCCAGCGATGGATCGATTCCATCGTAGCATTGAAGCCCATGGTCCATCTCCAGAACAGGGCGGCACGCTCGGATGCCGTACCCCGATCGGTAATCTGCTCAAGCTCGCGTTCGCCGCCATAGCGACCGACCGCAAGGATCGTCGCGCCATGCATGGCGAACAGCAAGGCCGAGCCGTACAGGAACACAATGGAGAGCGCATGGAATGGATTGTAGAACAGATTCCCGTACTGCAGCGAGAAATTGTTGGTCCATTCAAGGTGCGGGAAGATGCCGAAAGGCACTGATTCTGCCCAGCTGTCCATGAAGAACGGACGGATGAAGCCGAGAACCAGATAAAGCCAGATCGCAGCAGCAAATGCCCACGACACGTGTGTGCCCATCCCCAGCGCCCTTGCCCTGCGATATCCGCGAACCCACCACAAGATGATCGATGTCGTCAGGAAAAAGCCTGCTAATATCCACCAGCCGCCTTTGGCAAGCGGGACAAACGGTGTCCATCCATATTCAGGTCCGGGAGGGTAGAGGCCCAGCCAGAAGAACTGACGAACAAACTCGACAGGATCCCAGTTGACCGACGCGGCCATATTGAAACCGATAATCTCGATTGCGAAAAATCCGAAGATGAGCGATGCGATACCCAGCCATCCAAGATAGATCGGGCCGATCTGTGCCTGTCCGAACTTGCCCATCCAGTAACTGGCGCCGGTCATGTTGAGCCGAGGTTCATCCCGTGCGGGTAGTGGCATGCCCATTTCGGGGGCGTGCGCCAGTTGCACTTGGGTAAATATGTTCTGATAACGTGCCATTTCTTTACCCTCCCGTTAAGACCAAATTGGTATGTTGCGCCACCATTCCCACCACTCAGGCCAGCCGCCTGCATAAAGTGGTCCGGCAATGATGATGCAAACCGCACTCCAGAAACCGGCGTTCAACGCCAGGAACAAGCCAAGGCGGTGAATGCCGATGGTACCGACCGAATAGCCGATGAAGTCGCGGAAAAAGGTATCTTCATATTCGGGGGTTTTGACTTTCTCGCCCTTCATCGGGTTGACCGCCGACAGGATAAGCGCGCCATGCAGCGCAAGTGCGAAGGTGGTCGTAAAGAAGAACGACACCGCAATCATATGCGCCGGATTATAATGGAAATTTACATATTGGTACCCCGTGTTCGATACCCAGTCGAGGTGACTGAATATACCGTAGGGAAATCCATAGCCCCATGCACCAAGCAGGAATGGCCGGAATATAACCAGAGTCACATAAGCCAGGATAGCAAAGCCGAACGCAATCGGTACATGATATCCCATGCCAAGTTTTCGGCAGATTTCGACTTCTCGAAGCGCCCACGAAATGAATGCACCTGTGGCGCACATTGTGATGATTTGCCAGAACCCGCCCTCTTTCAGCGGGGCAAGGCCAAGCCCATATTTAACATCCGGCGGATTAATCGAGATCAGCCACGGGTTCCATGTGGGTCCCAATGAGGCGGCATAGAATATCAATGCCGTCCCCAATATTGCACATATCGCAGAAATGACGCCGAAAAACCCGACATAGAAAGGCCCGATCCAGAAATCGAACAGGTCCCCCCCAATCAGAGTACCGCCACGGACACGATATTTTCTTTCAAAGCTTAACAGCGACATAGCACGTCCCCTTTTGCCCACCGGGCAAACCTCTCGCCACCAATATGGTGGACAACCTGATCATGAATTCCAATCCCGGGAGGTACGTGACGCCGAAGCGCCACGACCTCTTTAGGGGCTTGGGTTCAGGTCAATTAGCCGGAGCAGCTGCCGGGTCAGCCGCAGGTGCCGCAACAGGTGCAGCAACGGCGGCTGCAACAGCAGGTGCAGCAGCAGGCCCTTCAATCCAGTTGAACCGGTCAGTGCTCAACAGAATGAAGTGAATCAAAAGAGCCAGAACAAACAGGAATATTGCCAAAGCAACGAGTGTTCTGCGCGGATCAAATATTATCCAAAGTCTCCACATGATACCGCCTCCTTATACCAAAAATGTTGTGATGGTTGCGGTTGCAACCTGAACAGTGTCTTGCAGCATTGCATAGCCGTTGACGCTGGGTAGCCACGGACGCCACATCCACACCAGCACATGCGCAACAATCGCAATGATGGTAAAAATGATGAAGCTGCTCACAAACATTTTGTGAAACTCCTTGGCTTCTTCCGGGGTCAAATAAGCCCCAGGTCCGAAGCGTTCGTTATCGCTCATATTCCCTACTCCATATTAGCCCCATTTGAGCTGCAAATAGCTGCTCTTCCGGGCGGTTTCCCCGCAGCACCCTCTGCTGCAAAGGTTGGTGACATCCGGTGGTCCCACCGGACGAATTTGTGGAGCGGCTCATACGCCTGCCCCTTCAAGCATTGTCGCCGCCAAACGGTCGGCTGAAACATGATCCTCGCCTGCGCGCCGTGCGCTGCGTTCAGCGGCATCGCGCAGATTCTTGGCGGCGGAGATCCTGACCAAAACAGGTTGCGCTTCGACGATTGCGTCGAGTTTGGATTTGGCATCGCGGTCCCATTGCAGCGATGTTTCGCGGCGAGCAGGCGTTGCCGCGCCTGCGTCCATTTGCGTCGACAAGGGCAGGATGTGGAACAGCGCGTCGAACAGCGCGTTGCACACTTCCTGCACCAGATAAGTTGCGCCCGAATAACCCATATAGGGTGTGCCAGTGTGGCGGCGGATCGCGGCGCCCGGAAAGCTTGCCGGAATGAATATGCCACGCGCGCCCGTTTCGGCCATATACATGCGTTCGTTATAACTGCCGAAAATCACTAGTGGCGGATTGGTCGCAATCATCTCGCGGACGTTATGGTTGTCGGTCTTGACCCCGGCGGTGCGGCCGACGGCAAAGTTGCAGGGTAAGCCCATATCGTCTTCAAGGAACTTGCGGATGCCGCGCGCATAGGTTTCATTGGCGACGATGCCGAAGCTTGCCGTGCCGAAGAAATCCTGGGTGACCGAACGCCACAGATCCCACAGCGGCTTGATCGTTGTGTGCTTTTCTTTTTCGATGAATGGCTCTGGATCGAGACCCGCCATTTCGCCGAGTTGGCGCAGGAATTTCGTTGTAGAGTCGAGCCCGATGGGTGCTTGCAAATAAGGCCGCTCAAGCAGCTCGCACAGATTGCGTCCAAATTCGCGGTACATGCAGACATTGACCGAGGCATGCGCGAGCTTGTGGATGTCGGCGAGATGGCTTCCCAATGGAAACACCATATTGACCTCGGCACCAATGCCTTCAATCAGCCGCCGAATTTCGGCGAGATCGGACGGCATGTTAAACATACCATAAGAAGGCCCGATAATGTTGACCTTCGGCTTTTCGCCCTCTTTTAAAATCGATGGTGCGTGGACTTTCTTCGGGCCAAATTCGGTCCACAGCCACGACAATGCGCGGTCTTCGGATTGCCATTGATCCTCGTCTATCGTGCGCGGCAGGAAGCGCTTGATGTTGGTGCCTTCGGGCGTCACGCCGCCGCCGATCATTTCGGCAATCGATCCAGTGACCACCACAGCGGGCAGATCGGGATCGAGCGTTTTCCAAGCGCGCTTCATCGCGCCTTCGGTGCCGGTCTTGGCCAATTCGTCTTCGCCAAGGCCGGTTACAACGATGGGCAATTCATGTGGCGGCAGGCCGTCGGTATAATGCAATACCGAAGTGACCGGTAAATTTTCGCAACCGACGGGACCGTCGATGATAACCTGCAAGCCCTTGACCGCCGTAAACGCGTAAACCGCGCCCCAATAGCCACCTGCCCGGTCATGATCGATGATCAGCGTCATGAGCCGATGAACTCCGCGGCTTTTGCGGCAAGCGCGTTTTGGGCGGCATATTTGGCTTTGAACTTGGGGCGATCGGTCGGCGTATCTTCCCAGATGCCAGCGGTATGGCCGGTGCCGATGCCTTCGAAAAATTCCTTCATCTTGTCGAAGCGAGCTTTGTTGCCGATCGCGCCGTTCACGACCTGGGCAAGACTGCCTGCACCCGCGGCGCCCATCAACGGCCGTGCGGAAATCAGGTTAGTGAAATATAGCGCCGGAATGGCTTTCGCCTTGGCGTGCTGGACGACGGGCGTCGTACCGATGGCGAGGTCGGGGCCAAACTCCTCGACCGCTTTGATATCGTCTTCGAGGCTCGCGCGGTATTTGATGCGGACGCCCTTGGCTTCGAGCCATTCACGGTCAGGCTCCGACCAAGGTGTCTTGGGACAGGCGGTGCCGACATAAGGCACATCAGCGCCGCTTTCGATCAATAGACGCGCAACCAAAAGTTCGGAGCCCTCATAGCCCGATACCGTGATGCGGCCATTGATTGGCTTGGCCTTCAAAGCACTGTCGATAGCCGGCAACACCGCATTTTGTGCCGCGGCAATCTGGTCAGCACTCGCGCCGGTTGCTTCGCCGATGGCCTTCAGCCAAGCTGCCGTGCCGTCACGTCCGACCGGAGCCGAACCGACAACTTTGCGGCCAGCCGCTTCGAACTCGCGGACGCTGGCGGTGTAAAACGGATGGATAGCCGCAATGACTGCCCCATCGAGCGCCGCATAAAGTTCGCGCCATTCACGCGTCGGGACAACGGGTCCCGCCGCAAGTCCCAATGGCTCAAGCATATGACCGATGCCCATCGGATCGACGGGGAACATCTCGCCAAGCAATGTAACCGTTGGCTTGTCAGCTAACGCTGATGGCGCCGCCACTGGCCCCTGCTCGGCCTCTTCGCGCGCATATTTCAACATCGCGCCAGCAAGCACGTCCTTGGCCTCTGCGTGGGTTGGAATGCCGAAGCCCGGAACGTCGATGCCGATGATGCGGACACCATTGATCGAGTCTGGCAACAACCGCAGCGGAACGCCGCTTGCCGTCGGCACGCATAGATTGGTGACGACGATGGTGTCATATTTTTCAGGATCAGCCATCAACTCGACGGCTTCCTTGATATCTTCGAATAGCTTGCCGGTGACCAAAGTTTCCGAACTGAACGGGACATAGCCGACGCTGCGGCGTGCGCCATAGAAATGCGAGGTAAAGGTCAGGCCGTAAACGCAGCAGGCCGAGCCTGACAGGATCGTGGCTGTGCGCCGCATCCTAAGGCCAACACGCAAGCTGCCAAAGGCCGGACACATCGACTGCGGCTGGTCGTGAGGCCCAAGCGGATAGTCCTTGGCATATTGGTCGAGGATTTCGGTCTTGCCCGCCTTCTTCGCGGCATCGCGCATCGTGTCTTTTGACGAACATGCTCCGCCAGCGCCAGCAAGGTCTATGCGGTCACGAGTGCGGTCTGTGTCGGTCAAGGCAGTTACATCATTCACGCATCAGACCTCGTCATAAATCACTTCGAGCGACGGCTTCGTCTCATATGTGCCGCCGCGCATGTCAGCTTGGGTCGCTGGATGGAGCGAGAAATCGGCGCCTGTAATATCAGCGCTGAACAGCCCAAGCAGTCCGTCCTGATCGAGCGGGTTCGGACGAAGCGGCGGCGCTTCGGCAACGTTGATCGCGAGTTCTTCAAAGAGCGACGCCCATTGACCACCGGGCTTGCCGATGATCTGATAGTTCGCCGATTTCTTGCGGATGTCTTCGTTTGCCGGAATGGCGCACAGTACCGGAATCCCGACAGCTTCGGCGTAGGCATTGGCCTCGCCCGTGCCATCGTCCTTGTTCAGGATCATGCCAGCAACACCGACATTGCCACCCATCTTGCGGAAATATTCGACTGCCTTGCAGACGTTGTTGGCAACGTAGAGCGACTGCAGGTCATTCGAGGCGACGACGATCACCTTCTGGCACATATCCCGCGCAATCGGCAGGCCAAAGCCGCCGCAGACTACGTCACCCAAGAAATCAAGCAGAACATAGTCGAAGCCCCAGTCGTGGAAGCCCAATTTCTCCAGCGTTTCAAAGCCGTGGATAATCCCGCGGCCGCCGCAACCGCGGCCCACTTCGGGTCCGCCCAGTTCCATTGCAAACACACCGTCGCGTTGGAAACAGACATCCTCGATGCTGATTTCTTCGCCCGCCAGTTTCTTGGCCGATGATGTTTCGATAATAGTCGGCGTCGATTTGCCGCCGAACAGCAGAGAAGTGGTGTCCGACTTCGGATCGCAGCCGATCAACAGGACGCGCTTGCCCTGCTGCGCCATCATGTAGGACAGGTTGGCAAGCGCGAAGCTCTTGCCCGAACCGCCCTTGCCGTAGATCGCTATGATCTGCGTTTCCTTGGTGACTTCACCAGTCGGCACGGGATCGGGCTCGATAGAAGCCTCGTTCCGCAGTGCGTCGATATCGAGCATGCTCATTGACAATCTCTCCAATCGAGAACCATTTTCAGGCAATCGGGGTTTTCAAAAGCTTCGGGATAGGCAGTGCGTGCGTTGCCCGCTGGCTCAACGCTTGTGATGAGGCCCGACAGATTCAGAGCGCCGGTTTCAATCAGCGCGTGGACCGACGCCAAATCTTCGGGTTGCCATTCCGCCGCGATGCGAAGCCGAGCCTCACGTTGGAAGGCAGGTGCGAACGCAAAGCTGATTGGCTGGCTGTAGAAGCCTGCAAGTACCAGTTCGCCACCCTTGGCGAGACGGCCGATGAAATCGTTCAACGATGAAGCGTCACCGCTAACATCATAGATGTGATGATAATCACGACGGTCATCATCGTCAGGATGGATGACCTTATATCCGCTCGCGCCCGACTGACGCGATGAATTGGTATCCCACACCACAGGAGCAGGAACCCCCGCCGCTACGGTCAACCGAGCAAGCAGGCGTCCAAGGATGCCGTGGCCGATAATCAGTTGCGGCGGTTCACCGTGGCAAATGGCGTGGAGCGCGGTTGCAGCAAGCGCATATAATATCCCCTGCTCCGCCAGATTTTCAGAAACGGGCATCGCGCGTGCCGAAGCCACAATGACATTGCGCGCCGCACCGCCGAACAGGCCGCGCGCATCGCGGTAGCAACTGGCGCCGGGGACAAACACCCATTCGCCGATACGTGATTGGTGTTCGGAACCAGCATCAACGATTCGGCCAACCAACTCGTAACCAGGGATTAAAGGATAGCCCATGCCCGGGAATGCAGGCATCTGGCCGGTCCACAAAAGCTTCTCGGTACCGGTGCTGATGCCGCTGTAGTGAATTTCAACCCTGACATCGCCCGATTCCATGGCAGTCAGCGCAGTTTTGCGCATTTCCAGACTGCCCGGTGCATCGAATATGACGGCTGAAGTCTCCAAAACTAACTTATCCTCCTTCGGTCTCTTCGCCGATTTTACCGGATAGAGACTCTGTCAGGTGTCAAAGTATCGGAACACTTTTAAATGTCAAATAATTTGGACAGTTAAAGTGTCATTTTATTGCGACAAGCGCGCTGGTGATGATTGGAAGTGCGGTTTTGACGGGATTTATCGTAACGAAGCCAGCCGCTTTGAGCATCTTTATGGCCTCCGCTGCTGTCCTTGGCCTGCCCGAGCCCATTGCCCAAAGATATAGCCCGAAATAGGCGCCACCCATTCGTTCTGCGTGAGCGCTTTCGGCCATCGGCTCGACGATTAACAACCGTCCGCCCTTCGGGAGAGCCTGATAAATCTTAGGGAGCAGCGCTTGGACGACATCGTCATCATGGTCGTGGAGGATTCGCACGAGCGTGATCAGATCATAGCCCGTCGGAATCGCATTCTCTTTAAAGCTTCCCGGGTGAAATTCGATTTGCGTAGACCCGAGTCGTTTTCGGGCTTCGGCGATAACATCGGGCAAATCAAAGATGCCAAATTGAACATCCGGCGCTGCCGCGGCGATGGCTGCGGTAAATGCACCCGATCCGCCGCCAATATCAAGCATCCGCCGATGCGCAGCGAAGTCATAGGCATCCAGTATTTGCTGCGACACCATTGGCTGAGTGGCGGCCATTAGCGCCGAATAGCCAGCTGCGCCCTCGTTGCTGTCGTCCTTGGAAGCATAAGTCCAATAAGCCGATAGCGCGGTTTCCGCGCTTCGGTTTTTGGACAGCAACGCCAGCGGATCGGCCAGATCGCTATAGAGCAAATGATGATGCCGGATCATCGCCATCGCGCCTTCATTGGCCGACAAAGGCGCGCCTGCTTCGCCCAATGTCCAGAGCCCGGGTTGCGGCGACTCGGCGATTTGGAGCGACTGCCCTGCCCTCAGCAGCCGATCGGTTGCATCTGGCGAAAGCCCTGTGAACTCGGTAATCTCGTCAAAAGTTCGCAAATGTCCGTTAAGAAACTCGATCAGCCCGGCCTTCACGAACGCCGTCAATATTTGCGAGTAGATAAATCCGGCAATCATATCGAACTGCGCCGCCGCCCGCCGCCTTGCGATACCGCGGATAATCGGCGTTCGTGATGCCCAATGCTGAAACTTTGCGCTGCCCAATATAATATTGCGGCGCATAACCCAGCGGGTCTTCCAAGTGAGATTGTCAAATACTTCGGACATATTGCTTGTCCAGTGGATTGGACTTCTGATAGCTTTCGGTCAAACCCAAACTTCTCGTGGGGAGCGGACATATCGTTCAGGACAGTCAGACCGTTATCATCGGCGCAGGCATCGGCGGCTTGGTGAGTGCGGTTTTGCTGGCTTCCCGGGGAGTGTCGGTCACCGTCGTCGAAAAGGAAAATGGCCCCGGCGGCAAAGTCCGCCAACTGAATGTCGGCGGCGCGATGATCGACGCTGGCCCAACGGTTTTTACGATGCGGGCGGTCATAGACGATATTTTCGAAGCCGCCGGAGCGCGCACCGAGGATTATATCAGTTTGCATCGCGCCGACCGGATCGCGCGCCACGCATGGGGGCCGGATGAGCGGCTCGATCTATATGCAGACCAGGAGCAGAGCGAAACGGCAATTGGCGAGTTCGCAGGCGCCAAAGCTGCCGCTGGTTTCCGTAGCTTCTCAAAAGAAGCCAAACGGCTACACGATGCATTGGATCGCCCATTTCTACGCGGTTCGAAGACCAATCCGTTGACGCTCGGCTGGCGTATGGGATTACGCGGGCTTCCTGACTGGATGACCTTGCGGGCCTATACGTCTTTATGGTCGGCTTTGGGCAAATATTTCCCTGATTCTCGGCTGCGGCAGTTGTTCGGGCGCTACACGACCTATTGCGGGTCATCGCCGTTCCAGACGCCAGCCACTTTGATGCTGATCGCGCATGTCGAGGCTCAGGGAGTTTGGGCCATCAAAGGTGGGATGAGCGCGCTTGCAAGCGCGCTGGAAAAACTGGCCAAGGAAAAGGGCGCAGTGTTTCGCTATGGGCAATCAGTCGCGAAAATCACGGTCCGCGATAAATCCGCTACGGGGGTCGAATTGGCGAATGGCGAGCGATTGTCCGCGAGCAAAATCATCTTCAACGGCGACCCCGCTGCGCTGGCATCGGGTCTGTTTGGCAACGATGTTGCACCTGCTACGCGCAAGGTGCCCCAGAAAGCGCGCTCGCTTTCGGCGATGGTGTGGCTCGTCAACACCAAGACCAAGGGCTTTGACCTCGACCATCACAATGTATTTTTCGGTCCAGATTACCCCACTGAATTCCGCGAAATCAAAGGCGGCAGCCCGCCGTCAAACCCCACCGCTTATGTTTGCGCACTAGACCGCGCCCACGGCCAGTCAACCGGCGCGGAGCGCCTGCAAATCATCGTCAACGCGCCCGCCAATGGCGACCGCCACCAATATTCTTCGGAGGAGAGAGAAATATGCACCGCGAACATGCTGGAACGCTTGAGAAGCTGCGGGCTGGAGCTGGAAACGCCCATGCCGCACCATTTGGTGACGCCGAACGAGTTCGCGACGCTCTTCCCGGCGACGGGTGGAGCCCTTTATGGACGGGCCTCGCACGGGTGGGCGGCGTCCTTCCTGCGCCCCGGCAGCCGGACGTCGATCCGTGGTCTTTATTGCGCGGGCGGAGCGACCCATCCGGGCGCGGGGGTGCCGATGGCCGCCTTGTCGGGGAGGCTAGCGAGCGAAGCCGTGCTGTCCGACCTTATTTCGACACCGTGGTACCACCGCAAGGCTATCGCTGGTGGTATGTCGACGCGCTCAGCGATGATGAGCGGTTCGGGCTGACCATCATCGGCTTTATCGGCAGCGTTTTCTCGCCATATTACAAGCAATCAGGCCGCAACATTCCACTCGACCATAGCTGCCTCAACATCGCGCTCTACGGCAAAGGTGCGCGTTGGGTGATGACCGAACGCGGTGCCGCCGATACGCGGCAGGATCGCGATTGCCTGCAAATCGGGCCGAGCGCGATGCGCTGGGACAAGGACCGCCTGATCATCGACATCGAGGAACGCGACATTCGCTTGGGCATTCCGTGGCGGCGGCGGGTGAAGGGGCAGATCATCCTGCACCCCGAAATGTTCAACGAACGCAGCTTCAAACTCGACCCAGTCGGGCGTCATTGCTGGCAAGCCATCGCTCCACGCGCACGGATCGAGGTGAAGATGGAGCAGCCCGATATCGCGTGGAACGGCAGCGGCTATCTCGACAGCAATCATGGCAGCGAACCGATCGAGGACGGCTTCCAAAGCTGGCACTGGTCCCGCGCGCATGTCGGCAAGCAGGTCGCCGTCATCTACGAAGGCAAACGCCGCGATGGCAGCCATTTTGCCAGTGCACTCCGTTTCGACAGCAGTGGCACGCCGCAGGAAGTCGAACTCCCCCTCGTCGCCCCATTACCGCGAACATATTGGATGATGGAGCGCCAAACCCGAGCCGACCGTGGCCATGCCTCAGTCATCAAGACCTGGGAAGATTCCCCCTTCTATGCGCGCACAGCATTATCGGCGCGAATGTGGGGCGAACGGGTCATCGCGGTGCAGGAAAGCATTTCGCTCGACCGGCTGGTCAATCCGGTGATCCAGTTCATGTTGCCGTATAAGATGCCGAGGGAAACCTAGCGCTAGGTTTAATCGGTGTCGGACGTGGCAGCATCCTTCGCCGCCTTCTCCTTGTCCTTGGCAATCTCACGGTTGATTGACCATAATTGCCAGAAGCCGAGGCCCAACGCGACGACGCCGACGAAGACTATTTCTATCCAACCCAGATTGTCGAATGCGCCCGCTTCCATTCCATCTCTCCTTCGCTATCACCGGTTCATGAAGGCATTTTAGCCTTGGCAAATCCCGTCACGATTTGCGCCGCCTGCGCAGGGTCTTCCTCATGCGCCAGATGGCCGAGCGCCGTCATCTCCTGCGTCTCGCATCCCGAGATTAACGCCACAGCTTTGACTACCGCCGCTTTGGGGATTGCGGCGTCCTTCGCTGCACTCACCAGCAACACTGGCGAGGCAAGATCACCTAGCCTTGCGCCCAACCCCTCCAAGCGCCAGTTGGCCATCATCCGGATTGCGCCGTCGCAGTGCCCTGATTTGCTGAACAGGCGCGTATAATATTTCGCGCCAGCCGCATCGATTTGCGACCCTGTGGAGCGCGTTAGGAATTTTGCAGTCTGGCCGGGAGCTTGTGCCATTCGGGAGAAGATGATCGCAACGAACGGGTTGGTGAACAACATCTTGGCGAGGCTGGGGAAAATCTTTGCGGCGAGGCCGGGAAATGGCATCAACGCAGGGGTGAAACCGGTGAGTGGCGCTTGCCATCCCTTGTCGAGCAAAAGTTGCGCGGCGATCGCAACGCCGGCGCTGTGGCCGACGATGAGGTCGGGGGTTATTTTGAGTTCATCGAGCAACGCCGCGACCGATGTCGCCATGCCCCCCAGCGTTGGACTCTTGCCGCTGCCTTTGGTGAAGCCATGGCCGGGCAGGTCCATCGCGACGACGGTGTAATGCTTGGCGAGCAACGGTATGACATCGCGCCAGCTATGCGTGGCAGCGCCGGTGCCGTGGATGAGTAGGCAGACTGGTCCCTCGCCCATCATCTGCATATGCCATTCATATCCGCCAGCGCGGACAAAGCGGCTCGCCAGGCGGTTCGGCCAGTCCTTGCCGTCGGTTGCCCAGTCAGGGTAGCGGCCGCTCAACCGTTCAAACTTTCAATCGCCGCGACCATTGCCGCGCTTTGCGCTTGGGGTAGTGGCAGATAGCGACCGTTTAGCGCGGCGGCCAGTTCGGCGGCTTCCTCGCGTGGGCGCGGCGATATGTCGATGACGATGCAGCTCAGCCCGAGCACCGCTATATTGCGCGCGGCCTGATGCGCTTCCTCCATTGCGACCGCGCGGTTTGCGGTGCCGTCCATTACGACATTGCCCTTGCCGTCGGTGAGGATTGCAATGGTTGGAGTTTGTCCGGCGCGCCGGGCGGCTTCGGCCAATTGCTGTGCGGCCAGCAGGCCAGCAGCCAACGGCGTGCCGCCGCCGCCGGGTAACGCCGCTAATGCCCGCCTTGCCCGAGTTCAGCGACCTTGTGGGGGGCAGCAATATCTCCGCCGCCGATTGCCGGAACGCAATCAACGCGACTTGGCTGCGCTTCACATAAGCCTGCGCCAGCATCATCTCGACCGCGCCCTTTGCCTCGGCCAGCCGCGACAGCGCCGATGATCCCGACGCATCGACCGCGAATATCGTCAGGCTCTCGGTGCGTTGTTCGTAGTGCCGCACGCGAAGGTCGGATTTGCGGATGTGGATGATGCGCGAGTCGTCGGCGCGCGCCAGTTGGCGTCGGATATTCTGCCAAGGCGCGGCGGCGCGCAAGCTGTCGATCAGCGACAGGCGCTTGCCATTGCCCGGGACGCCGGGACGGCTCCCGAGTGGTCGCCCGCGCATGGCCGATTTCTGTTTCTGCCCCGATTTGCCCCCCTGCCCCTTGCCGCCGCGTTTGGCGGCACCGTCGATTTGGTCGAGGATATGTTTGGGGATCGCTGCGGCTGCAGCGTCGAGCATGATATCCTCAAGGTCGATATCCTCGATATTGCGGTCTTCTTCTTTGTCGTCGGGTTCGCTGTCCTGTGGCTGGCGATCCTCCGGCTCTGGCGGTGGAGGTTCCATCTGCGGCATCTGCGTCGCGCGCGGCGACAGGACAAGCCGGACGGCGGCAGCGATGTCTTCGTCAATGGCTTGGGTGCGTCCGTTGTGCGCAGCATGAGCGCGCGCAGCAGAGTTTGCAAAAATCAACGCGCGGACTGACCCGATGCCAAGTGCAGCGGAGGTCGCGGCAATGGCGTGGAGTTGTTCGTCGCCCAACGGCTCAACGGTAGAAAGCATGAGTGGTTTTGTCGCCGCTCCACCGCCATAGCTGCGCAATGCCGAAACATCGCAGTAAAACGCCATCCGCTCGGTCAGCACCGCCGGCGGCGCTTCATCGGGCTCTTGAGAGTCGTCGAGCAAGATCGCTGCAACGTCGCCGCCGTCCATTGCTTGCGCGATATGTGCTGCGACGTTCGCTTGCACACGCTCGGCCATCGGCACAATGACCGCTGCGCTGCCGAGCAGGCCAGCGCGCAACACGCTTTGCCCCGTTGCGAGCGTTGCGGTCAGGTCAAGTCCACCAAGCAGGCGCTCGGTATCAACATTGGACGGGATTTTCGCGACGGGACCGAATTGGCCAATGGCTTCTTTGGCAAAGGCGACCATCTCGTCACGCACCGGCCCGTCGCCCCGCAGGACAATGCCGCCAAACAAAGAAGGATTGCGAACGAAAAGTTGAAGGGCGAGTGCCGCGTCCGACATGACCGCATCGAGTGCAGCCGCTTCGCTCACCCGAACAATTCTTCCAGCGCGCGTTCGATCCGCGTTGTCGAACCGGTTTCGTCGAGCACATTACGCCGCAGGCGGTGGCGCAGCGCAAGGGGAGCGATTTGCGTAAGATGCTTGCGCGTCACCGTCTTCTTGCCATCAAGCGCCGCCAAAGCACGACTGCCGCGCATCAACGTAAGTTCGCCGCGAAGCCCGTCAGCGCCAACTGCTTTGCACAAAGTCGCCATATCTTCGAGAATGCTCTCGGGCGTTTCGACCTTGGGCAGCGCCGCTTTCGCCTTGGCGATGCGCTTAAGAACTTTGCCATCCTCGTCCGCCCACGCCGCCGCAAAACTCGCACCGTCCTGCTCGTTCGCATCGCAGCGTTTCATGATTTCGACTCGGTCGGCGATATCCTCGGGCGTTCGCACCTCGACCGACAGGCCAAAGCGGTCGAGCAACTGGGGCCGCAATTCGCCTTCTTCCGGGTTACCGCTGCCCACCAGCACAAACCGCGCCGGATGGCGGATGGAAAGCCCATCACGCTCGACCAGATTCTCACCCGACGCTGCGACATCGAGCAACAGGTCTACGACATGGTCCTCAAGCAGATTGATCTCGTCGATATACAGAAACCCGCGATGCGCCTTGGCGAGCAATCCCGGCTCGAACTGCTTTTCGCCATGCGCCAGCGCGCGTTCCAGGTCGAGCGTGCCAAGCACGCGATCCTCGGTCGAGCCCAGAGGCAGATCGACAAACGGCACCTTCGCTTTAACAGCCTTCACCTTAGCCCCCGGCACATAGTCCGGACTGTCAGCAATCGCCTCGGGCGCGCTGTTGAACCGGCACCCCTCGACCACCGAAATCAATGGCAAAGTCGCCGCCAATGCCCGCGCCGCGGTGGACTTGCCCGTGCCCCGGTCACCGAAAATCATCACTCCGCCAATGCGCGCATCAACTGCGGCAATCAGCAGCGCCCGCTTCATTTCATTCTGACCGACTATCGCGCTAAACGGAAAACTACCCATGATGCTTAGCTAACAGAGAATTGGGTGAGGGCAAGATGCCTTTATACAAGGTGCGCTCCGCCTCAAACTTGGCATTTGGACGGCCTTGATGGCTGGACCGATTTACCCTATCGCTGCCCGTCATATCGACCCATTTTTGTAGGTACGCCCCCACCCAATGCCCAGAAAACGTATAGCCCCTTCGCGATTTGTCGCGCTGCGCGCGAAGCCGCCACTCTATTGGGTAAAGTTGGTCGCCATATTTTCAATCACGGGTTATCTAGCCTGGCTATCGTTCGTCCATGCCGTTGCCAATGTAACGTGGTAGCGAAACCCAGACATGGCGCTGCGGTTTGTGCCAGACCATCCGCCGGCACTTTCGCGAAAGGCGGACGAGTTGTTTGCAGAAAAGCAGGATCCGGCCACACTCGCGAAAGTGGAGGCGATGGCAAAGCAATCATTGCGCGGCGGCGCGCTGAACCCCGTGGCCATTCGGTTGCTAGGTTATGTGGCAGACGTGCGGGGCGACCAAAAGAGAGAGCGCGAGTTGATGCTGCTTTCGCAAAAAGTTTCGCGCAGGGATTTCGGTACGCAATTATGGCTGATCGAAGATGCAGTCGCACGCAATGACAAAAAGCAGGCGCTGTACCACTACGACATCGCAATGCGGACGACGCCAAGCAGCCATTCGATATTGTTTCCCACGCTGATTAGCGCGCTTGCAGATCCCGAGGTTTGGGTCGGACTTGCGCCATATGTGCGTAAGGGTCCGGGGTGGCTGCCGATGTTTTTGGGTGAGGCAATCAACACCGCTGAAAATCCTGCAAATGTGGCGGACCTTTTGGTCAAAACCGGACAAATTTCCGGCGGTGGCGATTATCAGGCCTATTCGAACGCGCTGCTGGTGCAGCTGGCTAGCAAGGGTAAATATCCGGCTTTCCGGCAATATTACCTCACTTTGCCGGGCAGCGCGGCTGCGACCTTTCAATCCGCATCCTTGTCTAGGGATACCGTCAATCTTCGTCATCCGGCAGCGGGTTGGCAGGTCGTCGAAAGCCCCTCTATTGGCGGGGGATTTTCGCAAGCCGATAAAAACGGCCGCTATAATTTTGCGGCTTTTGCCGGCACTGGCGAGCGCGGGCAGTTGATGCACAAATATATGTTCCTGAAACCCGGCAACTATCGCTTCGCCGCGCGCTATTCTGCGGTGGAAACGGCACCTGACTCGGAAGTGCGTTGGGAACTGCAATGTCTTGTCGCTTCAGGGAATGTCAGCAAATGGTTTGTCGCCATACCTGTCAGGCAGGGGGGCTTTGCGAGCACGCAGGATTTCAATATTGGCGCAGATTGCCCCAACCAGTTGCTGGCATTGCAGGTCGCTGGCGGCAGCGGGCAATTGGGTGCGGAGTTCACCTTGCAGCCGGTTGACGTCGTCCGCCGATAGCTACCACAAAAATGAGCTTGGCCGGGAGTGCGTCCGGCCAAGCTCTTCAGGAGAGGGTCTCCTGAAGTGGGAAGCCCTCGGGTCGCATTTCGTTTCTAGGTAAATTTACGCAGCATGCGCGTGACGCGCGTCACGCCTCAACGCGGGCGGTGCTCAGTCCCCAAGCCCGCTGTGATGAACAAGGCTGTTGCTTCGCCTTCGATATCGGCGGTGTGCCACGTGCCAGGCGGGTTGATGACATATTCATTCGCCTTGATCGCGACACTGGTGGTCGAGCCATCGGCATGTTCCTGATGCAAGGTCATCTGCCCCGAAAGGCAGAGAACAACCTCGTCGCCCGAGGGATGCATTTCCCAACTGTCCCAGCTTTCCGAAAAGCGGTGCATGGACACCAGCCGCCCTTCAGCGCCATCGGTATCATGGCGTTCGCCATAGCCCTGATACCAGTCCATCCCGGTGAAAGGCGGTTGCGGCACTGCAGTCGCGCCCAAACCGAGATGAAGCGGATTATCAAGCAGGTTAGGCATTCCGCATTTGTCCTTTCCGGCCAAAGTTGAGGAAGTTGAGCCTACGTCCTACCCCGCCGCCGGACCCATCACAAACGCGTTCAATTTATTGCCATCCGGATCGCGGAAATAGCCGGCGTAAAAGCCTTCACCGCGCGGTCCGGGAGGGCCTTCACAGACCCCGCCATTGGCCAAAGCGATGTCGTAAAGCCGCTGCACCTGATCCTTGTCCTTCGCCTCCAGCGCCACCATCACGCCGTTGCCGACGCTGGCAGCATTGCCGTCAAATGGCTTGGTCAGTCCAATGCCTGCCGCGCCGTCCGGCTTGCCCCATGCGATAAAGCCGTCGAACTCCATCATGCGCGGCGTATCAAGCTCAGCAGCAATCGCGTCATAAAAGACCGCGGCGCGTGGCAAATCATTGGTGCCTAAAGTTACATATCCAATCATCGAATCACTCCTCCAAATGAGTGTAGAACATTACAGGAACATTTATGAAAGTCAATCGGCGACGGGAGCGATCTTGTCCTGCGTCTTGGTATCAAAATCGCTGGCGTCATGACGTTCGTGGAGCTGGCTGGCTGGGTCGCCAAAGGCGCGGTTGACCATCCGTCCGCGCTTGACTGCGGGCCGTTCGGCAATCTGGTCGGTCCAGCGGACGACGTTTTTATACTCGTTCACGGACAGAAACTCGCCCGCCTCGTAAATCAGGCCTTTGACCAACGCGCCATACCAAGGCCAGATCGCCATATCGGCGATGCTGTATTCGTCACCTGCCATAAATTCGCGGGTCGCCAGATTGCGGTCGAGCACATCGAGCTGCCGCTTCACCTCCATCGCGAAACGGTCGATGGCGTATTCCACCTTGAACGGCGCGTAGACATAAAAATGCCCGAAGCCGCCGCCAAGATAAGGCGCGCTGCCCATTTGCCACATCAGCCAGTTGATCGTCTCGGTGCGCTTGTGATGCTCGGTCGGCAGAAACGCGCCGAACTTTTCAGCGAGATACAAAAGGATCGACCCCGATTCGAACACGCGCGTCGGCTCCGGCGTCGAATGGTCGAACAAGGCGGGGATTTTCGAATTGGGATTGGCCTCGACAAAGCCGCTCGAAAATTGGTCGCCTTCGTTGATCTTTATGAGCCAGGCGTCATATTCGGCGTCGCTATGACCAAGCGCGAGCAACTCCTCGAGCATCACCGTGACCTTCACACCATTGGGTGTGGCAAGCGAATAGAGCTGCATCGGATGTTTGCCGACCGGACGATCCTTGTCATGCGTCGCGCCAGCGGTGGGCCGGTTGATATTGGCAAAGCGGCCGCCATTTTCGGCGTTCCATTCCCAGACCTTGGCTGGCGCATATTCGGAAAATGTCTGGGTCATATGGCTTCCTCTCAAAAATGTGTGACGATCATATGATGCTACTTCCTCAAGGTCTATTGGCTTGGCGAGGCCGTGACATTTTGTTTCACGCAAAGGCGCAAAGATTAATAAGATGGCATCGCAAGAATCTGGGCTTCATCGATGCAAATGGATTCCAGTCGTTTAGATAATCAGCTGCCCTCTTGAAAATCTTTGCGCCTTTGCGTGAGACTAATTTCGTCCAGATCAAGACTGATGTTACGGCATCAAGCGAGGCGGTGGTCCGTCCATAGGCCAAAAATTTAGCAGTTGACGTTTACGTAAAGGGGCGCTTTAATCGCGTGATTAAATCAAGGGAGAGCCAATATGTCCGCCACTGTCGAAATCACCAACGACATCGCCCTGATCCGCATGGACGATGGCAAGGCCAACGCGATCAATTTCGAGATGATTGCCGCGCTGAACAGCGCGCTCGACAAGGCGGAGGCCGAGGCGAAGGCGATTGTACTGGCCGGACGCGACGGGCGTTTCTCCGGCGGGTTCGATCTGAACGCCTTTGCCAGCCTTGGCGCGGATGGCGTGTATAAATTGCTCGATGCGGGCGCGGAATTGTTGTTGCGGCTCTATGGCGGCCCGCTGCCCGTGGTCGCCGCGTGCACCGGCCATGCGATTGCGATGGGGGTGTTCATCCTCAACGCTTGTGACACCCGCGTTGGCGCGGCGGGCGAATATAAGATCGGCGCGAATGAAGCGATTACCGGCATGAACCTGCCCATCTTCGCCATGGAACTCGCCCGCGACCGGCTAAGCCCGCAGCACCTGACCCGCGCGATGGTGCAGGGTTTTATCTATAACCCCGAAGGCGCGGTCGAGGCGGGCTATCTCGACATGCTGGCCGAAGCGGACAAGGTGGAGGCCAAGGCGCTGGCGATCGCAGGCCAGTTGGCGCAGCTTCCCGGGAAAGCTTATGCGTGGAACAAAAAGTCGATCCGCAAGGGAACGCTCGACCGGATCAGGGCGAGCTTGGGGGCGCATCATAAATTGTGAAAAATCCCTCTCCCATTGGGAGAGGATACGAAGCCTTGTCGCTTTAGCGACTAGGCGAAGTTGGTGAGGGGTTCTGCCCTTCCGATTACGCACATACCCTGACCCAGCTACGACTAGCAGACAAGTTTGCAAGTCTGCACAACCCTCTCCTACTGGAGAGGGAGGCTAGGTCTCGCCCTTGGCTTTCACCACAGCTAGCCTTATCGTCTCCAACACGCCCTCGGCATTTGCCAACACCTCATTATTCCAGAACCGGATCACGGTATAACCAGCTGCCTCCAGCGCCTTGGTCCGCACGGCATCCTTTTCGACTTGAATCCCATGCTGCCCGCCATCCAGTTCGACAATCAGTCTGGCCTCCACGCACAGAAAATCCGCAACATAAGGCCCGACTGGCGACTGAAAGCGAAATTTCGCTCCCTCCATCTGTCGATTCCGCAAATAGCGCCAAAGTCGCGATTCTGCCTCGGTCCGATCTCGCCGGAGTATCCGCGCCACTGGAGTAAGCCGTTTCATGAGCATTGCTTAACACCTTCCCTCTCCCATTGGGAGAGGCAGCGAGACTTGCGAACTTGTTCGCTAGTCGCAGCGGTGAGGGGCTGTGTCCTATCGAGACCCCACAACCCCTCACCAACTCCGCCTAATTCGCTCCGCTCATAAGGCTCCATATCCTCTCCCAAAGGAGAGGGGATCAATCAGCCGATGAAGCTTTCGCAAAAAGCGCAATGACTGAAACAAACAAAGCAAACATTGAAACTCCCAAGGCCCATCGTGCAACCCAACCTTCGCGCCGCCGTAACTCTACCTCGCCTCGAATCCTCAATTCAGTTCCGTCTTTCCATCCTGCGATAAACTTATGCAGCTCTTCATCCGATAATTGGCGAATTGATTTCGTGGAGGTATCAGGCAAGTTGCCACAATTTAGTTTTTTGCGTTTGAGCACATTCAGCCCCGTTCTAAAGGCAAACAAGCCTCCGTCACCCAATCCAGCGCATCACCGTCCAATTGCGGCCCAACAACCTCAAACACCTTGGCGTGATACGCGTCCCACCAGCTCAATTCGTCGCGGTTGAGTAGCGAGGTATCCACCAGTGTCTTGTCGATCGGCGCAAAGGTCAAAGTCTCAAACCCGAAATAACGCCCCTCCGCCCCGGCAATCTCGCGCTCTTCGACCAGCACCAGATTTTCAATGCGGATGCCATATTCGCCTTGCTTGTAGTAACCCGGCTCGTTCGACAGGATCATGCCAGCGTGGAGCGGTTCGTCCGCGCCTGCTTGGCCGCCGGAGAATTTTGCGATGCGTTGCGGGCCTTCGTGGACGGCGAGGAAGCTGCCGACGCCGTGGCCTGTTCCATGCGCGTAATCGACGCCTGCCTGCCACAAGGACGCGCGCGCCAGCGTGTCGAGTTGAGCGCCGCGCGTGCCTTCGGGGAAGACCGCGAGTGCCAATGCGATATGGCCCTTGAGCACGCGGGTGAAGCGGTCCTTCATTTCTGCGGTTGGTTCACCCGGCCCGACCCAGATTGTGCGCGTGACGTCGGTGGTGCCGTCGAGATATTGCCCGCCGCTGTCGCACAGATAGACGCTGTTGGGCTCGATCCGGCGGTTCGATTTTTCGTCGACCTTGTAATGCGGGCTCGCGCCATTGGGTCCGGCGGCTGAGATGGTGTCGAAGCTCAGGTCCTTGAGCATTCCGGTTGCCTCGCGATACTCGCGCAATTTGGCGGCGGCGGAGAGTTCGGTCAGCTCACCCTTATGTGCTTCTTGAGAGAGCCAGTGCAGATAGCGGCTGAGCGCGGCGCCGTCGCGGGCTTGCGCGGCGCGGTGGCCGGATTGCTCGATGGGGTTCTTGACCGCCTTGGGCAATATGGTGGGATCGCGCGCTTCGACAATGGTTGCGCCAGCGTCCTTCAACGCGCCGAAGATCGCCGACACCGCACGGTCAGGGTCGACGGCGATTCGCTTGCCGCTCATCGCTTTGAGTTCGGGGACGAATTCTTGGGGGGTGCGCAGGCGGACGGCATTGCCGAGATGGGCGCGGACGTCATCGCTGACCTTCTCGGGTGCCACGAACAGGTCGGCGGTGCCGTCGGCATGGGCCAGCACAAAGCTGAGTGCGACGGGCGTGTTCGACACATCCTTGCCGCGCACGTTGAGCAGCCACGCCACCGAATCGAGCGCAGAAATCACCGTGCTGTCGAGCTTGTTCGCGGTCAGCCATTCGGCAACCGCAGCGCGTTTTTCGGCGCTGTTCTGTCCGGCATATTGGTCGCTGTGGACCATCAGCATCGCGTCGCTCTTATCCGGCTGGTCGGCCCAGACAGCGTCGATGGGGTTGCACTTAACTGCGACCAGTTCGGCGCCTTTGGCCGCAAGCGCTTTTGTCGCGCTTTCGACCCAGCCTTTGGTGTGGACCCATGCGTCGTAACCAATGCGCGCGCCTTCGGGGGCGTGCTCCTTTAGCCAATCGGAAATGCTGGTTTGCGGTACGCCGACATATTGCCAATTCTTGCCGTCAACCTGCTCGCGGACCTGAAGCGTGTAGCGCCCGTCGGTGAAGATCGCGGCTTCCTCGCTCAAGACAACCGCGCTGCCCGCCGACCCGCCAAAGCCCGTCAGCCAGCCAAGCCGCTGCGCATAATCGCCGACATATTCGGACATATGCTCGTCGCAAATCGGCACGACGAAACCGTCGAGCTGGTCTTTCTTCAGTTGCGCGCGGAGCGCTTCGAGGCGGGCTTCATAGGTGGACATTGGTCACTTCCGTTCATATGGATATGCAGTCCATATAAGCGAGGAAGGCCCTTCATGAAAGCACTGCTCCCACTGATTTTAGCCACGAGCGCATTATCCTCGCCCGCATTTGCCCAGAAAGAAGCCATGACCGAAAAAACCGCAGCCGAAATCAAGCCCCCTGTCGCTGCAAAGCGTCCGCATCAGGCTACCTATCACGGGGTAATGCTGACCGACGAGTATCACTGGCTGAAGGACCAGAGCTATCCGGTGGTCGATGACAAGGATGTACTCGATTATGTGAAGGCCGAAAATGCCTATTTCGAGGCGCAGATGGCGCCGCAGGCAAAGCTGACCGAAACGATCTTTCAGGAAATGAAGGGCCGGGTGAAGGAGGACGACAGTAGCGTCCCGCAAAAGGACGGCGACTATATCTATTGGTCGAAATTCGATGAAGGCACGCAATATCGCAAGCATTACCGCAAACCGGTTGCGGGTGGCGCGGACCAGCTCATCCTCGATGAAAATGAACTCGCCAAGGGCAAGGAATATTTCCGGCTTGGCGCAGCAGAGGTCAGCCCCGACGGCAAGTTGCTCGCTTATGCCTATGACGACAATGGCTCGGAACGCTTCGACCTGCATTTCCGCGATTTGGCGACGGGCGCGGAACTGAAGGACATCATACCCGGCACGCTGTCGAGCATCGTTTGGTCATCGGACAGCAAGGGCGTAGTCTATGGCCTCGCCAACGATAACTGGCGCACCGATAATGCCTGGTATCACCGACTGGGTGACGAGCTGACCAAGGCGAAATTGCTCTATAAGGAACAGGATATCGGTTTCGGCGTCGGCGTCGGCCTCACCGCGCAGGAGGACTGGATCGTCATCGGCACCGGCGACAATGTCACCAGCGAAGTGCGGCTCGTGCCCGCCAGCGACCCGACCGCGACGCCGATCATGGTGTCGCCCCGTAAGGTGGGGCGGCAATATTCGGTCGATGTGCGCGATGGCAAATTGTACATTTTGACCAACGACGACCACGTCAATTTCCGCGTCGCGACCGCCAGTCTGAAAGCGCCAGGGACCTGGGAAACGCTAATAGCAGGGTCCGACCGGCATTATTTGACTGACATTGCTTTGTTCAAAAATTTCTATGTGACCGAAGGCCGCATCGATGGCCTCGATCAGGTCGAAATCCGCGATTATGCCGATCCGAAAAAGGTCGAGCGGATCAAATTTCCCGAGGCAAGCTATGATGCTGGTCTCGGTGATAATCCGGAATATGACGTAACGAAGTTGCGGCTTGGGTATGAGTCAATGGTCACACCCGGCACGGTGTTTGATTATACGCTGGCTGACAAAAAGCTCGAAACGCTCAAGGTTCAGGAAATCCCGAGCGGCTATGATCCAAGCCAATATGTCACCGAACGCGTGATCATCACCACCCGCGATGGCGCGAAATTGCCAGTTTCGGTGCTCACCAAAAAGGGATTCAAAAAAGACGGTAGCCAGCCGCTGCATCTCTATGCCTATGGCGCATACGGCTATGCGGTGCCTCCCGGGTTCAGCGCCAATCGCCTGTCGATGGTCGACCGCGGCTTCGCCTATGCCATCGCGCATATCCGAGGCGGCGATGACCTTGGCTATCAATGGTATCTCGATGGCAAGCTGACCAAGCGCACCAATACGTTCAACGATTTTGTCGACGCGGCAAAGGGCTTGATCGATTTGGGCTTCACCGCGAAGGGCAAGGTCACCGCGAGCGGAGGCTCAGCAGGCGGCGAGTTGATGGGCGCCGTGGTCAACCAGGCACCCGAATTGTTCGGCGCGGTGGTCAGCCATGTGGCGTTCGTCGATGTGCTCAACACGATGCTCGACAAGGACTTGCCGCTGACACCCGGCGAATGGCCCGAATGGGGCAATCCGATCACCGACAAGGCCGCGTTCGATTATATCCGAAGTTACTCGCCTTACGACAATGTAGAGGCCAAAGCCTATCCGCCGATGCTATGGACCGCAGGCCTCAACGACCCGCGCGTAACCTATTGGGAACCCGCCAAGATGGTTGCCAAATTGCGCGACATGAAAACCGACGACAATGTGTTGTTGCTCAAGACCAACATGGGCGCCGGCCATGGCGGAAAGTCGGGGCGCTTCGAACGGCTGCGCGAAAATGCCGAGGAAGCGGCGTTCATACTGTGGCAGATGGGAATGGCCGAACCGGAAAAATGAAGCCTTTTGAACGAACCTTCACCGCCACCCCCGCCGACATCGACGAGCTCGGCCATGTCAACAATGCGGTTTGGGTGCAGTGGATTCAGGATATGGCGACTTCGCATTGGCAGGCTATCGCCGCGCCGGAGCATATCGCGGCCTATATCTGGGTGGTGACACGGCACGAGATTGATTATCGCGGCAACATCGCGGCAGGGGCAAGCGTCACCGGACGGACGTGGATCGAGAGCCAGCCCAAGGGTGCACAGTTCGACCGGCGGGTGGATTTTGTCGATGGCGCTGGTAAAGTCATCGTTCGCGCCAACACGACCTGGGCGATGATCGAAAAAGCCAGCGGGCGGCTGGCCCGGGTGCGACCGGAGATTGCCGCGCCGTTTATGGCTTAGCTGTCCATTACAAGCCGGGGCCCAGCCCCGTACACTGCCACCCGATCTTCGGGATTATACAACGCGCATTTCTTCAAGGACAAACAGCCGCAGCCGATGCAGCCATCCAACCGGTCGCGCGTGCGCTCAAGCATGGCGATTTTATCATCGAGCATCGAACGAACAGCGCGGCTGATCTTGGCCCAATCATCTGCGTTCGGTGTCCTTTGATGCGGCAATCGCGCCAATTCCGCCGAAATACCCTCTATCGACAACCCCAATGCCTGCGCGATCCGGATGAATGACAGGCGGCGGATGTCCGACCGTAAAAAGCGCCTCTGCCCACCCGCGCTGCGAAACGGCTCAATCAAGCCCTTTCGTTCGTAAAATCGAATGGCAGACACCGACAGGCCAGTACGGCTGGCGAGAACACCTATCGAGACGACATCGGTTGCTTTCATCAAAATGCTCCAAAAAATAGCTTGACCTCAACTTAGGTTGAGGTTGCAAAAGAGCCGCGTCAACCCGGAATCAGTCTTTTCCGGGGTCAAATAGAGAGAAGGAAGCCGACCTATGGCGCAGAATTTTATCGAACATGTCAATATCACGGTGAGCAACCCGGACCGGACTGCAGACTATCTGATGCGTTTATTCGACTGGCATATCCGCTGGCGCGGGCATGCCGCCAAGGGTGGAAACACCATTCACGTCGGCAACGACCAATTTTATCTCGCCGTATATGCGCTTGAGCTTGGCAAGACCGAGCCGTCCGGCCATCGCAAAGGCGCGCCGCTAAACCATATCGGCATTGTCGTGGACGATCTGGACGAAGTCGAACGGCGGGTCATTGCGGAAGGCTATGAGCCCTTTAGTCATGATGACTATGAGCCGGGCAAGCGCTTTTACTTCTTTGACCATGACGGCGTTGAATTCGAAATAATAAGCTATGTTTGACCGGCTTTGCAGACGGCTGGCTTCACATTTTTTTGGATGGAAGTCCTCTGGATTGCTCGAAAATTCAGGCTTCCGGACCGAAGCAGATCATGCGTCCAATTCATAATCCGGCAGCGAATGGAATGCGTTCCGCAAAGCCTCGCTCCAGCCATCGGAAATCTTTTCGAAATAGGGGTCATCCGCTGTTATCCGCCGTTCATGAAACGCGGCGAACTCGTCATTCTTGTAAAGCATCAGATCGAGTGGCAGGCCAACTGAGAGGTTGGCTTTCAACGTGGAATCGAACGACACCATCAGCAATTTGGTAATGTCGGCGAATGACATATCCGCCTCGAACCCGCGCACCAATATCGGGCGGCCATATTTGGTTTCACCAATCTGAAAGAACGGTGTTTCGGGGCTGGCCTCGATAAAATTGCCTTCAGGGTAGATGAGGTAGAGCCGTGGCTCCATGCCGTTTATCTGCCCGCCTAGAATCACGCTGGCGTTAAAATTGGGTACCGGGCTTGCTGCTACCGGGCCCGTCAGCGCCCGTGCCGCAATCGTGTCGCGTAAAGTTGTGCCGATGATGTTAGCAATCTGGAACATCGTCGGCGCTTCGAGAATCGACGGCTTGCGATCGCTCGGCGCCTTGTTGCGTTCTTCCAGCTGGCTGATGAGCGCTTGTGTGGTCGCCAGATTCCCCGCAGTCATCATCGTGATGAAGCGTTCGCCGGGCACAGACCAGCTGAACATTTTGCGAAAGGTCGAGATATTGTCGACACCCGAATTGGTGCGCGTGTCGGACATGAAGGCCATGCCTTTGTCCAGCAACATTCCTACGCAGTACGTCATTTCAAAATACCGGCCCCCGCCCTTTTATGAATCTCTATTGTTCGACGCGCAAGCTGACAACCATGCTTTTGTCCCTTGCTCCAAATGACATGCCCGAGACTGGTGCAGCATCGCGATAGTCAAAGCCGGTGGCGACGCGGACATAGCGTCCGTCGGGGCTGATGCCGTTCGAAATGTCAAAGCCGACCCAGCCGATATGGTCGATATGCGCCTCAGCCCAGGCATGGCTCGCGGTCTGTTCGACCTGGCCATCCATCATCAGATAACCCGAGACATAGCGCGCGGGGATACCTATCGAACGGCAGGCCGAAATGAAGATGTGCGCATGGTCCTGGCAAACACCAGCGCCCGCCGTGATGGCGTGCTCAGCGGTGCTATCAACATTCGTCGCGCCGCCGCGATATTCGACCGCTGACAATATATGCGCCGACAGTTCGTGCAGCATGCCAATTTTATCCGGGGCGTCGCGGTCGATGCCAATGAGCAATCGTTGCACACCACGCGCCGCGTTAGTCAGCCGTGTCGGCCGGCAATAGGCCCACAGTGGCACGTGACTGCGGTGGCGACCCAATATGCCGTGATTGTCGGCGGTATCGACCTGTCCCTTGCAGCTGATAGTGATTGCCGTGCGGCCCTCCTCGATCGATATCAGCGTCACATGGTTATTGTGCGGATCGTCATGCTCGGCCTCGACCTTGCCGCCGTCGATCATCAACTGCCAGTCGCGAACGGTCTGTCCGGCGCCATCC
This sequence comes from uncultured Alphaproteobacteria bacterium, assembly GCA_963830685.1. Lineage (GTDB taxonomy): Bacteria > Pseudomonadota > Alphaproteobacteria > Sphingomonadales > Sphingomonadaceae > Sphingorhabdus_B. The sequence goes on from CAWHNF010000002.1 coordinate 1,154,718, forward strand.
TTGGGCCGCAGTTTCAGACGCTGCAGCGCATAGCGGACCGGCTGGTCGAACTGATATTCGGTGGTGTGGTGAATCGACAACAGCATCAGTGGTGAAACCTGTATTCCTGCTCGACCATCGCGGCGAGGTTGCGATTGACGCGCAGGAACTCGATCAGAAATTCGTGCAGGCCATCCTCCAAAATCGATTCAGCGGTAAGCGAGGCAAAGCCAGCATAGATGCGTTCGGCCTCGGCAAGACTTGCCGATTGGACTCCATAAGACATCGCGAGATGCCGGAGATTATCGGTCAGCTTACCGTAACAAAAGGACAGGCTGCGCGGGAAGCGGCGGTCGAGAATAAGAAACTCGGCAATCCCCAAGGCACTGGCCCGCCCAGGATAGAGCCACCGATATGCACTATAGGCCGAGGTCGAACGCAGGATTGTTTCCCACTGGATATTATCGAGCGAGGAACCGACGAACGATACCGACGGCAGCAGCACATAATATTTGACGTCGATCTGCCGCGCCATGCTGTCGGCACGTTCGATGAAATTGCCAATGCGGCTGAAATTATAGCCGTCGTTGCGCAGCATCGTGTTTTCGAGCGCGCCGCGCACCTGCGCTGTCTGCCGTTCGATGAGGTCGATGGTTGCGGGAAGGTCAGCCTCGCGCACCTGCCGCTTCAGCGCATCATTGACGCAGATCCAGCATTCATTGACGGCCTCCCACAATTCACGGGTGATCGCAGTACGTGTTGTACGCGCATTCTGCCGTGCACTGTCGATAAGGTTTCGCAAATTGCCGGGGTTGTTCTTGTCGCGCAGCAGATAATCGACGACCTGCGCTGCATTATAATCTTCATGCGTCGCGCGGTAGGTTGCGTCCATGCCGAGAGCGCTCAAGATCGAGCGCCACTCGTCCTGGCGACCTCGATTGCGGGTCAGCGTAAACCGGTGTCCGGTCTCGATCAGCCGGGCGATATTTTCCGCGCGCTCAAGATAGCGGAACAGCCAGAATATGCCGGATGCGGTCTTGCCTAGCATGATCTAATCATCCTCGATCACCCAGCTATCCTTGGTGCCGCCGCCCTGACTGGAATTGACCACCAGCGATCCTTTGCGCAGCGCCACACGGGTTAGGCCGCCCGGCGTGATGTCGATCTTGTCTGGCGACACCAGAACGAAGGGCCGTAAATCGACGTGACGGGGCGATAGGCCGCTATTGGCAAAGATGGGGATGGTCGACAGAGCCAGCGTCGGCTGCGCGATATAATTGGCAGGCTTTGCCAATAGTTTTGCGCGGAAATCCGCAAGTTCGCGCTTGCTGGCGGCCGGGCCAATCAACATGCCGTAACCGCCCGAGCCGTGCACTTCCTTCACCACCAGTTCGGACAGATGGTCTAACACATAGGCAAGCGAATCCTTCTCCGAACAGCGCCACGTGTCGACGTTCTTCAATATGGGCTTCTCGCCGGTATAAAATTCGACGATGTCGGGCATATAGCTATAAATCGCCTTGTCGTCGGCGATGCCTGTGCCGGGTGCGTTGGCGATCGTGATTCTGCCTGCGCGGTACAAATCGAAAATACCCGGGATACCGAGCACCGAGTCAGGCTTGAAAATCAGCGGGTCGAGATAATCGTCGTCAAGGCGGCGGTAGAGCACGTCAATTGGCTGGTAACCGCGCGTTGTCCGCATGGCGACACGGCCATCGACAATGCGGATGTCATGGCCCTCAACCAGTTCCGCGCCCATCTGGTCGGCGAGAAAAGCATGCTCGAAATAGGCGCTGTTGTGAATGCCGGGGGTCAGTACCGCAACGACCGGATCGCCGTTACAGGCGGCGGGCGCGACGCGGCTTAAAGACGCGCGCAGATTTTTGGGATAATCGCTGACGTTGCGAACACGGATGTTGCTGAACAGCTCAGGGAACATGTTCATCATCGTCTCGCGGTTTTCGAGCATGTAGGACACGCCCGATGGCGTGCGGGCATTGTCCTCCAGCACCACAAATTCATCAGGCCCGGTGCGGACAAGGTCGATGCCGACTATATGTGTGTAGACCCCGCCCGGCGGGGTGAAGCCGATCATCTGTGAAACAAAAGCTTCGTTCTTTTCGAGCAGTTCGACCGGCAACCGCCCGGCGCGGACGATTTCCTGCCGGTGGTAAATATCTTGCAAAAACGCGTTAATAGCGCGCACCCGCTGTTCGATGCCGCGCGACAATTTGGTCCATTCGCGTGCGGTCACAATGCGCGGGATGATGTCGAACGGGATTAGCCGTTCTTCGGCCTCGTCATCGCCGTAAACGGCAAAGGTAATCCCGGTCCGACGAAAGAATTCTTCCGCATCGCGCGCCTTTTGCTTGAGATGCGTAACATCCTGTTCTTCAAACCATTTATGATAAGCGGCATAAGCGGCGCGCGGCGTCCCGTCTTCGTTCAGCATTTCGTCAAAGCAGGGCGGTTTTGTTGCCATTGCGCTATTGTCTGCACAAAAAAAGTGCAGAGAACAAGCGACTTCGCACCTGCACAAAATTTATGCAGACGAACCGTTAAAAGTCTACCGCAACGCCTTTCAATTCCCAGTCACCATAGCGCACCGGGTCAGGGCGATCGGGATCGGGCTCAGGCTCCCGTCCGACCTCCTTCGGTTCGGGAACCGGGGGGCTTTTTGAGAGATATTCGGGTGCTTTGACGTGGGGCGGACGCTTTCCCATAAATTTTTCCTTTATGCTGCCACCCAGATTGGCGTTCCAACCCGGTTTTGCAAGCCGATAACAAAGTTGTGCAAATCCGCCTGCCCGCCTAGTGCGCTTGACATGAACGAAGAAATTTCCGGCCTCCCGACAAGGCGCGCGGCTTTGCGCCTGCTTGATACTGTGATGCGCATGGGCACACCGATGGATCAGGCAACAGCGAATGCGACGAAGGGCCTGTCGCCACCCGACCGAGCGCTGGCTATCGCGATTGCGCAGGAGACGCTGCGCTGGTCCGTTGATCTGGATGCGCTGATCGACAGCAAGACCAAGCAGCAACTTCCCGACGATGCCAAGGCGCGGATGGTGTTGCGGCTGGCGCTGGCGCAAATATTGCGGCTGGGTACGCCCGCGCACGCGGCGATTGCCACTGCGCTGCCGCTCGTCGATGGCGGCCCGAGGCGGCTGGTGCATGGGGTATTGGGTGCACTGCTGCGCGCCGAGGCGAAGCTGCCGGAGCTTCCGTCGCTACCCGAGGCCGTGATGATGCGCTGGCATCCGGCTTGGGGCGACGAGATGATTGCAGGCGCGCAGGCCGCGCTCGCCGAGCCACCACCGCTTGATCTGGCGTTACGCGACCCGGCGTTGACCGGTGAATGGGCCGAACGGCTTGGGGGCATCAGTCTGATGCCCGGCCATATTCGTTTGCCTCGCGGAACGGCAGTCGAGGAACTGGATGGCTATGATGAGGGCGCATGGTGGGTACAGGATCTCGCCGCCAGTCTGCCCGCGCGGTTGCTCGGAGACGGTACCGGGAAACGCGCGCTCGACCTGTGTGCTGCGCCGGGTGGCAAAACGATGCAGCTTTCCGCCGCTGGCTTTACTGTGACGGCACTTGATAATAGCGCCCGCCGGATGGACCGCTTGATGTCGAACCTCGAGCGCACGCGGCTAAACGCCGAGCGCGTCAATGCCGATGTCATGGACTGGCAACCCAAACAGCAATTTGACGCGATCCTGCTCGATGCGCCTTGCAGCGCGACCGGCACCATGCGCCGCCATCCCGATGTGCTGCATCGGATTGACCTGAAAGCAATCAACAATCTTGCAGCCATCCAGATTGCGATGCTCAACCGTGCGGCGGAGTGGGTGAAACCCGGCGGCATGTTGGTGTTCGCAACCTGCTCGCTCGAACCGCATGAGGGCGAAGCACAGGCTGAAGTGTTTCTGGCCAAACACCCCGAATATTCCACGCAGGCTGCCACTTCAGCGGAATTACCCGAGGGTGTTCACGCAAATGCCAATGGCCATGTCCGCACCATACCGCCGATGCTGGCGGAGCAAGGCGGCCTCGACGGATTTTTCGTGGCGAGGTTCGTCCGCGCTGGCTAAGACGCTCGCATGATCGCGCCGACACTTACCACCCAACGCTTATCTATCGAACCCATGTCGCTTGCCCATTGGGAAGCCTATGCCACGGCATGGGCAGACCCGCGGATGACAGAATTTATCGGCGGCGAACCGCGCAACCGCAACACCAGCTGGGGCAAGTTCTTGACGGGCATCGGATTATGGTCGCTGCTCGGCTATGGCTATTGGTCATTCGTCGAACGCGAGAGCGGCAAGTTTGTCGGCAATGGCGGGCTGGCGCAGTTCGAGCGCGGGATTCCCGAACTTGAGGGCTATCCTGAAGCGGGTTGGGCCTTTGCCGCCGATGCATGGGGCAAGGGATATGCGACCGAGGCGATGACCGCGATAGTGGAATGGGCGGACCAAGAAGCAAAGCTCGTCGAAATCCGCTGCATCATCGACCCCGGCAACGCCGCGTCGCATAAGGTAGCAGCCAAATTGGGCTTCATCAAAATCGCCGAATCGCACGACGTCATCGGTGACCTGTTCATTTATAGCCGTAAGCCGCGCACTCCCTTGTGATAAGCTGTGCATAACGCCGCCCGCTGGCTTGCCCCTGCACTAGAGGACCGCTAAGCGCCTTATATGTCTAGCGCCATCCGCATCGCGCCCTCTATCCTCTCCGCCGATTTCGCGCGGCTGGGCGAAGAAGTGCGCGCAATTGATGAAGCTGGCTGCGACTGGATCCATGTCGATGTGATGGACGGGCATTTTGTGCCGAATATCACCATCGGACCGGCGGTCGTAAAGGCACTGCGGCCGCACAGTTCCAAACCGTTCGACGTGCATCTGATGATTTCACCCGTCGACCAATTTGTGAAGGATTTCGCTGATGCGGGCGCGGATATCATTTCCTTCCACCCCGAAGCCGGACCGCATCCGCATCGCACGGTGCAGCTCATCAAGTCGCTCGGCAAGATGGCCGGCATCGTCCTCAATCCGCACACACCTGCAAAGATGCTCGATTATCTGATTGATGACATCGATCTGGTGCTGGTGATGAGCGTAAATCCTGGCTTTGGCGGGCAGAGCTTTATTTCGAGCCAGTTGCGCAAAATCGAAGCTATCCGCAAGATGATTGAAAAGACCGGTCGTGATATCAGGCTCGAGGTCGACGGCGGCATCACCGTTGAAACTGCTCCGCTGGCTATCTCTGCAGGCGCAGATACGCTGGTGGCTGGGACCGCGACCTTCAAAGGCGGCCCAGAACAATATGCAGCAAACATCCGGGCGCTGAGGGGTGAATGACCGGCGTCGATGAAGGCGGCAATAAACAGGGGCAGACGGCATTGATCGTCAGGCCCAAAGGCGCAGGCCAGAATCTTCTCGAACGACTATCCCTACAATTTTACAAGTTAACATGGCGGACGCCGCTGCATAATGGGCGGCTCAAGGGCAAGGTGCCTTTACGATTGCTTGCCGTGCCCGAAGATCCCTTAAAGGGCAGCGTGGCGCGCGGTCAGTCGCTGCGGATGGGCAAATTCCATATCCAAGGTTTCGAGCAATCTTTTTCAGATCTGGACTACCAGAAACTGACACTTCCTCCGGCGTTGACCGACTACATACATCGCTTCGACTGGCTACGTGATTTGACGGCGGCGACTAATCGTGGCGAAGGAGCGCCAGTTGCAGCGCAAATCGCCGATGGCTGGCTAATCGCCAACGGCATGAAGACGCGCGAGCCGGCATGGCGCGTCGACAATTGTGCATGGCGACTGCTCAATATGGCTGCGGGATCGCCATATTTATTGACCAGCACTGACCCCATTTACCGTTCGCGCGTGATCAACCACTTCGCGCGCGTTGCCCGCCATCTCGATCAGAGCGCGCCGCGCGCGCAAAGCCATTTTGCCAAAAGCGTTGGCTGGGCTGGCGTGGTTGCAGCATCATTGTTGCTACCAGACGGCAAGGCGCGGCGGGCTGTGGGCGAGAATGGCCTGCGCGATGCGCTCGCGGCGACAATCTTTCCTGATGGTGGTGTCGTGTCGCGCTCGCCCGTCCAGTTGATGGAGCTAATCGGACTGCTGAGCCTGCTCAAGCAGTGCTACAACGCGCGCGACGAAATCCCTCCGGCCTTTCTGACCGATGCACTGGGCCGTGCGGTGCCTGCCTTGTTGGGCCTGACCCATGCCGACAGTGGACTGGGCGCATGGCAGGGTTCGGCGCATATCGGCGCCGAACGGATCGAAATGCTCGTTGCCGCAAGCGAAGTGCGTGCCCGCCCGCACCGCCAAGCACTCGATTGGGGCTATCAGCGCGTGTCGGCAGGCAAGTCAGTATTGCTGCTCGATGCCGGACCTCCGCCGCTCGCACGCCAATCGGCATCGGGTTGTGCGTCAACACTGGCGTTTGAACTGTCGCATGGGACACAACGCATCATTGTGAATTGCGGCGGATCGGCGCTGGTTGGCGCGTCCATTCCGGCGGCGCTGGCACGCGGGCTTCGCACAACCGCAGCGCATTCAACCTTGTGCATCGACGATACTAACTCAACCGCTATCCTGCCAGGCGGGCAGCTTGGCAAGGGCGTTGCAGAGGTCGGGCTGGAACGACGCGATGTCGATTCTGCGACCCGCATCGAGGCAAGCCATGATGGCTATGTGCGCGGTTTCGGCTATAATCATTCTAGACTGCTGATACTGCGCTCGGACGGCATGGAATTGCGCGGCGAGGATACGCTGGTGCCGCAGGGCAAGCCCAAGGACGGCACGCCAGTGCATGTGCGTTTTCACTTAGGTGCAGATATCGAAATCACCCCGACCGACAACAAACAGACCGCGTTGCTACGCATGGCCGATGGCAGTAGCTGGGCGTTCGCGGCGGCAGGCGGGGTGCTGTCGATTGATGACAGCCTGTGGGTCGACGAAGAAGGTCGCCCGCACCCGACACGCCAGCTTGTGATTGCCGCCGACACTGGTAAAGGCGGCCTCACCATCGGCTGGCAGCTCCGCCATTTAGGATAATATCATGCAAGACGTCGTCATCAAACGGGCTCTGTTGTCGGTATCGGACAAGGCCGGATTGGTCGAACTGGGCCATGCGCTGGCGGCGCGGCATGTGGAGTTGGTGTCGACCGGCGGGACAGCGAAGACGCTGCGCGATGCAGGCCTCCAGGTGAAGGACATCAGCGAGCTCACCGGTTTTCCCGAAATGATGGATGGCCGGGTGAAGACATTGCATCCAAAGGTACATGGTGGCCTGCTTGCCGTGCGCGACAATGCCGAGCATGTGGCTTCGATGAAGGAGCATGAAATCGGAGCGATCGATCTGGTGGTGGTCAATCTCTACCCCTTTGCCCAGACGGTCGCAAAAGGTGCGTCGCGCGACGAGATTATCGAGAATATCGACATTGGCGGTCCGTCGATGGTCCGCAGCGCGGCGAAGAACCACGCCTATGTTACTATCCTTACCGACCCGACCGATTATGATAATCTTATCGCTGAACTGGAGGAATCGGACGGCAAGACCTCCTACGACTTCCGCCGCAAATGTGCGGCCAAGGCTTATTCGGCGACCGCAGCCTATGACAGTATGATTAGCCAGTGGTTCGCCTTTGCCGACCAGCAGCAGCTGTTTCCAGACATGCTCGCGATCAACGGCAATCGCGTGGACGAACTTCGATATGGCGAAAATCCGCACCAGCGCGCCGCGCTTTATGTGCCGGTCGGGCCACATGGTTCGGGGATCGCGCAGGCCGAACAGGTGCAGGGCAAGGAACTGTCATACAACAACTATAACGATGCTGATGCCGCATTAGAGTTAGTCAGCGAATTCCGCGACGGCCCACCGACTGTGGTCATCGTGAAGCACGCGAACCCGTGCGGTGTGGCGACCGGCGAAACTTTGATCGACGCCTATCGCGCCGCGCTCGAATGCGACAGCGTTTCGGCTTTTGGCGGAATTGTCGCAGTGAACCGGCCCTTGGACGGCGCAACCGCAGAAGCGATTACCGAGATATTCACCGAAGTCGTGGCGGCTCCGTCTGCCGATGATGCGGCAAAAGCGGTGTTCGCGAAGAAAAAGAATTTGCGGCTGTTGCTGACCGGCGACCTGCCCGACCCGAAGCGTGGTGGGCTGGCAATCAAGCCAATTACCGGGGGGCTGCTCGTGCAATCGCGCGATAATGGTCACGTGGCAGATAGCGAGTTCAAAGTCGTGACAAAGCGCGCGCCAACCGCGCAGGAATTGGCTGATTGTCGCTTTGCATGGACGGTCGCCAAACATGTGAAGTCGAATGCGATTGTCTACGCCAAGGATAGCGCGACCGCTGGAATCGGTGCTGGTCAGATGAATCGGCGCGACAGCGCGCGGATAGCTGCGATTAAAGCAAAAGAAGCGGCTGAAACTTATGGATGGGGCGAAGCTCGCACCGTTGGTTCAGCGGTCGCTTCGGACGCCTTCTTCCCGTTCGCTGACGGCCTGCTTGCCGCTGCTGAAGCAGGAGCAACGGCAGTAATCCAGCCGGGCGGTTCGATGCGCGACGATGAAGTAATCGCCGCTGCCGATGAAGCTGGTCTCGCCATGGTCTTCACCGGCATGCGGCATTTTAGGCACTGAAACTTATCTCTCCCGTTTCCGGGAGAGATATGCGTTCAGCCAGCCCGTTTGACCGGGCCCCTGAAATTACCATTACCGCCCTTTTTGGGACCGTAATTGCGCGCAGGTGCGCCGGGATCGCGGCGGCTTTCGCTGCGAGCGGCAAAGGCGCGGTCAGCGGTTGGGCGACGATCACCACTTGGTGCGTTGTCGTTGCGGAGGCGAGGCGCTGGGCCGCCTTCACGGCTTCCGTCGCGTGGGCCAACGGCAGGTGACCAACCGCCTTGCGGTGCGTGGGTGCGCTGGCGGGTTTCGCCGTTGCGACCGGTGCCGCCATTGTTGCCGCCAAGTTTTTTGCCAGCATAATTGGTGCGACCGCCACCGGGATGACCACCACCACGACCGCCGCGTGCGCCTTCGGGTTTTTTATCAGCTGCTGGCGGCGGCAAGGCTGCGACAGCTGCACGGAAGCCTTCTGGCAAGCCAAGCGTCATCGCCCGCACGCCAGTCAGGCGCTCGATATCCTTCATATAGCCGCGCTCGTCACCGGCGACGAAGCTCATAGCGACGCCTTCACGGCCCGCACGCGCGGTACGGCCGATACGGTGGACATATTGCTCGGGCACATTGGGGAGTTCGAAGTTGAACACATGGCTGACGCCGGGGACGTCGATACCGCGCGCCGCGATGTCCGTTGCAACCAGGATTTTAATCTTGCCATCGCGGAATGCCTGCAGCGCAGCGGTACGCTGCCCCTGCGATTTGTTGCCGTGGATCGCAGCCGACTGGATGCCAGCACCCGCAAGCCCGCGCACAACGCGGTCTGCGCCATGCTTGGTGCGGGTGAATACGAGTGCACGGTCAATCTCTTCGCTTTGCAGCTTGAGGGTAAGCAAAGTCTGCTTCTCGCGCTGCTCAACAAAAGTCACGAACTGCTCAACGCGTTCCGCAGTCGTAGCCGCAGGCGCAACCGAAACGCGGACAGGATTGTTGAGGAAGCGGTTGCCAAGCTCGGCAATCGCCTTTGGCATCGTCGCCGAGAAGAACAAGGTCTGGCGCTGCTTCGGCAACAACTGGTCGATGCGCTTCAACGCGTGGATGAAACCCAAGTCCATCATCTGGTCGGCTTCGTCGAGGACGAAGATTTCAACGTCCTTGAGCGTGACCGCGCGCTGTTCGATCAGGTCGATTAGGCGGCCCGGCGTGGCGACGAGGATATCGACGCCGCCAGCGAGACGCTTTTTCTGGCTAAAAATCGGCATGCCGCCGAAAACGCAATCAACCTTGAGGCCAAGGAATTTGCCATAGGTACGGAAGCTGTCGGCAATCTGTGCCGCCAGTTCGCGCGTTGGCGAGAGTACCAGCATGCGGCAGCTATATTGCTGACGCGCTTTGGGCTTGGTCGCGAAATGGTGAAGCGAGGGCAGCGCGAACGCGGCGGTCTTGCCGGTGCCGGTCTGCGCGATACCGCACAGGTCGCGGCCCTGCAGCAAGGACGGGATTGCCTGTTGCTGAATCGGGGTCGGGGTATCATATCCAGCGGCTTCAAGCGCCTTGAGGATAGGTTGGGCAAGGCCCAGGTCTTGGAAAAAAGACATGAATATACTTTCAAATAGTCGTCGCAGCCCCATGACGCGCATCCTTCAAACAGGACCGCACGGGCGCAACAGCAGGTGTTCGGGAGCAGCTTATGCCGACCCGTTGGAAACAACCCTGCGTGATATGGGAAGCCTCTAAGCTTACGCATCTTGTTCGATTGGCGAGGCCACCAAATGCGGCCCTCACGCTGCCAATACTGCGGCGGTCTTGTCCGCTCGCCTCATGCGCTTGATGGCCATATGGTCGCGAACGGTCAAAATAGCAAGTTATTTGTGCGCCGCAGCAAGTATCGTGCGCGAAAGTGAAATTCGCAACCTCTTGTTAACCATCTATTAGGGCATTTCGTTCAGAGATTTCTCCAGTGCTTTTCAGCGGGGAAAATCAAGTGACTATTCAGGGGCAAAACAACGTCGATGTGGCAATCATTGGTGCGGGGCCTGCGGGTCTGACCGCCGCTTATTTGCTGACCAAGAAAGGGTACAGCGTCACCGTTATCGAAAAAGACGAACGCTATGTCGGCGGTATCAGCCGCACCGTGGAAGTTGATGGCTACCGCTTTGACATTGGCGGCCACCGTTTCTTTTCCAAATCGAAGGAGGTCGTTGATCTCTGGAACGAAATTCTGCCCGACGATTTTATTCAGCGTCCACGCATGAGCCGGATCTATTATGAAGGCAAATTCTACAGCTATCCGCTGCGCGCGTTCGAGGCCTTGTTCAACTTGGGTATCGTCCGGTCGACCTTGTGCATGATAAGCTATGCCAAAGCCAAGGCATTCCCGAACAAGAATGTCCGCAGCTTTCAGGATTGGACAGTCAACCAGTTCGGCCACAAGTTGTTTTCCATCTTCTTCAAAACCTATACCGAAAAAGTATGGGGCATGCCCTGCGACGAAATGTCGGCAGACTGGGCGGCGCAGCGCATCAAGGGCCTAAGCCTTGGCGCGGCGGTTCTTGACGGTTTGAAGCGCTCGTTCGGGATGAACAAGAAGCCCAATGACGGTATGGAAACCAAAACCTTGCTCGAAACCTTCCGTTATCCGCGGTTGGGCCCGGGCATGATGTGGGATGCCGCGCGCGATTTTGTAGTCGCCAAAGGTAATACGGTATTGATGGGCCACAGCTTCAAGCAATTGGCGCAGGATGCCAATGGCGATTGGCGCATGTCCGCGACCCGCGTAGATGGCAGCGAAGCCGTCATCACTGCCAAGCATGTCATCAGCAGCGCACCGATGCGCGAACTGTCGGCACGTATTCACCCACTGCCTCAGACATCGCTTCAGGCCAATAATCTGCGCTACCGCGATTTCCTGACCGTCGCTTTGATGATCAAGTCCGACGATCTGTTCCCTGACAATTGGATCTACATCCATGACAGCAAGGTGCAGGTCGGCCGGGTGCAGAATTTCCGCAGCTGGTCGCCCGAAATGGTGCCCGATCCTTCAATCGCCTGCGTCGGTCTCGAATATTTCTGCTTTGAGAACGACAATCTCTGGGCGTCGAGCGACGCCGACCTGATCGAACTCGCCAAAAAGGAAATGGGAATTCTCGGCCTTTGCAAACCGGAAGACGTGGTAGGCGGCGCCGTCGTGCGTCAGGAAAAGGCCTATCCGGTTTATGACGACGATTATGCCGCGAATGTAGAAGCGATGCGCGCCGAGCTTGAAGGCCGCTATCCGACGCTGCACATGGTCGGTCGCAACGGGATGCACCGTTACAACAACCAGGACCATGCGATGATGACCGCGATGCTGACCGTCGAAAATATCGGCGCCGGTGCACGCGTCTATAATATCTGGAACGTCAATGAAGACGCCGAATATCATGAGGCGGGTGATGAAGGCGAGCAACAGGTGATTGCAGCAAAGGTTACAGAAGATCAGGCGGCGGCTTTGACTTCGGAGCGCGAAGTTCCCAAGCGGATTTCTGCGGGTAGCGATACCGAAGAAGATGAACAGAAAATCAGCAAGGCGGCTTGATGTTCCCGCTGCGGGCAGATGGTTTGGTCCATCTGCCCAGTTTTCGCATATGAATTCAAAGGTGGGGCAATGATAAAGTTAGCCAACAGGTTACGCGGCAACGTGTTTATCCGCTATGTGGCGGTCAGCGTTGGCGCATTGGCTGCCGACATGGCAGTTTTTCTTGTGCTGCTGAACAGCGGAGTCCCAAGCGTGGGCGCATCCGCCATCGGCTATTCGGTTGGGATACTGGCGCACTGGATATTGTCGAGCCGGACGGTATTTCAGGACCGTGTATCCGAACGTGGCACAACTGCGCGCACCCAGCAAAAGGCAATGTTCGTCATGTCCGCATTGCTCGGCCTGTTGCTGACAATGGCTATTGTTGGGGCAGGTACAGCGGCGGGTATCGATCCGCGCCTCGCCAAGATATGTGCCATCGGCGTGTCATTCCTGCTGACCTATTTGCTTCGGAACGTCGTGATATTCCGAACCCCGCGCAACGGATAGTATATGCCGTCCTTCACTGATCGTCATTTTCGCGGCTTATTGCTGCTGATCTGGGCGTTCGGTTGCGCGTTAATGCTTGTGGTAGGGCGCGATTCAATCGCCGCATGGCGGATGGGCGATCCTGACGACCAACTCCGGCTGTTACAGGTGCGTGACTGGATTGCCGGGCAAAGCTGGTGGGATATCACGCAATATCGCTTCAACCTGCCCCACGGCGGAAACATGCATTGGTCGCGGCTGGTGGATATGCCGCTTGCGTTGATCATTCTTCTGTGTCGCCCGTTTTTCGGGACTGCCATTGCCGAACATATCGCGGTGGTCATAGTCCCATTGATGACGTTTGGCGTGGTTCTCGCTTTGTATGCCGCAACGGCAAGACGGTTGTTCGGTAGCAAAGCAGCAATGTTAGCCGCTGTACTTTTCATTACGATTTTGCCAGCAATTTTTCAGCTGATGCCGATGCGCATCGATCATCACGGCTGGCAACTCGCCTTATTCTTTGGTGCGACTCTCACACTTTTCGATACAGAACGCCCATTGCGCGCCGCGCTGATTATAGGTGCAGCACTGGCGTTGTGGATGGAAATTTCCATCGAAGGCCTGCCATTTGGCGTTCTTTTTATGGGCATACTGGGTTGGCGATGGCTGACGCCGCCCGTGCATGCGCAGAGCGACAATCAAATTTGGATGTTCCCCGCCGCAATGATTAGCTTGGCTTCAGTCAGTGCTATTTGCTTTGTGTCGACTGAGCCGTGGACGCAATATGTCACTTATTGTGACAGCCTGTCGCCTGTCCATATTATCACTTTTACGGTTATCGCGTTGATATTGGCCGCGGGCACATATGGGATGACTCGCTCTGGACACATTGGGATAAGCACGAAGTTGCTAGTCGCAGCGTGTGCCGCAATTGCGGGTGGTGCGGTATTCGTCGTGCAGGCACCGCAATGTGCCGGCGATGCGTTCAGCCAGCTTGATCCGCTGGTGCGCGAATATTGGTTCAATCGTACCGCCGAGGGTTTGCCTGTCTGGGATGTCGGCCTGTCGGTATCGATCCAGGCTATCTCGGCTATCGTCGCGGGAGTCATCGCCCTAAGCTATATTTGGCTAATCCCGGATATATTGCCCCGCAAGCACCTCGTACCCCTTGCCATGTTGTTTCTGGGTACCGCGATAATTGGCTCGACTGTTATCCGGACATGTGTGTACGCCGTTTGCCTGTCGACATTGATGACGTCGGCGATGGCTATTGATATATTCCGCCGGTCTGACGAAATGAAGCGTATCTGGTCAAGGCTAGCTTTGAAGATAATAGCCATGGCATTAGCCGTGCCCATATTGATGGGGCAAAATTTGCTACCTTTTCTTGAAAAACCGCAGCCTCTTAAACTGGTACAAATGAGCGACGATGATTTTATCGAGTCGGTCCGGGAATGCCAGAAGCTCAAATCGGTTCGGGCTCTATCGGTTTTGCCGAAAGCTAATATCATGGTTGGCCTCGATACCGCTCCGGCCATATTGCAGGTTACCAACCATAATGTCATTGCAACCGGCCATCACCGCAATGAGGTGGCGATGGGCGACGTTATTCGCACCTTTACCGGATCTTCCGCAGTCGCCGAGAAAATCATAACGGCCCGAAAAGTCGATTATCTCATAATTTGCGACGGCAGCTTTGAACTGGCGCTGTATGCCGCGAAAGCGCCCAATGGCTTTCTGGGACAATTGAGGTCCGGACAGATACCCCGGTGGTTGATCCCGCTGCCCGATATCGGCCCGTTCCAGATATTTCGGGTCGCCCTGCCCGCAAAGCCCGGAGGCGTAGGCGGTGCAGATTAGGCATTCTGAAGGCAGGTGGATCTATTTCGGTCTCTGGGCGGTTGCGAGCCTGTTTCTCATCTGGGGCAGCTGGACGGAAATCCTTACGCTTTCGGGCTGGGATCCTGATGATCAGTTGCGGCTGGTGCAGCTGCGTGATTTCTTGAATGGCCAGAGCTGGTTCGATACCACCCAATATCGGATGAACCTACCCGACGGTGCGCCAATGCACTGGTCCCGGCTGATTGAATTGCCGCTCGCCCTTCTCGTACTTCTGTTACGGCCAGTTTTTGGTCAGCCCATTGCTGAAATGGTCGCTGGAACAGCGGTGCCGTTGCTGTTGCTCGGATGGATAGCCTATATGCTGTCGCGCATCGCCACACATATCGCTTCGCGTGAAGCAGGGGTAGCAGCGGCGTTGATTGCATTATCGTCGGGCGCCTTGCTCATCCAGACCCGCCCAATGCGGATCGATCATCATGGCTGGCAGATCGCGATGTCGGTGCTGGCTTTGTCGACGATATTCTGGTCGGAGACCCGCAAAGCCGGGCTGGTTCTGGGCCTGGCGCTTGCCGTCTGGCTGCACATCAGCCTTGAAGGAGCGCCGATGACGGCTGCCTTCTTCTTGCTACTGGGCCTTCGCTGGGTGCGGGATGGTGGTGAAGGTGCACGATTGCTCTGGACGATCACCAGCTTTTCGGTCGCTTCACTTCTGCTGTTCTTCGGTACTCAGACACAAGGCCTGTTTGCCACAACCTACTGCGACACGGTGTCGCCACCGCACATCTACGCAATCCTGCTTGCGACGATTGTGATGATTCCGGCTATCCGCCTGCTGCCCGACGACTGGAAGCTCCGCCTTGCCGCTGCCGCCGTTGCAGGCGTGGGTGCGTTAGCGGTACTTTTTATCGTTGCACCGCAATGTGTTGGCGGCGCATTTGGAACAATGGATCCGCTGGTCCGCGAATATTGGTATTCGAAAGTCAATGAAGGCCTGCCAGTCTGGTATCAGTCATGGCGCACCGCCGCCAATTTAGGCGCTGGACTTTTATGCGGCGCAATCAGCTGGTTCGTGCTGCGCGCAAAGTTGAAAGGCGAGGACCGGCGCAAGCTTGATACTATCGGCTTCTTCCTCTTTTACGGTTTGCTGCTGTCGATCGTGATTATCCGTACGATATCGGTGGCAACGGCCTTCGCGATTCCCGTTGCTGCTGCGTTGGTGGCGTTGCTGTTTGAGCACTACCGCAAGTCACAGGTTCCAGTGCGGCGCATAACGCTAGTGGCGGTGATGCTGGTGGTGATGGTGCCCGGTGCTGCGGTTTCTTCACTCGTTCGCGCCATCCCGGACACCGCGGAGGCAACGGAGAAAAAGGCGACAAAATCCAATGATGCGTGCCAATCCGCCTTGTCGGTGCGTTCGCTTTCCGCATTGCCAAAAGGCAGTTTTGTGGCGCCCTTCGACATGGGACCGATGATATTGGCGCAAACGCCGCATAATGTTCTGGCGAGCAGCCATCACCGCAATGAAACAGGCATGCGCGACCATATTGAGATTTTCCGCTCAAAACCCGACACCGCGTATAGCCTCATGAAAGCACGCGGCATCGACTATCTTGCGGCTTGCCCAAAAGAAGCCGAACTGGGATTTTATGCGAAGAAAGATCCCGAGGGTTTATGGGCCCAGATCAGCAAGCGCAATGTGCCAGACTGGCTTGAGCCATTGCCTGATATGGGCAAGGGCATAAAGGTTTGGCGCGTTCGTTAGGTTCTGGCGCTAAAGGTGCATGAAGTCGCGGTCGAAGCTTTTGAGATGCGCGCCGCCGTCGACGAATATTATCTGACCCGTAACGTCCCTCGCCTGTGCCAGATAGAGCACCGCATCGGCAACACCGGACGGCGACGGAAGTGCGCCCAGCGGCATCATATCTGCAAGCCGCTGCTCCTGCGGCGCGTCATAATCATCGGTGGAAATGACAAGACCGGGCGCGACTCCATTGATCCGCGCGCGCTTGCCAAATGACGCTGCCATCGAACGCACCGATGCCGCCAGCGCCTGTTTGGAAAGCGTGTAGCTTATCTGATCATGATGCGGATTGACCACGCGCTGGTCGACGATATTCACAACGCATGGCTGCTTTTCCGGACCAGCCGCTTTGACCAGCGACTGTGCCAGCAACAGCGGCGTGAACACATTCAACCGGAAATGCGCTTCAAGCGTTTCGGTGCTCATGGCTTCCCAGTCATCCTGCCCGAACATGGCCGCGTTGTTGACGAGGAGGTCGGGCGCACGACCGAAATGCGAAGTCACCGCATCCATCAACCGCGCTGCACATTCAGGATTTCTCAGGTCGAAGATGAAGGAATGCCAATCGGTCGCCTGCTCTTCCAGCACAGCAAGCAGCGCTGGTTCGGGCTGCTTGTCGAGATGGCTGACCAGCGCCAGCGTATAACCCGCCTTTGCCAGCTTCGCAGCGATCTCGGCGCCTAGCCTGCGCTTGCCCCCGGTGACGACGGCCAGCGGTGCCCCGCTCATTTACGGCTCCGCGACATCGTAATACCTATGGCTTCATTGTCTTCGGCGATGGCCAGCTTGATGATCTTGACGCTGATATGACTGATCCGCGGATCGTCGGCGAACAACGTATCCATGATGTGATCGGCGACTGCCTCGATGAGCGTGAAGTGGACCCCTTCAGGCAAGTGCGTCGCCGCTTCCTTCAGCGTCATATAATTTTTGGACGCCTGCAGCGGCGTATCAGGCGCATAATGATCGGCCATGTCAAGCGTCGTACTGATCGAGATTTTCAGCGGCTGCGGCAGGTGCGTTTCCTGGCTGTAAATGCCGGTCAGGACGTTGACCACGAGATCGTGGACTTCGAGAATGAGGCTATCGGTCATGATACTCCCTATTGCGACCAGCGCGCGAATATGGCGGTTGGCAAAAGCAGCCCGCGTGATTTTTCACGCACCGCCAGTTCGCCGAATTCGACCTTGCCGGGCAAGTCGGCAAAATGTGACTGCAGTAATCCGCCGAGCGCCAGCGCAGACAGCCGGACAGCGTAAACGGTTAAAAACAGGAAGCGCGAATTGGCATCAAGCAAGTGGCGGCAATTGGCGATGAGGCCCGGTAGGTCTTCTTCGAGGCGCCAGACCTCACCTTCCGGACCACGACCGTATTTCGGCGGGTCGAGCAATATGCCGTCATAGCGCTTTTCACGGCGGACTTCGCGCGCGACGAACTTTGCTGCATCGTCGACAATCCAGCGAATAGGCCGATCGCTCATGCCCGACATTTCAGCATTGGCACGCGCCTGCGACACCGACTTCTTTGACGCGTCGACATGCACCATCTGCGCGCCCACCGATGATAATGCCAGCGTGCCGACGCCGGTATAACCGAACAGGTTCATCGCGACGGGTTCTGCAACATCGGCTATTTCACCCCGCATCCAGCGCCAAACCGGATCCATGTCGGGGAAGAAGCCGAGGTGGCGAAAGGGCGTGCACGACGCGGTAAAGCTGACTTCGTCGTTCCAGCGCAAGGGCCAGCCGTCCATTGGCACAGGGCGGTTATTGTACCAGCGTCCACCGCCTTCTTCGTCTGAGCCGGGTATGAATTCGGCGTCGGCATCCCAGTCTTCATACGCCGGTGCCCACATCGCCTGTGGTTCGGGGCGAATGAAACGCCGGTCACCATAGCTCTCATATTTACGGCCATTGCCGCTGTCGATCAGCGTATAATCGTCGCGCGGTTCGCTGACCAATGTAACAAAGTTCGGTTCCATCTCAGCGGACGGCGCGTGCTAGCACATATTCGCGCACGGCATCATATTCGCCGGGCAACACGTCGAAGCGCTCTTCCCGGTCAAACAATTGCGACACGCGCTGCGGTAAGGACGGGCGGACCCCGGTCGCGCGCTCGACTGCATCGGGAAACTTGGCCGGATGCGCGGTCGCCAAAGTTACGACGGGAACGTCCGCAGAAATGCCTGCAGCGCGGGCGGCGTGCAGCGCAATCGCTGTGTGCGGGTCGATAATCTCGTCGCATGCCTCATGCGCCCAGCGCATCGCGAGCGCCATTTCGTCGGCATCGGCGCGCGCGCTTTTCATCAGCGATGCCTTTTTCCGCATATCGGCAGACAGCACCATCTTGCCCATCTGCTCGAACCATTTCATCCGCGCAGCCGTGGTCGATCCGTCGCGGCCTTCGAGGTCGAACAGCAACCGTTCGAAATTACTCGACACCTGAATGTCCATCGACGGCGCAGCGGTCGGCGTGACGCCGAGCACCGAATAGTCGCCTTTTGACAAAGCGCGGTGGAGGATGTCGTTGACGTTGGTCGCGACAATCAGCCGCTCGATGGGCAGGCCCATTTGCGCCGCAACATAGCCCGCAAAGACATCGCCGAAATTGCCGGTCGGAACCGAGAACGCCACCTGCCGCTCAGGCCCGCCAAGCCGCAGCGCGGCGTAAAAATAATACACCACCTGCGCCATCAGCCGCGCCCAGTTAATCGAGTTGACCGCCGACAGCGTCAACGGGCCATTGACGTCACGATCGCCGAACATCCGCTTCACCATCGCCTGCGCGTCGTCGAAACTGCCCTGAATCGCAATGTTATGTACATTTGGCGCGAGGATGGTTGTCATCTGCCGCCGCTGCACATCGGACACGCGCTCATGCGGATGAAGCATGAAGATTTCGATTTGATCGCGGCCAGCAACCGCGTCAATGGCAGCTGAACCGGTGTCCCCAGAAGTTGCGCCGACGATGGTTAGCTTCTTGTCGGTACCCGTCAGGAAACGCTCGAACAGCTGGCCGAGCAGTTGCAGCGCGACATCCTTGAACGCCAATGTCGGACCGTGGAACAGCTCAAGCAGGAAATGCTGGCTATCGAGCTGCCTTAGCGGCGTGACGGCTGCATGCGCAAACGAGCCATAAGCCGCCTTGCACAGACCCTTCAGCTCATCCTCCGTTAAAACGCCTGCGGTGAACGGGGCCATAACGCGTGCGGCTAGGCTGACATAATCGAGGCCACGCATCGCGCTGATTTCGTCAGCTGTGAAACGCGGCCAGTGGCGCGGCACATATAGCCCGCCATCGCTGGCAAGCCCGGTGAGCGTGACCCCTGCAAAATCCAGCGCATCGGCATTGCCGCGTGTGCTGATATAATCTGTGCTGTTAAACCCCATAGCGCGGACGCGGTTAGCCGCGCCGCCGCCATTCCGCAAGATTATTGCAAGTCAGCGCGGACGAATTCGGCACATCTTTCACCAATCATGATGCTTGGCGCATTGGTATTACCTGAAACCAGCCGCGGCATGATGCTGGCATCGGCGATGTAGAGCCCATCCAAGCCGCGATATTTGAGGCGCGGATCGACCACGTCATCTTCATTTGGACCCATCCTGCAGGTTCCTACCGGATGGTAGACGGTATCAGCGCGGCTGCGGATCAGGGCATCGAGTTCGGCGTCATTATCGATATCGATCGGATGCCTGTTTTTGCCACCATAAGCTTTGAGCGAAGGCGCCTCAAAAATGCGGTGCATCTCGCGTACCCCGCGCCGCAAGGTCGCCATATCGCGATCATCGGTCAGAAATGCCGGGTCAATCAGTGGCGCCTTCGTTGCATCGGGCGATACCAACCGCACGGTGCCGCGGCTTTCGGGGCGCAACACGCACGCGTGACAGCTAAATCCGTGACCTTTGACCTTGGACCGGCCATGGTCTTCGAGCATTGCGGGCACAAAGTGATACTGGATGTCGGGTGCAGGCAGGTCGGGTTTTGAACGCCAGAACCCGCCAGCTTCGGCATAGCAAGTCGTCATGATCCCCGTGCGCTTGCGCCTATGTTCGATGATTGCCTTGATCATCTTGCCAGTGCCGGCAAGCGAGTCGCCGAAGAAATCTTCTTTCGACTCCGTTTCAAAGCTGGAAACATAATCAATATGGTCCTGCAGGTCGGCACCGACCGCTGGCTTGTCGTGCACCACATCGACGCCGACGCTTTTCAGATGTTCGGCTGGACCCAAACCCGACAGCTGCAATATCTGCGGCGAACCGAACGCGCCTGCCGACAATATCACCGCGCCGCGCGCTTTGATGGTGCGCTTGCGGCCCCAGCTCTGCCGGATAACCACGCCGGTTGGACGGCCATTTTCGACGATGATCTTTTCAGTCAAAGCGCCGGTGATGATTTCCATCCGGTCACGTGCAGGTTCGACATAAGCGCGTGCAGAGGTCCAGCGCTCGCCGCCTTTTTGCGTGACCTGATACAGGCCAAAGCCGTCCTGGCTTGGTCCATTGAAATCGGCGTTAAGTGGCATCTGCATTTCTGCCGCAGCCTCGACAAAGGCCAGGCTACCAGTCTGCGGCCAGCGTTGATCCATGACCGATAGTGGCCCACCCGACCCATGAAAGGGGTTGGCACCGCGCTCATTGTCTTCGCAGCGTTTGAATACCGGAAGCACATCGTCAAAGGACCAGCCCGTGCAGCCCATCGCCGCCCAATTATCATAATCCCAACGGTGGCCGCGGATATAAACCATTGCGTTGATCGCGCTCGACCCGCCAAGTCCGCGCCCGCGCGGCTGATATCCGGTACGGCCGTTCAGCCCCTTTTGCGGGACTGTTTCATATTTCCAGTTCGAGGAATTGCGGATGAACGGCATGAAACCGGGGGTCTTGATCAACAAATTATTGTTGCTGCCGCCTGCTTCGATGAGGCAGACCTTGTACTTGCCACCTTCGGACAAACGGCCTGCCGCGGCACTCCCCGCCGATCCACCGCCGATAACGATGATATCAAACTCGTCCATACGCACTCCTCTTGAAAGAGAGGTTTAATCGGACGATTAACTACTTGCAAGTATGTTAATAAGACTATTCGGACTTTGCCGCCTGCCGTTCGAGCCATCGGGCGCGGATGATGTCCGATGTCTCCCGGCTGTTATCATGGCTCCAGCCCGGAGGACGCCACATGTAAGAAAATTTGTGCCGCCACGGCGCTGACCAGACGTCCTTCGCAATGCCGACCCATTCGTGGAATACGCTCCACAGCAGGTTGAACGTGCCGAGCTGTTTGACGATGCCGTAGCGGATTTTCTCGCCCTCGACCTCTTCGGTGAAGGTACCGAACATGCGATCCCAGACGATGAATGTGCCTGCGTAATTACGGTCGAGGTAGCGTGGATTGGTCGCGTGATGGACGCGGTGGTGGCTTGGCGTGTTCATCACATATTCGAACCAGCGCGGGAATCTTCCTATCGCCTCGGTGTGAATCCAGAACTGGTAGATGAGGTTGATGGCACCGACGAACAGGATCATCGCCGGATGGAAACCGAGGAAGGCAAGGGGTATACGGAAGATGAAGCCGAGCGCGATGAACCCCGTCCATGTTTGTCGCAGCGCCGTCGACAGGTTATAATGCTGGCTTGAATGATGATTGACGTGGCTCGCCCAGAACCAGCGCACACGGTGGCCGGTGCGGTGTGCCCAATAATAAGCGAAGTCGTCGAGAATGAAGCAGACCGGCCATGCCCACCACACCCAACCAATCTCGAAAAGCCGGTGGTCATAGAGCCACAGCGCCAAACCAAAGACAAATGCGCCACTCAGAGCGCCCGCCACGGTGCTGCCGGTACCCAGCGCCAGCGAAGTTAGCGTGTCCTTGGGTTCATATTTCTCGGGCGCATTGCGGCGCGCCCAGATCATCTCAATGATAACGAGGATAACGAACGCTGGAACCGCATAATCGACTGGACTGAAAAGCTCAGGCATCCTGTCCCCCTAAACCTGCAAATGCCGCAGGCCTGCTGCCCAATATTGGGCCTGCTCCCCCAAATTCAACGTGACGGTGCCAAACGTCTTCTCGCCGGTGCCAACGGTCAGGAAATTCTGGTCGAGCCTAGTTTCGCTGTGGTTGTCGAGCAACCGGCCCGCCCATAAAGCACCGTGGCGGCGCACCAGCAGATGCCGCCCTTTGGCATCGCGCATCAATGCGCCGATCCCCGCCTTGTCGATGGCGATATCAACCGGATCGAAACCGCAAATTATTTCATCGGCAATGCTGCGCGCCTGTTCTTCGCTGCGGATGCGGGCGTCACCGCCAAGCTGCCAAAGTCGCGCGAGCCAAGCCAGAAACAATATGGCGATGATCGAACCACCAAGTTTGAGCAGCTCTGCCGTCACAGCCCTGTCCTCATGAGGCACGTCCGCGGAGCATATCCATCATCGCTGCAACCGGTGCCAGGTCATATCCCGCATCTGCAGCTTTTTCGGCAAGCACGGCAGGGTGATCCCCCTTCGACGCCCGCGCCAGTGCCCATAAAAGCGTGGAACGGGTACCCGAACGGCAGTAAGCGAGTATTTTCCCGTCCGCTTTTTCGAGTGCGTCGGCCATCGCCGTCACCTGCCATTCGGCAAACCCTGCATGCGTGACCGGAATGGCGACATATTCCATTCCAGCAGCACGCGCCGCCGTCTCGATTTCCGCGCCAGGAGTCTGATCGGCGGATTCGTCCTCGGGGCGGTTATTGATAATCAGCGTAACGCCCGATTTGCTTGCATCCGCAACATCCTCAACTGTGATTTGCGGAGCCACGAGTATATTATCTGTAAGCGTGCGAAACATGCTGCATCCCTAATGTAAAATCGATGGGGCCGGAGCCTTCCCGTTTGCCTTATTTTAATCCGCAATCGATAACAAGGACGGACAAATGGCGGCGCACGTGCCATCATTGGGAGCAATCGAGGCATATGAACAGGACACCGCGCGTCAGCATGGTTATGCCCGTGTTCAACGGCGCGCGGTATCTCGCCGCCGCACTCGATTCGGTTTTGGCGCAGGATTTTCAGGATTTCGAACTGATTTGCCTGAATGATGGTTCGAACGATGCCACGCCAGAAATATTGGCCGAATACGCCGCCAAAGACCACCGTATTGCTTATCGGGACAATCCGGGGAATGTCGGCTTGCCCGCAACGCTAAATGCCGGGTTCGCGGTTGCCACAGGCGATTTTCATAGCTGGACGAGCCACGATAACCTGCTGCGTCCGGATATGCTTTCGACATTGGTTGAAGTGTTGGACGCCGACATGTCGGTTGGAGTCGCATATGCCGGTTACAGCGTGATCGATAGCGACGGCGAGATTTTGCGTTACCACGCGCCACGCCCAGCCGAAGCGCGGTGGTTCGGCAATCCAGTAGGCGCGGCATTCCTTTACCGGCGCGAAGTCACCGAAGCGCTTGGTGGCTATGACGAAAGCCTTTTCGGGGCGGAGGATTATGACTTCTGGTTGCGTGCTGCAAGGGCATTCAAGCTCCAGCCGATTGACCGCGACCTTTATCTATACCGCCGCCATGACGCCAGTTTGACGAGTCAAAAATCCATGCAGATCAAGGATTTGGTTGCAGAGGTAATATTGCGTGAGTTGCGTGATATGCCCGATGGCAAATTGCGGGCAGAGGCGCTGCTCAATCTGGTTCTTACCGACAATGGCAAATTCCGGGCAGGGCTGGTCGGCAAAGCGATTGAAGCCAGTCCGATTATGGCGATGACCAAACTTCCGGCTCTGGGCTATCACTTCGCTAAAGTCACTCTGGCTCCATTGCGCGCCTAATGCTGCTGAATCACAGCCAGAAATGCTGTGCCATAAGCGTCCAGCTTGCGCGATCCTACCCCACTGATTTGTGATAATGCATTGAGCGTGGCCGGCCGCGTAGTTGCCATTTCACGCAAGGTTGCATCGTGAAAGATCACATAAGGCGGGACGCTGGCCTCTTCGGCCAATTCGCGCCGTTTTGCCCTTAACGCTTCGAATAAGGGATCACCCACGGGATTAGCCGCGCCGCGCTCGCGCTTTTTGCGACCTTGCGGGACGAGCGCGATTTCAACCTTTTGCTCGCCGCGCATGATTGCGCGCGCATCGCCGGACAGTTTGAGGCCGCCATGCTCGTTTGCTATCAGCGCACCACGCGCTTGCAATGCGCGCGCGAGCGGCTTGATCACGCGCGCCTCATCCGCATCGACGATGCCAAATACCGACAATTGGTCATGGCCGAATTTGAAAATCCGCTCATCGCCGCTGCCGGTCAGAACTTTTTCCAAATGCCCGACGCCAAACATTTGCCCGGTACGGTAAGCGGCCGAGAGCAGCTTGCGCGATAGCTCAGTGGCGTCATGGACGCCGGGGGCTTCGAGGCAATTGTCACAATTTCCGCACTTTTCGGATGGATGCTCACCGAAATGCTGGAGCAATACAGCGCGGCGGCATCCCGGCGTTTCGACCAGCCGCGAAAGCGCCGCGATCCGTCCCTGCTCGGCCTCGCGCCGTTCGGGTGGCAATTCGGCCAATCGTTCGCGCGCGCGCGTAAAGTCGCCCGGCGACCATAGCATATGTGCCACGGCAGGATCGCCATCGCGGCCCGCGCGGCCACTTTCCTGATAATAGGATTCGATTGATTTGGTGAGGCCCGCATGGACGACGAAACGGACATCGGGCTTGTCGATCCCCATCCCGAACGCGACGGTGGCCACCATCACCATGTCTTCGGAAGCGACAAATTCGGACTGCGCTTTGGCGCGTGCGCGGGGTTCCATACCGGCGTGGTAGAAACGCGCGGTGCGGCCGGTCGCGGCGATCTGCGCGGCAATCTTCTCGGTGCGATCACGGGTCTGTGCATAGACAATACCCGCGCCGCTCAACGTCCGAACCAGCCCCGCGACGCCGCTCTTGTTGCCGCCGGTCATCGCATAACGGATATTGGGTCGGTCGAAACCGGAGACGATCATCCCATCCGCAGAAATCCCCAACTGCCCCGCAATGTCGTCGCGGGTATGTGCGTCGGCGGTCGCAGTCAGCGCGAGCCGCGGCACCGCAGCGAAATCATCCATAAGCGGACGCAACAGACGATAATCGGGCCGGAAGTCATGCCCCCATTCGGACACGCAATGCGCTTCGTCTATTGCGAATAGCGATATCTTCGCTTCACGCAGCAGCCCGCGAAATTCCTGTCCAGACGCACGTTCGGGCGCAACATAGAGCAGGTCAAGCGCACCGGCACGGAACCGCTCGATGGTTTCGGCGCGATTGTCATCAGCGCTCGTCAGCGTCGCTGCGCGGATACCAACCGCATCTGCCGCACGCATCTGGTCGTGCATCAGCGCAATCAGCGGCGAAATAACGATGCAGGTGCCATCCATCATCACCGCAGGAAGTTGATAGCAAAGAGATTTGCCCGCGCCCGTCGGCATTACGGCGAGGGTGCGCTCGCCCGCCAGAACGCGCCGCACGACCTGTTCCTGCACCCCGCGAAACTCGGGAAAGCCGAACACGCGGTGCAATATATCGGCAGGGGCAAGGGTAGTCGCAGCAGAAGCCATCGCCTCCGGCCCTAGGTTGGAAAGTTCCTCAAGAATAGAGCGCTCTTGCAATATGTGCGACTCCGTTGTGGATGAGTCGGATTGAGTAAGAACATATTAAGAACAAAAGCGATTGACAATCTTTATTCCGCCGCAACCGTTTCTTCTTCGCCTTCACTTTGCTGGCGCGCCCACATGTCGGCATAAAGCCCATTTTTACGCAGCAATTGGGCGTGCGTGCCCTGCTCGGCAACTTGGCCTGCCTCAAGCACCAATATCTGGTCGGCATCGACCACGGTCGAAAGCCGGTGCGCGATAATGATCGTCGTGCGCTTTTCCGAAATCCGGTCGAGCGTCGCCTGAATTTCGGATTCGGTGCGGCTGTCGAGCGCGCTGGTGGCTTCATCAAGGATGAGGATCGGCGGGTTTTTAAGCAAGGTGCGTGCAATGGCGACGCGCTGCTTCTCACCGCCCGAAAGCTTCAATCCGCGTTCGCCGACCTTCGCTTCATATTGTTCGGGCAAGGATGCGATAAAGCCGTGGATCGAGGCACCACGCGCCGCTTCCTCAACCTCGTCTTGGCTCGCGCCTTCGCGGCCGTAACCGATATTATATCCGATGGTGTCATTGAACAGCACGGTGTCCTGCGGGACGATGCCGATGGAGCTTCGCAAGCTGGATTGGGTGACATCGCGCACATCCTGCCCGTCGATCGTGATGCGTCCGCCGGTTACATCGTAGAAACGGTATAGCAACCGCGCGATTGTCGACTTGCCCGCGCCCGAGGGACCAACTACCGCAAGTGTGTGGCCGGGCTCGATTTTGAAGCTCACACCATTCAGGATTTGCCGGTCGGCATCATAGCCGAACCGTACATCCTCGAACGCCAGCGCCCCGCCGCTGACCGCCAGCGGCGGTGCATCGGGCTTATCGACAATCTCTGCAGGCGTATCGATGAGTGCAAACATCGCGGCCATATCGGTCAGGCCTTGGCGAATGGTGCGATAGACCATGCCGAGCATGTCGAGCGGGCGGAAAAGCTGTGCAAGCAAGGTGTTGACCGTCACGACGTCGCCGGTGGTAAACTGCCCCTTTGACCAGCCCCAGACGACATAGCCCATCGCGCCCGCCATCATCAGGTTGGTGATCAGCGACTGTCCGATGTTGAGCGCGGCAAGGCTGTTTTCCGATTTGACTGCGGCGTTGGCATAATGATGCACGACCTCGGCATAACGCCGGGTTTCGCGCTTCTCGGCGTTGAAATATTTGACCGTTTCGTAATTGAGCAGGCTGTCGACCGACTTGGCGACGGTCTGGGTATCGAGCTCGTTCATCTCCTCGCGCAATTTATTGCGCCAGTTGGTGATGACCGTTGTGAAGGTGATGTAGCTGACTACCATCAGCAAAGTCGCGGCGACCATGCCCCAGCCGAATTGGATCTTGAAATAGGTCGATACCAAAACCAACTCAAGCAAGGTCGGCGCAATGTTAAACAACAGGAAATAGAGCATGATGTCGATGCTCTTGGTGCCGCGCTCGATGACCTTGGTGACCGCGCCGGTGCGGCGGTTCATGTGGAAGCGCATCGACAAATTGTGGAGGTGGCTGAAGACATTCTCGGCCAGCCGCCGCGTTGCCTCTTGCCCGACACGTTCAAACACCACGTTGCGCAGATTGTCGAATAGTACACCACCAAAGCGTGCACCGGCATAAGCGGCGACCAGCGCAATCGCGATAGCAACGCCATCTTCCATGCCGGGCACCATGCGGTCAATCGCCGCGCCATAGACCCATGCCATGCTGAGCTGGATGAGCTTGGAGATAACGACAAGAATCAACGCAAACACAATGCGCACGCGCAATCCCAGCTGATCCTTCGGCCACAAATAGGGCAGGAACCGCTTCATCACGGCGAAGTCTGGCTTGGTTTTGGCGGTGGAATCTATCGGCGGCACAGGCGCCATATAGGGTGGCTTTGGCTAATCACAAAGCTTTAGCCTTTGCCGGAGAGCAGCAGCCACGTCGCGATGCCGTTCATCCCGGTGTAAGCCCAATAGAATAACGAGATGAGCAGCGAGCCTTCATTGGCGAACCACATCGCCGCGATGAGCAACACCAGCTCGATGCCGTAGCTACCATAAGGGCTGAAATGCTTGCCGAAGTAGCGCTTGGTATCTTCAACGAACGGATGGCCCGATTCTGCCACCGCCTTGTGCATCGCGAAATTGGCGATGCCCATCAGGAAGCAGAAGACCAATAACATGAGGGTCAGGGTCTGCCAGATACGCGGCTGAGGCGGCAAAATGGCAAACATATCGAACGCAGATGCGCGCCGGACATAGTGGTTCTATATCCAAGCGTATTTGCGTTCGAGATGGAAGCCATTTTGCCGTCCTACGGATTTGACAGATTTTGTCCATTGCTGCGTTGGAAAGGCTCGACTTAGAACCACTAAGCCTCCGCCTTGCCGCCTTGCACTGAACAAAATCGCTTCAAACCTCAGCCGCGTATCTGGCAGACCCTGACACTTAAGGCCCTTGCCGAATGGCCCGGGCCTCATTGCGTTCGGATTGGCGTTCCAGTGCGACCTTGATCATCGCGATAATCGGATCGGCAAGTGCAAGGCCCAATATGCCGAACAATGCGCCAAACAATATCTGTGCGCCGAGCACCAAAGCTGGCGCCAGATCGACCGCCCGCTTTGCCACCATCGGGACGATCAGATAGCCGTCGACCATCTGCACCACGAAATAGACGAAGACCGCATAAAGCCCGACATCGACGCCTGCCGAAAATCCGACGAGGATGATCAGCGCGCCAGAAATTATCGCGCCTATATTGGGGAGGAACGCGAGCAGTCCGGTCAGCAGCCCAAGCAACGCCGCCATTGGTACACCGCCAAGGCTGAGCAATATCCAAGTGCCGAAGCCTTCGACAGCCATGCCGAGCAGGCGGCCCGCCATGAGTCGACGCAGCGTGTACCCTATTTTCTCGGCGGTACCGTAGAAATGGCTGCGCTCGGCCAAAGGCAACATCCAGGCAACGCCGCGTTCGTACATCCGGGGCTCGGCGGCGATGAAAATTGCGAGGACAAGCATCATCGCCATATTGGTGACGGTGCCGACAACCGAGGAGACTGCGGCGGTTACCCGTCCGACCGAATTCAGGATTTGCGAACCGAAGCCTTTAACGTCTTCTGCCGAGATGTTGAAGCCTGCCGCCTCGATCCGGTTGCCAATATTCTCGATTTGAGCCTCGACAATGGCCTGCAGACTGGCTGCCTGTGCCGCCAGCTCGGAACCGGTGAAGGCAAAGGTCCAGTAAATCATGCCGAACACCGCAAGCACCACTATGGCAAGCCGAAAGCCGCGTGGAATTGGCAAGACCCGGCCCAAAAGGCGGGCGCCACCATCGAACATTGCCGCCAGAACAAGCCCGCCAATGATGAGGAGGATCGGTTGAGCAAGCCAGACCAAAGCCACAACCAGCGATGCCATCCCGATCCATACCACCGCCTTTTTTAACTCGGTGCGGATTATTGGATCATAAAGCTCGGTCGGACCAATCTCTTCGCGAAAGGGTTCATCCGGTACCGCTACTTTCGGGCGCGGGGCACGCGATTTGCGTGGCTTGGGTGCGGCAACCTCATTCATTAGGCTTCACTTTCGCAGGACGAAGGCTGGTGCCTGCGCGGTCGCCGCGCAGAGAGCTAATCCAGGTCGCTGGATTAAGGCCGGTGCTGCCATCTACGGAGAATGTAATAATCTCTGCGCGCCCGCCCAACCGGTCCCACGACACTGGACCACCAAGACCACCAAGTTCAGCAGCTACGCGACTGTCCGAACTGTTGTCGCGATTGTCGCCCATCAGGAATACATGCCCGGCCGGGATTTTAACGGCTTCCATATCGTCGGTTTCACGGCGGCGCGCGTCGATTGTGTCATATTGGACGCCATTAGGCAGGGTTTCGCGAATGACCGACAGGTTGCAGGTCAGCTTGCCGTCGCCACCCCGCGCCAGCGCGCCGGGAAAGTCATAATCATTGCAAGGATTGTTGATATCTACCGGCAATACGAGATTAGGCTGGGTTTCCTGCTTCACCGGCTTGCCGTTGAGGAACACCTGCCCCTCGCGCAATGCGATAGTGTCGCCCGGCAGACCGATGACACGCTTGATCCAGTCCTGATATTTGCCCTTCGGCGTTAGGATAACGATGTCACCGCGTTCGGGGAGCTTACCCCAGACGCGTGTATTGCTCTCAGGAAGCGGGACGGCGAGCGCATCAACTTCTTCGCGCAACACCAGCCAGCGGAAAATCGCGACAGGATTGGGAATAGTTGGCGAAACATGGCTCCAGCCATATGGATATTTGCTGACAAACAAACGGTCCCCGACCAGCAGCGTCGGCATCATCGAAATAGATGGAATATAAAATGGTTTGGCAATGAAGCTGTGAAAGGCGAGGACTGCCAGCAAGAGCCAGAACATGCCCTTGATTTCTGCCCATGTCGCGGCGGCCCAACTGCGTTTTTCAGGCGTCGATGCAGGCGGGGTGGCGTTGTTATTGTCGGTGGTCAAGCTGGTCATACCTTTTGCGCTGGTAACGCCTCTATAATTACAAAAGCCTGTGCCCAAGGATGGTCGTCAGTGAGCGTCAGGTGGATATGCGCCTCATAGCCCGAAGGAATCATCGCGTCGAGCCGCGCTTTTGCACCGCCAGTTAGCGCCAGCGTAGGCGCACCCGACGGCGCGTTGACCACGCCGATATCCTTCATAAACACGCCGCGCTTGAAACCGGTTCCAACGGCTTTCGAAAACGCTTCCTTGGCGGCGAAACGCTTGGCATAGGTACCGGCGCGGGTGAACGGCCGCCGCGACGCTTTGGCACGCTCGACATCGGTGAACACGCGGCGTTCGAATCTTTCACCGAAACGGTCAAGCGAATGGGCGATACGTTCAATATTGCAGAGGTCGGACCCTAGGCCGATGATCACCGGGCCAGATCCATCAACGTCCGCATCTTCCGCACGCTTTCTTCAAGTCCGATGAAAATAGCCTCACCAATCAGATAATGGCCGATGTTAAGTTCGGCGATTTGCGGGATGGCGGCGATGGGCTGGACATTCTCGAATGTCAGTCCGTGTCCGGCATGCGGCTCGATACCGTTTTTCGCGGCCAAGGCAGCAGCATCGGCGATGCGGCGCAATTCGATCTCGCGCTCTTCACCTTCGGCATGGGCGTATTTGCCAGTGTGAAACTCAACCACTGGCGCGCGCAGGCGGATGGCGGCTTCGATCTGGCGTGGGTCGGGTTCGATAAACAGGCTGACGCGGATATTGGCTTCTGAAAGCCGCGTGACGATAGGCGCAAGATGATTGTGTTGGCCTGCGGCGTCCAGACCGCCTTCGGTCGTTCTTTCCTCGCGGCGTTCGGGTACGATACAGGCCGCATGCGGTTGGTGGCGTAATGCTATTTCTAGCATTTCCTCGGTCGCCGCCATTTCCAGGTTCACCGGCAGGCGTATCTCACGCATGATGGCATCAAGATCGGTATCGCGGATATGGCGGCGGTCCTCACGCAGATGCACCGTTATTCCATCGCCCCCTGCGGCTTCGACAACATGGGCAGCGCGCATCGGATCGGGATGCTCACCACCGCGCGCGTTGCGTATGGTGGCGACATGGTCGATGTTGACGCCAAGGCGCAAGGGGAGGGTCACGTCGCTATGTCCTTACACAAGGCCGCGCGCATCACATCATGGGTGATGCCCGCTTGCTGCCATATTTCGCCGAAGGCAGCTTCTGCCTCGGCGCGGTTCGATGTCATGATGATCACCATGTCGAGATCGGGCAATATAATATTGCGCAGCACCACGCCACCAATGAAGCCGCGCCGCTCGACAATGTGAACCGGCGTATCGCCGCAGTCCTTCAGCGGAACGCTGAAGGACCATTGGCCGAGCGCGGCATAGCCATATTGAGGTTTGCCGTCCCACATCACGGCGCGCTGGGCTTCGGGTAGCAGCTTGCCTGTCATCAGCGCGCGATCAAAGGCGAGCAGGTCACGGGTCGTGCCGTAGAGCGCGCCTGCGCCGCCGAAATTCTCCAGTCGGAACGCTGATGATTCCGGCTGGCCCTCGGCAAAGCCTGCCACGGTGGGTTCGGCGCGGGGGAACAGGCCGACGCTATTGAGGCCGAGCGGCTGTGCGATGCGTTCAGCGATCAGCGTGGCGTAAGGCTTGCCGCTGGTTGCCTCGATTACTGCTGCCGTCATGATGAAATCACAGTCACCGTAAAAGAACCCGGACAGTGGCTCTCGCGTCGTCGGCCCCTCGCAATATGTCCGCCCGGTTTCGGGGCTACCGAGATCGACCGAATAGAACGTCGACCAATCGTCCCTGCCAACCGGGCCTTCTTCCATGCGCGGCAGGCCAGAGATGTGCTGCATCAGCATCCGCGTTGTGATACGGTTGGCATAAGGTGCCTTGCTATCGGGCAGGTAGCGGGTGATCGGCGCGTCGAGCTCGAGCCGCCCGGCCGCGACTTCCTGCATCGCAATGGTTGCTGTGACCTGTTTGGTGACCGAGGCCCAGCGCCAGACCTGCCCGAGGCGGTGGCGACGAGAAGCTCGCGGATCAACTGTTCCGAAAGCGCGCTCGTAAACGATCTTATCGCCTTTCGCGATCAACACGGTGCCTGCGAGTTTGGCCGATTCCACTATACGGGTGATCTTGGGGGCAGATACACTATCTGTAAAACTCTGTGCGGGAACCACGGTCGGCGGCGGCGTTTGCGCGCAGAGCAGAAAGGCACATGCCGCAACAAACGCCAAACGGTTCATTCTTTCCGGCTCCCTGGCTTGACCGCTTCGGTCGCTGCTAATTCGGGTGGCAACTGATCCGGCGCATAGGTCGGAAAATTGAGTTGGATCAGTGGAAAAAACGGGACACCCAATTCAGCCGTTCCGGCAGACCGATCGACTACCGCGCCAGCCGCAATCACAACGCCGCCTGCATCTTCGATGGCTTTAATAGCTTCGCGCGATGATAAGCCAGTCGTGACAACATCCTCCATCATCAGCACCTTGGTACCTTCGGCCAAATTAAAGCCGCGCCGCAGTCCAAAGACTCCTTCGGGTCGCTCGACGAACATCGCATCGACACCCAGCGCACGGCCCATTTCATGGCCGATGATAATGCCACCCATCGCGGGTGATACAACTGCCTGAATCTCGCTGCGGATTTCACGAGGCATTTTTTGTGCGATTGCAAGGGCGATGCGGCCTGCGCGTTCGGGGTTCATCAGCAACCTTGCGCATTGCAGATAATGCGCGCTGTGGCGGCCCGATGAAAGCAGGAAATGCCCTTCAAGCAGCGCCTCGACGTTACGGAATTCTGACAGGATTTCATCTTCAGTCATGGAAATGGGAGAGTCCCTCGTGAACGGTTGTTATTTTTTGCATGTCCCGCTTAGCGGATTGCAACGCAAATAGGTGGAAAAGTGCCGCAAATAAATGCAAAAAATCTTTAATCGACCGCTTGAGGCTTCTGACAAGCGCGCCTATAGGTCGCGCGAGTCCGGTAGGCTACAGCCAAGTCGGACCTGCGCACACTCCCTGCGCCGCACCAAGATTACGGGGCCAAGTTGATGAATATGTTGAAGAAATTTCTGGTTGTCCTTGCCGCAGTGACAATGCCGTCACTGGCGATGGCGCAAACGGCGAATCCCGCACCCGCACCGGTTGCGAAGGAAGTGGCTGCACCGGTCGTAGCAACGCCTGCCGCGGCGACGCCGACTGAAGCAGCGGCACCTGCCGAAAAGGCCGCTGCGCCGAAATCGATGGATGGCTCGCTTCCCGGTTACACGCCGATGCGCCCCGACTATGAAAATAGCGTTGGCATGCCAAAGCCCAAGGAAATCGACTTTCAGGAACAGTTCAGCGACAATGGTCAATATGCCAAATGGATCAATAACGCGATCCTGCTGCCGATCATCACGATTATCTCGCTGTTCGTGCTCGGCTTGCTGCTTTGGGTGATTGTCCGTTTCAATCGTCGCGCCAACCCAGTGCCTTCGAAAACGACGCACAATACATTCATCGAGATTGTCTGGACGCTGGTTCCGGTGCTTATTCTTCTGGGTATTGCCTATCCGTCGCTCGACTTGCTGGCGAAGCAGTTCAAGCCTGCGCCAGCCGATGCAGTGACCGTTAAGGTGACCGGTTATCAATGGTATTGGGGTTACACTTATCCCGATCATGGCGGCTTTGAAGTTGTTTCAAATATGCTCAAGGAAAAGGGCGACGTTGCCGCAGGCGAGCGTTTCCGCACGGATAATGACGGTCCGGGACAGCTGGCAGTCGATAACCGGATGGTTGTCCCTGCAGGCGTTCCAATCCGCATACAGACCACCGCTTCAGATGTGATCCACGCTTTTGCTGTACCTTCTTTGTGGTTCAAGCTCGATGCCGTACCAGGCCGTCTCAACGAGAAATCGCTGACGATTACCAAGCCCGGTGTATATTTCGGCCAGTGTTCAGAGCTTTGCGGTGCGCGTCACGGATTTATGCCAATCGCGGTCGAAGCATTGCCGCCTGCGCAATTCGCTGCCTGGGTAAAGGCACAGGGCGGCGCGATGCCGGGTGAGAAAGCGGCTGAAGCTGCTGATCCAGCCGCTGCACCTGCTGCCGCTGCCACTCCAACAATTGCTGCACCTGTTGCAGCCGTAACCAAGTAAAAAGGCCAGACTGATGACTACCATTGCTGCCACAGGTACCGACCTCCACGCGCATGACCATCATGACGCGGACCACAAGCCAGGCTTTTTCGCCCGGTGGTTCATGTCGACCAACCATAAAGACATTGGCACGCTCTATCTGATTTTTGCAATTTTTGCAGGGGTCGTCGGCGGAGCGATTTCGGGCCTTATGCGGCTTGAGCTGGCCGAACCCGGCATTCAGTATCTGCAAGGCTGGGCATCGATGATGGCTGGCAAGGAAGCTTCGATGGACGAAGCCTATCATATGTGGAACGTGCTGATCACCGCGCACGGCCTCATCATGGTGTTTTTCATGGTAATGCCTGCAATTATCGGTGGTTTCGGTAACTGGTTCGTACCGCTGATGATCGGTGCGCCGGATATGGCGTTCCCGCGCATGAACAACATTTCGTTCTGGCTGACCGTTGTAGCCTTCATCATGCTGCTGGGCTCAAGCTTTGTGCCGGGTGGTACCGGTCTGGGCGCAGGTACAGGCTGGACAGTCTATGCGCCGCTCTCAACTTCAGGCTCAGTCGGGCCTGCCGTAGATATGGCGATTTTCTCGCTCCATTTGGCTGGCGCCGCTTCTATTCTGGGCGCGATTAACTTCATCACCACCATTTTCAACATGCGTGCACCGGGCATGACCATCCACAAAATGCCTTTGTTCGTATGGTCGGTTTTGGTCACCGCATTCCTCCTGCTGTTGGCTTTGCCAGTGCTGGCAGCTGCTATCACGATGTTGCTGGTTGACCGCAACTTCGGTGGCGCTTTCTTCGATGCTGCTGCTGGCGGCGACCCTGTTCTTTATCAGCATCTGTTCTGGTTCTTCGGTCACCCCGAAGTGTATATCATGATCTTGCCGGGCTTCGGCATCATCAGCCAAATCGTAGCGACCTTCAGCCGCAAGCCAGTCTTTGGCTATCTGGGCATGGCCTACGCCATGGTCGCGATCGGTGTCGTCGGCTTCGTCGTCTGGGCGCACCATATGTTCACTACGGGCATGAGCGTCGATATGAAGATGTACTTCACCGCGGCGACAATGGTGATTGCGGTGCCGACTGGCATCAAGATCTTCAGCTGGATCGCAACGATGTGGGGCGGTTCGGTTAGCTTCAAAACCCCGATGGTCTGGGCGATGGGCTTCATCTTCATGTTCACCGTTGGCGGCGTGACCGGCGTTGTGCTGGCCAATGGCGGCCTCGATGACAACCTGCACGACACCTATTATGTGGTTGCCCACTTCCATTACGTGCTGTCGCTGGGCGCGGTATTCTCGCTCTTTGCGGGATTCTATTACTGGTTTGGCAAAATGTCGGGTCGGATGCTCAATGAGTTTCTGGGTCACCTGCATTTCTGGATATTCTTTATCGGCGTGAACGTTCTGTTCTTCCCGATGCACTTCTTGGGTAATTCGGGCATGCCGCGTCGTTATCCCGATTATCCTGAAGCCTTTGCTTACTGGAACGGTGTTGCATCGACAGGCTATGCGATCATGGGCGTCGGCGTAATCATCTTCTTCATCAACGTTTTCTGGTCACTGGCCGCTGGCCGTCGTGCCGAAGAAAATTATTGGGGTGAAGGTGCGACAACGCTCGAATGGACGTTGACCAGCCCTCCGCCTTATCACCAGTTCGAAACGCTGCCGGTTATCAAGTAACCGGCGGCACTTCGCCGCTCCGTCCGATATGGGCGGCTTGGGAATGAATATGACAACCGCAACACGCGATATGATAATGCCTGCCGAATGGCGCGATTTCTGGGCTTTGACCAAGCCCCGGGTCATGAGCCTTGTGGTTTTCACGGCATTGTGCGGTTTGCTGGCGGCTCCTGGTAGCATTCACCCCGTTATTGCCTTTACCGCGATATTGTGCCTGGCGTTGGGAGCAGGGGCCTGCGGTGCGCTGAACCAATGGTATGAGGCCGACGTCGATGCCAAGATGGCGCGCACGTCGCGGCGGCCCTTACCCGCCGGTCGCATGGACCGCGAAGCGGCGCTGCATTTCGGGATTGGCCTCGCGGCATTTTCTGTCGGCATCATGGGCGTTGCCGTCAATTGGCTGTCGGCGGGGATCTTGGCGTTTTCAATCTTCTTCTACGCTGTAGTATATACGATCTGGCTAAAGCCAAATACGCCGCAGAATATCGTTATCGGCGGCGCAGCCGGGGCGTTTCCGCCAGTGATCGGCTGGACTGCGGTGACGGGCGACGTAACGATGCTCCCAATCATCCTGTTCGCGATTATCTTTCTTTGGACGCCGCCGCATTTCTGGTCGCTCGCGCTGTTTATGAAGACCGATTACGGCGCTGCGGGTATCCCCATGCTGCCGAATGTCTCAGGACAGAAGGTCACGCGTAACCAGATATTTGCCTACAGCTTCCCGATGGCGGCGGCAGCGCTTGCGCCAGTTGCCTTGGGCCAATCGGGCTGGCTCTACGCAGGCTCTGCAACAATCCTGAACGCAGTTTTTCTTGCTCTCGCCTATTCGGTGTGGCGCAATGATGCCGTCGAGGCTTCGGCGATGAAACCTGAAAAGCGCCTCTTCGCCTTCTCGATACTCTATCTGTTTATCCTTTTTGCGCTGTTCGCAGCGGACCGGATGTTGGTGTCATGAGCGAGATAGAGCAGCGCCCTTATACCGCCGAAGAAACTCTGGTGATACGTAAGCGTCAGGCTGCACGGTCGCGAATCATGGGAATCGTCCTCATCGGCCTCTGCATCCTGTTTTTCCTCATCACTGTCGCGAAAATCGGAGTCTGGGGCTGATGGCGCGCTCCAACGCTAAAACTGCGTTTCTTGCCGGCGGCCTTGCGGTGTCGATGGTTGGCGTCGGTTTCGCCGCTGTCCCTTTATACCGCATATTCTGTCAGGTCACTGGGTTCGGCGGAACCACGATGCGCGTCGATGCGGCACAGGCGGCCACTGTGGTCGCTACGCAAAAGCCGATTGTTATCCGCTTCGATGCCAATCACCGGAGTGAACTGCCTTGGGAATTTAAACCTGAGCGTCCCACTGATACAGTCAGCATTGGCGCGAAGGACATGTCGATCTTCATCGCCAAGAATCTGTCCGACCAACCGGTCACCGGAACCGCAACATTCAATGTTACGCCTCAACTGGCGGGCAAATATTTCAACAAGATTCAGTGCTTCTGCTTTACCGAGCAGACCTTAAAGCCTGGCGAACAGGTCCGCATGCCGGTGCTTTATTATGTCGACCCAAAGATCATGACCGATCCTGAAACCAAGGACATCGAAGAAATTACGCTTAGCTATACATTCTATCCGGTGGA
The DNA here is from genome assembly GCA_963830685.1 of uncultured Alphaproteobacteria bacterium. Taxonomy (GTDB): domain Bacteria; phylum Pseudomonadota; class Alphaproteobacteria; order Sphingomonadales; family Sphingomonadaceae; genus Sphingorhabdus_B. The sequence continues at coordinate 1,192,644 of CAWHNF010000002.1, forward strand.
GAACCCGAAGACGGTGGACCCGGCGGAAAAGGGAAGCTAAGAGCCAAAAAACGCATTTAGACTACAGGGAATAAACCATGGCCGGTGCCAAGAACCACGATTACCATATCCTGCCACCCAGCATCACACCGTTGATGGGGTCATTCTCTGCCCTCACCATGTTCTTCGGTCTGGTGATGTGGATGCACCCGGAGCAATTCGGTTATGGCAGCCTTGTGTTCGGCCTCGGTTTGATCGGCGTGCTGTACACATTCGTGGCTTGGTGGACAGATGTCGTGAACGAAGCCCAAGCGGGCGATCATACGCCGGTTGTGCAGCTTCATCTGCGCTACGGCATGATCCTGTTCATCGCTTCCGAAGTCATGTTCTTCGTTGGCTGGTTCTGGGCATGGTTTGATTTCTCGCTGTTTCCCGCCCCGCTTGAGATTGTTAAGGACGCTGAAACACACGCATTTACCGTCACAAACCTGATCGGTCAGGATGGCGCAGCAGCTTTGCTGCAATGGCCGCCAAAGGGCCTTGAAGTTCTGGATGCCATGAAGCTTCCGCTTCTCAACACGCTCATCCTGCTTTGCTCGGGCACGACGGTTACCTGGGCGCATCATTCGCTAATCCATGGGGACCGCGAAGGCCTCAAGAAGGGTCTTTGGTTGACCATATTGCTGGGCCTGTTGTTCAGCTCGATCCAGGCTTATGAATATCTGGAAGCGCCCTTCCCGTTCGCTGGTCTGAACTATGGCACGACCTTTTTCATGGCGACGGGTTTCCATGGTTTCCACGTCATCGTCGGCACCATTTTCCTGAGCGTCTGTCTCTTCCGGACATATAAGGGCCACTTCACTCCCCAACAGCATTTCGGTTTCGAAGCTGCGGCTTGGTACTGGCACTTTGTCGACGTAGTGTGGCTGTTCCTCTTCATCGTCATCTATGTGTGGGGTGGCTGGGGTGCGCCAATCCACGCTTAAGGCATATTGATGCCCGAACCGAAAATTCATGAAGGGCAGCCGGGCATCGCCAAGGCTGCCCTTTTTGGTTTGTGCCCGCAATGCGGCGCCAAAACATTGTTTGCCGGACCAGCGCGCTTTGCTAATCGATGCGGCAATTGTGGGTTGGACTATGCCGGGTTTAATGTCGGCGATGGACCGGCTGCGTTGCTGACATTGGGCATCGGCGCGCTGATTATCGTTTTGGCGCTCATGCTCGATACCGCTGTCCGTCCGCCATTCTGGGTACATGTCATTATTTGGGTGCCGGTTACTGCGGCTATGACCGTGTATTCGCTGCGGGTATCAAAAGCCGCCCTGCTGGCGGCGGAACATTACAACCGCGCCAAGGAAGCCGGGCGGGATGACATCACATGAAGTGGCCATTGGTCCCCACGATATTGGTCAGCCTTGCCGTCGCGACGATGGCCGGACTTGGCATCTGGCAATTGCAGCGCAAGGGGGAAAAAGAAGCGTTGCTTGACCGTTACGAGGCAGCGACCGGTTTGGAGGCTGTCACATGGCCTGCTGTTCCCTACGAAAAGGCGCTGCCGCTGTTTCGCAAGTCGTCGTTGATGTGTATTAACGTCCTGAGCGTCAAATCGGTATCGGGCATCAATTCTGCCGGCAAACCCGGCTTTGCACATATCGCCTCATGTCAAACAGGCGGCGCTGAAGGTCCCGGCGCCAAGGTGGCAATTGGCTGGTCAGAGCGGCCGCAATCGCCGACGTGGAAGGGCGGAGCAATTAGCGGCATCATTGCGCCGGATAATGTGCAGCTGATAAAGCTGGTTGCAACCGACAAGGTCGAAGGGCTGCAATTGTTGGCAAAGCCGTCGCCAGAGCAAATCCCCAATAACCATCTGCTTTACGCCATCCAGTGGTTCATCTTCGCGGCCGCGGCCGCGATTATCTACGTGCTAGCATTGCGTAAGCGCCAATCTGCCGCTTGAGTTTGCCGACCGACATAATTTTCTACATCGTAGCCGCAGCCGCCATCATTCTGGTCGGGCTGGCCAAGGGAGGTTTTGCGGGGCTGGGTGCAGCGGCGATACCATTGCTCGCGCTTGTCATGGATCCAGTGGCTGCCGCCGGCATGTTGCTGCCGATATTGATGGCGCAGGATATCGTCAGCGTCTGGGCGTTCAGGAAGAGCTTTGACCGAAGAACGTTGTTCCTCACCGTACCCGGCGCTGCAATTGGCATCTATCTGGGCTGGTGGTTCGCAGCGGTAGTCGACACCGACGCGATCAGGGGGCTAGTCGGGATTATCGCACTGGCCTTTGGCATGTACCGTATGATGCCGTTGATAGGCAGACAGATCCGCGTGACTGGGCCCGCACCCGAATGGATTGGTACCATCATGGGCGGTGTATCGGGTTTTACCAGCCAGATTGCACATGCGGGCGGTCCGCCATTTCAGATTTGGGCGCTGTCGCGCAATTTCCCGCATCTGGTGTTCGTAGGCACCTCGTCTATCTTCTTTGCAATCATCAACTGGATGAAGGTGCCGGCTTATGCCGCCCTAGGACAGTTCAACACGCAGAATATGACTTTGACCGCATTGTTCATGCCGCTCGCCATCGCCAGCACATTTGCTGGCGTATGGCTCGTTAAGCGCGTATCGCCAGCGCGGTTCAACCTGATCATCAACGCATTGATGATAGCAATCGGGTTGGAGCTTATCAGACAGGCTGTCTGGTAGCGCCGCGCTTATTTCGGCGACAGCACCATAAGCATCTGGCGGCCTTCCATACGTGGATGCGCCTCTACCTTCGCGGTTTCGGCCGTGTCCGCCTGCACGCGCTGGAGCAGATGCATGCCCAATTGCTGGTGCGCGAGCTCGCGACCACGGAAGCGCAGGGTTATCTTGACCTTGTCACCTTCGTCGATGAATTCGGCTACCTTTTTCATCTTCACCATATAATCATGGTCATCGATGTTCGGACGCATCTTGATCTCTTTGATCTCCTGCGTCTTCTGGCTCTTGCGGGCTAGGTTCGCCTTTTTCTGGGCTTCATATTTGAACTTGCCGATGTCGAGGAATTTGCAAACGGGAGGGTCTGCGTTCGGAGATACTTCAACCAAATCGAGGCCGACTTCGGCTGCCTGCGCTATCGCTTCGCGGGTGTATAATACCCCCAGATTTTCGCCATCGTCATCGATGACACGGACTTTTTCCGCGGTGATAAGATTATTGTAGCGCGGTCCACTTTTAACAGGTGGGGTCATTGCGCGCCGGGTCGGCGGGGTTGCGATAGTGGATACTCCTGAAGTTGTTGTGATGCGCCATTACAGCCAAATGGCGCGCAAATAAAGACCTTAGGCCTTTGGTGTGCCGATTTGTCGCATATAGTGGCCTGTCCGCAACGTTCAATGGTGACGAGGTCGGACCAATCCGGATCACGACGTGTGATTCGTCACGCACTTCGCAATCATATCCGGGCGGGTTGAAAACCCGCATACGTATGCACTACGAAATTTTAATCCGCTTTCAACATGATACAGTGCGTTACATATTTTTACTCTGCCGTTCACTTTACGTGCAGGTAAAATGCTGTATAGGCAGAAACATAATTAGCTAAATGCGATTTTTTAAAACGCTCTCGTGACATAATATGTCGCTAAATTAGGAATTCAGATGAATAGCTCCTCCAGAGGCTCGCTTTCAAGCGTGCCAAATGGGCGGATCATAGACTTCGAAACAGCCGAACTGCGCAAGCTGCCCTTTCAGGACAGCCTGTATCTCTGGGTGCGGGGGCACCTCCCGGGGATAGGTTTCGAGGCCAAACTGGCCCCCCGTATTTATCAAGACCGCCCGGATTATTGGGGCATCGAAGTGGCGGTCATTCACGCGCCTGAACCGGCTAACGATGTCGGTGGCGCGGACAGTGCGCTCGTTTTCGAGCGGTCGGTCCCACTGACTGGGATCACCGGTGTTCGGGGGATCACCGTGATCGGAGCCAATCAGGTGAAGCGGATCGAGATTACCGGCGAGTCCTGAAAAGGGTCGCAACTTGTCGGTATGGGTCGGGGGCAGGTCGCATGCGATCTGTCCCCGTACTCGTTCTTGGGGCACTCGTTTTAGCGCGCTCATTTCGCAAGTTCCGTTAGCGCATCGATGGTCAGCACCTGCGGCAGGATTTTTACCTCGCCGCCCTTCGGATAATATAGATAAAGTGGCACGCCCGACCGGCCATGCTTTGCAAGGAAGCGCGTGATGGCCGGGTCGCGGCGGGTATAGTCACCGACCAAAGTCAGTATGCCAGCCTTGTCAAATGCCGACGCGGTTTCGTCACGGTTGATAGCGGCGGCCTCGTTCACCTTGCACGTCACGCACCAGTCTGCGGTAAAATAGAGGAAGACGGGTTTGCCCTCCGCGCGCAGCGTGGCGAGTTTTTGTTCCGAGAAAACCTCTCCGCCCAATTTGCCTTCGCCTGCTGCATATTGCGCCGTCTCAGGCAAGCGGCCCAGCGCTACATAGCCACCTGCAAAAATGGCCACTGCCAGCGCAAATATCGTCCAGATTGGCGCTTTCCGCCGGACGACGATAATGATGCCGGTCAACAGGGCAGCGACAGCGACGCCTCCGACCAGCCAGCCCGAAGCGCCGACCAGTTGCGCGAGCAGCCATAATAATGCCAGCGCCGTCAGCGCCATCGGCACCGCCATCCACTTGCGGAAACTGTTCATCCACGGGCCGGGCTTTGGCATCCGGCTGCGCAATGGGGGGATATACGCAATGGCAAGGAACGGCAAAGCGAGCCCGAAGCCCAGCCCCGCGAAGATCAGCAAGGCTTGTTCGACCGGAAGCAACAACGCCGCGCCCATTGCCGCAGCCATGAACGGGCCGGTGCAGGGCGTGGCGACGACCGCAGCCAGCACGCCCGTCCAGAACGACCCGGCCATTCCGCCTTGGCGCGCGAGCCTTTCTCCCGCTCCAATGCCGCCGACTTCGAATAGCCCCGCGAGATTGGCAGTAATCGCCACCATCAATAGCAGCAGCAACAGGACAATCGACGGGTCCTGCAACTGGAACGCCCAACCCACCTCTTCGCCCGCCGCCCGCAGCGTCAGCATCACCGCGCCCAAAGCAAGGCAGCTCAAGATGATCCCCGCAGTATAGGCAAACGCATCGCGCCGTGCTTGGCGTTCATCGCCGCCTGCTTTGGCAATTGCGAGTGCCTTCAGGCCAAGGATAGGAAACACGCACGGCATGAGGTTCAACAGCAAACCACCGAGAACCGAAAAGCCCAGAACCCAGCCAAAGGTGGCTCGCCCCTCGGGCGACGCTTCGCCTCCCAATACCGAGACCGGATCACCACCGGTCGGCACTGCACCGGGGACTGCGCGTATCTCCAGTCCTTGCGCGTCATTGAAGCGAAGCAGCCCTTGAATTTGCCCGTCGATGTTTTTGTCCATTTCTCCCGTGACCACAAGCCAGTCGCCGGTTCGCCGCGCCGACTGTGTGGCGGCATAGCGGAAGACATTTTCGGTTTGCGGGAAGAACCGCAATTTCTCCGCATGCGCGCTCTTCGGATAAGGGATGGCGATGGAAATGCGCTTGCCATCAACCGCATAGATTGCCTGCCGGTCGAGCGGAACCGGCAAAGCAGCGCGCCAATTGTCGAAGCGGACGCGATCAGCGTTGGAGATTTTGCCGTCGCCGACCGTTAATGGCACTGCGAACGTGCTGCCCTCCGGAACACAAACGGTGTCCGAGCACGCCGACCAGCGCGCATCGACCCTCGCCACGAGTTTCTGACCGGCGCGTGCATTTGAAGGTATTTTCAGGTCGATCAGGAACGCGTGGTTGGCCTTGTAGATATGGTTCATGAACCCGCTGACGATCAGCGTGTCGGGCACAGGTGCGCGAATCGGACCAGCGGCGACACCAGGGGGCAGCTGCCATTCAAGCTCAAGCGGTGTCCCCGCATCGCCGGGGTTCAGCCAGTAATCATGCCAGCCGGGCTTCGGGTCCATGATGATTGCAACGGTTACGGTGTCGCCCGGCCCGGGGGTGTTGGTTTCGGCAGCAATCGAGGCGCGAACATTCTGCGGCGCGCCCGGGATTTGGGCGTGCGCGATTCCGGCGGCGAAGAAAAGTGTAAGGAGAAACTTACAAAGTTGAGGAAGTTGACCCCACGTCCCCCCCCGGGTGCCCAGTGCCGGGACTGCCCCCAACGATTTCGAAATAAGAAGCAGGGCGCGCAGCAGCATCATGTCATTGCAATGCCATAGGGGAGGGACTGTAGGACAGAAGAATTTCACGCAAAGAGCGCTAAGATTATCAAGAGGGCATCTTGTGAACAAAAACCTTACTGACGCATCGGCGTTGCTAACATTGAGTTGCTGCGCTGCCATCTTGAAAATCTTTGCGCCTTTGCGTGAAATAAATCGTATAACGCATACCAGCAGGATCAGGGTATAAATTGGCAGCCCTTCAGGCGCTACCTTGACGGTAGTTGTTTACTACGCGCTTGATGCCTTCCTTGAGTGTAATGCCACCAAAGTTGATGAGAAGCCCCAATGGCAGCTGCATCAACCGCAGATAGGTTAAAGTCTGTTTGGCATGGATTGGGGCGAGCTTTTCAATTGATTTGATTTCGACAAGAAGGTTTCCCTCGACCAACAAATCTAGGCGGAACGCATCTGGGAAATCGAGGCCATCAATCTTTGCACCGACCGGCAACTGCCGGTCCACTATCAAGCCCTGCAAGCGCAAACGGTTTGCCAGCAGCTGCTCATATACGGATTCGAGTAGTCCCGGTCCGACATCGACGTGAACCGCTAGCGCTGTGTCGATGACTTTAGAGGCTAGCGATTCCAGATCGGTCAAAATATGCTATCCAATTCCGTCTTGGCCTTCCGGACTTTAGTTTCACGCAAAGGCGCAAAGATTTTCAAGATGGCGGCGCAGCCACTAAATATCACCAACGCCAGCGCGTGAGTGAGCTATTTATTTTAGAATTGCCATCTTAATAATCTTCGGACCTTTACGTGAAATAAATTCTCGACATCCTTTTTCACGCAAAGGCGCAAAGATTTTCAAGATGGCGGCGCAGCCACTAAATATCACCAACGCCGATGCGTCAGTGAATTATTGAATAAAGGACTACCCTCTTAATAATCTTTGCGCCTTTGCGTGAAATAAATCTTCGAAAACAAACTCAAAGCCTACCCCAACCGCGCCAGCGCTGCCGTCAACCGCTCGGCCTCGGCTGCCTTTTCGGCATAGTCTGCGCGGGCTTTTTCAACGGCTTCGGGCTTGGCCTTTTCGACAAAGGCGGCGTTGGAGAGGCGGTCATCGAGAGCATCGCGTTCCTTGGTGGCGGCTTCCAACGATCTCGTGAGGCGAGATTTCTCAGCGTCTACGTCAATCACTCCTTCAAGCGGAATCGAATAGGTCACGTCGTCCACGACAATTTGGAAAGCGCGTTTGCCCTCAAAACTGTATTCCAAGCGATTAATTGCGTCGCCTGATTGCGCAAAAAATGCAGTACCACTTAGCGCGAAATGGATAGATTCAACCCGAGCCATCCGGTTGAGTGAATTGCCGAACTTGCGCATCGCAGATTCTAAATCTAGTCGAGGTAGCGACTCAATCTGCAAGCCTTTGAAACCGGTGTCGTTATGAACGAAAAGTTCAGTTCGGGCTGATGGAGGTACGTTCATTTCAGATCTGGCCGATCTGATTTCAACAATCAGATTGATCAACCATCCAATCTCCGTCTTAGCTTGAGCATCAACCGCAGCCTTCGGCTCCGGCCACTTAGCATGGATCAGATCATATTTCCGCTCACCCATTGAGTGCCACAGCTCCTCCGTGATAAACGGCATGAACGGATGCAGCATCACCAATATCTGGTCGAGCACCCAACCGGCTACGATCTTGGACTCCGCGTCCATGTCTTGCTTTTCGCCATCGACGAAAGCTGGCTTGATCAGCTCGAGATACCAGTCGCAAAACTGATCCCAAACGAAATGATAGATCGCGTCGGCCATGCCGTCGAAGCGGAATTCGGTGAAGGCTTTGTTGAGCTTTTCTAAGGTCTCGACAACCTCGCCGATGATCCAGCGGTTGACCGCGAGTTCGGCTTTGGGGGCCGAGATCGAGTGCGAACCGCCGATGCCGTTGGATTGGGCAAAGCGCGCCGCGTTCCACAGCTTGGTTGCGAAATTGCGATATCCGGCGACGCGACTTTCATCCATCTTGATGTCGCGGCCCTGGCTCTCCATCGCCGCCATGAAGAAGCGCAGTGCATCGGCGCCATATTGGTCGATGAGCCCGAGCGGATCGACGGTATTGCCCTTCGACTTCGACATCTTGGCGCCATCGGCGGCGCGGACGAGGCCGTGAAGATACAGCGTCTTCCAAGGCACTTCCTTCATGAAGTGAATGCCCTGCATCGCCATCCGCGCGTCCCAGAAGAATAGGATGTCGAAGCCCGAAATCAGTACGTCATTTGGGTAATGGCGGTCGAGTTCGCTGGTCTGGTCCGGCCAGCCCAACGTTCCGAACGGCCACAGCGCGGAGGAGAACCATGTATCGAGGACGTCGGGGTCGCGGGTCAGGGCAACGCCTCCGCCAGCCAGTGTTTGCGCGCCTTCTTCATCTTCGGCGACGTAGATTTTTCCGTCGGCGTCGAACCATGCCGGGATCTGGTGGCCCCACCACAGCTGCCGAGACACGCACCATGGCTGGATATTTTCCATCCAGTTGAAATAGGTCTTTTCCCATGACTTCGGCACGATGTCGAAACCGCCATTCGCCGCGCCCTCGCGCGCTGCCTCGATTGCTGGCTTTGCAAGCGTTGCGGCATCGACATACCATTGGTCGGTGAGCATCGGCTCGATGACGACGCCCGAACGGTCGCCGAAGGGTTGCTGGATAGCCTTGGCTTCGACGGCAATCATCAGGCCGTCGGCGTCGATGTCGGCGACGACACGCTTGCGTGCCTCGTAACGGTCGAGCCCGCGATAGGCATCGGGGACGAGGTTTAACGCGTCGATATCGGCGGCGGTCCACTGGCCCCCTGCGGCGATGTCTTTTGCTTGCGCGGCGGCTTCGGCATAAGGCACGCCGTCGGTGCGCATCGCGGCAACTTCGTCCATCAGGCGGTACATCGGGATATTGTTGCGCTGCGCCACGCCATAGTCATTCTGGTCATGCGCGCCGGTGATCTTCACCGCGCCAGAGCCGAAATCGGGGTCGGGATACTCGTCGGTGATGATCGGGATCAGGCGGCGATGTTCCTTGGGGCCAACGGGGATTTCGCAAAGCTTCCCAACGATGGCGCTGTAGCGTTTGTCCGATGGATGCACCGCAACCGCGCCGTCGCCCAGCATTGTTTCGGGCCGCGTGGTCGCGATGGCGATATAGTCGCGCTCCTCGGTGAGCGTGACATTGCCGTCGGCGTCGCGTTCGACATAAGTGTAGGTCTCCCCGCCCGCGAGCGGATATTTGAAGTGCCACATATGGCCATTCACTTCGCGCGTTTCGACCTCGAGATCGGAAATCGCGGATTTGAAATGCGGGTCCCAGTTGACGAGGCGCTTGTCGCGATACAGCAGGCCTTGATTATAGAGATCGACGAACACCTTGATCACGGCCTTGGAAAAGCCTTCATCCATTGTGAAGCGTTCATTCTCCCAATCCATCGAGCAGCCGAGGCGGCGGAGCTGGCCAGTGATCGCGCCGCCGCTTTCTTCCTTCCACTCCCACACTTTGGCGACAAATTCATCGCGGGTGAAGTCGGTGCGCTTCTGCTGACGCTCGGCCATTTGCCGCTCGACCACCATCTGCGTGGCTATCCCTGCATGGTCCATGCCGACCACCCACAAGGCATCTTTGCCCTGCATCCGCGCGTGACGGATCAGGATGTCCTGCAACGTGTTGTCGAGCGCGTGTCCGATGTGCAAGGAACCCGTCACATTGGGCGGCGGGTTGACGATCGTGTAAGGCTCGGCGTCGGGGCGCTCGGGCCGGAACGCGCCGGTGCTTTCCCAGTGGGAATACCATTTCGCCTCAATCGCGGCGGGGTCGAAAGTCTTGTCGATAGTCATGGGGCAAGCCTTTGCCAGCGCCCAAGCGATTCAGCAAGCTTTTGGGGCGTTCAGGCCTTGCCGCGCCGTAACAGGAAAAACGCTGCGGCAAAACCGCCTGCTACCACAAGGCTTAGCCATAGTTCCTTCGATGCCGATGGGTCCAGACCCTTAGCCACCAGTATCACCAGCATAGCCGCCATCGCGATATAAGTGCCGAACGGGTGGAACCACATTTTGATCTGCAACCGTGCGGGGTCCTCGGCCTCATATTTGTTGCGCAATTTGAGCTGCGCGGCGGACGTCATCAGATAGAGGATCAGCATCGTCACGCCGCAGCTGTTGAGCAGGAAGCTGAACACCACATCGCGCGATACCGCGTCGGCGGCGAGCGCGAAGTAGCTGAATAGGCTTGCGATAAGGATTGCGCGGGCGGGCACCTTGCGCTTGTTGACCTGCACCAACCACTGCGGCGCGTCCTGATGCTTGGCGAGGCCGAACAAGGCGCGGCTGGTGACGTAGAGGCCCGAATTGAGGCACGACAATACCGCGACCAGCACGACGGCCTCCATGATCAGCTTGCCCGCCGGGATGCCCATATAGCCCAATGTCGCGGCAAAGGGCGAAACTTTGGGCACGATCTCGGTCCATGGCACGACCGACACGATCAGGAAGATCGAGAGGATGTAGAAGATCAATATGCGCAGCGTGACCGACACCGTCATGCGGCTGATGACCTTGGCAGGCTCTTCGGATTCAGCCGCAGCGATGGTCGCAATTTCCGCGCCGACAAGGCTGAATATCGTCGAGGTCGCCGCGGCGAGAACGACGCCCCAGCCATTGGGGACGAAGCCATTATGCTGCGTCAGGTTGCCAAACGTCGCGCCGCTGGGCGAGGTAAAGCCGAACGCCCATGCCGCGCAGAGCAGGATGAAGACGATGATCGCGGCGACCTTGATCGAGGAGAACCAGAATTCAAACTCGCCATATGCGCGTGCGGACATCAGGTTCACTGCGGTAAGGATCGCCATCAGACCAATGCCGATGCCGAGTTCGGGGATCGCCGGGAACCAGCCATGGATAATCTGCGCGCCCGCTATCGCCTCGATGGCGACGACAACAACCCAGAAATACCAATAGAGCCATCCCGACAGAAACCCCGCCAGATGCCCGAGTCCAGCGCGCGCAAAGTCGGGAAAGGTCTGCACGCCGTCCACCGCAATCGCCATTTCGGACAGCATCCGCATGACAAGCAGGATGATGAAACCGGCGATGGCAAAGGAGAACACCGCGGCTGGCCCCGCTTGGCTTATCGTGGTCGACGAGCCGACGAACAGCCCCGCGCCGATGATGCCGCCAATTGCGATCATCGAGACATGGCGCGATTTAAGGCTGCGGCTTAGCTCTGCGCCGCCGCTGATATCAGTGGCGACGCTCTCGGCGATTCCGGTCATCCTGCTCTCCCCCTCAAAAGCCGCAGCTTACTTCTTCAGATGCTTGCCCACCCATTCAAACACCGTCTGGTACCACTGGATCGAATTCTTCGGCTTCAATATCCAGTGATTCTCGTCGGGGAATACGAGTAGTTTCGATTCGACGCCCTGCTGCTGCAATGCGGTGAACGCGGCCAATGACTGCGAATAAGGAATTCGGTAATCCTTCTCGCCGTGGATCACCAAGGTCGGCGTCTTCCACTTGTCGACATGGTTGACCGGGTTCCATTTTTCGCCGTCAGTTCGCGTCGTCCACGGCCCACCATTGTCCCACTGGTCGAACCACAATTCTTCGGTCTCGTACGCCATCGCACGCAGGTCGAAAATGCCGGCATGGTTGACGAGGCATTTGAAGCGGTCGGGCCAGTTGCCCGAAATCCAGTTCATCATATAACCGCCGTAAGAGCCGCCGAGCGCGCAGGCGTTTGCGGTGTCGAGTTGGCTGTCGATTTTCGCGACAGCTTCCATGCCAAGCTTCAAATCTTCAAGCGGCTTGCCGCCCCAGTCCTTGTTGATGCTGTCAGTGAATTTCTGGCCGTAGCCGGTGCTCCCGTGGAAATCGATGCTGACGACGGCATAGCCTTGGCTTGCCATGACGGCGGGGTTCCAGCGATAGGACCAGCTGTTGTTGAACGTCCCTTGCGGTCCGCCGTGGACGAGCAAGAGCACAGGTAATTTGCCTGTCGTGTTTTGTGGTTTGACGATTTGCCCGAATACCTGCTCGCCATTCGCTCCGGCAAAGTCGAATTTCTGGTAGTTCACTGGATCAAGCGTAGCGAGCGTTTCGGCGTTGACGTTGGTCAGCCGCGTGGTCTTGCCCTTTGCATCCATATGGACAAGATCGGCAGGACCAGCGATGCTGTCGATGGCATAGACAATGCCGCCATTTTTGAGCGGAACCGCAGCGGCAATATGGCCGCGTTCGGTCAGGCGTGTTACTTTGCCATTTAAGTCGACGCGGTAGAGCGGGGTTTCAAGTACATCCTGCGCGGTGACGAGCAGGCTTTTGCTATCCGCCGTCCATGCAATCGACGCCACAGACCGGTCCCATTTATCGGTCAGTGCGCTAACCTTGCCAGTTTTCATATCGCGCAACATCAGGACTTGCCGGTCGGCCTCATATCCCGCGCGGGCCATGGCGGCGTAGGCCAGATATTTGCCGTCTGGCGAAGGTGCGGGCATTGTGTCGGTACCCGCATTTTTGGGCGTTCCGTTGTGAACCGCACCCGTCAAATCGGCATGATAAATGTCGAGATTGGTGGATTTCGCTTCATCCTTATCCGCGTTGCGCAGGGTGTAGAACAAGGATTTGCTATCCGGAGCCCATGCAATTTCTTCGCCGCCGCCAAAGGGTTTCGACGGTGCGTCGCCAACCAGATTACCATCCATCGCTATACCGAGTGTACCGATTTTGTTATCAGCACCCAGGACAGCGGTGAAGACCCGGCTATAGTTGCCCGGTGTTTCCCATGCATCCCAATGGCGCACCATCAGCTGGTCATATTCGCGGCCTGTGCCGGGGCCGGGTTTCGATGTGTCGCCATCCTTCTCACAGCCAAAATCGAGGCATTCGCGTGCGATATCACCCCAAACGGCAAATTTCATGCCATCGGGAGAGATTTTGAAGCCGCTGACATCGGCCTTGAAGTTGCTCGATTGCATGGTCGTGCCGCTGGCAATGTCATAACGCCAGATCTGGTCCGACCCGCTTTCGTTACTGATATAGAAAATGCCTTTGCCGTCGGGGGCGAAGGCGGGATCATGCTCGTTCTTGTCGGGCTTCGACGCGAAGAGCACGGGCTGCGCATTGGGCACACCAAGCTTGAGCATATACAAGTCGGTCTTGCCCTTGTTCGCCTCCAGATCGGTCTCGCGCAACTGGTACGCAACCATCGTTCCGTCGGGTGACGCAGCCGCGCCAGACAGACGCTTCATCGTCGCAAGATCGGTCTCGGTCATCGGACGGGCTTGGGCTGGAACAGAAAGGGCGGAAGTGCCGACGAGTGCGGCGAACAAGAAGGTTTTGGTCATGAACCGCAAGCTAGTCAGCGTTGCGCGGGCAAGCAAGAAAATTACTTATCGTAAACCGGGGCGCCAATTGCAAATACTGCAATTCCTTTGTCTACCAATAACATTGAGTTTTACACCGCCCATACCCACATGCACGTTATAACAATAACATAAGGGATGCCTTCGACAGGGACGACCCGGCCTTCACGGCTGTGCGGCAAAGTAGAAGGAATGAAACATGCAGAAACTGGCCAGCTTTATCGGCGCACTCGCGGTCAGCAGCCTGCTTTTCTCGGTCACGATTGTCTGAGGAAAGCTGCTCTTATATTAAGCGACGGATGGGCGGGTTAATTCCCCGCCCTTTTGTTTAGGGTTCGCGGCAGCTTGATTGGCCATAAACAAAACGCGCATTCCCAGTCATATCGCTCTCATCCAGCCTATAATCGACAACGTCACCTACTTCGCAATTCGAAAATCCCTCGGCTGGATCCTGCAGGAATATCTTTTGTCCGTTTACGCCGCGGATTTCGGCAAATCGTATGACTTCCGCAATTCGCTTACCTTGATATCCAGACGTTTTCGTGTTGGCGAAGCCCAGTATCGTTGCGGAGTACCGCCGGTCTACATCATAACCATCGCTTTTCCCGGCTTGGAGAAAGTACGCTAACGCGCCGCTCCCCATCAACACTAATACCGCTAATGTTATGATTTGAGATTTAGGAATATTGCGGTCATTGACGGCTTTGAATGATGTCATTTCACTATTGCCCCGCCTTTCATGACATGCGCAATTTCTTCCAGCGTCCGAACATCGGTTAACGGATCACCCTCCACCGCCACCAAATCGGCAAAGCTCCCGGGCGCGATGCTGCCCAGTTCGTTTTCCTTGCCAAGCAACTCCGCCGCGCGAACGGTCGCGCTCTGGATCGCCTGCATCGGGGTCATGCCATAGCGGACCATGTAGGCGAATTGCTTGGCGTTGCCGCCGTGGGGATAGACGCCGCTGTCGGTGCCGTAGGCCAGTTTGACGCCCATCTTCACCGCCTTGGTGAACCCGGCTCGCTGCACATCGGTGGTCTCACGGTTCTTGCGCAGATATTCCTCAGGCCATTTTTCCTTTGTCCCGACATCGTCGATATAATCGCCATTATAGATATCCATGACCAGCCAGGTTCCAGCCGCTTTCGCCATGGCCAGCGCTTCGTCGTCGATCAGGCTGGCATGTTCGATCGAACGGACGCCCGCTCGAATCGCATTCTTGATGCCTATGGCACCATGCGCGTGGGCCGTTACATAAATTCCGTTGGGTTTGGCGGCTTCAACCACAAAGCGCATTTGCGCTTCGGTCAGTTCAGGTTCGCCCGGCTCTGTGCCGATGGCAAGCACCGCGCCGGTCGCGATCATCTTGATGAAATCCGCGCCGTTCGCGATCAGATACTCGGTCTTTTCCGCGGCCTCTTGCGGCGTGCTGCTGACGCCCAGCCGCATGTCGGCGGGAAGCTTTTCATTGTCGATGACGCCGTTCAACTCGCCGCCACCTTTGGGGATGGTGATATAGGCGCCCGCGACAAACATGCGCGGGCCGGGGACCTGCCCTGCATTGATGGCATTTTTCAGCGCGACATCGGTTAGCCCGCGATAGGTGCCGACATCGCGCACCGTCGTGAAACCCGCCTCCAACGTGAGCCTGGCGTTATGCGCGCCAATCAGCGCAGTCGCGGCAGGCGAGGTTTTGAGCGGTAGCCCGAGATCTGCACTTTGTCCCGCGTCGGCCAGATGCGTGTGAAGGTCAATCAACCCGGGAAGGACCGTATAACTCGACCAGTCGAGGCGCTCCGTTCCGTCCGGCGTGGGGCCGCAAGGGGCGACAGCAGTAATTTTGTGATTGGCAATGCTGATACACTGGCCGGTCAGCACCCTGCCTGCCACCACATCGACAAGCTTTCCGGTTTCGACGTAAAGATTTTTAGCGAGAAGCGGCGCTGGCACAAAGGCCAACCCCAGTGCAACCATCAGCGCAGAGCGCATCAGCCCTTTTTGGTGATGCGGGTGATTTCGCGCTCGACCATCGCTTCGACGATTGGCGGCAAATTATTGTCGAGCCATTCCTTCAGCATCGGCCGAAGCAGGTCGCGGGTCAGGCCCTCCAGCGAAGTTTCGCCCGAACGCACGATTTGCGGCGCTACGCCGGGTTCTGAAAGCGTCTGCAATGCAGAGAAACTGTGGCGCAGGCTTTGCGCTTTGCTGTCGTCGAGCAAAACTTCCTCCGCCTCTTCATCAACGGCGGTTTCGGTTAGCTCCAGAATTTCTTCCTCATCATGCGACGATGCGGGCTTCGCGATGCGCTTGGCAGCCGGACGGATCCGGTCATCATCGGCTATGATGCGTTTAATCGAGGAGAGAATCTCATCCATCGACGGTTCATTCCGGCCTTCTGCCATATTCACAGCCCCCACTGCCAATCATATTACTGCTTCCGGCTGTACTCCGGAATCGGCTCTATCTCTGCCTTTTGCGCAGCTGTGTCAACGGTACGCGTCGATTTGGTGGCCGGATCAGGGTTGCCATCCCAATCGGTCCACGCACCTTCTACCTTTTGGTATTCGGCGACTGGGTCGTATAGGACACCTCCATCAAGGCCCAGATCACGCGCTTCGGCTTTGCCCATCGCTGCAAGTAAGGTGAACCCGGCAACATAAGCATTGCGCCGTGCGGTAATCAGCTGAACCCGGCTGTTCAGCAGTTCCTGCTCTGCGTTCAATATGTCCAAGATTGTGCGGTTGCCAACGCTGTTTTCCGCGCGTGTGCCCTCAAGCGACAGTTCGTTCGCCGACACTGCGCGCTCGGAGGCGGAAATCACTTCCTGCGATGCTTTCCAGCTGGCGTAAGAAGCCCGCGTCTGGGCAATTACGTCGCGCTCAGCGGCGATTTCCTGCTCTTGCGCTTGCCCCAATCGGGCTTGCGCCTGACGAATGCGCGCACCGGCCTCGCCGCCCTGATAAAGCGGGATAGAGGCACGCACGCCAATCTGCGCCGAGTTCGACCAACGATCATAAGGTAGCGTCGTATCAATCGAACCGAAATTATTGCTGTGCGTGCTACCACCGACCGCAGAAATGAAAGGCAGGCGCGACGCATCGGCGGCCTTGCGGTCAAAGCGCGCGGCCTCTCGGCTTTCCTTTGCTGCAATCAAGTCCGGATTATTATTCAGCGCGACGGTGACAGCCTCTTCAGGCGCAGCAGGCAGGTTGGGCAAAGGTGGAGGAGCTTCCAGCTTGCCGGGTTCGCGGCCCACCAGCTGGATGTAGATTTCTTTTGATCGGATAAGATTCGCACGCGCCGATTCGAGCGTGCTGACCTGCAGAGCAAGGCGTGCTTCGGATTGAGCTACGTCAGTTCGCGTCAAGTCGCCAATTTCAAATCGGTCTCGCGTCGCCTCCAGATTGACCGAAAGGACACCAACTTGGGCACGATTCAGTTCAACAATCGCCTCGTCGCGGATGACATCCATATAGGCGCTGACCACAGCAGAAAAAATCGCACTTTCGGTTCCGCGAAGCGATGCAAATCCAGCTTCGACCCGGTTCTCGGCAGCGCGCACCGAATTACGGATGCCGCCACCTGCGTAAAGCGGAACGGATGCGCTGGGACCAATGCTCAGAACGCGATCTGGAGAGAAGCTCGTGCCGGTTCCATTGGAGCGCGGAAAGTTTTCGGTATAGCTCACGCTGGCATCAGCGCTTGGCCGTCCGGCCGACTTGGCTAGCGGCACACCTTCATCAATCGCCTTCTGCCCTTCGCGAGCAGCTGTTAGATTGGGATTGGTTTCATATGCCGATGCCAGCGCCTCACGCAGCGTATCTGCAGCGGCAGGCGCAGTTAACATCGCGGAGCTGAGCAGGCCGACAATAACCAGACGGCGCGCGCTCAAAACACGAACTCCGGTTTACGCGCAAATTCCGCAAGGGGTGCAATTTCGCTATCGATAAACGGCTTCAACGCAACTCTGCCCCCATGCACATATCCTTTTGCAAGCCGCGTCACCGCGCCCTCTAATATGCCGGTTACCAGCCGCGCGCCATCGGCAGCGAGTGCCATCAGGCTAACCGGCAACTCCTCGACAGCGCCGTCGATGATAATCAACGAGTAAGGAGCAGCCTTGTTTGCGCTGGCCATGTCTGCCGCATCGACGGTCGTGACCTTTGCAACGCGCCGGTCAAGCAAAGCAGCGACATAACCATTGCCCATTCCCACCAACAGGACATTATCATCAGGCACCACATCGGCGGCTTGCAGGAGCAGGGCTGTGGACACTGGCGGGTTCAGAAACCGATGTTCTGCCAACATGATTGCGCGGTCCATATAGGCGGTCGTGCGGTGCGATGCGGTGACATAGTCCTCACGTGGCAGACGCCCCATTTCAGCCAGTACCCACGCCTCGGTCACACCGCTGGTACGCAGCTGACTGTCAACCATCGCGCGTCGCATATCTTCAAAATTGACTGATTCCATCGGGATATTTCCATTAACTTCATGGCCATGTGGCACAACTGTATTGCAAAGACAATACAGCCTTTGAGTCCGTTTCTAGCCAGCGTTACCGAAAACGCCAAGAAGGATTCAGACAAACACCTGATTTTAGGTGGCAAACAGCAACTTTTTTGCAACATTGATATGGCGCAGTACACCGTGAGATATTGGCCGTTGCATTGGTTTGCCCGACCCGCTAGATGGCGCCTCCACCGCACGAGAGGCCCGATGGCGGAGTGGTGACGCAGAGGACTGCAAATCCTTGCACGCCGGTTCGATTCCGGCTCGGGCCTCCATTTTGACGGAAAAATCCGCTGGGTCCTAAGCCGAGCGCCTTCCGCGCCCATTTGCCGGAAAGTTGAAAGCGCGTTGCGTCGCGCCATCCGGCTGTATAGGGCAGTAATATGAAAGACTGTTCGCAATGCGTCGTCCGTAATAGTGCCATTTGCGCTGCATTGATGCCTGACGAACTGGATGTGTTGAGCCAGTTGGGGCGAAAGCAGCGTGTCGGGCGCGGCCAAACGGTTGTTTGGGAGGGCGATGACGCCATCATCGTTGCAAATGTTATTTCGGGCATACTTAAAGTATCGATGAGCATCGCTGATGGGCGGGAGCAAATCGTGGGTGTGGTATTCCCTGGTGACTTTATTGGCCGCCCTTTCGGACAAAAGAGCCCTTACAGTGTGACGGCGCTGAGCGACGCAGAGCTGTGTATTTTTTCGCGATCAAATTTTGATGCCTTTGCCCGCAATCATCCGGAACTTGAGCACAAATTGCTTCAACGCACCTTAGCTGAATTAGACCGCGCGCGTGAATGGATGTTGCTGCTGGGCAAAAAGACGGCTACCGAACGGATAGCCACCTTATTACTCGAAATGTCGAGCCGCATGGGCGCGACTGGCTGTTCAATCGAAGAGAATGAATTAAACGAGTTTGCGTTGCCGTTAGACCGGCAGCAAATGGGCGATGTTCTCGGGCTGACTATCGAAACGGTAAGTCGTCAGCTTTCCCGCCTGAAGGCCGATGGCATCATTGGCCTTCCCGACCGCCGAATGGTTTCGATCCAGAACCGACGTCGCCTGCAGGATCTTTCCGCCGCCGCCTGAGGCGCTTTTTGCATTTCTTGATCTGAATCAAGGACGATCATGCTGCGCCGCCGCATGACAACCAAAGGGGCCGTCATTTTTCGGCTCGGGGAAAGACTATGGATAAGCTTGTAGCACGCTTTGGCGTGTGGTTCGTCGTTGCGCTTTTGGCCTTTGTCGCAATGGTATTGGGTGTCGATCAGGCCTTTTCTGTTCATATGGGGATTGCCTGCGTCGCAGCATTGATTGCGATGGCGGCATCGATGAACAAGTTCGATTTTGTGACGCAGCGCTTTCCGGCGCTTGGCGGTCCGGCGGCACAGTCGCGCTACGACGATGACCCCATTCGCTGGGGTGTGATCGCGACCCTCTTCTGGGGCATCGCTGGTTTTCTGGTCGGACTGATCATCGCGCTTCAGCTCGCGTTTCCGGCGCTGAACCTTAACTTGGAATATACCACATTCGGCCGCTTGCGTCCGCTGCACACGTCAGCGGTAATTTTTGCATTCGGAGGCAATGCGTTGATCGCAACGAGTTTTTACGTTGTCCAGCGCACTTGCCGGGCGAGACTCGCCTTCCCCGGTCTCGCCCGTTTTGTTTTCTGGGGCTATCAACTGTTCATCGTGCTGGCCGCCACCGGCTATCTGATGGGCGTCACCGAAGCGCGCGAATATGCCGAGCCTGAATGGTATGTCGATATCTGGCTGACGATTGTCTGGGTCAGCTATCTCGCGGTGTTTGTCGGCACCATCGTCAAACGCAAAGAACCGCATATCTATGTTGCCAACTGGTTCTACCTAAGCTTCATCATCACCATTGCGATGCTGCATCTGGTCAATAATCTGTCGATGCCGGTCAGCTTTCTGGGATCGAAAAGCTACAGCGCGTTTGCAGGGGTTCAGGATGCGCTGACCCAGTGGTGGTATGGCCATAACGCAGTCGGATTTTTCCTGACCGCCGGTTTCCTGGCGATGATGTATTATTTCGTGCCGAAGCAGGCCGAACGTCCGGTCTATTCCTACCGGCTGTCGATCGTCCATTTCTGGTCGCTCATCTTCCTCTACATCTGGGCCGGGCCGCACCATCTTCATTATACCGCGTTGCCCGACTGGGCGCAGACGTTGGGCATGGTGTTCTCGATTGTCCTGTGGATGCCTAGCTGGGGCGGAATGATCAACGGCCTGATGACGCTCAACGGCGCGTGGGACAAGATTCGCACTGACCCGATCATCCGCATGATGGTGATGGCGCTCGCCTTCTACGGCATGTCGACCTTCGAAGGGCCGATGCTGTCGATCAAGGCGGTGAACTCGCTGAGCCATTATACCGACTGGACCATTGGCCATGTGCATAGCGGCGCATTGGGCTGGAACGGCATGATCACCTTTGCCTGCCTCTATTATATGTTCCCGCGCCTGTGGGGCCGGACACGCATGTATTCGCTTCGGATGATTAACTGGCACTTCTGGCTCTCGACGTTGGGCATCGTTTTCTATGCCTCGGCTTTGTGGGTCGCCGGGATCATGCAAGGGCTGATGTGGCGCGAATATGGGGCCGACGGATATCTCGTCTATTCGTTCGTCGAAACGGTGACCGCGATGTTCCCGATGTACCTCATCCGTGCCTTTGGCGGGCTGCTCTATCTCTGCGGCGCGCTGATCATGGTCTACAATGTGTGGATGACTGTTGCGGGCAAAATCCGCGTCGAAAAGGCGATGACCGAAACGCCTTATGATCCCGATGCCGACCGTCCCTATGTTGCCGTTCCGGCCGAATAAGGAACAACGATAATGACAAACACCACCAAAACCGGAAGCTTCAGCCACAAAAAGCTCGAACGTAATGTCACGTTGCTTGGCCTCTGTGCATTGGGCGCGGTCGCCATCGGCGGTATCGTTGAAATCGCGCCACTCTTCTGGATCGACTCCACTGTCGAAAAGGTGGAGGGCATGCGGCCCTACACCCCGCTAGAGTTGACCGGCCGGAACGTCTATATCCGCGAGGGCTGCTATCTCTGCCACAGCCAGATGGTCCGCCCGTTCCGCGACGAGGTCGAGCGCTACGGGCCATATAGCTTGGCTGCCGAAAGCATGTACGACCATCCGTTCCAATGGGGTTCCAAACGAACCGGGCCCGATTTGGCGCGCGTCGGCGGTCGCTACTCGGACGAATGGCACCGCGCGCATTTGAAGAACCCGCGCAGCGTCGTGCCGGAATCGATCATGCCGCCTTATGCGTTCCTTGCCGAACGCGAGGTCAAGGTCGGCGATATGTCGGACCATTTGACCGCTTTGTCGCGCGTCGGCGTGCCCTATAGCGAAGAAGCTATAAAAGAGGCTGACGCCGATCTGATTGCGCAGGCCGACCCCAATGCGAATAGCGATGCGCTGAAGGCACGTTACCCCAAGGCGCAAGCGCGCGATTATGATGGCGATCCAACGAAGGTTACCGAGATGGATGCGGTTGTCGCCTATCTCCAGATGCTCGGCACTTTGGTCGATCACCAGAAGGCCAAAGCGTATGAGCAGCCGCGATGAACTATAACGATCTTCGCCACTTCGCCGACAGCTGGGGCTTGGTTGCGATGGGGATATTGTTCCTCATCCTCGTCCTGTGGCCCTTCCGTAAGGGGGCATCCAAGCGGAACCACGACGCAGCGCACATCATATTCAGGGATGACGAAAATGACTGATAACAAAAGGATCGATGCGCCAACAGGTACGCAGACAGTCGGTCATGAATGGGACGGCATTGAGGAACTCGATACGCCGATGCCACGCTGGTGGGTCTTTTCCTTCTGGGGGACGATCATCTGGGCTTTGGGTTATATTGTGCTGTATCCCGCAATCCCGATGGTCAACAGCGCAACACAAGGTATCTGGAACTGGTCAAGCCGGGGACAACTCGAACACGAGATGAAAGCCGAAACATTACGCCGTGCGCCCATCACGAACGCGCTGGCCGCTATCCCGGTCGAGCAACTGGCAGGTGATGAACGGCTATACCAAGCCGCAGTCGAAGGTGGACGCGCGGCATTCAAGGTGCATTGCGTCCAATGCCACGGCTCTGGTGCAGCTGGTTCGGCTGGCTACCCCAATCTCAACGATGACGATTGGCTGTGGGGCGGCGATATGCCCGCGATCCATTACACGCTGACGCATGGCGTAAGGCAGCCTGACCATGACGAAACGCGGTTTTCGCAGATGCCAGCATTCGCGGGCGTGTTGAGTAATGGCGAAATCGACGCGGTGACATCTTATGTCCGCTCGCTTTCGGGCCTTGAAAAAGCGAGCGCGAAGTCGGCCAGCGGCGCTACTCTTTTCGCCAACAATTGTGCGTCGTGCCACGGCGTGGACGGCAAGGGCCTGCGCGAATTTGGCGCGCCTAACCTGACCGATGGTATCTGGCTATATGGCGGGGACAAAGCGAGCTTGACGACAACCGTCAACAAAGCGCGCTACGGCGTAATGCCCCGCTGGAACAATCGCCTCGATCCGGTGACGATCAAAATGCTCGCGGCCTATGTGCATTCGCTCGGCGGCGGCGAAGCCAATCCTGCGCCAGTGGCGACACCGGCACCCGACCCTGCAAAGGTCGCATCCAATGTCCAGCCCTGAAGACCTCACCGGCCCGAACCAGCCGCTCTATCAGGCACGCAAGGGCGTCTATCCCAAAGCAGTCGACGGATTCTTCCGCCGGCTGAAATGGGGAATCATGGCGGTCACGCTGGCGATCTATTACATCACGCCTTGGCTGCGTTGGGATCGCGGCCAATATGCGCCCGACCAGGCGGTGCTTGTCGATCTCGCCAACCGGCGCTTTTACATGTTCCAGATCGAAATCTGGCCGCATGAATTTTATTATGTCGTTGGCCTGCTGGTGATGGCTGGGATCGGGCTATTCTTGGTGACCAGCGCGGTCGGCCGCGCGTGGTGCGGCTATGCCTGTCCGCAGACCGTTTGGACCGACCTGTTCCAGCATGTTGAACGGTTCATCGATGGCGACCGCAATGCACAGATTCGGCTGGAAAAGGCATCTTGGGGGCCGCAGAAAATCGCCAAGCGTTTAAGCAAATGGTCGGTTTGGCTGTTCATCGCCTTCTGGACCGGCGGCGCATGGATCATGTATTTCGCCGATGCGCCAACATTGGTCCGCGACTTCTGGTCGGGCGAAGCAGCACCCGTTGCTTATGCAACGGTCGGGATATTGACCGCGACCACCTTCATCTTCGGCGGCTTCATGCGTGAGCAGGTGTGCATCTATATGTGCCCGTGGCCGCGGATCCAGACCGCAATGATGGACGAAAAATCGCTGCTGGTGACCTACAAGGATTGGCGTGGCGAAAAGCGCGGCAGCTTGAAAGCCGCGCAAGCCAACCCGACTGCGTTCGGCGACTGCATCGATTGCAACCAATGCGTCGCTGTTTGCCCTACCGGAATCGACATTCGCGAAGGGCCGCAAATCGGTTGCATCACCTGCGCCCTATGTATCGACGCCTGCGATAATGTCATGGCGCAGATCGGCAAGCCACGCGGGTTAATCGATTATTGCACATTGGACGATGCCGAGGTCGAAAAGGCGGGCGGCACTGGCCACCCCGCGTTGAAAACGCTCTTCCGACCGCGCACGTTGGTCTATTTCGGTATCTGGGTGAGCATTGGTCTTGCGATGCTCTTCACATTGGGTCAGCGCACTCGGCTTGATCTGGCGGTGCAACGCGACCGCAATCCGGTCTATGTCCGCCTGTCCGACGGCTCAATCCGCAACAATTACACGCTGAATATCCGCAATATGGAAACACGGCCACGTATCGTCGATGTCTATATTGAAGGGCTACCCGGCGCAGTGGTTTGGACGCCCGAAGGCAAGCGCGAATTCGCCAAGCAGAATATCAACTTCGCGGTTGCTCCCGATGCCGTGCACAAGGTCCGCCTGTTTATCGCGGCACCAGCCGAAGGGCCAGTGCGGACCGAATTCACGATCAACACAAGGGCACGCACGGGTGACGAACGCGGTGACAGCGATGAAGTCGTGTTCGAAAGGCCAGAGGCAGTAAAATGAAAATACTCACCAATGGCAAGTTTACCGGCTGGCACATGACCGCAATTCTTGTCGTGTTTTTCGGCATTGTGATGGCGGTGAATTTCTACATGGCGCGCATGGCGCTTGGCACTTTTGGCGGCACGGTGGTCGATAACAGCTATGTCGCCAGCCAGAATTACAACCGCTGGCTGGCCGCCGCTGACAAGCAGGATAAGCTTGGCTGGACGACCAAGACGACGCTGACCGAGGATCGCTTTGTCGTGATTGATGTCGAGCAGAACGGCCAGCCGTTGCAAAGCGTTACCGCAATCGGTGACGCGCTGCATCCCTTGGGCCGCGCGGTGGACCAGCCGCTTGCGTTCAAGGCGATGCCCGACGGCACGCTCAAATCGACCACCGCCCTGCCCGTGGGACGCTGGAATGTGCAGATTTCGCTGCGCCAGAGTGCCGACATCTACAGATTTGTGGAACAGCTCCAGTGACCGCGGCCACGCCCAACCGCTCGCTTATCGAATTGCCGGTCGCGGATTTCGCGGTTCCGGGGATGCGCTGCGCCGGGTGCATTTCGAAACTGGAAAGCGGGTTGGCGCTGCAACCCGGCATCGTCAATGCGCGCGTAAACTTTACCGCCAAGCGAGTCAGCGTCACTCATCTGCCCGAAATGACCATGCCGCAATTGCTCGACGCGATATCGGGCATCGGTTTCGAAGCGGTCGCGATTGCGGAAAGCGGCGGCGACGCCGACAACAAGGAAGCCAAACGCCTGCTCAAGGCGATGGCGGTCGCCGGCTTTGCCATGATGAACATCATGCTGCTGTCGGTGTCGGTCTGGTCCGGCGCAACCGGCGTGACGCGCGACCTGTTCCATTGGCTCTCCGCGCTGATCGCCTTGCCGACGATTGCTTATTCGGGGCAGCCCTTCTTCCGCTCGGCATGGAGCGCGCTGCGTAAAGGCCGAACCAATATGGATGTGCCGATTTCGGTCGGCGTGACCATCACCACCGCGCTCAGCCTGTATGAAACCTTCACCCACGGGCCACACGCCTATTTCGACGGCGTGGTGATGTTGCTGTTCTTCCTGCTGACCGGTCGCTGGCTTGATGCCGTGATGCGCGACCGCGCGCGAGACGGGGTAAGTGCTTTGCTCAAGCAGACATCGGCAGGCGCGATGGTCTTGCAGCCCGGTGGCACGACAGCATGGATCGACGCGAAAGCTTTGGAGCCCGACATGGTGATGTTGGTCGCTGCTGGCGAGCGGCTCGCCGCCGATGGTACCGTGATAGAGGGTGTCAGCAGTTTTGATCTGTCGCTTCTTACCGGTGAGACAGCGGCGCAGTCCGTCGTCATCGGTAGCATTGTGCATGCAGGCACATTGAACTTGGACGCGCCGGTGCATGTCCGCGTGACGGCGACAGGGGCGGATACCGCGATTGCCGACATTGCGCGGCTGATGGAGCAGGCATCGCAGGGCAAATCGCTCTATGTTCGCGTCGCCGACCGTGCCGCGCGGCTGTATGCCCCAGCCGTGCACACATTAGCTGCGCTAAGCTTTCTCGGCTGGATGATGGCCGGAGCCGGATGGCATGAAAGCCTGCTGGTCGCGGTCGCGGTGCTCATCATTACTTGCCCTTGCGCGCTTGGCCTTGCGGTTCCTGCCGCGCAGATCGTTGTCGCTGGCGCTCTAATGCGTGCAGGGATATTGGTGAAAGACGGCAGCGCGCTCGAACGGCTCGCCGAGGTCGATTTGGCGATGTTCGACAAGACCGGCACGCTCACCATGGGTCGGCCGACGCCTACCAATTTGGCGGGGGCGAATAACGAGCAAAAATCGGTCCTTCTGGCCTTGGCGCGGGCAAGCCGTCATCCCTTGTCCGAAGGGATTAGGCGCGCGCTGGAGGCCGAAGGTGTCGCCGCTGCCAATATCGAACAGGTGCGCGAAGTGGCTGGAGCTGGCGTTTACGCCACCGCGGATGGCCGCGCGGTATCGCTTGGCCGTCCCGATATGGAAATATCGCACGACGGTCTTGCTTCGGAATTGCAGATCGAGGGCCAGCTATCCTTTGCGGTACATTTCTCCGACCAGCTGCGTCCCAACGCAGCAGCGACCCTCACCGAACTTCAAACCCTTGGTCTGACCTCGTCGATCATCTCGGGTGACCGCGTGGAATCGGTCGCACCGGTATCCCGCGCCCTAGGCATCACCGCGCAGACTTCAATGCTGCCGCAAGAGAAACTCGACGCCATTGCAAGGCAAAAAGCAGCGGGGCATAAGGTTCTGATGGTCGGCGACGGGCTGAACGATGGCCCAGCACTTGCCGCCGGTTATGCCTCGATTGCGCCTGCGTCAGCCAGCGATGCAGGCCAGAATGCCGCCGATGTCGTCTTTATGGGTGACGCGCTGACCCCTGTTGCAACCGCAATCCGCGCCGCCCGCCGGACTCAGCATATTGTCCGGCAAAACTTCATTCTGGCGATTGGCTATAATGTCCTCGCTGTCCCGCTAGCAATCGCGGGCTATGTCACGCCGTTGATCGCGGCGGCGGCCATGTCGGGTTCGTCGCTGGTGGTGGTCGCCAATGCACTTCGCCTGAAGAATGCAACGAAATGACCGGTTTAGTTCTGCTTATCCCGGTTGCGCTGGGTCTCGGATTATTGGGCCTCGCAGGCTTTTTCTGGTCGATCAAAAACGGCCAGTTTGATGATGCGGATGGCGCCGCTTTGCGGATATTGATCGACGAAGAGGACGAGCTATGAAGCGCCTCGCGCCCCTGCTTGCGGTCACGATATTGGTCGTCCCGCCCGCGCCGGCTACAGCCAAATCCATCATGATCGGCGTCTGCGGCGAAGGCAATGTGCGCATCTCGATCCCGGTCAAAGCGCCACTACCTGGCGAAGGCGGCAATCATGGTTGCTGCAAAAAGGGATGCCATGCCGCCAATGAGCGCAAGAAGAAGGCCGACGGCACCACCGACGACGGTTGCTGCTGAAACAAAAAGAGCGGCGCCTCCCCCCGGAAGCGCCGCCCGTGGCGTGACGTTTTCGCTGACTCTCTAGAAGCGGAAACCCAGACCAACCCCGAATACGATCGGATCGAGACTAATCTTCACGCGCTGCGTGCCGATGGCAGTGGTCGCCAGCCGTGCGGTCGTATCGATGTCGATATATTTGACGTCGAAGTTGAGGAACATCTTCTCGTTCAGATCGATGTCGATCCCGGCCTGTGCCGCCCAACCGAAGCTGTCCTTGAGGTTGACATTGGTTTGCCCGACTGCGGCTTCCAGACCGGAAGAAGGCTTTTCCGAGTAGAACATCGTATAGTTCACGCCCGCGCCGACATAGGGCCGCACTTTGGCTTCGGGGGCGAAATGATATTGCACGGTCAGCGTTGGTGGCAGAACCCATGTAGATGCAAGCTTGCCAATGCCTCCGGTTGTGCCGGATGTGCCCGATGCATTATGTTTGGTGGTCGCTGCGATAAGCTCCAACCCGACATGGTCGCTGACCATATGTGTGATGTCGACTTCGGGCATGATGCTGTTATTGACCTTCACCTCTTCGGTAGGGAAAGTCGGAAGAATGCCGCCAGAGCTTTCGGTCGGCGCGACCATAATGGCGCGGACACGAACGAAAGTATCTCCAGCCTTGGCAAATGCAGGTGTGGCCAGCGCGCTGGCAGCGATCGCCGCAGGCAAGAACGTGTACTCAAGCAATTTCATGATTTTATCCTTTTGGGACGAGGTTGATTATTTTTTACAGGTGCTCATGCCGACCACCCGATATGCCGGGCACCAGCGGATGAGACCGGTCAGCAACGGAATGAGACCAATCCAGCCCCAATTTGTTTTCGGACCGAAAAACACCAACGCGATTAGTATGACCCCGATAATGATCCGGGCTAGACGGTCGGCATTACCAACATTTCCGGCGCTCATTTCCCTGACTCCTTAATTTTAAGGTGTGGATGCAATGAACCGCAGCAGCATGCATGACATTGATCTCAGGCAAGAAAGCGCTTGATCGAAATCAAGGACAGCGGGCAAGCTTTGTAAGCATGTTGCGGCGATGTGGCCTTATTATCCCGACCTGCTAAAGCGCAACGTACCGCGCTACACCAGCTACCCCACTGCCGCCGAATTTCGAGAAGATGTCGGGCCGTCTGCATTGATGGAAGCACTGGACAAGATCGACTCCGACGAGCCTGTGTCCTTGTATGTTCACATCCCTTATTGCCAACAAATCTGCTGGTATTGCGGTTGCAACACTGGGGCGGCCAATAAGGCTCAGCGGTTGAGTTCGTATCTGTCGGCACTGGAATCTGAAATTGCTCTTGTGGCGAGCCGGTTGGGTGGCCGTGGGACGGTAACCAACATCGCTTTTGGCGGCGGCAGTCCTAACGCTATCGCCCCGGTCGAATTCGTCAGGCTGGTCGACCGGATCCTCACTACATTCAATTGCATTAGGCCTAATATTTCGGTGGAACTCGATCCGCGCATTTTTAACGCTGAGTGGGCGGATACATTAGCGCATTGCGGCGTGTCACGCGTCAGCCTTGGCGTGCAAAGTTTCAGCGAAAATATTCAGCAAGCTATCGGCCGAATTCAGCCAGTGGAAATGATTGAAGAATGCACGGCCCATTTGCGCGATGTCGGCATATATGCGGTCAACTTTGACTTGATGTACGGACTTCCGAATCAAAGCGTTGAAGATTTGCAATCGACACTGCGCACCGCAATCGGACTTCAGCCGAGCAGAATTGCCCTGTTCGGCTATGCCCATATGCCTCAACTTTTTCCGCGCCAGCGGCGGATTGATGACAGCAATTTGCCGGGGCCCGCCGAACGCTTTTCGATGGCAGAATTGGGATATCGCGAGCTCACCGACGCCGGCTATAAAGCGATCGGCTTTGATCATTTCGCTCTCGCAGATGACAGCCTGGCGATCGCTGCAAAGCAGGACCGGCTGCATCGAAATTTCCAAGGTTATACTGATGATGGCTGCGAAATTATGATTGGTTTGGGCGCCAGCGCAATCAGCATCTTCCCCGATTATATTATCCAGAACGAAAAAAATCCGGGCCGTTACCGGATGCAAGCATCATCCCAAAATATGTCTGCGTCCAAGGGAGTCAAGCGAACAGCCGATGATCGACTGCGCGGAGCATTGATCGAAAAACTGTTGTGCAGCGGCAACTCGGGGCCGGTTCCGCATAAACTGCTGAATGCAGTGCACGCGGAGTTGAATATCTTCATTCAGCGCGGCTTGGCGCGCTTGCAATCTGACGCAATCATCATCGAGCCCGATGGCTTGCCATATTCGCGCGCGATTGCCTCATTGCTGGATAGATACCGGCAACCAGAAGGTACGCAATTCAGCCAAGCCGTATAGTCTGCTGATTTCGACGTCACTCAGCCTTCTGCCTTTTGCAGCCATGAATGGCTCACCACATTCATGTTCCGATTATGAAAATGCTATGCCCAAATCCCTCCTTTCCGGCCAAAACGCCTAAAAAGTGACAGTTATATTACAATAATGTTGCACATGTGTCATGAAAGTGTAATATTTGGCTCAGGAATGAGGAGATGAGCCATGAAATTGTTATTTGCCAGTGCTTTGGTTGCCGTTGCTTTTGCCGGAGTGGCACATGCAGAGTCGGCTGATGGCGTCGAGACGGCTTATCCGCCCGTAGCAATCGGGTATAAAGCTCTTGCAGCGGGTGATAACGCGCAAGCGATAACGGACATGCTCGAAGGCTCGGTGAGCCGGAATGACCCGGCGTTTCTTTTGAACCTTGGCCAAGCCTATGCACGAAGCGGTCGACTTGCCGAAGCGCGCGAGCTCTTTCGCAAAGCAGCCAAAAAGAGAGAAAATGTCGATCTCGTAATGGCTGACGGGCGTATCATGAGCTCTAAACTCGCCGCACGCCAAGCGCTCGCAACCGTTCAGGTGGGGATCGCCTCGCGCTAGTTTAAAAAACGCATGAGTTGAAAAAGCGGGCCTGCGTTGCCCGCTTTTTTTGTCTGCACGACAGGTCCCGTCCGCTTGCACTGCGGGTGTCACATTATTGACCCAAAACATTCTTGATTCCGCAATACGATAACCACAGCGCCGTCACAGGTGGCTTCTAATCGCCTGTCTCGACAACGGGTGGGGCCTATGTTGATTCGTCGCTGGTCCGTTGCATATGCCTGAAATCGGGCGAACAATATTTGTTGCGGAGAATCATAATGTTAGACCCAAAATTGCGCGGGATTGTTTATGCGACAGCGGCTGCCGCTCTCGTATCGGCATGCGGCGCAGACGATATCGCGTCGCCAGGTACCGGCGGTAATATCACCATCAACAACCCGGCACCTCCGCCACCCCCTCCCCCGCCGCCTCCCCCGCCTGCGACGGTGACCCCTGCAACTGGTTGCCCGACTATCGGTAACCCGGTTCAGTTGACTGATGATGGCACCATAACCGGCCCGACTGGCACCTACCGTGTGTGCACATTACCCGCTCGTCTTACCGCCAGTACGACTTTGACCAAAGTGACTGGTTTGCTGTACCGTTTGGGCGGACGCGTCGATGTTGGCACCGACCAGGGCCCAACCGAAGAAACCACCGATCCGGCTGACGTCGTTCTGACGGTCCAGCCCGGCGTTGTCGTCTTTGGTGGCACCGGCGTTTCCTGGTTGAACGTGAACCGCGGCAACCGCATCAGCGCGATTGGGACCGCTGCACTCCCCATCGTTTTCACCAGCCGCGACAACGTGCTCGGCCTGAACACTGACAACTCAATCGGCCAATGGGGCGGCGTCGTTCTCAACGGACGCGCGCCAATCACCGATTGCGCGGCTCCTGCCGCAACACCAGGCACGATTGCCTGCGAGCGTCAGGTTGAAGGCGCGGTTGACCCTGCACTTTACGGCGGCGCAACTGCCAACGACAACAGCGGCCGGATGAGCTACGTTCAAATCCGCTTCTCGGGCTTCGTGCTGTCGGGCAACTCCGAACTACAGTCGTTGACTACCGGCGGAACCGGATCGGCCACCGTGCTTGACCATATCCAATCGTTCAACAGCTCGGACGACGGCGCGGAATTCTTCGGCGGCAACGTCAACATGAAATATTTCGTGTCGATCGGCGCAGACGATGACAATCTTGACACCGACACCGGCGTAAAAGCGAACTTCCAATATGTCTTGGCAGTGCAGCGTCAGGGTGCCGGCGACTCGATGATCGAAGCTGACTCGGACAATACGCTGGACGGCAACACACCGCGCCAGAACACCCGCCTTTCGAACTTCACGTTCATCCAGCGCAACAACACCGGCAACCTCTCGGCTATATTGTTGCGCGGCGGCACTGACTATACGCTCGCCAACGGCGTAATCGTAAGCCCCAACACGTCGTGCTTGCGCATCAGCCGTCCGCAGACGATCTCTGCTACGGTCGACGCAGCAATCGACGAAGCTGGCGCTCCGTTGGTCCGTTCGGTAGTCGCTCAGTGCGGCGCACCAAAGTTCCGCGGTGATAACGGCGTAACCGAAGCACAGGTTGCTGCAGTTTTTGGAACTGGTGCGAACAATAATAACGACGCATTCACGCCAACGCTCACCTCGTTGTTCATCAACGGGGCAAGCGAAACCGCAGTCGCAGCATTTAATGCAAGCACGCTGAATGCGTTCTTTGATGCAACCACCTATGTTGGTGCGGTTCGCGATGCAAACGACACTTGGTATGCCGGTTGGACATGTAACAGTGCGACTGCAACGCTCGGTACCAGCATCAGCGGTCTTTGCACCTCCCTGCCGACCTTCTGATAGGCGGACTATGATATCGGGTGGGGTGCAGGCACAGCCAAGCACCCCACCCTTTTTTGAATATGAAAAGGGAATGATAATGTTGAAGCCATTGGGGGCAATCAGCCTGTTGCTTTTGACGTCAGCGCTCGTCTCGCCTTCGATTGCGATGGCGCAGAATGCCGAGCCGGAGCAAGCCGAGGTAACCGAGCCGCAGACCGCAGATCAGGCCGTCTCCACCCAGGAAAATGCAGAAACTCCGGCCGACCCGGCCGAGCCGGCTGCTGTACCTGAAGAGGAAGAGGTCGATGTTTCGATCGGCGGTGAGGAAATCGTCGTTCGCGGCTATCTCGACCGGAATATTTCCAAAAACGCACCGCAAGTCGTTTCCGTCCTGTCGAGCGCCGATATTGAGCGCACCGGAGAGGGTGACATTGCAGGTGCACTAGCGCGCGTCACCGGCCTGAGCGTAGTTGGCGGCGGCTTTGTGTATGTCCGTGGTCTTGGTGACCGTTACTCGCTCGCGCTGCTCAACGGATCGCCGCTGCCTAGCCCCGAGCCACTGAAACGCGTTGTACCACTCGATCTGTTCCCGACCAGCGTTATCGCTTCGTCGCTTGTCCAGAAAACCTATTCAGCGAATTTCCCCGGCGAATTTGGGGGCGGTGTAATCAACCTGACCACCAAAGCGATCCCGCGCGAAACCTTCCTTACGGTTGGCGGAGACGTCAGCGTCAATGGCGAAACCACCAATCAGCTCGGCTATACCTATTATGGCAGTTCTCAGGATTGGAGCGGGTTTGACAATGGCAATCGTGATCTGAAACCGGCGCTCGCGGCCTATCTTGCCAGCGGCAACCGTATCAGCGCGGGAAATGTCGACACGCAGGCGATTGCCAGCCAATTGGTTACCGGACGTAATGCCGTCATCCAACGCAATCGCAATCTGCCCGCAAATGGTTCGGCAAATATCACGGGCGGAACCAATTTCGACATTGGTGATGATGCGACGATGGGTATCCTCTTCAACGCAGGCTACAGCAACAAATGGCGCACCCGTGACACGATTCAGCAAACGGCTTCGACGCTTGACCTGAGTCAGAAAGAACTGGATTTTCAGCGGGTCATTACCGACAACCGGATCGTCGTAAATGGCCTGGTTGGTTTTGGTATCGAGGCAGGTGAGCAAAAAGTGCGCTGGACCAATGTATTTATCCGCGACACGTTGAAGCAGGCACGTCTTGGCGTTGGCACCCGCCAAACCACGTCGCCCACCGCAACCCTGATGCAGCAGGATACCGCGTGGTATGAACGTCAGCTGGTAAATTCACAACTGGTTGGCGAATTCAAACTGTCACCCGACGTCAACCTCAGCTTTCGTGTAGGCTATGCCAATTCGAAGCGCGAAGCACCCGACGAGTTCAGCTTTGAATATTACCGCAGCAATCAGGCTTCTGACCCGTTCGGCAACGTGTTTATCAACCGCTTGAATAACGGCCAGCAGGGCAGCGCCGAAGTCAGCTATTCGTACCTCAATGAAAATCTGTGGTCGGGGAGCGTCGATCTGTCGTTCAAGATAACACCGGATATGACCGGGACAATCGGTTATGCCTATTCAGATACTGCGCGCCGTACGGAGCGACGGGACTTTCAGTTCGTTGCGCCTGGTGGCACCCCGATTACGTCGGCGCTGTTCCGCCCGGACTTTCTGTTGCAGCCCGATATCATCGATTTCTACGATATTGCATTGATCGATACCAACGAAGCCAATCCGGTTTTCGATGCAGGACTGCTTACCAATGCGGGCTACGCGCAGGTTCAGGCATTCATTACACCTGAAATCAGTCTGAACATTGGTGTCCGGTATGAAACCGCGACACAGAGCGTCACGCCGGTGCAGGTGTTTACTGTGCCGACCGCTTCGCTGGCTTCGACGAACCTCAAACAAAGCTATTGGTTGCCAGCAGCAACGCTGACTTGGGACATCAACGATCAGATGAAGTTTCGGGTAAGCGGTTCCAAGACCATTGCCCGTCCGCAGTTCCGCGAGTTGATTTTCCAGAATTATTACGACACCGATTCCAACCGTCTGTTCCGCGGTAACCCGTTGCTGACCGATAGCCAGCTATACAACGCCGAAGCGCGCTACGAATGGTATTTCGACCGTGACCAGCGCTTTACGATCGCAGGTTTCTTCAAGCGCATCGACAGTCCGATTGAATCTTTTTCGAGCTTTGACGACAACTCCGTGATTACCAGCTTCGCGAACGCACCAAAGGCCGATCTTTATGGCGTAGAAATCGAAACGCAGAAATATTTCGATCTGGGCGGCGAAGACGACAGCGGATTCTTTGGAACCCGCCGCGCTGTCGTGATTGCTAACTACACCTACACCCAATCGAAAATTAACGTGAAGGCAGGCGATTCTGTTGCGGTGTTCAACTCGTCGTCGACCAGCGCGCTCGACTTTTTCACCAATGGCTCGCCATTGACCGGTCAATCGGATCATCTGGTCAATTTGCAGCTCGGCCTCGAAGATACCGAGCGACTGTCGCAACAGACACTTTTGCTGAGCTACGCGACCGAGCGTGTGACCAGCCGTGGTGCCTCCGGCCAGCCTGACATCAAGGAAAAGCCGGGTATCCAGCTCGATTTTGTCGCCCGCGAAGGCTTCACTGTCTGGGGCAAGGAAGCCGAGTTGAAATTTGAAGCGCGCAACCTGACCAACACCAAATATCAGGAATTCCAGAAAAGCGGCGATAACATCATTTATTATAACCGCTATAAGCAGGGGATTAGCGCGTCGATAGGCGTCGAGATCAACTTCTAAAGCATTTACAGCCCCCCACTCACGGCGGCCTATCTTCATTGATATGCCGCCGTTATTTTTTGGTGATACGCGCAACAGTTGCACGATAGCTACGTCACCAATCTGTCATTTTACCGTCATTCACGAGTCACAGCTCCGCCTTAGCTCCGCATTTGATTGACAGAATCACCGGGGGACTAAGTGGCAATTTCGTTGGCGGAAAGGGTAAGGTTGCAATCGCGCCGGATCACTTCCGTACCGCTTGCCTATCTGGTTCTTGGCCTGCTCGCTTTAATGCTGTCTTTTCAGGTCGCACGGCTGTTCTGGGCGATTGCTACCCCGGCCGGTCCGGTAGGAAACTGGCGCGCGCCTTCGGTAAATGTCGTGCCGTCCTCAGCCCGGATTGGATTGTTTTCCGGATTTGATCCGTTCTTTCGCAATGATGCAGTGACTGCCGGCACCGACAATGTGACATCGCTCAATCTGAAGCTGTTCGGCATTCGGTCGAATGAAAGCTCGGGCGGCGGTTCAGCGATTATCGCTGGCGAGGATGGCATCCAGAACAGCTTTGCTGTCGGTGAAGAAGTTGCGCCCGGCGTGACGCTAGACTCGGTCGCGTTCGACCATGTCATATTGTCGCGCGGCGGCGTCAAGGAATCGCTGTACATCGACCAGTCGGTTCCTGCTGAAACCGTGAACCCGGCGTCCGCGTCTTCTACCGGAACGCCGCCAACTGCTCCGTCAAATGGCAGCGTCGGTCTGAACGCCGAAACCCTGCAAAAATCTATCGGCTTTGCCCCCCGGAACGAGGGCGGACGCGTTACCGGCCTAGTCCTGCAACCGCGAGATGACGGCACTGTGCTGCGCATGGCAGGATTTCAGGCGGGCGATGTGGTCGTTGCGGTCAATGGCCGCCCGGTATCGTCGGCCGCCGATATAGCATCTCAAATCCGCCCCGGAGCCCGCCTTAGCGTCGAAGTCGAACGCGGCGGGTCGAAGGTACCCATAGCTTTGAATCTGGAAAAAATGTGATTCGTAAACTGACCCTCATGCTCGCCTCGACGGTGCTGATTCTTGCCGTACCGATTGCAGCGCAGCAAACCCTGAATGTTCGCGATGCCGATATTCGAGCGTTTGTTCAGGATGCCGCTCGTGTGACTGGCCAGACCTTCATTGTCGATGGCCGCGTTACCGGCAAGGTGTCGGTTGTGACGGACCGCCCCTTATCACGCTCTGAATATTTCGAAGTATTTCTGTCGACACTGCGCGCCAATGGGCTGGTCGCCATCCCGATGCGTGGCGGTGGCTATCGCATCCAGCCATCCGATGGGGCTGCAACCCAACCGTCGCGGGTTGGCAGCCGCGCTGCCGCGCCAAGCCAGTTCGTCACTGAAGTGTTCCGGCTGCGGTCAATTGACGCGACCACGGCGGTCGAAACACTGCGCCCGCTGGTTAGCCGCGAGGGTTCTATTACCGCCAATCGTAATGCCAACAGCCTGGTCGTCGCAGATTATGCCGACAATATCCGCCGCATCCGCGAGCTTGTGCGCCAGATTGATCGCGATAGCGCCGCGACCCAGATTGTAACGCTCGACAATGCAGGCGCGCGCGAAATCGCGACCGCGTTGCAAGGCCTTGCCGGACAGGGCGGCGGCGAAGGCGGCCGTTCGCCAGTCTCGGTCGCTGCCATCGACAGCAGCAACGCGATTGCCTTGCGCGGTGACCCGACTTCGGTGGCGCGCTTTGCCGCAATGGCGAAGCAGCTCGATGCCCGCGCGCAATCGGGTGCCGAGATTCGCGTATACCGCCTCGAGCATGCCAATGCCGCGACCTTGCTTGAGACGGTGCAGTCGCTCATCGGCGGGCAGAACAATGCCTCGCAGGGCAGCGAATTGCCGCGCGTAGCAGCAGCGCCAGCCAATGGTGGTGCATCCGCGCCCGCTCCTTCACCCGTCGTTGCCGCTTCAGGCTCAGGCAGCAACGCGCTTGGTGGTCGCGGCCCCGTCGTCGTGACACGCTACGAAGGCACGAACGCATTAATCGTTGCCGCCAATCCCGAAATGCAGCGCACCTTGGGTGAGCTTATCAGGCAGCTCGATACCCGCCCCGAACAGGTATTGGTCGAGGCAATAGTCGTCGAAATCGGAAATGAGGCGGCAAAGAAGCTGGGCGTTCAATTCCTCGTCGGCGGAAAGAACGCGCCATTTGCAGCAACCAATTACTCGAATGCTTCACCCAATATCCTGACTATTGCAGGCGCGATTGGGGCAGAGGAACTGACCCGCACGACCACGACAGTCAACGGAACAACCACCACAACATCGACCAACAGTGCGCTTGGCGATAGTTTGCAGGAAGCAGCAGCGGCCTCAATCCTGAGCGCGACCGGCGGTTTTGGCGGCTTTGCGCTCGACATCGGCAAAAACGCGATTTTCGGAACGATTATCAACGCGATTGCGTCCGATACAGAATCCAATTTGCTCGCGACGCCGCATATCGTGACGCTCAACAACCAGAAAGCAAAGTTTCTGGTCGGCCAGGAAGTTCCTGTCAGCACAGGCGAGCAGCTGTCCGCCAATTTCGAAAATGCCTTCCGCACAGTGCAGCGTCAGGAGGTAGGGATCAAGCTTGAGGTCACGCCGCAGGTCAATGCCCAAGGCGATGTGAAGCTTTTCCTGAAGCAGGAAGTATCGAGCGTTGCTGGTCCTGTATCATCGCGGTCGAGCGATCTCATTCTCAACAAGCGCGAATTTGAAACGACGCTTACCGTAGGCGACGGGCAATTGCTTGCGATTGGCGGCTTGCTCAACGATGATGAGCGCCGCACCATCGAACGCATTCCGCTGCTAAGCGACATTCCTATCATCGGCGAACTGTTCAAATCGCGAAGCCGCAACCGCAGCAAGACCAACCTCATGGTCTTCATCCGCCCGACGATATTGCGCAGCCGCGCCGATGGCGACGTGATGACCGCGCGTCGCTATGATTATGTCCGGGGGATGCAACTGGCGCGAAATCCAGATATCGAGCCAAGCATCGACGAACTGCTGCGCGATTATATGGGCGCGGTGCCCCCGGTTACGCCCAATGTCGGAGCGGGCGACATCATGATCGGCGCAACCGACAAACTCGAGCGCCCGGCGAATGGCGGACCGTTGCAACCCGCGGAAGTTCCTCCAAGCAACATCTCCACAACCAATCGGGGTGGCCAATGATCATCCGGCGCGGCGGAGCTGATGCGTCAGACACAACGCCCGCCGAGGCGGCCGAACCGGTAGTTGCCATGCTGAGCCCACCACTGCTCGACTTGCCCTATAATTTTGCCAAAACCCACGGCTTAGTGCTGCGGCACGAGAATGACAGCCGCCTGGTAGTCGCAATGCGCGAAGGTGCCGACCCGCTTATGCTGCTCGAAGTTCGACGCTATCTCGCGATGCCGTTCGATGTCGAGATGGCCGATAACGCAACCTTTGACCGCTATCTGTCCGACCATTATGCAATGGACGGGTCGGCAGCGGCAATGGCCGGATCGATTGGCACCGGCGACAGTGATCTGCTGTCCGATATGCTGCCGAGCGCCGACGATCTGCTTGACAGCGCCGACGATGCGCCAGTCATCCGCTTAATCAACGGCATCATTGCCGAAGCGGTACGGCAGGGCGTTTCCGATATCCATGTCGAGCCGTATGAGACTGGTCTTGTCGTTCGGATGCGTACTGACGGTGTACTGCAGGAACGTCTTCGTCTGCCTGCCAATGTCGCGCCAGTCGTGGTCAGCCGGATAAAGGTCATGGCGCGGCTCGACATTGCGGAGCGCCGGATTCCCCAGGACGGCCGCATCGGACTGACGCTTGGCGGCAAGCTCGTCGACGTTCGCGTATCGACGCTGCCCAGCCGCGCTGGCGAGCGCGTCGTGATGCGCATACTCGACAAGGAAAATGCAGGCATTTCGCTCGATCTGCTTGGGATGTCCGACGATGCGCTCAAAATACTCGGCGATGCCTTGGCCGAGCCGAATGGCATCATCCTTGTCACCGGTCCGACAGGGTCGGGCAAAACTACAACGCTCTATGCAGGCCTGAAGCGCCTCAACGACGGCAGCCGCAATATCCTGACCGTCGAAGACCCGGTCGAATATGCGGTAGAAGGCATCGGCCAGACTCAGGTCAATGCCAAGGTCGGGATGACCTTTGCTGCTGGCCTCCGCGCGATACTCCGACAGGACCCCGATGTCGTCATGGTCGGCGAAATCCGCGACCGCGAGACCGCCGATATCGCGGTTCAGGCTGCACTTACCGGGCATCTGGTGCTGACCACCGTGCACACAAACGACGCGCTGGGTGCGATTACCCGGATGCGCGACATGAAGGTCGAGCCATTTTTGCTCGCCTCGACACTCCGCGCGGTGATTGCGCAGCGGCTGGTGCGGCGACTGTGCCCTGAATGCCGCGAGCCAGTGCAGGCCGACGGCAGCGTTGCCTCGCTGCTTGGCTTTGACCGCGGCACGGTGGTGTACAAGGCAGTGGGCTGTCCGGCATGCGGTAATAGCGGCTATCAGGGCCGCATCGGCGTGTTCGAGGCGGTGCGGATCGACGATACCCTCCGCCGCCTGATTAACGATGGCGGCGACGAGGCGATCCTGTCGCGCCATGCGTTTGTGAACCAGCCGAACCTCAGCGCAGCCGCACGCAAGCTGGTCCGCTCTGGCGACACCACGCCGGAAGAGGCAATCCG
Organism: uncultured Alphaproteobacteria bacterium; assembly: GCA_963830685.1. Taxonomy (GTDB): domain Bacteria; phylum Pseudomonadota; class Alphaproteobacteria; order Sphingomonadales; family Sphingomonadaceae; genus Sphingorhabdus_B. Next base: position 1,232,160 of record CAWHNF010000002.1, read on the forward strand.
CATTTCACGTCGTGAAGACATCGTCGATGCCTGATTTTGCCTATCATGCCATCGACCCCGAGGGACGCGAAAAGCGTGGCCGGATAGCTGCCGCCAATGATGATGGCGCCCGCGAGGCCTTGGCGCAAAGAAAGCTCTATGTCGTGCACGTCGAAGCCGCACCAGCCCGGCGTTCGGCGCTTGCCGACCTTCAAATGCGTCGGCGCAGGCTGAACAGTAAGCAGCTCACATTATTCACGCGCCAATTGTCGTCACTGGTCCAGGTCAGCCCGCTCGAGGAAGCACTGCGCACAATCAGCCGCCAGAGCGAGCAGGCGCATGTCCGCGAAATTTTAACGCAAGTTCACACCGGCGTCGTCGAAGGCCAGCGCCTCTCCGAAGCGATGCGGCGTGAGGCCGTTAGCTTCCCCGCATTATACCGCGCAATGATTGCGGCAGGCGAAGGTGCCGGGACTTTACCGCTGATTACCGAGCGGCTCGCCGCGTTGCTCGAGCGGCAGGCGGAGATGCGCGGCAAGCTGATCGGTGCGCTCGCTTATCCGGCGATCCTCTCGCTAGTCGCTATTTTGGTGGTGATGGGCCTGATGGTCTCGGTCGTGCCGCGTGTGGTTGAACAGTTCGACAATGTCGATCAGCAATTGCCGCTGATTACCCGCATTGTGATCGGCATTTCGGCTTTTCTGGCAAGCTATTGGTGGGCAATTTTAATTGCCGTCGTTCTTGGCGGTCTGCTTTTTGCTCAAGCACTGAAGCAACCGGCATTTCGGCTGTCAGTCGACCGGACAGTGCTTCGTCTGCCTTTGCTCGGCAAGCTTCTCCGCAATCTCCACGCTGCGCGCATGGCGCGGACATTGGCAACGATGGTTGCGAGCCGCCTGCCTTTGCTTGAAGGGTTGCGCCTCACTGGTGGTACGATCCGCAACAAAGTGCTGTCAGGCGCCAATGACAATATTGTCGAGGCAGTAAACAGCGGCGGCAGTCTATCAGGAGCGATGCGCGCGAGCGGCGTTTTTCCGCCATTGCTTGTTTATTTGACCGCGAGCGGAGAGAGCGCAGGCCAGCTCGACCTCATGCTCGAACGCGCCGCTGAATATCTCGAGCGCGAATTCGACAATTTCACCAGCGCCGCTTTGTCCTTGCTTGAGCCACTCATTATCGTCGCGATGGGCGGGGTGGTCGCTGTCATCATATTGGCGATATTATTGCCTATTCTTCAACTGCAAAATCTTACGGGACTATAGAAATGCTGCGTATCCTGTTTCAGCTCTTAACCGATCATCACCGCGCCCCGGCAAAGTACCGGGCTAAGCCCCGTAAGGTCGAACGCAACGGCTTTACTTTGGTCGAAATGATGGTCACCTTATTCATCCTTGCCTTGCTGACCACGGTAGTCGCAATCAATGTGTTGCCAAATCAGGACAAGGCAATGGTGCAGAAGGCAAAGGCCGACATCGCGGTACTGGGCCAGGCAATGGAAACCTATCGTCTCGATAACCTGACATATCCCGATGCTGGCGCGGGTCTGCAAGCGTTGGTTACCCCGCCAGCAACCAGCGGCGCGCGCACCGAAGGCTATATCAAGAAGCTGCCAAACGACCCGTGGAACCGCCCCTATCAATACAGCAATCCGGGCCGCAATGGCGCGTTCGACATATATTCGCTCGGTGCCGATGGCGCGCCCGGCGGCGAGAATGAAAATGCGGATATCTACGGCGAGTAAGCCGTCACAGTCGCGCATCAAGGATAGCGAACACGGCTTTACGCTGGTCGAGTTGATGGTGGTTATTTTCATCATCGGCCTGGCCAGCACAGCCGTGGTGATGACCGCGCGTTCGCCCGAAAGTGGTGCGCGCGACGAAGCGGAGCAGCTGGCAGCGCGGATAGCTGCGATACGCGATCAGGCGATCCTGCAATCCCGCACGATGGCAATATGGGTAAGGCCGTCCGGTTACGGCTTTGAAACACGGTCGCAAGGCGCATGGACGCCATTGTCGCAAGCGCCATTTATTACGACCGATTGGCGGCGGGGGACGAGCGTGCAAATGGGCGGCGCGAGGCAAACACGTGTTGCCTTTGACAGCACAGGGCTGCCCTCCAATGCAGCGAGCATCGGGCTTCGGCGCGGTGATGCATTGGTGACGGTTACCCTCGCGGCAACGGGTGATGTGCGTGTTGCCCGATAAGTCCCAGCCCCCGCGTAACGGTTTCACGATGATCGAGATCATGGTGGCGCTGGCGATCTTTAGCCTTGCCGCACTGGCGATGGTGCGGTTGCAGGGCTATTCGGTTCGTTCGACCGCTAATCTGGGCGACAGCAGCATGGCGTGGCAGGTCGCGCGCAATGTCGCGGTTGAAATCCTGTCCAACCCTGTGCCGCCAACATTGGGCGAAACTGGCGGCGAGGAAGTCAATGGCGGCCAGAGTTGGCTTTGGACCGCAACGACCGCCAAGACCGATGATGCGCGGTTAGTGAAGGTCGAGATCAGCGTCGTTGGCACCGGCAACGCGGCGCTTCGCAAGGCGCGACTGACGATAGCACGACCGGTCGAGCAATGAACAAACGTCGCGCGTCCGAGGCTGGCTTTACGCTGGTCGAACTGCTTGTTGCGCTGGCGATCTTTGCCATGATTTCAGTGGCGGGGGTAACATTACTGCGCTCAGGCAGCGACACCCAGATCGCGGTAAAGAACCGCCTCGAAGAATATTCGCGGGCCAACCGATTGTACAATGCGATGGAGGGCGATTTGGCTCAGGCCGTCGTGCGCCCCGTGCGCGATCAGGCTGGCGCGCCGGTGCCGGCTTTTACCGAGGGCGATGCAGCGGCTCCGGGTGCGCTGTTCGGCTTCGTGCGGGCCGGATGGTCCAATTATGACGAAGCGCCGCGCGCTGGGTTACAGCGCGTTGCTTATGCCTTGGAAGGCGGTGCCTTGAAACGCCTAAGCTGGCCGATGCTCGACGGCGCAGCGCCGTCAGATGCTTCGACTTTGATCGAGAATGTCAGCGCCGCCCGGCTGCAATTTCGTGATGAAAAGGGCGAATGGCGCAGCGACTGGACAGCGACTGACGCCGACGCGCTCCCGCGTGCGCTCGAGCTGCGGCTGACCATCAAGGGCAAGCCCGAACAACGCATGCTGTTTGTGGTCGGCCCGCAATCACGGCCCAAACCGAAAGCTATCGATGAAGAGGCTGAGCTTTGATGCCGCCCAAGCCATCCGAACGTGGTGCGGCCTTGCTGTCGGTGCTGCTGATGGTCGCGGTGCTATCGGTCATTGCGGCAACAACGCTTGACCGGTTGGCGCTGTCGAGCAAATTGTCGGGCAACGGCAATGCGCTGGCGCAAGCGCGGATGTTTACTTATGCCGCCGAAAGCATCGCGGCGGCGCGGATCGAGGATTTATTGGCGCGCGATGCTGCGCAGACGACATTGGCAGGCGGCTGGCTTGGCAAGGAGCAGATTCTGCCGATCCCGGTGGGCACAGCTACCGCCACGGTCACCGACGCCGGCAATTGCTTCAACCTCAACAGTCTGGTCACCGAAGCCGATGGAAAATATCTAGGCAGCATTATTGGTCAGGAGCAATTCACTTCGCTGATGGTGGTACTTGGCATCAACGAAAATGCGGCCCGGCCCGTCGCCGCCGCCGCGGCTGACTGGGCCGACAGCGACAACGCGCCACTACAAAATGGCGCAGAGGATGACGCCTATCGCGGCGCGGCAAAGCCCTATTTGGCCGCTAACCGGCTTTACGCGCACCCAAGCGAGCTGCGCGCGGTAAAGGGTGTCACCCCGGCCATTTATTCCAAACTGCGCGGCTGGATTTGTGCATTGCCGGAAGCAGGATTGTCGCCGCTAAATGTCAATACCCTGCTTCCCGAACAGGCGCCGTTACTGGTCATGCTGTTCCCGCCGAACAAACTCAATCCAGGCGCTGCGCGTAGCCATCTCGCCAAGCGGCCAGCCAGTGGCTATGGCAGCCTCATTCGATTCTGGGAGGCACCCGAACTGGCTGCGCTGAAGCCGCCAGCCCCGGTACAGGAGCAGGTAAAACTGACGAGCAAATATTTCCTGATGGACACAAGGGTGTCACTCGGCGAGACGACGCTGGAGGGTGAGGCGATGATTGTCGGATCGCCTGCACCGGCGCGTGTCCTGTGGCGCAGTTGGGGGGAACAGGAATGACGACCGTCATCACCCGTTTCCCTGTTGCAGCAACCGACGACCCCCTGGTTTACCGCGTCGCTGACGGCCAGTGGCAGAATGGCGTAGTGCTGTCTGACTTTATTCCCGATGCGGCAGACGAAACGGTAATGGCAATTGTGTCGACAGCGGATGTTCGCTGTGTCTGGTCGGTGCTACCCGGCCTTGAGCCGCGTCAGGCTGAGGGTGTTGCGAAACTTCGCATCGGCGAACAGTCGCTTGGACTTGTCCACTCGGCGGCCCGGCATATTGTCGATGACGTTGTCGTGTCCGCGACGATAGCGCCTGCGGTCATGCAGGACGGATTGGCCCGATTGGCGTTGCGCGGACTGAACCCCGATATCGTTATTCCTTTCGGGCTGGCTGTTGACCATGCGCCAGATCATATCATCAAGGCTGAATTTGATGGCATGAACGTGCTGCGTGCCGAGCGTTTTGCCATCCCCGACGAAGCGGTGTTCCGCGACCTGCTGGTGGGCGATGCCAAAGTCGAGGGGCTTCCTGCAATGCACACCCGCGATATGCTGCTTGCGGCAAGCGATCACCCCTTGCTGAACCTGCGCAACGGCTTGTTTGCAAAACGCGAGCGCAAAGTGTTGGCAACTGCGGAGCAGCGTAAATGGATTATTCGCCTCGCAGGTGCCGTCGTTGCGACGACGCTCTTGCTCGGCATCGTTACACTTGCGAAATATTGGAGCGCAACAAACACCGAAAATGAACGCGCATTGGCGGCCGCGCAAAAGATCGATCCGTCGATACAGGATATTGAGCAGGCCGAATCGCAACTTGGCCGCGCCTTGCAGCAAAAGGGACTGGCGCAGGGCCGCTTCGCGCCGCTCACCGCCGGATTATGGCGGGCAGTCCAGGCATCGCCCAATGTTTCGGCGCGCGAGCTTCGTTTTGGCAATGACGGCCTGTTGACCGTGGTGCTAGCTGCCCCCAATGCGGACAGCATCAACAAGGCGCTGCTTGCGATCCAGCAAGACGGATACCGTATCACCGCCACGCCGCGGCAGGACAGCAGCGGTGCGACTCTGGTCGATTTGACGATGAGGATGCCATGATAGCTTCCCTACGCGCGTGGTATTATGGCCTAAGCCTCCGCGAGCAGATACTATTGGGGGTGGCTGGTGGGCTCGCCGCGTTGGTTGTGCTGATATTCGGCATCATTTTGCCGAGCCTCGCCGCTATCGACAGCGCCGAAGTTGCACATGACGAGGCGGTGCAACGGCGCGGCCGTATCGAAGCAACGGTAAATGCCGCGCTGGCGGAAAAGCCCTCCGGACGGATCGCCGGCGGCGCGGACATCGCGCTGATCGTCACCCAAGGCGCCGCCGAAAAAGGCTTCGACCTCGTTAAATCGGCGAATGCTACGCCCGGGCAAATGACGTTCCGCATGGATCAGGCGCGCGCGCCTGCATTGTTGGCCTGGCTGACCGAACTCGAATCGCAAGGCGTTGCGGTAAGTAGCGTCACCTTGCGCGGCGGGGCAAACGGCAGCGTCACCGTCGAAGCGCAATTGCAAAAGGTGGCAAGATGACCCGCCGCCGTATTGCCACCGGCTCTGCGGTGCTGTTGCTGATCGCCTTAATCATCTTCATGCCGCTGCGTATTATCATTGGCGGCGACGGCGTTTCTGCACGCAAAGTCGACGGCATCATATGGGACGGTTCGATCCGTGATTTGCGCATCGGCAGATTGCCCATTGGCGACGTCAATGCGCGCCTGCATTTCTGGCCGCTGCTGATGGGACGCGCCGAAATCTCGCTGTCGCGCGGTGATGCCCCATTTGCGGCGGGAATCAACGGCTCGGTCACGCGGGGGTTGGGCGGCATGTCGATCAATAACATGAAAGCTACCCTGCCGGTCGCATCACTTTTCGCGCCGCTGCCAGCGGAGAATATTGAGCTGCAGGACTTTTCGGCGCGGTTCACCGCAGGTCGATGCGCCGAAGCAAGGGGTAACGTTCGGCTGACCTTAGCCAATACTCTACCAGGGCTTGACCTCTCCAACGGCCTTTTAGCCAAGCCGCGATGTGAACGCGGACAGCTCCTCATTCCGCTACTCAGCCAGTCGGCGATGGAGCGTGTCGACATCCGCATTTCGGGGGATAGCACCTATACCGCCACGATATTCGTCGAAGGCGACCGCGTAGAACAAGCGGCTCCGCTTGCGCTTGCCGGCTTCCGGCCAGTGGCCGGTGGATATCGCATGGTCCGGAAGGGCCGATTCTGAATAGCTTTTACGATAATGTGGGCGGCATATCAGCGGCATTGCCGCTTTGGTTTTTTCTGACATCGCTGACCATATTGGGAGCCATATGGGGCAGCTTTGTCGCCGCTTTGTGCAGCCGCTGGGCGAACAACGAAAGCGTAGTATCCGGCCGCTCGCGCTGCGACCGGTGCGGTCAGACCATTGCACCTTATGATCTGATGCCCATCATTTCCTATGTAATCCTGAGGGGTAAGTGCCGAGGATGTGACCATAAAATCGGCATTTGGGCGATTGCCGTGGAAGTAATCTCGGCATCGATAGGAGCTGTATCATGTCTTTTTCTACCCGCCACTCAGGCGTTGGCAGCTGCCGTTTTCGGCTGGTCATTATTACCACTTATCATCCTCGATTATAAGCATCTTTGGCTTCCGGACAGGCTGTTGGTGTTGCTGGTTATTGCCGGTTTGCTTTTTGGTGCATTACTCACACCTGATGTTATTGCTCTGGACAGAGCAATCGGAGCACTAACAGGCTTTTTCAGCTTGGAAATTATCCGGCTGACTTACCAAAGATTTCGACATCAGGACGGAATGGGTGCGGGCGACCCTAAACTTTTTGGAGCGCTGGGTATCTGGCTTGGCTGGCAATCGCTGCCGCTTATTCTGTTGATAGCTAGCGCAATCGGGTTGGGCGTTCTGATTACGGTTCGTGCGGTCACTGCCCGCCACCAAGAAGTCTTTCCTTTCGGCAGTTATCTTGCGGTTGCAGGATATTTGATCGTTTTGGCTGGAAGTATATCTTTGCCCCTAAGATAGCCTTCAATGCGCTGACGAATGTGTGGAGACAGCACAATCTGCTTCATCATATCGTCAGGCGTGCCTTGTGGCGCTGCTGATGCTGCGGCAAACTTTCGCCATTGCTCTCGGGCCTTTACGGGACGATCCGACGCTGCGGCGATCAGGGTTTCACACAGATAATGATAGGCGGCGCTTCTGCCTGGCGTGTACACTGGCTCCGCCGAAAAGGACTGGAGCTGATCGGTTTTACCATTCTGGATCGCTCCAAGAATTAGCGACAGGCGCGCGTATGATTCCCCCGGGGATCGTAACTGCAGCGCGCGGACAAGTAACGCCTCACTATTTGCGTCCCCGCAAGCCACCGCAAAGTTACCCAGCACGGCAAGGATGATCGGATCATAAGGGTTCGCGTCGACAGCATGTTGCGTGTGAAGTTTTCCTTTAGCGCAATTATTCGCCACAAAATTCGTCCGTGCCATCGCAAAATGCGCATAGGCCTCGTTCGCGTCGGACTTGATGGCACGTTGGGCGATCGTCAAAGCCTCCACCGTTGCTTTCGATTTATTTTCTGCCGAAGCTGTTTCAAGCATATGGAACGACATGAAGCCCAAACGCACAGCATCGAGGCGAAGATCTTCGTTAGGTACGAGCAGGCAGCTCGCAAGGCGCGTGCGCAAGTCCGAATTTTGAGAGTCGACTGAAGCGAGATAGCCCAGCAGACAGGCATAACCCGGATCATAAGCGCCCTCCAAGCGTTGGGTTTCCCGTGTCGCGATAACGCCAAACGGCCCCGCCAACTGGGCTATGCTTTTGCCCAGACTTTCGGGCATGGGCGCATTGGGGTCGAGCAGATTACTGGTCGACCAGACAAGTTCGTCGCTACGGTTGTCGGTCAACCTTAGATACAGCGGACGTTTGCCCGATTGCATCTGGCCCACTTGAATCGCAAGATTATATTCTGGCTCGGATAAGGCTGATTGGCTTGGTTGGTCGACCCGAAGACGGACGAGCCATGAACGGCCGATACCATCGGCGAGAGTCGCATAGGCACCGTCTGCAATCCTTTTAGAATCGGGATCAGGCGAATTGCTTGGCGACTGTATGAGCATGACCGGTTGTCGACTGGTCGGTACGGCATTCTTTGCCGGATGGGACGGGCTGAACAGCGTGAGATAGACCGCCACAAGCGGAAACAGCAGTAGCAGCGATAGCAAGGCCAGCAAAAATATGGGGTGCCGCCGGGTGATATTCCTTTCGGCAAGAGCGGCCGTAAGATCTCCTTCTGCCACATCGCTTTGAAGCCGTTCGAAATCTGCCGGAACTGGAAACAAAACTGCGTTTCGTGAAGCAGGCAAGGACATGTCATCGAGTGGCCGGAAAAGCTCGGGATACGCGACTGCTGGCCGTGCGAGACGAACGTCATAACTGCCTGCCGGAATATAGATACACATCTCGGCAAGGGGAGCATGGCGCGAATAAAATGCTTCCAGCATTTTGCGCAATCGCAGAACCTGAACCCTCGGATAGCTATCCATCTGGGTGTCGAATTGCGGGTCCCTACCCAATCCATCTACTGCAACGGTATAGCTTTTCAGTTTTTTGCCATTGCCGTTCAATGTTTCATTTACAAGAAACGCCAGTAGCCGTTCCAGCGTGGGCGCCTTTTTGAACTGATTGCTGGCGAGGATATGTTGCACTTCGAGCCGCATCGACGCGTCTAGCCCGGGACGCTTGTCCCGGTCGGGCGTCATATTCTCGAAGATGGTCATGCTTCTGTCATCCTAAGCCCACGGGTCGACGGATCTGTGAAACCGCATGCTGTGATATCCATTGGCCGAGACGATGAAATGATCATGAAATGCGATGTCGAGTGCTGCAGCCGCGTCGAGCAGCTTCTTGGTCAAGTCGATGTCGAGCCTGCTGGGGGTAACGACGTCGCTCGGATGGTTGTGCGCGGCGATAAACGCGGAACTGTCCAGCTCAAGCGCGCGACGGATGACCTCTCGCGGATAAACCTGCACTTCGGACACGGTACCGGTCCACAGCACCTCATTCGCGATCAGTTTGTTATGCGTGTCGAGAAATAGTACACGAAAAGTCTCGACCCGGCAAATGCCCATTTCAGCCTGAAGATATCTCACAAGATCTTCGCAGCTATCGATGGCGGGATGATCGATTTTTTTCTGCTGGCCTATTTCTTTGGCGATTTGCAGGATCGAACGCAGCTTCGTAGCTTCGTCGGTATCGCCGATAATGGCGGCCAGCTCGTCCGCATCTGCCGCAGCAAGACCTGCGGTGGAGCCAAATTTGTCGATTAACTTGCTAATGCTGGCAGGGTTGACCGAAGGGCCCAATATTGTGCTGAGCAGCTTTACTTCTTTTGCCGTTGCGTCCGCATGGTAGCTGCGAAAATTGTCGCGAACTGCAGATACGCCCAAATCCCCTGACCCACGCCATAGGCTTTGGGTAAAAGATGTTGTGCAAAACTGCTCGCGAGGTGAATGGTCACCGCCGCAATCTGCCACCCCAGCAGCAGCAGAGGCCAGAACTGACGGGAACGCATCGCAATCCACGCGAACGCGAGCAGAGCCAAGATGTCGATCGTCAATATAGTGAGATTGAGGGGCAGCCATTTGTGACTTCCAAATTTATAGGCGAAAAATGTAGCGATAACGCCCAGCAACATCACGCATATTGCCAAGCGATGGAAGCGGTCGCCCTTGACCACCACATATGTCGATGCTGCAAAGAACAGCAGAGCAAATAGCCAACCCCAAATCATTCAAGGGAATCAGCATGCCGTTCACAGGCAGTCAAGGGCAGTATCGATGTTACGCGGCCTCGGTTTTGACCACTGCGAGCGCAGGCGGCTGACCTGCTGATGCCAGCTTCCACAAATCACCCATTGCATGGGTTCCAAGACCGATGTCGCGCTGGGTATCGGCCAGTGCTGCATGAGCCTCAATGGTCTGGCGCCGGCACTGAACGAGCGATTGCAACGCTTGGGCTGAAAGATCGAAGGCTGGCTGACAAATAGTTGCCGACAGTTTCGCCTCAATGCGCGCCGACGGCAATTCACCGTTAAGCTCTGCAAGTTTCATAATGGCCAGATCGATTGCTTCTTCGGCTGCGTGCAATTTGGCGGCGACGCCGCGGACTACGGCAATTTTACTCGAGATATCTGCTCGGCGATTAGACATGACTATTCCTTTCAGCACGGACGGTGCTTCCAAAAAGCGGGCGGAACGCCCAAGTTCAGATGCGGGAGAGAACCTCTAACGCGGCTACGGCTGCAGCGAATGCCAAGAGCGATATTGCAGCGATAGCCGCAACCAGTAATGACTTTGAGCCCAGACTAAGCGGAGATGGCGGCACTTCCCGTTTTGAGACCGACGTTGAAAACAGGGCTTCGATCTTGGATGCATCGCCAAAATAAAACGGCGCTTGAGCATCCTGTAATCTGGAGCCTTCTGTGTCGTTCAGCGGGCCTTGTTCGCTGTTCGATGCAGCCTCTTTAGCTACAGGCGTCGGAAGCGGAATATGCGGCGGATTGTATACTATCGGGTCGTACACGCTGTTTGGGGCTGCATCTTGAGACTGCGCAGCTTCTAACGCACAAAAACGCCTTGCCGCTTCGAACCGGGATGCCGCCTGCATCTGCTGGGTGGCATGGCGGAGACGCTGATCGACGGTATGCTTGGATATACCGAGCATACGCGCAATTTCCTTGGAACTATAATGGTTGCCAGCAAGCCGCAGACATTCTTTATGAATGTCCCTTAATCCCGGAAAATCGTGTACGCTAGAACCCATAAGTCCACCCTTATACGCCATTTTACATATGTCTGGTACTAAACATCATTGCAAGGCGCGACGTTCCGCTTTCCGGACGGACACGCACAGAAGATGATGCAAGTAGGTGAAATAGCTTGAGTCAATTTGTGAAATTTAATGAGCATATATTGCAATAAAATGCCGCATGGCGCAGTATATGCCGGTAAATATAGGAGCGACAATATGCGGCAGATTGATCATTTTATTGCTGGATCTGCGACCCAGTCGCCGTCAACGCGCTTTGCTGACATTATGGATCCGAACAATGGGGGTGTTCAGGCTCGGGTCGCCTTGGGCGATGCCGCTGTTTTGCAACGTGCGGTTGATGCAGCTTTGGCGGCGCAACCAGCCTGGGCGATGACCAATCCGCAGCGGCGCGCGCGCGTGATGTTCGAATTCAAACGGCTGGTCGAGGCCAACATGGATGCGCTGGCGCATATGCTCAGCAGCGAGCATGGCAAGGTGATTGCGGATTCGAAGGGCGATATCCAGCGCGGGCTTGAGGTTATCGAGTTTTGCTGCGGCATCCCGCATGTCTTGAAGGGTGAATATACCCAAGGCGCAGGTCCCGGCATCGACGTCTATTCGATGCGCCAGCCGATTGGCATTGGCGCAGGGATTACGCCATTCAACTTCCCGGCTATGATCCCGCTTTGGATGAGCGGCGTTGCCATCGCGACCGGCAACGCCTTCATCATCAAACCCAGCGAGCGCGATCCAAGCGTGCCAGTGCGGCTGGCCGAGCTGTTCATCGAAGCTGGGCTACCCGAAGGCATTTGCCAAGTGGTGCATGGCGACAAGGAAATGGTCGATGCGATCCTCGACCATCCAGCGATAGGTGCGATCAGCTTTGTCGGTTCTTCGGACATCGCGCATTATGTTTACAATCGCGGTGTTGCTAACGGCAAGCGCGTGCAGGCAATGGGCGGGGCGAAGAACCACGGCATCGTCATGCCTGACGCCGACCTCGATCAAGTCGTGAATGATTTGGCAGGCGCCGCCTTTGGGTCCGCAGGTGAGCGCTGCATGGCCTTGCCGGTGGTCGTGCCAGTGGGCGACGAGACTGCGGAGCGGCTGAAGGCTAAGCTTATCCCGGCCATTGAGGCGTTGCGCATTGGTATCTCGACCGACGCGGAAGCGCATTATGGCCCAGTGGTCACCGCGCAGCACAAGGCAAAGGTGGAAGGCTGGATCCAGACCTGCGTCGATGAAGGCGCTGAGCTGGTGGTCGATGGCCGCGGCTTTACCCTGCAAGGTCATGAGGAAGGCTTCTTCATCGGCCCAACCTTGTTTGACCATGTCACCACCGATATGGAAAGCTACAAGGAAGAGATCTTCGGCCCTGTCCTGCAGATGGTCCGCGCGGCCAACTTCGAAGAAGCTCTCGCGCTTCCCAGCAAGCATCAATATGGCAATGGCGTCGCCATCTTCACCCGCAATGGCCATGCGGCACGCGAGTTCGCCGCGCGCGTGAATGTCGGCATGGTCGGCATCAATGTGCCAATCCCTGTGCCCGTTGCCTATCACAGCTTTGGCGGCTGGAAGCGTTCGGCCTTTGGCGACACCAACCAGCACGGCATGGAGGGCGTCAAGTTCTGGACCAAGGTCAAGACCATCACCCAGCGCTGGCCGGATGGGTCGCCTGACGGCGGAAATGCGTTCGTCATTCCGACGATGGGGTGAAGTGTGCGGTTGTTCCTGGCTCTTGTTGCGCTGGTGATAGCGTTTCCGGTCTCGGCCGAAAAGCGCATAGCCATCAGCTTTGACGATGTGCCCCGTATGCCGGGAGCGTTTTTCGAATCGTCCGAGAAGCGCACTGCGGCGCTCATTTCGGCGCTCAAAAGGGCCAAAGTCAAACAGGCGGGCTTCTTTGTCACCACGGGCAATCTGGAAAAGCCTCATGGTGTTGGCGGCGAAGCGCGGATCGCGGCCTATGTTAAAGCCGGACATGTTATCGGCAACCACAGTCACAGCCACAAGTGGTTAAGCCGGATGACCGCAGCAGATTATCTGAAGGATATCGATAAGGCGGAACTCTGGCTAAAAGGGCGTCCGGGATATCGCCCTTGGTTTCGGTATCCATTTCTGGGCGAACAGGGAACCGGCATCGAGCAGCGCGATGCCGTGCGTGCAGGCTTGCGCGAACGGGGGCTTAAAAACGCTTATGTCACCATCGATAATTATGACTGGCATCTCGAAAACCTGGCATCCAATGCCCGCCGTGATGGCAAAAAAATGGACATGGTCGCACTGCGCAAGCTCTATGTCGAAACCATGCTGCTGACCGCCAACCATTATGAAGCGATCGCACAGGAGGTGCTGAATCGTTCCCCAATCCACGTCTTGTTACTCCACGAAACCGACCTCAACGCGATGTATATCGCCGATGTGGTCGCTGCGCTGCGCAAGGATGGCTGGAGCATCGCGACGATGGACGAGGCCTATCGTGACCCGATTGCCGCAACCGAACCCAACACATTGTTTCTAGGAGAGGGCCGCATTGCCGCTTTGGGGTATCTGACAGGAATAAAGCCAAGGCGGCTGGTGTATGAACGCACGGACGAAGACGTTCTTGCTAAGCTGTTCAACCAGCGCGTTTTAAAGGAAGCCACCACATCATGAGCACAATAGCATTTATCGGTCTTGGCAATATGGGCGGCGGGATGGCGGCTAATCTCGTCAAGGCCGGCCATGCGGTGAATGCCTTTGACCTGTCGGCCGAGGCTCTGACACGTGCTGCGGCTAACGGCTGCGCGACATTTATGTCGGTCCGCGAGGCGGTCGCTGGTGTTGACGCGGTTGTCGCTATGCTCCCGAACGGCAAGATCGTGGATAGCGTCTTCGAGGCCGATGTTATCGGCCATGCCCCGACCGACGCGCTGCTACTCGATTGCTCGACGATCGATGTCGACACCGCACGCAAAGTGACCGCTGCCGCAGCCGCGGCGGGTTACGAGATGGTGGATGCCCCGGTCTCGGGCGGCATTGCCGCGGCCAATGGGGGTACGCTGACATTCATGGTCGGCGGCACGAATTCAGCGTTCGCCCGGGCCGAACCAATTCTGGCGGCGATGGGCAAGGCTGTTATCCACGCGGGCACATCTGGCGCTGGACAGGCAGCCAAGATCTGCAACAACATGCTTCTCGGTGCGTCGATGATCGCGACATGCGAGACCTTTGCGATGGCCGAAAAGCTCGGGCTCGACTTGCAAACATTCTATGATATTTCGTCCAAGGCATCTGGCCAGAACTGGTCGATGACCAGCTATTGTCCTGTTCCCGGCGTTGGACCAACATCGCCTGCGGACAATGATTATCAAGGCGGCTTTGCCACTGCCTTGATGCTTAAGGACTTGAAGCTGGCGATGGAGGCGGCGCAATCGATCGAAGCCAATGTACCAATGGGCGAACGCGCCGCTGAGCTATATCAGGCGTTCGCCGACGCTGGTCATAGCGGGCTTGATTTTTCTGCGATTATCAAAAGCCTGCAGGACTAATCGGCATTCAGCCAGTTGCCGAGCTCTTCCACTGACAATAGCCTGTGGAACTCAACACCCAGCATATTCGCAGCCCGCCATTTGACGTTCGCGCGGACCGAGCGTTGGGTGTCGAGGCGCAATAATATGTTGCTGTGCATTTTTGCCTTCACGTCGCAGCACAGCTTCGCCCCTCGTTGCGATAAATCAAGCAGTTCGACCCTGTGGATCTTGTCATCGATACGCAGCGTGGCGCTTTTTCCAGCCTTGAATCGGGGTAAACGCGCGCGGCGTCCATCGGGTTTTATTGACGGCTTAGCCAGTATCTGATCGACATCAATTTCTTCCCGAAATTTGACGCCTAATGTTTTGCCGTCTTTCCAAACAACGTCGCCGGTTAGTTCTTGATCGTCGAGAAGCGCCACCGCAATCGACTGGCCGATTTCCAGAGGAAAATGCGCGTCGATCATCATACCGCCCGGCGATACGTCGCGCACCATGCCGAGGCATTCAGCGTGCAGCTGGACATCCTTCAGCCGCGCCACGCGCATGACCCTGATATTCCGGCTATGCAGACGGCGATCGCTGTCGTTGGCGATGTCCGGCATGCTATCCGAGTCGGTGCTCGCAAGAGAAAAATGGGCTAGGGGACTTTCCATGTCGTTTGGATTAGCTGCGCATAATCTAACATACTGCATGATGAACAAGGTTAACGTAGCGGAAGGTACTCGATAGTCAGCGCATCATTGCCAATCGACCGATAATCATCTTACACCATCACGATTACATGCAAAGCAACGCCGGAATTGGCTCCGGACAGATGAGAGCCACGCCGTTAAATTTAGGAGTTTCCCCATGCAGTCGGTAACAACCCAGATCATTGACGACGTCATGGTCATTCTCGTCGACAATCCACCGGTCAATGCGTTGTCATGGCATGTGCGGCAGGGGCTGCATGATGGTTTTGAACGAGGTCTTGCTGATCCTTCCGTCAAAGCCTTGGTGTTACGTTGCGCTGGTAACACGTTCATTGCCGGTGCCGACATCACCGAATTTGGCAAGCCGCCACAGGGGCCGGACTTCAACGCCGTGCTCAATATGATCGAGGCCGCCGGAAAGCCTGTGGTCGCGGCAATCCACGGCACCGCGCTTGGCGGCGGCTTGGAAACCGCGTTGGTGTGCCATTACCGGATCGCTGTGCCCTCGGCCAAATTGGGCGTGCCCGAGGTAAAGCTTGGCCTGCTTCCCGGCGCTGGCGGCACACAGCGCCTGCCACGTGTAGTCGGCGTCGAGGCAGCCGCCACCATGTGCTCGCTGGGTGAACCTGTGCCAGCACAAAAGGCAGAGGCGATGGGATTGGTGGATCGGCTTGCGGGCGAAACCAGCCTTGCCGAAGATGCCATAGCCTATGCCCGCGAGCTTATCGCAGTTGGGCCTCGGCCAACGCGGGACCGTCCGATCATGGGCGACATCGGGATTATCGAGCAGCTGAAATCGGCCAACGCCAAAAAGTGGAAAGGTTTCGACGCGCCATATGCCAACCTTGCGTGCGTCGAGGCCGCAACGCGACTGCCGTTCGAAGAAGGGCTAAAATTCGAACGGACCGAATTCCTCAAACTGATGGGCGGATCGCAATCAGCCGCGCAGCGTCATATGTTCTTTGCCGAACGCCAAGCGGCGAAAATCGACGGCTTGCCCAAGGATCTGCTGCTGCGAGATATTAAAAAGGTCGGCGTTATCGGCGCCGGAACGATGGGCGGCGGGATTTCGATGAACTTCCTCGCCAAAGGCATTCCGGTGACGATCGTCGAAATGGTGCAGGAAAATCTGGACCGCGGTGTCGGCGTTATCCGCAAAAATTACGAGAATAGCGCCGCCAAGGGCCGTTTCACCGCCGACCAAGTCGAGGGCATGATGGGGCTAATAACACCATCGCTTACGCTTGACGACCTGGCCGATTGTGACCTTATCATTGAGGCGGTATATGAAAGCATGGACGTCAAGAAAGAGGTATTCGGCAAGCTCGACGCCATCTGCAAACCCGGCGCAATATTGGCGTCGAATACGTCTTACCTGAATGTCGATGAAATCGCGGCCAGTACATCTCGACCGCAAGATGTCGTTGGGATGCATTTCTTCTCGCCTGCCAATGTCATGAAATTGCTTGAAGTCGTTCGCGGCGAAAAGACTGCGGATGATGTGCTGGCGACCGCAATGGCGGTTGGCAAAAAAATCGGCAAAGTCGCGGTGGTGGCTGGCGTCTGCCACGGCTTCATCGGAAACCGGATGCTATCAACGCGGCAGCAACCGGCGATGCAGCTGCTGTTGGAAGGCGCAACGCCGGCGCAAATCGACAAAGTGCACACCGATTTCGGTATGCCGATGGGGCCGTTCCAGATGAGCGATCTGGCTGGTCTCGACATCGGATGGCATCGCGACCCAAGCCGCATCGAAAGCATTCGCGACGGATTATGCGCGGCGGGTCGCTTCGGTCAGAAAAATGGCAAGGGCTTTTATGACTATGACGAAAAGCGCGTCGGTACACCGAGCGAAGAAGCGCTCGCCATCATCGAAGAATTCCGCGCGACCTCGAACCTGCCGAAGCGTGAAATCAGCGACCAGGAAATCGTCGAGCGCACGCTCTACCCGATGGTCAATGAGGGCTATAAGATTCTGGAAGAAGGCAAAGCCCAGCGCGCGTCTGACATCGACGTTGTCTGGATCTACGGTTATGGGTGGCCAATCTATCGCGGCGGACCGATGTTCTGGGGCGATCTGGAAGGTGCAGGCAAAATCGTCGAGGCGCTCGAGAGGCATGGCGTGACGGTTGCCGAAAGTTTGAAGGCAAAAGCTTAATCAAGCTGTCTGGTGCGGCCAAGAAGACTCGAACTTCCACGGGCTTTCGCCCACAACGACCTCAACGTTGCGCGTCTACCAATTCCGCCATGGCCGCACGCGCCTAGACAGGTAGGAGCGGGCCACTAGCAAAGGTGCTTGACCTGCGCAACAGGCATTATCGGTTGAGAAAGTCCGTTTCGACTGTCGCATATCGGCACAATGCTAAAGCAAAGCTGCCGCTCGTCGTATTTTTAGGGCGATGGCATGGCAGTTAACCCTGATTTCGCCTTGCAGCGGTTGGTAAACAAGGCGTTTACCTTTGGCCATGATTGCGTTCCTGCCTCTGCTAATTGCTGCCGCCCCCGTCGGTGGCGACAATGTCGCAGTCACACGCCCGGTGACGCGGCTGGCTTCGGCGTCGGTGACAATCATTCAAGCCGAGCCGATCACATTCGCGCAAGTCGAACTGCGAACGCCTACACCCGACCGGCTAGTGCGTCAGCGAGACGCAAAGCCACTCGTTGAATTCTATTAGGCGGCAAGCCGTTCGACGCCATATTTGCGCATTTTCTCGATTAGCGTGGTGCGCTTGAGGGTGAGCATCCTTGCCGCTTCCGAAATAACGCCCTCGGCGCGCTCAAGGGCCAGCTGAATGCGTTCAAGTTCGATCCGTTCGATCTGAGCCTTGAGATCGATGGGAGCGTCCGATGCGTCGCTGAGGCCGATTTCCACGTTGGGCCTCCGCGTCGATGAATCTGGCTTGGTTGCGGCCCGCCCGAGCAGCTGATCGACGCCGAAACAATCGACCGTCTCGCCCGAAAAAAGCACGCTTGCCCTTTCGACGACGTTGCGAAGTTCACGGACATTGCCCGGCCAGCTATGCTGCGTCAACCGCTGCAACGCCGATGCGTCAAAATGGCAGGACTTCGCTAAGCCTTTGCCTTTCTGGAAATGCGCGATCAGCTTTGGGATGTCTTCAGCGCGCTCGGCAAGGCTAGGGACTTGCAAGAGCACCACGCCCAAGCGGAAGAACAGGTCTTCCCGGAAACGGCCCTGCGTAATGGCATCGTCGATATTCTGATGCGTTGCGGAAATGATTCGGACATCTACCGGCAACATGCTGTTGCCACCAACACGCGATACCAGCCCGTCTTCCAGTACGCGGAGCAGTTTGACCTGCATATCAAAACGCATGTCGCCAATTTCATCAAGGAAAAGCGAGCCTTTGTCGGCATTTTCGAAATGCCCGGTGCGGCGGTTTTGTGCGCCGGTGAAGGCACCCTTTTCATGGCCGAATAATTCTGATTCAATCAGTTCGGCGGGGATCGCACCGCAGTTGAGCGCTACATAAGGTTTCGCAGCGCGAGCGCTGGCCATGTGAATGGCACGAGCGACGACTTCCTTGCCTGAACCCGATGCGCCGCAGATCATCACCGAGGCCGACGAACGCGCAACCCGCCTTACCATGTCGCGCAACACAGCCATCGGTGCGCTGTCGCCGATCAGCATATCTTCTATTTGTCCGGCTTGCTGGTCGGTGGTCTGTGTGTTCTGGCTCATGTCAATTTCCCGTCAGGATAAAGCGTTGGGCCGGGTTTTGGCGAATATGGTAAACAGAATCCTAACGAATTGAGGGCAAAGCGTCGACTGCTCCAAAGCCGATTGAAATCAAGGGTGGAAGTGCGGAGCAGGACACACGAAGCGTCCGTTTCGGTGTAAATCGGATGCCTTCCCCAACTCTCAAAATATCAAAATTCTGACAGGCTATTTCCGCCGCAACAAAAACACTGCGTGCTGCGCTAGCAAGTTGGCCATCCCCTCGCTTCGCTGCTTGCCACCAGACAGAAACCACTGCCCTGTGATTTCTACATTGCGGTCTGTAAGGAAGCGCCTGAAATCGTCAATCGTTACATGGTGGATATTCGGCGTGTCGTACCAGCGGTGCGGCAATTGTTCAGTGACCGGCATCTGGCCGCCAAACATATGGGCAAAGCGGATGCGCCATTGCGCAAAATTGGGGAAGGACACGAACGCCTCACGCCCGATGCGGAGCAAATGGTCGAGCACCAGATCGGGCCGCTTGGTGGTCTGCAATGTCTGGCTCAAGATCGCATAATCGAAACTGCCATCGGGATAGTCGGCAAGATCAGTATCGGCGTCGCCCTGGATTACCGACAGTCCGCGCGAAACTGCCGTCGCCACATCACGCGCATTAAGTTCCAGCCCGCGCGCATCGACGTGCTTGTGATCGCGAAGCGCCGCCATCAACTGCCCATCACCGCACCCGACGTCGAGGATGCGCGAACCGGGACGCACATTTTTCGCGATGACTGCCAGATCGGGACGAAGGTGGGTCATTTGTAAACATCCGGAAAATGCCGCTGCATGAAGGGCGCTGCGTCGGTGACCTGCTGCCAGCCTAGCTTGGCATAAACGCCGTGCGCATCGCTTGTTGCCAACATCCAACGGCGTAAACCCTGTAATTCCGGATGCTCCTGGAGTGCCTTGACCATGGCAGCCGCCAATCCCTTACCCTGATGCTCTTCCAGAACATATACGTCAGCCAGATAGGCAAATGTCGCGCGATCCGTCGTGACGCGCGCAAAACCAACCTGACTTCCCGAGTGAAAAGCCCCCACGCCTACCGAATTTGCGACCGCACGCGCGACGGTTTCGAATGGAATGCCTGTCGACCAGTAGCTGCGCGTCAAATAGCCATGAATGGCATTCAGATCGAAAAGCTTGGCGTCAGCGGTAATGTTGTAGCCATAGGGGATTGAAGTCATATATTTTCGCCTGCGCGCAAGAATCCGTCGACAATCCGGTTCATCTCGGGCGCGTCGAGCAGGAAACTGTCATGGCCAAACGGGCTGGACAGTTCGACGAAGCTGGCAGCCGCTCCGGCAGCATTCAGCGCATGGACAATGCGCCGCGATTCCGACGTTGGGTAGAGCCAGTCGCTGTCGAAACTGATCAGGCAAAAACGTGCTTTGGTTGCGGCAAATGCTTTGGCCAACACGCCGTCGTACGGATCGGCGAGGTCGAAATAGTCCATCGCCCGGGTTATGTAGAGATAGCTATTCGCATCGAACCGGTCGACGAAGCTAAGTCCCTGGTAGCGTAGGTAGCTTTCGACCTGAAAATCGGCATCAAAGCCAAAGCTTTTTGCATCGCGGTTTTGCAGCCGCCGTCCGAATTTTTCGGTCAGGCCAGCTTCGGACAGATAGGTGATGTGCGCCGCCATTCGCGCCACTGCCAGCCCCGAAGCCGGTGCTTCGCGACCATAATAAGCGCCATTGTTCCAGCGGGGGTCGGCCATGATCGCTTGCCGCCCGACCTCGTGAAAGGCAATATTCTGCGCCGAATGCCGTGCGGTAGAGGCAATGACTACCGCCGAACGCACGCGATCAGGATAGAGTGCAGCCCAACTCAACGCCTGCATTCCGCCCATCGATCCGCCGACAACCGCAGCAAGTGTGCCGATCCCCAGATGGTCGAGCAATATCGCCTGCGCGCGCACCATGTCGTTTATGGTGATAACCGGAAACTCCATAGCATAAGCAGCACCAGTCGCCGGATCGATGCTGGCCGGTCCCGATGAACCCATGCAGCTGCCCATGACATTGATGCTGATGATGCAGTGCCGCGCCGGATCGATGGGTTTGCCCGGACCAACCATGCGCGTCCACCACCCGTCCTTGCCAGTAATCGGGTGCGTTGAGGCCACATATTGATCGCCGGTTAGCGCGTGACAGATCAGGATAGCGTTGGATTTATCGGTATTGAGCACGCCATAGGTTTCATATGCGAAATCAATCGGCGCGAATTCGGCCCCGCTGTCGAGCTTTACCGGCCCCAGCAGGCGTATCTTTCTGTCCAGACCGAAACGCTCATCCCCTTGCATCTTGCCTGCCATATCAGCGGATTGGACCGAGACAATAGCTTACTTGGATTCGCGCCATCCTGCGTCTATGGCGGCGCGCATGAACACACTGCAAGCAAAACCCTGGATCAACGCAATCAATGCCTACACCCCTGGGAAAGCCACGTCCGATGACGGACGCGTGCTTATTAAGTTATCCGCGAATGAAAATCCGTTGGGTTGCAGTGCACATGCGACCGCGGCGATGGCCGAGGCGCGGCTTACTCTGGCGCGTTATCCTGACCCGGCGAGCAACGCGCTGCGCGGAGCCTTGGGCGCACATTACAAGCTGGAAAGCGACCAGATCGTTTGCGGCACCGGTTCGGATGAACTGCTCAACCTGATCGCGATGGGCTATGCCGGCGCGGGCGATGACATCATCTATGTCCGTTATGGTTTCTCAGTCTACGATATTGCTGCGCGCAAATGCGCTGCCAATGTGGTGGTCGCGCCAGACAAGGATTATGGCACCGATGTCGATGCGCTGTTGGCGCTTGTCACCGAAAAAACGCGGGTAGTCTTTGTCGCCAATCCGAACAATCCCACAGGTACATATCTGGAAGACGCCGAGATGGCGCGCCTGCATGCCGGATTGCCAGCCAATTGCGTGCTGGTGCTCGATCAGGCCTATGGCGAATATCTGGAAAATGACGGCCCTGCATCATTCGACCTTGCGCGTCGCCACGACAATGTTCTGATAACACGGACCTTTTCGAAAATTTACGGGTTGGCAGCGGAGCGGATTGGCTGGGCCTATGGCCAGCC
This sequence comes from uncultured Alphaproteobacteria bacterium, assembly GCA_963830685.1. Taxonomy (GTDB): domain Bacteria; phylum Pseudomonadota; class Alphaproteobacteria; order Sphingomonadales; family Sphingomonadaceae; genus Sphingorhabdus_B. The sequence goes on from CAWHNF010000002.1 coordinate 1,254,204, forward strand.
GGGGCTAATCTCTACACTCAACCGAATCCGCGCGCCATTCAATGTGACCGCGGCGGGACAGGCAGCCGCGATTGCCGCATTAGGCGATACGGAATTTGTGAAGAACAGCCGGAAACATAATACAGAGTGGCGCGATTGGATGGCGGCTGAAATCGCATCGCTGTCGAACCACGGCCTGCGCGCGGTGCCGTCATGGGCGAATTTCCTGATGATCATGTTCGACGGCAAATGCAGTGCAGAGGTCGCCTACAAAGGTCTAATGGACGAAGGCTATATTGTCCGCTGGTTACCCGGACAAGGCCTTGGCAACGGCCTGCGTATCACCATAGGCACAGAGGAAGAAAATCGCGGACTAATGACGGCGCTACGTAAAATATTGGAAGCGCATAACTGATGCTACCATTCGCACGCCTGACCATCATTGGGCTTGGCCTGATCGGCTCGTCAGTCGCGCGCGCGGTCAAGGCGCAGATGCCGGATGTGCGGATTACCGGCCATGATGCCGATGCCGAAGTTCGGATAAGGGCAGTGGCGCTAGGTATTTGCGATGATGTCACCGACACGGCTGGGGCAGCAGTCACCGATGCCGATCTGGTCATTTTATGCGTACCGGTGGGGGCAATGGGCGCGGTGGCCGAAGACTTTGCCGATGACCTGCCCGCCGATGCCATCGTCAGCGACGTCGGATCGTGCAAGCAAAGCGTAGCAGATGCGCTAGCGGCAGTATTGCCCGGTGCGATTATCATTCCCGCACACCCCGTTGCAGGTACCGAGAAAAGCGGTCCCGACGCCGGATTTGCGACGCTGTTCAAAGGCCGCTGGTGCATATTGACCCCGCCCGAAAACGCTCCGGAAGTCGCAGTCGAGCGACTTCGGACATTCTGGCAGCGGCTGGGTGCCGACGTCGAAATAATGGATGCACGCCATCATGACATGGTGCTCGCGGTGACGAGCCATTTACCCCATCTTATCGCTTATACCATCGTTGGCACCGCCGATGATCTGGAAGGCGTCACACAAAGCGAAGTCATCAAATATTCGGCAGGCGGCTTTCGCGACTTCACCCGCATTGCCGCGTCAGATCCTGTGATGTGGCGCGATGTGTTCCTGGCCAACAAGGAAGCGGTGCTGGAAATGCTTCAGCGCTTTTCGGAGGATTTAAGCGTGTTGCAGCGCGCGATCCGTTACGACAAGGGTGACGAGTTGGAGGCATTGTTCTCACGCACCCGTGCGATCAGGCGTTCGATTGTCGAACAGGGCCAGGACGACGATGCACCCGATTTCGGGCGCAAGCATTAGTCGTTCAGGGCATTCATCGCCTTATGTACCCGGGCCTCGACCTCTGCCCTTGGCAATCCAGCCGGGATTTCTTCGCCCACCTTATAGATAATCACACCCGACCTTCGCCGCCAGTGGTTGCGCGGCATAAGCTTCCCACTGTTCACAGCCACCGGTACGACCGGCACATTCAGCATCTTGTACAATCCGGCAAAGCCTGACTGCAGCGGCGGTGCGTCGCCGTGAACGACGCGCGTGCCCTCGGGAAAAATGATGATCGGGCGGCCTTGGGCCAATAATGCACGCGACCGGGTGAGCATGTCCCGCAGCGCCGCAGCGCCGCCTTCGCGGTCCACGGGAATCATGCCGTAAGCTAGAGCGGCCTTGCCCCAGAACGGAATATCGAACAGCTGCTTTTTTGCGACGACCGATGGCCGGTGGAAGACGCGGGGCATGTCGATGGTTTCGTACATGCTTTCATGCTTGATTGCGTACAGCACCGGGCGGTCGGGCATTTCGCCTTCGATGCGAACATAAATGCCAAGCAGCCACTTTCCGCAAAAATACTGATATCGCGACCATCCCCGTACCGCCCAATGCATCAAAGCTGGCGAGGTAAGGCTACCGACGAATGCGGTGACCGCATGAAAGAGCGACCCGCCAAAGAAAATGACGGTGAACAATACCGTCCGGATGGCGGAAATCATATTATATCCCCACCAGCGCCGCCACAGCCCGCAACCAATATTTGTTATATTCCTTGAACAGGGCGCTAAGCGATGGCCGTGTAGCAACGGCATCATTGGTCACGGAAATATTTGCAGGCAGCGCTCGGTCCAATTCAAACCGGGCCCGCCGCATATGCCAGTCATGTGTTACGAGACGCAAGGTCTTCACCTTGTGACGCGCTGCCCAGCGCGCCGTTTCCAAGGCATTCGACCTTGTATCGACCGAGGCAAAACCCAAATCGATGCAGCAGTCGAAATATTTCGCCGAGCCAGGATATTGCGCCGCAAGCTCGGGTGGTCTTACATCGCGATCCACGCCGGAAATGAGCATCTTTTTGGACTTGCCGGACTTCAGGATTTCAAGACCGCGATCAATCCGGTTTGCACCGCCGGTTAGCACCACGACGGCGTCGGTCTTCGCCATCGGCGAGGGTTGAGGCAACAGGAGTGCAAACCATGCAAATCCCAGTGCCCAGGCCAGCAAAACAAAGGAAATCAAACGTCTGATCATAACATCTTCTTGAGCGCCGAAATCACTGTCCAACGGGCCATAAGCATAGCCAGCCCCATTACCGCAAGCGGAATGAGCGCTAGCGCGACCCAACCATACCACGGGAAGGACGCCCCTGCGAGCAATCCAGGCTCAACCGCGGCAAACCGGCCGCCCAGTGTCAGGATGACGGCCGCGGCCGCAACAAAACCCACCACGCCGCCGAGCAAGGCATCAAGCGCAACCCGCCGCTGGAACAACCGCGCGGCCTGCAGGTCGGTACCGCCCATCATATGCATGATTTCAATCGTGCCGCGATGGGTGTTAAGCGTGCTGCGGACGGCAAGCACCACAACCGCAGAGGTCGCGACCAGCAGCAGAAGCAATATGGCGACCGCCAGCCAGACCAGAGCCGACATCAGTTTGAAAAAGGGCGCCATCCAGCTGCCGTGCGAATCCAGCCGGGTATTGGGCGCAATCGGCCGCAATTGCGTCTGAAGGAGCTTTAGCGATGCCGCCGTTGGCGTTTCGCTAAAGCGGATGTCGACCAAGGCAGGAACGGGGATATCGGCATCGATAACCCCGGTGCCGAGCCAAGGCTCCAGCAAGCTACGCACTTCTGCATCGGGCACAGGCTTTACCGACATTATGCCAGGCAAGCCGCGCAGTGCCTTGGCAACCGCGGCGCGCTGCGCTGAACGTCGGGCGGGATCGGCTTCGATAATCTGCACGGTGACCTGCTGCGCCAGATCAACTCCGCCTTTTCGCGCTGCATCGCCTAAAGTCAGTCCAGCGGCAGCCACGAGAAGCGTCAGAAAAAGCATGATCGCGATCACCCAGGGCATTTGTCCTGACAGCCGCCCCTCCGGGATAAGCTTGCGGTCATGGTCGGGAAGGGCGAAATCGAGCAACATCAGTTTTTCAGCACTAATGGTCGCGGCGGATGGCGGAGTGAACCAGTTGGATCGGATAGCCGCCCCTTGTCGAGCCGCATCATTTGCGCGCCTTCAACTTCTTGCAACAAATGGATATCGTGTGTGGCGACGACAACCGTGGTGCCCAGCCTGTTAAGTGCCGCAAACAACTGCAGCAAACGCCGCGCCATGTCGGGATCGACATTACCCGTCGGCTCGTCTGCGACCAGCATTTCAGGCCGCCCGATCACGGCACGCGCAATCGCCACACGCTGCTGCTCGCCGCCCGACAGCGTTGCGGGCCGCGCATCGGCTCGCTCGGTCAAACCGATCCATCCCAGCATTTCAGTCACCGGGCCTTTCAGGTCTTTCTCCTGTATGCCAGCGATACGGAGCGGAAGCGCGATGTTGTCAAAGGTGGAAAGGTGCTGCACCAGCCGGAAATCCTGAAACACCACGCCGATGCGGCGGCGGAAGCCCGGCAGGCGGTCCCGCGGCAGCGTAATGGCATCGTGTCCGAACATACGAATAGCGCCTCGGCTCGGGCGATGCGCGAGATAAAGCAGTTTCAAAAGCGAGGTTTTACCCGCGCCTGAGGCGCCTGTGAGAAAATAGAAACTGCCGGGGTAAAGCGTGAAACTGAGGTCGGTCAGAGTCTCCGCCCCCGTCCCGTATCTTAGCCCCACATTATCAAATTCCACTACGCTTTGCATCGGCGCATCAGATGGCACAAACGGCAGGGAGGGGCAAAGCCTATTAACCAAGCAGTCGGCGCGTAAACGCCGCCGTCCACAGCATTTTATGACAGCGGGGTTGCAAGTCGAGGGCAGCTGATGTTTATGGTTCGCAATGCTGCTCGTTTGCCCTTCCTGCCGCACCCGTTATGTCGTTCCGGATAGTGCCATCGGTATGGATGGCCGTCAGGTACGTTGTGCCAATTGTAAGCATAGCTGGTTTCAGGGCGGTGCAGTCCCTGCCGTGGCTCCCGCGCCGCTGGTAGCCGCGCCTGCTTTTGTAGCGCCGGTCGCCGACGCGGAGCCCATAGCCGAACCCCCGCCCCCACCTCCGCCAGTTGCGCAACCGGCGCCAGAACCGGTCCAGCCGACCTTTGCGCGTTTTGACAATGAGCAGGCACCGGCCCCTGAACCTGTGTCGGTATTTGTCGAACCATCGGTTGCACGGACGTCGACATATTTTGAAGATCTGCCGCCACAGAGCCAGTTTGCGCATGAGCCGCCGTTCAAACCCCGGCGCAATCCGGCAAAATTGTGGACGATGGCGGCCATTGCCTTTGCCCTAATAGTGGCTGCGGTCGGCGGCGCGGTCTGGTATTTTGGCGTGCCAAACATCGGGCTGAACATGGCTGGTGCCGAGCCTGACCTTAAAATTGTGCTCAACGAAAATCTCGAGCTAAACGAGCGCGAAGACGGCACGCCGTATTTCATTGCCAGCGGCAGCATCGTCAATCCGACGGGCACAACTCAAAAAGTGCCTGAAATGTTGGTCACATTGAAAGATTCGGGCGGACGTCCGGTCTATAGCTGGAAAATGAAGCCGAAAGTACGTTCGCTGGCGCCCGGCGCAAAAGTCGATTTTAGCGAGGCTCGACTGGACGTGCCGCTTGCCGCGACCCAAATTAGCGTCGGTTGGGTACTAAACGGCGGTTGATTAGGTGAGTGCCTGCCAAGCATAGGCAATATCGCTAATGGCAGCCCGCGCGTCCACGATTTTGGCAATTTCATCGTCACGCGCAGCATCATTCAAGCCACGCGTTGCCGAGCGATAAATGCGGCGCAGCAGTGGGGCGAGGTCGCCGCCGTTGGTGAAATCAAGACTGCCCTCAAGCGCTACAAGAATTGATAGGGCCTTGGCCAAATGCGTGTTCCCCGCAATCGTCTTGCCCTGCGCATGCTTGGCAATGATCAGGTCCAGCGACCGCAACAGTTCCTCGTAAAGCAGGCCAACCAGACCGTGCGGACTTGCGCTGGCAACACGGCTTTGCAGGTCAAGCATGCGGTAATGCTGGCTCGCAATGGCAGGGTGGGTTTTCGGCTGCATGGCGGTTAATTGTCCGAAGGCGGAATTGCCTTTGCGGAGGGACAAGCAAACCGTGTGCCAGTTTTACGAAAGGCAATAAATATTCGGCTTTTAAACGGTCGCGAAAGCGACCGCGCCAATTATCTGACTACCCGATATTAAAACTCCGCACAGACCGCAGAAGGCGCGATGGGCGAGATTTCCAACATCCTCGTGCGGATGCGTGAACTTGCGGTGCAGTCCGCCAACGGCACTTCTGCCGCTTCGGACCGGACCGCCACAAATCTGACGGAATCGAAATCGCGGATCGAAGATGCTGACTTCTCGGCTGAATCGACCAAGCTCGCGTCCGCGCAGATACTAAGCCAAGCCTCGACCGCAATGCTGGCGCAGGCCAACCAGAGCCAGCAGGGCGTGCTGAACTTGTTGCGTTAAGCTCAGATACTCGCTTCGCTTATATCCCGATGGCCATCAGTGAAAGCTATGCCATCGGGATATCATGACGCACAAAGCAGGTCTTGAACTCGCCACCGCACACCGCTATGCGCGCCACACGGCATCTGCCGGACGCCGCTTTAGCTCAGTTGGTAGAGCATCGCATTCGTAATGCGGGGGTCACGTGTTCGAGTCACGTAAGCGGCACCATATTTTCAATAATTTGGTGCGACGACGCAATCGGTTTCACACGCTGCTGGTTCAGCATGGCAAGAACCCATTAATGCCAAGGCCGTGAATGTAACTGGCAAGGTTGAACAGACTGGCAGCAGACAACATCTCCGGTCTGGGTTTTCCATCACGAACCTTTATCGCCCTGGATGCAACCGCTTGAACTAAAGTCGGGAAATGTTGTTTATAAGCCATGACCCGGATTGCACATCTTTCTGACATCCATTTTGGAGCGCACGATCCCAATATTGTTGCTGCAACACTGGATTGGCTTCAGCAGCGAAAACCTGACCTCATCATCGTCAGCGGCGATCTGACGCAACGTGCAAAGGTCGATCAATTCCGCCAAGCTTCCAGCTATCTGGACCGGTTGCGGAACCTTGGCGCGCCCGTCCTCGTGGTTCCGGGCAATCATGATATTCCTCTATATGATGTATTCAGGCGATTTGCGGCGCCATTGGATCGCTACAAGCGCTATATCAGCGATGACCTGTGTCCTTGGTTCGAGAATGACGACGTCGCAGTGCTTGGCATAAACACCGCCCGCTCGCTTACAATCAAGGACGGTCGCATCAATCGTGAGCAGATAGCAATTTTGAAGGACCGCTTTGCTGCGGTGCCGTCGGCTAAGACACGTATTCTGGTAACCCACCATCCGCTCTTTTCAATGCCCATCGGTGAAGGCGACGAGCTAAGCGAGGCAGTTGGGCGCCACCGCGACGCAACTGAGGCAGTGGCTGATGCAGGCGTTCACCTTGCGCTGGCCGGTCACTTTCATCGCACTTATGCAGAAGCCGCGCTCAAAATGGTGGACAAGGCAGGTTCTGTGCTGGTCGTACAAGCTGGCACTGCTACCTCGACGCGGTTGCGTAACAGTGAATTACAAAGCTTTAACTGGATACACGCGCACCGCCATGACGAAATCGAACTTCAGGTGATTGCATGGGACGGCGGCGCATTCCGGCGCGGCAGTCACGAGAAATTCACGCACGATGGAAGCAACTGGGCATCGCAGACCGTCGACGCAACGAAGGATAAAATTGAATGACGGTTTTTGATGCGGCACCGCGACCAGTCCGGCCTTTGCCCAAACAAGCAGTCTTGATCGTCAACGCAATGAGCCGCAGCGGTGCTGATATGTTTGAAACCGTGCGCGACAAGCTGATGGCCGCGGGGGTCGAGCTTATTGACGCACGCGCAGTCGATGCTCCCGAACAGATGGAGCCGGCCATCCGCAGTGCTATCGCCCGCGCACCGATGGTCATCGTTGGCGGCGGCGACGGGTCATTGTCCTCCAATGTCGATTTCTTCGTCGGGCATGATACCGTGTTTGCATTCATACCGCTTGGCACCGCTAACAGCTTTGCCGGGACGCTTGGCATTCCCAAGGACATTGACAGCGCTATCGACGTGATAGCCAATGGTAGACGCAAGTGGATCGACCTTGGCCAAATTGACGGCGACTATTTCGTCAACGCTGCTGCCATTGGCCTTTCACCGATGATTGCCCAAACAGTCCCGCACAATTTGAAGCGATATCTGGGTATTGTCGGCTATCTCATCTGGGCTTTGTGGTGCGCTATTCGGTTCCGACCATTTAAAATCGTTGTTGAAATCGAGAACGGAGAGAAGGCCAAATTCTGGGCTACCGAGGCACGGATCGCCAACGGGACCCATCACGGCGGCTTTGAGTTAATTGAGAACCAGGAAGTCGACAGCGGCGAAATCGTGATACAGGCAGTGACCGGCCGGAGTGTGTGGGGACTAGCGTGGAGCTGGTTCGCAACCATTCTGAAATTGCGCGCGCGCCATGGTACGACCAGAGAATTTCGCGGCACCAGAATCATGCTAGATACGCATCCGCACTTGAAAATCTCAATCGACGGCGAAGTGGCTGCAAAAACCCCGGTGACAGTAAGTGTAGCGCGACATGTGATTGAAGTGGCCGCACCTCGCGATGGCCAATTCTAGCGGAACGATCCCGAAGAATATTTGGAGTACCGGTACATCGCAGGCAATTGCAAGTTCGGTCAGTTGTCATTATGATTTCTAGGCAAGTAGCCGCAAACTTTTCCGAAATTAAAAGCGGGTAGCTTTTCTCATGCTTGCGTTGGCCCTTGCTTCAAAAGAAGCGCCTGTCGGTCAGCGTCACTTGTCTGTTATCGGCATATGCGATGTTATCGGGCAGCGGTTTCCTTTTCATGCAGGCCTAAATGTTAAATGGGAGAGTATCCGGTGCGTCCAGACATGCGGAAACAATCGGATGAGAAAATGGTCAAGGCGCCGGCTGGCGGGTTCGCTTCATTTGCAAAATCGGTGCCGTTGCGGCTGTTCTTTACGAAGGTAGGCAGCGCAGATGTCGATGAAATCGATGCCGAGCTAGCGCAGTGCAAAGTCCGTTTTGCGATTTTTATCATTGTCGTCAGCTATATCACTATATCCAGCATGGTTATCTCGCCGGTGAATGCAATCGAGCCTTGGGCGCGTGCGGTATTGATCTATTATTGCTTCCACTCAATCATATCTTTGGGCATCTATGCGCTGGTCAGGATATTCCCCGGCCATTATCCCGCCCGTCGCGCACTATCCATGGTCAACGATTATGCCGCCCTCGGCTACAGTATCATTGCCGGCTGCACAGTCATGCTACCCGTTTATGCGATCATCGTCTGGATAACCGTCGGCAATGGAATGCGCTTTGGGAGAACCTATCTTTATACTTCCTCAATCCTCGCGCAAATTACTATCGCAGTCGTTTTCCTGCTCACGCCGCATTTGCGAGCGGATCCCACTCTTGCACTGACGCTCTCGATAACCGCATTGATCGTTCCTGTTTACGCGTCTGTATTGTTGCGCCGGATCGAATTAGCGAAGCAGGCCGCAGAAGCCGCAAGTACAGCTAAATCCAGATTCCTTGCGCAAGCGAGCCATGATCTTCGGCAGCCGCTCCACGCGATCAACCTGTTTTTGTTCAGCTTACAGCAGACCGGTTTGAATTCTACCCAAGCGACAATCGCTGATCGCATTGACCGATCATTACAGGGTGTCGGGAGCCTGTTTCGATCATTGTTGGACATATCGACGTTGGACAGTGGCTCTATCCAGCCGCATATTGAGCCTGTTCCCTTGGGTGAGCTTTTGTCTGAAATTGTTCAACAAAATGCCCAACTTGCGAAATGGAGCGGCACCGAACTTCGTGTTGTCAAGACACGGTATATGGTCCTGGCGGACCGCGCTTTGCTGGCAACAATGATCCAGAACCTGATTTCCAACGCACTTAAATTTGCGGAAGGGCGGCGCGTTCTCGTTGGTTGCAGACTGCGGGGGAAAACCGTTTCGATTCAGATTTGGGATAGCGGCGATGGCATCGCGGCAAAGCACCTGTCTTCGATCTTCGACGAATTCTTTCAGGTGAAAAAATCGTCCGACCCCGATCGTCAGGGCGTAGGTCTGGGACTGTCAATTGTCGCGCGCATGGCGGAGCTGATGAACCTCACTATAGAGGCGGATTCGCGGTTGGGCGCCGGAAGCGTGTTTACCATTGGCGCTCTACCTTTGCTTGACGGCGCCAAGCGCCCGGTAGAGATTCCTTCCAGATTTATGGCGAGCGCGCCGATAGCCGGAATGGAAATTATCCTGGTCGAAGATGACCCGGACGTTCTAGCGGCAACGAAGGAGATGCTTGATGCTTGGGGCTGCAAGGTATCGGCATTTACGGCGATACCTGAAAAAATAGACGAGTTTGATCTTATCATCACAGATTATGATCTGGGAGAGGGCAAGACAGGCGCTGACTGTATTGCTGTTATCCGTCAGGCAAACAGGTGGCCAATTCCTGCAATTATCATAACCGGTCATGACGAAGGTCGGATCACCCGCGAAGTTGATGATCTGGACATATCAGTCCTGAAAAAACCTGCGCGACCGGCTGAACTGCGGTCCGCAATCGGAGCCACGCGATCCCTTTCGATGCAAAAACCGGCTGCATCGAAACCCATGTCGTCCTGGTATGCCTCAGAATGAGCTGCCGGACCCAATCATGAGTGAGCCGACTCACGAGGCTGGCACCCTAGCCTGTCGGCCTTTGCCGCAAGTTCGAACCGCGTTTGAACCTTTAGCATGCGAAACAGCAATGACACATGATTGCGAACGGTAAAAGGCGACAGCGAAAGCGTTCTGGCAATTTCCTTGTTAGAATGACCTTGGCTGATCAACGATAGAATTTCGCGCTGCCGTTGCGTGAGATCCAAAGCATCCGCTGGGTCCATCATCGGATGTGTTGTGGATGCCAGATTGGGTCGTGCGATCACATATTCGCCCGACCGCACCGACATAAGCGCGGCGAGCATTTCGGGGGCGGGAATAGATTTCACTATATACGCATCGGCACCATAAGCCATCATGCGCTCGATCGTTGCCTCGTCATCAAGCATCGAAACAATGATGATTGATGATGTGCGGGCTTGCTGCCGAAGAGCAGGCAGCGTCTCTCGCGGATTCATGCCCGGAAACAGTAAGTCCAGAATGAAAATATCGGGTACGCCATGCGCTTCGACCGAAGCCAGAACCTCGTCCATCGTGCCCGCCTCGAACAATTGTGCGTCGGGAATAGCTGACCCCACGAGGCGGATCATCCCGTCCCTGAAAACCGGATGATCGTCTGCTATGATGATTTTTTCGGTCATAAGTCCCTATTACACCCTGTCCGGGGTACCCATGCAAGTGTGAATGAATTCTGACAAGCTTTCGTTCGGAAAGTTCTCGTCCTGTTGCGAGACGGGCAGGGGTATTTAATGCCGAATAGGCTCGGGCATATCGGTTCCCTTTTTGTGGCCTTATGCGATGTTGCAAGGCATGATTTTAGCCGAACGCCTGATAAAATGTCCTGCCGTGCACGAAATGAACACGCTATTCGCGCAGTTAATGCTGCGTGAAACCCCTTTTCGGGAATGGCGGTGCGCCGGGATCGATGGCAATGCCTTTGAACCACAGATAATCGAGCACGACATGTCGTGCCTCGCGCGTCCTCTTATTCAATAGCCTGTCCTGCGTCATGAACAGATAGCGCTGGAACGTCTGGCCTTGAGCATTAAGAATGAATGGGTCGGCTGGAGCATCGCGGTTTGTCAGCAACACATAGACATGCCACGGCTTGTTAATTAGTGCGGCAATGTGCAGCGCTGTGTTGCCTGTCACATCTGCCAAATTGGGATCTGCACCCGCCTTAAGCAGCATTTCAAATTGCGCATCACGATCCGCCATCAGCGCCCGGGTCAGCGGAACCGTTGCTGATTTTGCGCTGCGAACATTCGGATTTGCGCCATTATCCAACAGCAGTTTTAGCCATTTGGAATCGCGATGGGCCGCCGCATCGTGAATAACGGTTTCGCCGCCTAATCCCGGCTGATCGGGCTTTGCCCCGGCGCGGAGTAACAATCGGAACGCCCGCGGGTTGTTGTTCGCAAGCGCCCATTGCAGCATATTTGTGCCATCAGTCGCGGCCAGCGACGTCAGGTGTGGATGGGCAGTTATTAGCTTGTTAAAGGCATGCTCATTCCCCGGCCGGGCCGCATATTGCAACGCATCAACGTCCGTCGCAGCGCCCATCGGTAAATAATGCTGCCTGGCGGCAACCGGTAGGCCAGTCGCTAGCGACAAAGCGGCCAAAGCCAGACATATGCATCTTCTCACCCCTCAACCCCATCTTCGACCAGCGTCCAGCAATCGGTGGTGGGTTTGAAAATCAGGAAGCCGTGCGGGCCATAAGTCTTGTCATCCTCGGGCGTCTCGCCTTCATCATTACCGTTTTTGCCGAAATCGACGCGAACCCAATCGACGCGGTAACGCTCATCCTGCGCCTGATTGAATTCTACCTGGACATATTCCCGTTCTCCGGAAGTCATTCCCGAGGAATCGGAGGTCACATAATTGTAATCGAGGATTTGAATTGGGAAATTGTAGCGAACCGCTGACTGCATACCCGTCTTCGTAGCGATCGGTGAGGTAAAATAAGCCAGCCGCACTGGCTTTGAACGTAACGCTGCCTCTAGGAATGACTTGAAGTCATCGCTTTTGCAGGCCCGTTCAGCTTGCTCAAGCATTATTCTGTCTGTTTCAGTAAGCGCGGCAGGCTTGGAGGTGGCGGGCGGCTTTACCGCTGGTGCAGCCTTTTTCTTGACGGCACCCACCTCATCACGCTTCATCGACGCCTCAGAATCCGTCGAACCCGCGGCAGAACAAGCCGCTAGGCCTATAGTCGCGATAAGGGACGCTAAGCTCAACCCCAATTTTGCGCCATTTTTCATTTGAAAATGCTCCGTCCGGCAAAAGCGGCCGGAGCTCTGATTGTCTTCAAGGTACAGACGTTAAGCAATGACAGTCGATATACCGGTACAGTTTTCGGACAGCCCGTGATAACTCTTCTGCTTCGGAAGGTCGGGCTTCAGCTATCGCGCCCATCCGCTAATGTTATCACGACCGCGCCTTTCTTTCGTCCGGTGTCTACATATGCGTGTGCGGCAGCCATTTGTTCAAAAGGAAAGATGCGATCAACCACCGGCTTCAACGCCCCATTCTCGGCCAATTCGGCGATCCGCACGATATCATCGACACGCTCTTCGGCGGGGCCTGCAATCACCCTTTTACCTTTAGACAGCCTAGTCCATAAAGCAGACAGCATATCGTTCAGCCCGCCCGCGATAGCGACAAATCGCCCCGTGTCGGAAAGCATGTGTTTGCAGGCATTGAACGACGTCGTCCCGACGACATCCATGATGACATCAAATTGCGCCTCGAGCTTGGTGAAATCTTCTGCGGTGTAGTCGATTGCAACCTGAGCGCCCAGCGCCCTGACAAGATCGAGGTTGGAGCGGCTTGTAACGGCCGTAACAACTCCTCCTTGTCGCGCGGCCAGTTGCACCAAAGCGGTACCTACACCACCCGACGCACCGATAATGAGCAAAGAGTCGCCCGATTTGGCTTTCGCTTTGCGCAGAAAATGGAGCGCAGTCGACCCGCCAAAACACAATCCGGCGGCTTCGGAAAATGAAAGATTTGCAGGCTTGTGGGCCACAGCCCCATCTTCGGCAATGCAGCGATATTCCGCGTAACACCCCATTTTCCCGCCGGGGAATGCCAACACCTCATCACCGATCGCGAACCGGGTTACTTTGCAGCCGATTGCCTCAACTATGCCAGCCATCTCCGTACCCAATATTGGCTGGCGCGGTGCTTTATAGCCAAATGCAAGTCGTGCGATCAGTCCAAGGCCAGCGGGTACGTTTAACGAACGGAGACGAACGTCGCCCGATGAGACCGATGTTGCGCAAATTTTCACGAGTATCTCGTTGTCTTTCGGTACCGGCTTCGGAAAGTCGCTAAGGTGCAAGACCTCGGGGCCACCATAGCCAGTGCAAATATAAGCTTTCACTATCCTTGGTCCCAATTCAGACTTTGAGCATACCGGTCCGTCGCTCTATTTGCCGCTCGCTTTACGTAGCGTGTTCGCGCGCCATGTGGTAATGTAATCAATCGATCCGCGACATTCGCTCATCTCCTTGCGTTCAGCCAGTCGGAACTGGCGGCCATCCCAGGCATATCGCTCGACGAGGCCGCAGTCGCCAATACCCCGGCTTTTTGCATAGCTACCAAGCAGGCCAGTCCTTTCGTCCCACCAGCCATTGATAAGCTGGTCGGGCTTCTTTCGCACTCCCGACGTGTCAAATTTCGGCGGGTGGATGCGGCCATCATTGTCGATGATTGCTACCCGAACCGTAGAATTATATGCACCGGTGCCGCACAATGCATGGATGATCGCCACCGTATTTGCCTTGTCGAGGCGCACATATTTAATTGGGATGACCTGGTCGATATTCCGGCATTTGTGAAATGCGCGTGCTTGGTCGGCATCACTGGCAGCGATTCTTGCAGGCGCTGTTGTGGTTTGATCTGGTACCATAATTATCGGGTAATGGGGCGCAATTGCGGGGCCCTTGAACAGCTTGATCCCCTTGGCAACGGTTGCGCTCTTTGTTCCGATGCGCCTTTGCCGGGCGTCGATGTGCCGCAATGCATCGCCCATTCCGACAAGCGATGCACTAGTTATAGTTTTACCCTTCTCGTCCAGCAGATAGAGAATATTACCCTTTAGCAACGTCTGGATCAGTATGTCATCCGTGCCCAACGGCAGATTGATAATGCCCTTCTCATATATAAACGGCAGGTCCAATGAGATGTCATCGACCCTTAACTTAGCCACAATTACGCTGGGTCCATCCTCAAGTCCGCTGATAAGTGAAATGCCAATGATGGCAGCCGATTGCGCCGCCGGATCGCGTTTGACCGAAACCAATGCTCCCCCTGCGGCATTGCTTGCTCCAGTATCTTCGGGGGCCAGCGACGTTGCATGGCAGCTTATGATATTGTCACACCCGACAATCCAGTCGCGGTAGACATGCAATGATCCTGATGCGGGGCTTTGTTGAGCAGCGGCGGCCGACGACGCAGCTAAGATGGGCAACGCACCTATCAAAATCCGTCTGGCATAGCTTCCTGCCACCGACGGCTTAACCCCAGTCAATTTGAACCTTTGCGAGATATCGCCATCAGGCCATCTTTTTTCGCGGTTGCTAGCTTTCAATTTCACTATTCCGTTCACCAGCACTAAAAGTGTATCTGAAATGAATTTCAGAAGCCACATATACATCCAAAGAGAATCCTAGAGTAATCCAGGTGGCGACAAAATGGCTGAAGATGCACCGGTCCATATCGCCCCCACGGCGCGTTGGACAAGCAGCGTTGAGCTTTTGCTATTATGGTAATATCCCCAGAGCATCAGAAGCGACGAAGCATACTGGGGCACGGTACCGTTCGCATTCCCACAGTGAATTGCTTGCGCCAGCATTCAGCTAGGTATGTCTGGAAACAGGATCGTGGCGGAGACGGAGGGATTCGAACCCTCGGTACCGGATT
Source organism: uncultured Alphaproteobacteria bacterium (assembly GCA_963830685.1). Lineage (GTDB taxonomy): Bacteria > Pseudomonadota > Alphaproteobacteria > Sphingomonadales > Sphingomonadaceae > Sphingorhabdus_B. Next base: position 1,269,287 of record CAWHNF010000002.1, read on the forward strand.
TACCAGTACGACGGTTTAGCAAACCGTTGGTTTCAGCCACTCACCCACGTCTCCAGCGCGTTTGGCATCGGGGGCCTATAGCGGCGCGTTTCGCGGGCTGCAACGGTTATTGACGCTGGCAGCACACTGGCGACAAATTTGGCGGTTCATTCACTCTGGCGATTCATTCTGGCGCAAATAGGACTCGGGTGGTCGCCCGTTCATTGTGCGCTCATCCGCAAGATCCATATGGTTCGCTTCATATATTGGGAGAAGTGCGTGATGCACATGTCGGTTCAAAAGCAGGGTTTTGCGGTATATTGGAAACGGCTGTCGCTGGTGTTTGCGGTCGCTTTGTTCGCCACTGCTCCAAGCAGCGCACAAATTACCAACGTCGACCCGAATCAAGCGATCGACGCCGATCTCGGTACGCCGCCGCCTGTCGCCAACCCGCCAGCCGAAGACAATGTAACGGTGCAGGACGGTGTTCCTACCGAAGGAACTTCTCCCGCAGTTCCGGACAACAGCGCCGCTCCCGTTACACCTTCAACCCAGAGCACATATCAGGAAGACGATTTGATCGGTGCTGCTGAAGGCGTGTTCGGCAAAGGCGCGCAAGGGCTTGGCACGCTGATCGAAGACATATTGAAAAAGCAGGGTCGGCCCAATGCCTATATCGTAGGCCGTGAGGGCGGCGGTGCGTTTGTCGTTGGACTGCGTTATGGCTCGGGCACGCTCAATCACAAAGTGGAAGGGCAGAAGCCAGTATATTGGACGGGGCCCTCGATTGGCCTTGATGCAGGCGCCAACGCTGGCAGCACCTTTGTGCTTGTCTACAATCTCTACGACACCGAAGACATTTATAAACGTTACCCATCGGGCGAAGGCGTGGCCTATCTGGTCGGTGGTTTTAACGCCAGCTATATGCGCCGCGACGATGTGGTGCTTATCCCGATCCGTGTTGGCGCGGGGCTACGGCTGGGTGCCAATGTTGGCTATATGAAATTTTCGAAGAAACAGCGCTGGCTGCCCTTTTAACGCGGGCGCAGGTCTTCCATCCGTTTGAGATAACGCGCTAGGACATCGATTTCGAGATTGACCTCGCGCCCGACGGCCAGGTCATTCAGTGTCGTCATTTCGGCGGTATGGGGGATAATATTCAGCATGAAATGCGCGATGCCGTCGGGCTGATCCGATATGTCATTAACCGTGAGCGAGACGCCATCGACAGTAATCGATCCCTTGGCCGCGATGTAAGACGCGAGCGCAGCAGGGGCCGAAACTGTCACTTTCCAGCTATCACCAATTCGCTCGTTTGAGACAATCCGACCGACGCCATCGACATGCCCAGTGACGATATGTCCGCCCAGTTCGTCGCCCACCTTGAGCGCGCGTTCGAGATTAAGCCTTGTCCCTTCATGCCACATTCCCGATGCGGTGCAGGAGACGGTTTCTGCCGAAGCGTCGACTGCAAACCAGCCTTCAGCCTTTTCGACAACCGTCAGGCAAACGCCTGAGCAAGCGATCGACGCACCGATTGCGACACTATCCATGTCATATCCGCAAGCGATAACCAGGCGCAGGTCACCGCGCTTTTCCGCCGAGGTGATGGTGCCGATGTCGGTGATGATTCCGGTAAACATGAAATTGAGGCCCCTAGTCTATTTCACTGCTTCGTAGACTTCGAGGCGGTCATTGCCAAGGCGGCGCGTGTCAGAAAGACGCCAGCGTCCATGTGCGTCATCCAGCGTCGTCAAACCAATGTCGCCAAGGCCCGCTGTGCCAGAACCTATCAATATCGGCGCACGATAAAGCAGAAGCCGATCAACCAGCCCGGCGCGCAGGAATGCCGACGCCGTTATCGCGCCGCCCTCGACGAGCAAATTATTGCAGTCGAGATTGCCGATTTCCTCTGGAGCACGGATGACTGTCCAGCCATTCGGCGCAACGCCGCTGCCTAACATGATCCGGCGCGGTTTTTGGTTCTCCATGCCGGGTAAACGTACATCAAGTGCCGGGTTGTCAGCGCGAACGGTCCCTGCCCCGACCAATATTGCGTCGGACCTCGCCCGTTCCAAATGTGTATGGGCTCTCGCTGCTTCGCCGGTGATCCAGCGACTTGTACCGTCGGACATCGCGATCTTGCCATCGAGCGAAGTCGCAAGCTTTAGTGTTACATAGGGTCGGCCACGCCCAATCCGTGAGAAAAATCCGGCTAGAGCGTGCCTCGCTTCGTCGGCGCATATTCCGGTGACAACTTCTATGCCCGCCGCGCGCAACATCGCGAATCCTTCGCCGGACGTTCGTAGGTCGGGATCTTGTACAGCCGCAACGATGCGAGCCGGGGATGCATCGATTAAGATGCTCGCACAGCTTGGTCCTCGCGTCGATTCATGCGCACAAGGTTCCAGCGTGACGTAGATAGCCGCGCCGCGCGCGGCTTCACCCGCTGCCGCTAATGCCATTGCTTCGGCATGGGGTCGCCCGCCCGGTTGCGTCCAGCCTCTACCGACTACAATTCCGTCTTTGACAATCACGCAGCCGACGGACGGATTGTTACCCGTTTGGCCCACACCACGCTCAGCGAGCGACAGCGCGGTCTGCATGAAGCGGGGGTCGTCAGGCGCGCTTATTTCGTCGCTCCAGGCTGAACGGCACTGGCGCGTTGTTCTGCCTTTGCTTCACGCTCAATTCGCTCGACATCCATCCCGACAGCGCGACCAAAGGCCTTATACGCTTCCTTCTCTCGAGCGCGAAATTCGTCCTTCTTCTTCTGTCGCTCCGCAATCCAAGCCTTTGACTCTTCTATACTGCGTGTGGCGGGCCAGCTTTCGAAATAAGTGACTGTCGGAGGCGGTGGCTTCGCCTTCTCGAGCGAATCCAGATAGAAAGTGTACATAATGATTGCTGTAGGCACGCAGGCTGCAAGGAATAACCACGGGCTGTGATTGCCCGATGTTCGCAGAAAGCCGACTAGGTCGGAACCCGCAGCACGAAAGGAGACGTCTTTGAAAAAGGGCATGGCTCTCAATAGGGTGGGCGAGGCATGATTTCCAGTGCCGGATTCACGCCGCGCCCGTTCTATTGTTCAGTTGATGTCAAAACGAACAGTCAGGGTCTGCCAATCCTCTACAGAAACACCGTCGCGCGTTGCGGGTTTGAACCGCCAAGCCCTTAATGCCTGTTTTTCTGTGGCTTTGGCAAAATCGGCATCGCTGGCTCTCAATATTTGCACCTGCCGGACGCGGCCATCGGTTCCGACTAGCACGCGCACGGTTACCGTTCCCTCGACTTCCAGGCGTAATTTGCCCACCGGATAGTCCGGCTGAAAATCTCGGGCAAATCGCGGGTCGCGCAGCGCCGCCTTAAATATCGGGATTGGTGGCTTCGGCAAATCGCGGATACTCTCAGCCGCGTCATCATCGCCGCCAATGCCGTCGAAAATCGTACCGGCGGCTGTTTCCTTTTCAGTCACAGTCGGCCCCGCTTTGGATGGCTGCAGAGTTTCGACAATCTGCTTGGGTTTGAAAATCGGTTCTATTTGCGGCGTTTTTTTGGGCGTATCGGCCTTTGGCTCAGGCGGCGGCTGCAAGGTTATCGGATCAGCAATTATCCGCTTTCGAGGTCCTTCCGGCTGAACCACCAAAGGCGACAATGCCACCGCCAATATGATCGAGCCATTGACCAAAATTGCAGCACCCATGCTCGCCGGATTGCCGCGCCTGTTTTCGTTTACATAACTCATATCGGGTCTCCTCTCTCCCGTGTCTGCACAAGGAGGCCGGAGCGGCAGTGCGAACGACCCACTCCGGACTCACCTCGCATTAGTTATGTTATACTATTACACGCCCAGCTCAAGTAAATTCGTTGCTGCGGATATCAGCCGCTGCGGAATGCGTTGGTGATAGGATAACGCCGGTCACGCCCGAAATTGCGGGTGCCGAGCTTTACCCCCGGAGGGGCCTGCCGGCGTTTATACTCGGCGATATATAGCAAGCGCTCGATTCTGGTCACCGCATCGCGATCAAATCCGCGCGCGACGACCTCATCGACCGATAATTCTTCCTCAACCAGTGCGTGCAGCATCTTGTCGAGCACCGGATATTCGGGAAGCGAGTCACTATCCTTCTGATCCGGCCGCAATTCGGCGCTGGGTGGCTTGTGAATGATGCTCTCGGGGATAACCGGACCCTCGGGACCCAGTCCGATCCGCGGCTTGTGCCTGTTACGCCATTCGGAAATGGCGAACACCGTCATCTTGTAGGCATCCTTCAGCGGATTATAGCCACCCGCCATATCGCCATAAATGGTGGCATAGCCGACGCTCATCTCGCTCTTGTTACCTGTCGTCATCAGCATGTGGCCGAACTTGTTCGAAAGCGCCATCAACGTCACGCCGCGGATGCGCGACTGGACATTTTCCTCGGTTATGTCGACTTCGCGGTCGGCGAAACTGCCCGACAGCATGACGTCAAATGCCTCGACCGCGGGCGAAATCGGAATAGTGTCGAGCCTGCAGCCAATCATGGCCGCACATTCAGCGGCATCGTCCAAGCTGGATTGACTGGTATAGCGGCTGGGAAGCATGACGCACCAAACCCGCTCCGGCCCTAGCGCATCGGCCGCGATTGCGGCGCATATTGCGCTGTCGATCCCGCCCGACATGCCGAGGACCACGCCCGGGAAGCGATTTGTGTCCACATAGTCGCGCAAGCCAACTATCATTGCACTGTAAATGTCAGCGGGATGGTCCTCCCACGCCGCCAATTCGCCGTTTTCGCAGACCCAGCCTGCATCACCTCGCTTCCAATGCGTAACCCGCAACTCTTCGGTCCAATCGGGCAGGTGATGCGCGGCGGTGCCGTCTGCATTTATGACGAACGAGCTCCCGTCGAACACCAGTTCATCCTGCCCGCCGACACGGTTGAGAAACAGCAAGGGCAATCCGGTTTCGACAACGCGGGCGGCGAATACTTCTTCGAGACGGCGATCATCCTTGTCGATTTCATACGGGCTGCCATTGACCGAAATCAGTATTTCCGCGCCGCGTTCAGTCAGGTGCTTCGATACCGGCGATAGCCACCCATCCTCGCAAATTGGCAAACCCAGTTGCACGCCACGAAACGCAACGGGTTCGGGCAATGGTCCTGCAGCAAAAATGCGCTTTTCGTCGAAAGTGCCATAATTGGGCAACTCATGCTTGTAGCGCACAGCGGCGATCCGTCCGCCGTCGAGCAAGGCAACTCCGTTGTAAAGCGCGCCGTTATCCACAAATATCGAGCCTACCAACATGGCTGGCCCGCCATCCGCCGTCGCTTTTGCGAGCTCCGCCAGTTCGGCCGCAGCCCGCGCCGCGAATACCGGTTTCAGGACCAGATCTTCTGCCGGATAGCCAATTAGCTGCTGTTCGGGGAAAACAATCAAGTCCGCACCCGGCGCTTTTGCCCGCCACTCAAGCATGGCCTTTGCATTTCCGGAGAGGTCGCCAACGCGCTGGTTAAGCTGCGCCATCGCTATCGTAAGCTGGTCGGTCATCATATCTGTCTATTGTCCACAACCCTGCGCGGCAAGCCGATTGTCAGGCTGGTTCCGCATCGCTAGAGCGACTGGCGAATCCGGTGGTGGGATTTTCGGGAAACAAGCGCATGAAATTGATGACTGGCAATGGCAATCTTCCTCTGGCCAAGGGCATAGCCGATTATCTCGGTCTGCCGCTTACCGATGCCAGCGTCCGCCGTTTTGCTGACAATGAAATCTTCGTCGAAATCCACGAAAATGTTCGCGGTGAGGATATGTTTGTTATCCAGTCGACCAGTCACCCGGCAAACGACAATCTGATGGAACTGCTGATCATGATCGACGCGCTGCGGCGCGCGTCTGCGAAGCGTATAACAGCGGTGTTGCCCTATTTCGGTTACGCACGGCAGGACCGCAAGCCCGGCCCCCGCACGCCGATTTCCGCCAAGCTCGTCGCCAACCTGATTACCGAAGCTGGTGCCGACCGGGTGCTAACTGTCGACCTGCATGCCGGACAAATCCAGGGTTTCTTCGATATTCCTACCGACAACCTCTACGGTGCGCCGGTAATGAGCGCCGATATATTGTCGCGGCATCCGGACAAGAATATCACTGTCGTCTCACCTGACGTCGGCGGCGTGGTTCGCGCCCGGGCGTTGGCGAAACGGCTTGACGATGCGCCGCTCGCTATTGTCGACAAACGGCGCGAAAAAGCAGGTGTGTCCGAGGTCATGAACATCATCGGCGATGTCAAGGATCGCTTCTGTGTCCTGATCGACGATATAGCGGATAGCGCGGGGACTTTGTGCAACGCAGCGGATGCTTTGAAAGCCGCGGGCGCTTCGGATGTTGTCGCGTACATCACACACGGCGTACTTTCAGGCGAGGCCGTGAACCGAGTCAACGCGTCCTCGCTGCGAAAACTTGTTATTACCGATTCGATCATCGCATCCGATGCCGCACGGGATAGCGAAAAAATCCGGCAGCTGCCGATTGCGCCGTTGCTGGGTGAGGCGATCAAGCGGATTGCGGACGAAAGCTCGGTCAGCTCGCTGTTCGACTGATGACTCCTGCCGATATTGTACTGGCGAACAGGCTTGCGGACGCAGCAGGCGCGGCTATCCGTCCCTTTTTTCGCGCTACGTTCGATCATGAAACGAAGCAGGATTCATCACCTGTCACCGAAGCTGATCGCGCCGCCGAATCCGCCATCCGTAGGATATTGGACGCCGAATGCCCGCGAGATGCTATCATCGGTGAGGAATATGGCGAAAAGCCGGGGACATCGGGACGTAGCTGGATTGTCGATCCCATCGATGGAACGGTCAGCTTCATGGCCGGTCGCCCGATATTCGGGACGTTGATTGCGCTTCTAGAGGATGGCTGGCCAGTGCTTGGGGTAATCGACCAGTGCATCAATCATGAACGCTGGATTGGCGCGACCGGTTATCCAACAACACTCAATGGAGAGACTGTCAGCACCAGAGCTTGCAATTCCCTCTCTCTGGCATCACTCGCCACCAGTGGGCCCCAATATTTCAGCCAGCATGATGGCGACCATTTCATGGAGCTCGCGGCCAAGACAGCGCACAAAAGGATGCTGTTCGGCGGCGACTGTTACAATTATGCGCTGTTGGCCAGCGGCCATATCGACATCGTGGTCGAAGCTGACTTGAAGCTGCACGATTTTGCTGCTTTAGTACCCGTCATAATAGGATCGGGTGGCATCATGAGTGACTGGACAGGGGATCCGCTACACGCGGGTTCTGACGGACATGTTATCGCTGTGGGCGATCCGGCACGGTTGGAAGACGTGCTGGAGGCCCTTGCATGCCAGCACTAAACGCCGCCGCACCCGTCAGCTTCATTTTGCCTACACATGCGCTTCGGCGGTACGTGTCGACCTATTATTTCTTCGATTTCAAAAGTGACAGTGGCGAGCTGGAAGATTTGCTGCACCCCGAATGGGCAAGCGCGCATTACACATTATCCGGGTCCTCGCGCGGCAGCATTGTTGGCGAACCGCCCTTGCCGACCCCTGATATCAACATGACCGGACCGACCGGGAAGGCCGCACGCATATTCTTTCAGGAACTCAGTCTGGTCGGCATCGGTCTTTTGCCACTCGGTTGGTATCGTCTCATTGGGTGCCCGGCCGAACTGTGGGCCAACAAGGTTGGACAAATCGAAGGCACACCCGAATTCGGATTGTTTCAATCGATCTGGGATGAATTGCGAGGTCTGACCGACCCCGATGAAATGGCAGCTTTGTTTGATCGTCTGCTGCTTCGCGCCATCACCGGCGCTGACCCACTCGAAGTCGAGATCGAGAATATCCATGAGGCCTTGGCCAACCCGGATATCAGCAGCGTGGCAGATCTCGCCGAAGCGACGGGCGTCGTTCAACAGCGGCTAGAGCGCCTGTGCCGCCGGATCTTCGGCTTTCCGCCCAAGCGCTTACTCCGCAGACAGCGCTTCTTGCGGACTTTGGGCAGCGTGATGATGGATCCCGAGCTCAAATGGTCTGCGGCGCTTGACGACCAGTATTTCGATCAGGCGCATTTCAACCGCGATTTTCAGGAATTCATGGGCATGTCGCCCAGCCAATATCTCGCAATGCCACGCCCGATCAGCATTGCGGCAACGATGGCACGCGCCGAATTTGTCGGTCATCCTTTGCAGGCGTTACAAGGTCCGGGCTTTTCTGACCGGCATTAGGGTTGCAATTGCCAGCGAATCCCGCTAGGCGCGCGCCTTCCGAATAAGCAGGCTGGCCAATAGGGCTGCCATGTCGGCTTGATACGGACTCAACAAAGGAGACCAAAATGCCCAAGCTCAAGACCAAGAGCGGTGTGAAGAAACGCTTCAAAATCACCGCAACCGGCAAGATCAAACATGGCGTCGTTGGAAAACGGCACCGTTTGAGCAGCCATAATGCGAAATATATCCGCCAGAACCGCGGCACCTCGGTCATCTCCGACCCCGATGCCAAGACAATCAAGAAATGGGCGCCCTACGGTCTTTAAGACCCGCGCAGATTTTTCAGATACAAGGATATAGATTATGGCACGCGTCAAACGGGGTGTAACTACACACGCCAAACACAAAAGAATTCTCGAACAGGCGAAGGGCTATCGTGGCCGTCGCAAAAATACCATCCGCGTCGCGCGGCAGGCTGTCGAAAAGGCAGGCCAATATGCGTATCGCGACCGCAAGGTAAACAAGCGCAACTTCCGCGCACTCTGGATTCAGCGCATCAACGCTGCTGTCCGCGCCGAAGGCATGACCTATGGCGTGTTCATGCACGGTGTTAAGTTGGCTGGCATTGAGCTTGATCGCAAGATCATGGCCGACATGGCAATGAACGAAGCGGCAATGTTTAGCACGATCATTGCGCAGTCGAAGGCGGCTTTGGAAAAAGCGGCTTAAGTTTCAAACTTCGATATTGCGCAAAAGGGCGTGGGCGGCACTTGCCGTTCGCGCCCTTTTGCTTATGCAGACGGACCATATGACAGACATAGCCACACTCGAAACCGAACTGACCACAGCCATTGATGCTGCTGACACACTCGACGCATTGGAAGCGGTGCGGATCGCTGCGCTCGGCAAGCAGGGAAGCGTCTCTGCGCTACTGAAAACCATGGGTGCGATGTCACCGGATGAGCGGCAGGTCCAGGGTCCGATTATAAACGGTCTGCGCGAGACAGTGACTGCGGCGCTCGCCGCAAAGAAAGCTGCGCTGGAAACCGCAGCACTCAACGAACGCCTCGCGACCGAGCGCGTCGATATGACGCTGCCGGCGCCCGAAATGCCTCGTGGAACGGTGCATCCGGTCAGTCAGGTGATGGACGAGCTGGCTGAAATCTTTGCCGATATGGGCTTTGCTGTCGCCGAAGGTCCGGAAATTGAGGACCAGTGGCATAACTTCACCGCGCTCAACATGCCCGAAACGCACCCGGCGCGTGCGATGCACGACACCTTTTACATGAATGCTTCGGAAGGTGAGGAACCGAAAGTGCTGAGAACGCACACGTCGCCAGTGCAAATTCGCACCATGACGTCACAGGAGCCACCGATCCGCATCATCGCGCCGGGGCGCGTGTATCGCAGCGACAGTGATGCGACGCACACGCCGATGTTTCACCAGATCGAAGGCCTCGTCATCGACAAAGGCATTCATCTGGGGCATCTCAAATGGACGCTGGAGACATTTCTGCGCGCGTTTTTCGAGCGCGACGATGTCGTGCTGCGTTTGCGCCCGAGTTATTTCCCGTTCACCGAGCCCTCGGTCGAGGTCGACGTCGGTTATTCGGTCATCAAGGGCAAAAGAGTCATCGGCGGCAGCGAAGGCTGGATGGAAGTGCTGGGCAGTGGCATGGTCCATCGCAAGGTTATCGAAGCCTGCGGCCTCGACCCAGACATCTGGCAGGGCTTCGCCTTCGGCACTGGTGTCGATCGCCTCGCGATGCTCAAATATGGCATGGATGACCTGCGCGCCTTTTTTGACGGCGATAATCGCTGGCTTCAGCATTATGGGTTCAATGCGCTCGACGTACCCACACTTAGCGGGGGAGTCGGCGCATGAAGTTCTCGCTCTCCTGGTTGAAAGAACATCTGGAAACCGACGCTGACATTCAGGCGGTAGCGGACTGCCTCAATCGCATCGGGCTTGAGGTCGAAGGCATCGAAAACCCGGCGGACAAGCTTTCGGCCTTCCGTATTGCCAAGGTGCTAACTGCATCACCACATCCGCAAGCGGATAAGCTGCAAGTGCTGACTGTAGATGCAGGCGGTGAGCCGCTTCAGGTTGTGTGTGGCGCGCCCAATGCGCGTGCGGGGATGCTTGGGGTCTTCGGCCCAGCCGGTGCGGTTGTGCCTGCCAATGGCATGGTTCTCAAGGTCGCAGCCATAAGAGGTGTCGAATCCAACGGCATGATGTGTTCCGTTGCCGAACTCGAACTCGGCGATGACCATGATGGCATCATCGAACTGCCGTCCGACGCGCCCGTTGGCCAGACATATGCGCAATGGGCAGAACTCGACGATCCGGTTATCGATGTCAGTGTGACACCAAACCGGCAGGATTGCATGGGCGTACGCGGTATCGCACACGATCTTGCTGCTGCTGGTCTCGGCACATTGCGTCCGCTTGCCGAAGTCTATCGCATTACAACGCTGGAACCTGTATCGGGAAGCGGAACTGCGCCCGATATCCGGACCGATGACCCAGCAGGCTGCCCTGCATTTTACGCGCAGGCTGTATCGGGCGTTTCCAACGGCGCATCGCCGGAATGGATGGCGCGTAAGTTGAAAGCCATCGGTCAGAAGCCGATTTCGGTTCTGGTCGATATTACCAATTTTATCTCGGTCGATCTGGGCCGGCCGCTCCACGTATATGACCGAGCAAAGCTCAGCGGTGCCCTGATTGCCCGCAAAGCGCATGATGGCGAGCAGATGGTCGCGCTGAACGGCAAGACCTATACTCTCGATGCCAGCATGACCGTCATTGCCGACGAGCGGCAAGTCCACGACATTGGCGGCATCATGGGCGGCGAGCATTCCGGTGTGTCGGAAGCCACGACCGATGTGCTGATTGAATGCGCTTATTTCGAACCCGAACATATTGCCCGGACAGGGCAGAAGCTGGCGTTGACCAGCGATGCGCGTCAGCGGTTCGAGCGGGGTGTCGACCCTGCATTTCTGGATGCTGGGCTTGCGATCGCCACAAAGCTTGTTCTTGAGCATTGCGGCGGTACCGCAAGCGAGATTGTGCGTTCTGGGATGCCCCCGGCTACGGCGCGCGCAATCGACTATGACCCAGCCTTATGCGCGCGGCTTGGCGGAATCGACGTGCCAGTCGAACGGCAGTATGACATTCTACGGTCGCTTGGTTTTGCTGTTGCCGGCGATGGGATGATGACCATACCCAGCTGGCGCCGTGACATCGATGGACCGGCAGATCTTGTCGAAGAGGTCGTGCGGATTGTAGGACTCGACCATGTTGTGTCAACGCCGCTGCCGCGTGCAGATGGGGTCGCCAAACCGACGGCTACGCCGCTCCAATCGCTCGAGCGAAAGGTCAGGCGAGCTGCCGCGGCGCGCGGGCTGAACGAAGCGATCAACTGGTCCTTTTTGCCCCAAAAGGAGGCCGATGCTTTGGGCGGCGGTGTCTGGAGTCTGGCCAATCCGATTTCGGAAGACATGAAGGTCATGCGGCCATCGCTGCTGCCGGGATTGTTATCCGCAGCACAGCGCAACATGGATCGCGGCGCTTCGTCGGTTCGTCTGTTCGAGATTGGTCGGCGCTATCTGGACGATAGCGAGCGGCTCACTGCGGGAGTCGTTCTGGCCGGCGAAAGGACGCCGCGCGGATGGGCTTCCGGCAAGGCTGCAAAATTCGACGCATTTGACGTCAAGGCGGAAGTGCTGGCCCTGTTGAACGCAGCCGGTGTAGCAACCGATGGCCTGATGCTGATGGATGAGGCCGGGGCGCATTATCATCCCGGACAATCGGCGACGCTGCGTATGGGGCCAAAAAATATATTGGCTGCATTTGGGACGTTGCATCCCGCGACGGCCAAGGCCTTCGATATCGATGGTCCAGTATTGGCAGCTGAAATCTACCTGGATTCCATTCCGCTCAAGAAAGCTTCCGGCTTTATGCGCCCGGCATTTGTGCCGCCGGTGTTGCAAGCGGTAACGCGCGACTTCGCATTTCTGGTAGCCGGTTCCTTGCCCTCGGGTGATCTGGTCCGCGCCATCAAAGGATGCGACAAGGACAATATCGTTGCAGTCAAACTCTTCGACCAGTTTATCGGCCAAGGCGTTCCGCAGGGTCTGAAATCGCTGGCGGTCGAAGTCACGCTACAGCCGGTGGACAAAAGCTATGGCGATGAAGACTTAAGGGCGATTTCAGACAAGATCATCGCGGCAGTCGCAAAATTGGGCGGCGAACTTCGCGGCTAAAAAAAAGGGCCGGAGCATTGCTGCCCCGGCCCGTTATTTCCCGTGAAATCGCTAGTTAAAATTTCACCCCTGCGGTGACGAATACCTGCCGCGGGTTACCATAAAAAGCAGTCAAGGTGCCTTCCCTGCCAAGCGAAGCAATCGGCAGACCACCGCCGCTAAGCGTTGGCGCGCCAGTCGTCGCGTTACCGGCAATGAAGCTGTAGCCTGAGGTCTTATACTGCTTGTCGGTCAGATTTTTGCCGTGGAGACCAATGCTCCATTTATCGTCGGCCGAAGTATAGACAAGGCTGGCATCGACAAGCGCATAGCCCGACTGATCGATATACGGATTGGGGATTTCGAACTGGTTGGTGCTGCTGCGATAGGAGACAGTCGTTCCCAGATTCAACCGTCCGGCGCCAACCGGCGTCATGTAAGCAAGTGTCGCGCTTGCTGTCCATGACGGGGTATTCTGGATTTGACGGAAGGCCGCAACATCGGTTGGAACACTCGCAATATTGGTGATGTACTCGTCGAACTGGGCATCGATATAACCCACAGCACCCAACAGGTTCAGCCTGTCGCCGTCGGCAGCAAAGTTTTCACCAAGCCGTGCATTGAATTCGAGCTCGGCGCCTTTGAAAGTTGCCTTGCCAGCGTTCGAAGTCACGCCGCAGAATGATGGCAGTGTGCCAACGATACAGGCAACAGACCCAGGAATCTGGACATCTTTATAATCCGCATAGAAACCGGCGAGTGCGAATGTGAGGCCGCCATCGAACAGATTGCCCTTGTACCCGACTTCGTAGCTGTCGACGCTTTCGGGACGGAAGCTCAGGAAAGCCGCAACTTCGTCATTTTCGCCACGAATGCCATTGCCGTTAAGGTCTGGCGCATTGGTGCCTACACCGCGTGGATCAAAACCACCGCCTTTGAAGCCTTGGCTAAAGCTTGCGTAGATATTGTGATCGGGCGTTGGCTTGAAACTGATCGAGGCGCGCGGGGTGAATTTCTTGAAGCTGCGCTTGCCGTTAAAGTTCGTGCTCGCTGCGCCAAACGGCACGCCCGCACCACCAAAGAACGGAGAACCACCACCCAGATAATTCTGACGAAGGATATTCGCGGTCCGCTCGTCCCATGTATAACGTCCGCCGAGTGAGATGCTGAACTGTTCGGAAAAGTCATAAGTGAAGTCGCCAAACACTGCATAGGTTTCGGTATCGACCGCTGCGTTGGTGAAAGCTGTCAGGCCGTTCAAGGTGGTAAACAGGCGGACATCGAACAAGGTATCGGCGGTGGCATCGAGATAATATGCGCCAATCATGCCGTTAAGTGGCCCGGCATCGACAAGCAGCTGCACTTCCTGGCTAATCTGCTCGTTGAAATAGCCGCCGGGAACATCGACATCGACTGCTGGCAGTGCGTCGAAATCGATCGGCGTATATGTGCTGTCTTTGCGCCAAGCGCTGATTGACCGCAGGGTCAACATATCTGAAAGATCGACCGCGATGTTCATCGCAAGACCGTAAGCTTCGATATCCTGTTTGGGATCAACGAGACCGCCACGTGTGTCGTACACATTGTCGAGCACAGGAGCGCCCGATAACAGCCCAGGAATCAGGCGGTGACCGCCGCGTGGGTCGCTCTTGTCACGGCTGTAATCGCCGCTGATGCGGATAGAAACCGGTTCGCCGTAGCCGCCAAGCTCGATTGTACCCCGCGCCGCCCAGACGTCTTTGTTGTAGTTTTCTAATCCCGTGGTCAGATTGTCACCGAAGCCGCCACGCGACAAACGCGCAACACTACCACCAACGCGAACGATGTTTCCAATCGGAGCTGATGCGGTAATAACGCCCTCGGCCTGATTATATGTGCCGTAAGTGCCGCGTATTTTGACTGATACTTCCTGAGGTAGCTGCTTGGTCACATATTTCACTGCGCCACCGATAGTGTTGCGGCCGTATAATGTGCCCTGTGGGCCACGAAGAACTTCGATCCGTTCAACATCGTAGATGTCAAGCACAGCGGCTTGCGGGCGGTTCAAATAAACATCGTCGAGATAAATGCCTACGCCCGGTTCAAAGCCGGATACCGGATCCTGCTGACCAATTCCGCGGATAAAAGCGGACAATGTCGAGTTACTGCCGCGCGACGTTTCGAGCGTGGTGTTGGGCGTGATATTGCCGATGTCGGTAAGGTCGAGCGCACCGCGCATTTCGAGCGCTTCGCCAGAGAAGGCGCTGACCGCGATCGGCACATCCAAGAGGCTTTCTTCGCGGCGACGTGCGGTGACAATGATTTCGCCGCCTTCACCCTCATCGGTAACCGCCGCTTCGTCCTGCGCAATTGCCGGTGCGGTGAAAGCCAAGCCAGATGCAGCAATACTTGCCAGCAATGCAGCGCGGATGATCGAGATTTTAGGGGATTTCATGGTTCACTCTCCTGCTCAAAAAGCGGGTCTTTACCCGTTACGGATTCAGCCTATAGTGAAAGTTGAACCATGTTTCAACTTATGGTCTTTAGGAAGAGTAGCGAATGTCGGCGACACGTGGCATATCAGCAACAATGACACCGCTGGCCAAAACTCCACGCACCGAAAGGGGACGGAAAACCCTGCGTTTGCTGCTCAACGCAGCAGCAGCCGAATTTGGCGAAAAGGGCTTTCATGAAAGTTCGGTCGTCAGCATCACGCAACGCGCCGGCGTCGCGTTGGGGAGTTTCTACACTTATTTTGATTCGAAGGATTCGCTATTTCAGGCGCTGGTGCGCGATATGTCGGCGCAGGTCCGCGATACCGTTGGACCGATCATGGCGGCCGAATCGGACAGGCTTACCGGCGAACGCAAAGGACTCGCAGAGTTCCTCAATTTCGTGCGTGATCATAAAGAACTCTATCGCATTATCGACGAGGCAGAGTTTGTCGATCCACCGAGTTACCGCGCGCACTACGAAAACACCGTCGCCGGATATGTCGCCAGCCTGAAGGATGCCGCCGCCAAGGGCCAATTGCGCGCTGACGTCGAAGAGGTCCATGCGTGGGCCATCGTCGGCATGAACGTGTTTTTGGGCCTGCGCTATGGCGTCATGAGCGACGACCGCGACGTCAATGATGTCGCCGATATCGCGGCCGACTTTCTGACAAACGGGTTGAAGCGCTGACGCTTCGTCCGTAAGCGGCGGCGATGACTTTGAACCGCCGCACCTTTGCCATTATCTCTCACCCAGACGCGGGTAAGACGACACTCACTGAAAAGCTGTTGCTGCAGGGCGGCGCAATCCATCTCGCCGGTGAAGTAAAGGCACGCGGTCAGGCGCGCCGGGCGCGTTCGGACTGGATGAAGATCGAGCAGCAACGCGGGATTTCGGTGACCAGTTCGGTGATGACCTTTGCCAAGGACGGCATTATCTTCAACTTGCTCGATACGCCGGGGCATGAAGATTTCTCCGAAGACACGTATCGCACACTGACGGCGGTCGATAGCGCCATCATGGTCATCGACGCCGCCAAAGGCATCGAGCCGCAAACGTTGAAACTTTTCGAAGTCTGCCGCCTGCGTTCGGTCCCTATAATCACTTTCGTCAACAAGGTGGACCGCGAGGGGCGCGAATGTTTCGATATTCTCGACGAGGTTGCCGACAAGCTCGCACTCGATGTCTGTCCGATGAGCTGGCCAATTGGCATGGGCGGCGAGTTCGAAGGCATTTACGATTTTGCCCGCAACCGGCTGATGCAACCGTCGGGGCCGTCCAAGGAATTTGAAGGCAAATCAAGTCAGCACACTGGCCTGGATGACCCGACGCTTGCCGATCATCTATCCGAGCGCGGCCTCAAAAAATTCCGCGAAGAAGCCGAACTCGCGCAGGCGGGTTATGCGTCATTCGATATCGAAGCCTATCGTAGCGGCGACCTGACGCCGGTTTATTTCGGCTCGGCGTTGAAGGAATTCGGCATCGCGGAAATGATCGGCGCCATTGCCGAACACGCGCCGTCACCCCGTCCGCAGCCAAGCAGCATCGGCACCATCGATCCTGCCGGCAAGGACGTGACCGGTTTCATTTTCAAAGTGCAGGCCAATATGGACCCGCAGCACCGAGACCGAATCGCATTCATGCGGCTGTGTTCTGGAACATTCAAACGCGGCATGAAACTAATCCCGTCTGGCCACGGCAAACCTGTATCTATCCACTCCCCGATATTGTTTTTCGCGCAGGACCGCGAGATTGCGGACAGCGCGGAACCCGGCGATATCATCGGCATTCCTAATCACGGTACGCTCAGGGTAGGTGACACAATGAGCGAGCGCAACGAGCTGCGCTTTACCGGGCTGCCCAATTTCGCGCCGGAAATATTGCGGCGGGTTATCCTGCGAGATCCCACAAAGACCAAGCAACTCCGCAAGGCGCTCGACGACCTGAGCGAAGAGGGCGTGATTCAGGTTTTCTATCCCGAAATCGGTTCGAACTGGGTAATCGGTGTGGTCGGCCAGTTGCAGCTTGAAGTGCTGATTTCCCGGCTGGAGGCCGAATACAAGGTCGATGCCTATCTCGAGCCCGCACCATATGACACCGCACGCTGGCTAATCGGCGAGGACAGCGCGCTTAGTCAGTTCGCCTCGTTCAACGGCGGCAACATGGCGAAGGACCGCGATGGCCATCCGGTGTTTATGGCGCGATCGGCTTGGGATGTCGGATATCAGCAAGAAAAGCATCCCGACCTCAAATTCAGCGCAACCAAGGAACGCTGACAACGTCTAGGAATGGCGCCAGACAGCGACACCATAGGGTTCGATTTCAGCGCCACCGACAACGTAGCTAACGCCTTCTGGGGCAGGCGCGCGCGCACTGTCTCCAGCAAGATTGAAGGCAAAAGTCAGATTACCCCGTCGGCGCAAACGGAGTGTCGGTGGCAATGGCGTGATCGGAACGCCAGCTTCGGCGCATAGGTCGACAAGCAGGCTTTTCAGGAAGTCATCGTCGGTCAGTGTTGCAAGATAGATGCTTCGGCCCGACCGAACAGCGGCAGGCGCGTCGTCTTCGTATCTTGCTAGCACATCGCAGGTGCCGACCTCGATTGTCTCTCGCCATTTGCCGCTTTCATAATGATCCCCTTTGTAATCGATGGTGCCGTTGCAGTCTGGTCGAAGCGTTTCGACGGCAATGACCTTGATAGGAACGAAGTCACGCAACGCCCCGGGCGGCAGACCTTCGCTGATTGAAAACTCCTGCGTCTTTGTCCCCGAGCGCGGACCGAAAAGGATGACGCCATTGCTGGCGTTGAGCGCGTTGACCGAAGCGTCATCGGGCATGGCAAGGGAGGGCGCAACAATAAGCTTGTAGCCATCGAGCATCGCCTCACCCGCCGAGACAAAATCGACATCGACGCCAAGCGAGCGCAGCGCGCGATAATATTGGAACACCACCGCCGGATAACGATAGCCTGCCCCTTGTCGTTCGATATCGTCAACCCAAGCCGAGGCAGGGTCGATTATGATAGCTACGGGAGCTGTCTCCGGGACAGCCGACAAATCGCCCAGCAAAGCTATTTCCGCCGCCGCCTGCTCGACCTCGGCCCATGCGGGCGACGGTACATCATCTGGACGCAATAGCCCGGCGTGCATCTGTTCCTGCGCGAATGGCACCTGCCGCCAGCGGAAATAGGCGACGCATGCCGCGCCGTGGGCAAAGGCCTGCAATGTCCAATGGCGGATCATGCCCGGCGCCGGACACGGGTTATGCGGCGCCCAGTTCACAGGACCCGGCTGCTGTTCCATCACCCACCAGGCACCTTTGGAAAGCCCGCGTACCGAATCGAAATTGAGTGCAGCAAGGTCAGGGTGCCCCGTCCGCATGAAGGGCTGCCATTCCTCCGCTGGTGCCTTGGCCATCAATTGGTCGGAGAAACCAAGCGGGTAATTGTCGTAACTGACGAAATCGAGTTGGCGGGTCAGCGCCGCGTTATCGACGCCGGTGGTCGCGGGTGGAATGATATTGTGCGTAACCCATTGGTTCGGCCCGGCGTGACGGCGAATTGCGGAAATCATGACGTCATGGAAGCGCACCACCTGATCGGACGCAAACCGGCGATACGCTAAACGATGCGCAGGGTTGGTTTCGCACACGGTGAAAAACGGCAGTTCGATCTCAGCGAACGAGTCATATTCCATCGACCAGAATACATTGCCCCACGCCGCATTAAGCGCAGCGACATGCGTGTAGCGCGCCTCACACCACGCGCGGAATTTGTCGCGCGCGGCGGGTGAGGCGCTCAGCGTCGTCTCGTGGCAGCACAGCTCGTTATCCGTTTGCCAGCCGACAACATGCGCGTTGCTGCCATAACGCTTGGCCATTGCCGCCGTTATTCGTTCAGCCTGCACCAGATATGTTTCACTCGAAAAATCATAATGTCGCCGTGAGCCAAAACCGCGCGTCATGCCTGTGTGGATATCAACCGGAAGGATCTCGGGATATTTGACGCACAACCAATTGGGCGGTGTCGCTGTCGGCGTGCCAAGCACTACTTTCAGTCCCGCCGCGCCGAGCGTTTCAATCGCGCGGTCCATCCACTCCCAGGTGAAATTGTCCTCGCTGCGTTCAATTCGTCCCCATGCAAATTCGCCAATGCGAACGTAGGTCAGCCCAAGATCGCGCATCCGCTGCGCATCGCGGGCCCACATTTCTTCGGGCCAATGTTCGGGATAATAGCAAACGCCAAGCATGGTGCCTGTGTGGCGGGTGCACCCGTCGATGGCAAGCCTATCGCGGTACCGCTATATCGAACGCAATGGTCAGCCGTTCGCCCGCCTCGCATGGAACGGTGCTATGCCACATGGTTGACGGGAATAGAACGAGCCTGCCCGGTTTCGGTTCGACGGTTGCATAGGGCTTCAAATCCAGCCGAAGCTCGGGTGGCGGCGTGCCAAGCGCGAACCACCCCGATGGCTCGGGCCCGGCTTGCTCGGGCAAAGCGACATAGAAAGCGGAGCTGATCCAGCCCATCACGTGGCTGTGGCTCGCGTGATAGCCCTTGTCCCTCAGCCGAACCGACCAGCTACCTTCGAACCGGATACAATCGCGGCGCGGTGCGAGCAGTGGATGCGTTTGGTCAGGCTGAGGTAGCGCATCGATATAATTCCGAACGGCTACGGTGATCTTCTTTCGCGCAGACTGGATCGCCGGATCAGGGTTGAAAAACAAGGGCCGGTCGGTCTGCGTACCGCCCCGCACCGACTGCTCGGGATAGGGCGCGCTCAGGATATGCAGCTTGCGTAATGTTTCCGCCAGTGCGACGATTTCTTGGCCGGAAAATTCCAGATCATTCACCGACATAAAGGGGGCTGCGCCATCCAACCATGCAGCACGCTCATTGCCCGTCAACCGCCAGATCAACGACAGATAAGGCCAGAACATATTGGCCGCTGCTGAACCAATATGTCGGCTGGCGCATGCCTCGGCGGCGTCATAATCGCCGCGCCGCAGGTGAAGCCGGGTGCGGCACAGATCGAGGCCTGGATCGATGAGGTCGGCAACTTCTGCCAGCCGCGCATCGACCGCTGCATCGTCCCCGGACTCACTCGCGAGATAGAATCGTGCGGACGCCAAGGCGCGCTGCCCCGGGAAATCCCGCTCCGCTGCTTTAAGAATATAGCCGACCTTATCCCAATCCTTGGCGATGGCAGCGTTGTGAAACCATGCCATCCGAAGCGGCAGATTTTCCGGATTGCGGTCGCTGGCTTCGGCGTAGCTTCGGTCATGGCCCTCATCCTCGCCGCTGGTCGAACGAATACGTGATAATATGGCATGGCCGTCCAGCCACTCGGGCCGCGCCGCCAAGCACTGCTCGAGCAAGTTCTGCGCTGCGGCAGCATCGCCTTCGGATGTCAGCGCCAGCGCCTGATTGCGCAATAGTTGCAGGTCATCGGGATTGAGCGCTGCCGCCTCGGCAAACAGCGCATAAGCTGGCCGCCAGCTTTCATAATGCAGTTGCGCACGGACAGCGGCGATTTGTAAGTGGTTAGGCGCTGCCTTTGCGGCAAGGTCTATCGCCTCGACCGCAGCTTCCACATCCTGCCGTTGCCGCTTTGCTATCGCCGTCCGGAACAGCGCTTCGGCGTCCACTGGCTAGTCGCCTGCCTTGCAATGCTGGTCGATAAACTGCTGATGCGTCGGCTGCCGCGCCGCTTCCGACGTCATGGCTGCACGCAATTTGCCCAGCCATTCGCGCCCGTCCAGCCCGCGATAATCGAACAGTGGATCGACGGCCTCGGGGATATTGCCCTGCCCGATATGCACCGCGAGCCAGCTCGGCTGGCCGAACAGATCCATATCGCGTGCGATATGGCGACCGTAGCTTTTGAAATGATCGATCTTGAACTGAAGACTATCAGGAACGTCCATATTCGCGCAATATCGCCAGAGCTCGCTGTCGTCGCGTGTGGTCAGCTTGTAATGCAGAATGATGAAGTCGCGGATGCGTTCGAACTCGGTGGCGGCGATATGGTTATACTCATCAATAACCAGCGGGTTGAAATCCTTGTCGGGAAACAGCGCGAGCAGTTTCGATATGCCTGCCTGAATCAGATGCAGGCTGGTTGACTCAAGCGGCTCCATAAACCCGCTTGAAAGGCCGATGGCGATGACATTTTTATTCCAGAATTTGCGGCGGCGGCCAGTGACGAAACGCAGTTTGTTCGGCCCGGCGAGCGGCTCGCCATCTAGGCTGGTGCGCAATGTTGCTTCGGCTTCATCGTCAGATATGAATTGGCTACAATAGACATAGCCATTGCCGGTGCGGTGTTGCAGGGGGATGCGCCATTGCCAGCCAGCGGCCCTTGCCGTGGAGCGGGTGTAGGGCGTTAATTCGCCCGCGCTGACACATGGCATGGCCAAGGCGCGGTCGCACGGCAGCCAGTGCGTCCAGTCGTCATAGCCCGTTTCAAGCGCGCCCTCGATCAAAAGCCCACGAAAGCCCGAGCAATCAATGAACAAATCTGCCACGAAACTCTCACCATTTTCGAGGGTCACACTTTCGACAAAGCCGGTTTCGCTATGCTTTGCGACCGAAGCGATTTTGCCCTCTGCCCGTGTGACGCCCCGCTCTTCCGAATAGCCGCGCAGATAGCGGGCATAGAGGCCTGCATCGAAATGATAGGCATAATCGAAAGTCGACAACACATTGCGCGGGTCGTTGCCAGGACACGCAAAACGGCCCGCCTTGGCCATCGCCCACGCCATGCTGTGCTCGTCAAAGCTGGCAGTCTCTCCGGCCTCGCGCGCCTTCAGCCAATAATGGTGAAGCCCGACGATATCGAAGGGCCGTCCATGCGGACCAAATGGGTGGAAATAGCGGTTACCAAGGCTGCCCCAATCGACAAATTCAATGCCCAGCTTAAACGAGCCTTGCGTCGCCTTCACAAATTCGCGTTCTTCGATGCCGAGCATTTCGTTGAATGTCCGGATTGGCGGAATCGTTGCTTCGCCGACGCCCACCGTGCCGATCTCTTCGGATTCAATCAGGGAAATTTTGCAGTTATGGCGCAGGGTATTCGACAGCGCCGCAGCGGTCATCCAACCCGCCGAGCCGCCGCCAGCAATGACTATTGATTCTATGCGCTCACCCATGCCTACTCCGTAACGCTTGGCTTACTGCTTTGCCAATGAAAGCGGGTCCGATGACTTTTGCCACCGGACCCGCCTGTTCCCCCAAGATGCGACCCGGGGATTGTGCTATGTTTAGAAGCTCAGACGAACCGATCCGGTCAACGTGCGACCGATAACCGGCGTTCCGGTAATGCCGCCACCAAAGGTGCCGTTGCCATTGCCGCGTGTGTCATAGGTGTCGAACAGATTGTAGACGTTGAGGCCCAGCTCCAGATTCTCGATCGGGTTGATCCGCAAATTGGTGTTGAACACTGTCTTTCCCGGATATGTCAGCGCGCCGTCAAAGGTGCTCGACTGTCCGACCGCAGTAACGCCTACCGAAGCGATTTCGGCGATGTCATAATTGGCCGAGAGCGAGTAGCTGAGGTCGGGGATATTCAATGCGCGGGCAAAGCTGGCGGAACCGGCAACCTGCGTTCCATTACGCGTCGACGTGAACTTCTGCTTTGCCTTGGTGTAAGTCGCGTTCGCAATGAAATTGAAACCGCCGAGACGAAGCGTGGCGAAGAATTCTGCGCCCTGCGTCTTGAAGCTGTTGTCGATGATACAACCGCCGCCTGGGCAAATACCCGTGTTTGTCGGTTCGAAATCGCTACGCTTGAAATCGCCCTTAAGCAGGGTCAATTCAACGGTGTACCGGCCATCGCCGATATTACCGCGGTTCTTGACGCCGATTTCATACTGGTTGACGAAGTCGACCGATGGCGTGACGCCGTCGGTACAGGCCAGAGCGGTTGCCTGTGCACGGGTGCAGAGGCTGCCATCGGCGTTGAACTTGCCGCTAACGGTCTGACGGTCGCTGTTGAAGCGGCCACCCTTTGATGCGCGACCGAACAGCGAGAGATCAGGTGTCGCTTTCCACAAGGCACCCGCGGTCCAGCTCGTATAGCTGCGACTATAGTCGAGAGTTTCGCGCCGCCCGTTGGCCGTGATCGTCGGAATGAGCACGCCGCTGGAATTAACGTTAAACTCTGGCCCACCGGCGATTGTGGAACCCGACGCCTTGACCTTCTCGAACCGGATGCTGCCGTCGATATTGAAGGTGTCGTTGTCCAATACCAACTGAGCATAAGGCGCAGTGTTGGTGTAGGACAGGTCATAATCGCGCGCGCAGCAATCGCCCCAGTTGTTATTGTAACCGGAGATGCCTTCCTGCGTGATCTTGTTTGCGGCCGCCGTTGCGGTCGGGCTGTCATACAGGTCAAGCTGGGATGGGCTGTTGCCGCTGAGTTCACGTAGCGATTTATTCACATGCCAATCCATCGCGATGGTCTGATCCATGTAGAAATAGCCAACACGTGCGGTCAGGTCGGCAAAACCGGTGTCGAACTTGCCGGCGAGCGTCAGGTCGTTAACGAAGCTTCCCAGATCGCGGATGTTGGTTTTGACGTTGACGTTATTGTCGACATAAGTGCCCGTATACAGCTGCCCTGCATTAGGGCCACTGGCGTAGCGAATGGCCTGTACCGTCCGGCCGTTAACCGTGGAACCAACGATGCCAGCAGTTGTACCAATGCCGAGGAACGGCGAAGCAAACCCGCCGCTTATTTTGGAATAGCGCGCATTGTTATCGACCGTAATATTGTCGGTCAGTTCATAATGGAGTGCTGCACCAATCGACTTCTGCTTCGTGGTGATGCCGTCCATCTTGACGCGCTCAAGCGCACCTTCGCGATTATAAATCAGGAAGCTCTGATTATATTTCGAATAATTGGTGTCTGTTCGACCGTCAAAACCCGGGTACGGCCTGATATTGCTGACCTTGCCGCCACTTATCGTCGCAAGCGCAGGTGCGCCGGTGTAGTTGGGCTCTGCCGTGTCGGCATATTTGAAGAGCAAGCGGAAATAGCCTTTGCCGTCGCCGAATTCCTTGGTGACATTGGCCTTTACCTGAATGCTGTCGGAGAGATTATATCCGGCATTAAGCGGACCGCGGCCACGCTTGAAATAGCCGCCGACATGGAAGTTCAGGCCCTCGGTCAGGTTGCCGCCATAGCGGAAGTTGAGCTGGGTCTGGTCGTAATCGATGCCCTTTTGCAGTTCTATATAGCCGCCCTCTTTGGTGCCATAGTTGCTGATATAGTTGATAACCGCGCCCGGTGCCTGCGAGGCGAAGGTCGTTGCCGAACCGCCGCGAACCGCTTCGATATTGGCGACCGATGGGTCGAACCGGGTGAAGTAGTCGTTGTTACCGAACTGGATATCGCCGAACAAAACGACGGGAAGGCCGTCTTCCTGAAGCTGGACGAATGGCGCCCCTCCGGTTGCCACAGGAAGACCACGCACTGCGATATTGGAGTTACCGCCGGGTCCGGATGTGCCCGGAACCTGAATGCCGGGAAGCAGCTTGAAGACTTCGGCCTCCGAGCTTGGCTGGAAGTCCTGGATCATCTGAGCGTCGATGCTGGTGACCGAAATCGACGTTTCGATCTTCGTCTGGTCGCGGCCTGATGCCGTGACGACGATCTCGTCGAGCGAAGGGACTTCTTCCTCGGCGGCCGCCTCTTCCTGTGCATAAGCCGGAACGGCGATAAAAGCAGTGCACAAAGCGAGTGCAGACACTTGCTTGTTAAAACGGGATATCTTCATATCATCCTCCCCAAATTTCAAAAACGGACACCCTTGGCAGGTGCTTCCATAATGTCTGATAGCGCCTTGGAAAACGTTTGCAAGAATTTTTCGCAAACCTTTGCATAAAATCGCGCAACAAAATTTTCTGTTGCAGAAGTATCACGATTCTAGGCGCTACCTAGCTCGTCGCGCACCCGCATCACTGCGACTGCAGCACATATAAGCAAAACACCCGCCAGCATCAGCGCATTGCGCGCATCACCGCCAAGCCACGAATCATAATAAAATGGGAATGTCGCAGCATTGAGCAGCATCGGAATGACGATCATCATGTTGAATATGCCCATATAGACACCTGTGCGGCGGGGCGGGATGCAGCTTGCGAGCATAACATAAGGCGTTCCCATGATACTGCCCCAGCAAATACCGACTCCGATAGCGGCCGGAAACAGCCACGCCGTCTCGGTCATCTGCGGAATAAAAAGCATGCCCACACCGCCGGCTACAAGCGCCAGCGCGTGGACCTTACGCGGCCCGATGCTGCGTATCAGCGGCATCATCGCAAGCGCCGCGACAAATGCGACGGCATTATAGAATGCGCCCATTGTCCCATTAGTCAAAACCGCACTGCGGAAGCCGTCGCTGACGGGCTCGCTCGTGTTATAGACCGAGCGCGCGATCGAATAGGTCACATAGGTCCAGTAAATTCCCATCGCATACCATTGAAACAACATCATGACGCCCAGCTTGCGCATCGGCGTTGGCATCTCACGAATGGCATCCCAGATTTCTTTGAAGGTCGCCGCAACGGTTCTTGGCTGGGCGGCTATCTCTGCCTGCTGAACTTCGGTCAGAGGTAATTCGGGAACGCGGATAACCGACCAGAGGATGGTCGATAACGACAATACCGCGCCGATGGTGAAGACGATATAGACGGTGTCTGGAATATTGTTCGCGCCAATCGCATCCTTGTTAATACCGAACAGCCCGACCAGCAAAGCGGGTGTGCCCAAGGCAAGACATTGCGCCAGCCCGGTAAATGCACTTTGCGTCAGGAAGCCGACATTATGCTGGTCCTCGTTCAACCGGTCGCTGACATAGGCACGATAAGGCTCCATCGTAATGTTGTTGCCTGCGTCGAGAATCCACAACAGACTGGCCGCCATCAATATGCTTTGCGAAAGCGGCATGAACAGCAACCCGAGCGAGCACATGATGGCGCCGATAATGAAGTAAGGCGTCCGCCTTCCCCATTTCGAATTGGTCCGATCGCTCATCGCACCGATAATCGGCTGGACAATAAGTCCGGTAAGTGGCCCAGCGAGCTGCAATATCGGCAGCGAGGCCTCTTCAGCCCCAAGATAAGAATAAATCGGAGCCATATTGCCCTGCTGCAGCCCAAAGCTGAACTGCAGACCGAGAAAACCGAGATTCATTTGCAGAATCTTGGATAGCGACAAATGCGGCTTAGCGGCGACTTCGCTCATATTTCCTCTCCCGGCGGAACAATCCGCTCTCTCTCACATTTCATGCTAACGCATGGGGGAAATTATGCAACAATCGATTGCATTGCGTATAAGCGCAGTTTTCTTTCCCTCTTGCCATGCGGGTAAATCGTCCGCACATATGGAAGTGAAGGAGCAGAGATGGACAATCAGGGGCGGGTCCGGAACATCACCGATCTCGCGCGACTGGCGGGCGTTTCGCCTGGCACCGTATCGCGCGCGTTGGCAGATTCCCATTTAATCGCAAAGAAAACGCGTGAGCGGATTCAGGAAATTGCGCGTGAACATGATTTCCGTCCAAATGTCATGGCGCGCAATCTGCGGATAAAGCGGGCCGGCGCAATCGGCGTGCTCATTCCTTTGGGGCATGAAACCGGCCAGCA
Organism: uncultured Alphaproteobacteria bacterium; assembly: GCA_963830685.1. GTDB lineage: Bacteria > Pseudomonadota > Alphaproteobacteria > Sphingomonadales > Sphingomonadaceae > Sphingorhabdus_B. The sequence goes on from CAWHNF010000002.1 coordinate 1,295,847, forward strand.
TATTTCAGATCCATTTTTCATGACTATGCTTGGTCACCTGGCCGATGCCCTGACCGAGCGCGGGCATGACCTACTGCTTTCAAGGGTCATCCCGACCGATCCGCACTGGTTGAACCGTGTGGCGGATTCGGGCCGGGTCGACGGGGTTATCCTGATTGGACAGTCGGACCAGTTGGCGGTTATCGACACAGTTGCAGCGCGCTATTTGCCACTGGTCGCATGGGGTGCCAACCTTGCAGGCCAGGTGCATTGCTCGGTCGGGTCTGATAATCGCAAGGGCGGCGAGCTAGCTACGCGACATTTAATCGAGCGCGGTTGCCGCAATTTTGCATTTTTCGGCGATCCCATCGCTCCGGAAATCGCCGAGCGACTGGAAGGATGCCGGACAGCGCTTGCGGCCGCGGGCCTGTCCGACAAACTTGCAATCCTGCCCGCACATTTAACCGCAGAAACGGCGCATCCCGCAATCAGCAAATGGCTTGATGAAACGCGGTCCATCCCCAATGGGATAATCGCGGCTTCCGATGTCATCGCGATGAGTGCATTGCGTGCCTTGGCTGAGCATAATGTTGCCGTACCAGGCGAAGTGCATGTGGTCGGTTATGATGACCTACCCTTCGCCAATCAGACCGTGCCCACATTGACCACTGTGAAGCAGGATTTGGCAGCGGGCGCTGCGCATCTCGTCGACCTGCTGTTCCGCCGGATCGCCGGCGAAGAGACCGCGTCGGTGGTGTTGGAACCCGAACTTGTCATCCGGCAATCAACCTAGGCGATGATGTCCTGAGCAAGCGCAAAAGCGCCCAATAAGCCAGCCTTGTCGCCCAAGTCAGGCGGCACGATAATCTCCGATGGCTTCCCCCGGAAATAGCCCTTTCCGAGCTCCGCCGCTTTTTGGCGCACACGCGCGATCAATCCGGCTGTGCCGGTTACACCGCCGCCCAAGATCACGCGGCCTGGTTCCATGATTGATTGCAAAGTGACAACCAGTTGCGCCAGATACCAGGCAATTATGTCGTGCGCGGGGTGAACGGCGGGCAGCTCAGACAGCGAGGCCCCCCAACGCGCCTTGATTGCCGGGCCACTTGCCAAACCTTCGAGGCAATCGCCATGAAATGGACAGATACCGGCAAATCCCAAATCGTCCGGGTGGCGCTGCGGGCGGATATGCCCCATTTCCGGATGGGACAGCCCTTTCAAAGGCCTCCCATCAACAATAGCGCCGCCGCCGATTCCCGTGCCGACGGTGATGTAGACGCAGGCTGGCTGGCACCGTCCGGCCCCCCAACGTGCTTCGGCAAGAGCGGCACCGTTTACGTCCGTATCGAAACCCACTGGCAGCCCAAGTTCGCGTGCCACATGTCCGCCAAAATCGCAGTCACTCCAATGCGGCTTAGTCGTCGCGGTGATAAAACCCCAATTTGCCGCTTGCCGATCAAGTTCAAGCGGGCCGAAGCTTGCAATGCCAATTGCCGACAAAGTGCCGTGCCGCGCCTGCGCCAACTTAAGCCACTCAATGACGCCACCGATGGTTTCGGCAGGCGTTGCCGTATCGAACCTTGCTGTTTCGCGAATATCATCGGGCGCAGCGACAATGCCTACGACAAATTTCGTGCCGCCAGCTTCTATACAGCCGTAAAGCCGTTCACTCATACGAGACCCAGCAAACGCGTAGCATTGCCGTCAATTTCGATTTTCAGCACAGGCGCGATTGTGCCGCCAAAATGGCTGCGTTGCAAGTCGGGTTCTGCATAGATATCGCGGCCTTTGAGGCCCCAATGATCGACAAAGCTATATACCTCCAGCGTGTCGAGCACTTGCCAGCAATAGGCTTGCCGGGGCTCGGCAACAGGGTTTGCGATTACAAGGCCAGTCCCATTCAATGGCTCGTACGGACCTCGCAGCGACGGTCCGACCATTCCATAAAGGCCGGTTGGCCCCGTGGGGCCATCAGGTGCAAAAACCGAGTTTTGGGATGACCAGAAAAGATAATATAGTCCGTCACAGATAACGAGGTGAGGCCGCTCCATTTCGTTACAAACGCCGTCTGCGCTGACCAGAGGAGGCAGCAGTTCGAACCCCGAATCGCCATCACCCGAGTGGGCGCGGGCAAGGCCTACCACGCCATTGTGTTTGTGCATTGAATTAGGGTGGGATCCTGTAAACAATATATAGGCCCGTCCATCGGCGGGGTCGCGCAGCCAATATGGATCACGGAACCCTTTGATGTTGCCGGGTTCGCCTTGGTCGATGCGAACGTCGACATAAAGGCTGCCGTCGTTTTGCACGACGGACCTTGCGGGCGACCAGTCAACGATGCGAGGAAGTGCGCCGGAAAGGTCAAGCAGCCCGGTCGACTGAAACAGGCGCTGTTCAAAACTATGCGCCAATTCGCCGCGCCGTCCAGCTGCGGTAAAATAAGCAGTGACCGAATTATGGGCAGCGTCGAATCGCGCAGAACCGGACCATTCGCGTGACCCTGGATTGAGATCGTCGGGAAACATTAGACCGCAATCCTGCCACGTCCCACCGCGCCGCAACAGCAGGCGCGTACGCGCGACATTGTGCCGTAGATTAGGGTCATCCATGCGATGTGCAGACAGCACCATCCACAGCTCACCCTGTGCAATCACTGCAACGCTTCCGTCCGGATTTTGAAGCGGCCAGAGGTCCCAAAGATCGTGCTCGGGCAACAGCGGAACGGCATCCGTCGCGTCAATCAACGGCGCTTCAGGCAAGGGTTTGCTCGCGATTGCTGCTATATGGGCAGCGGTCCAGTCCGATACCGAATAGCCCGTGCTATCCGCCAGTAATTTCGCAGAAATCGACATCTGGCGTCGCGGCCCCCTTTCGTCGATGCTCTCCCTATATCGACCATAGCTGAAATACAACAATCGATTGCATTAATTACGGTAAGTGAGCGAAGTTGGCCACATTTCGCCTTTTCTGCCATTATATCGCCACGACTAACGCCTATCTGATGGGCGATGGATTATTTAGCAAAGCAGTTGAAATGAGTGAAATGGCATTCTCCCCGCTTGATGCGGCCCAGAATATCCCGGGTAATGACGGCGTGGCGGAGCGCGCCGCGCGGCTGAAGCGCGTGCCCGACGATAAGGCGATGTTGCGCGCGGTTGCGGAACTCACCCGCGACCTTGGCGTACCCAATCCACGTATATTCTGGTCCGACTTTCTGGCCTCTGCATTCATCGGCTATGCCGGGCTCGCCATAGCTATTTTGGCAGGCCCGCTGTGGCTGAAAGTTATCGCAGGCGTCATTTCAGTGTTGGGACTTTATCGCGCCGGTGGCTTCATCCACGAAGTGACCCACGTCAAACATTCGGCGCTCCCGGGTTTTCGCTTCGGTTTTAACACAGTTATCGGCGTGCCCTTGCTGGTGCCGTCTTACATGTACGAGGGCATTCACAACCTGCATCATGCGCGCACGCGTTACGGCACCGATCAGGATCCCGAATATTTGCCGCTCGCGTTGATGAAGCCGTGGACACTTCCGGTATTCATTCTGGTGTCTTTGCTGGCCCCGATTGCATTGCTCTTCCGCAACGCGGTGCTGGCACCCTTGTCGCTCGTCATTCCACCATTGCGCAAGCTGGTGGTCGAGCGCTATTCAGGGTTGGTCATCAACCCGGCCTTCCGTCGCCGTCCCGCCGAAGGGGAAGCACGCCGCAACTGGATATGGCAGGAAACAGCCGCCAGTATCTGGTCGATTGTTCTTCTGACCAGCGTTTTCACTGGCTTCATCCCGTTGAATGCATTCCTGATATTTCTCGCAATCGTCGCCTGCGTTGCCGTATTGAACCAGATACGGACATTGGTCGCACATTTGTGGGAAAATGACGGCGAGCCGCTGAGTGTTACTGCGCAGTTCCTGGACAGCGTCAATGTTCCACCGCCCGGCCTGCTCGCATCGATATGGGCGCCGGTCGGCCTTCGCTACCACGCGCTCCACCATTTGCTGCCAAGCGTTCCCTATCATGCACTGGGTGAAGCACATCGCCGCCTGACTGCGCAACTGGCGCCGGATTCGGCCTATCATCAGGCAAATTATGATGGGCTGCCCGGCCTCGCTTACCGCTTGGCGAAAAGCACAATGATACGCGGCGCATAAGCGCTGCAATATCATTGAGTGTCTGGAAAAACTGGAGCGGGCGAAGGGATTCGAACCCTCGACCCCAACCTTGGCAAGGTTGTGCTCTACCCCTGAGCTACGCCCGCTCGGCGGTCGGCAATACATGATTCCCGACAGGTGAGGCGCGCCGTTAGCATGGGGTATACCCACCCGCAAGCCCCAAATATGCGGTTTTTATACTGACAGGCAATTGCCTGTCTTGTGAAATGCCCCGCTTTGCCCACATAGGGTCTCAAACGAATCTACCGGAGAATGATTTTGGCGACGATGGGCCTGACCACCGACGAGCAAAAAGCAGTCGAACAATTTCGTGCCGATGTGGTCACCCCATCGATGGACAAGCTCGTCATCCTCGATTTCTGGGCCGAATGGTGCGGGCCGTGCAAGCAGCTGACGCCCATCCTTGAAAAGGTCGCGGCTGACTATGCCGACAAAGGCGTGGTTCTCGCCAAGGTCAACGTCGACGAGAATAAATTCATTGCCGCGCAATTCCAGGTGCGCTCCATCCCGACCGTCTATGCGATATTTCAGGGGCAGCCCGTTGCCGACCTGTCGCCTGCACGGACCGAACCGCAATTGGTCCAGATGCTCGATCAATTGCTGGAAAAGCTGCCGATCGTCACCGGCGACGGCACCCCTGACCTCGCTGCTCAGATTGCCCCTCTGGTAGATGCGGGCGAGGAATTGCTTGAGCATGACGGCGCGGAGCAGGCTTATGGTCTGTTCACCGACGCAATCGCGATCGCTCCGGAACATCCCGCCGCCTTATCCGGGATGATCCGGGCGTTGGCTGCACTTGGCCGACAAGACGAGGCGCAGGCGATCTTTGACAGCCTAAGCGACGAGATGCGCAACGACCCAGCTTTGGCAAAGGCTGGGTCTGTGTTGAGTATTGCCGCAGCGGCGGTTGCACCGGACGAGCTTGAGGCACTTAGGGCCGCTGTACAAACACAGCCGGATGATCATGCCAAAAGGCTGGAGCTGGCCAATGCGTTAATGGCGGCAGGCGAGCGTGATGATGCTGCGGATTCATTGCTTCATATCATCGCCGCTGACCGCGAGTGGAACGATGGTACCGCCAAGGCACGTTTGCTGGAAATTTTCGCGATGATCGGGTTGGAAGACCCATGGGTGGCGGCAACACGGCGCAAATTGTCTGCGATTCTGTTCGGATGACCAACCGCCGCATTTCAATCTTTCCGCTGACTGGCGCAATCCTTTTCCCCGGAATGCAGTTGCCGCTGCATATCTTTGAACCGCGCTATCGCGACCTAATCGGCGATTCGCTTGCGCGCGACCGGATGGTTGGAATGATCCAGCCGAAAGGACAGGGGACGAACCCGCCCTTGTTTGAGGTCGGATGCCTCGGCCGGATTGGCGATGTCGAGGCGATGGAGGACGGCCGCTATAATGTCATCCTCGAAGGTTTGCAGCGTTTTACGGTTATCAAGGAACTCGATGTCACCACCAGCTTCCGCCAGGTTCAGGCTGAATTGTGGGAAGAAGATGAAGCCGGTGATGCGTTGTCGATTGCCGAGCGCGCCTCGCTCGAAATCGAATCGCGGCGCTTTGCCGATGTGCAGGGCTATGCCGTCGACTGGGCAGCAGTAGGCCAGTTGGACGATTACTCGCTGGTCAACGCCATCGCGCAGATTGCCCCATTTGATTATGCGGCAAAGCAGGCGTTGCTTGAGGCGCGTGGCCTATCGGACCGCGCCGACCTGATTGTCCAGCTGATGCAATTTTTTGGACGACATGACGGGTCCGAAGACCGCGTTACCCTGCAGTAATCAGGCCGCAAAACTTTCGCGCAATCCATCTATGACAAACTGCGCAGCCAGCGCTGCGAGTAGTACGCCGAGCAAACGGGTGATAACGGCCTCGGCCTTTGACCCCAACACGCGCATGATTGGGCCAGCCGCGAGCAAAGCCAGCAATGTCAGGACAAGAACGGCCACCAAAGCAGCCAGAATTACCGAAGCCCGCTCGATCCCCTCATTTTGCGACATCAACAGCATGACCGAAGCGATTGAGCCGGGTCCGGCAATCATTGGCATCGCCATGGGAAAAACCGACACATCCTCTATCTCTGGCGTATCAATAATTTTCTGCGCGCGTTCCTCGCGGCGTTCGGTGCGTTTTTCGAACACCATGTCGATGGCAATCAGGAACAGCATGATCCCACCTGCAATGCGGAAGCTGTTGAGCTCGATATGCAGTGCTCCGAGCAATTGTTCGCCAAATAATGCAAATACGAGCAATATGCCCGCTGCAACGAAAGTTGCCCGCAGCGCCATGTTGCGACGCTGCGCGGACGTCGCGCCTTTTGTCAGGCTTGCATAAATCGGCGCGCAGCCCGGCGGGTCTATCACCACGAAGAATGTAATGAAGGCTGAGAAAAAAAGGTCGATCATTTTTGCGCAGCGACTTGATCGAGAATCACGGTTTCGGACATCGTGCCATTCCAGAGCTTTATCTCAACGGTTCGCGCACCATCCGGCTGCACCACCCAAGTGTAACTGAGCGACTGATCTTTCGAATAGCCCGCTTTCATCTTCGCGCCTTCGGCTGGCGCAACAAGTGCAGCCGGAGCCCGCCCTTTACAGCTCGCCACTTTGGTTTCGATCATTTCCTTGGGCGCGCGGGGCGCGGTCAGGCCATCACCATGATCGATTACCCATTTCCATTCGCCATCGCCGCGCTCGTTCTTCTGGATATATTGCCAGACAGTAGTGAAATAGCCGACGGTTCCATTGGGTTGCTGCCACGCGCCGGTTGTAACCCCGGTTTTGCCGTCGCAGGACATGAAGGCCTTGTGCGGTTGCCATTTGACCGACTGCGCCGGGTCAGCTTTTCCCTTCAAATATTCCTGCGCAAGCACGGGTTGCGGGACAAACATGGTCGCGTCCTTGGCAGCGGTCTCGCGAAATGCGGTCCACTGGCCTTTTTCCTGCGCCAGTTGATTGAAACCGATTTCTGCTGCGATAATCGCGCTCGGATTGGCAATTTTCGGTTCGAAGCTGCGCACATCGGCGGAGGGTCCGCTCGCGCAGCCAGCCAGCGAAAGCGTCAGCACAAGAAAGCCGAATCGTTTCATGACGTCATAATCCTTCAGGTGCGGCCATGTCGGCGCGGCGATAGGCAGCAACCAGCGTGTTGCGCAACAGGCATGCGATGGTCATCGGCCCGACGCCGCCCGGTACCGGTGTAATTGCGCCAACATGGTCCAACGTCTCATCAAAGGCAACATCACCGACAAGGCGGCCCTTGGTTTCGCCCTCGGCGGCGGCAAGTCGGTTGATGCCGACATCGATTACCACTGCGCCTTCCTTCAGCCAGTCGCCCTTGACCATTTCCGCGCGTCCCACCGCAGCAACGACGATATCTGCACAGCGGACGACATCAGCAAGATTCTGTGTCCGGCTATGCGCAATTGTCACTGTGCAATTTTCCCCGAGGAGCAACTGCGCCATTGGTTTACCGACAATGTTAGAGCGGCCGATGACCACGGCATTTTTGCCGGAAAGATCGCCAATGCGATCCTTCAGCAACATCAGGCAGCCCAAAGGCGTGCAGGGAACAAATGCCTCCTCGCCCACCGCCAGCCGTCCTGCATTGACGACGTGAAAACCGTCCACATCCTTTGCGGGATCGATAGTGGCAATAACGGCCTTGTCATCGATATGCGACGGCAATGGCAGTTGGACCAATATACCATCCACAGCATCGTCAGCGTTGAGTTTTTGGACAAGAGCGATCAACTCGCTTTGTGAAATGTCATCAGGCAGTCGATGCTCGAAGCTTTCCATCCCTGCCTCGATAGTCGCCTTTTTCTTCGAGCCCACATAGACCTGACTCGCAGGATCGTCGCCGACCAGCACAACGGCCAGTCCGGGCTTGCGGTTCGCTTGCGCGGCAAATGCGGGAACGGCTGCCGCAACGCGTTGACGCAGGCCAGCAGCAAATGCCTTGCCATCTATGATTTTGTCAGCGCTCACATTCCCGCCGAAGCAATGTCATTGGCGAGGCCCATGAGCAACATTTGCACTATGCGCAGCCCGATAAGCAAAACCATCGGCGAAAAATCAATCATGCCGGTATCAGGCATGATCTTGCGGATGGGCTTCAAAAACGGATCGAGGATTTTGTTGAGCGATTCCCAGATCGCCGAGACGATATTGTTAGAAAGGCTAAGCACATTGAATGCCAGCAACAGGCTAAGAATGAACTGGACAATGACTACCGTCGAAAGGATGGTAGCCAGATAGCCAATGATTGAAATAAGCGCGAGAAGCATGGATTTCTCCGAGGATGAACAGGCTTTTGCGATTAGCCGAGCCGATGCGCTGTATCAACCAGATAAAACAGCACAGAGCACCCTACGCGTGAATCAACGTTCCCGCACCTTCATCGGTGAACATTTCGATGAGCATTGCGTGGGCAACGCGCCCGTCGAGAATAACAGCCGCGTCGACGCCTGCGCCGACGGCCGCGACGCAGGTTTCGATCTTGGGAATCATCCCGCCGCTAATCGTTCCATCAGCCTGCAATGCGGCGATGCCTTTGGGGTCCAGATCGGTCAGCAATTGACCTGATTTGTCGAGAACACCTGCAACATCGGTGAGCAAAAATAGCCGCGATGCGCCCAATGCGCCGGCAATAGCGCCCGCCATCGTATCCGCGTTGATATTATAGGTATGGCCATCGTCGCCAACACCAATCGGCGCGATTACCGGGATCATCCCGGCGCCGCTGATTGTGTCGATAACGCTGCGGTCAACATGCTGCGGTTCGCCGACAAAGCCGAGATCGATGCTGCGTTCGATGTTGCTGTCAGGGTCCTTCTGCGTCCGTTGCACTTTGGTGGCGCGAACGAAGTCGCCATCCTTGCCGGATATGCCAAGCGCCTTGCCGCCTGCGGCATTAATCCAGCCAACCAGTTCCTTGTTGATCGCGCCTGACAATACCATTTCGGCCACCTTGGCGGTTTCTGCATCGGTGACACGCAGACCATCGACAAATTCGCTTTCGACGCCAAGCTTCTTGAGCATCGCGCCAATTTGCGGTCCGCCGCCGTGGACCACGACCGGATTGATACCAACCGCCTTCAGCAGCACAATATCCGCCGCAAAATCCTGCGCCAGCGCGGCATCGCCCATGGCATGACCGCCATATTTGACGACAAAGGTCTTGCCCGCATAGCGCTGCAAATAAGGTAGCGCCTCGGTAAGCGTTTCGGCCTTGGCGAGATTGATGGGGTCGATTGTCATGCCGAAGGCGCTTCGTCCAGCTTCCGGCCAATGCGCACAACGAGCGCGATGACCAATGGCACCATGACCGCCGACAGAACAATCTTGGCAATCATCTGCCCGACCATCAGGTCGGCAATCGGACGCACGCCGTAAAAGGACACCGTGATAAAAATGAGCGTATCGACAATCTGCGACAATGCCGCAGCGATAAACCCGCGAATGGCAAGGAACTTGCCCGATGTCCCTTTCAGTCGCGCAAACAACCACACATTGAGCGACACCGAAACGCCGTAGGCGATGATGCCTGCTGCCATCATCCGCCCGCTTTGGCCGACGATGATCGGGAAAGCTTCCTTGGCGGGTTCATACATTCCAGGGTCGGTCGGCAATTGCAGCACAAAATAAGAGAGGCCGATGGCGATAAACAATGGCACGAAGCCATAACGCACAAGCCTGTCGGCAACCGCTCGGCCGTGCAGCTCGGCAATCGCACTCGATACCGCAATCAGCGTCAAGAATGGGAATATCCCCGCCTCGACCGCAAGCGGACCAATCCCAACCTGCTTGGCGCCAAGAAATCCACCGAGGGGAACCATGCCGCCATAGAAAATCGCGAACACGAATAAAGAGCGGGGAATGGCGGCCAATGAAACGCCCGATGTGTTTTGGTCAGTCATCCAAAACTGACTAGCGTCTAATTTTATTGGCGCAAGGCTATGCTTGGCGCTAGGTAACAGCCAACAATCGGGGGTCGGAGTTTTTCATGCAGATTTTGATGAGCCTTGCGGGCATGATCGTGATTCTGGCGATTGCGGTTTTGCTGTCATCCAACCGTCGCGCGATCAAGCTGCGCGTGGTTGGGGCGGCTTTCGCTTTGCAGGCCAGCCTTGCTGCCTTGGTACTTTATGTGCCCTGGGGCAAAAACGTGCTGCAAGTCATGTCAAATGGGGTCTCAAATCTTTTGGGCTATGCTGCTGCAGGGACCAACTTCATCTTCGGTCCGCTCGCATCGCCCGAAATCGGTGGGAACAGCTTTGCCATCGCTGCATTGCCCGTCATCATCTTCTTCGCCTCGCTGATTTCGATCCTCTATTATCTCGGCATCATGCAATATGTAATCCGCTGGATCGGTGGCGGTTTGCAGAAAGTCACCGGCATATCCAAAGTCGAAAGTCTGTGCGCGGCTGCCAACATCTTCGTTGGTCAGTCGGAATCGCCTTTGGTCATTCGTCCCTATCTCGCGAGCCTTAAGCCCGAGCAGCTGTTTTGCGTCATGACTGTCGGTATGGCGGGGGTAGCAGGGACAATTCTCGCCGCGTATGCATCGATGGGCATTCGCATCGATTATCTCTTGGCTGCAGCATTCATGTCGGCCCCCGGCGGCATTCTGATGGCGAAGCTGATGATGCCCGATCCATTGCCATTGCCCGCGGAAATCAGGGTCGCTAACCTCGACCCTGCGCCGCCTGCGGGAATGGCGGCTGCCGCGCTTAACCGCGCTGATGTTACCCATCAGCCGGGGGTGCGCCATGACGACGAACCCGAAATGGCGCATGATGATGGCGAGGAAAAGCCCGCGAACATCATCATGGCTGCAGCCCAAGGCGCACAGACCGGCGTCAAACTTGCGGTCGCGGTCGGCGCGATGGTGCTGGCATTTGTGGCTTTGGTCGCACTCGCAAACGGCATCTTGGGCGGGGTTGGTGGATGGTTCGGGCAGCCTGACCTCAGCTTCCAGCAAATCGTCGGCTATGTATTCGCGCCAATCATGTACTTGCTCGGCGTGCCCTGGAATGAGGCTATCCAAGCGGGTGGGTTGTTCGGTACCAAGATCGTACTCAATGAATTTGTGGCATTTATCGATCTTGGCGCGCTGAAGACATTATCTCCAACGACTGTTGGAATCGTCACTTTTGCTCTTTGCGGATTTGCCAATTTCAGCTCGATTGCCATCCAGATGGCAGTGACCGGCGGCCTCGCTCCCAACCAGCGCCCGATGATTGCAAAGCTTGGCCTGAAGGCATTGGCTGCAGGATCGCTGTCGAACCTTATGAGCGCGGCTTTAGCTGGGCTGTTCTTATCGTTGGCCTGATCAGCTTTCACCAGCAGCTTTTTTAAGCTCGTACAGCAAATCAAGTGCCGCCCTTGGGCTAAGCGCGTCGATGTCCAACCCAGTCAGCTTATCACGCAGCGCATCGACCTTGGCCTCGGCGGCATCAAGCGCGGCGCTGAACAACGGTAGGTCACCCAATCCGGCTGCCAGCCCGCCGGTTTCGGCTCGGCCTTTTTCAAGTTTTTCCAATACCGTTTTCGCACGCGCAACGACTTGTGGCGGCAGGCCTGCCAGCTTGGCAACCGCGATACCGTAACTCCGGTCGGCGGGGCCTTCGGCCAATTCGTGGAGTAGGACGAGGTCGCCTTTATACTCCTTCGCGCGCACATGATGGAGGGACAGTGCATCAAGACTGTCGGCAAGCCGAGTCAGCTCATGATAATGTGTTGCGAACAGACAACGGCAGCGATTGGCTTCGTGGATGCCCTCGACCACTGCCCAGGCAATTGCGAGACCGTCATAGGTCGATGTGCCGCGACCGACCTCGTCTAATATCACAAAGCTGCGCTCGGTTGCCTGCGCGAGGATGGCGGCAGTTTCGACCATTTCGACCATGAAAGTCGATCGGCCCCGCGCTAGGTTGTCGGAAGCGCCAACCCGGCTGAAGAGGCGGTCGACCAACCCCAGTCGCGCCGATGTTGCGGGGACATAGCTTCCTGCCTGCGCAAGTAAAACGATCAACGCATTTTGCCGCAAGAAGGTAGATTTACCGCCCATGTTCGGACCGCTGACCAACCAGAGCCGCTTCTCCGGCGCAAGTTTGCAATCATTGGCAATGAAACGGTCACCCGATTTTGCCAGCGCGCTTTCGACGACCGGATGGCGTCCGCCTTCGATTTCAAGACAGGGATGATCGGCAAATGTCGGGCGACACCAATTGCTCTCAGCCGCACGTTCAGCAAGTGCCGCCGCGACATCGATCCGCGCCAGCGTATCGGCACTCACGGCAATTGCATCGCGCCGGTCCATCACATGCGCAATGAGTTCTTCCAGATGCGCCGCCTCTGCCGCCAGCGCGTGGCCGCCTGCCTGCGTAATCCGGATTGCTGCGTCGTGCAGCTCGGGCGAGTTGAAGCGGACCGCGCCTGCCATCGTCTGCCGGTGTGTAAACCCAGTTCCGGGAGCCATCAGCATGTCGCCATGTTTTGCCGGAACCTCAACGAAATAGCCAAGCACCGCGTTATGGCGAATCTTCAGCGCTGCCACGCCCGTCGAATCGCGGTAACGTGCCTCCAATTGCGCAATTGCTTGCCGGCCGTCACGCCCCGCCGACCGCAAAGCATCAAGCGCCGCGTCATAGCCTTCTGCGATATATCCGCCTTGCCCGGTATCGGTCGGCGGCGATGTAACCAACGCACGCTGGAAAAGATCGACCATCGCGCCGTGCCCGTCGAGCGTTGGCAACAGCTGGTCGAGCATCGCGGGCCGGTCCGCCATTGCGCCAAGTCGCTCACGCAACACTCGTGCTCCGTCGAGCCCATCGCGAATCTGTCCGACATCACGCGGGCTACCGCGTCCAGCAACTATACGGCCTAGCGCGCGGGCGATGTCTGGTAATTGCCGCAATGCCGTCCGCACCGCATCGCGCAACAACGGCGCTTCGTGGAACCATTGCACCAATGAAAGACGCGCTTCGATTTTCGCTTTATCCATCAACGGTGCCGCCAGATCAGCCGCCAATTGCCGCGCGCCTGCCCCCGTTATCGTGCGGTCAACCTCGGCGAGCAACGAACCAGATCGACCGCCTTTGCTGGCAGCGGTGATTTCAAGGCTGTCGCGTGTCGCTTGGTCAATCAGCAGATGCTCGTGCACTTCACGCCGCACCGGCATTTTCAGGAACGGCATCTTGCCCTGCCCGACATGCGCGAGATAGGCGATGAGGCCGCCCGCCGCCGCCAGCTCCGCGCGCGACAAGGACCCGATTGCATCAACAGTCGCGAGTGCAAAATGCTGCTTGAGCGCCGCTTCTCCCATCACGCTATCAAAATCGGCACGGGGCCGAATTATCGAATCGAAAGGCGCGCCTGCAAAACCTTCAGGCACGACCAGTTCGCTCGCCGACAGCCGGGCCAATTCCGCCTCCAATGCGTCAGGCTTCACCGTTACCAGCTCAAAATAGCCAGTCGAAATATCCGCCGCCGCCACACCAATCGCATCACCCACCGGGGCCAGCGCGACCAGCATGTTCGATGCCCAGCTATCAAGCAGGCTATCTTCGGTCAGCGTTCCAGCGGTAACAAAACGCACGATATCGCGCGCCACCAACGTCTTCGAACCACCCCGTGTCTTAGCGACCTCGGGGCTTTCGGTCTGTTCGGCAATCGCGACGCGGTGACCGCCTTTAATCAGCCGCGCGAGATAGCCTTCGGCGCTGTGCACCGGCACGCCGCACATCGGGATTGGCTTTCCATCATGCTCGCCCCGCGAGGTCAGCGCGATATCGAGCGTTGCCGATGCCGCCCTCGCATCATCAAAGAACAGCTCGAAAAAGTCGCCCATCCGATAGAATAGCAAGCAATCGCCCGCCTTGGCCTTCAGGCCTAAATATTGCACCATCATTGGTGTCGGTTTGCCGTCCCCCGCCATGGAACCTACGTTAGCGAACGCTTTGATGTGGGGCAATGCTTGCCCTTACGTCACCACCGCGTTAGGGGCGGATAAGTTGATGATAACTGGTCAGGGCCCAAAATGAGCGATAGCGACGTCCAATTTACCGCGCAGGAAGCCCTTGATTTTCACTCGCAGGGACGCCCCGGCAAGATCGAAATCGTTGCCACAAAGCCGATGGCGACACAGCGCGACCTGAGCCTTGCCTATTCGCCCGGCGTCGCTGTGCCGGTACAGGCGATCTATGACGACCCTGCCACTGCCTACGACTATACCGCGAAGGGCAATCTGGTTGCGGTAATTTCCAACGGCACGGCTATTTTGGGCATGGGAAATCTGGGCGCGCTGGCATCAAAGCCAGTGATGGAAGGTAAAGCCGTCCTGTTCAAGCGCTTCGCCGATGTCGACTCAATCGATATTGAAGTGAAGACCGAGGACGTCGACCGCTTCATCGATGCGGTTGAATTGCTTGAACCAACCTTCGGCGGAATCAACCTCGAGGATATCGCCGCGCCATCCTGCTTCATCATCGAGCAGACGCTGCGCGAACGGATGAATATTCCGGTATTTCACGATGACCAACACGGCACCGCGATCATCGCCGCCGCTGGCCTTATCAATGCCTGCGAACTGACCGGTCGTTCGCTCAAGGACATCAAGGTCGTCTGCAACGGTGCGGGCGCGGCAGCGATTGCTTGCACAGAGCTGATCAAAGCGATGGGCGTGCCGCATGACAATGTCATCATGTGCGACCGCAGCGGCGTCATATATCAGGGCCGTACCGCAGGCATGGATCAGTGGAAGTCCGCACATGCCGCCAAGACCGAAGCGCGGCATCTGTCCGAAGCGATTGTTGGCGCCGACGTATTCCTCGGCCTTTCCGCTGCCAACGCGCTGAGCGCCGATATGGTCAAGGCGATGGCGCCCGAGCCGATTATTTTTGCAATGGCCAATCCCGATCCCGAAATATCGCCGCCTGTGGCGCGCGCGGCACGGCCCGATGCGATCATTGCGACGGGCCGTTCGGATTTTCCGAATCAGGTCAACAATGTCCTTTGCTTCCCCTTCCTGTTCCGGGGCGCGCTCGATGTGCGCGCGACCACGATTAACGAGCCAATGAAGATTGCTGCAGCGAATGCGCTGGCACAGCTGGCGCGTGAAACGGTGCCTGAAGAAGTGGCGGCGGCTTATGGCGGGCTCGTCCACAAATTCGGCCGCGACTATATCATTCCTTCGCCGTTCGACCCGCGCCTGATGGAAATCGTAGCCTCTGCCGTTGCCAAGGCGGCAATGGATTCTGGCGTTGCGCAAAAGCCGATACCCGACATGTTCGCCTATCGTGCCGAGTTGCGCGCACGGCTGAACCCGACGACATCGGTGCTCACGCAAGTATATGAAGCCGCGCGCGCCAAGCCGAAGCGCGTGATTTTTGCCGAGGCCGAAGAAGATGTCGTGCTGCGCGCGGCGGTGCAGTTCAAGCAGGACGGCTATGGCGTACCCGTACTCATCGGCCGCGATGCCAAAGTCGTCGAAAAGCTGCGCGAACTCGGCGCTGACCCCGACGAATATGAAATCCACAACAGCGTGCAAAGTCCTCTTATCGAACGGATGGTCGACAAGCTCTATCTGCGGTTGCAACGTCGCGGCTATCTGCGCCGTGATGTCCAGCGCATGGTCAACCGTGACCGGAATATCTTCGGAGCGCTGCTGCTGAAAATGGATCAGGCCGATGCCATGATCACCGGCGTGACCCGCACTTTCAGCCAGACATTGGTCGAACTACGCCGCGTTCTCGACCCTAAAAAAGACGCCATTCCGTTCGGCATCCACGTGATGGTCGGCAAGACGCATACCGTTTTTATCGCCGATACCACGGTCAACGAACGGCCGAGCGCCGAGGAACTTGCCCATATCGCCGAGAAGACCGCCGCGGTCGCCCGCAGGATGGGGCATGTGCCGCGCGTCGCATTCTTGTCCTTTTCAACCTTCGGCAATCCGGCGGGAACCTGGCTCAACAATATCCGTGACGCGGTGGCGTTGCTCGACGCGCATAAGCCGGACTTCGAATATGAAGGCGACATGCCGCCTGACGTCGCGCTCAATCCGGCGCTGATGAAGAATTACCCCTTCTGCCGCCTGTCGGGTCCGGCGAATGTCCTGATTATGCCAGGCCTTCAATCGGCCAATCTGTCGGCAAAGCTACTGCGCGAACTCGGCGGCGATCAGGTGATCGGTCCGATGTTGTTGGGTATCGAACGTCAGGTGCAGGTGGCAACGATGGCGTCGAGCACCAGCGATCTGGTTACGCTGGCGGTTTTAGCGGCAGCAGGTGTGGCCGAATAAATCCTGCCAATATCAGTTCGGGCTGTTTGGCGTGCTACCCTGGCCGGAACCGGCGCCGACCGATCCGATGTTGCCGAAGATTTCTTCAAAGAAGCTTGTGTTGCGGCCCAACGTTGGTGTCTTATCACCTTCAGGGCTGATTTTGGAAATCAGTTCCTTGCCGGTCTGGGTCACAGAAGCGACATTGCCAGCCTCGTCGAAACGCACTTTCATCACAAACTGCTCCGTGGCGGTCGGCTGCGCAAACGCCAGCTGCCGCGTGTCGCGCGCGTAATAATACCAGTCATTCTTATCGAATTGTCCGACAAAGGTCGGGCGGCCAAGCGAGGCCTGCACCGATTCCTTGTTATCCACACCCGGCTGGACCGACGTCAGCAAAGTCTGATCGCCAATATAACCCTGGTGGCCACGCAGACGGGTGCAACCGGAGGTCACCACCAAAGCCGCGACAAGGGCAGTCAAACTGGCAATTTGCGACGCGCGCATATATTTCTCCGGTATTTCTTTAAACTAGGGCTTTGCCATTGCATCCTTAGGCCGCAATATCAATATGCAAGTCCAGATTAACAGCCGATGAGCCGGTTAGAAGCGAGCTATCTATGTCCCTGCTAAAACGCCTGTTCGGAAATACCGAACCAGATCCCAAGATCAAGCTCGTTCCGCTTTACAACCAGATCGTAGCGAAAGCGCGCGAACCGCATTGGTATACCCAAGGCCAAGTGCCCGACAGCATTGATGGCCGTTTTGACATGGTCGCAGCGATTTTGTCGCTGGTGCTGTTGCGTCTGGAGGAAGACCCCGCGCGCGGTCAGGACATGGCGCATCTCACTGAAGTCTTTGTCGATGACATGGATGGGCAACTGCGCGAAGTCGGCATTGGCGACATGATTGTCGGCAAGCATATCGGCCAGATCATGGGGGCGGTAGGCGGACGCCTCGGGGCGTTTCGTGAGGCTTTGGCCGATATCGCCAAACTCGACGAGGCGATGTTGCGTAATATCTATCGCAGCGAGACCGCCGATGCGGCAGCACTAGCCCATGTGCATCAGGGGTTGCTCAATGTCGAACGCGCGCTGGGGTCGCAACTGCCTGAGATGATTGTCGAGGGCAGCGCCAAATGGTGACCGCCAACGAGTTCAGCCATGTGGTCAAGCTGTCCGAAATCGGCAATCACAGCCATGACATCCGCCTGTCCGCCGATGAAACCGCGCGTTCAGGGTTGATGGCAAGGTTTGATCTTGCCTCGCTGGACCAGCTCGACGCGGACATATCGCTGAAGCACGAGGCATCAGACATTGTTGCAACGGGGCGATTTACCGCCAGCCTCGCGCAATATTGCATCGCCAGCAACGACCCGGTGCCGGCAAGGTTGGACGAGCCCATCCATATCCGTTTCATTCCCGAGCCACTGGCCAGCGGCGAAGTCGAGCTTGAGGCCGATGACTGCGACGTTATGTTTCACGACGGCCAGACCATCGATCTGGGCGAAGCGGTGGCGCAGTCGCTTGGATTGGCGCTCGATCCATATCCACGCAGTCTCGAAGCCGAAAAAATACTGAAAGCCGCAGGCGTGAAGTCAGAGGAAGAGGTCGCCCCTTTGGGTGCACTTTCCTCGTTGAAGGATTTGCTCGCGAAAAAATGACCAACGCGCTTTATGTTTGACAGCAAGCTGCGCCGCTTGATCGACCCGCCGCTCAACGGTAGCGCGGCTTGGCTGGCAAGAACTGGCGTGTCGGCGAACGCACTTACAATCTTTGGTGCGCTGTTGGGGTTGGCCGCAGCGCTGGCAATTAGTCAGCAACAATTTGCGCTTGGGCTGTTACTGATTTTGATCAACCGGATGTTCGACGGCTTTGACGGCGCGGTTGCACGTATCAACGGCGCGACCGAATGGGGCGGCTATCTCGATACGCTCGCTGATTTCCTTTTTTATGTGTCGGTGCCCGTCGCTTTTGGTCTGGCCAGCGACACAAACTTGCTTCCTTCCCTGTTGCTGGTAGCAAGCTTCACGCTGACCGCCGTCAGTTTCCTGGGCTTTGCCGCCATCGCCGCGAGACGCGGTGACGCAGATGGCGCGCATGGCGCAAAGGCATTTATCTACTCTACGGGATTAATGGAGGGCGGCGAAACCATCGCCTTTTTCATCCTCTTCTGCTTGTTTCCGGCCTATTTCCCGGCACTGGCTATGATCTTCGCCGCATTATGCATCTTAACGGTGGCGCAGCGTATCGCGCTCGCCGCAAAAACCTTCCGCTAACTCCGCTGCCAGCGGAACCAGCGCTCGGCCCATTTCAGTAGTCCTTCTGGCTTGCGGGCCAACCCAAATTGCCCGGCGGCATATTTGTTCGCCTCGGCCCAGGTCGGATAAGGATGGATGGTCTGCAGTATCTTCCGTAAACCCATATTGTGCTTCATCGCAAAGGTGACCTCGGCCAAAATCTCGCCCGCATGGCTCCCAACAATTGTCGCGCCCAGTATCTTATCGCTGCCTTTTGCGGTCAGGATTTTGACGAAGCCTATCGCCTCGCTCTCGGCAATCGCGCGGTCGAGGTCGTCAAGATCATAGCGCGTCACGTCGAACGATAACCCCTGCTTTATGGCTTCGGCTTCAGTCAATCCGACCGCTGCCAATTCAGGCTCGGTATAGGTCACGCGCGGCAATACGCGATAATCGGTCCGGTATTTCTTGAACGGGCGGGCGAGTGCATTGACGCTCGCATACCAGGCCTCATGGCTGCCGCCATGCGTCAGCTGCTGACGCCCAGCGACATCGCCTGCACACAATATGTGTGGCAAGTTGGTACGCAGAAATTCATCGTTTTCGAGCTTGCCTTCGACGACCAGACCCAGTTCTTCGAGACCAAAGCCCGCCACTCGCGGCTTGCGTCCGACGGCGATGATGATGTCATCAAAACCAATAGATTTTTCGCCCAGCGAATCTGCGACGACCAGCATCTTACCACTCTCAAACCGCAGCGCCTTATGCTGCGTCAGGACCGACACGCCTTCTGCTTCTAATTGCGCAGTCACCAAAGCTGCTGCGTCCGCATCTTCTTTCAATAGCAAGCGCTCGGCCATCTCGACGATGGTAACCTGGCTTCCCAACCGCTGGAACGCTTGCGCGAGTTCGCAGCCAATCGGTCCACCGCCCAAAATCAACAACCGCTCAGGAGCTGCATCGCGGGTTGCCATCGCGTCCCACAGCGTTTCGCTGGTCAAATATCCGCTGGCCTCCACTCCCGGCAAAGGTGGAATAAGCGGCGCCGCGCCAGTGGCGATGATGAAAGCTTTCGCGGTCAGCCGCCGATCACCATCAATCTCGACCGTCCACGGATCGACAAAACGTGCATAACCCTTCACACAATCGACGCCGAGGCCAGTGAAACGCTCGACGCTGTCATGCGGTTCGATGGCCGTTATGACGTCACGCACTCGGCGCATTACCGCTGGAAAATCGACCGTCGCCTGCGGTGCATTGACACCAAAGCGCGCCGCATCCGCCACTTGATGCGCTACACGCGCGCTTTTGATGAGCGCCTTCGACGGTACGCATCCGGTGTTGAGGCAATCGCCGCCCATGTCATGCGCCTCGATGAGCGTGACCTTGGCCCTCACCATTGCAGCGATATAAGCCGACACCAGCCCGGCGGACCCCGCGCCGATAACAATCAGATTGCGGTCAAAGCGCTTTGGTTTTTTCCAGCTCTCAGCCACGGCCGCGCTTTACAAACGCGACAATGGCCTTTGCCACCCACGGGAACAAAGCCAGCGCGACGAACGATCCGATCAATGCCGGCGAGAGCAACCCTGACGTTGACTCAATCCGGCTGATCTGGGTGCCGGCATTAACGAACACTACCGTCGCCGCGAGCATACCTAACTGACTGACCCAGAAAAACGTCCAGGTTTTGATCCGAGTCAGACCCATCAGCAAATTGATGACGAAAAACGGAAACACGGGAATCAGCCGCAGCGTGAAAAGATAAAACGCGCCGTCCTTGGCCAAACCGTCGTCAATCGCACGCAGCCGTTCTCCGAATTTGCCCTGCACCCAATCGCGCAGCAAATAGCGCGAACTGAGAAATGCCAAAGTTGCCCCGATGGTGGAGGCGAACGAGACGATGACCGTTCCAAGCACCAGACCAAAGAGCGCACCTGCGACCAAGCTCATGATCGCTGCCCCCGGAATCGAAAGCCCGGTCACCGCAACATAAAGCAGGAAGAACCCGGCTATATAGAGAAACGGGCTGGCATCTTTTGCCGCAACGATCTCCGCCTGCTGGGCCTTGAAGCTTTCGAGGCTGAGATATTGGCCGAGGTCGAACAGGAAATAAGCGGCAATCGCGCTGATTAGAACAAGGGCCAGAATTGCTTTTTTCATCTTGGTCCCTGTTCGGTCAAATTCGCGGTGCGGTTACCGTTTGGTCAATCAAAATGGTACGTCGTCGTCGAGGTCATTGTCGAAATCGCCGCCGCCAAAGCCTGATGAACCGCCTTGCCAGTTGCTGCCGCCCTGACCGCCACCGGACGGAGCGCCGCCGCCGGAGGAACCGCCGCTCCAGCCGTCATTGCTGCCGCCGCCAGAACCGCCACGCGCGCCGTCGAGCATGACGAGCTTGCCGTCGAAACCGGCAACCGATACCTCAGTAGAATAACGGTCATTGCCCGATGCGTCCTGCCATTTACGCGTGCGCAGACTGCCCTCGATATACACCTTGCTGCCTTTTTTCAGGAAGCGTTCGGCAACGCCAACCAGCCCGTCGGAATTGAGCACGACAGTGTGCCATTCGGTGCGTTCTTTTTTCTCGCCGGTGTTCTTGTCTTTCCAATCCTCGGACGTCGCAATCCGCAGGTTGCAGATGCGTCCACCATTCTGGAAAGATTTGACCTCGGGATCAGCACCCAGATTGCCGACGATGATTACTTTATTGACGCTACCCGCCATATCTCTGCCCTCTAAAACAATTGACTTCGCTGGCTTGCTATAAGCCGAAGGACCGCGCTGTCCAATAAGTTATGCCTGCCGCGACATAGGCCAGAGCAAAAAGATAAGTGACCATGAATATCGGCCATTTCCACCCATTGGTTTCACGCCGGGTAACCGCAATCGTGGAAATGCACTGCGGTGCAAACACGAACCATGCGAGGAAGGCCAGCGCCGTTGCCAGCGACCATTTCGCGGCCAGTTGTGGCCCAAGACTCTGCGCTGCCTGTTCCTCGTCTTCCGCATCGATGGCGTAAACCGTTCCGAGCGCAGACACCGCAACTTCGCGCGCGGCCATCGCGGGAATTAGCGCGAGCGCAATGTCGTGGTTGAAACCGATGGGGCGCACGATTGGCTCCAACCCGTCGGCGATCCGCCCGGCGATGGAATATTCAACCTGGCTTGTCTCGCCTCCCTCAGGCGCTTTGGGGAAACTCAGCAGGGCCCATAATATAATCGTCGCCGCGAAAATGATTGTCCCTGCCCGGCGCAGAAACACCCACGCCCTTTGCCACAGGCCAAGTGCAATATCGCGCACGCGCGGTAACTGATATCGCGGCATTTCGATCAGGAAGCTGCTGCTGCTGCTTTTGGTAACGAAACGCTGGATAACCGATGCCGCCAGCATCGCACCCAATATGCCCGCGATATAAAGCCCGAAAAGTACCAGACCCTGCAAGCCGACGCCCGGACCGACGCTGCGCGCCGGGATGAAAGCACCGATGATGACCGTGTAGACCGGCAGCCGCGCCGAGCAGGTCATCAACGGTGCGATCAATATGGTCGCCAGCCGTTCCTTCTGGTCCATGATACTGCGCGTCGCCATGATCCCGGGAATGGCGCAAGCGAATGATGACAAGAGCGGAATGAAGCTGTGACCGGACAGGCCGACCGCGGCCATCATCCGGTCCATTACAAAGGCCGCGCGGGTCATGTAACCTGTGGCCTCAAGCAACAGGATAAAGAGGAACAGGATCAAAATCTGCGGCAGGAAAACGATCACCGACCCAACGCCAGCAATAACGCCATCGGTGAGGAAGGAGCGCAAAAGTCCATCTGGCAAATTTGCGTTGATGCCGTCGGTCAACAGCGCAAAACCACTTTCGATCAGACCAATCGGTGCTTCGGACCAGCTGTACACCGCCTGGAACATCAGGAACAGCAAGGCGAGCAGGATGAAAACGCCGCCCACCGGATGGAGTAGCACCGCATCCAGCCTACGCGTCCATTGCCGTCCGGTCGTTTCGCTCAGGATTACCGATTTGGCGATATGGCGGGCACGCGCGTTTTGCAGGCCGAACGATATTGCGACGGGATCCGCCACTTTGCCCGGCTTTTTCAACTCGGTCTCAACCGCTGCCATTAGCGGGTCGAGCCCGCGCTTTCGCACGGCAACGGTTTCGATCACCGGCACGCCCAGCTCGGCCGAAAGCTTTTCGGCGCTGAGCATCAGGCCGTCGCGTTCAGCAAGATCAACCATGTTGAGTGCGACCACCGTGGGCAACCCCTGCTCGATCAATTCCAGCGCAAAGCGCAAATGATTGTCGAGATTTCCGGCATCGAGCACGATTACCAGCCCATCGGGCCGACGTTGCCCGTCAAAGCGTCCCAACACCACGTCGCGCGTGACCGCTTCGTCGAGGCTGTCGGGATCCAGACTGTACGCACCGGGCAAATCGATCATTTCCACCGGGCGTCCATCGGCGAATGTCGCCCGGCCGGATTTGCGTTCAACGGTGACACCGGGATAATTGGCAATCTTCTGCCGCGCGCCGGTCAGCGCATTGAACAGCGCGCTCTTTCCGGCATTGGGGTTCCCGACCAACGCAACCAGCGGCGTCATTTCGGTCATGGGACGATTTCGCAGTCGATGGCAGCAGCAACTTTGCGGCGCAAGGCAACGGTCATTCTGCCGACGCGCACAGACAGCGGGTCGCGCCAGAACAAGATGCCTTTGTGAAGCGCCTCGATAACCACGCCGGGTTCGAAGCCAAGCGAGCGCAGGCGATGGCCCTCATGCTCGGGCAAAGCGGCCCAATCAATGGCCGAAATCGTCGCCACGCGGTTTAAAGGAAGCTGGTCAAGTTGCACGGGCGCCTATTTGCAACCGATTCGCAATAACATCAAGAAAGATTCATCATTTGGCCGGGTAGCGGAGCCTGCCGATGAAGCGTGAGAAGCTCGGAACATATTCCTTACGCGCCCTTGCCTGTGCTTTCACCTTTTCAAACTGCATGACATTGTCGATTCGGCGGTCAAGGAAAGCCCGGGTATCTGCGAAATTCTCACTATCATCATTGACGAATATGGTGAGCACGCTGCCGTAAACCGCCGATAGCGTCATCCGCTTGGTATAATGGTTGAAGTCGCTCGCGGTATCGCCCGCCAACCGCCACATCCGATCGGCCGAGCGCCAGCCGACTTTTGCCGCGCGCGGCAGATTTTGCGGGCTTGCCATAATCGCCATAGCCCGCCGCAATGATTCGCGGTCTGTTGCCATGATTTCCAGCCGCGTCGCAAGTAAGGCAGTAATCCGGTCGCGGATTTTCATCGCGTTCAGCGTTTCGGGCGGCAGCCGGTCGGCAAGCTCCAGATCGACCGATTCGATCCATGCGTCGATTAACGAAAGCGAACCGCCTTTGAACGCCAGCCCTGCCACGTCCCGATCAATGCCGAATTCATCGGCGGCAACATGCACCGCAGCCTGAGACCAGCCGTCAAACGCCGCATTGCGTCCAACCGCAGGCGCAAGCGCAAGGCGAATTTCGTCGAGGGTCGGATC
Source organism: uncultured Alphaproteobacteria bacterium (assembly GCA_963830685.1). GTDB lineage: Bacteria > Pseudomonadota > Alphaproteobacteria > Sphingomonadales > Sphingomonadaceae > Sphingorhabdus_B. The sequence continues at coordinate 1,320,078 of CAWHNF010000002.1, forward strand.
GTCGGGGAGAGCGTTGCTTGCCATATCATCAATCTAGGCGCGCTTGGCCGTTTCGGCAAGCCGCACCATGACAAGTGCTGCCGCTATCAACGTCGCGCCGATGGCATCGACTGGTCCCAAGGTTTCGCCATAGAGCCACCAACCGAGCGCGGCGGAAATCACCGGCTGGGTCAGGAGCGCGAGGCCGAACAGCAGCGGGCTGACCTTACCCAACACATAGACCATCAACCCCTGTCCGATGAGCTGGCTGACGACGGCAAGCGCGATAACCGGCGTCCAGTTCACCGGCATGATCTGCTCACCCAAGCCGACCGCGATCAGCAACAAAGGCGGTGCGGTAGCCAGCGTCGACCACGCCAGCAAAGTCCAGCTCGGCAATTCGTCGCGGGCTTTCATGATAATGATTAAATAGCCAGTGTAGAAAATTCCTGCCGCAAGGCAAAGCAAGTCACCAAGTAACGTCTGCTGCGACAATTCTGCCGAGCGCCCGAGAAGAATGACGGTTCCTGCAACCGCCAGCGCAAAGGCGAAACCCTCGCGCCGACCTGGCCAGCTTCGCGCGATCAAAAAACCCCATAACGGAAAAAACAGGCTGGCGGCATTGGCGAACAATGTCGCGTTGGCGAGCTTGGTTTTCAGGATACCGATATGCCACGCGGCCAGATCGGCTGCAAAAAAAGCACCCGACAATATGATCGTCCAATAAAGGGCGCTTCGCGGCAAATTAAGGGGCTGCCGTGAGCGCCATGCGATCAAAAACAAAAACGGAATGGCCAGAGCCATGCGCCAGAATGCCGAAGCGCTAGGCCCGACATCGGCGGTGCGAACGAGCCAAGGACCGAAAGCCAGCGCAAGATTGCCCCCGAACAGTGCAAGCAATACCAGAGCAGGTAACGCTTTGGGGGGTTCGGGATAGATTATCTTTGTACTCATAAACCCCCGTTGCAATTTGCAACTTTTATCCGCATCTTGGCGTCAAACCAACGCCTTAATGACAGGATATCCAATGACTGCAACTTTGTTTGACCCTATACAGCTTGGTGCGATTTCTGCGCCCAACCGGATATTGATGGCGCCGCTGACTCGCGGGCGCAGCGTCGGCGAGCATGTACCCGTGCCTGAATTGAAAGCAGAATATTACAGCCAGCGCGCCAGCGCTGGCCTGATTATCGCCGAGGCAACCGGGATAAGTCAGGAAGGCCTTGGCTGGCCTTCTGCGCCCGGCATCTGGTCCGATGCGCAGGTCGAAGCGTGGAAGCCTGTCACTAAAGCCGTGCACAATGCAGGCGGGCGGATCATCCTCCAGCTCTGGCACATGGGCCGACTTGTCCATCCTGATTTTCTCGGTGGAGCGCAGCCAGTTTCGGCGTCGGCCACCACAGCGCCGGGTGACGCGCATACGGCGGAAGGCAAAAAACCTTATGCCGAAGCGCGCGCGCTTGAGACATCCGAGATTCCGCGTGTGGTTGCCGATTATGTCCATGCCGCGAAGAACGCCGTCGCCGCCGGTTTCGACGGTGTGCAAATCCACGGTGCGAATGGCTATCTGATCGACCAGTTCTTGCGCGACAACAGCAACTTCCGCACCGACGAATATGGCGGTTCAATCGAGAACCGCATCCGCCTGCTCCGCGAAGTGACGCAAGCCGTTGTCGACGCCATTGGCGCTGACCGGACCTCGGTCCGCCTGTCGCCCAATGGAGAAACCCAGGGCGCGGATGACAGTAATCCGGTCGCCCTGTTCACCGCTGCCGCTGCCGCCTTGCAGGATATCGGCATCGCGTTCCTCGAACTGCGCGAAGTCAAACCTTATGGCAATTTCGGACAGACTGACGTGCCGCGCGTGTCACCGGAAATCCGCAAGGTGTTCAAGGGCCCGCTGGTACTCAATCAGGAATATACCAGGGAACTCGCCGACGCCGATCTGGCATCGGGACTTGCCGATGCAATCAGCTTTGGCCGACCCTATATCAGCAACCCCGATCTGGTTGAGCGCCTGCGCACCGGTGCGGAACTGACGCCGGACAATTACCGGACATGGTATTCGCCTGGAGCGGAAGGGTATACCGACTATCCATTCCTGCAGAATGTGGACGCCTAACATATGATCGAGGCGGGGCTTGGCATTACCGCGATAGCCATCCCCGCCTTGCTGATGGTGCTGCTGGCGGTTGCCGAAATCATTTGGCCGCGACGTGCTTTGGTTCTTGGACGCTACCCCCGCTGGTTAACGCATATATTGTTTTTCCTGACCAATGGGGTTGTCGGTCGGTTGCTTTCATTCATTCTGGTCGTAGGCGTTGCTGCCGCTTGGGCCAGTAAGAACCAGTTCGGCTTGCTGAACCTGACCGAATGGCCATGGCTGGTCGAAGCCGCCATCGCATTTGTCATTCTTGATTTTGCAGTCTGGCTGCAACATCTGGCGATGCATCGATACCCGGTGCTGTGGCGGATGCACGCGGTCCACCACAGCGATCGCGACCTTGATGTCACCACCGCCCTGCGTTTCCATCCGTTCGAGCTGGTTTTCTCGACGATCTACAAGTCCATTTTGGTCGCACTTCTTGGAGTGCCCGTCATCGTTGTGCTGCTGTTTGAACTTTGGCTAAATGCCAACGCTTTGTTCAATCATAGCAATATCCGGCTACCGCAAACGGTCGACCGCTTGCTCCGGAAGATATTGGTCACCCCCGACATGCACTTGATCCATCACAGCATCGACCGCAAAGACCAAAACCGCAATTTTGGCTTTGCGCTGACAATATGGGACCGCGTTTTCAAGACCTATGCCAATGCCGCACACGCGCAGGCGATCGGATTGGAGTCATTGCAGGACAGGCGTCCTGGCCGTTTGTGGTGGAGCATGAAGCAGCCGTTCGACCATATTTAATGGCATGATTAAATACGTTGACGGTCAGAACGAACCGCCGCAAATTGGTCGAAACGGTCTTGGGAGGGACAAGATGCGCAAATTGGCATTGATACTGGTCACCAGCACGACAGCATTGCTGGTCGCCGGATGCAACCGCGACAATGGCACAGCGATATTCGGCAGCGACGAAGAGGCAAAGGTCGTCGAAACCGCTTATCCTGAAAATGTCTATTTCGGCGATACGCATCTGCACACGGCCAATTCATCCGATGCCTTTGCTTTCGGTGTCCGCATCGGACCTGAAGAAGCTTTGCGCTTTGCCAGCGGTGAGGAAGTCACTGCGACGATGGGGCTAAAAGCCAAACTGTCACGCCCGCTCGATTTCCTTGTCATTGCGGACCATTCGGATGGCCTGGCCGCGTTGAAAGCCATACATGATGCACCGCGATTGCTCCTCCGCGATCCGTTGCTCGAACGCTGGCATGACGAGTTGCAAAAGGGACCGGAAGAATCGGCGCAGGTTGCTCGCGAACTAATCGACCGTTTTTCGCAGCGCACATTGCCCGCCGCGATGATGGACCCCAAGGCGAATGCCGAACGTACCGCAGATGTCTGGACCGAGCACACATCAATTGTCGAACGCTATAACAAGCCCGGCAAATTCACCGCCTTCATGGGTTTTGAATATACGCTGACCCCGAATGGCGACAATCTCCACCGCGTTGTCATTTTGCGCGATGGCAAGGACAAGGCTGACAAGGTCATCCCCTACACATCATTGGTCGGAACCAGCGCCGACATGCTGTGGGACTACATGGATGGTTACGAGAAATCGACCGGCGGCAAGATGCTGGCGATCCCGCATAATTCGAATCTGTCGAACGGCCTGATGTTCCAGATGACGATGCCGGGCGGTGGACCAATGACTGCGGAATATGCGCGGCGGCGCGCGGCGCGCGAACCGATTGTCGAGGCAACGCAAATCAAGGGCGACAGCGAAACGCACCCGTTTCTTTCGCCTAATGATGAATTCGCAAGCTTTGGAAAAGCCGGATGGGACATCGGCAATCTCGACAATTCGGTCAAAAAAACCAATGACATGTTCCCCGGCGATTATGTCCGCGAAGCATTGAAGCGGGGACTGCTCATCGAACAGCAAACCGGCGTCAATCCCTACAAATTGGGGATGATCGGATCGACGGACAGCCACACCGCGCTGGCCACTGCAGACGAGGATAATTTCTTCGGCAAATTTTCGCTTAATGAGCCGAACGCCGATCGCGCGTCGCGTCCGCAAACATTGGGCACTCAAAAAGCCGAACGTTTCGGCTGGAACTATCTTGCAGGTGGCTATGCCGCAGTCTGGGCAAAGGCCAACACGCGTAAAGCAATCTTTGATGCGATGATGCGGCGCGAGGTATATGCGACCTCGGGACCGCGCATGGTCGTGCGCTTCTTTGGCGGTTGGGATTTTTCGGACACCGACCTCAAGGGCAATCTGGCCAAGGCGGGTTATGATCGCGGCGTTCCCATGGGAAGCGACCTGAAAGACGGAAAAGGCGCGCCAAAATTTATGCTGTCCGCGCTCAAGGACCCGATGGGCGCCAATCTTGACCGCGTGCAGATCGTGAAAGGCTGGGTCGATGGCTCGGGCAAGTTGCAGGAGAAAGTCTTCAACGTTGCCTGGAGCAACCCCGAAAAACGCAAGGCTGGCGCCTATGGTAAAATCCCTGCGGTGGGGGATACTGTCAATCTGGAGAAAGCCAGCTACGCCAACAGCATCGGCGCACCCGAGCTGAAGACAGTGTGGGAAGACCCCGAGTTCAACCCGAAGCTGAAGGCATTTTATTATGTCCGCGTTCTGGAAATTCCGACGCCACGCTGGGTGGTCTATGACGCTCTGCGTTATGGTGCAAAGCTGCTTCAGGGAACCGAGTTGAAGGCGCAGGAACGCGCATATTCGTCGCCAATCTGGTATAATCCGAAGACTGCCTAAAGAAATACCGTAGCCCTGAGCAGCAGTCGCGCAGCGGCTGCGCCCGTCGAAGGGCGCTTATCAGTCAAGCACCGCGCCAAAACGAAAAACGTCCTTCGACTTTTCGTCAGCCCTATCGCGCTGACGGCTCAGGACTACGGTTGCATTTCGATCCTTGGTTTATTCGGCCTCAATTTCGGCAAGGATAGGATCCGGATCGGCAATCCCCATTAGCCGCCGCATTGCCAGCCGCGCCAGCCGTTGCGTTTCGGTCTTGCGTCGCGCTGCTGCCAGCGGCACCAGTGCTGCAGGCCAGGCAATTTCTGCGTCATAGGCGTCAGCGATAATCAACCCCGCCCGTTCTGGCATAAACGCCTCGCCATGTAACGGCCCGATGTCAAAACCGGCGGGCACTGCCCAGAAAAAGCGATCGCAAAAATCGAGATATTCAGGCCATTTCTGATCGCCCAAAAGGTCAGCACGCGAACATTTGATTTCAACGACAATGATTTCGCCCTTGCCGTTGATTCCCATCAGATCGGCGCGCCGGTTGTTGCGCAGGCCAACCTCGGACTGCACCATAATCTGATTGCGCAAGAACAGCCGCGACACACCCCGCGACACCGCCGGGGCGCCAGAAAAGGAATCAAATGCTGCAACAGAAGCCATAGGCCAGCACTAGAACGTAGTGAGAACAAAATAAAGGCCCCATTTAGGGGCCTTTATGATTTTGACGTCTGCTGTTTGCGTATCAGCGATAGAAAATATGATTGTCAACGCTACCAAGGCGCGTCAGCCGCCAACCGGGCGACACATGGCGCGCGTGGAAAAACAGCGCGCCTTCAACCGGGCTTTTCCAGCTATTATTCAGAGCGATCTTGCTGATAGCTACAGCATTGCGCCAGTTGTTGCTGCCAGTTGCGATCGGCGGCATTCCGCCACCGCGCACGAATGAGAATTGGCTTTTCTGATAGACGACGCCGCACAGCGTCGTTGGGAACCGTCCGGATTTCGAACGCGCCATCACCACGCGGGCTACCGCCAGCTGGCCAGCGAGCGATTCGCCTTTTGATTCGAAATACACCGCGCCAGCAAGGCAGCGTTCTTCCGAATTAAGCGCGTCATTGGTATCTTGTTTGCGAACCAACTCTGCCAAAGAAGACGCCGAAATTACTTCGTCATCCGTGTTTTGGCTAAAATCTTCGGTTTCAGGCTCCATGACCGGCGATCCGCCATTGCCAGGAACAAATATGATGTCGCCATTTTCGGCGAGGGTGGCAGTGACTTTGCCATTTTTTGCCAGATCGAGCTTTTGCTGATCAGCGGCAATTTGAGCTGCATCCACGATTATCGTCGAGGCGTTTAAAGTGGTGCTTTGGTTGTTACCGAAAGCAAAACCGGCATCGGCGGTGATTACCGCAGAAACCAGCGTAAGCGAAATGGCCGCAACAGAGGCAGCCCGAACCATTTTCAACATTTATCGTACATTAGTGCGGCGGCACCAGCGGATAAGCCGTTAATATTTTAATTTGGCTCGTCTTTTGTTGCATCCGACTCGCGTGTTTGTCCGGTCACCCCTATTGTGTCCCGCGTGACAACCTTCGCTGCTCGTTCATCTAGCATTTATTGTGCGCCGCAACAAAGTCAAGCGCTGGAGGTCAAAAGTCCGTTCAACCGTTCTGACGATGCGACATCCAGTTCCAATACCCACAGATCGCGGTCACGGGACACACGCTTTTTCCAGTAAGTTGCAACTTCCGCGTCATTTTCCTCGTTTTGCAACGTGATAGGCTGCCACGCGGATGTTCCATCAAGCGACGGATAACGGTCAAAAAGAACGGGGTCTTTGCCTCTAATCTGGCCAATTATCAGGATGGCGCCGGAGGTCGGGTCACCTTTGTGCAACACGGTTGCAAAGTCACCACCGGCTTCGGTTAACCGCTTGAGTGCAGAAATCTGGAAATCGCTGGTGAGGCGCGGCTCAATCAAGCAGCGTCGCGCTCTTCGGACAATGTCAGCAACGCATACATCGCGGCTGAATCTGCGGCCCCACGTAGTTGCGAGCGGAATTTCTCATCGCGAAACAGGCGCGAGATCTCGGCCAGCGCCCGCAAATGCGATGCCCCGTCTTGCGCAGGCGAAACCAGTGCACAGACCAGATCGACGGGTTCGTCATCGACTGCGTCATAATCGACGGGCTTGGCCAGCCGCGCAAATACCGCGACAGGCATATCGATGCCAATGACCTTACAATGTGGAATGGCCGTACCGCCACCAAAGCCCGTCGGGCCAAGACGCTCACGCTCGACGAGTCCCTCATGCACAGCTGTGGCATCAAGCAGATAATTTTCTGCGGCAATGGCCGAAAGACGTGCGAGCAAGTCAGATTTGCCAGAGCAAACCACATCCGCTGCAACAGCCCCCTCAACGAGTCTGGTAGAAAGTCGAATCATATCATTTTCAAATGCGACCGGTTGGAACCGGGGAAGCAAACCCCAAATCTTTGAATAAATTTACGTTATTGTTGTGAACTAGCCGAATTCTAAGGTGCAGATTTTGGTTCAACCCACCCGATCGTGCCATCTTCGCGGCGGTAAACCATATTATGTCGTCCAGTTCCAGTGTTTTTAAAGAGCAACGCCGGGGTGTTGCGCAAATCCATCAACATGACTGCATCGGAAACCGTCGACTCAGGGATATCCACGCTCATTTCAGCGACGATAACCGGTGCATCAGGCGGCGGCGCGTCTTCGTTGAAATCGCCGCCGTCGAAAACGGTATAGGCCGCCTCTTCTTCGCGAACTGCATGTGCGGTTTGCTCATGTCGATCCTGCAAGCGTCGCATATAACGGCGAAGCTGCTTTTCGATCCGTTCGGCAGCCTTGTCGAGCGCGACATGCGCGTCCTGCGCCTCTCCACGGCCTTTGAGGACGAGGCCCTGCATGACGTGCATTACGATATCACTGGTGAACCCATCGTGCGGACCGCGCCCAAAGGTTGCGTGCGACGATAATGCCTTGGAGAAATATTTGTCGGCAATCGAACCCAAGCGCTTTTCGACATGGCCTTGCAGTGCTTCACCTGTTTCGACCTGATGTCCTGAAACCCTGATATCCATAGCCTGTCTCCTTTATACTAAAGCGCTGACTCCGATTCGAGCCATAAAGCGTCATTGATCTTAGCGATAAACTCACGGTGCCGTACAAGTTCCGCCTCCGAAGCAGAATGTGGTCTTGGCTCGCGATACGTTCGTGTGATTTCGGTGCTGACAACAACGGCTCCGGCAAAGCTGCTATCATTATCCGCCAGTCCAAGACCGATCTGCCGGCCGCCGGTCAATTCGATATACAGCTGTGCCAGCAATTCAGCATCGAGTAATGCGCCGTGCTTGACGCGGTGGCTGCGATCGATTCCATACCGCGTGCACAAAGCGTCGAGAGAGAGCTTTGCGCCAGGATGTTTTACACGCGCCATTGCCACGGTGTCGACCATCCGATCCATCGACACCGGTGCCAGCCCGCATAATTGCAGTTCGTTATTGAGAAAGCCGAAATCAAAGCTCGCATTATGCGCGACCAGCGGACTGTCACCAAGGAAGGCGAGCAGTTCATCAGCCTTCTGCGCAAACAGCGGTTTGTCGGACAGGAAACGGTCGGACAGGCCATGGACCTGTTCGGCGGCGGCTGGCATCGGACGCTGCGGATTGAAATATGCGTGATAGCTATTGCCGGTCATCACCCGACCAATCATTTCGATGCATCCTATTTCCACCATCCGGTCCCCGGTCAGGGGATCAAAACCCGTGGTTTCTGTATCGAAGATAATCTCTCGCATTCTATAATCGAATGTGAGCCTGTTTGGACGCTTATGCAAGACCCCCGCGCAGCTTTTTGACAAGCGCGCGGACATCCCGACGAGTGTCCGCCAAAGGCTGGCCCGTATCGATGATATGATCGGCACGCGCACGCTTGTCGGCATCGTTCATTTGCAGCGCCAATATATGCTCAAAACGATCGGCGGTCATGCCGGGTCGCGCAAGCACACGCTCCCGCTGTACCTGTGCCGGTGCGGATACCACCACAGTGACATCGACATGCTCGTTGCCGCCAGTTTCAAACAGCAGGGGAATGTCATAAAGCAATATGTCCGCGTCGATATGCTCTTTCAGAAATGCCGCACGATGGCGCGCAACTGCTGGGTGGATCAGCGCTTCCAATCGCGCCAGCCGGTCGCGATCGCCGAGCACCGCTGCGCCCAGCGCCTGGCGATCAACACCCGCTGGCCCCGTAGTTCCGGCAAAAAGCGCTTCGATTTCGGCGACCAATTCGCCGCCAGAAGCTTGCATCTTGTGCACTGCGGCATCGGCGTCAAATACCGGCACGCCTTCGTCGGCAAACATTGCGGCAACCGCAGACTTGCCCATCCCGATCGATCCCGTCAGCCCGATAGTGAGTGGTTTCTTCATGCCAACAGCTTCGCCCGCAACATATCTTCTTCATCTTGCGGGGGAGGGGCGCCGAAGAAGAGTTCAAACGCAATCGCCGCCTGCCCGACGAGCATTTCGAGGCCGTCGACGGTTTCCAGTTCGCGCGCGCGCGCCGCCTTCAGAAGCGCGGTCTCAATCGGCGCGTAAACCAGATCATAAACCACAGCATGCTCGGGCAACTCCGAGAGGTCCAGATCGAGAGGTTCCTGTCCTTTCATGCCCAGCGGGCTTGCATTCACCAAAAGCGCGCCATCAGGCAGCCGCGCATCTAGTGGTAAAACCCGACCCTTCAATCCAAAATGTGCGAGCAGTCCCGCTGCCTTCAGGGCGTTTCTAGCAAGGATGATGACTTCGCCAATATCCGCCTGCGCCAAGGCAAACAGCACTGCACGAGCCGCCCCACCCGCGCCTACAACAATCGCGGTCTCGCCGGCCAGCGGCAGGTCCGCAATAGGTCCATAAAAGCCGCCTGCGTCAGTGTTCGTGCCAACAAGTGCACCTTTCGCATCGCGAAACACCGTGTTGATTGCCCCAATTGAGCCACGCACATCGCCGGGGTCGGTGACGAAGGCGAGCGCATCAATCTTGTGCGGAATAGTGATATTGCATCCGCGCCAATTGGCGTCGCTGCCTATCTCATCGAAATAAGCGCCAAGATTTTCAGGCACCACGTCACGCGCCCGATAGTCAGCGACGATCCCCAATTGATCCAGCCAGTAACGGTGAATCAACGGCGATTTTGAGTGTGATATCGGATGTCCGATGACTTCAGCGAATTTGCTCATATTGGCAAAAGGCCTCTCGTTCGCAAATAGTCAAGCACCGGAAGCAGTGGCAATCCAATGACTGTAAACTGGCTGCCGCTGACGCTGGCAAACAACTGTGCGCCTTCGGCCTCAATCCTGTAGCAGCCGATACAGTGGCGGATATGTTCCCAATAGGTACCGACATATTGCTCGATAAAGTCATCGCTCAATGCACGCATGTTCATTTGTGCAGTGTCGACGATCCGCCAAACCGCTTTGCCATTTTCGCAAATCACTGCTGCGCTAATCAACCTGTGCGTCGTACCCGACAGCACCGCCAAATGCTCGCGGGCTTGATCCGGGCTTTCCGGCTTATCGAATATCTGACCTTCAGCGGTCACCAGAATCTGGTCACAGCCCAAAACCAAGTCAGTCGGATATTTGCCCGAAACTTTGCGCGCCTTTGCTTCGGCCAGAGCATCTGCGATGTCGCGTGCTTTGGCGCCACCGCCAATGAGCGATTCCTTGATACTGGCTTCATCGACCAAGGCTGCATGCGCCTCAACCTCGACTCCGGCTGCGCGCAACATCGCGATCCGGCCAGTACTTTGCGACGCCAGAATGAGTGTCACGCGGAAGGCACCTGAGCCAGCTCGCGCTCGTTGAATAGGTTTATAATCGCTGCGGCACTTTCCTCAATCGAACGCCGCGTCACATCGAGTACTGGCCAACCATTGTCGGCAAACATCCGCCGCGCATGCGCGACCTCTGCCTTGACCTTTTCCTCATCGACATAATCGGTATCGGGTGCCTGGTTGAGTGACAACAGCCGGTTGCGGCGCACCTGGATCAGCCGGTCGGCGCTGGTAACAAGTCCGACGACCATCGGATGCCTAAGCGTGAACAATATCGGTGGCGGCGGCGCTTCTGGGACTATCGGAATGTTCGCAGTCTTGTAACCGCGGTTAGCAAGATAGATGCTGGTTGGCGTCTTGGATGTACGCGATACCCCTGCCAATACGATGTCAGCCTCTTCCCAATTTTGTGAGTTGATGCCGTCGTCATGCGCAATAGTGAACTGAATGGCTTCAACACGCGCGAAATAAGCGGCATCCATTGCGTGCTGGCGCCCGGGCCTTGCCTGCGCTTCTTGTCCGAGCATATTCGACATCGCATCACTAACGGCATCGAGTGCTGCAACTGCGGGAAGACCCAAAGCACGGCAACGGGTTTCCAGCTTGCGCCTGGTATCGCGATTGACCAGGGTAAAAAGCACCAGTCCGGGATTGGCAGCGACATCGACCAATATGCGTTCCAAATGGCTTTCGGATCGCACCATCGGCCAGAAATGCTTGACGACATTCTCCGCACCGTCAAACTGGGCGAGCGCCGCTTTCGCGATATTTTCGAGCGTCTCGCCAGTTGAGTCGGACAACAGATGGAGGTGAAAACGCTGGCTCATGGCGTAACTGTGTTGGCAGGCTGGGGATAAATCAAGGGACAAGTTTGGTGGCACTATATCTTCCACACTACCAGCGATTCACCTCTCGATTCGGGCACAGCCTGTCCACAGGGGTAAAGCGCAATCCACAGCCTGTGAATAACGGGGACGAAATTTGCGACTCGTCAAGGAAAGGAAAGCACTTGCCCGTCAAGCTGTTGGCAATATCCGCAAAAGCTTTTAAGGCGTGGGTTATCACCAGCACATCATCTTTCATCATCCTTATATAAATATATATTTTGATTGGACCCACGCCTCGATGTCAGCGCCTACGCCTAAGAAACTGCTTAACGTCCTGAGGGGCAACCAGGAGGATGTTCCTCCCGTCTGGCTCATGCGTCAGGCAGGGCGTTATTTGCCTGAATATCGGGAATTGCGCGCACAAAAAGGCGGGTTTCTCGAGCTGGCTTATGACAGCGACTGTGCCGCCGAAATCACCTTGCAGCCGATCCGCCGTTTTGGATTCGATGGGGCAATCCTGTTTTCCGACATCCTGGTTATCCCGCATGCGATGGGTCAGGATCTGTGGTTCGAAACCGGTGAAGGTCCAAGGCTTGCACCGCCGCTTGCAGGTCATGATTTCGAGAAACTGGTGCCAGCGCCCGAGCGTCTGAACCCGGTGTTTGAAACGGTCCGTAAGGTTGCAGCAGAGCTGTCACCCGAAACCACCTTCCTTGGCTTTGCTGGAAGCCCGTGGACGGTCGCTACCTATATGGTCGCTGGCCAAGGCAGCAAGGATCAGGCCGAAGCCCGCCGCATGGCTTACGGGCAGCCGGAGCGCTTCGGTGCATTGATTGACCGCATCATTGCTGCAACCGTCGATTATCTCTCGGCACAGATCGAAGCAGGCATCGACGCCGTGCAATTGTTCGACAGCTGGGCAGGATCGTTGTCGCCTGCACAGTTCGAAGACTGGGTGATTGCGCCCAATGCGAAAATCGTCGCGGCGTTAAAAGCACGGCATCCCGATACACCGATAATCGGCTTTCCCAAAGGTGCCGGCGGCAAGCTGCCAGCCTATGCCCGCCAAACCGGCGTCGATGCAGTTGGTGTTGATGAAACCGTCGATCCGGTCTGGGCGAACGAAATGCTACCCAAGGGCATGCCGGTGCAGGGTAATCTCGATCCGCTGGCTTTGATCGCTGGAGGTGCTGCTCTCGAAAGCGCGGTCCAAAGGATATTGGCAACCTTTGCCGACCGCCCGCATATCTTTAATCTCGGGCATGGCATCTTGCCCGACACCCCCATTGAACATGTAGAAAAGCTGCTTACTCTGGTCCGCAAGGGATAACCGACAAAGGCAGTTTTCATGACGGAAACAATTGCTGTGCTCTATTTCTGGCTTAAATCGGCCCATATCATTTTCGTGATTTTCTGGATGGCGGGGTTGTTCATGCTCCCGCGCTTTTTCGTTTATCATCAGGAAAGCGTCGAAGGTTCGGAAGAATCCACAAAATGGGTCGACCGCGAAGCCAAGCTGATCAAAATAATCCTCAACCCAGCGATGATTATTGTCTGGGTAGTCGGCCTGTTGCTTGCTTGGCATATCGCTGCGTTGAGCGAAGGATGGTTCCATGTAAAACTTCTGTTTGTGATCGGCCTGTCCGCTTATCATGGCTGGATTGTCGGCTATGCGAAGAAACTCGCGCGCGGAGAACGGCAACTCACCGGAAAGCAGCTTCGATTGTTCAACGAAGTGCCGGGGATTGCGGCGGCGATCATTGTCGTATTGGTGGTTGCCAAACCGTTTTGAGAGTTGGCACGATCCCGGTTCTCTAAAATTGTTACGGGAGGACGCAATGACATTCACGCGCCATGATGACGGCAGTGCGGGCGACGTCGATTATGGGCAAATCGGTGACGGTTACAGTGTTTTTCGAAGGCCCGACCCGCTCATAGCAAAGCAGATTCTCGATGCATTGGGCGACGCAACCACTATATTGAATGTCGGCGCTGGCACAGGGTCATATGAGCCCGTTAACCGGCAGGTCACTGCATTGGAGCCGTCAGAATCCATGCGGGCGCAGCGTCCCTCGGGTCTTGCGCCTGCAATCGACGGAGTTGCAGAAGATTTACCGTTCGAAGACGCCAGTTTCGATGCGTCAATGGCGACAGTTACCGTCCATCAATGGTCTGACCTGGAAAAAGGGTTGTCCGAAATGCGCCGCGTGACGCGCGGAAACATCGTTCTGTTGGTCTGCGATCCTGAATTGATGAGCGACTATTGGCTCAGCGATTATATTCCCGAAGTTAGAGAGATTGAAGCAAGCCGATTTCCCTCAATCGAGCGGATCAGGGTTGCTCTGGGCGGCGAGGTTCAGGTTCTGCCGGTTCCGGTTCCGCTTGATTGCAGCGATGGCTTCAACGAGGCTTATTACGGTCGGCCGGAAATGTTTCTAAATGAAAAGGCACGGCTGGCCTGCTCCAGCTGGAGCCTCGTGCCAAAAGCAGCCGTTGAACGCTTCGTGGATAATCTATCTGCAGATCTGGCGAGCGGAAATTGGGACAAGAAATATGGTCATTATAGATCGCAGCCGTTTTTTGATGGTCCCTTGCGTCTAGTTGTAGGCATGCCGCTCCCTTAGCGCACCCCCTGTGGACATGGCCTCAACTTTGTAAGGCACACCGACCCTGTTGACGAATGGCCGCTGTGGGACTATCTGACACTCCAAGCCCGTCCTGGGCGTGAGGCGCGACTTTCACAACAACCGCGCCACCAACCTTACCATCTCCCGCCGGTTAGCTTTCTGATACCGGTTGTCATTTCGGGCTCTCGGCCCAACACACGGAATTTATTATGCATTTGAAAGAGCTGAAAAGCAAAAACCCCGCCGACCTCGTCTCGATGGCCGAAGAGCTTGGCGTCGAGGGCGCATCGACGCTGCGCAAGCAGGATCTGATGTTCGCGATCCTGAAAGAACTCGCCGAAGATGGCGAGCAGATCATGGGGCTTGGTACGATCGAGGTTTTGCCCGATAGTTTTGGCTTCCTGCGTTCACCCGAAGCCAACTATCTTGCCGGGCCTGACGATATTTACGTCTCGCCCAATATGGTGCGCCAGTTTGGACTGCGTACCGGTGACACGGTAGAAGGTGAAATCCGCGCGCCTAAGGATGGCGAGCGTTATTTTGCCCTGACCAAGGTCATGAAAATCAACTTTGACGACCCCGACGCTGTGCGTCATCGCGTCAATTTCGATAATCTTACACCGCTTTATCCCGACGAGAAACTGACACTCGATTCGCATGACCCGACGGTTAAGGACAAGTCGGCGCGCGTCATCGACATCGTCAGCCCACAGGGTAAGGGCCAGCGCGCCCTGATCGTTGCGCCGCCGCGCACGGGTAAGACTGTGCTGCTGCAGAACATCGCCCGCGCAATTACCGAAAACCATCCCGAGGTGTTCCTGATTGTCCTTTTGATTGACGAACGGCCCGAGGAAGTTACCGACATGCAGCGCTCGGTGAAGGGCGAAGTTGTTTCCTCTACCTTTGACGAGCCCGCCACCCGCCACGTCCAGGTCGCTGAAATGGTCATCGAAAAGGCCAAGCGTCTGGTCGAGCACAAGCATGACGTTGTCATTCTGCTCGACTCGATTACGCGTCTTGGCCGCGCATATAACACCGTGGTTCCATCATCGGGCAAGGTGCTGACCGGCGGTGTTGATGCGAACGCGCTGCAACGTCCGAAGCGCTTTTTCGGCGCGGCGCGGAACATCGAAGAAGGCGGCTCGTTGTCGATTATCGCAACTGCGTTGATCGATACGGGTAGCCGCATGGATGAAGTTATTTTCGAAGAGTTCAAGGGTACAGGTAACTCCGAAATCGTGCTCGACCGCAAGGTTTCCGACAAGCGTATCTTCCCGTCGCTCGACGTCGGCAAGTCCGGTACGCGCAAGGAAGAGTTGCTGGTCGAGGAAGGCAAGCTCAAGAAAATGTGGGTGCTTCGCCGCATCCTCATGCAGATGGGCACCGTCGATGCGATGGAATTCCTGCTCGACAAGATGAAGGATTCGAAGACCAACGAAGACTTCTTCGATTCGATGAACCAGTAAGCAACCCAATAATATTATAGGCCGGAGTTTGACCTGTGATTGATTTCGTAACCATCCTCGGCGCTGCGGCGTCGACTGCCTCAACGGTAACCGATCTGGGCAGTCCTGCCGACATTTGGGCGGCCATCGTCAAGGATTTTTCCAATATCGGCGAACCTGCGGCGTTTGCAGCGTTCGTGCAAGTATTGCTGATCGACCTCGTGCTGGCTGGCGACAATGCGATTGTCGTAGGCGCGCTGGCCGCGGGGCTTCCGGCTGATCAGCGTAAGAAGGTGATCCTGATTGGTGTGCTCGCAGCGCTCGTGCTGCGTGTCATCTTTGCGTTGATGGTGAGCTGGCTGCTGGGAATCGTCGGACTTGTGCTTGCCGGTGGCTTGCTTCTACTATGGGTTGCCTGGAAAATGTATCGCGACGTAAGTCGCTCTGAAGCCACGGAATCACCTGGCTCGCCAGAAATATCGGGCGACGAAAATACCGGTATTCCGGCGTCAAAAACCTTTGCCGCTGCGGCTTGGTCGGTTGCCATCGCCGACGTATCGATGAGCCTCGACAATGTATTGGCTGTTGCCGGTGCAGCGCGTGATCATCCCGGAATCATGATCGTTGGCCTGATTGTAGCCGTCGCGCTTATGGGTGTCGCGGCCAATATCATCGCCCAATATATCGAGCGCTATCGCTGGATTGCTTGGGTCGGCCTTGCTGTTATCGTCTATGTCGCTGGTAAAATGATCTATGAAGGCTGGCACGAGGTCCAACCACATGTGATGGCCTTCGCTGGAATGTAAGCAAAAGGGCTCCTCTCCAGGAGCCCTTTTCTTTCAGGCCAGATGCTCTGCGAAAAATGCCGCAGTTCGTGAATCTGCCAGCTTTGCGCCTTCGTCATTCCGCCGATCCCCCATTTCGGTCGCAAACCCGTGATCGAGACCTTCATAATCGTGCAGCGTCACCTTCGCGTGGCTATCCAGCCCCGCATGGATCGTGGCCTGTGCCTCGGGTCCGACAAAATGGTCGGCGGTAGGGATGTGCAGCATCAGGGGGTTCGCGATGGCATGGCTTTCGTTCAGCATCTGATCGATCATTACGCCATAATAGCCGACCGATGCGCTGATATCGGTTCGTGTCGCTGCCATGTATGCCAAACGGCCGCCGAGGCAGTAACCGACACAACCCACTTTTTGGACCGGTGCCTGCCCTGCTAGGCCGCTACGTATGGCATGGATAGCGGCCTCAATGTCTTTCACACCATCATTCGGCTCATATTGACCAAAATAGCCAAAAGCTTGCTGCAGCTCGGCTTCAACATCGGGATTGAGTTCAACACCGGGAGCGAAGCGCCAGAATATGTCGGGCGCTATCGCCAGATAACCCTCGGCTGCTAACCGGTCGCATTTCTGTCGGATGCCCTGATTTACGCCGAAGATCTCCGGTATGACGATAATGGCTGCCGTTGCGACTCCTGCTGGCGCCGCCAGATAAGTCGGGAACAGAGCATCTTCGCCCAACGCGTTGATTTTGACCATTTCACCCATGTTTTTGCTCCTTCTCACGGCATTTGCTTGATTCGGCTTTGTCATTATAATGCCCCTAACAACAGGACAAAGAGGAGGGCGTGTCCCATGAAGATGAATATCGAGATTGATTGCTCCCCCGAAGAGGCAAGGGCGCTTTTAGGCCTGCCGGATGTAACCAAAGCCAACGAAGCATATGTCGAGAATGTAACCAAGCTGATGAAAGGTGCCGGCGGCATCGAGCAGCTGCAGGAAATTGGCAAGCAGATCGCGCCAATGGGTCAGATGGGACTCCAGTTGTTCCAGCAACTGATCGAGACCGGCGCAAAGGCGGCGATGTCGGGGATAAGCCCGAAGGACAAAAAGTAATACCATCGAATGAATGCCGCTGACACGATTTTTGCGCTGTCCAGTGGCGCGCCGCCGGCGGCAATTGCGATTATCCGGATTAGTGGGGCATCAGCCTTTGATGCCATTCGCGCATTGGTGGGCCGCGTTCCCCAACCGCGTCGGGCTTCTTTGGCCAAGCTGAAGCATCCCGAAACTGGCGATGTGCTCGACTCTGCACTTGTCCTGACATTCCCGGGACCTCAAAGTGCCAGTGGGGAGGATTTGGCTGAGTTGCATCTCCACGGCGGCCGCGCGGTTGTTCGTGCAGTAGAGGCTGTCCTAGCAGGCTTGCCGGGACTTCGTCGTGCCGAACCAGGTGAGTTCACCCGGCGCGCATTTCTGAATGGCCGGATCGATCTCAATGAGGCCGAGGGCCTGGCCGATCTTCTTTCTGCAGAGACCGAATGGCAACGCCGTGCTGCGAGTGCAATGATGGGCGGCGCCTTCAGTGCCGCGGTTGAGGTATGGCGGCAGGACGTATTGCGCTTGTCGGCCATGACAGAAGCTGAGATCGATTTTTCTGATGAAGGCGACGTTGAAACACAGGATAATATAAAAATATCAGATGGTTGCATCAGGCTTCATGACGCCATTATCGAGTTGCTTGATGCACCCGCAGCGGAAAAGCTGCGCGAAGGGCTTCACATTGTGTTGGGCGGCCCACCCAATAGCGGCAAGTCGACATTGCTCAATGCGTTGGTCGCGCGAGAGGCTGCGATCGTTTCAGACATTGCAGGCACCACGCGCGACATGATTGAAGTGCCAGTCGCACTGGAAGGCATCCCCTTTGTCTTTACTGATACGGCAGGGTTGCGGGACTCTACCGATGACAGCATCGAGGCCATGGGAATGGAGCGCAGCCGCATCGCGATGGCTTCCGCTGACATGATATTATGGTTGGGTGATGAGGGTGGTGGTCCGGAGCATCCGCAGCTTGTCGAAATAGATGCCAAATGTGACGAGGCGACGCATCCTCGCAAACAGGCTGCTGCATTTAGTGTCTCTGCGCGGAGCGGAGTGGGAATGGATAGCCTTGTGCGCCACATCATCAGCGTTGCCAAAACACTCCTCCCTCCACCTGATCGGTTCGCGATTAACGAGAGGCAACGGACATTGATGAGAGAATGCGCCGAGGCATTGAAGGATGCGTCACACGCGACGGACTGGTTGATAGTAGCAGAGCATCTACGTCAGGCCCGGCTGTCGCTTGATGCACTTACAGGGCGCGCGCATACCGAGGATATGCTTGATATGCTATTTGGCCGTTTCTGCGTTGGAAAGTGAATTGTTTCACGTGAAACAGCCTGCGCTGCTTTGACCGGGATAGTCGGTTGCGCTATGCGCGCTTCATGGGTCCGATTTTTGATATCATAGTTGTTGGCGGTGGGCACGCCGGAACCGAGGCGGCTGCGGTAGCCGCACGGATGGGCGCCAGCGTGGCATTGGTCAGCTTTGACCGGCACACGATTGGTGCAATGTCGTGCAATCCGGCAATCGGTGGTTTAGGCAAGGGCCATCTGGTACGGGAAGTAGACGCGTTCGATGGTTTGATTGCGCGCGCCGCCGACGACTCGGCGATTCACTATCGCATGCTCAATGCCTCAAAGGGCGCAGCGGTGCAGGGGCCGCGCATCCAGGCTGACAGGTGTTTGTTCAAGGCATCGATCCAGAAGCAACTCGGCGAGTTAAGCAATCTCGTTATTATCGAAGGCGAGGCGGCCGCACTTTGTTTTTCCAGCAGCGAGAATCGGATAGCGGGTCTGGAATTGGCCGATGGTACAATCATCAAAGCCGCGGCGGTCATTCTCGCAACTGGTACATTCCTCGGCGGCAAATTGTTCCGCGGCGAAGAACGGCTTGAAGGTGGTCGGGTTGGCGAATCTTCGGCGTTGAAATTGGCCGAACAGATTCGCGATGCAGGGCTTCCAATGGCGCGCTTGAAGACTGGAACGCCACCCCGGCTAGACGGACGCACGATCAACTGGGCGGCTTTGGAAATCCAGCCTTCCGATGAAGGCGACTGGACGATGTCTGCGATGCAGGCACGCCGAACCGTTCCTCAACTTTTTTGCGCGATCAGCCGGACCAACGCGCGGACACATGATATCATTCGTAGCGGACTTGATCGCTCACCTTTGTTTGGCGGCGATATTGCGGGGCAGGGACCGCGCTATTGTCCATCAATTGAGGACAAGATCTTTCGGTTTGGCGACCGCGATGGGCATCAGGTGTTTTTGGAGCCTGAAGGCTTGGACAGCCATCTGGTCTATCCAAATGGAATATCAACGTCACTCCCGACCGATATTCAGGAAGCCATGGTGCGCTCGATGGCTGGTTTGGAACAATGCGAGATAGAAGTGCCGGGCTATGCCGTCGAATATGACCATATAGATCCCCGCGCTCTGGATTCCACATTATCCGTTCGGGGCTTTGAAGGCCTATATTGTGCCGGGCAAATCAATGGCACCACCGGATATGAAGAGGCTGCAGCGCAGGGATTGATCGCCGGAATGGGTGCCGCGTCGAAGATATTGGGACGCGAGATGCCGCCCATCGATCGCGCCAACAGCTATCTCGCCGTGATGGTGGATGACCTCATCCTGCACGGCGTTACCGAACCTTATCGCATGCTCACCGCAAGGGCTGAGTACCGATTGCGACTCCGGGCCGATAATGCCGCGACACGGCTAACGCCGTTGGGCATTGCTGTAGGTGCCGTTGGTCCAAACCGGGGGTGTGCGTTTGAGCAGCGTTCTGAAAGTAAGGCTGCTCTGGAAATGCGATTATCACAGCCCGTCAGTGCTGATGATTTGATTAAGCGGGGAGTAGACGTGAAGCGCGATGCGGGGCGAATGCCGTTGGTCGACTGGCTTCGCTACCCAACCGTAAGCATTCACGATCTTTTGGATGTTTCACGTGAAACAAGTTGGCCGACTGAGTTGCTCCAAGAGGTAGAACAGGACGGGCGATATGCCCCCTATCTTGAGCGGCAAGAGGCCGAGATCAGGGATATTACAGTCAATGAACGAATTTCGTTGCCTGCTTCGTTCAGCTATCGCGCCATCGCTGGTTTATCAAATGAAATGGTCGAGCGACTTGATGCGGCCAAGCCGGAGACGCTGGCTGCCGCGGCGAGGGTAAGGGGAATTACGCCCGCGGCGCTCGCGGCGATACTTGTTCATGCGAAACGCGCGCGTTCTTCTGCAGATATTGCGGCATGAACGAATTAGAAGCCCAAGCGTGGCTGCGTTCAAACTTCAATGTTTCACGTGAAACAGAGCAGAGGTTAGAGACCTTTATCGGATTTCTCAAAAGAGAGGCCGAGAGTCAGAATCTCATTTCCGCGTCCACATTCGACCATATCTGGAGCCGCCATATTGTCGATAGCGCACAATTGTTGAAATTCCTGCCTGACGATTCTGCCCAAACGGACTGGATCGATCTGGGCGCCGGAGCTGGCTTTCCCGGCCTGATCGTGGCGATGTTGAGCAACTACAATGTAACCCTGGTGGAATCGCGGAGCAGACGGATCGACTATCTCGAACGCGCGGTTACAATGCTTGATATGGAAAAACAGGTAAAAATTGCAGGACAGCCGTTGGAACGGGTTAAAACTGCCCCATTTTCGGTCATCAGTGCACGCGCTTTCGCGCCATTGCCCCGGTTATTCGAGCTTGCCCAGCGATTTTCTACAAATAAGACCTTATGGCTGTTACCAAAGGGGCGTAATGCCGCTAGGGAATGGAATGAAGTCGAGCCGTTCTGGAATGGCCAGTTTCGGGTTGAGGATAGTGTGACCGACTCGGAAGCTGGCATTTTGGTCGGGTATTTGACGGGGAAGCGTGGAAACGAGGCCAATTCAGCGGCCCAGAGGCAGCAAGCAACATGATTCGCATTGCCATAGCAAATCAAAAAGGCGGCGTGGGTAAGACCACGACTGCAATCAACCTGGCTACGGCGCTGGCAGCCAGCGGCTGGCGTTGTGTGTTGGTCGACCTCGATCCCCAGGGAAATGCATCGACTGGCCTTGGTTTGAAGCAAGTAGACCGTGTGCATAGTAGCTATGACCTGCTGCTAGGTGACGCTTCGCTGAAGGACGCGGCTATTCCAACAATCATTCCCAATCTGGATCTCGTGCCCGCAACGGTTGATCTGTCGGGAGCGGAAATCGAGTTAGTGGAGTTTGAGGACCGAACGGGGCGTTTGAAAGCTGCGTTTGATAAATCCGACACCAACTGGGACATTTGCCTGATCGATTGCCCGCCTTCTTTGGGGCTATTGACAATAAACTCGCTTGTGGCGGTCGACTCCATTCTGGTGCCGTTACAGTGCGAATTTTTTGCGCTTGAAGGGTTAAGTCAGCTATTACAAACAGTTGAACGTATACAAAAGCGCTTCAATCCCGATCTTGCTATCATGGGTGTCGCGCTGACTATGTTTGACCGGCGCAACCGCCTGACCGATCAGGTCGCTGACGATGTGCGCAGTTGTCTTGGAGATCTTGTTTTTGATACTGTTATTCCCCGCAATGTTCGCTTGTCGGAAGCGCCCAGCCATGGATTGCCGGCGTTGGTATATGACCATCGCTGCTCCGGTTCCGAGGCGTATATAAAATTGGCGCGCGAGCTGATTGGACGCCTTCCTGCCAGGGAACTTGCAGCATGACTCCAGAAGAATCGGTTGAAAAAGCACCCTTGCGCAAGAAAATGGGCTTAGGGCGCGGGCTTGACGCATTGCTTGGCGAAGCAATTCGTGGAGATTCGACCCCAGCCCCAGCGCCGACAGCAAATACCGTCAGTCAGGGCGTGGCGACCATAGCGGTGGCTAATATTCGTCCGAATCCCGAACAGCCGCGCCGTCACTTTTCAGACGATAAGCTCGATGAGCTTGCGGCAAGTATAAGAAGGCATGGCATTATCCAGCCAATCGTCGTTCGGCCGCATGATGGTGGTTACCAGATCGTTGCCGGAGAGCGTCGCTGGCGCGCGGCCCAGCGTGCGCAAATACATGATATTCCTGCAATAATTCGCGACTTTGATGATGCGGAAACACTTGAAATTGCTTTGCTTGAAAATATCCAGCGGCAAGATCTCAATCCCATCGAAGAAGCCGAAGCCTACAAAAAGCTGACCGAACTGTTTGGCCACAGTGCGGCCGCGTTGGCGGAACTGGTCCACAAATCGCGTAGCCATGTGGCGAATATGATGCGCTTGCTCGATCTGCCGCCTGCGATTCGTGATCTGGTAATCGAAGATAAGCTCAGCATGGGCCATGGACGTGCCTTGCTCGGCAGCGATGATGCCGTCCGACTGGCGATGGTCGTGATCAAGCAGGGACTTTCAGTCCGTGCGACAGAAGCCCTCGTAAAAAAGGGACGGTCTCCGAAAGCCGACGGACCAACCAGCAGCTTCGGCAACCCGGCCAACGCCGATATTCGGGCGGTCGAAACCCATCTCGGCGATCTGCTTGGCCTGAAGGTCAAGATCAATCAGCGGAGCGCGACTGGAGCTGGGTCGGTGACATTTGAATATGGCAGCCTCGACCAACTCGATATGCTTTGCCAGCGATTGACGGGCGAAAAATTCTAAAAAGACGGGTACCGCGTTTACGTGACTCGCGGTGCGCATTAATGAAGTTGGCTTGGTGGAACGTCTGAATCCTGCCGATTTTCTTTACCTCATATGAAAGTTAACCTTCTTCGGCAGCCTATCGGGCTCACATATTGTTAACCATAAGGGACAGCAAAACCTTATGATTCGATGTGCATAAGCGGATGAGAATGCAGTGGGGCATTCCGAATCTGCTTTTTGTCACGAAGGACCAGTTTATGTTGAACAAGAAAATCGCTCTTTTGGGCGCAGCCGCTATTGCCATGGTTTCGACCGGCGCCAATGCAGCAACCGTTTCTGCTACTGCGGAAGTCGATATCCTTGCACCTGTTACGCTAGCGCAGACCGCTGGTCTGGATTTCGGTACTGTCGCTTCGGGCGCTGCTGCCGGAACAGTTGCAATCGGCACTAGCGCAGACACGCGCACCTGCTCGGCTGGCCTTGCTTGCGTCGGCGCATCAAACCGTGGCGCATTTTCGGTTGTTGGCGCTAGCACCTATACCGTAGCTATTACGGTCGCAGCTTCGACCACATTGACCGGTGCTGGTCTCCCGATGAACCTTGCACTGACGCCGCCTTCCACGCCGACTATTGTTGCAAACGGCTTGCCGCAGACTTTCTATGTTGGCGGAACTTTGACCGTTGGCGCGGCTCAGGTAGCAGGCACCTATGTCGGCACATACAACGTGTCGGCTGATTATCAGTAAGAATAGATCGCGCCGAAAGGCGTGGTACTCAAACAGGCAGGCCTCCGCGAGCAAATGCTTTCGGAGGCTTTCTTGTACCTACTCTATATCCGTTAGCGGGATGGTAACCATATTCTGGCACGCATGGATTGTGGACCAGTGCGGCGGATGATTTGACCAGATCCGCTGTGCCCTAAGTGGATGGGAAAAATAAATGTACGAACTGCTTGGAAAAGCATGTCGGGGTGTGGCCACCCGGATTGTTATCGGTGCAACATTGCTTTCGGTGGTGCAATTGCCACTGATGTCGCCAGCACATGCGGCGGGCGATTTATTGGTCGCCCCGACCAGGGTGGTGCTCGACGGTCGCCGAGGGACCGAGGTAATCCTGAACAATATCGGCAATGAAGAAGCAACATATCGCATTACGCTCGAACTACGCCGCATGAACGACGCAGGTCGGCTGGACGATGTTGATCCGGTCGCGGCGACTGAAAAGGAAAAATCCGCGCTCGCGGTCATTCGCTATGCGCCGCGCCGCGTTACGCTTCCACCGAACCAGCCGCAATCCATCCGCGTCGGCTTGCAGCCCACGGATACATTGCCCGATGGCGAGTACCGTGCGCACATGCTGTTCCGTGCCATTCCGAAAGCGCCTGCGGCCGGTAGCGCAGAGGATGTGGGTAACGGTTTGAAAATACAGCTTATTCCTATATACGGGATTAGTATTCCGGTCATTGTCCGAAAAGGCAATCTGCAGGCAACAGCTGCACTCAGCAACTTGCGCATCGGCAAGGACAATGAAGGTCCGACATTAGAGTTCGATATGACGCGCCAAGGCGACAAGTCGGTTTTCGGTGAAGTCCATGTGACCAAAGCAGGCGAAGCCGAGCCGATCATGGTCGCCAAGGGAATCGCCATTTATCCCGAAATCGCCAGTCGAATCGTGTCACTGCCGATGTCGCCAGATGTCGCCGCAAAAGTGCGCGGCAATATCACCGTGTCCTATTATGAAGCCCCTGAGGCTGGTGGCGGTTTGATTGCGCAAGTGCGGACCGTTCTCCCCTGAACAATTGATCGGGGCTTGACCAGAGCCTGATATGCGCACGCTTCTTCATAAGGCCGCAAAGGCATTTACAGCATTGGCTGTAGCAACCGGGATCATGACGATCCCGGTTGCTTCGGCGCATGCTGCCGCTTGGCAGGCCAATGAAGACGACGCATTGCTGTTTGATGTGCGCATGGGACAGTGGCGTGTCGGCGATGGTGTTCGCGGATATCAGACCGACACCGGCGTTTGTGTGGATTTAGCCGACATCATCATCTCATTCGACCTTCCTGTCCGCCTCGACAAAAAGTCGCGCCGCGCAACTGGCTGGTTGTTTGAAGAAGGTCGGACATTCACCCTAGACCGTGAAGCAAACATAGTACAAATCGTGAACAAATCTCAGTCTGTTGGGCCGACAGATGTCCACGACGTTCCAGAAGGCTGGTGCGTCGATGTCAAAAGTCTGGCGAACTGGCTGAATATTGAAATCAAGGCAGATCTATCAAATGCGCTGTTGATAATCAGTGCCGACCGAAAGCTGCCCTTTGAAATGGCGGAGGAGCGCAAAGCGCGTGCAGGCAAAGTTCGTCCGTCGAAAGACTTCGATCTTGCCAGCCTTCCGCAGGCACGTGACCCCTATAAAATGTTCCGCACCCCGTCGGTCGACGTCGTGGCGTCAATAGATGCGATACGCGACAAGCGGGTCGGTAGCCGTTTCAACGCACGATATGAAATCTATGCCAGTGGAGAGATTGCCGGAGCATCTTTCGACGCCCGCTTGTCCTCAAATAATCGTGGCGTACCCGAGAACCTGCGTTTGCGGGCTTATCGAACAGATCCGAATGGCGGGTTGCTCGGGCCGTTGAATGCAACACATTTCGCGTTGGGCGATGTTGCGACGAACTCAACCCCGCTCGGTATCCAGACGACTTCCGGCCGGGGCGCATTTGTCACCAACCGGCCTCTCAATCGGCCAGCCAGTTTTGACCGCACCGTATTTCGCGGCGAGCTGCCGGATGGATGGGATGCCGAACTCTACCGTAATGACCAACTGATCGGTTTTGTACAAAGTCGGGGCGATGGTCGATACGAATTTCTCGATGTGCAGTTGCTCTATGGGCAAAACCGGTTCGAGGTGGTGCTTTATGGGCCCCAGGGTCAAATCCGCCGCGATGTGAAGATGATCCCGGTCGGCCTCGATTCGATCCCTCCACGCGACACCTATTATTGGGCGGCGGTTCAGGATGCGGGGCGCGATCTGATAAATCTCGGCGGAGCAGAACCCAGCGATTATCTCGGATTACGCGGGGGATTTGGCTTTGAGCGCGGTATCGACCCCAAGACGTCAGTCGCAGGTTCGCTATTTACCTCATTACTGCGCGGCCAGCGCCAATATTATCTGGAAGGTTCCATCCGTCGCGCAATTGGTCCGACACTCGTTGAACTGGCTACCGCTGCCAATATGGTCGGGGGCTACGCTGTGCGCGGGCAGATATTGGCGCAGGTGGGGCAGACGCTGATAAGCGGCGAAACGGCATCGTTATTCGGCAATTACCAAAGTGAGCGTTATGATCGCGACGTCCGCCGTTTCAACAGCCTTTCGCTCGACCATAGCTTTAAGCTCGGCAGGCAATATCTGCCGATCCGCGCTGAACTGCGCTATATCGACCGTATCGATGGCGGCAGCAGAATTGAGGCCGGGACAAGATTATCGTTTAATATCAATAAATTAAATGCTAGCGCAGAGCTTGAATGGGTAAAGGATCGCAGTCCGTCCGGCTTTAGCCCCGATGGCCGCCTTGATGCTTCATTACGTTTGTCAGGCCGCATTGGTGGCTTACGACTGCGTGGTGAGGCGACCTTTGGACTTTTGGGTGACCCAGGCTTTCGGGAATCGAAAATTACCGGCGAATGGCGCGCCGGTGAAAAATCGGACTGGAAAATCGAAGCGGGATATTCCAACGGAGACTCGCGCGGTCGTTTGGCTTTAGGGCATACCCGAAGGTTCAAGCATTTTGCGCTAACCGGGCAGATCGAGGCGGCGAGCGATGGCTCTGTCGCTGGCGGATTGAGCGTCGCGTTCAGCCTCGGCCCAAATCCGCACAATAACAGCATTCGCGTCGCATCTGAAAAGCTTGCTTCTTCGGGGCAGGCGTTCGCAATCGTGTTTCAGGATGAAAATGCCGACGGCATTCGCCAGCCGAATGAGCCTGTCCAAAAAGAAGTCGAATTAACCGCCGGACTGATAGCGCGAGGTCCACCTACCGACGCTAGCGGGCGAACGATAATCGATGGCCTTCAACCTTATGAGCCGGTGTTGATCGGCATCGATGCCTCAAGCCTGCCCGATCCTTTTGTGCAACCAGCGACAAGCGGCGTTGTGGTAACCCCGCGCCCCGGCGTTCCGGTCATTATTGAACTACCTTTGGTTTCTGCCGGCGAAATATCCGGGAATTTGCAGCGCGAAGGTGGCAAGATATTGAGTGGCGTTGATATTGAGCTGCTCGACACGGCTGGGCGCGTGGTCAAGACGACGCGGTCGGAATATGACGGATTTTTCCTGTTCGAATTTGTGCCTTATGGCAGCTATAAGTTACGCGTGGCTGCACTTTCGGCCAATGTCGTCGGCGTCGAAACGGTTTTGCCCGCACTTGCGGAGTTAGGCAAATCCAGTGGCAGTGTCGATTTGGGCATTGTAACCGCCAAACCAGCTCAACGCATCGCTGGTGTAGCCAACCCTGCGCAAGCCCCATAGCCGCGGCATACCGCAAAGATACTGTAACTTTATCTCTATCAGTTTCGAACTTCCTCTGGCAGCATATTTTGCGCGGCATAGGGAGCGAGTGGATGGAGCAGGCGGAGTTGAAACCGGGCGATGTGATCAAGCGACATCGGTTGTCCACGCGGATTTGGCACTGGACCAATGCCCTGACGATGCTTGTCATGCTGATGAGCGGGTTGATGATCTTCAACGCCCATTCGCGGCTCTATTGGGGCGACTATGGCGCCAATGATGACAAGGCATGGTTGGTTATCGATGATGCAGGCGATACCGGCTTTGTCGAAATCGCTGGCGTTCGTGTCCAAACGACGGGGGTGCTTGGCATCTGGAAAGATTCCGAAGGCGAGGTCAAACGGCGCGCGTTTCCATACTGGATTACCATACCGTCGGGCTATGATTTGCAGGCTGCACGGCGGTGGCACTTCACTTTTGCGTGGATATTGGCGGTTGCGCTGACGCTTTATATGTTGCGCTCCATCTGGAACGGCCATGTGATCCGTGATTTGCATATCCGCAAATGGGAATGGTCGCCTCGGCATATATGGCACGACATTACCCAGCACGCTCGGCTGCGGTTTCCGACCGGCGCTGCGGCGAAGCAATATAATATATTACAGAAAATCAGCTACATAGGAGTAATATTCATATTGCTGCCATTGATTATTTTCACCGGCCTGACAATGTCTCCGGCAATGAATGCAGCGTGGCCGTGGTTGCTTGATTTGTTCGGCGGGCGGCAGTCGGCGCGGTCGCTGCACTTCATTGCGGCGCTCGGGCTGGTTGCGTTCTTCTTTGTCCATATCATGATGGTATTACTGGCGGGGCCGATCAACGAAGTCCGATCGATGATTACTGGCAAGTACACATTGCCGGGCAAAGTCGAACCGGACCTAGAACCTGAATTGCCGCAAGGAGAACCGGCATGACCGATTCCAAGCTTGTTGTGCCACGTCGAAAATTTCTTGCAGGAGCCGCATTAGGCGGCAGCGGACTGTTGCTCGCGGGTTGTGATGCGCTGACCAAGAATGCTGGCTTCCGATCTTTTCTGCGCAGCGGCGAGGCGCTCAACAAAGGCGCACAGCGGCTGATCATGGACCGCTCTGCATTGGCACCCGAATTTTCCGCAGCCGATATTTCACCTGTCTTCAAAGCCAATGGCTCGGTCAGCGGTGACACGCCTGCGTATAATGCCCATGTCGCAAATAAATTTGCTGACTGGCAGCTGCGTATCGATGGAATGGTCCGCAATCCGTTGTCGCTTGACCTGCCGCAGTTGATGAAAATGCCGTCGCGTGAACAGATTACCCGGCATGACTGCGTCGAAGGATGGAGTGCAATCGGCAAATGGCGCGGTACGCCGCTCGGGATGTTGCTCAAACAGGCAGGCTTATCGACCAAGGCACGTTACATCGTCTTCCATTGCGCCGACCAATGGGGACCGGGTGTGCCTTATTATGAATCGGTCGACCTGATCGACGCTTTTCATCCGCAAACCATCTTAGCGTGGAGTATGAATGACGGTGTTCTGCCAGTTCGTCACGGCGCTCCGCTGCGGCTACGCGTCGAACGACAATTGGGCTATAAACAAGCCAAATATGTGATGCGGGTCGAGGCGACCGATGACCTCAAAAAATTCTACGGCGGCAATGGCGGCTATTGGGAGGACGCGCACGACTATGACTGGTATGCCGGAATCTAGTCTTGCGATTTGATGGGGTTGGTGGTCAAAGCCTTGGCAACAGTTCAAGGAGAAGTCCCCAATGAAGACCCGCGCTGCCGTTGCGTTTGAAGCGAAGAAGCCGCTTGAGATTGTCGAGCTTGATCTGGAGGGGCCAAAGGCGGGCGAAGTGCTGGTCGAGATTATGGCAACGGGAATTTGTCACACCGATGCGTATACGTTGGATGGTTTCGACAGCGAGGGGATTTTCCCTAGCGTACTCGGCCATGAGGGTGCAGGCATTGTGCGTGAGATTGGCGCTGGCGTGACTTCGGTCGAACCGGGCGATCATGTAATCCCGCTCTACACGCCGGAATGTCGCCAGTGTAAAAGCTGTCTGTCGGGCAAGACCAATTTGTGCACCGCGATCCGCGCAACTCAGGGCAAAGGACTGATGCCCGATGGAACGAGCCGCTTCAGCTACAAGGGCCAGACTATATTCCATTATATGGGTTGCTCGACCTTTTCGAACTTCACCGTGCTGCCTGAAATCGCTGTCGCCAAAATCCGTGAAGATGCGCCATTTCAGTCGAGCTGTTACATTGGTTGCGGTGTCACGACGGGTGTCGGCGCGGTGGTCAATACCGCCAAGGTACAGGTCGGCGATAATGTTGTCGTCTTTGGCCTAGGCGGGATTGGCCTCAACGTTATCCAAGGCGCTAGGCTGGCGGGTGCGGGCAAGATCATCGGCGTCGATATCAACCCGGACCGTGAGGAATGGGGCCGCAAGTTCGGCATGACTGCCTTCCTCAACAGCAAGGGCATGAGCCGCGAAGATGTCGTGGCGAAGATCGTCGAGATGACCGACGGCGGCGCGGACTACACCTTCGATGCGACGGGCAACACCGAAGTGATGCGTACCGCGCTCGAGGCATGCCACCGCGGCTGGGGCACCAGCATCATCATCGGCGTCGCCGAAGCCGGCAAGGAAATCGCGACGCGTCCGTTTCAGCTCGTGACTGGCCGTAACTGGCGGGGCACTGCATTTGGCGGCGCCAAAGGGCGGACCGACGTTCCAAAGATCGTCGACATGTACATGACTGGTAAAATCGAGATCGATCCGATGATTACGCATGTAATGGGGCTTGAGGATATCAACAAGGCGTTCGACCTGATGCACGCAGGCGAGAGCATCCGAAGTGTTGTGGTTTACTGATTTATTAGGAGAGAAAATATGTACAGTCACATGATGGTGGGCAGTAACGACATTGCCCGTTCAAAGAAATTTTACGACGCAACCTTTGCTGCAATGGGCGGTAAGGAAGGCATGCAGGACCCGAAGGGGCGCCTGATTTATATCCACAACGGTTCGATGTTCCTTGTGACACCGCCAATCGACGGCGGGCCCGCAACGCATGGCAATGGCTGCACCATCGGTTTTGGAATGACCCCTGAGCAGGCCAATGCCTGGCATCAAGCTGGCATCGATAATGGCGGCACGGCGATTGAGGATCCCCCCGGCGTGCGCGAAGGCAATGGCATGAAATTGTATCTGGCCTATCTGCGCGATCCCGATGGCAACAAGCTCTGCGCGCTGCACCGTGTCACCGACTAAGCCGAATTTGACGCCATGAATGATGCCGAAGCGCGGCTATATGCCGATCTGGCCGCGCTCGGCATCGATTATGAGGTGTATGAGCACGCGCCCGTGTTCACCGTCGAGGAAAGCAGCCAGCATACGCGGCATATAAAGGGCGCGCATACCAAGAATCTGTTCCTGAAAGACAAGGCTGGCGTCTTTTGGTTGGTGACCGTTCCCGACGACGCGCGAGTCGATCTGAAAGCATTGCCCGACGCTGTTGGCTGCGGCCGTGTCAGTTTTGGCAAGGTGGAAGAGATGGAGCAACTGCTCGGCATTTCGCCGGGGTCTGTCACTGCGCTTGCCGCGATCAATGACATAGGTCGCGCGGTATACTTCGTGCTAGATGAACGACTGGCGAAGGCGGATATCATAAACTGCCACCCTTTGCGTAACAGTGCGACACTTAGCCTTGCGCCAAATGATCTCATTCGCGCATTGACCCATTGGCGGCATATACCGATAGTTGCCCCGATCCCCACACTGGAGCCTGCATGACACTCGAAACAATATCGACAAACACCGCCTTTGGCGGCGCGCAGGGCGTCTACAAACATAGTTCGACCGCGACCGGTACAGACATGACATTCTCGGTGTATGTTCCGCTGCACGAACCGGGGGCGAAGTTGCCAGTTGTCTGGTATCTATCCGGGCTTACTTGCACGCACGCCAATGTGACCGATAAAGGCGAATATCGCCGCGCTTGCGCAGAATTGGGCCTGATATTTGTTGCGCCAGACACCAGCCCGCGCGGTGACGGCGTGCCTGACGATCCGGCCGGCGCTTATGACTTCGGCCTCGGCGCGGGCTTTTATGTCGATGCGTTGGTCGATCCTTACGCAGCACATTATCGGATGCGCACTTATATCGAGAGCGAACTTCCCAAGCTTGTTGCCGAACATTTCCCTGTCGATACCGAGCGGCAGGCTATCATGGGGCACTCGATGGGCGGACATGGCGCGTTAACGGTCAGTTTGCGCAACCCCGGCCATTATCGATCAACCTCGGCATTCGCGCCGATAGTTTCGCCGATGAATTGCCCGTGGGGAGAAAAGGCGCTGAATGGATATCTCGGCAGCGACCGAACATTGTGGGAAGAATATGATGCATGCACCCTGATCCGGAACGGTGCGCGGCTACCCGACCTGCTGGTCGACCAAGGCGATGCGGATAACTTCCTGACTGAGCAGCTCAAAACGCATTTGCTGGTCGAAGCATGTCAGGCTGCGGGGCAGAAGGCGACGGTTCGTATGCAACCCGGCTATGACCATAGCTATTATTTCATCTCGACCTTCATGGCCGAACATCTCGCCTGGCACGCCGAACGGTTGAAGGCCTAGCATATTCCTACTAGGCGGGATAATGGCAGGTATGAAATGCGGGTGTAGCTCAATGGTAGAGCAGCAGCTTCCCAAGCTGAATACGGGGGTTCGATTCCCCTCACCCGCTCCAACTATTCGCATGAAATGCGAAATATGATTCCCAAAGATAGCCCTTTTGTCTTGCTTGATGATGCGCGTGCTTCAGGTGCATCGCCTGCGCGGTTATATGCAAATCCAGTTCGAACGATATCTGCACACTCCCCCGCACAGATCTCAATGTTGCTGCAGGAATTGCGGGCCGCAAAAGAGCAAAAGCTGCATGCTGCGGGGTATCTCGCTTATGACGCAGGTAGCGCATTACTTCCCCAGTTAGCCGTTGCCCCTGACGCGCCGCTCGCCTGGTTTGGTTTATTCGAGCGATTTGAAGCAATTAGTACAGACGCCATAGCGTCAAATCTACCGGACGCCGCCGGGGCGTGGCTGTCTGCGCTACGACCCGGAATATCCCGCACGGACTATTCCAACGCGTTTGAAACGGTGCAGGATTATATCGCCGCAGGCGACATCTATCAGGCTAATCTGACCTTTCCGCTGTCCGCTGACTATATCGGCGACCCGCTGGCGCTTTATGCCGCGCTTCGCCCTCGTGCGGCGGCGGGATATGGCGGCGTTATCTGGACGGGTGAAAGGCATTATCTGTCATTTTCTCCCGAGCTATTTTTTGCATTGAAAGATCGGCGTGTGACGACCAAACCGATGAAGGGTACCGCCGAACGCCGCGCTGACGTCGACGCTGATGCCGCCGCTGTCGAGCATCTTCGTACCGACCCAAAGCAACGCGCCGAAAATCTGATGATTGTCGATCTCTTGCGCAACGATCTGTCGCGGGTGTGCGAGGCGGGCTCGGTGTCGGTACCGGAACTTTTTCATATCGAAAGCTACCCAACGGTCCATCAAATGACCTCCACTGTGACCGGGATCCTGCCCCATGATAGCGACGCGATAGACGTCATAGAGGCGCTCTTCCCCTGCGGATCGATTACTGGCGCACCTAAAATCCGGGCGATGCAGATCATCAACGAAGTCGAAAATGCGCCACGCGGAATTTACTGCGGATCGATCGGGCGCATTGATGCCAATGGCGATGCGGCATTTAACGTCGGCATTCGCACTTTTACCTTGTGTGATGAGGCGAAGACGGTTTCACTGGGCCTCGGCTCAGGCATAGTTGCAGACTCGCAGGAAAGCGACGAATGGGCGGAGTGTCTGGCGAAGGGGGATTTTGCCAAATTGAAAGGCTATGGGTTTGACCTGATCGAGACGATGCGCTTCGAACCAGCGGAGGGAATCTTGCGGCTTGAGCTGCATCTTGAGCGAATGAAGGAAAGCGCGCGCATTTTCGGGTTCGAATTCGACCGGCATGATGCACGCAATAAATTGCATGCGGCAACTTTTCATCTGGATGCTTTGTCGAAAGTCAGGCTGCTCGCATCGCAACAAGGTGGGTTGGCAATAGAAATTCGTTCTTTGGTTGAAGTCGAGGAGTGGCGGGTGGCGGTGATGCCATTGCCGGTTGATCGGCAGGACTTCCGGTTACGGCACAAGATATCCGACCGGGCTTTTTATGATGACGCCCGTAAGTCGCGCGCTGATTGCGACGAGGTGATCTTTGTCGGGAAGGACGGGCGGCTTACCGAAGGCAGCATCAGCTCACTCTTTGTTGAGCGCGGAGGAAAGCTGCTTACCCCAAGGCTCGAAACCGGCTTGCTTCCCTCGGTGCTGCGACGAGAGATGATTGCTGAGGGGAAAGCCGAGGAGGCGGATCTCGAAATCGATGATCTGTCGGGCGGCTTCTTTGTCGGAAACAGCCTGCGCGGTCTTATTCGCGCCAACAGGGTTGCGTAACTTTTAGCGACGCATTAGGGGCAGCCACGCAATTTGCGTTCAAAAAGCCCACGAAAGTAATGCCATGATCGACCATTTGTCCGCCGCGCTTGGCCGGATCGCCCCTTCGGCAACGCTTGCCATGTCGGGCCGTGTTATCGAGTTGAAGGCACAAGGCATTGATGTCATCGGCCTTTCGGCTGGCGAGCCCGATTTTGACACGCCAGACTTCGTCAAGGAGGCGGCTATTCAGGCCATCCGTGACGGCATGACCAAATATACAGCCGTTGACGGCATTGCGCCGTTGAAACAGGCAATCATCGCCAAGTTCAAGCGCGACAATGGAATCGAATATGGGCCAAAGCAGATCACGGTAAATTCTGGTGGCAAGCATACCTTGTTCAATGCGCTGGTTGCGACCATCGACAAAGGCGATGAGGTCATTATCCCTGCCCCTTATTGGGTGAGCTATCCCGACATTGTGCAATTTGCAGGCGGAACGCCCGTCGTAATCATGGCAAATGCCGCACAAAATTATAAAATCACTCCAGAGCAACTGGATGCGGCAATTACCCCCAACACGCGATGGCTGATTCTCAATTCGCCGTCGAACCCGACCGGTGCGGCCTATAATGCAGTTGAGCTGGAGGCATTGGGTCAGGTTTTGCTGAAACATCCGCATGTCATGCTGCTGACCGACGATATGTACGAGCATATCTGGTATGCGCAGTCACCCTTTGCGACGATGCTTCAGGTCTGCCCGGAACTTTATGACCGCACATTGACGATGAATGGTGCGTCAAAGGCTTATGCGATGACCGGCTGGCGTATCGGCTATGCGGGTGGGCCCGAATGGCTGATAAAGGCGATGGCCGATTTGCAGTCGCAGTCGACTAGTAACCCATGCTCGATTTCGCAATATGCCGCGCTAGCTGCACTGACCGGTCCGCAGGATTTTCTGCGGGAACGTAATGCGGCATTCAAGGAACGGCGCGATCTTGTGGTTGCGATGCTCAACGATGCGCCCGGGCTCAGTTGCCCTACGCCCGAAGGTGCTTTCTACGTTTATCCTGACGCCAGCGGTGTAATTGGCAAAACGACACCGAAGGGTAAGAAAATCGAAACCGACGCCGATTTGATCGATTATTTCCTCGACGATTATCGCGTTGCCGCGGTCCATGGCGCCGCCTTCGGCCTTTCGCCAGGCTTCCGTATTTCTTATGCGACATCGGCAGAAGTTCTCAAGGAAGCATGCACCCGCATTCAGTCGGCGTGCGCTGCGCTCGTCTGACCGCAGATGAACAAAAGAAAACGGCGCGTTAAGTAGGACTTAACCTGGGGTCTGCTTGAAACCTTTTGTGGCGCGGTAACGTATCTACCGCAGCTACCGAATAGGCAGCAGAACCAGAGAAACAAAATGGACCGTATTTTCAACTTCGTGCGATCAGATCTTTTCCTCAGCCTTGCGGGCGGATTTGCCTTGGGGGTTGCCGGACTGGCGATAGTAAAGCCTGCTGCGGCGCAGAGCGTGGATGTCGAAGCAGCGCGGTCGATTACGGTTGGAGCGCCCGTTCATGAAAATATTTCCCCGAGCAAATAGACTGACCCTTCGCTTGCTGCCCGTCGCAGCGGCACTTCTATTCACTACCGCGTGCGGCACCAACGCCACCTCGCTGATCGGTACAGCTGAAGCCGCCGAAGGCATCCGCATCGCTGCACCCACTGCGCCAATTGTCGAGCCGAAGGGGATGCAGACTGCGGTATTTGCCGGGGGTTGTTTCTGGGGGATCGAAGGCGTGTTCGAACGCGTAAAGGGCGTGACCAGTGTCGAATCCGGCTATTCGGGTGGTACAAAGGCGAGTGCGGATTATGATCTGGTCAGCGGCGGACGCACCGCCCACGCCGAATCTGTTCGCATCCGATACAATCCAGCGCTGGTCAGCTATAACGATCTGCTGCACATTTTCTTTTCGGTGACGCACGACCCGACCCAATTGAACCGTCAGGGGCCAGATACGGGCAGCCAATATCGCACTGCAATTTTCCCAGCAACAACAGCGCAACGCAAGGCGGCGTCATCTTATATCGCGCAGCTGGGTAAGGCAGGCTATTGGAAAAAGCCGATTGTGACCAAAATCGAAGCCTATAGCTTCTTTCCTGCAGAAACATATCATCAGGACTTCATGGCAAAAAACCCGACTCATCCCTACATCACCGCATGGGACAAGCCGAAGGTCGCGAATCTGAAGCGCTTGTTCCCCAACCGCTATCGTTGATTAACCCCGATAGGCGGGAATAGCCCAGCCCTTTAGGATTGCCATGGCGCGCAAGGCAAAACCGGCGGCGGCGCTGATAGCCGCGGCGGGAAGTACTGGTGCGCCGAACCATAGAAGCAAGCCGAATAGCCCGGATGCGAGCGCGGCGGCTGTGACATATATTTCCGGCTTGAGCAGGATGGACGGCTCACCCGCCAGCACATCGCGGATGATGCCGCCAACACAGGCGGTAATCACGCCCATCATCATGGCAGGGAGCAAGTGCACACCGAGCGTCAGCGACTTCCATGTTCCGAACACGGCATAAATCGCAATGCCGATAGCGTCGAACCAGTCGAGTGCACGGGCATTCCAGAAATTCTTTGGCGTTACCCATACCAGAACAGCCGTCACCAGACAGGTCGCGGCAAACCGCCAATCCTGAACCCAGAATACCGGCGCACCAATCAGCAGGTCGCGGACGGTCCCGCCGCCGACGCCGGTAATCAATGCGAAGAACGAAAATGTAACCAGAGTCTGCCCGCGCTGTGCCGCTGCCAACGCACCAGAGGCAGCAAACACCGCAATGCCAAAAAGGTCTAGCCAGGCAATGAGCGCGGGCGCGAGCTGGACGGCCTCTTTGAACATCCTACATATGGATCGGCTTGCCAGTCACCGCCATTGCCGCTTCCTTGAGTGCCTCGGCATGAGTCGGGTGGGCGTGGCAGGTGTAGGCAATGTCTTCCGATGTTGCGCCGAATTCCATCGCGACTGCGGCTTCGGCAATCATGCTTCCCGCGATCGAAGCGATGATGTGAACGCCAAGCACCCGGTCGGTTTTGGCGTCGGCTACAACTTTTACGAAACCATCGGTGTCGCGGTTGGTCTTGGCACGGCTGTTGGCCATCATTGGAAATTTGCCGACTTTTACTTCGCCGCGCTCTTTCGCTTGCTCTTCGGTCAGGCCAACGCTGGCGATTTCTGGGTAGGTGTAAACCACGCCCGGAATGACGTCATGGTTCACGATTCCGGTTCCGCCTGCGATGAAATCCGCGGCGGCTAGGCCTTCGTCTTCCGCCTTGTGCGCGAGCATCGGGCCGGGGACGACATCGCCGACGGCATAGATACCAGGTACGCTGGTCTGGAAATCATGGCCGATGTCGATCTGGCCGCGATTGTTTACCGTCAGCCCTGCCTTATCGAGCGCGAGGCCGTCAGTGTTGGGCTTGCGTCCAATTGCAACGAGAACGCAATCGGCTTCGATAGTTTCCGACGCTCCGCCCGCGGCCGGTTCGACGGTAAGGCTCGCCTTGCCACCCTTGACAGTGGCGCCGGTAACTTTGGTTCCCGTGCGGATGTTGAAGCCCTGCTTCTTGAAAATCTTTGCCGCTTCCTTGCGGACCTCGCCGTCCATGCCGGGCAGGATCTGGTCGAGATATTCAACAACGGTTACTTCCGCCCCGAGCCGCAGCCACACGCTACCGAGTTCAAGACCGATGACGCCGCCGCCGATCACGACCATATGTTTGGGAACCTTGGGCAACGCCAACGCGCCCGTCGAATCGACGATGACTTTCTGGTCGATCTCGACGCCTGGCAACGGGGTGACGGAGGAACCAGTTGCGATCATGATGTTCTTGGCAGTGTAGCTCTTACCCGCAACATCAATCGAGTTGGCCGAGGTAAAGGTGGCATGGCCCTTGAGCCAATCGACCTTGTTCTTCTTGAACAGAAACTCGATACCGCCGGTCAGCTCGCCAACCGCTTTGGTCTTCTCGGCCTGCATTTGGTCGAGGTTCAAACCGACACTTTTGAAGTCGATGCCAAATTTGGCGAGCGCACCCGAATGCGCCTCATGATACATTTCCGATGCATGCAGCATCGCTTTCGATGGAATGCAGCCGACGTTAAGGCAGGTACCGCCAAGCGTCTCACGACTTTCCACACAAGCGGTTTTCAACCCCAATTGCGCCGCACGGATTGCTGCGACATAGCCGCCCGGGCCAGCGCCGATGACAATCAGGTCATAATCTTGTTCTGCCATGTGGGTTTCCTTAAAGGTCGATTAGCAACCGGGTGGGGTCTTCAATCGCTTCCTTGATTGTCTTCAACGCGGTCACGGCTTCGCGGCCGTCGATCAGGCGGTGGTCATAGCTGAGTGCCAGATACATCATCGGACGGATAACGATTTCGCCATTGCGCACGACCGGGCGGTCCTCAATGCGGTGGAGCCCGAGCACCGCTGACTGCGGCGGGTTGATGATCGGGGTGGACATCAGGCCGCCGAACACGCCGCCATTGGAAATGGTGAACGTGCCGCCAGCCATATCTTCCATGGTGAGTGTGCCGGCCTTGGCGCGCGCGCCGAAATCGCCGATGGCTTTTTCGATGTCGGCGAAGGATAGCTTGTCGGCATTGCGGACGACCGGGACAACCAAGCCGTTAGGCGCGCTGACTGCGACCGAGACGTCGAGATAGTTGTGATAGACAATTTCATCACCGTCGATCTGCGCGTTGACTGCAGGAATGTCATGCACCGCAAGCGCCACCGCCTTGGTAAAGAAGCTCATGAAGCCGAGCTTCACGCCGTGCTTCTTTTCGAACAATTCCTTGTACTTCTCGCGCGCGGCGATCACTTCGCTCATGTCGCAGTCGTTGAACGTGGTGAGCAACGCTGCGGTTTCCTGAGCTGACTTCAGACGCTTGGCTACAGTCTGGCGCAGGCGAGTCATGCGCACACGTTCTTCCTGACGACCGGCTACAGCAGGGGCTGCGACCGATGCGGCGGCGGCAGGTGCAGCGGCAGGCGCACCCTTCGCGGCGGCCACAACATCTTCTTTGGTCAGACGGCCATCTTTGCCGGTGCCTTTGATCTTCGACGGGTCGATGCCGAGCTCAAGCACCAGACGGCGAACGGCTGGCGACAATGGCAGATCGGAGTTTTCAGCGGGCGCGGCAACAGGTGCAGGAGCAGGCGCTGTCGCAACCGGTTGTGGTGCAGCCGCGGCAACTGCCGGCGCAGGCGTAGCAGCAGGCGCGCCTGATCCCGCCTCAATGCTCGCAATCACAGCGCCGACATTCACCGTCGCGCCTTCTTCAACGACATAGGCACCCATTACGCCAGCTACCGGCGAAGGGACTTCAATTGCGACTTTGTCAGTCTCGAGGCTGGCAATGGGTTCATCGGCGGCAACTGCTTCGCCGGGCTTTTTCAGCCATTGGCCAAGCGTCGCTTCGGTGATGGATTCGCCCAATACGGGGACTTTGACTTCGGTGCTCATATCGTATCAGCCTTTTCTTTGACGGCGGATTTCGGCGCGGACATTGTGGCCCAGCGCGTCGGCGACCAACGCCGCCTGTTCGGCCTGATGGCGTTTGGCAAGCCCGGTTGCAGTGGCAGCCGCCGCTTTACGCCCGGCATAACGCGCGCGGGTTGGTTTGGTTTTGGCATCGGCAAGGCATTCTTCGATAAACGGATCGACGAATGACCAGCTGCCTGCATTTTTCGGTTCTTCCTGCGCCCAGACGACTTCTTCGAGGTTCGCCATGCGCTTCAGGCGGACCACCAAAGGTTCGCCGGGGAAGGGATATAATTGCTCCAAACGGACAATCGCCGTGTCGGTATCACCAGCGGCATTGCGCGCTTCCATCAGGTCATAGGCAACCTTGCCCGAACACAATACCAGCCGCTTCACATCGGCATCGGCTGGTGCCGAAGGGTCCGACAATATCCGCATGAAGTGGCTTTCGCCTTGGAAATCTTCGGCCTTCGATACCGCCATCTTGTGCCGCAGCAGCGACTTGGGGGTCATCACAATGAGCGGCTTACGGAACGACCGCGCCATCTGACGGCGGAGCAAATGGAAATAATTTGCAGGCGTCGTGCAGTTGGCGACCTGGATATTATCCTCGGCGCAGAGCTGCAAAAACCGCTCGAGCCGTGCCGATGAATGCTCCGGCCCTTGACCTTCGTAACCATGCGGCAGCAACATCACGAGGCCGTTGGCACGCAGCCATTTCGCTTCGCCCGCTGCAATGAACTGGTCGATAATGACCTGTGCGCCGTTGACGAAGTCGCCGAACTGCGCTTCCCAAAGGACAAGCGTTTTCGGCTCAGCCCCGGCAAAGCCATATTCGAAACCAAGGACGCCGAATTCGGATAGCGGGCTGTCGAGGATCTCGAACCGCCCATGCGGAAGAGTGGACAGCGGCACGTATTTTTCTTCGGTGCCCTGATCGACCCAGACGCCGTGGCGCTGGCTAAACGTGCCGCGCCCCGAATCCTGTCCGGACAGGCGGACGCCATAGCCTTCGGACAGCAGCCCGCCGAACGCCAAAGCCTCGCCGGTCGCCCAGTCGATATTCTCGCCACTCGCGAACATTGCTTTTTTGGCTTCGAGCACGCGGCCCAAAGTCGGGTGGATGTTGAGGCCTTCGGGCACAGTTGTCAGCGTGCGGCCTAGACTGTCGAACAATTTCTTCGACACGCCGGTCTCGACATTGCGCCGCGCAGATTTCGGGGTCGGCTGGTTTTGAAAGGCCTGACCAACGCCCACCGAACCAGTCGGCTTCGTTAGCCTTGTAATCAGCGGCGCTGGCAAACTCCTGTTCGAGCGTGGCGACAAAGCGCGTGATATGTTCGTTCGCCCAATTGGCGTCGATCACGCCCTGCTCGACCAGCCGCTTGGCATATAATTCGCCGACGCCGGGATGCGTCTTGATGACCTTGTACATCAAAGGCTGGGTGAAACTTGGCTCGTCGCCTTCATTATGGCCGAAGCGGCGATAGCACCACATATCGATCACGATGTCGCGGTGGAATGTCTGGCGGAATTCGATCGCGATCTTGCAAGCGAAGGTCACTGCCTCTGGGTCGTCGCCGTTGACGTGGAAGATTGGGGCTTGCACGCCTTTTGCGACATCGGATGGATAAGGCGATGAGCGCGCAAATTGCGGGCTGGTGGTGAAACCGACCTGGTTGTTTACGATGAAGTGCAAACAGCCGCCGGTGTTGTAACCGCGAATGCCGGAGAAACCGAGGCACTCCCACACGATGCCTTGTCCGGCAAAGGCCGCGTCGCCGTGGAGCAACACGGGGAGAACTTGCTCGTGCTTGCCGAGATCGTCACGCGCGGTCTGGTTGGCGCGCACTTTGCCGAGCACTACGGGGTTTACCGCTTCGAGATGCGAAGGGTTGGGCACGAGGCTCATATGCACCTTGATTCCGTCGAATTCGCGGTCGGTGCTGGTGCCGAGATGATATTTGACATCGCCCGAGCCGCCGACATCTTCAGGGCTGGACGAACCGCCTGAAAATTCGTGGAAGATGACTCGGTAGGGCTTGGCCATCACATTGGCGAGGACGTTCAAACGCCCGCGATGTGGCATGCCATAAACGATTTCGCGAACGCCAAGGCTGCCGCCATATTTGATGACTGCCTCAAGCGCCGGAATCATTGCCTCGCCGCCGTCGAGGCCGAAGCGTTTGGTGCCAACATATTTGCGGCCCAAGAATTTCTCGTACTGCTCGGCCTCTATGACCTTCGCGAGAATCGCCTTCTTGCCTTCGGGCGTGAACTGGATGGCGGCGTCCTTGCCTTCCATCCGCTCTTGCAAAAACCGGCGTTCTTCGACGTCGGCAATGTGCATATATTCAAGTCCGACCGGCCCGCAGTAATTGGCACGCAGGATATCGACCAGCTCTCGCACCGTCGTCCATTCGAGGCCCAGCGTGCCACCGACATATACTCGCTTTTCAAGGTCTGCGCCGGAAAAGCCATGATATTCGGGCGTCAGGTCAGCAGGAATTTCCTGCTTCGAAAGCCCAAGCGGATCGAGATTAGCCGCGAGATGTCCGCGCACGCGGTAGGTGCGCACCAGCATCATCGCACGGATCGAATCGCTTGCTGCCGAAACCGCATCGGCCTCTGCCATCGGCTTGCCAGCAGCTTTAGCTGCCGCCTTGATCTCGACCGCCATCTGCGTCGGATCGAGCGCACCGGTCAGTTCGTCGGTGACGCCGAGCGGCCAGTTCGCGCGTTCCCAGCTTGGGCCGCGCTCAATTTCGAAATCCTGGTTTTCGATACCCATGATACTGCCTTCCTTGGGGAGGATTTGGCGGTTTAGCCCTTGAGAACCTCAACCAACGTCTTGCCCAATAGCGACGGCGACGCCGACATGCGAATGCCCGCCGCTTCCATCGCCGCGATCTTGCTTTCTGCGTCGCCCTTGCCGCCAGATACGATGGCACCGGCATGACCCATGCGGCGTCCGGGAGGGGCCGAGCGTCCGGCGATGAAACCGGCCATCGGCTTTTTGCGGCCCTTCTTAGCTTCGTCGATCAGGAACTGCGCCGCTTCTTCCTCCGCGCTGCCGCCAATTTCGCCAATCATGATTATCGATTGGGTGGCATCGTCGGCGAGGAAAAGCTCAAGGCAATCGATGAAGTTGGTGCCGTTGACGGGGTCGCCGCCAATGCCGACCGCAGTGGTCTGGCCAAGACCTTCGGCGGTGGTCTGGAACACGGCTTCGTATGTCAAGGTACCCGAACGCGAGACGACGCCGACCGAACCGGCCGAAAAAATGCTACCGGGCATGATGCCGATCTTGCATTCATTGGGCGTCAGCACGCCGGGGCAGTTCGGCCCGATTAGCCGCGACTTGGAACCCGAAAGCGCGCGCTTGACCTTGACCATGTCGAGCACGGGAATGCCTTCGGTGATGCAGACGATCAGCGGGATTTCGGCGTCGATTGCTTCGAGGATTGAGTCAGCAGCGAAGGGTGGCGGCACATAGACAACGCTGGCATCCGCGCCGGTCGCCTGCTTGGCCTCAAGCACGGTATCGAACATCGGCAGCCCGATATGCGTCG
This sequence comes from uncultured Alphaproteobacteria bacterium, assembly GCA_963830685.1. Taxonomy (GTDB): domain Bacteria; phylum Pseudomonadota; class Alphaproteobacteria; order Sphingomonadales; family Sphingomonadaceae; genus Sphingorhabdus_B. The sequence continues at coordinate 1,363,363 of CAWHNF010000002.1, forward strand.
TCCCGCCCTTGCCCGGCGTAACCCCACCGACCATCTGCGTGCCATAAGCCAGCGCCTGCTCGGTGTGGAAAGTGCCGGTGGCACCGGTCATACCCTGCGTGATAACCTTGGTATTTTTGTTAATCAGGATGCTCATGCCAGACTTCCATCAATTGCTTTGCAAGCCACCAGCAGTTCCTTGACCGCGTCGACGCTGACCGCAAGGTTGCCTTTTGCTTCGTCATCGAGTGCGATTTCGACGACTTTCTCGACGCCGCCAGCGCCGATTACCACGGGTACGCCGACATAGAGATTATCGACACCATATTGGCCAGTCAGGTGGACTGCGGCGGGCAGGACTCGCTTCTGGTCGTACAAATAGGCTTCGGCCATCGCAATGCCGCTGGTGGCTGGCGCGTAATAGGCCGAGCCGGTTTTGAGGAGCGCGACAATCTCGCCGCCGCCTGCACGGGTCCGTGCGACGATGGCGTCAATACGCTCCTGAGTCGACATGCCCATCGCGATCAGGTCGGGAACCGGGATGCCCGAAACGGTCGAGTACTGGATCACCGGCACCATCGTGTCGCCGTGGCCGCCGAGCACGAAGCTGGTGACATCCTTGACCGAAACGTTGAATTCATCGGCAAGGAAGTGGCTGAAGCGGCTCGAATCGAGCACGCCTGCCATGCCGACGACCATATGATGCGGCAGGCCGGAAAATTCGCGCAATGCCCAAACCATCGCGTCGAGCGGGTTGGTGATACAGATGACGAATGCGTTAGGCGCATTAGCGGCGATGCCTTCGCCGACCGCCTTCATAACCTTTAGGTTGATACCCAGCAAATCGTCGCGGCTCATCCCCGGCTTGCGGGCTACTCCGGCGGTGACGATGATGACGTCTGCGCCCGCGATATCGGCATAATCATTGGTGCCGGTGATTTTGGCGTCGAAGCCTTCAACGGGGCCGCATTGCGATAGGTCGAGCGCCTTGCCCTGCGGCACGCCTTCGACGACGTCGAACAATACAATGTCGCCAAGGCCTTTCAATGCTGTGAGGTGGGCGAGGGTGCCGCCGATATTACCGGCGCCGATAAGCGCAATCTTTTTGCGAGCCATGAAAACGATGTCCTTCCCTTAGGGCCTTTGGCGGAATTGCGGCGTCGATACGCCGAATCACGCCCGAGAACAACCCACTAAAGGTCTAAAGTTAAGGCTTTTTATGATAACAGTTCGCAATAGCGATAGCGACTGATTTTAACCAGCGACGCGGCGCAGCATTTCCATCCAGATCGGGATTTGACCGTGAAAACCATCGGCCAGCACGCGTTCGTCGAGACCGTGGACACCTTCTTTCTCGCCGACAATCCCCCACAGCCCGCCAAAGCCGTAGACCGGGATACCGGCATTGCGCAAATAGGAGCCATCGGTCGCCCCTGCCGACATTAAAGGCACGAGCGGTGCATCTTTGAACCGGGTTGCAACCGCGCTGCGATAGGCTTCAGTAATGTCCGCGCGTAGCGGCGACGGATCCGACGCGGGCGAACTGTTGTCCAGCGTTACCGTGACATCGGGGCCGGCGAGCCCCTGCAACTGGACCCGTACCGCTTCGGCGGTTGTGCCGGGGAAGATACGGCAATTGACGTTCGCTTCAGCCTTTTGCGGCAGCGCGTTTGGCGCATGTCCGCCATTCAGCATCGTCGCAACACAGCGCGTCCGGGTCAGGCCGGGGTCGTTGGCCTCGAGCAAATCAGCAACCTCGCGGTCATTGGGGTCGGCGAGGAAGCGCTTGACGAGGTCGGCAAAATTGCCGCCGTCGCTTTGGGCAATGCCTGTGAAATAGGCGCGCGTGCCGTCGTTGATCATCGGCTGGAACCGGAAGCGTTCCACTTCGGTCAGGGCATGGGCCAGCGCGTAAATCGCATTGTCCGGCCGGGGTCGGCTGCTATGGCCGCCGCGGTTGGTCGCGGTCAGCTTGTAATCGGCATAGGTTTTCTCGGCGATTTGCATGCCGAAGCCTTCGACCTTGCCGTCGGCGTAAACGCTCCCGCCACCCGCATCGCCATTCAACGCAAATTCGGCGTCGATCAGGTCGCGCCATTCGGCGACGGCGCGCTTGGCGCCATTGGCCGATGTTTCCTCGTCGCCCGTGAACAGGACGATAATATCGCGCGTGGTTTCGAACTTTTCGGCGCGCAGATATTGAAGAGCAATCAATATGCCCGTCAGTGCCGCCTTGTTATCATTTGACCCGCGTCCGAGATAATAGCCGCCTTCTTCGCGGAATTTGAACGGCGGATATTTCCAGTCGCTTTCCTTGGCCTCAACTACATCCATATGGGCCATCAGCAATATCGGTTTCTTGCCCGATGGCTTGGCGGCGGGCCAGCGGGCGATTAGCGCTTGGGTGTTGTCATGGTCCTTGACGATGACGTTGTTGATGCCAGCCTTGCGGAATTCCGCAGTCAGCAAAGCGGTCATTTTCTTGAATTCGGCTGTCCGGCCGTCGACGGTCGGGATTTCGACTATTTTGGCAAAGAGTTGCTTTTCCGCCGTACGCTTTGCATCGTCTTGAGCTTGCAACGGCGTCAGCGCTAATAATGCCGCCGATAGTGCCAATAATCGTTTCATGACCGTCTCCCTGTTTGGCTTACCCTAATGCGCGCCATGCCCTTCTGCCAGATATTCTTCCGACTGCATTTCAAGGAGCCGCGACACGGTACGGTCGAACTCGAACTTGCCGTCCCCTTCGGGGTATAATGCGTCCGGTGCGGCATCTGCGCTGGCCAGCAATTTCACCTTATATTCGTAGAGCGCATCGATCAGCGTTACAAAGCGCGCCGCCTCGTTCCGGCTTTGCGGGCCCAGCACGGGTATGCCGACGATGATGACGCTATGATAGCGCCGCGCGATAGCGAGATAGTCCGCCGCCCCTCGCGCCTCACCGCAAAGCCGTTTGAAAGAAAAGACCGCAACACCCTTGAGTGACTTTGGTACATGAAGATTCCGCCCGCCTCCCAAATCGATTTCCGCCGTGGGAACATGCGCGCGGTCTTCGGGGGGATAGTCGGTCAGGCGGAAGAAGGTTTCGGACAGCTTTTTGGTCGCTTCGGCTCCGTTGGGCACCAGCCAGGTTTCGGCATTGCCCAACCGGTCTCGCCGATAATCGGTCGGACCGTTGAGGCCGATGATATCGAGTCTGTCCTTTACCAGTTCGATAAAGGGCAGGAAAAGTTGCCGGTTGAGACCATCCTTATACAGATCGTCTGGATGGCGGTTTGATGTCGTTACTATTGTAACGCCTTGCGCGATCAGCCCGGTGAACAACCGCGACATAATCGCTGCATCGGCCATGTTGTTCACCACCATCTCGTCAAAACAGAGCAGCCGCGCTTCGTCGGCCAATGCTTCGACCAGCGGCGGAATAGGGTCGCCAACTTCCTTTTCGCGCTCGACCTTCAGCCGCGCATGGATGTCGAGCATGAACTCGTGGAAATGCGCGCGGCGCTTGCGTTTGATGCGGACGCTATCAAAGAAAAGATCCATCAGCATCGACTTGCCGCGCCCGACTCCGCCCCACAAATAGAGTCCGCGCGCCGGTTCGGGCTTTTTGCCGAGAAACCGCCATAAGGTGCTGCCGCGCGGCGGCACGGCTTCCAATTCAGTCTGAACCTTCGCGAGCGCTGCCGCTGCTGCCGCCTGATCCGGGTCAGCTTTCAGTTCGCCTGCTGCCACCAACGCGGCGTAACGTTCGGTAACTGGCTGCCCGGTCATTTTTTGGTCGGTTTTCGGATGGTGCCCGAGAACGCTGCGACCCGCTCGTCGCCTTGCACGACGATGCCGCGCATGAACAGCAGCCTGCCGGTTTCCTTGAGCAACTCGACCTCAGCGTCGAGCGGCTCGCCGATCACGCCCGCGCCAATAAACTGAACAGAAAGGTCGAGCGTCACGGCAGCACCAGCCTCGATAAGCCCAAACATCCGCGACGCACCGAACATCGCCACGTCGACAAAGCCCAGCGTGACACCGCCATGTACCGCATTACGCAAATTGCTGTGCCGGTGTTCGGGAAACATGCGCAGCCGCGCTTTGCCCGGTCCTTCACTGCGCACCAGCATCTTGCCAAGTACGGTTCCATTGTACCGTGTCGCATCGGTCATCTGCCAGTTCAGCCAGCCGGGATTATCCGGATCAGGGCTACTGTCGAATGCGGGTGTGTCCAACTGTCGACCCGAAATCAGATGTGCCGTTCGGCAACCATCTTCTTGGTCTCCGCAATCGCCTTGGCCGGGTTCAATCCCTTAGGGCAGGCATTGGCGCAGTTCATGATGGTGTGGCAGCGATAGAGGCGGAACGGGTCTTCCAATTCGTCCAGACGCTCACCGGTCATCTCGTCGCGGCTGTCCGCCAGCCAGCGATAGGCTTGGAGAAGAATCGCGGGGCCCAAAAACTTGTCGCTGTTCCACCAGTAAGACGGGCAGCTCGTCGAGCAACAGGCGCACAAGATGCACTCGTAAAGGCCGTCAAGTTTGGCGCGATCTTCAGGCGACTGGAGCCGCTCCTTCCCTGAAGGTTCAGGGGTGACTGTCTGCAACCAAGGTTTGATCGACGCATATTGCGCGTAGAAATGGGTGAAGTCAGGAACGAGGTCCTTGATGACTTCCATATGCGGCAACGGAGTAATCGTGACTTCGGATTTGCAATCCTCGATCGCGGTGGTGCAGGCGAGACCATTCTTGCCGTCGATATTCATCGAACAAGAACCGCAAATACCCTCGCGGCACGAACGGCGGAAGGTGAGCGAGCTATCCTGCTCCCCCTTCATCTTGATGAGCGCATCGAGCACCATCGGACCACAATTGTCGGTATCAACTTCGAATGTGTCATAACGGGGATTCTCGCCGCTATCCGGGTCGTAGCGATAGACCTTGAATTTCTTCACTTTGCCGTCGGTCTTGGCGCCGTGAACCTTGCCCTTCTGGACCTTGCTGTTTTTGGGAAGGAAGAAATCGGCCATCTTTATGTCCTGCTAATCCGCTGTTGTGCCAACGCCCTAATCAAGCGCCCGTGCAATCACAAGCCCTCAACTGCGTCCGTCCTGCTTGCTTTTTCTGCAAGTCGCACGCGCAGCTTATCGATTTTGCGGCCATCCATGTCGACAACCTCAAAACGCCAGCCTTGATCGGTGAACGCTTCGCCCTCTTCTGGCAAGTGACGCAATATGTGCAGCACATGCCCAGCTGCGGTCGCATAATCGCGGTCATCGGGCAGGTCGATGTCGAGTGCTTCGGCCATAGCATCGGCGGACATGGCACCTGATACCAGCATCGACCCGTCATCGAGCGTGATGATGTTTGGCGCGCTGCCTTGGGCCTGATCCGAAGCGAACTCACCGGCAATCGCCGCAAGCAGGTCGTTGGGCGTTACAATGCCTTCGAAATGCCCATATTCGTCATGCACCAACAACATGGGTACATCAGAGGACCGCAATATTTCCAACGCGTCCATTGCGTCTAGCTGGTCGGGTATGATTTCGGCCCGGCGCATCAGCGCGCGGATGTCGAGCGACTGACCCTTGATTTGCGCCGCAACAATATCGCGTGACTGGACAACGCCGATAATGTCATCGCCGCCATCGCCAGTAACAGGTAACCTTGTGTGCAATGAATTCACCAGCGCATCGCGTACATCATCTTCGGAGGCATCGGCGGCAATCCGATCTACATCGGTGCGCGGCGTCATCACTTCGCGCACAGGGCGGTCGGCCAGACGCACTACGCCCGCTATCACCTTATGTTCATGCTCTTCGATAATCCCCGCATGGGTGGCTTCGGCAAACACCATTCGCAATTCCTCGGCGGTTAGCGCATCGCGGCTGTCACGGCGAAGGCCGAGCGCGCGAAATATGATAGCACTCGATTTGTCGAGCAACCATACGATCGGGGCGGTCACCCGTGCCAGCATTTCCATTGGCCCTGCCATGATGACAGCGATCCGTTCGGGGGCAATAAGCGCAAACTGTTTAGGCACCAATTCTCCGACGACCAATGAGGCGTAGGTCGTGAGGCTGATGACGATGCTAAAACCAAGCGTGTCTGCCCAGTCATCCTTTATGCCAAGCAATTCCAGACGTTCGGCCACCGGTTGCCCCAATGTCGAACCCGAATAGGCGCCAGCAATGATACCGATGAGCGTGATGCCGATTTGCACAGTCGACAGAAACTTACCCGGATCGCGCGCCAGCCGCAGCGCTGCCGACGCACCGCGCTTGCCGTCATCGGCCATCGCTTTGAGTTTAGCGGTACGCGCCGAAACGATGGCGAGTTCGGACATCGCAAACACGCCATTGATAGCGATCAGCACCAATATCGTTGCGGCATCAAACCAAGGGAAAGGATGAAGAGGTGGCATCGGGTAGGTTTCGCCTTATCGCGTTGCCATACCCTTTGGCAACAGCCTCACCGAATATTGAACGGTCGGCGCGCTTCATCGGCGCGACACAAAAAGTGACAATAGTAAAAGCTGGGATGGCTCATAATCGGTTCAGCTTGGTTATGGTTATGCTTAAATGCAATTAAAGAGGGAAATATCATGAAAAAGAATCACATTATCTCTGCGGCACTGCTTGTTGCAATCCTGCCGCTTGGTGCCTGCGTCACCGATCCGGAAACAGGCAAAAAGACGATTTCAAAGGCAGCCATTGGCGGCGTTGGCGGCGCTGTAGGCGGTTATTTGCTCGGCGATCTGATTGGCGGCAAGCGAGACCGGACAGAGAAGATTCTTGGCGCCGGAATTGGCGCTGTCGCTGGCGCGGGCGTTGGCTATTATATGGACGAGCAGGAAAAGAAGCTGCGCGAACAGACGGCTGGTACCGGCGTTGATGTTATCCGCGAAGGCGACAATCTGGTGCTTGATATGCCATCGGGCATCACCTTCGGCGTAGACAGCTCTACAGTTCAGCCATCGTTTCAGGCTACGCTGGACAAGGTTGCCAGCACGCTGACCCAATATGAAAAAACCTATGTCGATGTCATGGGTCATACCGATTCGACCGGGTCCGACGCCTATAACCAGGCGCTGTCAGAGCGTCGCGCTTCGGCTGTTGCTGGTTATCTTACCTCGCGCGGTGTGCAGTCGGCGCGTCTTGCGACCAGAGGCTATGGTGAAAGCCAGCCCAAGGCGAGCAATCTCGATGAAGCAGGCCGTGCGGCCAACCGCCGGGTGGAAATCCGGGTTGTTCCTGTAACCACAAACTAAACCGCAACGCCTTGCAATAATTTGGGAAGCGCGCCGCTTTCTCCCCGTGCCTCGGCCATGAAAAAAGCCTTGGCCGGGGCGGCGCGTTGTACCATTCCCATTCCGAAACGGCGAACCGCAGATGCTGTTTTGCCGGGGATGGAGAAAAGACGGTTCAGTCCGTCGGTTGAAGCCGCCACCAAGAGCGTGTCGACGCTGCGCCAACGGCTATAGCGGTCGAGAAGTTGCGCATCTCCGAAGTCGAGGCCCAGCCGCATTCCATCAACCAGAACTTCCGTCAGCGCGGCAACGTCACGAAGGCCCAGATTGAGGCCCTGACCCGCTATCGGGTGGATGCCGTGCGCGCTATCGCCGATCAGAACCAGCCGCTCTCCCGTAATCGCGGCAGCGTGATGGAAGCCAAGCTTGTACGACGATAAAGGCGCTGCAAGCTCGACCGCACCCAATATGCCCCCCATAGATTTTTCAAGCTCGGCTGCATATCCGCGCGACGACAATTTCATATATGCCACACCATCCGTCTCGCTGACCGACCATACAATTGCGGAGCGATGGCGCCCATCTTCAGCGTCAAGCATCGGCAACACTGCGAAAGGCCCCGAGGGATAGAAAATCTCATATGCCACATTCCCATGCGGCTTCTCGTGAAAAATCGCGCCGACCATCGCGCTATGCCCATATTGCCAATGCGCAATCTTGATGCCAGCCTCGTCACGTGTCTGGCTCTGTCGGCCTTCGGCCACGATCATCAGATCTGCAGTCAGCACCTCACCGGTTTCCAGCGTCACTTTTGAATGCACACCGTCGCGGCTTTTGCTGGCAATACCCACGGGCATGTGCAGCGTGATCGCATCGCTATCCCTTGCAGCATTGTATAAGACGCTACGCAAGAAGCGATTCTCGAACATCTGGCCCAGATAACCATCATTAGCGCCGGGTACAAAATCGAGTGCTCCGGCCTTCAGCCCGTCACTGACCCAGATTTGTCCAATCGGGCAGCCTTTACCCGCCAACTGTTCCGTAACCCCGATAGCTTCGAACATTTTCATACTTGAACTGGAAATCGCCGAAGTCCGCCCGTCGAAGCCAGCGGCCAGCATGGCCGCCGGGTCGGCGCGGTCGATGACATGGCTGGTGATACCGTGGGCGGCGAGCGCCAGCGCCTGCGTCAGGCCGATCAGGCCTCCTCCGATGATGAGTATATCTGCTTTTTCGGTCATATTACTCTTATGGCGCAATCGAAGGACGGACTCAAAGGAGGATTTTGCCCGTAACGCTTGACGGCGAGTCCACCGAAGACGAAAAGGGCGTATTAACCTTATAGAGCAGTATTTCCGATGGCATCGCGCGTTTCCAAAATCACCTCAAAGACCAACATGGCAAACTGGCGACAGATGATGCGCGCGTCCTTGATTCGCAGCGGCGCGTTGATCGGCGCGGCCGCGCTTGGACTGTTTGGGCTTTTCTATGGCCTCTCGGTTCTCAGCTATTCCGCTGCAGATGCCGCCTTCAACAGCGCGGCTGCCAACGTCCAGCACAATTGGATGGGCCAAACGGGCGCGTATTTGGGCGATGCCGCCTTGTTTCTGTTTGGCCTGCCAGCGATATTTCTTTTGCCGCTCATGCTGATTTTCGCGCGGCGTTTGTGGCGCAATGTGCCCCAACCGGAATGGAAGCGTCAGCTGGGGCTGTGCCTCATTGGCATGCTCCTTATGGGGTTCGGCATGTCCTTTTGGCAACATGGCAGCGATATTGGCTTACCAGCAGGGTGGGGTGGAACGATTGCCCTGTTGGCCGACAGCGTCATCACGCCGCTTGCAAGCCAGATTGACGGCGGTCTCGGTTCGCTCGTCCGTCTGCTGCTCATTTTGGTCAGCTTGTTTGGTGGCATTGCGCTCGTGATTCGTTCGCTCCAGCTGGAACGACCGCTGTTTCGGATTCCTGCAATCGCGATGCCCCGATTCCCCAGCAGAGGTGCTGTCGAAATCGCGGACGAAGCCGACTATATCGCTCCGCAAGTTGTCGAAGCGAGGCCACCGCGCAAAGCAGTCGAGCCTGAAAATCGCAAACCTCCGTTAATCGACGATCGCAATTCGGCGCCGAAAAAAGCGGCTTTTTCAACCGGTGCCCGGCAAGGGGATTTTTTCGGCAGTTATACGCTGCCTTCGCTCGACTTGCTCGATCCGCCGCCTTCGGTCTCGGTGCCAAAACTGGACAAAGCTGCTCTTGAGGCCAATGCGCGACTGCTAGAATCGGTGCTCGATGATTTCCATGTAAAGGGGCAGATTGTGGCGGTGCGCCCGGGCCCGGTTGTTACGATGTACGAACTGGAGCCAGCAGCTGGTATTAAATCAAGCCGCGTCATCCAGCTGGCGGAAGATATTGCCCGCAACATGTCCGCGCTGTCGGCGCGTGTCTCGGTCATTCCCGGGCGTACTGTAATGGGCATCGAGCTGCCCAACGCGCATCGTGAGGCGGTGGTGTTTCAGGAAATGGTCGGCTCCGGCGCGTTCGCCGAACAAAAGGGCGCGTTGCCGATAATATTAGGCAAGAATATCTCGGGCGATCCGGTCATTGCCGATCTTGCGCCGATGCCGCATCTTCTGGTTGCCGGCACCACCGGTTCGGGCAAGTCGGTTGGCCTTAATTGCATGATATTGTCGTTGCTCTACCGGCTGACCCCCGACCAGTGCAGGATGATCATGATCGATCCCAAGATGCTTGAACTCAGCAGCTATGATGACATTCCACATCTGTTGTCGCCAGTGGTGACCGAGCCTGCCAAAGCTATCCGCGCGCTTAAATGGGCGGTGGAGCAGATGGAGGAGCGCTATCGGATGATGTCATCGCTCGGCGTGCGCAACCTTGCCAATTTCAACGAAAAGGTCCGCGCAGCCAAAGCCAAAGGCGCGCCACTGGGGCGCAAGGTCCAGATTGGCTATGACCCGATGACCGGACAGCCGCAATATGAGGAAGAAAGCCTCGCGTACGAGCCGATCCCGCAAATCGTGGTGATCGTAGACGAGCTAGCCGACCTGATGATGACTGCCGGTAAGGAGGTTGAATTTCTTATCCAGCGGCTGGCGCAAAAGGCTCGTGCGGCCGGAATCCATCTTATCATGGCAACTCAGCGGCCTTCGGTCGATGTCATTACCGGTGTAATCAAGGCCAATTTGCCGACGCGCATCAGCTTTCACGTCACCTCGAAAATCGACAGTCGCACAATTTTGGGCGAGCAGGGCGCCGAACAACTGCTCGGTAAGGGCGACATGCTCTATATGGCGGGCGGGCGTGGGCTGACGCGTATTCACGGGCCGTTTGTCTCCGACGACGAAGTCCGCCGCGTCGCAGACCATTGGCGCGGGCAGGGCCAACCAGAATATATTCAGGCGGTTACCGAGGAGCCTGAAGACGGCGGCTTCGACTTTGGCGCGATGGGCGGCGAAGATAGCGAAGAGGATGCGCAATATCGCAAAGCCTGCCAGATCGTGTTCGAAAGCCAAAAGGCCTCGACCAGCTGGATTCAGCGACAATTGCGGATTGGTTATAACAGCGCTGCACGTTTGATCGACCGGATGGAAGAAGATGGATTTGTAAGCAGCCCGAACCACATTGGCCGCCGCGAAGTGCTGCGCGACCGGAACGGCGAACCGATCTGACGGTTAAGATGCGGTTCAACGCATTTCCGCTAATCGAAGCCATCTCTCCCAAGGAAAACAGAAATGACTTTTGGAAAATATGCCGTGATGTTTGCGCCGGTCGCGCTGGTTATGACCATGCCGTCTTCTGCGCAATCGCAGTCGGAAAAGATGACACGCGTTGTTGCGCACATGAAAGCGGTCGGCACGATGACCGCAAGCTTTACGCAGACCGACCGCAATGGCGGCAACCTCTCAGGAAAATTGCTGCTCAAGCGCCCTGGGCAGGTCCGGTTCGAATATCAAAAGGGTGTGCCGTTGCTGATTGTCGGCGACGGGCGGGCGCTCACGATGATCGATTATGAGGTTAAACAGGTCCAGCGCTGGCCCATCCGGAACAGTCCACTTGCCGCGCTGCTTGACCCCGGTCAGGATCTTGCCCGTTATGGAAAGCTCGTCCCGACCTCTACCGATGATGTAATCAGCGTTGAAGTCCGCGACACCAAACGTCCTGAATTCGGCACCATCACTATGGTTTTCGTCAAGCAACCCGGCGCACCCGGCGGACTGACTCTCAACGGATGGGTGGCGCTCGATTCGAAAAACAACCGCACCAGCATCCGACTCGGCAATGTGAAATACAACGGACCTATCGCTAACAGCGCATTCACCTGGAAAGACCCGCGCCCGGTTCGCCGCAAATCTTGAGGCAGGGCGATGAACCGAAGCTGAGCGCCGACAAGCTGCCTTTCTGAACAGCCTTGTTCATCTGGGTGACAGGAAAGTCGTTGTATAAAATCGACATCAGCGTTTGAGAGTTCGTGTGGTTTTCCCCCTGTTGCCCACGGCGATAAATCGGCACTGATATCCGCGTGACGAACGCAAGCTTAGCCCTCATCCCAAATGCCCCCGGGATGAGGGCTTTGCTTTTTCAGCCACATTTTAGCGATCACGCGCTTGCTCCCCGGCGTCCGGCCTTCTAGGGCCATATGCTTATGCCCCAGACTCTCCGTATTGCTTCGTGGAATATCAATTCGGTGCGTGCACGCATCGACATCGTTGAGCGTTTTTTGAAAGAAGAAGCGCCGGACATTCTCTGTCTTCAGGAAACCAAGGTCATCGACAGCCTGTTTCCCGAGGGCCTGTTCAGGCAGCTTGGCTATCGTCACATGATGATCAATGGCCAGCCGATGCATCATGGCGTCGCGATTGTCAGCAAGGTGCCGTTGATTAATCGGCGCGTGGAGGATTGGCAGGCGAACGGCGAGGCGCGACATATCAGCGCTGAAATCGGAACCGAGGCAACCAAGGGCGTTCGGCTTGACAATGTCTATATTCCTGCCGGCGGCGAAGTGCCGGATCTGGAAAATAACCCCAAATTTGGTCAGAAACTGGCTTTTCTGGGCCGGATGACCGACTGGTCAAAAACAGTTGATTGCCCGACGATATTGACCGGCGATTTCAATGTCGCCCCGTTGGAACAGGATGTGTGGAGTCACAAGCAGCTGATCAACGTCGTTAGCCACACGAGGGTCGAAATTGACTTGCTGGCCGAACTTAAGGCGGCGGGTAACTGGACCGATGTCGCGCGCGAATTTGTCGATCCATCGCAGAAGCTCTACACATGGTGGAGCTACCGTGCGCAGGATTGGGAAACATCGGATCGAGGGCGGCGGCTGGACCATATGTGGGTTACCCCGGACCTTAAAGACAAGGCCCGGGCGCATGTGGTGCACAAACATATAAGGGGATGGGGCAAACCGTCCGACCATGCGCCCATTGTCACGGAATTTGCCTTTTGAATGAGGTAAAGGCACAAGAGGGCGATGCTTGCCAAGCCGCCCGCGCAATCGATGCGCTCCGGCGCGGCTGGCCAATCGAGATAGCCAGCCACGGGCATGTACTGACGCTAATCGCCATCGAAACGGCGGCCAATGTGAGCGATGTCACAGGATTGCTGATTTCGGCCAGCAGGGCCGCGACGTTGAAACTGGCCAATCAGCACGCTGCTGCCGACACGGCGTTACCCGTCCTGATCAAAACACCCTCCGATCTGGATCTGTCGCTGGCGATTGCAATCGCCGACCCGGTACTCGACATGCGCTTTCCCATGAAGGGGCCCTTCGTCGCGATGCCTTTACCCGATGGTGCCGCGGCGATGGCAGCAATGGAGCTTGGCCGATTGGCCGGTTTGCTGCCGGCGTTTCTTGTACTTGCCGAATCCGGGCATGGAAACGTTCAGGTCGCGCCTCAGGATGTCGCTGCATTTGACGACAGCCGTGCGCTACACATCGCGGCGCGAGCGCGATTACCGGTGGCTGCCAATCCCGACACGGAAATCGTCGCTTTCCGGACAGCGGCAGATGCTGCCGATCATGTCGCTCTGGTTGTAGGAAAGCGCGATGCATCGCCGCCTGTTATCCGGTTGCACAGCGAATGCCTCACCGGCGATGTGCTGGGCAGTCTGAAATGCGATTGTGGGCCGCAATTGCATGAGGCGCTACACCAAATTTCCGAAGCGAGTTGGGGCATATTGCTCTACCTCAGACAAGAAGGACGTGGCATCGGGCTGGTGAATAAATTGCGTGCTTATGCTCTGCAAGATCAGGGCTTTGATACGGTCGATGCGAACACCAGGCTGGGCTTTGCTGTCGACGCGCGCAATTTTTCGATTGCCGCGCGAATGCTCGAATTACTGGGTGTTACCGAAGTCAGGTTGCTGACCAACAATCCGCAAAAGGTAAAAGGGCTGGAGGCAGAGGGGATAAAGGTGGCTGAAAGGCTTCCGATCCAGATTCCCGCTAACCCCCATAATGCGCATTATCTCGATACCAAAAGAGACCGTACCGGTCATGCATTATAGCCACTTGCCATGCGGCCTGACGGCGGCCTAAATATCTGTCTCAAGACGTAAAAGGGGCAATATTTGAAGAACGCGGAACATATGGCGCAAATCGCGACCTGCTTCCGCTGCCCGGAATATGAAGCCGGGCTGATCTTTGCCGCCACCCAGTATCGCGAATATGCCCATCGCAGTGCAGTGGCTCTTCGCGGTGATGTCTCAGCCCATCTGTTTCTGGTCATTGACGGACTGGCATCGGCCGATCTTTTCAGCGCCGAAGGTCAATATGCGCAGTTGGCGGGCTATGGCCCCGGCGAATTATTTGGCGCCTATCCCGAGGCAACGACTCATCGCGCCGATATCACCGCACAAGGCGGACTGTCTGCCTTAATGATAGAAACGCGGATCGTTGCTGACCTCGCCCGAACCCATATTTCGATTTCGCAGGGTGTCGCCTGTCTGATGGCGCGGCAGCTCGATATGGTGCTTGATCGGATGGCGGCGCGGATAGGGCTGACCGCGACAGGACGCTTTTATCGCGCGCTATTGGCCCGGGCTGACTCAGATGGTTGGGTCAGGCCACTGCCTATATTGTCGGCAATGGCGATTGGCGTGAACACCACGCGTGAAACAGCGTCGCGTGCACTGGCGACATTGGTAAGGCGGGGTATCGCGGAACGGCATGACGACGGCTTAAAGATTGTATCCGTACGGTTGCTTGAAGATCTCATCGTATAACAGGGACTATTGCGGCGGCTCCAGCCCTTCATCCTGCTCTGCAGGCGGGGGTTCCCTCCGACCGATTGCCCTGTCGATGAAATTCTCATCCAGCGGTTCAGGGGCGGGGCCGGGGGCGAGGTTGGGATCTTCGACGATAGGCTGGCTTTCGATTGGCATACCGAATTCGTCGACGAGCAATGTTTCCTCTTCCTCGCCCAATAGCGGCTCTTCACCTTCGAGGCGTTCGGGGAAGGTTACTTCTGTCGCGAAATTCTCTACCGGACGTCCGGCAACCGCGATGCGCATGAAAGCTGCCCAAGCCTGAGCGGGCGCGCGTCCGCCTTCGAGACCGCCCACAGCGCGCGCGTCATCGCGGCCCATCCAGACCCCCGTGGTCAGCCCGCTCGAGAATCCAAGGAACCAACCGTCCTTGTTGCTGCTGGTCGTGCCGGTCTTACCGGCAACTGGCCGCCCGATATTGGCGGCGCGACCAGTGCCAGTGGCAACGGCGGTCTGCATCAGGTCGGTCATGCCACCCGCGACCCAATCTTCCACCAGCTGGATCGATTTTTGTGACTTCGCGGAATAGATCACATCGCCGTCAATCGTTGTAACCTTGGAAATGCCAAAAGGCGTAATAGAACGGCCCTTGGCAGCGACCGCAGCGAATGCGCGGGTCATATCGATAACGCGCGCTTCCGAGGTACCCAGCACCATCGAGGGCTGGGTGTTGATCGGCGTGGTTATACCGAACCGGCGCGCCATATTGGCGATGCTGCTCGTGCCGACTTCTTGCCCGATTTGTGCAGCGACGGTGTTTTTCGAATAGGCAAAGGCGGTGCGTAGAGTAATTTCACCTGCGTAATTTCCGCCGCTGTTCTTGGGCTGCCAACCTTCGATTTCCACAGGTTTGTCTTCAACCTTGTCCTCAGGCCGGAAGCCAGCCTCCAATGCGGTAAGGTAAACGAATAATTTCCACGCCGAGCCAGGCTGACGCACTGCGGTGACCGCGCGGTTGTAGTTGCTCGTGACATAGTCGGTGCCGCCCACCATTGCTTTCACCGCGCCGTCGCGATCGATTGCTACCAAAGCCCCTTGCGCGCCCCGTGGTGCGTTGGCCGCGATCGCGGCGGTGGCTGCCCGCTGCATTTTAAGGTCGAGTGTTGTCCACACATCAATCGGCTTTTCGGTTTCGTCAATCAAACCGTCGAGTTGTGGTAGCGCCCAGTCCGTGAAATAGCGCACACTGTCCTGTGGCGGCTCAGCGTTCATTTTGACGAGTGCCGGTTTGACCGAGGCTGCTTCCGCCGCTGTAATCATGCCTGCATCCTGCATGACTTCGACGACAACGCCCGCCCGGCCCAGTGCCGCCTTGGCGTCAGCCGTGGGCGAATAGCGCGACGGAGCCTTTACCAGCCCGGCGATAATCGCGGCTTCGGCGAGCGAAAGTTCCTCCGCGCCATGATCGAAAAATTTACGACTGGCGGCGTCGACGCCATAAGCGCCACCGCCGAAATAAACCTTATTGAGATAAAGCTCGAGTATCTGCGCTTTGGAAAATTTGGTCTCCATGGCGAGTGCGAGAATGATCTCGCGCATCTTGCGACCAAATTCCTTGTTGCTGTTCAGATAGACATTGCGCGCCAACTGCTGGGTGATGGTCGACCCGCCCTGAGTCCAGCGACCCTTTACAGCACGCACCCAAAACGACCGCGTGATACCAATCGGATCAACACCGGGGTGCATGTAAAAACGCCGGTCCTCAACCGCGACCATCGCATCCTTCATCTCGTGGGGAAGCTGCTTGACCGTCAGCCACCGGCCAAAACTTGGTCCTAATGTCTGGATGACGGTGCCATCGGCGGCGCGGACGCGGATCATCTGGCCATTTGGCGATGCCTTCAAATCCTCGAAACTATCGATTTCTCCGCGCGCGATGGCGACGAAAATGCCAACCACCATTACGCCCAAAAGCGCTGCAATTACGCCAATTTTCAGGAGGCGAACGGTCCAGGTCAGGAACGGTCCACGTTCATTCGATGCTTTACTTGCACGTGCCATTGGCGGCGGTGTTAATCACAATTTCTTATGCTCACAAGCGGCTTTCGACAAAGCTACTCCGGGTCAAACTCAAGTGCCGCGCTGTTGATGCAATAGCGCAAGCCCGTTGGCCCCGGGCCATCGGGGAAGACATGTCCCAAATGCCCTTCGCAAGCGGCACAACGCACTTCAGTGCGGACCATGCCATGGGAGATGTCGCGAAGTTCCTCGACCACTTCTCCATCTGCAGGCGCGGTGAAGCTTGGCCACCCCGAACCGCTGTCGAACTTGGTGTCAGAAGCGAATAATGTCGTGCCACATCCCGCACAGCGAAACTCGCCTTCACGTTTTTCGTCCGTCAATTTTCCGGCGAATGCCCGTTCAGTGCCAGCTTCCCGCAGAACATGATATTGAACAGGGTCAAGCTCGGCACGCCATTCTGCGTCGGTTTTGTGAACTTTTTCCATCAATATACTCCTTTGATTGCTGATGTGGGGTTCGTCGTGGCTGCCTTCAAGGTTACGATTTAACTCCGCATTTACCATATCAGCATAGAGCTGACACGCTATGACAGGACCAGGTCATAAGCTGCGCGCTGTGGGGGCGTTGGGGCTGTTACCGTTGCTATTGGCTGCGGGCGATGATGCTTGTCGATTGTGTAGCCGTGGCCACGAACAGCAGCAGGTGATTGCCGAGCGGGAAGTTCCGTTATCCATTGAGATAACAACCAAGCTCGACTTTAGCCGAGCCGCTTTGTCAGGCTCTGGCGGCGGCGCTATCGACGTCGATCCGCAAAATGGGAGCAGGCGAGTCAATGGCGGGATGGTCGATTTGGGCGGCCCTGCATTAGCCGGAACAGCGATAGTGAAGGGGCAACCAGGACGAACCGTGCGGATTGATATGCCAGGCAGCGCGCGGATGACATCGTCCACCGGGGGAACTGTGGAAATTACGAGCTTAAGAACCAGCCTTTCGCAGAATCCAAAGCTTGATTCGATGGGGAGACTGGAATTCTCATTTGGTGGCAGGTTGACGGTGCGTGGTAACGCGTCCGGCACGTTTCGCGCGCGCATCCCGATTACTGCGCAATATGAGTGACTAGCCTCGCCTCGCGGCAGCACGGGCAATACGGATCAGCTCTTCTTCCAATATGACCGTACCAAGCCCTTCGCGCACACTCATCAGCTTCGCTTCAACATCGATTAAATGCCCGTTCAACCCAGCCAGACGCGCCGACGGCCAACGCGACAATTGCTTGACGAACTCGTCAGCTTCTTTCCAGAAAATCGACCGCGTTGCCTTGACCACGGCACCGGGATTTGCGCCATTGTCGACCTTGGCGCGCATCGACCCGAGCAAAGTGACGCGCCTTTGCAGCGCCCGGATGATGCGTATTGCATCGACACCCATATCGCGCGCAGCAACCAGTTCGCGGCCCGTGCCACGCAAGTCGCCGCCCATCACCTGATTAACCAGGCCGCTGACATTTTCCTCGCCGGTTTCGGCAGAAAGCGCCTCGAAAGCAGTAACTTCGACTGTGGCCGGGCGTTGCGGTGAGGCGTCGTAATACAATGAAAGCTTTTCGACCTCTGCCTGCGCCAGCTTGCGGTCTTGCCCGGTGTAGCGGGATATCCGCGCTGCCAAACTGCGATCCAGTTTGAGTCCGACCGTTGCCGCATAGGCCATAACCGCAGCGGCAGCATCGCCCTCTTCGGGCAGGTAACAGATGTGCGCCATGGCGCGTGGATGACCTTCGACCAGCTTGCGCAGCTTGCTCGCTTTGGTAAGGTTTCCGGCGGTGGCAATAACCGGATTGGCATCACTTTCCAGCGCCAGCAGATTCTCGACTGCCGCCAGCCCTTCTTCGCGCCGGAAATTCAGCCGGACATAGCGTTTGTCGCCGAACAGCGACAGCGAAGATGCTTCGTCGGCGAGCAATGCCGGGTCACCCTTGATTTGATCGCTATCGATATCGACGCGTTCTGCGCCACCAAGCTGCCCGGCCATTTGCGCGGCAATGTCAGCCACAGTCGACTCATCCTGACCAAAAATGAAGAACAGCCGAATGTCATTGCGCGCAGTAATCGCACCGATGAAATTGCGCTCCTTGGGGCTGCTCATTCGCCGCGGGCGTAGAGCGAAAGTCGGGTCACAATCTGGTCTGCAACCTTTTGCGTGAGATTTTCAAGCGCGCTGTTCTCACCAGCGATGGTTGCATATTCGGAGCTGACCACATCGATCCCAGCGTCGGATCCGGCAGTGGCATCAAGCACGGTTTCGCCTGTTTCGACGGAAACCAGTTGATAGCGGGCGCGCAAGGTCCGGCGCTCGCGCGTCACCGTATCATCTGTACGGACACCAAAACCTTCAATCTGGTCATCGAGCGCCACAACCAGCCGGAAACGTGCAACATTTCCTGCGTGCGACCCCAACCGATCGTTGAGCGCGTTGCGCATCAACCAGCCATTTTTGCCTTGAATGGGCTCCACGGTAACTGCACCCAATGTGCTTGCCACCGCACCTTTGGAACCGCCGCTGTAGAGCGGTTGCAACCCGCAGGCAGGCAGCATCAGGGCAAGCAAAGCGGGGGCAAAAAAGCGTTTCATATGACGATATTGACCAACCTGTCGGGGACAACAATGACCTTGCGGATTTCCGCGCCGTCGATGGCATGCTGGACTTTTTGGCTGGCCAGCGCAAGCGCCTGCATTTCGTCGTGCGGCAAGCCTTTGGCCACCGTCAAAGTATCGCGTAGCTTGCCTTTGACCTGCACCGCGATTGTCACTTCGTCTTCGACGAGCAATGCCAGATCGACTTCAGGCCATGACGCATCAGCGATCAGGCCGCCGCCCATATCGGCACCCAATGCCGTCCATGCCTCTTCGGCCAGATGCGGAACCATCGGTGCGGACAACAGCAAGATCGTGCGGATTGCGGTGTCGCGTGAGGCAGATGGTGCCGCTTTTTCGATGGCGTTGGCGAGGTCGTAAATCTTGGCGACGGCCTTGTTGAACGCCAGCGCCTCGATATCCGCGCCGATGCCTGCAATCGCCTGATGCGTTTTGCGATCCAGCGCTTTATCTGCGCCGACTGCGCCGCTGACCTGTCCGGTCAAACGCCACAAGCGTTGTACGAACCGCCAGCATCCCTCGATTCCCGCTTCGGACCATTCCAGATCCCGCTCGGGCGGGCTGTCGGACAGCATGAACCAGCGCACTGCGTCTGCCCCATATTGGTCGACGATATCGTCGGGATCGACGACATTTTTCTTCGACTTCGACATCTTTTCGATGCGACCGGCGATTGCCGGTGTGCCGCTATCGATGATTGTCCAGATATCGCCTTCACGCTTTACCTGCTCGGGACTAAGCCACGCGCCATTGGCGTCCTGATACGTCTGATGAGTCACCATTCCTTGCGTGAACAGGCTGGCGAACGGTTCTTTTACGTCAATCATGCCAATATGGCTGAGCGCCCGGGTCCAGAACCGCGCATATAGCAAATGCAAAATCGCATGCTCGACACCGCCGATATATTGATCGACCGGCAGCCATTTTTCGGCAATTTCGCGGTCGAATGGCTTGTTATGCGGCTGGCTGGCAAAGCGGATGAAATACCAGCTTGAATCAACAAATGTATCGAGCGTATCGGTCTCGCGCCGTGCAGGTTGGCGGCATTTCGTGCAATCGACTTTGCTCCATGTGGGGTGACGATCAAGCGGGTTGCCGGGGATGTCGAATGTAACATCCTCGGGCAGCTTGACCGGCAACTGGTCTTCAGGCACCGGCACCGCGCCGCAGGTTTCGCAATGAATGATGGGGATTGGAGTGCCCCAATAACGCTGGCGGCTTACGCCCCAGTCGCGAAGACGATATTGCGTCTGGCCTTTGCCCCAGCCTTCGGTCTCGGCCTTTGCAATGACGTCGGCTTTGGCTTGTTCGATGGTGAGGCCGTTCATCCAGTGCGAATTGACGATGGTGCCCGGCCCGGTATAGGCAACGGTTCCATGAAAATTGCTGTCGGTCAGGTCGCCATCGGCAACGACGCGGATCACGGGCAGTTCATATTTGCGTGCAAAATCAAGATCGCGCTGATCGTGTGCGGGGCAGCCAAAGACTGCGCCGGTGCCATAATCCATCAGCACAAAATTGGCGACATAGACCGGCAGGTGCCAGCTCGGGTCAAGCGGGTGTTCAACGGTCAGTCCCGTGTTGAAGCCCTTTTTCTCCGCAGTCTCGATGTCGGCCGCGGTGGTCCCGCCCTTGCGGCATT
This sequence comes from uncultured Alphaproteobacteria bacterium, assembly GCA_963830685.1. Lineage (GTDB taxonomy): Bacteria > Pseudomonadota > Alphaproteobacteria > Sphingomonadales > Sphingomonadaceae > Sphingorhabdus_B. The sequence continues at coordinate 1,384,108 of CAWHNF010000002.1, forward strand.
CCTCAATGAAGGCCTGCAATTCGGGTGCGTTGGTCGCAAGCTTTTGCGCCACCGGATGGTCAGCGGCAATCGCGACAAAGCTTGCGCCGAACATTGTGTCGGGCCGCGTCGTAAAGACGTCGATGCCGTCGCCGTTTGATCCGGGAAATTTGAACCGGCATTTTAACCCCTGCGATTTACCGATCCAGTTTTCCTGCATCAATCGCACCTTGTCGGGCCACTCATCAAGCGTGCCCAAGCCTTCGAGCAATTCATCGGCAAAATCGGTGATTTTCAGAAACCACTGGCTCAGCTTGCGCCGCTCAACCGGTGCGCCCGAGCGCCAGCCCTTGCCGTCGATTACTTGCTCATTGGCAAGCACGGTCATGTCAACCGGGTCCCAATTGACAGCCGATTCCTTGCGATACACCAACCCCGCGGCGTAGAGCTTCAGAAACAGCGCCTGTTCATGCCCATAATATTCGGGCTCGCAGGTCGCGAGTTCGCGCGTCCAGTCGATGGCGAGACCAATGCGTTTTAACTGGGTCCGCATATTGGCGATATTGTCGCGGGTCCAGCCGCCGGGATGAACGCCTTTTTCCATCGCGGCGTTTTCGGCGGGCATCCCGAATGCGTCCCAGCCCATTGGGTGTAGCACCTCGTGCCCGGTCATTCGCTTATAGCGCGCCAGTACATCGCCCATCGTGTAATTGCGGACATGGCCGATATGGATGCGCCCCGAGGGATAGGGAAACATCTCAAGCACGTAGGCGCGCGGCTTTTCCGAAGAGTCATTAGCAACAAAGCTTGACTGCTCTTCCCAAGTCTTTTGCCACCGCGCGTCGGCGACGTGCGGGTTAAAACGCTCTAAATTGGACATGACAGTTTACCCGGAAATGGTCGACCGGCGCAGATCGCGTGCCTTGGTAAGGATAACCGCTTCAAGCTTCTGCACAGTGGCAGCACGCAGCGGTGCGGCAACCCATTGACCGTTTTGTGAAACTTCGCGGCTGCCGGCAACGCGCAGCGCGTCGGCGCGCAAATCCTGGTCGAGGATCGACACGGTCAGCTTGACGCGCTCACCAGGGCTTTGCGGGTTTACATACCAGTCAGTCACGATCACACCGCCAGCCGAGTCGGTCTGGACCAACGGCATGAAGGAAAGAGCATCGAGCGACGCGCGCCACAAATAGCTGTTAACCCCGATGGTCGTGACCTGGCTCGCGGCAAGGTCGGCCTTGGGACGCTCTTTGCCGCCGCAACCGGCCAGCAACATGGTGCTGGTCGCGAGAATGAGTGCCAAGCGGGTGGTGCGCATAAAATGTCCTTGAACAATGAAAATATCGGAAACCTCTATATTGGCTTGCTGGCTTCGGCAAGCTTTCTGGGTGCTGAATGACCTTCTATTCGTCTTTCTGCCAGCTGCCCCAGGATAAGGCTGTGGGTATAATGCAACATATTGCGAAAATTCGCGTTGTTTGAAAGAAACTTTGGTTGAAGCCCTTTTGCATCGTGCGATTCAGGCGTATATCAAAATGGAACAGGGAGTCGTTTCGACAATATTATGTCTGGTAAGCACCCAATCCGGCGGAAAAACGCCACTTTTGCAGCTGCATTGCTTGCAACGGGTTCGCTTGTCCTGTCACCTGTCATCGCGCCTGCTTTTGCTGCCAAATCTTTGGGACAGGTCCGCGCGGTGTCCAACGACTGGTTGAACACCTTCACGCCTTCTGGCGGCGATAGTTTACTCGCCCAAAAATTTTCGGCCACCAGCAATTCGGCTAACGGACGCTTTCCGTTTACCCCTGCTGGCTCGGGCATCAGTGCCAACCGCACCATCACCGTTGCCGCGCGTGCCAATTCGCGCCTGACAGCCGGTGCCGTATCGGTGCGGAGTGCAATTGCCGGTGCTGAGTCAGGTTCTGGCAAAGCCGTCCGTCTATCGACAGTCGATTATCGCCTGACCGCGTCAAAAGGCTGGCAGGGTTTTGCCGCGCCATCAACACCAAAGCTTGCCGCGCAAGTTCCTTTGAGCGAGCTGGGCAAGGGCAGTTTCCGCCTCGACGACGCTGCGAAGAAGCCAAGCAAGTTTAGCACCAGCATCAAGCTTGATCAGAATCGTGAAGTTGCTCCTCCTGCCCGTGGCAGTGCTGCGGCTGGCGACTATAAACTCGACGTGGGCGGCAGCTTCTCAATCAGCCGCAAGATCGACGTGACCGCTGGCGTCCGTTATGGCAGCGAAAATGACCGCGTATTACCGACTGCTGATAACCGTAAGGACAGTGAAGCGGTTTATGTCGGTACTAAAATCCGCTTCTAATCCGGGTTTTTCCTGAACGTATCGATAGCTGCCCAGCCGTGGATAAGCCGCGGGTTCAAACTGCATGCCTTTTGACGGGTAACCCCGCCCAGAGCGATAACTTTTACATCATGGGCCTGAGCAGCCAGCCGGTTGAACGCCAGCCTGCCCAATGGACGCTGCCCGTGATGGCTGTTGGTCGCAAATAAGGGCGAGACAAGGACCATATCGGCGTTGAGCCGCTTGGCTTGTTTTAGTTCTTGCGCGTTATGGACGGCAACGCTGTGCATCAATTTAGAACAGCGGGCGGAGCGCTGATGGAAGCCATCCGCGTGCCAATATATGGCGTGGCGCTCATCCCCCGCCAGCAAAAGAACATGCCCGCGCCGCCCGCAAACCCGTTTTACCATTCGGTACAGTTTGTAACGCTGTTCTTCGTCCAGCGCATAATGACGGAAAATGACGCCGGAACCAAAAGGCAGCCGACGAATAGCATCAAGCAATTCATCACCAAAGCGCGGGTCGGTCATCAGCCAGATTTTGGGCAAGGGGTGGCGGCGGCGCATACACTTGCCTATAGCGCGCATCATGCAAGCGACAACTGAAACACCCGCCCACCGTCTGGCCGATATCAAAGCGCAGATGGCCGCCGCTGCCAAGGTTGCAGGTCGTTCTGCTGATGCCATCAATCTGGTTGCGGTTTCAAAAACGCGAAGCGAAGAAGAAATCGAGCCGCTAATTCTTGCAGGGCAGCGGTCATTTGGCGAGAACCGCGTGCAGGAAGCGGCTGCCAAATGGCCCCAATTGAAATCACAGCATCCCGGCATCGAACTGCACCTGATTGGCCAGCTTCAGTCCAACAAGGCAGACGAGGCCGTTGCTTTGTTCGACGCCATTCACTCGCTTGATCGGATTTCACTCGCGACGGCGCTCGGCAAGGCCATGCGCGCGCAAGGGCGTCATATCCCTTGCTTCATTCAGGTCAACATCGGCGCGGAAGAGCAAAAGGGTGGCTGCGCTGTGGATGCTTTGCCCGAACTTTTGGCCATCGCGCGCGAACAGGGAATAGATGTCGCGGGCCTGATGTGCCTGCCGCCTGCCGATATCGAGCCTGCGCCATTCTTCGCGTTACTCGCCGAACTGGCGGCACGTCACGCTTTGCCGGGGCTCAGCATGGGAATGTCGGATGATTTTGCGACCGCGATCATGCTTGGCGCAACGCACGTCCGCATCGGTACTGCCTTATTTGGCGAACGCACCAGCGCAGTTTAGGCGAAAGCGCACGAAGCCGGATCGCGTCGCCACCAGTGCTTCGGCATGTTCGGATTCAGCCAGGTCGCATGCATTGTGAATTGCGACGTCCTGCGCATCGAGGCCACCGGTAAAAGCTCCGAAGGCTGGCATGATCAATTTGCGCGGGCCTTTTACAAAGCAGCGACGCGATACCATCCGTCCGCGCAAAAACTGTCGATATTTTGGATGAAAGTGGCCAGAAATTTCTGGCGCAGTTTCGCCGCGCAATGCTTCATGGCGCAATAGGATGCCTGACAGAACCAGATCCTCGACCGACCGGCCGCCCCAGCGCGCTTCGAGATTGCGATCATGATTGCCGGTGATCCAAACCCAGTCCGCTTGCCCGACAAGCTGTTGCAGAATGGCAGAAGCATTGGGGGCCAGCCGGACCTCACCAGCATCATCATGAAAATTATCGCCCAGCGATATGATTCGCTCAGGCTGGTATTGCGCCACCAGTTCCGCCACATCGTGCAATGTTGAAAGGCTATCATAAGGCGGCAACATCTGCCCGCCCAACGCAAAGGCGCTGGCCTTTTCAAGGTGTAGGTCAGACACGAGCAACGTGCGCTCGGCAGGCCAATATAAAGCGGCTTCGCCTGCAAGCTCGAACAATTGCTCGCCAAATTCGAATGTGCGCGTCATCGCCCGCCTATGCTTGGCGGCATGCTTTCGCGCAAGGCTTAGTAAGCGGCTGCCATGCGCGCCGGCGACTTGCGCTCGACGCCTTTTGGCAAATCGAAACCGACACGGCGGTTGCCGAAATCTATAAGCACCCGGTCAAAGAGTTTGAGTGCGTCCATGCCGAGTAAGATTGCTGGGCGTTCCTGTAGTTTTAGCGCCGTGAATGCGTAATTTTCGGCGAAGGTGATCGGCAAGTCATTGATCGTCAGCCCGCCGACTTCAATCTCCTTGAGCTGCGTAAATTCGCCATTGAGGATCGAACCTGTCACGCTGCGCATCGTCACCGGTACAAATTCGCCAGAGCGGTGACGACGACGAAGTTTGTCCCGCAATGCCAAATTGGCCATGCTGCTTTGCGCGCCTGTGTCGAGGATGATATCGACGCTTATACCGTCAATCTTGGCGCTGGATATGATCATCCGGCCCGCTTTTTTCTTTGCGCTGACGACGATCATGCCATTTTCGAGCTTGGTTTTGCCGCGCGTTTTGCGCGATGGCAGCACATCCATTTTCTGGTTGGAGAAATCGAGCAGCACTCGGGTATCTTCAAGACTGTCGATGCCAAGCAGACCGTAAGCGCCGAGATTGGATCGTTCGAGCCCGGGTGCCTCCAGTCCTTCAAGATTGACTGCCGCTGTGGTCAACTTGTCGATGAAAAACGAATTGACCTGCGCCTTGCCCGAAATCGTCGCAAGCGTCAGCGTTGGGCCCGATTCAAGCGAAAGCCTATGCGCAAGATCATTGGCGATGACGGTGCGCTCAGCCCCCGTATCGACAATAAAAGGTACGGCCTCGCTGCCATTGACTTGCACTTGCACGGTCATCCGGTCGCTTCGGTCGATTGCGAATTTTTCGATGATAGGGGTAGCGGTCAACGGGTCGGCCGACTCCTGCGCTCTCACGCTGCTAATTGCGAGCCCACCCGCGATTAATGCGAATATGAAATTCTTCATTTCACCATCTCCTTTAAAAATCATACGCCTGTTCACAGAGGTCCACAAGTCGCCGCCGGTCGAAGGCGGTGTGGCCTTTGTCGAAGCGCGGCCATCATTTCGATTGCTGGCCGACAGGCGCTCGGTTAGCCTTTGGTCGTTAAGACGAGAGATAGGGGAATATCTGTGAAGAAACTGCTTTTGATTGCCGCATTGGCATTGCCGATGACGCCCACCTTTGCCGATGCGCCAAAGCCTGATGCGTTGGTCGCAGATGGCATTCCGCCCGTGCCCGACGAACTTCCGGTTCAAACGCGGCCTTATATGGAATTTCGGACCGCAAGCTTCTCCGGCTGGCATCCGACCGACAAGTCGATGCTAATCGCGACGCGTTTCGGCAATACTGCGCAGCTCCACCGTGTTGCTGGGCCGATGATGGATCGCAAGCAGATCAGCTTCGAGGCCGAACCCGTTGGCGGTGGCAGCTGGGCTCCTAAAAAAGGTGACATACTGCTCACTCAAAAAGATATCGGCGGGAACGAGTTTTACCAGATCTATTCGCTGAAGGACGGCAAGCTGAACCTGCTAACCGATGGTAAAAGCCGTAACAGCATCAACGCATGGAGCGATGATGGCGAGCTGGTCGCTTATACCTCAACGCGGCGCAACGGCACCGACAATGACATTTACGTGATGAACCCGCGTGACCCGTCGACCAGCCGCATGGTTGCCGAAGTTAAAGGCGGCGGCTGGAATGTCGGCGCATTTTCACCCGACAAGAAAAGCGCTGTTGTCGCGCAATATTTGTCGGTCACCAATGTCGATATGTCGCTGCTTGACTTGGGCACCGGCAAAATGACCCCGATTGGCGATCATGCCAAGGATATCGCGATTGGCGGCGCATCCTTCGCACCCGATGGCAGTCTATGGGTCACGTCGGACGAAGGATCGGACTTTCAGCGTCTGGGTACTATCGACATCGCGACAGGAAAATTCACCCCGCGTGGGCCAGCGGAAAAATGGGATGTCGACAGCTTCGATATTTCGCCCGACGGAAGCTTCATCGTCTATGAAACCAATGAAGCAGGGATCAGCAAGCTGAAACTGCTCGACCCCAAGACGGACAAGGTCCGTGTGGTGGACGGTTTGCCTGCCGGTATTATCGGCGGCTTCGAAGTGTCTGAATGGGGCGAGATCGGGGTCACATTCACCTCGGCGCGCAGTGCAGCCGATGCTTACAGCGTCGATCCCAAGACGCTGAAGGTCACGCGCTGGACCGAAAGCGAAACCGGCGGGCTGGACGTGTCGAAAAATGTCGAACCCGAACTGGTCAAGGTCAAAAGCTTTGATGGGTTAGAAGTATCCGGTTTCCTCTACCGCCCCGACGCCACCAAATTCCCCGGCAAGCGGCCGATGATCATGAACGTGCACGGTGGCCCAGAAGGGCAATCGCGTCCGGGCTTCCAGGGGCGAAGCAATTATCTGCTCAACGAAATGGGCGTTGCCATCTTCTATCCCAATGTCCGCGGTTCGACCGGTTACGGCAAGAATTTCGTTAGCCTCGACAACGGCCCGTTCAAGCGCGAGGACTCCGTAAAAGACATGGGCGCGTTTCTGGGTGCGCTTGAAAAGGACAAGGGTCTCGATGCTAGCCGCTTTGGTCTGGCGGGCGGCTCGTACGGCGGCTATATGTGTTATGCCGCAGCGGTGCAGTATAAGGACAAGCTGCGCTCGACCAACTGCATCGTCGCGATTTCCAACTTCGTGACTTTCCTTGAAAACACGCAAAGCTACCGCCGCGACCTACGCCGTGTCGAATATGGCGACGAGCGTGATCCGGTGCAGCGGGCCAAGCTGCTCGAAATCTCGCCGCTGACTCGCGTGGCCGAAATCACGAAGCCGATGTTCGTTGTCACCGGCGGCAACGATCCGCGTGTGCCCTCGTCCGAAGCTGACCAGATCGTGAAAGCGATCCGCGAAAAGGGCGGGACAGCATGGCATCTTCTGGGCAAAAATGAGGGGCATGGTTTCGCGAAGAAGGAAAATATCGACTATAACTTCTGGACGACATTGATGTTCTGGAAACAGACTTTGCTGAACTAGGGCAGGCCTACGGACAAAAAATAACCGTAGCCCCAGCTTCGTTGAAGGGCGCTTATAGGCTAGGCGCCCTTCGACAGACTCAGGGCTACGGTTTCGTTCTAAGGCGTCATCGCCACGCCCGCCAAACTCTCTGCCTCAAGCAGCAATTCGTCATCCACCGACCCTTGCGCCACGCTCTCGCGGCCGATCATCACCAGCAACGGCACCGCCAGCGGGCTAACCCGTTCGAGATCGACATGCAGCATCGTGTCCGCGGCCCGATCAAGCAAATCGCCGAGCCGACCAACATCGGTCAGCCTCGCGCGGGCGTCGGCCCATGCGGCCTCGAGCAGCAAATGGTCGGGCTCATATTTGCGTAGCACGTCGTAGATGAGGTCGGTCGAGAATGTCACCTGCTTGCCGGTCTTGCGTTTGCCCGGATGCTGTCGCTCGACCAACCCACTGATCACCGCGACCTCGCGGAAGGCGCGTTTTAGAAGGTAACTTCCCTCAACCCAATCGACAAATTCATCGGCCAATATGTCGGCGGAGAACAAAGGCGCGGGGTCGGTGATCGGCTTCAGGCTCCAAACACCAAGTGCATAATCGCTCGCGACAAAGCCCATCGGCATCAGCCCCCGGCTCTCCATCCGCCGCGTCACCAGCATTCCCAGCGATTGATGTGCGTTCCAGCCTTCGAACGGATAGGTGACCATATAATGGCGTTTGTCGTGCGGGAATGTCTCGACAAGCAATTGCCCCGGTGCTGGCATCTGGCTGCGATAATCCTGCATTTCCAGCCACTCGCGGACTTCATCCGGAAAGCGCGACCAGCCTGCGCGGTCAACCAGCATTTCGCGCACACGGCCCGCGAGATGCGTGGTGAGCGGCAGACGTGCGCCCATATAGCTCGGGATATTGTTGGCCTGTTTGGTCGCGGCGCGGACAATGAGGTCGAGATCCTTTATCGATTCGACCTCAAGCGCCATCCCGGCGAAGGTGAAGGTGTTGCCGGGTGACAACGTCGAGGCGAAACCTTCCTCGACCTTGCCGAGCCTGCGCCCGTTGCGGAAACGGACATCGAGCATCGGCGAATCGACGATGATGCCTGCGTTAAACCGGTGTTGGGCGGCAAATTTAGGATGCGCCAGATGCCATTTGCCATCGGACCGCTTCACCAGTTTCTTGAACTTGTCGTAAGCACGAAGCGAATAGCCACCGGTTGCGATAAACTCGATGACGCGCGCGAAAGTCGCCGCATCCAGCGCCGAATAGGGGAGCGCCGATTGCACCTCGGCCAGCAACTCCACCTCATCGAACGGCCCGGCGCAGGCAATACCCATCACATGTTGGGCGAGCACGTCGTAACTGCCGACCTGAAACGCCTCACCGTCGCGCACGCCTTCGGTCACGGCGTCGAAAGCTGCCTGCGCTTCGAGATATTCGAACCGATTGCCGGGGACGAGAATGGCCTTCGAAGGCTCGTCCATCCGGTGGTTCGACCGCCCGATTCGTTGCAGCAACCGCGACGATCCCTTCGGCGCGCCCATCTGGATCACGCAATCGACATCGCCCCAATCGACGCCGAGATCGAGCGACGCGGTACAGACCAGAGCGCGCAACCTGCCATCGGCCATCGCGCCTTCGACCTTGCGCCGCGCCTCGATCGACAGCGAGCCGTGGTGGATGCCGATGGCATATTTGGGCTCGTTGGCGTCCCATAATTTCTGGAATATAAATTCGGCGAGGAAACGCGTGTTGCAGAAGATCAAAGTGATCTTGTTACGCCCGATTTCCTCGATCAATTGCGGGATCGCATGTTGCCCGCTATGCCCTGCCCACGGCACGCGGCCTTCGGGGAGCAATATGGTCAAGTCAGGCTCCGCCGCCGCCTCGCCCTCGACAAGCCGCACCAGATCGATATCGCCATCGGGCGCGAGCCATGCTCGATAGTCATCGGGATCGGCGACGGTTGCCGACAAGGCGACGCGCTGCATATCGGGTGCTAGGGTCTGCAGACGCGCGAGACTGAGCGAAAGCAGGTCGCCGCGCTTGCCGTTCGCGAAGGCGTGAACCTCATCGACAATAACTCGCTTGAGCGTCGAAAACATAATCATGCTGTCTTCATGGCTGAGCAGTAGCGACAGTGACTCGGGCGTGGTCAGCAGAATATGCGGCGGCTTAACCCGCTGGCGTGCCTTGCGGTCGGATGGCGTGTCGCCTGTTCGTGCCTCGACGCGAATGGGCAGACCCATTTCCTCTATTGGCATTAGCAGGTTGCGCCGGACATCGACCGCAAGGGCCTTGAGCGGGGAGATATACAGCGTGTGGAGGCCCTCCGAAGGCTCCGCAATCAGATCGCTTAATGTGGGCAAAAACCCTGATAGTGTTTTCCCAGCGCCGGTTGCCGCCACCAGCAAAGCATGCCTGCCTTCGCCTGCCGCATCCAGCATCTCTAACTGGTGCCGTCGCGGAGCCCAACCGCGCGCCGCGAACCAGTCTGTGATGATCGAAGGAAGCGCATCCGCCATAAGTTACGCCTCGACTACAACAATTTGTCATTCCCGCGAAAGCGGGAATCTCGGGCAACAGTGCACGACCGCTCGAGATTCCCGCCTTCGCGGGAATGACGAGTACATGGGGTCAATGGGCCACCGTTTCTCCGCGTTCCAGCCCGGATGCAGCAAGCTGGGCGTCGATTTGCGCCATTAGGCGTTCAAGGCCTTCTTCGCTCGACGCCTCTGCCCGCGCGACCAGCACATCTTGCGTGTTCGATGCGCGGAGCAACCACCAGCCATCGGGCGTGTTCACGCGGGCGCCATCGGTGTTGTTCACATCGGCTCCGTCTGCCGACAGCCGCGCAAGAACCTCGTCGATCACCGCGAACTTGCGGCTTTCGTCGACCTGAAAGCGCATTTCCGGCGTGTTGATCATATCGGGCATCGCGCTGCGCAACTCGGTGACGCTTTTGCCGAGCTTCGCCGATGCTGCCATTAGGCGAACAGCGGCGTAGATTGCGTCGTCAAAACCATAATATTGATGTTTGAAGAAGATATGGCCGGACATCTCACCAGCCAAAGGTGAGCCAGTCTCCTTCATTTTGGATTTGATCAGGCTGTGCCCGGTTTTCCACATCAACGGCTCGCCGCCCAGTTCTTCAACGCGGTCAAACAGTGCCTGCGACGCCTTCACATCAGCGATAATCGTCGCGCCGGGGACATCGCCCAAGACGTCCTCGGCATAGATCTGAAGCAACTGGTCGCCCCAGATCACTCGGCCTTGGCCGTCAATCGCGCCGATGCGGTCACCGTCGCCGTCGAAAGCCACTCCGAAATCGAGATTTCTCTCCGCGACAAGCTTTTGCAAATCGACCAGATTCGCTGGGTCGGTGGGATCGGGGTGATGATTGGGAAACTGGCCATCCACATCCACAAACAACAGATGATGCTCACCCGGCAACATCTTGACCAGCTTTTCAATCGCCGGTCCCGCCGCGCCATTGCCTGCGTCCCAGCCGATGCGAAACGCCTTGGTGGGCGCTGCCTCAGCCACCCGGGTGACATATTGGTCAAGGATATCCAGATGTTCGCTAGTGCCAGTGCCTTCGGTCCAGTCCCCTGCCGCCGCCATGCTGCCGAGCAACTGGATATCCGCGCCGAAGAACGGTTTCCCCATGAGGACCATCTTGAAGCCATTATAATTGGCTGGATTGTGGCTGCCGGTTATCTCGATGCCGCCGTCTACGCCGTCCAATACGGCTTCGGCATAATATAGCATCGGGGTTGGCCCCATGCCGATGCGGACAACATCGATGCCGCTGTGGTTGAGTCCGCGCACCAAAGCTTCTTCGAGCATCGGTGAGCTGACCCGTCCGTCATAACCGACCGCCGCCTTTTTGCCGCCTGCACGGACCAAGCAGGTGCCGAACCCGCGCCCGATGGCATAAGCGTCTTCTGCCCCCAGCGTTTCGCCAATAATCCCGCGAATGTCATATTCACGAAGCGAGGTAGAGTGGAAATTGTGGGTCACGCGAAGCTCCTGAAACTGGCTGCGCGCCGATTAGCGCGCTTTATCTTGCAAATCACGTAGCAAAAGGTCGCGCGCCTCATTTAGTTCCCGTGCCCGGTCTTCGCTACCACCGGTATCGGGGTGGTTTTTTGCGATGAGCGTACGGTGCCGCTCGCGGATGCGCTCCGCATTATCGAACCGCGATACGCCCAGCATGAACCGTGCTTTGTCGATGCCATATTGGTCGCTCTGTTTGGCCCGCGTTCCGAATAATCGCCAGGTCAGGCCTCGATACCAGGTCACCGCGACGCCGATGGCGGCGACGCCAATTATCAGATTTCCGCGCGCGGCAAGAAACGCGCCTACAAGCCCCAGCAAAATCGGCGGGAGTTGCTGCCTCGATAGCTTGCCCTTCCAAACCGCCCATCCGAGCGCCGCAACGATGAGGGCAACGAGAACCGGCATCAAACCAGTGCGGCGCTGTGAAGCTCGGGAAGAGCAAGGCCAGTTACCAGCTCTCGCAATTCCTGCCGCGCAACAATATGCGCGGTGGCGAGCTGGCCGAGATGCCCCTTGTCGATCAGGGTCAGTCCCGATGGAAACAGCTCGCGGTATATAACGCGCTCGTTGAGGCCGGGTACTGACCGGAAACCGACCCGCTTTGACAGCTCAGCAATAGCATCGGTCATCCGCTGCTGGTTGCGCGCTTCCATATTATGCAGGCGATTGCGCACCACGACCCAGTCAATGGTCACGCCATCGGCCTTGGCGCGCTCCTTACGCGCCTCCCAGATGAGTTCCGCATAGAAGCTGAGCTTGCGGACTTTGAAATTTTCGGCATCGACTTGTCCGATCAGGTCGAAATCGACAAAGCTGTCGTTGATCGGCGTGACCAAAGTGTTAGCCCGTGTCGCAACAAATCGCGCATATTTGTCGTCGCGGCCCGGCGTGTCGAAAACCAGAAAGTCATTTTCTGAACCCAGCCGGTCGACCTGCCGCTCCAGCGTTGCCTGCGAGTCATGTTCGAAGACTTCAAAGCTCGGCATCGGTAGCGTTATGCCGCGCCGCTTCATCGTATCGCGGCGGTTTTCAAGATAGCGGTAAAGCGTACGCTGGCGCGAATCGAGATCGATGCAAGCAACCCGCGCGCCACGCGATGCCAGCGCGATCGCGACGTGGACCGCAGTGGTCGACTTACCTGTGCCGCCTTTTTCATTGGCGAAAACGATGTGATGTGCCCCGGCCATAAGCCTCAAATTACCCCTGCTCGATATTTGCCTTGATATGCCCTGCCGGCATCTTTCATAGGCTTACCTATAGAGCCAATAAACAAGGCAGCGGGTACGTGCAAACCATCAATCAGCTTGACTCATTACGGCACAAAATTGCGGACCTGCGTAAAGCAAAGGGTCGCATGGCGCTGGTTCCGACAATGGGCGCGCTGCATGCAGGCCATATGGCGTTGGTGGAGGCTGCCAAAAAGCACGCCGATGCAGTCGCGGTCTCGATATTTGTAAACCCGACTCAGTTCGGACCGAACGAAGACCTCGACGCCTATCCCCGTACGTTGGAGCGCGATTCCGATTTGCTTCGCGCTGCTGGCGTCGATGTGCTGTGGGCGCCAAATGCCGCGACGATCTACCCCCAAGGCTTTGAGACCAAGGTCCAAGTCGGCGGACCTAGCGAGGGATATGATGGCGCGGCACGGCCGGGGCATTTCGACGGCGTTGCTTTGGTAGTGGCGAAACTTTTCAATCAGGTGCAGCCAGACGTCGCATTATTTGGCGAGAAAGATTTCCAGCAGCTGGCAGTCATCCGCCAAATGGCGCGCGACCTTGACTTTGCGTTGGACATAATCGGCGTTCCGATTGTGCGCGATGCAGACGGTTTGGCTTTGTCATCCCGCAATGCCTATCTGAGTGCCAGCGAACGGACGGCTGCGCTTGCCCTGCCAAAAGCGCTCGATAAGGCGGCCAAAGCCATTGGGGGGGGCAGTGATGTCCGCGCGGTTACTGATGCTGCCACGGCCGAGATTTTGGCTGCAGGCTTTGTTCGCGTCGATTATTTTGCGTTGGCCGATTCCTCCACACTACAGCAGCTTCATCATTTCGATGGCCGGAGCGCAAGATTGTTGGCGGCAGCAAAAATCGGGAAAACACGGCTTATCGACAACCTCGCCATCTGAGCGCATTTGCGCGTCCGTTCAAAACGGATGAAGTTTTTGCGCTTTGCGTTAACCTTTTGTTATCCATGTTCCGCGAGATTGGCTTCACACAGTGGATGTGGGGGCAAGAAAATGGGTAACAGTTTTAAAAGCGCTAATTTTTTGATGGAGAGCCGTCTGGCCGATGCGGCCCGCGGCAACGCCGATGCATTGTACGATTTGGGCATGGCTTATTCGACCGGCAGCAGCGGCGTTGAGGTCGATTTGATCGAGGCGCATAAATGGTTCAATCTTGCAGCGCTGAACGGCAGTGAAGCCGCGATGATGTGCCGCGCGGATATTTCCGACGACATGACCGCACGCGAGATCGCCGAAGCACAACGTCAGGCCCGCGCCTGGTTGCAATCGACCGACCAACGCCGCGCGGCTTAATATTCGAATTCACCGTTCAATAAAACTTCCTAAAATTCGGACATTTGCTACACCTCCCCCGGCTGAATTCGGGGGAGTGGATTTGTGGCTAATGTAACCGTCACCGAGGTGTTTTTGATCGCGATGATCCTAATCTTCGCGGTACCTTATCTGATTTGGCGATTGGGCCGCACCGAATATTTTGCGCCTTTGGTAGTGGTGCAGATCATTTGCGGCATATTGCTTGGCCCCGGAATATTGGGGGCCGCTTTCCCTGATTATTACAGCTTCGTCTTCCGACCCGAAGTGATCACGGCGCTTAATGGTATCGCGTGGTGGGCGGTGATGATTTTCGTCTGGATTGCAGGAATCGAGCTCGACATTTCCGAGGCTTGGAAACGCCGCCGTGAAACTGGCGTAACCGCAGGGCTGGCACTTGTCATGCCGTTGCTGTTCGGCAGCGTTGCCGCAGTCATCTTGCTTAGGACAGGCGGGGGATGGATCGGCGAACTGGGTCAATATTGGCAGGTAGTTATTGGCATCGGAATGGCCTGCGCGGTCACGGCGCTTCCCATTCTCATATTGTTTATGGAAAAACTGGAGATTTTGCGCCAGCCCATCGGACAGCGCATATTGCGCTATGCCAGCCTGGATGATGTGGCGATCTGGGGCGTTTTGGCGCTGATCCTGCTTGATTGGGAGCGGATCGGACGACAAGGTGCGTTTCTCGTGATGTTTGCGGTGGCCGCCTTTCTGGTCCGCCGCATGATGCGAAAAATTCCCGAACATGACCGCTGGTTTGTTGGACTTGTCTGGCTTGCGGTAGCGGGCTTCGCCGCCGACTGGGCAGGTCTGCATTATATGGTCGGCGCCTTTCTGTCTGGCGCGGTCCTCGATGCCAAATGGTTCGAACAGAAGCGCATGGACGATTTTCGCGCCAATATATTGCTGGCGATCATGCCGGTCTTCTTCCTGAGCACAGGCCTTCGGACCAACTGGGATGTGGGCGGCGTGGCGGTATTTGCAGCCGCGGCATTGCTGCTGTTTGCGTCGGTGGCTGGCAAGCTGGCCGGCATTCATTTGGCTGGCCGCATATTGAAGTGGGAAAAAGGCGAGGCGTCGCTGATTGGGTGGCTGCTCCAGACCAAAGCGCTGATCATGATCATCTTTGCGAATATCCTCCTCGACAAGCAGATCATCACCAACGAAACATTCACTGCTCTTTTGCTAATGGCGGTGGGCAGTACCATGCTGACGATACCGATCGTGACGCCCAAGCTTAAGCAACTGAAATCGGTTATTTCGCGGTCAGCTTAGAGCGGCTACGCTGACAGGCGAAAAAGGACAGGCTTAACCATGACGTCACCCATCATCGTGACCGGCGCTGCCGGATTTATCGGCCATGCTGTCGCACATCGCTTATTGGCGCGCGGCGAACGGGTAATTGGAGTCGATATCGTCAATGATTATTATGATCCGGCCTTGAAAGAAGCGCGTCTTGCAACCTTTGACGGGATCAACGGCTTTGCATTCGAACGTTTGGATGTCGCCGATGCTGACGCCATGGCGACGCTTGTGCGCGACCACAAAGTCGTGCGCGTCGTTCATCTCGCGGCGCAAGCGGGTGTGCGCTACAGTATACAAAACCCCTTCGCTTATGAGCGTTCGAATCTGGCGGGGCATTTGTCGGTGATGGAGGCGTGCCGCCACGCCGAGGGGTTTGAGCATCTGGTCTATGCATCATCCAGTTCGGTTTATGGCGACAAGCCGATGGGCGGCGCTGGCTTTACCGAAGATGAGCCCGCCACCGACCCCGTATCGCTTTATGCCGCAACCAAGCGTGCGTGCGAGTTAATGAGCCAGTCTTATGCAAAGCTATACGGCTTTCCACAAACGGGTCTTCGGTTCTTTACCGTCTACGGCCCGTGGGGCAGACCGGATATGGCCTATTTCAGTTTCACCCAGAAAATCCTGAAGGGTGAGGCAATTGAGGTTTACGGTAACGGTCAAATGGCGCGCGACTTCACTTATATCGACGACATCGTCGACGGCATCATCGGGGCGCTTGATAATCCTCCCGAGCCGGGCGGTCACCGCGTCCTCAATATCGGCGACAGCCATCCGGTCGGCTTGATGGAGATGATCGGGACCCTCGAAAAAGTGATAGGACGCGATGCGGTTAAGGTCATGCGGCCGATGCAGCCGGGCGATGTGACGGCCACCTACGCCGATGTTTCACAGCTGCATGCGCTCACTGGGTACAAGCCGAAGGTGATGCTAGCCGAAGGTCTGCAGCATTTCGCCGATTGGTACCGCCATTATTACAAGATCGTTTGAGCCTGGCGCAGCGCGTTCATGATTGCGGTTGAAGGCGCGCCTGCCATTCGTCGAATGACGCTGCCAATTTTCTGCCAGCAATTTGACGCCCTGCTTCGCGTGGCAGGCCAAGCGATGCCGACAGCGGACCGCCCAATAAAGCGTCACCCAAAGCCATAAGGACCATTTCGAGCGTAAGTTCGTGCAGCGAACTGTCGGCGTGGCCATCTTCTGCAATTTCGTCCACCAGATTGTGGATCGCCTCGACGATCGGATCGAGCGCATCCTCGTTTCCAGAAAGCAGCATCCAGGACGCAAGGGCGCCTGCACCTTCGCGGTCAAATTGGTCGAAGATCAGATCGGCCAATTCATGCGGCGTAACCACGCCACCGCGCATTTGCACAATGGCATCACCGATTTTTGCACAAATACTGCTGCCCATATAGGCGGCAAGATCGCGCTGCAGTCCGGATGCGGATCCGAAATGGTGGAGCAGGTTCGCATGCGTCCGGCCAATGCGCCCTGCGACAGCTTTCAGGGTCACCGCCTGTGGCCCTGCCTCCAGTAGCAGTTCACGCGCTGCCTCCAGTGCAGCCAATCGGCTGGCTTCGGGACTTAACCGGCGCGGTATCGCCGCATTTTCGATGTTCACGACCGTTGGACTTTCTGTTTTTTGGGTGCCTGCTAACGTGGCATCTTCATATTAGGCTAAACGGTCTACGCAGCCAATAGCAGCAGTTTTTGTTTATATTGAAGATGACCTGATTTACCGGACATGCTGGACAAGCCTATAAAATATATAGAATATTTACAACATTGATGCCGGGTTAACCAACGGTGTTAAACGCAATTTCATGCCCGCCGTGTAGGATTGGGCTATGGATGCGACCCAGAACTCGGGCCTTAGGGCCATTCCCGCCGATGCTCGACCAAGCATCGTCCCGCGTGGTTTTCGCGCAATGCCGGATGCATTGACCGAGCGTCACTGGGTACGAAAAGATCCCTATGCTACTGCATTTTTTAATGCGCTGTCCGCTGTCTTTCCACATGGTGAGACATTCATGATCCGCAGTCTCATACCTTGGGTGAACCGCGTTCCGGCGGCGTTACGCCCCGAAGTGGAAGCGTTCATAGAACAGGAGGCTGGGCACAGTCGAGAGCATGTCGCCATGAACAAGGCACTCATCAACGCAGGTTATGACATCGCCCCGCTTGACCGCAAAATCAGAGGATTTGTCGCATTTTTCGAGGATGCAAGTGACACGGTAAAGCTGACCGCGACGATGTGTATCGAGCATTTCACGGCTATCATCGCCGCCGAGCTGCTGGAGAATCGTGATCATCTTGCCGGTGTTGACGATGATATGTTTGAGCTGTGGCTATGGCATGCGATCGAGGAAGTCGAGCATAAGGGCGTGGCGTTCGATGTTTGGAATTACGCCGTAAAGGATTGGAATCCAGTCCGCCGCTATCTGTGGCGCAGCCTTTTCATGCTGGCCGTGACGACAAGTTTCTTCATAAACCGCACGCTGGGTCAGATCGAACTCCTCCGGCAAGATGGCTACGGGTTTTTCTGGTCACTGAAACGGGTTTTGCAAACAGGCTTCGGTAAAGGCGGCATTGGCCGCAATGTCCTCCGCCCATGGGCAGGATTTTTCCGACCCGGATATCATCCATGGGACCAAGACGACCGTCTTCTTCTCGCCCAAGGCGAGGCCAGCCTGGCGACAATCTCCGCAAAGCGGGCGGGATATGGCAACTACACCGTCAAACCAGTCGGCGAATGCCAGCTTACCGCCGTAGCAGCATAAAGCTCAACCAAACGAAACCTATTGCAAGAGGCCGCGTTACTGTGTCGACATTCGACCGAAACATCGCTTGGTAATAGTTGAGTCTATGAAGTGTATGGCGTAAGGGGCCAGCATTGTTCCTTCAAGCACGCCGGTTATCGGCATTCGCAGAATGTAGATGATAATGCTGGATCGCAAACAGTCTCCCATCAACCAAATCGTTACAATCGTAATATTGGGGCTTTCCTGGCTCGCCAATCTGGACAGGCGTGCAAAGAAGATCATTGCATTTCTAGCTGACGCAGCGATTTGCGTCTTTGCAATTTGGTTGGCCTTTTCGTTGCGACTGGGTGACTGGCAACTTTGGACCACGCCGGTCAGAAGCGTACTGCTCGCATCGTTCCTGTTCTGGCCACCACTCTTCCTTATGTTTGGCGTTTATCGCTCGATATTCCGGTTTGCCGGCTCAGGCACAATAACCGAACTCGCGCGCGCCATTCTCATCTTTATGCTGGCCATGACTGTCACGTTTACGATTATGGCAGTACCAGGCGTGCCCCGCACGATAGGCATACTCGTCCCAATATTATTCTTTCTAGGTTTGGTTCTTAGCCGGATTACCGTCAGATATATTATCAGCGACCTTCTCGGCCAACGTGCATTTGGCGGTGAAGCGCGACGTGTGCTGATTTACGGCGCCGGAAATGCCGGCCAGCAACTCGCCTTGTCGACGCGGCACTATCCTGGCATGTTTCTGCTGGGCTTCGTCGACGATGACATCAGGCTGAAAGGTCAGCGGCTCGACGGGAACCCCGTATTCCACTCAAGCGACTTGAAGGAACAGGTCGTGCGTTTGGGGGTGACCGACATATTGCTTGCTGTCCCAAGCATGAGCCGCAACGCGAGAAAAAAAATCGTCGATGAGCTTCGGCAAATGAGCGTTCATGTGCAAACCTTGCCGCAGGTTCAGGATATCGTCGCCGGAAAGGTGTCGATTGCTGACCTGCGTGAAGTCGAAGTTGATGATTTGCTTGGCCGTGATGCGGTTGCGCCCAACCAACTTTTGATGGGACGTACCATAATCGGAAAGACGGTCTTAGTAACGGGGGCTGGCGGCTCCATCGGCAGCGAGCTCTGCCGGCAAATCATGGCGATCGGCCCGCGCAGACTGGTGTTGGTCGAGATGACTGAATATGCGCTTTACAATATTGAGCAAGAGTTGGTGGGTCACATGGCTTCGGGCCATTTCCGTGCAGACATCGAAGTCATACCCGAGTTAATCAATACCACTGCGGCGCGCCCTGTCGCATCGTTACTAGCATCTTACTGCCCAGATACCGTGTTCCACGCTGCGGCCTACAAACATGTGCCCTTATTGGAGCATAATCCGATATCGGGCATGGGCAACAATATCATCTCGACGAAAAATATGGTGCTAGCGGCGGAAAAATACGGCGTGTCGCATTTCATCCTGATCAGCACCGACAAAGCTGTGCGCCCGACCAATGTCATGGGTGCCAGCAAACGGGTATGCGAACAAATTTTGCAGGCCAAAGCGAAGACCGGTTCAAAAACCCGATTTTCAATGGTGCGCTTCGGTAATGTGCTTGGGTCGAGCGGTTCAGTCGTTCCAAGATTCAAGGAGCAGATTGCCAATGGTGGACCCGTCACGCTGACGCACAAGGATATTATCCGTTATTTCATGACTATTCCAGAAGCCGCCCAATTGGTCATTCAGGCCGGTAGCATGGCCGAGGGCGGCGAAGTTTTTGTACTGGACATGGGCAAGCCTGTAAAAATTTACGACCTCGCATCGACGCTTATCAATCTGTCGGGACTAACTGTACGCGATGAAAATAATCCCGACGGGGATATCGCAATACAAGAAATCGGATTGCGTCCGGGTGAAAAGCTGTTCGAAGAATTGTTGATCGGCGAGAATCCGATGCCCACCAAGCACAAGCGAATCATGCAAGCGATGGAGGGGCACATCGAGTGGAAAAATCTCTCCAAACTGCTGGAACAACTCGAATCGCACGTGCATGCAGGAGACCGCAATGCCGCAATTGGGCTGTTGCGTGAACTGGTACCCGAATACCGCCCCGAAGCAGGCGGCAGCAATGTTGGTGTTGCAGCAGCCTAAGCCGCTTGCAGCCGGTCAAAATATTCGCGCATGCTGAACGTCGGAACATCGGTCATCGCGACATCAGGCTTATCGCTGTCCGCCAGCGACTTTTCGTAAAGCGCGCAAGTCATCGCTTTGCCCCGCCCCTTGCTGTGGCGCTGCTCGTTCCTTCCTGTGTCGCGGAAGCCCAATTTGCGCAGGACGCGGCCCGATGCAGGGTTGTCGGTGAAGTGGCCGGCAACAAGCTTGCGGTGCCCGATGGCTTTGGCGATGTGCATCACTGCGCGGCCTGCCTCGCTGGCAAAGCCCAATCCCCAATAGGGCCGCGCAATCCAATAACCCAACTCCGCTTCACCGTTGCGTTGGCCAAGACCGCAGGCACCAATCAGGCGCGGGGCGGCGTCGGTACGCAACATCAGAAGAAACGCGGGGTAGGTGGCGTCGTGATCCATTGTTGCGAAGCGCACAGCCTCCTCTTCGGTGTAAGGCCAAGGTGCACGCGCCAAATTGCGGACGATGCCCTCGTCTGCAATCGCCCGGTGCAGTTCGGCGGCGTCCTCGGGCCAGCTGGGCCGTAACAATAATCTTTCGGTTCTTGCGAACATCTTCTCTCTCCGGTTCTTGGGGCTGCCTTTTGCAGAGCAAAGCGACAGTCCTGTTACATCGTGCCCGAAACGGGCGGGCGAACAGGGAGAAAGAAGCAAAAAGAAAGGGAGGCGGGTTGACCCGTCTCCCTGTTCAAAGGTGGAAATCACCTGATATGCGATTTCCGGGTCATCCTCTTGGACAACCCGTCATCGATTGTCCGATTATTCTGCGGCGGCTGCCATCATATCGACCGACACATATTTGCGGCCAAGTTTACCAGCGTGGAATCGCACGCGGCCTTCAACGAGCGCAAACAAGGTGTGATCCTTGCCAAGACCAACGCCCGCACCCGGATAAACCTTGGTGCCGCGCTGACGGATAATAATGTTGCCGCCGATGACGCTTTCGCCACCGAACTTTTTCACGCCAAGACGGCGGCCAGCTGAATCGCGACCGTTACGTGACGAACCACCTGCTTTTTTATGTGCCATGGTCTAAACTCCTTGAGCTAGCTGAGCCGAAGCTCAGGCTTCTTTCTTAGCTGCGGCCTTCTTGGGCGCAGCGGCTTTCTTTGGTGCGGCTTCTTTAGCTGGAGCAGCATCGGCAGCGGGTGCTGCTTCTACTTTCTCAGCCTTAGGCGCAGCAGCCTTTTTCTCTTCCTTGCCAACAGCAAGAATGCGCAGCAGCGTCAACGACTGGCGATGACCCTGTTTGCGGCGATAGTTATGGCGGCGACGCTTTTTGAAAACGATCACCTTTTCGCCACGCTCTTGCGCGATGATTTCGGCAGAAACCGTCAGGTCTTTCAGGTCAGCGGCCTTGTCGCCGTCTCCGGCCAACAGGATATCACCCAGCGAGATCTTGTCACCCGCTTCACCAGACAGTTTTTCAACTGCGATTTTGTCTCCGGCGGCTACGCGATACTGCTTGCCGCCTGTGCGCACGATAGCGAACATGGCTTTAACTCATCCATTTCTACAGCTTAGCGCTCTTGTGAAGCGCGGTTGCTCAAACGCGTAACTCCGAAAGACGAATCTCGGCAGGTCACGCAAGAATGGGCGCAGCTAGTCCAAGGAAATCGTCCTGTCAACGCCTTTTGCCGCCTTTTCTGGGCCATTGCGCGGCCCTTGCATGGGCGATGCTGCAGGCTTAGACACGGGGCATGTCGATTATCAAGTCTGTGCTCCTTCTCACGCCTGTCGCTATACTTGCAGCATGCAGCACCACCGAGGGCGAGTTTCCGTCGCTTGAGCGCCGCCCGTATGAAACTAATGCGCCCATAACCGAGCCTGCGGCGGTGCCTACTACGCGAGTTTCCTTGCCGACCGAGTTCGCAGCAAAAGTCGATGCACTTTTGGGACGGCATCGCACAGCCCAATCCGCCTTTACTGCTGGATTGGGGGCTGTGCAGTCCGTCGCATCAAGCGCGGCAGGCAATTCGCCAGGTAGCGAGAGCTGGGTCAATGCGCATGTACAACTGTCTCGGCTCGACAAGAAGCGAGCCGATTCGGTGGCAGTGGTCCGCGAGTTCGATTCGCTCATTTCAGATGCAGGTGCGCTTGATTCGGCATTTGTGGTTCTGTTGACCGCCGCACAAAAGCCGGCCGTTGACGACGTCGCTGCGCAGAATGACGAAATCAACCGTCTGTCGCGGCTAATCGGGGAATAGCTATTCCTTGCCGGTGAAGCTTGCGCACGCTGCTGTTGCGGTGCACAAAAGCTGCGATGAATGGCGAACCGCTGATACCCATTTCACAAAACCAAGATGTCCGCTTTCTGGGCAAGATGCTCGGCGATGTTATCAGGGCCTATGGGGGCGACAAACTCTTCCGGCAGACCGAATATATCCGTTCGACCAGCGTTGACCGGTTTCGAGGGATCGAAGGAGCGCATACCAGTGACCGTGGGCTGGTTGCGCTCTCGCTCGACGACACGCTCAACTTTGTGCGCGGGTTCATGCTGTTTTCGTTACTCGCCAATCTGGCCGAGGATCGGCAGGGCTTGGCGCATGAGGACGGCGCGACCGTGGCCGAGGCTTTCGAGCGGTTAAAGGGTGAGGGCGTCAACCCTGATGCGGTAATGGAAATGCTGTCGCACAGCCTGATCGTTCCCGTCCTGACGGCGCACCCGACCGAGGTTCGCCGCAAGAGCATCATCGACCACAAGAATCGAATCGCAACGTTGATGGCGCTGCGCGACGATGGGCAGACCGTTACTACCGACGGCGATGATATCGACGCCGCGATTTACCGGCAGATTGCCTTGCTGTGGCAGACCCGACCGTTGCGGCGTGAAAAACTGTTCGTCGCCGACGAGATCGAAAATGCGCGGGCCTATATGCAGGAGGTGTTCCTGACAGCCCTACCCAAGCTCTACGCGCGGTGGGAAAAGGCGCTTGGGTCAAGGCCACCTGGTTTCGTCCGACTCGGCACATGGATTGGCGGCGACCGCGACGGCAACCCGTTCGTCGATGCCGAGACACTGCGCTACGCGATAAGCCGCGATGGCGGAACCGCGATCCGGCACTATTTGGAAAGCATCCACAAGCTCGGTGCCGAGATTTCGATTTCGAGCGGGATGAGCGATACGCCCGACGCCGTGCTCGCGCTCGCCGAAAAGAGCGGCGATACCGCGCCCAGCCGTGCCGACGAACCATACCGCCGTGCGATGTCCGGCATTTACGCGCGGCTTGCGGCCACACATATCAAGCTGATCGGTGACCAACCGCCGCGTCCCTCTGGGTTGGCAGGCGAGCCTTATGCGGGGCCCGATGAACTCCGCGCCGACCTTGTCACTGTTGCTGCGGGACTGGCCAGCGACGGCGATGGCGCGCTGTCGACCGGCGGGGCTTTGGGTCGCCTGATCCGCAGCGTCGAAATTTTCGGCTTTCACCTCGCAACGCTCGACTTGCGCCAGAACAGCGATGTCCACGACAGGGTGATATCCGAGCTGTTCAAAACTGCCGGTGTAGCGCCGGATTACGCCGCGCTGGATGAGGATGCTCGCGTTGCACTTCTCGTCGCCGAGCTCTCGCACAACCGTCCGCTTGCAGGCGAATGGACCAGTTACAGCGAAGAGACCGCCAAAGAACTCGCAATTATCCGCGCCGCCGCGCAGGCACAGGCCGATTTCGGACGCGCCGCAATCACGACGTATAATATCAGCAAGACCGAAAGCGTCTCCGACATGCTTGAGGTCTATGTGCTGCTCAAACAGGCGGGCCTCTACAGCGTCGCCGAAGACGGCACACCAAGCGCGACGATCATGTCGGTGCCGCTCTTTGAAACCATCGCCGATTTGCAGGCAGCCCCCGCGACGATGCGCGCATTTTTCGCGATTCCCCAAATGCGCGCGCTGGCGCAGGCACGCGGGCATCAGGAAGTGATGATCGGCTATTCCGATTCAAACAAGGACGGCGGTTATCTGACCTCGACATGGGAATTGTACGAAGCATCCAGCGCGCTCGCACCGGTGTTCGCTGAAGCGGGCGTCGCGATGCAGCTGTTCCACGGACGTGGCGGCGCGGTCGGGCGCGGTGGTGGCTCGGCGTTCGGTGCCATCCTCGCACAACCGCAGGGGACGGTTCAGGGACGCATAAGGATCACCGAACAAGGCGAGGTAATCGCCGCTAAATATGGCACCGTCGACAATGCGGTAACCTCGCTTGAGACCATGGCTTCGGCAACGATGCTCGCGACATTATCGAGCGACCCAATTGCTGAGGCGGATGTTACCCGCTTCAAGGTCGCGATGGCTGAATTGTCTGCAAGCGCGTTCAAACATTACCGTGGGCTAGTCTATGAGACCGAAGGCTTCAGAACCTTCTTCCGCCAGATGACCCCGATCAACGAGATCGCGACTTTGAAAATCGGTTCGCGTCCTTCAAGCCGAACAGCGTCGGACGCCATCGAAGATCTGCGCGCGATTCCATGGGTGTTCAGTTGGGCGCAGGCGCGGGTAATGCTTCCCGGCTGGTACGGCACCGGGCAGGCGCTGGCCGGATTTGCCGACAAGGGGCTACTCAAAGCGATGGCTGGCGAGTGGTCCTATTTCCAGACCATCCTTGCCAACATGGAAATGGTGCTGGCGAAATCCGACATGGGGATCGCTGCGCATTATGCCGACCTAGTCGAGGACCGCGCGCTGGCAGACCAGCTGTTTGGGCGAATAAAAGACGGCTGGCAAGCCTCACGCGACAGTCTTTTGCACGCCACCGGCCAAAACCACCTGCTCGAAGCGCACCCCGCGCTCAACAACTCGATCCGCCTGCGCTTGCCCTATATCGAGCCGCTAAACCTGCTCCAGATCGAGCTGATGAAACGCCACCGTGCGGGCGAGGCCGACGAACGCATTGGCGAGGGCATCCAGCTAACCATCAACGCCACCGCAACCGCGCTGCGCAACAGCGGTTAGAACCTAAGCCCGTAACGAAAATTCGGATTTGCCCAAGCGCTTATTGACAAACGCTGCGGTGTACATCGCCGAACTACGTTACCCGGCTTTCTTCCGCGATAGGCAACTTCATAAAGCCGGATTTCGTAATGATTGTAACCAGCAGGAAAATAAGCAATCTGCCGCATCGGTATGTGAGCAGCTACGTTCTCAAGGTTGATAGGGGTCGCAACATAAAAAGCGCCATGTTTGTCAGCAAATCCGCCAAATGCCGCAGCCATCGACTCCGCACCGTCAAATCGGTGATCGACATTCCAACGGTTGAATGCCTGTGTGCAACCCTTTTTTATACTACCAAGTTCAATTTGTAGACGGCTGGACAAACTCGTTCCGGTAAAATCAGGCCAAGCTACCCAATTTTGCTTTTCCAATTCGCGTGCCCTGATAAACGTAGCCGCCTTATCTGAAACATCAAACGGCATTGTAAACGAAATAGCTGCACCGAAGATGCCTAATCCCGCGCTCAACGCGATCCATATCTGGAAAAGAACATGTTGCCTGCTGGAAGACCCCGGATTTGTCGCGACAAGCAAAATTAGCAAGATCGGGGCTAGTGTAAAGTGTCGTATTCCAAAAGCGTAAACAGAACTCGAAAATATGATGCATGTCCAAACGAAAGTGTGAAAAACAATTCGGTGAAAGCGATCTTCGCGGAGAATCAGGTCCCCCATCCAGACAAAAAGTAACCCCAAAATAACGCCGAGCGCACCTGGCCATGGAATGCCCCAGTCAACTCTGCCAGGAAAAACGTGCAAGGGGATAAGTTGTGACGACAATAACGCAAGTGATCGCAAAAATCCGACGATGCCTTCTGGCGGATATTGTGCCGCTACCATATCGGGCGCCGGCACGACTGACCAGGCCGCCAGTAGCGATGACACCACCCAGCATGCTAAACCAGCGGAGCTCCAGGTTCCGGCGCGCCATAGTATTGCGATGGCGGCCACCGACAGCAGTCCGAACTGGAAATCAACCATCGGCAATATGGCGACCGCAGCCCAGCGAAGCCTGATGTTCCGTGCTAGAAAAAATGTAATTAGTACAAGAGTTCCGAGACTATGACTGCGTGATAGTGTGCCATATTCGATCAGCAAAAAATAGCTGAGGGCAACACAAAGCCGCTGCCATTTCGGTAAGGATAACGAAGACAGTATAAGTGCCTGAATAGAAAGCGCTATTGCAAGCTGTGCAATCATCAGCACCGACAACGGATGCGTGAAGGCACCAATAAACCTTAGCAATAAATACCACAAGGGCGGATGGCCTTCGTAGTGAAGATTTTCCAGCAAAGCCTCGATGTTCGGCGACAGGAGTGCAATTTGCAAGGCTTGCCATTCGTCGGCCCAATGTTCGTGAACGGTTACAAGCGATCCTTGGATTAGCAATAACATCGCGACCACAGCGGTCCACGCCAGTTTACTGTCAGCAATCCGATGAGCCAAATGTCTGAAGTAAGCTGCTTTTCGGCCTTGCATAGGCGCGCTGACCGCGTCAGGACGCGCCGCCGTTCCAAATTCCATAAATGCTCCAACCAGACAAGCTCTAAACTGTTATGACGATAAAAAAATAAGGTTAACCAATTATTAGCCGATCTGGTGGCAAGTGAGGTGTTGAACATCATGAAGAACTCGACCGACATGCATTTTAAACAACGCACTTGCCCTATTTGTAGGAATCGCTCTGGTGTCACGGAACCATTCCTGCAAAACAGCATACGCAAAGAAGCCCTCACCGTCTCATCCTTCGCATCGCGCAAAATGCCGGAATATATGAGCCACGCTATGGTCCGCTGCACCTGTTGCGACCTAGTTTTCGTCGAACAGCCGCCAAGCCAAGAAGAGCTTGCCGAAAATTACCACGCTGCCGACTATGACAGCTCAGAAGAAGCAGAGCATGCCGCCGACAGTTATGCAAAAGCTATTCGCCCCGTGCTGCAACGGCTTTCTGGCCGAATGCATGATGCGCTTGAAATCGGTACCGGCACAGCAGCATTCCTTGCACGCCTGAAGGACGCAGGTTTCCGGAACGTACTGGGCGTTGAGCCATCGGTTTCTGCTATCGCGGCAGCATTGCCAGAGCGGAGTACGTGGATCCGCGAAGGCATTTTCGTGGAAAGCGATTTCGCGCCGGAAAGTTTCGATCTCATCACCTGTTTCATGACGTTGGAACATGTTCGCGAACCCGGAGATCTGGTAGAATCTGCCTTGCGTCTGTTGCGCCCGGGTGGTGCCTTCGTCGGCGTCACGCATGACTATCGCGGGTGGGTAAATCGGCTTTTGGGGTCACACTCGCCGATCGTCGATATTGAACACATGCAGCTATTTTCAGCACATTCGTCGCGCGCATTGTTGACGACGAGAGGTTTTGAAAAAGTCGCGGCGGAGGCATTTTCCAACGCTTATCGACCCAGCTATTGGATGCGACTGGCTCCATTACCCGAGCAGGCTAAGAAAAAGCTTATCGGCGCGGTTAAGGGAACGCCGTTCGATGCAGCCCGCATCCCTTTCAATGTAGGCAACACGATGAGCTGGGGATTCAAACCCTACATCAGTTGTGATCGGTAAAGTTGGTGCGGGAGGTCATGGGCAAAGATTGCTATTTGTAGGCGCGAACTGCATAGCCCAAGGGATCGTCTTTCGATCCCATGTCTAGAACGATGCAGGCATGCGCAGCCAGCAGGAAGAGTCCCGCAAACGGCGCAGCTGCCAATGCCAACGGTGCTCGCCAGATCAATCCGAAGCCCGGTCGCAAAAGCCCCATGCATAGAACAACCAGCTTGTTAGCGATTGCCGCTACATCATTACCGCGCTCGGCGATTTCAAATTGCCCGAACGGCTTGAGCATCGCCGCCAGCCGGTAGGTTGTGAAGCGGTGGAAGTCATAAGGCGCATGATGTACCCTCGCCGAGAACGGCACCGTAAGCGTCAAGCTGCCCGCCGGTTTCAAGACGCGGTGTATTTCAGCCATCAACATCTCGGGGTTTTCCGCATGCTCCAGCACTTCGGTGCAAAGGATGTGGTCGAAATGATTATCCAGGAAAGGGATATTGCGACCGTCGAAAATATGGATCGACTCGCTACCCGCCATGCCGAAAGCAACGGCAGCCTCTACATCGATACCCGTATAATGGACCTGTGGCGACAATGCGAAGCGAAATGGCATTTCGCCGCAGCCTACGTCGAGCAAATTTCCTTCCAGCTTGGGCAAGATGGGACCAAGAAAACGCCAAATTGTTTGGAGTTGAAGATCGACGGTGCGCCGCGCGAAAAATTTTAGCTTCCCCGCAACGCCACCGCTTATACGTACGGGAATCGGTTTGATCTGTTCGATGGGGGTACCCAATTGTGCGTTCATATATGCGGGTCTTCCGGACATGTTATTCGGGTTCTGCGATTTTCGCCCATTTACGATCCCAGCATTTAGCAGGATCGCGGGTACCAGCAATTGCCGGAATGGATTTCATTTTGCCCGGTAGCGATTTCGTATTTGCCAAATAAGTGGCGTAGGGAGCAATCAGCCCCGACTGTTTGGTCCACACCCCCAGCAGCGAGCATTGCGGAGCTGGTGACGGGCCGTTGAAGAGCGCACGGCGAAGTTCGGATACCGGAGTTGCTGCGCCAACTATAATCGCCAGCAGAACAACGCCAATCGCAACATTTTGAACAGGCCGTTGCTCCAGCATCCGGACAAACCATTCTGCAAATGCCAACGCAAGCAACGCCAGCGGCATTATCGATGCCCGCATCTGGAAATCCGAATTGATGCCAATGATCCAGAACGGCATTACCAACAGGCATAGGAATATGGTCCACAAAGTGACTCGTTCCAATTTGCTGTTTGCTGGGTCGAGCAGCGGTAAAAAAATGAATGGCGCAACCTCGAATGCGAAAACCATAACATAAATGGCCATGGGCGCGTCGCGCAAGCCACCCCCAAGTTTAGCCGCGTCCAACTGCATGTAAAACAATGCTGGCAATGCCACGGCCAGTGCCAGCGCTGCCATGCCGACGTCACGCCAGCCGAAGGAGCGCCGGATGAGCACGGTTATTCCGGCCAGCACCACAAAAGGAATTGCGCCCATGATGGCGAGCGGCGACCAGAGGGCAACGAGTGGCACAGTTGCAGCAAACCAGCCAACCGGCGCCATGCCTTTACGCCATAACAGGAACATCATTGCCGATGCCCAGCCGGCGAGTGCATGTTGGGGCACCCAGAACGCTTGGGTAATGTGTGAACTGTACTGGAAACCAAAATTCCAGGTTTCGAGATGATCCCATGATACCGGGATGCCGGCAAGGCTGTAAATCAAACTGCCAACTACGTCCCAGCCACTGAACAGCAGGAATATCGCAAGGGCAATTAGGCGACACCTGCGGCTATCAAATAGCAGCCAGCCCAGAGCGATGAGGATAGCTAGCCGCGAGGAATTCGAAAATAGCAGCGCGATGTCGTGAAGGCCCGTTTTTCCGGCGAGCGACGGCAACAGATACATGCCCAGCGGCGCGCGAAGGATCGCTGCCTGGCCATCCAGCGCATACGCAAATGGCCAAGGTAGGCTGGCCATATCATTCAGTATCGCATCGCGGATTTGCCAGTCGGCATTCGCGTAAAAAAACCGGCCTTCGCCGCCCAGCAGAAAAAGGCCGAGCGAGATTAACATACTGCCGCCAAGCACCGTCAGCGGGATTGGCAAGGGAGCTCTTGCGCGACTGCGGATTACCCAAGCAAACCCGACGCAAGACGGGATGATAAGGAGGACAGCAAGCAGCGGCGACAGACCCAAAAACGGGAGCAACAAAATATTGTCGATCGCGAATAGACCGAGCAATGTTACAGCCAGCCATTCCGCCGACACAGTCATGGCGGCGGACGATGTTTTCGGAGCAGTCATTGCCACCGCTGCTGTCATGCTGCGTCTGCTATCCGCTGCTGCAACTCATGGACGGGGTTTGTGGAAACCGGCTCGTCCATATTGATACGTTCGCGCTCTACGACCAGAGGTCGCTTGCGAACCTGCGCATGGATCGATGTCACATATTCGCCAAGGATGCCGATGAAGCTCATCTGCACACCGGATAAAAAGAACAGAGACACAATCATCGTTGTGGTGCCGCGTGGCGCAAAATCGGACGAGAAAAACCACAAGCCGACTGCGACAAAGGCATATAGGAAGCAAAAAAGCGCCATCCCCATGCCTGCAAAGGTGCACAGGCGCATCGGAACGCTCGTGAACGAGAAAATGCCGTTAAGTGCCTGATCGATAAGGCGTGGCAGGTTGTTTTTCGAAAGGCCGCTTTTGCGTGCCGCCCAAGTGTAGGGGACAATGACGCGACGAAACCCGACCGATGCAATGATTCCCCGGATATATGGATAATGGTCGTCATGCTGGACAACGGCCTGCCAGACCTTGCGGTCGATTAGCTGAAATTCGCCCACATCCAGCGGCATGTCGATGTCGGACAAATTGCGCACCAGCCGGTAAAAAATGCCACGACACATGCGCAGTATCAGGCTCTCTTCGCGGTTGGCCCTGGCCCCTGCGACCACTTCAACGCCGCTTTCCCAGAGCTTCACAAACTCTGCG
The DNA here is from genome assembly GCA_963830685.1 of uncultured Alphaproteobacteria bacterium. Taxonomy (GTDB): domain Bacteria; phylum Pseudomonadota; class Alphaproteobacteria; order Sphingomonadales; family Sphingomonadaceae; genus Sphingorhabdus_B. Next base: position 1,414,815 of record CAWHNF010000002.1, read on the forward strand.
ATCATTTCGGGCGGATCTTGCAAATCTGCAGGCAGGAATACCAGTATCGCATCGCCGGTCGCGGAACGAAGCGCATTAAAATTTGAACGGAACGGGCCGTAATTGCGAGCGTTGAGAATGACTTTCATGGAAGGGTCGCCCGCCGCCATTTCGCGCAAAGTTTCAACCGTCCCGTCGCTCGAATCATTATCGGCAAAGATATGCTCGCATTTGTAACTATCGAGCGGACCGCCCGGTGCGAACAATGCCTTTACCGCATCCCTGCATGCCCGGACATTGTCGACTTCGTTGAAGCAAGGCGAGATGATCGAGATAGTTTTCATGTCGTTGGCTCCGGCGCAGTCGGGAAGACAAATAGGCGCATTGCGATAAAGGAGATCGGGGTTAGCAAGACAACTATAATTGCCTCACCGAGATAGTCGTTGACGCCCAATGCAACCAAGCCCCGAAGAGTCAGCATATTGGATAAGAGCAATATGCCGTACACGCCCAGAAAATACGGCAATCGCGACATTCCGCGCGACGAAAACACTGCGCCTATGGTGCCAAAATTGAAGGCAATGCCTGCGATCATGCCAAATAAAACCGCCAAATCATTGCCGAAGCCCACCCACCTGAAAAATGCAAAGGCTGTATAGCCAAAACATGTGTTGATAACGCCCGCACCGATAAACATCAGGAAACGGCGCCGGTCGGTTGGGTTCGCTGCCGAGGCCATCAGGCCGCCATTTTCATTTCTGCGACCACGTCTGCCAAGCCTTCGAGCGCATGCACGGCAGGTTTCCAGCCGGTCGCGGCCTGTAGTCGGCTATTATCGCCCTCGAGATGCATGATCTGGTCGGGCCCAAAAGGGATGTCGCCGAAACTCAACTCGAGTCCGGGAGCGGCCAGATCGCGCAGCCGTTCTATAATCGCGCGCACCGCGACAGGCGCGCCGCTCGAGAGATTGAATATGCCCGTCGCCCTATCGACGATAGCTGCTGCCAATGTACCCGTCGCTACATCGTCGATATGCAGGTAATCCCAATTCTGGGTTCCCAACGTACATTTTGGGGCAACCCCCCGCAACAGCGATGCTGTTACAGACGGGATCAACCAGTTTGGATTGTCACCCGGTCCATAAACCGAAAAAAGCCGGAGCCAGGCGAATGCCATGCCTGCCTCACGGGCACGCTGCCGCGCCAGATGGCATGCTGAAAGCTTTGCGGCACCATATAGCATAGTAGGCTGTGGTAAATCATCCTCTGTAATCCGGCGATCAAAGCGACCATATTCGGCTTGCGAGCCGATGCCGACAAATTTGCCGACGCCAGAAGAGATGGCCGCATCCACAAGCGACATAGTCGTCCGGATATTGTCAAATTGGATATCACCGGCGCGCAACGCACCGCCGACGCCTTCCCACGCCGAATGGATGACAATTTCAGGTTTGATTGTGGCAAGCAGGTGAGAGATTGCTTTAGCGTCTGAAAGGTCGGCTGCATGATTGTGCAGATTGCCATTCAATCCAACTAGCCGTGCAGCGCCCGGACGACGGGTCAGCGCGTGAACCTCGTGGCCGTCCGCGAGTGCAGCGCGTACCGTAGCCGCACCGACAAAGCCTCCAGCTCCGGTTATGAAGATGCGCCGGGCCACCATCAGGCCGCGACCCGGACAGCCGCTTCACCGCGCCGCTGGAAATATTGGCGGATTTGCATGCGCGAAAGCAGCGCAGCATCGACACCGGCATCAACCGCGCGATACCACTCGGCGCTCCATCCGGTGGCCTGTTCCAAGGTAAGCCGCGGCGCCCAACCCAACTGGTTGTAAGCCTTGCTTGAATCGAGCGTTAGCATCGCAGCTTCATGCGGGTGCTCACCGGGTTGGCGAACATAACCATCGGTGCGACCCCATTGCCGCGCCATCAGGTCGATAACGCGCGAAACTGGTGCCATGTCCGATGCAGGAGGACCGAAGTTCCAGCCACCTGAAAACTGCACGGGATCGGTCGTCAGGCGCTCGGCGAGGCGGCAATAGCCGCTCAGCGGTTCGATGACATGTTGCCACGGACGCACCGCATCAGGATTGCGGATTTCGAGCGTCTTATCGGTAGCAAATGCACGCGCCGCATCGGGTACCAGCCGGTCGGCCGAATAATCCCCGCCACCAATGACATTGCCTGCGCGCGCAGTAGCGACGCCAACACCCTTGCCCGCTAAAAAGCTGTCGCGGAAGCACTGGCTGACAAGTTCGGCGCAAGCCTTGCTGTTCGAATAGGGATCATAACCGCCGAGCTCATCATCCTCGACATAGCCTTCGGCCTGACCGACATTCTTATAGCATTTGTCGGTCGTGACCGAGACGATTGCCTTCAGTCCGTCAACCTTGCGCGCGGCATCGAGCACATGCGCCGTGCCAAGAACATTAGTCGCAAAGCTCTCGACAGGATCGACATAGGAACGCCGCACCAAAGGTTGCGCTGCAAGATGCAAAAGGATTTCGGGTTGTGCGTGCGTAACAATACGGCAAACTTCTGCCTGGTTTCGAATGTCTGCAATGTGATGGTCACACAGTTTGTCGCCACGAATTTGCCGGAATATCGACGGCTCGGTTTCGGGTTCGAGCGACAGGCCGGTGACCTTCGCGCCCATCGCCTCCAGCATCAGCAGCAGCCAGCTACCCTTGAAGCCGGTATGACCCGTGAGCAATACGCGGCGACCCGACCAGAAATCGGATTTCAGCCCCAGGTCTTCCACGGTGCCTCCCCGCCTTCCCACATGCCCTCAAGCATCTGGCGATCGCGCAGCGTATCCATTGGCTGCCAAAAGCCGTCATGAAAATAGGAGCGGAGTTGTCCGGCACCGGCAAGCCGTTCGAGCGGTTCGCGTTCCCAAATGCAGGCGTCGTCATCACCAAGATAATTGCGGACCGAGCGGTTTAGGACGAAAAAGCCACCGTTGATCCACCCGCCTTCTTCGACAGGCTTTTCGGCAAAGGCCGAGACCTTGTCACCATCGAGGTCGAGCTGGCCATAGCGGCTCGCCGGGCGAACGGCGGTAACGGTCGCTTCGCAGCCATGCGATTGATGGAATGCTATCGCTTCGCCAACATTGGTATCCGAAACGCCATCGCCATAGGTCAGGCAGAAACTTTCGTCCTTGTCATCCAGATATTGCATAGCTTGACGCAGCCGCCCGCCGGTCATGGTGTGCTCGCCGGTGTCGATCAGCGAAATGCGCCAGTCCTCGCTCGAGTTGCGATGGACATGCGTTTCGCCCTTGCGAAGATCAATCGTCAGATCCGACATGTGCATGGAATAATTGAAGAAATATTCCTTGATCATATAGCCCTTGTAACCAAGGCAAATGATGAAATCGGTGACGCCATGTTGGGCGTAAATCTTCATGATATGCCAAAGGATCGGCTTGCCGCCGATTTCAACCATCGGCTTGGGGCGAAGCGAGGTCTCCTCGGCGAGACGGGTCCCAAGACCACCTGCAAGAATGATTGCTTTCATGATGATCCTGCTAGCTTTATCATGGTTAAAGAATGGTAAACGCGTTAGGCTGCAAGGCCGCCCAAGCGGTTCAGCGTCGCCTGGCTGGCAACCATGTCGCACACGCGTTCCGAGAGCGCGATCGGACGCAGTCTTGCAGCGGCAGGCGTTCCGATGACGCTTTCCGACATCCAGCTACCAAAACCGCCGTCCAGAAGGTGATCTTCAAGGGTCACCAGTTCATCAAGCGTATTGGCTTGCGCCTGCTGCATAGACTTTGTTTTCATCGACCAGAGCGGCATTGAATAGACAGCATGGCCGCTTTCGCCCGCACGACTTAGTGCAGCACCAAGCGCAGCACCCGTAGAGAGCATCACGCGAGAGGCATCGCGACCTTCGGTTGCAACCGGCACCCATTTGCCCGGTTCGACATATGGTGTCGCTTCGTGGAATTTCGGTTCGCCCGCCTTGCCCAAACGCAAATAGGAAGGTCCGGGATTATCGATCAGATACCGCAAACATGCCCGTGTTTCGGCGGGATCGCCGGGTGCTGCGATCAGCATGTTTGGCATCGTCCGCATCAAGGCGTAATCCTGCACAGCATGGTGCGAATAGCCCAGATTGCCATAGGCGACGCCGCCGCCGACCGCGACCGTAGTCACGGCTAAGCGGTGGTGGTCGATGTCATTACGGATCTGCTCGGCGCAGCGGAAGGTCGGGAAATTCGCGATCGAATAAGTGAAGACATGATAGCCTTCGGACGCCATGCCAGCGGCCAGCCCTGCCATGTTTTGCTCGGCGACGCCTGCATTGACGAAGCGGTCGGGAAAATTGTCGACAAAGGGTTCGATAACCGAAAACCCAAGGTCGCCGACAACCAGCGCGATATTGTCATGCGTGTGTGCAAGCGTAACCAGTTCTTTGATAAAAGCGTTACGCATGTAATGCTCCCTCAATAGCGGCCAGAGCTTCGGCTAGCTGCTCGGGATTGGGCGATTTATAGTGCCATTCGACCTTGTTTTCCATGAACGGAACGCCTTTCCCCTTGGTAGTGTGCGCGATCAGCATTTGTGGTTTGTCGAGATTCCATTGAGTGGGCGCCAAGTTGGCCGCGAGCGCGACATGGTCGTGACCATCAACCTCGCGAACGGTCCAGCCGAACGCCGTCAGCTTGTCCGCCAGTGGCTCGAGCCCCAGAGTATCGGCAACGCTGCCAAGGCTTTGCAATTTGTTGTAGTCGATTATCGCGGTAAGCCGGTCGAGCTTGTGGTGCGCGGCAAGCATAAACGCTTCCCAATTGCTGCCTTCTCCGCATTCGCCGTCGCTCAACAACACTATCGTGCGCCAATCCTGTCGCGTTCGCTGAGCAGCCAAAGCCTTGCCTACGCCAAAGGGGAGGGCATGGCCGAGCGCGCCTGTCGAAAATTCGACGCCCGGGACATGGTGACTTATATGCGCCATCAGCGGCGAGCCGTCGCTGCCGTACGATTCTAGCGTTGCCGTCGGGAAAAATCCTGTTTCGGCAAGTGCGGCATAGACCGCAACGCATGCATGCCCTTTGCTTAGCAAAAACCGGTCACGCGCTGGATTGCCGGGCTGCGCCGGATCGACATTCAATATGCCGCTATACAGCACAGCGACAATGTCGGTGATCGATAGGGCGCTGCCGATATGCGAAGCGTTGGCCCGCGCCACCATCTTTAACGCATGTCCGCGCATCCGCGCTGCAAGGTCGCGGCTGTCAACGCCGGGGAGAAGCCGCTCAGGCAAAAATTCGTTGGGCGTGAACGTGCCCAAATTCGACGCGGAAAGAGAATGAATGTCCATAGACCGACTTAGTCAACGTTTATCCCTAATTTTTGGTTAACGAGCGCGGTAATACACGGGCCGTACGAACGCCGGTCGGTCGACAAAACCTCGCCATGTTTCGAGGAGCCGTGAAATAGCGACTTCACGTCCGCGTCATCGCTGTTACACGGTGTAAGAGAACCCGTCAGGAGAGAAAACCATGCGCCTAACTCCCATAGCCCTTTTTGCCCTCGCTCTTGCCGCCGCCGCTTTACCAGTCAGCGCACAGACCCCAGCGGCAACGACTATAGCTGAGACCGATCAAAACGCCGCGATAATGGCCTTCTTCGAGGAATATGATGCCGAGCAACTGGCGCGCTCACCACTGTCCAAATCCTATCGTGGGATCAAGGACAGCGATTATGGCAAGTGGGACGATGGTTCCGACGAAGCTGAGGCGCGCAACATGGATGCTGAACGCTCGGCGTTGAAGGAAATGAAGGCGCGTTTCGATCGGGCCAAACTGTCACCGGAAAATCAACTCTCCTACCGCCTGTTCGAAAAGCGCGCGGCGCGCAGCGAAGGCGCTTATAAATATAACGACTATGGCTATGTCTTCGACCAGATGAATGGCGCGCAGAGCCAGATTCCCGCTTTCCTCATCAACATCCATCGTGTCGACACCAAATCGGACGCACGTGCTTATGTAAACCGCCTCTATGGCATTGGTCCTGCATTGACCGAAGCCGTGGGGCAGGCAAAGACGCGCGCCGCAAAAGGCATATCGCCGCCCAAATGGGTCTATCCTTATGTGATTGCGGATTCGCGCAACGTCATCACCGGCGCGCCCTTTGACAACGGGCCAGACGCGCCGCTTTATGCCGACTTCAAGGAGAAGGTCGCCAAACTCGCCATCAGCCAGACCGAAAAGGACCTGCTGATTGCCGATGCGGCGCAGGCGCTGAACGCTTCGGTCAAACCCGCCTATGAAGCGCTGATTGCCGAAATGACCGCACAGGAAAAAGTCGCGGGAACCGACGACGGTATCTGGCGCTTCCCCGATGGTGCCGGCTATTATGCCGAGCGGCTGTCCAATTACACTACGACCAACATGACGCCTGACCAGATCCATGAGTTAGGCCTCGCGCAGGTCGCGCGAATCCATAAGGAAATGCAGACCGTTCAGAAGAAGATGGGGGTGAAGGGCGACCTTAAAGCCTATTTCAATTATATGCGTACGGAGCCGAAATTCTATGCGCCAGAGGGCGATGAAGGCGCGGCGCTCTACCTTGCCGAAACGCAAAAAGCCTATGACGCGATCAACCCTTTATTGCCGCAGTGGTTCGGCTTACTTCCCAAGGCACCGCTTGTCGTCAAAAGAGTTGAAGCCTTCCGCGAGAAATCGGCGGGCAAGGCGTTCTATCAGCGGCCCGCGCCAGACGGATCACGCCCCGGCACTTATTATGCCAACCTGTATAAAATGTCGGACATGCCGCTGACCGAGGCTGATGCCTTGTTTTACCATGAAGGCGTCCCCGGCCACCATTTGCAGCTGGCGATCCAGACCGAGTTGAAGGATGTGCCCGCATTCCGCAAATTTGGCGGCGTAACCGCTTATTCCGAAGGTTGGGGATTGTATTCGGAGAAGCTCGCCAAAGATATGGGCCTCTATACAGACCCCGCGCGTGATTTCGGCCGCTTGCAGCTGGAGCTGCACCGCGCGATCCGCTTGGTCGTTGACAGCGGCCTCCACCACAAACGCTGGACCCGTGAACAGGCAATCAAATATGTCGAGGACAATAGCGCCGATGCACCCGGTGGCATTGTTAAGGCAATCGAGCGCTATATCATCTACCCCGGTCAGGCGACGGCTTATATGGTCGGCCGTCTGAAGATCAGCGAGCTGCGCGATAAGGCGCAAAAGGCGCTTCGGACCAAATTCGACGTGCGGGGTTTCCACGACACGGTATTGAAATCTGGGCCGGTCCCGTTGGATGTACTTGAAGAGCAGGTTGATGCTTGGATTGCCTCAAGAAAATAGCTTAGTCCGCTGTCCGGCATGTTGAGTGGGGAGGAAGTATAGAAGCTGCGAGATTCACTCTACTGGAACCACAGCCTCCTCAACTTCCTTCACGCCGAAATCGAAATGTATGCGCACCCAAACGCCGAGCTGCGGCTTGTTGTCGATGCGCGGCGGCTTGACTAGAAACTGCCATGCGGCGAGGCGTAGGGCTTTGGCGAGACCGGTGCCGCGCGGATTTTCGCCGATAATCTGGCAGTTCTCAACGCGGTTATGCTCGGCCATGCGGCAGGCGATATCAGCCGACGCTCCCGGTGGTATCCGTTTCACGGCGGCGAGATAGGGGCGGAGTTCGCTGTCATAAGGCTCGCGCAGCCATGCCACCGGATAGAGCTGCGCGCCGCCGGGGCCGAGGCCCGGACCCATCATGCCCTTGCTGCCCTGACCGCTGCCCTTGGCTTCGCCCACGCCCGTGCTGCTACTGGCGGGGAGTTTTGACAGATCCATTGCGTCGAATTCGGACTTGCTGACCTTGATGAAGTCGGGGCTGGGCGGCGGGGCTTTGACCGGGTTTACCGGCGGCAGCAACGGCTTGGGGATTGGTGGCACGAAGTTGCGCTGCTGTTCCTTGGTCACCGGGGTTTGGGTCTCGCTCTTGTCCGCCGCCTTGGAATCGGACTCGGCATTGAGCGAAAAAGTGCTGAGGCCACGTTTCCCCGCGTCCGGCCCTCCCGAGCGCATGCTCAACGACAATATCGCGATAATGAACAACGCCTCGAGCAACAAGGCAATCGCGAAGCCGAACCCTCGCCGCCGAAGCTCGCTACGGTCCCAATCTTGTTGTTCTGTATAGGCCATGCGCGCAGCGTGCACCTTTAGTGTGGTGCGCCGCGCTTGCAATGGAGGATGTTGTGGACGTTAGAGCGGAACGAATTTCACCTTCAGCCCATCCTTGGGCTTCGGTATCGGCCAAGGCTGCCATTCGGGCGCGTAGCCATCGGCAATTTCGACGCGGACGCTGGTCAGCAAATGGTGCATGAACAGCTTCATCTGCATATAGGCAAAGTGCAGGCCAAGGCACATATGCGCGCCGCCGCCGAACGGCACCCACGCATATTTATGGCGCGCCTTGACCTTGTCAGGCGTGAAGCGCATCGGGTCGAAGGTTTCGGGATTGTCCCAATATTCGGGCATCATATGGACGTAGGCCGGGCTGATGCTGACCGCGGTGCCCTTGGGGATGTGATAGCCCATGAACTCGAAATCCTTGAGCGCGCGGCGCGGGATCGAGGGGACGGGTGAAATCATCCGTAGCGCTTCCTTGAAAGCATATTCAGTGAGCTCGAACTTGTCCAAATCAGCAAAGGCGATGTCCGACCCGGCGGGCGCGATCGACAGGCACTCGGCGCGCAATTTTTCCTGCCATTCAGGATGCTTCGCCAGATACCAGATCATCGAGGTGACGGACGAGGTGATGGTGTCATGTGCCGCCATCATCAGGAAGTTCATATGATCGATCAGTTCGCCATCGGACATATATTCGCCGTCTTCGCGCTTCGAGCGGCAGAACTGGCTGAACATATCCTGCCGGTTTTCGTTGCGGCGGCGCTCGGCGATCTGCGGGCCGAAATAGTCGATGAGATATTTGCGCCCGGCGACACCGCGGCCCATCGAGGTGAAGGGAATGGGCGCTCGGATGGGCGCGACCGAGGCCTGCACCATATCGACAAAGGCCTTGTTGATTTTGTCGGCTTCGGGCCCGAGCGGAATACCGAGAAAGCTGCTGGCGGCGACATCCAAAGTGAGCTGCTTGATCGCCGGATAGAACAGCATGTCGCCGCGCCAGTTTTTCAGTTGCTCCGAAAAGATCCGGTTCATGTCCTGGGTATAAGCGCGCATCGGCTCGGGCTTGAATGCGATGCCAAGCGCGCGGCGGTCCATCCGGTGATGGTCGAAATCAAGCAGCATCAGCCCGCGCGGAAACAGAAGGTTGAGCACAGGCCCCCAGCCTTGCTCGTTGGAAAACAATTTGTCGCGGTCGAAAAGCATCAGCTCGTTAGCTTCTGCGCCAACCAGCGAAATCGTCGGATTGCCAAAGGCGTTGGTGCGGAACACCTTGCCATAGGTCTTGACCATGTGCGCGCCATAAGCGGGCGGGTCGCGAAGGACACGGAATGTGGTGCCAATAATTGGCGGCCCGTTCTCACCGGGGATATGTGACAGATCGCCGATCTTCTTGCGTGGCACCCAATGCGGGTTGGCAGCTTCGCTATGGGCAAGGGCCATGATCATATATCCTGTTTAATTGCACGGTTAAACTCTTACTGCCATTTATGTCAGTAACGCGCAAGGCCTGCGTCGCTGTCCCGATTCTGAACGGCAGCAAACAACTGCATTCACTTACAATTCAACTGATGCACCATAATCACGAAGGCACATTAAAGCGTGCCCCTGATTCGACCAAGCGTGGGCCAGGGGGGGCTTCGCAAAAAAGGGGTGCAGGATATGAAGATTTTTGGGCGTAAAGGCTTTCTCAAAATAGCAGCTTTGGCAACGGCAGGCCTCGGCACATCGGGCTGTGTGTACGATATGGGTCTGGGCTATGCCAGTGACGGCTATTATGACGATGCTTATGACTGCGATCCCTATGGCGGATATGACAGCTACTATCAGTGTGATTATGGCAATGGCTTTTATAACATCGGTTATGGCGGCGGTTGGTATGATAACTACTGGTACCCAGGGCACGGCTTTTACCTCTTTGATAATGTTGGTCGTCGATACCCCATGCGCGATAGTCATCGGCGCTATTGGGGCGAGCAACGACACAATTGGTATCGCGAAAATCGCGGGCGGCATCAAGGAGGTGGACGCCATCAAGGACGCCGGGGAAGCGGCTACACCGACAATGCCGCGCCGGGCGCGATAGGCTGGCCCGAACGCAATGGCGGTCGCGTACGTGATGGCGATGATAACCGGCGCGGACGTGGCGACGGGCGACGGGGCCGTAACGATCAATGGCGCGGCGGTGAAGGCCGTGGTGCTGATGCAGTTCCTGCACCTAACCCAGAAATAGTACAACGCCCAGGCCGTGGCGGTCAGCGTGGTGAAGGCTATGGTCGTCCTAACCGGCGCGGTAATGATAGTGCGAATGCAGTACCGGTTCCGCAGTCGCCGCAGTCAGGCATGCGCCAAGGCAGTCGTGGCGAGCGTGTGCGCGGTGGTGGCGAGGGCCGTGGTTACCGGCAGCCTCCACCCCAGGTCGCACCGGTGGCAGCGCAGTCAGCCCCGCCTGCACCTCGTGCGGATACTCCCCCTCGCCCAGAGCGTCCCGCATCCAAACAGGGTGGTAATCGCCGCGAGCGGGTCCAAGAACAGTAAGATTTCAGCTAAAAAAGCGGCCGTACCGGGGGCGTGGCACGGCCGCTAAACGCGCGGGACCAGAGATTGTCGGCGCGAATGAGAATATTCAGAAACGGTCCTGCGGAAACGCCGCCCGCTTACCAAGTCGACGTGCTTCGATGGCCTCGTCGGCAACACGTGTCATATGATCCAGCTGCTCAAACTGCGCCTGACGACGGGCGGTCGGTGTCATGCTTGATATGCCGGTGACCAGATCAGACGGATGATGCCCGGTAATGCCGATCACCAGCGCCAGGAATATCGATGCGAAGCCGAGCGACGTGAATATGACAAGCGCTGAATCTGGCGACATATTTTCCCTTTCCTCACTATATTTCGCTCATGGTGCATGGCTGCATAATGGATGCAATTAAGAGACAGTGGTCGGCACCGGTAAATTTGAGAAAAAGAAATATGGTAAATTGCGTGTAGACGCCCCGCCAGTTCGGCGCCTGAAATCTGCCCGGCTAGCGTCTGTTCTGGGTGCCATATTATTCTAATGCTACGCATCTGTATTGGCTTAGCTAGCGGGTCGGACCGAAACCGAGGCAACGGTAGCCTCCAGGCCTTTCTGCTCTCTCCCACCAGAGACGACAAGATCGAGGAACTGTACTGGGCAATCTCTTGGCACAGCAAACTGTGTGCTCAGCGACAATTTGACGCTGTCGATCCACCATATTGGTTGCCCCTGCGCAGTGGGACAGCGCAGTTGCCAGCGCAAAGAGCCGCCATCGCCATGTACCAGACTGGCGAGCGTAGCGGTTAGCGCGTAATTGCCCGGATTAAGGTACAGGATTTTGCTGGCTATCGTATGCGTGGTAGAAGGATTAGCGGACAGGAATAGAGCCAGGTTCCTTCCTTTGCCGATCGGCGAGAAGCCACCCCCGGCATCCGCTCCGTCGAAGACCTGCCAGGCAATTGCTCCATCATTTCCAGCTCGCGCTTGATGTTCAAGTCCAACGCTAACTAATCGTTCTGCACTTGCGCCAGGCAATCGCAAATAAAGCTTTCGTGCGTCTGTATATTGCGCCTCGGTAACAAGTTTGGACAGCAGGCTGAGTTCGAGGCTGTAATTGTCCCGATCAATTTGGCCTGATTCCGTGATGAGGTCCACAACTTGCGGAAGATTCCTGTTTTCCGCAATTGCAAATGCCAGAAACGCGCGGGACCAATCACGCTTCGCCCGCATATAAGGCTTCATGCCGATGCGAACGTCTTTTGCTTCGATTGCCTGTAACAACCGCGGAAAGAGAATCGCTTGCGCGCTGGTTTTGGTTGATAGGGCATAATCATAATGTCTAAGCGTCGTCGCCGTTTCGTTACGACGAGCCGAGGCTTCGATAAGCCAAAGTTGCGCGCCGATCTCCCGCCGAGAAAGCTTTTCAGCTTGGCGAATGAACCGATTTGCTTCGCTTAAATTGCCTTGGGTTTCGGCATAGAATCCAAGAATGCGCAATGCTCTGGGGTTCAAAGCCTGTTGCCGCAACGACCTGCGAGCAAGTAATTGTACCTCGGCCCCAGGTTCGGAGGGATTTTCAAAGAGCTTCCTGTCAGCGGACGCTGCAAGAGCATAGCTCTCGAAAGGCACAAGTGTGAGAGCTAGGTCAGGATTCCTGGTCCGCACAACACCCGACACAGCCATGGCAAAAGCTATATAAGAGCCAATCAAACCAAAGCTTGCAACGCCGACAAGCTTGGCCCAGCCAATCGCCTGTAGTTTGACCATTACGAAATTCCTGGCTGAAAATTTGCTCTTTTTAGCCATATCAGCGCTGTCGCGTCCCTTTTTGGCTGTCGCGTGAGATCATTCGGCTACGATCTCCCACCGTAAGCCATAAACAATAGATCATCGCGCAACACATGATGATCGGAGTGCGCATCGGATAGTCCGTTGCGCTGGCCAAAGCCAGAATCAGCAACGTGATACTGCCAAGCCTGGCATATAGTATTGATCGTTTTTGCCGCTCGCCAAAACGCCAGACCCGAACTGTTTTGATAGCGAACCATATCAAAGACATGGCCAGCAACGCCAATCCAGGAAGACCGAAAGTCACCGCCATTTCCAGCCAGTCATTATGGGCACGGTTGAGATAGTTGGTGCTGAGCAAACGGTCAGGTTCGAACCGTTGATATACCTCTGCAAATGACCCCGATCCGGACCCCCATGGGAAATATGCCCAGAAAGCTTTAAGTGATACGGCCCAGAATTCCAGCCTTCCTGCCTCAGCCCCTTCCGGCCGCAGAAGACGACTAATGGATTCTGCGCGAGAGAAAAAATAAGTTAAGAAGCCGATGCATAATAAGGCAGATCCGACTAGCATAACAAATCGCCAGTTTATCGAACGAGCTTTGCTCTGGGCCTCGCCGACTTCCGGTGCCAACGGCGTGTACAGCAACATGGCGCCGACAATCCCGATGGCGGCGGCTGCCATTCCCGACCGCGATCCTGAAATCAAGATCAAAGGCAGGAGCGCCATCGCGATCCCGACAGAAAGTAGTTTCCGGATTCTTTGATCGACAGCCAAGCTAGGAGCATAAGAAGCATATACGGCGAGCATCGGGAAAAGGCAGGCAAGCATTACTGCGCCGTGATTTCTGTTCGCAAATAGCCCAACCGCGAGCCCATGATTTGTGATCCTGTAAATATAAAGGGCGCTGTTTGCCCCGTTAATTATCTGCAGAAGGCCAACTAAGCCAGAAAGGCATCCTAACGCGATAATTACCGGCAGAAGCCGGTAAAGCTCATCTCGTGTCAGTTGTACGCCCAGCAGCAGGACGACAAGGGGGGCAAATAGCGAAAGCACCGCGTGGGCACCGTTCATTGGCGTTACGGTTAATGATCGCCACAATACGCCAACACCAGCAAACCTATCGATTTCCGCCAGTTCCTGCCGCCCCGGCATTGCTTGCCACATGGCCGGTGGCAGAGGAACCAGATGTAAAATCGCTAACGCAAAAATTGATGCAAAACCGACAAACAAAATCTTGTTCTGTCTAATGTGCTCAAGCCGCAACGACAACATGGCAACCGCGCAAAAGGCAACCGACAGCGGTCTGAGCACAGGTAAGGATTGCGCATCCCACCGTGTGGCACCTCCTGTGAGGAACACGATGACAAGAAATATTGCAAGCATGGCAAACTGGGCCGAAAACCGCAGTGATTTTTTCGAAGCATAACTCAAGGAGGTCACCACCGCGCAACGCGCCAAACCGCTGAAAAACCGAAACGTTCGTTTAGATGACTTGTCCGCGCCGAGGGATTCAACATCTTACTCGTAGTGCCCAGTAGATTATCGGCGCCGGTTTGACAAGCGGGGCGAGTCGACGGCGTTGCTCGCCGGTTCAAATACAAAACCACTAAAAAGGGGTGGATGTGCAAACGTCTTTAGGCTAGCTGCCATCGCATAAATTGGGTTTTGGCGTCAAAATCAGCGATATTGAACTATGATCGGCGTACACAAACCGTTACATAGCTATGACGCTAAGTCATTCTGGGTTTTGGATTTAAATGCTGCAAACAACTTCTAATACCCCGAGAGTAGGGGCTAATGGCAACAGCGTAGCGGAGGGGTCTGTCGATGGACCTGTGAATTTTGCTGCACCCATTTTGATTCAGCACTGGCAAACGGTGTTGCGCTGGAAGCTTGTCATTGCCGGTATTGTAATTGCGGCGTTGTTGGCGGGCATTGTCGTGACGCTGCTGATGACACCGCAATTTACGTCAACTGCCCGTATTGAAATCAGCCGCGAACAGAAGAATATTACGAATGTCGAAAGCCTCGAATCTGCTGAAGCGGCGCGGAATCTAGAATTCTATCAAACCCAATATAACCTCCTTAAAGCGCAGTCGTTGGCGGAGCGGGTTTCCAGGCAACTGCGCCTTGCATCGAACGACGGTTTTTTCCAGGCGCATGGCGTTGACATTGGCGATACATCGATGTTTGCGGAGCAATCGGGGGGCGCTATGTCCCCGGCAGATCGACAGAAGCGTGAAAAAATCGCCGTTGATTTGCTGCTCGACAACATCCAAATCGATCCCCTCAACAATTCGGCGCTGGTAGATATCAGTTACACCAGTGCGTCTTCAGCGTTGTCGGCACAAATTGCCAATAGCTGGACTGAACAATTCATAGTGCAAAGCATGGATCGCCGGTTTGCATCGACTGCAGACGCGAGGAAATTTCTGGAAGGCCGGCTCGCCGATTTGCGGGTGCGATTGCAGACGTCAGAAAGCGACCTTGTAAATTACGCTGCCGCCAACGGCATCGTTGCCCTTGGGACAACTAAAAGCTCCGATGGCCGAACCGAAGTGCAGCGCACGCTTGTTTCCAGTGATCTCGAGGCGCTGAACAACTCCCTTGCGGCTGCTACCGCTGATCGCATTTCAGCTGAAAGCAGGGCACGTTCCACGAATGCAGGCGTGAATTCGGATGCTCTCAATAACGCTGCCATCACGCAACTTCGTCAGAAGCGAGCGGAGGTCGCAGCGGAATATGCCCGTATGATGGTCCAGTTTGAACCCGGCTATCCAGTGGCGCGGGCAGTTGCCGAACAGCTCAAAACGCTGGATGCTAGCATCGCGGCTGAAGAACGACGGGTGCGTAGCTCGCGCTCGTCGCTATACAGCGAAGCGGTGCAGCGTGAACGCGAACTGAAAAACCAAGTTGAAATGCTCAAGTCTCGCATGAACGAGCAGCAGCGCAACAGCATCAGGTACAATATCTACCAGCGCGAAGCTGATACGAACCGCCAGCTTTATGATAGCTTGCTGCAACGTTACAAAGAAATCGGTGTCGCTAATGTTGGCGCGAATAACATTTCTGTTGTCGATTTGGCGCAGGTATCAGGCATACCGACATCGCCAAATCTTCCGATCAATGCAATGATTTCGCTGCTTGTCGGCTTAACGCTGGCCGGCTTGGTTGTTTTCGCTCTCGACCAGGTCGATGAAGGCTTACGCGAACCGGGCCAGGTTGGCCGCATGCTGCAGGTGCCGCTGCTTGGCAGCGTGCCGGATGCGGAAGAGGAAGATGTTCTCGAATTTTTGAGCGATGCCAAATCAAACCTTTCAGAAGCCTATTTAAGCATTCGTTCAAATCTGGCCTTTTCAACGGACCATGGCATTCCGCGTACTTTAATGGTTACGAGCACACGGCCCGCAGAAGGGAAAAGTACCACTGCCTTTGCCTTGGCGACAGTCCTCGGCAGGACCGGTAAGAAGGTTTTGCTTGTAGATGCCGATATGCGCTCACCTTCGATCCATCAGTTCGCCGGTAAAAGTAATGACAGCGGGCTTAGCAACTTTTTGGCGGGCGATAATGATTGGGCCCGGCTCATTACAGATACAAGTTTCAAGGGCGTGTTTTTGATGCCGGCAGGCCCTACTCCGCCCAGCGCCGCCGAATTGCTGAGCAGCGATCGTATGCTGATGCTAGTCGAGCAACTTCAGGCCAATTTCGACCATGTCGTGATCGACTCACCGCCGGTTCTCGGACTGGCAGATGCGCCGCTGCTGTCACGCTCCGTCGAAGGCTGCATTTTTGTGGTCGAGGCTGATGGCGTCGCGGTGCGTGGACTCAAAGCCTCGCTCGGACGTTTGCAGGCCGTCCATGCCCACATTCTTGGCGTAATACTCACCAAGCTAAAGCATAAGAGCGCCGGTTACGGTTACGGTTACGGTTACGGTTACGGCTATGGAACAAGCGAGAATAAGCCCGACTGACGAAAGTCAGAGCAAATGAAAGACAGCCAGTTCGATCAGATCATGCGTCAAAATTAATAACGCTTCCAGACAACGCGCCTTACATAATCGGTGTAGCTATGGATCAACCGTAAAACTTTCCGGCTTACATTTGGCATCGAGTAATCCGCAACCAATCGTAAATCCCGGTTTTCAGCACGCGGTTGATCCTGCAAAATCGCCAAGCCTTGACGTACCCTTTCGATATCGAGGCCCACCATCATTACGGCCCCTTCTTCCATGCCCTCGGGCCGCTCGTGCGCTTCCCGGATATTAAGCGCTGGAAAGTTAAGGATTGAGGATTCCTCGGTGATTGTCCCGCTGTCCGACAATGTTGCCTTGGAATTCATTTGCAAAAAGATGTAGTCATGAAATCCTAAAGGCTTCAGCAATTGAACAAGTGGGTGGAAGGTGACCTCACTTACGTCGATCCGATTTTTGGTCCGTGGATGTGTCGAAACAATCACCGGAAGCGAGTTATCTTCAGCTATACAGTTAAGAGTATTTACTAAAGACAGGAAATTCTTTTTTGAATCTATGTTCTCTTCGCGATGAGCACTGACAACATAGTATTTTTCACTTTGAAGCGACAGCTGCTCGAGGATTTTTGAATCTTGGATTTTAGGCAAATAATAGTGCAAAACTTCGAACATCGGACTACCGGTTTTGATCACTTGGTCCGGCGGCAGCCCTTCGCGTAGCAGATATTGCCGTGCAATGTCGCTATACGTCAGATTGATATCAGCTATGTGATCGACAATACGCCGGTTGGCTTCTTCGGGAACTCTCTGATCAAAACAGCGATTCCCGGCTTCCATATGGAAAACTGGTATTCCTCGTTTCTTTGCTGGGATAACCGACAGGCAACTGTTTGTATCGCCGAGAACTAACATCGCATCGGGCATCGTATCTGCGAGGATTTCATCTATTGAAATGATGATATTGCCTATCGTGCATGCTGCTCCGGAGCTGTTCGTAGCGCTGTCCAGGAAAAAGTCCGGCTTTCTGACTTCCAAATCCCTGAAGAACACCTCGTTCAGTTCATAGTCGTAGTTTTGGCCAGTATGAACAAGGATATGGTCGCAATATTTATCGAGCTCCGCCAACACACGCGACAGCCTTATGATTTCCGGTCTGGTGCCGACAACCGTTACAATCTTTAGCTTTTTCATGTCTATATCTTACTGCTGAAAGTATCTGGACTGGCGCGATCAAAAACTTCGTTCGCCCACAGCATGACTATAAGTTCGTCGGTACCGGTATTGGTTATATCGTGAACCCACCCTGGAATAGTATCAACTATCGTGGGCGCGGTACCGGATACGCTGAGCTCGACCAGTTCACCGGTTTGCAAATGCCTGAAGCGAAACAAGGCTTCTCCTTTTATGACCAGAAACTTCTCGGTTTTGCTATGATGATAATGGCATCCTCGAGTGATACCGGCATGCGCCGTAAAATAGCTGAACTGACCGCAGTCAGGCGTCTTCAACATCTCGACGAACACTCCACGCGTATCGACGTAGCTAGGAATGGCATAGGAAAACTCTGATGGTGGCAAATAGCTGATGTAGGCCGAGTAAAGCGCCCTGACGAGGCCGCTACCGACTCTCTCTGTGGTCAGTGAATTACGACTGTCGGCAAAAGCTTGTATCTGAGTGGCCAGTTCGCCGACCGAAAGCGAGTACACGGGCCCGACTTGCTGATATGATAGCCCCGATTGTGGCGTTTCGATAATTGAAATAATATTATTTACGAGATCATCAATGTAGATTACCGATAATAGCACGTCTGGATCATCGATCACTATCGGCAATCCATTGGCAACATTATTGCAAAATGTTGCTACGACAGAGTTGTAAGCCGGCTTGCTCCATTTCCCGAAAACTCCCGGCAAACGCAAGATAACGGCCGCATGTTCATTTTGGCTGGCTAATTGTTCGGTGATTTTTTCCGCCGCTAACTTGCTGCGTCCATAAGGATTATCCCGAACGGCCTGTGTCGAAGAGGCCAAAATCAACTGCTTTGGTGAAGGCGATGCGCCAATAGCACCGCAAATCGCTTGTGTCAGGCCGACATTACCGGTTTCAAATGCCGATTCTTCCGATGGCCTGTTTTCGCCGGCTAAATGGACGATGATTTCGGCGTTGGCAATTCGGTCTTCCAGATCTTGAAGGCGGTCACCGCGACAAAAGGTAGTGACTTCGTAGCCTTCTTCTTCTTCGAGGCGCAGGCAAAGGTTCTTGCCAATGAAGCCATTGGCGCCTGTAATCAGCACGCGGACATTCCGGTTTTCCGCTTGTTCAATCATAGGGTTCGGGGTTCTCAGCGCTCATGGCTGAGCGAATGAAGGGCAGTTTCATCAAAAGAGCTTGCATTTCAGTCACATTCAAGCGGTGCGTGTTGTGCGAATTATATTCCCCTGCGTCGGATATCGCAACTTCACCTTGGTCCACGAATTTGCCATAGTTAAGGTCGCGCAAATCCGGCGGAACTCGATAATAACCTTCCAGCTCCTGTGCCGCTACCATTTCCTCGCGACTGAGCAAAACCTCGTATAGCTTCTCCCCATGGCGCGTCCCGATCACATTGACAGGGTGGTTGGGCATCGCCAACAACTCCTTCAGTGCCTGGGCAAGCACCTCAATAGTTGCAGCCGGAGATTTTTGTACGAAAATATCTCCCGACTTGCCGTGCTCGAAAGCATATAGAACAAGATCAACTGCATCCTCAAGCGTCATCATGAACCGCGTCATTAAAGGATCGGTTATGGTTATCGGCCGGCCGCTTCTTATCTGCTCGATAAAAAGCGGAATGACCGATCCGCGGGAAGCCATCACGTTACCGTATCGGGTGGCGCAAATGACAGTTTGCTCGCTGGACCGCGACTTGGCCACGGCAACCTTTTCCATCATTGCTTTGCTGATTCCCATAGCATTTATAGGATAAACAGCTTTGTCGGTACTAAGGCAGATAACGCGCTTCACGCCGCTTGTAATGGCGGCCTCCAGCACATTTTCCGTCCCCAGAACATTCGTTTTTACGGCTTCGATGGGGTGAAATTCGCACGATGGAACCTGCTTTAGCGCTGCGGCATGATAGACATAATCGGCACCACGGGTTGCATTCAACACCGAGCTATAATCACGGACATCGCCAATGTAGAATTTTAGCTTCGCGCTATCATAGCGCCTGCGCATATCATCCTGCTTTTTTTCATCCCTGCTGAGCACCCTTATTTCATCGATTTCAGACGAAATGAACCTGCGCAGCACGGCATTGCCGAACGATCCAGTGCCGCCTGTAATCAGCAATTTCTTTCCGCCAAACAATCTAAAATCCTTTCTTTAACTCCGCTCGTCAGAGCATTTTGATGCGCTGCCTGCCATCACGCAATGACAAAAAGAGGCCGATGAAAATCCACGAAGTCGGGTCGATGACAAGATTTGCGCCAAAAAGGGAGCTTGTGAAGACACCAACAAATACGATGTAAAAGGGATTCCGACTACCGAGATCCTTCAAAATCCGCCATATGAAAAATCCATATAATGGGATAGCGAACACCAAGCCATATCTGAAGATAAAGCCGAAAATTGTAACGTGCGAATAATTTTTGGTTGCGCTATAGTCAGATAGATCAACGGCCCAGATATAATATGCCCCTGGCGAACTTCCAAAGAACACGTCTAGCGGATGGGCGCGAAAATAATTCTGTATTCCGAATACTTCCTCGAACCGCCCACCCGCCGCGACCAGCAAGAAATAGGGGTCACTCAAATCGAAATCTCCTGTAAATATCCACGAAAATCTGTCTAGAAGAGAAGTGTAAGTAACAAGGATAAATATCGTAAATAACAGGGCTACGAACAGCAACATAGAACTAACGAATCTATCTTTGATAGAGCCGCCATAAAATGCCATTGTCTGCGAAAGGTAGTTTATCAAAACAGACCGCTTACCTGAAAATACAATCAACAACAAAAATATAGCGACAGGAAACGTCTTTCCTGTTAAGAAAAAAGGATAGATATAGTGAAGATTTACACCGAGTCCAAAGTATGATACTTGTCCGTAAAAATATAGTAATGCATAAACAAAAATTGTTGGAGCAGCTATGTAAAAATACTTCAAGGCATAACTACAAATCTCTTTATGTATTTTGTCATAGTCTACACCACTAACCATTTTCGCAAAAGATAGGGCTACCATTGGCATGAACAGGCCATACAAGTAAGAGAATGCGTGATTCAGCTGAAGGTCCTGTTTGAAGTATAATGATGATATGATTTTTATCAATGAAAGCAGTATAGCTCCAAAAAAAATGTAATTAATAAATTTTGAGGGCGTTCCAACCCGATAATTTACGGCAAGATATGCCGTTAACAGAACAAAATTCACATTTACGACCCAGATCAGGTCTATGTCTGTAAGGTATAACAGCAGAAGAAGCCAAGGTGATATTGCATCCACCAGTGAAAAGCGCAGTGCGATTCTAAGTTTTCTGATAGAATGTTCGGCTTCGCTGTTTAACATGCTCAGTATTTCTTTAGTACCCGTCTTGCGACGCTGGATCCCCCGAGGACTGGGCGACGGTCGTATATATTATTGATGCCACCGCTGTCTCGTAGCATCGAACAATAGATGCGACCAGCAGCAAAATAAAAAGCTTTGCACTTATATTCAATGAGTTAACAAGGCGAGGGCAAATGTATGAATGCGTTGAGCCCGGCAGCGTAAAATTTGGCGAACAGTCGCTTTTGATTGCCTCAGACGTCGGGGTTCGATGACTTCCCCTTATCTTCTCCACGTGCCTTTAGCCTGCGGACGATCAAGAAGTCGAGAGCGACGGCAGACAACGTGAGGATCACGCCCGATTTGACGAGATATATCTCGATCGGCCAATTGCCGAATGCCAGCCCCGGAGAGATTACGAGATTTAATGCTATGCCAGCCACGAAAATGGCCAGACCCGCTCGAGCGAGATCGAGATATAGAGCGAGCACGGTTGCTGCCGATATTGCGAAGTAGAGTCCTAAAAAGAAGCTCACTATTGAGTAGATATAGATAGCATCTTGTGCATTAACTACGAACGCAAGATATATATATCCGCCAATCATACCACAGATATAAACAAAAAAGAAAGAAAACACGGCCGTTGTTCGGTAAATTTTATAGTCTTTGAATGAGATTATTTTCTGCTCATCTCCCATTTTATACAGAAATGAATATGCTATTGTATTTATGAGTATTAATGACAGCTGAGATAGAGAAAATGATAATGCATATTGGTAATGTGATGATGGATAAAAATTTTCAATTATTCTTCGATCAACCATGAGGTAAAGAACTATTGCATAGGTAAGAGCATTTAAAAAGAAGCCTTCAGATATCATCGAAAAATATTTTTTAATAAAAGACAAATTATTCTGAAAAATCAGATTTGGAATATTGATTATTCGGTAGCTAATGATAATTAGCCATGTTGTGCACCCTAGGCAAACGCTAACAAAGTATATGTCTAGTGATAGTGAATTGTTATAAAAAGTTTTAATAAAAACAAAAAACGCCAAGACAAATATGCTAATAATACCCTTATATATAGTCGCTAATACCAACTTTCCGTTTACAAACGCAATTCTCTCTGTTGCAGTACATAATATAAATAAGAAAGTTGCAATAGCAAAATTAATCAAAGACGTAAAAGTGAATATAAGCAAGGCCGCAAAAAATGCAGAAATAAGCGCACCGTTAAATAAATCGGCGTGAGCCCGTTCTGATTTCCCGTCGAAATATACCTTTATGTAACCTAGGGAAGACCCAAGCAATGCAAGCGGCAAAAAGCTTAGAATTTGCCGATTTTTCTCTATTCCGGCATAGAGCGACGGATCAATCAAAAGCGGGAGCAATATGACTTCAAGGGCACTGACTGCGCTCACCGCATAACGCGCGGCCGATAGACGGAAATCAATAAGTCCGAAATGACGTAGAAAGGATTGTTTTAACAACATTTCGTCCAGTTTCGTCGTCGGCAACCAGCGGCGTCATATTGTCGGTTGTCAAATATGGAATTAGGCCGTCACCATAATAGCTATTTGTAATTTTCACCACCGGTCGTTTGTTGATGATCGCTTCGACACCGGTAGAGCCATTCCAGACCACTGTCAGGTCGACCACTTCCAACAGCCGCTTGGTGGGCACAAACGGATCGAGCAGCACGGCTCCTTGCCGCTCGAGTGCGCGATAAAATTCCAGCCCTCTCGCAAGATAATATGCGGGATGCTCCTTTACGATGACGGTATAGCCCATCGTAACAAGCTTTCTCACCGTGTCTGTTACCGAAGTCGCGTAATTGACGTGAAATGGATCATGAATCCAATAGTCCGTTGTAGCTTCTGGGTAGAAATGTAGCGGAATATAAGCGAGCTTGCCCTTGTGCGGAGCGCTAAAGTCAAAGCTTCCTAGTTTGAAAGTGGCACGAATCTGGCCCAATGAATGAAATTTGTGCAGCATCGGTGCGAAGCGATATTCATATCCGACATCGCCCATCAGTTTGTATCGCAACAGATAACGCATTACATATCGGTAAAGATAAGACCCCAGGTCATAAGCGGCGCCGAAATAAGCTTGGCGTCGGCGAGGGTTGTTCGGCGCGGTGATCCGGCCTTTTAGGACTTCGTGAACGCGGTCGACCTCCGCTGGGTCAACTTCGGCCAAATTCCCCAGCTCGCCTCTGACCGTTATCAGCTTATATTCCGGAGACATGAAAGAATCGGTAACGCCGATAAATTTGACGCCTCTGCTCGTGCCTACGCGATGCATCAAATCCATCACATAATTGTCGACAGCGCCGGTAACCACCAGCTTCAGCTTTTTCTCTTCTTTGAAAAGCCGATCAAAAAACAAAAAACACCTGGCAATCAGGCGGATAGCTTCTTCATATCCGATGGCGCGTAAGCCCCTGCAGCGCCTGATCACATCCTGAATGTCTGCTATGCTGGCCAACTCGTCATATTCTTCCCGAGTTAGCCAATCGCGATCTGCGGTGCGCAAATCTATCCGAATATCTGCATCCTTTGAATATTCGGATATGCATCTAAACTTCCGGACATTCGCAAACAGATCGATGAAGCTTTCCGAATAAACGCTATGGAAATATGATTTCTTCCCCCTGATCCGGATGAAAAAAATCACTTCCTCATCGTTCAATTCAGCCAGATCAACACCGCCAATTATCATGCCCGGTCCGTCCGCCGACGACCGGCTTTTTACTGATAAACCCATTTATTTGTCGTCAATGCCACTGCCGTCGACCTTATGACGCAGCTGCCATTCCCCGTCGACCTCCCGCCATACATGCTCGGGCCGCCAGGAGTTGACCACGTCGGCGAACTCCTTTTCGTCTATCCCGGCATATTCGAGAAAGAGCTCGTAATATTTGTTTGGGAACTCACCGTCGAAGCGTCCCACCAACGCAACAGCCTCCTCGCGTGTAAGGTGACCGTCACGAACCTCGTGCGCCGCATCCGACGTTGCGCGGCCAATACCGAATTTGATAAACATCAGATAATAATGAAATCCGTCGATCTTGTCATCAAGCGAAGCATATTTGGAATATGTTCCTTCGCTCCGTTCCCGGTTTGCTTTAAAACCTGTATTCTCAACGCAGTAATAATAATTTTCCTGCGGAATCCATTTATGGTAATATCCGAAATAGTGAATCTCGAGCCCGATTTGTTCAAGGACATCACCATTGGGTGGCAGATAAGGAAATAGGTCTTTTTCCGCTATACCATGCTCGAGGAATTTTTCGGGAGGCATGCCTGACATCAAAATGTTGGTATTCTTATGTCGCCAATCGCGTGTCGGAACGAAGGCATCGCTCATGTTTCCGCCATATTCGACCTCGGAATTCTCTCCGTAGAAAATCAACGGAATTCCGAACTTCTCTGCAATTTGCAGTGGCATGTTATTCTGTCCGTAAATGAAAGGCAAAAACGGATCGCCGAGATTTTCAAATGCCAGTTTAGTAAGCTTGCGATGGGTACCGCCCGGCGGCGTCACCAACATATTTGCCAAATCGCCGACATGGATGTGGCTTTGATGATTCTCGAAACCGATATCGGTGTAAATGTGGGGAGCCCAAGTCACCGTCAAAGGGTTCATGCCATATTTGTGCTTGAGCATATGCGCGACAAACGCGCTGTCCTTGCCGCCGCTTGATGGCACGATAACGTCATACTCACCGTCATTGCGCCGATATTTTTCTAGCAAGGCAAGCAGCTCGGTTTCGCGGACGGCCCAATCCACCGTCTTTTCTTTGTAGTCAGAAAAATTACAAGCAGAACAAACGCCATTCTCGTCGAACGAAATACGCGGCCTTTGATTTGACATGACGCAGCGTTTGCAGAATGCGATCTCACTCGGCAGGTTATAGTTTTTTTGGTAATACCGGTAACCGACTTGCATTTATTCACTCCTGCGTCAGAAAATTTGAAAGCAACTGCAGCCCGGCGCGGCTGCTCTTTTCCGGATGAAACTGCGTAGCCCAGATATTATTGTGCTGAAATGCACTGCAATAGTCGGCACCCGCATAGTTGCTGTGTGCGCCGATTAGGCCATCTGCCTCGGGCAGGCAATAATAACTGTGAAGAAAGTAGAACATCGAACCGTCGGCAATGTCATCGAACATTGCCATTTCGCTTCGCCATGAAACCACATTCCATTGGATCTGGGGGATTTTATACCCGGCATCGGACGGGAATCGGCGCACCGCACCCCCGACAATCCCCAGTCCGTCAACGCCGCCATTTTCCTCGCTGCTTTCAAGCAGTAGCTGCATACCGAGGCAGATGCCCAATAGCGGTTTTCCGGATTGTGCATGTTCGACCAGGGCCTGGCACATTCCCATGCCATTCAACACTTTCATGGCATCGCGATAGGCACCCACGCCCGGCAATATAGCCTTGTCGCTGCTGGCGAGATCTGCCGGCGTGTGGATTACTTTTGCTTCCCACCCAAGGTTTCGTACAGCATTTGAGATGCTGTAGATATTCCCCATACCATAATCGATAATCGAAACGGACTTCATGACCAACCTATCTAACCTTTATTCCGTTTTCCCGCAGACAATCTTTGATTGCAGCTACCGACGACGACGTCAGATTTTTTTTGTCGCGACCCGATGTCATGAAATTCTTGTTGCCGGAAACGGTGCTTAAATCCTGTTCGATTCTCTGCACTGCATCATAATGCAGAATGGAGGCAACGCAGGCGGCGTCTGCTTCAGTTTCCTTGAGTACCCTGCTCAAATCGTTCGGTTTACCCGCTCCACCATGCGCAATTACGGGAATAGATACAGCGTTGCAGATCTGGCTGATTATCCCAAGATCGAACCCCTTGCCGGTACCTTCGTTGTCGACGCTGGTGACGATAAGTTCACCCGCGCCGAGCGCTTCAGCCTGCTGCGCCCATTCGACTGCGTCAAGACCCGTATACTGCCGACCATTGTCGATATAGACCATGTACCGTCCTGAATCGTCGCGGATCGTTTCGATTGCCACAACGATTGTTGAAGATCCGAAAGATTCCGCCAGCTCTCGGATCAAATCAGGTGATTTCGTGGCGGCAGTATTGATTGCCACTTTGTCGGCGCCGCTGCGCAGCAATTCGCGAACATCGGTTGCATTGCGTATCCCGCCTCCGACCGTCAAGGGCACAAAAATGCTCTTTGCCGTGTCCCGCACCAGATCCTTGAGGCTGTTCCTGCCGTAAAGACTTGCGACCACATCCATATAGAGCAGTTCGTCAATTCCCTCGCTATAGTAGTGGAAGGCAAATTGCTCCGGCTTTCCCAGAACACGCAAGCCTTCAAGATGGATACCTTTGACCAAGGCATCATTCTTGACATCCAGCCGTGCGATGACGCGCTTATTTTTCATAAATGTAATAGATTCCGGCTATTTCGGTTGACTGCCCTAATCCGCATGCGGTGCCTGGTCGACCAGATCCCAGCTACAGGGAGTTCCAAGCGAGACATCGGCTTTAAGCCGCTTTCCGATCACTTGGTCAAGATATTTGGGAGCAAGGCCGAAGCCTGGCCGTACGCTTTTCACATGATCGCGTGTAATCGTCTCGCCAGCGGCTACGTCCTGCGTGAAGTAAAGCGATCGCCTGAACTGGGCATTGCCGATCTCGCTGGACTTGCGCCCATAGTCGATCTTGCCGACTGCGCGCCATGCCGTTGCGGCGCCATCGCAGAGGGCGGTAAGGTCTTGGGGTTCGAGCGAAAAACTGTCGTCGGGACCGCCTCCGTTTCGATCCAGGGTAAAATGTTTTTCGATGATCGCGGCACCAAGCGCCACGCTTGCTATTGCAGTAATATTATCGATCGTATGGTCGGAAAGGCCGATTACGGCATCAAACTTTGCCTCCATATCGCTTATCGTTTTTAAGTTATACTCGTTCGCAGGCGCCGGATATCCGCTGACACAATGGAGAAGCGCGAGTTGTTCGCAGCCGCCCTCTCTCGCCGCGTCGACGGCAGCCTGAATTTCCTCGAGATCGGCCATTCCGGTAGAAATAATCAGCGGTTTGCCGGTTCGCGCCACATAGCGGATCAAAGGCAAATCAACCGCCTCAAAGGAGGCAATTTTATATGCGGGCGTGTTCAGCCCCTCAAGCAGATCGACGGCAGTTTCGTCGAATGGCGAACTGAAAATAGTGATCCCCAAGCTCCGTGCATGCGCGAACAGGGTCTCATGCCATTCCCACGGAAGGTGCGCCTCCTCATATAATTCGTACAAGGTGCGGCCATCCCAGAGGCCGCCGCGAATCTGGAAGTCCTCGTTGTCACAATTCAGCGTGATAGTATCTGGGCGATACGTCTGTAGCTTGACCGCGTCGGCACCTGCCTTTTTTGCTTCCTCGATTATACGCAATGCGGTGCCGAGATTGCCGTTATGGTTGGCAGATAGCTCCGCGATAATATAAGGGGGATGGCCAGCGCCGATCCGGCGGCCTGCAATTTCAATCTCTGTCACTTGCTGCTTTCTCATGCTGCACAGACGCTTGCCATTCGGTTTTGAGCAATCCGAAACATATTATTGTATGGTGGCTTTCATCGATGATTTTATGCTCGCGCAATACGCCTTCTTTGTGAAACCCCATTTTTTGATGGAACGCCAGTGACGCTGCATTGCCTTCGATCACTTGCCCACAAACCTTATGCAGCTCAAGGAAGTCGTAGGCGTAGTTCAGTGCCGTTCTGCCCAGTTTCGTGCCGCATCCCTTAGGCGCATACGGGCGGGTATAAAAGCCCCAATCTGCGACGCCGCCGCTGCAGACATTATTGAAATGCACATAGCCAAACGGTCCGCTCGAATCCTCTACGATTAGGGCTAACTTGGATTGATCGGCCTGAATCTTTTCAAACCAGCTTTGGTGTTCCGACGCCGTAATTTCGTGCGTCTGGAACATATAGCGTCGGACATCCGGATGGTTTCGCCATTCGCGGACCATAGATAGATCGGCTGGTTGCATGGCTCGAATTTGGACATCAACGATTTGCATTTTGGAATATCCTGTCCAGTACTCGGTCAACGCCCTTGCCATCGACAATCCTCAGCGCGGCCTCACGCATTTGCACAAGACTGGGAGATGTCTGGCTATTTGTGAATAGCTTATCCACCCAATGCGGGATCGCCTCGACACTTTCGAGCATGATGGCTGCGCCGGCTGCGTGCAGGGCATGTGCACCGGCGCGCTGGTTTTCAGCCATAATCAACAATAGGGTGGGTAACCCCAGACAGCAGCGTTCCCAAGCCGATACGCCCGCTGCGCCGATTGCCAAGTCGCATTCGGCGATCAGTTCAGCCATTGTGTCGATCCCTATATGGACATTTGCCCGGCCTGCAAACAGTCGGGCTTTTGCCTGCACATCTTCAATCCAGGGAGCTTGCGCGCCCATCACGATATGGATGGCTGTATCGCTTGGGAGGTTCGCGACCAAAAATGCACGAAGGACCGCGGCTGTAACATTATCATTGTCGGTGCCACCCAAGGCTACAAGCAGATGTTTAGGCCGTCGAGCATCGCGGGGCGGTAGATTCTGAGCCCGCCGTAATGCAAATTCAGGTCTCAAAAGCGCATAATCTGGACCAATCAACGTTTCGCATCCACGCAGCAGATGAGAGGTGTAAGACCCCAACTGGCGGCCCAGATTCTGATCAAGTAGCAGATCGCAAAAATGATCGCGGTCTGCAAGGTCATCAATGGCCATGAGTTTCTTGCAATAAGGTGCGAGTGCCTGCTCCCATTCTGCATCGAGCGCATAATGGTCGACGATCAGCCAGTTGCAGGACAGATCAGCAATTTTGGAAATTGTATCTGCTGCGTCTTTTTGCTGACTTACGGGTAACCAATGGAAGTGGTCATGCGCGTCAACCCGACGATCGAGATCCGTGCTTGTGTTGCCGACCGTCTCAATCGCCGCATGACGGTGACCTTTTGCGATTAGCATTTCCCGGCAGCTGGCGGGCAGGTCCCGCGTGACAAAAACAGTAGTTGCTCCTCGTGCACGAGCAGCATCCATCAACGCGAGGCAGCGCATAAAATGACCGAGTCCAATCCGGATCGATGCATCGACGCGCACTATTATGTTGCATCTGTTCAATGTTTTATCCCGAATTTGCCATTGCATAACAGGATTTGGCCATCGCCAGATCGTCTTCATCGTCGATATCCATTGCCGCAATCCAGTGCATGGGCAGATAGGCTCTGTCCTCGATCTGGAACGTCCGGTGCTGCTTAAGGGCTTCTGCGCGACAAATCCAAATCGCGCCACTTGGACAAAACAGCTCTGGCAAGTCTTGGGACCTTTGCTGCAATGCATCGGGAAACAGCGGGGCGGCACGGCCGTCGGTGTCGAGCCGCAGTGCCCACCATGGGTTCATCCACCCGTACCGGAAGCAGCTTAGTTGCGATGCGACACCGCGCCTGTCGAAGCTTTGCACGGCGACGCGGATATCGTTGCTGTTCCGGAGCGGACAATTCGCCATTAATTGCGATACCGAACCATATCGTTCGCCCCAAAAGGCCTCGGCCTGCGTCAATGCTGCTAATGTCGCCTCGCTCGAAGTCGCCATATCGTCTGCGGCTGATTCACGCAAAAAAGGCACTTCTGCGCCATAATCACGGGCAATTGCTGCGATCTCTTCGTCGTCGGTTGAAACCAGAACGCGGCTGTACATTTGGCTTTCGATTGCCGCTAAAATCGACCATGCCAGCATTGGCTTGCCATGGAAATCGAGGATGTTTTTGCGCGGCAGGCGTTTGGAGCCACCCCTCGCCAAAATGATGGCGATGCGCGACATCACCACAGGCTCCAGCCCCCATCGGCAACGAGCGTTTGCCCGGTTATTGCACCATTGCCGTCCGATAGCAAAGCGTCCACGGGACCCGCAATGTCATCGTCATCCAGCATTCGGCCAGTCGGGCATAAGCCCGCATAGCGCTGCTCGAATTGCTCGTCGACACGCCCTCTAACGCCACCAAAGGCAACACAATTAACCTGAATTTTCTGCCTCGCCAAGCGCACGGCAAGCTCCTTGGTCAGATGCATGAGCGCCGCTTTGGCAACGCTATACTGGATTGGCGACTGATTGTCGGGCGCGTCGTACAGATTCGGGTTGACCGCGACGACACCATATTGCGAACCGATATTTACGACCCGCTTCAACTGGCTACCCTTCTGAAGGGCCAATTTCATCGTCAGTTCGTAAGGTATCACAACATCCATCAGATATTCGTTGCAGAAATCCTGCCGCCGAACGACGCCATCCTCAGGCACGGACAGAAAGTCCAAGCTGCGCGCATTGTTCACCAGGCAATCGGGCCGAATGCCGCGCGACGCGATGGCGTCGCAGAATTGGCCTACCGATTGCGCCGTCATGAAATCGACCGCAATACCGTGAAAATTGTCTGTGCTATCGCGCATCGCATTCTCCAGCGTATGCAGGGCCGTTTGTGACCGGGCAGTGCCAATAACAATGTCCCCGGACGACAAGAAATGCTGACACAGGATAAGGCCGAATTTTCCTGTAACACCGGTAAGAACTATTGTTCGTCTTGCAGGCATCGCCATCCGCTTTCTATCAATTCGACCGAATTCAGTATCGCGTGGGGAGGCGTACGCACATCCCTGTGCAGAGCCCCTTCCACAAAATCGACCAGCGCAGCCTTGAAGGCGTTGAAGCTATCTTTGAAGACCAATTCGACAAAACCGGTTTCACCGTGAAATCTGATCGCGATTGGCGCCGGAATTGCACCGAACGCAGTGATATTGATAGCAATATTGTTTTCGTACTTGGCAGTTACGGTAGCTACGCCGTTGCGACGATGGCCGACCGAGCGAACCAGAGAACCCACCGGCCCAACCGCGCTGAGGATCGGATCGATCACATGAATGGCATACTTGTTCCAGTCTTTAGGAACAGTTGCCTGAACATAACGGATTGGACCGATCATTTGGCGCATTTTCGCAGTGAGTTGCAGCTCAGTGGCATAACGCAGGGCCGAGCATGAAAACAACTGACCCGGATATCGCTGACGATCAACAATTGCCTGCGCCTCGGCGCAGCTATAGGCAAGCGGCTTGTCGACATAAACCGGGAGGCCTGCCTCAAGGAAAGGCGCCGCGAAAGCTTCATGCGTTTCGGCATCGTCCCGTGCTATCAGCACACCGTCCACCTGTCCGATCATATCGGTGAACTGCTCGACCACCGTTGCGATATTTGCTGCCTTGGCGATATGATTGGCGATGCCGACATCTTGTGCCCAGACATGCGTCACATTGGCATTTGCTATGGCATCATCGGGGAAGCGTTGTGCCTTCAGATACTGCGGGATTGCCGGGAAACCGCAGCCATCCATCGCGTCCCGATCGTAACCGTTGCAGATTGCAGACCAGGAGTAAGGGTGGCCATTGCCTTCGGACATGCCGATAATGCCAAGTCGCATAGTCATTCTAATTCGCCCAAAGTGCCGGGTTCAGCAAATTTTCGTCATTGCAGCTGAGCCGAGTCGCATCAAATGAGCCTCTGGATGCATAGTCCGTCAGGCATTCTTGCAGCTGCCCAACCGTCTCGACACCGATAAGCAGATGATCGACTTCATCGATGTCCCTGACGAATGCGAGTGCTGCTTGCCTGGGCGTAAGGCCTTGCCGCCGGACCTCTTCGTGCCATTGTGCAAGTACGGCTTTGTGCGCTGCAAATTTTGGAGGAAGTGCATCTAGCGGCATAAGGAGCAATCCTTGCAAGAATACCGATCGAACATGAATTTCGACTCCGAGGTCCTTCAGCTTGCCGATGTCCCCGCTTTTCAGCAGCCGTTGGTCAAGCGCATTCAGGGGAAGCTGGATCAAATCAGGAGTGAACCGTTCGAGAAGCGAACCTATCTGGTCGCTGTTATAGACGGACACTCCCACTTTAGCGACGTGACCCTCTGCCTTAAGGCGCTGTAGGGTTTGAACGAGTATTTCGGCGCCTGGCACAAGCAAATCTGGAGCATGGTGAACCAAAAGGCCATAAACGGCATCGAGCTGCAAGTTGGCCAGCGACGCATCAAAAGTGCGCAATAATGCTAGCTCATGCTCGCGTTCGATGCTGGCGGAAGCAAAATGCGGCGTCTTGGTCACGACCTTGAAGGCAGTCAGCGAGTTGCTGCCTAACGCAGCTTCGGCAGCGCCATAATGTGCTGCTGTATCCAGCAATCCGATGCCAGCATCGGCAGCGACCGCAAGTATCCTCTCGACTTCCCGAGCAGGCGTTTTACCGCCCTTGTTCGAGATACCATAATCGGTACCCCACTGAACGGTGCCGAGAGCCAGTTTCTGATTCTTGCAAGACATACCGGTCGACATTGCGGTAAATGAGGTGGGCGTAACCAACTAAAGTACGTCAGAACAATGTTTGGTAACCAATGGGCGATCTCAAATTTTTCACCACATCGTCTTGCTGAGCTTCGGTCAGCCCAGGGTAAATCGGTAGCGTGATCGCCTCTTGGTAATATTTCTCGGCTTCTGGGAAATCGTCGGGGTTGAAGCCCATGGCAGCATAATAGGGCTGCTTGTAGATCGGGATATAGTGCAGGTTTACGCCAATACCGGCGGCACGCATGCTTTCGAAAACTTGCTTATGGTTATTATATGGCAAGCCGTCGGGTTTAAGGCGTACGACATATAGATGGAATGCAGAATAAGCGTCGTTGCTTTGCCAAGGCAACGTGACTGGCATATTGGCTAGCAACCCATCATACCGCGCCGCAATTTTGTGCCTGGCCGAAATGAAGCTGTCCAATTGCTGAAATTGGCTAACCCCCAGCGCCGCCTGAATGTCTGTCATCCGGTAATTATAGCCAAGTTCCAATTGCTGATAATACCATGGTCCATCGGGATCGTGGGTCATTTCATCGACGTCGCGGGTAACCCCGTGGCTCCGCAATCGGGCCATTTTGACCATCAAATCCAGGTCGTTGGTCAGCGCCATCCCGCCTTCGCCGGTGGTAATGATCTTGACCGGGTGAAAACTAAAAACGGTAATCGCGCTGAAGCGGCAATTACCGATCGGTTCGTCTAGGTAACGAGCGCCCACCGCATGCGATGCATCCTCGATGATTTTGAACCCATATTTCAGCGAAAGTTCGTAAATCGCGGCCATGTCGCAAGGTTGGCCACATAAATGGACCGGGATCACGACTTTGGGCAGCGTGCCGGCGGTCTCTGACCGAGCAAGTTTATCAGCCAAAGCCTCAACGCTCATATTGTAGGTTTTGGGATCGATATCGACGAAATCTACCGTCGCGCCACAATATCTTGCGCAATTTGCACTCGCAACAAAGCTGATGGGGCTCGTCCAGACAATGTCGTCACTGGTGACGCCCAGGGCGAGGCAGGATACATGCAGAGCGCTTGTAGCGCTATTGACCGCCAGCGCATGTTCTGCGCCACAATAGTCAGCCACAACCTGCTCAAACTTCGGCACCCATGGACCTTGAGTCAGATAGTCTGATTCCAGTACATCGATGACGGCTTTAATATCTTCTGCCGATATATTTTGACGGCCATAAGGTATATACATTGGTTACTCGTCTTTACAGAGTATAGTTTTATTTTGTTCAACTTAATATTATGCAAGCAATAGCGGGCAGATGATTGTTTTAAGGGCTGCGCCGTTCAACCGCTACAGCACGTATCGCTGTTTAAAAGTTTTCACAAGCCTGACGTTGGGATGCTGCATCATTTTAGGGTTTCCGGCACCATGTACATGTCTTGCAATCCGGCTGCTTCAGCCTTGAAATCACTGCCTTGGCCGGTTGCAAAAAGGTCCAGGCAGAACTGCTGGACCGAACGAAAATGCGAAAACTCGTCCAGTTTTGAATGTCGGCGACCTATAGCAGCCAAATCTGAACAAAAAAGCTCTATTTTTATGCTTTCAGCATAGGGTCACGGTTATCAATTATCCGGAAATAGCGCGATTTTCGCATCTGCGGCTTGCCTTGCTCGGACGGTTTTAAAAGGCAATGTCAGCAGCAAAGTTGGTCGACAGGGCAGCGTTTCTCTCCTACTAGCATCCGCAATGCCCCCCTTTCTTGCGTCCGCAACCATCCCATCAATCATAGAGTTCGAGCCATCGTTTTTTAGCGGGGGCGACGACCGCTTGCTTGGCAAGCTAACAGAAGTCCGATGACCCGGTATGGATAATAACAAACTGCCGCGGCAGCCGCGCCGCCTGATACTGCTCACACAATGGTTTGATCCGGAGCCAACCTTTAAGGGATTGCTTTATGCCAAAGCGCTACAGCGCAGCGGCTACGACGTAGAAGTGGTAACCGGCTATCCCAACTATCCGGGCGGAAAGATATATGATGGCTATCGAATGCGCATGTTGAAGCGCGAGAAGATAGATGGCATCGTAATAACCCGGCTGCCTTTGTACCCGAGTCATGACAGCCGGCAAATACTACGAGCCCTGAATTATATTAGTTTTTGCCTTTCCGCAATTTTCTACCTGCTGTTCTTGGCCCGCAAGGCGAATGTGCTTTATGCCTACCATCCGCCTTTAACCGTCGGGATTGCAGCGGCGGTTGCCAAGCTGTTTCGACGCACGCCAACGGTGCTTGATATACAGGATATATGGCCGGACACACTTACCGCAACGGGAATGGTCAAGGCGTCGAGGCTGATACGATGGGTCGGCTTGGCCTGTCTGTGGACATATGCACGCATGTCGCACATCGTAGTCCTCTCGCCGGGCTTCAAAAGACTATTGGTCCAGCGCGGTGTCCCGGAATCCAAAATCAGCGTAATCTACAATTGGGCGGATGAAAAGGCGATTGAAATTGCCGGAACAAGTCGGCCGGAAATGATGCCGGACAACGGCCGCTTCCGTCTGTTATTTGCCGGCAACATGGGGTTGGCGCAGAATCTCGATATTGTGCTGGACGCCGCAAAAATCGTGTCCGGGCAAGCGGCGTTCGTGGAATTCTGTTTTGTCGGAGATGGCGTCGATGCCGGTCGAATAAGGCAAAGAGCGAGCAACGAAAATATCACTAATGTGCGTTTTTTTCCTAAAGTCCCCATGTCTGAAGTCGGCGCTTATCTGGCCGCAGCAGATGCGCTACTCGTGAATTTGCGTCCCGATCCCTTATTTGAAATTACGATACCTTCAAAAACGCAAGCATATATGAGCGTGGGGAGGCCCATAGTCATGGCTGTCGAGGGAGACGCGGCCCAGTTGGTAAAAGATGCCGGGGCGGGTTTTGTGGCCAAGCCGGGAGACGCGCAAGCTCTTGCACAGGCCGTCCTCTCGATTACCCGTTTGTCCAAGGCCGCGAGAGAAGATATGGCTGAATCCGCACGGCAGTTTTATCGCTCGAACTTATCGTTGAATTGCGGCGTCCGCGCCTTCATGGATGTTTTCGAAATTGTAGAACGCCAATAAAGGTGACGCTGTCAGATGGCTAAAAGAACATTGGACATTATAGTTAGCGCGGCAGCGTTGATGGGTTTCGCGCCGCTGATCCTTTGTCTGATGTTGCTCGTTCGCATCCGACTTGGGCGACCTGTATTTTATTTCCAGCTTCGGCCGGGTCTCAATGGCAAATTGTTTCGCATGTATAAATTTCGGACAATGACCAACGAAATGGGACCTGATGGAAGCTTGTTGCCCGATTGCGAGCGATTGCAGCCTTTTGGTAGATTTTTGCGCTCGACCAGTCTGGATGAATTGCCCGGACTGTGGAACGTATTGAAGGGCAATCTAAGCCTCGTAGGGCCTCGCCCGCTACTGGTAGAGTATTTGCCGCTTTATTCCCCGGAGCAGGCCCGTAGGCACGAGGTAAAGCCGGGGCTGACCGGATGGGCGCAAGTGAACGGTCGGAATGCGATCAGCTGGGACGAAAAGTTCGAGTTGGATGTTTGGTATGTAGATAATCAGACTATCTGGCTTGACATCAAAATCTTGCTTTTGACTGTTATTAAGGTGTTCAAGCGAGAGGGTATCAATACGCTTAGCGATACAATCATGCCGCGGTTCGAAGGCGAACGCGGACAAATGAAGCGATGATTCAGGGGGAAGAATTCGGTTCATCAAGATAAGTACTTACGCTTTAAGAAAAAGCAATCAAATCCTTGCAGAAATATATAAAAGTTACACAATTCGAAATGAAAATAGCGATTATCAGCGATATCCACTCGGCATATGCACCTTTCCTTGAGGCAGTAAAAGATGCTCGCCGCGAAGGTTTTGATAAAATTATATTACTGGGCGACCTATTTACGTATGGGGTCGATCCCGTTCGATGCTCTGAGCTGGTTCACGATCTGATAGAAAAAGATGACGCTATTTTTGTCGGCGGAAACCATGATTTAATTTATCAGGAATCTGAATATGGATCGAGTAAATATTATGAGAGTTTACCAGATTGGATTAAAGAATCTGCCGATTGGACATGGAATAAAATAGGCAATGAATGGCCTTCTTTTATAGAGTGTGTGCCGGAGTGGAGTTTTCAAGCTTTATTATTGGCCCATGCCAATCCTTTTGGCTATGGAGACTGGACATATTTATCGAATTCAGATCAGCTTAAACAAGCTGCCGACGTTTGCCAAAGCCGGGGTTATAGATTCGGGGTTTTCGGCCATCTCCACCGGAGTAATTTTTATCGATCTGATTCGGTTGAAATCCATGTGGTCGGCTCAATAGGCCAGCCTCGTTCTCGCGTGGATATTACGCCGCATTGGGCAATAATTACATATGACGGCGAGACGCTACATCTGGAGAGGCGCCAGGTGCATTTTGATGCAAAGCAACATTGCGGGTCGATTATAAGCGAACCGGGTCTTTCCGATGCAACCAAAAACAGAATTTGTAGGTATTTTGAATGAAGAAGATTATCGTTAGCGGAGCTGGTGCGGTTTTGGGCCAAGGCATTCTCAAATCTTTGCGAGCAGCAAAAACTTCGTGTGAAATAGTTGCGCTTGATCCAAGTCCTTTGGCCGTCGGGCTCTATTGGGCCGACCGCCATATGATCATTCCGATGGCAAATGATCCGAGCTTTCCCGATGCGATGCGCGCAATTTTGGAGGCCGAGAATGCGGACGCGTTGCTCGTGGGTACCGATTCAGAACTTGCTGTCTTCGCGGACAATCGTCCGCACTGGGAGCGCGACTTTGGCACGCATATTCTGGTCAGTGACAAGGAAGTCGTGGAAATAGCCGACGATAAATATGCCACGGTGCAGTTTCTGGTGAAAAACGGTTTGTCCTATCCTGAAACGGCGCTGGCAGATGACATGCCGGCAATCGAAGAGCTGATAACGAAGTGCGGTTTTCCGCTTATTGTGAAACCGCGCCGCGGCGCACGATCCATTGGGGTATCGAAGGTCGAAAATCGACAAGCCTTGTTTCTAGCGATCGAAGGCAGGTCGGATTTAATTGTGCAGCAAATGGCCGGCGCCGATGATCAGGAATTTACCGCTGGCGTTCTGTTTTTCGACGATGAGGTCAAGGCTTCGATCATCTTGCGCCGTGATTTGCGCGACGGGAATACGCATCGTGCCTATTCAGGAGAGTTTCCCGAATGCGAGCAATATGTTTATGAGCTGGCGAAAGCACTGAAACCCTACGGTCCTGCTAACTTCCAGTTTCGCTTGGATCATGCGGGAACGCCTCGCCTTTTTGAGATCAACGCCCGTTTTTCGGGAACGACACCGATGCGCATGCATTTCGGGCTTAACGAAGTAGATTTGTGCCTTCGCAAATTGTTACTGGGCGAAGAAATTACCCAGCCGCCGATCAGACAAGGAACCGTGTTGCGGTATTTGGAAGAAATATTTGTTGCGTCCGGTGACCTGAAGCATTCGAGGATGGTATGATAATCGGCATTACCGGTGCAACCGGAACACTGGGATTGAAATTCCTCGCGCTCCTGCATTCCGCAGGCCATCGGGTGCGCGTCCTTAGCCGCAATCGACCGACCTTGGACGACATGGATATTGGGTGGTGTGCTTTCGATCTCGCTGACGCAGCAGAGATTATGGCGCCAAAGCTGCAGGGGTTGGAACAGATCGTTCATCTGGCAGCAAAAGTGCCCGACAAAATTGCAAGCCCGGGTATTGAACAAAGCTATTGGGATCTCAACGTGCTTGGCACTCAGCGGCTGATTGAAGCGATGGCGCAAGCGCAAGTCGGCAAGTTGATCATTGCTGGAGCGGCGAACGCCTATGCTCCGGAGCTTGGAGAAGCCTTCGAGACATCCGCTTTCGGCCCGCGTGCACGCGTGCTCTATCTGGCATCCAAGGTTGTTCAGGAGTGGCATGCCGCAAGCCTTTGCAGCGCGCTTTCCGTTGACTTTACTATCTTGCGGATTTCATCGGTCATCGGCGATGGCAAGAGTGTGATTGATATCTTGGCGCAGAAACTTGCAAATGGCGACAGCGTGAGCATAGCGGGCGGCGACGCCTTCGGTGCGGATTTTGTCGATTGCGACGATGTCTGCCGTGGGCTGCTGTTGGTCGTTGAGAAGCGGCTTTCAGGAGTTTACAACCTATCCTCCGGACAAAGGACAACATTGCTCGATGCCATTACCGAAATCGGAAGAATTCTGGAATGTAGCCCCGATAAAGTTCAGCGCGTAGAAGCCGGCAAAAATCTCGACAGGGGCTTTCCGGCTGTCAATTGCGACCGTTTGCGTGATTGCGGCTACAAGCCTTCGTTGCCGTCGGAGACGGCGCGGCGCATTGCCCTGAATGCCCAAATTGAAAATGTCTAAATAGCAGAATAAGTAATATTTATAACAAAGCGACCAATTTCATTTCCATCCGTTTAAAAGAAAACTGCTTATATGCTCAACAATTCTCTATCTCCCTGGCCCTGCTTTTCAGAAGATGATGCTAATGCGGTCGCCACCGTTATTCTGTCGAACCGAGTTAACTACTGGACCGGCGATGAGGGACGGAGTTTCGAGAGGGAATTTTCCGATTGGGTTGGCACTGACCATGCGATCGCCTTGGCAAATGGCACCGTAGCGCTTGACCTCGCTTTGCAGGGACTCGGTATCGGCGCCGCCTATGGAGGGAGGGCAGGCGATGAAGTAATCGTAACCCCGCGAACTTTCATTGCCTCAATCTCATGCGTAGTAAACGCGGGGGCAACGCCTGTATTTGCAGATGTGGATGCGGATAGCGGTAACATAAATACCGCAACAATCGGCGCGGTCGTTTCGTCTAGGACGAAAGCGGTCATTCCGGTGCATCTTGCAGGCTGGCCATGCCAGTTGGACGGCATCATGGACCTTGCTGAGCAACATGGCTTCAAAGTCATCGAGGATTGCGCACAAGCGCATGGGGCGAAATATAAAGGGCGTTCGGTGGGTGCCATCGGCCATATCGGCGCATGGTCGTTCTGTCAGGACAAGATTATGACTACCGGCGGGGAAGGCGGTATGGTCACGTGCAGCGACGAAGCACTTTGGAAAAAAATGTGGTCTTTCAAGGATCATGGAAAAAGCTGGGACGCAGTCTATGAACGCGAGCATCCGCCGGGCTTTCGATGGTTGCATGAAAGCTTTGGAACCAATTGGCGTATGCTGGAGGTGCAAGCAGCGATTGGCCGGCTTCAGTTAAAGAAAATGGCACAATGGACTGCGCGCCGCACGGAGATCGCAAGCCGACTTCGCGCAACGCTTGAAGCATTTGAGCTTGCTGTGCGCATCCCGGCGCCTTCCAGTGATATGGTGCATGCATATTACCGTCTTTATGCCTATGTAAGACCGGACGGCTTGCGCCACGGCTGGGATCGGGACCGGATCGTTGCCGAGTGCACTGAGAGGAGTGCGCCAGTCTTTCAGGGCAGCTGCTCTGAAGTTTATCTTGAAAAAGCGTTCAACGACACTGACTGGCGCCCGCGGCAAAGATTGCCGGTGGCTCGCGAACTCGGAGAATCCAGCTTAATGTTTTTGACGCATCCGACGATAACCGACGAGCAACTGGAACGTTATTGCGATATCATACGAGCCGTATTTGAAGAAGCCACCGCTTGAGATCGGATATCATCTGCATTCTGGCCTGAGCGTCGTCTGGCATCGATTTGACAGCTTGCGTAGTCGCGCCATCAGCAAGCCTTTCGAACGGAAAAAATGCCCGAAGAACGTTGTCTATAAAGGCTACCATTCCTTGCCGCCGAATGCGACATATATGTTTGGCTGCAAGCTCCGATTGCGCTTGTTCGGCTTAACGCGCCGGTATTCCAGTTCCAATAGCCGGCGTCTTCTGACATAAACCAAATCGTGCGCTGATCACATAGAATACGCAGTTCACCAACGATGCTATCGCCGGAATTACTGAGTTGGCGATTTGGAAAGTGATAGCATCCAAAACGCCTAGATGATGACCCCTAAGGGAATCGAACCCGTGTTTCCACCGTGAAAGTCCTGATTCCAGCAACTGGCCCCAAGCCGCGTCATTTTTTTGTTGTACCTATATCATTCATAAATAAAATAAAATTCGGGTTATGTTTGTTGTTGGAGCCCCTCAGGCTATCGCAGTACGGCGTCTATTAGTTTATTACGGTGTAGAAGCGCCAATTCCGATTCAGCAGTCGAACGCTAGGGTTATGGTAAGGGCTTTTCGAAATTCGGTTAGTGCGTTGACTAATATCTTGATTACATTGATGCAAATCGATGGTCGCCCCCGTTCTTCTCCCGGCACTTTAAACCGAACAAGCCAGCTCAAAGCTACTCGAACGTATCCATCGTGTAGCCTTCTTCTCCCGTCACTGTCTTGGTTCGTCTCGTGCAGACACTCAACCGCTTCTCATATTTGGCCGAGATGCGTATCTGGGAAGCCTTTACTTCACCAGACGTTACGTCAGTTTCAGGCACGGCGGGTCGGTCGATTGGAGCGCCAAAACTGCGCCAAAGCTCCGAGCGGTAGATCGTGACATTTCGCGACTGAGTCACCAGGCCGTCGGTGATTAGTGTGACCTTCCGGGTCATGCCATCGCGAAAGCCAACCCAGCTATTTGTAGTTGCATCCCGGTCTTGCTGCAGGTCGTCGCGCAGCGATGCGACGCAATCGGCGTGCGATTTGAATTTTGTCTTGTCGACAAAGGGCGGCAGCGTTGTGCTTGCGTGGGCAATGGAACTGCTTGCGAGCAAGCCAATCACCAATAGCTTGCAATTGCGTTTTAACATATTGCCCTGCCTTTTACGAACTATCCTCCCCGGACTTTGACGTAAGCAGGTCAGATATTGCAATTGCGACGATGCACCAGGTCAATATGGCGCTTGCAGCCTGCATCATAGTCGCCTCATTGTGCTGCTGGTTTTCAATGGCGGTGATATGGACATGGGTGTTTTCAAAGCGGTTCGCATTTTAGCGACATCGCTGCTGGCCGCTTATATAAGCATTTCGTCCGTTGCGTTGCCCTTGCCTGCTTCCGCTGCTCATGCGTCACCATTAAAAGGCCGGAGTTGCAATATTAGCGGCTGGTCGGAAACACCGTCGGAGGATGGCAGCAAAGTTACCGTTCGTGCGACGCCATCTGCCAGTGGACGCATATCAGGAACATTGCCGACCGATGACCGGCATTATCGCGGTCCCAAGGCGAGGCATCTTGCGGAGTTCGACATCGTTGAGACCCGCAATGGCTGGTTCCGTATAGCCAATGTGCGAATTATCGCCATTCAGGACGCGTCTTATGATGCATATCCATCGAAGATTACAGGATGGATTCAGCCATCGTCGGTCCGCTTCAATATCCAGTCGAGCCGGGGTTTTGCAAAGCCCTATTCTGACAGCGCGGTACTGGTCACGTCGCCGGACTGGATTATGGACGGGTGGAAAGGCCTTTATGACTGCGACGGCAAATGGGCGCGGGTCGAAACAGTTCCGGCCGACCCAAGCGACCCATATCCTGCTCGCGAACTGCCGCAGCTCAAGGCTTGGTTCCGGGGAATTTGCGGACTTTCGATGATTGGTTGTGACGATATTAGTGGGGACTAAGCGTGCGCATGCAACAGTCGGGTTGCTGGCAAGTCTGGCGTTGCTTTCGTGCAGCAGCGCCGGATTTGAACAGACGACTGAACGCGGCTCGCTGATGGAATATGAAGAAATCAAAATGCCGGAGCGCTATCACGGGCTGTGGGCGTCACCCAAAGATGCCTGCTTTGTCAGCCGCGATTATGGCATGCAGATAGAGATCGGCGAACAGTCGATAGGCGAGATGCCGGTGCGTCGCCTGTGGTTCTACAGCGATTATCCAGACATCGTGGTCGAGTTGGATCAGCGCGACCGCGAACAAGATGCACGTATCAATATCTTCCTGGTATTGTCGCTCGACGAACAGAAGATACGCGTTCGGTACAGTGGTGAACGCCACGGGCGCATCTTTCATCGCTGCAAGGTGCAGGTGTACTAGTACAATACAACACGCCCTTTTTACTCCCAAATCGCTATCGCGTTACACGACGACATATTTGTGCGCCGGGCTGCGCAGGTCTGTGGCGTTTGCCCCAAGGGGGTGGTGAAATTGTAACCGCGAGAGCGGTCGGGGGGAATCCGATGTCAGGTAAGTTGCTGCTGCAGGTCGTTGTTCGTTGGCATTTGGCGTTGATGTTGGCGTTGATGTTGGCAATGGCCGGGGCAACGCCTGCGATGGCGCAGCATACTTCGGTTGATTGCCCCATTCAGACTGCAACGGTGGAGCGAGGAAGCAGTGTAGAAATCGATGTTACCGACTGTGACCCATATAATTTCGGCTTTGGGTTTGGTGTTGGATTATACCGAAACGGGCCGAGCCATGGATCAGCAATATTCCGTCAAGATTTTGTACCGCCAAACATCGCAAAATCAATTCTAATCTACACGCATAACGGCAATACAGCGACCGCTGATAGCTTGGAATTTGAGGACTTGGATAATCGCTGGGTGCGAA
Source organism: uncultured Alphaproteobacteria bacterium (assembly GCA_963830685.1). Lineage (GTDB taxonomy): Bacteria > Pseudomonadota > Alphaproteobacteria > Sphingomonadales > Sphingomonadaceae > Sphingorhabdus_B. Next base: position 1,457,728 of record CAWHNF010000002.1, read on the forward strand.
TCCAGATTACCATCACTCCCCCCGCATCAGCTATCGTTGTTTCGCCGACTTCGTTGCCGACTCTCGTTGCTGGAACGCCTTTTTCACAGACTTTATCTGCCACTGGCGGATCTGCGCCTTATGCTTACACGCTCAACTCCGGAATCTTGCCAATTGGTTTAAGCCTGTCATCGGCCGGTGTCTTGTCTGGAACTCCGACACAACGCGGCGGCTACAGTTTTGTGCTGCGTGCCCAAGATTCTGTGGGTGCATTTGTCTCCAAAGCTTATTCCGGCATTGTTCAAAGCCCAACCCTGACATTATCGCCCAGCACCTACAATGTAGTACAAGGCGTCCCGACCACATTCTCCCTATCGACAGTCGGCGGGGTAACACCGCACAGCTACCAGACCGAACCCTTCGTCGGCGTGGCGCCTGCTCCGGGGCTTACGATGAACTCGGCTGGCGTCATCAGCGGCACGCCTACCACTGCTGGTTCAACTGGCACGGATATCCGCGTGACGGACGCAAGTACGCCTTCAAATGCTGCCTATTTTGAAGTGGAGCGGCTGACCATTAATGTGGTTGCCGCCCCCACTGTCTCTATCGCGGTATCCCCCGCTTCGGTGTCGGAAGACGGCGCAACCAATCTGGTTTACACCGTTACCCGGAGCACCGCGCTTGCGAGCGCGACCACGGTCAACATCACGACCAGCGGTACGGCGACATCCGGCTCGGACTATACCGGCGGGGTCGCAACGGCAACGATTCCAGCGAACGCGACGACTGCCACGATTACTATAAACCCCTCGGTCGACGGTACAATCGAAGCCGATGAAACCGTGATTCTCGCTGTGGGTGCCGGAACGGGCTACACCGTTGGCGGACCGACAAGCGCGACAGGAACTATCCTCAACGACGATTTGCTGAGCGCGGCAATCGCCGTCTCGCCTGCTTTGGTCGCTGAGGATGGTGCAGCAAATCTCGTCTACACGGTGACGCTTAACCAAGCCGCCACGGCCACTACTTCGATCAACTATACAGTCAGCGGGACAGCGACCAACGGCACCGACTATGCGACGATAACCTCGCCCTTGGTAATCCTGGCGGGCAGCGCTACTGGCACTATCACGATTAACCCAACCGCAGACGCAACGATTGAGGCCGATGAGACGGCGATCATTACGCTGGTGGCTGGCACGGGTTATGTTGTCGGTGCTCCGGCTGCGGCGACTGGCACGATTGCCAACGACGACACGCCCACCGTTTCGATCGCTGTATCACCTGCATCTATCAGCGAAGATGGGGCAACCAACGCCATCTTCACCGTCACCCGCAGCACAAGCCTGCCGTCGGCGACTACAGTAAATGTGGCGCTTACAGGCTCGGCGGTATCGGGCAGTGATTTTACTGGCGGGTTGACCAGCGTCGTTATTCCCAGCGGTGCAACCAGTGCGACCTTCACGATCGATCCTACGGCGGATGGTTCGGTAGAGGCCAATGAAACGGTGATCTATTCGATCGCCACCGGTGCCGACTATACAATTGGTGCGCCCGCAAGCGCCACGCTGACTATTCCTAACGACGATGTGCCTAGCGCGTCGATTACCGTTGCCCCCGCATCGGTTGTGGAAAATGGAGCGCCAAACCTTATTTACACTGTGACGCTCAGCCAGGCGCCAACCAGCCCCGTTTCCGTGAATTTCTCGACAGGCGGCACCGCGACTCCAGGCTCCGACTTTTCCGGGCTCATACCGAGCCCGCTGGTTTTTGCGCCCGGCGTGACAAGCCAGACGCTGACCGTCGACCCAAGCGGCAACGGATTGATTGAGCCCGATGAGACGGTCATTATAACCCTTGGTGCCGGTACCGGCTACGTCGTGGGAGCGCCAGCAGACGCGACGGGGACGATCATCAATGACGACTTTCCGAGCATATTTGTCGACAGTGTCACTTTGGCAGAAGGGAATAGCGGTACTACCAATGCCGTCTTCACCATCAGCCTTTCAGCACCGGCTGCGCAGGGCGGAGTCACGTTCGATATCGCGACCACGAATTCAACCGCTACGGCAGGGCAGGACTATGTAGCCAACAGCCAGACCGGGGTGACAATCCCCGCTGGATCTACATCGGCAAGCTTTCCTGTCGTGATTAACGGCGATGCCTTGAATGAGCCGACCGAAACTTTCTTTGTGCGGCTGACTAACGTTACGGGTGCTTTTGTCGGAGGCTCGCAGGGGACCGGCACGATAACCAATGACGATCCGCTGCCGACGCTGTCGATTGGTAATGTAACCCTGATCGAAGGCAATCTTGGCGTGGCCATTGCCAATTTTGCGCTGACGCTTGATGCGCCGAGCGGTCAGGTCGTCACGCTCAATGTTGCGACCGCCAACGGTTCGGCAACTGCGGGCAGCGACTATGTCGCGGCCGTGGGCGGCTTTGCTTTCCAGCCAGGCGAAACGGCGAAGCAGTTTCAGCTCCAGGTAAATGCTGATACCACCCCCGAAGCGAACGAACAGTTTAGCGTGTCGCTGTCGAACGTCGTCAATGCCACTGTCGGCACCGGAACGGGTACCGGGACAATCGTTAATGACGACGTGCCAGTGACAATCGCGCCTAATGCGTTGCCCGCAGGCGGCGTAGGCACAATTTACAGCCAAACGCTAACGGCAAGCGGTGGAACAGGACCTTATGGTTACAACATTACAGCAGGTACGTTGCCTACTGGCCTGACGCTGGGGTCCGGTGGCGTCTTGTCGGGCACCCCTATTGCAGCCGGAAATTTCAACTTCACCGTCACGACGACGGACAGCAGCGCGGCCCCCGGACCCTATTCCGGTAGTCAGGCTTACACTGTTACGATTGCGGCACCGACGATTGTGCTTACGCCGACTACGCTGCCCAATGCGACCTTTGGCGTACCTTACAGCCAAAATGTTGCGGCAAGCGGCTCGGTGGGACCATATAGTTTCGCGGTGACCTCAGGTACATTGCCGCAGGGCATAACGCTGGCCGCCGACGGCACACTGTCGGGCACGCCTACACGCGGCGGTTCGACCACCTTTACCGTCACCGCAACCGACGCCACGCCGACTGGCTATGCTGGCGCGCGCGCCTATACCTTTACTGTTGATGTGCCGCCGCTTGTACTGCCGCCGACTAGTTTGCCCGCAGGCGGCACCGACATCGCTTATACCGCGCAGATAGCCTCAGCGACCGGCGGCGTAGCGCCCTACACTTATGTCGTAACCTCGGGCGAGCTGCCTTATGGGCTGACCATGTCGCCCTCAGGCGCGATTTCCGGCACCCCGACGACTGCAAATCTCTTCGGCTTCGTCGTAACCGCAACCGACAGCAATGTCGGGACTGGCCCAACGGTTATCCAGCAAAGCTATTCGATTAACATTACAAACACGCCGCCGGTCGCCAATCCGGTAAGCGCTACGGTCCCCTTTGGATCTGGACCTACACCGATCACGCTCGACGTCTCCGGACGATCCAGTGCGGTGTCCGTAGTCACGCAGCCGACGCATGGTCGCGCGGTCGCCAGCGGAATGACGATCAGCTATATTCCTGACACAGGTTATTCCGGGCCGGACAGCTTTACATATATCGCCAGCAATTTCGACGCCAGTTCGGCTGCGGCAACAGTGACGATTACGGTCACCGATCCCGCTATCACCGTGACACCCGGCGGACCGCTGACCGCTACTATCGGGTCGCCATACAGCCAGACCTTTACTTTCAACGGCGGCACACAACCCTTTTCTAATTATCAGGTAACCGGCCTTCCGTCTGGCCTGCAAACCGGGTCGAGTGGTGCAAACACCCTTGAAATTGTGGGCACACCGACAGCGGCGGGCAGCTTCCCGCTGACAATATCGGCGACCGATGCGTCGACGGGCAACGGGCCTTTTACCGTTAGCCGTTCGGTGACGTTGAACGTCAATGGGCCGAATCTGTTACTGACCCCCGGGTCGGGCGGATTCAACGTTGGATTCGACGTGCCCCTTTCGCAAAGCATCGTCGCAAGCGGAGGTATAGGGGGTTACAGCTATGCGGTGACCGCCGGGACGCTGCCTGCGGGCATAACAATCAATGGCGCGACCGGACTGCTGTCAGGGCGCACGACGTCGGTTGGCACGTCCAATTTCACAATCACCGCAACGGATAATGGCGCCAGCGGGGCGGGTGCCCCGTTTGCGGTCAGTGGCAATTATACACTGACGGTATCGCCGCCGGTGATCGGCTTCGACCAAACGAGCTTGCCGACCGCAACCGTTGGATTGCCATATAGTCAGACAATCAGCGCATCGGGCGGGCTAGCGCCGTATAGCTATGCGGTCACGGCGGGCGCATTGCCAGCCGGCGTCAATCTTTCGGGCGGCGGCGTCCTTTCCGGAACGCCAACGGCAGGCGGCAGCTTTACATTTACGGTTACCGCGACTGACGCGAGCGGGGCGCCTGGACCATATAGCGCTGCCCGTCAGTTCACCGTGTCGGTTAATGCACCGGCCGTTATTCTGCCGACGACCACCTTGGCACCGGGCCAAGCCGGCACCGCCTACAGTGCGGCGCTGAATCCCGCGACGGGTGGCATCGCGCCTTATAGCTACGCCGTTACCGGTGGCAGCTTGCCTGCTGGTATAGGACTTTCGTCCAGCGGTATATTGTCTGGCCTGCCGACCGCATTTGGCAGCTTTGCCTTCAATGTGACCGCGACCGACAGCTCAACAGGGGCGGGTCCCTACAGCGCCGTCCAGAGCTATTCTCTGGTCATTGTGGAGCAAACGCCGGTTGCAGGTCCCGTATCGATGACCGTCGCTTATGGTAGTGGCGACACTCCAATCACGCTCAATCTGTCGGGCGGCGCGGCAACCTCGGTTGCGGTCGCTTCAGCGCCAGCCAACGGCGTGGCATCGGTCAGCGGTACGACGATCAGTTATCAGCCCAATGCGAGCTTTTCGGGAACCGATAGCTTCACCTACACCGCGACGAACGGCGGCGGCACTTCGGCCCCGGCAACGGTGACGATCACGGTCGGCGCACCTGCATTGACCATCATAACGTCCAGTCCGCTCAATGCGACCGTGGGCGCATCTTATAGCCAGACTTTCACCTTCGCAGGCGGCACCGCACCCTTTGGGTCGCAAGAGGTTGCCGGTCTGCCTGCGGGCCTGGCGCTCACCGGAACAACAGCGAACAGTGTGACCATATCAGGCACCCCCCGGTCCCAGGGCACATTTACGCTTTCGGTGAGCGCCAGCGACAGCAGTACCGGCAACGGTCCGTTCGTCGCCAGCCAAAGCTTTACGCTGACGGTTGCAGCTCCGAATCTGGCAATCTCTCCAGCATCAGGAAGCTTTGCTTCAAATTATGCAACCGCGTTCAGCCAGAGCTTTTCCGCAAGCGGCGGTGTTGGTCCGTATAGCTACGCCTTGGGTGGCAGCATTCCTGTTGGCCTGACGCTGAATGCAGCAACCGGCACCATTTCGGGTACACCGACCACCACCGGCAACTTCACGTTCAATGTTACCGCGACCGATACCGGAGCTAGCGGCGCTGGTGCACCCTTTAATGTGCAGGGAAGCTACACACTCGCCGTCGCTGCCCCGACAATTGCGGTCACCCCGGCGACAATAGCCCCCGCAACTGCTGGTTCTCCTTACAGCGTTGCGCTCGCAGGATCTGGAGCGGTTGCGCCGTACAGCTTTGCGGTTGGTGGAGGCATGCTGCCTGCAGGTGTCGCGCTGTCGGCAAGTGGCATCATTTCCGGAACGCCCACAGCTTCGGGTAGCTTCCCGTTCACCGTAACGGTGCGCGATGCCAATGGGCAGACCGGAACGGCCAGCCTGACGCTGGTTGTCAATGTCCCTACGATTACCATTACACCAGCCACGCTGCCTGTGGCGATCCAAGGCGTTGGCTATAACCAGACGCTTACCGCCAGCGGCGGCATTGCGCCTTACCGCTTTGCGGTCAGCACCGGCAATCTGCCCGCCGGTCTCGCGCTGAACACTATAACAGGGGTTATCAGTGGCACTCCAACTGCATCAGGCACCGCAAACTTCGCGATTACCGCCACCGATAGCACCAGCGGTACAGCGGCGAGCGTTACCGTTACGTACGCATTGCAGGTTACTGCACGCCCTGATCCTGCAAACGACCCTGAAGTTCGCGGCTTGGTGCAGGCACAAGCGATGGCCGCACGCCGCTTTGCCGATGCGCAGGTCAATAACTTCATGCGCCGTCTTGAAGGTTTGCATGGCCGCAGCAGCGGAGGCGGCGGTTTCCAGAATAGCCTTCGTCTCGCGACGCTTGGCTATTGCCAGGATTCGCTCACCGCTTGGACCAACGGTCTTTGCGCTGAAGGCGAGAGCAAGCTTGGTCCGGTTGCAGCCGCGAATGCTGATGGCACCAGCGGCAATGGAGCAGGTGGCAGCAGCGGCTCAGACGCCATGCCCTGGACGATATGGGCAGGCGGCACCATCCGCTTCGGCGACCGCGATCCGGCTACCGGCAGGCTAAGCCAAAAGTTTGAATCCGAAGGCATCACCTTTGGCGGCGACTATAGGTTCAGCCCCTCGTTCGCCGCTGGTTTAGGCGTTGGGTTGGGCCGCGATACCGTGGATATTGGTGAAGAAGGCTCCCGCAGCCGCGGTGAGGCCAAAACCATCGCTATCTATGGCAGTCACCAACTCGGCAGCGGAATTTACTTCGACTGGCTCGGCGGATATCAGGCGCTCGATTTCGACCTGCGCCGCTATGTCACGCCGACTGGCCAGCTGGTGAATTCAACCCGTTCGGGCCGCCAATGGTTCGGTACCGTGTCAACGGGTGCCGATATCGAAACCGGCAACTGGTTGATTACGCCATATGCGCGGATCGACCTCACGCGCGGACGGCTAAATGGGTACAGTGAAAACAGCGGCTCGGTGTTCGACCTTGCCTTCCTCGATCAGGATGTCGATTTCACCGCGCTCGGCCTCGGCACCCGGATCAACTATCGCCACATCTTCAAGGGCGGTGCATTGCTGCCGCGTCTGCGGATCGAATATCAATATGATCTCGAGCGCAATGCGGATGCGCGGGTTGCCTATTTTGACCTTGTATCGGGCCCGTTTTCGACCATCCCGCTCACCGGACTTGCGCGCGAACAATTGGTTCTCGGGGCGGGCGCTGAGTTGCAGCTTGAGGCCGCCTTGGCACTCGAGTTCGAATATCTGAACCGCAGTGCGTCGGGTTCGGGCTCCGATCAGTCAGTGCAAGTCGGGTTGAAGTATAAATTCTGATGGCCCTTTCGCATCAGGCCGCCTTGGACGGAGTTGAATGCACAAATGGCAAGTGAGTCAGCTCGCCTTGTTAAAGGCATCGGATATGCATGTGCGCTGGTCGCGTTTGGTGCGGCTTCAATTGCTCACGCCGAACCGGCCAAGCAAAAGCGGGTTCCTATGGAGTTTACCATATCCAACAATGGGTGCTTCAAAGGCAGCGGCATCAAACCTTATGTGGACAAGGCAATTGCACAGCGAATACGCGCTGCTAAAAGACGGAACGCCGGAGAACTTGCCACCTTTTTCGTGCAAGTCCCTTACCGCCCCTGGCACGGATTGACGGTGACGGCAGTAGGCCTGCACTATGAATCGACGTCAGTCTATTTCGCCGAGCCAGTGGTCACGGTACGGCGTGTTTTGCAGCAGGCAGGTGTACGTTTTGCCGCCAATGATTTCATCCCGATGGCCAGCGAAGATGCGGTCGAGGTCCAATTGTTACGAGCGACCACCGAAGAAAGTCGGCGTTACGGCGCAAGCGAAGTGAATTGCGGGGTGTGAACTTCGTGATGTTCGCGGTCATGCCGCGATGGCGCTGGCCGATTATAGCCGATATTCCGTTTCTGTTGCCGCCACAGCGCCCGATGTACCAGTGTACAGCATGACATTGCAGCAACTCTGCATGGGCTTTAGCCATTTAGCAATTCGACGTCGCACCGAAACATACACATGAGAGACAAATGCGCATTTCGAAATTGCCGGTCTTTAGGAAATACACGTGGGCGATGAGCTTGCCTAGATGCCTATGCAGATGTTTGTGGACATATCGTCAATCCACAGAAGGAGGGGCATGACATGGATGTGATGAATACCGCTTATGTGTTGATATTTTCGGGCGCACTGTCTGTTTTGATGTCGTCGTTTGTCGGCTTTGCGATGCTCATTCCGATGCAACCATGGGGCCGTAAATGGGCAAAGGGCTTGAATTTCAGACAGATTGGCGCAGCCCATCTTGACTGGATCATGCTTGGCCTGATGCAGGGGTTAGCCGCTGGCCTCATCATGTTATTCGGGCTTACGCCACCTGCATGGAGCGTCTGGGCGATGGTAATCGGCGGTTGGCTCAACCCCTTGGCCTATGTTTTTCGCGCGTTCGGCGTGGACGCGTTTTCCTTTGCAGGCAAACCGCTGCAACGCGCCGCTGCCGCGCTGGGAGGCGTGACCAGTACATTCATCGCGGTTGCGTGGTTCATCTTCCTGCATGCGGCCTGGCAGGCTTGGCCGTAAAACAATGTCCCAATGCCCGATGGATCGCTTTGAGCGGCAATGTTCCGGATCGCTGTCTAGCCGCCAAGGGCTTGTGTCTTGGGCAACGATTGCCAGCGCGATTGCCTTGCCTGCGGCCATAGCGGCCCAACCCTCAACCCAGTCGATACCGGTTCAACGCAAGGAACCCATCCCCGTTACCGTTGGGGTTGCTCCGCCATCACCGCAATACCGCCTTCCCAATAAACTTTTCATATCGAGCAGTTTCCGTTCGGTGGTTTGTCCAGATGCGGAGTCAGCGGTTTCGCTGCTGCAAAAAATCGACCGAGGCCCCCTGAAATCGCGAGAAGGATCATGCCTCTACGGCAGCAAGCATATCAAAATTACACATGTGCTTGATCGCAAAATTGTCCGGTCGCCCCACGGTCGCGAGACACATTATCTGGCCTTTCGCGGAGAAATTTGGGAGGCAAAGGGACACCTTGATAAGGTATATGGGATTCTCAATGAAACCGCTCATACCGTCTCGGGATATACCGAACTCGAAGACTGGCAACATGGAAATGCTTTTTTCGATGGGCGACTCCGCCGGCGTCCAGGCGTTGTAAAAGACACAATATCGTGTCCGAAGCGTTCAACGCCGGTGGAATTAATTAAGGGGCGGCAGTTGACGGACCAGAACCCAGCAGACGCTGGGAGGATTCGCCGGTTGGAAGCGCTGTACAGCAGCTGTAAGCTGGCGTCTGGGATATTCCATCCGCTGGCGGTGCTGAAGCGATGGGAATGGGATGGCTGGGTGTGGACAGCCTTGAAAGCGCAGGATAGCAACGGAAATATCGTTAGCTTGCTGCATAATGCACCAAAGCCGCATGTTGCGCCCAAAAGCCCGTCTCCATCCTGAAGCAGATCTACGGTTCAGCGCCCAACAAGCAGCTAGCCGTGTTGGCAAATTCTCTAACTTTACTTCAGCAGCACAGCATCCCCGACGCGCGACTTGTGGAGTAATTCCGCGAACGCGAGCTTTATGCGCAACATTCGCGCCGCAAAGGATGGGCACCCAAGGTCGCCGTCAAAGGCTTTCCTCGAGCCGGTTGAATCAACCCACGAAATATGGACTATCGGTTGGTCCGACATGGTCAGTTCGTCTTCGCAAGACCCGGGTGGCGTTGACCCTTTCATATAGGGATCAAGCTCGCGCAATACCGCCTGCTGAAACTGTCGGCCGAGCTGGAAATCATACCGCCTGGCATCCACGTAAACCGGATCGAGTGGGTCTGTGGTCGGCAAGTTGCCATCCTGCAGCAGTTCAAACCAACCCCCGCCGTCGACGTTGATTTGCCAACGGATGGTATTTTGTGTCCAGATGGCGCTTTCCGTCAGGTTCAGTTTTCGAGGTGGAGCGATCAACGGTGCTTGCTTGACTGTCACCGCCGCATGGCCTCTCGCATGCATTTGACCAGCAAGAACATGCCATGACTGCAGCATCCGGTTTCTGATGTCCTGGGCCCAATCGGTGAGACAACTGTCGGGCAGTCGGAACATGCCGCCGCCGGTGTCGGACCACGCGATTTCCAACGATGCTGCGTCATCCGCCGATTCCACAGCACATTTGAAGCCACCTTCGTGCATCGCAGACAGGCTATGCTTGGCATCAGTCACTCGTGACAAATGGGCACGCACTTCGCGATAGCCATCAGTTCCTATGTCAAAATGATGCACTCCTGGCGCGATTTGGAAAACAGGATATGCAATTAGCGGCGGCAGAGGTTGATAGCCAGCCGATGCCGGTGTCGAAACCTCTCCCTTGCCGTCGCTGCCTATTCGCCAGTAAACGCGGGGAGTGAGGCGTGTTCCGGCAAAAGTAACGCGAAGGTCTTCAAGCTTGGGAGTGCGGGTTGGGGCGGCAACCGGAGAATCGCCGCTATTACCGGCCCATGCCGGGTTGGTCGGTTCATATGTAGCGAAGAGAATGCACGCCAATAATGTTTTGGATAACCACCTTCGCGTCTTGAAAATGGGCCCCGGCTTTGCTGACACGCGCCAATCCCGCCTCATTGGGCTCTGCTGCGGTACATTTCAGGGGGCATGTCCGCGCAATATCGGAGATTGTAACTGACTTGCCAACTGCCCTTTATGTCGAGCGGAGGAGGCTTGGATGCGATAACGAGCCGGTCGCTCGCCAGTCGCATCATGAGCGTCTCATCAACCGGTTCCGATGTCTCCGGGACACTATCTATGCCGATCGCGACTGCGGCGCGCCAGCTGTTACGACCCGTTTTCTCCAACTTTCGTAACGCGTAAAAATTGCCTTCGCCATATTCGGAATAGGCGTGCATCATCGATCCCCTGATTAGCACTGCGCCAACCAAGCGCGCGGAAACCTCATCATCATTTGTTTTGTCCGCATTTTTGTAAGCCAGGCATTGCGCTTTGCCCTCTTTGCTATCATCAAACCAGATACCGCGGATGGCGTGTGGATAAGGCACCTGCTGGCTCCCTGCAAATGCCACCGAGGCTGCAGCGGATCCCGTCATGATTACTGCTTTGGAGCACGCAATCAGCATGTTCTTCAAGGCAGGATTCGTCACTTTATGATCCAGCCTTATCTTCGGACTTACCCTCCCGGTCGGCGGCCGCGATGACAAGCAGCATCATTATGAGCGCCACGCTATATTCCGATCCGCCTGTGCCATGCTCACCGACAAACCAGCCGAGATGGCGGTGAATAAGGATGATGCCGGTAAAGGCGATAATGAATAAAGCCGTCGCTGCCGGGCGGACAAAGCGATTGGCGAAAAGCAACGCCGCCGCCACTAATTCTGTAATTGTTATGCCCCACACCCACATATAGCCAAAAGCGAAACCTGCGGTTTCCATGAAGATGGCGAATTGCGGGATAGTGCCGTGGACAATACGGACACCTGCGTGGGCTGCAAACAATATCGCGGTCACGATCCGCAACAGCCGCAGAGCAGCGGAAAGCGAAATGAAAGGCAATGCCTGCAACTGTTGCCAGACGGTCATTGAAGATGGATTTCAGACATGCGCTACCTTCCGCACAGGGCCTTCGGCAAAAAACCGGCCAAGCATTATGACGGTAAGAGGTCGCGGCATGACAGCGAACAACTAAAGCGTACCGGTGCAAAAAGAAGGAACTCTGATAGGTTCCAACACTGTTTGTAACCTTCATTAACGATATGAGCCGACCCGTTCGTGAAGAAGATGCGAACCACTTCCACATTTCGCTCAACATCGTGCGCAAACAGAAATTTGAAAGGCTGGTTTAGCGCTCACCATCCCAAAATAGGCAATTTCTTGATTTGGATGGTGACCCTACGGGAATCGGACCACGCGGAATCGGCTTGCCGATACCGCCACGCACATGACACGGGTTCGTTCAGGAATGTCGGAAGATGGTGACCCCTACGGGAAGCGTCACCATCAAGGTTTTTATTATTCTCTTGTCGTAACTTACTGAATTGTATCTAAGCATCCTCACAAAGTGTGTAACAAATGTGTGATACAATTGGAAGTTTTATGGCAAAAAAAACGGCGACATACATCGTCCTCCGCGGAAACATGTTTCAGTACAGGCGCCGAGTTCCGCAAGCCGTTATCGATCAACCGGAAGCTTGGCATCGTTATTTCGGTGGTAGTCTCGTGTACAGAGCCTCGCTCAATACCGACGATTATGCGTGTGCGCTTGAACGGGGGGCTGAGGAGCAGCGCAAATTTGAGGAGAAGGTGAATCTTGCAACTCGGCAGGAGCCGGCAGGTAAGCTTCGAGTAGCTCGAGCGCCTACGGCAATGGATTTGGGAGACGTGGCGCAAGAGATACGCGACCGCATTGCGTTGCGCTGGCGAAACAGCATCAAATCGGCTCTTGTTAATGAGGCAGCAGCGGATGCGCTCGCTATCAAAATCCATTACGAGATCGAAGAATATCGCCCCTTTGACCCCAGCGTCGGCCCTGACCAAGACGAGATTGAATACGCACGCGAGTATAATCGGAAATGGGGCTTCGATGTGGACGAAAGCTCCGACGATTTTGGAGAGCTTATATTGGCAGTCAGGGACGGGCGGACTCAAGGCAGGCAAGACGCCAACGATCTCCTCGGTGGCAAGTCATTGCCTGATGCAAGCAGTTCAACTCTCATCAGTCGCTTTGGTCGCAAAGCCGCATCAAGTGCAGCACGTTTGTCGGAAGTAATTTCAGAGCAGCGACGGGTGTCCAACTTTTCAAAAAAAACGTTACAAAAAGCGGATCGTGCGCAACGCTTATTTATTCAACTCAATGGCGACAAGCCTGTCGATCTGATCATTGCAGGCGACATAGACAGGTTCATCGACGCAGTAGCTCTGCAGAAGGTCGGCAACACAGGTAAACCTGTCACGCAGGCGACGGTCCGAAGCTACGTGACTCAAATATCGTCTCCGCTGCAGTATGCCGTTCAACGCAGGTGGTTGGTGCATAATCCTGCCGCAGGCCATGACATTAAGAATTGGGTGGCGCCGTCTGACCCCGTTGTAACGCCGCCAAAAAGACCTTTCACCACCACGGAGCTTAACAAGGTATTTTCGTATTTCTGGTTCACAGGGTGCCAGTCCACAAGCCAGTCGCACGCACCTGGTTCCGAGCTACTGAACGATATGCGTTATTGGGCACCCGTGCTGGCACTATATACTGGAGCACGCGCTGCCGAACTGGGAGGACTCAAGCTAAACGAAATTATTCTGGGTGCGGCTCCTCATTTCCTCATCCAGCCTAACGAATACCGACGAACGAAATCGGGCAAGTCACGCATTGTGCCAATGCTTGACGCGCTTATTGAGCTTGGTTTTCTTAAATACCTGCATCGGATCAAAGCCTCAGGGAGTGATAGGCTTTTTCCAGATTGGAAGTGTCCTGCTGAACGGGGTGGAACTGCCGAGGAAGAACAAACCCGTTGGTCGAATAGCAAATGGATCCGCTCGTTCAATCGAACCGTCATTCCGCAAATGGTGCCCCCCCAGAACGCTCAAGCGCAACGAAGTGCGGTGACGTTCCATAGCTTTCGGGGGTCATTCAAGTCCCTATTAATCCGATCGGGTCCCGAGAAGATGGCCAATGCCATCATTGGCCATACAGAGACGGCCCTCGATAAAGCCTACTTGATTTCGGTTACGCCTGAGGACCTGTACCGCGAATTTCGCAATGCTTCTTATGAAGGATTGGTGCTTTCGGCGAGAAATGCCTAACATGAAGGCGTCGATTTTACGCAAGTATTGGCGATTTTCGCAAATCAGCCGCTGGTTGCCACATGCAACCATGGCCTATTTTTTTCAAATGCGTAAGTAACTGTTTTAACACACTTTTGTAGTTTCCAGGTGTAGGGCTTGGGATTCAAGGGCATATTTTGTCAACTTGACGTTCGATTTCGACATTTGCGTTATACTGACGTCCACTGCGACATCGCCGCCTCTCCATTGGATACCAGCCGCCATAACCGCTGAGCCTCTTGATTGAGCCCCCGGGACATGGCTACTCGATTATCAGGGAGCGTCTTGCTTTCAAAAGCAGAGTTCTTCAGCATGTAGCTGATCCAAGCATCGTTGAATAACGTGTGAGTTTTGTCGCGGGTCCAAACGTTCCGGTCCTGCTTCAATCCGTTATGGCTGGCGGACCTTCTGCCGGCATTCCCGCTCACCACGGCCAACACAGACTTCAGCTTTTGCTTGCCCATTTCGAACTCAGCCTTCTCCAACGTCAGCTTCGATATCGCCCTCTCGGAATGGACGGTATAGCTTCCGTCCTTCTTTGTGTGGAGCTTTGCTCTGTGGATCCCGATCGACCCGTGGATGTGGGGCCGCACGCCTTCATCTCCCTCATTGTCGCGGTCTTCGATAACAAAGACGAACCATGCGTCCACTCCGAGCTGCTCACGCACGCATCTCGTTATCCGATCCCGGAAGTATCTCTTGAGATCAACACGCTTTGCTTCCAGCTCAGCTAATAGCTCGTCATGAAGTGTGAGCCTGAACTGTAGGAACCTCTGCTCCCCCAGACAAAGCAACCCGATCTGGCACTTCATCCATTGGGACAGATAGCGCCATCTCTTCATGGGAGAGTCATTCCTTTGCTTCAGAGGGAAACCATTACCCCTGTATCTCTTATATAGTGTAGTCGGCTTTTTTAGAGACCCCGGCGGCGCTGGTTTTCGCATACCCCGCCGCACTGTGTTCTGCAGGATTACAAGGATCCTGTGGTCGACCCTTATGGCAACGTCACTCCCAATCAGCTTAGTGGTCGCGTCGACTCTTTGCGCAAAGCGCTTGTTGATCTTTATTGTCACTTTGGGAGGAATTTGAGAGGTGGCCATCAATGGCGGCTGGTCGATATACTGCCACAATGCAAGCACCGCATGTTCTGATGTGCGACCGACTGGCATAGATTCTCAGTAGCGCGCAGTTTTCACGCAATGCACGCGCCGATGCGCAGGCCAACTCTTACAGCTTCAAATTTGAAATCCTCCTTCCTCTAAATCTTGTTGCAACTTCAGGACACCGCGTGCGGCTGCCTCGTCAAATTCTCTGGCCAGTACTCGAATTGGTACAAGGCTTGTCGTCAACATAAGCTTTGGAATGAGCATGACCGATTTAACGTTACGTGCAAAAATCCCTTCTAGCTTCTGGAAGACTAACTTGTAGATTTGTTTTGCTCTTTCGCCTCGACCCTCCGCAATAAGCTTTTCGAAGATAGCAATATGTATTCGGCTCAAATCTGCATTGTCGAGCTCGTCTTTGCGCTGCTCGATTATCAGCATAGCAATCGTGGTTGCAAGGCTTGGTAGATCAACCGATTCTTTCGACATTTCGTTGACGTACAACTCGACGGCATGATCTGGCGCCCAGTTGCATTCTCGAAGGCTATCCGCCAGCTCGGTATGACCAAACATCGTAAAATAGTATCGGTTTTCGACAAGCGCTGTGATGGCATGCCGATACTCCGTTTGCGAAATGGAGCGATCATTAAGTCCGGCTGCTAATGCAATCTGTGTCCAGATTGTAGGAATACCAGTTGCGGCAATGAGCGACCGGTAACCGAAATCGTCCGTAAGCACTGCACGCCCGCTCTGCTTCGCCGCCAAAAGCGTATCATAAAAGGCAGGGTGTGATTCTTCGAGTAATTCAGCAATCTGCGCATCGGGGTGTTCTGGCGCTTCCGACGCCACAAGCGTGAGTTTTTTTGCGAAATCTAAGACCTGACCCATTTGGTCGATAAGCCTATCGACATCGGCATCGGTCAAATTGGTCATCACGTAATTCTCGCCGTTCCAACCGAGCGAACCTAAATGCTTCCCCTTAGCTTGGGTCCTTTCGTGTAACTGCTCGTGCAGAGAATCTAGGCTGGATTGAACAATGGCCAGCCTGTTCTGAATTTTTCCAACGACTTCGAGCAGTCCAGACCGCTGCCATCCGTAAATTGTCAGAGGATCTACCAACCAGAGTCCGTTTCCGGCATCTGCTGTTGCCTTGTCAAATTCTGCCTTCGCTCCGATAGCTACACGCCACTGACCGTCGGGTCCGCTTCTAAGCCCATCGAACAGATCGAAGACAGAGGAGCCAGCGAGTTTTGAAATTATAGCGACAGGTGCCACGCCCGATCGGTACACTTTTGCAATCTCGTCAGCGAAATCGGCGCGATCTCGTGCCAGCGCAAAAATTGGTTCGAATCGGTCGTCACCTTTGCTGTCATCAATATCGACTTGGCCAAATGCCGGGTGACCTGGAAATAGGGAAGTGAACTTTCTCAGCACACCAAAATGCGCGAACAAAAATTGGTCGCTCAGTTCCTCTATCCGATAAACGAGGGGCTCTGCTCCAATCCTGGGAACGGAAATTGTCTCGCCAACCTTTTTCCCCAGCAATTCCAATTTTTGTGCATCGGCAACGGAAATCTCATCTCTTTCAGGAAAAACTTCTTTGGCATCGACAACGACGCGAAACATTGTCTCATTATTTGCCGCATCCCTTAGAACGGCACCAACACCAACCTCAATGGTGGTAGGGTGGGTCAGTGCCAATCCGGTAGACCGACCCATCAAGAAAAGCCCAATCGAATAGGCCAAATGTATCTGAGGGTCGCTGTAGCCTTTCCGCAATGCCCGGTGTCCAATTTCCAGCGACCGGCGATCGGACCCGATAAATTGGTCGATAAATTGAGCCAGTACAATTAGGTCATGCGGGTCGCCTTCAATCGCTGAACTGACTTTTCGAAGCCAGCCATCGACAAATGAATTGTCACCTTGACGCAAGAGCAACTGCATCCAAACGAGACGGTCGCGCAAATTATCTTTCTGCGCGAGCGACGCCGTTATGAGTTCAATTGCGGGAACCAGCAGGCCGGAATTTTCGTAAATAGAGATTCCTAGACGGATATACCTAGGTGAAAGCTTCAGTTCACTCGAAAGACTCTCGAATAGAGCTCGCGCATCCATCCGGCGATCGGCGCGGTGTAAAGCTGAGAGATGTCGATAGAGTATGTGGCTATCGACATCACTGCCATGAAGGCCATCAAGCAAAGTTGCACATTGGTCATATTGACCTGCCCTGTAGAGAGCATCGGCAGCATGAATCCGTTCGCGGGTGCTGATTATTCCCTTTGATAGTTCTTCGAGTTCAGATTGAATTTTTACAGCATATTCTGACGTCCTGTCGAAGTGCTCCAAGGCCAATGACCGGATTGTGATGGATTTTGGAAACTGCTTTAACGCACGCTCGGTCAGCGTTTGAGGGTCCTGTCCGGCACTGACTGCTGCTTCGATGCCAATAGCTAGAGCAATCACTTTATGTTCATCGCTTGTTGCGACAGCCTTAACTCGTTCAGATGTTGCAATCGCTTCATCACGCTTACCGAGCCGAACGCATGCCTGCGTCTTTAGCAGCAAGTCATCGAATTCGAGTTCGCTCTCAGGAATTGAATTGATAGCGTTGTAGGCGGCAGCCCAGTCATCCAATCCAATAGCACGAACAGCATACCGCTGCAGTAAAGGTGGATAATCCGGCAGTTTTGCAATGGCTTCATCTAAAACCTTCTCAGCTTCGTCAACCCTTCCGCCGAGTTCAAGTAAGGTGATTAAATTGGCACCAACGTGCTTGCCGATGTTGCGATCATCCCGCCCAGAAAGTGTACCCCAAGCCAGCTGGAGCAATTCCACAGCGCGATTATATTGCGCTTTCTCGGTATCAGGTATGATGCGCGTTAGGACAATGTCCTGATCTTCAACTAGGGGCTTCATAAGCATTTCGGCCAAGGTCGACTGCGTTTGCCAATTTTGATTTGCGATCAGTATCGTTTCGACCGATGCTGCCGCATATTCGGTATTACCAACAAAAAATTCCCGACGCGCCAGCGCAAGCTGAACCTCCCATTTGCTTAGTGTCTGTCCAGAAAGCTTGGCTTTCAATTCTTCAGTTGAAACACTGCGGTCCTCTGTTTCAACAATGATGCCAGCCGCCCTCACCAGTTCGGGATCCTCTGTCAGCGCCGTCACAGCGAGTTCGTGTGCCTCGTTGCGGCAACCTTGAAGCATTCTCGCTGTTGCTAAGATGGCTTTTGCTCCCGGATAATGGGGATGCTCGGCAAACGCTCTTTCGAAATACTCGCAAGCTTTATCGTCCTCGTTCATAGACGAATAAGCATTGCCAATATTCGCGAGAATCCTGAACTTTGCCAATGCCGATGCGGCTTTAGACTTGTCGTCAAGCAGTCGTTGCAGGGCAGTTATAGCCGCTCGCGGCAACCCGTCTTCAATTAGCTTCGCGAGCTCCGTTGCTTGAACCGCAATTTCATCATTTATGTCGTCGCCGGTACGGTCGATGATCAGTTTTGTATGCTGCTGATGATGAGCCACTTGCATTCGGCGTTGATCATCAAGCTGGTCGACGATCCCTTTCACCTGGGTCAGAAGATCGACCGGCGCGAAATCCGAGAAGTGTTTTTGAACTAGCTCGGGATAGTCGGTGATGTACTGCCGGAGTGTATCCCATCCTTCAACTCGAACTTCGAAAAGCCCAATCTGGTTATGTCGTTCTGATATTCTGCGCGCAGCAGCCTGAATTTTGGCATCGTTTGGAGCGGTAGTTACCAGAGTGAAAACTTTAAGCGGCGGTTGAAAAGTCAGCGCTTTAGCAACCTCAGCCTCGAGTTCGGCTTCGGTTAATTCACCGCCATAATCGGCGTCTTTGCCTTTGCACTGCACCCCAGCAAACGCATCGCCCTCGACCCGATCATGCCCATAAACGTCAACACCCGCCTGGGCTTGCCCTCGCCGGCCGTGCATCTGTGCGTCGTTCGTTTTCCATCTTTGACGAAACAAGTCGAAGGTCAAAGCCTCAAAGTCTTGCCAATTCTTTGGAGGCGGTAGAGCGCGAGATAATAAATCTGACATTGGTCAGCAGTAGTGCGCAAGACAGCGGATATAAAGGTCGTGAAAATCGATTCTAACAATTTTCCGTGGACAAGCTGGGGAATAATCAACTGATCCTACAATCTGCCCCTTGGCTTAAGTCGGCATCTAAGCGTGATCCAAACCGCTGTTATCTTTTTGGCTTTCGAGATGGGAGAACTTCACTAAATATCTCGATTCCGCCAGTGGATGGGTCAAGCCTAAAAGCTACCGCCAAGTAGGCACGATCAGGATGGCTTTATCTCTTCCACTTCTAGGACTTCTGTATTGCAATCCGCAAACCATATGCGGAGGCTTGCGTCATTGGGTATAACGTTGAAGCACAGGTGTCAGCATTATCATGTATCAATACGGTATACCCTCCCGGAGCAGTTTCGTGAGACACGCAAGATGTCTCAATAGGCTTGACTCCGCAATTTTGGGACAGCATAGCTTATTCCTCTAGAAGCTATTGAGACAGGGCGAGTATTATGTTGGTAGGTTATGCGCGGGTCAGCTCTGGCACTCAGTCATTGGAAGTGCAGTTGGATGCTCTTCGCGAAGCAGGTTGCGAGAAAATATTCTCTGAGAAACGCAGTGGTACGAGCACTTCAAGTCGTGACGCTCTTGTTGAAGCGCTCGACTTTGTAAGAGATAGTTCTGATACGTTGGTCGTTACCCGGCTTGATCGGTTGGCACGTTCGGCTGGGGACCTTCACGCCATCGTTGCGAAGCTTTCGCTGAAAGGCGTTGGGTTCAAATGTCTTCAGCAATCCGGCATGGATACCACCACTTCGACCGGCAAGCTATTACTTGGTGTACTGGCGTCAATTGCAGAGTTTGAAACTGACATTCGAAAGGAACGTCAGCGTGAGGGTATTGATAAGGCCAAAGCCAACGGTGTGTACAAAGGCAGGAAGCCTTCTGTGGACGCCGCTACGGTACGCGCCCTGCATTCCGAGGGTGTCGGGGCCAGCAGCATCGCAAAACGCCTAGGTATAGGCAGGGCGAGCGTATACAGGGCATTGGGCGCTTGATGAAAGGGATGCCCTCAACTGGTTGCACCGTTGCTAGTAAAATAACCGCTTCAGGCACGGCCTTTCCATATGCACCTTAACCGTTTTCGCCTTTCCGTTTTTACCTTAACTGTTTTTGACTTTCTTTTTTCGGCTTGTCGTTTTTGCCTTACCTAAAGGCAATTGCTATCCCACGACTGATACCGGCAGTGTCGCTTGTTGCCATGTACCAGCCGTAGAAACTCAAAATGATTGGGTGAACGTAAACAATCACCTCATGCAGGACGAGGCACGTCGAAGATGGTCCAACCACCTTTCAGAGTATAACCTCCCAGACCTTCAATGGTCGCATGAGCAACCGCATCGAGAAGTTGCTGCGGGTCACCCGATTTTTTGAAGAGCGCGAGCCCTGCTCCGCTGTACGCAGGTTCAAAATGTTTGATGCTATGCATCAGCCGTCCCGACAGGACAGATGCACGTTCAGCACTCTTGGCAAAGATAGCAACCGTGGTTGGCGCTGAATGTTGTGGTGTGATTTCAAAATAGAATATTTTCATGGATACCTCGTTTGGCAAGTATGACTTTCGCGCCGAACATACGATGCGAAGAAATTGCTGAATTGAATGGTGCTTGCATTGACTTTGTCAGTCGGGATCCGGCGGCGCCCAGATCATCCAACGCGACGCCTCAGTCAGCCACTCGCTGCTTCTGGGGTGCGGTTTAGCTACCCCGCGCGTCCCGGCTTTAAGCAGACGCTTCAATGTTCGATTTTGCTTCCAGCCAACCTGACGATCAACGTGCTCGATTTCGAATGGGCCTTGATTCCAATCGAGCAGCATCTTGAATGATCTATATATCTCGACAGCATCTGGCTCGCCGTGCGCGAATACGTATAATTCTGGAAGCTCTTTTGATGTGAACCTGAACAACTTCATTTCTCATATCCTTCTGCGTGTTGCTGAAGAATATGAGATAGCTGATGCTGTCGCGAGTTACGGGTGGCTTAGGGTTGGCAAACAATTCGAAGATAAAGGCCAATGTGGATCGTACCCAACAGTCAACTTTCTTTGCAAAATACTGATCTACGATTTCGGATTATCAGCCTAAACCAACGGCAGCTAACGAGGGGTTGAAATTGTTGCCTGAATGTCTGGAATGTTGTGGGGAGCGGACCGGCAGCTTTCAGGAGACCGAAGCCAAAAGCTGCCGTTTGGAACGGTTGGCGTGACGACCGCTTTGCGCCCAAAAGTGGCCTTTCACTCACCTAACCCAAAAGCCAAAAAGCAGACGTTAGGTTCAATCTAAAGCAGAGCTTATAACTTTACGCTCCCTTTACGCGTCCCGTCGTGAATCCACCGAGCGCCTTAATGCAGTCCCGTGCGACTAAGCTCCAGATATCTTTGGAGGCCTCCATGTCGTTTGAACTGATTTTAGGTGCGATCACTGCGGTGACCGTTTTGATTTATCTGCTTGCCGTGCTCGCACGGCCTGAACGCTACTGAGGGGTATAGATAATGACCCTCGCTGGCTGGACCATGATTATCATTTTTATCGCATTGTTCGTTCTCCTCGCAAAGCCGATGGGCGCTTGGCTTTATGCGATATATGGCGGGCAGAATATGCCGGGGGGGCGGGTGTTGGCACCCTTCGAGCGTGGCCTTTACAAACTTTCCGGCGTCGATCCTGCGCGTGAGCACGGCTGGGTCGGTTATGCGGTCGCTTTATTGACCTTCAATCTCGCCGGTATGGTGCTTTTGTTCGCAATACTGAAACTGCAGGGCAGTCTGCCGCTCAATCCGCAAGGGTTTGCAGGCATGGAAAGCTGGCTGGCGTTCAACACGGCAGTTAGCTTCGTCACCAACACCAACTGGCAGAACTATGGCGGCGAAACGACGTTATCGCATTTCTCGCAAATGGCTGGACTGACCGTTCAGAACTTCCTTTCTGCTGCTACGGGCATGGCAGTCGCGTTTGCCTTCATCCGCGGCTTTGCACGTTCAAGCATTTCGACAATCGGCAATTTTTGGGCCGATGTAACGCGGGTGACGCTCTATCTGCTGCTGCCGCTTTGTATCGTTCTTGCGATTGGCTATGTAGCGCTGGGCGTGCCGCAATCGTTGGTGGGGTCGGTTGATGTGACAACCTTGGAAGGCGCGAAGCAGACACTAGCTCTAGGTCCTGTTGCATCTCAGCTTTCGATAAAGATGCTGGGCACAAATGGCGGCGGGTTCTTCAATGTGAACTCTGCCCATCCGTTCGAAAATCCGACTGCGCTCACCAACTATATCCAGATGCTGTCGATCTTTGTGATCGGCGCTGGGTTGACCGTATTGTTCGGCAAGGCCGTAGGCAAGGAGCGCCAAGGTTGGGCGCTGCTCGCCGCGATGGTCGTGCTGTTCATCGGCGGTGTGACGCTTACTTATTTCGCCGAAGCAGGCGGTAATCCTATCCATCAGGCCATGGGCGTCGCTGGCGGCAATATGGAAGGCAAGGACGTGCGTTTCGGTATTGCTGCGACGATCCTGTTTGCCGTTATCACGACTTCGGCTTCTTGCGGCGCGGTGATCGGCATGCACGACAGCTTCATGCCGCTCGGTGGCATGGTGACAATGTTCAACATGCAGCTTGGCGAAATCATCGTCGGCGGTGTTGGCGCGGGGCTTTACGGAATGCTGATCTACGCAATCCTCGCGGTGTTTGTCGCCGGTTTGATGGTCGGACGCACGCCTGAATATGTCGGCAAGAAAATCGAGGCACGCGAGATGAAGCTGGCGGTGATTGCAATAGCAATTTTGCCGCTGGCCATCCTTGGCCTCACCGCTTTGGCCGCTGTTACCGGCCCCGGCTTGGCAGGACCGCTCGCCAAAGGGCCGCATGGTTTCAGCGAGATACTCTACGCTTTTTCGAGCGCGGTTGCCAACAATGGCTCGGCCTTTGGCGGCCTGACCGGCAACACGCCATTCTACAATATCACGCTGGCTATAGGCATGTTTGTCGGGCGGTTCGGTGTCATCCTGCCGGTGCTGGCGATTGCTGGTGGACTTGCCATGAAGCGGCAGATTCCAGCGGGTGCAGGCTCATTTCCAACCACCGGCCTGCTTTGGGTCGGCCTGCTGGTCGCGATCATCCTGATCGTTGGCGGCCTCACCTTCCTGCCCAGCCTCGCGCTTGGCCCCATTGCCGACCAGTTTCAGGTCGCCGCTGGCACTACGCTCTAAGGATTCGATGACATGACCACGCAAACACAGGCTCCGTCGCTGTTCACTGGCCCGTTGATGACCGCTGCTATCCGTGACGCCTTTATCAAACTCGATCCACGCAAGCTGATCCGCAATCCGGTAATGTTTGTCACCGCCATTGTGGCACTGCTCTCCACCACATTGTGGATACGGGGGCTTGCGACCGGCACGGGCGATCCTGCCTTTGAGGGCCAGCTGGTATTCTGGCTTTGGCTAACCGTGCTGTTTGGCAATTTCGCCGAAGCCATTGCCGAAGGGCGTGGCAAAGCACAGGCAGCCTCGCTGAGAGCGACGAAAGCCGACTTGAAAGCCAAGTTGATGACGGGTGTCGGGATCACATGGGAATGGGTTCCGGCGCACCGTCTGCAAATCGGTGAGATCGTTCTCGTTGAAGCGGGTGACCTAATTCCAGCCGATGGTGAGGTCGTCGAAGGCGTTGCTTCGGTCAACGAAGCCGCCATCACCGGCGAAAGCGCTCCGGTCATTCGCGAGGCTGGTGGCGACCGTTCGGCTGTCACTGCTGGAACGAGGGTATTGTCAGATAGTATCAGGGTGAAAGTAACTGCCGGAGCTGGCCAAGGCTTTCTCGACCGTATGATCGCGCTAGTTGAAGGTGCCAGCCGTCAGAAAACGCCGAATGAAATTGCACTAACCATCTTGCTCGCCGGACTGACACTCATTTTCCTGATCGCTGTCGGCACATTGCCAATGTTTGCCTCTTACGCAGCCGGTGCGCTTGCCGTGCCGGTGCTCGTCGCCCTGTTCGTAACCCTGATCCCCACAACGATTTCTGCGCTGCTTTCCGCTATAGGTATTGCCGGAATGGACCGGCTGGTTCGCTTCAACGTGCTCGCCAAATCAGGACGTGCCGTCGAAGCCGCTGGCGACATTGATACGCTGCTGCTCGATAAAACAGGCACCATAACGATCGGCGACCGTCAGGCGACCGAGTTCCTGCCGATCCCCGGCGTTGCCCAAGCCGATTTTATCGCCGCAGCACGGCTTGCCAGCCTTGCCGACGAAACCCCCGAAGGCCGTTCTATCGTTGTGTTGGCAGGTGCGGGCGATGATATGCCTGTTGGGGCAGAGCCAATCGCATTCACATCGCAAACGCGCGTTAGCGGCCTCAAAATCGGTGAACGTTCGTTGGTTAAAGGTGCGGTGGATGCAGTGTTGAGACGTTTGGGCGATACTGTCGACCAAACACAGGCCAATGCACTTCGAGAGATTGCCGACGGGATTGCTCGGTCGGGTGGCACGCCATTAGCGGTTGCCGACGGTAATCGCTTGCTTGGCGTAATCCATCTTAAGGACATCGTCAAAGCGGGTATCCGCGAACGCTTTGCCGAATTGCGCCGCATGGGCATTCGCACCGTCATGATTACCGGCGACAACCCCTTGACCGCTGCCAGCATTGCCGCCGAAAGCGGTGTTGACGATTTCCTCGCCGAAGCAACGCCGGAGGACAAGCTGGAACTCATCCGCACCGAGCAATCGGGAGGTAAGCTCGTCGCGATGTGCGGCGACGGCACAAACGACGCGCCGGCGCTCGCGCAATCTGATGTGGGCGTGGCGATGAATACCGGCACTCAGGCTGCACGTGAAGCTGGCAATATGGTCGATCTCGACAGCGATCCGACAAAACTCATCGAGATTGTTGGCTTGGGCAAGCAATTGCTGATGACGCGGGGCGCGCTGACAACATTTTCGATCTCGAACGATGTCGCCAAATATTTCGCCATTCTGCCTGCCATTTTCATCGTGCTTTACCCCAGCCTTGGTGCCCTCAATGTCATGGGTCTGGGCAGTCCCGAAAGCGCGATCTTGTCGGCGATCATCTTTAACGCGCTGATCATTCCGGCGTTGGTGCCGCTTGCCCTGAAAGGCGTAGCTTACCGTCCCGCAAGTGCAGGCGCGTTGTTAAGCCGCAACCTTGCCATCTACGGTGTCGGCGGTCTGATCGCGCCGTTCATTGGCATCAAAATCATCGATATGGCCGTCGTCGGCCTCAACCTTGCTTAAAGGCGCTCCCTCATGTTGACTGAAATCCGTTCCGCCCTTCGCCCCGCCATTGTCCTGCTTGTGTTGTTCACGCTTCTGCTCGGCCTCGCCTTTCCGTTGGGCATAACTGGTATCGCCCAGACGCTGATGCCCGCCCAAGCCAATGGCAGCCTAATCCGTGACGATGGCAAAATTGTCGGCTCCGAACTGATTGGTCAAGGCTTTGCTCAAGACCGCTATTTTCATTCGCGACCATCAGCGGCTGGTGACGGTTACGACGCTTCGGCTTCCTCCGCGAGTAATTTGGCCCCGGGTTCAAAAGATTTGGCGGATCGTATCGGCACCGATGTTGCCGCGCTTCGCGAAAAAGGCATGACAGGGGTGATTCCCGTTGACCTCGTCACAACTTCGGCCTCGGGGCTTGACCCCCATATCAGTCCCGAGGCTGCTCTTTTGCAGGTGCAGCGGGTTGCAACAGCAAGAGGTGTTACGGTTGATGCGGTTCGAAAAGCGATCACGTCAGCCACCGAAGATCCGCTCTTCGGCATCGTCGGCGAACCACGCGTCAACGTGCTAATGCTTAATCGACAACTAGATCGCATGTCGGCTAATCAGGATCAGTGAACTCGACCGAAACCAGCCGCCCGTCCCCCGAAGCGCTGCTCAAACAGGCACGCAAGGAATCGCGCGGGCGGTTGAAAATATTTTTAGGTGCGGCCCCCGGCGTTGGCAAAACGTTCGAGATGCTACGTGAGGGTGCAGAATTATTGGCGCAAGGCAAAGATGTCGTCGTCGGTATCGTCGAAACACATGGCCGCGCCGACACTAACAAGCTGGTCACGCCATTTGAAGTGTTGCAGCGCTTGGTTATCGAGCATGGTGCACACAAGCTAACTGAACTTGATCTCGATGCGATGCTTGCGCGCAAACCTCAAGTAGCGCTGATTGATGAATTTGCACATAGCAATGCCAGGGGCAGCCGCCATCCAAAGCGCTGGCAGGACATTGAGGAGCTACGCGATGCTGGCATCGACGTCCTCACCACGCTCAATATCCAGCATGTAGAAAGCCTCAATGATGTGGTGGCCGGGTTCACGCGTGTGCGTGTGCGGGAAACGGTTCCTGATTCAATTATCGACGATGCTGAAATAAAAGTTGTCGACGTCCCGCCCGACGAATTGATTGAGCGGCTGAAGGACGGCAAGGTCTACGTTCCGCATGAGGCAACTCGCGCACTCGGTCATTTTTTCTCGAAATCTAACCTTTCGGCGCTCCGTGAACTCGCATTACGTCGAGCCGCTCAGGCAGTTGACCAGCAAATGCTTGACCATGTCCGTTTGGTCGGCGACGCCGGTAATTGGGCGGCGGGCGAGCGCATCATTGTTGCCGTCGGCGATCAACCAGGCAGCGAGGCGCTCATCCGTGCAACTAAGCGTCTGGCCGACGCGATGCATGCGACTTGGACGGCAGTAACTGTAGAGACGCCGCGCAGCGCAAGGCTAAGTGAAGAGGCAAGGGCACGCGTGGCCAAAGCGCTTAAGCTGGCCGCTGAATTGGGGGCATCGCTTGCAACGATACCTGCTGCGTCAGTTACTGATGGCCTTCGCGCGCAAATTATCGAGGCAAAGGCAACCGCCGTCGTTATCGGTAAATCCCGCCGGAGTTGGTGGTTCGAACTTCGTCACGGTTCGGTTGTTGACCAATTGGTGCGAGGGCTGGAAGGTGTCGCGGTTCATGTCATGCCAACCCTGGAAGGTTCGGTAGCGACCAACGACGAAGCACGCGGAGGCCGACCATTCAACTGGTCCGGGACAACCATCGGTTTATCAATGGTCGCCGCGACGACTGGCGGCGCACTGGCCGTAGCGTCGTGGATTGGCCCTAATTCGGTCGATTTGCTTTATCTCATCCCGGTCATTGCGACGGCAACGCTGTTTGGTCTTCGCCCGGCGTTGGTTGCGAGCGTTTCAGCTGCACTTGCCTACAACTTCTTTTTCCTGCCTCCGATTTACACATTCACGATAAGTGACCCGCAAAATGCGATCACTTTCCTTGTCCTAACTGGTGTTGCAATCGTCGCCAGCCAACTGACTGGACGATTGCGGCGCGAGGCCAACATCGGCGCACGAACTGCCACGGAAAACGCCGGAATAGCGGCGTTTGGGCAGCGTCTGGCAGCTGTGGCAGACGAAGCGGGCACCGCAGTAATCGTATGCGAGGAGATTGGCTCATTGCTGGATGTATCGACTGTGCTGCTCACCCAAAAAGAGCGAGCCTTAAAGGTGATAGGAGGGTCACCAAGCCAACCTGCAATGGGAGCACTGGATTTGGCTGCTGCCGAATGGGCCTTTGATCGCAATGAGATGACTGGACGGGACACCGGCACCTTAACTGCGAGCGACTGGCAGTTTCATCCGCTTGTAACCTCTTTGGGAGTCCTCGCCGTTTTGGGTGTGGGCCACTCAGCTAGTTCCAATCCCGTTGCACCTGAAAAGCGTACGTTATTTTCCACATTACTGGGACAAGCCGCACTGGCGCATGAACGAATAAAACTGGAGGCCCAAGCACGTGACTTCGGGGCGCTGAAGCAGCGCGATGATCTACGAGCCACCCTGCTTTCGTCCATTGGCCACGATTTGAAAACACCTTTAACGGCAGTGGTCGCTGCCGCCGACGCGCTGGCAGAAGCAAATGGTGAAAATGAAACCACCCAAACGCTAAAGGCCGAGGCACGCCGTTTGCGTCGCGTTTTTGATGATCTTGTTGAAATGACGAGAATTGAAGCCGATGCGATCGTAGTCCGGCATGACGTGATTGATTTGACTGACGCGGTAGCTTCAGCGGCGAGCGACCTCAAAGCTGAGCTTGTTAATCACAAACTGGTTTTAGACGTACCACCGGCCCTGCCGCTTGTTGAGGCTGACCCACGCATGCTACACCATATTCTCATCAACCTGATAGGAAATGCAGCCAAGTTTGCGCCTAAGGGTACAGCTATCAGCATCGAAGGACGCCGGGTACATGATGGGTTGAAGCTGGCCATTATCGACAATGGACCTGGTCTGCCACCCGGCACTGAGGCGCAGTTGTTCGACCGATTTGTCCGTGTGGAAGGGGATGATATGACAGGCGGCACAGGTCTTGGTCTTGCTATCGTCAAGGGGTTTGCGGACGCGATGGGTCTAGGCGTTTTGGCAGCTAACCGGCCGGACAGCGCAGGCTCACGATTTGAGATTTTCTGGCCGCAGACGTCCCTCCGATTGACTTCAGAAGAAGCTCCGTCGGCATGAACGAGCAGATTCTGATAATAGATGACGAACCAGCTATTCGTCGCCTTGTCTGCGGCGCACTCGAACGTGCGGGCATGACAGTGGCCGAAGCCGCAAATGCTGCTGAAGCGCTCTCGTTTGCTCGGCGGGAGGGTTGTGAACTGGTACTGCTAGATCTGGGACTGCCTGATCGTGATGGCATGGAGCTTGTACCGCTCATAAAGGCGATGGACCGCGCAGTAATTGTTATGACGGCGCGCGACGCTACAGCGGAAAAAGTTACCGCGCTGGATTTGGGCGCTGACGACTATGTAGTGAAACCGTTCGATACAGAAGAATTGTTAGCGCGAATAAGAACAGCTTTGCGGCATCGCGTGCCTAGCGCATCCGTAACAGGTGTTATCGCCATGGGCGCAATCTCTATTAATATACTCGCTCACCGTGTGTTGCGCCAAGGACAAGAAATTCGCTTAACGCGTAAAGAGTTTGCAGTGTTAGCGGAATTAGCGCGTCACCCCGGGAAGGTGGTTACCCATATTCATCTATTGCGCAGTGTTTGGGGCGAAGCCCACATTGACGACATCGAATATCTGCGTGTCGCGGTTCGCGGTTTGAGGCTCAAAATTGAGGAAGATCCTGCAAACCCAATTCTCATTCAAAACGAACCGGGAGTGGGCTACCGGCTAAATGATTGCGCCTGAGCATTTCAACTGCGTCCGTTAAGTTGGTGCATGTGCCGAAAGCCGACAGTCCATTCCCGGCCCCGAAACGGCAGCTTTACGAACGGCAGCTTTTAACAGACCCCCCGAGCCGAACAAACGACCGAAAAGTTGTCGTATCCGGTTAGTCCGCTTTCGGTGGAGATTTCGAGTTAGCTGACGTTCGACAAACCAGAACTAGCGCCAGGAGTTGGCAAACTCGGCTTGTTAGGTTTCAACACAGTTCGCACCCCAGTTGGCATCCAATTTCACCGTGGGCCCTCTGTGGACGTCGCTACAGCACGTGCGCTTGGGGAGGGGGCAGCAACATCGCCAAGCGCTTGGGTATAGGCCGAGCGAGTGTTCACAGGGCATTGGTAAATTAAGAGACAAGCGGTTACCAAAGTTGAACTATAGCCGGTATCTCAACAGCCGTCGTCCAGAGTGTAGCCCCCAAGCCCTTCGTCCCTCGCAGAGGTGAGCGCTTCAGTAAGTTGCTTAGGTTTATATGATTGTCGAAAGACCGTGATTTTCACACGTCATCATTGCCGTGCTCTGCAGGCCCTATCAGACCGATGCACCGTAACAGATTCAATAGGCCGTCTTCAACCCCGGCTGCCCTTGCTACTGATGCAAGATCAATCTTTTTTGCAAGTTGGGCTCAACTCATAGGCTTTCGATACTCGGGCCATTCATGTCGGAGTGCATTCTCGACTGCCTGATTGGTTGGTGGTCTGAGTGTGCTCTTTCCGGCAAAATGACGCAATAATACAGCCTCGAAGCACGGCTCCTGCCATACAATGGCGATATTATTTGCGATGGCCAGGTCTCTCGCGCGATTTGCGCGGTCCGCGCTGAGCGCGAGCTGGTCTGTATCAAGAAAAACAAACCTTTCATTGAATGCCCCGCGTGTCCTACGGAGTTGATCGAGCTTGCGAACTGCAAGTTGTATTCGCGTGAGCGGGTCACCTGCCTTTAACACCTCTATATTGAGGTGAACATGCAGGCCAGCTTCTTGGATTAGGTCTTGCAGAAAACCCGCATAACCTTGCTCAGACTCACCCTCGCAGCCGATGAAAATCGGTTTACGTTGTGGAATAAAGGGGCGGCGCGCTCTCATCCTATCTGCGGCACTCCGCCATAAGCACCGCTCAGATATTTGCGGTACAGATTTTCATCACGGCGAACCTTTACGTCCATTAAGCTATAGGCATGCGTTCGACCTTGTCTGTCCTTCTCACAAATAATGACCTCTTCTTTGGTGAGGTTATCGAGCAGTGACGCAGAGTGACAGGTAAACCAGAACTGCGCGTCGAGTTTGTTGCGGTCCTCGCGGTCATAGAACCATCCGATGAGTTCTGGGAGAACCAGTGGATGGATCGAAGCATCGAATTCGTCGATAATGCATATGCCGCCGTTCGCAAGCGCGA
The DNA here is from genome assembly GCA_963830685.1 of uncultured Alphaproteobacteria bacterium. Taxonomy (GTDB): domain Bacteria; phylum Pseudomonadota; class Alphaproteobacteria; order Sphingomonadales; family Sphingomonadaceae; genus Sphingorhabdus_B. The sequence goes on from CAWHNF010000002.1 coordinate 1,488,327, forward strand.
GGTTAAGCAGCGGAAACATCTTAATGAATGACTGCGTGCCGTGGCTCTCTAAAATCCAAGGCATTTCGACTTGCAGACCAGAATGACTGAACATGGGCTGCAATCCGTTAGGGGTCTCCTGAAACCTCATACCTTCAACGCCGACATCGATGCGGCTCAGCTCCTTGTTGAGCTGCTCCAGAATTTCCGGCTCCTGACCAAGAAAGTTGATGGTCGGCTGGTCCTGACTGAATTGAGTTGGTCCAATCTGAAACCAGACCTTTCGAGCGGCGTCAAGGAACAGCATCGCAGTCGGGTGCTGGAATAACGCAAATGAAGATAGAACAGAAACATTCGGTCGCAAGGTATTCAGCAGATGTTGAAAGCCAGTCAGCGAAAATGACCGAGAATCTTTAACTTTACCTTCTTTATCCCGCTCAAATACTCGTTGCCACTTCCCTTGGCCATTGGGCTTTTGGCGAAGAGCTTCACTCAAAACACGGTGCGCGTCACCCTCCAATACCTCGATTTCCAGCTCATATCGATAAGTGCCTACCTCGAACTCACCGTCTTTCTCCACACGTTCCAACGTTTCACGGCTGATGTTCATTACGCCGCCGAACTCAATGGCCAGCTTAATTGGGCGCGAGCAGGACTCCAAATCATTAAACCTCTCGCAGGGAAAGCCGGGAGTAATCCGCTGTGAGCTGTCCCGAACGAATGCGAAAAGAAACTGGAGTGCCTTTATTACGGTGGTTTTACCGGAGGCGTTTGCGCCATAAATCGAAATTACTTTAGGAGCCCGTAACTCCGAACCGGGGAAAACTGGCGCAAACCGGTTCTCGACGTCCGGGACATTGGGCGCAATCGTGAGATCGAGCACCTGAGGGTCGCGAATTGAGTAAAAATTCTCGATCTCGAGTTTATAGAGCATAAGCCGAATCCTTCCATTTCAAATTAGAAGTTTAACGAAAAAATGTCAAACTTTCGTTTTGAACGCAAAATATTCAGTTGCAAGACCAACGATTCAAACGCCCTGCAAGCTCGCTGCAGTACCGTTGGTTCATTGAACGAGGGTCATACCAACTGGCCCATATAGTGCTTTAGGAGCGCCCCAGCGAGCAAATGCGAGGGGTTGGCAATTACATGCGGTTATTGGCCACGTTTAATCACTCTATCGGCTGATTGCTTTTCAAATCGTCACCCGACGAGCTGCGTGCGATTTCGGTTCTAGAAACCCCGTCACCTGCATCTGTCATTTTACTGTGAAACAATCGTCAGCGATCTGTGATACATTGCTGTGATACAATGGTGCAATCTGCCACCGTAAGTCATTGATATTATTGACTTGGTGACCCCTACGGGAATCGAACCCGTGTTTCAGCCGTGAAAGGGCCGCGTCCTAACCGCTAGACGAAGGGGCCAATCGCTTGGCGAGCCGCCCTTTACGGATTCGGATGGGGAAGGTCAAGCGTAAGATTAATCGGCGAAAGCGGCATCGTCGATATGCAGCTCTGCCTTGGGTGTCGCGCCCCAATCATCGGTCTTTGCCCGCCCCGCCAGCCAGTATTTGCGGCCACGCTCGCCGTGGAGCAATTGCTGACCCAATGCGCTCTCGCCTTGACGGAATGCCATGGCCTTGAATGACTGGCCATCGTCGCCCGCGACAATCGCGCGGACATGGTCTTTGCCGACAATATCGCATTTGACCACGCGCACCGGCCCCGTCACCACGCGCGGGCCGGGCCAGCCCATGCCATAGGGACCAGCCGATTCCATCGCGTCGACAAAGACCGGGTTTAGTCCGCGCGGGGAGATGATCGCGTCGATCAGCAGCGCCTTGTTCCCCGACGCGCGCGCGACGTCGCCCGCCAGCCGCTCGTCGAGCCAGTCGGCGAGCGCCTCGATTTTATCCTCGCGCACCGTCAGCCCCGCCGCCATGGCGTGACCGCCGCCTGCCTCCAGAAACCCGGCGTCTTTGGCGGCGATGATCGCCGCGCCCAGATCGACTCCGGCGATGCTGCGGCCCGATCCTTTGCCGGTGCCAGCCTCATCCACCGCGATGACGATGGAGGGTTTGCCGGTCTTTTCCTTGATGCGCCCTGCGACAATGCCGATGACGCCGGGGTGCCAGCCCTTGCCCGATAGCAGCGCGACGGCGCGGTTATGCTGCGCAGCGATCATCGCCTCCGCCTGTTCCTGCACGATGCCTTCGATTGCGCGGCGCTCTTCATTCAGCCGGTCAAGTTCGAGCGCGATGTCCTGTGCTTCGACGGCATCCTCGGTGGTGAGCAGGCGTACGCCGAGGTCGGACTTGCCGACGCGGCCCCCGGCGTTGATGCGCGGGCCGAGCGCGAAGCCAAGATCGGAGCAGATCGGCGCGCGGGTCAGCCTGCTCGCCTGAATGAGCGCGGCCATGCCGATATTGCGGCGCGCGGACATGATTTTCAGCCCTTGTGCCACGAACGCGCGGTTCAGCCCCCTGAGCTGCGCGACATCGGCGACGGTGCCGAGTGCGACCAGATCGAGCAGCTCCATCAATTTGGGTTCGGGGCGGCTGGCGAAATAGCCCCTGGCGCGAAGGGTGCGGATGATCGCCGCGCCCAACAGAAAGGCGACACCGACAGCGGCCAAATGGCCGTGCGATGCGGCGTCGTCGGCCTCGTCCAGCCGGTTCGGGTTGACGAGCGCGAAGGCGGTCGGCAGCTCGGCGGCGCATTTATGGTGGTCGACGACGATGACCTCTAGTCCCGCGGCCTTGGCCTGCGCCAGCGCGTCATAGGCCATTGCGCCGCAATCGACGGTGACGATCAGCTTGCAGCCACTTGTCCCAATGCGGACGAGCGCTTCGCCCGACGGGCCGTAACCCTCCATCAGGCGGTCGGGGATATAATGGCCTGCGGTCAGGCCCAAAGAGCGGAACACGCGGATGAGCAACGCCGCGCTGGTCGCACCATCGACGTCATAATCGCCGTAGACGGTGATGGCTTCTTGGGCGGCGACTGCATCGGCGAGGCGTTCGGCGGCGCGGTCCATATCCTGAAAAATCGACGGGTCGGGCATGAAACCGCGAATGGTGGGATCGCGGTGGCGCTCCAGATCGTCGCGCGGAACGCCGCGCGCTATCAGCAATTGCGTGACCAGATCGTCGGGCTGAAACCCCGGATCGCGTGCATCGACATCGCCGCTGCGCCACTGCCATGCCTGGCCGGTGATCGATTGGGTGATGTTGAGGACCGATGACATGCGCCTTCCCTATGCGGGGCGGGGGATGCTAGCAAGGGGCATGAGGAAGCTGCTGATAGTCTGGCACAGTATGACCGGCGGGTCAGAGGCGCTGGCGCGTGCGGCGCTTGCCGGGGCTGCGGAGGCCCAAGCGCGGTTGGTGCATGCGGCAGACGTGACGGCGGATGATATGCTGGGTGCGGACGGCTATCTGTTCGTGTTCCCCGAAAACCTCGCGGCGATCAGCGGGGTGATGAAGGCGTTCTTCGACCGTTGTTATTATCCGTGTCTGGGGCAGATCGAAGGGCGCGCTTATGCGGTGATCGTGTGCGCGGGGTCTGATGGCCGTAGTGCGGCGGCGCAAGCCGAGCGGATCGCAGCTGGCTGGCGGTTGAAGAAGATCGCCGACAGCATGATTGTTTGCACCCATGCGCAGACGCCCGAGGCGATATTGGCGCCGAAGACCATATCCGATGCTGACCTAGCAAAGGCGCGTGAGACTGGCGCGGCCTTAGCGGCTGGACTGTCGCTGGGGATATTCTAGTCGCGCTTGCGCCCAAGACCATGCGTGCTCTTGACCCGGCGGACGGTGCCGCTTGAGGCGCGCATAACGACGGTTTCGGTGGTGATCCGGCCATCGCGCAGGATTTTCACGCCGTCGAGTAACGAGCCGTCGGTGACGCCGGTCGCGGCAAATATGCAGTCGCCCTTGGCCAGTTCTTGCAGGTCATAAATCTTGTCGAGATCCTCGATGCCCCATTTACGCGCACGCAGCCGCTCGTCGTCGTTGCGGAATAACAGCCGCCCTTTGAACTGTCCGCCGATGCAACGCAAAGCTGCTGCCGCCAGCACACCTTCGGGCGCGCCGCCGCTACCCATATAGATATCGACGGTCGTGTCCGGATCCGAAGTGGCAATCACGCCCGCAACATCGCCATCGGGGATTAGCATGACGCCGCAGCCCAAAGCGCGCAGTTCGGCGATCAGTTTTTCGTGGCGCGGACGGTCGAGAACGCAGACGATAAGCTCGTTCGGCGCAACGCCCTTTTCCTTGGCCACTGCGTTTACGTTCTCGGCCACTGTCCGGTCCAGATTGACAATGTTCGGCGAGTAGCCAGGGCCTACCGCAATCTTGTCCATGTAGACGTCGGGTGCGTTCAACAGATTGCCTTCTTCGGCAACCGCAAGCACGGCAAGCGCATTGGGCCCTGCTTTGGCGGTGATTGTCGTGCCTTCGAGCGGATCGAGCGCAATATCGATCTTTGGACCCTTGCCGATGGCCGAGCCAACTTTTTCGCCAATGAACAGCATCGGCGCTTCGTCGCGCTCGCCTTCACCGATGACAACAGTGCCATCCATGTAAAGATCGTTCAAAGCCGCACGCATGGCTTCCACTGCGGCATGGTCCGCCGCCTTTTCATCGCCGCGTCCGATCAGCTTGGCAGCGGCAATCGCAGCAGCTTCGGTCACGCGCACCATTTCAAGAACAAGTACCCGGTCAAGAATCTGGCTTGCTGCGGTCATGTCTTTTTCCTAGCTATCTGAAATATCGAGTTTCTGGGGAAGAACGCTCGGCTTTGGGGGCAGGTGGGTCGGTATTGCGGACCCCGATAGGGAAGGTGTTGCCAAATGTCGAGATTGCTTGTCGCTGCCATTGCGCTTTCGGCCGCTGCTGCTTCGGCACAGTCAGCGAGCGACGCTGAAATCGCTGCGCAAATCGAAACAGCGCGGCGATTGGTCGCCGTCGACGCCGAGGGCTGCGTCAAATATCCGCAAAATGGCGACATAGTTGTATGCGGTGAAAATCCTGACAATAAAAGTCAGCGCATCTTTACCGATCGTGGCCCACCCGATGAAAACCGAATCCGGCGCGGTGAGGCGATTTCGACCAAGCGTGCTGCCGCTTGCTTACCGACAGACAGCATGTGCAAGATTTATATGCCGGGCGTGGGGATTGGATTTGGCTATGTCCCTCCGCCGGCTATTCCGCTTGAAGAGGTGTTAAAGGGTCTACCCGAACCCGACATGATCGTCACCGACGGCGAAAACGCGCCGCCCTGATCATTCACCCAATATATGCATGACCATCGGCTCGCCGAGCAGGCTATCCGAGGTCGCAAGTGTTTTCAGCGTATCGTTGATCGCCTGTTCGGGGCCTTCATGCGTGACCATCGCGATCAGCGCAGTGCCATCGTTGCTGGCCTCGGTCTGGATCAGGCTTTCAATCGAAAGGCCAGCATCGCGCATTGCTGCGGTGATTTCGGCGAGCACGCCAACGCGGTCGGCGACCACCATCCGCAAATAGGTCTTGCCAATGCGATGAGCTGACGCCGCACGGGGCAGCGTTTCGAGCTCTGCCGACGGCATCGAAAATGCCGGACCGGTTTCCTTGCGCGCGATATCGACAAGATCGGCGACGACCGCAGAGGCGGTGGGCTTATCGCCCGCGCCCGCACCCTGAAACAGCAAGCGGCCCGAGAAATTGCCCTCGGCGACCACCGCGTTAGTTGCACCGGTCACGTGCGCGAGCGGGTGGACAAGTGGCACCAGGCAGGGCTGGACGCGCTGGAAAATTGTTGCGGACCCATTCTCACCGTCAATTTCGGCCAACCCGATAAGCCGGATGCGATATCCCAGTGCTTTAGCCTGCGCGATGTCTGCAGCCAGAATCTTGCGAATCCCCCGCGCTTCCACGCCGCCGAAATCAATTCTGGATCCGAAGCTTAGCGAGGCAAGGATCGACAGCTTGTGTGCGGCATCGATTCCGTCGATATCGAACGACGGGTCGGCCTCGGCAAAGCCCTTTGACTGCGCATCCGCTAAAACGGCGGCAAAATCCAGGCCCTCTTTTTCCATTGTTGACAATATGAAATTGCAGGTGCCGTTGAGGATGCCATATACACGGTCGATCCGATTGGCCGCCGCGCCATCACGAAGCCCCTGAATGACAGGAATCCCGCCCGCAACCGCGGCTTCAAATTTCAGTGCTGCGTTATTGTCTTCGGCAAGCGATGCGAGCTCGGCGCCGTGATGTGCGATCATCGCCTTGTTGGCGGTAACCAGCGCCCGGGCATTGCCCAGCGTCTCACGTGCAAGGGTAAGTGCTGGCCCGTCCGACCCACCGACCAATTCAACGACAACATCGACATCGCCCGCGGTCGCCAGTTCGCCCATGTCGTCGACCCAGCGATAGCCAGACAGGTCGACGCCGCGATCCTTGGTCCTGTCGCGCGCAGTCACTGCGACAATCTCGATTTTACGCCCTGCGCGTCGCGCGATCAACGCGCTGTTTTCCTCGATAAGACGGATGACACCGGTGCCGACGGTACCAAGACCTGCCAGGGCTATGCGTAATGGGGCGGACATAGATTTTCAGACTTCCTGCCGATGTGTGAGCATTGCCGCGCGCTTAAGCTGGATTGCGGCGAAATGCCAGTATTTCGTCGAGCGTTAGCTGACTAGCCGGACTTCAGCCCGCCATGTCGGAATCCAGTCAAGCGAGCCGCGACATTCGGTCATCGCTGTGGCGCTGGTCAGACGGAACATCGATCCATCCCAGACGTAAGTTTCGGAAGACCCGCAATCGCCCAGGCCCCGGCCCTTGGCATAGCTGCTGATTGTCTGGGTCCCGGCATTCCAGCCGACATTGATTAGGATGGGGATATTACTTTCCTCCGCCGAGCCTGGGGCGGCATAATCGAACTTTGCGGGCTCGAACGTCCACTTTTCGGCGCCATTGCGCTGGCCAACATATACACCCGACGAAAAATTATATGCACCCGAACCGCAGTTCAGAAATACCAGCGCCTGTGGACCATTTGGCCCCATTCCCAGACTGTAGGCAGTGTCCTCGGTCGACCCGAAACGCTGGGCGGCACAAGGGCTGTTTTCCGAAAGCGCAATTAGCGCCGACGTGTCGGGCAAAACATTGGTCGGCGTAATTTTTTTCGCGGAAATAACCGGCAGCACCGAGCGTTTGGCCATTGGCATTTTCGGTCCGGTGGCAATGATAGCACCTCTAGAACCTGTGCGCCCTTGCTGCTCGTCGAAATAGCGCAACGCGGCTCCGATGCCTGATAACGACACGGTGCCCAAGTCAACCCCACCTCCATCGACCACCCGCAACGCTTTGCCCTTTGCCATAAATCGTGCAAGCTTTACGGCATCGACACCAACAACTTTTACGGTCGTGCTGCCGACCTTCATTGCCCCTGTACGGACGATCTTGCCGTCAATCACAACGCGATATCGGTCGGCTTTGGCTGTGAAGCCCGACAGATCGATATTGAGGGGTGCATTTGCTCCGGCGGGCCGGTTCATCACAATCGATAGAGAATCGTCGGAGCGTTCCTCCGTCAACAGCGCCGCGGCTTGACAGCCAAGCCCGTTATCGCAACCGACCGTCCAGTCCTTGAAGGTTACGATTTTCCCGGGCGACACGGCATGCGCCGCACCCGCCAATAAGGCTGCTGCCCCGGATATCAATGCAATCAAACCCCTGCGCATAGTTGAAAGCTAGCGCTTTTGGGCTCGCTTCGCTAGGGGCAATCCATCTCATGTTTAATGGAGCAAGATATGAAAGCGGTCGGCGTTATTGGAGCAGGACAAATGGGTGCTGGCATCGCGCAGGTCAGCGCTGGCGCTGGCTATCATGTCTATCTTTCCGACCTCGATCTGGAAAAGGCCGAAGCGGGTAAAGCGGGTGTTGCCAAGGCGCTCGACAGGCTGGTTACCAAGGAAAAAATGGGGCGTGAAGAGGCCGACACGCTGTTATCGCGCATACGACCTGTTGGCAGTTATGAGCCTATGGCGGATGCAGGGCTGATAATCGAAGCTGCAACCGAGCGTGAGGAAATCAAACGCAAGATATTTGAGGCGGTTGGCAAGATTTTAGGGCATCAAGCGGTGCTAGCATCAAACACGTCATCGATCCCGATTACTCGGCTGGCGCAGGCATCGCCCGACCCGAAGCGCTTTATCGGCGTGCATTTCTTCAATCCGGTGCCGGTGATGGGGTTGATCGAAGTCATTCGCGGCCTTGCGACCAGCGACGCCACGGTGGACGTCGTCCGCCAATATGGTGAAGCGCTGGGCAAGCAACTGGTGTTCGCAAATGACGGCCCTGGCTTCATCGTGAATCGCGTGCTGATGCCGATGATCAACGAGGCTTGTTTCGCCTTGGGAGAAGGCGTTGCTACTATTCGCGATATCGATACCGCCTGCCAATTGGGCCTGAACCACCCAATGGGGCCGCTGACATTGGCCGACTTTATCGGGCTTGATACATGTCTGGAAATCACCAATGTGTTGTTCACGTCAACCGGTGACCCCAAATTCCGTCCCGCGCCGATTTTGCAGAAATATGTCGAGGCTGGCTGGTACGGGCGCAAGGTGAAGCGCGGCTTTTACGATTATTCGGGGGACGTCCCCCAACCTACACGATAGCGCCAACGCGTTAGGTCAGTTGCTATTATCTGCTGTAGCGAGTGCCTGTTCGACATCGGCAATAAGGTCATCGACATCTTCTAAACCGATCTGCAGGCGGACGATTGCGCGATTTTTGTCCCAAGGGACTTCGGACCGGCAGGTTTCGGGATGGACCGGTAGGGCAAGGCTTTCGAATCCGCCCCAGCTATAGCCAATCCCGAATAACTCCAGCGCATCGACAAAGGCCGCCGCGTTCGCCTTACTGCCTTTCAGAACGAGCGAAAAAAGCCCCGAGGAGCCAGTGAAATCGCGCTTCCAGATGTCATGCCCGGGGCAGTCAGGCAAAGCAGGGTGGAATACAGCTTCGACTTCGGGACGGTCGTTTAGCCAAAGCGCGATTTTCAGCGCGGAGGCTTCGTGCGCCTTCATCCGCACTGCTAAAGTCCGTAAGCCACGGCTGGCAAGATATGCATCGTCTGGCGACACCACTTGCCCAAGCTGATGCGCGGTCTGGCGAAGTTTGGCCCATAGGCTTTTATGCGTGGTAACGCTGCCGAGCATCACATCGCTATGCCCGACAATATATTTGGTGGCGGCAAGGATGGTCATGTCCACGCCCTTGTCGAGCGCTGTGTAGAAAAACGGTGTAGCCCATGTGTTATCAAGCAAGGTCACAACGCCACGCTTTTTGGCTTCGGCGCAGATGGCAGGGACGTCCTGCACCTCAAAAGTCAGACTGCCCGGTGTTTCCAGCAATATCGCTTTTGTTTTGTCGCAAAACAGACCTTTGATATCATTTGTCAATGGATCGAAATAACGTGTCTCAACCCCGAACCGCTTTAGGAAGCCGTCGGCAAAGGAGCGGCTGGGGTCATAGGCATTGTCGGTCATCAACAGCACGTCGCCCGGATTTAGCACCGACAGTAACGCACATGAAATGGCGGCAACCCCCGACGGATACAGCATCGTGCCATGCGCGCCCGGTTCTATCGCGGTGAGCGCTTCAGACAATGACCATTGGGTCGGCGAGCCTCGGCGCCCATAGAAAAACCGACCATCCTCGTTACTTTTTTTTCCCGCCTCAAGCGCAGCAACATCGTCATACAGATGCGTGCTGGCGCGCCAAACAGGGGTGTTAACGACAGGGCCGGTCAGCGCTTTGCTACGCCCGCCCGTAACGATTTTCGTGGCTGGCTTTTGGGAATCGCCTTTATGGCTCAAGCCGCACCTTGTGCCTTGGGCGTGTCCTTATCCAGACCCCATTCCGACCAGCTGCCATCATATAAAGCGACATCTTTTTTACCGGTCAAACGCGCGCCGAACAGAACTACGGCGGCTGTCATGCCTGATCCGCAAGTCGTAATCATTGGTTTATCCAGATCGACACCCGCGTCCTTGAATGCAGCAATCAAATCATCGCCGCGTTTCCATGTACCGTCGGCGTTATACAGATTACCATAAGGCAGGTTGCGGCTGCCCGGGATATGGCCTGACGCCATCTCAGGGCGTGGCTCGGCTTCTTCGCCGGTAAAACGCCCGGCACCGCGGGCATCGACGACTTCGGCGCTCTTGCTGTGGAGGTTGGCGAGCATGTCGGCTTTGTTCCTGACGGCCTGATCGTCCTTCCATACCGTGAAATGCCGGTGGCGCAGCGCAGGCTTCCCAGTTTCCAGCGGGCGGCCTTCCGCTTTCCATTTGGCGATGCCGCCGTCCAGAACAGCGACATCATGTGCACCGAATAGAGTCAGCATCCACCACGCGCGGGTTGCCGATTTGAACGGGCTCTCGTCATAGACAACAATCCTGCTGCCATCGCCCAGGCCCAGCGATTGCATGCGGCTCGCAAACTTCTCCGCAGGAGGCAGCGTATTGGGCAGGTTGCTGTTGGCGTCTGCGAGTTCGTCCAGATCCATGAACACTGCCGTGGGAATATGGCCGCCTTCATATTCCGCCTGAGCATTTCGGCCAAGATCGGGCATGAAATAGGTAGCATCAACCACCCGCAGGTCGGACGCACCGATTTCTTTAGCCAACCATTCGGTGCTTACCAAAATTTCCATGATATTTCTGTCCTTGCCCGCAACTTTTTGATTCTTGTGCAGTGCAAGATAAGACGCTTTTGCAATCTAGCCAAGCCTTTCCAGAAATTGCTTGGCACTGGCGCGCAACGCGCTTTTATCCTGGTCGTTCATCCGCTCCCAATTCTTGTACGGCATCGCCATTCGCGGGTTACCACGAAGCTTCGGCTCATTGCGTGCGATAAAGTCCCAATAGAGCGCATTGAACGGGCAGGCATCGGGTCCGGTACGTTCCTTGACGTCGAAGCGGCAGGAACTGCAATAGTCGGACATGCGGTTGATGTAGGCCCCGCTCGACGCATAAGGTTTCGACGCCAACATCCCGCCATCGCCAAACTGGCTCATCCCCAGCGTATTGGGCAATTCGACCCATTCATAAGCGTCGGCATAGACCGCCAGATACCATTCATGCACCCGACGCGGATCAACGCCTGCAATCAACGCGAAATTGCCGGTAATCATCAGTCGCTGGATATGGTGGGCGTAGGCATATTCAAGCGTTTGGCCAATGGCTTCGCTCATACAATGCATGTCGGTTTTGCCGGTCCAGTAGAAGGACGGCAGGTCACGCGTTGCTCCCAATTCATTGCGGTCAACATAATCGGGTCCGGCGAACCAATAGATACCCCGCACATATTCGCGCCATCCGATAATCTGGCGGATAAAGCCCTCGGCGGCGTTAATCGGCACTTTGCCAGCGCGATAGCGCGCCTCGACCTCGCGGCATAAAGTGACTGGGTCAAGCAGTCCCGAATTGATGTAAGGAGAGAGGATTGAATGCCATAGGAATGGCTCGCCAGTCAGCATAGCATCTTGATAATCGCCAAATTGCGGCAGGGCGTGATCAAGGAAATGCTGCTGCTGTTTCAACGCGTCCTGGCGTGTGACCGCAAATCCGAATTTCCCCGTTTGGCCGATGTTTTCCCGGAACCTTGCTTCGATCATTTCGATGACGTCTTGCGTGACCCTATCTGGTTCGAAATGTAACGGCTTCGGCATCATCATGTCGCTTTTTGCGGGTTTGCGGTTTTCCGCATCATAATTCCACTGACCGCCTTCGGGCTTGTCGTCATCCATCAACAGTCCGGATTTGCGACGCATGTCGCGATAGAAAAACTCCATACGCAGTTGTTTGCGATCTTTCGCCCAATTCTCGAACTCGGCATGCGAAGCCAGAAAGCGGGAGTCTGGCATGATATTGATGGGCACGTCGAAACGATCAGCCCAGCTATCGAGCATCGCCTTCACCCGCCACTCGCCGGCTTCGGTTACCCTGATGGCAATGGAGCGGTGGCGCTCGATTGCGCGGGCAAGTTCGCCGTTAAAGCTGCCGCTATTTCCGGCTTCGTCCAGTTTCACATAATCCACCTGCCAGCCTGCTGACTGCAAATCATCGGCATGATGGCGCATAGCCGACAGGATATAAGCCAGCTTTGACTTATGGTGACCCACATAATTGGTCTCTTCATCCACCTCGACCATCAGAATGATCGAACTACTTTTGTCCTGACCGGATAATGAGGACATGTTGTGGCTTAACTGATCGCCGAGTATCGGAATAAGTGTGGTCATGACGGCCTGCTACGCTGGAAGCCCGTGACCGGCGATACAGGCTTTCAGGTGTAAACCGGGCGCTGCCCCAATGGCGCGAAACTGCGCGGCCCCTTGTCGATCCGCAGCGGGCCCATTTTGGGTTTGGGTGGCTGTGCTTCTCGGCCAATCATGCATGCAAGATTGGCAGTAAATTTTTCACCGTCATCCTGTGCATAAGACAGGCTGGCGACAAGGATGGGGACAAGCAGGAGTTGTTCACCGACTGGAAAAGTCTGCATCTCGCTAAGCGGCACGGACAATTCAAGCGACAGTCCAAGGCGCTCACCGGGTTTGGCTTCGCCCAAGGCGTTCGGCGCAATCTGCGCGGGGTCGGCAAAGAAGCTGTCGATAGCGCGTTGCTGCTCGCTGCTCGCCGAGACGAGCACCGCGCGCAATTGCATATCCCGCGCTGGCGACTTTCCGACATTTGCGATTTGCAACTGCCCGTGGACTGTCAGGTTGGTGAAGCTGATCGTCGCTTTTTCCGGAACGAACAGGATAGAAATATCACCGCCAATTGGAGCTGATATTTGTGCTGTGACTGGCGCGGTGGCCAAGGTAGGAGGAAGCGCCGGATCTTTATTGAGCTTCGCTGGTGGGGACGCCGGAATGCTTTGTCTCCGGGCTGGTTCTGCAATCTCGCCCGATGCATCGGCTGCGACTGATGGCAAGTTGTCGCGTCTGCGGCGCCGCAAGATGTATCCAAGCAGGCCAAGTATCAACAACGCGACGAGGATGCCTATTAAGAGAGGTAAGTTCCAGACTGTTGCTCTTTCCGTTGCAGGCGGAGGAACTGGCGCTCGGTCAAGGTTCGGTTGTGGTGCAACCGACGCATCAGCCGTCGCCTCCGGTTCGATTACGGGGGCTACTTCCTGATCCGGCGCTGATGCGTCGCTGCGTGACGACGCTGAGTCGGGCGATTGTGGGATGGCTTCCTGCGGCCGCTGGCGCACGGGACTTGGTGCCGGACGCGCGGTCTCGGGCGGGGTGCGCGCTTCAGGTGGTGTGACTGACGGCTCCTGAGGCGCAGCTTGCTGCGGTGCGGGTTGAGGCGGCGCTTGTTCGCGCGGTTGATCCAGCCTGAAATCGCGAAGCTCTGGGGGCGTTTCGGGAACCGCGTCCTGCGCCAATGCCGGAGCAGCCACAAACGCCGTGCCCAAATTTGCAAAAAACAGCAATATTGCTGCGAAAAAACGCATGTCGACCCTCGCCTTGTTTGGTGCCCTCATTGCCAAATCTACTGAATGCGCGATGAATGGAAGGCATTTATCACATGACCCGTTTGCTTCGCATGACGAAGGGGCTAAACGCTGTCCATGACCGAACAGCCGAACACAAAATTTCTGGGTACCCAAAGCGAGCTTCCTGCTTCGCCTGAGCAAGCGCAGCTAGATTATGTCCCCAACCCGCGTCCCGGTGCGCTGTATCTGACCCGTTTCGCGGTGCCAGAGTTCACGTCGCTTTGCCCGGTAACCGGTCAGCCGGATTTTGCCCATCTGGTTATTGATTACGCGCCTGATGCCAAGATCGTTGAGTCCAAATCGCTTAAGCTATTTCTGGGCTCATTCCGTAATCATGCAGCATTCCACGAAGACTGCACCGTCGGTATTGGGCAGCGGCTCTTTAGCGAAATGCAGCCGCACTGGCTTCGCATCGGCGGTTACTGGTATCCGCGCGGCGGCATCCCAATCGACGTGTTCTGGCAATCGGGCGAGCCGCCTAAAGGCCTGTGGCTGCCTGGTCAGGGCGTTGCGCCGTATCGCGGGCGTGGCTGATTATTTAAACAGGCCACCCAATATTCCCCGAACCAGCGACTTGCCGAACGAACCTGCAAGCTGACGTCCCACTGACGTTGCCGCCGAGCGTGCGGCTGACTGGATCATCTTGTCGGCCATGCTGGGCTTGGCTGCTTCACGTGCAGCAGCAGCTTGTTGCCGCGCCAATTCCTTTGCCGCCGCTGCATCGGCCTTGGCTTGCGCTTTAGCGGCAATGGCGGCCTGTTTGTCGGCTTCAGCTTCGGCTTTTGCTTCGTCGGCGGCTGCCGCAGCCTGAGCGCCCTTGGCAAGAAGGATTTCCTCCGCCGATTCGCGATCAATCAGCGTGTCATATTTATCACCAATTGCGTCGGTCTGGATCATGACCCCACGCTCTTGAGGGGTGAGCGGTCCGACCCGGCTGGCAGGTGCCTTGATGAGGGTGCGCTGTACAATCGACGGCGAACCATCGGGTTGCAGCAACGACACCAGCGCCTCGCCTATTTTCAGCTCGGTAATGACCTGCGCGACATCCAGGTCGGGATTGGGCCGGAAGGTTTCCGCCGCCGACTTCACCGCCTGCTGATCGCGCGGTGTAAATGCGTTAAGCTTGTGCTGGATACGGTTGTTCAGCTGCGCAGCGACCGTGTCAGGGATATCGATGGGATTTTGCGTAATGAAATACACACCAACGCCCTTTGAACGGATGAGGCGAACAACCTGCTCGATTTTCTCATGCAGCGCTTTGGGTGCGTCGTTGAAAAGCAGATGCGCTTCGTCAAAAAAGAACACCAGCTTGGGCTTTTCGGGATCGCCGATTTCCGGAAGATTTTCAAACAGCTCCGACAATAACCAAAGCAGGAAAGTCGAGTAAAGCTTCGGACTGGACATCAATTTGTCGGCGGCGAGAATGTTGACCACGCCCCTGCCGCTGTCGTCAGTTACGATGAAATCATCGAGTTCGAGTGACGGCTCACCAAAGAAATGTTCACCGCCCTGACTGCGGAGTTGAAGCAAGGATCGCTGAATGCTGCCGACGGACTGTTTGGAAATATTGCCAAATTCGAGAGTCAGTTCCTCTGCGCGCTCGCCGCAATTGACCAGCATCGCCTGCAAGTCGTCAAGGTCGAGCATCAAGAGGCCGTCCTTGTCAGCAACATGGAACGCGATGGTCAGCACACCTTCCTGAACCTCGTTAAGGTCCAGGAGCCGCGACAACAGCAAAGGTCCCATTTCAGATACAGTGGTCCGGATCGGGTGGCCCTGCTCTCCGAAAAGGTCCCAGAACTGCGTGGGATTATCCCTGTACGCCCAATCGCTCTGGCCAATCTCGGCCGCACGACCAGCAAAAATCTCATGTGTTTTGCTCTGGGGTGCGCCCGCCATCGCCATGCCCGCCAAATCACCCTTCACATCAGCAACAAAAGTAGGGACACCGGCCGCCGAAAAGCCTTCGACCAGACCCTGCAAGGTCACGGTCTTTCCTGTGCCAGTTGCCCCGGCAATCAGACCGTGGCGATTGGCACGTTTCAGATTGAGCGATTCGGGACCATTGTTGCTTTTGCCGATAAAAATGCTGTCCATAATTGCCGTCCCGCTCGTTAAAAATCTGTGGGTAGGACAACTACGGACCGCTGTGAAGGTCAAGTAAATCCTGCAATCCATTGTAAAATGCTGAAGTCGGCGTCGCCGAATCCCTTCATCGACAGCAGGGAATCATTCGTCGCAAATGACCGATCCAGTCATTCCCCCGCAAGGTGGTTCGGCCTATCGAACATTTATGGGATTTGGAACATTGGGGCGGATGCCGTCTGGTACATTGCCAAAGAGAATAGCATGGGCGTCTTTGGCGGTCCTGATGCTGTCAGGCTGTGTCGCTGCTGACGTGCAATCGCCTGTTCCCAAACCGGCGCCGCAAAATGCCAAGCCTTCGTTGAGACCGGTACAAGCACCGCCGCCCGGCCCCAGACCGGCAATGCCGGAACCCAAACGCCCCGCAGTTGGGCAGGCGCCCGAAGGGCTGGAAAATCTGATTAACGATCAATGGCGACTGTTCCCTGGCAAAACTGGCGTGGCAGTCATGCGCATCGACGGAGGCGGTTGGTTGCTCGGCAAGCGCTTGGGCGATATGTTTCCTCAGCAAAGCGTCTCTAAAACATGGGTTGCGATGACAGTTCTCGATCTGGTCGATCAGGGGAAATTGCGTCTCGACCAGCCAGTGCGGATTACCCGCGACGACATCGCGGTGTTCCATTCTCCGATCCGTGAACGCGTCATTGCCAATGGCGGAATTGAAGAGAGTGTCCTCAGTCTGCTTCAGCAGGCCATTATGGGCAGCGACAACACCGCCAACGACTCATTGCTACGCACTGCTGGTGGTCCGGACGCTGTTAAGGCATTTATCGCTCGGAAAAATTTGGGTGCGATCCGGTTCGGTCCTGGCGAGCGGGCGATGCAGAGCGCTATTGCCGGGCTTGAATGGCGACAGGAATATGCAACCGGTCGCCGCTTTTATGCGGCCCGTGAAGCGCTGCCATACGCTACGCGCAAGGCTGCACTTGACAGGTATATCGCCGATCCCGTCGACGGTGCCACACCCGAAGCCATAGTTCGCGCGCTCAGCAGGCTCGCAAAGGGCGATCTTTTATCGCCATCTTCTACCCGGCTTTTACTCGAGACGATGTCGCGCACCACCAGCGGACCGAACCGCTTGAAGGCTGGTGTTCCTGCGGGATGGCGTTTTTTGCACAAGACCGGAACCGGACAAATCCTGTCGCCCGTGTCGACCGGCTATAACGACATCGGGATAATGACCGCTCCTGACGGAACGCGCTACGCGGTCGCCGTAATGATGGGCGATACGACGGCTTCGGTCCCCGAACGAATGGCGTTTATGCAATTTGTATCGAGGACTGTAGCGACCTATCACCAGCGGTAACGCCTTTGGCTATTTTTGACGGTCGGATGGGAATTGAGCGGCTTCGTTATCCAGCTTCGCTGCCGCTTCATCAAGCGCCTTAGCATCCTCTGAGCTGACGCCACCCGCGCCGGGTTCATGTGATGTTTCGCCGCAGCCAGTCAGAAATGCCAGAATGATTGCAATTGGAATGGCCGCTTTCCTCATGTGCCGGTCAATAGCCTGCAAATGGGCAAAGAAAAAGGCCGCCCTGCAAGCAGGACGGCCCTTTCTATTTTAGCGTAAGCTAAAGCGCGAATTACTTCGCAGCTTCCTTAGCAGCGTCAGCCATTTCGCCAGCCTTAGCAGCGGCGTCGGTTGCAGTTGCAGCAGCGTCGCCAGCCTTGTCAGCCATTTCACCAGCCTTAGCAGTTGCATCAGCAGCGGCGTCGGTTGCAGTTGCAGCAGCGTCGGTAGCAGCTTCAGCGCCTTCTACAGCAGCGTCAGCAGCTTCAGTGGTTGCTTCTGCAGTTGCATCGGTAGCTTCAGTGGTTGCTTCTTCAGCGCCTGAGCATGCAGCCAGACCGAGCGAAGCGGCGAGTACGAGAGATACAGCAATTTTCTTCATTTGGGAAAACCCCCTAGCAAAACTTATTGAAAAACCTGACAGGCACACAGCAACATGTGCAGCAATACCTGCGGTTCGTCCCTCTAGCCCCTTCATATTTTCATGGCAATCGGGTTTTTTGTCGGCACGCGACGATTGGACCTAGTTTTGAGGCTAACTCTACCAGAAAGGTAGAAAACACAGGGATTTCGAGCCGATTGACATCATATAAAGAATTCTTTATATGCTAATCTATGATCGATTTGCTCAACATAACGCGTGCTCTAGCTGACCCGACGCGTTTGCGAATCGTTTTTCTGGTTCTTAAACTCGAGCTTTCCGTCGGCGAGCTTGTGCAGATTTTGGGTCAAAGCCAACCGCGCGTTTCCCGCCATGTGAAGATATTGGACGAAGCCGGGATATTGGAACGCCGAAAAGAAGGAAGCTGGGTATTCATGCGGCCGGGTCCAGTAATGACCGATGGGAGGCTGGCTCCCCTATTTGCAAGTACTGATATCACGCAAGCCAAGGCC
This sequence comes from uncultured Alphaproteobacteria bacterium, assembly GCA_963830685.1. Lineage (GTDB taxonomy): Bacteria > Pseudomonadota > Alphaproteobacteria > Sphingomonadales > Sphingomonadaceae > Sphingorhabdus_B. The sequence continues at coordinate 1,506,419 of CAWHNF010000002.1, forward strand.
TTTCAGCGCGACTTGCTTAAGCTGGAAGAGGTACGAACAGCCCGTACCGATATGGCAGCTGCCTATTTTGAAGCTCATGCCAATGAATGGGACTCGTTGCGATCTCTCCACGTGGCCGAATCGGAAGTCGAGGCGGCAATCGGAAAAATACTCCGCACAGAGCCATTGGGTGCCGTTCTTGACGTGGGAACCGGCACGGGCAGAATGATGGAGCTTTTTGCCGATCATGCCCAACATTTTGTTGCATTGGATAGCAGCACGGAGATGCTGAGATTGGCGCGGGCCAAGCTCGCGAGCATAGATGCTGCCGCTGCCAAAAATGTCGATTTCATGCTCGGCGATTTCAATGCGCTACCACTTGATGACGCCGCGTTTGATACCGTTATCTTTCATCAGGTACTTCATTACGCGCAACATCCTGAAGGCGTAATCGCTGAAGCAGCGCGCGTGCTTGCTGCCAAAGGGCGACTGTTAATCGTCGATTTTGCTGTGCACGACCGGGAAGAGCTGCGGACGGTTCATGCGCATGCACGGCTCGGCTTTTCTGATGATTTGATAACCAAGGCATTTCAAGCCAGCGGCGTACATCTGGCGCATCATGTCACGTTAGGCGGCGGTGAATTAGCCGTAAAGGTCTGGATGGGCCGGAAACACGGGCTGGCAGTGGCTGCGCCCAACAATAATTTGAGGATAGTTGCATGATACTCCCCCTGGCCCAGATGCAGGAAGCAAGCCGCGCTGTGGCAACCCCTTTATTTGCCGGGCTTTCTGGCGATTGCGAGATTAGTTTCGAATTTTTTCCGCCTAAAACCGAAAAAATGGAAGAGCAGCTGTGGGACTCGGTGGTGACGCTAGCCCCGCTAGCCCCGCGCTTTGTGTCGGTGACATATGGTGCAGGTGGCACCACCCGCGAGCGGACGCATAATACGGTAGCTCGGATCTCACGCGAAACCGATATTCCGGCAGCGGCGCATCTTACCTGCGTCGAAGCATCAAAGGACGAAATTGCTGACGTCGCCAACGCCTATTGGGAAGCGGGCGTCCGGCATATCGTTGCCTTGCGCGGTGATGCGCCAAATGCGGACGGCAAATTTGTGCCGCACGCGCAAGGCTATGCCAGCGCCGCTGAACTTGTCGAGGGTTTGCGCAAACTGCATCCGTTCGAGATTTCAGTGAGTGCATATCCCGAAACCCATCCAGAGGCTTTGTCGGCCGCCACGGACATAGATTTTCTCAAACGCAAATTGGATGCAGGCGCAAGCCGGGCAATCACGCAGTTCTTTTTTGAGCCGGAAACTTTTTTCCGTTTCCGCGATGCCGTCGCGGCGGCGGGCATCGATGCCGAAATCGTTCCGGGCATTATGCCGGTATCGAATTTTGGAGCAATCACACGTATGTCGAACATGACGGGCACGGCAATCCCGGCGTGGATGGCGCATTTGTTCGAAGGGCTGGATGACCATCCACCCGCGCGGCAGCTGGTCGCTGCCACTATTGCCGCCGAAATGTGCCGCCGACTTTACGCAGGCGGCGTGCGCGATTTTCATTTTTATACGCTGAACCGCGCCGAGCTGTCCTACGCTATTTGTCATTTGCTGGGTAAGCGACCTGCCGCAATTGCGCAGGAGAAGGCGGCATGACCCATTCCACCCTTCGACAAGCTCAGGGCTCAGGCCGGACGGCGAGGGAAGAGTTTGCCGCACGCGCCGCGCAACAGATATTGGTGTTCGACGGAGGCTATGGCACCGCCATTCAGGGCTATAAACTGACAGAGGCTGATTACCGCGGTTCGCTCGACGTAACGCATGACCAGAAGGGCAATAATGACCTACTGTCCATCACGCGCCCCGATATCGTGAAGGCGATCCACAGCGCGTATCTTGATGCAGGTGCGGACATGATCGAAACCAACACCTTCAGCGGCACCAAAATCAGCATGGCCGATTATGGATGCGAGCATCTGGTGCGTGAGCTGAATCTCCAATCAGCCAAAATCGCACGCGAATGTTGCGATGAAGCCGAAGCAAAAGATGGCAAGCGGCGGTTTGTGGCTGGCTCGATTGGCCCGACCAACAAGACGCTCTCGCTTTCGCCGGACGTGAATGATCCCGGCTTTCGCGAGATTGATTTCGACTATCTCAAAGACGTCTATCGCGAGCAATGCGATGCGCTGATCGAAGGTGGCGTTGATTTTCTGCTGATTGAGACAATTTTCGACACGCTCAATGCCAAATGTGCTGCGATGGCGGCCCAGGAAGCGGCGGAGGCCTCGGGCCGCGACGTGCCGTTGATGATTTCGATGACCATTACCGATATGGCTGGGCGCAATCTGTCGGGCCATACTGTCGAGGCCTTCTGGGCGGCGATCCGCCATGTGAAGCCGCTGACCATCGGCTTGAATTGCTCATTCGGCGCAGACCTGTTGCGACCGCATCTCGCGGCGCTTTCGAAGCAAGCCGATGCGCTGGTCATGGCTTACCCCAATGCTGGCCTGCCCAATGATCTGGCAGAATATGACGAACTGCCGGAAACGACTGCGCAACTTATTGGGCAGTGGCTCGATGACGGGTTGGTCAACATCGTTGGTGGATGTTGCGGCACCACGCCCGCCCATATTGCGGCAATCGCGAAAGCAGTCGAAGATCGTGCGCCAAGGCAGGTACCGACCGCACCGTTGGTGACTCGCCTGGCAGGGCTCGAGCAGTTTGTGATGGCGGTGTAGATTCAATGAATTTGCGTGTTACTATCGAGCAAGCTAGCAAATCGAGTTGGCTGGAAAGTGCCGCTTCGTGGGCCAACGTAGGAGTCGGCCTTCTGGCGCTTTTTGTAGCAGGCATATCAATCTATGTTTCAGTTAAAGCGCTAAAAAACCAAGAAAACCACAATAAACTCTCAGTGAGACCGATTGCATATTTCAGGCTTGGTGATTACGAAAACAGGATAATAGTCGCAATAAAGAACAATGGAGTTGGTCCGCTGTTGGTGGGAAATTTTTCGGCCAGCAAAGGTGGAGAGGTTTTTGCAGACCTCATATCTATCATGCCCGAAAGCCCTGACCCATTTTTCTGGGCGCATTTTTCAAGCAAATTAGTGGATCGTAGCGTTCTGCCCGGAGAAGAGATTATCCTGTTAGATTTAAGGGGCGAGCCAAAATTAAAAAAGTTTGCCACTTACCGAGACAAATGCAGGGAGGTGCTCGCCGATGTTGCAATGCAGCTTAGCTATACGGACATGTACGGGAGCCAATTCGCTCCCTTAAACCAAACGATGGAATGGTTTGGTCGACATAAAACAGACGAGAAAAGCACAGCAGAATGACCACCATCACCCTCCGCCCAACTGGTTCTTCGTTTGTCAATATCGGCGAGCGCACCAACGTTACCGGTAGCGCCAAGTTCAAGAAGCTGATCCTCGCAGGCGACTATGAAGCCGCGGTCGAGGTTGCTCGTGATCAGGTGGAAAACGGCGCGCAGATTATCGACATCAATATGGATGAAGGCCTGCTCGACGCACACGAGGCGATGACGACCTTCATCAAGCGCATTGCCGCTGAGCCTGATATTGCGCGCGTACCGCTGATGATCGACAGCTCCAAATGGAGCGTGATCGAAGCGGGACTGAAGTGCGTATCGGGAAAGCCCATCGTCAATTCGATCTCGATGAAGGAAGGCGAGGAAGCCTTTTTGCACCATGCCCGTCTATGCATGGCTTATGGGGCTGCGGTCGTGGTGATGGCATTCGACGAAACCGGGCAGGCCGATACCAAGCAGCGCAAAGTCGAAATCTGCAAACGCGCTTATGACCTGCTCGTCGGCATCGGTTTTCCGCCCGAAGACATTATTTTCGATCCCAATATTTTTGCGGTGGCGACTGGGATTGAAGAGCATAATAATTACGGTGTCGACTTTATTGAGGCGCTCAAAGAACTTCGCGTCCTGTGCCCCCACGCCCATTATTCGGGCGGATTATCGAACCTGTCGTTCAGCTTCCGCGGCAATGAGCCGGTACGCCGGGCAATGCACTCAATCTTCCTCTATCATGCGATCCCAGCGGGGCTCGACATGGCCATCGTCAATGCAGGCCAGCTCGATATTTACGATGATATCGACCCTGAACTGCGCGTAGCGTGCGAGGATGTCATCCTCAACCGCGACCCCGATGCGACCGAGCGGCTAATCACGCTTGCCGAAAAATATCGCGGTACCGACGTCGCGCAGGAAAAGGCCGAGGCTGAATGGCGCGGGTGGGAGGTCAAGAAGCGGCTTGAACATGCGCTGGTCAAGGGCATCGATGCGCATATCGTCGACGATACCGAAGAAGCGCGGCTCGCTATCAAGACCGCAGGCGGCCGCCCGATCGAGGTCATCGAAGGCCCGTTGATGGATGGCATGAACGTCGTCGGCGACCTGTTCGGATCGGGCAAGATGTTCCTGCCGCAGGTGGTGAAATCCGCGCGAGTCATGAAGAAAGCCGTCGCGCATCTCTTCCCCTATATCGAGGCTGAAAAAGAAGTCGGCGCAAAGGGCAAAGGCAAGATCATCATGGCGACGGTCAAGGGCGACGTGCATGATATCGGCAAGAATATCGTCGGTGTCGTGCTTCAGTGCAATGGTTTCGAGATTGTCGATCTGGGCGTGATGGTGGCATGGTCCGAAATACTGAAAGCGGCGAACGAGAATGACGCCGACATGATCGGGCTGTCCGGGCTTATCACGCCGTCATTGGACGAGATGGTAACCGTGGCCGAGGAAATGCAGAAAGCGGGAATGACGATGCCGCTGATGATTGGCGGTGCCACGACTTCGAAAACGCATACGGCACTTCGTATCGAGCCAGTTTATTCCGGTCCCGTGATCCACGTCCTAGACGCATCGCGCGCAGTGGGTGTGGCCGGCACGTTGGTCAGCGACACGATGGCTGACAAGTTCGTCTCCGATACCCGCGCCGAATATGAACATATTCGTATCGCGCGTGCCGGTAAGACCGCCAAGCCGCTCGCCACGCTTGAGGAAGCCCGCGCCAATGCGTTTGAGATGGACGAGGCGTTGAAACCTGCCGCGCCGCTCCAGCCCGGTGTTCATGCCTATGACGATTGGGATTTGGCGGACTTGCGCAACTATATCGACTGGACGCCATTTTTCCGCGCTTGGGAATTGCATGGCAACTATCCGGACATCCTGACCGACCCCGTTGTCGGCGAAAGCGCAACCAACCTGTTCGCCGATGCCCAGGCTATGCTCGACAAAATCGTCAGCGAAAAATGGCTTCGCGCCAAGGGTGTGGCGGGGCTTTGGCCGTGCACGCGCAAGGGCGATGATGTTGTCATTCACCTTGACGACGAAAGCCATGTGCGGCTGCCGTTCTTGCGCCAACAGGTCGCCAAGCGCGAGGGCCGCGCCAACATGTGCCTTGCTGATTTTATCAGCCCGAACGGTGACTGGATCGGCGGCTTTGCCGTCACCACTGGCCACGGCATCGGCACGCATCTGGCGCAGTTCAAAGCCAATATCGACGATTATTCCGACATCATGCTCAAGGCGCTCGCCGACCGGCTGGCCGAAGCCTTTGCCGAACGCATGCACGAGCATGTCCGTAAGGACTTATGGGGCTATGCGCCCGACGAGCAGTTCACGATGGAAGCGCTGAATCGTGAGGAATATCGAGGCATCCGTCCGGCACCGGGATATCCTGCCTGCCCCGACCACAGCCTGAAACCAATCCTGTTTGATCTCCTTGATGCGACGCACAAGACCGGCATCACGCTAACTGAAAGCTTTGCGATGCTGCCGACGGCAGCAGTTAGCGGCTTTTACTTCGGGCACCCGCAATCCGAATATTTCGGCGTCGCGCGGATCGGCGAGGATCAGGTTGCCGATTATGCACAGCGGCGAGGACTCGAGCTTGACCGTGCGCGGCAATATCTAAGGCCGAACCTCAACGAATAGTCGCTGCGCTGTCCCCCAAGGGGACGGCGCGTTTCAGTGTTGGTTAATCGGCTGGATTGATAGCAACATCCTGCCCTAAACTGGCGGCAGACCTTGAAACAGGATCAAAGCCCATGAAGAAGACCTCGCTCCTATTGGCTATCACATTGTCCGCCGCTGCATCGGCGCAAAACGCCGCGCCGTTCCAGAACGCCGAAACCGGGCGCTCTTATGGCAGCATGCAAGCGGCGGTCGATGCCATCGGCGAGGGCGAAGGCACCATCATCATCGCGCCCGGCACATTCCGCCAATGCGCCATCCAAAAGGCAGGCGTTATCGCTTTCCGCGCATCGGTCCCCGGCCAGACCATATTCGACAGCGCAACCTGCGAGGGCAAGGCCGCCTTGGTCCTACGCGGTGACGCGGCGAGTATTGACGGCATCATCTTCCAGAATATGCGCGTGCCCGACGCCAATGGTGCAGGCATCAGGCTGGAAAAGGGCGACTTGACCGTCACCCGTGCGATATTCCGCAACAGCGAGCAGGGAATATTGACCGCAGAGGACCGGACAGGTGAAATCCGGATCGACCAGTCGACCTTTTCCGGCCTTGGCCGCTGCGACCGGGGTCTTTCCTGTGCGCACAGCATCTATATCGGCGAATATGGCGCGCTAACCGTGACCAATAGCCGCTTTGAGCGCGGCAATGGCGGGCACTATGTCAAAAGCCGTGCCGCGCGCGTGTCGATCACCGACAACGCCTTCGACGACACGCGCGGCAAGGAAACCAATTACATGATCGACCTGCCGGGCGGCGCTGTCGGCAGCATTGCACGCAACATATTTGTGCAAGGGGCAAGCAAGGAAAATTACAGCGCCTTCATCACCGTCGCGCCCGAAGGCCGAACGCAGTCGAGCGTTGGCCTGTCGATCAGCGCCAATGAGGCAAGTATTGCGCCGGGTGTCGACCGCGAGACGGTGTTCCTGGCGGACTGGTCGGGTGACCGGATTGCGCTGGGTGCCAACCGGCTGGGTCGGGGGTTGAAGCCGTTCGAGCGGCGGCAGCCTTAGATTTTACCGCCCCTGCGCGCGCCACCTTCTGACAACGCGCTCCAATATCTCGGCTTCGCCGCCGGTTTCCTGCCACAATTGGCTGAACAGCGGATCTTCGGAGGCCGGGCGTTTTTCTTCTTCGAGATTGTCGAGCGCGACGCGGATGGGGATGCTGACACCTTCGCCGCAGATGATGCATTCGCGGTTGCGCAAGGCTGGGATGGAATCGAGGAACCCGCGCGCGCCTTCGGGCATGGCGGCGCGGACAAAGGCCTGGTCGCGGTCGTTGTTGAGGCGCATCGAGATGATCGTGCCGCACTGCGACAACACGCCTTCGGCCAAGTCGGAGGGGCGCTGCGTAATCAGGCCCAAAGACACGCCATATTTACGGCCTTCCTTGGCGATACGTTCCAATATCGATCGAACCGCGCTGTCCTTCGACACGCGGTCAGACGGAATGTAACGGTGCGCTTCTTCGCAGACGAGTAGGATGGGCCGCTGGGCTTCGTTGCGTGACCAGATGGCGTAGTCGAAAACTAGCCGCGAAAGCACCGCAACCACGGTGGAGGTGATATCCGATGGCACGCCCGACACATCGATGATCGAAATAGGCTTGCCACCGCTCGGAAGCCGGAAAATCTTGCCGACGAACTCGGCCATTGTGTCGCCGACGAGCATGCCGGAGAACATGAAATTATAGCGCGGATCAGCCTTCAGTTCGTCGATTTTGCCTTTGAGGCGCATGAACGGCGCGCTGTTGGTCGCCTTGTCGAGCTTGCCCATTTCGGTCTGGATGATGTTGGTCAGGTCGGACAATAGATAGGGTATTGGGGCATCGACCGTAAGCTTGCCAATGCTTTCGGCAATGCGGTTCTTGCTGCGCGCTTGAAGCAAACAGCGCGCAAGGATGTCGCTGTCGATTTGCTTGTCGTCGCCGTTGGACGTTACGAACACTTCGACATGTTCGGCAAAGTTCATCATCCAATATGGCATGTTAAGGTTGTTGACGTCGAACAAGGCGCCGTTGTGCTTGAAGGCGGCTGAATATTCGCCGTGCGGGTCGATCATGACGATATGGCCTTCGGGCGCGATGTCGCAGATCTTGTGAAGGATGAGCGCAGCGCTCGTCGATTTACCGGTACCGGTCGACCCCAGCAAAGCGAAATGCTTGCCGAGCATGGCATCGACATAGAGCGCGCCACGGATATCCTTGGTCGGAAACACGGTGCCGATTTCGACATGCGCGCGGGCATCGGCAGCATAGACCTGCTTCATATCAGGGCTGGAGACGGCGTAGACTTCGCTGCCAGGGACCGGATAGCGGGTAACACCGCGGCGGAAATTGTAGATTTTGCCGGTCAGTTTTTCCTCATCGCCTTCGCCGAGAAAATCGACTGCGGCCATGATGACGCCCTGATCGCGCTCGTGCAGCTTTTGCGTACGAATGCTGGCGAGCAACCAGGTGTTGCCAACGCGAATCTTGATCTGGCTGCCGACCTGTCCGGCCATCGCGATGCTGGGGTCGCTATGCGGCATCAACTCGTTCAATATTCCGGCGTCGAGCGTTACTTGCGAACCGGAACCTGCAATCTCCATTACAAAGCCGATATGGTGCAGCGCCGGGCCACTGACAGGCGATCGTACGACGGGAGGTTCCGGGTCGCGCGATGGCGGCATGATGGGTACTTGAGTCAGCGAAGCCGCTGCCGATCCGGCGCTTTCGACCGGCTGGCCAGAGGAAAACTGATGATTTCCCGTGATATCCATGTTGCGAACTGTCCCTGTTGCCGTAAATCGAAAGGCATAGGGTCAGAAGGTAAAGAATTATTTACTATGCGGTGACGCGGTTCATCTCATAGTCGCTGGAAAACATAGCCTGCGAACCAGCCCAGTAAGAGCGATACCAGCACCGCCATTGCGCCGTAAAATAGCGAATAATCCCGCGCCAATATCGTCACCAGCTGTTCGAACCCGGTTTTGCGGATGCGAACCTCTACATTGTCGTCGGCAACGATCACCCGTCCATCGCGGATAAGCAAAGTTTCGGCTGTATATGTGCCAACCGGAACGCTCGAAGGAATGTTGAGGCGGGCCCGATACAGAACCTGGTCGGTAATTTCGACAGTGCCTGCTTCTTGTCGGAATAGCCCATTGCGACTGTTCAGGTCGACAAGACCGCTGACGAAGCGGCGCTGTTCCTTGGCATCGACTTCGCCGCTGGGTGACAATTGCAATTTGTCGAGGCCGAGCTCGTAAATGGCGGCGGTCTTGTCGTTGACGATAGTGTCCAGCGGCCGCGACGATGCAATCGCATAATAAGCCGGGACCGACCGGAAATCGCTACTGTCGGCATTAATCCATATGCCGGCAATTTTCTGCTTTTCGCGCAAGGTAATCGGGCGGGTCGGGCCGCGCAGGACGACGGCGACGTCAATCTGGCCTTCGGGCGCAACCCCGCGCGGATAAATGATAGCACCGAACAGCAACATTTCGGCGCCCGTAAAGCCCGACTGAATATCGATCTGGCGTTGCGAAACATCGGGTACCAGCTTGGGTACATTTTGTGCCGATGCCATGCCAGGCAGCAGCATGAGCAGGAGAGCGAGCAGCAACCTCATAGCGCCTGCACCGTATAAATCTCGTCCGGACGCCAGCCGAGCCCAAGCGCCATGCGGATAGCAACGAGCAGCACGATCGCGGCGAGCAGCAGACGCAGATATTCGGGGCGCATCCGCTGCGCCAAGCGTGCGCCGATCTGCGCGCCGGTGACGCTGCCGATCAAAAGGAAGACCGCGAGCACGATATCGACCGCCTTGGTGGTCAGGCTGTGCATCATCGTTGAAGCCATCGTAACGAACAATATCTGGAACAGCGAGGTGCCAACCACCACTTGCGCGCCCATGCCGAGCAGATAAAGCATCGCAGGAACCATGATGAAACCGCCGCCGACGCCCAGCAGCATCGTCATGATCCCGGTGACAAAGCCCAGAACCAGCGGCGCAAGCGGCGAGATGTACAGCCCCGAACGGTAAAAACGCCACCGCATCGGCAGATTTGCCACCAGCGGGTGGTGGCGGCGTTTGCGGGCTGGCAAAGGCTTACCAGAACGGGTCGCACGCACGCTCATCAGGCTTTCCTTAGCCATCAGCCCGCCGATGCTGCCGAGCATGATAACATACAGCATGTTGATGACGGTATCGATCTGGCCGAGTTGTTCGAGTATCTCGAATATCACCGCGCCCGCTGCCGTCCCGAACATGCCGCCGACGACCAGCACCGCGCCCATCTGGAAATCGACCCCGCCGCGTTTCATATGTGCGAACACGCCCGACACGCTTGCCCCGGTAACCTGGGTAGAAGCCGATGCTGCTGCAACTGCGGGCGGAATGCCATAGAAAATCAACAATGGAGTGGTCAGGAACCCTCCGCCAACGCCGAACATCCCGGATAGCACGCCCACACCGCCACCCAGAAGGATGATGACGAGCGCGTTGACCGACAAATTGGCTATGGGAAGATAGATATCCATTTTCGACGAAATGGACCCTAACGGCATTTCAAGGCGTGATAAAGGCTGCGCCTCAGAAACTGGTGGACAAGGTCAGCGCGGGGCCGTTGCCCGGCGCAGCATTACCCGCCACGCGGAATCTCCAGTCTGCGGAGAGACGGACCTGCGCTTGCCCCACCGCCATGTCGGCGCGAACGGTTGGGCCGACGTCGACGCGCATCACATCGCGCTGCCCTCCGCCCCAGACACCGATTCCACCTGACATGACGGTATTTTCGATCTGCAACAATTTGCGATCGGCGCGCGCGTTGACATCCGCAAACAGTCCGCCCCCATCGCCAGAAACATAGCCTGCCTGCGCGTAGCCGTCGAGTTTGAAGCCCATTGGTAGACCGATGTCCGATGTCCCGCCTGCCGCATAGGCCGCAAATGCATCGGCCCGTCCATGCCGGAACCGCCGTTCTGCGGTGAACTGGACAGGTAAGCGCTGCGTTGGCCGCCACCGTACACCTGCAGCGAATTCACGCTCTTTGCTGTTGTCATGCGCGATTGCAGCACGCGCCATGATATCGAAGCTGTTTCTGCCTAAGCGCGGCAAAGCATATGCCGCGATTACAGCGCTTTGGCCTCCGCCATATTGGCCATTGCCCAGCGAGCCACGCGTTGGACCGCCCGCCCGCCAGAAGCTGTAGGCGTAAATGCTCAGGCGACTCGCCGACTTGGAGTTTTTGCCAGAATCGTGGGCTGCTGGCGGCGGCACCAAAAATATCGGGCCAGCGGGCAAGGGGGTCCCGAATGAATCGGCTTGAAGCATTCCACTAAAGACCGGCCCGGATTGTCCAGTATGTACCGCTTTGCCATTGGCAAATGCGGCACGAGCAACCGGGGGTTCCGGACAAAAGCGCTTTAGTGTGCGCCGCGCCGCTGCGACTGGCTTGCTTGGTTGCTGAACAGTGACTTCTGGCGGTCGTTCGGTGGCTTTTGACGGAAGCACCGTCGCCCCTGTTCCGTGCGTTACCAAGCTAATCACACCAACGCGGGTGGCGATCCAAACGGAACAAAGCAGTCCGATAAATCCGAACGGGCGACCGCGCATCAGTCATACCCTTTCACAGCGCCGGGGACTGTATGATGAATAGTCTTATCCCACCGCAGCGGGGCACCGAGGCAATGCCTGATATAGGCTGTGCACGCGCGACGGGCCGCCATGATGGCAATGATATTGGCAATCAGGCTGCGCGGAATCGAAAGCAAGGCCTCTCCCGGGCCATATAGCGACCCGACAAAGGCCGCGCGCATTCCCAGTCGCCAGATAAGGAACAGCGCGTTTATCATAAGCAGATTGATAAGCAGCGGCGACAACGCGGTTGGCTGGTGCAAACCGTTTGCTTCAGCCACTTTCAGTATCGCTGTAAGCACAATACAGGCATAAGCGGCCACCAAGACGATGGCGGCAAATATCGACCGCCGGTCGTGTACCAGCATCCATTTCTGCGCCAGATTGCCTTGCCATCCCAGCCTGTCCCAGCCAGCCAAAGCGATTCCAGTGAGCCAGCGGGTTTTCTGGCGGACCGATGCACCAACAGTATCGGGGAAACATGCACGCGTACCTGCCAGTTCGCCATTGTGGTCGATAAGCCTTGCCATGATTGTCCGCCCACCCACCGATCCGATGCGAAGGCCAAGTTCATAATCTTCGGTCAAGCTGCCTTCATCGAATGGCTTTCCGCCATTTGCGAGCGCCATCCGGCCAAGCAGATTCCTGCTGACCGCGCAGGCCACTCCAGCCAGCGGCAGCGCTGCGCCCAAAGCCTCGCGCACCACCATGGTTTTGCCATGGGCTTCCGCGAACTCGTCGCAATAATGGCCGCTAATCCAGCGCGAACCTGGAGATCTGACTGGTATCACGGGGAGTTGGACGGCGCCGCCCTTGGCCAGCAGGCGATCGAAAATCCGAAGTTCATCGGGATGGACCGCATCCTCTGCATCATGCAGGATAACGGCCTTGGCCTTGTATCCGCCGGCAATCTCATCGGAGAGCAACGCGTGCCACAGCCGGTTTAGACAATCCGCTTTCGTGGTCGGCCCGGAATGCTGGACGAGTACGATCCGGATGCGACCGTTTCCTGCCGCCGATGCCATTACAGAAGCGACCGAGAGCGGGTCATTCGGATAACAGCCAACGTAAATCCGGTAGTCGCAACCGCTTTCCCGCCAGTTGCGGCTACAGTGCGCAAGCATCGTGCCGATAACCGCTGACTCGCGCCACGCCGGAATGAACACCGCAAGAAGCCCCGGATCGGAGCTTTCGGCCAATTCATGCGCCATCAACGGTGGTTGCGAGCGATAATAAGCAAATTGCCGATAGACGCGCCGACCAATCCAGATGAGATCAACGCACAGGTCGTCAATAGCGCCAAGCAAAAGCCATATGGCACTGAACAACAGCAGCTCACGCTGCGCTATTTCCACGGTCGCAAATATCTGGTCCATTGACACGCGATCCCCCACCGGCGGTCGCCAGGCCGGCGCGCCGTACATCATCCAGTTGTTGAAAATCGAAGCTCAGCCGGTGCCGGCCCGGCCCCTCTCATATTTGCGGTCCCTGTGCGTCCCGGCCACCATTACCCACAGGATCGGGATGCTCCAGAATGAAAGCATGGCGTGATATGCCCTGGGCACGATGTCGGGCATCCACAACGTCGCGATATGCGTCGCTACTGCCACGGTTTGAAACCCAACCGCCCAGATCGGCCAGAACCGATTGCTCTTTACCGCCAGAACAGACAGTGCAAGCAGGCAGAGGCTATCGACTGCGAATACGGCGTAAGATGTACCTGCCCATTTGGGATTAAACATCGCACCTGCCGCAGTTAACAACGTGGCAAGGGCAAAAATTACCGATCCCATACGGCCCGTTCGTCCACCGAAAGCCGCGCCATATGCAATGCATAACAGCAAGGCCACGGCAAAGCTGGCTTGCATCAGTATCATGCCCCGCTCGCCCTCAGGCCGGTAAACAGGAACGAGCGGGGACGTCCAGCATCAGCCGTTTACGACCCGAAGACCGGCTGGTTGGACAAGGGGGATTGGGCCAAGGCATCCGAACCCAATTTCTTTCAGATTACTGTCGCGCTGTGCCAGGGCGATTTCGCGGTGCGCCATGATGAACCCCTTGCGGGCGTCAACCAGCTTATTGAGGCCTGCGGCAACGCCTTCGATGACCGCCTGGGTCTGCGCCGGTGCGGCGTCTGATGTGCGGCACGTTTCGATTACCGACGATGCTAAAGTTGCGACATTTGCCAAGGCGTTGTCGATAGATACATGTGCCGAGCGGATATCAGTCGCCAGCTGCTCCGCTGAACGAAAATCATAATTGACCACAAATCGTCTCCCTGTTGGGCCGGACAGTGCCACCAGCGGAAGGAGACCTATTCGAACAGTCGCATGGTTCCGGTCAGAACAACTACGACAAACGCGATCACCAATGTGCTGAAAAAAGCAATGTTCAGCGATTGAACCAATATTTCCCTTTTTGATAATTCATGTCGTTCCCCGCCAATGGGTGGAACAGAAATCAACGACGAGACCGACGCAAAGACCTGTTCCACCGGGTTGGGGGGTAAGCTTGAAATATCGGCAAATCCGGCGGTCTCAAGCCGTTGCGGTTCGTATACGAAAGGCTCGGATACATTTTCCCGTTCAAAAGCGGCAAAGAGCTTTGCTGCATCCTTGCGACTTGCCGCATTCAGCTTGCGGCGCGCAGCGTCGAGCCGTTGGTCGACTGTAAAGGGCGATATTCCCAATATCCGGGCGATTTCCTTCGATGTATGGTGATCATCGACAAGCCGCAGGCAAGCCTTTTGCCCCTCGGTCAGCTCCATGAAAGGCGACGGCATCATTTGCCGCGCCTTCCACGCGTAAAAGTCTGTACTTTCATCTGGTTGGCCATCATCCACGCCCCACATTACATTTGTTAGCCGATGCAAATCGGGCAAGGCAAGGAAATTGGTTCCACTGATTCCGGCCCCGCTTGCCAAGCGTTATAGCGGTCGGCATAGACTTGCATGATGAAGGAACGCAGTAAACAGGGTAGAGGCGGTTCGGCGCTTCGCGAGTTTCTTGCCAGCGAAGCAGCTGGAGGAATATTGTTAATGGCTGCGGCGGCGCTGGCAATGCTTGTCGCCAATTCTTTCTTGGCAAAAGATTATTTCCACTTCGTCCATGCCGTTACTGGACCCGAACTGACGCCTAAACTTGGACCGATGACGGTGCATCTGTGGATCAACGATGGGTTGATGGCGATTTTTTTCCTGCTGGTCGGGCTGGAGATTAAACGCGAATTTGTCGACGGCCATCTGTCGACATGGGCCGATCGGCGGCTTCCAGTGATTGCAGCAGCGGCAGGGATGATTGTGCCAGCGGCAATTTATCTGATGGTCGCCGGAGGAGATCCGGCACTTGTTCGCGGATGGGCGATTCCGGCTGCGACCGACATTGCTTTCGCCATTGGTGTATTGGCGATATTGGGCAGCCGCGCGCCTGCCTCTCTCAAACTGTTTCTCACCACTGTTGCGATTGTTGATGACATGGGTGCGGTCGCAATCATTGCATTATTCTATACAGCCGAACTGAAGATTACGGCACTGGTCGCAGCGGCACTGATCTGGCTCGCGATGATGGCGCTGAACCGCTTCAAGGTGAACGCGCTCTGGCCCTATCTGATTCTCGCTGCTCTGCTCTGGTACGCGACCTTGTTATCGGGTGTGCATGCCACCATTGCAGGGGTGATGGCCGCGTTCGCTATTCCGTTTCGCCGGACGGCGGGTGCGCCGGACGCCGAAGATTCGGCGCTTCACCGGTTGGAGCATGCGCTCGCCAAGCCTGTTGCCTTTTTTATCGTACCTTTATTCGGTTTTGCCAATGCAGGGGTTTCACTGGAGGGCGTTGGCCTGTCGTCACTTGCTGCGCCACTGCCACTTGGCATTGCGCTCGGTCTGTTTGCTGGGAAGCAACTCGGAATTTTCGGCAGCGTATGGGCGGCGGTAAAGCTTGGCGTTGCCGTCCGTCCAAAGGACGCAAGCTGGACTCAGGTCTATGGCGTGGCATTGCTGTGCGGCATCGGCTTTACGATGAGCCTTTTTATCGGCGGTCTCGCATTTACCGATGCGGCACAAGGCGATGCAGTGAAGATCGGCGTGCTGATGGGGTCGCTGCTTTCGGCGGTTGCGGGATATCTGGTATTGCGGTTGGTCGCGCAAAAGACGGCTAAGGCTGGAGAACAGGAATGAAATATTGCCTTATACTAGGGGCAGCCGCGATGCTGGTATCCGGATGTGCCACGACCAGCAGAACTGCCCCTGCAGCGGTAACCGCTGCTCCGGCTATGGCAATTGGCGACATTGCCGATGCTTATATCAAACTGACGTTGGAAGCTGGCACACATGAGGCCGAGTATGTTGACGCTTATTATGGCCCGGCCGGGCTTCAAGAGGCGGCGAAGGCCAAACCGCGCTCGCTTGCCGATCTGATTGCCGAGGCTCGCACCCTTGCCGCCGCTATCGATGCCGCGCTGCCACAAATTTCGGGTGAAATGGAGCGCCGCCGTGCATTGGCGCTTCGCGGTATGCTGGTCGCTGCGGACACAAGGCTGCAGATGCTTCAGGGCAAGAAGTTCAACTTTGACGATGAAGCCAAGGGTCAGTTCGCAACGGTTCCCGATCTGAAGCCGCTGGCGCATTACGATCCGGTCCTTGCCAGTCTGGAAAAGCTGATCCCCGGCGAAGGGGCACTGGCGACGCGGGTCGATGCTTTCAATGAACGCTTCACGATTCCCAAGGACCGCCTGCAAAGCATTTTCGATGCGGCGATTGCCGAATGCAAGAAACGGACTGCGGCGCATATCACACTGCCGGCGGCTGAGAATTTCACGATGGAGTTTGTCACCGGCAAAACCTGGTCAGGCTACAACTACTACAAGGGTGGCTATAAAAGCCTGATCCAGATCAACACCGACCTGCCAATCCGCATCAGCCGCGCGGTCGATCTTGGCTGTCACGAGGGCTATCCGGGCCACCATGTCCTCAATCTGATGGTCGAGGAGCGGTTGGCGCGCGGGAAGGGATGGAAGGAATATGAGGTCAATCCGCTGTACAGCCCGACTAGCGTGTTGTCCGAAGGCAGTGCCAATTATGGCATCGATTTGGCCTTTACCGGACCCGAGCGCTTGAAGTTCGAGCGGGACGTGCTCTATCCGCTGGCGGGCCTGGATCCGACCACTGCCGAGGCTTATTGGAAAATGCAGCAGATGACCGAAGCGCTTTCGGGCGCGCGGCTGACGATTGCGAAGATGTATCTGGATGGCGAGATTGACCGGGCCAAGGCGCTCGAACTGACACAGAAATATTTGCTACTGTCGCCTGCCCGTGCCGAACAGTCAGTGGCATTCACCGACCATTATCGCAGCTATGTGATCAATTATGGCTGGGGCAAGGATCTCGTCCGCGACTATGTCGAGCGGGGAAATCCTGACCAATCAGAACGCTGGCGGCGGATGGAGAAAATCTTGAGCGAGCCGACTTTACCGTCGGATTTGCTACCTTAGGCCAATTCCACCTTTACCGACTGCGAAATCAAATTCGCGGTGCCGAAGATGGTCATAAAACTGATATCGGTCGCATCGCGGCCCACGGCGATGCGGACCAGATTTTCTTCGGGGGCAAGGCGGGTCGCGTCGACCAGATGCCATCTGCCGTCGAGATAGACCTCGACCACCGCATGGAAATCAGGCGGGTTAACGCCAAGGCCATAAGCCGACACCATACGCGCAGGGACGTCGGCGGCGCGCGCGAACGCGATCAGCAGATGCGCGAAATCGCGACAGACGCCACGATGCGAAATGAAGGTGTCGGTCGCGGTCGATCCGCTGCCGGAAAAGCCCGGCGCATATTCGATATTATCGTAAATCCAATCCGCCATCTGCAGAATCTGGTCGCCCTTATTGGCTCCATCAAAACGCGTGGCGACGAAATTTTCATGCTTGTCCGACGGGCAGTAGCGGCTTGGCATCAGATACTGGATATAGGCGGGCGGCAGGTCGGCATGCGGGACGACGCCAAGGCCGGCGATATTGGTCGGCAGCCGGTCAATCGCGGCGGTCGCGGTGTAGCTGATATCGATCCGCCCCGTCGCATGCAACCACGTCCGGCGCCCGAGCCCATCCATGCCTTCGATTGTGGTCAACGGAGAGCAATCGCCTTTGACCTTCAACAGGTCGGTCAGCAGTTTTTGGTCGTCCATCGGAATAGCCTCGACCGCGAGCAGCACATCGGCAGCCTGCGGCAGATGGTAGTTGAGGGTGGCGGTAATATCGACGGTCGTGGGGGAGGAGTTCATGCGCGGCCCTTCGGGCATTTGCCAGTCCTGCGCAAGTGTATCTGTACTTAGCTTTTCGGGAGTATCACGGAAGCGCAAATCTTACTGTATTTCTGTAGTATGAAGCCAAAGGCTTACCCTCTGCATCGAGCGCGGGCGAAAAGCGGGCACGCTTCATTATCCAACCGCATACCGCAGCATCGAACTCCTTGGGTCGAGTCGTGGATTGAATATGACAGGTTGTTGGCTTGCCATCCGTTCCCACAGAAAGCCGAAACTCGACGATTGCGGGCTGTCCGACTCGTAGCATTTTTACAGGATAATCGATCGACCATTTACCCGGATTGACCAGCGGCTTGACCCGTGCGGTCAAGTTCTTATGTTTTTCGACATCGACGCCCCAGTAGGTCACAAGATTATCGACGCATTTGTTGAGTGCGGCAATCGGTGCACGCATCGATCCCGTTTCCAGAATGACAGCGCGGCGCAGGGGCTTGCCCACGCTAAGATATCTGATGGCAGCTTCGCGTTCCGAGCTTACGCGAGTTCAGCTCGATCCATTCGTCGTCGTCGTCGCGCGCCTTTATGGCCAGTTGTTCCGCAGCGCTGGCGGGAGCAACCCGGACGCGGCTGGTAAATATAAGCGCAGGCATGTCATCGGCCACAGTGCCCTTCAGAAAATATAGCATCTGCTCCGCTTCGGCCGGGCCGAATTGGACTTCTGCCTCGGCTTTTTCCGCCCAGGTGCTCACCGGCTTTCCTGCCAGTGTTAACTTGAAAAAATCGTCAGGCCCGTAACGATCGAAAAAGGCAAAGACTTTCTGCTCACCTTCGCCAAACTGGCGGGCCAACCTGCATCGGTCGTCGGCATAATCGATATTCCAAGACGAGGTCGGCTTCAGGACCAACGCCTCTTTGTCCGACTTCCCGAACGCAGGGAAAATCATTGAGGTCATGGCGAGCATGTGCAGAGTTGTTCTAAGCATTGCAGAGGTTTAATTGTGCCATCGACAATGCGCAAGAAAAAGGGCGGCCTTTACTGACCGCCCTTTTTTGTCCGCTACTGCCGGCTTAGAGCTTGGCCACAAGTTCGGGTACTACGGTAAACAAATCCCCGACCAGCCCGATGTCAGCGACTTGGAAAATCGGCGCGTCCTCGTCCTTGTTGATGGCGATGATGACTTTGCTGTCCTTCATGCCGGCCAGATGCTGGATCGCGCCGGAAATGCCGACTGCGATGTAGACTTCGGGGGCGACGATCTTGCCGGTTTGGCCGACCTGATAGTCGTTGGGGACATAGCCTGCGTCGACTGCAGCGCGGCTTGCACCGACGCCTGCGCCGAGCTTGTCGGCGAGTGGTAATATCGTCGCCGCAAAGGTGTCGGCGTCTTTCAATGCGCGACCGCCGGAGACGATGACCTTCGCTGATGTCAGTTCAGGGCGCTCCTGCTTGGCGATCTCTGCCGAGACGAAGCTGGAAATGCCTGCATCGCCGCTGCCCGAGACGGCTTCGATTGTGGCCGAACCCCCGGTATCGGCTGCCTTGGCAAAGGCGGTTCCGCGAACGGTGATGACTTTCTTCGCATCGCTGGACTGCACCGTTGCGATTGCGTTGCCTGCGTAGATCGGGCGGGTAAACGTGTCCGCGCTTTCAACCGAAAGGATGTCCGAGATCTGCATCACGTCGAGCAAGGCGGCAACGCGCGGGGCGATGTTCTTGCCGTTCGATGTGGCAGGCGCGAGGAACGCGTCATGCGTGCTCATCAATCCCGCTACCAACGGCGCGACATTTTCAGCCAGCTGCTGGGCATAAGCCGCGTCATCGGCAACATGCACCGTGGCAACGCCAGCGACCTTTGAAGCCTGCTCGGCAACCGCGCCGCAGCCCGAGCCTGCAACGAGCAAATGCACTTCGCCTAGCTGCGAGGCAGCAGTTACAACCGCCAATGTCGCGTCCTTCATCGACGCATTGTCATGCTCTACATAAACGAGGGTCTTCATGCGGCCACTCCCATTTCCTTGAGTTTTGCAACCAGCGCATCGACGTCAGCAACCTTGATACCGGCGCTGCGAACAGGCGGCTCAACAACTTTCAGGGTATTGAGGCGCGGCGTGACATCGACGCCGTAATCTGCAGGCGTTTTGGTCGCCATCGGCTTGCTTTTGGCCTTCATGATATTAGGCAGCGACGCATAGCGCGGCTCATTGAGTCGCAGGTCAGTGGTTACAATAGCAGGCATTTTCAGCGCCAAAGTCTGCAATCCGCCATCAACTTCGCGCGCGACATGGACTTCGTCGCCCGACACCGTGACGGTGTTGGCAAAGGTGCCTTGCGGACGGCCGGTCAACGCGGCCAGCATCTGGCCGGTCTGGTTGCGAATCGTCGTCAATCGCCTGCTTGCCCAGTATGACAAGGCCGGGCTGTTCTTCGTCCATGATCTTGGCGAGGATTTTGGCAACGCCCAAAGGTTCGACATCTTCGGCGACCACCAGGATCGCGCGGTCGGCACCCATAGCGAGTGCGGTGCGCAATGTTTCCTGCGCCTTTTCAGGGCCAACGGAGACCGCAATGACTTCGGTCGCAACGCCCTTTTCGCGCAAGCGAAGCGCTTCTTCGACGGCGATTTCGTCGAACGGGTTCATGCTCATTTTGACGTTGGCCAGATCGACGCCGGTGCCATCGGATTTAACCCGCGGCTTCACGTTATAATCGATGACCCGCTTTACAGGGACGATGATTTTCATGCTTCAGTCCTCTTCTACCGACTCAGGGCGAGTTGATGCCCGCCAAATCTATTGCGCCTATGCTTGACGTTTACGTGAACGTCAAGTGCTGTAATTTCTCTCTCCTTTAGGGGGAGAGAATAGACTTGGCTTGGCGCGTCAGCGCTTAGCAAGTCTTAGAGAGGGGTGTGGCCTTCGCCGTCCAGCCCCTCTCCGCTGCGACTAACGAGCAAGCTCGCAAGTCTCGCTCCTCTCCCCTGAAGGAGAGAGGGCGCTGGTGCTCAAGCCGCCTTGCGAACCTCGGCGACAATCTTCTCCGCTGCATCGCCAAGGTCATTGGCCGAAACGATAGGCAGACCCGAATTGGCGAGGATGTCCTTGCCTTGCTGCACGTTGGTGCCTTCGAGGCGAACGACCAAAGGCACCGACAGGTTCACTTCCTTCGCCGCTGCGACAATGCCGTCGGCGATGATGTCGCATTTCATGATACCGCCGAAGATGTTGACGAGGATGCCCTTTACGGCGGGGTCTTTCAGGATGATCTTGAACGCCGCCGTCACCTTTTCCTTCGATGCGCCGCCGCCGACGTCGAGGAAGTTGGCGGGGAATTCGCCGTTGAGCTTGATGATATCCATCGTCGCCATCGCAAGACCAGCGCCATTGACCATGCAGCCGATATTGCCGTCGAGCTTGATGTAAGCGAGGTCATATTCCGACGCTTCGACTTCGGCGGGGTCTTCTTCGGTCAGGTCGCGGAGTTCTGCCAAGTCCTTGTGGCGGAACATTGCGTTGCCGTCGAATGCAACCTTGGCGTCGAGCACGAGCAGCTCATCGCCGTTCGCACCTTTGCACACCGCGAGCGGGTTGATTTCGATCTGTTCTGCATCGGTGCCGATGAATGCGGCGTACAGGCCAGCGAGTACAGTCTGCGCCTGCTTGGCCAGATCGCCGGTCAGGCCCAAGGTTGCTGCCACCGAACGTCCGTGATGCGGCATGATGCCGGTTGCCGGGTCAATGGTGATGGTGTGGATTTTTTCGGGCGTGTCATGCGCGACCGTCTCGATATCCATGCCGCCCTCGGTCGAGGCTACAACCGCGATTCGGCTGGTCGCGCGGTCGACGAGCAATGCGACGTAGAATTCCTGCTTAATGTCTGCGCCATCGGTGATGTAGAGACGGTTGACTTGCTTGCCCGCTTCGCCGGTCTGAATGGTGACAAGCGTATTGCCGAGCATTTCCTTTGCGTGCGCTTCGACTTCATCCAGATTGAACGCCAGACGGACGCCGCCCTTGGCATCGGGCCCCAGTTCCTTGAACTTGCCCTTGCCACGGCCACCTGCGTGGATTTGCGATTTCACGACATAAAGCGGGCCGGGCAATTGCTTGGCTGCTGCAACGGCATCTTCAACGCTCAATGCGGCGATACCCTTGGGCACGGCTACGCCGAATTTCGCCAGCAGTTCCTTGGCCTGATATTCATGGATATTCATGGGAGATTGCGTCCTTGGTGAGGAAAATTCTGGAGCGGCTTAAGCACAGACAAGCGGCGAATGGAAGAGTTTGCCACTATTTTTCACAACAGATTGAGGCTGGTCAATTCGCGTCGTAAACTCCGGGAATCCGTAAAATGATGCGCAGCAAAGCCGTTGGCACGTGCGCTCAGGACATTGTCGTGATTGTCATCGATGAAGATTGCCTCGCCAGATTGCAGGCCAAAGCGCTCCAGCGCTAGGGCATAAATGGCGGGGTCGGGTTTCACCAACTTTTCGGCACCCGACACGATGATATCGCCGAAATGGTCGAATATCGGCTGTGTCGGGCGGAACATGTCCCAGAATTCTGCACCGAAGTTGGTTATCGCGAATAATGGCACCCGCCTTTCGGCCAGTTCGCTCACTATCTCGAGCGATCCGTCGACCGGGCCGGGTATCGTCTCGTTGAAACGCGTAGCATAGGCATCAATCAACGCCGCATATTGCGGAAATTCTGCAACACGTTCGGGCACCATCTCGGCGAGCGGGCGGCCAGCGTCATGTTGGAAATGCCACTGCGGTGTCACCACATTATTGACGAAATATTCCAGTTCTTGGCTATCGTCGATCAGCTTGGCGAACAAATGGCGCAAATCCCATTCGAACAATACTTTGCCGACATCAAATACGACCGTGGTTATCTTCGTCATGCCGAATACCCTAAAAACGGACACAAAAAAGCCGCCCGCGAATCAGATTCGGAGCGGCGATTTGCTGAAACCATCTGCCCGCGAGACGCAGGCAGGGCCAAATTAGCCCTGACGTGCCTTGAAGCGCGGCTGGGTCTTGTTGATGACATAAGTCCGGCCACGGCGGCGAATCACGCGGTTATCGCGGTGACGACCCTTGAGGGACTTGAGAGAATTGACGACTTTCATCGGATTTACCCGTCTTTTGTTTAGCTAAAGCTTGAATTGAAGGCGCGCTCCTATGGGCGGGGGCGGCCAAAGTCAAGCGCGATTGGCCGCTTTTCGCGATTCAGATATTATACATCGCTTGCCATCAACTATGGGTGGCGTAGGATATCACCATGATGATGAAAACCCGACTTTTGCCGCTTTTGGCGCTTTCCTTGCTCTCTGCCTGCGTCGTCCCGACCGGACCTGTTGAAGTCACCCGCTTCAACCGGGCAGCTGAAGGCGTAGTTTATGGCACCGGCACCTACTCGGTCGAGGTAGCCGGCGATTCGGCAGCCGGGCAGGGCCTTGCAGCCTCGCCTTATCTCGCCGCCGTAGCGCGAGAGATGCAGCGCGTCGGCTATGCCGAAAAGCCGGTTCAACCGGATGTCGTTGCGGAAGTCCGTGTCGGGGTCACTACCGTTAGCCCCGACCGCCGCTCGCCCGTTTCGGTGGGCGTCGGCGGTTCGACCGGCAGCTATGGTTCGGGAGTCGGTCTTGGTGTCGGCATAAATCTGGGCGGCGGGAGCAGCGCGCAGGTCGAAACCACGCTTGGCGTTCGCATAATAAGGCGTAGCGACAATCTGGTGATCTGGGAAGGCAAGGCAGTTCAGGCCGCGAAGGCTGGGTCGCCCGCTGCGCAGCCTGGCATTGCTGCATCAAAATTGGCGGCAGCGATGTTTAAGGACTTCCCCGGCGTGTCTGGTGAGACTATCCGCGTTCCTTGAAAATAAGGAACAAGCATGCCCATCACTGACATCAACGCTGCTTTCGACAGCGGCAATATCATCGTCAACGCTATCGACGGCGCAACCGCGAACCTTGCGATCCGCAAAGACAAGGATTCGGAATTCGCGCAGTGGTTCCACTTCCGCGTCGCGTGTACGGCGGGTGAGGAAATCATTCTTCGGATCACCGGCCTTGAGGGCAGCGCCTATCCCGGTGGCTGGCCCGATTACCGCGCCTGCGTGTCCGAAGACCGCGATTATTGGGGCCGCGCCGACACCAGCTATGACAAGGCCGAAGACGGCGGCACGCTGACCATCCGTTACACCCCCGCGAGCGACATCGCCTGGTTCGCTTATTTCGCGCCTTACTCGATGGAGCGCCATCACGACCTCGTCGCCGAGACCGCCACGCTTGAGGGTATAGAATATCGCTGTCTGGGCCACAGCCTTGAGGGCCAGCCGATCGACTGCCTCGAAATGGGCGAGGGCGATATTCAGGTCTGGCTCTATGCCCGCCAGCATCCGGGCGAAACGCAGGCCGAATATTGGATGGAGGGCGCGCTCGATATGCTCACCGACATGAGCAATCCGCACACGCGGGTGCTGCTCGAAAAATGCCGCCTGCATA
Source organism: uncultured Alphaproteobacteria bacterium (assembly GCA_963830685.1). Taxonomy (GTDB): domain Bacteria; phylum Pseudomonadota; class Alphaproteobacteria; order Sphingomonadales; family Sphingomonadaceae; genus Sphingorhabdus_B. The sequence goes on from CAWHNF010000002.1 coordinate 1,530,785, forward strand.
TTGTGCCGAACTGCAACCCCGACGGATCGCGGCGCGGGCACTTGCGGACCAATTTCCTGGGCGTTAATTTGAACCGCGAATGGGCTGAACCTTCGTTAGAAAAAAGCGCCGAAGTTTTGGGAATTCGCAATGCAATGGACGAAACCGGCGTGCATTGGGCAATGGACATCCACGGCGACGAAGCGATCCCAGCCGCTTTCATGGCCGGGTTTGAAGGCATCCCCTCATGGACCGAAGATCAAGGTGACCGCTACAAGGCTTTCATAAACCGCCTTGCCGCACGCACACCCGATTTCCAGACCAAGCTTGGTTATGCCATAGCTGGCCCGGGCAAAGCCAACCTGACGATGTCCACCAACCAGCTCGCCGAACGCTTCGGACCATCGCATAAATGCGTGTCGATGACGCTGGAGATGCCCTATAAAGATACTGTCCACGGCAACGACCCCGACCAAGGCTGGTCGCCGGAGCGGTGCATGTTGTTGGCGCGGGAGTGTCTGGCGACATTATCGGAGATGGTTTGAGCGATGTCGATGGTCAAAAAGGACGTTGGCACTGTAGTCATTGAGCCTTCTGTTGTGCTTGATGAGAAACAGATCGAGAGTCTCCTTGTATCTGTTCGCGAATCGAAAGCTCATATGACCGAGCTACTTCTTTCTTTGATGAAATGGCTTTTCACTTCTCAACTGGCTATTAACGGCGCAGCAGCAGTCGCTTTGCCCGGGATTGAACGGCTAGATCGCACAAGTCTCTTTTGGGCTGAAATCTGGTTTGTGGCAGGTGTTGTATTCTCACTGCTGTCTGTTCTATTTGCGCTATTCTACTTCCTAAAATTCATGCCTGACATTGGAGGCATCCTCACCCTCAAGCCGGGTCGTCATACAATAGAGAAAATTTCGACGCTAACGAGCGGCGAGGACGCAGCCGAACCTTGGAAAGATCCAGTAATATATGTTGGCGCCTTGCCCGCTCTTTGCTTCGTCGTCGGCATTGCCATAGTGGTTATGGGACTTCGCTAGCCTTATGCGCATTAAAGAAGACGACCTGACGGGCCCCGAAATCCGCGCGCTGCTCGAAACGCACTTCGCCGGGATGTTGGCGAATTCGCCCAAGGGCAGTTGCCATTTTCTCGACTTTGAAGGGCTGAATGCGCCAGATGTTACCTTCTGGTCGATCTGGGATGGTGCGGATCTTGCCGGGTGCGGGGCGCTCAAGGAACTCGATGTCGAGCATGGCGAGATCAAGTCGATGCGGACGCATGAAGACCATTTGCGAAAAGGCGTGGGCGCGATGATGTTGACGCATATCATATCCGAAGCACGCGAGCGGGGGTATCGGCGGCTGAGTCTGGAGACAGGTTCGACCGAGGCGTTCATTCCGGCGCTGGCAATGTACGAGGCGCATGGCTTCCAATTTTGCCCGCCATTCGGCGACTATGTCGAAGACCCGTTTAGCCGTTTCATGACCTTGGCGATCTGACCAACTTGCGTTAGGGCGCTCCCGCAAATAGCGAAGGAACTCCCATGCCCAAACTCATCCTCATCCGTCACGGCCAGTCGCAGTGGAATCTGGAAAACCGCTTCACCGGCTGGTGGGATGTCGATGTCACCGAAAAGGGCGCTGCTGAAGCTTGGGCGGCGGGCGAGCTGATGAAGGCCAAGGGCATCGCGCCTGATATTGCCTTCACCAGCGTGCAGACCCGCGCGATCAAGACGCTCAATCTGGCGCTGGAGGCGATGGGACGGCTGTGGGTGCCGGTGACCAAGGACTGGCAGTTGAACGAGCGCCATTATGGCGGGCTGACCGGGCTCGATAAAGCCGAAACTGCGGCCAAGCATGGCGATGAACAGGTCAAGATATGGCGTCGCAGCTTCGACATTCCGCCGCCGCCACTGGAGGCGGGTTCGGCCTATGACCTGTCATCCGACCCACGTTATGCCGGCATTGCGATTCCCAATACCGAGAGCCTGAAAGACACCATCGCCCGCGTTTTGCCTTATTGGGAAAGCGCGATTGTGCCGGAACTCAAGGCTAACAAGACGGTATTGATCTCAGCGCATGGCAACAGCCTACGCGCTTTGGTCAAGCATTTGTCGGGCATATCGGATGAAGATATTACCGGCCTTGAAATCCCTACCGGACAGCCGATTGTGTATGAACTCGACGACGCGCTGAACGGCGAACGTTATTATCTTTCGGAACGTTAAGTAAGCGGGCCAATGCCCTTGGCTTGCTTGGCCGCATACATCGAACGGTCGGCGCGGAGTAGTAATTCGGATGGCTTCACGCCGGGCTCGATGGCCGTATAGCCCGCCGAAACGCTTGGTACCAACAGCTTACCATGATGTTCGATTTTCAGTTTGCTGACAACCTTCGTTACATGGGCAGCTTTTCCGACCAGCTCGCTTTGGGGAATATTGTCGAGCAATACCGCGAACTCATCGCCGCCAACGCGGGCAACAATATCCGAACGGCGGACTGCACTCAGCAACGCTTTGGCAATACCGGTTAGCAGGATATCGCCGGCCAGATGGCCATTGCCGTCGTTCACTGCTTTCAGATTGTCGACGTCGATAAACAGCAGCCCATATTCGCCGCCATAACGATGCGTGCGCCAGCACCACCGGTCGAGCTCTTCCATAAAATGGCGACGGTTGAATAGAGGCGTCAGAGTGTCTCAGACAACCAGCCGCTCAAGCTCGGCTACCCGTGCCTTCAGCTGCTTGTTCTCGCGCTCGAGCGCTGACACTGATTTTGCCCCGCCCAGCGCGGACAGATTGTCCGTAGTCTGGTCCAACTTAAAAAATCCCCGATATTTCATGCGACCCGGGGTATCTATTGTTATTTCTGTCCTCAATCAGATTTCCCGCATAAAAGCAAGAGTTTACAATATTACACATTAGCAAACGGTTGTGTAACGCGATTTCCATTCACAATTGCGGTTCGCGGTTCCCCACGCTAAGGGCAAATGCTTCTTTAAGTCGGGGGACGACAGGGTGAGCGAAGCACCGCCGGTAATCGGCATCATCATGGGCAGCCGTTCGGACTGGGAGACGATGCGCGAGGCATCGGCGACCCTGGCGGCGCTGCACATTCCGCATGAATGCAAGGTAGTGTCGGCGCATCGCACGCCTGAGCGGCTTTATGATTATGCCAAAGGTGCAGCGGATCGCGGGCTGAAATGCATCATCGCAGGCGCAGGCGGCGCAGCGCATTTACCCGGCATGGCGGCGTCGATGACGCGGTTGCCGGTGCTTGGGGTGCCGGTGCAATCCAAGGCGCTCGACGGCATGGACAGCCTGTTGTCGATTGTGCAGATGCCAGCAGGGATCCCGGTTGGCACATTGGCCATCGGCAAGGCAGGTGCAACCAATGCGGCGCTGCTGGCGGCGGCGATGCTGGCAAATAACGACGCTGAACTTGCCGCGCGGCTGGATGCTTGGCGTGCCGAACAAACCGCATCGGTAGCCGAGACCCCCGAATGACAGCGCGTTTTTTATGAGTGTTTTGGCGCCGGGTTCGACGATTGGCATAATGGGAGGCGGCCAACTTGGCCGGATGCTTGCGATGGCGGCCGCCCAGCTGGGCTACCGCTGCCATATCTATGCGCCCGCCGGAGACAATGTTGCGTGTGACGTTGCGGCGCAAAGCACCATTGCCGCTTATGATGATCTCGAGGCGCTGAAGGCCTTTGCAAAGGCCTGCGACGTCATCACATTCGAATTTGAAAATGTGCCGGTATTGCCGCTCAAAACCATCGCCCGCGACGTCCCGATTCACCCGCCGATCAAGGCCTTGGAAATTGGGCAGGACCGCGTTGACGAAAAGGAATTTGTCCGGAAATTGGGGGGCAAGACCGCAAATTTTGCGGTCGCGCGCAGCGAGATTGAGGTCGAAGATGCTGTCGCTGCCGTTGGCACGCCTGCAATCCTGAAGACGATCCGCATGGGCTATGACGGCAAGGGACAGATTCGCGTCACCAGGAAAAGCGAACTGGCGAGCGCATGGCGGCGCGCCGGTGGGCAGCCATTGATTGCCGAACAGATGGTGCAGTTCGATGCCGAGTTTTCGGTAATCCTCGTCCGCGGCACCGACGGCGAAATCCGCTATTGGGACAGCCCGCGCAACGCCCACGAAGATGGGATATTGGCGACTTCATCGTTGCCCGCAGGACCGCTGATCGAAAGCCAGCAGGTCGCGGCGCGTAAAATGGCAGCGGCAGTCGCTGGCGCGCTCGATTATGTAGGGGTGTTCACGGCGGAATTCTTTGCCAGCGCCGAAGGTCCGCTGTTCAACGAAATAGCCCCGCGCGTCCATAATAGTGGGCACTGGACAATTGAAGGCGCGGAAACCAGCCAGTTCGAGAACCACATTCGCGCGATTTGCGGGCTGCCACTTGGCAGTACCGCGACTGTGGCGGAGCGGGTCGAGATGCAGAACCTGATCGGCAAGGATGGCGAGCGTTACCTGCAACTGCTCGGCGACCCGGCGGCCAATGTGCATCTCTATGGCAAGGCAGAAGCGCGCGCGGGTCGTAAAATAGGGCACGTTACCCGCTTGTATCGGTAATATTTACAAGGCAAAGCGGGACATATGAATCATCCCGAAATTATCCTTGTCCTCGCCCGCGCCGCCAATGGAGTTATCGGGAGGGATGGCGGGATGCCTTGGCATATCCCCGCCGACCTGCGCCATTTCAAGCAAATCACCAAAGGCCGCCCGATGATCATGGGCCGCAAGACGTTCGACAGCCTGCCGGGGATATTGGACGGCCGCCGGCACATCGTGCTGACTCGCGATATGGAATGGGAAGAGGACGGGGCGGAGGTTGCGCACTCGGTCGAAGAGGCGCTGAAACTTTCCAATGGTCCGCATGTCTGCGTGATCGGCGGAACGGAAATCTTTAAGCTGTTCTTGCAACTGGCCGACAAGATCGAACTCACCGAAATCGCGGCCAAGCCGGATGGCGACACGGTGATGCCGTCATTCGATAAAGCAGAATGGCAGGAAGTTGCGCGCGAGGCGCATGCAGCGGAAGGAGATATTCCCGCGTATGATTTTGTGACGCTGGTTCGTCGGGGGGAATAAGATGCGTAAAAAGGTCTGGATTCCGCTGGCGCTGATCGGCGTTGCGGCTATCGGGTTTTTCGGTTTTGCGCCGGGCTATGTTGAAAGCTCGATGAATGTCATCGATGGCAAGCCGTTGATTAAAGTGAGCGACGAAGCGAAAGCGCTGCATCAGACTTTGAGTATTGTCGACCTGCACAGCGACACGCTGATGTGGAACCGCGATCTCGGCAACCCCGCATCACGCGGACATATGGATTTGCTGCGCTTACAGCAGGGCAATGTCGCACTACAGCTGTTTTCGTCGGTTTCGAAGACCCCCAAAGGCCAGAATTATGATGGTAACAGTGCGGATACCGACAACATTACGCTGCTGACCATTGCCCAGCTGCAGCCGGTCAAGACATGGAACTCGCTGGTCGAGCGTTCGCTATATCATGGAGCGAAGCTTGACGAGGCAGTCGCTCAATCAAAAACGTCGCTGGTGAAAGTTACTGCCTTTAATGAGTTGGATGGTTTGCTCGCGCGGCGGAAGACTAAGGGCAATGGCGTCGGCGCAATGCTCACGATCGAAGGCCTGCAAAATCTCGAAGGCAAAGCTGCCAATCTCGACCGACTGTATGATGCCGGTTTCCGGATGGCGGGCCTTACGCATTTCTTCGACAATGAACTGGGCGGGTCGATGCACGGGCTGAAGAAAGGCGGACTTACTCCTTTTGGTCGCGACATTGTCCGGCGGATGGAGACGAAGGGGATGATTGTCGATATCGCGCATCTCTCCCACGCGGGCGTTGCCGAACTGCTGGCGATGGCAAAGCGGCCCGTTGTCTCGAGCCATGGCGGGGTGCAGGCGACGTGCAAGGTCAACCGCAACCTGACCGACGACGAAATCCGCGGCGTCGCCAAAACCGGCGGGGTGATTGGCATCGGTTATTGGGAGGGCGCGGTGTGCTCGACTGACCCGCGTGCCGCTGCCAAGGCGATGAAGCATGTCCGCGATCTCGTTGGCATTGCCCATGTTGCGCTCGGCTCGGATTATGACGGCGCGACCACCGTTCGTTTCGACACTTCGCAACTAGCACAGGTGACGCAGGCGCTAATGGATGAAGGCTTCACAGAAATAGAAATCCGCGCGGCGATGGGAGAAAACGCGCTGCGCGTTATCCGAGCTGGGCTGGTGCCGATGGCAAAGGCTCCCGCCGCTCAATGACGATCCCCAGCCTTTCCGCCCGCGACCTTATGCCCGAACATTTGCGCGGCGGAATAGTGGCTTTGGGCAATTTCGATGGCTTCCATCTGGGCCATCAGGCTGTGGTGGGCGAAGCTATCCAGCAGGCAAAGGCGGCAGGGCGTCCAGCGATTGTCGCCACCTTCGACCCGCACCCGGTACGCTTCTTCGCGCCGCATATTCCATTTTTCCGGCTGACCACGCTCGAGCAGCGGCAACGCCTGTTCGAAGCGGCAGGCGCCGATGCGATGCTGGTTTTCGATTTCGATGCAGAGCTTGCTGGTACCACGGCGGAGGACTTTGTCGTCAAGCTGCTGGCCGAACGGCTGGGGGTTAGCGGCGTCATCACCGGCGAAGACTTCACCTTCGGCAAGGGACGCGGCGGCAATGTCGATGTGCTGCGCGAATTGGGCGCGGCGCACGGGTTGACCGCGACGGCTATGGGACCGGTGGTTGACGACGGCGGCGTGATCTCCTCAAGCCGTATCCGAGATGCATTAAAGGCAGGCGATTGCGCCACCGCGACCCGTCTGCTCACCCGGCCCTTTGCCGTGGAAGGCATCGTCCAGCATGGCGACAAGAACGGGCGGCTCTTGGGCTTTCCTACCGCGAATATCGACATGGGCCATTATCTGCGCCCGCGTTACGGCATCTATGCGGTGAAGGGTCGATTGCCCGATGGCCGCGTGCTAAACGGCGCGGCCAATCTCGGTATCCGCCCGAGTTTCGATCCGCCCAAGGAATTGCTCGAACCCTATTTCTTCGACTTTGCCGAAGACCTTTACGGGCAGCAGATCGAAGTCGAATTCCACGCCTTCATCCGGCCAGAGGCGAAGTTTGACGATATGGATGCGTTGATGGCGCAGATGGCGAGGGATTGTGACGAGGCGCGGGTGATATTGAGCGGTTTATAATCTTCGTGTTCTTCGCGTCTTCGCGCGCACAAAATATTTCGCGCGAAGACGCGAAGACCGCTAAGGGTTCGGAAGCGATTTTGGAGGCATGATGAAACTATCCAAAGGCAGAAAGCGAGTGTTGGCCATCGTCATCCTCATCCTCGTCGCTCTCTCGCTGCTCAACGCAAGCTGGCTCGCACCAAAGCCCGAAGGCAAGCCGAAGCTGATCGCGCATCGCGGGGTCTATCATCTCTATGACAAGCGCGCGGCGGTCGGTCGCGACACTTGCACCGCGCGCTTTATCAACCCGCCCGATCATGAAGTTTTCGAAAACACGATAGCCTCGATCCAGATGGCCGCGGGGCTGGGCGGGGCGCTGGTCGAGATCGACGTTGCGCCTACCAAGGATAGCAAGATGGTGCTGTTCCACGACTGGACCGTCGATTGCCGTACTAATGGCAAGGGCGAAACGCGCGACCTGACTTTGGCGGAGTTGAAGGCGCTAGATATCGGCTATGGCTATACGGCCGATCGCGGCAAAACCTATCCCTTGCGCGGCAAAGGGGTAGGGCAAATACCGACAGTCGAGGAAGCGCTGGCGGCTTTGCCTTCGCGGGCGTTGCTTTACAATTTCAAATCGAAAAACCCTGCCGAGGCTGACCAGCTGTTTGCCATATTGAAGGCATCGGGCCGCGATTATGAAAAACTCGGCGATGCCTTTTACGGTGCGCAAGGCCCTGTCGACCGCATCCGCCAACTCGCGCCCAAAAACTGGGCCTTCAACATGAAAGGCGAGGCGAAGGCCTGCACCACCGATTATGTTCTCTATGGCTGGACCGGCATCGTTCCCGAAAGCTGCCGCAATGGCGTGCTCGTCATTCCGGTCAATTATCAATGGCCGATGTGGGGCTGGCCCAACCACCTGATCGCTCGGATGGAAAGCGTCGGCGCGCGGATCATCGTGACGGGACCGTATGAAAGTGGCAAGTCGAACGAGGGGCTGACCGATGTGCATGACCTTGGCCGGATACCTGGCAGTTTTAACGGCTATATCTGGGTTGAGGATATCTGGGCGATTGGCCCTGCGTTGAAGGGGTAACTCCCTCTCCCATTGGGAGAGGGTTGCGGCGACTTGGCAACTTGTTGCTTAGTCATAGCTGGGTGAGGGGTGCCGCCCTTTCGATAGCACTCATCCCCTCACCAACTCCGCCTAATTCGCTTCGCTCACAAGGCTGCGTATCCTCTACCAACGGGAGAGGTATGGAAGGCCTTTATCCGCCGCACTTTATCCTCTAAGCACCGCCGCGACATGACCGACCCTATCGACTATCGCGACACCGTTTTCCTGCCGAAAACAGATTTCCCCATGAAGGCCGGCTTGCCGCAGAAGGAGCCGGGCATTTTGGCGCGCTGGCAGGAGCAAGGCTTCTATGAGCGACTCCGCAACCGCCGCCGGGGGCGTGAGAAGTTCATCCTGCATGACGGCCCGCCTTATGCCAATGGCGACATGCACATCGGCCATGCGCTCAACCATATCCTCAAGGACATGGTCGTCCGCACACAGACCCTGCTCGGCAAGGACGCGCCTTATGTGCCCGGTTGGGATTGTCACGGCCTGCCCATCGAGTGGAAGGTCGAGGAGCAATATCGCAAGAAAAAGCTCAACAAGGACGAGGTTCCAGCCAAAGAATTCCGTGCCGAATGCCGCGCTTATGCGCAAGGCTGGGTCGATACGCAGCGCGAGCAATTGAAGCGGCTGGGCATCAACGGCGATTGGGACAATCCCTATCTGACGATGGATTTCCAGGCCGAGGCGACGATTGTTTCGGAGCTGTTGAAATTTGCGGAAAGCGGCCAGCTCTATCGCGGCGCGAAGCCGGTGATGTGGTCGCCGGTCGAAAAGACCGCTTTGGCCGAGGCCGAGATCGAATATGAAGATATCGTCTCGACGCAGATCGATGTGGCTTTCGAGATTGTGGATAGCCCGATTGAGGAATTGAAGGGCGCGTACGCCGTCATCTGGACGACGACGCCGTGGACGATTCCCGTCAATCAGGCTTTGGCTTATGGGCCGGATGTTGAGTATGTTTTGGTTGGCTTTGGTGTCTATGGTGGTGCGCGCCCGCATCGGCAAGAAGCTGCAGAGGCTATCCCATCCAACTTGAAAGCGAAGAATAGCTACCTCGTGGCACGCTCGTGCTTGGCTAGATGGCAAGAAACGTTCGGTGTCACGCGGTACGTCGAGAAGTGGACAGGCAAAGGCTCCGATCTAGCCGGAACTATGGTCCGCCACCCGATGCACCATCTTGGTGGCTTCTTTGCCAAGCCGCGTCCGATGCTCGCGGGTGATTTCGTCACCACCGAGAGCGGCACCGGGCTTGTCCATATGGCGCCCGACCATGGCGAGGATGATTTCGATCTGTGCAAGGCGAATGGCATCGATCCGGTCTTCGCGGTCGAAGGCGACGGCAAATATCGCGCCGACTGGGGCTGGCTCGGCGGTGAGGGCAGCGTCATCAACCCCAAATTCAACGCACCCGACGGCCCGATCTGTTCAGCTCTAAGTGAGGCTTGTGGGCTGCTCGCGGCGTCGGCGGATTACAAGCACAGCTATCCGCATAGCTGGCGGTCGAAGGCGAAGGTCATCTATCGCTGCACCCCGCAGTGGTTTGTGTCGATGGATAAGGACATAAAGCCCCTCCCGCAGGCGGGAGGGGTTGGGGTGGGCCTCGACGGTGAGGTCGCAAGCTCGCCTGACGGCTCGCTCCCACCCCTAACCCCTCCCGTCTACGGGAGGGGAACCCTCCGCCAAACCGCGATGCAGGCCATCGCCGACACCCGTTTCATCCCCGAAAAGGGCCGCAACCGGCTGTCTTCGATGGTCGAGGGTCGCCCCGACTGGGTGCTCAGCCGCCAGCGCGCATGGGGTGTGCCGATCACCTTGTTCGTGAAAAAGGGAACCAACCAGTATCTCAATGACCCTGCCGTCAACGCGCGCATTATCGCTGGCGTTCGCGAAAATGGCGTCGATGGCTGGAGCGATGAGCGCGCGCAGAAATATCTCGGGAGCGATTATGCGCTCGAAGATTACGAACGAGTGACTGACATTCTCGACGTCTGGTTCGATTCGGGCTGCACACATGTGTTCACGCTGGAAAGCGGGCGCTGGCCCGATCTGCAATGGCCCGCAGACCTCTATCTCGAAGGCAGCGACCAGCATCGCGGCTGGTTCCAGTCGAGCCTGCTGCAAAGCTGCGGCACAAGAGGGCGCGCACCATACAATGCGGTGCTGACGCACGGCTTTACGATGGACCAAAAGGGCATGAAGATGTCCAAGTCGCTGGGCAACACGATCAATCCGCTCGACCTGATGCGCGACAGCGGTGCGGACATCTTGCGGCTCTGGGCGCTGACCGTGGATTTCACCGAGGACCACCGGATCGGCAAAGAGATTTTGCAAGGCGTGTCCGACCAGTACCGCAAATTGCGCAATACGTTTCGCTATCTATTGGGCGCGATCGACGGCTTTTCGGACGCGGAGAAGGTCGCAGTCGCCGATATGCCCGAGCTGGAGCGGTATATGCTCCATTTGCTCGCCGACATGGACGCGAAGTTGAAAGTCGCGGTCAATGACTTCGACTTCAACAGCTACGTCCGCCTGCTGACCGATTTCGCCAATGAAGACCTGTCGGCCTTCTTCTTCGATATCCGCAAGGATTGCCTCTATTGCGACGCGGCCACCGATCCCAAGCGGATGGCGTATCGGACGGTTTTGGACATCCTGTTCCACGCGCTGGTGAGATATGCCGCGCCGGTGCTGGTGTTCACGAGCGAAGAGGTGTGGCAAACGCGGTTCCCGGATGCGGACTCGGTCCACTTCTCCGACTGGCCCGTCCTTCCCATCACCCGTCACCCCAGCGAAGGCTGGGGTCCATCACGTCTAGCCACCGAGGGCGGCGCTGATCGGACAGACGAGATAGGCCCCAGCCTTCGCTGGGGCGACGAGTTGGTAGACCGTTGGAATCAGGTCCGAACAGTCCGGAACTGGGTGAATGAAGATGTCGAACCGTATCGACGAGCCAAAGTGATCGGCTCATCGCTAGCTGCCGACGTGAACCTCTGCCTTGAGCCAGAATTGCACCCACTGCATGACGTTGATTGGTCCGAAGTATTGATTACGGCGCGGACGACCCTTGAGAGAATTGCCGTCACGTCCCGTCAAATCAATATGGCAGATGGGGGTGGCTCATACACTTACAGGGAAGGTGCTCGAATTTCTATTACGCCAACCACCAACCACAAATGCGGTCGCTGCTGGCGGCATCTGCCCGAGGTTGTCGAGGACGGCACACTGTGCGACAGGTGCGATACTGTTGTGAACGGAAAAGCATGAACCCCAACCCCAAATTCCGCTTGCAGGGCATCATGCTGGCAAGCCTTGTCTTCATTGCCGACCAGATCGTCAAATATGCGATGCTTGGGCCGCTGCAGCTGCAAAGCCGCGGTGTCATCCACATCATCTCGTTCTTCGACCTGCGCTATGCCGAAAATCGCGGCGTATCGATGAGCTTCCTCACCGCCGACAGCGATGCAGAGCGTTGGGCGCTGGTCGCGTTGACCGCCGTTATCGCTGCTGGCGTGTTCGTCTGGATGTGGCGCGAAAAATTTCGCGGCGATGTGCTGGCGCTCTCGATGGTGCTTGGCGGGGCGCTTGGCAATATCGTCGACCGCGTGCGGTACGGCTATGTCGTCGATTATGCCGACCTGCATTTCGGCGCGTTCCGGCCATTCTATATCTTCAACCTGGCGGACGCCGCCATCACCATCGGCGTGCTGATATTGCTTGCCCGCGCCTTCCTGATGCGCGAAAAGGAGCCCGTTCAGGAACCCGCAAGCAGCGCGGAAATATCGGAGACCACATGAAGCGTAAAATCACCTTGGCAGCATTTGCGTTGCTGGCCCTTTCGGGTTGCGGCTCGACTGGCGTGTTCGACCGCCAGCGTCCCGATGAGTTCGCTGTGACACGGTCCAAGCCAATCGAGGTTCCTGCCGCGTTCACGCTGCCCGCGCCGACGCCCAATGCACCGCGTCCACAGGATGGCGATACCAAAGAGCAGGTTCTCGAAGCTATGTTCGGCGGTACAGCGCCCGCGCCCAAGCAATAAGATCGGACTGCCAGACATGACGAAGAAACAAATTCTTGCCGGAGCCGCTATGGTATCGATGGCGACGCTTTCGGGCTGCGCCTCTGCCGGTAATGTCGGCCAGGCATTGTGGGATTGGGACATTCGTGGGCAGCAGGCGGCTGCGCCGTCGACCGGCCGCGCAGCGCCGTTGGTCGTTCCCCCCGATTACGCGCTGGAGCCAACCGCTACCACCGCCATCCGCCCGACCGAAGGCGGACAGGAACAGGTCCTCGAAGCTTTGTTCGGCGGTCCCGCGCCACGCTCGGTAGCCGAACGCGGGCTATCCACGTCAGCAGGCGCATCCGAAGCCGGCATTCGCTCATCAGTCGGCGACCCCAATACGAATACCGTGAACAAGGGCAGCATCACCCGCGACATCATCGCCGCACCAGAGGGCGATGGCCAGACCGCACAGGCGGTTATTCCGGGTTGATATTTAACGTGCGGGTTTAGGCCCGCACGCTCGCTTCCTCCACGCCCGCGCTGTTGTGGCGCAGCGCCTTTAGCACAGTCTCGACGATCTGCGGCGCGTTCAGGCCAGCTTCGTCATATTGCTTTTGCGGACTGTTCTGATCCTGAAAGATATCGGGCAGGCGCATTGTCCGGATTTTAAGGCCCGTGTCCATTAGTCCCAAGTCGCTCGCCAGTGTCAGGACATGCGCGCCGAGGCCACCGATGGCGGCTTCCTCAACCGTGACAACGACTTCGTGCGTCGCGATGAGGTGGCGAATCATGTCTTCATCAAGCGGTTTGGCAAAACGCAGATCTGCGACCGTGGTGCTGAGGCCCTTGGCATCGAGCGTATCGGCCGCTTTTGAAGCCTCGGCCAGACGCGTGCCGAGCGAGAGGATGGCGACCTTTTTGCCTTCGCGGACAATACGGCCTTTGCCGATTTCGAGTTGCATCGGCGCTTCAGGCATCGCCACGCCAGTGCCGTTGCCGCGTGGGTAGCGGAACGCAATCGGGCCGCTATCGTGCATCGCAGCGGTGTAGGTCATGTGCACCAGCTCAGCCTCGTCGGCGGGTGACATCACCACCATATTGGGCAAGGTCGCGAGATAGGTGATGTCGAACGAACCAGCGTGGGTCGAGCCGTCGGCGCCGACCAGTCCGGCACGGTCGATGGCGAAGCGAACGGGCAGGTTCTGGATCGCTACATCGTGCACGACCTGATCATAGGCGCGCTGCAGGAATGTAGAATAGATTGCGCAGAAAGGCCGCATGCCTTGAGCCGCCAGGCCAGCGGCAAAGGTGACGCCATGTTGTTCGGCAATTCCGACATCGAAGGCGCGGTCGGGATGCGCTGCGGCGAATTTATCGACGCCGGTTCCGCCCGGCATAGCGGCGGTAATCGCGCAAATCCGCGGGTCTGTATCGGCCAGCTTCGCCAGCGTTTCACCAAAGACATTTTGGTACGCAGGCGGGCCGCCGCCGGGACCCTTGTCCTGCTTGCCGGTGATCACATCGAACTTGACCACGCCATGATATTTGTCATCGGCGGCCTCGGCAGGCGCATAACCCTTGCCCTTCTTGGTGACGACATGGACCAGCACCGGTCCTTCGGCATTGTCACGGATATTTTCGAGCACGGGAATCAGCTGGTCGAGATTATGCCCGTCGATTGGCCCGACATAATAAAAGCCAAGTTCCTCGAACAGCGTGCCGCCCATCGCCATGCCGCGCGCATATTCTTCGGCCTTTGATGCGGCGCTGTAGATACGGCGCGACAGCCTTTTGGCGACCTTGCTGGCAAAACTGCGCAAGCCCAGATATTCGCTCGAAGATACCAGCCGCGCGAGATAGGCGGACAACCCACCTACGGGCGGCGCAATCGACATGTCATTATCGTTGAGAATGACCACCAGGCGGTTGCCCGCCGCCTGCGCGTTGTTCATCGCCTCATAAGCCATGCCAGCGCTCATCGCGCCGTCGCCGATTACTGCTATAGCCTTACCCGGTTTGCCTGCCATTTTGTTGGCAACGGCGAAGCCCAATGCGGCGCTTATCGAGGTCGAGCTATGTGCCGCGCCGAACGGGTCATATTCACTCTCGCTGCGCTTGGTAAAACCCGACAGCCCGCCGCCGGTGCGCAACGTGCGGATCCGGTCGCGGCGGCCGGTAAGTATTTTATGCGGATAGCATTGATGGCCGACATCCCAGATCAGCCGGTCGTCGGGCGTGTTGAACACATAATGGATCGCAGTGGTCAACTCGACCACGCCCAGCCCGGCACCAAGATGGCCCCCGGTCACGGAAACGGCGGAAATGGTTTCAGCGCGGAGTTCATCGGCGAGCTGGCGGAGCTGCGACACCTGTAACTGTCGGAGGTCGGCGGGCACTTTAACCGTGTCAAGCAACGGCGTGTCTGGCGTATTGGTCATCCCGTCAGCTTTAACGGGTAAATTTGGCGCTGTCAGTTACTATTCGTCAGTCGCAATCAGCACATTTGCCGCGCACTTCGATAACGGGGCGTACCTGCGCGAATCCGGCATGTTCAGCCGCCGCGCGCACATTATTCGTCAGTCTATCATCGTCGATGTGCGTTGCGGTGCCGCACGTGTCGCAAATCAGGAAAATGCAGTCATGAAGGCAACCGGGGTGTGAATTGGCGACATAGGCATTTGCGCTTTCCACCCGCCGCGCGAGGTTGGTGGACACGAACAGGTCGAGAATCCGGTAGACGCTGTTAGGCGCAACCCGCTTGCCGCGCTTTTGCGAGACAAGGTCGGCAATGTCATAGGCCGACGCTGGTTTTTCAAAGGTCGCCAGCACGGAGAATATATCGGCGCGCATGTCCGTCCACTGCTCGCCCGCGTCGGTTAGCGCGCTCTGCGCCGCTTTGGCGAGTGACGCGCCTTCATGCTCATGATGGTGATGTGATGCCATGCCTGTAATGTAGGCCCTAGCAGCCAGCGGGTCAATCTAGGGCTTAATTAGACGCGCGGTGGTTAAGGTCGTGGCCGAGCGCGAGGACGCCCACGCCCAATATCGTCCAGAGAATCTCGGTACCGCTATGCGGCAACGTCAATGCACCCGCCATAATACCGATACCCAGAGCGCCAATCGCTGCAGGCATCACGAAGCCATGATCCCAAAGGCCTTTGCCGAGCGCCAATACACCAAAGATAATGGCAAGGAACAGCCCGACCTCATGAATGATAGGATCCACCAGCAACCCGCCCGCCGAGGCCAGCACCGCAAGCAGTACGGTGGTTGCAAGGCAATGCATAAGGCACAGGCCCGCGATGCTCAAACCGAGCCCGTCCCAGCGCCATTTTGTCCACACTTGCGTCATTACCAGCCCCTAATGGCATGATTCGCCGCACGTTACAACATTACATTTGAATAACCGGGTGTGGAGCTGCCCCTTGCCTTTGCAAGATAATCCGCCAAAGTCGTGCGTGGAGCAAGAAGCAGGGGAAGCCGTATGGACAAAATCGAAATAGCGCAGAATTCCAGTATGGCACGCCGCGATCTTATGCGCGGAGCGGCGATGCTCGGCGCAGGCGCGATGTTCCTGCGTCCTTTAGGGATCTCGGCCAAGGAAAGCGGCCTTGCAGATATCCGCAAGGCTGTTGATGCTGGTCGCGATGCTTCGATAAAGCGCATTCGCGACTGGATTGCCTTGCCCTCTATTGCTGCCGAAAACCGCAATATGCCGGAAGGCGCTGCTTATATGGCAGAGCTGGCCAAAGATGCTGGCTTTGCCAATGTCGAAATTGTCCCCACCGATGGGCATCCGGGCGTGTTCGGCACGATTGACGTTGGCGCAAAGCGGACGCTGGGCATCTATTTCATGTATGATGTAAAGCAGTTCGATCCGGCGGAATGGTCGTCCCCGCCGCTCGAAGGACGAATGGTCGACCGGCCTGGCTTTGGCAAGGCTATTATGGGGCGCGGCGCGGTCAACCAGAAAGGGCCTGAGGCAACCTTTCTGGCGGCACTGCACGCGATTAAGGCCGCAGGACGCAAGCTGCCCGTCAACATCGTGCTGATCTGTGAAGGCGAAGAGGAAATCGGCTCGCCGCATTTCCAGCAGGTGGCGACCAAGCCAAACATCCTTGCTGCCTTGCGAAAGTGTGAAGGCATTTTCATCCCTGCGAGTTGGCAGGATAAATCGGGTAGCGTCGATGTCAATTTGGGGTCCAAAGGCATTGTCGAACTGGAATTGATCGCCAGTGGAGAGAAGTGGGGACGCGGACCGAAGGGTGATGTGCACTCGAGCCTGAAGGCAATGATCGATTCTCCCGCGTGGCGATTGGTCGCGGCGCTCAATACGCTGGTTACGGCAGATGGTAATACACCAATAATTGATGGCTGGTTCGAAAATGTCCGTCCGCTGACCGTGCGTGAAAGAGGCCTGATTACCGAAGCAGCAAAATTAGGTGACGAGGCGGAGCAGAAGAAAATTCTGGGCGTTACGCACTGGATTGACAATCTGCCTTATGATCAAGCGCAAATCCGGCTGGCGCAGGAGCCAACGGTAAATATCGAGGGCTTGGTCGCAGGCTATACCGGACCGGGTGGCAAGACCATCCTGCCAGGCCGTGCCGTCGCAAAGCTCGACCTGCGACTTGTCCCCAACCAGACGCGTGACGAAGCGGTGCGAAAACTACGCGCCCATCTCGACAAGCGCGGATTTAGCGATGTCGAAATGAAGATCGGTGGCGGCTATGATCCGACCGAAACGCCTGAATCTAGCCGACTCATCCAGACCGAACTGGCGACATATCGCAAGCTTGGGGTTACAGCGACGCTCAACGCCCGGCTGGCAGGTAGCTGGCCCGGCGCAACCTTTACGTCGCCGCCGGTATCGATCGCTGCCGGCCATTTTGGCATCGGTCATGGTGCAGGCGCGCACGCGCCCGATGAATATTATCTGATCGATTCTACTAACCCCAAGGTCGCAGGGCTTGAAGACGCGACAATGGGCTATGTCGAGTTTCTATATGTGCTGGCTGCGATAAAATAGTCTTCTTGCATATTGCGTGGCTCTCACGGCTACCGGTTTTTGCAATTCCGGAGTGGCAAAATGCAATCGGCGAACGGACGTCGGACTTGCCAGTGGCCTGCGGTCCGCGCATATCGCGGCTCATGGATATAGCCCTCATCTCACCCCGAGAAATGCCTGCGACTACCTATCGTCCCGAGGCGCTCATCAAATGGCTGATGGTCATTGCCCTGCTGGTGTTCGCGATGGTCGTTGTCGGCGGGATTACGCGGCTGACCGAGTCGGGGCTTTCGATTACTGAATGGAAGCCGATCACCGGTGCGTTACCGCCCTTGAGCGAAGCAGCCTGGGCGTCGGAATTTGAAAAATACAAACAAATTCCCGAATATGTGCAGATTAACGGCCCCGCGGGGATGACGCTCGCCGAGTTCAAATTCATCTATTTTTGGGAATGGGTGCATCGGCTGCTGGGGCGCATTGTTGGTCTGGCATTTGCGCTACCGCTTGCGTGGTTCTGGGTGAAGCGCGCTATTCCCGCAGGCTACAAGCCCCGTTTGCTCGCGCTGATGGCGCTCGGCGGTTTGCAGGGCACAATCGGCTGGTGGATGGTGTCCTCGGGTCTGTCGGCACGCACTGATGTCAGCCATTACCGGCTCGCGGTCCATTTGTTGACGGCACTGTTTATTCTGGGCGGATTGGTGTGGACCGCGCTTGATCTGAAAGCGCTGACCAGAAATCCGGCAGAAAAGCCAGCAAAGCTTACCGGATTTGCCAGTGCAGTTTTGGCTATATTATTCGTGCAATTGCTCTTTGGCGCATGGGTGGCGGGACTGAATGCTGGTTATGTTTCAAACAGTTGGCCGATGATGAACGACCGTTTCGTGCCCGACGGAATCGATACCACCAAAGGTGCACTCTATGCCCTTATCAACGATCCGTTCTTAACCCATTTTGTGCACCGTTGGTGGGCATGGGTTGCGGTAATAGCGCTCATCATGCTTTCCCGTCGGACCAGAAAGGCAGGCGCGCGACCGGCGTCCATTGCCATTCACACAGCCTTTGGCGTGCAGATTCTGCTCGGCATTGCTACGGTCATGACGGGGGTCAATATCGTGCTTGCCGTTCTGCATCAGGCTGTGGGGGCCTTGGTGGTCGCATCAACCGTTTGGGGTGCGCATGTCATCGGACGACATGATGGCCAATAACATTGGTAAAAGTGAAATTGCGCTGATTTATGCGGTATTTCCGACGGCGGGCGAGGGCCATGATGTGTGCCGGAAATTGCTTGAGGAACGCCTGGTTGCCTGTGCCAACCGGCTGCCTATGATGATCTCGCACTTCCGGTGGGAAGGCGAGATAGAGGCAAAAGAAGAGCATCCGGTGATTTTCAAGACGAGCCCGGCAAAAGCCGACGCCGCAATGAAGCGGATCGCGGCACTGCATCGTTATGAAGTGCCCGCGATTGTCCGGCTGTCGACGGAGTCGGCCTACCAGCCCTTTGCCGATTGGGTGGCCGCAGAAACGAGATAACGGGGAGGCGGTATTATTTTACCCGCCGTAAAACCCCTGCTTTTGCTTGACTATAAGGTACTTCATCGTCATTGGCACCGCTTCGCGTGCAGGGCTTTAGTGATTCTGCGCAACTATCCAAATTCGAAAGGTTCGATTAGCGATGAAAACGCTATCCAGAGTTACGAAATCGATTCGTCCGCAGGACGTTGAGAAATCGTGGATCCTCATTGATGCAGAAGGCCTGGTCGTTGGCCGCGTTGCCAGCATCATCGCCAATATCCTGCGCGGCAAGACGAAGCCAAGCTACACCCCGCACGTCGATTGCGGCGACCATGTTGTCGTCATCAACGCCGACAAGGTGAAGTTCACCGGCAAGAAACTGACCGACAAGGTCTATTATCGCCACACCGGTTATATCGGCGGTATCAAGGCAGTTACCGCTGGCAAGATCCTCGAAGGCAAATTCCCCGAGCGCGTGCTTGAAAAGGCAGTTGAGCGCATGGTTCCCCGCGGACCATTGGGCCGTGCACAAATGCGCGCGCTTCACCTCTATAACGGCACCGAGCATCCACATGATGGTCAACAGCCAAAGACGCTCGACGTCGCTTCCATGAACCGCAAGAACAAGGTGGGTGCATAATGTCCGAAACCGCTAACTCACTCGCTGATCTCGAAACCTTGGGCGCCGAAACGTCGGTACCAGCAGGATCGCAGATCGCCGCCGTTATCCGCGAACAGGAAATCGACGCACAGGGTCGCAGCTACGCGACTGGTCGCCGCAAGGACGCGGTTGCCCGTGTCTGGCTGAAGCCCGGCACCGGCAAGATTGTCGTCAACGGCCGCGATCAGGAAGTATATTTCGCACGTCCGTCGCTTCGTCTCGTCATCAACCAGCCGTTCGGTATCACCGAGCGCGTTGGTCAGTATGACGTGATGGTTACCGTCAAGGGCGGTGGTCTTTCGGGCCAGGCCGGCGCTGTGAAGCACGGCATCGCCCAGGCATTGTCGAAGTACGAGCCCACACTGCGTAGCGCAGTGAAGGCCGAGGGCTTCCTGACCCGCGACAGCCGCGTGGTCGAGCGTAAGAAATACGGCAAGGCCAAGGCGCGCAAGAGCTTCCAGTTCTCGAAGCGTTAGTATTCATCTTGCATGGGATGGTCAAACATCCCGGCTTGCTAGGGAAGGGCGGCTCCGACGGGAGCTGCCTTTTTTCGTTGTGTGCGCGTGGTTTGGCGGGCACACACCAGCCATGATTAAATATATTCTGTTCACGCTGCTGGTTGCCGCTATCGCCTTTGGCGGATGGTTCTGGATGAAAACCGATCCGCAGAAGCTGGATTTCGTCGACAGGGTCGCCCCGGGCAGCGTCGAATATAATGGTACGCCTACAGTCGGCATCGCCTATGGCCGCGACGAGCGGCAGAAACTGGACATTTACGTGCCGGAAGGTGAAGCGGCGAAGCCCTATCCTGTGCTGGTTTTCTTTCACGGCGGTGCGTGGCGCGATGGCGAACGTGACGGCTATGGCTTTCTGGGCCGGGCGTTTGCCGCGCGCGGGATCCTGACGGTAATCGCCGACTATCGCAAGACGCCACAGCACCGCTTTCCTGCTTTTGTCGAGGACACCGCTTCGTCCATTGCCTGGGTCCATGCCAATATCGGCAAATACCAAGGTGACGCTGGACAGCTTTTCATCATGGGCCACAGCGCGGGCGCGCATATCGTGATGATGGCCGCACTCGACAAACAATGGCTGGCGGCGGAAGGGCTAGACCCCTCAATTATCAAGGGCGCGGTAGGTCTCGCTGGGGGCTATGATTTCCTCCCGCTCACGACTGATTCATCAAAAATTGCGCTTGGAGCCTGGCCCGATCTTACCGAAACCCAGCCAATCACATATGCCCGCGCCGATGCGCCGCCTCTGCTCTTGCTGACAGGGGACATCGATACCGTCGTAAAGCCCCGCAACAGCAAATCCTTATCGGCAAAGATGCAGGAACTGGGCGGGCGGCAACAGCTCAAAATCTATTCCGGGATCGACCATTCCGACATCATCATGGCAATAGCGCGCCCATTCCGGGCGAAGGCATCGGTACTTGCGGATGTGACGAAATTCATGGGGACGAATTAAGTCTCGGCTCGATGGTTAACGGGTGATTTACCCTTTTTGGTTACGGCTAGCGGGGATTAAACCGACGGAACCATAAGTATGAGCGAATTGCGCCATTTGAAGGACATGTTTGCCTTTTTCACCGACCTGAAGGGTGAGTGGGCGATATTGCGTCGTTCGGCCCACGCCGACAATCGTGATCTCATGGTCGCACAGTTGCAGGCCGCAGGCCGGTCGCATGTTGCAGTATTCATTTCGGGGCTGGTTACGATGTGGCCGGCACTGGCCATTCTCTGGTTTGGCGGCGCAAACCCGAATTTCGCGCAATATGCGGCGCCGCTCTACACTGTTGCGGCTATCGTCGGCTATCGCATCCACGTTCGGATCAAAGACTATGTCGCAGAGGGTGACCCGAAAGGTGACCACCTGCTGTTTCTGCGTCGCCTGTTTGTTTTGCAGGTAACTATCGAGGCATTTAGTTGGGTGCTCTTGCTTGCTGATATATGGAGTTATCATCAGGACATCGGAATAGTTGTCGGCAGCGCAATGACTTTCGGCCTGATCGCCATCGGCGCGCTCATTTACCTTTGCCTGCCAGCGGCTATGGTCATGTGGCTGTCCGTCCTTACGATTGGTAGCACGATATCTGCCAGCTATGCAGCGATCACGATGCCGTGGTTTTTCTATGTCGGCATCGCTGTCTTCGGATTATCGCTCCATCGCATCGCCATGATGCAATGGCGATCATTCATGCAGTCGCTCGACAATGCGCAAACATTTGCGCGCAGTCAGGAACTTTTCTTTGCATCCGAGCAGGAAAGACTGGAGGCTGTCGATGCCGAACGCCGCAACACGCGCGCCGCACGCGATGAAGAACGCCAGCGGGCGGAAATTGAGCAGCGCCAGGCAATGGCCGCGCTGGCCAGTGAGTTCGAGCACTCCGTCCACGCCATTATCGATGTTATGGAGTCGGCGGTGCGGGCGGTGGGTGAATCTTCGCAGCAACTGGCGGCAATTGGCACACAAACCCGCGAACGCACTGACGCCATGGCGGACATGGCTTCGAACATGAGCGGCGCTATCCAGATGGTAGCAGCAGCTGCACGGCAGCTGAGCGATTCTTCCGATGCAATTTCAACGCAGGTGCATGATCAGGTCACTGCATCGGAAGCCGCCACCACCAGCAGCAAGCAGGGCAGTGGCGTCATGGCGCATCTGGCCGGCGAAGCGGAAAAGGTCGGGGAAATCGCCGCGATGATCCAGGATGTGGCGGGCCGAACCAATTTGCTTGCCCTCAACGCAACGATTGAGGCGGCAAGGGCAGGCGAAGCTGGCCGGGGCTTTGCGGTCGTGGCTCAGGAAGTGAAGAGCCTCGCCAATCAGACGCATGGCGCAATCGGTTCGGTCACAGACACGGTGACCACAATCAAGGACCAGATGGACCATGCGGCACGTATGGTGGGCACGGTCGCGCATAAGATGAATCAGGTGCAGCAGGGCGCGAATAACATCGCGACGGCGATCACGCAGCAACAGGCTGCCACGCGCGACATATCCAGCCATGCCGAACATGCTGCGCAGGATGCCGAACATGTCCGCGAATTTAGCAAGGAAGTGAATGTCGCCGCCGTACAAGTGGGTGAAGTTGCCGACGAAATGCAGCAAGTGATGACTGGTCTCGAAAGCCGCGCCGCTGCCTTACGCGAAGCCAGCCGGAATTTTCTTGATCGTTTGCGAGCCGCGTAAAATCAGGCACTCTTTTGGTCGTTGAGCTCGTCCAATATTAGCCGGACATGCCGGTCCCAAGTGAAATAGCGCGTGGCTCTCTCTTTGGCGGCCACCCCCATAAATTTGATGCTGTCCCTATGATCCAGCAATTTTGCCAGTCTATTGGCGATTTGCGATACATCATTGCCGTCGACAACATGGCCGGAAATCGATTCTTCCACCAATTCGGGTGCCCCGCCGCCTGCGCCAATCACAACCGCGCATCCTGCCCGCATGGCATCGGCGATCACGATCCCGAAGCCTTCGAAATCCCTGTCGTGGTCAACGCTGATGTGCGGATGCAAAAAAATGCTCGCCGATCCGTACAAGTCCGCAACCTTATCGTTACTCACGAACCCAAGCATTTTAACGTGCTCGCCAAGCTGCAGACCTTCAATAAGTGCAGCAATATCCGCGGTTTCTGGGCCGCGGCCGCAAATGAAGTACTGAAACTGGCAGCCGCGGTCCCTGAGGATTGCAGCGGCCCTAACCGCATTCGAAATGTTCTTGCGCGGCTCAAGCCTGCAAAGACTGAGTATGATCGGTGGATTGTCCTGTTTCTCGGATGCCGACGTCTGAATGCTACTGCCATTCCATGCCACCGTCACAACTCGACCGGAGTCGCGGACCCGCTCTTTTAGCCGCGCGGCGGAGTAATGGCTCACAGCAACAACCAACCGCGCACGCTCAAATATTTGCTGCATCACATATCGAACGACGCCCGAGGCAAACATGAACTCGCGTCCATGAAACGTAACTACCGGCGCGAAGCCGGCAATTATCGCCGGCACTGCAGTTCGCCATGTTGTGGCGTGCAAAATTTCAGGCCGCCCGGATTGTCGGACCTCACGTCTGAGAGCAGCAACAAGGCGAAGCGGGACCAGAGGTGATTTGCCGGGGCCGATATCGACCAGCTTTAAGGGGCCGTGGGTGACGTCGCGCGGTCCTGCGCTAGTCTGACCAAACACGATAACTTTGGCGCCCAATCGTGCATAGGCAAGTGCGACTTGTTCGGCATAAGTTTGATGACCGCCTTCATCCGGCGCAAATCCTTTGGCCATGACCCATATCGATTTGCCTTCAAGCTGCATAAGTGGCGAACTTTCCGTAAACACGCCGGTAGGACAGGCCCAACAGCAAAACGAACAGGCTGCTTTGCAGCAGTGCATGTATCCCCGCGCCGTTTACGCCGAGCTTCCAAAGGCACAGGACCAGAATCGGAAGCATGCCAAGATTGCAAAACAGATTTATCGTTGCGCTGCGGTCCGGAAAACCAAATGCCGTCAATGCGGCGGACAAGGTCGGAGCCGCGGTCAATATCGCCGAGGCAAAACCGATCATGATTAGCAAGTCGCCAGCGATGGCAAACTCCGCTCCGCCCAGCAGCTTCAATATCTGTCCGGAAAAAACCAGAAACAATATGGCGACCGCTGCTGCAGCCATAGCCACCGTCAAAATGCTCTTGCGAACGGTTTTATGCGCTTGCTTATATTGCCCCTCAACCGCCAGCTTGGCGATCACCGAATAGCTTGCCTGGCTCAACATTTGTGCGGGCTGGACCAATACGGCGCTTGCGCGCTGTGCAAGAACAAACAGACCCGTGGCAACGGGCCCGAGCATCCACCCGATTATCAACGGCGTCGCTTTGGGCGCGAGATCGCGCAAGGTGAGGTCGACATTGGTGATGCCGACAAACCGGATCAACCCGGCATTGTCACCATATATGGTTCTGGCAGCGCTCGGCGCGCTCGATATCCAGCCCTTTTGACGGGCGACAACATAGGCCATGATCCACATGGACAGACCTTCGAGCAGCGCGGCCACCAGCCAGACCCACAGGAAACCAGCAAGGCCTGCACCAATCCACCAGAGGACGGCAACGCCGATCAGCCGGGCAACTGGCATCACCGCCTGTTGAATGCCAATCAGATCGAACCGGTTGGCAAGCTGAAGCAGCCCTTGAGGTGTTGTTCGCACGGTTGCCAGAACCGCAAAAGCATATAGCGGCACAAATTGCGCAGCGGTGCCATTCAGTTTCAGCAAATCTGCCGCCCAGGGTGACAACAGGATTGCGCAGCTTATGGCGAGCGCGGCCATTCCGAGCTCGATCATTGCGAGCAACCGGACCAACCCCCAAAAGTCGTGATAGTTGGACGCTTGCAGCGACTGGGCACCAAATCTGACAATCCCGTGGAAGCCGGAAAGCGCCAGAAGTGTGCCGAAAAAAGTAACATAGGCATGAACCAGATTCAGGGTACCATAATCGCTGACACCCAATATGCGCGTGACCATGGCCAGATAGATCAGGCTGGTAATCCCGGCGATCGCCTTCCCGGATAACAGGTGCCCCATATTGCCCATAACCCGCCGAAACGGGGACTGCGCCGCAAGCTGGTGGTCGGCACCCGGCTCGCTCACGCCGCACCGCTTTCGGTTTGTTGCAGGAACGAAATTATGGCTTTGGCGGCTCGCGTCGATGCTGCTTCGGGCGTTACCGAGAAACTGTCGTGAAGCAGCTGGGTCTGGCTGGCCAAGTAAGAGCCGTGGCTGGAAAAGCTATTGCCTACGGCGTCGATGATCCCGTCCGGGCTCGTTTTCACAGGGCCCGCAGTCCAGTGCCGGTAGTTCGGGTCACCCTGCCATTTTGTATCATGTGCATCCAGAAAAAGACAGGGCCTCGGGCGGTTCAGAAATTCGTAAACCTGGCTGCTGACATCGCCCAGATACAGATCAGCAGCGTTGGTGTAGGTCATGTCGGTACCTGCGGGGCTGCCCAGATCGATATGCATGTGCGGTGCAGCAAAATAACGGTGCTCAGGCTTTCGGGCATAAGCGATCGACAGCCTGTCAATGGTAACGGTCCACGGCCGGGCGAACAGCATGACATGCGGGGCGAATATCAGATTATATCTTTTGCTCTGGTAAAATTGCTCAAGCACCTGCGCGCCAAACCGAAACCAGCTCGACAAATGCGGAGAAGGATGCGGGTTGTAAAGGACCGTCTTGCGATCGGGATCGGCGAACAGCGGCTTATGGTCGGGTGAGACTATGTCGAACTTTGCATATCCGGTTATCCGGATTTTCTCAGATGGAACGCGCGCATCGCTGATAAGGCGGTCGCGTATTTTCTCGCCCGAAACCAGAATAAGATCGAATTCTGCGCTTTCCGGATTGAAACCGATGGCCCGGTCACCGGCGCCGTGGCGCGTGTGAATGAATTTTAGATGCTCAAGCCCATAGCGGGTTTTGAGTATCAGGCTTGATTTTTCCGATACCACCAATGCGTCGAAAGCCCGGAAGAAATCCAGATTGTCACGGTATATCAGGAGCTTTCTTGCTGGGATGATTCCATCAAGGGCACCCACCAGTGCCTTTGAAAGCGCAGATTTGGTCTGCAAATGAACAATATCCGCACCGAACAGGTCTGCGCCGCCCAGCCTGCGGATTTCGGTATCCAGCATCGGGCTAGTAACAGCCAGTGTGATGTGCGCAGCGCGGGTCCTGATGAGTTCCAGCGCAATTGGCAGACTGTGCGCAATTTGATGCGTCTGGTCGTGATTGAATAGGAAACAGATTTTTTGCACGCTGGCTACTGTCCGGATTCGATGGTCGCTAAAAATGTAAGCACCTGCCACTTCTTCCGACTGGCGAGCTGCTGCATCTTGTTCGATGCGTTGACTAAAAACGGCCAGTCGGCCCAATCGAGCAGCGGCGCGTCGCTGTGATGGTCGGAATATACGGATATATTACAATCGGTCCGCGCCAATTTTTGATCGCTTAGCCAGGCCGATACCATTTTCAGCTTCTCCTCCCCGTAACAATTCTCGCCGTCGATATGATTGCTTATCGTGCCATCCCGGTTTGCGATATGGCGGGTTGCAACGACATGGTCAAAACCCAGATGCTTTCCGATCTCCTCTGCATAAAATGCAGGGGCGGCGGTAGCGATTATGAGATGTCTGCCTTGTGCCCGGTCATTGGCTATACATTGCACAGCCCCCGGCTGGAGGTCGTGGACCACAACTTCATCGATAAATTTCCTTGCCATGTTTTCCAAAGCGTTTGCGGACAATTTCCGCCCCATGAACATCGCGATTCCAAACTGCTTTAGCGGTTTGCGGCCATATAGACCGATGCGATACCCGACCAATGCTGCAATCCAGACCGGCAGCGCCACTAGGCGAAGAGGAGAACGCCGCTGCGCATAAAACAGCAGAAATCGCGTGAATGTTGGCCGACGGGTTATGGTCTTGTCGAGATCATATATTGCAATATTCATTTTGCGCAGCCAAGTCCCACCTCGGGCCGCGCTAGATTGTCTGCGTTTGGCCTCCTGAATGGCATCTAGGAGAAGCGACGTGTCAGCGCAATGGACCTGCCTGATCCTCGCCGGGCAACGGCCCGGCACTGACCGGCTGGCAGACCATTTCGGGCTTCGCTGGAAAGCGCTGGTACCGGTAGGTGGTGAGCCGATGCTAACCAGAGTAGTGCGAACGCTCCACAGCTCTTGCCATATCGGCCAAATTGTCGTTCTTACTCAAGATATAGACGCCGTTAAATTCGCGGTGGAAGCCGGCGGTGGCGCGGCACTTGTGCAAAGCGGGAGCAGCATTTCGCTCAGTATCAAAAAACAGCTGGAGACAATGAGCTTTGCCTGGCCGGTGCTTGTAACTACGGCCGACCATCCGCTGCTGACTGCCGAAATGCTCGATGAATTTTTGAGTAGCGCCAACGGCGATGTCGCTTTGGCGATGGTCGAGCGGCAGGTGATGCTTGAACAGTTTCCCGATGCCAAGCGCACCTGGCTGCGCTTCTGGGATGGCGCTTATTCAGGAGCCAATCTTTTTGCTTTGATGTCGGCAAAGTCGCTGGTCGCGCTCGATCTGTGGGCCGAAGCCGAGCAGGATCGCAAAAAGGCGTGGAAATTGTTCCTGCACTTCGGGCCTTGGCTCGCATTACGCGCAATCACGCGAACGATTAGCTTACGAAAAGCGTTGGAACAAGCAGGCCGTCGGCTAGGTTTTGAAGCGACTTTGGTGTCGATGTCCGATCCTGTGGCTGCGATCGATGTCGATAAAGTCGCCGATCATATTCTGGCCGAGCAAATTTTGTCGCAACGGGCGTAATCAGCGGCCCATCTTCTTCTGTCGCCGCCGTTGCACCGACGAACCAATGCCCATCGCTTCACGATATTTGGCGACCGTGCGCCGGGCAATGTCAAAGCCCTTTGCGTTGAGCAAATCGACCAAAGTGTCGTCGGACAATATCTTGGCGCCCTCGGCATCAATCAACGTCTTGATGTGACTCTTCACCGCTTCGGCTGATGCGCCATCCCCGTCTGCCGATTGCACACCTGAGGAGAAAAAATATTTGAGGTCGAACAGCCCCCGGTCGCAATGCAGATATTTGTTGCTGGTAACCCGGCTGACCGTGGACTCATGCATCTCGATGGCGTCGGCCACCTGACGCAATGTCAGCGGACGCAGATGCGCGACGCCGCCGCGGAAGAAACCATCCTGCTGCTTCACAATTTCGGTCGCGACCTTGACGATGGTGCGCTGTCTTTGGTCCATCGCCTTAATCAGCCAATTGGCATCGGCCATGCACTCGCCTAGCCATGCCTTTGTCGCCTTGTCCTGTCCAAGTTCGGCAACATATGTGCGGTTGATAAGAAGGCGCGGCAGATTGGCGCTGTTGAGCTCAATCGCCCATCCAGCGCCGCGCGCGGTGATAAAGATATCGGGGGTTACCGCGACGCTATCTTCGCGCTCGAACCGGCAGCCGGGCTTGGGATCATAACCACGCAACTCGATCAGCATGTCGCGCAGATCTTCATCATCGACGCGGCACATACGTTTCAATTGGTCGAACGCGCCTTTGGCGACCAAATCGAGATTGTCGATTAGCTTGGCCATGCACGGATCGTAGCGGTCGGCTTCCTTCGCTTGCAACGCCAGGCATTCGGACAGGTTGCGCGCGCCAACGCCGGTCGGGTCGAAGCGCTGCACTTCGGCGAGCGCGCCCTCCATATCGGCCATCGATACGCCAAGCCGGTGCGCCATCGCGAGCAGATCCTCGCCCAGATAGCCGGTCGGTTCGATCTGCTCGATAATCTGCTGCGCCAGAAACAGTCCGCGTCCCGACAGGCTCGTTCCGGCCTGAGTCATTAAATGGTCGCGTAATGATATGTCGCGCGCGGCAAAGCTGTCGAAATCGGGGCCGTCGCCATCGAAACCCGATGCCATTCCGCCACCCGAAAGCCCCAGCATCCCGTCCGCGCCGCCAACGCTGTCCGACACGCCGTCATGGTGGAATGTCTCTGCGCTGAAATCGACGTCGAGCGCTTCGGAGGCAGCATTATCGTTGCCACTTAACACCTCATCGCTTCCCCGGTCGCCGCTTTGCGTGCTGGGCAGTGCCTCGAAATCCTCGGGCGGCGTTTCAACGGGACCGTCGCTACCGCCGGTTTCGAGTACGGGGTTGCGTTCGACCTCTTCAGCAATGAACGCCTCGATTTCCATCGACGACAATGCCAGCAACTTGATCGCCTGCTGCAATTGCGGCGTCATGACCAGTGACTGGCTTTGGCGTAGATCGAGACGGGGGGCGAGGGCCATAAGGTTCAGCTAATCCCGCTTAGCACTCCATCACATTTCAAAGCTTTCGCCCAGATACAGCCGACGGACATTGGGGTCGGCGACCAGCGCCTCGGGTGACCCGGCGAACAGCACCTGACCGCCATATATGATGCAGGCGCGATCGACGATATCGAGTGTCTCACGCACATTATGGTCGGTAATCAGCACGCCGATGCCGCGCGTCTTCAATTCCTTGACCAGATCGCGAATGTCCGAAATCGAAATCGGGTCGATTCCCGCAAAGGGCTCATCGAGTAACATGATCGAGGGGTTTGCGGCCAGCGCCCGGGCGATTTCGCACCGCCGCCTTTCACCGCCCGACAGCGCCATTGCAGGGGCACTCCGCAGCCGCCCAAGACCGAACTCGTCGAGCAATTTTTCCAGTCGCGTTGCACGCGAATCGGCGTCGGGTTCCGACATTTCCAGAACCGCGCTGATATTCTGTTCGACCGTCATGCCGCGAAAAATCGACGTTTCCTGCGGCAGATACCCAAGTCCGAGGAGCGCGCGGCGATACATTGGGAGGCCGGTAATGTCCGCGCCGTCCAGCGTGATGCGGCCGCTATCGGGTTTCACCAGACCCATGATTGAATAGAAACAGGTTGTCTTCCCAGCGCCATTTGGTCCGAGCAGGCCGACTACCTCACCCTTTGCCACCGACAAGGACACGTCGGTCAGCACCGCGCGCTTGTCATAGCTTTTCGCGATGGACACGACGCCGAGCCCTGATTGCAGGCCATCCTCAATCATTGCGTCTGCCACCGGGCGTTCTGCTGTCATGCTGTCCATATCATCTGCCCGTAAAATGCCGTGCTTACCGCGCTACAGCTAATGAATGCTTGAGCGATATGCAATTGGCATGATTCATGCCTGTCCGATTTGGAGGTAATTAGTTCTTGCGTTGGGGTACGGTAAATGTGCCGGTAACGCGCCCGCCGCTATTGTTCACGCCAGCAGCGCCGCCGCCATTGATTGTTGAGCGGCCGGAATTGAGATCGATGACCAGCCGCCCACCGTTCAGCCGGTTAGCACCCTGCACCAGCTTCACATTGCCGATGAGTGTGATCAAACTCGAATCGAGATCGTAAACCGCAGCATTGCTGGTGGCGCGCAAATCGTCCTTGGTAATCGTTACCCCGCCTGTCGCATCGAGCCGGTTCACGTCGATGCCGCCGCCGCTCGTATAGGCCGCAGTAACCCGGCTTGCTTTCATTGTCAGGCCCGCCTGCGTTGCGGTCACTCCGCCAGTCAGGACCACGCGATCTGCCCTGTCCTGCAGCTCAAGCGCACCGGCATCGAAATTGACCGGCGCATTACTGTTATGGCCGCGAATCGACTGAGCAGGTGAGGCCGACGACAAAAGTGCTGCACTGGCAACTGCTGCAAGCAAACCAAAATTAAGGGGGCGGATCATCATTGCGAGCTCACTTAACGGCATTCTGATCGATACGCAAATGGACGCCGCCATCGAGGCGGACAACGCGCGTGTCCAGATCGGCACTTAAC
This sequence comes from uncultured Alphaproteobacteria bacterium, assembly GCA_963830685.1. Lineage (GTDB taxonomy): Bacteria > Pseudomonadota > Alphaproteobacteria > Sphingomonadales > Sphingomonadaceae > Sphingorhabdus_B. The sequence continues at coordinate 1,561,646 of CAWHNF010000002.1, forward strand.
CGGCCGGCATTGAAAGTGCCGACCTTGGTCCGGCCACTAACCGGGCCAAAGCTTTGCATCGATTTGTCTTTCAGCGACAATTCGACATTGCTTGCGACGATGTCATAGCCGGGCGATTCAACTGCAAGCGGACCATTTACCCGCATCGTTTCCTTGCCCAAATCATAGGTTCCACGCTGTGCAACAATCGATGCGGGGCCGTCGTTCAGCAATATCCGGCCCGATAGCGAGGTCATGTCAAGAACTGGAGTCGCTGACGTTTTTTGCACTGCGCTGCCTGCGCGCAGGCTAAACGGGCGACCATTGCTGTCTTCGCCGCGATACAGTGCCTCAACCAGACGCATGCGTTCACGCGACAGGTCGACCTCATTCTTGTTAAGGACAAAGCTCAATTCCTGCGTCGCCGAAAAGGGGCTGAAAACCAGCACCGCCAGCAATATGCCAATGACGCTTGGCAATATCACGCGCAACGACCGGATCAGCCGGTCATGACGCCCGCCCGGCATTGCCCATCGCTGTCTTTGGGTGCGTTCGAGATCGGCCTGTTCTGACATATTGGGAGGTATAACGCCTTCGAACCTTAACTGTGGCCGAATATGTCGATTTCCGGCCAGCCCGCGAGATCGAGGTCGGCGCGGTGCGGCAGGAAGTCGAAACAGGCCTGCGCCAGATGCGTACGGCCCTCGCGTTCAAGCCGCTCGACAAATTGTGCGTGCAGGCGATGAAGATAGCGCACATCGCTTGCGGCATAATCCTTCTGTGCCTCGGACAGAGTTGGTCCGCCCCAGTCGCTCGATTGCTGCTGCTTGGAAATGTCGGTGGCCAGCATTTCCTTGACGAGTTCCTTCAACCCGTGCCGGTCGGTGTAAGTGCGCGTGAGGCGTGAGGCGATTTTGGTGCAAAACAAGGGCGTCGCTACCACATTTAGATAGTGCGAAATTGCCGCCAGATCGAACCGCGCAAAATGGAACAGCTTGAGCCGTGCCGGGTCGGCGAGAACGGCGCGCAAATTGGGCGCTGCATAATCGCTGTCGGGACCAAACCGGACCAGATGCTCATCGCCCCTGCCGTCCGAAATTTGCAGCAGGCAAAGCCGGTCGCGCGGCGTGATTAGCCCCATGGTTTCGGTGTCGACGGCGACTGGCCCAGCGGCCAAAACGCCTTCGGGCAAGTCTTCTTCATATAGATAAACGCTCATTCCTGCCCCTTGCCCCACCCCGCGCGCCAAGGCAAACGAAAGTGCGCTTTGCCAAGGCGGGGTAAAGCCACGTAATATTTGCTATCCCGTAACCTTTTTCTGCGATATAGCTGAGGCTTGCGCGATCACCAAGGACCGCGCTTGTGACGTGCAGGACCATCGCCCTCGGCTGCATTACATCGGTTATTTTGGGCGACGAGAAGGCAAGTAGTAAGACATGGGTTTTGATCGCAAGCGTGCTGGCAAGGGCCGGGACAAAAGAGACGGTTTTGGTGATGAAAGCTATGACGGCTACCGCGCACCAACCCCCTACCAAGGTGGTGGCGGCGGCAGCTATGGCGGCGGCGGTGGCGGCGGTAGCTACGGCGGCGGCGGCGGCGGTTCAGGCGGCGGTGGGGGCTTCGGCGCACCACGACGCGGCCCCGGCGGCCCACCAATGCCAGCGCAGGTCATTGGATCAGGCAAGGGAATCGTCAAGTTTTTCAATGGACAAAAGGGCTTCGGCTTCATTCAGGTCGATGATCGCCCTGACGATGTGTTCGTTCATATCAGCGCAGTCGAACAGGCGGGCCTAACCGGTCTGGCAGAAGGGCAGCCGCTCGAATTCACATTGGTGGAACGTGGCGGCAAGGTGTCGGCAACCGATATCGTCATCGATGGCGAACCAATGGAAGTCACCGAACGCGCACCGCGCCCAGATCGTCCAGAGCGTGGCGGTTTCGACCGCGGCCCTCGTGAAGGCGGCGGCGGTTTCCGTGGTGGCGATCGCGACTCGGCACCACGTGCCCCGCAGCGCGAATCGACTGGCGAACGCGCCAACGGCACCGTGAAATTCTTCAACGACATGAAGGGTTTTGGTTTCGTGCAACGCGACGATGGCGGCGAAGATGTGTTTGTTCATATCTCGGCGCTTGAACGTTCCGGCATGGGTCAGGTGACTCAAGGCGACCGTTTGGCATTCGACATCGAAATCGATCGTCGCGGCAAATATTCGGCAACGAACCTGAGCGCGCTTAGCGAATAAGCGACTTCAGATAATCAAAAAGGGCGGGGAAGCTTTATGCTTCACCCGCCCTTTTTGTTTCAGGCTTTGCCGATGGTCGCCGCGAGGAACCACGCACGTTGCTCGGCCTGGTCGGTCCAGTCGTCGAGCAGTCCGTCGGTCGCATTGTCGCCAGCCTCTTCGGCCAGTTCCTTGGTGTCCTTCAACGCCTTCACCAGCGTCTCATTATCGGCGTGCAATTCCTTGAGCATCTTGCCTGCATCATTCGTCGCCGAATCATTATCCTTGATCCGCTGCTTCGCACCAATCGCACCAATCGAGGTCAGCGTATCCTGCCCCAGCTTGCGCACCCGCTCTGCCACCAGATCGGTGGTCGCGATCAACTCGGTCGCCTGCTCGTCAAACAGCAGATGATATTCGCGGAAATGCGGCCCTGTCACATGCCAGTGGAAATTCTTGGTCTTCAGATAGAGCGCATAATAATCGGCCAACAGGCCGTTCAACGCGTCGGCCAGCGCCTTCTTGCTATTGTCACCTTCTGCCATTTGGATTCTCCGTTCGGGGGATTGGGTATCCATTGGATATAGGCACGCACCGCCGATTTTGCCACCCGAGCTTCACACCCAGACAGAGTGAGTCACTCACTTAAGCGAGACCGAACGCCTGCAACGCGAGCATCACGCCCCAACCGAGCAACAGCGCCCCAGATATCCAGCGAATCGGTTTCAGCGGCACGATCGTTGCCAGCCGCTCACGCAGGATGACTGCCGGGATGGTTGCCGCCAGTATGCCGACAAAGCCGCCGACCGCCGCCATTGGCCAGAACGGCGTGCGCGCAGATTGCGCCGCGATGATAAACTGGCTCTTGTCGCCAAATTCGAGGATGAACAGCCCGAGAAACGCAGTCACGAACGCGGGCGTCTTCCACCCCGTCAACGGATCCACCACCCGCCGCCACATCAGCATGCCCGCACCTGCAAAAATATACGCTAACCCCGCAAACAGCTTGAGCGGTGCCTCGCTGATCCAGCTATCAATCACCGAGCCACCCGCTGCCGAAATCGCGCAATTGAGCAAAGTCGCGCAGGCAAGTCCCGCCAGCACTGCGCCATTCTTGTGATAGCGCAATGCCAAAGCCGCCGCCAGAATCTGCGTGCGGTCGCCCATTTCGGCGAGAAAAACCGACAGGAAAGTGGAGAGAAGAGCGTCCATTTTTGCGGATTAGCAGAAGGCCGTTAAGTTTACACCAACCCTAAAGCCGTTCGTGTCGAGCATAGTCGAGACACCGTGCCGTACCGAGGTGCATCTCGACGATGCTCGATGCGAACAGAGAAGGATGAAAACTAATTTGGCAACCGCACCGCAACCGATGCCAATAACGACTGGGTGACGGCCGGGCTCAATTGTGAGCAGCCAATCGCGTCGCCCAATATGCCGTTGAAGCTCGAAATCACCGAATCGGCACCGCCCGATTCAATCACACGGCTCATCGATGCCTCGAATACGCTGGCGATTTCTGCGACGGCGGCGAAGTGATGCGCGATGGCGGTCTGACGAATTGCTTCAAGTCTGACGAGGAATTGCAGCGGGTTGGTGTCGAACGATGTCAACCGCAACGCCTCCAGAAGGTCGCTGAGTTCCGCGCGAATCAGTATTTGCCGATCATGATCCATATCCATGGCAATGCCCCCATGCCCGTTGTTCCCGACAGGTGTGCGCCAACATGGTTAATAACCGCTTAAAGGCGGGGAAATGCGAGTCAGGGGTTGACTTTGCAGCCCCGGACACGCAAAGGCGCGCGTCTGTGAATGGGCCAGCGCTTGGGCGCACCCGTTTTTAACGAAATTCAAAACCGAAGGAATGGGCCATGGCGAAGCCAGCCACGATCAAGATCAAGCTGCTCAGCACCGCTGACACTGGCTTTTTCTATGTGACCAAGAAAAACCCGCGCAACATCACTGAAAAGATGACGTTCCGCAAATATGACCCCGTCGTGCGCAAGCATGTCGAGTTCAAGGAAGCCAAAATCAAGTAAGCTACCGCGCTGCTTGAATTGCTAATCGATCAGGGCGCTTCGGGCGCCCTTTTTGATTCGGCATCAGACGGGCTTGCGGACCACTTTATTGTCGTTACACCTGCAATATATGCAAAAGCTTGTTCATCACTGGACCTGGATGGCACCCGTCGCGGCTTGGGTCCTGTTGGCGATGAGCATGGGCATCGGCATGAAATTGCCGGTCGTCCTGCTCGCGGCGGTGTTGATCGCAAGCGTGCTGGCGGCGGTTCATCATGCCGAACTGATTGCCCACCGCGTTGGCGAACCGTTCGGGACTTTGCTGCTCGCGATCGCAGTGACGGTCATCGAACTCGGGCTGATTGTCACATTGATGTCGGCGGGCGGTGACGATGCCGCGACGCTCGCGCGCGATACGGTGTTTGCAGCGGTCATGATCATTCTCAACGGCCTGATCGGCGCGTGCATCTTTATCGGCGCGTTGATGCACAAGGAGCAGCCGTTCCAGCAAACCGGGGTCAGCGCAGCATTGGCGGCGCTCAGCACGCTGACGGTGCTGACGCTCGTGCTGCCCAATTTCACGACCAGTGAGCCGGGGCCGGTCTATTCGGCATCGCAATTGGGCTTTGTCGCGATTGTGTCGTTCCTGCTCTATGCGACCTTCGTTGCCGTACAGACCGTGCGCCACCGCGATTATTTCCTGCCCGACAAGAGCGTCGCCGCCGATGTGGACGCCCATGCCGCGCCACCGACAAACCGGCAAACCATGATTTCGGGCGTGGCGTTGCTTGCTTGCCTCGGTGCCGTCGTGCTGCTGGCCAAGAAGCTTGCGCCGACAATCGAGGCTGCGGTCGATACCGCTGGCGCACCGCGCGCGGTCGTCGGCGTGATTATCGCCGCGATGGTGCTGCTGCCCGAAAGCGTCGCCGCCGTCCGTGCCGCTCTCGCCAACCGCTTGCAGACCAGCCTCAATCTGGGGCTTGGCTCGGCTCTGGCGACTATCGGCCTGACCATCCCGGCGGTCGCCGCCTTGTCGCTGATGATCGGCCTGCCGATTGCGCTTGGCCTCGACACCAAGTCGATGGTGCTGCTGTTCCTGACATTGATGGTGACCACGTTGACGCTCGGCACGGGCAAGACGACGGTGTTGCAAGGCGCAGTGCATTTGCTGATTTTTGCGGTGTATTTGTTCACGACGATTGTGCCGTGAGATTGATGAGTGCGCAAGCATCTCGTTCAAGGGAGAAGCGTTCGGTTGTTGCGACTGGGTGGCCTTCTTGTAAGTGTGAAGCATGAAGCTTGTACTGCTGTCAGGCCAAATCTTTCCGCAAACAATTCGATCAGTGTTCTGCTGGCGATGCCAAGCTCACGAGAAATCGGCATACGAGCGACATCGCCGAATTGATCGCGGCACGTTGATGCTGTCGAAGCGATCCAGCGCTATTTGCGATGTCGCTACAAAGGCCGAAATCAGCGAGGTATCGTTAAGACCGGATACTGTCGTAGTGATTATGCCAGGTCGTTCAGCATAGAGAACTGACAACGATTCTGCAACGAATTCTGGTCGATATCCGAGCGATAGCCTTCACAGCGGCGAAATGGTATGCTAATTCGCTCGCTTAGTGACAATGTCGCTCGGCGTTTTACGGCTATGACGGGCAGGCATTTGTGATGCTTGCGCCTCGGAACTCCGACGCGATTGTCATCGCCCGATGATAACCTAGTATCAGTGATGAATGTTGCCTTACTGTCGGAAACCGACAATATGGAAGGCATTCTCGGCTAAGCGCGACTAATCGTCACCCAACAATCCCCCGCACCGCCTCCAGAAACTTCATCACTGACACCGGCTTCGATAGATATCCGCGCGCGCCTGCTGCCCTGATCCGCTCCTCGTCGCCTTTGCCTGCATAAGCGGTCACGGCCAGCACGGGGATCGCGGCCAGAAGCGGCGTCCTTCTGCATGGCCTCGATCAGGTCGATGCCGCTGACATGCGGTAGCTGGATGTCCATGATGACAAGGTCGGGGGCGAACATCCGCGCCTGTTCCAGCGCCAGCCGCCCGTCGCGCACGCCCTCGACGGTGAACTGGTGCGCGCGCAGAAGGTCGGTGAACAGCTTGAGGTTCAGCTCATTATCCTCAACGATCATCACCTTTTTGGGCATACCGACCTTTTCCCGCTTTGCGTTCGCTCGGGGCTTCGCTTATGCGAAATTTATGCATGAAACAAATGGCAAGTTAGACGCGTCGGGAATGGCGTTTCAGGCATTGGCCTGGGCGTTGATGGACGAAACGCGCGCCGAGCGGTTGTTGTCGCTCACCGGGCTGACGCCCGAAGGACTGCGCGCGCAGCATCACCGAACGCGGGACTCAGGCGGCGATATTGTCGTTTCTGGAGGCCTATGAGCCGGACCTCATCGCCTGCGCCGCCGTCATCGGCGTGTCGCCAGCGGTGCTGGTGCAGGCACGGCAGGAGTTGGAGGCATGAGCAGGCCGTTGCTGATTTCCGACTGCGACGAAGTGTTGCTCCACATGATCGTGCCGTTCCGCGACTGGCTCGACGAGGCGCATCATATCCATTTCGATCTGGTCCACGGCGACTGGGGCGAGGCGCTTGCGCCACAAGCATGACGGCACCGTCGTCGAACGCGGGCTGGTGTGGGATTTGCTCAACGGATTTTTCGACACCGAAATGGGGCGGCAGCAGGCAATTGACGGCGCGGTCGACGCGATCAATCGGTTGCGCGAGTATGCCGACGTCGTAATCCTCACCAACCTGCTCGACCACCGCGCTGCGCCGCGCATGGCGCAGTTGCAAGCCGTCGGCATCGACGCGCCGGTCTACACCAACCAGGGCGGCAAGGGCGAGGCCTTGGGGCGGATACTCGAAGAATATAAGCCCAGCGTCGCGGTGTTCGTCGACGACCTCGGGCATCAACATGATTCGGTCGGCGAACATCACCCCCATGTCTGGCGCCTGCATTTTGTCGGCGAGCCGTTATTGTGGGAGCGGGTCAATTCGTCAAAGGCCGCGCATGCGCGGCTGGACCGCTGGGCCGACGCGGAACATTGGATCAGGGATAAGCTGGTGGCAAACACACCAGCGCCCGCATTGGAAAAGGTAACATCATGATCGAAGCAAAATTGGCCGAACTGGGCATCGAATTACCGGCACCCGCTGCACCCGTGGCATCCTATGTGCCAGCGGTCGAAGCGAACGGGATGCTGTTCATTTCGGGGCAGTTACCGTTCGTTGACGGCAAGGTGCTGACTGGACAGGGTGAACGACACACGCAATCTGGAGGACGCCAAGGTCGCTGCGCGGGCATGCGCTATCATGCTGATCGCGCAAATGAAGGCGGCATTGGGCGGCGACCTGAACCGCGTCGAACGAATCGTCAAACTGGGCGTATTCATCGCATCCGAACCCGACTTCACCGACCAACCCGAAGCCGCCAATGGTGCGTCAGACCTGATGGAGGCGGTGTTCGGCGACGCAGGCAAACATGCGCGTGCCGCAGTCTCGGTGCCGGTGTTACCTCGCGATGCGACGGTTGAGATCGATGCTGTTGTAAAAATTAAACCTTAGCCACCAAACCGTAGTCCTGAGCAGCAGTCGCGTTAGCGGCTGCGACCGTCGAAGGGCGACTATCCGTCGGGAGCAACGTTATTGGACTGGATGTTTCACTGCTACATATTGAAATGCGCCGACGGGACTTATTATGTCGGGCATACTGACGATATGGAAAAGCGGTTGGCACAGCATCAGTCTGGTTCGTTTCCCGGCTATACTTACAAGCGGCGGCCCGTTGAATTAATGTGGAATGACGCATTCCATACCCGCGATGATGCAAAGGCCGCAGAGAAGCAAATCAAGGGCTGGAGCCGCGCCAAGAAGGAAGCGTTAATTCGGGGCGACTGGGACCGTGTTTCGGAGTTGGCCAAATGCCGCAGTCGCAACCGTATAGGCGCCCTTCGACGGACGCAGTTGCTTTGCAACTGCTGCTCAGGACTACGGTATTCTTTCGATGCCTGAAGTAACCGCCGAACTTCTGAGCCAGGTCAGCGATATTCCCGCCGACCAATGGGATGCGCTCAACCCGCGCGGCAATCCGTTTGTCAGCCACGCTTTTCTGTCGGCGCTGGAGGAATCGGGCAGCGTTGGCCCGGGCACCGGCTGGTCGCCTTCGCCGATCATCATCCGCGATGCCGATGGCGTTCCTGCCGCCGCGCTCCCCGCCTATCTCAAGTCGCACAGCCAGGGCGAATATGTGTTCGACCATCACTGGGCCGACGCGTTCGAGCGGGCGGGCGGGCGTTATTATCCCAAGCTGCAGATCGCCGCGCCTTTCTCGCCGGTGCCGGGGCCGAGGTTGTTGTTGCGCGATCCAGCGCTCGCACCAGCGTTGCTCGGCGCGGTTGAAGCCATATTAAACCGCAATGGCCTGTCCTCCGCCCACGCGACATTTGTCGAAGAGGCCGAGCTAGACCAATTCCGTGCCGCCGGTTGGCTGACGCGCATCGGTACGCAATTCCATTGGCAGAACCGCGACTATGCCGATTTCGACGGTTTCCTCGCGGCGCTGTCTTCGCGCAAACGCAAAGCCATCCGCAAGGAACGCGCCGCCGCACAATCCGCCGTCCGCATCGAGCAAATCGCAGGCGCAGACATCACGCCCGATATGTGGGACGCGTTCTGGATATTCTATCAGGACACCGGCGCGCGCAAATGGGGGCAGCCTTATCTGACCCGCGCATTTTTCGACATTATCGGCGAGAGCATGAAGGACAGCATCGTGCTGTTCCTGGCCTATGACGGCGACCGCCCGATCGCAGGCGCATTGAACTTTGTCAGCCCCGATTGTCTCTATGGCCGCTATTGGGGCTGCACCCGCGATGTGCCGTTCCTGCATTTCGAGCTGTGTTATTATCAGGCCATCGATTACGCCATCGCCCACGGCCTCCCCCGCGTCGAGGCGGGCGCGCAGGGCGAGCATAAACTGGCGCGCGGCTATGAGGCGGTGCCGACTTACTCGGCGCATTATATCGCCAATCCCGGGTTTCCGCGAAGCGGTCGCCGATTTTCTGACACGCGAAACGCAGGCGATGGAGCGCGAGATCGAATTTCTGGGCGAAATGGCACCGTTCAAAAAATCGGGCTAGGTCTTGCAATCCGCAATTTAATCGCGCAATTAAACGGGAAGAGAGGAATCAGCCATGAGCAAACCGAGCCCCCAAGAATTAGCCGATTTCGAAAAGCAGTGCGACGCGTGGTTTGCCGAAAATTCGGTCCGCGATCCCGGCTTCATGCTGCCGCTGACCTTCATGGAAGTCTCCACCGACCAGCAGTTCGAGTTTCTGCGCGACTGGCAGCGCAAGGTTTACGAGGCGGGCTATTTCGGGATGCTGGCCGACCGAATATGGCGGCGGCGGGATGCACCCCGATTTTCAGCGGATCGCCACGAAGGTGATGAAAAGCCACGACGCGCCGATCATGCTCAACGCCATCGGCAATGGCTGGACCGGGCCGTTGCTGCTCGACATCGGGCGGGAAGAAGACAAGCGCCGCTATATCAAGGGGATGCTCAACGCAGAGGAAATCTGGTGTCAGGGTTTCTCCGAGCCTGAGAACGGTTCCGACCTCGGCAATGCGCAGACCAAGGCTGTCCGGGACGGCGACGAATATGTGCTCAACGGCTCCAAGATCTGGACGTCGCTGGGCGACCGCGCCAAGTACATGATCCTGCTCGCGCGCACCTCGAACGAGGGGCCGAACAAATATGCGGGGCTCAGCTTCTTCCTCGCGCCGATGCACATGCCGGGCATCGAGACGCGGCGGATCAAGAAGCTCACCGGCGAATATGGCTTCACCCAGTGCTTCTTCACCGATGCGCGCATCCCGGCTCGGGTCTTGTCGGCGACGAGGGGCATGGCTGGCTGATCGCGATGAAGACGCTCGAATATGAGCGCGGCGCCAAGGTCAATCCGGTCGGCGGCTATTTCGTCAAGGAACTGGACGCGATGAGCGTTGTCGACCTGGCGCGCACCGCAAAGCGCGGCGGCAAGCCGTTGCTCGACGATCCGGTGATGAGCGACAAGATGGTCGATTTCATGATCGAGATTCAGGCACTCAATTTGAACAACCAGCGCCGCCGCATGGCGCCGCTGTCCAGGATCGGCCGATGGGGCTGGCGCTGATGAACAAGCTGGCGCGCACCGAAATGATCCGCGAGCTGACCGAATTTTCGCTTCAGTTCCAGGGCACGCGCGGCGGCTATTATGTCGACGACGAAAATGCGGTCGACGACGGCTACTGGCACCGCGCTATCTGAACAGCTTCTCCGCCACCATCGGCGGCGGCACCAGCCAGATCCAGAGGAACATCATCGCCGAGCATGTGCTGGGACTACCCAAGGGGCGGTGATTGCCAACCCCAAAATCCCGTTCGTGTCGAGCATCGTCGAGAAACGGTGAAGGCGGGCATGACGGATGGGTGTCTCGACTGGGCTCGACACGAACGGAAATGTTGGTTGAAGTGAGAGGAATGCAATGACCGAAGTCCTAACCCAATCACAAGACGGCGTGCTGATCATCACGATCAACCGCCCCGAAGCCAAGAACGCAGTCAATCAGGCGGTGGCGCAGGGTATCGCGGCGGCGATGGAGCAGCTTGATAGCGACAAGAGCCTGAACGCCGGCATCATCACCGGTGCTGGCGGGACATTCTGTTCGGGCATGGACCTGAAGGCGTTCCTGCGCGGCGAATTGCCGAGCATCAAGGGCAAGGGCTTTGCTGGATTTATCGAATCACCGCCAGCCAAGCCGCTGATTGGCGCGGTCGAGGGCTATGCTCTCGCGGGCGGGATGGAGATTGCGATTGCCTGTGACCTGCTGGTGGCCAGCGACAAGGCGCAGTTCGGGATACCCGAGGTCAAGCGCAGCCTCGTTGCTGCCGCAGGCGGGTTGCTCACGCTTCCCTCGATTATCGGCAAGCGGATGGCGATGGAGTTGGCGCTGACCGGCGATTTCATTTCGGCGCAGCGCGCCTATGAAATGGGCTTCGTCAACCGCGTCACTGACGGCGCGGCGATCGATGCGGCGCTCGAACTCGCGGCAAAGGTCGCGGCAAACGGCCCGCTCGCGCTGATCGCCACCAAGCGAGTCATCAATGAACGCCCCGACTGGAATTCGGCCGAAATGTGGAAGAAGCAGAACGAAATCTGCGCGCCGGTTTTCACCTCGAAAGACAGCCGCGAAGGCGCAATGGCCTTTGCCGAGAAACGCAAGCCCAACTGGCTGGGCGAATAATGGGCCACCCCGTCGTCCATGCCGCAGCGAACCCCGACAAGCCTGCCGTCATCATGGCGGGTTCGGGCGAGACCGTTACCTATCGCCAACTCGACGAACGCTCGAACCAATGCGCGCATCTGTTCCGCTCTTTGGGCCTTCAGCATGGCGACACTGTTGCCTTTTGCCTTGAAAACCGGGCGGAGTTTTTTGACCTCGTCTGGGGCGCGCAGCGGGCGGGGCTGATTTACGTTGCGATCAGTTGCCGCCTGACACCGAGCGAGATGGATTATATCCTCAACGACAGCGGCTCAAAGGCTTTGTTTGCTTCTCCCTATCTCGGCGCGACGCTTGACCAGCTGCAAAGTCCGGTGAAGCGCTACATCTTGGGCGGCGAACATGCCGGATGGGAATCTTACGAGGCGGCGGTTGCGCACATGCCGACTACGCCCATCGCAGACCAGCGTGCAGGCACCGACATGCTTTACAGCTCGGGCACAACCGGCCAGCCCAAGGGCGTGCGCTTTCCGCTTCCCGAAGATCCCGACATCGCCGGTGCCAACGCGCTTTCGGGCCTCGCGATGATGGCGTTCAAATTCTCTAGTGACAGCATCTATCTGTCACCAGCGCCGTTATATCACGCCGCGCCCTTGCGCTGGTGCGTCGCTGTGCACCGGCTCGGTGGCACCGTGGTCGTGATGGAGAAATTCGATCCCGAAGCTGCCCTGTCCGCCATCGAGAAATACAAGATTAACGCCAGCCAATGGGTGCCAACGCATTTTGCGCGGATGCTGAAGCTGCCGGAAGATGTCCGCAACAAATATGACGTCTCAAGCCTCGAAACCGCCGTCCATGCGGCCGCGCCTTGTCCGATTCCGATCAAGGAAGCGATGATCGCGTGGTGGGGACCGGTCTTGCGCGAATATTATGCCGGGACCGAAGGCCAAGGGATCACCTTCATTTCGAGCGAAGAATGGCTGACGCATAAAGGCTCGGTCGGACGGCCGCTCAACGCCGTGATGCACATCTGCGACGAGAATGGTGACGATGTTCCGGTGGGGCAGGAAGGCACGGTATTCTTCGAAAGCGCCGCTAGCTTCAGCTACCATAACGATCCTGAAAAAACGAAGTCCGCGACCAACAAACATGGCTGGACCACGCTCGGCGATGTCGGGCGATTGGACGAGGAAGGCTATCTTTACCTCACCGACCGCAAGAGCTTCATGATCATTTCGGGCGGGGTGAATATCTATCCGCAGGAAATCGAAAACCATCTGGTCACCCACCCCAAGGTCCGCGATGTGGCCGTGATCGGCGGACCGCATGACGAGATGGGCGAAGAGGTGATCGCGGTGGTGCAGCCGCTCGACATGGCCGATGCGGGCGAAGCTTTGCGCGATGAGCTGACCGCTTATGCGCGCGAAAAACTGTCGGGCGTAAAAATCCCGCGCCGCATCGATTTCCGCGACGAACTTCCGCGACATGATACTGGCAAGCTCTACAAACGCCTGCTGCGCGATGAATATTGGGCGAAAGACAAAGCCTAAGCTATAAGCTCGCAAGAACTCACAAGGAGATATAGGATGACGACGCAATATAAGAATCTGATCAACGGCGAACTGGTCGGCAGCAACAAATGGATCGACGTCATCAATCCCGCGACCGAGCAGGTCATCGGTCAGGTGCCCGATTGCGGGCAGGCCGAACTCGACAAGGCAGTAGCGGCCGCGCGCGCTGCATTCCCGAAATGGAAGAAGACTAGCGTCGAAGAACGCCGCGCGTGCTTTGCCAAAATGGCCGATGCCATCAAGGCAAACAGCGACGAGCTGATGCGGCTCCTCACTAGCGAGCAAGGCAAGCCGCACATGCAGGCTGGCAGCGAAATTGCAGGCTGCGTCGGCATGAGCCGCGCGCTTTCCACGCTCAGTCTGGAAGAAACAATCAGCGAGGACAGCGACAAGCGCCTCAGCCGCACGCGCCGCGTTCCGGTTGGCGTGGTTGGCGGCATCGTGCCGTGGAATTTCCCGGTATTGATGGCGGTGCAGAAAATTGTGCCTGCGTTGCTGTCGGGTTGCACAATGGTGCTCAAGCCATCGCCGTTCACGCCGCTGGCGACGCTCCGCATGGCCGAACTGATTGCGGGCGTATTCCCGCCGGGCGTATTGAACGTCATCACCGGCGGCGATGCCTTGGGGCCAATGCTGACTTCGCACCCCGATATCGACAAGATTACCTTCACCGGATCGACCGCGACCGGCAAGCGCGTGATGGAATCGGCGTCGAAAGACCTAAAGCGCATTACGCTCGAACTGGGCGGCAATGACGCCGCGATTGTGTTGCCCGATGCCGACGTAGCCAAGGTTGCCGAAAAACTGTTCTGGGCAAGCTTCTACAATGCCGGCCAGGTCTGCATCGCGGCGAAGCGCATCTATATTCATGAAGATATCTACGACGAACTGTCCGCCGCAATCGCGGCTTATGCGAGCGCAGTGAAGGTCGGCGACGGCGCCGAACAAGGCACCGCGATTGGGCCAATCCAGAACAAGCAGCAATATAACCGCGTTCTCGAACTGATCGCCGATGCCAAGGACAAGGGTTATAAATTCCTCGTCGGCGGTGATCATGATCCGTCGATACCGGGCTATTTCGTGCCCGTAACCGTCCTCGACAATCCGCCTGAAGACGCGCGGATTGTGGCCGAGGAGCAATTCGGTCCGGTCATGCCGCTGATGAAATTCTCGACCGTCGATGAAGTTATTAGCCGCGCCAATGCTTCGGATTACGGGCTGGCGGGTTCGATCTGGACCAGCAATCCGGAGGCTGCAGTTGCAGTCGCCGAGCAGCTTGAGACCGGTACCGTGTGGATCAATGAGTCGATGCACCTCGCACCGAACGCGCCGTTCGCCGGACATAAGCAGTCGGGCTTTGGCGCCGAGTTGGGTGAAGAGGGCTTGCTCGAATTCACTTATCCTCAGGTGATTACGATCGCGCGCGAAGCAGCGTGATCTAAATCCTCCCCATCGACTTGCGATGGGGAGGGGGACCGTTCGCAAAGCGAATGGTGGAGGGGCCTCTCACGTCGAAGACCCCTCCGTCACGCGTCCGCTTCGCTCCAGCGCGCCACCTCCCCATCGCAAGTCGATGGGGAGAATAATCCGACCTTGACTCTCCCCTTTCAAAGTTTAATCGTACGATTAAATTTCGACTATCAGGAGAGAGAAAATGGCAGACGCCTATATCGTTGATGCGGTGCGTACCGCAGGGGGCCGCCGCGGCGGTAAGCTGGCTGGGGTTCACCCCGTCGATCTGGGCGCTGCCGTGCTCGACGCCATCGCCGACCGCAATGATTTCGACCCCGCAGCCATCGAAGACGTCATCATGGGCTGTGTCATGATGGGCGGCGAGCAGGCTGGCGATGTCGGTCGCAATATCGTGCTTGCGTCCAAGCTCCCCAACTCGATCCCCTCGGTCAGCATCGACCGCCAATGCGGATCATCGCAGCAGTCGATGATGTTCGCTGCACAGGGCGTGATGTCGGGCACGCAGGATATCGTTCTGGCTGCGGGCATCGAAAGCATGACTCGCGTGCCAATGGGCTCGACCTCGATGTTGTTCAAAAAAGAGGGCCTCGGCACCTACAAAAGCCCGCGTCTGGAGGAAGCCTATCCCGGTATCATGTTCAGCCAGTTCATGGGCGCTGAAATGCTGGTGAAAAAGCACGGTTTCAGCCGCGAAGACCTCGACCAGTTTGCGCTTGAATCGCACCAGAAAGCGATTGCCGCGACGCAAGCCGGTCTGTTCGCCAATGAAATAGTCGGCGTGGAAGTTGAAACGCCCGAGGGCAATATAGTCCACAACAGCGATGAAGGCATCCGCTATGACGCGACCTTTGAAAGCCTGTCGGGCGTTAAATTGTTGCAGGAAGGGGGCTCAATCACCGCCGCCAATGCCAGCCAAATTTGCGATGGTTCGTCGGCCGTTTTGATCGTGTCGGAAAAGGCGCTTAAGGAACATGGCCTGACGCCGCGTGCGCGGATCGTGAACCTTACCGTGACAGCTGGCGACCCTGTCATCATGCTCGAAGAACCCCTATTCGCCACCGACCGCGCATTCCAGCGTTCGGGCATGAAAATTGGCGACATTGACCTCTATGAAGTCAACGAAGCCTTCGCACCTGTTCCACTCGCTTGGCTCAAGCATGTCGGCGGCGACCGGTCGAAGATCAATGTCCACGGCGGCGCTATCGCTTTGGGCCATCCGCTCGGCGCGTCAGGTACCAAATTGATGGCGACTTTGCTCAACGCGCTCGAAGCACGCGGTGGCAAATACGGGCTGCAGACGATGTGCGAAGGCGGCGGTCAGGCCAATGTGACGATTATCGAGCGCGTTTGAACGCCCCCAATTCCAATATGAAGGACAAGACATGAAACTGGATTCCACTATCGCAGCCGTTGTCACCGGAGGCGCATCGGGCCTTGGCGAAGCAACCGCTCGGGCGCTCGCTGCAAAGGGTGTGAAGGTCGCCCTTGTTCGACCTGCAGGCCGAAAAAGGCGAGGCGGTTGCCGCTGAAATCGGCGGCATTTTCTGCGAAGTCAACGTCACCGACGATGATAGCGTTGATGCCGGTTTTGCCAAGGCCCGCGCCGCACATGGTCAGGAGCGAATCCTCGTGAACTGCGCTGGCACCGGCAATGCTATCAAGACCGCCAGCCGTTCGAAAGAGGATGGCTCGATCAAGCATTTCCCGCTCGATGCCTTCAACCGCATCATCCAGATAAACCTCGTCGGCACATTTCGCTGCATCGCCAAATCGGCGGCTGGCATGTTGACGCTTGAACCGATTGAAGACGGCGAACGCGGCGCGATGGTCAACACGGCGTCGGTTGCGGCGGAAGACGGCCAGATGGGTCAGGCGGCTTATTCGGCATCGAAGGGCGGCGTTGTCGGCATGACTTTGCCAATTGCCCGCGACCTGATGAGCGAAGGCATCCGCATCAACACGATCTTGCCGGGCATTTTTAACACGCCATTGATGAACGGTGCGCCGCCGCAAGTGAAGGAAGCGCTGGCAGCATCGGTGCCGTTCCCCAAACGCCTCGGCAATCCGGAAGAATATGCGATGGTCGCGTTGACGATGATCGAATGCGGCTATTTCAATGGTGAAGACGTCCGCGTCGACGGCGCAATCCGTATGGCACCACGCTGAGGATATGACCGGCTTCACTCAGATCCTATATGATGTTGCAGACGGCATCGCGACGATCACGCTGGATCGTCCGGAGAAGATGAATGCCTTCACCGGCACCATGATGCTCGAAATGTGCGCGGCGTTCGATCTGGTTGATGCTGACGACGATGTTCGTGCGGTCATTGTTACGGGGTCTGGTGAGCGCGCCTTTTGTGCCGGGGCTGATTTAACGCCCGATGGCGGCGGGCAAGTTTTTGCCAGCGGTTCGCAAGTCGAAAGCTTGTCCGACGAGCGTGTCCGCGATTCGGGCGGGCGGCTGACATTGCGCATATTCCAGTGCAAGAAACCTGTGATTGGTGCGATTAACGGCGCTGCGGTCGGCATCGGCGCAACCATGCAACTACCGATGGATTTCCGCCTAGCGAGCGACACCGCTCGTTTCGGTTTTGTATTTGCCCGGCGAGGGATCGTACCCGAGGCGGCGTCGAGCTGGTTCTTGCCTCGCCTTGTCGGGATGCAACAGGCGCTCGAATGGTGCATGACCGGACGCGTGTTTGACGCAGCAGAAGCGTTGCAGGGGGGCCTTGTCCGCTCGGTCCACGCAGCCGCCGATTTACTTCCCGCAGCACTTGGGCTCGCACGCGAAATTGCCGATAACACTGCACCGGTTTCCATCGCCCTCACCCGCGCGATGCTTTGGCGGCTGCCATCGGCGGACCATCCAATGGCCGCGCACCAGATCGACAGTCGCGCCATCTATCGCCGCTCGCGTTCAGGTGATGCGAAGGAAGGCATCTCCAGCTTCCTCGAAAAGCGCGCGCCTTCCTATCCCGACAAAGTATCCACAGATTTGCCTGACTTCTTCCCTTGGTGGGACGAACCTGCTTATAAGTGACGTTAGGGAAACGGGGAGCATTATGGCAACGACTGGACCAAAGCTTGTAGGGGACGCACCGGAGAACGCGAACGCGCGCGATCAATTGATCGAGGCCGCGAGCCAGATAATGCGCGAGGGCGACACTATCGACCTGAGCTTGAGCGAGCTGTCGCTGCGCGCTGGGCTCAACAGCGCCTTGGTCAAATATTATTTCGGCAACAAGAACGGGCTGATGCTGGCGTTACTCGACCGCGATATGGGCAATATCGTCCACGGTCTTGAGGCGCTGGTCGCCAAGGACATGCCGCCGCAGGAAAAATTGCAACTGCATATCGGCAAGGCCATCGATACTTATTATGCCTTTCCCTATCTCAACCGCCTGCTGATGCGCACAGTCCGCGATAGCGCGCCCGCCGAGGCTGCACGGATTGCCGAGCTGTATCTGCGCCCCATCGCCAAGGCCTATGACGACCTGATCAGCGAAGGTGTGAAAGCGGGCAAATTCCGTAAGGTCGACCCGCAGTTTTTCTATTTCACCGTGACCGGCGCTGCCGACCGCTTCTATTCATCGCGTCTCGTGCTGCGGCATTGTTATAATCAGGACGATTTCAACGAAAACATGCGCGATGGCTACCGCGAGCACACGATCGACCTGATCATGCGGGGGTTGCTGGTTTAAAGCCCAGCGCAGCCTTAATCTCATCCCCATCGGCATCCAGCATCGGCGGGTGCGCGTAGTTCGTCACCGGCGTTCCGGCATAATGCACCGGATGCTTCATCGAACGGTATTTGCCGATGTCGGGGCTGTCATGCTCCTCGAAAAAGCCGACATCGGCGAGATGCGGGTCGACCAGAACATCGGCCATTCGATTATATTTCATCGCAGGAATGTCATGTTCGGCAAGCAGGTCGAGCCACTCGGCGGTGGTGCGCGTTGCGCTGACTTCCTCGATCAGCGCATACAGCTCGCCAGTATGTTTGGTGCGTTCCTGATAGGTCGAAAAGCGCGGGTCGTCGAACACATTTGGCCGCCCGCCGAGTTCGAAAAACTTCGCCCATTGCCGGTCGTTATAAGGCACGATGGCGATGAAGCTGTCCTTGGTCGGATAAGGCCGCCGCCGCGGATTGACCGAGCGCGTATAGCCCATCCGCCCGTTGCCCGGAATGAAGGTCTCGCCCCACAGATTTTCAACCATGTGGAACCAGGTGAAGCATTCGAACATCGGCACTTGAACAAACTGCCCGCCTTGGCCGCCAGCACGAGCCAGCAAGGCTGCCATTGTCGCATTTGCGGCAAATAGTCCGCTGACCTTATCGGCAACAAGGCTCGGCGCGTAAGTCGGTCGCCCACCATCGCGTTGCTCCGAAAGCGCGGCAAAGCCTGATGCGGCCTGAATCAAATCGTCATAAGCCTGCCGCTCGCCATAAGCGCCGCCTGCGCCAAATCCGGCGCAGTGGACATAGACGATATCAGGGTTGATCGCCTTGACCTGTTCATAGCCAAAGCCAAGCCGCTCCATCCCCGCCATGCGAACATTATGGATGAACACATCCGCCTCTTCGAGCAAAGCCTCCAACACTGCCTTGTCTTCGGGTTTCTTAATGTTGAGGTTGATTGCCTTCTTGTTGCGATTGAGCGCGGCAAAGATCGGGCCGTGCTGCTTGGTCGGCGAATCGCCTGCATGGCGCATCAGGTCGCCCGGCGTATTGCCCTCGCTATTCTCGATTTTGATGACTTCGGCGCCAAGGTCGGCAAGCTGAACCGTCGCATAAGGGCCAAGCACGACGGTCGCCATATCGACGACCTTGATGCCTTTCAGCGGCCCCGTCGGTTCTTTGTCCCATTTGAGTTTCGGCCACGCTGCCATCGATGCTCTCCTTTATCCTTGTATATTTCACTAGCAGATTTAATCGGGCGGTTAAGAAATATTTGGAAGGTCGCAGATGAGCGAATTCGATGCAAATGCTCCGGTGATAATCGGGGTCGGCGAGGCAAGCCGCAAAACCGTCTCAGGCGAGTGGCCTTCACCGCGCGAACTGGCAGGCGCGGCGATCAAGGTGGCTCTTGCCGATACTGGTCAAGCCGAAGCCGTGTCTGCCGCCATAGACACCATCGCCGCGATCCGCACCTTTGAGGATAGCGGCGTATCGATGGGCACAGGCTCGCCTGATAATGTGGCGGAAGCCTTCGGCGCGGCTGGTGGTATCTCTGCGCCGCGCCTCATCTACGCTGATGTCGGCGGCCAGAGCCCACAAGCGATGGTGAATAGCCTCGCGGGCGAAATCCGGCGCGGCGAAACCGGGCTTGCGATTATCGTCGCGGGCGAAGCCACCGGCACCGCCAAGCGCGCGCGCAAGGCGGGGGTCACACTTGACTGGCGACTGCCATCGGACACCCCGTTCGAAGACAAACGCTCGGAATTCTCCATCCTCACCCGCCGCGAAATCCGTCACGGCATCATCTCGATGCCGCTCGCTTACTCGTTGCTCGAAAACGCGCGGCGTATCGGACGGGGGACGAGCCGCCATGACTATCTGGTCGAAATGGCCCGGAACGGCGCGGCGGCTTCGGCCAAGTCGCTGACTCGCGAACATGCACAGTTCCCGGTGGCATTCACGACCGAACAACTGGTGGCCGAGCATGAGAGCGATTATCACATCACCGACATCTACCGCCGCTGGCGCGTGGCGCAGGACGCGGTCGATCTGGGTGGGGCAATTATCCTGACCAGTGCGGGCAAGGCGCGCGAGCTTGGAGTTGCCGACGACAAGATGGTATGGCTCGCGGGCGCATCGGAAGCCTCCGAGCCGCCTCTGTCCGAACGCGATCACATCGCCAGCCCCGACGCGGTCGGCTTCACTATGCACGCGGCGCTCGATCAGGCGGGATTCACGGCCACCGATCTGGGGCCGGTCGACATTTACAGCTGTTTCCCCGTCGCCGTGTCGGCAGCAGTCGACACATTGGGTGATCCCGCGCGCGCACCCGGCGACTATACCCTGACCGGCGGTCTTGGCTTCTTTGGCGGACCGGGCAATGGCTACACCATCTACAGCCTCGCCGCGATGGTCGAGACGCTCAGGAAGGATGGATCAAGGCCTGCTTTGGTCACCGCGAACGGCGGGGTGATGTCGAAGCAGGCGGTCGGGGTCTACACCGCCACCCAGCCGCTACGCCCCTGGAATGGCGAGGTCATCAAAGGTTATGTGCCAACGACTGTCGCTGTCGATGATGCTCCGCAAGGAAAGGGCCGAATACTGACCTATGCCCGCCCTGTTACAAAGGGCGTAATGGGTGCCGCCACGCTGGTGCTTGATATGGAGACCGGAACGCGAGCAATGGCGGTTTTGGAAGGCGTTGATGATTTGGATCTCGGCGGAATGATAGTCGACGTTACACCGGGCGAAAAGCGCCACATGGCAACGATGATTTGATAATATCCAGTTCAGGTCATTTGCGCTAAGATGCATTCAAGGAGACACTTTATGCGATCCGTTTCACTAGCTGCATTTGCAATAACACTGCCATTCCTCGCTGCGTGCGCGCAGGTGGATAGCACCCCCAAACCGCTTACCGACAAACAGTCGGAGTTGCTGACCAAACAGCTCGCGGGCAAAGTTGCAGGTGCGCCGGTGAATTGCATAAGCGATTTTAACGGTACAAACGTCATCCGTATCAGCGACGACATATTGCTTTATCGCGTTTCGGGTAACTTAGTTTACAAAAACAATTTACGAGGTAGCTGCCCCGGTCTTGCACGAGACAGCGACATCATAGTGTCCGAACAATTCGGTGGTCAGAAATGCCGCGGCGACCTTATCAAGCTGGTCGATCGCGTCAGCGGCATGCAAGGGCCGGTCTGCAGCCTTGGTGAATTTGTTCCCTACCGCAAGGACAAGAGTGCAGGTTAAATCCGCCCGCTAATCGCGCAAGAATATCGTTTCAATCGGCATCTCGAATATATCGGAGATGCGAAAGGCGAGTGGTAATGACGGGTCGTATTTCCCCGTTTCGATGGCATTGACCGATTGGCGTGACACCGCGAGGCGGTCGGCCAGATCCTGCTGGCTCCAGTCGCGCTCGGCGCGAAGGACTTTCAGGCGGTTTTTCATCAGCACTCACTACCCGCAGTGCCAAGCGTGAGCTTGTTGTACAATGCTCCAACACCCAGACCCATGAACCAGAAAAATGCTGCGCCGAACCCGCCATTGCCGGGTGGCACGAGATCGAAGTTTTGCAAAAATTCCCAGATTGTCATCACGGTCAGGCAAAATCCCGTAGCAACCAGGCACTGCCGGATCAGAAGCATCCGCATAAATTCGTCGGGTTCCTCCACCAGAAACCGCATTACTGCCCAGAACACGCCAATAACCGGCAACGCAGGCGTAATCGCCAGCGCGTACGCAGGGATGCCTGAAACAGCCCCCGCCTTAAAAATTGTCACTGCCGCGATCAGTGTGACAATATACAGCGACATCAACACGAACAACCGGATGAGATACTGACGAATTGCGGGACTTTTATATTTAGCCATGACAAGCTTCCTTGTAGATAAGACAAGGGAGCTTTACTTTTGGTCTGCTAAAATGTCAAGGACGCTTTGCATATAGATTGGATAGCTTGTCATTTTCATCGCAAATTTGGCCGCCTCACAGACTTGCGGCATTGCGTCGAGGCTGGCAAAGGAGCCTCTCAAACATTAGAAAGCGTGCGTTCCCGATGTCCGAGATGATCCGTATCACCCTTCCCGATGGCTCTGCCCGTGAAGTCGTGCGCGGCACCACGCCTGCAGATATTGCGGCTGCCATTGGTCCCGGTCTTGCCAAAGCGGCGATTGCTGCGCGCGTCGATGGCGAATTGCGCGACATAATGCGGCCGATAGACACTGACGCTAACCTTGCTTTGGTAACTACGCGCGACGAGGCGGATGCGCTTGAGCTTGCGCGGCATGACTTCGCGCACATATTGGCCGAGGCGGTGCAGGCGCTGTTTCCGGGAACGCAAATCACATTTGGCCCGTCAACCGATGATGGATTCTATTACGACGTGATGGCCCCTTCGTCGCGCGGTCCGTTCACGCTCGACGACCTGCCGCTGATCGAGGAAAAGATGCGCGAAATTATCCGCGCTGACAAGCCGCTCCGCCGTGAAGTGATGGTGCGCGATGCACTGATCGACACTTGGAAAAAAGCGGGTGAAAGCTTCAAAGCCGAATGGGCGAAAGAGCTTCCAGAGGGAGAGGAGCTTTCGGTTTACTGGTCGGGCGATGACTGGATGGACATGTGCCGCGGGCCGCATTTGGCCTCGACCGGAAAGCTCGATCCTGCCGCATTCAAGCTAACGCGCGTTGCCGGGGCCTATTGGCGTGGAGACCAGAATAATGCGCAGCTTTCGCGCATCTACGGCACAGGCTGGCTCAACAAGAAGCAGCTCGATGCGCATCTCGTCCGGCTAGAGGAGGCCGCCAAACGCGACCATCGCCGTCTTGGCCAGGATATGGACCTGTTCCACCTGCAGCAGGAAGCGCACGGCAGCGTCTTCTGGCATCCCAATGGCTATCTGATCTGGCGCGAGCTTGAGGCCTATATGCGCCGCGCAATTGACGGCGCCGGCTATAAGGAAGTCAAAACCCCGCAGGTGATGGACGCGCGCCAGTGGGAGCAATCGGGCCATTGGGGCAAATATCGCGAAAATATGTTCGTGATTCCCGACGAGGTGCCGAATGTCGATGACGAAGGCCCCGTGATTTCGGGCGATGCCGACTGGATGGCGTTGAAGCCAATGAACTGCCCGGCGCACGTCCTGATTTTCCGGCAGGGGATCAAATCCTATCGCGACCTGCCGTTGCGCATCTATGAAAATGGCTGCTGTCATCGCAATGAACCGCATGGCGCGTTGCATGGCCTGATGCGGGTGCGCCAGTTCACACAGGACGATGCGCATATATTTTGCCGCGAAGATCAGATTGTCGAAGAGGTACAGGATTTCTGTGCGCTCGCCGACCGGATCTACAAGGAATTCGGCTTCACCTATTCGATCAAGCTCGCGCTGCGTCCCGAGCAGCGGTTCGGATCGGACGCTGATTGGGACAAGGCCGAGAATGAGCTGCGCGATGCGGTGGTTCGTGCCGGGTTGGCGACAGCGGAATATGGCTGGGAAGAACTGCCCGGCGAAGGCGCTTTCTACGCGCCCAAGCTCGAATGGCATTTGACCGACGCGATTGGCCGTACATGGCAGGTCGGTACGATCCAGTCCGACCGCGTGTTGCCGGAACGGCTTGACGCGAGCTATGTCGGCGAGGATGGCGCCCGCCACCGCCCCGTGATGTTGCACCGCGCAATTTTCGGGTCTTACGAGCGCTTCATCGGCATATTGATCGAACATTATGCCGGACGCTTCCCCGTGTGGCTCGCGCCGGTGCAAGCGGTCGTCGCGACGATTGTGTCGGATGCTGATGCCTATGGCGCTCAGGTTACCGAGCGGCTGAAGGCTGCGGGCATCCGAGTGGAAAGCGACTTCCGCAACGAGAAAATCAACTACAAGGTCCGCGAACACAGTGTCGCGAAGGTGCCGCATCTGCTGGTAGTCGGCATGCGTGAGGCCGAGGAAGGCAAGGTCGCAATCAGGTCATTGGGTTCGGATGGACAGCGGATCATGACGCTGGATGAAGCTATTGCGATGCTCACCGCCGAGGCCACGCCGCCCGATTTGCGGGGTTGATGCTCGATCCAACAGCCGCGTTGGCCGGGGTCGATCCGCTATTGATGGCGGGCGCCGCCGCAATGACATTTGGCGCGGCCTATATTCGCGGGCTGACCGGATTTGGCATGGCAATCATATTGGTGCCGTTGCTTGGGCTGATCGTAACGCCCGGCGAGGCTGTGGTGCTCGGCATATTCTTGCAAGTGCTGATTGGGCCGGTTGGGCTGAAGATTATCTATGCCGATGCGAACCGTAAGAGCGCACTCACCATTGCTGCGTTTGCGGTGGCAGCGACGCCGCTTGGTATATGGTTGTTAAAGCAAACCACGCCCGACGTCGCGCGTTTGCTGATTGCGGGCATCGCGATTGGCGCATTTTTGCTGGTGTTATTGCCGCAGAAGCCCGGTTTTACCCCTGGCCCCAAAGAAACCGCCGCAACCGGCATCGCCTCGGGCATTCTCACCGGCTTTGCCGCGATGCCCGGCCCGCCGGTCGTGCCTTATTATCTGCGCCAACAAATCGAGCCTGCCACCGCTCGCGCGTCGATGATGCTGGTTTTCTTTGCTACTGCAATTGCAGGAACGATATCATCGTTCGCGCTGGGGCTGGGAAGCTGGCGGCTGGCATGGCTTTCAATCTTACTCTTCCCGCCGATGCTGTTTGGCAACTGGCTGGGCGCGAAATCATTTGGCAAGGTGCCTGCATCTTTATGGCGCAGTTTTGTCGCGGCGGTTCTCGGCCTTGCAGGCCTTTCGGCAGTCATACGGCTGCTGAACTGAAAAGTTTAGATCCGTTAACCAAACGCCTTAGGCCGGTGTTTCCCATCGCAGGGTATCCAGTCCCACATGAGGGGCATCATCCTATCCTTGTTACTTGTCGCCGCGCCAGCCGCCGCGTTGAACGAAGGTCTGCAATGCGTTCCTTATGCCCGCGCATTATCGGGTGTCACCATCTTTGGCGATGCGCATACCTGGTGGGGTCAGGCCGAAGGCAAATATGCGCGCGGCAATGAGCCAAAGGTCGGCGCGGTGCTGGCATTCCCGCCGCATGGCAATATGCGGCTTGGCCATGTTGCGGCGGTGCGTGACATTGTCGATGACCGGACAATCATCATCAGCCACGCCAACTGGTCGACCATCGGCGGGGTGCGCGGCCATATTGAGGAAGACGTCCGCGCGGTCGATGTGTCGCAAGACAACGACTGGAGCCAAGTTCGCGTCTGGTACACGCCGAACGAGGCGATGGGCGGCACCGCATGGCCCGCGCATGGCTTTATCTACCCCAAGCAGAAGCGCGGCGAAACCGAGGCGCGCAAGGCAGTAGCGCTGTTGCTCAAGGACCGCGTGACGCCGAACGTCCCGACGGCTGCCCCGGTGCGGATGGCGGCGGCGAGCAAGCCTGCGGTGAAAGCCGAATTCGGCCTTTCGGGGGATTTGCTACAGGACATCGACCGCAAGGCCGCCAAGGAAAGCAAGCCCGCATCCGCTCCGGCCAAGACAGTACGCCTCGCCTCGGTCGAAAAGCTGATCGCGAAACTACCGAAAACATAGCGTTTACCGCCCGAACTTCCGCTGCGTTTTCCCATAGCGCATCTTCCGTGTTCCGGGCTGACCTTCGGTTGCTCTTCCCTTCGGCGCGGCGACTTGACTGGAAGGGGGCAAGCCAAGCTCGGTTGCTTCCAGCGAGCGGATTTCATCGCGCAACCTTCCTGCTTCCTCGAACTCTAGGTCCGCTGCGGCGGCGCGCATTTTCTTTTCGAGTTCCTCAATATAGCCGCGCAGATTGTGGCCGACGAGGTTGTTAGCGCCTTCCGCGTCGATATCAACAAGTACCGAATCGCGGCTGGCGGTGTCGGCGACGATGTCGTGGATATTGCGCTTGATTGTCGCCGGCGTGATATTGTGCAGGACATTATATTCGCGCTGCTTTTCACGCCTGCGGTCGGTTTCGCGGATCGCGCGTTCCATGCTGCCGGTCATCCGATCGGCGTAGAGGATGACTCGGCCATCGACATTGCGCGCGGCGCGGCCGATGGTTTGGATGAGGCTGGTTTCGCTACGCAAAAAACCTTCCTTGTCGGCGTCCAATATCGCCACCAGTCCGCATTCGGGAATGTCGAGGCCTTCGCGCAAAAGGTTGATGCCAACGAGCACGTCGTAAACCCCGCGCCGCAAATCGCGGATCAGCTCGATACGTTCCAGTGTCTCGACGTCGCTGTGCATGTAGCGTACCTTTAAGCCCGCCTCGTGCATGAACTCGGTCAAATCCTCCGACATCCGTTTGGTCAGCGTAGTGACGAGCGTACGATAGCCGGCCTCAGCGGTCTTGCGGCATTCGTTGATGCAATCCTGCACCTGATCCTCGACAGGTTTGATCTCGACCGGCGGGTCGATCAGGCCGGTGGGGCGAATGACCTGCTCGGCAAAGACGCCGCCGGCCTGCTCCATCTCCCACCCGCCAGGCGTTGCGGATACGCACACCGTCTGCGGCCGCATGATGTCCCATTCGTTGAAGCGCAGCGGCCGGTTGTCGATGCAGCTGGGCAGGCGGAACCCATATTCGGCGAGCGTCAGTTTGCGGCGGTGATCCCCTTTAGCCATGGCGCCAATTTGCGGCACCGTCTGGTGGCTTTCATCGACGAAGAGCAAGGCATTGTCGGGCAGATACTCGAACAGCGTCGGCGGCGGCTCACCGGGCAACCGCCCAGTCAGGAAGCGCGAATAATTCTCGATGCCAGCGCAGCTGCCGGTCGCGGCGATCATCTCGAGATCGAACTGCGTGCGCTGCTCCAGCCGCTGCGCCTCCAGCAATTTGCCCTCGCCGACCAGCTCCTTTAGCCGCTCGGCCAGCTCGAACTTGATGGCCTCGCTCGCCTGCTTCATCGTCGGGCCGGGCGTGACGTAGTGAGAGTTGGCATAGACGCGCACCGTGTTCAGCCTTGCGCCCGTCGTCCCGGTCAGCGGATCGAATTCGGCAATCTCCTCGATCTCGTCGCCAAAGAAACTGACGCGCCACGCCATGTCTTCATAATGCGAGGGGAAGATTTCCAGATTGTCGCCGCGCACACGGAAATTACCGCGCGTGAACGCAGTGTCATTGCGCTTGTACTGCAACGCGACGAGCTTGCGGATCAGCTCGCGCTGGTCGACGCTTTCGCCCTTTTTCAGGTCGAAGATCATCGCCGAGTAAGTCTCGACCGAACCGATACCGTAAATGCACGACACCGACGCAACGATGATCACGTCGTCGCGCTCGAGCAACGACCGCGTCGCCGAATGGCGCATCCGGTCGATGGCTTCGTTTACCGAGGATTCCTTCTCGATATAGGTGTCGCTGCGCGGGACATAGGCCTCGGGCTGGTAATAGTCGTAGTAACTAACGAAATATTCGACCGCGTTTTCGGGGAAGAAGCTTTTGAATTCGCCGTAAAGCTGCGCCGCGAGGATCTTGTTGGGCGCGAGGATAAGCGCCGGCCGCTGCAATTCCTCAATGACCTTGGCCATCGTAAAGGTCTTGCCTGACCCGGTAACGCCCAGCAGCACCTGATTCTTCTCGCCCGCCAGCGCGGTGGTGGTCAGCTCGCGGATCGCGGTCGGCTGGTCACCCGCTGGCGAATAATCGGAGACGATCTTGAACGGACGCCCCCCCTCGGCTTTGGGTGGGCGCTCGGGTTTGTGCGGAGTGAAGCTGCCGACGGTATCCGGTTCTTCGAGTCCGCGCCTGATTATAAGCTCTGCCATGTTCGCTATATGTACTTTTTGGACCTTCGGAGCAAGGGGTGGTTCAGGGTGCCTCTATAACCCGCTTGGTCAGCGAATGTGCCGGACCGAAACCGATTAAACCCGCGCCGATGAAAGGCAAAGCGACAACCCAGAGCCGCACGCCGGTAACGCCCATCGGGCTGGCGATGCTGATCGCGGCGGTTGCGGCAAGGCCGGTGCAGACGAATATCAAACCTGCGATCAGCCTCCAGTGCGGGACGGGCGTATCGCGTTTGGGGCCGCTCTTTGCCCGTTCGAAACGCGCAAACAAGGTGATGAGCGGGGACAACGCGGCGATATAAAGCGCAAACCACAAGGGCCGCATCAGCCACCATTCGCCGCTGCCGGGCACGGCATGAAGGCCGATGCCGCCGAGCAACCATGCGGCGACCATCACGAATACAAAAGCGGTCAGGTGCCACAAATAGATGGTCATTATCATGCCATTGACGAGCACCACGGCAGTCCAGACCTTGATATTGTCCAGCATCCGCCGCGCGGGCGTTTCGAGCGCGAGCGCAAATCCGGTCTGCGCGATACCAAGCGCCAGCAGCGCCAATGTCGGCGGCATCGAATTGCTAAGGTCGGACCCCGGCACGCCGATCATCGCCACCGGATAGGGGCCCATATAGACCAGCATTTCAAGCGCGATTGCACCGCCTACCGCCCAGACCCATGGATTGCGGATCCGCCCCTGCTGCCACGCATAGCCCAGCTGATGGACGCCGAGCCAAACAAACAGGAAGTTGAGGAAGTTGATATAGGGTATGCCGAACTTCAGGCTGGCCACATCGACCAACACTGCGCCAGCGACAAAGCCCCAGAAGGAGCCAAGCCCGAAACGTCGCCACAAACTCCAGGTCCACGGCACGACCGCAGACACGATCAGATAAACCGCCAAAAACCATACCGGTACCAAGGCCAATTGTGCTGCCATCGACACAATTTTCCGCTCGACACCCATCGCCGTGCCAAAGGCGGCAAACAGCGTCCAGATCAGGAATAACGGCATGACCGGGTTGATCAGGCGTTGCACACGTCCACTAAACCAGTCGGCATAATGGCCATTTTTCCTTTGGGTCGCCGCCCATGACACGCCGTTGGAAAACCCTCCCACGAGGAAGAATATTGGCATCACCTGAAAGCCCCAGGTCAGCCATTGCGTCCAAGGGATAATGCCGAGCAAATGTCCGCCCTCGACCGCGCCATCTTTCATATAAGGCGCGGCGACCAGCCAGTGACCGACGACCACGGCGAGGATCGAAAGCGCGCGCAGGAAATCGACGTAACGGTTGCGTTCAGGCGGGGCTTGAACCGCTATCTCGCGGGCGCGGGACCAGAGGCTTTTCCTTATGCTTTCTGTAGTCATATCGACGGTGTGTTTGATTTACGGCACCATTGTCAAGATGTTCTTATTATGTTCAGAAACAACTTTCCTACACGCCGCAAATTTGTTTTATCCTTTTCCATGAAGAACGAACGCCCCCAACCAACCCGCCGCCCCGCCCCAAGCGTACAGTCGCTCGTCCCGGCCACTCCCTTGGCTCCTGCCGTCCAAGGCATCCCGCCCGGGGCGCAGTACACCGCGCCGCCGTTCGATCCGGTCCCCGTTCAGCCGCGCCACGATGGCTGGACGCCGGAGCGGCAACTTGGCTTTATCGAGGCGCTGGCGGCGACTGCCTGTGTCGAGGATGCGGCGCGTGCCGTCGGCATGTCGGCCACATCTGCCTATAATCTTTGCGCGCGGCCCGATGCGGTGGCGTTTCGCGCGGCGTGGGATGCGGCGCTCGATTTCGCGGCGGGGCATCTGAAGGCGGCGGTGTTCTCGCGTGCCATCCACGGTGTGCCGGTGCCGCATTATTACAAGGGCGAACTGGTCGGCGAGCATCGCCGCTATAACGACCGGCTCGCGATGTTTGTGATGAACCATTATGGTATGGGCGATGCAGAAGAGATGCGCGCGCGTTCGGTGCGCTATTTCCGCCATGTGGGCTGGCTGGCGGATGGCGACGAAGTTGCCGACGACGAAGGCTGGGAGGAGTAGACACCCCATGACGTGGCCTCAACTTCCTCAACTTTGTAAAGTCTGCCGACACCAAAGGGCATCTGTTGTTGCCTTTTCGCCCCCTGCGCGACAGAAGAAACAATCAATAAGCCTCTGGAGGGACATGATGCGTAAATTTATGATATTGGGCGTGGCCGCGCTCGCGATTTCGGCGTGCTCGAACAAGGGCGCCGATGCCGATGGTGATGGCAAGATCACCGATGCCGAGGCCAAGGCGGAAATGTCGGCTGGCGGCGCGATGGCGATGAAGCCTGGTCTTTGGGAAGTGAAGATCGGCTTTGACAAGATCGATGCACCCGGCGTTCCGGCCAATGTCCAGGGTAAGATGAAAGAACAGATGGGCAAGGGCATGACCGAGAAAAGCTGCCTGACACAGGCGCAGGTCGACAAGCCCGGTGGCGATTTCTTTGGCGCACCACCCGAAGCCAACTGCACCTTTGAAGAACTCAGCCGGTCGGGGGACACAATGAAAGTCGCAATGACCTGTAAGCCGGGTGGCAATATGACGATCAAGAGCAAAATGGACGGCAAGTTCGCCGCCGAAACCTACACGATGAATATCGAGCAAAGCACCGAAGGCACACCGATGGGCGCGGTCAAGATGACCGGCAAGATCGAAGGCAAGCGTGTTGGGGATTGCCCGGCATGAGTAAGCTCAGGGTCGCAGCTGGAGCTTTTGTGGCGTGTATCATACTCGCATCTTGTTCGGACAATAGTTCCGACAAGGACGGCAATGGTGTGGTCGATAGCGAGGAGCGCGCCGCCGAAATGGACTATGATGCCTTCATTCCGATGAAATCGGGGCTTTGGGAGACCAAGTTCGTTTTCACCGACATCAACGTACCGACGCTAGGCAAGGCGCAAAAGCAGCAGATCATGGACGAGATCGCAGCGGGCGCTTCTAACCGGAGCTGCCTGTCCGAAGCCGATGCCAAGAAGCCCGGTGCCGATTTCTTCGGCGGCGATGGCGCAGAGAAATGCGTCTACAAGGCGTTCGATGTGTCGGGCCAGAATGTCCGCATGAAGCTTTCCTGCGGCATGGATGGAATGGGGAGCGTCGATATGGAGCTGGCAGGGGTCATGGGCGAGACCGAGTTCAACTATGAAAGCGAAGTCGCCGTCCGGTTGCCAATGATCGGCAAGGTCAAGATGACCGGCAATGCAATTGGCAAGCATGTCGGGGCGTGTCCGGCGACATGAAGTGGGGCGGCGCATTGCTCGCAAGCATCTGGCTCGCGGGATGCGCTGTACCATCACCGGTCAGCTCTTCGGGGCCCGCGACAATCCAGCCGGCACGGGTCAAATTAGACTTTACTGCGAACCGCATCACAACCGACTTCGCCGAGGGTGATGCCGGTGTGGCGGGGCGGCTTGTAACCATCGACGACCCGGCGCGCGTCGCCTCGATCTCCAAGCTCGTGGTCGCGTTGGGCGTGATGCGGCTTGTGGAGCAGGGCAAAATCGACCTCGACCGCGATGTCGGCGCCTATCTCGGCTGGCAGGTGCGCAACCCGGCCTTCCCCGATGCGCCAATCACGATGCGGCACCTGCTATCGCACCGCAGCGGCCTGCGTGACACTGTCGACTATATCGTGCCACTGGATGGCGATCTGTCACAGGTGCTGGTGCAGAATAAGGCGTGGGAGCTGCGCTATCCGCCCGGCGACTATTTCAGCTATGCGAATATAAACTCACCGCTGATCGCCGCTGTCATGGAGTCTGCTACCGGAGAACGCTTTGACCGGCTGATGGCGCAATTGGTGCTTCGGCCATTAAAGCTCGATGCCTGCTATAATTGGGGCGATGGATGCAGCGACGGGCGGCGCGCTCAGGCGGTGACGCTGCTGCGTCCCAATGGCGATTTGGCCAGGGACGCGGCGATTACCGGCAAGGACCCATGCCCCGTCTACCCCGCCACCGACGGCAGCTGCGATGTTGAGAAGCTGTACAGGCTTGGCCGCAACGGTTCCGCCTTCAGTCCTCAAGGCGGACTGCGCATTTCGGCGCGCGATCTGGCGAAGGTCGGGCAGGTGCTGCTTAAAGATGGCAAGCCTTTACTGTCGAAAAAGACATTTGCCGAAATGACCGGCCCTGTGTGGATATTCGACGGCAGCAATGGCGATGACAATAAGGGATTTTTCAAGACATATGGCCTTGGCGTCCACTGGCTCGAAGATGGAAAAGGCGGGCAATGGATTGGCCATGTCGGCGAAGCCTATAGCTTGCGCGCTGGCTTTTGGGTGAACCCCAAACAGCGGCGGGGCTTTGTCCGCTATGTAACGATGGTGGATGAATTTGCACCGGTCGGCCATTGCTTCGAGCAGTGTCCCTGATTAATCGCAAGTCGAGGAGAATATTATGATGGGTTACGTCACGATGGGAACCAATGACTTGCCCCGAGCCCGCGCCTTTTACGGCGATTTGCTTTGCACCATCGGCATGCAAAAAGTCATGGAGTTCGGCGAGGATCGGGGTGGCTTCACGCTCTATGCCGGCGGGATGGAGCAGCTTGGGGTTGCGGTGACCTTGCCCTATAATCAGGACCGGCGACCGTCGGCAATGGCAATATGGCGGCGATGGGCTTGAAGGACCGGGCGCAGGTCGATGCCTTTCATGCCAAAGCGCTCGAACTGGGTGGGTTGTGTGAGGGTCCTCCCGGCGTACGCGGTGAGGATGGCCCTCAGGCATTTTACGGCGCCTATTTCCGCGACCCTGATGGCAACAAGCTTTGCGCCTACCGCATTGGTCCCGCGTAAGTGGCCAGAAAAAACCGTGATTGGGAAGATGAGGAGGCGGAGGTTCCGCCCGCCCTGATCTGCTGGCTATGCGGCCGCCCAATAGGCGAGGTGACCGTTTGGCATCACCCCGTCCCCAAGTCCCGCGGCGGGCGCGAGCAACAGCCGGTGCATCCAATATGCAATAAGACTATCCACGCCAATTTCACCAACAGCGATCTGGAAAAGCGCTATTCAACCGCTGAAGCATTGTTGGCACATGAGGAAATCGCGCGGTTTGTGGCGTGGATTGCCAACAAACCGCCCGATTTTAACGCCCCGACCAAGGGCCGACGCTAGGCCAGCTTGGGGTCATTCCGCGTTTTCCAAAGCGAGAACAATATGCCGCCAAGGATCAGCGCGAAGGTCACGCCAAGGCTCAGCACCGGCGGGAATTTGTCGCCTGCCATCAGGAAGTCGGAGACGAAGATCTTTGAGCCGATAAACACCAGAACCAGCGCGAGCGCATATTTCAGATAATGGAATCGGTGCACCATGGCTGCCAACGCGAAATACAGCGCACGCAGACCCAAAATCGCCATGATATTCGACGTGTAGACAATGAACGTATCGGTCGTAATTGCAAAGATCGCTGGTACCGAATCCACCGCGAACACTAGGTCGGCCAGGTTGATGACGACCAGCGCCAGAAATAATGGCGTTGCCGCCCGCACCATCCTGCCGGTCTTCTCGTCAGGAACTTTCACAAAGAACTTTTCGTTATGAAGCTCTTTCGTCACGCGCATATGGGTCGAAATATATTTGACCACCGGATTTTTGGCGACGTCCATTTCTTGGTCGCCGGTGAACAGCATCTTTACGCCAGTCGCGATCAGAAACGCTGCGAATATGTAGAGCGTCCAATAATATTCCTGAACAATGGCTGCGCCAGCAGCGATCATCAGGCCGCGCAATACGATAACTGCGATGATACCCCAGAGGAGCGCGCGATATTGATATTTGCGGGGAATGGCGAAGAAGGTGAAAATCAGGCTGATCACAAAGACATTGTCAATCGACAGCGCCTTTTCGATGAAGAAGCCGGTATAATATTTCATCCCGAGATCGGCGCCTTTCTGGAACCAGACCCACGCGCCAAAGGCGAGAGCGATGCTGATATAGAAAGCGGACAGCTTCAGGCTTTCGCCGATACCCATTTCCTTGTCTTCCTTGTGCAGGAAGCCAAGGTCAAATGCGGTCAGCGCGACGACGATACCGATAAAGCTCATCCAGAACCAGACCGGCGTTCCCAGCCAGTCCATCATTAGAAATTCCATGGATTTATTCCCTGTTGGCGCAACTCAAATGGCGCCGCACAGACTGTCCCTGCAGCGCCGTCAGAGAGCGTCTGAAATCAGATTTTTTGGAGACGCAGGCGTTTGCCAAAGGTCTTGGTTGCACTCGCTGACAGCCGGTCCTTGACCGCCAGTTTAAGCCGCTTCAGTTTCTGGATGCGGAATATATCGGGCCAGCGCTGCGCCCGTTCGGCACGCAGTTCGGAGTCAAGTTTCTGGTGATATTGCATCAAACGAAATGACGAAAAGTTCATATATTCATCCTCTTGAACAGTGTTAAGTTCAATCGGATGTTCCGGCCACCGGAAGGCGTATTTCGGGGGTTTGAAGAACCGCCTGACCAGTGCACCGGAATCATCCGATGCGGCCGACATCACGTTCCTTCCGAAGAAGCGAAGCGCCAGAGGGGCCCGGTCCGCATTTGTATTATGGAGCGATTCGCTCCGATTTGCAACTATTAGATTAGGGCTTCAATTCGATTGGTCGACCTAATCCCTCAACAGATCGTTGATCGCGGTCTTGGCCCGCGTTTGCGCATCGACCCTTTTTACGATGACCGCGCATGACAAGCTTGGTCCGGGGCTGCCGTCAGTCAACGGCTTTCCGGGCAGCGAACCGGGGACGACAACCGAATAAGCGGGTACGCGGCCAACGAATATCTCACCCGTGGTCCGGTCAACGATTTTGCTGGTCGAGCTGATGAACACGCCCATTGAAAGTACCGCGCCTTCCTCGACAATCACGCCTTCAACGACTTCGGAACGCGCTCCAATAAAGCAATTGTCTTCGATAATGACTGGTCCTGCCTGCAACGGTTCAAGAACGCCACCAATGCCAACACCGCCGGATAGATGGACATTCTTCCCAATTTGCGCGCAGCTGCCGACGGTGGCCCATGTGTCGACCATAGTCCCTTCGTCGACCCGCGCGCCAATGTTTACGAAGCTTGGCATTAGCACGACATTTTTACCTATGTGGCTGCCATGCCGTGCAACCGCGCCGGGAACCACGCGGAACCCTGCTTCACGGAAACGGTTTGCGCCCCAACCGGCAAATTTCGACGGAACCTTGTCATAGGCAGGCGCTCCGCTTGCGCCGCCATCGATCACGACATTGTCGTTGAGGCGGAAAGACAGCAGCACCGCTTTCTTCAGCCATTGATTGACCTGCCATTCGCCATCGTTTTTTTCGGCAACACGCAAAGAGCCATCATCAAGGCCGGCGAGCGCGGTGTGCACCGCGTCGCGGACTTCGCCTTGGGTGGCGGTGTTAATGCCGTCGCGTGCATCCCACGCGGCGTCGATAATGGCGAAAAGTTGCTCGTTCATATCGCCCTTTCAAGGCAATGAATTGACGACAGCCATTCGGTGACGTCGGCAATCTGGTGGTCAATATGCTCTTCGTGGCCGCTGCTATCAGCTTCGCCCACATGTTTCACCCAAATTGTTCGCATGCCAAGCGCTTTGGCCGGAACGAGATTTTGCGCGGAATCCTCGACGAAAAGTGCGCGTTGTGGCGCTATGTCGAGTTGCGCACATAAAGCGGCATAGCTGTTAGGGTTCGGTTTGGGTACATGCGCCATGCGGTGGATATCGAAAATATCCTCGAATATGTCCGTCAGCCCGCGTGCAGCAAGTATCCGGTCGGCATAAGGTGCATCGGCATTGGTAAAAATCAGCTTGCGACCTGGCAACGTTTCAATGCGCGCGCGTAATGCGGGTGCTGGCGTCAACAATGACATGTCAACATCATGCACAAAATCAAGATATCCATGAGGCTCGACATCGTGCTCCGCCATAAGCCCGCCAAGCGTGGTCCCATATTTCTGCCAGTAATTATATCGGATGCCGTGTGCCGTTTCTGAGTCGACTTTGAAATAATCCTGAACGAACAACGCAATCCGGTCGCGAACCTGTGCCATGATATTGGCCTCAGGCGGATATAGCGTCAGGTCGAGATCAAAAATCCATGTATCGATATCAGAAAAAGCTGTGTCCATCAGCGCCGCGTAACGACCTGTTAGCATTATCTCAACAGCCCAAATTAATGTTAAGTTTTGGGAAAGCGAACTCCGGCTATATGGCTTGAGTTATGGGAAGGGTCGCAATGTTATGAATCCTGCAAAAATCGACCGGAAAATTGCGGTCGGAAGTTCGGTAATATTTGCGCTGACGCTGTCGGCCTGCGGTGGCAGCGGCGGCGGTGTAAGCTCCACCCCCGCTCCTCCGCCTCCACCACCGGTTGTTGCACCGCCGCCCGTACCGCCACCACCACCTCCTCCTCCCCCTCCCCCGCCAACGACAACCAATTTTGCTACGGCAGAATTTAACAGATCTGATGGTCCGGGGTTTCATAACGCGATCACCGCCTATCAGGCAGGTGCGACGGGATCTGGAGTTACTGTAGGCGTTATCGATTCAGGGATTGATCCCAACAGCCATGAATTTACCGGACGCATCCATCCGCAATCGGCAGACGTAACCGGCGGCAGTCGCGGGTTGGGCGATGATGATGGCCATGGCACCGCGGTGACGCGGGTTATTGCTGCGGCCAAAGATGATCGCGATGTCCATGGCATAGCCTTCAACGCTACGATATTGGCACTCCGCGCAGATCAAGCGGGCAGCTGTACAACACCCGATGCCGGCGAAACCGAGGCCAATTGCTCCTTCTTTGACTCGTCAATTGCCGCAGGAATTAATCGCGCCGTCGATGCAGGCGCTAGGGTCATCAATATTTCTCTGGGTGGCGCAGGGGGAGCCACTACTACGCTGCGCAATGCCATAAATCGGGCAACATCGGCGGGCATCGTGGTGGTCGTTTCTGCCGGCAACGAAGCAAATGACGCAGCGCCAGCTTTCGATCCCAATAACCCGAGTCCTTTTGCGCAAGCGCTGGTCGCCAATGGCAACGGTCTGGTCATCATTGCCGCATCGGTAAATGATCAGGGTGTCATCTCCGATTTCAGTAACAAGGCCGGAGCTTCGCAAAACAATGTGCTGTCGGCATTAGGACAGGGCATTTGTTGCGAATATCAGAATGATGCCATTTTTCGGTTTGACCAGAATGGTCAGACTTTTGTTCGCGTATTCAACGGGACATCTTTTTCCGCTCCACAAATCTCAGGCGCAGCGGCTTTGCTGGCGCAGGCATTCCCCAACCTGACGGGTCAGCAGATTGTCAACCTGCTGCTCACCAGTGCACGGGATGCCGGCGCGACCGGCACCGATTCCATCTATGGCCGCGGCATATTGGATATTGCCCGCGCCTTTGCGCCAGCGGGTACGACATCGCTTGCAGGGACAAACACCATCGTTCCGATGGCTGGCAATGGCGGTACTACGTCGGGGGCAATGGGCGACGTGGCGCTTTCCAATCGGCCGATCAGCGCGGTCATACTGGACAGCTATGGACGGGCGTACGACATTGATTTGGTGCACGGCCTGAACGCCACGGCACCGCGCTTGCGGTTGACTCCGGCGCTGGTAAATCAGGGCAGGTCCGTCAGCCTATCGGCAGGAACAACCGAGCTCGCATTTTCCATAAGCGCGAACGGTGTCGGCGGCGCGCAGATTCTGCCTTTGGCATTGTCCGATGGACAGCAGCGTCAGGCGCGAATTCTGGCCGGACGAGTGAGCGCCGCCATCTCGAAGGACATGCGCTTTAGCCTGGGGATCAGGCAAGCCGCCGCCGGACAGGTTGCTGCCTTGCAGGGTATGCAGGGCGGTGCGTTTCTGACCGCCACCGAGGCTAGGCACGAAAACGGATTTGAACGCCTGCCCGGCAACTCGTTCGTGCTTCGTCAGCAGGTCGGCAAATTCGGCCTGACCGGCAGCGTCGAAGCTGGCGAAGCGCAATTGTACGAGCGCGCGGGCACCGAATTCGCGCGCAACGGTACCAATCGCTATTCCTATTCGACGATAGGGATGGCACTCGACCGTCAAATTGGCCCAGCCAGACTGGCGTTGGGCGCAAGCTGGATGCGCGAAAATGAAACGATATTGGGCGCACGTTTTGCCGACTTTATCGGGCAGGGCGGCGCGCGCAGCCTGTTTGTCGACGGTAATGGCGAGATAGGTTTAGGCCAAGACTGGTCTTTGGGCGCAAGCTGGCGGCAGGGGTGGACATACGCCAATGCTGGCGCATCGGTTGCGGGGCAAAGCTTGCTCACGAGCAACGCTTTTTCGTTCGATGTAAGTCGTAATAATGCACTCTTGAACGGCGACCGATTAGCGTTTCGTGTCGCCCAACCATTACGGGTGACGAGTGGCGGCCTTTCGCTCAACCTGCCAGTTGCCTATGATTACGCGACGTTGACACCGACATTCGGCGTTCGCAGGTTCAGCCTTGCGCCAACCGGTCGCGAGATTTCGAGCGAGCTTGCGTGGGTGATGCCGTTGGACGGCGGATATTTTTCATCGAACATCTTTTGGCGACAAGAACCAGGACATTTCGAAAGCGCGCCCGACGATGTGGGAGTGGCCTTCCGCCTGCAATTCGATTTATAGACGGGCCCCATCAAAGTAGTACTTTGATGGGAAGGCTAAACGGTAAAGCTTTCGCCGCAACCGCAACTGCCGGTGGCGTTGGGGTTGTTGAAGACGAAACCGGCGGCGAATTCGTCTTCGACCCAGTCCATCGTGCTGCCGACCAGATAGAGCACCGATCCGCCGTCGATGTAGAGCACGCCGCCGGGGGTTTCGATTTTCTCGTCGAAAGGCACGGCTTCACTCACATAATCGACCGAATAGGCTAGGCCCGAGCAGCCGCGCCGCGGGGTCGAGAGTTTGACGCCGATGGCATCGGCAGGGGCCTTGGCCATCAGTTCGGCGATGCGTGCCTCGGATGCCGGGGTCAGGTTGACGGCGGCGGGGCGCGCTCTTGTTTTGACTTCGGTCATAGCATTCCAAGCTCCAGACGGGCTTCGTCGGTCATGTTGGCGGGGGTCCAGGCTGGCTCCCAGACCAGATTGACCTCGGCATCGCCGATCCCCGGCACCGCGCCGACACGCAACTCGACCTCGCCGGGCATCGACTCGGCGACCGGGCAATGCGGCGTGGTTAGCGTCATCGAAACCAGGGCATGGCCATTGTTGATCTCGACATTGTAGATAAGGCCGAGGTCGTAAATATTGACCGGAATTTCGGGGTCGTAAATTTCCTTGAGCGCTTCGATGACCGCTTCGTACAGTTCGCCATCGGGTTGACCTGCGTCAGGCACGGCAGGCTTCTGCGCGAGGAAACCTTCCAGATAATCCTTCTTGCGTTCAAAAGTCTCCGCGGCGGTCTCAACGCGCGCTTTAGGTGGCTTCTCCACGCTATCCACTTCTTCTATCCGGATTTGCTCGTTCATCCGAAGATCCTCTTCACTCGTTCCAGTCCGCGCACCAGCGCTGCGACATCATTTTCATCATTGTAAATTCCAAAGCTCGCCCGGGCAGTGGCGGGGACGCCCAGATGGTCCATCAGCGGCTGGCAGCAGTGATGCCCGGCGCGGATCGCCACGCCTTCTTCGTCCAATATGGTGCCGATGTCGTGCGGATGCACCCCCTCCATGCTGAAGGAGACGATG
This sequence comes from uncultured Alphaproteobacteria bacterium, assembly GCA_963830685.1. GTDB lineage: Bacteria > Pseudomonadota > Alphaproteobacteria > Sphingomonadales > Sphingomonadaceae > Sphingorhabdus_B. Next base: position 1,601,384 of record CAWHNF010000002.1, read on the forward strand.
CCTGCCGATTTTTCGGGGCCGTAAAGCGTGATCGAATTGACGCCACGTAATGCCTCGCGGGTCTGCGCCGCAAGTGCGCTTTCGTGCGCGAAGATGGCTTCAGGACCGATCGCGTCGACATAATCGATGGCGGCGTGAAGGCCGATGACTTCGATAATCATCGGCGTGCCCGCCTCGAACCGTGAAGGCGCTGGGGCATAAGTCGTTTTTTCAAACGTCACCCGGTCAATCATCGCGCCACCACCCTGCCAAGGGGGCATGGCGTTAAGCGTTTCGGCTTTCGCCCAGAGCACGCCGACACCCGTTGGGCCGTAGAGCTTGTGGCCCGAAAGCACGTAAAAGTCGCAGCCCAGTTCAGCCATGTTGAGCCGCATCCGAGGTGCAGCCTGACAGCCGTCGAGAAGGAGTTTTGCGCCTACTGCGTGCGCGGCTTTGGCAGCTCGTTTGGCGCCGAGGATGGAGCCTAGCACATTGGACACATGCGCCAGAGCGACCAGTTTATGCTGCTCCGTCAGGTTCGCTTCCAGCCAATCGAGATCGATCAAGCCGTCTTCGGTCAGCGGACAGACATCGATATGCGCGCCGACCTTTTCGGCTAGCATCTGCCACGGCACGATATTGCTGTGATGCTCCAGCTGCGACAGCATGATGCGGTCACCAGCTTTCAGGTTGGCCGGACCCCAGCTTTGCGCAACGAGATTGATGCCCTCAGTCGCACCGCGCACAAACACGATTTCGTTCGGCGAAGCGGCGCCGATAAACGAAGCAACCCGCTCCCGCGCAGCCTCGAACGCCACGGTCATATTCGCCGAGCGTGCATAGACGCCGCGGTGTACGGTGGCGTAATCCTCGCCGCCCGCGCGCATCATGGCGTCGAGCACGACCTGCGGCTTTTGCGCAGTCGCGGCGGTGTCGAGATAATGCCAGTCGCGCACACCGGGAAATTCGTCTCTGGTATGCCGCTCAGCTTGCGGCATGGCGGCCAAAGTTGCGCCCGCGTTCATCAGAACGTCCCCCGCAACGCCGACCCGGCATACCCCGCCATATGGGTGCGCCATTTGGCATCGTCGATGGCATCATACGCCTCGGTAACGAACGCCTCCATCAACATGTTGCGCGCTTCTGCCTTGGGTATTCCGCGTTGTTGCGTATAAAATAACGCCATTTCGTCAAGCTGACCAATCGCGCAGCCGTGGGCGCATTTGACGTCGTCGGCGTAGATTTCAAGCTCGGGCTTGGCGTTGATCGTCGCGGTGCGGTCGAGCAGCAAGCCGCGTATGCCTAAGGCAGCGTCGGTCTTCTGCGCTTCCCTCGCGACATCGATGCGGCCGATGATATTGATCGTGGCCCGTTCCATGGCGACCGCGCGGATGATCTGCTTCGACGTTGAATCAGATTCCAGATGACGGATGCGAGTGACGATCTCGGTCACGTCATCGCCGCGTCCGACGGCTACCGCACCCAATTCGAAATGCGCGCCTTGGGCTAGCGTGACGTCGATATCGAGCCGTTTGTAACCGCCGCCAGTGAGCACGAAAAACGCCTCGCACCGTCCGCCTGCTGCAATGTCGATGACATAAGGCCGGATATCGACCTTGCTCGCGGCACCGGTCGAAATGCACGTCCGGATGGGATGCGTCGCGCCTGCCGCAACATCAATGCGGATCGGTTCGGGCAGAGCCTTTAGCCCCGCCAACACCTCGGCGGGGGCATAATGCCATGCCTCATCGCGGCGTCTAGGCGCGGGCAGGTTCAAGCCGCCAGTTCCTTATACCCGTCACGCTCAAGCTCCAACGCCAGTTCCGCGCCACCCGTGCGCGTGATGCGGCCGCCGTCGAGGACATGGACAAAGTCCGGCTTCACATAATCGAGCAGGCGCTGGTAATGCGTTATCAGCAGCACTGCCTTGTCGGGACGCCGCATGATGCGGTTGATGCCGTCGCCGACTACGCGCAGCGCGTCGATATCGAGGCCGCTGTCGGTTTCGTCGAGGATCGCGAGTGCTGGGTCGATGATGCCCATCTGCACCATCTCGTTGCGCTTCTTCTCGCCGCCCGAAAAGCCGACATTCACCGGGCGCTTGAGCATCTCCATATCCATGCCGAGCGCACCCGCCTGCTCGCGCGCGACCTTGAGGAATTCAGCCCCCGATAGCGGAGCCTCGCCGCGATGCTTGCGTTGGGCGTTCAAGGCTTCGCGTAGAAACTGGACGTTCGACACGCCGGGGATTTCGACCGGATATTGGAAACCAAGGAACAGCCCAGCGGCGGCACGTTCGTGGGGTTCGAGCGCCAGCAGGTCCTGCCCGTTGAACGTCACCGAACCCTCGGTCACCTCATAACCGGGCCGCCCCGACAGCACATAACCCAGCGTCGATTTGCCTGCGCCATTTGGCCCCATGATCGCATGAATCTCGCCCGCGTTTAGCGAGAGGGTGAGGCCCTTGAGGATAGGCTTGTCGCCAACATTGGCATGGAGGTTATTTATTTGGAGCATGGCTTATTGGCCCCCTCGCGCTGCTCGGTCAGATCGTATGCGCTGCAAGAGCGACATGAAATTCGGCTTGGCTTGTTCTTTCCATTGCGCGAGCGCGGCTTCACCTTGTGTAGCTGGAACATCGCGTCGAACCGCTGTGGTCAGGTCGGCTTCGATTTGTTTGCACCCATCGACGGCAGCTAAATAGATCGCCTCGTCTGCTGCTTCCGTTTTGGTGAGACGAACGGCGTAGGCGGTCATGCAGCGGTCAAGCGCCTGTGCCAACGTCGAGACGTCTGGTTGCGTTGGCTGAGCGAATGCCGATTGTGCCGCTACGCCCAATATTGCCATGGCAATGATCTCTTTCCTCATCAACCCACGCTCCCTTCAAGCGAAATCCCAAGCAACTTCTGCGCCTCGACAGCAAATTCCATCGGCAGTTGCTGCAACACTTCCTTGGCAAAGCCGTTGACTATCAGCGCCACAGCTTCCTCGGCATTCAGCCCGCGTTGCATCGCGTAGAACATCTGGTCGTCGCTAATCTTGCTCGTCGTCGCCTCATGCTCGATCTGCGCGCTGGGGTTGCGGACTTCGATATAGGGAACCGTATGCGCGCCGCTCAAAGACCCGAGCAGCAGCGAATCGCACTGGGTGAAATTGCGCACACCCTCTGCATTGGGCGCGACGCGCACCAGCCCGCGATAAGTGTTGTTGCTGTGTCCGGCGCTGATGCCCTTTGACACGATTGTGGAGCGCGAGCCCTTGCCATTGTGGATCATCTTGGTGCCGGTGTCGGCTTGTTGATAGTTATTGGTCACCGCGACCGAATAAAATTCGCCGACGCTATTCTCGCCGTTCAATACGCAGCTTGGATATTTCCACGTCACCGCGCTGCCGGTTTCGACCTGAGTCCAGCTGACCTTGCTGTTGCGCCCCTGACACAGAGCGCGCTTGGTGACAAAATTGTAGATGCCGCCCTTGCCCTCGGCGTCGCCGGGGTACCAGTTCTGCACGGTCGAATATTTTATCTCTGCGTCATCGAGCGCGACCAGTTCGACCACGGCGGCGTGAAGCTGGTTTTCGTCTCGCATTGGCGCGGTGCAGCCTTCCAGATAAGATACGTAACTTCCCTTGTCAGCGACGATCAACGTGCGTTCGAACTGGCCGGTATTTTCGGCGTTGATGCGGAAGTAAGTCGACAGCTCCATCGGGCAGCGCACGCCTTCGGGGATGTAGACGAACGTCCCGTCGGAAAAGACCGCGCAGTTCAATGTCGCGAAATAATTGTCATGCATCGGCACAATCTTGCCGAGCCATTTGCGGACAAGGTCAGGATATTCCTTGATCGCTTCCGAGATGCTGCGGAAGATGACGCCAGCGCGTTCGAGTTCGGCGCGGAAGGTGGTGGCGACGCTGACGCTGTCGAACACTGCGTCGACCGCGACCTTGCGCGCGCCTTCGACGCCAGCAAGCACTTCCTGCTCAGCAATCGGGATGCCTAGCTTTTCGTAAATGCGCAGGATTTCCGGATCGACCTCGTCCAGACTGCCAAGCTTCGGCTTCGCCTTGGGCTCGGCATAATAATAAGCGTCCTGATAATCGATCGGCGGGATGTTGAGCTTGGCCCAATCGGGCGTCTCCATCGTCAGCCAATGGCGAAACGCCTTCAGCCGCCATTCGAGCATCCATTCGGGCTCGTTCTTTTTCGCCGAAATAAAGCGGACAGTATCTTCGGTCAGCCCCTTGGGCGCGAAGGTGGTTTCGATGTCCGACGACCAGCCATGCTCGTAATCGGCAACCTTTTCCGCGGCGTCCCATGCGGCCTTATCCTTGACTTCGATTTCATCAGTCATCGCACCAGCCCCGCCAAATTGATTTCCGCTAGCGCCCCGCGGACCGTTTTGTTGACCACGGCCCAATGCGGTTGGACTTGGCAGCTGCCCTCCATCGCGCAATCATGCTTGCCGGTTTCACAGCAAGCGGTCATCGCAATCGGGCCTTCGACGGCTTCGATTATATCAGCCATGCTGATTGCTGCCGCTGGACGCGCCAGCGTTATGCCGCCACCAGTGCCGCGTGCGGAACGCAGCAATCCTGCCTTGGTCAATATGCTCACCAGCTTCTGCGTGGTTGGCAAAGCCAGCCCGGTTTCCGCCGCCAAATCAGTCGCCGACACGCGCGCAGAGCCGCAATGCCGCGAAGCTGCGCTCATTACCACCACTGCATAATCTGCCATATTGGACAGGCGCATTTCGAATCCTAATCAGACAAAATCAATCCGATTACTGAATTGGGCGCTTTGCCTTCAAAAATCAACCGGGAAAGGTCTCGACATCGCGGTAATTGTCCTTCGACAGCCACATCCGCAATATCCGGCTATCATCGCCATCGAGCGCGCCGGGTGTGCGCCCCGCAAATTGCCGGATTTCACGGATCATGTGCGGCTGGTCGTAAAACAGCGATTCGACATTTGCGCGCAGTTCCGGCGTACAATTCGGGTCGATCAGGATCGTGGCCGCACGTAACGCCCGATATTTGCGCATCAATGCCTTGGGCGCACATCCGAAATAGCGAGTAATCAGCCGCGCCGCCGTGCTGCGTGACATGCCAAGTTGCCCGTATAATTTGTCGACATCGGGGTCGAGGTTGCTCGACAACCAGTTGACGACGGTCTTGATCATAACAGCATGTGCCGCCGGAACGGGGTGAATGCGGTCCAACAGAAATGCACTGGCCTTCTCAATCAGGTCGGCAATGCGCAAGGTGCCGTCGACATGCCCGGCGCTTAATGTTTCGGCAAGTTGTGCTATCTCTTGCCCGTAAAGCTCCACCGCTGGCACTGCGCGATCGGCGAACTGGTTGGCGGGTTTGCGGGTCAACGCGGCAAAGCCGAGCGGCGTTAGTGCGAAGCCCAGAATATGCAACGGACCTTCGAGTACAAATTCGGCCGACGCCAGCGCTGGACCATATTGCATCGCACCCATCACCGATATATTTTCCCCGCCCTGGAATTTCACGATCCCGCGTCCCCGAAGGAAAAACATCAAATGGCCGAGCGCCGCAGGCTGGCGGTCACGGGTCGTGCGCTCTTCACAACGGAAAAAGTAGATTTGTGTGACATAAGGCGCAAGAGCCGCAGCCGGGATGAACTGTGCTACATCGATTTTGTCAGGCGATACGAAATCATGATCAAGACCGGAGTCCGGATCATAGTCTGCGCCCATTCCAGCCAAATGGCTCTCCTGCATTCTTGCAACCCCAACAGACCTGTTTCCCATGTTGTTCTGTGACTAAGCCTGTTGTCGCGAAGCTAGGACAGACCGGCCAAGCTGACAAGCCTAAGCTCGCGGTTCTATTGCATAAATTGCGATTGCCCCTCCGACGTCCGGCAATTCGCCCAATGGTTCGGTTCGCAGTTGAGGCGAAACCGACAAGATTGCGTGCGCGGAATATGAATCGGTGATGACCGTGCCGGCGGTCGCGCATTGGGCCATACGGAGCAGATTTGCCACATGGACGTCCTTGGTATCAACCCCCGTGTCGACAGCGGCAACCCGCACGGCTGAACGCGCATCTGGTGACAGGGTCTTTAGCGTTATCAGCAGCGCTGTTACAGAAGCGATTGATTCGACGTTGCGTGCATAAAAGCCGTTCGCAATGGGTGCCCAACCGTCGCCTTCGCTCTCTGCCTGGTCGGTTACCACGGTGACGAGCATATCGCCTTTGGCCAGTCTTGTGGGTGGCAGCGACGCACTTCGCTGGAGAGCGACGAATATATCTGCAGCAAGTCCAAGGTCCGGCGCAGAACCGTCACTTAGTTCCAGCCCTGTTGCGTGGCTTTCGAGCCTGCCGGCATTTTCCACTGCGGCGCCCTTGGCAACCTGAGCCGCAAAGATGATGGCTGCGTCGGTCAGTGTTTCTCCAGCGGAGACAATTGCCACCGATGCGGCTTGTTCGAACAAGCGGTCAAACCGCGGCAACCACGCCTCGCCATAGGGTGCCACCGATTGCGCGCGGAATGCCGAGGACATGATCGGCAATATAAGGTGGAGTTCTTTACCGCTTTCGATGAGGGCTTCGCCAATTAATATGTCTGCGCCTGCCGCCAGTGCACCATAGCCGAAGCCTGCTTTGCTATTGTTGACGGCTTCCCGGGCCAAATCTGCGGCGTGGAAATCATCGGGTGCGATGCCAATCATGCCGGTGAAATATAGGGACGCCGGCGGCGCGTAATTTGCTAGCCAATCGCTAGAGCACCCGCGAAATTCAGTAATCAGCCGAAACTGCTTGAGTGTCACGGCACGATCTTCATATGCTGCAGGCGCCGCTACGATCGCTTTGTCGAGCGCGGCTTGTGCCTCCGCCTGTCGATCAAGCAAAAGCAGCGCCTCCGCCCGCGTCGCTTCGTGCCAATAGGCGGTCTCGCCAACGCCAGCACCAGTATCGAGCATGTTGAGCACATGTTGTGCGAGCAGCGCCATATGGTCTGGTTGCCCCGCAAAGAGTGACATCGTTGCTGCGTTGATCAGCGGATAGCTGTCCGGACGAAGCGCGGCGGCGTCGGCATATGCCTTGGCCGACTGGAGGTAGATTCTTGCCGCCACCTCGCCGCGTGCTTTGCGTGCCTGATCCTTAAGCAAGCGTCCTTTGAGCGTCAGGACTGCAGGGTCGGAGATCGACTGCTCAAGGCCTGCATCTACAAACGCATCCCATGCCCGCGTGACAGCGCCGACCCGAACAAGAGCAGCTATCCCGCGAATGTTTTCTTCTGCCGTCATGGATATCAAGGCTAGCCCTTAAGGCTCACCATTACCACCGGGATGCCGGACGTCGGGATCAATAATGATTGGAATTCGGCTGTCGATGATAGATCCATCCAACTCCAGCAAGTCGATTTGAATATTGAAGCGATGCTGAAACTCGCCCTGCGCGTCGATATCGAATTTGGATGGATCGACGATGAAGTACGCGAACTGGCAGCCGTCAGCTTGCTCCGAATTGTCTAGGACCGCTCCCGAAGAATCGAACCGCCGTGCTTCAAAAAAGCGGCTCTTTCCCTGGTCTTTCTTGTCCATCATGAATGGTGCGCTAGTGCTGCTAAACTGCCAATTACGCTTCGAACTCAGCTTCAGCACAACGTAGCTTAATGACTTCTTTTCAAAATTTATCGACAGAAGCGTATCTTTTGACCGACCGCCGGGCCCGGCATTATTATCCCGTGTTCGCTTTGGAGGAATATTACCGATATTGCCGTTTTCATCGACGATTAGATTGGCCATCTTGCTTTTGAATTCATCGTGGCCGGTTAGTCCCGTCCATACATTCCTTGCTGTATAGCGGAGCTCGATATCCTGCCCGGTAGCTACGATATTCATACGATAAAACACTGCCTCGGCTGGCTGGGGTAGGGAGCCGGTCCGCTCATCCATCGGCACCGCATCTTGCGGGTCAATCATGAATTTTACATCGTCCGTCATTCCGAATCTCCCATTTTATCGAGTATTTTTTCAAGATTATTTGAATAATTCCGCCAATTTTTGTTTTGCGGATCGTAGTCGACCATCTGAGCGATTTGCTTGCGCGTGATCAAAAGCCGACTGCGCGCGGTTGCGGTGGAACCCACGGCTAGCTCCGCCTGAGCTAGGGCCGTTTGTGCTGCAACCCACATATCGCGATAATCATAGTTATCCGGTTCAAACGCGATCAACCTGTCAACAAGCGCCTTGCCGGTTACGCGCATTTCGACCTCCTTCGAACGGTTATCTGCCGCTCGATACGCATCTGCGAGCCACGCATAGCGATTGGCGACGTCTAACATCGCAGACGGATTATTTGGCTGTCGGCCCAATATTTGAAGCATGCGCTGCAGCGCGGATCCGCATACAGAAAGGGCTTTATCTGCGTCTATGCGGGTCTCCAGGCCTAGCGTGCACAGATTGCCTTCGGCATAGCCAGCTTCGCGCAGCCAGTTGTCGTTTGCCGGGTCGACACTAACCAATCGAAGCGCAAGCTTCTGATAAGCTGACCAATGCTTGTTCGCGACTGCCCAATCCTTATTCAGATAAGCTGCATAGCCGACCCAATATTCGCTTTGTGCGTGGGCAAATATGCGGCCGGAACTTTCGGGCTCGCGAAGCAGTAATGCTTCTGTCGTCCGGTGCGCTTCCCCGAATTTTGCGGCCGCTTGTTTGAGATCGCCGCTCTTCTCGTCATCTTCTCCCATCGTCTGCAACAGCCGTGCACGTCGCTCGAGGCTGTCGGCAGGCAGATGGGTTAGATCGCCCTGCGCTGTATAATGACGCATTGCTCGCTCATTGACCGCATCCATGATCTCGATGCGGCCTACTCCACGCAACTTCCCCCGCAAATCGGTCAGCATATATTCGACCAATCCTTCGGCGGACGCACGTTGCCGTGCGGCTTCGTTGCGGGCTTGGAGGGCGAGAGCGGTCATGATGCCCATGATTAGCATTGCTGAGAGTGCACCAGCCGTGATGGCGGTCACGCGGCGGATGCGGCGCTGTGCGTCGCGCTGGATGAGGGTATCAAGCGGAACACCGGCGATGCCCGCAACGATTTTCAGGAACCCAAGCTGTGGACCATCGCCATTTGGCTGCAGATCAGCCGCCAGCGGTTCGTTACCATTGGCGGTGAGTATCGCCGGGAATGACGTCGCCGGGTCTCCGGACAGTAAAACCGCGAATATGGGTTTGTCGGGATGATGTGCCCGGAAAAGGTCGATTTCAGCTGCAACCCACGGCGAGGAAACCGCGGCCGGAGAACATAGCACGATCAATGCCTCGGCCCTCGCTATCGCGTCGCGGATTGCATCGCTCAGGCTGGACGCGACAGCGAGGTCTTCGCGATCACGGAAGATTGGGCCGAGGGCCTGCGCCGAGTTGGCCCGGGCTTGTGCAACTCGTTTAGGTAGACGGTAGCGTTCCAGTCTGCGCTGCAATTTCGACGCTGCATCTGCGTCGGCATGGCTGTAGCTGATAAACGCGGTGAACCGGCGCGTGTCGCCCGGGGTCATATTAGTTGTACTGCTAGCGTCCCCCATCGCACCCTTCCCTTGGCGTGATGCGGCATCTTTTACATCATATCAGATATGGTCAAACCGATTCTTTGACTGCTTTACCGGCAAGATAATTTTCCAGCGTGGCTACTTCGTCGCTAGAAAAGCGCAGTCCCAATTTGCTCCGCCGCCACAATATATCTTCGGCCGTCCGGGCCCATTCATGTGCGACAAGATAATCGACTTCTGCTGCAAAAAGGCCGTGACCAAAATCACGGCCCAGTTCAGAAACGGACTTGGCCGAGCCCAGAAGAGTTCGTGATCGGGTGCCATAGCTCCGTACAAGTCGTTTCACCAAAACTGCCGACAAAAACGGATACTCGGCGCCAATCGCCTGTGCGAGTGCAGAAGCGCCATCCATCGTGAAATCACCGCCCGGCAGTGCTTTTTCAAGCGTCCAGCTTTGTCCGGCCAATATCGGCAGAAATGGCGCTAATCTGCCGACAGCACTTTCGGCCAGATGGCGATAAGTGGTGATCTTGCCACCAAAGACAGAAAGGATGGGTGCGTCTCCATTTGGACCGGCATCGATATCGAAATGATAACCGCGCGATGCAGTTTCCGGTTTGCCCGATCCGTCGTCGACGAGCGGCCGGACGCCGGCATAGCTGTAAACCACATCTGCTGGTGTGAGTGTCTGCTTGAAATAGACGCTGGCAGACCCGGAAATATAGGCGATTTCTTGCGGAGTGGCCGTGATGTTGTCGAGCGGACCTTGGTGGTCGGCATCGGTGGTACCAATCAGCGTGAAGTCATCTTCATACGGAATTGCAAAGAAGATGCGTCCATCAGGGTTCTGGCAAAAATAGGCTTGCGGAGTGTCGAACATCTTTCGCACAACGATGTGCGATCCGCGAACCAAGCGAATGCGCTCACCCGCATCTCGCTGATGCCCTGTCGTTCGCGCCAGAAGGTCAAGCACCGCAGGGCCTGCTGCATTTGCGACGGCTTTGGCGCGGACGGCGGGCTGACCAGCGACTTCGATATGCCAGAGCCCGTCGCGCCTTTCGAGATGCGTGACTTCCGCACGCGTGCGAATAGCGGCCCCATGTTCTGCGGCGTCCAGAGCGTTCAACACAACGAGGCGCGCGTCGTCCACCCAGCAATCAGAATATTCGAACGCCTTAGCGAATTCGGGCCTAAGCGGTTTGCCTGACGGTTCGTGACGCAGGTCGATCGTGCGGGTGGTCGGCAATTTTTTGCGTCCGCCAATATGGTCGTAAAGAAACAGCCCCAAACGGACCAACCAAGCCGGGCGTATGCCTTTTTGATAAGGTAGCACGAAACGCATCGGCCAGATAATATGCGGCGCAATTGCCCAGAGGCGTTCACGTTCAATCAGCGACTCGCGGACCAGCGCGAACTCATAATGCTCCAGATAACGCAGTCCGCCGTGGATGAGCTTCGTCGAGGCCGATGACGTTCCGCGTGCAAGATCGCCGCGCTCGAACAATATCACCTTTGCCCCGCGCCCGGCGGCATCGCGTGCAATGCCTGCACCATTTACGCCGCCGCCAATGACAGCCAGGTCATAGATCGTCTCGCTCACAGGAAAGTCCACGCAAAAGCTGCAGAAGCTCCAAAGGCAGTCACTGTGGCAAGCACCACGGGCAGCAATGCGCTCCAGCCTTGGCCCAGCAACAGGTCAAGCCGGGAGCGCATCGCCGTTGCGGTCACCGCAAAAAGCAACATTGCTTTGGAGGCGACCAGGCCATAATCTGCGACCCAATCTGGCGCATCGACGAGAGAATTGAGCGCCACCGCGCCAAAGAACGCAAGGATGAACCATGGAAGTTTGAGTTTTGCGAGCGGGCTTTTTGGCTGGCTGCCGCTGCTTCCTATCGCAAGACCGATCAGCGCGACCGCGGGGGCGAGCAAAGCGACGCGTGACAGCTTCACTATGGTAGCGGTTTCGCCTGCACTCTGAGAAAAGCTATAGCCGCCGCCAAGCGCTTGCGCGACATCGTGCACCGCTGCGCCCATCAGGAAGCCTGCCTGCTTGTCGGTAAAGTCGAGATAGGCGGCGATCAGCGGGTAAAAGGACATTGCGATGGCGCTGGCAAGCGCGACGCCGACCAAGGTCAGCGTAAATTGCGTTTGGTTCAGCCGCTCGCGTCCGATAACGGCATATATAGCTAGCGCCGCCGAGGCACCGCAAATCGCTGTCGCGCCGCCAGCCAGCCAGCCCGAATAATTGCTTTGGCCGCCAAGCTTTGCGCCCAATAGACCCGCGCCGATGACAAGTGCCATGATGCCGATCAGTCCGAGAAAGGCCAATGCGCCAAGGCTACCTATCTGCATGGCGGTGACCTGGGTTCCCAGCAAAACGATACCCCAGCGTAGGCAGGATGTGCCGCAAAAGTCCAAGCCGGGATGCACTTTCTGCTCGGCAGACACGAAATTGAGCGCGAGACCAAGCAGCAGGCCTGCGAGAATGACCGGCATTCCATAATGCTCGGAAAACCATGTCGCGGCTGCCGATGCAATGGCCACGACAATGAAGCCGGGAAACAGCGTGCTGACCGCAAGCCGCCTGCGCGGTGCCGGATTTTCCTCGGCGAGATAGGTTTCGCCATAGAGGTCCGCAATGTAATTCGCGTTTATGTCTTGCGGTGTCATATGGCCTTCTATAGGCATCTGTGAGAGGAGTTCCAGCGTAAAGCAAGACGGTCGATAGGCCAAGCGCGGACGCCGATGCAGTGGAGAGGACCGAAATGAAGCCGATCACGCCAACGCTGCGCTGGATTTTGTTCGGGCTGCTGTGTGTCGCCGGTATTTTCAACGCGATGGACCGGCCAGTCATTGCGATCCTTAAACCCGACATGTCGGCCGATCTCGGCTGGAGTGATAGCGACTTTGCCAATCTCGCTTTTGTAACGCAGGTCGCGGCTGCGCTTTCCTTTCTGTTCACCGGATGGCTGGTCGATAAAATTGGCGTGTTGCGCTCAATGATTTTCGGTGTGACGACGTGGAGTCTCGCCGCGATGGCGCATGGCTGGGCTATCGCGGGTTGGCATGTCGTCGCCGCACGGATCGGGCTTGGCGCGACCGAAGCGGTGCAGACCCCGCTGACTATCAAGACCGTGGCGACATTGTTTCCGCCGGATAAGCGCTCTTTTGCATTCGGCGTGGGCACTGCAATTGCAGGGCTCGGCACTATCTCGATGCCGTTTTTCATTCCCGTGATCGCCGCGATCTGGGGATGGCGCGGTGCGCTGATTTTTGGCGGTATCGGCGGGTTCATCACGCTCGCGCTGTGGCTGTGGTTCGCGCGTGGCGTGAAGTTTGACGATAAGGCAGAGGATGCCAAGCGCGATTTCGCTGACGACGATGCGCCTTATGGGCCGATTTTGAAGGAACGGCGAACATGGGCGATTGTGATTGCCAAGATGCTTTCCGACGCGACGTGGTGGCTCATCAACTTTTGGTTACCCGATTTCTATCGCAAGGAGTTCGGCCTGACGACGAGCGAGCTCGCAATACCTCTCGCCCTCGCATTTTTCGGGTCAGGCGCGGGTGCGTTATTCGCTGGCTGGTTGTCAACGCGCCTTTTGGAGGCTGGATGGAGCGTTAACCGAGTCCGCAAGACCATAATGCTGGGATCTGCTGCAGTCGTCCTGCCTCTGCCATTCGTGCTTACCCTCGATTCATTCTGGCCCGTGGCGATCATGATGGGCGTGGTGATGGCCGGGCATCAGGGCTTTTCGCTGTCGATATTTTCGATCATCACCGACGTCGTGCCGCGCGGAAAGGTCGGGCGGGTGACTGCGTTCGGCGCGTTCATGGGCAATATGGGCGGCGCACTTATTCAGTTGGTGACGGGAGCTGTGCTTGCGGCAGGGCTTGGCTTCACGCCCTTATTTATCTTTGCAGCGGCATCCTATCTGCTCGCGCTCGGCTGGTTACATCTGCTGTTGCCAAACATCCGCCGCGCCGAAGCAGGGCCCGCGCTTGCTTAGCTCGCTTTCGCCAGTCCTTGGCTTGTCACCATTTCCTGCAGCTCGCCTGCTTCGAACATTTCCATCATGATGTCCGAACCACCTAGAAATTCGCCCTTCACGTACAGCTGCGGGATCGTTGGCCAGTCGCTGTAATCCTTGATACCGGCGCGGATTTCCATGTCCTGCAACACGTCGACGCTTTCATAAGCCACGCCCAGATGGTCGAGGATAGCAATCGCCTTGCTCGAAAACCCGCATTGCGGAAACAGTGGCGTGCCCTTCATGAACAGCACCACGTCATTGTTCTTGACCAGTTCGTCGATCCGTTCGTTCACGCTCATATTCTATACTCCAAAAATCTTAAGGTGTGGCGGTGGTCAGCTGAAGCGCATGTAAAACGCCGCCCATCCGGCCGCCCAGCGCATCGTAAACCGCCTTGTGCTGCTTTACGCGGGGTATCCCGCGGAAACTCTCGCTCACGACCCGCGCTGCGTAGTGATTGCCATCGCCCGCAAGGTCAGTGATTTCAACCAGCGCATCGGGCAGCGCCGCTTTAATCATGCTCTCAATATCGGCGGCTGCCATCGCCATCAGGCTGGCTCAATAAACTGGCGGCGGGCTTCGACCATTTTGTCTTCGAGTGCGGCACGGATGGCTGCATCGTCGATCTCAATGCCAGCCGAGGTAAGGTCGCCGAGCACTTTACGGATTACATCTTCGTCGCCTGCCTCTTCGAAATCGGCCTGCACCACCGAGGTTGCATAGGCCGTGGTTTCTTCGGGCGTCAGTCCCATTTTCTCAGCGGCCCATTGCCCAACAAGCTTGTTGCGGCGGGCGGTGATCTTGAAATGCAGGTCCGCGTCATGTGCGAACTTGTTTTCAAAGGCGTTCTCGCGGTTGTCAAAGGTCGTCATATTGCGGTTCCCGGTTTCGTTTAGTCAAAGATAATGGCGTAGAGCTGCTTCGGCAAGGTGAGTGTTCAGATATGCACGACCAGCTTGCCGACAGCGGCGCGGTCGCCAAGGCGGGCGATGGCTTTACCCGCACCAGCCAGTTCGAACGTTTCCGACACGCGCGGTTTGATTTTACCCGCCGCATAAAGGTCGAACAATTCGGCAATGTTTGCATGGTTTTTCTGCGGCGTCCGTGCAGCAAACGCGCCCCAGAACACACCGCACACGTCGCAGCTTTTCAGCAAAGTCAGGTTGAGTGGCAGTTTTGCAATGCCGGCCGGGAAACCGACGACGAGGAACTTCCCTTCCCAGGCAATGGAGCGCACCGCCGGTTCGCTATAGTCGCCGCCGACGGTGTCATAAATGATGTTGAAGCCATCCTTGCCAGCGGCAGCCTTGAAGATTTCGGCGACGGCTTTGGACTGGTCCTTGTCGAACGGTTGGTGCGGATATACGACGACATCGTCGGCACCAGCTTCGCGAGCGATTTCAGCCTTGGCCTCGCTCGATACGCCAGCAACAACGCGGCCGCCAAAGGCCTTGCCCAATTCAATCGCCGAAATACCGATACCGCCCGCTCCGCCTAGAACGAGGACGCTGTCGCCTTCTTTCATATGGCCACGATCTTTGAGCGCATGAATCGATGTGCCATAGGTCATCAACAAGGACGCGCCGTCATCGAATGACATTGCATCTGGCATTTTGAAGCAATTGAACGCAGCAACGGCGACTTTCTCGGTCAAACCGCCATTGCCGCACAGGCCAATGACACGGTCGCCGATGGCAAATCCGCTGACTCCTTCGCCAACCGCCTCGACTACGCCTGCAATCTCGCCGCCAGGCGCAAACGGACGCGGCGGTTTGAACTGGTAGAGATCGACAATCATCAACGTGTCGGGAAAATTGATCGAGCAAGCTTTGACCGCGACCACAACCTGTCCGGGACCGGCCACGGGTTCAGGTAGCTCGCCCATGATAAGTGTTTCAGGGCCGCCGGACGCGGTCGATAATAAAGCACGCATGTCTCTCTCCTAAGCTGCGTTCGGCACCAGCCAAGGCTGGCTGGCCGCAATCTTCTTCTCGTAAGTCGAAATCGCATCGCTGCTTTGCAGTGTCAGCCCGATTTCGTCGACGCCATTGAGCAAGCAGTGTTTGCGGAACGGGTCGATCTCGAATTCAAACCTGTCCTGAAACGGCGTTGTCACGGTCTGGGTTTCGAGGTCGACATGAATAGGGTCGGTTTTTGCGACTTCCATCAACCGGTCAATTGCGGCCTGCGGCAATATGATTGCGAGCAAACCGTTTTTGAACGCATTTCCTGAGAAAATGTCGGAAAAGCTTGGGGCGATAACCGCAGTAATCCCTAAATCCGCCATCGCCCATGCCGCATGTTCGCGGCTGGAACCGCATCCAAAATTGTCCCCGGCGATAAGGATTGGCGCGCCTGCATATTCAGGATCGTCAAACACGTTACCCGGCACTGCCCGCAACGATTCAAACGCGCCTTTCCCGAGTCCCGTGCGGCTTATCGTTTTCAGCCATTCAGCCGGAATGATGATGTCGGTATCGACATTCTTTAGGCCCAACGGGTAGGCGCGGCCTTCGACTTGAGCTACCGGCTGCATTTGCGATCAGTCCGTTTCGCTTTTGGGCGTCGTTTCGGTCATTGGTTCGACCTCGGGCTCCGGAGATAGCGGCTCGAGCTTGCCCCTTTTGCGCGTCAGGCTGC
The DNA here is from genome assembly GCA_963830685.1 of uncultured Alphaproteobacteria bacterium. GTDB lineage: Bacteria > Pseudomonadota > Alphaproteobacteria > Sphingomonadales > Sphingomonadaceae > Sphingorhabdus_B. Next base: position 1,617,557 of record CAWHNF010000002.1, read on the forward strand.
GTCGCCCGGCATAGAGCAATGCCGCCATCAACGCGGCGGAGCCTACGGCTGCACCGACTTTGGCGCTGGTCGACCAGTTTTCATCGTCGGGTTTGGACTTTTTGTCGGTCATGCGTCTTATCCTTCGTATCTTTAGCCTTAGCTTTGGCCGTCAGGACAAGTAAAGGGGATATGCCGCTATTTGTTGCGTGATCCGGTCAGTCGGCGCCAAAGCGACGGCTTGCGCTTCTGCGGTAAGGACTGGCCCGTGGCGTCGAGCAGGAATTTGGCCAGCATCAAAGCCTGGCTGTGCGTCATCAGGAAATGATGGCTGTCGACGCGGTTCTCATCAAGCGCAGCCCTTGACACCGTACTCTGGACCCTCAAGTCAATGGACGAGCCAAGATCATGATGCGTCCAGCCGACCACGACGCCGCGATGCTCGGCAGGTTCGTCGTTTTCCGGTTTCATCTTTGCTGGCCGCTTTGCCATTCGCTAACTCCCACAACATTTTACATTCCGCACCGGGGTTGTGGAGTCAATATGCCGAAAGCGAGATGTGCCGTGGCGGGACTCAGCCCATCAGTTCGCGCACGTCTGTCAACCGCCCTGTCACCGCCGCTGCTGCTGCCATCGCGGGGCTAACGAGATGCGTCCGTGCGCCCGGTCCCTGTCGCCCGACAAAGTTGCGGTTGCTGGTCGAGGCACAGCGCTCACCCGGTGGAACTTTGTCGGGGTTCATGCCCAGGCATGCCGAGCAGCCCGGCTCGCGCCATTCGAGGCCTGCGTCCGTGAAGATGCGATCGAGGCCTTCGGCTTCCGCTTGGGCTTTTACCAAACCGCTGCCCGGGACAACAATTGCCCATTTGACGTTTGCGGCTTTGTGGTGGCCTTTGAGCACGGCGGCTGCGGCGCGGAGGTCTTCGATGCGGCTGTTGGTGCAGCTGCCGATAAAGATATTCTGCACCTCAACTTCGGTCATCGGAGTGCCGGGAGTGAGTCCCATATAATCGAGCGATTTCTGCGCTGCGGCCTGTTTGGACGGATCTGCAAAGCTCATCGGATCGGGAACGATGCCGGTGATGGGCAGAACGTCCTCGGGGCTGGTACCCCAGGTGACGCTGGGTGCAATATCGGCTGCGTTGATGACGATGCTCTTGTCATATGTCGCACCCGCATCGGTGGCGAGCGAGCGCCAATACGCGACGGCTGCGTCCCAGTCCGCGCCCTTTGGCGCCATCGGGCGGCCCTTGAGATATTCGAAGGTGACATCGTCAGGTGCAATCAGGCCAGCGCGCGCGCCGTGTTCGATGGCCATGTTGGAAATGGTCAACCGTCCCTCGACACTCAATGAACGGATGACCGCGCCGGTATATTCGATGACATGGCCGGTCCCGCCAGCCGCACCCAGCACGCCAGTGATGTGAAGCACGACGTCCTTGGCAGTGACGCCGGGGCCAAGTTCGCCCTCAACCCGGACTTCCATCGATTTCGATTGCTTGAGCTGCAAGGTCTGCGTCGCCAAGACATGCTCGACCTCCGACGTACCAATCCCGAACGCGAGCGCACCCAAACCGCCGTGGCAGGCGGTGTGGCTATCGCCACAGACGATGGTGGTGCCGGGCAGCGAAAATCCCTGCTCCGGACCGACCACATGGACAATCCCCTGATTGGCATCGCTTGCGTCGATATAACGGATGCCAAAATCGGGCGCGTTCTTCTCAAGCGCAGCCAACTGCTGCGCACTTTCGGGGTCAGCGATGGGTATTCGCTTGCCGCCTGCATCCAGTCTTGCGGTCGTGGGAAGATTATGATCGGGCACCGCCAACGTCAAATCGGGCCGCCGCACTTTGCGTCCAGCGACTCGAAGTCCTTCGAATGCCTGCGGACTGGTGACTTCATGCACCAGATGCCGGTCGATGAAGATCAGGCTGGTGCCATCGTCGCGGGTCTCCACAACATGCGCGTTCCAGATTTTTTCGTATAATGTTTGAGGGTTCGACATAAGGATAATTGCCATAGATGCGATTGCAGCGAAATCAAGTAAGCCGCGCTATCTTGCACTTCAATCTTGCGCAAATACCATCTAATGGACCTTTTATGAGTATCGCCGCCATCATATTCATCGTGCTTGCCACCGTCCTTGCGATGGAGGGCGTCGCGTGGGCGAGCCACAAATATATCATGCACGGCTGGGGCTGGGGCTGGCACCGCGATCATCATGAACCGCATGATAACAAGCTGGAAAAGAACGACCTTTACGGCATCGTAGGCGCGGTGATGAGCATGTCGATGTTTGCGATTGGCAGCCCGCTCGTGCTGGGCGATAATGCGTGGGAGCCCGGCACATGGGTCGGGCTCGGCATCATGTTCTACGGCATCATCTACACGTTGATCCATGACGGTATCGTGCATCAACGCTATTTTAAATATGTACCGCGCAACGGCTATGCCAAACGGCTCGTTCAGGCGCATAAGCTGCACCATGCCACAATTGGCAAGGAAGGCGGTGTCAGTTTCGGCTTTGTCTTTGCGCGCGAACCGGCGAAGTTAAAAGCCGAGCTAAGGGTTCAGCGTGAGGCTGGTATCGCCGTCGTTCGCGACGCCGCGATTTAACTTTCCGGTCGTCGCCACAGCCACGTAAGCGAGATGATCGCTACGCCAATGGGTATCATCGCCCATATCAGCGGAAGGGCAGCCAGCCCAATTATGATGCTTATCGCAAATGCAAAGGTCGCGGACCATTTGGCACGCCTGCTCACCACGCCCTTTTCGCGCCATGCCACCAGATGATGGCCATAACGGGGGTGGTTCATCAGCCGTCCTTCAAGCTTTGGGCTGCTCCGCGCAAAGCAGAAAGCCGCTAGGATCAGAAACGGTACCGTTGGCAATAATGGCAAAAACACCCCAATCGCGCCGAGGCCGACCGAGGCCAGACCAGCGGCGAGATAGAGTTGGCGTTTAATCAATATTGATGGACCGCCTTGGTGACGTAATAGCTATCGAGCCCTTCGGGTCCACCTTCGCTGCCAAAGCCTGACTCTTTGACGCCGCCAAACGGCGCGTCGGGCATCGAGATCACAAAGCTGTTGAGGCCGACCATGCCGGTGTCGAGCGCATCGGCGACCAAGTTCGCTTGCTGCGCATTTTCGGTAAACGCATAGGCCGCAAGACCGAAGGGCAGGCGGTTGGCTTGTTCGATGGCTTCGTCAAAAGTTTTGAACGGACGCATCAAGGCAACCGGACCGAAAGGTTCATTATCCATGACATCGGCTGACATCGGGACATCGGCCAGCACCGTGGGCTGGTAGAAATAGCCCTTGTTACCGCGCGCGCCGCCGCTGAGCAGTTTCGCACCCTTGGCGGTTGCATCATCGACCAACGCTTCGATAGCAGATGGCCGCCGCTCGTTGGCCAGCGGACCCATGACCGTGTCTGCGTCCAGACCGTCGCCAACACGCACTTGCTTCGCGCGCTCGGCAAAACCCGCGACGAAGCGGTCGTAGACATTTTCCTGCACATAGAAGCGCGTCGGCGAAATGCAGACTTGGCCCGCGTTGCGGAATTTGGTGGTTGCCGAAAGCGCGATGGCTTTGTCGAGATCGCAATCGTCGAAGATGATGACTGGCGCGTGGCCGCCGAGTTCCATCGTGGTGCGCTTAACGCCATCAGCGGCAAGTTTCAGCAAATGCTTGCCGACCGGCACCGACCCGGTGAAGCTGATCTTGCGGATGATCGGCGAGGCAATCAGGTGGCGGCTGACGATGTCGGGGACACCATAAACGAGCTGAGCCACGTTGCCCGGAACACCGCCGTCGATCACGCATTGCATGATGGCGCTCGTGCAAGCGGGGGTTTCTTCCGGCGGTTTGGCTATAATCGAACAGCCAGCGGCCAATGCCGCCGCCATTTTCTTGCACATCAGATTGACGGGAAAGTTCCAAGGACTGAAAGCTGCGACTGGCCCAACAGGCTGTTTCAACACTAACGCCCGTTGCCCCGTCGGGCGGACCAGCACGCGGCCATAGCTGCGCTTGGCTTCTTCGGCGAAATAGTCGAACTGCGCGGCGCACGATAAAACTTCGGTGCTCGCCTCGGCAAGCGGCTTGCCCTGCTCGGTAGTGAGCAGTACGGCGATGGTCTCCGCGCGTTCGCGGATCAATCCTGCAACCTTGTGCAATATGCCAGCGCGTTCATTGACGTCTACCGCGCGCCAATGCGCAAAGCCCTTTGCGGTCGCCTCAAGTGCTTCATCGAGGTCGGCCGCAGTCGCCAATGGCAATTCGGCCAGCACGTCACCGGTCGCGGGATTGATAACCTTGTGGCTCTCACGGCCTCCGTCGGAGCGCCAGCTGCCGCTGACGTAAATGCCCAAATTGGTTGGATATGCGCTTGTCATAAATTCTGGTCCCGAAACATCTTCTGTTGCGGTTCCAGATAGGACAGCGCGGGGGGTTAAACCACCCCCCGACGCAAATTCATTCGGATGGGATCAGCGCGGAACGGCGACCGTGCGGCATTGGTGCGGTGCTTCGCGGGTCAGACCAGACCAAATCGCTTCGTCGCCCTTGTTATGCAGGCGATAGCCGCGCCCTTCATAAAGTGCACCTGATCCAGATGGAACCAAGCGCAACGCCACCGGACGATTGTTATTAACCGAAACCAGCACCATTTCACTGCCCAGATTATCGATTTTCAGCCGCAAGCCGCTGGTGCATTCCATATAAGTGCTGACACCGGGGCCGCCAACCGATTGGCAAGCGGCAAGTGATAGCGCTGCAGCGCCAACCAAAATCCCTCTATGCATTTGTGTCTTCTCCCAAAGCGAAGGGCAAAGCCAGACGAAGTGCCCTACGATAATCAAGCTAACATGAAGGTGGGGCATGCAAAAGCCCAAATGGCATCAGCGTTTATCGGGCGCGGCGGCGCGATCTCAACATCAGCCAATAGACAGGCATTCCTGCAACAAGCAGCGCCAGCCCCCATCCCAGCGCCTCCCATCCTGCGCCATAGATGGTCCAGCAGGAATAAAGCGCTGCAAGAAAGAGGATTATGGAAAATCCCCTGCTCCTCTTCAACTCGCCGACCATCATCAAACGCGCTGCTGCGGCTGCACATCCAAAATACATCACCAGCACAATGGCCGTGGTCAATATGATTAGAAATTCGAACATCGACGCCATAGAACGGCTGCTATTCATCAGGATCACAAGTGTAAGCAGCGAGCTTGTAAAAAGATGCGCGTTGCGTGGCGTGCCATTGGGTGCGGCTTTGGCCATGAAGGCTGGGAACAGGCCATCGCGCGCCATTGCCGCAGGAAGTTCCGCCTGACACATCACCCAACCATTGAGCGCGCCCAATGCGCTGATTGCGCCAAAAGCGGCGATCGCGGTGCCAGCATTAGTACCGGCATAGCTATTGACGAATTCTGCAAACGGCGCGGGCGATGCAGCGGTAATCGCGGCCGGTAACATCAGCACCACCGCAGAGCACACAAGAATATAGACGAGGCCAGCACCGGCAGTTCCAAATAAGGTTGCACGCGCGATTGTCTTTTCGGGGTTAGCAACCTTGTCCGCCGGCACCGTTGCGAGTTCGAGCCCGAGCATCGCCCAGAGCGTCAATATCGTCGCGGTGGAAATGGCGCTCATGGAAAGTTCCGACGTCGCGAACGGACGAACCATATCGGAACCCTGCGATGCCAGCACATAAGCGGCGAGGCCAATGACCGCGACCAAAGGCAAAATCTTGATGATTGTCCAAACAATCTGTACCTGTCCGGCGAGTTTCGTGCCGCTAATGTTGATCAGCGTAAATGCCCACACAATCGCAACGGTTACTGCGGCTGAAATGCCGGGGCGCCCGACTACTGGGAATAATTGGCTCAGATAGCTGACGGCACCGGTCGCTATAGCTGCATTCCCGACCCACATGGAAATCCAGTACGCCCATGCAATCGCAAAACCCGCGCCATCGCCAAAAGCCGCACGGGTATAGGCATAAGGTCCGCCTGCCTTTGGCAAAGCTTTGCTGAGCGCGCCGAATACAGTGGCTACGCATAACGCGCCTGCGACTGTAATCAGCCAGCCGAAAACCGAGTTCCACCCTAAGGGCGCAAGGCTGGCTGGAAGCAGGAAAACGCCCGAGCCGATCATGCTGCCCATCACCAAAGCGAGCGCCATCCAAAAGCCCATCGGGCGGCTGCTTATGCCGGTTTCCTGCTGCATCTTTTGTCCCCCAACGATGGCAAACTGCCATGGCAAAGGGACAAAAGCCAATCTTTGTTTAATGCGCCAATAATACAGGCACGCCAATCTCGCCCAACAGGAAACGCGTTACCCCGCCGAACAGCGTTTCGCGCCAGCGGCCGTGACCATAAGCGCCCATCACGAGAAAGTCGGGTCGCCATGCGGTTGCCTCGGCAAGCAGGCATTCCTCCACGCTCAACGTGCCTTTTGCGGCCACTGCAATTTCGGCGCAGACTCCGTGGCGTGACAGATAGGCGGCAACATCTGTAACCGGAAACTCATCGGGTGCTGCCTCCACCTCAGCAATCCGGACGGCGTCAGTCGACGCGAGCATCGGTAGCGCCGCGCGCACAGCATTGGCCGCTTCAAAACCGCCATCATAGGCGACCATCGCGCGTTCGAAAGACAGGCTTTTGCACGATAGAGGTACGGCCAGCACCGGGGTGCGAGATGCGGTCACGACGTCGCTGACCAATGCACGCCCGTGCCCGGGCGTGCCCGACGCCGTGTCATCGAGCGACATCACCAATATGTCGCCCAAACGCGCTGCATTGACCAACGCATCGGCGGTTGTGCCATCGAATATCTGCCAGTCCCAAGGCAGGCTTTCGACCTTAAGTCTCTCGTCGATCCGCGTCTGCATCTTGGCGCGCTCTTTTTCCGCCGCTTCAAACGCTTCGGTGATGAAATGGGCACCGCCGAACATGTCGAAAGCGACATAATCCTGCGGCGGGCGGGGCAAAATCAGTGAAAGATGTCCGTTAAAACGCCGCGCCAGATCAAGCGCTACCTGCAAACGGCTTTCAAAGCCTGCGTCGCTTCCCGCATGAACCATGATCGATTTCATCGTCGAGTCCTTCCCTAGAGAACCGACTCGGCGAGTCGGCTTTATCGGGTAAGTTTACATTTGTTTGCGTCATTGTTGTTGATCGACATCAAAATGCGGCAAATTACTTTTCATGCCCGTTATTCTATGTCAGCCGGAAGATATGAACGGCGATGAATTTACTGAGATAGTAATTAGGCAAGCATCTGCAGCAGATGCGGGCGCCATTGCATCAATCTATGCCGAGCATGTCCGTTCCGGGACGGCGAGTTTTGATACCGTCCCGCGGAGTGCTGCCGAAACCGAACAGAAGATCGCTGAAATCACCGCAAAGGGTTGGCCGTTTCTGGTCGCCGCGCGTGGCGCAGACGTGGTCGGCTATGCCTATGTCACGCTGTTCCGCGACCGTACCGCTTATAGCTTTACCTGCGAAGATTCGATTTATGTGCGCAGCGATCAGGCGGGCAAGGGCATCGGTTCATTGCTGATGGGGGCGCTGATCGACGCCTCGACGCAATGCGGTTTCCGGCAAATGATGGCGGTCATCGGCGGTGCTGAGCCTGCGTCGGTTGCGTTGCATACCAAGATGGGTTTCGAACATGCCGGACGGATGCGTTCTGTGGGGCGAAAGTTCGGGCGTTGGCTCGATACTATGTATATGCAGCTTGAGCTGGGCGAGGGCGACCGGACCCCGCCGGATAAAGAACCATCATAAAGCCTGCGGGAGAGAATATTGTGGCGGAATTTGAGCTTGTGGCCGACGGACTGCGGTTTCCCGAGGGGCCGGTTGTTATGCCCGACGGGAGCATCATTCTCGTCGAAATAGCCTTGGGCCAAATCACCCGCGTTCATTCCGACGGCAGCACTTCGGTTATCGCTAAAACCGTTGGTGGACCGAACGGGTTAGCTCTTGGCCCTGATGGCAAGCTCTATTGCTGTAACAATGGCGGTTTTGAATATCTTGATTCCAACGGCTATCTCGTCCCGCACGGCATAGCGCAGGATTATTCGGGCGGCCGGATCGAGCGGATCGACATTGATACCGGCGAAGTAGAAATCCTCTATAAATCAGGCGACCATAACTGCATCTTGCGCGGACCCAATGACATCGTGTTCGATGCGCATGGCGGTTTCTGGTTCACCGATCATGGCAAGGTAGACTATGCCAAACGCGTCCACGACATTGTCGGCATTTTCTACGCGAAAGCGGATGGAAGCCATCTGGAAGAGGTCATCTTCCCGTCGAACAACCCCAATGGGGTCGGCCTGTCGCCCGATGGCAACACGCTTTATGCCGCCGAAACTTACACATGCCGTTTGATGAAGTTCAACATTACCGCGCCTGGCAAGGTCGCGCCCGATGCTGGCCCGGGCGGCCCCGGCATCCCGGTCTATCGCCCCGCCGGCTATAAATTCTTCGACAGCCTTGGCATGGAAGCGAATGGCAATATCTGTGTCGCGACCATCGGCGAATGTGGCATCACTGTCATCTCGCCAGAGGGCGAACTCGTCGAATTCGTTGCGACCGATGACATTTTTACCACCAACATCGCCTTTGGCGGCGATGATATGATGGACGCCTACCTCTGCCTGTCGGGCAGCGGGCGGCTGGTGAAGACGCGCTGGAACCGCCCGGGGCTAAAGCTGCAATATTGATATCGGAGTAAGTGACATGCCGAGGCATAAAGAAGCGCATCTAATCGACCGCATTGGCTGGCTCCGCGCATCTGTGCTCGGGGCGAATGATGGCATTGTGTCAACCGCGAGCCTGATTGTCGGCGTTGCAGCGGCGCAGGCGTCCCCAGCTACGATATTGATGACCGGCATTGCCGGTCTTGTTGCGGGCGCGATGTCAATGGCGGCAGGGGAATATGTGTCGGTCAGTTCGCAAGCCGATACCGAGAGTGCCGACCGCGAACGCGAAAAGGTGGAACTCGAAACCATTCCTGAAAAAGAGCGCGAGGAGCTTGTCGGCATATATGAGGCGCGCGGCCTTGACCGAGCTCTCGCCGAACAGGTCGCGGACAAGCTGACCGCGCACGACGCACTGGCTACGCATTTGCGTGACGAACTTGGGATGGCGATGCATACTGCGGCACGGCCGGTACAGGCAGCGGTTGCCTCTGCAGCCGCGTTTGCGGTTGGCGCTGCCCTTCCGCTGGCAATGGTGCCGCTATCGCCTGCACCTTATCTCAGTTGGGCGGTATCGATTGCGGCGTTGCTATTTTTGGCGATCCTCGGCGCAGTCGGCGCAAAGGCTGGCGGCGCACCGATCGGAAAAGCGGTTTTGCGCGTCACCTTCTGGGGCGCATTCGCGATGGCCGCCACCGCAGCTATCGGTTCGCTGTTCGGCACATCGGTAGCTTGACACAATATGACATTTGACACGGTAATCTTCGATTTCGGCGGTGTGATTACTTCGTCGCCTTTCGAGGCCTTTAACCGGATGGAAGCCGAGCGGGGGCTGCCGCGCGATTTCGTCCGCCGTGTCAACTCGGCCAATCCCGATAGCAATGCCTGGGCAAAGTTTGAGCGTGCCGAATGCAGCGCGGCGGAGTTCGATCTATTGTTCGCCGCTGAAGCACGTGCGATGCGGCATGTGCTTGACGGCGCATCGGTCATTGCCTGTCTGTCGGGCGACATCCGTCCCGAAATGGTAGCTGCGCTAGACCAGCTGAAGACCGACGGTTTCAAACTGGGCTGTATCACCAACAACGTGCCATCGGGGAAAGGCGCGGGCATGGCCGGTAGCGCTGAAAAGGCTGCTGCGGTCGAAGCGATCATGGCACGCTTTGACCATGTCATCGAAAGCTCCAAAGCTGGCGTGCGTAAACCTGATCCGCGCATTTACCAGATGATGTGTGACGCTTTAGACGTCGCGCCGACCCGATGTATTTACCTCGATGACCTCGGCATCAACTGCAAACCGGCGGCAGCCTTGGGCATGTCGGCAATCAAGGTGACGAGCGGCGGGCAGGCTCTGGCTGATCTCGGTGCGCTATTGGCGTTGACCTTTGCGCCGGTTGGCGGCTAGGCGGAGGGCCGTTCCGTCTCTCCCATATCTCTGGAGCATATCATGGCGAAAAAACTCTTCCCCGACGCGGCTTCCGCGCTCGACGGTCTTCTTAAAGATAACATACTGATTGCCAGCGGCGGCTTTGGCCTGTGCGGCTTGCCCGAGCGTTTGCTCGACGCAGTGCGCGACAGCGGCGTGACCGGGCTGACATTTGTGTCGAATAACGCAGGCATCGACAATGAGGGCATCGGCAAACTTCTCCGTACCAAGCAGGTCAAGAAGATGATCTCGTCTTATGTGGGCGAGAATAAGGAGTTTGAGCGCCAATATCTTGCGGGTGAGCTCGAGGTAGAATTCTGCCCGCAAGGCACGCTGGCCGAACGGATGCGCGCTGGTGGGGCAGGGATACCCGGTTTCTACACCAAGACCGGCGTTGGAACGCTGGTGGCCGAAGGTAAAGAAGTGAAGGAATTTAGCGGCGAAGAATATATCCTCGAACGCGGCATCTTTGCCGACCTTTCGATTATTAAGGCATGGAAGGCCGACGAGAGCGGTAACCTTGTTTTCCGCAAAACTGCGCGCAATTTCAACTTGCCCGCGGCAACATGCGGCAAGGTCTGTGTGGTGGAGGTAGAAGAAGTTGTGCCAGTGGGCAGCCTCGATCCGGACTGCATCCATCTGCCCGGCGTCTATGTCCAGCGCATGATTATCGGCGCGCCGTATGACAAGAAGATCGAGTTCCGCACGGTGCGTGAACGCGAGGCGGTGTAATGACCGGTAAACCAACCCCAATCGACCTTGTGCCTCACGCCGAATTGCTTGGGGATAGCCGCGAATTCTTGCGCGTCTGGGCAAAGGAGGGCGGTCCTGTGACTTGCTTTATCAATCCTGTTCCAGTTGGCGGTGATCCGATGGCATTCGGTATCGCTTTGGTCGACTGCATCCGTCACGGCGCGAAAACATGGGCGCGGGCGACGGGTATTTCCGAGGCCGAAGCACTCGACCGGATATGGGAAGGCGTCGACGCAGAGCGCGCCAACCCGACCGATATTGCCACCCCTTATCCCAACGAGGATGGACTGATATGACAACGCATGATGGCAACACCAACGGCTGGAGCCGCGACGAGATGGCTGCGCGCGCCGCAAAAGAATTGCGCGACGGATATTATGTGAACCTTGGCATCGGCATTCCGACCCTGGTCGCGAACCATGTTCCGGCGGATATGGAAGTGACGTTGCAGTCCGAAAATGGCATGCTGGGGATCGGGCCTTTCCCTTTTGCAGGCGAGGAAGATGCGGACCTTATCAATGCGGGCAAGCAGACGATTAGCGAGCTGCCGCAAACCGCTTATTTCGATAGCGCCGCGTCATTCGCGATGATCCGAGGCGGGCATATCGACCTGACCGTGCTTGGCGCAATGGAAGTCGCCGAAAATGGCGATATCGCCAACTGGATGATACCCGGCAAGATGATTAAAGGCATGGGCGGCGCGATGGATTTGGTCGCGGGGGTGAAGAAAATCATTGTCGTGATGGAGCACACTGCCAAAGATGGGAGCCCGAAGTTCATTCCGGCCTGTACGCTGCCGCTGACAGGCAGGAACGTGGTCGACATGATTATCACTGACCTTGCGGTGTTCCAGCGTACCGACCACAACTCGCCATTCCGGCTGATCGAAACTGCGCCGGGCGTGACGGTTGACGAAGTGGCAGCGAAGACCACGGCTCAATATGACGTGGCGGTGTAATCGTTTCAATGCAGCGACCCGTTAAAGCGCTGATCGCGGTTGCTCTGCTGGGGGCGGTGAGCTCGTACGGCCTTTATGCGCTTGGCGGCGAGAAGACCATTTCAGCAGCATTTGGCAAGTCACCGGAAATCACCGCCGATATTCCCGACACGCCCGATGAGTGGCGAGGCCGCATCGATTATGCCAAGTTGGACGGCGAACTTGCGGCAATGGTAGCGCGTCCGGAAATGGCCGGACTTGCCGTCGCTGTCGTGGAGGACGGCAAGCTAAGCTTCGTCCGTACTTATGGTGTTGCAGACAAGTCGACCGGCACGCTGGTTACGCCTGCAACGGTGTTTCGCTGGGCCTCGGTTTCGAAGACCGTGACGGGTACGCTTGCGGCAACTCTGGCGAGCGAAGGGGCAGTCGATCTCAACCGCCCGATCTCCAGCTGGCGAACTTCACTTCGGTTGCCAAATGGGGCAGAATCGCAACTGACATTTGCTCAGCTGCTTTCGCAACGGACCGGCCTTACCAAAAACGCGTATGACGAAAAATTGGAGGATGGGCAGAGCCCCATTGTGGTGCGCGCCAGCCTGGCTGCTGCACCACTGCAATGCGTACCCGGCACATGCCATACCTATCAAAACCTCGCTTTTGATGCCGCCAGCGAAATATTGGGACGGGCCGCGAATAGGGCTTTTCCCGACACGGTCAGCGAGCGATTCTTCCTGCCATTGGGTATGAAGAGCGCTGCTTATGGAATGGCAGGACTGACCGGCGCAAAGGATTGGGCGCGGCCGCATAATGGCGCTCAGGTGCGGACATTGAAGGAAGCATATTGGAGGGTTCCTGCCGCAGCAGGGGTTGAAAGCAATATCGTCGACTTTGCCCGATGGCTTCAGGCGTCGATGGGCGAACGACCGGATGTTATTCCGACGTCGGTGTTACAGATTGCGCAAATGCCACGGGTCAAGACTGCACGACTATATGGCGGTGCATTGCGGCAGGCGAACAGTGATGCGCATTATGGTCTTGGCTGGCGCAGTTTCAAATATGGAGAGCATGCCCTCATCGGGCATTCCGGGGCGGTGGACGGCTTTCGAACCACGTTGATATTCGAACCGAAAACCCGAACCGGTGTGGTTGCCATGTGGAACAGCAATTGGGGAACGCCCTTCCGCATTCCGTTCGCGGTGTTCGACAGCTACAATAAACGCCCGGACTCGCGCTGGCTTGACCTAAGCGACATCCCGGCGTCTTGACGTGTCGCACCGAGAGGAAATGAAGATATGACTTACACTCTCATCACAGCAAACCGCAATTATTCAAGCTGGAGCCTCCGGCCTTGGCTTTTGATGACGATGCTGGGTATCCCTTTCGAAGACCGGCTTGAGCCATTTGCATCGGCCAGCAATTATGAAGCGTTCCGGGCGTTTTCGCCGACAGGACAAGTACCTGTGCTTATCGACGGCAGTCGGATAATCTGGGATTCGCTCGGCATAGCGCTTTATCTTGCCGACCGGCACGAAGGCGTATGGCCAATCGATGAAGCCGCGCGGGCTTGGGCGATGTGCGCCGTTGCCGAAATGCATGGAGGGTTTTCCGCGCTGCGCAACGACTGCACGATGAATGTAGGGGTGCGAGTTAAACCAAAACCGATGTCGGCGGCGCTGCAACGCGACGTTGCACGAATATCCGAATTATGGGCCCAAGGGCTGGACAGCTTCGGCGGACCATTTCTGGCGGGGCCAAACTTTACCGCTGCCGATGCTTTTTTCGCTCCCGTAGCGTTCCGGGTACGAACATATGGTCTGGATGTCGGCCATGCCGGGGCCGAGTGGGTCCACAATATGCTAACACTCCCGGCGATGCTGGCTTGGGAAAATGACGCGCTGAAAGAAAGCTGGCGCGAGGTCGGGCATGAAGAAGAATTGCACGCCTGCGGCGAGGTGATTGCCGATTACCGCCAGGCATAAAAAAGGCCGCCAAAGCGGCGACCTTTTTCGTTTACCAGATAAGGCTTCAGACTTTATCGCCCAAAGCGCCCTTGATCTTGCCCGAGAGATTCTGGGCTTCGCCTTTACGCTCTTGCGCAACGCCTTCGGCTTCCAGATGCGGCTTGTCGGTTGCCTTGCCGGCAGCCTGCTTCACATTACCTGCGATTTCGTTGCCAAGTCCTTTGGCTTTGTCAGTGAGTTCGCCCATGACGCAATCCTTTCTGCGTAAGTCGGCCTTGCGGGAATTGCAGGCCGGTACAGTGAATCAATCATCGGCCAGCTTTTTGGTTCCACCGCCGCTCACATTTTAACGTGTGAAAGCAACGCATCGGCAAAGGCCATGCCACCATCAGATGCAAAACGCAGAAATAATGACGGCTCGATAAGTTCAAGCTCCATCAGGCGGAAAACACCCTCGCCATCGCGGAGCATGTCGACCCTGGCATAAGGGAGGGTACCGGTACGTGTAAGTTCAGCCGTGGTATCTAAAGCAGATTGAGCCAGTGCCTTGGCCGCTACTGGTGCTTCTATGGCCTCTTCATATCCGCCGAACTGGTCCTGCACGCGAAAATCGCCCGCAGCGGGGCGTTTGATGATCGAATGGCTGAATGTGCCACCGAAATAGAAGAGCGAATATTCGCCCTCCGCCGCGATGCTGGGCAAATAAGGCTGGATCATCATGCGATGCCCGGCGACCGACGCCGGCACAAGGTCATTGAGTGCCAGTTTGAATGTCCCGTCGGCACCGCCCGAGATCGGCGGTTTGATGACAAGTATATCAGTGCCAAACGCCTGCCGCGCCTCATCCAGCGCTGCCTCATTTAGCGCTTCGCTTACCCTCGTTGGCACCGTCGCTATTCCTGCTGCGTCCAGTTCCGCCAAATAGGCTTTATCGCTGTTCCACCGGAGAATTCGAACCGGATTGGAAACAGCAATGTTGTCGGCTTCAAGCCGGTCAAGCAAATCGAACCAGCGCGGACAGTCGCGCTGATATCCCCATGCCAGCAATGGCGTCACCAGATCGAAACCGCTCAGATCGCCTGCTTTCGTCCAGTCCACGAAAACGGTGTCGGCCCCTAATAGCCGGACATAATCGGCCTTGATATGCGACCAGTCCTCCTCATATTCGGGTATCGGGCATAATATGGCGAGACGCGATGCGCTCATTCGCCGGCCATTTTCAATATCTCTTTCCACTCGGCAGGCCGGACCGGTGCGACCGACAGGCGTGACTGCCGGATCAATTCCATCTCGGCGAGCTTGGGATTGGCCTTGATGGCCTTCAGCGTCACCGGATTGGCAATCTTGCGAACCGGCTTCACCTTGACCGCAACAAAACGTGCTTTTTCGTCCGTGGGGTCGATGAAATATTCCTGACTGATTGTCATGATGCCGACGATTTCGAGCCCGATGTTACTGTGATAAAAAAATGCCTCGTCGCCGACCTTCATCGCACGAAGGTTAATTGCGGCGGTGTGGTTGCGCACCCCGTCCCACATGCCTTCTTTCTGCGCGACCAGATCGTCCCAGCTGTAAGCATCGGGTTCGGACTTCATCAACCAATATTGTTTTGCCACTTTTCCTGCTCCTGTTTGACCCAAATCAATTTCGCTGGCGTCGCTCCGGGTCAAGAGCTATTCGCATGGATATGAGTCAGATGCCCGATATTTCGCTTGCCGGGAATGACGCCAATGCAACAGCACAGGCGCTCGGCAACAGTTTCAAAACTTATGGATTCGCAAAGGTCGTCGATCATGGCCTCGACCCGCAACTGGTCAAGGAGGCGTGGCGGCTGTCGAAAGCATTGTTCGACCAGCCAGAAGACGCCAAGCGCCGAGGCTATGATGCCAATATCGCCGGACAGCGTGGCTATACGCCATTCAAGACCGAGATCGCAAAGGGCGCCGACCATCATGATCTGAAGGAATTCTGGCACGTCGGGCGGACCCTGCCTACCGGACATCCGCTCGAAGGACAGATGATGCCAAATATCTGGCCCGATTCGGTGCCGGGTTTCCGCGAAGTCTATGAGCAGCTTTATGCTGATTTTGATCGCGTCGGCGGTCGGATACTGTCTTATGTCGCCATCTACCTTGGCCTGTCTGCGGACTGGTTCGAAAACAAGATCAATGTCGGCAATTCAATTCTGCGTTTGCTGCATTATCCGCCGATTGCGGGTGACACCGAAGGCTGCATTCGCGCAGGCGCGCATGAGGATATCAATCTCATCACCTTGTTGCTTGGCGCCGAAGAGGCTGGCCTGCAGATACTGCGTCCCGATGGCAGCTGGATGGACGTTTCACCTGCGGAGGGCGGGCTTGCGATCAATGTCGGCGACATGCTGCAAAGGCTTTGCAACCATGTGCTGCCCTCAACGACGCATCGCGTGGTCAACCCTTCGGGCGAACGATCAAAATTCAGCCGCTATTCAATGCCTTTTTTCCTGCACCTGAATTCGGACTATCCGATCGAAACCTTGCCGCAATGCATTACCGCGGAAAATCCGAATCGCTATCCCCAGCCGATTCTCGCCGACGATTATTTGCGCGAACGGTTGATCGAGATTGGTTTGCTCAAGGTGTAACTGGCGCAAGCGGTTTACGGCGCACCAAGAGGTTAACGACCTCCATAAATGTCTGTCGCGCGCCGAACCACATCATGGCGACGTAGGAGAGCCCGCCAACCGCTCCCAAGATGGCAAGGTGGATAAGCGCTGGAACCTGAGGCCAGAATGCAGCCAATAGCGCCTTATCCGTAGCCCAAACCGTTGCAGCCATTGCGATGGCGGCTGCGAGTCCCGGCAGGACCGAGCCCGCAAGACCGGCCAAGGTGAAGCCGATATGCGGCCGCGCCTGATATATGGTGAAGGCCAGCAGAATCGGAAAAGCCACCAGCCAGCCCCAGGCAAGACCGTCTGCGCCATATTGTACCGCGAACAGGTATATAGCTGGCATCAATACCGCACCGAAGATCGAGTTTCGGACGACGATATTGGGCAGACCCAAAGCATTCAGCGCAGGTGCAAACAATATGTGCAGTGTCATGACCGGCATTGCCAGCGCAAGAATCGCCACAAGCGGTGCGGCCTCAGACCATTTCGGGCCCATGACGACATCGACCAGCGGCTGCGCGGTGACTGCCATCCCTAAATAAAGCGGGCATGAGATTAGCATGATGAGTCGCACGGCTTTCAGGAAGCCTGACGACAATGCGGCGCGGTCATTCTGTAGCCGGGCATAAGCGGGGAATGCGACCTCGTTCAAAGGAGGCACAAACTTTGCCGCGAATATCTGCGTGAGGAACAAAGCTTCGGCATATAGGCCGAGATGGTGATTGTCGAACGCACGGCCAGCGATGAAGATGTCCCCTTGGCTTTGGATGATCCAGAAACCATGTGCGACGAGCATCGCAGTGCCGAAGCTGAAGATACCGCCAGCGCCCTTGAAGTTGAAACTTGGGCGTACCCAGAATCGGGTCGCGATCATCAGAGCGACCGCGCGGGTCCAGAAAATCGCAATCGGCGCGAACACTAAAGTCCAGACGCCATAGCCTTGAAAAGCCATGCCCAATGCGACAGCTGCGCCGATGAAAGCGGAGGTCAGGTTCACGATGGCGGGCTTTTTGAAATCGAGATTCCGTGTCAGCA
>CAWHNF010000002.1:1640000-2597484 GCA_963830685.1 uncultured Alphaproteobacteria bacterium
GTAGAATAGGTGGGAGGCTTTGAAACTTGGGCGCCAGTCCGAGTGGAGCCGAAATGTGAAATACCACCCTGTTGTTTTCTGATGTCTAACCCAGATCCGTTATCCGGATCGGGGACCCTCTGTGGCGGGTAGTTTGACTGGGGCGGTCGCCTCCTAAAGAGTAACGGAGGCGCGCGATGGTAGGCTCAGGACGGTTGGAAACCGTCTGTTAGAGTGCAATGGCATAAGCCTGCCTGACTGCGAGACTGACGAGTCGAGCAGAGACGAAAGTCGGTCATAGTGATCCGGTGGTCCCTCGTGGAAGGGCCATCGCTCAACGGATAAAAGGTACGCCGGGGATAACAGGCTGATGATTCCCAAGAGCTCATATCGACGGAATCGTTTGGCACCTCGATGTCGGCTCATCACATCCTGGGGCTGGAGCAGGTCCCAAGGGTTTGGCTGTTCGCCAATTAAAGTGGTACGTGAGCTGGGTTCAGAACGTCGCGAGACAGTTTGGTCCCTATCTGCCGTGGGCGTCGAAATTTGAGAGGAGTTGACCCTAGTACGAGAGGACCGGGTTGAACATACCTCTGGTGTACCTGTCGTGGCGCCAGCCGCGCAGCAGGGTAGCTATGTATGGACGGGATAACCGCTGAAAGCATCTAAGCGGGAAGCCTCCCTCGAGATTAGATTTCATCGAGTCGTAGTAGACCACTACGTTGATAGGTTGGGTGTGGAAGCGCAGTAATGCGTGAAGCTAACCAATCCTAATTACTCTTTTCGCGCTTGGTCAAAGAGTCCCACCATCAATGACAGTGCTGATTACTTCAGCATGTCGATGGCGGATGATTGTCATCGCAACCAGATATTTTATTCCCTGCACGGGCATCGATTATAACCCAAATTCACTTTACCGCGGTCGCGATACTTTAGGGTATCGCTCCGTTTAGTGAGCGCCTGCTTCATTGCTTGGTGACCATAGCGTTTGTGACCCACCCGATCCCATCCCGAACTCGGCCGTGAAACCAAACTGCGCCGATGGTACTACCGCTTAAGCGTTGGAAGAGTAGGGCGTCGCCAGGCATTGCAGCCGGCGCTTGCTAATTTAGTGATTTGGAAAAACCCATTCATAATTCAAAAGGCGGACCGCTGTCGTTCATTCGACGGATGTCCGCCTTTTTTAGTTTCTGCCCCTTTGAAATAGGGGGCGATTTGGTGGCGCGGGATGGAGCAGCCCGGTAGCTCGTCAGGCTCATAACCTGAAGGTCGTAGGTTCAAATCCTACTCCCGCAACCAACAAAACAGGCCCCTTAATGGGGCCTTTTTTGTGTCATGAGCCGTAGGCCCAATTTGCCAATCGCATTGGCTTAGGCGCAATGTCAGGCTACAGCCGGTATCAAGATGGATGCGAACCAGCCCGAACTGTCTAGCGCTGCACGCGTTCTGCCCGACGGTCGCATCATATTGTTCGATGCGGAATGCATACTTTGTTCGGCAAATGCACATTTCATTCTTAGGCACGACCAAGATAAGGTGTTTTATCTTGCTTCGATGCAAGGCGAAGTCGGTTCAGAATTGTTTCGCCGCCATGGCCTTGATCCGACCGATCCCTCGACGATCCTTGTCATTGATGGGGCATTGGTCCGCAAAGATAGCGATGCCGTGATTTCAATTTACGAAGGCTTGGGCGCGCCTTGGAGAGCCGCTGCCGTTTTTCGACTTATCCCAGCATTTTTGCGCGACCCCATTTACCGTTTTGTCGCTCGAAACCGGTATCGCATATTTGGCAAGCGCGAGACCTGCTGGCTGCCGCCCGCGCATTTGCGTGCCCGCGTGTTATAATCGCCCGTACTGGGAATTCTGCATGAAAATACTGATCTTGGGCGGCTATGGGGTTTTTGGCGGTCGATTGGCCCAACTTCTGAGTAATATCCCGCAGGTGACATTGTTTATTTGCGGTCGCGATGCAGAAAAGGCCAGTGCCTTCTGCGCAGCTTTCGAAGGTTTAGCGGTTGCTTCGCCGCTGGCGCTGGACAGGTGCGATATCATCGATGGGCTTGTCCGTCTCAACCCAGATTTAGTCGTCGACGCCTCTGGGCCGTTTCAAGATTACGGCATCGATCGCTATCGTGTCGTCGAAGCCTGTATCGCTGCCAAAATCAATTATCTCGACTTCGCTGATGGCGCAGACTTCGTTTTCGGCATTTCACAATTCGATCAGCAGGCAAAAGCAGCAGGTGTGTTCGTGCTTTCGGGCGTCAGCAGCTTTCCGGTACTTACCGCGGCAGTACTGCGTGAAATGGCCAAGACGATGGATATAGTAAAAGTCGAAGGCGGCATTGCACCTTCTCCTTATGCGGGCATCGGCCTGAATGTCATGCGCGCAGTGGTAGGTTATGCAGGAGCACCCGTGAAATTGACCCGTAACGGTGTGATTAGCAGTGGTGTCGGATTGGCGGAAAGCATCCGTTACACGGTCGCAGTTCCCGGTCGTTTGCCATTGCGAGATATCCGCTTTTCTCTGGTCGATGTTCCTGACCTTCAAGTGCTGCCGCAAGAGCACCCGACTATGACTGACATCTGGATGGGCGCGGGTCCGGTCCCGGAAATCCTGCACCGCATCCTGAACCTGCTTGCCAAGGCACGCCACTGGTTCAACCTCCCGTCGTTCGTTCAGCTTTCGCGCCTATTCTACACTGTCCTTAATCTCATGAAATTTGGCGAGCATCGCGGCGGCATGTTCGTTCGTGCAGAGGGCGTCAGCAACGGGCAGAAGGTAGAGCGCAGTTGGCATTTGCTGGCCGAGGGCGATGACGGACCCTTCATTCCTTCGATGGCAATTGAGGGACTCATCCGCAGGTCGCTCAACGGGCAGCCTCCTGAGCCTGGTGCACGACCGGCAACGCACGCGCTGGAGCTTTCCGATTACGATGGGCTGTTTGCCGAGCGCAGTATCTACACAGGTTTTCGTGAAACGCAGTCAGGCGCACCTATCTATCGACGGATACTGGGCTCGGCCTTCGACAGCCTGCCCGGTGAAGTCAGGGCGTTGCACGACAGTTTGAACGAACGCCAATGGAGTGGAACCGCAAGTGTTCAGCGCGGACGAGGGCTACTTGCCCGGATGGTTGCTGCAGTCATTGGGTTGCCCAAGGCTGCAGAAACGATTCCCGTCGCAGTCATTTTCACACCGGATGGCGACGGCGAAAAATGGATGCGAACCTTCGGCAGGCAGTCTTTTAATTCCCGGCAGCGATGCGGTAATGGTCGAAGCACGCGTCTTTTGGTGGAGCGGTTCGGATTTATCGAGGTTGCATTGGCGCTGGTTGTTGACGGCGACAGGCTCAACCTCGTGCCGCGTCGCTGGTCGGCGCTTGGTATCCCGTTGCCAAAAGCCCTGCTGCCAAAAGGCATCAGTTTTGAAACCCAACGAGAAGGTCGCTTTTGCTTCGACGTCACCATTGCGCTTCCATTGGTGGGCCATATCGTGTCCTATCAAGGCTCGCTTGGCCGAGTTAATGCCGCCTCATGAATCGCACCCACACCTTTAACTGGGCAACCCCCACCGATTATGCCGCTCTCGCAGACATCGTCTTCGACGCCGTCCGCAACGGTCCTAGCAAATACACCGAGGTCCAACGCGCGGCGTGGGTTCCGCGGCGCAAAGGCGGGGAGGAGTGGGCAGCGCGCTTGGCGGGGCAGGTCATTGCCATCGCTCGCGATTCCGATCGCGCCGTCGGCTTTATGAGCCTCGCGCCCGACGGCTATATCGACTTCGCCTTTATCCGGCCCGAAGCTCAAGGGTGCGGCCTGTTCCGGCGGTTGTTCGCTATGATCGAGGACAAGGCCCGTTCGCAAAAAGAACCCCGACTGTGGACCCATGCCAGCCTGATGGCCGAACCCGCCTTCGCCGCGGTCGGCTTTGTTGTGGTCGAGCGGCAGCTTGTCCAGATTGGCGATGAAAGCCTCGAACGGGCAATGATGGAGAAGCATCATTCACCTCACCATCGGCCCTCATACAGTTAACAGTATCTTAGTCCGACTCGCTTAAAGTCGGACGTGGACCAACCAACCTGAACTCGTTCCGTAATGCCGGAACAGTTTCAAATTGAGGCGTTGAGCCATGCGTCCAGAAGCCAGTTTTACCAAAGCGCCCGCCGAACGTCGTTCGGCCAAAGCCGTAGGCAAATCAGCCAGCCTTCATCGTTTCGGAAGCTCGGCTTCCCTTCCGTTGCCGGTCTACCGCGATTTCGTCGACATGCTTTATAGCATGCGGCTTCCCGTTCTCGGCCTGGGTGCCGTATTCGTCTGCGTGTGCATCCTTGCCGCGTTCGAACTTGGCGAACCGGTTTACGCAGCGGTCGCGCTTCTCGGTGCAACGACGACGATTTTGCGTATTGTGTCTATTGATAGTTATGCAAGCGCGTCGCCGGTCCTAGACGCCGAAAGCTTGCGGCAATGGGAACGGCGCTACGCAACGGGCAATTACGTATCGGCGGGGCTTCTCGCTTTGCTCAATGTCTTGGTGCTCTCTGCCCATGATCCATTGTTGCATCTGATCACCGTCAGTCTCGTCTTCAGCTTCGGTGCCGGTATCGTCTCGAGAACCTCGGTCCGGCCGAAAATCTGCGTCATCAGCCTGCTGCTGGCGACTATGCCCACCGTCGGGGCGCTCGCCCTCCACGCATTCGACACCCATTCCGGTGCACTGCATATGGAAATGTTCCTGATCGAGGCGGTGCTGGTCGCGATGATAACAGGTCTCAGCCTGCAAACAGTTGCCTATCTCTATCGCTCGGCGGCGGAGCATCATACGGCAAGGCACGATCTGGCGATGCTTGCCAAATATGATGCGCTGACCGGCCTCGCCAACCGCCTGTTGCTGCGCGAGCGCTTCCAGTCGTCGATGGCCGAGGCAAGGCGTACGGGGTATCTGCTAGCCGTGCATTTCCTCGATCTGGACGGGTTCAAGGCGATCAATGACCGTTACGGTCATCCGACAGGTGACGCTTTGCTGGAACAGGTCGCGCACCGGCTTGAATCGATCATACGCTCCGGCGACACCGTCGCGCGGCTGGGTGGTGACGAATTTGTAATGCTGCAGGGCGGAATTTTGCACGACGACGAAGCGAAGATGTTGGCGCACCGGATCATCCGGAAGTTGAGTGTCCCTTACGCTATCGACGGCAACACGATGCGCGTGTCGGTAAGCGTGGGAATCGCGACCGCGCCTCAGCAGGGCATCGAACTCGAACGGCTGCTCGCTTGCGCGGACTCAGCGCTTTATCGCGCGAAAGCCGGCGGAAAGGCACGTGCCATGTTCTGCACCCATGACGAGGCAACAACAATGTATCTTGCGGCCTGAGGTTGTCGAGATCGGTGACGAAAGTTCCGAACGCGCAGAGATGGAGAAGGATAAGCATCCCTGTCCCCCTTGAAGAAGAGAGTAAGGGCACTTGCGATGTAGGATTTGGCCTGTCAGAATCGCACATTAAATTATATTCGCCCCTCCGACGGACTCAGGACAGGCGGCGGCTGTAAGGGCACGCAATCAGCCACAATATACGCCGTCTTAAAACGACCATGGAGACAGTGGCGAACGCGTTGTCCGTATCTTTTGTATCCTTAAGACTGAAGGCCGTGCAACCGTTTGTCGCACCCTTGCCTCGAAACACCCCCGCACTCCCGCTCCCGCACAGTCCGTTCATCTGGCAGCAAGGTCATTTTGACCACGCAGAAATGGCATAGCGTCAAGGCGCGGCTTGTGTGCTGCGCATTTGAATAACGAGATGAAGGGGGCTTCCGACCAGCCGGGCACGCCATGACTGGGGGCGGTCCGATTTGGGCTTGCATATATGCGGGTTCCGGCTGTTAAATGTAAATGGAGGACCGTGATTATGATTTCCAGAAGACCAAAAACCCTTGCCCTGCTTGCCATATTGACCGTTCCTGCCTGGGCCGGTGTCGCTGCGCAGGACCAGCAGGAATTACCCGCCCAATCCGAACCCGGTACCGTCGTGACGGGAATGCCGCCAGCCGACTTGAGCGAGCTGCCCGCAGGACCCGAAATCAAGGGCTTCATTTCAGCGCGCAAGGACGACAGGGTGCAAATCACTGGCCCCGACGGCACCAAAACCGTGCTTTCGCTCAGCGAGTTGACTCAGGTTCGTTCGAGCTCCGGCTTGTTCGGCATTGGCAAAACGAAGCTTGCGACTGAGCAGTTGCTCAACGGCCTGCCGGTCACGGCCAAGACCGTGCGATGGGGTGGCGGCCTTGTTGCCAGCCAGATCCGGTTGCAGAACAAGGACCTGCGTACTGCCAGCATGATCCGCAATGGCACCGAGCAGGGCTTTGCCGAGCAGACCGCAGCCACCGAAGCGCTGCGCAGCCGCGTTGCCGATATCGACCAATATAATGTCAAAGGCACGACCAACGTCTATTTCGACACCGGCAAATGGAACCTGTCGCAAGCAGCGCAAGCCGATCTGTGCGCCGCAGCAACGCAGGCAGGTGCAACCGATAACGCGCTGATGCTTGTGGTGGGATACACCGACTCGGTCGGCGATTATGACTATAACCAGACGCTCAGCGAAAAGCGCGCGTCCAAGGTCGTCAACCATCTGCAGCAGGCCTGTGGC
Organism: uncultured Alphaproteobacteria bacterium; assembly: GCA_963830685.1. GTDB lineage: Bacteria > Pseudomonadota > Alphaproteobacteria > Sphingomonadales > Sphingomonadaceae > Sphingorhabdus_B. Next base: position 1,646,621 of record CAWHNF010000002.1, read on the forward strand.
TGGAAGCCTTATCGCATGTTGACCCCGACCGGGATGGCTGAGGCCGATCCGACCGCGGACAACAGCACCGAGGAAGGCAAGGCGCAGAACCGCCGCGTTGCGGTCAACATCCTCGTCAGCAAGAGCGTCGACGGACTGTAAGAATGTGCGGGGTGGGTTTACGCCCACCCCGATACCTCGCGCGGAGGCGCCGGCCGAGTGTCGTTCGCCGAAAATATGCTTATCCCTATCGAAGCCGCGCTCTAGGGCTTGCCCCCGCCCGCTAGGCATGACAGCAACGCAGTCAATGTGACGATAGGGGAGCTTTCCAATGAAGTTTTTGATCAAAGCCGTGCTGTTGGCCGGTGTGTCTTGTGTTTCCGCGTCTGCCTGGGCGGAGGACAAGGCCAGCCCCGAAAAGCCGAAATGGGATGTTGCCGCGCCTCCCGGGCTGACGGTGCGCCAAATCGAGATCAACACCAATGAAGGTTCGTGGATGAACCTCGACGTCAGTCCCGATGGCGGCACTCTCGCCTTTGATTTGCTCGGCGACATCTACACGATACCCGCGACCGGCGGCACCCCGACGCGGATTGCCGAGGGACTTCCCTTTGAAACCCAGCCGCGCTTTTCGCCCGATGGACGGCGGATCGCCTTCACTTCCGACCGTGGCGGCGGCGACAATATCTGGATCATGAACGCCGATGGCTCCGACAAGCGCCAGCTGACCAAAGAGGATTTCCGCCTCTTGAACCAGCCAAGCTGGAGCCCTGATGGCCGCTTCATCGCGGCGAAGAAGCATTTCACCACTGGCCGGTCACTCGGCACCGGCGAAGTCTGGCTCTATCATGTTTCGGGCGGTGCTGGGGTCCAGCTCGTCAAGAAACCCAATGAGCAGCACCAGAAGGAACTGGGCGAGCCGATTTACGCGCCAGACGGCAAGCATATCTATTATACCCGCAACATCACGCCGGGCCCGATCTTCCAATATGCGCAGGACTCCAACGGGCAGATTTTTGATATCGAGCGTTATGAGATCGAAACGGGTAAGACCGAAACTGCGGTTGCCGGAACAGGCGGTTCGGTCCGTGCGACGCCATCGCCTGACGGCAAGAAAATCGCCTTCGTTCGCCGCGAGCGGACCAAGTCGAAGCTTTATGTAAAAGACCTGTCGACCGGCGAGGAGCGCAAGATTTATGATGCGCTTGATCAGGACGTTCAGGAAACCTGGGCTGTCACCGGCGTGTACCCAAACATGGACTGGTCGCCTGACAGCAAGACCATCTATTTCTGGGCAGGTGGCAAAATCCGCAAGGTCGATTGGCCAAGCGGCGCCACGAGCGAAATCCCGTTCCGCATTTCGGATACGCGCGGTGTGATTGATCCACCGCGTCCGCCGGTTGAAGTAGCGCCGGCGGAATTCAACACGACGATGCCACGCAGTGTCGTGACTTCCCCCGATGGCCGCACGATATTGTTTGAAACGATGGGCAAGCTCTGGACCAAATCGGCCAGCGGTGGATCGGCCAAAAGGCTGACTTCTGGGACAGAGATGGAAGGCTATCCAACCTGGTCACGCGACGGCAAGACGATTGCCTATGTGGCGTGGACCGACAAGGGCCTAGGCGAAATCCGCACGATGTCCGCATCGGGTGGCGCGTCCAAAAAGATCACAGCCCAGCCCGGCCATTATGCCCGCCCGCGTTTTTCGCCTGACGGCAAGACTATTGTCTTTGAGAAGGGCCAAGGCGGCGGCCTGACTTCGCCATTGATGTCCGACCAGCCCGGAATTTACCGCGTGTCTGCAACAGGCGGCGAAATTGTGCGCGTCAATGCTGGCGGTACAGCGCCGCATTATGGCAGCAGCAACGACCGCATCTTCTTTACGGAAAACGGCCAAAACAAGCGCTTGCTCGTCAGCGTCGATTCGAGTGGTGAAGCAAAGCGCAGCCATGCCAGCGGCGAACTCACGACGATTTACGAAGTATCGCCTGACGGCAATAACTTCGCCTTCCGCCAGAATTACGAAGCCTTTGTCATGCCTTTGATGCCCGGAACGCAAGAGGTTAGTGCGTCCCCTTCGGGCGGACCGCTCCCGGTGACTAAGGTGAGCAACGGCGGCGCGGATTACATCCATTGGAGTAACAATGGCAGCGCGCTGCATTGGGCCATCGGGCCGACGCTATACTCTGCGCAAACAAGCGCACTTTATCCCAATGCGCCGCTCGCCAAGGATGCCAAGCCAACCAAGTTCGAACCGCCTAAGACCGGCCTCTCACTTTCTATGCCGATGAAGTCGGACCGGCCTTTGGGTCTGGTCGCGTTCACCGGCGCGCGGATTGTTACGATGGCGGACAAGAGCGGCGGGATCATCGATAATGGCGTGGTGTTGGTCGAGAATGACCGGATCAAGGCGGTCGGCCGTGCTGGCGAACTTGCCATTCCGGCAGGCGCGAAGACCGTCGATGTGACTGGCAAGACCATTATCCCCGGTCTGGTCGATGCGCATGCGCACGGCCCGCACGGTGTCGATGAGATGACCCCTCAGCAGAATTGGGTGAACATGCTCAATCTGGCGATGGGTATTACCACGCGGCACGACCCTTCAAGCAGCGCCGCGACGGTGTTCCCCGCATTGGAAATGCAGCGTGCTGGTCTTATAGTCGGCCCTCGCAGCTTCTCGACAGGCGAGATCGTCTACGGCGCCAAGGCTGCTGACGTATATGCGGAGATCAACAGCCTCGACGACGCTTTGGCCCATGTCCGCCGCCTGAAAGCGCAGGGCGCGCATAGCGTTAAAAACTACAACCAGCCACGCCGCGAACAGCGCCAGCAAGTAGTCGCTGCGGCGATCCAGGAAAATATGCGCTCGGTCGCCGAGGGCGGCTCCTTGTTCGGGATGGACATGAACTTGATCGCCGATGGCAACACGACGGTCGAACATAATGTGCCGCTCGATGTGTTTTACGACGATGTCGTTCAGTTTTTCTCGAAATCGAAGGTCGGCTATACACCTACGTTGGTCGTGACTTACGGCGGCCCGGCCGGCGATCCTTACTGGCGATCGCACACCGACGTGTTCCGCCATCCATTGATGGCAAAGCATTACCCGCCGACCGAGCTCGCGGCCAATAATGCGCGGCGCGAGATTGCGCCCGAGGAAGACTATGTCGACGACAACAGCGCCCGTGAGGCGCACAAGCTGGCGAAGGCGGGCGTGCCGGTGGCTATCGGTGCACACGGACAAGAGGCCGGGATTGCCGCGCATTGGGAGCTCTGGTCATTTGTGCGCGGTGGCATGTCGCCGGTCGAGGCTTTGGCAGCAGGCACCATCGAGTCGGCACGGTCGCTTGGCTATGACAAGGATGTCGGGTCAATCGAAGTTGGCAAGCTGGCCGATCTGGTCGTGCTTGATGCTGACCCAAGCACAGACATCCGCAATTCGGACAAGGTTTCCAAAGTGATGATTGGCGGGCGTCTCTATGACGCAGCAACGCTCAATGAAGAGGTCACCGGCACGAGAAAGCGCCTGCCTTATTATTGGGAGTAATCGCTGCCTATTCGCGCGGCTTCCGTAATTTGCGGACCCGCGCGAATAGGCCGGGGCTGGCAAACGGCTCGAACATCTCGTCCGGATTTTCCGGGTCGAGCACGGCGTTATCGGCAATGGCTTTTTCGGCGTCGTCCAGCTCGGGCAGGTCGAGCTCGTTCGAGCCATGGACCGTTGCCCTTTGCGCCTTCGATGATGCTGCGCATCGAAGCACCGCTTTCCAGAAGTTGAGTCACTTTTTCGGGCGACAGGCCGATATGCTCCGCCAGCAACGAGGCACGCAATGCCTTGATATTGGCGCATGCGCTCTCGTTGCCCGGACGGTCGCAGTCGATGAAGATATCGCACTCGCTGTCTAGTCCAAGCGAACGGTTGTTCATATTGGCCGAGCCGATACGCAATATCTTGTCATCGACGATCATCAGCTTGGCGTGAACGTAGATGGACTCGCCACCCTTGGTTTTAGGGAAATACAGGCTAAAACGGCCCTGTTTGTCATGTTCCCCTATCGCCCGGACAAGCTGCGCTCGCGCGCCGTCCATCGCCTTTTGCTCGAGCCAGCCATCGGCAGTCTCCGGCCCGACGATGACGATTTCGGGCGGGTTTGGTTCATCCATTCGTTTGGCGATGGCATCGGCGATTTTGGGCGAGGCGAAATACTGGTTCTCGGCGTAAATGAACTTTTTGGCCTTTGCGATCTGCTCGAGAAACAGATGCTGAATCTCGCGAATCTCCCACGCGCCTTCATATTCGGCGCGGGTGCGGGCAATGCCCATTTCGATATATTGGTAATCGGCCGTTAGAAACTCGGGCCAAGGCGAGACGGCATCTGTGGGGCAAGGCTCAAGCGGGTCGCCGCCAGCCAGTTCCCAGCGTGCCCGACTGAGCGTGGCGAGCGCCACGGCAGCGTCACCCTCGACCAGCATCGTGCAGTCGTGCCACGGGCCGTATAACTTGCCATTGGGCCGCTTGCGCCGGACGTCGCCGTCAAGATGATCGCGCGTGTCCCAGCGGTCGGCGGTCATGTCGATGCCGCCGCACGCCGCCATCTTGTCATCGATCACCACGATTTTCTGGTGATGACTGCACCCGACCGGATGCGCGCCGTCGAGCTTGAACTGGATTTGCTTGTGCATCGCCCATTTGGCGACGTCGACAATGGTCTGCCCGCGCCCAAGCATTTTCAGCGCACCGATATTCCATTTGAGCAGCTTGATTTCGAGGCCCGGTGTGCGGTCGGCAAGCCAAAGGATGAAATCACCAAGCCGTTTGGGTGGGTCGCCCTTTTTACGGCGGCTTCGCGTCAGATCGATCCGCGTGTCAAAATCCCAACCGATCAGCATGATGCGGTGCTTGGCGTTCATCATCGCCGCCTGGATGATCTCGAAATAATCGGCGGCGTCGATAACCGGATGCGCGCGAGTGGCCTTGGCATGGCACCAGATGCTGTCGCTTTCGGATTTTTCGGGGTCCATGCAATCTCCTCTCGCCCGTCTATATCAGCGGTAACGCATTTCGCTGACAAAAAGGCGACTCCCCATTTGGAAAAAATGCGATATAGAACAAATCATGAACAATGAGGTGATTCTACCTGATGTTGCATCGCCATTGCTCGCGCGCGGCAATTGGCAGGAATATCAACCGGACAAGCAGGACTTGCTGCCCATAGGCGCGCCTGCGGTCGATAACCGTTTGCAAGGTGGGATAGTCCGTAACGGGCTGCATGAATTTTTCGGGGCGGAACGGGGCGATGCGATGGCTGCTGCTGCCTTTGCTTTCTTGCTGGCGCTCCGCTTGCCCGATCTTGATGCGCGGATTTTCTGGATTTCGGGCGACAAGGAAAGGCAGGCATCGGGGTGGCTTTATCCACCCGGGCTGGCCGAAATGGGCGGCGATCCGGGGCGGATGCTTTTGGTGCAGGCGGCGGATTTGCGCGATGCCTTGCGTGCGGCGGCGGACAGCATCAGGTCCAAAGCGGCTGGCGCGGTAATCTTGGAAGCACAGGGCAATGCGAAGCTGATCGACCTTACATCGACGCGGCGGTTGGCGCTGGCGGCGGCAGAGGCAGGGGTGCTGGCGTTATTGGTGCGCGGCGATGCGGTGCCGATGCCAAGCGCTGCCAGCACGCGCTGGCAGGTGCGTTCGGCGCCTTCGCTGCCCTTGCCGGGCAATGCGCCGGGATTGGCAACATTCGACATTAGCCTGCTGCGCCACCGCGGCGGAATAGCGCCGTTTGCGGCGAAAGTGACTTGGAATCATGCAACACGAACTTTCAACGACGCGCCTTTATCTGGCGGTCTTTCTACCACTGCTACCGGCGGAGAGACTAATCCGGACACGCGGATCCAGGCCTAACATACCTTTTGTGCTGGCCGAAAAGGATCGCGGCGCGATGCGGATCGCGGCTTGCGACAGCGCGGCGCTGGCGCTTGGCCTGACACCGGGGACTGCGCTTGCCGATGCGCGTGCGCGGGTGCCCGAGCTAGCGGTGTTCGATCATGATCCGGCGGCGGATATGGCACTGCTCGGCTGGCTTGCCGATGGCTGCGAGCGTTATACGCCTGCCTGCATGCTCGATCCGCCTCAGGGGCTGTTGCTTGATATCACCGGCTGCGCGCATTTGTTCGGTGAGGATGAGGCGGCGCTGGCTAAGGATTTGAAAGCGCGGCTCAGGCGTCATGGCCTCAGTTGCCGTCTGGCTTTGGGCGCAACCCCTGACAGTGCACGGGCCAAGGCGAAATATGCAAAGGCGGCCATCGGTGACCTTCCGGTGGAGGCGCTGGATAGTGGCGATAAGGTGCATCAGGCGCTCCGCCGTGCCGGGCTTAAAAGCATAGGCGATCTGGCGAAACGTCCGCGCACGCCATTGGCCGCGCGTTTTGGCAAGGCCGTCGTCGTCAAACTCGCGCGGCTATTGGAGGAAGAAGACCCGCGCATCACCCCGCGCCGCAGTCTGCCTGCGATCCATGCAGCCCAGAGTTTTGCCGAACCCATCTCGCGGACCAATGATGTGCTGGCGACCATCCAGGCGCTGGCAGGCGACGCGGCTGTAAGATTGCGCGAACGCGGGCAGGGCGGACGGCAGTTCGAGGTCAGCCTGTTTCGAAGCGACGGCCATGTCGCCCGGCTGGGCGTCGATACAGGCGGACCGACGCGCGATGCAGCCCTGCTGATGCGGCTCATCCGCGAACGCATTGACGCGCTGGCTGACCCGCTTGATCCCGGCTTTGGCTATGACATGATAAGGCTTGCCGTGCCGCTCGCCGAAACGCTGATCAGTGTGCAGGCGGGACTTGAGCAAAAGGTCGACATCAATGCCGAAGCGGCCGCTTTGATTGATCGGTTGAGCGTAAGGCTCGGGGCAGACCGTGTGAGGCATTTCCATGCGCGCGACAGTCATATCCCCGAACGCGCGGCGCTGGAACGTGCCGCACAGTCAGGGCCTTCTAATGGCGATTGGCAAAATCCGGAGCCCGGCGAACCAGCGATGCGGCCTTTCCGCCTGTTTGAAACGCCGCAGGCCATAGAGGTGATGGCCTCAATCCCCGACGGCCCCCCGCGCCAGTTCCGCTGGCGGCGTAATCTGCACCAGATCGTCAGCTACGAAGGCCCTGAACGCATTGCGCCGGAATGGTGGCGGCGTAAGGGTGGCCATGAACCGGGGGCTGGTGGCCTAACGCGGGATTATTACCGTGTGGAGGACAAGGAGGGCAGGCGTTTCTGGTTGTTCCGGCGGGGGCTTTATGACGAAGCCGAGCGACCTTGCTGGTATCTGCACGGCGTGTTTGCATGAGCTACGCCGAACTTGCCTGCACCAGCAGCTATTCCTTTCTACGTGGCGCGTCGCCACCGTCGGATTATATCGCGGCAGGTATCAATCTTGGGCTGAAAGCCATCGGTATTGCGGACCGGAACACAGTTTCTGGTGTGGTGCGTGCATGGAAGTCGCTCCGTGATGCGCCTGACGATGCCCGAACTATGTTGTTGAAAGCCAAGCGGGAAGCGGAGGAGCCGGAGGTGTTGACGCAGGCAGAAGATGCGGCATGCGAAACTAGCTTGCGGTTTTTGGCGGGCGCGCGGCTCGTCTTTTCTGATGGTGCACCTGACATTCTGGCCTATCCGGCAACACGGCAAGGTTGGGGTAATCTTACCCGGCTTCTGACTGTCGGCAATATGCGGGGCGTCAAGGGCAGTTGCATCCTGAAATTCGATGATCTGCTCGAACATCTGACGGATCTGCTTTTGATAATAATGCCCTATTCGACGGCGGATGCAGAAGAGGAACACAAGAATCCGCCTGTTTACGAGTTCAAGAGTAATGCTCCGCCAAAGATTTTACGCTCGCATCTGAAGCTGGTTTCACCCGCGCCACAAAATTGGAAAGATGTGATTCAGCGCCTTGCAAATCTTCATGCAGGTCATGTCTGGCTGGGAATGTCGAGACATTACAGGGGCAAAGACAAGTGCCAATTCATAGAATACCGGACGACTGCCGCTACTTTTGGCGTACCATTGCTGGCCACCAACGACGTGCTTTATGCGACAAGTTACCAGCGGCCGCTTCATGACATCATCACCTGTATCCGCTTGGGGACGACGATCACGAAAGCAGGACTTGTATTGGAAGCCAATGGCGAGCGCTTCATCAAGGCACCTGATGAAATGGCGCGTTTATTTGAAGACTATCCAACTGCTTTGGCTCAGGCCGCAAGTTTCGCCGATCGAATTGAATTCGATCTCAACGATCTGAAATATGAATATCCACATGAGCCTGTGCCCGAAGGCAGGGTTCCCGATGACTGGTTGGCGCATCTTGTATGGGCTGCTGCACGCAAGAGGCATGGAGAAGATATTCCTGAAAAGCTGCGTAAGACAGTGCAGAAAGAGCTCGACTTTATCCGGACGCATAAATTTGCTTATTATTTCCTGACCGTTCACGATCTCGTCAAATTCGCGCGGGATCAGAAGCCGCCAATATTGTGTCAAGGCCGTGGCTCGGCTGCGAATTCGGCAGTGTGTTTTCTGTTAGGTGTGACTTCGGTCGACCCGATGAAGCATGATCTTTTATTTTCCCGTTTCATCTCTGCTGACCGGAACGAGCCGCCCGATATCGACGTCGATTTCGAGCATGAACGGCGTGAGGAGGTGATGCAGTATGTTTACCAACGCTATGGCCGCCATCGCGCATCGATTGCTGCAACTGTAATCCACTATCGTCCGCGCAGCGCCGTGCGCGAAGTCGGCAAAGCTTTGGGGCTGACCGAAGACATCACCACACGCGTAATTAGCACCGTCTGGGGCAGTTTCGGCAGTGGTCCCGATGATCGGCGGCTAGCCGAGGCGGGGTTCGATCCCGATAATCCCGAAATTGCGCGCCTGAAATCGCTGTCAGAGCAATTACTGAAATTTCCGCGTCATTTGTCGCAGCATGTCGGTGGTTTTGTGCTGACCCAGAACCGGCTTGATGAAACGGTGCCAATCCACAACGGCGCGATGAAGGACCGTACGTTTATCGAATGGGACAAGGATGATATCGACGCGCTTGGGTTGATGAAGGTTGATGTTCTGGCGCTCGGGATGCTGACCTGCATCCGCAAGGCCTATGACATGATGCGGACACAGGGTCTGGGCGATCATGACCTGACCGTTGATATCGATTCCAGCGATCCGGCGGTTTATGACATGCTGTGTCGGGGCGAGAGTCTTGGCGTATTTCAGGTCGAAAGCCGCGCACAGATGAACATGCTGCCGCGCCTGCGCCCGCGCAATTTGTATGACCTTACTATTCAGGTAGCGATTGTCCGTCCCGGGCCAATCGAGGGCGATATGGTTCATCCATATTTGCGGCGCCGGAATGGTGAGGAGGAGGTGAATTTTCCCTCACCATCACCGGAGCATGGCGAGCCTGACGAGCTTGTCGAAGTGCTAGGCAAGACCAAAGGCGTTCCGCTGTTTCAGGAACAGGCGATGAAACTGGCGATTGTGGCGGCAAAGTTCAGCGATGCCGAAGCCAATAAACTCCGCCGTGCGATGGCGACATTTCGCAATCTAGGCGGCATTGATAAATTCCGGGACCAGATGGTCGGCGGCATGGTGCGGCGGGGATATGAACAGGATTTTGCCGAGCGCTGTTTCAAACAGATTGAGGGCTTTGGCTCTTACGGTTTCCCCGAGAGCCACGCGCTTTCCTTTGCCCGGCTGGTCTATGTATCGTCATGGCTAAAGCATTATCACCCGGCAATTTTTGCAGCTGCTTTGCTCAATTCTCAGCCAATGGGTTTTTATGCACCTGCACAGATTGTCCGCGATGCCCAAGAAAATGGGGTGGAGGTTCTAGGCATTGATGTGAATGCCAGCAGCTGGGACAACAGTATAGAAGATGGCGCACTGCGTCTGGGCCTGCGACAGGTAGATAGTTTTCGGGAGGAATGGGCAAAGGCGATTATCGCCAAACGGCCTTTTGCCTCGATTGAGGAGCTTGCCCGGCGGGCTGATTTGCCGTCCCGCGCATTACATCTGCTCGCCGATGCCGATGCGGTGCGGTCGCTTGGCTTCGACCGGCGCGAAGGTGCTTGGGAGGCAAGGCGGACGCCTTCGGACGAACTGCCGCTGTTTGCAGCCGCCAAGGCGCGCGAACTGGCTGAAGAGGAAGATGCGATGCTTCCCGCGATGCCGCTGGGCGAGCATGTCGCGGCAGACTACCAGATGACAAGGTTGTCGCTGAAAGGCCATCCGATGCAGTTTCTGCGCGGGCTGTTTGCAGGTGAGAGCGTGCTCAGTTGCGCGCAGACCAGCGCAGCAAAAAATGGCGCGCGGGTGAAGACGGCGGGCGTGGTGTTGACGCGGCAGCGGCCGGGCAAGGGCACTGCGATTTTCATCACCATTGAGGATGAAAGCGGCGTCACCAATGCGCTTTTATGGTCGCGGCTGTTCGAACGGCAACGGCGGGCAGTAATGGCGTCGCGGTTGATGGTGATCGAGGGTGAAGTGCAGCGGAGCAAAGAGGGCGTCGTTCACCTGATGGCGACGACCATTACCGACCGGACATATGAGTTGCAGCGGCTATCCGAAGAGCATGACGCCAATGTGCCGACGCCGCGCAACGATGAATTCGCGCATCCCGTCTATCCGCGCCACGGCCATCCGCGCGATGTGCGGATATTGCCGAAGTCGCGGGATTTTCATTAACGCTTAGGCGGCGTCCTTGGCGGTTCTTCGTACAGCGAGTTCCTCGACCGAACGCGCCCGCATGAACGGGTTGGTTGCTCGTTCCAGAGCAATGCTCGTCGGCACCGTCGGTTCGCCGCGTTCGCGCATTGCGGTAACTTTGGCCATCCGTTCGGCCAAGGCTTCGTTGTCCGGTTCGACGGTCAGCGCAAAACGGCCATTGCTGAGCGTATATTCGTGCGCGCAATATATCGCGGTGTCGTCGCCCAGCGCTTCCAGCTTGCGCATATTGCTAAACATCTGTTCGGCGGTGCCTTCGAACAACCGCCCGCAACCCATCGCGAATAGCGTGTCACCGACAAAGGCGGCGTGGTCTTCTGCAAAGTGGAAGGCGATATGTCCTGCGGTGTGAGCAGGGACGTCAATGACCGCCGCCTCGGCCTCGCCAAGCTTCACGATATCGCCACCCTTCACCTGAATATCGAGCGTGGGGATCCGAGCATATTCCGCCTCGGGTCCAGTTATGATGCAACCGGTCGCTTCCTTGATTTCGGCATTGCCGCCGGTGTGGTCGGGGTGCCAGTGCGTGTTCCAGATCTGGGTGATTTTCCAGCCAAGCTCTTCGGCTTTTGCCAGCACCGGTGGCGCCACCGCAGGGTCAACAACCATCGTCTCGCCGCTTTTGCGTTCATGCACCAGCCAAACATAATTGTCCGACAAGACTGGAATGCGAACGACTTCGATGCTCATTACCAATGACCACTGTTGGGCATTGATGCCCAAGGTTCGGCGGGTTCGAGGTGACCGTCCTGAAGCAACTCGACCGATATATTATCTGGCGAGCGGACAAACGCCATATGGCCGTCGCGCGGGGGACGATTGATCGTGACACTGGCATCCATCAGCCGCTGGCAGGTCTCGTATATATTCTCCACCCGGTACGCCAGATGCCCGAAATTGCGACCTTCGCCGTAGCCGCTCTCGTCCCAGTTATGCGTCAGCTCGACCTGAGCATCTTCATCGCCGGGGGCAGCAAGGAAGATCAGGGTAAACCTGCCTGCCTCATTATCGAAACGGCGCAATTCCTTCAGGCCGATCAGCTCAAAAAATTTGATGGTCGCATCAGGATCGCTGACCCGGATCATCGTGTGGAGGTATTTCATCGCTCTTGTCGCTCCATTCATCGCTATTCAGGCACGGTTCATCGTGCCAACGGCAGAGGGGAATTAAGGTTCGCTCCAGATATGGGCCGGACGAGGCGGCAAGACAAGAGCGCTCCAGCGCGGAAATTTCAAGGGATGGGCAAGATGGAAAATGACACGCAGAATAACGGGTGGCTGACACGCTTCAGTGCTAATCAGGGCAAGGCATGGTTGGCGGGCTCGGCGTTGTTAGCGACCGGGCTTGTCGTCGGCGGCTATCTGATGGGCGACGGGCTGGTCCGCATGAAGCAATCCGACCGCGCGGTTACCGTGCGCGGATTGGCCGAGCGCGATGTGACGGCTGACTTGGCCACCTGGACGATTGCTTATTCGTCCAAGCGCGGCGATCTGCAAAGTGCCCAGGCCAAAGTAGATGGTGACACCAAGGCCATTCGGGGATTTTTTAACAGCCTTGGTTTCGATGCCGATGCATTGCAACCCACCGGAGCCAATGTCTCACAATATAATGAGAATGGCATTCCGGTTTACACTGTCAAGCAACGCCTAAGCCTGCGCACCACCGACATCAAGAAAGCCGAAGCGGCGGTAAAACGGCAGTTTGACCTCGTCAAAAGCGGTGTCGAATTGGAAGAAGGCTCAGGCATGGCCTATACCTTCACCAAATTGAACGACATCAAACCAGCGATGATTGCGCAGGCGACCAAGGACGCGCGTAAATCGGCCGAGCAGTTCGCCAAGGACAGCGGCACCGGTGTGGGCAGCATCAAATCGGCGACGCAGGGCTATTTCGAAGTGACCGCGCGTGACGGTGACAGCAGTGGTGGCTGGGGTGTTTCCGACTCGCCCTACAAAAAGGTGCGCGTGGTTACGACGGTTGAATATTATCTAGACTGAGGCTCACTGGGCGGTGTCGGGGATAGTCCCAGCGCCGCCAGTTGCGCCTGTGCGGTATTCGCTTGGCGGCTCGACGGGGCAATGGCAATGACCTGTTCCCACTGTTTGCGTGCGGCGGCCTCGTCGCCAGCGGCAATCGCGATATTACCCGCCTCCAACGCAACTGCGGGCTCGCGGGGGAGCAAAGCTGCGGCGGTCTGGATGTAGGTTAGGGCATCGGGCAATTTGTTCACGCGCCGCGCCAGCGTCGCCGATAGCAGCCATGCAGTACCATTCTCAGGGCCCAAATTGCGGGCACTGGCGAGCGCTGTCATCGCTTCATCGGACCGGTCCAACGCCACCAGCGCACGGGCGCGGTCGACTTCGATATCGGCCTTTTCAGTGTTAGCATTCGCGACCGCTAGCGCCCGGTCGAGAGCAAAAAGCCCCTCGCTGGGCTGATCATTGGCAAGGGCGGCATTTCCCGCTTGGGCCCAAAAACGGGAAGCTCGCGGGTCAAGTTTTTCCTCGGCTTCCTTGGCGGCTTCGGTCAATATAGGCGCGGCGAGATCGAATTTGAAATCGGTGGCGAGTGCGAAACCGTGGCAGGCGAGCGCCAGATAACCACCATTTTGCTGTGTCCACAGGCTGGCCTCTGTTACCGCAGATGGCGCATCCCGTCGTGCGAGATCAAGGCATTCGGTGAACTGGACTTCATTCAAAGTTGGAAGCGGTTGGGCGGATGCGGGTGTTGCCGCTTGAAGCAGAATCAATAAAGCAGAAAGCATGAGTGCTCCTAGAGCGAAATCAGGTGACAAGCTTCGCAACAACATTGATCAGCAAAGCAACATCCTGATCACGCGATAGCCGGTGGTCGCCATCCTTTATCAATATCGTCTGCACGTCTGATGAACGGAGATACTGTGCCAGCTTAAGCGAAATTTCCCAAGGTACGTCAGGGTCGCGCTGGCCGTGGATGAGGCGGACGGGACAATCGATGCGGATCTCGCTGCCCAGTTGCCGGTTATCCTGTCCCGATTGCCAGAAGCCCTGAGCGATAACCATCGGGTCATAGCCGTAGTCGCTTGGTCGTTCGATTCGGCCTTGCTTTGCTAACACATCCTTATCGGCGTCGTCGAAATCCCAATCAGTGAAATCGGGCGCTGCGGCAATGCCTACTAGCGCCGCTACGCGCTCACCGAGCGCCTGCGCTACCAGGAGCATCAGCCAGCCGCCCATTGACGAGCCGATCAATATAATCGGGCCATCGACCGCGTGCCCAATGACCGCAAGCACATCGTCGCGCCAGATATCAAGCGTGCCGTCCTCGAACCTGCCCTCGCTTTCGCCGCAGCCCGAATAATCGATGCGGAGCATAGCGCGGCCTTCGCTTTCTGCCCAAGCAACCAGAGCCTGCGCTTTGCCGCCCTGCATGTCGGACAGATAACCGGGGAGGAAAACCAGAGTCGGTCCTTCGCCGGGTGAATACCGATACGCAAGCCTGACTCCGTCGGCGCGTTTCAGGAATTCCAGCGGCTTTTCTAACGGCGTCAAATTACCCAATCGACGGTCAGCATCTGGGTCACATCCTGCCCCTTGGCGCGGCGCTGTTCCACCATGATATGGTTGAGCCGTTTCACTGTGTCACTTCCTGAAGTGATGCACATGCCCGGCACGACTGCGTGCACCAGTGCCTTCATCCCGCCCCAGATCATCGCAAAACCAAAGCGGCTGGCGACACCGAAATGTTCGATGTAATTTTCATCTACGCTTTTGGGATGATCAACAAAAAGGCGGCGGAACATTGGTGGTTACTCCTTTGCGCCGCCATAACGCAGCACTCATTCAAAATCAAAGCCGAAGCCCGATTTAGCCTTGCTGTCCTGCGTGCACATGGTTTTGAGCTCGGTCCATTCGGCCGAAGTCAGCGCAGGCTTATAATTCTTGCCCTTGACGATGCTCTTTTCGAACGCCTTCTTGCGCTCTCGCGACAGCGGATGGCTCGACATATAGCCCGTTATGCCTTGGCTTTCATCACCGCCGCGTGCGCTTCCGTCGAGTTCGGACAGACGCTCAAAGAAAGAGGCGGTAGCGACGGGCGAAATCGCCGCACTGCCGAGTGCTTTCATCGAATGTGCATCGGCCTCGGCTTCGGATTCGCGGCTGTAGCTCATTGCCAGCATGTTGTTCACAAGCGCGCCGCTATTGCCATCTACGCCACCCAGGACAACCGCCAGACCCATTTGCCGCAGCAGCGCCTGCATGACATGCTTCTCACGGACATGACCGATCTCATGCGCAAGTACGCCAGCAACCTCGTCAGGAGAGCGCGCCTGTTTAACCAGACCGTCAAACAATATGACCTTGCCGCCGGGCAGAGCGACTGCGTTGATCATGTCGATTTTGGCGACTTCGACCTGCAAATCCTGCGGGCTGGTGTCGAGCGACGCGACAAGTTTTTTCAGCGCTGCGTCGCCAGATGGCGTGTGACAAAAGCGCCCGCCAAAATCACCGACGAGAGCATCGCCGAGTTTCTTGTCGACACTTGATGGGATCAAAGGCGCGAGCCATTGCGGGCTGAAAAGTACCACCGCAACAGCAGCTGCGCTGGCGATGGTGAAGGCGATGGTTGCTTTACCAAGGCCCAATCTGTCCACCCATCGGCCATATCTGCGGCGTGCGGGCAACATTGCCGCGAGTTCGGCTGGCACCGGCCCCGACAGCATCAGCCGCCAGCCATCTTGGCCTGTCAGGCCATAGACATCTGCATCTCCCTTGTGCGCGACATATTCGACATCGGCGAATGCGAAGGGGCCATGTCGCCGTTCGGTTTCGAGCAGGAAGAACTGCGCACCTATGGTCTGCACCTCAACCTTGCGCCGAACCGCACTTTTGCCGTCATAATGCCAGGCGTCGAAAAAGGTGAGCGTCGTCATATCGCCCCGACGTCGAATGCATCCAGCAGGCCTTCACCATGTTTGGATACGATGGTTTCGGACTGGGTCAGTTCGTCGATATTGATCTCGCCATAGGCTTCCATATGGTCGATGAAGAATTTCCAGTTGCGGTAGGGCATGAAGATATAGCCGATGCCCAAGGTACAAATGATGATCGCCATATTGGCGAGGAAAAAGAGTATCCAGTCCGCCGCGCGCGCGCGGAATTCGAACTCGAGATTGTGGAGACGAAGCCCGCCGACCGCTAGGCGGAAATATTTGCTGTAAAAGGCGAGCGCTGCAAGTGGCAAGATGATGTACATCGCCAGGATCGCAACAATCAGCAAGATGCCGCCGATGGCCATTCCCGAGCTGCCTAGCGCATCAGGCTGCCCTCCTGATGCGGCCACAGCTATCCCGAATATGATGGCCCCAACGAACACCAGAAATGGCACGAGATAGAACAGCAGGTAGCGCTTCATCAGCGGCTTCCACTCGGCGGCCGCCTCAAAACGATGCGGGCCGAAGCTCATCGCGTTCCAGCGTTCATTCCATAGCGAGATCATCGACCACGGCACCATCAGGAAAATGGGGATCCAGCCTGCGAAGCTTTTCCACATATAAGACAGACCATATTGGAAACCGGGATCATTGCTACCGCCCCTGATCCCGCGCCAGTAAGTGCGGCTGAGGCGATACCGCAGCGCGCGAAAATAGGCGACGCCGGTGAGATAGAAAAGCAGCAAGAACATAATTAGAGTGACAACCGCTGCGATGATCGTTTCGCCGCGAAATATAAGGCCCTGCGAGATGAGCTGGATAACAATGATCGGCAGGCCAATCAGGAAAAATACCATGATGAAGCCGATGAATAGCTCCATTCCGCGGCCGGTCCATTCAAGACGTTCATCGATGAAATCGGTCTTGCCCCACAGATATTCGCGCTCGCGCGTGGTGGCCCAGAAACGGTAGATGCCCAGAGTTACGATTGAGAGCAGCAAATTAGGGAAGGCGATGCCGGCAAATTCTTGCCATGTTCCGTGGAAACGGAATGCGCTGTGGCGCTGACCCAAATCTTCGCTCATTTTTTCTGATGCCCCCGAAATTCACGCAAAACATGCGCGGAAGGGTATGGCATTGTCAACAAAAGCCCGAAGAAAGTACGACGCGCTTCGACAAAAGCGCGTCGCTGGGCCGCCTACTGAACCGTTACTGTCACCGCGCGACGGTTCTGTGCCCACGCGCTCTCGTCCGACCCCATCGCGGCAGGGCGTTCTTTGCCATAGCTCACCGTCTGGATACGGCCGGCATCCACGCCAACCGAGATAAGGTAATTTTTCGTCGAATTCGCACGCCGTTCGCCCAGCGCAAGGTTGTAGTCACGCGTGCCGCGCTCGTCGGCATGGCCTTCGACCGTGATGCGCGTGTTGGGATAGCGCGCAAGCCATTGCGCCTGCTTTTGCAACGTCAGCTGATCTTCTGAATCAACATTGAAGCGGTCGGTATCGAACAGGATGCGGTCGCCATATTGGCCGATATTAGCCAGAAAATCTTCCTGACTTCCCGGCACGATCTGGCCTGTGCCCGCATTGGGATCGGTCGGGGTTTCGCCTTCGGTGCCCTCCGCGACCGGCGGCAGTTGCTCGACCTTTTTCTTGCCGCAACCCGCGATAAGAGCGGTGGAGGCCAGCAATATTGCGGCCATTTTGACTGTGTTGCTTTTCATCAGCTTTCTCCTTGGTCTTGGCCCCGCTTGAATGATTTATCTATGGTAGTACCGGCCCCCATGCCGGGTCCGAACCGTCCATGGGCGTCGGCAGCTTGCGTTCGTTCGATCCGGTCAAGTCTACCTGCCATATGCTTGTTTTACCACTTCCTTTTGCCGTGCGGAAGAACTGGATGACCCGGCCATTGGGTGCCCATGTCGGGGCTTCGTCCTGCCAGCTGTCGGTTAGGAGGCGCTCGCCCGAACCGTCTGGCCGCATCGTGCCGACGCGGAAGTCGCCCGCGATACGGGTGTAGGCAATAAGGTCAGCGCGTGGGCTCCATTCGGGCGTCGCATAGCGGCCAGAGCCGAAGCTTATCCGGCGCTGGTTCGAACCGTCGGCGTTCATCACATAAATCTGCTGATTGCCGCCCCTGTCGCTCTCGAACACGATCTGACGGCCATCGGGCGAGAAGCTGCCGCCGACATCAATCCCGGGCGAGGTGGTGAGCTTAACCGGCGTACCGCTGCCGCTCGCAGAGATCTTGTAGATGTCGGTATTGCCTGCAACAGCCATTGAATAAAGAATGGTTTGGCCATCGGGCGACCAGCGCGGTGCGAAGGTCGGATTGCGGCTTTGCGTAATCAGCCGCTGACGCCCGCCGTCAATGTCATAGACATAGATCCGCGGGTTGCCATCGACATAGCTCAGATACAGAATCGATTTGTAATTGGGCGAGAAACGCGGCGTCAAAGCGGTCGATTGGCCGTTCGTGATGAAACGGTGGTTTGCGCCGTCCGAATCCATGATCGCCAGCCGCTTGACGCGTTTGCCCTTGGGACCCGTCTCGGCGATATAGGCGATGCGGCTATCAAAGAAGGGCAGTTCGCCCGTGAGTTTCGAATAGATCGCATCGGCACATTTATGCGCCGCCCGCCGCCATTCGCGCGGCGCGACGTTGAAGCCAAGCCGCGTGGTTTCGTTACCAAAGCCGACATCATAGAGATAGCAGCCGACGGTCAGATTGCCGTCACCACCGACGCGGACGAAGCCCTGCACAAGTTGCTCCACAGGGCGGGCCTTCCATTCGGCAAAGGCGGGGGCGGTCACTTCGCCGATGCTGATCGCGCGCAGGCCGTTCGGTCCTTGCGTTTCGAAAACGCCCGATGCGCGCAGGTCGGAAGATATCACTTCGGCAATCTGGCGGCCAAGCGCCGTACTGTTGCCTGCCGGTGTGTCGGCGGGGGAAGGGGCGACCAAGGCGGGGACGGCGATGGAGCGGGTTTTGGCTGTGTCAAATTCGACCAATTCAGGCTCGTCAGTCTCGGGAATTGGCGGCGGGGCTGCAGTCTGGGCCTGCGCCGCCAACGGCAATAGCAGCGCGAATAAGGCGGCGATTTTTAAAATAGCTTTTTTAAAGGTCATCATCTGTTTTCCTTATCCCCGAGCTTTGATCCGCATCGGGTGGGACTTCCATATTTCATGATACTCAGGGTCAAGATTTTGGTAAGGGGAAGCTGCTTTCACGGCCTGTAATATGCACTGCTTCAAAGGATCGGCTTGGGGTCTGTTGCTGTCTGTAATACCAGTCTGACCGCCATAATTGACATTTAAAAGCCTGCCGGATGCATCAAGACTTAGAGTAACTGTTGTAACAATCTTGTTCAGCTCAATTCCGGTTGGTGAGCAGGCCTCCACCCGTCTTTGAATTTGCGGACCAAGCAACGCATTGACGGACCTCCGCACCTCGGCGGCGGATTTGGCGGCTGGCGTTCCGACCGCCTTGCCCGCTCCAGGCGCTTTGCCGATATTGCTGATGCTGTCTTCGAAGCTTTTGCTCAATCCGCCGGGTTTTGCCGGTGTGGTGCCTTTGCCTGATTTGGCAGGAGCGGTGGCTGTTTTGGCGGGCGGCTGCTTAACCGCGACTTTCTTGACTGCCGTCTTCGCAGGCGGCGGTGTCTCGCGAACAAGCGGCTTAGGCACTGGCTTGGCCTGTTGCTTTTCGACCGGTTTTTCAATTTGCATTACTGGCGCGGGCGGCGGCTCTGCCGGTTCGGCCTCAGCTGCGGCAGGCGGCGCGGATTCTTCCTGAATGGCATCGGGTGCAGTCGAAACTTCGGCAATCTCGCCAACCAGCGAAACCGATATTGCTTCGGGCTTTTTCACAGGTTCATTGGACAGAAAAAGCCCGGCCGCCATAGCGCCCAGCAGGACGACATGGCCGCCAATCGCAGCGCCCATCCCTAATTTCTCTGCCCGGTCCATCGCCATCTTGTTAGTTTTCGCCTGATGAACCGGTGGTGACCAAGCTAACACTGTTGAGGCCCGCACGGTTCAACTCACCCATGACGCGCATCATCTGGCCGTAACTGATGGAGGTATCGCCGCGCAGCATGATCTGGCGCGGACTGGCGGCATCTTGCGAAGCGGCCAGCTCTTCGAGGCGCGCAGCCAGCTCGGACGGCGGAACCTTTGTACCATCGATAAAAGTCGCGCCTTCCTTGTCGATGGCGATTTCGACCGGCTCGTCCTTCTGGTCGAGCGCATTGGCGCGGCTTTCGGGGAGTTCGACTGGCACGCCGGTGACCAGCAAAGGCGCAGTGACCATGAAGATGATGAGCAGCACAAGCATGACGTCGACCAATGGCGTGACGTTTATTTCGGCCATTGGCGCACGCCGCGATCCGCGACCACGCTGGCGTCTGCCGCCAGAGGAGATGTTCATGGCCACGGTTAAGCTTCCCGCTCCAGTTCGCGGCTGAGCGTGCCATGAAACCCGTCAGCAAAACGGCCCATGCGCGCCTCATACTGGTTCAACCGGTGCGAGAAGCGATTATAGGCGATGACCGCAGGAATTGCGGCAAACAGGCCGATGGCGGTGGCGAAAAGGGCTTCGGCAATGCCGGGCGCTACCACAGCAAGCGATGAGTTCTGCTCGGCGGCAATCGCCGAGAAACTGCGCATGATGCCCCAGACGGTGCCGAACAACCCGACAAAGGGCGCAACCGATCCGGTGGTGGCGAGGAAATTGAGCCGGTTGGCGAGCTTGTCGGTTTCCGCCGCAATCGTCGCGTCCATCGCGGTCGCCAGCCGTTCGCGCGTGCCTGCGCGGTCGATGCTCTTGCCATTGGTCGAGCGCCGCCATTCGGCCACGCCTGCCGAAAATACCTTTGCAACTGGCAGCTCGCTTTTGCCATGCGATCCGAAAAATCCGTCAATATCGCTGCTCGCCCAAAACTCCCGCTCGAACCGCTCGCTTTCGCGATTCACCTTCGACATTTTGAGCATGAAGCTGAAAATGATCGTCCACGCCCAGATACTTGCGAGCGCAAGGCCGATAATGACCGCCTTCACCACGAGGTCGGCTTGAAGGAATAGCTCCAACGGGGAAAAACTCACACCCTGAGTTGCAATCAGCAGGTTCATTTGCGTCCTATTCTGTGTGTCGGTTTATGATCGGCTGGAACGCCGCGACCCAATGCGCGGGCTGTCGGCGCGGTTTGCCGTCGGGGGAAACAAAGGCTGCCGTGACTTTCGCATCGGTCAGTATTTCGCTGCCGCGCATGACTGTTTGATGAATGTCGCAACTTGCGGCGCGGACTGCTTCGACGGTGCTGATCACGACCAGCGCGTCGTCGAACTTCGCCGGGCGGCGATATCTGATGTTCATTTCTGTGACCGCATATGCGCCTTGACCCGCCTCCTGAACACAGCGTTGGTCGATGCCCACCCGCGCTAGCATGTCGGAGCGCGCCCTCTCCATGAAATGCAAATACCGCGCGTGATAGACGACGCCCGAGAAATCGGTGTCTTCGAAATAGACGCGTACAGCGAACAAATGTCGCTTACCGTCGAAATGGCCTTGATAGGGGGTGGGGACCGACATTGCCCGAATGCTTAACCGTGTTGGACTCTGGCGGGAAGGGGGGACTGCGAATAAAAACTCGGTTCGTCGCAGCTATTTGTCGAACAGTCCGTCCTGCAGGCCCGCGGGCGGGTTTAGTCCGAGATGCTTCCAGCCCGGCGCGTTGAGGCAGCGGCCGCGTGCGGTGCGGGCGATGAGGCCCAATTGGAGCAAATAAGGCTCGACCACATCCTCGATAGTATCGCGCGGTTCGGACAGACCGGCGGCCAGCGCCTCGACCCCGACGGGCCCGCCGCGATAGATGTCGGCGATCATGTGCAGGTAACGCCGGTCCATCGCATCAAGGCCGAGCGCGTCGACCTCCAACCGGTTGAGAGCGGCATCGGCGATCTTGGCGGTGACGGTGGGTTCGCCTGCGACATTGGCGAAGTCGCGCACGCGGCGTAACAGACGTCCGGCAATGCGCGGGGTACCACGTGCACGTTTGGCGATCTCGTTTGCGCCGTCGGGCGCTATGCCAAGGTCGAGCAATCGCGCGGCGCGGGTGACGACGAGTTCGAGTTCGGTATGCGTATAGAAATTGAGCCGCACCGGAATGCCGAACCGGTCGCGCAAGGGGGTGGTCAATAACCCCTGCCGCGTCGTCGCGCCGACCAAAGTAAATGCAGGCAAATCGATCCGCACCGAGCGCGCCGACGGGCCTTCGCCGATCATGATATCGAGCGCCCTGTCCTCCATCGCGGGGTAGAGGATTTCCTCGACCACGGGGCTAAGCCGGTGAATTTCGTCAATGAACAGGACGTCGCCGTCTTCGAGGTTGGTGAGCAACGCTGCAAGGTCACCCGATTTGGCAATCACCGGCCCTGAGGTCGCGCGGAAACCGACGCCCATTTCCTTGGCAACAATGTGCGCCAGCGTGGTCTTGCCAAGCCCCGGCGGGCCAAAGAACAGCACATGATCGAGCGGTTGCCCCCGTCCCTTGGCGGCCTCGATAAACACGCGCAGATTATCGCGCGCCGCGGCCTGACCGATAAATTCGGCCAGTGTTTTCGGACGCAGCGCAGCGTCGACATCCTCGGGTCTTTTGTCCGGCGTAGTCAGGCGGTCGTCGTCGCTCAACCGGTCACCTCGTCGAACGTGCCGACATAATTTTCGCGCGTCGCCAACCCGTCCATTTCGTCATCCATTGTCTGATAACGTTCGGCAAAGCGGCGTTTGAATTCTTCGTAAGCCTCGCGGCTTTGCCACCGGTCGTGGCTCAGATATTTGCCCGGATGCTCCTTGTCGCGCAGCAGCCATGTGCCAAGGAAGCCGTCTGCCTCCGCGAACAAATCGACCCACGGCCCTTCGCTGCCATAAGCGCGCTCGAACGCTGGCCGATTGGCTTCGGGCACATGGAATTCCCAGACCACCGAAAAATTCATAGCACTGCCTCAATCATGATGTTCGATCCCGTCGCCGCTGATAGCGAGCCAAGGACGTTTGCGCTCCTCCCATACCGAGTAATGCGGCGCGGGAAAGTCCTTGTCGGCAAACGCGCCCACCGCGATGGCGAACAGTTCGCGGTGCGGGCGCGCATGATACCAGAGCGTTGATCCGCAGGTCGGGCAGAAATGGAAGTCGGCGCTGTTGCCGCTGGCGGCGACATGCTTATAAAGTTTGTGTTCACCGCTAATCGTTACCGCGTCCGCCGGAAACCGCGCCTGCGCGGCACAAACCGACCCGCTACGTTTCTGGCAGTCATAGCAATGGCAGACCGAGACGCGCACCGGCTCACCAGTGCAAGCGGCGGAAAGCTGGCCACAACGGCATGTGGCGGTGCGGGTGTCAGTCATTTTGACTATTCGCAAATTTTGATGGTCGACACAGCCACCAAAAAAATGCCCCGCCCATTGCGCCAAAAACAAAAACCTGGCCGACGGCTAATGCGTCTCGCCAATAGCCATAAGTCGTTTTTACACCATCAATCACCGTAGGCTGGCCGTCGTACCAAGCGTCGAAACTGGGCTGAGGCAACAACATTAGGCCGAGCAATGGCAGGCTTGCGATAAAACCACCAAGAACTGCCAAAACGAGAGCATGAAAGGGAATGCGCTCCCAAACAGCGGCAAGTAGTACCCCGCCCACAATCACAGCGAAGACTTCCATCACAATGAGAACATATACAGCTAGAATGGCTGCACCAGCTATGGCCAAAGGGCCGTGCTGAATTGCACGGGAGACTGAATCAAGCAGGAACAATGCGCCAGTCGGCAACAAGGGTGCGAGCAGCAAGGCTCGCGATGCTGCTGCTTTAGGCGGGAAAACGAACCGTTTCACCGCGAAGCCCTCTTCAACGCCAGTCGCACCAGCGCATCCAACGTCGCATCCGGCCCAAGCTCCTCGACCGCCTGTGCCACTGCGCTTCCTGCCTCGCCGGGTTTGAAGCCCAGATTGGCGAGTGCGGACATCGCATCGCTGGCGTGGCTGCCGCTTGCCGCTGCTACCAACTTCGCGCCGCCACCAATGCCTGCCAGCGCGCCGACCTTGTCTTTCAGTTCGTTGACAATCCGGCTGGCGAGCTTTGGCCCGACGCCGTTGGCGCGTGCGACCATCGCTGCGTCGCCGCTGCCGATGGCGAGGGCTAGGTCTTGCGGCTCAATTGCGGACAATATTGCCAACCCGACCTTGCCGCCCACGCCCTGGACGCCGGTCAACAGGCGGAACCAGTCGCGCTCTTCTTTGGTGGCAAAGCCGATGAGGCGCATGTCGTTTTCGCTGACCTGCATTTCGGTGAACACGGTGGCGAAATCGTCTGTCTTGCCCAATGCCGCCAATGTCCGCGCGCTTGCCTGCACCAGATAGCCGACGCCGCTGACGTCGATTACCAGATGGTCGGCGCCGGTTTCGTCAATGCGGCCGTAAAGCTTTGCGATCATGTCCGCCCCTTCATTTGCGACGGTTAGCGCGGCGTAGACTCAAGGGCAAGAAAAAGAGAACAAGAGGCGAACTAAGCCCGCATATGATGCGCGTGCGTAATGGCCACAGCCAATGCATCGGCGGCATCGGGGCCTGCTAATTTCAGCCCCGGCAGCAATATCCGCAGCATCGCCTGAATCTGTTCCTTGTCGGCCTTGCCCGTGCCAACGACCGATTTCTTGACCAGCCGCGCGGCATATTCAGTGACGATAACCCGGGCCTTGGCAGCACCCAGCAAAACCACGCCGCGCGCCTGACCCAGCTTCAGCGTCGATTGCGGGTTCTTGTTCACGAACACTTCTTCGACCGCGACTGCATCGGGGCGAAATTCGTCAATCACCGCGCTCAGTTTCGCGTCAAGCAACAACAACCGATTTGCCAACGGAAGTTTTGCGTCGGTCTCAATCTCGCCATTGTCGATATGGGATAGGCGGTTGCCTTCCTTGCGGATGACTCCCCAGCCGGTGGTGCCAAGGCCGGGGTCAAGCCCGAGAATGATCATCCCAGCTTCGCCATAACCTCGTCGGAAACGTCGTAATTGCCCCAGACGGTCTGGACGTCGTCATCCTCTTCGAGCGCGTCGATCATTTTGAGCAAAGTCGCGGCATTCGCTTCATCAACCTCGACCAGTAACTGCGGCTTCCACGCGAGCTTGGCGCTTTCGGCTTCGCCCAATGATGCTTCGAGCGCCTTGGCGACCTCATGCAGCGCATCCATGCTGGTCCAGATTTCGTGCTCGTCTTCACCCGATTCCACGTCCTCGGCGCCCGCTTCGAGTGCGGCTTCAAACACGCTGTCGGCATCACCGACGCTGGCCGGATAAGTAATCAGGCCCATGCGGTCGAACCCGTGGCTCACCGAGCCCGAAGCGCCCAGATTGCCGCCATTTTTCGAAAAAGCGGTGCGCACATTGGTCGCGGTGCGGTTACGGTTGTCGGTCAGCGCCTCGACGATGATAGCAACGCCGCCCGGGCCATAGCCTTCATAGCGCATTTCATCGTAATTTTCGGCATCGCCGCCGCTTGCCTTGTCGATGGCGCGTTGGATATTATCCTTCGGCATCGACTGCGCCTTGGCGGCATTGACCGCGAGCCGAAGCCGCGGGTTCATATCGACATCGGGCATGCCCATTTTTGCGGCGACAGTGATTTCGCGGGACAGCTTGGAAAACTGCGCCGAACGCTTCTTGTCCTGCGCGCCTTTACGGTGCTGGATATTCTTGAATTTACTATGGCCTGCCATGGCTCTTTTCTTCTCTCAAGCTGAAACGGAAGGCGCGCCCATACATCAGGGAAGCGCACTTCGGCAAGCGGTCTGCTTTACCCTAGTTTCACCGCCGTACCGCTCGCCGTGACCATCAGCATCGAGCCTTCCTTGCCCAGTACTTCGTAATCAAGATCGATGCCGATGACGCCGTTCGCGCCCAATTGGCGGGCTTCTTCGGCAAGTTCAGCGAGCGCAGTCTGGCGCGCATCGCGTAACGAGTTCTCGTAAGCACCGGCGCGGCCTCCGACGATATCGCGGATACCCGCAAATAAATCCTTGAAAATATTCGCGCCGACAATGCATTCACCGGTAACAACGCCAAGATATTCGCGGACGGGTTGGCCTTCGACGGCAGTGGTGGTGGTCATCAACATAATGCTCTCCTTTTTCAGGCAATATTATGCAAGACCAAGTGCCGATTTGTAAGTATCCAAAATCGCTTCCATCTCCTGACGGTCATCTTGGCTCATCTTGCGCAAACGGACGATCTGGCGCATGATTTTTGCATCATAACCTTGGCTCTTGGCTTCCGAATAGACATCGCGAATATCGTCGGCGATGCCCTTTTTCTCTTCTTCCAGACGCTCGATGCGCTCGATGAAAAGACGCAGTTGATCGGCGGCGACATTGCCTTCGGCCATGATATTCTCCTGTTATATGGGTGGAGCAGCCAATGGCATCGGCAGCCCCGAATCAATCAAGGCAGCGATTAGCCGCAGCGCTTGCGGTTGACCATGCCCCTGTTTGCCAATCTCCGATTATTCGGGTGGAAACGCCTGTCGCTTCCCGCCGAGCTTGTGCACTACACCGCGGCGCATAACGAAATCGACCTTTTCAAGGGCGGTTACATCGGCAAGCGGGTCGGCGGCCACGGCGATGATATCTGCATCACGGCCGGGCAGGATCGCGCCAATCGGGCGGTCCAGCTCGGCAGCATTGTCGATCGTGGCGGATTTGATGGCCTGTGCCGGAGTCATCCCGGCTTTGACCATCAGCGCAAATTCCTTGGCATTCTGACCGTGGGGGGCAACGCCGCTGTCGGTGCCGAACAGGATGCGGACCCCGCCCTTTACCGCGCGCATTATGCTGTTGGCGTGCGCGGCAGCGGCTTCCTCTGCCTTGGCGAGTTGCGGCCCCGGCGCATCTCCCCGCCGTGCCTGTGCCAGCGCTGCAATCGGAGCGACCGCAGTCGGTACGAGCGCGGCGTTCTCTGCCTTGAACAATTTTACCGTTTCATCGTCGATAAAGCTGCCATGCTCGATACTGTCGACCCCCGCACGCAAAGCGGCATCGATGCCTTCTTTGCCATGCGCGTGCGCGGTCACTTTGCGGCCAAAGCTGTGGCCGGTATCGACAATCGCCTTCATCTCGGCGTCGGTCATTTGCTTGCCGAGCCCGCCGGCTACATTGGAGCGCACGCCGCCGGTGGCAGCGAATTTGATAACTTCGGCACCGATCGAAATCTGCGCGCGTACGGCGCTGGCGCAGCCATCGGGGCCGTCACACACATTGGTCCGCTCTGCCGCGACCGCGCGGGTGTAGGCCCGATTGAGGCCGTTAACGCCGCCATGGCCGCCGGTAACCGATACCATTGTGCCCGCTGGAATGACAGTCGGGCCGACGATCACGCCATTGTTGACGGCATCGCGAAGGGTAGCCGTCGCGCGCCCTTCGCCGCCCAGATCGCGAACGGTCGTGAACCCTGCCTCCAGCGTCAGCCGGGCGTTATTTTGCGCAATGACAAAGACATCTTCGACGTCGCGGCCCGGCCCTTCGAGGCGGCTGCGCAGCAGATTATCGTCGCTCGAAATATGGACGTGCATGTCGATTAGCCCGGGAAGGACGAATAGCGACTTCAAGTCGACCAGCCGCGCACCGTCTTCCGGTGGTGCAAATCCGTCGCGCACTTCGGCCACCTTGCCGTCGCGAATGATAATGGTCGACGCCCCGCGTGCTGCCTTGCCCGGTTGATCGAGCAATTGTCCTGCATGAATATATGTCGTGCTTACAGATTGCGCCGCCAGCGGCGTGCTGGCCAGCAATAGAGCCGCTGTTAATAATGTGCGCATGTTCGACACTCCCCTGTCTATCTCCAGCGTCGGGGCTTAGCCGTGCGCTTTATTCTTCGCCACGCTTTCTTTCATGCGCTGCAATTGTTCGGGCGTTGCCTCGCTCTGATATTTCGCTTTCCATTCGGCGGCAGGCATCCCGTGGATGAGTTTGCGGGCTTCGTCTTTGGTCAATTCGGATTGAACCTCCATCACCCAGTCAGCAAGGCAATTGCGGCAAAATCCGGCGAGGCCCATCAGGTCGATATTCTCGGCGTCGTGCCGGTGCTGCAAATGGGCGACCAGGCGGCGGAAAGCGGCTGCGGCTGCTGCGTCTGAAATCTGTTTGTCATTGTGCATAGCTATGCGCCCTTTCGGTTACCGGTCTGCATCGTTATGGAGAGCGCAAGCGACAAAATCCAGAGAGCGGAGCCTTTCCAAATGCAATATCACAAGCCGCGCATGCGCAAGGTCCGAATCCTCGCCACATTAGGCCCGGCAAGCGACACGCCAGAAATGATCGAGAAGCTCTTTCGCGCAGGCGCCGATGCCTTTCGCGTCAACATGAGTCACGGCGAACAGGCGGACAAGGTGCAGCTGATCGCCAATATCCGTGCGCTGGAAAAGGCTTACAACCGTCCGACGACGATTTTGGTCGATCTGCAAGGTCCCAAGCTGCGTGTCGGGACTTTTTCTGCTGGTAAGGTCGAGCTCAAAACCGGCGCAAATTTCCGGCTCGATACTGACAAGAAGCCGGGCGACGCCCACCGAGTCTTTCTCCCCCACCCGGAAATATTCGCAGCGCTGGAAATCAATGCCCGGCTGCTTCTCGACGACGGGAAACTTGTCCTTCGTGTGACCGAGATTAGTCCCGACCACATCAATACGAGAGTGGAGGTTGGCGGGATGCTGTCTGATCGCAAGGGATTGAATGTCCCCGATGTGGTCGTGCCGATTGCCGCGCTAACTGAAAAAGACCGTTCGGACCTTGCCTTCGCGCTCAAACAGGGCGTTGACTGGATCGCGATGTCCTTTGTTCAGCGACCCGAAGATGTCGCCGAAGGCAAGAAACTCATCGGCAACAAAGCGGCTTTGCTGGCCAAGATCGAGAAACCTGCGGCTATCGGGCGGCTGGAAGAGATACTTGAACTGGCCGACGGCGTAATGGTCGCGCGCGGCGACCTTGGTGTCGAACTGCCACCCGAACAGGTGCCGCCGCTGCAAAAGAAGATCGTTTCGACCGCCCGGCGAATGGGCAAGCCGGTGGTGGTCGCCACGCAGATGCTTGAATCGATGATTACCTCGCCATCGCCGACGCGCGCCGAAGTTTCAGACGTGGCAACCGCGATTTACGACGGTGCCGATGCGGTGATGCTGTCGGCTGAAACCGCAGCCGGAGCTTGGCCGATTGAGGCGGTGTCGATCATGGACCGGATTGCACAAGAGGTCGAAAGCGACCCCGATTTCTTCAAGCGAATCCACTTCACCGAAACTCCCGCCGATGCCACCACCGCCGATGCGCTGGCCGAGGCGAGCGGACGGATTGCCGATACCGTCGACACCAGCGCCATCGTCTGTTTCACTTCATCTGGTTCGACTGCGCGCCGTATTTCCCGCGAGCGCCCCTCGGTGCCGCTCCTGGTGTTGACCGCAAGCATGGAAACGGCTCGCCGTCTCGGGCTGCTTTGGGGAGCCTTTGCCGTTCGTACGAGGGATATCGGCTCGTTTGAGGAAATGGTCGCAAAGGGCAAGCGGATGGCGCTGCGCTATCATTTGGGGCAGGCTGGCGGGCGGATCATCATCATGGCGGGTGTGCCGTTCGGAACCCCGGGTTCCACCAATGTGCTGCACATTGTTCGGCTAACCGGAGATGAACTGAAGGGGCATTGAGCGTGCGGATATTGCTGATTGACGGACATCCTGATGCGGGCAGGCTATCTGGGCATCTTCTCAATCATTATGCCGCAAATTGCCCATCAGACGCCACAATAGATCGCGTCGCTATCCGGGATATTGCGTTCGATCCCATCCTGAAAAAAGGCTATGCTGTACGGCAGGAATGGGAACCAGAACTTGTTGAAGCTGCCCGGTTGATCGACGCGTGTGACCATGTGGTTTTTGCTTTTCCCATGTGGTGGGGCGCCGAACCGGCGCTGCTCAAAGGTTTCATCGATCGCGTGCTCGTGCCACATTTTGCATTTCGATATCGGGAAAAGGGCGAGCGGTGGGACCGGTTGCTTGGCGGTCGTTCTGCCGACGCTTTGGTCACTATGGATACGCCCTCGCTTTTCATGCGATTTGTCTATAACAACGCGATTGTCCATCGCTGGAGAGGCCAAATCTTCGATTTCTGTGGTTTCAAACCCGCTCGGTTCGAGATTTTTGCTCCAGTTCGCAAGGGCAAGGCTGATGCCAAAATGCCGAAGTGGTTGGCACGTGTCGCGAAGCTGGCGCGCTCAATTCCGTCAGCCCATGGCGCTAAAGAAAGTCACTTGGAGGCCTTTCTCGCTTATGGGAGCAAGAGGCTGGAGTCCCCGTAAGAGTAAAAGCGATAATCGTTGGCGATTGCGTGAGCATAGGCAGCCTGCATTGTCTCGCGACCCATTAGCGCGCTCACCAGCATGAAGAGTGTGCTCTTTGGCAAATGGAAATTTGTCATCAGGCCACCTATTGCCTTGAATCGGTAGCCCGGGGTGATAAAAATATCGGTGTCGCCTTCGAACGGCTGGATATTGCCATGGTCGTCCGCCGCACTTTCGATCAGCCGAAGTGAGGTTGTGCCTACCGCGATTAGTCGGCCTCCTGCGGCCCTGATAGCGTTCAGACGATTGGCTGTAGCAGGATCAATCCGTCCCCATTCGCTGTGCATCTTATGGTCAGTGATGTCGTCGGCCTTCACCGGTAAAAAAGTCCCAGCGCCAACATGGAGGGTCAACGTCGCGGTTTCGATGCCCGCGTCCACAATCGCCGCCATCAGCTCGGGCGTGAAGTGCAGCGACGCGGTGGGAGCAGCAACAGCGCCATCCTTCTGGGCAAACATCGTCTGGTAATCGTTACGGTCTTGCGCATCAGTTGCTCGCTTGCCCGCAATATAGGGTGGTAGCGGCATGGTGCCTGCGCGCTCAAGCAAGGCTTCGACCGGCTCTTCGCCTTCAAAAAACAAATTGAAGCTGCCATCGTCATGCCGGGTTTCTGCAATGGCAGTCACGCCTTTGCCAAAATCGACCTGCTCGCCCACACGTAGCCGTTTTGCATTGCGAATGAAGGCCTGCCAGCGACGCAGATCGATGCGTTTGTGGAGCGTTGCGCCGATCTTTGCATCGCCCCGGCGACCCTCAAGCTGCGCAGGAATAACGCGGGTGTCGTTGAAAATGAGGCAATCGCCTTTGCGCAACAGCTGCGGCAGATCACCCACATGGCGGTCAACAAGCTCTTCACTCGAAACGCACAACATCCTCGCTGAATCGCGTGGACTTACCGGACGCAGCGCTATCCGGCCCGGGGGCAGGTCAAAGTCAAACAAATCTACGCGCATGGCGGTGTGGCCGCGCGCTCAGCTTCCGCTGAGCTGGTCGACCGTGATCGGCGCTTCTGCGTTTGGTGCAGGTGCAACTGGCGGGGCAAAGGCGGGCGGCGGGACATTATCCGCAGCAATCGATGCCTGCAGAACTTTGCTGGGATTTGCAGGCGGTTCGCCGCGCTCTATGGCATCGACATATTGCATGCCCGACGTCACCCGGCCGAACACGGTATATTTGTTGTCGAGGCTGAACCGCGGCTGGAAGCAGATAAAGAACTGGCTGTTCGCGGTATCGGGTTCGTTGGTGCGTGCCATCGACACCGTGCCGCGCAAATGCGGCGTTTTGTTGAATTCGGCTTTCAGGTCGGGCAATTCGGATCCGCCCTGACCTGTGCCTTTAGGATCTCCGGTTTGCGCCATGAAGCCGTCAATTACCCGATGGAAAACCACACCATTGTAAAAGCCCTGCCGGGTGAGCGTCTTTATCCGATCAACATGTGCAGGAGCCAGCGTCGGGAACATCTGTATTGTCACGCGGCCCCCAGTCGAAAGGTCAAGCACCAGCATATTTGCGGGGTCTGGCGCTGGTGACACTGTCGGCGCGATCGCCGGGACTTCTTGGGCATGACCGGATGCCGACCAACCGAGCGCCGGAATAGCTAGCGCCATAAAGGCCACAAACCGGCGGAATAAAGTCAAATTAGCAAACATCAAAATGTCTAAGCTCCAAAAGTATATGCGCTCTCTTAACCGAGCCAGCTGTCACTGTCATGAACGAATTTGGACGCCAGAATTCACCTGAGTACCCGCGAACCGCTACTGTGGCATAAAAGCGACATAGCTGAAATATTATTGTCAAAACCGTGCATTTTCTTGCGCAAAGCACGCGTTTCAGCCAGTACAGCCTCAACCCGGAGGGACAATGCTCGGTTTCGCACGTCTTGTGCGCACGAAATTGGCAGACGTGCTGGGGAGTTTTACTGGATTGCGGGTGCCGCTGCTGCGCCGTTCGCAACCGTCTATCAAAGGGGCTTTACTGTGAAAAAAGCACGTACAAGCAATTTCAAATACACAGCCGCGCCGCTCGCGCTCGGTCTTGCGTTACTCTCAACGCCATCATTTGCTCAGGATGAGGCTGCTGATGAAGAGAGCAGCGAATCTATTGTCGTTACCGGCTCGCGCATTGCGCGTCCAAATCTTGATTCGAGCAGCCCCGTTGCTGTTGTAACCGGTGAGCAGACCACCGAGAACGCCGATATCACGCTTGACACCTATCTGAACACGCTGCCTGGCGTTAACCCAGCCGGCACTTCGACGTCGAATAACCCGGGTAATGGCGGTCAGTCGAACATCGACCTTCGTGGTCTCGGTTCCAACCGTAACCTCGTCCTGATCAATGGCCGTCGCCCGATGGTGTCGGCTTCAAACCAGACCGTCGACCTTAACACCATCCCGCAAGGCCTCATCGAGCGTATCGAAGTCGTCACCGGCGGTGCTGGCGCCGCTTATGGTGCCGACGCTATCGCGGGTGTCGTCAACATGATCCTGAAGGATGATTTTGAAGGCGTCGACCTGCGTGCGACTTACACGAACACCATTCCTGAAACCGACTCCCGTGAATATCAAATCAGCGGTGTAATCGGCGGCAACTTTGCCGACGGTAAAGGCAACATTGCTTTCGCTGCTGAATATTCGAAGCGCCAAGCACTGATCAAGGGTCAGCGCGAATTCGCGTCACAGGCGACATCGACCACCGGTTCTTTCCCAACCGGTACTTTTGTTAACAGCGGCACCAACCCGATTACTCAGGCTTCGGTTGATGCGTTGTTTGCGACCTACGGTGTTGCCGCGGCGCAAATCCCGCGCATCACGCAGTTGGGCTTCAACTCCGATGGTACGCTCTACGGTCGCGGCACCTTCAACAGTCCAGTTGACGTCGCCAACTTCCGGTACTCGCTCGATTCGGCTGCAAATCCGAACTTGAACTTCTTCCCGGATTTCTACAGCTACAACTTCGACATCATCAACCTGCTGGTGTTACCGCTGGAGCGCAAGTCTGCGTTTTTGCAGGGCAACTATGAAATCAACCCATCATTCGACTTTTTTGTCCAGGGTGGGTTCACCGAATACACCTCGTCGACTGCACTGGCTCCTACGCCGGTCAGCACTGGTATCGTGAATACCCTTTCAACGGCATCGGGCTTGAATGCCCGTTCGCCATTGGTTGAAGTGGGTCAGCGCATCACTGGCTTCGTTGTGCCGGTAACAAACCCGTTTGTTTCGACCGACCTCCGCACGCTTCTGAACACGCGTACTGGTAATGACCCATTGC
Source organism: uncultured Alphaproteobacteria bacterium (assembly GCA_963830685.1). Taxonomy (GTDB): domain Bacteria; phylum Pseudomonadota; class Alphaproteobacteria; order Sphingomonadales; family Sphingomonadaceae; genus Sphingorhabdus_B. The sequence goes on from CAWHNF010000002.1 coordinate 1,679,984, forward strand.
TTTCCGGCACTGGGGCAGCTGAAGGCATTCGTATCGGTTACCGTTTCCTTGGTACCGGTCTACGCGAGTCGACCAACGAGAATGAAGTGCTTCAGGCTCTTGCTGGTTTGCGCGGCGAAATCGCTCCGGGCTGGCGCTATGAAGCTTATTACAGCTGGGGCAAGACCACCATCGACACGACGGCTGCGGGTAACGTGAACGTGCAGCAGGTCCAGCGCCTCCTTGAGGCTCCAGATGGCGGTGTCAGCCTTTGCGCGGGTGGATTTAATCCTTTCGGTATTCAGCCGCTGTCGCAGGCATGCGTTGACTTCGTTGATGAAGTTGGCCGGACCCAGACAAGCTTCACTCAGAAAATTGCGCAAGCCTATGTCACAGGTGAGCTAACCGAACTGCCAGGCGGCCCGCTCGGCATTGTGCTTGGTGCTGAATCACGGAGATTCCGTTACGAGTTCGATCCTGGCGCATTGTTCGGCCCGATTGCCGGTTTCAACACTGGTACGCCAGACCTTGGCACTAACAGCTTCCTCGATTTCTTCGGCGAACTGCGTGCTCCGATCATGGACAATCTGGAAGTCTCGCTGACTGCGCGTCATTCGAAGAGCGATTTCAATGACATTGCCAATGGTGTCGATGGTTCGCCTTCCAGCGATTGGGCCTATGGTGGCACCGTGTCGTGGTCACCTATTGATGCGGTTCGCTTGCGTGCAAGTTATCAGCATTCGGTTCGTGCGCCGAACTTTGGTGAGTTGTTCTCGGGCGGCGGCAGCTTCCCGCAGATCTTCGATCCATGCTCGGTTACCTCAAACTTCCGCACGACCGGTGGTGCTGCTGCGGCAAATATCTGCCGTAACGGTGCATTTGGCGGTGCAGGTCGCGGTGTCGGTGCAGGTACACTCAACACCTTTGTTGCTACACCGGGTGCACAGGCATTCATTACGGTCACGGGTAACCCAGACCTGAAGCCTGAAAAGTCCGATACGTTTACCTTGGGTGCGGTGTTCAATGCTGCAGGGTTCACAGGATCGGTTGATTATTACAACATCAAGATCACCGACACGATCTTCAGCCCAGACGTTAACGAGATCATCGCTTCCTGCTATGGTTACAATGACATCAACGCTGGCCTTGATCCGAACAGCCCATATTGTGCTGGTATCGCCCGTTCGGGTGACGCCATCACGGGTATTTACCTGCCTGCTTCGTTGGGTGGTGATGCCAATGGCTATTTCCAAGGTGCAAACCTTGGTTCGATCAAGACATCGGGTATCGATGCCCAATTGGGTTATCGTCTGCCTACGTCGTTCATCTCAGAAACATCTGCATTGAACCTCAATCTCTCGGTCAGCTATTTGATTGACTTCGTGAATGTTGGTTTGGGTGGCTTGAAAACGGACTATGCGGGCACTGCATCTTACTTCGGAGCAGGGCTCGGAACCAGCTTCCCACGCTGGAAGGCAACGTTGAACGCCGGACTTAACTTTGATGAGAATCTGAGCTTCCACACCCGTGTCCGCTTCATTGATAAAATGGAAAACCGCGCTTCGCGTCAGTATATCGGTGAAACCTTCACCGGACCTGGCAAGATCTTCTACTTCGATTTTGCGTTGCAAGCCGAAGTCGAAGCGCTGACCTTCCGTATCGGTTTGAACAACGCGTTCGACAAGAAGCCGCCGCAATATGCACCGAACGTGCAGTCGGGTACTGATCCGTCGACATACGACGTGCTTGGTCGCCGCGCTTATGCGTCGGTTCGTCTGAAGTTCTAAGCATCGCATAAAGCATGTTGGAAAGGGCGGGGCTGGTGCCTCGCCCTTTTCTTTTGTATCGGGCGCACATGAACGGCAACACCCAACAAATGAACGCTGCAATGGCGGCTTATTCGCAGGGCGACCTGAAGGGCGCACGTTCCAAAGGCGAAGCAGCTCTCCGCTTTCAACCCAATAATCCATCGATTTTACAGTTTCTTGGCGTCGTCTGCTGCCAGAGCGGCGACCTGGAAAAAGGCACCGCATTTCTTCGCAAGGCAATCGCTAGCGGTGGTGATAGCGTCGACAACCGACTAAATCTGGCAAAGGCCTATGTCGACCTGGGGCAGTTTGACAAAGCCACGGCGCTTTGTGAGGGAACGCTCGCAGATGGTTCGCCGGAATTGCAGCGACTTCGCGCCGAAATCCTAAAATCACAGGGACGCGGGCAAGAGGCAATATGGAAATATGAGGATCTCGTTCTTGCTCATCCCAATGATTTCGATAGCTGGAACAATTTAGGGAATGCAAAGCATGGAATGGGCGATTTCGACGGCGCGATGATTGCGCTGCATCGCGCTCGAGAGATCGATCCGTCGTCTTCGCTGGTACATACCAACATTGGCCGACTGCTGATTTCGATGGATCGCAATCAGGAAGCATGCATGATGTTGGAAAAGGCAGCAATCTATGCCCCCAATGACCCCGCACCGCTGCTTGAGTTAGGCCGTGCCCTAACAAGTATCGACCACGCGGCTGCCGGCCTTAAGGCACTTGGGACCGCCGCGCGACTCGATCCCAAAGACCCGAAGATTTTCATTGCCATCGGCATAGCGTTTACCGACCTTTCCGATCAGTTGCAGGCTGAAAGGGCATTCCGCTTCGCCATTCAGGCCGACCCAGAATTTTCCCCAGCTTATCTCAATCTCGGCATATTGCTCGAAAAGGCGAACCGCGTTGACGATTTGGAAAAGCTACTCGCCAGCGCGCGGGCGCGCAATCTGAAGGGAGACGAGATAGATTATCTCGATGCGCTGCTGGTAAGCCGGAAGGGCGATAAAAAGCGTGCGCTCGATCTTGCGCGAGGAGTTCGCCCGGGTGCTGTCCATTCCGCCACGCTGCACCAATTCATCGGCCAGCTTGCCGACAAGGTTGGCGATATTCATGCTGCCTATGCCGCTTATGAGGACATGAACCGAGCGCAAGCCGAGAGCCCTATGGGCGTGACCGTCGACCGCAGCGCCTATCAGCGGGCAATAGCCGGAATGACGGCAAAGGTGACGCCCGATTGGCATGCGGGCTGGCCCAAGACCGAAACTGTCCAAGAGCCTGCGTCGCCAGTGTTTCTTGTTGGTTTCCCCCGGTCCGGCACGACGTTGATGGACACGATATTAATGGGTCATAGCGCGACGCATGTGCTTGAAGAAATTCCGATTATTGAAACAATCTCGCACAAGGTTGGCGACCTCGACAATATAGCGAGGCTCGGCGAGACCCAGATTGCAGACCTGCGCGCGCTTTATTTCGAAGAGCTGCAAAAGGCAGCGCCTGCGCCCGAAGGCAAGATGGTTATTGACAAAAACCCGCTGTCAATGATCCGCATGCCATTGATCCACCGTCTGTTTCCGGACGCCAAGATCATATTGGCGATGCGTCACCCGTGCGACGTTGTGCTCAGCAACTATATGCAGAATTTCAAACCGACCGAGGCAATGGCAAGTTTTCTGGATTTGCCGAACGCGAGCCGGACTTATGACCGGATATTTGCCTATTGGGAGCAATGTCGCGACGTGCTGCCGCTCGACGTTCACATGATCCGCTACGAGGCGATGGTCGAGAATGTGGAGGCATCCGCCCGCCCGTTATTTGAGTTCCTCGGCCTGCCGTGGGAAGAAAAAGTCCTCGATACCCAGAAAACCGCTATTGACCGAGGCTATATCCGCACGCCCAGCTATGCCCAGGTCACCGAGAAGATATATTCTTCGGCCAGCGGACGCTGGCACCGGTATCGCGAATATATGAACGAGGTTCTACCGATTCTGGAACCGTGGGTTACCCGTTACGGCTATAGTCTAGATTGACCTACTCCGTGCAGGTCCTAAACCATCCGGTTACAGAAAGGCGCGGTTCTGGGGCCATCGGTGTGACGTAACTTACGCTGTGTAGCGCGGGCACCGAAAACAGCCGCAATGCACCCATTGCAGGGGCGAAGGCTTCGGATATGTTTCCGTTCTCATTGTGGAACATCAATAACCCACCCCATTCGGCACGCCATTGGGGAGCCAGGCCTAGGACATAGGCGGCATGCCGTCCCTTGCCGGCTACGTCGTCGTCGTGGCTGGTTAGAAAATGCCCCGATGAATAAGCTGTCGCCTGACCATCAGCGAAGTTTATCGCACTTCGATCACTGATTTCCGACAAAAGCCCGAGGACCGGCGGCGACGACATAAATTCCACGAACTGATCGAGAATGGTCCCACTATTTTGTCGATCGCTGCGATCGTCTGACACGCGGATGCTTTCGTAGCGATACTGAAACCCTTCGCGGGCGGCTGATAATACTCGCTGGTCCAGCTCACGGCGACGCGCTTCATCAAATTGCTCAAATTGTACTCTCGGTATCTCGTAAACCTTGTCTCCGGCATTGAGGACCAGCGTCCAATCAACCCTTTCCAGCAAATGCGCACGTAGCATGTCCGCTTCGCCTGCTCCGAGAAAGTTCAATATCTCTACCCGACCATCTGATCTGAATGAATTGGCAACCCTTGCGACATCAATCGAGCGCCCCAACGAGAACATATTTGCCATGATGTACCAGTCTATCCTTGCAGCCTTGCATTTATTGACAATGCCCGTGCGGCTTGCGTAAAGTAACCCCATAAATTTGGAGTTTGCTATGCGTATTCTGCTGCCCGTGATGGCCCTAGTTTTGAGCACGTCCTATGCCCCATTAGTGCATGCAGATGATGGAGAAGGTGCTCAATCCGAAGACCGGTTAGTCTGCAAGCACCGTAAGAAGACAGGAACCCGTTTCACCACGAAGATCTGTAAAACGGCGGCACAGTGGGACCGGATGGCGGAAGAACATCGCGCAGGATTGAGAGACTTGGTTGATCGGCCCCAAGCCAAGATTTGCGGACCGCAGACTGGCTGCGACTAATTGTTGCTGCTGAAACTCTGGCCGGAAACGGGTAATAAAAGATGAAACTTGATGTGCCGCTGCTGAAATTGCCGCGGCAATATTGTGCGGAGACGCTCGCGGCAGAGGTGGCGGCTTTGCCGCGCAGTGCGTGGATCGCGCATCCGGGGAAGCTTGCGGGCAATGATGCCGTACCGCTGATTACGCCCGGTGGTGTCATTACAAATGGGTTTGCCGGGCCAATGGCTCCGACTGAGCACCTGCTGGCCTGTCCTTACATAATGGAAATCATGGCCGATCTGGGGGCAGTCTGGGGACGCAGCCGTCTTATGGGACTGGCACCAGCTTCTGACGTTCCTGAACATGTCGATGTCGGTTATTACTGGCGTACACATCTAAGGCTACATATTCCGGTCATTACCAACCCAAAGGTCGAGTTCACGTGCGACGGACAGACCGAGCATATGAAAGCCGGAGAGTGTTGGGCGTTCGATTCTTTTTGCCTGCACAATGTACGCAATCTCGGTACGGAAAAGCGCGTGCATCTTGTACTTGATACCGTGGGCGGTGAAAAACTGTGGGATATGATGGTCGAAACGCGCCGTGCCGAAGGCCGGGACTTGCCTTTGAAATTTGTGGAACCGGGCAGCACTCCAATCGACACGCTGGCCTACGAGCGGGTCAACACACCGGAAATTATGTCGGCATGGGAAGTGCGCTGCCACATCGATTTTCTCGTCCGGCAAGCGCCGGAGGTACCGCAGCTTTCCGCGACTATGGATACGCTCGATCGCTTCGCTACCGCTTGGGCAGCGGCATGGGCGCAATATGGACCCTCGGAAGATGGGCTTCCCCGTTTTCAGCAATTGCTTGCAGATATCCGCGTCGACCTGAAACGTGTGGGGGCTGACCGGATATTGCTACACAATGCAGTGCCGCTTGATCGGACACTGAACGAGCTGATTTTCATGGTCGCAACGCCCGCTGCGCCGGCAAGAGCGTTGGCGCCGGGTAGCATGTACGCCGCCAACGCCTGATCATGATCGTCTCGCGCAAACACCGTTTTATTTTTGTTGCCGTACCCAAAACCGGGACGCACTCTGTGCGGCAGGCTTTGCGGACGCACATGGGGCCGGACGATATAGAGCAGGCACGGCTTTTCGTGGAGAAGGAATTTCCCATTCCCGAACTGGCCGCGTTGAAGCACGGCCATCTGAGTTTCGAGCAGGTCCGCCCGTTTTTGGGTGAGGAGGCTTTCGGCAGCTATCTCAAATTCGCATTCGTACGCAATCCGTTTGACCGGTTCATATCCTATTGTTCGTTCGCGACCAGCAGACAGGGGAGCTTTGATCGTGACCCGAAGGGCGTGATGCGGCATTTCCTGTTTGTGCAACCACCGCATAACCACATCATTTTCCGGCCCCAACACAGTTTCCTCACTGGTCCCGATGGCGAGTTGCAAACCGACATATTGGGTAAGGTTGAAACGATGCAGGCATCTTACGATGCCATCGTGGAACGTTTGGGTATTGCGACGACGTCGCTGGACCATGCCAATCGATCACGGAGGGGCGACTATCGCGAATATTATGATCAAGAAATGATCGACGGCGTCGCAAAAATTTATGCGCGCGATCTCGAGCTTTTCGGTTATGATTTCTGATGGCCGTCATGGTGCTACCCAACCCGCGCAAGACGCGAACCTTCCGCCATCTGGGGCAGGTGGACATTGTTGCGCTGAAGGAAGCAGTGCTGGCCATAACGGAAGAGCAATGGAATGCCGAAAATGCCGACAAGCCTAACCGTTTCGAGGCGCTGGACGTAACCCGCCATATCGTGTTCCGCTTTGTGTCGAATTATCGCGACTGGCGGGACAGCTATGACCGGCCCTTATGGGATGAATGGAAAGAAATCCTGCTGCCCGTGATGGAGGCCGCAACCGCCGATTATGGCTATGAAAACGGAATATATCCACGGGTGATGCTGGCGCGGATGGCGGCAGGCGGAGTCATCCAGCCGCACCGTGATGCCAATCCGGCTGCAAAATGGCCGCATAAAATCCATGTGCCGATTGTCACTAATGATCAGGTTCTATTTCACGTCGAGGGCGCGCAATATGTCATGCCCGAGGGTGAGGCGGTCGAGGTCAACAATATGGGTGTGCATTCGGTTGAGAACCGGGGGGCGACCGACCGCATCAATCTGATATTCGAATATTACGACCCTGACCAGCCCAACCCGGACTGGTTGCAAGCCGTATTGGATGCACCGCGTTAGGCCAGGCTATTTGGCGAGCGACAATTTGAGCTCACCGTCCCCTTCCTCGACCTTAACCGTTGCGCCATCGGGAACGTCGCTGCGCAGCAGCATATCTGCCAGTGGGTCTTGCAAATAGCGCTGAATGGCCCGCTTTAATGGCCGCGCGCCGTACACCGGATCATAGCCAACACGGCCAAGCCACAATTTGGCCTTGTCCGACAGCGCCATCGTGATCTTGCGATCCTTGAGAAGCTTCTGCACGCGTTGCACCTGAATATCGACGATGGGCGCCATATGCTCAACGCCAAGGCGATGGAACAATATGATCTCGTCCAAGCGGTTGAGGAATTCGGGACGGAAGTGGCCGCGGACGATTTCCATAACCTGCGGTTCGACTTCCTTCACGTCCTGCCCGTCGTCGAGGCCAGCCAGATACTGGCTGCCCAAGTTCGACGTGAGAATGATGAGGGTGTTCGAGAAATCTACGGTTCGGCCTTGTCCATCGGTCAGGCGGCCATCGTCAAGTACCTGCAACAGGATGTTGAACACATCGCTATGTGCTTTTTCAACCTCGTCGAACAGCACGACCTGATAGGGCCGTCGCCGCACGGCTTCGGTCAGAACACCGCCTTCTTCATAGCCGACATAGCCGGGAGGCGCGCCGACCAGGCGGGAGACGCTGTGCTTCTCCATGAATTCGGACATGTCGATGCGGACCATGGCGTTGTCGTCGTCGAACAGGAACGACGCAAGTGCTTTGGTGAGCTCGGTTTTGCCGACGCCCGTTGGCCCGAGAAACAGGAAGCTGCCCAGCGGACGGTTGGGGTCCTGGAGACCGGCGCGGCTCCGGCGGACGGCCTTGGAAACAGCCTCGACAGCATCCTTTTGTCCGATGACGCGGGCACCGATGAGCTGCTCCATGTTCAGAAGCTTGTCGCGTTCGCCTTCGAGCATCTTGTCGACCGGAATACCGGTCCAGCGGCTGACGACCGATGCGATATCCTGCGGCGTGACTTCCTCGCGCAACATTGCATTGCCTGCGGCCGCCTGAGCATCCGCCAATTGCTTCTCAAGGCCCGGAATCATGCCATATTGCAGTTCGCCTGCTTTCGCCAGATCACCGCCGCGTTGCGCCTGATCGAGCTCGATGCGCGCAGCGTCGAGCTGTTCCATAATCTTCGCTTCGGCGGAAATCTTCTCTTTTTCCGCCTGCCACTTTTGCGTCAGCTCGGATGATTGTTGCTCCAGATTGGCAAGTTCATTTTCGAGCGTCGCCAGCCTGTCCTTCGACGCATTGTCGGTTTCCTTGCCGAGTGCCTCGCGTTCAATCTTCAGTTGAATGATGCGTCGGTCGAGATTCTCGATTTCTTCCGGCTTCGATTCCACTTCCATGCGCAAACGCGACGCCGCCTCGTCCATCAGGTCGATGGCCTTGTCGGGCAGAAAGCGGTCGGCGATATAACGGTGCGACAGCGTCGCGGCACTGACCAGCGCGCCGTCGGTAATCCGGACGCCGTGGTGGAGTTCGTACTTTTCCTTGAGTCCACGTAGGATCGAGATTGTGTCTTCGACCGTCGGTTCGCCGACAAAAACCGGCTGGAACCGCCGCTGGAGCGCTGGGTCTTTTTCGACATGCTTCTGATATTCATCCAGCGTGGTCGCGCCAATGCAATGCAGTTCGCCGCGCGACAATGCTGGCTTGATAAGGTTGGCCGCGTCCATCGCGCCTTCGCCTTTGCCCGCGCCGACCAACGTGTGCATTTCGTCGATAAACAGGATGATATCGCCCTCGGCCTGTTTGACCTCATCAAGCACGCCTTTCAACCGCTCTTCAAATTCACCGCGATATTTGGCGCCCGCGATTAGCGCGCCCATATCGAGCGAGAGCAGTTTGCGGTCCTTCAAACTATCAGGCACGTCGCCATTCGCAATACGAAGCGCAAGGCCCTCTGCGATTGCGGTCTTGCCTACGCCTGGTTCACCGATAAGAACGGGGTTATTTTTGGTACGACGCGCGAGAATCTGGATTGTGCGCCGGATTTCCTCATCGCGGCCGATAACCGGATCAAGCTTGCCTGCGCGCGCCACTTCGGTCAGGTCGCGGGCGAATTTTTTAAGCGCGTCATAGCGGTCCTCTGCACCTGCAGTGTCCGCCGTCCGGCCGCCTGTAAGATCCTTAATAGCTGTATTCAGCGCCTCGGGCTTCACGCCCGCGGCAGCAAGCGCTTTGCCAGCAGCTGTTCCCGAAGCAAGTGCAAGCGCAAGTAATATGGTTTGCACGCTGACATAGCTGTCCCCCGCCTTTTGCGCGACCTGCTCGGCAGAATCGAGTGCGCGCACGGCATCATTGTCTAGCCCCGGCGTTTGTTGAGCTCCACCTCCCGAAACAGAGGGGACCTTCGCCAGCGCGGCATCGGTTTCGCGCAACGCCGTCGCGGCGTCGCCGCCCGCCGCCTTGATAAGCCCCGATGCCATGCCCTGCTCGTCCTCAAGCAGCGCTTTCAGCAAATGCTCGGTGCTGATTCGCTGGTGACTCATGCGGATGGCGACGGTCTGGGCGCTTTGCAGAAAGCCTTTGGCGCGGTCGGTGAATTTCTCGAGGTTCATATGAATGTCCTGTTCTGCGTACCTAACACAGGTAGTGTGGCTTTTTGACAACACAAGAGGGTCGGCACAAAAATGGCTTGCACAAACAACGCACTTCTCCATTCAGGGTTTGAGGAGAGTTGTACATGACATGGATCAAACGCATCGGTGTGGTGCTGATAGCGATTATTGCCTTTGCCGCTGTTGGCTTGGCTTTCTGGGAACCGATGGCAGCTACGCTTCAGGCGGCCCCGTCCAAGCGCGCTTATAATGTTGAAATCGCCCGCGACGAATTCGGGGTGCCGCACATCAATGGCAAGACCGACGCCGATGTCGCTTACGGCCTTGCTTACGCACACTCGGAAGATGATTTCGGCACCATTCAGGAAGTGGTTGCGATGACGCGCGGGCGGGCAGGGGCGATGCTCGGCAGCGACGGCGCACCGATTGATTATGTCGAGCAACTGCTAGGCGTGCGTGACACCATATCTAAACATTATATCAGCATTCCAGCCGACGTTCGCGCGGTGATGGACGCCTATGCGGCGGGCCTGAACTATTATGCCGAAAAGCATCCGGGTGAAGTGCGTCTGTCCAAGCTCTTTCCGGTGACCGGACGCGACGTGGCGGCCGGCTTTGTGCTGCGGTCGCCCTTTTTCTATGGACTGGATGACACCATAAAAAAGCTCAGCGGTGATGAGATGCCGACCAATGAGCCTGTTGCGAAACTGACACCGGCGGGACGAGACCCGTCAATGAATGGCTCCAACGCCTTTGCCGTTGCGCCAAAGCGTATGGCGGACGGCAAGACCTGGCTCATCTCCAATTCGCACCAGCCATATGAGGGTAGCGTCGCATGGTATGAAGCGGTGGTCCATTCGGGCGAGGGGCTGGATATGGCAGGGGCGTTGTTCCCCGGGTCGCCTTTCGTCCTGCTCGGGCATAATCGCAATCTGGGCTGGACCAACACGGTCAATCAGCCCGACCTGATCGACGTCTACAAGCTTGTCACCAACCCCGACAACACCCAGTACCGAATGGATGGCAAATGGAAGCCATTGGTACAAGAACGCATTTGGCTTCCGGTCAAATTCGGGCCGTTCAACCTACCTGTGCCAAAGACGGTTTATCGTTCCGAGCATGGCCCGGTTATCATCAACAAAAATGGTGCATTCGCAATTCGCTACGCAGGCATCGACGATGTGAAGCTGCTCGAACAATATTTCCGCATCCAGAAGGCACAGGATTACGACCAATGGATCGCGGCGATGAGTTTGCGGGGGATCCCGGCGACCAACTTTATTTACGCCGACAAGACCGGGCGCATTGGCTACTACTACAACGCGATTTTCCCGGACCGCGCACCCGGCTTTGATTACACCAAGATATTGCCGGGGGATGTCAGCGCAAGCTTGCCCAAAGAGGTTCTTCCCTGGAGCGCAACGCCGATGATCGTAAATCCGGCATCGGGTTTTGTAACCAACGCCAACAACACACCGTTTCTGGCGGCGGGCAAAGGGTCGGAACTGGACTTGACGAAATTCTCGCCATTGCTCGGCATCGAAGCACGCAAAACCAACCGGATTGTCCGCGCGCTTGAATTGCTCGAAGCCGATGCGTCGTTGACACCGGAAGAGCTGCTCGCGATCAAATTCGATACATCCTACAGCCGCGACAGCTTTGCCGGGCCTTGGATTGCCAAGCTGCTGGCAGCGGACTTGAAGGACGAGCCCGACCTGGTCGCCGCGCAGAAGTTGCTAAAGCAATGGGATTTCAATAGCGATGGCAATGGCCGTGCAGATGCGCTGGGTGAGGCAATGATGCATATGGCCAATGGCGACAGCTATCATGGTCGTCCTTTGCCAGATGCACGTAAAAAACTGCGCGAGGTTGTCGACGCGCTGATGAAAGGCTTTGGCCGCATTGACCCGCCACTCAGCGAAGTCCAACGCCTTGTTCGTGGCAAATTTGACTTGCCAGCCAATGGCGGAACCGACACGTTGCGCGCGGCCACAGTTTGGGAACCGCAGGATAATGGCAAGATGCGGGTTAAGCATGGCGACAGCTTCATCATGCTGGTCAATTGGGATAAGGCCGGGAAGGTATGGAGCCAGTCCATCCAGCCATATGGTGCTGCAACCAACAGGCCGGATTCGCCGCATTACACCGACCAGATGCAATTGTTCCTCGACCGCAAGTTCAAGCCAGTGCATTTCGAATGGGCCGACGCGGTGAAGGTCGCGAAACGCCGTTATCGGCCATGAACGCTGTTTGTCGAAAACTGACGCCGAAACCATTGTTTTTGCGTCAGTCGCGGCTATCTTATGTGCAATATTAAAGCTTTGGGAGCTAACATGATCCGTAATTTCACGCTTGCCCTGCTGGGCGCATCGATGCTTGTCTCGCCCGCCTTGGCCGCTGACCCAGCGCCGGTGCCAGCTTCTGCGCTGGTCAAGGAAATCAATATCCCGCACGAGCAGTTCACCCTGAAAAACGGTCTGCGCGTCATTGTCCATACCGACCGTAAGGCTCCCGTCGTGGCGGTATCGATCTGGTATGATATCGGCTCGAAGCATGAGCCAAAGGGAAAGACCGGCTTTGCCCATTTGTTCGAGCATCTGATGTTCAACGGGTCGGAAAACGCGCCCGGTGATTTCTTCCAGCCGCTCCAGAATATGGGCGCGACCGACTATAATGGTACCACCTGGTTCGACCGCACCAATTATTTCCAGACCGTCCCAACAAGTGCGCTTGACCGGATGCTGTATCTTGAAGCCGACCGTATGGGCTATCTGCTCGGCGCGGTGACGCAGGAGAATTTGACCAACCAGATTGGCGTGGTTCAGAACGAAAAAAGACAGGGCGATACGCAGCCATATGGTCTGGTAGAATATGCGCAGATCAAGGGCATGGTTCCCGAAGGCCATCCTTATGGTCACTCCACGATTGGCTCGATGGCCGATCTCGACAGCGCCAGTATGGAAGATGTGCGCGCTTGGTTCCGCCAGCATTACGGGCCCAACAATGCCGTTTTGGTGCTCGCTGGTGATATCGATGTGCCGACCGCAAAGAAACTCGTGGAGAAGAATTTCGGTGCGATCAAGGCTGGCCCCAAACAGAAGCCGTTGAAAGTTGATGTACCAACGCTCTCTGCTCCGAAATCCGAGGTGATGAAGGACAAGGTCGCAACGACGCGCATTTATCGCAACTGGACGGTACCGGGTATCGACAGCGCCGATTCTGTGCCGCTCGAAGTGGGCGCATCCGTGCTCGGCGGCCTTGCCAGCTCTCGTCTCGACAACATTCTGGTGCGCGAAGAGAAGCTTGCCGTGAATGTAACCGCGGGATATCAGGGCTTTGCCCAGTTGGGCGGCATTGAGATAACCGCTGATGTGAAGCCGGGTGTCGATCCGGCAACCGTCGCCAAGCGGCTTGATGAAATCATTGCAGACTTTGTCAAAACCGGCCCAACCGCCGATGAGGTGCAGCGCGTTCAGATGCGCACGGTGTCCAGCCGACTCGCCGGGCTTGAGCAGGTTGGCGGCTTTGGCGGCAAGGCGGTCGCGCTGGCCGAAGGCGCGTTGTATCGCAACGACAGCGATTTTTATAAAAAGCAATTGGCTGAACTCGCCAAGGTAACGCCTACACAGGTAACCGCTGCGATGGGCCGCTGGCTCACGCGTCCGGTCTATGCGCTAACGGTCGAACCGGGCGAGCGTGCGCCTTATGAAGAGGCGAAAGGCGCATCGGTTCCCAAAACCGCTACCGCAATCACACCGGTCAAGCGCGAACCTGCGCCGGCACTCGGGGTCATTTCGGACCTCGCATTCCCCAAGGTTGAGCGCACCAAGCTGTCGAACGGTATCGAGATTGTTTACGCACAGCGCAACGCGGTGCCGATGACTCAGGTGTCGTTGAGCTTCGATGCCGGCAATACCGCCGATCCGCGTGATCGGTCAGGTACGCAATCGCTCATGCTGGCGCTGCTTGATGAGGGCGCGGCGGGCATGACCTCGACGCAAATCGCCGAAGCGCAGGAACGGCTGGGCGCTAGCATCAGCAGCAATGCGAGCATGGACCGCACGAATGTCAATGTGACGTCGTTGACGGCCAATCTCGCGCCGTCGTTGAAGTTGTTTTCAGACATTGTCCTGAAACCCGACTTTGTGCCGGGCGAAGTCGAACGGCTGCGCGGGCAGCAATTGGCGCGCATCCAGTCGGAACTGACCAGCCCACAAGGCATCGCCTTCCGCACCTTGCCGCCTATCCTGTTCGGCAAGGACCATCCTTACGGCATTTCGTTCACCGGCACCGGTGATGTTACCACTGTCAGCAAAGTGTCGCGTGACGAAATCCTTGATTTCCATCACAAATGGTTCCGTCCGGAAAAAGCCACGTTCTTCGTAGTCAGCGACAAGCCTTTGGCAGAGATAAAGGAGGCGCTGGAGGGTAGCTTTGGGAGCTGGAAGCCTACTGGACCTGCTGCCGTCAAGGATATGTCGGCAGCTCCTGCTGCTGCCAATCCGCGCATTGTCCTGATTAACCGCCCTGGTGCACCCCAGTCGCTGATTTTAGGTGGTCAGGTTCTGGCGACCAAAGGCACCGCGGATCTTGAAACCGCCATCACGGCCAACGAGGCATTGGGCGCTGGGTTCCTGTCCCGTATCAACATGGATCTGCGCGAAACCAAGGGCTGGTCCTACGGCGTGCGCGGCAGCATCAACCGTGTCGAGGGCGATGTCCCTTACCTGATTTCCGCGCCGGTTCAGGCCGATAAAACGGGCGAATCGATTGCTGCGCTGATGTCGAATTACAAGGCGTTTTTGAGCGACAAGGGCATCACCACCGAAGAACGCGAACGCATCATCGGGGGTAATATTCGTGAACTGCCTGGCAGCTTTGAAACATCGGGCGACGTGCTTGGCGCGATGCAGCGTAATGTGCTCTACAGGCGGCCTGACGATTTTTACGCTACGGTCGCAAGCGAGTATCGCGGTATGACTCAGGAAAAGCTCGACACCTCTATTCGTGCTTTGGTCAATCCGGATCGCTTCACATGGGTTGTGGTTGGCGACGCTGCGAAGGTCAAACCACAGCTGGAAGCGCTTGGATTGCCAATTGAAATGGTCAGCGAAGCTGCTAACACCAATGCAAACAACACCGCTAAATAAGGAGCAGGAATATGGCAGCAGTTGATGGTGATTGGGACGTAACAATCAAAAGTCCGATGGGTGACCAGAAGGCAGTTTTGACCGTCAACAGCGACGGCGGCAGCTTTTCTGGCAAGATGTCTGGCGGGCTCGGCACGATGGATATCGCGTCCGGTACAGTCGACGGCGATACGCTGAGCTGGGGCATGGACATTACCGTCCCAATGCCGATGCACCTCGATGCGACTGCAACGGTCGATGGCGACGCGATGACCGGCGAAGTGAAGGCCGGCGCTTTCGGTTCGATGGGGCTTTCGGGCACTCGCAAATAAATTTCGTCCTTCGGGGCCAAATTGAAACGGTGGCCGCTTGCCCTTATGGGTAGGCGGCCTTGTTGTATCTGTAAGGGATGCTAAGGAATTGAACGAAAGGCGTTTCCACCGAATCGCCCGATAAGCTCGGAGAACTCCCATGAACCAGCTTGCATCCGCTTCGCAGCTTCGCATGTCGCTGTTGCGATGGGCGCTGTTTGTAGTGCCTGTGGTGATGTTTCTTGGTTTTCTTTCGGGAACAATATCTGGCTCCGCGGAAGAAAATGGCTGGTATCAGACTTTGATCAAACCCGATGCACAGCCGCCGGGCTGGGCGTTTGGCGTTGTTTGGCCGACACTTTACTTTTTGATGGGGCTGGCTTTCGCAATGATATTGCATGCCAGAGGTGCGCGTAGCCGCGGCCTTGCCATCGGTCTGTTTGTTGGCCAGTTTTTAGTGAATCTTAGCTGGTCACCAGTTTTTTTTGGGCAGCATAAGGTGACGACTGCATTTTACATAATCATCGTGATGATCGTGCTTGGCATTGCAACAACGGTTGTATTTGCACAGGTTCGCAAGGCTGCAGCATGGCTGATGGTGCCCTATCTGGTCTGGATTAGCTTCGCGGCGATCCTGAATTACCAGATTAAACAGCTTAACCCGAATGCCGAAAGCCTTTACGTTCCCGCTGCGACTTCCCAGATAGGGAAGGGCGGTTAACCCCCTGACCGCAATGGAGTGAATGACATGCAAAGCGAAAAGCGGATTTTTGACGATTTGTCCAAAGTATTGAACGGCGTTGCCGGCACTGTAGCGGGCATGGGCCGCGAAGCAGAAGCCAGCATGCGGGAGCGCGCGCGCGAATGGGCTGGCGGGCTTGATCTTGTTACCCGCGAGGAATTTGACGCGGTGAAAACCCTCGCAGCAAATGCAAGGGCAGAGGCCGATGCGTTGGGCAAGCGCGTTGCTGCGTTGGAAGCTGCGGCTGGGCTGAAAGCGGCACCAGCGGCGAAAACAGCACCCAAATCCAAGCCCGCGCCAAAGAAGCCAGCGGCTAAAAAGTAAAAACTTTTCCACAACCGGCCCACAGACTTGTGCCGCAAGGTGGCGCAAGCCCCTTGCGCGCGAGTCACAGGCAAGGCAGAATCCCCTAATAATTACGGGCGCACCAATCATGCACGACGCAGACGAGCAATATGAACATTTCGAGCGCGATGAATCCGCGCCCGTCGACATGCTCGCGGCGCTGTTCGAGGCGCGTGGGTGGTCCTTTGAACTCGACGGCGAAGACGAGATTACCGCCGAATATAAAGGCAGCTGGACGAGCTACCAGATCCGCGCGATCTGGCGCGAGGAGGACAATGCGCTCCAGCTCATTGTCCTGCCCGATGTCACCGTGCCAAGCGACAAGCGCGACAGCGTCTATACCGCGTTGGGGTTGATTAATGAGCAGCTATGGCTGGGTCATTTCGATATGTGGTCGGCAAACGGCATTTTGCTCTTCCGCCACGGCAGCCTGATGCCTTCCAACGGATTGCTCGGCGTCGACCACGCGCAAACCATCATTGATGTCGCCATCGATGAATGTGAGCGTTTTTACCCAGTTTTCCAGTTTATCATCTGGGGCGACAAAACGCCCGAAGAGGCAATTGCCAGCGCTCTGATCGAAACGCACGGTGAGGCTTAAGCTTCGCGTTTAGCCTTAATCAGATAGTGCATATAGCCCATTGCGATGGGCTTATCACGGGACTCTTGCCAAGCGCGGGCTTCGACGTTCGCCATTGTACGGCCAAGCCGAGTGACTTCACCGACAGCGTAAGTCATCTGCCCCAGACCACCGCGCATGAAATCGATAGTGACATTGACCTGCTTGATCGCGCTGTCGCTCCCCTTTTCCTGCAGCGCGCGGTGGATCGCCGCGACTGCCGCCATTTCGAGCAGGCCGGATATCGCGCCGCCATGCAGAAATCCCGGGCGTCCTTGAACGCGATCGGCAAATGGCATCCCAATCACCGGAACGCCGTCCAGTTCGTCAACCACCGACATGTCGAGTGCAAGCGCATAAGGCGGCAAGCTGGCAATTCTGACGCTACTCATGATATCCGGTCCCCGACACGGATAAAGGTTCCGCTGGCATGCGCAAGCGGGTCGTCGGGATTGCCGTTGTGTGCAAAGCCACGGACAAAGCCGATACTGTGCGTGAGATGGTAGCAGATGCCGCGCCCATATACGCGCTCCCCAGAAGGGGAGGGGCGCAGATAATCGATGCGTAAATCCATTGTCACCTGCGGCCGAAACTCTCCCAATTTGGTCCAGATCGACATGCTGGTCGCATTGTCCATCAGGCTGATGATGACAGCAGAGGCGAGTATGCCGGTGTCCGGGTCAGCGACCAGATCTTCGCGCCAGTCGATAGCCAACTCTACCCAGTCTTCTCCATGCCCGACATATTCCATATCGAGAAAGCCACCATGACCGAATTTGCCCATCAATTTATTGACCAGCGCCGGGTCGAACGCGGTGCCGCCGGGAATGAGGCTGCCGAGATCGGGTTTGCCGAATGCCATTATTCGCTATCCACACGGGCGCGGAAAGTCGGTGCGACGCGCGCCTTGGAAAGCTGCTCATAGGCATAACCAGCCTTGAGCACAGTATGATCGTGCCATTGCGGTCCGATAAAGCTGAGCCCCACCGGCAGCCCGCCAGAAAGGCCCATCGGGACCGTCAGATGTGGGAAGCCGGCAATTGCAGGCATTGCGCTGGCGCTGGGACCGGAAAAGGCATCGCCTTTGCCCAAAGTGGTCAGCCAGGCCGGGCCGTTGGTCTGGGCTATGATGACGTCAACTTTGCCGCCAGCAAACATGCCATTCAGCGCATCGGCTGCAATGCGGCGTGATGTCGCAAGCGCTTTCACATAGGCCGGATCGTCCAGACCCTTTTCCTTATCGGCTAGTTCAAATGTTTCTTGCCCGAAATGCTGTAGCTCCTTGTCGGCATTGGCTTTGTTGAAGGCGATGATGTCGGCGAGCGATTTGTGCGGCACGATGCCTTCGGGGAGGTCGTTCAGATAGTCGGCGAGGTCGGCTTTAAGTTCAGCGAGCAACACCTTGAACTCGGCCTCTCCCATTTCGTTGCGGTCGATTTTGCTGGCGTCGAGCACGACAATCTCAGCCCCGCCTTCTTTCAATTTTGCAACGGCTGCATCGAAAAGCGCCGCATCGGCGTTGGGTGCGCGTATAATGCCGATGCGCATGCCTTTCAGCGCATCGACCGAAAGCCCGGTCGCGTAATCGCCGCGCCATTTGTCGGCGTCGGCAGTGGCGGAGTCTTGCACGTCACTGCCCGCCATCGCGGTCAGCATAAGCGCTGCGTCACGCACCGTGCGTGTAATTGGTCCGGCCGTGTCCTGACTGTGGCTGATCGGAACAACATGGCGGCGCGACACCAGGCCAACGGTTGGCTTGAAGCCGACCACGCCGTTCACGCCAGCAGGGCAGGTAATCGAGCCATCGGTTTCTGTGCCGATGGTCGCCGCAGCTAAGCCAGCGGCCATTGCCGCACCGCTACCGCTTGAAGAACCGCAGGTATTGCGGTCGAGCGCATGCGGATTTTTGGTGAGGCCGCCTACGGCGCTCCAGCCGCTGGTTGAATTGTCCGAGCGGATGTTAGCCCATTCGGATAGGTTGGTTTTGCCCAGAATGACGGCGCCCGCCTCACGCAGCCGCGCAATCAGCGGCGCGTCGCGATTGGTGACGTTGGCCGCCAGCGCAAGCGAACCTGCCGTGGTCGGGATTGGCCCTGCGACCTCGATATTGTCCTTCACCAGCACTGGCATGCCGTGCATCGGCCCGCGATATTTGCCCGCTTTCAGTTCGGCGTCCATCGCACGCGCCTGATCAAGCGCATCGGGGAACGTGGCAATCACGGCGTTGAGCATCGGGCCGCTGTCATCAATTGCGGCGATGCGCTCGAGATAGGCCGCGGTAATCGCTTCGCTGTTGAGCGCACCATCGTCTATCCCGTCGGCAAGCTGGAACAGATCGAAACTTTCGATGGGGCCTGCTTTTGCGAGATTGGATTTGGCCTGGTCGGTCGTCGGCGGCGTTGTGACAGAGGCGGCGACAGGCGCCGCGAACAGGATGCCTGTCAGCATCAATGCAATCTTGATCTTCATTTTATTCCCCTTTTGCCAGTTCCGCACCCCGGTCGCGGGCCGCCTGTAATGTTGCCGCGACCAGTATTTGCAGCGCGTCATTGCTGTCGAGCACGGCAAGCCCAGCGGCGGTTGTCCCGCCGGGACTTGTAACCCGCGCCGCAAGTTCATCTGGGCTCTCTCTGGATATCGAGGCGAGGCTTGTCGCGCCTTCGATCATTGCAAGCGCCAGCTGTCTGGCGACATCCTCCGGTAGTCCGGTCGCGACGCCGCCTTGTGCCAGCGCATCGATAAAACGATACACGAACGCCGGGCCAGAACCCGCAAGCGCAGTTACCGCATCCATTTGGCCTTCCTCGGTCAGCCAGATTGCGGTGCCTAACGGGGCAAGGATCAGTTCCAGCTGGCTCCTGCCGTCATCATCCAGCATTACCGAAAATAGCCCCAGCGGTGATTTGCCGATAGCGGCGGCAAGGTTGGGCATAAGCCGGACAATTATTGCGGCGGGGAAATGCGCCGACAAGGTCGCGGTTTCAGAACCCGCCAATATCGAAATGACCAGCGCGCCCGGTGCGAGCAATTTTTCTATATCGGGCGCAAGCGACCCAAGCATTTGCGGTTTGATTCCGAGCAGAACCGTACCGAATTGCCGGTCAAGTTCTGCTGCCGAACGATGCACGGTCACACCTTCGGGTAAATTTTTCGCAACTGGATCTACAACGTTAAACCGCGTGGCCTCAATACCCGCGGCCAACCATCCACGCAGCATCGCGCCGCCCATATTGCCGCAGCCATATATCAGCATTTCGGAAGGAAAATCGGGCAAAGATATCATCCTGTGGCGAGTTATGCCCTTGTCATGCCCTATCCTTATGCGGACGGCAACCGCAGGTAGAGGGTAAGGCCTTCAGGCGCCGCCGTGGGTGGAGGGCCCTCTTCCCGCACCGCGTCTGCTCGTGCGCGGTTGAGGATGGCAGACGGAATGGCGGGATCGTGGAAGATATAGTCTGCCTCTCCCAAAAGGCGTGCCGTCAGCAGGGTGAGATCATCTGGATTATCGGACAGCAACGGGATTTCGATCAACCGTGAACCATTGGGCTCATCCGCATGGTCCAGCCATTTTTCAACCGCTGCCGGTGCGTGGCTTTCAAAGGGGTCCAACGCGCCGCCACGGGTGAAAGCGGCGTCCAGCGCGCGTCTGCGGTCAGCGGGCTCGGGCCAACGTCGGCGGATAGCATCGCGCGCCGCTGCGACGGATTGTGCCAGCGCACCCAGCTTTTCGGGCAGTGTGGTTTCAATCCGCTGGCGAATGGCTTTAGCCATGCCTGCAGAAGCGCCGCCTGTACCCACTGCAATCAAGACCGGTGCCCGGTCGATGACGGCAGGAGTGGTGAAATCGCAATGTTCGGGTCGGTCGACAACGTTGACCAGCAAACCGCGCGCTTTCAAATCGTTGGCAGCAGCAAGCGCCTCGGCTTCGTCTTCGACGGCAACAAAGGCGATGCGCGCCTCGCGGTCTCCGGCATCGACACATTTACCACCGGCCCGTTCAATTAACCGCCGTTTGGCGTCCGCCGCATCGCCTTCCCCGACCAATATGACCTTGCGATCTTTCAGGTTCACGAAAATCGGTAATTGGTTCAAATATCCCCCTATTCCAGCCAGTCCGGCACATGCTCGGCAGCTAATATGGTGGCGGGGGCAATTCGTTCCGCGACAATCGCAAATTTGTCGCCATCGACCAGCACTTCGGGCACCAGCCCGCGGCTGTTGTAAGTGCTTGCCATCGTCGCGCCATAAGCACCCGCGGTCCGGAAAATCGCGAGATCGCCCGCAACAACAGAATCGATTTCGCGGCCCATTGCAAAAGTGTCGCCAGTTTCACAGACAGGGCCGACAATGTTGGCCGCCATTTTCTGGCCATTGGGCTCGACTGCCTCGAAATCATGCCAGGCGTCATAAAGTGCGGGACGCGCCAGATCATTCATCGCCGCGTCGACAATGGCAAAAGGCAGGTTGCCCGAACCCGGCTTCACACGGATCACGCGGGTTAGCAAAATCCCGGCATTTCCAGCAATCACGCGGCCGGGTTCAAACATCAGGCGGACGTTCCAGCCTGTGGTCACGCGTGCGACCATCGCGCCATATTCGTCTGGATGTGGCGGATTATCCTCCGATTTATATTTGACGCCGAGGCCGCCGCCCAGATCGACATGGGTGATAATATGGCCGCTGGCACGCAGCTCCTGCACCAAATCGCCGATTTTGTTGAATGCGGTTTCCAGCGGGTCCAGACTGGTAAGCTGGCTGCCGATATGGAGCGCGACACCGCGCATATTGATACCGGGCAATGCATCAAGGCGTGCGTAAATTTCGGGGGCACGGTGGATGCCAACGCCGAATTTGTTGTCCGCCTTGCCGGTGGAAATCTTCCCATGCGTGCCAGCATCGACATCGGGGTTGATACGCAGAACTGCGTTCGCCCGATAGCCCAGCGTGTCAGCCAGTATTGCCAGCTCGCGGCCTTCCTCTTCGGATTCGATGTTGAACTGACCAATACCGGCCTTGAGCGCGCGCACGATTTCCTCAGCCGTCTTGCCGACGCCGGAAAAGACGATGTCTTCGGCCTTCATGCCGGCCGCGAGCGCACGGTCCATTTCGCCACCGGAAACAACGTCCGCGCCATAGCCCTGTCGCGCCAGCACCTTTAGCACAGCCAGATTTGGGTTTGCCTTTACGGCGAAGGCCAGATGCGGGTTGTCGAGGCCCGATAACGCATTGCGGAACACCTGTGCATGCCGCTCCAGCGTGGCGCGTGAATAGACATAGACGGGCGTGCCGACGCTATCGGCGATGTGCGGCAACGGCACCTGTTCGGCGTGCAGCACGCCATCGATAAGATCAAAGTGATTCATGGGAGTTAGGGCTTAATTTGATTTCAGTTTGGGTTCGGCGGCGACTTCTTTTGGGTCGAACGGCTGTGGCTCTTTACCCGGTGGCACATCGAATGGATCGTCCTCTCGCCGCTCGGACCGTTTAAGCAGTTCGTCAGTGCGTCCGGGCCGCGCCTGCACTGATGGTGTAGTGAGCACCTCAGCCGTTTGCTCGGTTTTTTGCCCATAAGCTTTGGGGGGCATGGCAGTCCCGGTGCGGGGTTCCAAGTCGCCGACTTTGCCGCAAGCGACGAGGGACAGACCTAGTCCAATGAGCAATAATGTACGGGTCCGTGTCATGCCTCTAATTCCTTTTTGGCGGCGGCGATGGCCTCCATTACCCGAACCGGCGCGGTGCCGCCAGTGCTCGTCCGGCTGGCGACCGACCCGTCCACCGACAAATCGGGCAGGACGGTGCCGCTAAGCCTGGGGTCGATGGCAGCCAAATCATCGGCAGTAATAATGTCAAGCCCGATGCCGCGCGCTTCGCATGCCTTGACGACGCTGCCGGTAACATGATGTGCTTCACGGAACGGCATGTCATGTTCGCGCACCAGCCAGTCGGCAAGGTCGGTCGCAGTCGAAAAACCCGACGCAGCAACTTCGCGCATGCGAGCAGTGTTAAACGTTACATTAGCGACCATACCCGTCATCGCGGCAATCGACAGCGCCAGCAAATCATAGGCCTCGAACACCGGCGGCTTATCATTCTGCATGTCTTTTGAATAAGCGAGTGGCAGACCCTTCATGGTCACCATCAGGCTGGTCATACAGCCCATAATCCGACCTGCATGACCGCGCACCAGCTCCGCGGCGTCGGGATTGCGCTTTTGCGGCATGATGGAGCTGCCGGTCGACCATGCGTCGGGCAGCGTGATGAAGCCATATGGCTGGGACGCCCACAGGATCATTTCCTCCGCGAGCCGCGACAGATGCAACGCTGTTTGAGTAGCGGCAGTCAGGAATTCGATTGCGAAATCGCGGTCGGAAACAGCATCCAGACTGTTCGCCATCGGGCCGTCAAAACCCAGCGCCGACGCCGTTGCGGCGCGATCTATCGGGAAAGATGTTCCCGCCAACGCGGCAGCTCCAAGAGGTGATTGGTTGAGCCGCGCCCGGCAATCGGCAAATCGGCTGCGGTCACGCTTGGCCATTTCATAATAGGCCATCAGATGATGACCAAGCGTTACTGGCTGCGCGACCTGCAAATGGGTGAAGCCGGGCATGATGCTGTCAGCATGCTGGTGCGCGCGCTCCACCAGCGCGGATTGAAAAGCAACCAACCCAGCATCGGTGCGTTCGATTGCACCGCGCACCCATAGCCGGAAATCGGTCGCGACCTGATCGTTGCGCGAACGTGCAGTGTGCAGACGTGCCGCTGGTTCGCCGACCAATGTGCGCAGGCGTGTCTCCGTGACCATATGAATATCTTCGAGGGTCAGGTCTTCGGGTACGCCATTCGCTTCATATTCCGCGTGAATAGCGTTCAGTCCGTGCTGGATAGCGGCGTTGTCTTCGCTTGAAATAATGCCGTTTGCCGAGAGCATTTCCGCATGTGCTTTGCTGCCTGCGATGTCTTCCCGCCAAAGCCGCTTGTCGAATGGGATTGAGGCATTTATCTCGCGCATGATATCGCCGGGGCCTTCACCGAACCGGCCGCCCCACATGCTATTGGAATCCGAAATGCGCTTTGTAATTGCTTTAGTCCTGCTGGTTCTCGCCGGGTGCGATAAAGAAAGCGCGACGCAGGGGCAAGCGCAACCCGCATCTACCGATATCGCCGCGTCTGGTGTAAAAGCAGAAGTGGGTCTAGAAAGCGCCAACGGCATGCGCGCCACGTTAAGCTATAAATTCGCCGGGCAAGCGGCACCAAAGGCAGTGTTTACTGGGGCCGACGGGCGCGATGTCACGCTCGCAGACTTTGCCGGACGTCCTTTGTTGGTAAACCTATGGGCGACGTGGTGCGCGCCTTGCAAGGCCGAGATGCCGACCCTTGATGCGCTGGCCGCGCTGGAAGAGGGCCGTATTTCGGTGGTTGCCGTGTCTCAGGATCTCGAAGGGCGAAAGCCCGTAGTTGAATTTTTCAAAAATACGGGCGTGAAAAATCTGGAACCTTATACCGATGCGGACAATGCGTTGCTTGCAGGGTTCGGTAATGCCGTCGCGCTGCCGACTACGATTTTATACGATAGCGACGGCCGCGAAATATGGCGCGTGGCAGGCGGTGTAGAGTGGGATGACGCGGAAATGGCGAAACTGCTGCGCGAGGCAGACTGATTACATCAATATGCGGCGAACGCGCACCTTTTCACTTTTGCGAATCGGTACCGATTCGGTGAGTGGGCGCACAACGGTGTGCTTGTGTTTTGGATCGACGCAATTCGCAGCTTCGGATTGATCGGTTTCACGGGCAAATGCGGCATCAGGCGACATGCCTGCGGCCAAAACAATGATGCCAGTGCTAACAGTTAGAAATAAACCCCTCATGCGCCGAATTTGCGCTTGGAAAGCTTTCTGTACGATGAACGCCATCTGCCTTTTCCTTTTTCAGGTCGCATCTGAAAATGGTGGGCGCTAACGGGCTCGAACCGCTGACCCTCTCGGTGTAAACGAGATGCTCTACCAACTGAGCTAAGCGCCCCCGTAGGGAGCGCGGCCTTTGCCAAAGCATAGCGGCTTTGGCAAGTGCTATCAGATAATTTGCCCCGGACGCGATGCAGTTGCTGCAAAATAATCGTCCAACTTGGCGTTAGTTTCGTTGGACAGTTCGATGAATACCCGCCGTGCATCGTCCGGGTCCTGCCGCCGGACGAGCATACCGCTCTCGGTCATCGCCGTTATCCAGCGCAGCGCTGTTGTGGGCGGTACCGCAGCCGCTATGCACAGGCTTGAAACCGACACTTTTTGCCCCTCCTGCGCAGCCGCTTTCAAATCAAGCAATATGTCCCAAGCCGGGTCGGCAAAAAGATCTGCTTCAAAGTAGCGATCACGCAACCGGCGCGTCTTGATGATATCGCGCAAGGCTTTGGCGTCGATTGTCCCGCTAATGTCGTTAGCGTTGGTCGGGAAAGCTTGGAAGCCCCCAGCAGGTGCCGGTCGGAACGACACCGGCCTGTCCGAAACGCCTGACTTCCGCTCAGATTCCGCCATCTGTGCCAGTGTCCGGGCGAACTCCACCAGCTCGTCGCTAATCCGGTGCAACGAGCCGAACTCCACTCCGCGGTCCCTGTCGTGCAATCGGTCCATGCCGCCCCGTCCAAATGCCCCTGCCAAAATTGGCATCGCTTCGACGTCATCGGTATCGATCAGAAAATGACATTGCCCTTGTGGCAAAGCGGCATAGGCCGCTTCGAGGCCGTTCATATCTATCCACACCAACGCTATGCTGCGATGCAGACTGAGATATCGCACTATTTTGGATAAGGAATCCGGGAGCAGATCCGTTTCGGAGGAAAGATCAGCCAGAAGATAATCGGCTGCATGCTCGTCATTTCGGGCAACCGGCACACATCCGGACATACGAACCAAAATATCAAGTTCTGCCTGACGTGCGGGCGAACAGTCTAATATCATCGCAGTTCTGCGATTTTCAACCGATCCGAAATCATCGTCCTTATTTCCCAAGGCACATCTCCCTGCTAAATGGCTTACTGCCTCGGCTTTCAAAATCACCAAATATTTGTAACGATAGCTTGAAATTTTGATCCAATCCGGACCTATTGAGTTTATCCAAACTGGCTATTTGCGCGGTCCGGTTGAAGGCGCTAATCG
This sequence comes from uncultured Alphaproteobacteria bacterium, assembly GCA_963830685.1. Lineage (GTDB taxonomy): Bacteria > Pseudomonadota > Alphaproteobacteria > Sphingomonadales > Sphingomonadaceae > Sphingorhabdus_B. The sequence continues at coordinate 1,706,032 of CAWHNF010000002.1, forward strand.
CCGGTTCATCACAAGGCCGTTTATGGTCTGGGAAATTCGAGGAGTATGATGCGTGAAAACGGGGAAATTTTTGGCGAGCGCTGCAGCGCTTTTATTATCGGGAGTTGCCATGACTGCGGTTGCACATGCGAAGGATGTTAAGGTGGCAAAGCCGGTCGAACCCGCGCTGCTACAGGAGTGGACCGGACCTTATGAAGGCGTGCCCCCTTGGGATCAGGTGAAGGTGTCCCAATTTCCCGCCGCTTTTCAGGCTGCAATGGACGATTCCAAGGCAGAGTTTGAAGCCATGCTGGAAAAGCCGGAGGCGATTACTTTTGAGAATACCATAACCGCCAGCGAACTTTCGGGCCAGAAAATCGGCCGACTGTTCTCGATTTGGGGCGTCCATTCGTCCAACCTGTCGAATCCCGAAGTCCGGAAAATCCAGGGCGAATGGGAACCCAAGGTCAGCGCCTTTTTCTCCGAGCTCACGCTTGACGCGCGGTATTTCCAGCGCGTGAAATATCTTTACGACCAGCGCGCGACGCTAAATCTGGATGCCAAGCAAATGCGGTTGCTGGAGCGGAGCTATGAAAGCCTGGTTCGCAACGGCGCTTTGCTTGACGCTGCAAAGAAAGCGCAGGTCATCGGCATCGAAACAGAACTGTCAAAGAAATTTTCGACTTTTTCCGAAAGGGTTCTGGCTGACGAAGAAACCTATATTCTTTTGACCGACGAGGCCGAACTGGCAGGTTTGCCCGAAAGCTATGTTGCAGCGACGCAAGCGGCGGCGAAATCCAAGGACAAAACCGGCTGGGCGATTGTCAACACACGCTCTGCTGTCCAGCCGTTCCTGGAAAACTCGACCCGCCGCGATTTGCGCGAAAAGGTGTGGCGTGCCTTCACCAAGCGCGGCGACAATAAAAATGCCAACGACACCAACGCGACAATCGCTGAAATTCTGAAGCTGCGTCAGGACCGCGCGGAGATTCTCGGCTTCCCGACGCATGCCCATTACCGCATGGCTGATACGATGGCCAAAAACCCCGACAAGGCGATGGACCTCATGATGAAGGTCTGGCCTGCTGCGGTTGCGCGCGTGAAGGAAGAGGTGGCCGACATGCAGGCCATCGCCAATGCCGACAATATTACCATTGAGCCGTGGGACTATCGTTTTTACGCGGAGAAAGTCCGCAAGGCGAAATATGACCTCGATCAGGAAGCGATTAAGCCTTATTTTCAACTCGACAATATGGTCGCTGCAATGTTCGATGCAGCAGGCAAGCTTTATGGCATGACCTTTACCGAGAACACCGGAACGGTTCCTGTGTTCGAGCCCAAGGTACGGACGTTCGAAGTGAAGCGCGATGGCAAAGTCATTGGACTTTTCTATCTCGATAACTTTGCGCGCGCAGGCAAGCGTTCCGGCGCATGGATGACGACATATCGCAGCCAGCATAAATTGGGTGGCAAGAACGATATTATATTGGCTTCGAACAACAATAATTTCGTTCCCGGTGCCAATGGCACGCCGACCTTGATCAGCATCGATGACGCGACGACGCTGTTCCATGAATTCGGCCATGCCATTCATTTTTTGAACTACGATATCACATGGCCGGGTCTCAGTGGAACGCCACGAGATTTTGTCGAATATCCAAGCCAGGTGAACGAGAACTGGTTGCTGACACCTTATGTGCTGAACACCTATGCCAAGCACTACAAAACCGGCGAGCCAATTCCGGCCGCATTGGTCGAGAAAATCAAGGCAAGCGACACCTTCAATCAGGGTTTTGCCACGGTTGAGTATATGTCGAGCGCGATACTGGACATGAAGCTGCACAACCGGTCGACCCCGGTTGCGGATCCGGCTGCTTTCGAGCGTGACACGCTCGCTGAAATCGGAATGCCTAAGGAAATGGTGATGCGTCACCGCCTGCCGCAGTTCAATCACCTGTTTGCCGACGACGGCTATTCGGCGGGTTATTACAGCTATCTGTGGTCGGAAACGATGGATGCCGACACGTGGGCGGCGTTTACCGAGAAAGGTGATGTCTGGGACAAGGAAACAGCAGAGCGGTTCCGCTCGATGTTGCTTGCAACAGGTAACGAGTCGGACCGGATCGAAGCATATCGCGCATTTCGTGGTCGCGATCCCGACGTCAAATATATCATGAAAAAGCGTGGCTTCCCGACCGGCGAGTAACGTCGATTAGTGGTGCCCCTGCATGCGCTGGGGTGCCGCTAAATAACTGTAGATACTGATAAAAAAATATGCTCTCCTCTTTGCGGGAAAGAGGAGAGCCTACATGCCTACCGATGGGGTCGCAATTCACCGGCATGCATTGATAAAGTCGGAATGGCGCACCAATATTGGGCTTGCCCCCACACCCGATTCTTTTTCATACTCAACTTACATAACGATGATATGTCTTGAGTCAAGCCGCTTGGCGAGTCGGAATTGGATGGCCTATGGCTAAACGCACAGCAGAAGACGCAGCGAAAACCCGAGCCGATATTTTGGCGAAGGCCACAATGCTGTTTGCCGAGCAAGGCTATGCCGGTACGTCCGCACGTGAAATTTCAGCAGCGGCTGGCGTGACTGTAGGCGCGATGTTTCACCACTTCGACTCCAAGCTCGATTTGTTCGAGCAGGTTTTCGAGTCGCTTGAGCTTAAGCTCGATGCCCAAGCGAAAGCAGCCTCCAAACCAGAACTTGGTCTCGGGGTTCTGGAAACGTTTTTGGCGGGCGTAACGATTTCGCTCGATTTTGCTGAGCAAAGCGATTTTCACCGGATTGTCTTTGTCGAAGCGCCCGTTGTGCTGGGTGAAGACAAGTGGCGCGAAGTCGACTCGCGGTTGGGCCTTAAGACGGTGATGGCAGGAACGCGCGCGTTGATGGCGGCGGGGTTCCTGGCCGAACAGCCATTAAAGCCGATCGCCATTCTGCTTATGGGAGCAATGAATGCCGCCGGTTTCGCAATTGCGCGCGGCGAGGATGGTGTTGACAAGGAAAGCCTTGTCGATGGATTGCGGCTGCTGATTGCTGGTCCGGGAGGGAAAAAGTTATGATCATAGAAGCCTTGCGGACGCCGGAGGATCGTTTTGCAAATCTGCCCGACTTCGATTTCCCGGTGGGATATGTTGATGACTTGCCGGGCTATGAAGGTTTGCGCATTGCCTATGTCGACGCAGGGCCGAAGGATGCGGCGCGCGCTTTTCTGTGCCTGCATGGCGAGCCCAGCTGGTCCTTCCTGTATCGGCACATGATCCCCGTGTTTCTGGAGAGCGGGGCGCGGGTGATTGCCCCTGATTTGCTAGGCTTCGGGCGTTCGGACAAGCCGGTGAAACAATCGGATTACAGCTTCCATTTTCACCGCGATTACCTGTTAGCGCTGGTAGAACGATTGGACCTGAAAAGCATAACGCTGGTGGTGCAGGATTGGGGAGGATTGCTCGGGCTTACTTTGCCTGTCGACGAGAAATTTAAAGCACGGCTGGAGCGGCTGATTGTGATGAACACGGGCTTGGGCGTCGGCACGTCGCCGGGGGAAGGCTTCACGGCCTGGAAGAATTATGCCTTGTCGACGCCGGATCTACCCATTGGCGCGTTGATAGCGCGCGGCACGCCGCACCTCACAGAGCAAGAGACTGCTGCTTATGATGCGCCTTACCCCTCGCCCGATTATAAGGCAGGGGCGCAGGTGTTTCCGGCGCTGGTGCCCGTCTCGCCCGAAATGGACGGGGTCGATGTAAGTCTTGCAGCTGCGGCGTTCTGGAAAAAGGAATGGCAAGGCAAAAGCTTCATGGCGATCGGCATGGCCGACCCTGTACTTGGCCCGCCCGCAATGATGAAGCTCAACGCGATGATTAACGGCTGCCCGCCGCCAATGGAAATCGAAGGAGGTGGCCATTTCGTACAAGAGTGGGGCGAGCCAATCGCTCGCGCTGCGCTGATATCGTTCGGCGACCTTTAACTCAGGCGCGGTTCGTTTCTTCCGATAAGACTTGCAAAGTCGTGAATATGATATAATGATGATATCATATTAAACGGGAGGTCATGATGACGGAAGTTTCGAATAAGGGTGATTTGAATGCCAGCCTCGAAAGGGCAGCGAGCAGTTATAATGGCTATCTGATGCTATTGTTAATGCTGCTCAGCATGGGGTGGTTCGGTTGGGCGTTGACGCAGGCTATAGCCAGCGACGGAGAATCTGCCTCGGCGTTCGTTGGCTTGGCGCTTAGCACTACGGCGTTCCTGTTTGTGTCGATCGGCTTTTTCATGATCCAGCCCAACCAAGGTGTCGCATTGACACTGTTCGGGGCGTACCGAGGCACCGATCGTAATGAAGGCCTGCGCTGGATCTGGCCATGGTTTGGAAAAGCAAAGATTTCGCTGCGTGCGAACAACCTCATATCCGAAAAAATCAAGGTCAACGACTTGCGCGGGAACCCGATTGAGATGGCGGCTCAGGTTGTCTGGCGCGTTACCGACACCGCGCAGGCGTTGTTCGACGTTGATGACTACAAGGCTTTTGTGCTTGCGCAAATCGAGGCAGCGGTCCGCACAATTGGCGCGCGCTACCCCTATGACGACTTCACCCATCAGGAAGTGACATTGCGCGGCAATCACGATCAGGTCGGCGGAGAGTTACGACTGGAATTGATGGAGCGGCTCCGCGTAGCTGGCATCACGGTCGATGAATGCGGATTTACCCATCTCGCCTATGCGCAGGAAATTGCAGGGGCGATGCTTCGCCGTCAGCAGGCCGAGGCAGTTGTCGCGGCGCGCAAGACATTGGTCGAAGGCGCGGTTGGCATGGTCGAAATGGCGCTTGAAATGCTGTCTGCCAAAAATGTGGTCGAGCTTGATGACGAACGCCGGGCGGCGATGGTCTCGAACCTTATGGTCGTCCTGTGCGGCGAACGCGACACCCAGCCTGTTGTGAACACGGGCACGCTTTACAGCTAGGGACGGCAGATTGGGCACTCCCCCACAAAAGAAGGCCTTCCCGCTCCGCCTCGACCCCGCACTGTTTGCGGCGGTCGAGCGGCTGGCCGCGGCTGATTTGCGGAGTGCTAATGCGCAAATCGAATGTCTGCTGCGCGAGGCCTTGGCCAAACGCGGCGTAAAAGTGGGGGTCAGCGAAGCGCCGCGGCGCGGACGACCTCCGGCGAAGGGGCAGTTATGATGCGCGACGAAGACAAGCCTTTTATCTGTTACAAAAGCAAATGGAGCATGAAAATCATGCCACGCAACGCGGCTGGCTGGCGGTACACGCTTTACTGGATGCTACCGTTTTTCGCGATGGTTGCCGGTACCATCTGGATCAGTGCAGTGTTGGAAGCGCACGGGGCAGGTGAGCAGAAAATTGTCGTGATTGTTCTTACCAATTTCGTAGTCCTTACAACGATCTGGACGGTTGCGTTAATCCGCTGGACGAAAAACCAGTCGGAAATAATCGATATGGACGAACTGGTCGCATTGAAGCGCGACCTTGACTGCAACAATAAGCCAAAACGGCGCTGAGACGCAGGCTGATAACATGCTGCATATGTTCTTGGAAAACGGCCCGTGGTTTCGGGCGAAAAAACTTGGTTATGGTGCGGGACTGCCGTTCAAATGGCAGGGATGGGTGGTGCTAGGCGTATATGCGCTGACAATCGTACCTCTAGTTCTGATTTCAAAACAAGATGGCGCATTTCCGAAGATTGTGAGCGCGGCGCTGATATTATTCGTCACCGCAACTTTGTTGGTAATTGTACGCAAACGCACAGAGGGTGGCTGGAAATGGCGCGGCGACTTTGGCGCCTAGTTCAAAGCTTCCTCCAGTAACCGCGCCAATCTTAACCCGCCGCGTTCAACCTGCAATCGCAATGCAGCGCGTGATGCCGCTACATCGGCTTCATCGATAGTCACCGGCTTTTCGGGCTTTGCGCCGCACGGGTCGCCATCCACCGCTCTGGCATAAGCGATATCACGCGACACCATCCAATTTTCCTCGCTCCATTCGCGGGTCGTGCCGGTATTCATTGCCGCTCGCTCCGCATCGCTGAACCGCCGGACAATCGCTGGAGCTGCGGATATTGCGCGGTCGGCAAGTAAGCCGTCCCAAACCGAATGCAGATTATATCCGGGCATTACGCCATAATTGGCCTTTAGGTCGTTGCCGCCCCGGTCTGCATGGTCGCCCGCGTGCAGCGGCTGGTGCAGATCGCCGACAAAATGGACAAGAAACGCTAAGGCCTCCAACCGGACGTTGGCGGGCAGGGATTTGTCCTTAAGCAGCGTCAGGTTACGATCAATCTGCGCGGACACGCAATTACCGCCTGCACAGGCGCTTTTTAGGTCGAACGGTTTGCAGATATCGACATTCTGATAGTGCCAACTGTTGGTATAGCCCCAACGCAATGGATCGCCTTTTATGCAGTCGGCCCAGACGCTGGCGTCCTCAATATCGCGCAGCACGCATTTCGGCGTCCCAATGAGTGGCGCGGCACGCAGTAATCGCTGCATATTCGCCCGCGCCTTGGTCGACATATTGACCTTGGCAATTTTCGCGACGGTCTCATGGCCATATTCCCAATAGGCCTGCGCTGGCGCCAGCGGCAGAACAAGAATAAGCAATGCGGTAAGGAGGCGTTTCATGGCGCGTGCCATAGGTCGATTTTATCATAAAGAAAACCGACGACTTGGCCGCGCAGTAGAAATGACGGCAGATGTAAATCGACACCCGCCGCCAGTGCCGTTTATTTGAATTTCAGCTGGCGCAACAGGAATGACCCCATGACAGTGCGATATTTTGCCCGGTCACCCGAGGCAGCGTCCATTTGCGCATCGCTCTGCTTCATGAATTCGCGGTACGCGGCGTTTCGCTTTTCATCTTCGGCAGCGTCCGGCAAGCTGGTGAAACTGGTCACCAGATATATGTCCGGCTCGCCGGGGCGGGCGTGCACGTTGGTTAACACCTGAAAGCCTGTAATCCAGCCTTTCGACATCGCAAATTCCTGGTTTTTCTTCCATGTGGTGGCGAGGAAATTTGCATATTCATACCCACCGCCGTCGCTCACATCGATCATCCCGACTTCTTCATAATCACCGGGCGTGAACGGGTAATTTTGCGCTGCCGCCGGGGCTGAAAGGGCAATAGCAAAAGGGGCGGCAAACATGGCCGCAAACATCAATTTTCTCATGACTTTTTCCTCCATTGGTCACAGTTCAGCCACACGGCCAACCATTTAACCCTGTCGCTCAAACTGGCGACCCTCAAGGTGAGGCGGCAGGTGACAAGAAGCTGCGCCCGAAAGCGATTCGAGTCAAAAAGTAAATTAATGTCAGATACTTATATAGCTTTGGTTATAGGCTATTCACTCATCGCCATAAACAGCAACCATCTTTTCCCCCGCACTTGTAGCACGACCGCGGTACATGCCCGGCGTGTTGAAGCTGAAAGTGGCGGTGCCATCAGGTGCAGCAACAATCACGCCGCCGGTGCCACCGAGTAACTTGAGTTCTTTCATCACATGGTCGGCCGCGGTCTTGGCATCCTCTCCGAGCATCCGCATACGCGCGCAGATCTCGTGGGCTACGCCAAGTCGAATAAAGAACTCCCCGGCGCCGGTAGCAGATACCGCACAGGCACGGTTGTCGGCATAGTTGCCAGCGCCGATGACCGGACTATCGCCAATCCGGCCCCAGCGTTTTCCGGTTAGGCCGCCGGTCGAGGTGCCCGCGGCAACATTACCATCGCTGTCGACAGCAACCGCGCCGACGGTGCCATATTTCATGTCGATATCGTACCAGCCGAGTTTCTTGGCTTTCAGTTCCTCCAGTTGCCGCCAGCGTTCTGGCGTCGCGAAATAATCCGGGCTGACTTGCTCCAAGCCCTGCTCGCGGCTGAATTCGTCCGCGCCTTCTCGGGACAACATCACATGCGGGCTTTTTTCCATCACTGCACGCGCAAGCAAAATCGGGTTCTTGGTATAGCGCGCGCCTGTGACCGAACCTGCGCCCATCGTCTTGCCGTCCATTATCGATGCATCGAGCTCATTGATGCCTTTATATGTGAACACCGCGCCCTTGCCGGCGTTGAAATTCTCGTCATTTTCTAGGACCATGATGGCGGCGGACACCGCATCCATCGCGCCACCACCGCTATTCAATACAGCGGATCCAGCCTCTAATGCGTGCGAAAGTCCGGCGCGGGCAGCTGCCTCTTTTTCAGGGGTCAGCTTGCCACGCTCCATGCTGCCTGCACCACCGTGGATGACCAGAGTCCATTTTCTTTCCGCCACTTTTTTGTCCTTTGCATCATGGTCGTGCGCGCCTGGATGGGCCGCGACGGGTGGGGCGAGCGATAGTATCAACAGCAAGCAGATTGAACCGAATAATTGTTTCATCTCATTCCCTTTAGTTACCCGTCTTTTCAATCAAATGTCGGGAACAGGCAAGCAATTGCCTTGGCCGTCTGCGCCGCCTATATCGGGAGCATGTCTTCGATACGCCCCTGGCGCGATATAGCGCGCCGCTCGTCCCGCCAGATCATGGTCGGTAATGTCCCTATCGGCGGCGATGCGCCGATTGCCGTACAGACCATGACCAACACGCTGACCAGCGATCCGGGCGCAACCATCGACCAGATCAGGCGGTGCGAGGATGCCGGTGTCGATATCATTCGCGTGTCCTGCCCCGATGTGGAGTCGACGGCGGCGCTGAAGCAGATCGTCCGAGCCGCCAATGTACCGATCGTCGCCGACATCCATTTCCATTATAAACGCGCGCTTGAGGCGGCGGATGCAGGCGCGGCGTGTTTACGGATCAACCCCGGTAATATCGGCTCGTCCGAGCGCGTCAAAGAAGTCGTCAATGCTGCCAAGGCAAACGGCTGCGCAATCCGTATCGGTGTAAATGCAGGCAGCCTCGAAAAAGACCTGCTCGAAAAATATGGCGAGCCGTGCCCAGAAGCTTTGATCGAAAGCGCGCTCGACCATATCAAATTGCTACAGGACCATGATTTCCACGAGTACAAGGTCGCGGTGAAATCGTCCGACGTGTTCATGGCGGTCGCAGCCTATATGGGGCTGGCCGATGCGGTCGATTGCCCGCTGCATCTCGGGATTACCGAGGCTGGCGGTCTGATCGGCGGAACGGTCAAATCCTCCATCGGCATGGGTAACCTGCTCTGGGCCGGTATCGGAGACACTATCCGCGTCAGCCTGTCAGCCGAACCAGAAGAAGAAGTTCGGGTGGGCTATGAAATCCTGAAAGCACTCGGCCTGCGCACACGCGGTGTCCGCGTTGTGTCATGCCCCTCGTGCGCACGTCAAGGCTTCGACGTCATCCGCACCGTGCAGAAAGCTTGAGGACGCGCTCAGCCATATTAAAACGCCATTGTCGCTCTCGGTCCTCGGCTGCGTCGTCAACGGCCCGGGCGAAGCGCGCGAGACCGACATCGGCATCACCGGCGGCGGTAATGGAAAGCATATGGTCTATCTTTCGGGCGTGACCGATCACCATGTCGAAGACGCCGATATGGTCGCGCATATTGTGAAACTGGTCGAAGCCAAAGCAGCCGCCATCGACGCCGGCGAGAGCATGAGCGCCGACGACATGCACGGAGTTGCGGCTTGAGCCTTTCGATCCGGTTTGCCGAGCGGGGTGACCTCACCCTCATCGCACAGTTTATCCGCGACCTCGCGGAATATGAACGCCTCGCGCATGAAGTGCGTTTTGATGAGGCAGTTCTCGGCGACCGGTTGTTCGGTGCTCGGCCTTATGCCGAGGTCTTGATCGGCGAGATCGATAACGTGCCGCAGGGTTTTGCGTTGTTCTTCCACAATTTTTCGACGTTCGAGGGAAAACAGGGGATCTATCTGGAAGATCTTTTCGTGCATCCTGATGCGCGCGGCTCGGGGCTGGGCAAAGCGTTGCTGGCGCGGCTGGCGGCGCTGGCGGTTGAGCGGGATTGTGCGCGGCTCGAATGGTCGGTGCTCGACTGGAATGATCCAGCCATCCGATTTTACCAGTCGGTTGGGGCCAAGCCGATGGACGAATGGACTGTATATCGGGTCGATGGTTCAGCGCTTAACCGGCTGGCAGGGCAGGGGTTGTGACAGCATTACTCGCAGGATATCTGCTGCTGCAAACGCTGGTGCACACGACCACGCCTGCTGCACCGGCACCGCCGCCCCCGGTCGAACACAAAGGCAATCCCGAAAGCCTAGCCTTCTTTGCTGACCGTAATGCGCAGATCGACGTCGAAAAAGCACTTAATGAGGCAAAGATTAGCAGCAAAAATGTGCTTATAATCTTGGGCGCGAACTGGTGCCATGACAGTATTGGCTTAGCCGGTTGGCTCGATTCCCCGCGATTCATGGCGTTGATGCGCGACCGCTATGTCACCGTCTATGTTGATGTCGGCACGCCACAAATCGGCAAGGGTCGCAACCTCGATATCGCGAAGCGCTTCGGCATTAAAAGGATTAAGGGCACACCGGTGGTGATGGTCGTTTCGGCGGATGGCAAATTGCTTAATAGCGAGAAGGACGCCCTTAGCTGGCGCAATGCCGCCAGCCGTCGTGAAGATGATATCTTTCGCTACTTTGACGGGTTTACGCCCACTTAAGCAATATTTGCTAAACGCTGAGCATGATGTTGAAACAGGTCTTGCCGCTGTTTGTGATCGCGATTGCAGTTGGCTGGTTTATGCCGGCAGCCGATGAGGTTGCAGTAACGCAACTTGCTGCCGAAAACTCGCAGACATCGACGGCTTCTGCTACCTTAGCGACCGGCGGATTTGATGGCGGTGGTGCCGACGATGTTGAGCAATTGCTGCCCGACCGGATTGAGCTTGCGCGCGAGCCGGATGGACATTTTTATGCCGATGTCGCGGTCAACCAGTCGCAGGTACGGTTCATGGTCGACACCGGCGCGACTGCTGTCGCCCTGACAGGCGATGACGCTCGTACAATCGGCCTAAATTGGAGCGCGGACGAACTAGAACCGGTCGCACGGGGAGCAAGCGGTGATGTCGTGGGCAAGCATGTGATCATCGACAGGATGCAACTCGGCAATGTGCAGGCGAACAATGTGCGTGCGGTTATCATACCGCATGGCCTCGATATATCGTTGCTCGGCCAGACCTTTCTGGCACGGGTCGATTCCGTCAGCATACGTGACGACAAGATGATCTGGAACTGATCGGACATTGATGTCGCTATGTTCGGTGAGCCGCTGACACAGTGTCGCCGCCGCAACGGGTTGAGTTGCCAAGCTAAGTCGGCCAAGACGCGGGGATGGCTAAACTCCACCCCCGCCCGTTGGTTCCTTTTGCTGTTGCCAGTGCCGGGATCGCGACGTTCTCTTTGATGGACGCGGCAATGAAAGATCTCGCATTAGGGTTGGGCGCATATAATGCGGTGATCTGGCGCAATAGCCTCGGTGCGCTGCTGATGGGGTTGATTTTCATCGGCACGCGGCAAAAATGGCCGGAAATCCGACTTTTGAAAATTCACCTGTGGCGCAGCATAATAGTGGCCGTAATGGCGGTGAGCTTTTTCTGGTCGCTGACGAAATTGCCCCTCGCTGAAGCCATTGGCCTCAGCTTTATTGCGCCGGTGATTGCGCTGTATCTCGCTGCGGTAATGCTTGGCGAAACCATCGGGCGTGAGGCGATCTGGGCATCACTCGCGGGCCTTGTCGGCGTCGGCATCATCATGGCCGGGCGATTGAGCGGCCATTACACCACAGGCCATTTATGGGGCGCGGCGGCGGTGTTGTTTTCGGCGGTGGTTTTCGCGTACAACCTCATCCTCGCGCGGCAACAGGCGCAGCTGGCCGGACCCATCGAGATCGCCTTTTTCCAGAACCTGTTCGTTGCGGTGACTTTGAGTTTTGCAGCACCGTGGTTGTTGCAGCCTTTTTCGGTCGGTCACGGGCCGATGTTGGGCGCAGCCGCCGTTCTTGCGATTATCTCGCTACTGCTTTTGAGCTGGGCCTATGCCCGGGCCGAGGCGCAGATATTGATTCCGGTGGAATATACCGCCTTTGTCTGGGCCGCGTTTTTCGGGTGGCTGTTTTTCAGCGAGCCAGTGACATTGCCGGTATTGCTGGGCACCGCTTTGATCGTTTGCGGTAGCCTGATTGCTGCTCGCGCCAAACCGGAGCCTATTAATCAAGTCGAAATCGCCACGGTGTAAGGCCGCTGCGATGATGGTCGCAAATATCTGGTCGGCATTTGGTCGCAAGATGGCTGCGTGGCAACATGGCCGCGCAGTGCGGCATATATTGGAAACGCCGCCGATTGTGCCGAAGGACGACGGGGTCATTCTGTTTTCGATGATCGGGACAGCGGTTTTGTTGCCCTATTTGGTGGCGGTGAAGTCGCTTCATGTGCAGTTACAGCGTGGGCGAGTGATGCTGCTGGATGATGGCACGTTGACCGATGCGGACAAAGCGGTGTTGGCCTTTCATGTGGGCAATCCGATCATCCTGACGTTTGATGACATTGATACTGCCCCTTGCCCCAAGGGCAATTGCTGGGAACGCTTGCTGGCGATTTTGGACCTGCGCCGCGAAAATTATGTCATCCAGCTCGATTCCGACACGGTGACGTTGGGGCCCATGCCGGAGTTGGCGGCAGCGATTGCCGGCAACCGCAGCTTCACCCTCGGTGGAGGGGTGGAGGATGTTGAACATGGCTTCATGACGGTCCCGCAGATGATCCGTGACATCTATCCCGATGGTCCGCTTTATCCGCATATCCAGTCTGTGATCGAATCGGCGTTGCGAGATATGCCGGGGGCAGACGGGCTCAAATATATTCGCGGTTGCGCCGGATTTGCAGGGTTTAGCCAATCAGCCGGAGGTCGCGCGCTTGCCGAACGCTTTGCTGTCGATGCTGGCAGCGTTGTTGGGCCGCGCTTCAATGAATGGGGCAGCGAGCAGGCGGCCTCGAATTTTGTCGTTGCGAACGACCCCGATCCCATCCAGCTGCCTTATGACCGGTACACCAATCATTGGGAGGAGGCATTGCCGGCCGATCCTGCTTTTATCCACTATATCGGCACATACCGCTATGATCGAGGCAGCTATCTGGCCTCGACGGAGCGGGCGATCAGGCAGCTAAAGCCGAATAGATCATCGTCTTAATCTCGCGCCTTACCGGATAGGTGCTCGACGGCATCAATTGAGTCATGAAAATCATGATGATGTCCTCGACCGGATCGACGAAGAAGGCGGTCGAATACATTCCGCCCCAATAGAAATCGCCGGTCGAGCATGGAGTAAGCGTCGCTGTGCTGTCGATGGTAGTGGCAAAACCGAGGCCAAAGCCGATGCCCGCCATTTCGGCTTCGCTGAACAAGGATTTCGACATTTGCGTCAGGTCCTGTCCGCCGGGGATATGGTTGGCGGTCATCAGCTCAAGCGTTTTGGGGCTGATGATCTGGGCGCCATCGAGCGCGCCGCCATTGAGCAGCATCCGGCTGAAGCGGTGATAGTCGGCCACGGTCGAGGCCAAGCCGCCGCCGCCCGAATTGAATGACCAGCCTTTGGTCCAAAGGCTTCCGGCACCAGATTTGTCGAACAATTTTGTCTTGGTTTCGGCGTCGAATGCGAAGCATTCGGGAATGCGCGCCGCTTTGTCGGCAGGGACTTTAAAAAATGTGTCGTCCATGCCCAATGGCGCGAAGATGTGTTGCTGGAAATAATCCGGCAGCGACTGGCCGCTGATGCGTTCGATGACGATGCCAAGCACATCGGTCGAAACCGAATAATTCCATTGCGTGCCGGGGTCGAACTCGAGCGGAATTTGCGCGAGCGTGTCAATAAAGCTTTGCGAATTGCTCTTGGACCAGCTTTCGACATCGGTCTTGCGGTACGCCGCATCGACATTGCTGCGCTCCTGAAAGCTGTAGGTCAGGCCGCTGGTGTGGCGCAGCAGGTCAACAATCCGCATCGGCGCTGTCGGTGGGCGCGACACAAACGGCACATTGCCACCGCCTGCGACGAATACGCCCAATTTGGCAAATTCGGGGATATATTTGGCGACCGGATCGGTGAGCGCGACCTTGCCTTGTTCGACGAGCTGCATAAACGCGACTGAGGTGACCGGCTTGGTCATCGAGGCGATGCGGAAGATGGCGTCGTCGGCAACACCCGACGACCAGCTAAGCGCAATGTCATCGCCGCGCCCGACCAGAATCGACGCAAAGGGCAGCTTGCCATTATCCAGATAATTCGCCTGAATGAAATCGGTGATCCGAGCCAGCCGGTCGGGAAGGAAACCTAGTTCTTCGGCGCTCATACCAAATCTCCGTTCGTGTCGAGCATCGTCGAGACACCAAGAGGTAAGGGGCGAACGATGGGTGTCTCGACTGGGCTCGACACGAACGGATGGGGAAGCGCGCTCATACTGCGGTTTGTCCTGTCAATTGGCGGGTAACGGGGTGCGAGCTTGATAGGCCGCCGTCAACCGCGATGGCCTGTCCGTTGACATAGCTGGCTTGGTCGCTGGCAAGGAACAAGGCGACATTGGCGAGTTCTTCGGGCTGTGCGCCGCGCCGCAGCGGATTGAGTCGTCCTATCTTCTCGGTCACACCCTTTTCCTTGGCATAATCGAATGTCGGCTTGGTCATACCGGTTTCGGTCAGGCCGGGGCAAATCGCATTGCAGCGGACATTGGTGCCCGACAATTGCTGTGCGGTGACCTTGGCCAAGTTAATGACGCCTGCTTTCGATGCCGAATAAGGCGGGCCACCTGCGCCGGAGCGGATGCCCGCGACGCTTGCGGTCAGGATGATTGAGCCGCCATTACCGGCGTCCGCCATGACCTTGCCTGCATGCTTCACCATCAGCCAAGGGCCGATGAGGTTGACGCGCAGGACGCTGGTGAAATTCTCGACGGTGTTATCGAAAATACCTTCCATGCCGCCGGAAATCCCGGCGTTGGCGAAAGCGATGTCGATATGGCCGTGAAGCTCAAGCGCCTTGGCGACAATCGCCGCGACATCGGCTTCGTCGCCTGCATCCATTTGAACAGCAGTCGCGGCATCGCCGATCATCGCGGCGGTGTCATGCACAGAGGCAGCCATATCGCCGAGCACGACCTTCGCACCTTCAGCGGCGAAGCGGATCGCCGACGCGCGGCCAATGCCCGAACCTGCGCCGGTGATGATGGCAATTTTGCCGTCCAATGCTCCGGTCATACGACTACGCCTCCGTCTACCACGATTGTCTGCCCGGTCATAAAGCTCGATGCGTCGGATGCCAAGAAGACCGCTGCTCCGGCAATTTCTCGCGGCTCGCCGATCCGGCCCAGCGCCGCGCCTGAAGTCGATGCTTTCAAGTTTTCGGGATTTTCCCAAAGCGCTTTAGCGAAATCGGTTTTAACCAGCCCCGGCGCAATCGAATTGATCCGCACATTATCCGGCCCATATTCGCGCGCCAAATTCTTTGTCATTTGAATATCAGCCGCCTTGGTGATCGCATAGGCTCCCAAAATCGACGATCCGCGCAATCCGCCGATAGACGAAACAATCACGATCGATCCGGATTTGCGCGCAATCATCTCCGGCGCGACCATCTGGATTAGCCAGTGTTGCGACACGATATTATGGTCCAGCGTCTTGCGCAGCTGCTCGTCGGTGATTGTCGCCATTGGGCCATAATGCGGGTTCGACGCCGCGTTGCAGACGAGGATATCGACCTTGCCAAAGGCTTTGCGCGTTTCATCGACCAAATTTTGCAAGCTCTCCTTTGCTGAAAGGCTGGACGCCACCGCAATCGCTGCGCCTGGATGCTTGGCGTTGATCCCAGCAGCGACTTCTTCACACGGTCCGATGTTGCGGCTGGAGATCGCGACCTTTGCGCCATGATCCGCCATTTCCTCGGCAATCGCTTGCCCGATGCCGCGTGATGAGCCGGTGATGATGGCGACCTTGCCGGTCAGATCGAATAGCGACATTTTACTCTCCAAAATTGTGGCGGACTTTAAGCGCCTGCTTTTTCTGCAAATTTCCACGCGGATTCAGCCAGCGGGAAAACGCGTTCGGCCATGGCTTGGGCGTGCGACGAGCTAGCGGTGCCATCAATGACTCGCTTCTTGATGCCCTGGATAATCCCTGCGAGCCGGAAGAAATTATAGGCGAAATACCAGTTCATATCCGGCACGCCGTCGCGGCCTGTAGCGGCGCAATAGCGCTCCACCATGGCGTCGAGTTCAGGAATACCAAGCGCGGCGCGGTCGAGGTCCATCACGCCCGAGCGGCCTTCATTCTGCGTGACCCAAGCCATCGCAACATAGGTAAAATCGGCGAGCGGATCGCCAAGCGTGGACAGTTCCCAATCGAGCACCGCGCGAACGACCGGCTCCTTGGCGTCGAAAATCATGTTGTCGATACGGTAATCGCCGTGGACGACGCTGGTGCGTGTTTGTTCAGGCAGCGTCTTGGGCAGCCATTCGATCAGCCGCTCCATTTCAGGCATCACTTCGGTTTCGGACGCGCGATATTGCTTGGTCCAGCGGTCCACCTGACGCCCGAAATAATTGCCAGGTTTGCCAAAGTCCGACAGCCCTGCGGCCTCAACATCGATATTGTGCAGCGCCGCCAGCGTGTCGATCATCGCCTCATATGTCGCGCGGCGTTCTTGCGGGTTCGACCCCGGCATTGCGCCGTCCCAGATCGTCCGGCCCTCGACCATGTCCATAATGTAAAACCAACTGCCGATAACGCTGTCGTCGGTGCAGAGACCGAAGGGCTTGGCGACGGGAAAGCCCGTCGGGTGCAGCCCGGCAATCACCCTATATTCACGGTCAACCGCATGCGCGCTGGGCAGCAAAACGCCCAACGGCTTTCGGCGCAGCACATATGAACCGCTGTTGGCGTTCAGCCGGTAGGTCGGATTCGACTGGCCGCCGGCAAATTTCAGCGCTTCTACCGGGCCTTCGAAGCCAGCGACATTGGCCGACATCCATTCGGCGAGCTTGACCTCGTCCAATATGTCGGCACCCGTCGGCGCAACCGTGCCGGTAAAAGCGGTCTGCGCGTCAATCGGAGTGGGCGTGCTCATTGGTCGAATACGATGACCGAACGGGCGGCGTCACCCCGTTTCATCTGGTCAAAGCCTTCGTTGATCCGCTCCAAAGGAATCGTCTCGGAAATGATGCTGTCAAGATCGAGCAGCCCGCGCATGTAGAAATCGACAAGCCGCGGAATATCGACAGGGAAGCGGTTGCCGCCCATGATCGCGCCTTGCAGTTTCTTGCCCGACAGCAGATCCATCGCCGACAGGCCGACCGAATGCTGCAAGGGCATCATGCCAAGGATCGTCGCGGTCCCGCCGCGTTTCAGCGACTTGACCGCAAGCTCGCCCGAGGCCGGACGGCCAACAGCTTCAATCGCATGATCGACGCCGCCTTTGGTGAGTTCCTGAATCTGCTTGGCTGCGTCTTCTGCCATAGCGTCGACGACGTCGGTCGCGCCAAGTTTCATCGCCAGCGCGCGTTTTTCGGGGATCGGGTCAGCAGCTATGATGCGACCGGCACCGGCAATTTTCGCTGCGTTGATTGTCGCAAGCCCAACGCCGCCACAACCGATAACCGCGACGGTTTCACCCGGCGTTACCTTGCACGCGTTGAATATCGTGCCTGCGCCCGTCGTCACCGCACAGCCAATCACTGAGGCTTTGTCGAGAGGCATTTCGGGGTCAATCGCGACGCACGCATGTTCGTGGACCAGCATCATTTCGGCATAAGCCGACAGGTTGAGCATCTGGTTGACCATGCTGCCATCGGGCCGGGTCAAGCGCGGTGTTTCACCCGGCTTGCGCCGCGTCTCCCCGCCGAGGCAAAGCGACATCCGGCCAGTAACGCAATATTCGCAGTGGCCGCAGAACGCCGACAGACAGGTAACTACCGCATCTCCGACCTTAACGGTGCGGACTTCGCTTCCAACCGCTTCGACTATGCCAGCCGCCTCATGCCCGGGAATCGCGGGCAGCGGATGCGGGTAGGTGCCTTCGATAAAATGCAAATCGCTATGGCACAGCCCGCAGGCCGCGGTGCGGATTAGCACCTCGTGCGGCCCGGGGTTCGATATATTGATCTGTTCAATCTGAAGCGGCTTGCCCGCTTCGATCAGGACTGCTGCTTTCACCGGGCCACCCCGATATCGCCGCTCGACATGCTGCTTGATGGCCTTGCGCCATGCTTGCCCAGTTCCATGCGGGCGATCGCACGCGCGTGGACTTCATCGGGACCATCGGCCAGACGCAATGTCCGCTGATGCGCATAAGCAGATGCCAGACCGTAATCGTCGGACACGCCGCCGCCACCATGCGCTTGGATTGCATCGTCGATGATTTTGAGCGCCATGTTCGGGGCTTGAACCTTGATCATCGCGATCTCGGCAGCTGCACCCTTGTTGCCGACCTTGTCCATCATGTCGGCGGCCTTGAGGCACAACAAACGCGTCATTTCGATGTCGATACGCGCGCGGGCAATGCGCTCTTCCCACAGGCTATGCTCGGCAATTGTTTTGCCGAAAGCCACGCGGGTCTGAAGCCGCTTGCACATTTTTTCGAGCGCTTCTTCAGCGGTCCCGATCGTACGCATGCAGTGATGGATTCGGCCAGGTCCAAGGCGGCCCTGAGCGATTTCGAACCCACGACCTTCGCCGAGCAGCATATTGGAGGCGGGAATTCGGACATCCTTCAATTCGATTTCCATATGTCCATGCGGCGCATCGTCATAGCCAAAAACGGGCAAATGGCGCAGGATATTCACGCCCGGCGCATCAAGTTCCATTAGCACCATCGACTGCTGTGCATGGCGCTTGGCTTCGAAATCGGTCTTGCCCATGACAATCGCGATTTTGCAGCGCGGATCGCCTGCGCCCGACGACCACCATTTGACGCCGTTCAGCACATATTCGTCACCTTCGCGGCGAATCGAGGTTTCGATATTGGTCGCGTCGGATGAAGCCACCGCAGGCTCGGTCATCAGGAATGCGGAACGGATTTCGCCGTTCATCAGCGGGATCATCCACTTTTGCTTCTGTTCGGCGGTGCCGTAGCGCAGGAAAACCTCCATATTGCCGGTGTCGGGCGCGGAGCAGTTATAGACCTCGGACGCCATGCCGATGCGGCCCATTTCTTCGGCGCACAAAGCATATTCCATATTGGTGAGGCCTGGGCCTTCGAATGCCACGCTGTCGTCGACATGCGGGCGGCCTGATCCGGGCGGCATGAACAGGTTCCAAAGCCCAGCGGCCTTGGCGCGCGCCTTTTCTTCCTCGACGACCTGAAGGACTTTCCAACGGCTGCCTTGGGCTTGCTCGGCATAATAATCGGCTACGCGCGGTCGGATGAAGCGTTCGTTATGCTCGCGGATCCGGTCGCGCCAATAGGTTTGCTTTTCGGTGAGATCGAAATCCATGACTCGCTATCCTCTCTTAAATTTAATTGCGCGCTTAACTGGCAGACTCTGCCGATGTGTTCAAGACGCGTAGTCGTTCATTGTGGCTTTCGCGCGAAATCGGGAAATGGCGCAGGATCAATATACCTGTGATCCCGATGACCAGAATCGCCAGCATGTAGAATAATGAAAGCTGGTCAAGGATACTGGGATCCAGTTTTCCGGATACCGCATCTTGCGGGAAATCTGCAAAGGTCAGGATCATCCCTGCGATAAATGTGCCGATGCCAATGGCGCATTTCTGCATGAAGAAATATCCGGCAAAGAACAGCCCTTCTGACCTGCGCCCGGTTTCGGTCTGCGATGCCTCGACGACGTCTGCCATCATCGAGGAGGTCAGGATCATCATCGCGATGGAAAAGCTGTTCGAAAAAATGACGAATGCAAACATGAAACGCGCATCGGGGTTTCCAGGCGCGCCGGGCACCAGGTCAAAAAGCCAGCAGCAATAAAGCGCAGTGTTGATGCCGAGCGCCAGCAAGGCAAATAGCATTGCCGCATGTTTTTTGCCCATTCGTGCCGAGACCGGCGGGACGATCAGAAATGCCACAACCATGCTTGCAAACAGGATGAGTGCATAGGCCAGCATTTCCAGCATCGCCAACTGCCACAGGAACGCCAGCAGATAGTTGCTCAACGCAAAAGTAATGCCCTGATTGATCAACCCGAATAAGGCAGCCGATACCAGCCAGAGAAATGCGCGGTTCGAAAGCGTCGCGCGCATTTCCGCCAATATGTGCTTTAATCCGTGATAGGACTGTGGCGGGGGCGATTGCCGGGCAACCCGTTTATGCTGTCCGGCAGCCGAAACAAGAACAGCGGCGACAATCATCAGTGCGCCGCAGAGCGAATACGCATTATAACCGTCGATATCGGTAACGCCCTTCGGTCCGGCAAAGAAAACACCGTAAGCGAGGATGAGTACAAGCAAGCCGCCCGCCCAGCCAAAGAGGAACCGATATCGCATCAGCCGTGTTCGCTCATCATAATCGCTGGTCAGTTCGGGCACCAAGGCAATGGATGGCACTTCGCACATCGACACGAAAGTGCGCACCAATACGGCTGTGCAGAAGAGCCAGACGATGAGCATATTGTCGCTCAGCTCAGGCGGGTGCCATAAGAGCATCCACAAGATCCCTAGCGGGATAGCCGAGAAATAGAGCCAGGGCAGACGCCGTCCCCATTTGCTTTGCGTCCGGTCACTGAGTTCGCCGATGATGGGGTCGGCAAAGGCATCGAAGATGAGCGCTGCCATGATGACTGCACCGACCACTCCGGCATCGAGCCCCATGACCTGATTATAGAAAATGAGCAGGAAAACGGAAAAGCCATTATCCTTGATGCCGTAGGCGACCGATCCCAGCCCATGAAAGATTTTGAGCGAACGGGGAAGGCGCATTGGCTCGATCATGCCGCTGGCAATGTCGGTTTTACGGCGAATCGCATGTGTGGAAGGCTCCTCATTCCTCTGCCTATGCTAGGGCTGCGGCCCTGCCTGTCAATTGGCAGCGCTTTGACGTTACGGCATGCATTGCCCGCCGATAAGCGCTTGCGTTTCGTTTGCCGACCGCCCAAAATTTAGCCAAGCAATTAAAAGGAGAGCATGATGTCCGACCTTGAAACATTCCGCGCCGAAGCGCGCGCGTGGTTGCAAGAAAACTGTCCGTCCGAAATGCGGACACCGGTCAAAGGCGACGAAGATGTCTGCTGGGGCGGGCGCAATTTCAAGTTTCAATCCGAAGCGCAGAAGGTCTGGATGGAACGCTGCGCGGCCAAGGGTTATACGGTTCCGGATTGGCCAAAGGCTTATGGTGGCGCTGGGTTGTCTCCGCAAGAAACCAAAGTACTGCGACAGGAAATGGCGAAGCTTGGATGCCGCAGTCCATTGAATAGCTTCGGGATCTGGATGCTCGGACCGGCGCTGCTGAAATTCGGTAGCGAAGAACAGAAAGTGCATTATCTGAACCAGATCGCGCGCGGTGAAATCCGCTGGTGCCAGGGCTATTCCGAACCCGGCGCGGGCAGCGACCTTGTCTCGATGCAGACTTTTGGCGAAGACAAGGGCGATCATTGGGTCGTCAATGGCCAGAAAATATGGACGTCTTACGCTGATCAGGCCGATTGGATTTTCTGCCTCGTCCGCACCGACAAGACCAACAAATATCAGGGTATCAGTTTCTTGTTGTTCGACATGGAAACACCCGGCGTTTCAACCAAGCCGATAAAACTGATTTCCGGCAACTCGCCTTTTTGCGAAACCTTTTTCGACAATGTCGTCGTGCCAAAGCATCAGATTGTCGGCGATCTGAACCGCGGCTGGGACGTCGCCAAATATCTGCTCGGCCATGAGCGCGAGATGATCTCGGGCATGGGCGGAGATGGCGGCGTGACCTCGATTGGCGCGGCGATGAAGGCAGTGCTGTCGGAAGAACCAGTGCTGCGCGCGCAGATGGCGTTGTTCGACGTCGAAAACCTCACCTTCCGCGCGCATGGCGAACGCTTCATGGACGAATGGAAAACGGGCAAGGCGCATCCTGCCTATTCGAACCTGATGAAATATGTCGGGACCGAGTTGAACAAGAAGCGCAACGAACTGGTAATGTCGATTGGCGGCTCTCAGGCGCTTGAATGGGATAGCGAGCGGTCCAACGGCGGATCGAAGGCACGCAACTGGCTGCGGACCAAAGCGAACTCGATTGAAGGCGGCACCAGCGAGGTGATGCTCAATGTTGTGTCCAAACGCATCCTTGAAATGCCGGGAGCTTAAATCATGGCGATGACACTCAACGACGATCAGGCGATGCTCCGTGACAGCGCGCGCGACTTCATGGTAACCGAAGCGCCCGTTACCCATTTCCGCAAATATCGCGACATGGATTGCAAGGATGGCTTTTCGCACGGCCTTTGGAAGCAGTTCGGCGAGATGGGCTTTACTGGAATTCTGATCCCCGAGGCCGATGGCGGCATGGGGATGGGGCATATCGAGGCGGGCATCGTGCTCGAAGAGATCGGCCGCAACCTGTCGCCTTCGCCTTTTCTGTCGACTTCGGTCGCAGCGGTCGAAGCGCTGAAGCTCGCCGACAAGGCAATGCGCGAGCGCTGGTTCCCGGGCATACTGGCAGGCGAAACAGTTATTGGTCTAGCCATTGACGAAGGCGTCAAGCATCGGCCCGAAAAGATTGCCTGCAAGGCCGAACGTAGCGGCAATGGCTTTAAGCTGTCGGGACATAAGCAGTTCGTGGTGCAAGGGACATCGTCCGATATGCTAATTGTCGCAGCGCGCACGGCGGGTGCCTCTGGCGAAACCGATGGTCTGACTTTGTTTGCGGTCGAGAAGGATGCAGCCGGAATGTCAATGGAGGCGGCGCGCCTGGTCGACTCGGCGATGGCGGCGCATGTCACGCTCGACGGTGTTCAAGTCGATGCCGACGCGGTGATCGGCGAGGTCGATGGCGGCTGGGCGGTGCTGAGCAAAATGCTCGACGCCGGGCGAGTTGGTGCAGCGGCGGAGATGGTTGGCGTCGGTACCGGCGCGATGGATATCACCTTTGAGTATCTGAAAACCCGCAAGCAGTTCGACCGCGTCATTGGAGAATTCCAAGCGCTTCAACATCGCGCCGCGCATCTTTATGGCGAAATGGAAGGTGCGCGTTCGATTGTATTGAAGGCGCAGTCGTTGCTCGACGAGGGCCATGCCAAGGCCGAGCTTTATGTTGCCGCTGCCAAGGCGAAGGCGGGTCTCGCCTGCAACCTGTCGGTGCGAGAAGGCGTTCAAATGCACGGCGGCATCGGCATGACCGACGAATATGACATCGGCCTCTATATGAAGCGCGACCGCAGCCTGAACGAGTTCTTCGGCGACGTTTATTTCCACGCCGACCGCGTGGCGACGATGAACGGATATTGAGAGGATTACCCCAATGGACATCAACAGTTTATTCAACCTCAACGGCCGCGTCGCGGTCGTTACTGGCGGCTCGCGCGGTATCGGCAAGATGATCGTCGAGGGCTATCTCGCCGCTGGCGCTGCGCGCGTCTATATCAGCGCGCGCAAGGTCGACCAGATCGAGGAAACCGTCGCTGAACTGGGCAATCAGGTTATCGGTCTGCCCTGCGATCTTTCAACCGTCGATGGCTGCCTGTCGCTCGCCGCGCAAATCGCCGAGCGCGAGGAGAAGGTCGACATATTGGTCAATAACGCAGGGGCTGCTTGGGGCGCCGACTTCGGCCAGTTCCCCGAGGCCGGCTGGGACCGGGTGATGGACCTCAACGTCAAATCGCTGTTTTTCCTGACGCAGGCGATGCACCCGCAGTTGAAAGCTGCGGCGAGCTTCGACCGCCCGGGCAAGGTCATCAACATTGCGTCGATTGACGGGATGAAGATCAATCCGTGGCAAACCTATAGCTATCAGGCTTCGAAGGCCGCGGTGATCCATCTGACCCGGCGGCTGGCGGCGGAGTTGGTGAAAGACAATATTTTGGTCAGTGGCATCGCGCCGGGCGCATTCCAGTCCGACATGAACAAGGCAGCGCGCGACCATGCCGATGCGGTTGCCAAAAATATCCCGTTCCCACGAATCGGTACGCCTGAGGATATGGCAGGACTCGCGATTTTCTTGGCGGCGCGGGCAGGCGATTATATCGTCGGTGAGACAATTGCCTGCGACGGCGGCATCGTCAACGCATCGCTTCCGGGCAATGGAATTGCGCCTTAAGTATAATTTCCTAACTACATTCGAATGCAAAGCATGCATTCCGCTACGAAAACGGGCTAGTTGCAAAACATGCAACTAGCCCTAGTTTTTTCGCAATTGCAGCATAAGCAACCGCTGACTATTTGGGTTTCAACGACGAGAAATTGTCGAAACGCACTTCGGCCGGGCGGCACTCTCCTCCTCTCTCCCTCGCCCCCGGTTGAATCGAACGGCCTCCATGCACGGCGTGGAGGCCGTATTCGTTTCTAGCCGAAACTTGTGCGCCAACTTGTCCACCGCAAACCCGCCTGCCTGTGGATAACTTTACATTTTTATGTTTGCGCGACTCACTTTTCATGACAACTTTAAGTCATCGGGCAGGACCGCCACGATGCAAAGCCGGAACGGAAACGGGAAAGCGGAGCGGAATGGTTCTAGTGTCAGGTCACCAAATCAGCAGGCAAACCAGTCGCAAGACAGGGAAATGTGGCAGAGGCGGTGGGTACAAAGACAACGAATATCAAGTGCGGCTAATCGAAAGAGAAGCAACGCCGGATAGGATACCCACAGTACCAAGGCGAACCAACAAGGCCTTCGGGCCGAGTTGGGGAACCGGACGTCAGACAGCGGAAAGAATGACCTTCGGGTCAAGGACTTCCAAAATCAGACGCAGTGGCCGCTGGTAGCAATACCAGCGGCCATTTATTTTGTGCGCAAAGCTGCTAGCCTGTCCTTAAGGGAGGGGCTTCAATCATGTTCATCGGTCACTGGGCACCAGCGATGGTTGCCGCGACGCACAAAGATGCCCCGAGCCTGCCGATGTTGTTTATCGCCGCGCAGCTGGTCGATTGGGCATTTTTCATGTTTCTGATGTTCGGCATTGAGGCCATGCGGGTGACACCGGGCATATCGGTGATGAACCCGATGGATCTATATCACATGCCCTACACGCACAGCCTGCTTGGCTCAGCGGTGTGGGCTGCCGGGTGTGGTGCGCTAATATTCTCTGTCAGCCGCAACCGCGCCGCTGCGATCATTGGCGCGTTGGTCGTGCTGTCGCACTGGTTCTTTGACCTATTGGTGCATGTGCCTGATCTCACCATCGCTGGCAGCCCGCCGAAGCTGGGCTTTGGTCTTTGGAACCATCCCGCCATCGAAATGCCGCTCGAACTGATCCTGACTTTCGGCGCGCTTTGGATTTACGCGCGTAAGTCAAAGCCAAAGACAGCGCCTTTGTTAAGCCTCGCCGTCATCATGTTGGCGCTTCAGGCGTCTAATTGGTTCGGCCCGGTTGAACCCGATGTCACGCTCGGCACCAGCCTGCTTGCACTGTTTGCCTATGGCATCGTCACGCTGGCATCGTGGTGGGCCGCGCGTTCGGCGCAGCATTAAGACTGGCACAAAAAGCGGCGTCTCGCTAAGGGCCGACTATGTCCGAAATCACACCCCAAATCGTCGCCGACCATGGTCTGAATGAAGAAGAATATGCGCGCGTGCTGGACGCGATGGGGCGCGAGCCGAACATGGTGGAACTCGGCATTTTCTCGGTGATGTGGTCGGAGCATTGCTCCTACAAATCCTCGCGGATCCATTTGAAGAAATTGCCGACGACTGCACCTTGGGTGATCTGCGGTCCGGGCGAAAATGCAGGCGTTATCGACATTGGCGAAGGCCCGAACGGCACCAAGCTCGCGGCGATCTTCAAGATGGAATCGCATAACCACCCAAGCTACATCGAACCCTATCAGGGCGCGGCGACGGGCGTTGGCGGCATCTTGCGCGACGTGTTCACGATGGGCGCGCGGCCGGTGGCGAATATGAATGCTTTGCGCTTCGGACGGCCCGATCACCCCAAGATGAAGCATCTGGTGCAAGGCGTGGTTGCGGGTATCGGCGGCTACGGCAATTGCGTGGGCGTGCCGACTGTAGGCGGCGAGACCAATTTCCACCCCGCCTATGACGGCAATATTCTCGTCAACGCAATGACCGTGGGCATCGCCGATCAGGACAAGATTTTCTATTCCGCCGCGACGGGCGTGGGCAATCCTATCGTTTACGTCGGCAGCAAGACCGGCCGCGACGGCATCCACGGTGCGACGATGGCATCGGCGGACTTTGGCGCAGATATTGAGGAAAAGCGCCCGACGGTTCAGGTCGGCGATCCGTTCACCGAAAAGCTGTTGATCGAGGCGTGTCTCGAACTGATGGCATCGGATGCGATTGTTGCGATCCAGGATATGGGCGCGGCTGGCCTGACCAGCTCCAGCGTCGAAATGGCGACTAATGGCAAGGCTGGCATCATCCTCAACATGGACATGGTGCCGTGCCGCGAGGAAGACATGACGCCGTATGAAATGATGCTGTCCGAGTCTCAGGAACGTATGCTCATGGTGCTTAAGCCCGGGCGTGAGGAATTTGCCAAGGCGATTTTCGACAAATGGGAATTGGATTTCGCGGTGATCGGCGAAGTCACCGACACCGGCCATATGGTGCTGACTTGGCAGGGTGAGGTCGTATGCGACATTCCGCTCGGCCCACTCGCCGAGGACGCGCCGCTATATGACCGGCCCGCGGCGTCGAAGGAAGAATATAAGGCCTGGGCCAAGGTCAAGCCGCTCGGCGATATTCCCGAAAGCACCGACATCGGCGCGGATTTGCTGAAACTGATGGCCTGCCCCGACCTCGCGTCGCGCGCCTGGATCTGGCAGCAATATGACTCACAGGTCGGCGGCGATACTGCGCAGCTTTCGGGCGGCGATGCGGCTGTCGTGCGAATCCACGGCACCAACCGCGCGCTGGCGATGAGCACCGATTGCACCCCGCGTTATTGCTACGCCGACCCCTATGAAGGCGGCAAACAGGCGGTGGCTGAAACCTATCGCAACATCTGCGCGGTGGGAGCAAAGCCGCTGGCGATCACCAACTGCCTCAACTTCGCCAACCCGCAGCGCCCCGAAATCATGGCGCAGATTGTGGGCTGCCTCGAGGGTATGGGCGATGCCTGCCGCGCGCTCGATTACCCGATCGTGTCGGGCAATGTCTCGCTCTACAATGAAAGCAAGGCGACCGGCGGCGGTAGCGCAATCTTGCCAACGCCAGCCATCGGCGGCGTCGGCGTGCTCGAAGATGTGAGCAAGATGGCGACGATTGGGTTTAAGGCGGACGGGGATGCAATCTTTGTCATTGGCGACAACAACGGACATCTCGGACAATCGCTTTGGCTGCGCGAGTTGCATGGGCGCGAAGATGGCGACGCGCCAGCCGTCAATCTTGCTGCAGAGAAAGTCCATGCCGAATTCGTTCGGAAGTTGATCGACGAGGGCAAGGTCAATGCCGTGCATGATATTGCAGATGGCGGACTGCTAGTTGCTTTGACAGAAATGGCGTTGGCGAGCGGCAAAGGCTTCGTTCTGGAAGAGATCGGCGACCACTTCACAGCCTTTGGTGAAGATCAGGCGCGCTATATTGTGACCAGCGCCGTTGCAGATACGATTCAAGCGGCTGGTTTGCGAATGACGCGGATTGGGACCGTCAGCGGCATGGCAGTCAAGGGTCCGGGATTCGATGTTCCCCTCTCCGACCTCCGCGCCGCGCATGAGAGTTTCTTCAAAAACTGGATGGAAGCCTAAAAGGTGGCACCTGCTTCGTCCGGAGCGGGCTATTCCGGCACGCCGCTTGGCAAGAAGCTGTCGCTGAAACCCGGCATGCGCGTCTGGTTGGATGCGATGCCCGATAGCGTACTTGCCGAAATCGATATGCCCGATCTGGTATATCTGTCCGCACCCGAAACTGGCCTCGACGCCGCGCATATTTTCGTCACCGAACGCGCTGATATGGAGGCGAAGCTCACGATGCTCCGCCCGCTCCTCCAGCCCGCTGGCTTCATCTGGGTAAGCTGGCCGAAAAAGGCATCCAAAGTCCCGACCGACATCACCGAAGACACCATCCGCGCGGTCATCCTGCCAACGACCGATTTGGTCGATGTTAAGGTCTGTGCGGTGGACGCAGTCTGGTCGGGCCTCAAACTGATGATCCGCAAGGACCGGCGCTAAAGCCCGTACTGCCACACCAGCAACGTCGACAACGTCGTAATCATAATCAGCACCAACGGCACACCGGTGCGCATATAGTCGCGGAATTGATATCCGCCCTCGGCCATGATCAACATGTTGGTCTGATATGCGACGGGAGTTGCATAACATAAATTGCACCCGAAAAGAACGGCAAGCACCAGAGGCTCCACGGGCAGACCAAGCTGCTCTGCCAGAGCAAAGGCGATTGGCGTGCCAACGGCAGCCGCAGTCGCATTCGAGGCGAAATTCGTAAGCACAGTGACGAACAACATCACCGCCGCAATCACCACAGCCGGCGCGGCATATTGCAAACCCTGCGCCAGCCCTTCGCCGATCCACGCGGCAGCACCACTGACCAAAAATAATTTGCCGATCGCGATACTGGCCGCGATCAGCACAATCACTTTTGCTGACAGCGCACGGCCAACGCGTTCGAATTTTACGCATCCCGTCAGGAACATTGCGACCGCGCCCGCAAGCGAAGTGATAGCAATCGGAATCAGCCCGAAGCTCGCAATCCCCACAGCGAGCGTCATAATTGCCAGCGCCAGCGGCGCCTTGTTCGACCGAGGCAATTCCTTGACCCCGGCGAGCAACAAGAGCGCATCTTCCTGTGCCCATTGCTGTATTCGTTCTTCGGTCCCCATCGCAAGCACCACATCGCCTTCGCGTAATGGAGCGTCAGCGCTTTTCTCGCGATGTTCGTGGATGAAGCGTCGCGCCTGATCGATGCCAAGTACCGCAATACCCTCAAGCCCGGCATTTTGCAGGGTGCGGCCAACCAACCGCGAATCGTTTGTCACCGCAAGTTCGGCGATAACGATGTCATGCCGGCTTGCCGCGGCCTCACGCGACAGACGCTCGGTCAGCCATGCAGGAGCGGCGCTTGCGCCTAATATACGTGCTGCTTCAACCAGGGCATCGCGCGGAGCCTGCACCGCAATCCGCATGCTGCCAACAAGTTGACCCGACATTTCGGAGATGAAGCGGAAATCGGCAGGAAGGATTTCTGCAAGATCGCTTTCGGTTTTGCCCAACAACGGCGACGTCTCGCTGATCCGGAAGGTAGCGAGGAAATTATGCCGTTCCTGCGCTTGCTCAACTTCTGTGCCATGCAGCAGGCGCGGCATGACCAGCCAGATATAAGGCAAAGCAACCGCCGCCGCGATCAGAACGATGTGGGTGTAATGAAACACTCCAATTGCGGGCATCCCCAAATCCTGCGCGATCGACACCACTAGCAGATTAGTGGAGGTGCCAATCGTCGTAGCCATCCCGCCGATGAGCACCGCCGAATTGACCGGTATCAGTGTCTTTGATGCGGGCATGCCGCCCTGCATCGCGAGCTGGGTCAATATCGGCAGGAGCAGTACCAAGACCGGCGTATCATTGATCATCATACTCATGCCAAAGGCTAGCAGCAGCGTGACCAACAGCCCCAGCTGGTTGTTGAACCGCCACACCGACCGCAGCGCGCGTGCCGCCGGATCGAGCGCACCGGTGACCACTAGCCCGCGGCCCATAATCATCAGCGCGCAAATGGTGATGAGGGCAGGGTGACCAAAGCCTTCAAACGCCAGCACTAACCCTTGATTGGGCACCATGTCAGGCATCGGAAAGAAATAGAGTCCTAGTGCGATGACGCCGATAGTTAGCAGCGACACGATCTCGACACGCAGCTTTTCGGTCGCGAAGGCGTAAAATACCAGAACAGCAAGCAAAATGGACGCGGCGGCGTGGGGGGTCAGCGTCGACAGCATCGCGTGACCTTAGCCGCCTGACCGTCAGGAGCAAGTTTTAGCCGCCGCTTTTTCTTTCTGCCTTCAGGTGTTTAGACCAACGGCATCAATGAAATCGTTTGAAAAAGCATCGCGCTCAGCCTGATCGGGCAGCAATATCCGGCGCGCCGCGTTCCAGCGGTCTACGTTGCCGCCATATGCTGCGCGGACGCGCGCTTTGGTCAGATGGTTTGTTTTCCCCCAGTGCATGGTGAAGGGCATCCCCGCCGTTTCGAACCTTTGTGCGACCAGCTTGATAAGCTTTTGCGTCGAAGAGGAATCGATGCCGTCAATATCGATAACGCAGGTCGGGTCATATCGGGTGAATGACAATATTCCCGGCGACTTCTGCACATAACGGCACGTCAGCACTACGCCTGCTTTCTTATGCGAACGGAACGCCTCGGCCATGATCTGGAGCGCGTTACTCACCTGCGCCAACGGCACACCGAAACCGCTGCTCGCCACGCCGCGCCGCGCGTCAGTGAAGGTGTAGGCCTGCCCCGGCGTTTTCCATTTTTCGGGGGTATTTTGCTCGTTTTGCTCCTTGAGCATGATTTCCATCAGCAGCCATGTGGCCAGATCCCGCAACGCCGGATCGAGTTTGATGATATCGCCGATCAACTTGGGCAAATCGGTGCCGTCGCTATTTTCCTTTTTGAGATTATATTTGGGCAAATAGCCCGGCGGGCAAACCTCCTTGTACCGCACGGTGCAGAACACCTTGGCGCGGTCGCCATCCTCCCACAAATCGTCGGGATCGATGATTGCCTGAAAGAAATAGGGACGGCGGCTCTCGTCGGGGATGCCAGATCCGGTAAACTCCAGCGAGTTAAGCGCCGCCCTGATCTTGCCATAGCGTATGCGCCGCAGCGACGAATTAAGCAGATAGCGCCCCGTGGACCGGACCATCACCGAATGGACGATGCCAAGCGAGCCCAGGCTGACAATCGCCGCCTCAAACAGATTGTCATCGCGGACGAGTTCTGCACCCAATCGCGCAGCGAAGCTGTCCTTCATCGTCGGCGCGCTGGCGCGCTCGATCCACATATTGCGATTGGCGGTCAATAACTGGATACCGACCACTTGGCTTTCCATACCGCCGACATCAATGGCCGAGCCATGCACGCCCGTGCCGAGCGCGCCCGCGATTGTCTGGCCATTGCTGGCACCGGACGTCCGAAGTGCACGCCGGCGCTGGCTTGCCGGAAACACAGAATTAGGCGATTCAAACGTTTCATTAATTCGCGAGATTGGCGTGCCGCATTGGCAGAGAAGCAGTTCCTCATGGGTTGCATCAGACTGAGGATGCATATCGCCTGCGCCAAATACAAATCGCCAATCGAGCGGCTTTGTTTCGATAATCCAGCCATTGGTCACAACTGGAATGTCGGAAAATGACCAGTGTGCGCCGACGGCCCGGATCCGTTTGCCAGCGGCCAGTGCATCGCGGATGATGTGTTGTAATCGTCCGGCGGTTGCTTTTATCCCATTCAACGATGCCGGTACCGATTCGTCGTTATGAACAGTCATGATCTTTGCGACGGGAACGGCTATATTTTCGTGGTGGTTTGTCCAGTTTACGGCATTGCGGACGGTGATGAAATTGTCGGGCACGGTCGGGCTTCCTCTACATTTCGCAGACGCGGTCCTTTGGACTCGGGTGCTGCGTCGTCGGGACGACCCACAGAGAGATGATTTCAGGCTTTGCCGATTAGGGCAACGATAAAAAGGGTTAACTGGCGGGCTGGCGGAAAGAGCGCGCTTTAGCTAGCGTGGCGCCATGGAGCTTCACGACACTATCCCTTATGATGCGTTGCCTCGCTATTCGGACGACGAACGCATTCGAAGGTCTTCAAACTATTACCAGCAGTTGAAGACGCGCCGCACGTGCCGCGATTTTGCCGAAACGCCGGTACCGCGCGCGGTAATCGAGGCCGCATTGCTGGCGGCGGGGACTGCGCCCAGCGGAGCCAATCACCAGCCATGGCATTTCGCGGTGGTTTCATCGCCTGATAAAAAGAGTGCTTTACGTAAGGCCGCCGAGGCGGAAGAACGTGAATTTTATGCGGGCAAAGCGAGCCAGGAATGGATTGACGCACTAGCCCCGCTGGGTACCGACGAGGACAAGCCTTATCTCGAAACGGCACCATATCTGATCGTGATATTTGGTCAGCGGCGTGGCGGGCTATATCCCGGCGATGACAAGCAAAATTATTACGTCAATGAAAGCGTCGGGATTGCGACAGGCTTTCTAATCGCGGCGCTGCATGACGCGGGCTTGGCCACGCTCACCCACACGCCCAACCCGATGAAGTTCCTGAACGAGATTTGCGAGCGGCCCGCAAATGAAAAGCCAGTCATGGTGCTGGTGGTTGGGCACCCTGCGCAAGGTGCAACGGTGCCGGTCCACGCAACCGTCAAAAAGCCACTGGAGCAGATTTCCAGTTGGCTTTAGGCGGCTGCCGCCAACAGGTTGTAAGGATCGATGCCGCGCGAACGCATGGCTTCATGTGCGGCGCGATAGGCCACGGGGTCGCCGATGCCCAGTCGCTTGCGTGCATCTGCCAGTGGTTCCTTTAGCAGCGCAATGATATCCTCATGGACGAGATTTTTTGCCGCATTGCCAATTTTGTGGCCTTCGCGGACAGCCGCCATGATAGGCGCGGAACGTGCAACACGCCGTTTCAGTTCGAAGCCGCCGGCATAAGCAATAAAGCCGACGCCCAGATTGCGGTTCTGCGCATATGTAAATGCGAGCACGCATTGCTCACCAAGTGCATCGCGGCCATAACCGGTGAGGATGTGATGCAAATCATGCGTGTCGCGCAAGCGATCCCCATAGCGGTCAATGCCATCTTCGAACCGCGTGCCAGCATCGGTGAATTTTGCATATTCCGCCTCCAGACCCGCAGCAGATAGGCCCTCACGTTCCATGAAATCGACATAAGCGCGTCCAACCGTTCCAGCGGGAAGCTGCTTCAATGTGTCATGGTCATCCAGAATGTCGATCAGCCGCTGATTGGTTGCAAGCAGTCGCTGGCCTTTCTCGCTGTGCCAGAATTTGTCGGCCA
Organism: uncultured Alphaproteobacteria bacterium; assembly: GCA_963830685.1. GTDB lineage: Bacteria > Pseudomonadota > Alphaproteobacteria > Sphingomonadales > Sphingomonadaceae > Sphingorhabdus_B. The sequence goes on from CAWHNF010000002.1 coordinate 1,739,105, forward strand.
CCTGCCTGAACTTGCGGCCGCGCAGCGCCGCAATGATATGAAAAACCTGCTCGGTATCTTCTTTGTCAGCCATCAAATTCTGAAAATGCCGCCACGCCTTGAACGGACGAAACTCACTGCCGGGACGCTCGGGGTGGTGAAATGGTATGACAGACATCGATATATTCCTCAGTCAGCTTTTCGAATCAGTCCTTATCTACATCAGTGTTAATAGCAGATGAAAATTCCGCGAGCAATATTCAATTCCCGGGATGCATTTAGAGGTGTTTGCGGAGCAACGCGCCGATATCCAAGCGCGCGCGGAGCCGTGCCGCCAGATGGTACATTCCGCCCAGCTTTCTTTGGATGAAGAACAGCTCGGCTGGTGGTAGCCGCCAATTGGCCCGGTCATTTAGCAATTCAAGGCCCTCATCCCGAATCGAATGCATCAAACTGTTGTTGCCAAAATCGAACGCCCCCCGATGAATCATCGGTTCGATAATCATATCGAACAGCCGGGTAACTGAATGTACGTGCGCCGTACTCATCTGGTCGTCGATCAAGCCAAATTCCTCAAGCGCAGACCGAAGTATGGCTTGGTCCCCGGTCAGGCCTGCAGACAGTATTTGCCGGTAAAACTGCTCGATTTCTGGTGATACATAACGTGCAGCGCCGAAATCGAGCAGCACAATTTTTCCGGTCACGGGATCATAACGGTAGTTGGCAAGATTGGGATCGCTTTGCATCACACCAAATTCGAACAGTTCGCACAGCACCAAATCCATCAATGCGTGCGCCACCCGGTCACGATCTTCCTGCGATTTCGACAACAGCTGTTCAATTGGAACGCCCGGAACATAGGTCATCGCCAATATCGTCGGCGTCGAAAGTTCGGGCAGAGTGTCGGGTACTGCGAATCGCGGGTCGCCGTTTAAGGCCTCCGCATAACGCGCCAGATACATCGCCTCGCGAACATAGTCGGCCTCATCATACAGCTGCATCTTGGCTTCGGCGAGTAACGGCTTGATGTCGATGTGGCGCGGCAGCAACCCGCTCGCCTTTAGCAACATGCTGGCATTTTCAACGTCACTATCGATGCTGGCTGCGATATCGGGATACTGGATTTTTACAGCCAGATCGCGGCCATCGATCGCCCGAGCTCTATGAACCTGGCCAATGGAGGCCGCTGCAATCGGGCGGCTATCAAAGGCGGACAGTTTGCCCCGCCAGTCTGCACCCCATTGGTTGATCAAAATCTTCGCGAGTTGGGCATCGGTCATCGGCTCTGCATCGGCACGAAGCCGGGCGAGAATTTCGGCAAGCTCGGGCGGTACGAAATCGCCACTGTCCATCGACAGCAACTGCCCCAGTTTCATCGCTGCCCCGCGCATTTCTGCGAGCCTGTCAGTCACCTTGCGCGCATTGGCAGGCGTCAGCATCAGGTCGGACATGCGGGGACGCTTGCCACTGGCAAGTTCGCGCACGCCGCCTGCAACCACGTTACCGGCAATCCCCGCCGCGAGACCGCCAAAATGCCCGAGGCGTCGCAGGCGGCTGCTGGGGATAGCTTTTCCGGATCTTTTGTCAGTCATGCGGCGCGGCTTACGCTTTGGCTGGAACGCTGTCATTATGGTGGTAAGGCTGTGGTGTAGTAATGCCATTGCTAAGGGGGAAAGTGAATGGAAGGAACTTCGGGGGCGGTTCGCCACATCAGTCTGGATGCGATGCGCGGCTTTGCCGTGATGGGCATCTTGGCGATGAACATCGTTGCCTTTGCGATGCCGTTCTGGGCGTATATCACACCGCTGGCTTATGGCGGAGACACGGTCGCCGAGCGCGGCGCGTGGGTTATTTCTTACGTGCTGCTCGACGGAAAGATGCGCGGATTCTTCTCGTTATTGTTCGGCGCGAGCATGATGCTCATTATTGAGCGTGCCGATGCCAAGGGCGAAAGCGCGGCGAAGGTGCATTATTCGCGCATGTTCTGGCTCGCCATATTCGGTCTCGTGCATTTCTACTTCATTTGGTTTGGCGACATATTGTTCCTTTATGCAGCCGTGGGCTGTCTCGCATATCTGTTTCGCAAATGGGAGCCGCGCAGGTTGATCAAATGGGCGTTGATCATATTCGGCATCCACCTGTTGCTATTCGGGCTGCAATTTATCGGGCTGCAGGTCATGCAGTTCTTCGCAACGCAGCCCGGGGCATCTGCTGACTTGGTCAAGCAGTATAAAGAAATTATGGCGAGTCCGGATTTCGACTTCGAAACTGCCAAGCAACTCGCGATACATCGTGGCGATTATGCCGGGATCGTGGCGGACAAACTGAGCCATTGGAGCGATCCGTTTTTCGGTGTATTGCAGACTGTCGGCGAGACCCTGCCATTGATGATGATCGGCATGGCAATGAAAAAGAACGGGTTCCTGACCGGCGATTGGGAGCGTGCCGAATATATAAGCTGGGCGCGCAAGATGATCATCCCGGGCCTCATTTTGAGCATCGTGGTCGGGGCGATGGTCGTGATAACGAACTACGACAAGATTACGGCGATCGCTGCGTTCTTCATCTGGAGCGCCATTCCGCGCACGATGCTGACCATCGGTTACGCAGCTGTCCTGATACTATTTATCGCGAAATATGCCGATAGCGGCTTCATATCGCGCGTGGCGGCGGCGGGGCAGGCGGCGTTCACCAACTATCTGGGCACCAGCATTCTCATGACGACAATATTTTACGGCTATGGTTTCGGTCTGTTCGGCTCTGTCGGGCGGATTGAGCTTTGGGCATTCGTCATCGGTACATGGGCAATCATGCTGCTCTGGTCGAAGCCCTGGCTGCAACATTTCCGCTATGGCCCGTTGGAATGGCTGTGGCGCAGCCTGGCGCGGGGTAAAATACAACCATTGCGACGCTAACGCTATTGCAATCAATTCGCATTAACGGTAAATCTCTCACAAGGAGCGAATCCATGATCGTTTGCGTGTGTAATGCCATAAGGGAAAAAGACCTCCGCGCCGCCGTGCGTTGTGGGTCGGAGCGCCCAAATGATGTTTACGCCCGCCTTGGCCGCAAACCGAAATGCGGCCAGTGCCTGTCCTTCGCGCGCAATATCATTAGCACCGGGCCTGCAATCGCTTAGCAATATCGGCTGAATGCATTGGCGATTTCAGTTTTATTGAACCTTCACTTGCGGACATTTAACCGCTACTTTCAGGCATATTCACACACAGGAGAACAGCCATGAAGGGCGACGCCAAGGTTATTGAGTTTCTCAACGAGGCGCTCAAAAATGAGCTGACTGCAGTCAATCAGTACTGGCTGCACTATCGCATGCTGGACAATTGGGGTGTGGCCAAACTCGCGCATTTCGAACGCCACGAATCAATCGACGAAATGAAACATGCCGATCAGCTGTCTGAACGGATATTGTTTCTGGACGGTTTACCCAATTTCCAGTTGCTCGGGCGGTTGCGCATCGGCGAGACGGTAGAGGAAATCCTGAAAGCTGACCTTGAGCTGGAATATGAAGCGCTGCCGCTGCTGAAAGATGCAATCGCTTATTGCGAGAGTGTCCGGGACTTTGTCAGCCGTGAACTTTTCGCCCATATCCTCGAAAATGAGGAAGAGCATGTCGACATATTGGAAAAGCAGTTCGATATGATCGCTCGCATGGGCATCGAAAATTACATCCAGCTGCAGTCGAAACCGGCGGAAGATTAATCAGCCGTAGCTCATCCCGCCAATTGCGTTGCGCTGACTAAAACTAGCTGGGCGTCGTTCGACCAATGGACTGGCTTCTGACTCGAGCGCGGCGAGTGTCGCTTCGAATACGGGACGAAGGCGAACGACTTTTTCGACAAGTTCGGACGGATCGATTTGTATTTCGACATAATGGCGAGCGGCAACTTCGATTTCTTCCGAGAGCAAAGCCAGCTTATCCGCGCCAAATTGCCAGGATTCGCCTTTCAGCGTGTGTGCCGGCATGACAAGCTTGGATGAATCCTTTAGCCGCATCGCTTCTTCAATTGCTGCAACCGATTTGGTTCCGTCCTCACGGAAATATCCGAGGATCCTGACAAAACCGGCACCCAGCAGGTTGCGGGTTTCGGTAAATGTCTTCCAATCAATCAGATCATCCGGCTGTTCGGTCAACTTGTGCTACTCCATCAACAGGCGACAATACGGTCCTGTCGGGTTCTTTTACACTCTCAGAAGTAAACAGAGCGTTGACATATTCTGTTTGGGAAACTTTTGGGTCAGTCTTTGTCGGCGAAGGGATTCTTCGACGAGCGGAAGTTGATCCGCACGGGAACCGCGCCGAAATCCAGATCGCGACGGATGCCGTTGAGCAAATAGCGCGCATAGCTTGCAGGCAGTTCGTCGGTGCGGTTGCCAAAGATCACAAATGTCGGCGGCCGGTTGCGCGCCTGCGTCATATACCGCAGCTTGATGCGCTTGCCGCCAGGTGCAGGCGGAGGATTGGCTGAAATAGCCGCCTCGAACCAGCGGTTCAGGATGCCTGTAGGTACGCGCTTGTTCCACGCGTCTCGTGCCTCGAAAGCCGCCGAAATCATTTGGTCGAGCCCTTTGCCGGTCATTGCGGAGACGGCAATCATCGGTACGCCTTTTAGCTGTGACAATCCCTCTTCCAATGCGGCGCGGATCCCTTGAAAAAGGCTGCTGCCGTTTTCAGCAATGTCCCATTTGTTAATGGCGATAATCAGCGCCCGGCCCTCTTGGATGACATGGTCGGCGATTTTCAAATCCTGCACCTCGAGACCTTTGGTCGCGTCGAGCAGCAACACCACCACCTCGGCAAAATCGATTGCGTGTCGCGCATCCGCCACCGACAGCTTTTCCAGCTTGTCCTGTACCTTTGCGCGTTTGCGCATACCCGCTGTGTCGATCAGGCGGACGCGGCGTTCGGTCAACAAGGGAGGGATGTTGCCTTCTTCATCAGGCTCGCCCTGTTTGGGATTCGGGTCGGTCCAAAGCCATTCGACCGAAATGCTGTCGCGAGTAATCCCAGCTTCGGGACCGGTAATCAGCCGATTTTCACCGAGCAATTTGTTGATTAATGTCGACTTGCCTGCATTGGGGCGGCCGACAATGGCGAGCTTCAATATCGCATCTGGTGCTTCGGGGTCTTGCACCTCGAACTTGCCGCCATCGATATGCGGTAGCAATTCCTGGAAGAGGTCGGCCATCCCCTCGCCATGCTCACCGCTGATGGCGATAGGGTCGCCGAAACCCAGCGCGTAGCTCTCGAGTATGCCGTTATCGCCCTGCTTGCCTTCGGCCTTGTTCACCGCAAGCACCACCGGCGTCGCGCTGCTCCGCAGCCAACGCGCGATTTCTTCGTCGAGCGGGGTAACGCCGTCGCGGCCATCAATCAGGAAAAGCGCAACCTGAGCCCCTGCAATCGCTGCCTCGGTCTGCATACGCATCCGGCCCGGCAGGGTTTGGGGGTCTTCATCCTCATAGCCTGCAGTATCGACAATCGTGAATTCAAGGTCAAACAGGCGGCCTTGCCCTTCGCGCCGATCGCGGGTCACGCCGGGTGTGTCATCGACAAGCGCCAGCTTTTTGCCAACCAGACGGTTGAACAAGGTCGACTTGCCGACATTGGGCCGACCGATAATGGCTACCGTCGGCAACATGCCGGATGTCCCTTCTTAATTATCCGCGAAAGGCCGAAACCCGGCCCGAGTCGTCTAGAATATACAGCGTGTTGTTGGCGACAATCGGTGCCAGCGACACAGGCGATTTAAGGTCGAAAGATTTACTCGCTGTGCCGTCGGCGGGTGCAACCGACCAGATTTCACCGCGCGAATTGGCGACGACCAGTCGTCCGCCTGCAAGCACAGGGCCCTGCCAGCTTACTGGGCCCTTTTTCTTTTCTTCATTTTCATAACGCTGCAATTTGGAAATCCACCGGATCTTTCCGCTCGAGCGCGCAACACACAGCAGTTTCGCTTCGTCGGTCATTACGAATATCCATTCGCCAGCAGCTACCGGCGTCGAGATACCTGCAATATTGATTTCCCAAATCCGCTGCCCTGTGACCAGCTCGTAAGATGCCATCCGTCCACCCTTACCGAGTGCAAAAACGCGGCCGCGGTCAATAACTGGGTCGGCGTCAATATCGGTGAGCGTCGAAACCGAGGTCGACATCGCGGTGCGCGACAGCGTGTCGCTCCACAGGCTACGGCCATTTTCATATCGATAGGCCGCAAGCTCGCCGCTTGAATAACCAGCGATCACGGTACCTTGTGCTGCTGCCGGCGCGCCAACACCAAAAATGCCGGAGGCTGCGACGGGCCCTGCTTCATTCCATTGTGGTTCGCCGTCTGTCTGACGCAGCGCATAAATCTGGTTGTCCTGTGTCATGACATAGACATTACCGTTTGAAAGCGTCGGCGCGCCACGCAGGGGGCCTGCCGGACGCTTTTTCCAGACCAATGCGCCAGTATCGGCAGCAAGCGCTGCGACATCGCCAACACCATTTGTTGCAAAGACGTTAGTGCCGGTCGCGCTAACCCCGCCGCCGAAACGCGATGGCTTGCCGTCGTCTTCGACTTCGAGTGCATTGGACCAGATTTGTGCACCGCTATTGGCGTCAAACGCGGTGACCCGTGCCGTAGTATCAACAACATAAAGACGCCCATCGCTCATCACCGGACTCGCGGCGAGACGCGCGCGCGGGTTGGCACCGGTCACGTTTGCGGTCCAGGCTAGTGAAAGACCCTGACCAAGCTCCACATGGCCCGGCGATTTCGATGCGTTACCGCCGGGCTGTGCCCAGGCATCATTGACGGCAGGCGCGGGAAGGATAACCGAAACACTGGCCAAGGCCGGGTCGACTTCCATGTCGCGTTCGGTTCCCAATATGTCAACGCGGTTGCCGACGGTGGGCGTATTGTTTTTCTTGCCTGCATCGCCGCGCACGCTGTCTAGGACGGCGCAGCCGGCGAGCGATACAGATGCGGCCAAAGCCAGTAGTAATTTTGCGCTATTCTTCACGTAATCACTCTCCTTTTGCGGCAGCTTCTGCTGCCGTCGTTGCCGCATTGCGCTTTTCATCAACCTGAACGGTATCAACCCCCAAGGCACCCGCCATCTGCTGCGCGCGGCTGCGAAGGCTTTGCGGTAACCCATCTTGCTTGGCAATCTGAGCAAAAATGGGGCCTGCAAGATTGTCTTTGCCCATTTTCAGATAAGCCAATGCAGTCAGCTCGCCTGCGCTTCCAAACCAGGCGTGGCCTGGGGTGGATAGTGTCTTCAGCCTGTCCACCACCTTTTGCGGTGGCAATGAATCGAATTCTGCGCTGGTCTGGCGAATGAGTGCAAGGTCGCGGAAGGTCTGCGGCAGGCTGCCGTCGCCGGCAACTTTGGCATAGATTGCAATCGCTTCCTTGGTCTTGCCATCTTCGCCTAGAAGGTTGGCCTCAACCAATTGCGCCATTGCGCGATATCCAGGTTGTTCAGCCTTCGCGAGCGTTGCCAGCTTGGCGCGCGCCTCTTTTTCTTGCCCTGCGCGCAGCTTGTCCATAGCATCGACAAATTCCTCGCCCTGCCTGTCGGCAGCGGCCTGTTGCTGGTTCTGGTAAACTATCCAGCCGCCAAATGCCAAAAGCGCAGCGACAATCGCCGCCAAAAGCCAACGGCCATAACGGGTCCAGAAACTGGTCAGATCGCTGGCGCGGACCGCATCGTCCACTTCGCGCAGAAAAGCCTCATCGCTTCCCGCGCGCTTATCAGTCGGTGTCAAAGCCAAAAGGGCCTCCGAAATTTTATAGTAAACATGATATCGCCGCCGTCCTTAGCGGGACTCGAACCGATAGGCCAGCCCTGCTTCAAGCAGGCTGATAGAGCTGGTCTGGTCCGGGGAAGCTGCGATCGCGCACGCCGCTGGCATATTCGCGAACGGCCTCTTCGACACTGACGCCCATATTGCCGAATTTCTTCACGAATTTAGGTACGCGATCAAACAGTCCAAGCATGTCTTCGGTGACCAGAACCTGTCCATCGCACTGCGCCGACGCGCCAATGCCGATGGTAGGGCAAGCGATCTTGTTAGTGATTTCGATTGCAATCGGCTCAAGCACGCCTTCGATAACCATCGAAAATGCGCCCGCTTCGGACATCGCAACCGCATCTTCGACAATCGATTTGGCTTCCTCGGGGCTTTTGCCGCGTACGCCATATCCGCCCAGTATGTTCACCGCCTGCGGGGTGAGGCCGACATGCGCCATGACGGGTATCCCGCGCGAGGTCAGAAATTCGACCGTCGGGGCAAGCACTCTGCCGCCCTCGACTTTTACCGCAGCTGCGCCCGTTTCCTTAAGTAGTCTTGCGGCATTGCTGAAAGCCTGCTCGGGCGAAGCTTCGTACGAGCCAAATGGCATATCGACGATTACCGCTGCATGATAACTGCCGCGCACCACTGCTGCGCCATGCGCGCACATCATTTCCATTGTTACCGCTACAGTATGCGGCAGGCCATAGATCACCTGACCGAGCGAATCGCCGACGAGCAGCATGTCGCAATGCGGATCGAGCAGCTGTGCCATACGCACGGTATAGGCAGTGAGCATTACCAGCGGCTCGCCGCCCTTGCGCTGGCGGATACGCGGCACCGTCAGCCGCTTCATCGGCGACGGCGTCGGGTTCGCGCGGCTGGTGGAGGTGTCGAAGGTGAGCGTTTGCGGGCGTGTGGACATGGGGCAGGGGCTTAGCCGCTAAATGATAATCGCGAAAGCAAAGATGTTTTACTCAGCGGTTACGGGTCCCGACTGCTTGTTGGGGATTGTCACTGAAAATGCCGTCGACGCCAGCGGCAAGAAAGGCCCGGATTTCGGACTTCACATCGCCCACGCCGCGTGGGTCGATGCCCGATTTTTGGGCCAGCGGCAGGAAATAATTTTCGCGGCGGAATGTCCAGGGATGGACCGCGAGGCCGACTTTATGTGCGTCGGCGACGAGGCTAGTTGGTTCGCCTAAATTGCCAAGCAAGGTACGCGGGATGACGAGCGCTTTATTGGGACCTACGCCGTCGGCGTAAGTGGCGATGGTCTTTAGACCCTCGGCCGTCGCCATCGCCGGATAGGTCAGATCGGCGCGGTCGGGCGGACTGCCTTTTTCATCCATCAGCTGGATCAGGCGCAACTTGGTCTTGCTGCGCAAAGCCCTCAGATTTTCGACTTCGAACGACTGTATGAACACCGGAGCGGTCTTTTCCGTGTGCCCGTACTTGATAAGCAGTGCCAACAAAGGTGCCTCATGTGGCAGGCCGATTGACGCAAAATAGGTCGGGTGTTTGGTTTCAGGATAGACGCCAACGCCGCGTGCCTTGGCCAGTTCCAATATCTCTTCGAAGGTCGGGACTTCAAACTGCCCGTCAAAGGCCATATTGGCTTTGCGCAGCTGCGGCAGGCGTTCCTTGGCGCGTAAGGTCTTGAGCTCGGCCAAGGTAAAGTCTTCGGTGAACCAGCCGGTCATTTGTTGGCCATCGATGGTCTTCGTCGTTTTTCGGTCAGCAAATTCGGGCTTTGCCGACACATCTGTGGTTTCTGAAATCTCGTTCTCGTGCCGCGCAACCAGCACGCCGTCTTTGGTCAACACAAGGTCGGGTTCGATATAATCCGCACCCTGCTCAATCGCCAGCGTATAGGCAGCGATAGTGTGCTCTGGCCGCTCTCCGCTGGCGCCGCGATGCGCGATGACGATGGCTTGGCCGTTAAGAGGTTTTTCCATGGCTTGGCTTTCCGAAACCGAACAGGCGGGGAGGAGGGCGGCGATCAGGAGCGGAAGAAATAATTTCATAAGGAGGGCATTGCGGAAGCCTGTGTCACCCTGATGACAATTGCAACCCGCCCGCATCACCCGACTTCGACGCCCTTCCAAAACGCAATCCGGTCGGTGATTTCGGCCGCCGCAGATTTGGGCTCGGGATAATACCACGCAGCGTCAGCGTTGGTTTTGCCGTCGACGACGAGCGAATGATAACGCGCGGTGCCTTTCCAGCCGCACACCGACGTCGTATCGCTGCCTTGCAGATAATCGACATTGACCGCGTCGCGCGGGAAATAATGATTGCCCTCGACCATAACGGTATCATCAGATTGCGCAATAACAGCGCCATTCCAGCGTGCGGTGACCATGATATCTTCCTCTGGTTAGAATTTTACCGCATCATAGACTTCGGGCTTGAACCCGACCAGCAGTGTTTCGCCGCCCTCGACCACCGGACGTTTGATCATCGACGGGTTGGCGAGCATCAGCGCGATTGCCTTTGTTTCGTCGATGCCAACTTTATCGGCGTCGGGTAATTTCTTGAACGTCGTGCCTGCTTTATTGAGGAGCTTTTCCCAGCCGGCTTGCTTGCTCCAGCGTTCGAGATCCGATTTTTCGACACTTGCCTTTTTATAGTCGTGAAATTGATAGGCCACATTGCGCCCATCGAGATACACTCGCGCTTTTTTAACCGTGTCGCAGTTAGGGATGCCGTAAAGGATGATGGTCATTTGGTGCTTCCGTAATTGATGTTGATCTTATCTGCCGCAGCAACCGCCACGGCCCGCGCGGTGTCCGTGTCTCCGTCCAGAACGCGGGCCAATGTAACGCCCATCCGGCGATAGGGACGGGTAACGGGCTTGCCGAAAATGCGCGCATCGACATGCGTTTCGGCTGTTGCGAGTGCGAGCGCATCGGCGAGGCCAGTGATGCTGAAGTCCTCGGCCTCGCGGTCGGCGAGGACCACGGCGCTCGCCGATGCGCCGAGCAAGGCGATTTCTGGTATCGGCAGGCCAAGGATTGCGCGGGCGTGAAGGTCGAATTCGGTAAGCGTTTGCGACACCAAAGTCACCATGCCGGTATCATGCGGTCGGGGTGAGAGTTCAGAGAAAATGACTTCGTGGCCTTTCACAAAAAATTCGACGCCGAACAGGCCGTATCCACCGAGCGCATCGACTACTTTTGTGGCCATATCTTGTGCAGATTTCAGCGCAGCCGCCGACATAGCGACCGGTTGCCAGCTTTCGCGGTAATCGCCGCGTTCCTGACGGTGGCCGATTGGCGGGCAAAAATGCACGCCGTCTTTCGCCCGGACAGTCAGCAGCGTTATTTCATAATCGAAGTCGATAAACTGCTCGGCAATGACACGCAGCCGGTCACCGCGCATCCCGGCGGCGGCATAATCCCACGACGCGTCGATATCGGCTGCGGTCCGCATCGTGCTTTGACCTTTGCCCGATGAGGACATTACCGGTTTCACCACCAAGGGCAGACCCAATTGGATCGCCGCCGCGTGCAGCTCCTCTCGACTTTCGGCGTAAAGATAGCGCGATGTCGTCAACCCCAGCTCCAACGCCGCCAAGTCGCGAATGGCGTCGCGGTTCATCGTCAACTGAGCTGCCCGCGCGGATGGGACGACGGTAAATCCCTTGGCTTCATAATCGGCGAGCACTTCGGTTCGAATTGCTTCGATTTCGGGTACGATGAAATCAGGCTGATGTTTCTCAATCGCGGCACCCAATGCTTCTCCGTCGAGCATCGAAAACACTTCGGCTTTGTCTGCCACCTGCATCGCTGGAGCTTGATCGTAGCTGTCACATGCAATGACATGGCACCCAAGCCGCTTGGCTGCGATGACAAATTCGCGCCCCAACTCGCCAGATCCAAGCAATAATATTTTTGCTGTCGGTGTCATTTATAATGCTCCCGCCGGTCACCAAAATCACGCACCCGTTTGCGCCATGCCCGGTAGCTGCCGGGCTTGAGTTGCGTCCGCATAATTGCCTTAATTTCGTCCGGCGTTACGCCGTGCTGAGCCGAAATCTGATTAAAGCTGATATGGTCCGACAGTGCCATTTCCACGATTTCGCTAAGTTGCGATGAGGTTAGACTAGATGACATGATGTTTAGGCCGGCCCTTGGCAAATATGCGATATGTCGTGCGATCCACTGCATGTGCGCTCACGGCTCATAAACTGCTCGATTCTTTCCATGCCCTGCTTTCGTCGCAATCGGGTGGACGCGCAATATCGAAGTGAAAGACGCTAACATTGTTCGGCGAAACACGTTTCTGTGTGCTTGCCACAAACGGCAAAAGCCGTCACAAAGGCTGCATGGCTAACATCATTGCATTCCTCTTCGGACTTATCGCCCTCGTCCTTGCCGTTATAGGCTTCATACCGTTGCTTGGCTGGCTCAACTGGCTTATCATTCTGATTGCCGGCGTCGGCGCGGCGTTCGGTTTCGCATCGGACAAGAATTCGGGCCGCAATTTTTGCTTTGTGGTCATGGCGATCTGCGCGCTGCGATTGTGGATGGGCGGCGGCATCATTTGATTTGCTCGCATCGGCGGGCATTTTTACATGACCGAAAAAATCGAAACCCCACAACCCAGCGGCTTGCCGTTCGCTGTGGGCGCGTATGTCATCTGGGGCTTTGTCCCGGTTTATTTCAAACTGCTCGACCATGTGCCGCCGGTGGAAATCGTTGCGCAGCGGATATTATGGTCAATCCCGCTGCTGCTGGTTATCATGTATTTCCGGAAACAGCTCGGCGAATATGTCGCGATTTTCCGGCACAAGGCGCATTTACGCAATCTGCTCGCGTCGGCAACGTTGATTGCGGTCAACTGGCTGATTTACATCTGGGCGGTGTCGACTGACCATATATTGGCGGCAAGCCTTGGCTATTATCTCAATCCGCTTGTGAACGTGCTGCTTGGACGCATGTTTCTGGGCGAGCGGTTGCGACCGTTGCAGTTGGTGGCGGTTGCGGTAGCAGCCGTCGGCGTTGCGATCTTGATCGGCGACGCGCTCGATACATTATGGGTTTCGGTATCGCTGGCGTGCAGTTTCGGGCTGTACGGATTAATCCGCAAAATTACGCCCGTAGGGTCAGTGCCGGGGCTGGCGGTCGAAACTACCTTGCTCGCTCCGCTGTCGCTCGCGGCTGCATTCTGGTTCGCAAGCCAAGGCACAGGCGGGTTTGGCGACGATGTTGAAACGACTGGCCTGCTGATATTGGCCGGCGCGGTTACGGCCATTCCGTTGTTGCTGTTTGCTACCGCTGCAAGGCGGATGAGCTATGCCAGCCTCGGCTTCGTTCAATATCTCGCGCCGTCGATTGCGTTTTTGTTGGGGGTATTCGTCTATGGCGAACCACTTAGCACAACCAAATTAGCGTGTTTTGTGCTGATCTGGGTGAGTATCGCGATATTCTGCGCCGACGCATTGCGGATGTATCGCGCTACACGGGCCTAGGCGCGCAATCTCCAGCCGAGCGTTTCGCCTGCATGGAAGGGCACGATTGGCGTTCCGTCCAAATCCAATGTTTCGGGAATCGTGGTTGGTGTGCGTTCCAAGGCTATTGTGCCTTCATTGAGGGGAAAACCATAGAATATTGGTCCATTTTCCGACGCAAAGCCCTCAAATTTGTCGAGCGCGTCTTCTTCATCGAACACGGCAATGTAACTTTCAATTGCATAAGGTGCGTTGAAAATACCTGCACAGCCACAGGCGCTTTCCTTGGCTGATTTCGCATGCGGCGCGCTGTCGGTGCCGAGAAAATATTTGGGGTTACCTGACGTCGCCGCCTTGCGCAGTGCCAGCCGGTGTATCTCGCGCTTGGCAACGGGCAAGCAATAGGCATGCGGACGAATGCCGCCGACGAACATCGCATTACGGTTGATGTGCAGATGCTGCGGCGTGATCGTTGCGCCAATATTGGGGCCACACGAGTCGACGAAGGCAACAGCATCGGCAGTGGTGATATGTTCGAACACGATCTTGAGTTCGGGCAAATCGCGAACGAGACCGGACAATGTGCGCTCGATAAACACCGCCTCTCGGTCGAAAATGTCGACAGCATGGTCAGTGACTTCGCCGTGGATGAGCAACGGCATGCCAATCTGCGCCATGCGCTCCAGCGCGGGCATGATCGCGGCGACATCGGTCACGCCGTGCGCGCTGCCGGTGGTGGCGTGGGCGGGGTAGAGCTTTGCGGCGGTAAACACGCCCTCGGTAAATCCGCGCGCCAGTTCGGCCCCGTCGACACCGTCAGTCAGATAAACGGTCATCAGCGGCGTGAAATCGATACCTTCCGGAACAGCAGCCAAAATCCGGTCGCGATAGGCGGCGCAGGCCTCGACACTGGTAACCGGTGGCGACAGGTTAGGCATCACAATGGCGCGGGCAAATTGACGCGCGGTATAAGGCACGACACCGCGCAGCATATCGCCATCGCGCAAGTGAACATGCCAGTCGTCGGGGCGGCGGATCGTAAGCGTATCGGTCATGGGCTTCCCTTTAGGCGAAGCGGACCCTATCTGTCACCTATGCCAAACCCCCGCCTGTTCGACCGAGCTGTTATCCGCCTTTCTCCAACCGAAGCAGGCGAGGATGTGCGCGGCTTTTTGCAAGGGTTGGTCACACAGGACACGGCGGCTGAGTTTCCGCTTTGGGCAGGATTGCTGAGTCCGCAAGGCAAGGCGTTGTTTGATTTTATCCTGTGGGCCGATCCTTCGGCAGGCTCAGGGCAAGCGGACGTGCTGATCGATTGCGAAGCTGCACAGGCCGAAGCGCTGGTGCGCCGATTGTCGATATATCGGTTGCGCCGCAAAATCGGGATAGTGATCGACTCGGATCTGGGCGTTTTTTGGTCCAATGAGGGCATCGGCGATCCGCGTCATACCGCGCTCGGTAAACGCTGGATAGGTCCTGTTTCTGTCGATGATAAGGATGTTACCGACGCCTTTCGGCGGCACCGTCTGTCACTCGGTGTAGCTGAAGGCGTTGCAGAGCTTGGCAGCGATCAGACGCTCTGGCTGGAAGCAAACGCCGCTGAACTTAACGGCGTGTCTTTTTCAAAGGGATGCTATGTCGGTCAGGAAAATACAGCGCGGATGAACTGGCGGCAAAAGGTTAACCGGCGTCTGGTGGTGGTGCCGCTTGTTCTGGCCGACGAGAAACGTCAACGCATCGCTTATCCCGAACTGGGTTTGTCAGTCGAGCATCGTCGCGTTGAAGATATGGCAGATTTAAACCTGCCCGAATGGCAACGTGCAGCGATCAACTAGTCGAGCAATTCCAGCTTCACCCGCGCGGTGCCGCTGCGGTGCATGCCAATTTCCCTGGCGGCCGCATAAGAAATGTCGATAACCCGCCCTTTGCCCCACGGCCCGCGATCATTAATCCGGACAATGACTTCCTTGCCATTGGCGAGGTTCGTCACGGCGACACGGCTGTGAAAGGCGAGCGAGCGATGCGCGGCGGTCATCGCCCCCGGATCGAATCGCTCTCCGCTGGCTGTCCTGCTTCCGGCAAATTCATTACCGTAATAGCTGGCCATGCCATCACCGATATGGCTTCGGCTGTCGCCGGCTTGGGCGAAAACCGGCACTGCAAGCAGCGCCAAAATCGACAAACGACTCATTTTGGACATGGACCCCTCCATGTCGACAACATTGCAGCTGTAGACTTCATGCCGCAATATCAATGGCGATATACCGATTTGATTGCACGTCAGGCTGAGGCGTCAGACATCCAGATTAGCCACATTCAGTGCGTTCTCTACGATGAAATCACGCCTAGGCTCGACAACTTCGCCCATCAGCTTGGTGAAAATATCGTCGGCAAGATCAGCCTGTTCGATTTCCACGCGAAGTAGCGAGCGGTGGTTGGGGTCCAATGTGGTTTCCCACAATTGCTCGGCATTCATCTCGCCAAGGCCCTTGTAACGCGAGATTGCCAGGCCCTTGCGGCCAGCCGCCAATATGGCGTCCAGCAGTTCGGATGGCCGTGTGATCGCGCCCTTGTTGCCGATGCCTGACGATGCAACCGTACGTTTGGCTTGATCGCCGACGGCTTCGCCTTCTTCTGCGTCGACTTCCAGTTCGACCTCAGGTTCGGCGACCGCCGACGACTTAACCAACCGCGCTGGCGTTTCGTAACTCGCGCTTTCTTCGCTCGCGAGCTTATGCAATTTGCGTGCCTCTGCAGACATTAGGAAGGCGGCTTCGATGATATGGTGGTCGGTGACGCCGCGCCACAGCCGTTCGAAATGATAGCCGCCATCTTCGGAAATACGGCCGGACCATTTGCCCTCGACATCCTGCGCGCCCATCCACGCGGCTGCCTTGGCGACGGCAGCGCTGCGGTCCTTCGCGTCAGGGTCCAGTGCACCAGTAAGCGCCATTGCTTCGACAATTGTCGGGTCGTAACGGCGTGGTACGAAAGCCATCAGGCTTCGCATACGCCGGGCATGTTCGACGAGGCTGCCGAGGTCCGCGCCAGCGCGCTGGCCGCCTGCGCCTTCAAGTACGATGCCATTCAACCCGACTTCCACGAGATGGTCGTCGAGCGCCTTGTCGTCCTTCACATAAATTTCGCTGCGGCCTTTGGCGACTTTGTAAAGCGGGGGTTGCGCGATGAAGAGATGGCCGTTTTCGATAATCTCGGGCATCTGCCGGTAGAAGAATGTGAGCAGGAGCGTGCGAATATGTGACCCGTCGACGTCAGCGTCGGTCATAATCACGATCTTGTGATACCGCAGCTTTTCGATGTTGAAATCTTCGCGTCCGATACCCGTGCCCATCGCCTGAATGAGCGTGCCGACTTCCTTCGACGACAGCATCCGGTCGAAACGCGCGCGCTCGACGTTAAGGATTTTACCCTTCAACGGCAGTATGGCCTGATAATGCCGGTCGCGGCCCTGCTTGGCCGAACCGCCTGCGGAATCGCCTTCGACAAGGAACAGCTCGGACTTGGCCGGGTCTTTTTCCTGACAATCGGCAAGTTTGCCGGGAAGCGATGCGACGCTCATCACGCTCTTGCGCGATGCTTCGCGTGCCTTGCGCGCGGCTTCGCGCGCTGCAGCAGCATCAATCACCTTCTGGATCACGGTCTTCGCGTGGCCGGGATTTTCCTCCAGCCATTCGCTCATCCGGTCGGCCATCAGGCTTTCAAGCGGCTGGCGGACCTCCGACGACACCAACTTGTCCTTGGTTTGCGACGAGAATTTCGGATCTGGCAGTTTAACCGAAACAATTGCGGTCAACCCTTCGCGCATGTCGTCGCCGGTCAGCGTGACTTTCTCTTTCTTAAGCACACCCGACTTTTCCGCATAATTGTTGAGCGTGCGAGTCAGAGCCGAGCGGAATGCGGCGAGGTGCGTGCCGCCATCGCGCTGCGGGATGTTGTTGGTGAAACACAGCACATTTTCATAATAGCTATCATTCCACTCAAGCGCGACATCGATGCCGATACCATCGCGCTGCGACGAAATGGCAATCGGGTCGGCTAGCAGTGCCGTCTTGTTACGGTCGAGATATTTGACGAACGCGCCGATGCCGCCTTCATAATAAAGGTCATGTTCCTTGACCTCCGAATGCCGGTTGTCGCGTAACAGGATACGCACGCCAGAATTCAGAAACGCCAGCTCGCGATAGCGATGTTCCAATTTGTCGAAATCGAATTCAAGCACATTTTTGAAGGTGTTGGTCGACGCCATGAAGGTCACGCGCGTACCCTTTTTGGGCTTGCCCTCGACAACCGGCGCATCGCCCTTGACCACCAGCGGTCCGACCGCGTCGCCATGCTCGAAGCGCATCCAGTGCTCCTTGCCTTCGCGCCAGATCGTCAGCTCGAGAAACTCCGAAAGCGCGTTTACCACCGATACGCCCACGCCATGAAGACCGCCGGAAACCTTGTAGGCATTATCGTCGCTTGTATTCTCAAACTTGCCGCCTGCGTGCAGCTGGGTCATGATGACTTCCGCGGCCGACACGCCTTCTTCCTTATGCATGCCGGTCGGAATCCCGCGTCCATTATCCTCAACACTGACCGAGCCGTCGGGGTTCAGTTCGATGAGCACCAGATCGCAATGTCCGGCCAGCGCCTCGTCAATCGCGTTGTCCGAAACTTCGAACACCATGTGGTGCAGGCCGCTGCCATCGTCGGTATCGCCGATATACATGCCGGGGCGCTTGCGCACGGCATCAAGTCCTTTCAGCACCTTGATGCTGTCGGCACCATATTCATTCTGGTTGGGGTTGGCGGCGCTGTCGCCAGAAGAGCTATTTTGCATGTTTTCATGTGTTTCATCGGTCATGCGCGGACCATAAGGCATGGGAGCGCAAAACCCAAGGAAAAGCGGCAGAATCGCCCTATTTTTCCACAGTCTTTTCAGCTTGATAGCATCAGAGTTTTGTCGGACAGATTATGGGGAAAAAATATGGCGATGAAACTTTGCCTGAACGCGCTAAGCGGTGAGTTAAATCGAGGGCGAGGAAGATACATGAAGATGGACGTTGTTGCCGAACTGGAAAAATCCTTTGGCGATTTTGGGGCTGTAATTGGCGCATGGGGCGTGGAAAAGCCGAATGAGTTGGCGCTCGCGGATAGCAGTGGCGCGCTTAGCTGGGGTGAGTTGTCAGCATTGACGTCGCGGATTGCAGCGCAGCTTCAGCGCGATGGACTGGAGCACGGGCAGGCAGTGGCGATTCTCGGCACCACCAATATCCAATATGCGTTGGTCTATCTGGCAACTGTTCGCGCAGGCGGTTGCGCGGCGCCGCTTACAACCTCCGCAGCGCCCGCCCAATTGACGGCGATGTTGAAAGATTCGGGTGCAATGCACTTGTTCGTCGATTCAGCGAAGCTTGCCGACCTCTCGGGTTATGATCTCGGCACTATCAAAATCGTGATGCTCGACGGCGCAAAAAACGGCCATCCGGCGCTTGCCGACTGGATGGCAGAAGAGGGTGCCAGCCATCTAGCCACGTCGCCGGCTGAGACCGATCCCTTCAACATCATTTACTCGAGCGGGACCACGGGCACGCCCAAAGGCATCGTCCATTCGCATCAAATGCGCTGGCACCAGATGGCAGGCGGGTTCAAATCGATTTACAGCCGTGACACGCGTTCGCTGGTGTCAACGCCGCTATATTCCAACACGACGTTGGCGGTTTTCCTGCCGACGATGTGCCATGGCGGCTTTGCGCGGATGATGGAGAAATTCGATGTCGCAGGCTATCTTGAACATGCGCTGGCGGACCGGACGACGCACACTATGCTGGTACCTGTCCAGTATCAGCGGCTGATGGCCTATGACCGTTTCGATGATTATGATTTGTCCAGCTACGTCGTTAAATTCTGCACGAGCGCGCCCTTCCCGGCAGAGCTGAAAGCCGATGTCGTAAAGCGCTGGCCGGGCGGGCTGGTCGAGATTTACGGCATGACCGAGGGCGGTGTTGTCTGCATGCTGCAAGCGCATAATTTCCCCGACAAGCTGCATACAGTGGGCCAGCCGGTGACAGGGCATGAGCTGATCGTGCTCGATGACGACGATAACCGTCTGCCGCCGGGCTCCAAAGGCATACTCACCGGACGCTCGCCCACGATGATGTCCGGCTATAAAAACCAGCCAGAAAAGACGCGCGAAATGGAATGGCGTGACGAAGAGGGAAATATCTGGCTGAAAACCGGCGATATCGGCATCGTCGATGAAGAGGGCTTTGTTTCGATTGTTGGCCGAGCCAAGGACATGATCATATCGGGAGGGTTCAACATTTATCCGAAAGATCTGGAGGAGTTGCTGGAGGAACAAGCTGAGGTCGCAGAAGCGGCTGTTGTTGGCATGCCCTCGGAAGCCTGGGGTGAAACGCCGGTGGGGTTCGTGCGGCTTGCCGGTAATGCCCCCGCGTCGCCGGACGAGATATTGCAGCGGGTCAATGCCCAACTCGGCAAAACGCAGCGCATTTCGGTACTTTACGAAATCGACGAAATGCCGCGCAGCCATATCGGCAAATTGCTGAAGACCGAGTTGCGTGAGCTAGCGGCGGAGAAGCAAGTTGGGCGATAAGTTCGGACCCGATCTTACGGTCGTCATATCGGTCCTTCAAACCGCCTTGACCCCCGCTTTCCTGCTGGTTGCAGTCGGCAGCCTGCTCAATGTCCTCACCGGCCGTCTTTCGCGCATCGTCGATCGTTCGCGCGACTTGCAACGCCAGCATGCGGAGACTGAAGGCAACGCGCACGAACGCGTTGTCAGCGAGTTACGGATAATCGAAAAACGGATGCGGGTGGTTGGCTCGTCAATCCTGTTCGCGGTGCTCTCCGCAATCACCGTGTGCATCATGATTGCGGTGCTTTTTCTGATGGGGCTGTCGAGTATTTCTGCAGCATGGGTGGCAGTGGCGGTGTTCATGTTGGCACTGCTGCTGCTCGCTGCATGCCTGTTGCAATTTGTGCGCGAAATCCGGCTGGCAACCTATGCGATTTATGTGCCTGAGGAATATCTGGAACTTCCGCCAAAATCGCCATCAAGCACGCGCAAGCAACGTGCAAAGCCGTAAATGGTAACGGTTATCCTCGTCATAGCGATCGTATCGGCAGCCTTGCTGATCGGCGCTTTATGGGGTGTATATGGCAGGCTGTCCGACCGGACCGAGGGTTTTATTATCGCGATTGCTGGCGGTGCACTCATCATGTCGGTCATTGGCGAACTGGTCGAACCATCCGCAAAAGAAAGCAATGTCTGGGTGGTTATTGCCGCGCTGGCGGCTGGCGCGGTACTATTTTCAGCTGCCGATTACTGGATCGACGAGAAACTGAAATCGGACGAGGGCGTCGGTTTGCTGGCCGCAATTACCTTCGACGGCATCCCTGAAAATCTCGCGCTTGGTGTTGCATTAATCGGGGCAACGCCTGCCGAGGTCGCTGCGTTGGCTGGGTCCATATTATTATCAAATCTTCCCGAGGCCGCTGGCGGCGCGCGCGGCATGAAGGCAGGGGGAATGAAACCGCGGACGATATTCGCGCTGTGGGGAGGGGCGACAATTTTATTGGCGGTTGCGGCTTTGGTCGGCAATATCGCGCTGGAGGGAGCCAATGCGCACGTGCTCGCGGCTGTCCGCTGTGTTGCCGCTGGAGCCGTCGTCGCTTCGCTTGCAACCGAGGTTTTTCCGAAAGCTTACAAAGAAGACAGGCATATGGCTGGGGTCGCCACCGCCATTGGACTCATAATCGCGATATTGCTTCAAAGCCTCTCGGCTTAGCTGCCCTTGCGGCCAAGCTTGTCGACACGCGCCACGACCTCGTCGCGGATTGTCGGGGTAACGAACTTTCCAATCTCACCGCCGTAAAGCGCGATTTCCTTGACCAGCCGTGAAGCAATGGGCTGCAGCGCAACATCAGCCATCAAAAATACCGTTTCGACGCGGTTGTTAAGCTGCCGGTTCATCCCCGTCAGCTGATACTCATATTCAAAATCTGTCACCCCGCGAATGCCGCGAATGACCGTGGTTGCGCCAAGCGATTCGGCGAAATCCATGAGCAGCGAGTTGAACCCGACTACCCTGATATTGCCATTGCCGATCGCCGCTACCTCGCGCTCGACCATCGCGATTCGCTCGTCATCGGTGAACATCGGCGATTTGGCGACATTGGTCGTCACCCCGATAACCAGCTCGTCGACCAGCTTCGCGCCGCGCCGGATGATGTCCATATGTCCCAAAGTAATAGGATCAAACGTCCCCGGATAAACGCCGATACGATGTGCCATTACCGGTCTCTCTCCGTGATATAATTTGCAATGGCGCGCAGCAGGTCAGCTTCCGACCCGTAGCTGCCGATATGTTCATTCGCTTGGGCGACCAGCATCGCCGCTTGCTGCTTGGCGCGGTCCAGTCCCATCAATGATACAAACGTGCCTTTCCCAGCCTTGGCGTCTTTTTGCAGAGCCTTGCCGGCCAGTTCCGGGTCGCCCTCGACGTCCAGAATGTCGTCGGCAATCTGGAAGGCGAGGCCAATGTCGCGGGCATAACCACGTAAATGCGCGCGGCTTTCGGGCGGGATGTGCCCGAGTATCGCGCCCATCTCGACGCTGGCGGCAATGAGCGCGCCGGTCTTGAGTGCCTGAAGCCGGGTTATCGTAGGTAAATCGAACGTAGACTTCTCTGCTTCAAGATCCATCATCTGGCCGCCGGCCATGCCATCGGGACCGCTCGCCAACGCCAGCGTTGCTATCAACTCGCTGCGGATGAACGGGTCGGTGTGCGTCCGCGAATTTGCCAATATCTCGAACGCCAGAGCATGGAGAGAATCGCCTGCCAACACTGCCGTTGCTTCGCTAAAGGCGCGGTGCACGGTCGGCTTCCCGCGCCGCATGTCGTCATCATCCATACATGGCAAATCGTCGTGGATGAGTGAATATACATGGATGGCCTCGACCGCTGTTCCGACGCGGAGCGCAACGTCACGGTCCACGTGAAAGAGCGATGCCGTCGCCGTCACCAATAAGGGACGCAGCCGCTTGCCGCCGCCAATCGCTGCATGCCGCATCGCCGCATACAGCGGATCACGGCTGTCGCCGGGCAACGCAAGCAATTGGTCAAATTCGGCGTCGACCTCAGATGCAATCTGGCTGAGCGCGTTATCGAGCAACGTGGAAGAGGGGCCGCCTGCCAACTTGCTTATCCAGCATCGAAAGCTGTTGTGCCGCTTGGCGAACCATCGGGGCCAAGCGTAATCGCCTCGATTCGCGCTTTTGCCGCATCGAGCCTCTGCTGGCACAATGCGCGCAGCTGATTGCCGCGCTCGTACAGCGCAATCGACTCATCCAGCGGCGCTTCTCCGCTCTCCAGTCTGTGGACAATGTCTTCCAGCGCACGCAGCGCTTGCTCAAAATTCAGTTCGGATGCTTCTTGCGACATGCCCACTGCAATGACGCCGCCGGTCTTTGCGGTCAAGTGCTTCGCTATACCGATATTTCTTGGCGGAAGAGCGTGATTTTACTTTCAAACGCAACATTGGTGCGGCAAATAGGATTTCTATGAAAAAAACCCTCCTCATCCTCGCCCCGTTGTCCATGCTGGCGTTAGCGGCATGCAACAAATCCGAAACCCCCGCGACAGGTGAAGCTGGCAGTGAAACCGCTGCAGCAAGTGCGGCTCCGGTCGAATTGCCGCCTGCGATTACTGCGAGCGGTACCTACCGCTGCGCCGACAACAGCATATTGTACGTGGATTTCCTCGGCAAGAATGAAGCTGCGGACATTCGTGTGGGCGACAAGGCCGCAACTGCCGTTCGCGTAACCGCCCCGGCTGCTGAAGCACCCGCTGCTGGCGCTGCCCCTGCGGCGGAAGCCGCTCCTGCCGGTCCGATGAAATCTGCAGATGGCGAAAATTCGCTTTCCGGCGAAGGCAAGCAGATCAATGTGAAACTCGCAGGAAAAGGCGCGCAGACCTGCAAGAGCAGCTAATTCAACACATCATATGTTCAATCAAGGGGTCGGTTATCCGGCCCCTTTTTTATTAGACGCCCGACTTCAACAACCAGTCGTGGAAAATCTTCACCGCCCGTTGCTTTAACGCTCTTGGCCGACACACGAACCAGTAGCTGTAGGGGCTTTCGACTTCGAGGTCGAACAATCGGGTCAGGCGTGGGTCGCGCGCATCGGAAAAATGGC
Source organism: uncultured Alphaproteobacteria bacterium (assembly GCA_963830685.1). GTDB lineage: Bacteria > Pseudomonadota > Alphaproteobacteria > Sphingomonadales > Sphingomonadaceae > Sphingorhabdus_B. The sequence continues at coordinate 1,762,562 of CAWHNF010000002.1, forward strand.
TGCCATGCATAATGGCGACACCGAGCCCGTTGGCTGCTGCCTCCAGCATTAGCGGTCCACTATCGATATGGTCGATGGCGGCTGGTTTCAGGCGGGGTTGCCCGACCGCTTCACGCCATGCGTCGAATATCATCGGCATGTCGCTGTGTACCATGACGGTGTGTTTCGAGAGGTCTTCGGGTGTTTTTACGGCCTGCTCTTTTGCCCACTGCTCGGACGCAATGGCATATACGACATTTCGATCAAGGCGAACGCTGTAAAGCTTGGGGTCGACTTCGGCCGCGATGATGATGGCCGCGTCGACCACATCACCCAGCAGATTTTCGGCATGACCCGATGTGTCGACGTCGATATGCAATTTGGGGAAAGCCTTGCGCAGTTCTGGCAGGCGTGGAATCAGCCGCTGGGTACCGAAAAGTGGGAGTACACCCAAGCGAAGCCGATACTCGCCGCCACGACCGGCGAGTTCCTCAACTGCTTCGGCCATAGCATCCATCGCGGGCTCTACTGCGGCAAGTAGGGCCTCGCCGTCGGCGTTGATCACCATTGCTTGGGAGCGACGGTCAAAAAGGGATTTGCCGATGAAATCCTCAAGCGCTTTGATACGTCGGCTGAGTGCAGGAGGCGAAAGAGATAGTTCGCTTGCGGCGGCTTTTGCCGAACCTAGTTTTGCGACACGCAAAAATGCTTCCAGCGAACGCAATGGTGGCAATCGACGCATGCTACTCTCCTGAATTTGTCGCACTGCAACAAAGTATAAAGCATCTCGCGAATTTCAAAATACCGCGAAAGTCATTATGTAAGAGATATTACAGAGTTGCAAAATACGCAACTGCAATTGCATTGTTCGCACTTGCACAAAAAATGCCGGGTACGCATAAAGAGGGTGCCTTATAGGCATCCTCTCCTAAAGACTTTTTCAGGGTCGGCTAACGCCGACCCTTTTTTTATGGAAAATCGAGCGGTTGGAGTCGCAATTTGCGGAACAACGCCTACTTTGATGCCTTAGCAAATATGAGGCAGCCAATGTCCCCCAAAGCCAAATCCCCAAAATTGCAAGTCGCCAATGCCAAGCTCGAGGATTCGGGCCGTGGACTTGCCCGCATGACACGCGAATTCATGGCGGCCAACGCCATTGTTCAGGGTGATGTCGTGGAAATAATCGGGAAGCGAAGTACCGCTGCGCGGGCGGTCGATCCCTATCCCGAAGACGAGGGCCTGGAAGTCGTCCGACTTGACGGCCTTCAGCGTGCTAATGCTGGCGTCGGTGCAGGCGATCATGTCGAGGTGCGCAAGGTTGAATCGAAGCCGGCAACTAAAGTGGTGTTCGCGCCTGCGCAACGTGAAATCCGTCTTGAGGGACCAAGTCAGGCGCTGAAGCGTAGCTTTTTGGGCCGGCCGGTGGTCGCAGGCGATGTTGTGGCGACGCATGGGCAGCAGCGCGTTGCACCCGACGATATGCCGCCGCAGCTTCGCCAGATGCTGGCGGCACCGGCGTTTGCACTGGCGGAAATCCGGCTGACCGTGGTGTCCACCGTTCCAAAGGGTATCGTGCATATCGACAATGATACCGAGGTCGAGTTGCGCGCGGAATTTGCCGAGGCGAAGGAAGGCCGCCGGGCAGATGTCACTTATGATGACCTTGGCGGCATGGGCGACACCATAAAGCAATTGCGCGAAATGGTTGAATTGCCGCTGCGTTATCCGGAGCTGTTCACCCGTCTCGGCGTCGATCCGCCACGTGGCGTGCTGCTGCATGGGCCGCCAGGGACCGGCAAAACGCGGCTGGCGCGCGCGGTTGCCAATGAAAGCGAAGCCGAGTTTTTCCTGATCAACGGTCCCGAAATCATGGGCTCGGCCTATGGCGAATCGGAGAAGAAGCTACGCGAAATCTTCGAGGCGGCGACCAAGGCAGCCCCGTCGATTCTGTTTATCGATGAAATCGATTCCATCGCACCCAAACGCGATCAGGTGCATGGCGAGGCGGAGAAGCGGCTGGTTGCCCAGTTGCTGACGCTGATGGACGGTCTGGAACCACGTACAAATCTGGTGGTGATTGCCGCAACCAACCGTCCCGAGGCGATTGACGAGGCGTTGCGGCGTCCGGGCCGTTTTGATCGCGAAATCATTGTTGGTGTACCCGACGAAAGCGGTCGTCGTGAGATACTCGCGATCCACACGCGCGGGATGCCGCTGGGTCCGCGCGTCGATTTGAAAGAACTGGCGCGGACCACATACGGTTTTGTCGGGGCGGACCTGTCGTCGCTCACACGCGAAGCAGCGATTGAAGCGGTTCGCCGAATCATGCCCAAGCTTGATCTGGCGAGTGGCACCATTCCGCCCGAAATCCTCGAAAATCTCAAAGTCACCCGCGACGACTTCTTTGAGGCGCTTAAACGCGTGCAGCCATCCGCAATGCGCGAAGTAATGGTACAGGCCCCCGATGTCCGTTGGGAGGATGTCGGCGGTTTGGATGAGGCGCAAATGCGGCTAAAGGAAGGTGTGGAATTGCCGTTGCGCAACCCCGATGCTTTCCGGCGGCTGGGTATTCGTCCGGCCAAGGGCTTTTTGCTTTATGGCCCGCCAGGCACGGGTAAGACGTTACTCGCCAAGGCTGTCGCACGCGAAGCCGAAGCAAATTTCATTGCCACGAAATCGTCGGACCTGCTGTCCAAATGGTATGGTGAAAGCGAGCAACAAATCGCCCGCCTTTTTGCGCGTGCACGTCAGGTCGCGCCTTGTGTGATTTTCTTTGACGAGATCGACAGCCTCGCCCCGATACGCGGAGGTGGGCGTGGCGAGCCGCAGGTCACCGAACGCGTGGTCAATACGCTGCTTGCGGAAATGGATGGTCTGGAAGAGCTGCAATCTGTGGTTGTGATCGGCGCAACGAACCGGCCGACCTTGCTTGATCCGGCGCTGTTGCGTCCGGGGCGTTTTGACGAACTGGTATATGTTACTGTTCCCGATAAGGGCGGCCGCCGCCGGATATTGGGAATTCACACCGCTAAAATGCCGATAGGCAAGGATGTCGACCTCGACGAAATTGCCGAGCGGACAGAACGTTACACCGGCGCCGATCTCGAGGACCTTGTCCGCCGTGCTGGGCTATTCGCGCTGCGCGAAGGCGGGAACGATGTGAGCGAGGTTAATATGGTCCATTTCACCCAAGCGCTGAATGCCTCGCGTGCGACCGTGACCGTGGAAATGGAAGAAGAATATGGCGCGATGGAAACCAAATTGAAGACCGCAGCGTTGCAGCCGCAGGGAATGGGCTTTGTCTCGCCGGGGATGATGAAACCTGTGCGCGATTCCAAACACGAGCCATAAAATCAGGCGGGCGTTACCAACGCCCGCCGGCCCCAGATGATTAGAAAGGCGAGGGAGGCAGCAATCAGGATGAAGGTCGCTGGTTCCCACCAGTTGAACAGCGCCACGCCCACCGCTGGAGCGAAAATATAGGCCGCGCCGTTGATTGAAGCGATTTTACCCGCAACGTCACCTTGCTCATGTCGCCGGACCGCAAGCGAAGCACCCGCAGTAAAGCCGGGGCGAAACAGCCCGAAGCCGAGCGATGCGATGGCAAAACCAGTGCTAATCCCGTAAAAATCACCACTCAGGCCGGTCAATATGGTTCCGATCAGCGCCAGCGCAGAGCCAAGCAAGACCGAGCTGCGTGCGGCCAAAGACAGGATCGGGATCAGTCCCCATTGCGCCATCAAAGTCGCCATTGCACCGATGAGCATGACAGAGCCACTCGCTTGCACGGCTTCCCAGGGCTTGTCATGCAGACCCAACCGGTCGCGGACCAGAAAGCCGACCACACCGAGCATGATGGCCTGCGCATGCCCGCCAATCAGGCCGGCTACCAGCCATGACCACATCCGGTCATCGCGCCATTTCAAACGGATTTCGGCATCGGGAAGCGCCGCGTCCAGCGCTTGGCCCTCGACCTCTTCGTCATTGGGCGAATTCATTGATGCAGAGTTCGGATAAGCAGCGACTGCACCGCGCGCGGCAAAACGCGGCGTGTCATTCGGTAACATGAGGTGGAGCGCTATGAGTACCGCAACACCGAATAACGCGAACATAATTAGCGGCCCAGCTAGTCCGAAGGGCGGAAAAAGGAAATAATGCGCGGTCGCCGGGCCAATGACCGTGCCTACGCCAAAAGAGGACGCCAGCATCGACAGTGCCTTGGTTCGCTCGGCACGTTCGGTTCGCGCAGCGACATAGGCTTGCACGGCGGGCGGTGCGGCTGACCCGAAGCCGCCATACAGGCTTCGGAAGATCGCAAAGAGAACGAAGGTAACAACCGGCCCAATCAAGCCTGCGAGCCCCAGCCAAAGCACCAGCCCGCACAATCCCATTGACGCTATAAAACCGATTACACCTACCGACATCAATTGCTTGCGGCCGCGTCGGTCCGACATCCGTGCCCATTTGGGAGCCGTAAAGACCCAAAGCAGTGCCGACCAGCTGAATGCGAGGCTCACCCAGACATCGGGCATATCAAGCTGGCTTGCAATGGCAGGCAAGGCAGATTGCATGGCGGTGTTACCCGCCGCAGCCACCAGCATGACGAGAAACAACACGACCACGCGGTTGTTGGGGATCGCGGGAACCGCGCTCATGGCTTTTGCCAATCATAGCTTCGCGTCACCTTGGCAACATGCAGGCTATAGTCGCTGTACCAGCGATCACGTCCGGCGTCTCTTATCGCTGCGTGCTCAGGATTGTCGCGCCAAGCTTTGGCATCGGCATCACTGGCCCAATAGCTGACTGTTATGCCCAGACCATCTGCGCCACGCACCGAATCCATACCTACATAGCCCTGTTGCAGCCCGGCCAGTTCATCCATCGCAATCGCCGCCTGCGCATAGCCATTCGCATCGGCGTCGGTGCGCTGAGCTATGAAAATGACGGAAATAGTATCAACCGGAAGCTTTGCCATTATAGCGGCATAAGGCGGATTTTACGCTCGGCGCAACCCGGTTGGAACATATTCTTGCTTAATCCGGTTGCATAAAGTGCACCAATTTGCGAGTGCAGTTCTTTCGTGAAAACTGTCCCCGGACCTATCGCATGACATCGTCGACATTGGCTAAAACCCCGCTGCTGGACCGCATCAAAGACAAAGCCAGCCGCTTTTTTGGCCCTTGGGGCGTGTTTTTCAAAGGTTTCGTGAAACATCCGGTGATGGTCGGATCCATCATTCCGTCCTCTGACCGCACCGTTAAAAAGATGCTAGCACCGGTGGACTGGGAAAACACCAAATTGTTCGTCGAATATGGTCCTGGCATTGGCACATTTTGCCAGCCTGTTCTAACCCGCATGCGCCCGGACGCGACATTGCTGGTGATCGATTTGAACGAAGATTTCATCGATTATCTGCGCAAAACGATTCGCGATAGCCGGTTCATCGCGGTTCACGGTTCGGCAGCCGATGTGAACGAGATTATATCGCAATTCGGATTCAAAAACGCCGATTATATCCTGTCAGGACTGCCTTTTTCGACGCTTCCCAACAATCTGGGGCCAGTCATTGCAGAGGAAACCGCGAAAGCCATCCGTCCCGGCGGCGCGTTTCTCGTGTATCAGTTCCGCGCGCGGGCGCGTGATTTCATGGCCCCGCATTTCAGCAAGATCGATAGTGGTTTCGAGCTTTGGAATGTCCTCCCCTGCCACCTGTTCTGGGGCTGGAAAGAATAATCATTTATTCTTGAGCAGACCGAATTTGATTCGCCTGCCGACGGTGTAATCGACCGAATTGACCAGAAAATAGGCGACGCCAGCCTTAAACCGGCTCCACCAGCTGTCGCGGCTTTTCAGGAGGATGCGTGTCTGTTCTTCGGATTGTGCCACAAGACCATCGATTAGTTCACGCGCATATGCGGCAAATGCGGTATCTTTCACCCGAATCATGATCTCCAGATTGATGAACATGCTGCGCACGTCGAGATTAGCCGACCCGATGTAAACGGCATCATCAATGACCATCAGCTTCATGTGCAATGGACGCGGTTGGAATTCATAAATCTGTGTTTTCCGTCGCAGCAGGTAGCGATAGAGTAGTCGTGCTGCCGGAATGGTCGCCCCATTATCGGTTTTGCCTGCCATGACGAGCCGCGAGCCTTTGTTGCGTTTGGCAACCCGTGCAATCCGCCGCAATATCGTCTGCGACGGCGAGAAATAAGCCGAAACGATATCGAACCTTTTGGCCACGTCCAGTGATCGCTTGAAGGTGAGCGCCCAGGGCGAAATACGATTGGTCGGGCCGCCCAACAGCCACTGGATTTGGCCAATGCCGGGACGCCAGCCTCTGATCACGTCGCGAACACCGCGATAACGGACTTTACCGCCCTCCGAGATCCGATCGAGATCATCGAAATAATCGGCAAGGCGCGCGACTTCCGGTCCGGAAACGATCAGGCCCAAATCCTCCCAGCTATCCTCGCCCTTGCGGCCGAAATATTGGTCGGTGATGTTAAAGCCGCCTACCAAGACACTCGCTTCGTCGGCTATAAGCATTTTCTGGTGATTGCGGATGAAATAGCCAAACCCTTTGCGCGTACCGAAAGAATGATAATGCCCGCCAGCAGCAATCAACGGATCGAAAAAATGGTTGCTGATGTCGCTCGACCCGAAGCTGTCGATGATGAGATGTACGCGAACGCCGCGCATTGCCGCAGCAACCAGGGCGTCGAGTACTTCCGTTCCTGTCCCATCGTTGGCAAACATGTAAAAGAACATGCGGATTGATTGTTTGGCTGCGCCAACCAAAGCAATGACCGCAGCGAGACGGTCTTCGGGCGCATGGACGATATGCAGATCATGCTCTGCCACATGAAAATGCTGTCCCGGAAAGATGGGCTTGCGTGATTTGGCCGCCATGGACCGGACCTAGTGCGTGTGATCGCAAACGGCAACCCGCCCGCCCTTTTCGTTGACATTTAGCCGCAGTAACCCTAGTTGCGCTCAACTTTCCGGAAAATTAGAAGAATCAGGAGCCACCATGGCACGCGTTACCGTTGAAGATTGCATTGACAAGATCACCAACCGTTTCGACCTCGTATTGCTTGCCGCAGAGCGCGCGCGCGAGATTTCGGGTGGCGCGGAGCTAACAGTTGACCGTGATCGCGATAAAAACCCGGTTGTTGCCTTGCGCGAAATTGCCGAAGAAACTGTACGCCCCGATCATCTGCAGGAAGGCTTAATCCAGTCGCTGCAGAAGGTTCAGGTTGATGAGGACGAAGAAGCCGATGAAGTCGGTTCGATCAGCCTGTCTGCCGAAGCGCTTCGCCTGACGGCGGCAGCACCAGCGCGCGGTGCGGGTATGCAACGCGATTACGACAGGTAAGAATTGACGCTTCTGCGTGAATGAAGAAGGCCCGGTTCGTCCGGGCCTTTTCTTTTTGGCATTCGATTGCAGCGCTGTTAGACACGCATCATGAGCGGGGAACTGGCAGGGGCTGCAGATATTTTGGCTGGCGCGGCGCTTGCGCGTGCCGTCGAGCCCGAAGCTGGCGAAGCGCATGGTGGCGTCGATGGGAATTGCCTCAACTGCGGCACTACATTGATTGGCCCACATTGCCATGTTTGCGGTCAAAAAGGGCATGTTCACCGGACTCTCCACGCATTCGGGCATGATTTCATGCACAGTGTCTTGCATTTCGACGGCAAGATCTGGCGCACATTGCCGATGCTGTTCTGGAACCCCGGCGATCTGACGCGGCGCTATGTCTATGGCGAGCGCGCGAAGTTCGTCTCGCCGCTAGCGCTGTTTCTGTTCACCGTATTCCTGACCTTTGCTGCGTTTAACTGGCTGGTGCCGAGCGACGCCAGCGTAGAAAGCGCGACGAACAAAACCGCACAGGCGGAATATCAGGCTGACCGGAAAGAAATTCTCGATAACATTGCCGAACTGGAGGCTGGCAAAAAGGAAGCCATAGCGGCTGGTACGCCCGGTTATGAATGGATGGATGGTGAGATTATCCGGCACCGCGACACCCTGAAGACGCTTGACGAGGTAACAGGCAAACAACTGCGTCAATCCGAAATTGCAGCCAGTAAATTCGCGCTCGAAAAAAAGACGCTCGAAAAGAAAATTGCTCAGCTGGAAACTCAGATTGCTGCGGATCGGAAGGCGGGCAAACCATCCCAGGCGTTGCAAGAGGAGTTGGAGAGCGAGAAAATCGGGCTTAGCGTTGTAACCACTGCGGCTAACGGTTTGGCGAGCGGAAACGGCGATACGATGACAGGCCGCTTTACCGACCTCAATTTTCCCGGCGCCAGCGCTCTCAATGCTGCCGTCGCGAAGGCCAAGGAAAACCCGCAACTGTTGATCTATAAGATGCAATCGAATGCTTACAAATATAGCTGGGCGCTCATTCCCATATCAGTGCCCTTTGTTTGGTTGCTCTTTTTCTGGCGACGGCGGTTCAAAATGTTCGATCACGCGGTGTTCGTGACATATTCGATCACATTCATGATGCCGTTGGGTATTGTGTCTGCCCTGTTTATCAACACGCCGACATTGGAGCCGATTGGCGGCATTTTGCTGGCATTCTATCCGCCAATTCACATGTACCGGCACATTCATCATGCCTACCAGACTTCCCGATTTGGTGCTTTCTGGCGAATGTGCCTTTTGTCAGTGTTTGCAATGACCGCGCTGGTACTATTTACGATTTTAATCGTTGCCCTCGGAGTTACCTGATAAAATCCGCAATTTTATTTTTCCGCTTTTGAGAAACGGAGCCACGACGTCCGCCATCCGGCCCTGCCGCTGGGTCACCAATGCGCGATTGAAAAATGTATTTGCGATCACGTCGGCGATTTGAAGCCCGGCAAATGCGTGGCTTACCGCCAGCGATGCGGAGCCCAATGGACCCACCAAGCGACCCACCGAATTGCGTACCAGCGCCAATGTCTCCAAACCGTAACGGCCATCATCGATTATGACTTCGTTGCAGTCGAATTCCTGCCCAACCAACATAGATCCGATGGCGTCGTCGAGCAGCGCTGAATAAATCGCGATATCCTGATCTCCGCGGTCCTCGCCCTGCTCTGGCTTCAAAGCGGAGATGGCAATGCCCACTACGGCGCGCCAGTCTTCAGGTTCGAGCAACTCGAAAAACAGCGCGCGCTCGGAGAGGTCAATCCGGCTACCCTTTAATTCTCCTCTAAGCCCTGTGACCTCGCGAAACCGCATCAAGACCGCATCGGCGTCTTTTGCATTCATTGAAACAGCCGCAAGCGTCATCACGCCTCGACCGATGCCGCCGGATTCGTCACAATATATTGTCATTACATCGGCAGCCTAGCGGCGCGTCATTTGCAAGGATAGCGCTTCTTCATCAAATCGGCCGTCGCCGTGGTAATACTGGTCTTCTGACGCTCTTCGACAGAATAGCCCTTTAGATGCTTCATCAGGTCGTTTGAATTGAATGTGGCCTTGGCTGGCGGACAACTATGGGGGGGGCGTTTGTTAGCGGCATCAGACTTTATCATAGACCGATATTTGGTGCCCGCTGCATCAGCTTCTGCTTTGAGAACACGGATATCGGATGACATCAAAGCCATCATGCCCTTCGCTTGCAGCTTTTCAGCCTTCGCGAGGAATGTCGCAACACTCATATCTCCGGGCGCCGCATTGGCTGTTACCGCAAATAAACAAGTCACGAATCCAAGCGCTACAAAATTTTTCCTGCTGGTCACAATCGCCCCTTTTGCTTCGTAAAAACAGATGGATATTGCTCAGACAGTGAATGCGATATTAATCAGCCACGTACCGGTACACCACCACCAACGCGCTGTAATCCGCAACGATATGCACGGTTCGAAACTAGCAGGGGAAGCGTCGGATCACTATTTCTCGCCACGCTTCGCGCACTGTTTGGGTGCGACGGCGCTCCTGCGGGATACGGCTGAATTCGGCGATGAACTGATCCGCAGTCAGTCGGTATTTTTTGGGCGCACAGAATAAAGGATTACCGGCGGCGCGTGCGCGTTCATTTTCTGCTTTTACCGAGTCCGCTGCAGCTTCGAAGACGCGCACCATCGGCTTCAAATCTTTCGAGAACATCGCTGACATACCCTTCTTTTTAAGCGCGAGCGCTTTCACAAAAAAGGTTTCAGCATCCATGGCCCGTGCAGGCACCGCGCATAAAACCAGCGCGCCGCTTGCGATAAGCAGTGTGTATTTCATTATTCTTTGCGACCTCAACTCTCCTTAACTGGCTTAAGGCGATGAGGTTGCAATGGATAGCTGAAAATTATGCCCCTTGAGGGGTAGCTCCGCCGACTGAAGGCGTTTTGCGACGTCCAGCTTTGGGTATCGCGGTGCCGATGGTCGGAATGCTTGAAGGCTTGGCAACGGCGCCATCGTCGCGTTCAAACTTGCCGGTAGCGAGCAGTTGCGTGATCTCATCCCCAGACAGGGTTTCGAACTCCAGCAAGGCATTGGCCAAAAGATGAAGTTGCTTGTTATGCTTCTTCAACAAATCGGTTGCCCGCTTGTGCCCGCCTTCAACCAGCTTGCGTATTTCAGCGTCAATCTTTTTGGCGGTCTCATCCGACATGGCTGAACGTTGCGACATGCCATAGCCAAGATAGCCGTCCTGCCGCTCTTCATACTGCAGCGGCCCCATTTCGTCAGACATGCCCCATTGGGTTACCATGTCACGCGCAAGGCTGGTGGCGTATTGGATGTCGCTCGATGCACCAGAGCTAACTTTGTCATAACCAAAGATCAGTTCTTCGGCGACTCGGCCACCCATCGAGACCGACAGATTTGCGTGCATCTTGTCGCGATGATAGCTGTAATTGTCACGCTCGGGCAGGCGCATGACCATGCCAAGCGCGCGACCGCGCGGAATGATCGTTGCCTTGTGAATCGGGTCGGAAGCGGCTTCGTGGATCGAGACGATGGCGTGACCAGCTTCATGATACGCCGTCATTTTCTTTTCATCGTCGGTCATGACCATCGATTTGCGCTCGGTCCCCATCATCACCTTGTCTTTGGCGTCTTCAAACTCCTGCATGGCGACAAGGCGCTTGCCACGGCGTGCCGCAAGGAGCGCAGCCTCGTTAACGAGGTTGGCAAGATCGGCACCAGAGAAACCAGGCGTACCACGGGCAATCACGCGTCCATCGACATCGGGGGCCAGCGGCACTTTACGCATATGCACTTCAAGAATCTTGACGCGGCCGTCGATGTCGGGCCGGGGCACGACGACCTGACGGTCGAACCGGCCCGGACGCAGCAAAGCGGGGTCCAGTACATCAGGGCGGTTGGTTGCCGCGACGATGATGATGCCTTCATTGGCTTCAAAGCCGTCCATTTCGACCAGCAACTGGTTCAATGTCTGCTCGCGCTCGTCATTCTGGTTGCCAAGGCCTGCACCACGGCTGCGGCCCACGGCATCGATTTCGTCGATAAAGACGATGCAAGGCGCGTTTTTCTTGGCTTGTTCGAACATGTCACGCACGCGGCTCGCGCCGACGCCGACAAACATTTCGACAAAGTCAGAACCCGAGATTGAGAAGAAAGGGACACCGGCCTCGCCAGCAATTGCACGTGCGAGCAGCGTCTTACCGGTACCCGGCGAGCCAACCAGCAACGCACCCTTGGGGATTTTGCCACCAAGCCGCGAGAATTTGTGCGGGTCTTTCAAAAACTCCACGATTTCCTGGAGTTCTTCGCGCGCTTCATCGATCCCTGCGACATCTTCAAAGGTGACGCGGCCATGCTTTTCGGTGAGCAGCTTTGCCTTCGACTTGCCAAAGCCCATCGCGCCGCCTGCGCCTCCACCTTTTTGCATCTGGCGAAGCACGAAGAACGCGATGCCAAGTATCAGAAGAAAGGGCAGAGCCTGATAAATCAGGATCAGCAACAGGCTTGGCTGTTCTTCAGCCTTGCCTTGGACATCAACGCCCTTTTCATCGAGCAGAGGGTAAAGGCTATTGTCGCTTGGAACAGGAACGGTGACAAAAGTTTCGTCATTCTGAAGCTTGCCTGTGATACGCTCAGGCGCAATCGCTACCGACTTTACCTCGCCAGCTTCGACCTTATCACGGAATGAGGAGTAGCTGATGCCCTTGGCGGTTTCGGAAGTGCCGCTGAAAATCGAAGCCACAAGCAAAAGGGCGACGATTATCGCCGACCAGATGGCCATATTGCGCAGCAGCGGGTTGCCTTTGGGTTCCTGTTCGTCGTTCATCAATTACGCCTTGATTTGCTCCCCCGGACGCGATGTGCGGCGGGATATGAAAGGCAATGTAAGCGTGAATGCGTGAATGGCAATATAATGAAGTGCAAATTTCGCCTGATTTAACGGGCCGTACGACGCGGCGGTGCGGCCGAGAACTTCCAAACCTCGCCGCCTTGGCAGAGGATGTCGCCGATCGTTGTTGTTTTGCTGCTTTCAAGATCGGCGAGCAGACGGTCAATCGCATTGCCCCGCGGCATCAGATCGGGGTCTAGCCTGGACAGGCATTGTAACAGCAAACGGCGTTTAAGGTCACGCGGAAGGTTCCTGGCATCACATTGAATTTGCCTATTTTCTTCAGCGATACGCTGCTCGGCCAGACCTTTTATGACCCAAGCTAAAGCCTCCGCCGCATCCGACAAAGCATGTGCCGTGCGGTTAGCCCGGGCGATATCAAAGGGGTTGGGCGATTGCGCCAGCCACTGGCGCATAATGACGCGGTCAAAGTCGGGATTTTCATTGCTGGGGTCGCGGACGGGTTCGACTCCGGCATCGATGCAAATTTCCTCTAACTCTGATTTGGAAAACCCGAGTAGCGGACGAATGATACGGCCATATCGCGAACGGATAGCTGCCAGACCATCCAGTCCGCTGCCCCTTGCAAGACGCATCAGCATTGTTTCCAGTTGGTCGTCGCCATGATGAGCGGTCGCAATAAATGCACATTCATGCTCGTCCGCAGCTTCTTCCAACAGCGCGTATCGCACCGCGCGCGCGCTTGACTGGATGTTTCCTCCAATTGGCTTTGAAGGGATTAAGGTGACGTGCGGAACGCCGATCTTTTGGCTAACATCGCCCACGAAGGCAGCTTCATCTTCTGCCTCGGGCCGAAGCTTATGGTCAACAGTTGTTGCGACGATCCGGCCGGGGGCTATCTCTCGGGCCAGAAGCAACATAGCCAGACTGTCTGGTCCGCCAGACACCGCCAACATAATCCGGTCGTTGTCGCCAACGCCCAGGTCACCCAAGGCAAAGCTAAACCGTTCCAGGAAAGCCGCTGATAGAGTTATTTGCACTTCGCCCGGGTTTTGCCTGAAGCAATGCGTCCTGCCAATCGTCCGGAGGCGGCATCCGGATAGGCTTTTGCAAGCTCGCCAAATGCTTCGCATGCTTCAGCCGTCTTACCGAGATCGGTCAGAGCATCGCCTAAGAAAAACAGGCTTTCCGGCGCACGTTCGCCGCGTGGATCGGTCTTGTAATTGTCGTAAAATACTTTGACCGCAGTGGCTGGCTTTTTATCGTCAAGCCATGCACGGCCCAACAGGTTGCGGGCGAAGCTTGCGCGTTTGTGTTTGGGATATTTGGTAATGGTCTCTTCGAGCGTCACCTGCGCCTCGGGGTAGAATTTTGCCTCCCACAGTCGATAACCGTAATTATAGCCATCTTCAAACGCATCGCCCGTCGAGGGGCGCTCGATTGCGGCGACCGCAGCCGTCCGCGCAGCCGTTGGTTTGGCCGCGGGCGGAGTTATGGCGGGCTTCGGCTTGGCAGCCACCGGTGTCGATGCCGCTGCTGCGGCGGGCAATGCGGGTGGAGGAGCCGCCGCCTGTGCTTTCAGTTGCGCTTCCAGCGATTTCAGCCGACCTTCCATTCCGCGCATGCTATTACCATGCTGTTCGACCTGACCGGTTAGCGTTGCCAGTTGCGTTTCAAGCGCGTCGACCCGCGCCAGCAGATCAGCAGTCGCGGTTGACGATGAGGTCGTCGACTTTGGCGCATTGGGTGACTGGATATCGGGTTCGATAAACTTGCCGGCACCATTGGGGAAAACCTGCCGCTGGACCGCGCGCATTTCCTTTTCAAGCTTGCCAACACGGCCATCGATATTGGCATCCTGTGCGATCGCGGGGGTACTTAGCGCGAAAGCCACGCCGCCCATTAAAGCGAGCCGAAATGTCACTGGATTTCTCCCCCGTTTACCCATCAATAGTCGATCTTATAGCTTGCCCGACTCGCGCAATAAAGGCCTATCACACCATTTCGGTGTAAAGTTTCGGCAGCAAGTCTCAGTTGTCTCTTTGCGTGCCGACGGACGGCAACGGTACCGCTGCAGCATTGGCGGGTGGACGTGCAAGTAACGCTGCAGAGCTGACTTCAACGTCAGCGATTGTTTTGTCGATTTCGCCAAGCGGGGCAACCGCCTTGCCAGCAACCGTTACGCTAAGGGCTTGCGGCCTTCCGGTTACAATCATCGGCTTGTTAGCATCCTGCGGAACGGTAAAACTGTCGCCCGCTTTCATTTCATTTTCATAGAGTCTTTTGTTTTCCGCATCATATATTTTGACCCAGACATTGTCGGTTGCGGTCAAGACCACTGCCCCGCCGGTGGGTGCCACGCTTTCCGAGCCCGCATTTGCAGTCGGAGCTTCCATTTTCTGCGCGGTTGCGGCGGGCATTTCGATAATGTCTGCATCACCGAGCGCCATAGTGCGCCACGTAAAATATCCTGCCACCACGAGTATTCCAATGGCAGCGGCTGTCCATGCCAGCGTTCGCGATGGAACACGCGCAGGGTCGGCTGGCTCGTAGTTCTGCGCAGGTGCCTGATAACCTTCATGCCCCCCTTGCGCCATCTCGACGCGCAGGTCACTGCTGACTTTCGCGGCATCCATGTCGAGCGCGCGTGCATAGGATCGCGCAAAGCCCAGCGTGTATGTCGAACCTGGCAATGCAGCAAAATCGGATTTTTCTATCGATTCCAGATGCCGCATCGGGACACGGGTTTTGGCTGCAAGATCGGACAGGCTGAGGGTCAAGCGCTCACGCTCCGCCTTCAGCTGCTCGCCTACCGTATGAAACCGGAACTCGTCTTCGCTTGGGGAATTTTCACCCACTGAAATCTCCACGACCCGTTGACCCTCCACCTCTTCGGGCGGTTGCCGGACAATGGCACCCTGCATCCGAAAGTCAATTGATAAAGGTCGGGATATCAGCCGGTTTCGATACCCTGAGCTGATGCCCAGACGGATAGATCGTCACGCAAATTTGTCGCTGGCGACACAAGCAATTCTTCCATCTTCGCAGCGATGTCGTGAAGATTGGTCGAGCGGATCATCGCTTTCACAGGTCCGACGGCGGCTGGCGTAATCGAAAGCCGCTTGATGCCCAACCCCATCAAAGCCAATGCCTCCAGCGTCCGGCCGCCCATTTCGCCACAAACGGCGAGGTCGACCGGATGGCCGTCCACGGACCTTACCACGCGCCGGATAAAGCGGAGTATGGCGGGGCTTAGCCAGTCATAGCGTTCGGCAAGGCGTGGGTCGGCACGATCGGCGGCAAACAGAAACTGGGTCAGGTCATTGGTGCCAATCGACAGGAACTGGATTTTGGGCAGCAGCATATCGAGTGTTTCGGCGAGCGCCGGAACCTCGAGCATCGCACCATAACGGATTTTGCTCGGTAACACTTTCTTTTGCTTACCCAAAAACGCCATCTGCCCTTCGAAAATGGCTTTGGCTGCATCAAACTCCCACGGCTCCGAAACCATAGGGAACATTACGTTCAGCGTGCGACCGGCCGATGCCTCGATCAAGGCACGGGCCTGCGCTTTCATCAGTCCTGCATGATCGAGCGACAGACGCAACGCTCGCCAGCCCAGCGCGGGGTTTTCTTCCTCGCTGGTTTCGTCTTTCAGATAGGGCAGGGCCTTGTCGCCACCGATGTCGAGCGTGCGGAAGATAACCGGCTTGTCGCCTGCTGCATCAAGCACGTCGCGGTAAAAACGCTGCTGTCGTTCGCGCTGCGGTAAGGTTGCGGAAATGAGGAACTGGAATTCGGTGCGGAACAGACCGACACCCTCCGCGCCCGTGGTTGCCAGCGCCGACATATCATCGCGCAGACCAGCGTTGATCATTAGCGTTATCGGCACGCCATCCTTTGTGATCGAAGCCTCATCGCGCTGCGCGGCATAGCGTGCCTTTTTCTTCTGCCGGTCAACCAGGTCGTGCTGGAACAACTCCTCGGTGCTCGGTGCTGGCCGGACGATGACGTTTTTTTCATCGGCATTGAGCAGCAGCATGTCGCCGTCGCGGACCTTGTGACGGATGCCCCGCACGCGCCCGAGCACAGGGATGCCCATTGCGCGCGCAACGATGATGACATGCGCAGTCAGCGATCCTTCTTCGAGTATCACGCCGCGCAGTCGGCGCTTGTCATATTCAAGCAGTTCGGCTGGACCCAAATTGCGGGCGATAAGAATAGAGTCTTTTTTGAGACCCAGCTGCGCCGCCGTGCTCATCTGACCCGATACGATGCGGAGCAGCCGGTTGGACAGATCCTCCAGATCATGCATCCGGTCGGCAAGCAGCGGATCGTCAATCTGCCGCATCCGCATTCTTGTGCGTTGCTGAACGCGTTCAATGGCCGCTTCAGCGGTAAGTCCGCTGTCGATGGCCTCGTTGATGCGGCGGCTCCAGCCTTCGTCATAGGCGAACATCTTGTAGGTCGCGATGACCTCTTCATGTTCGCCGCCGGTACCGAAATCGATTTGGCTCGCCATCCGGTCGATCTGCTCGCGCATCTTGTCGAACGCGGAATAGACACGCTGGCGCTCGGCTTCGGTGTCCTCCGCAACGGTATGTTCGATGCGGACATTGGGCTGGTGGAAAATGGCAACCCCGGCAGCCGCGCCTTTGACCAGTGGCAGACCAGTCAGACTGACGGTGCCAGTGGCGTTATCACTTCCGGCACTAGGTTCATCGATCAGGTCGGCATTGGCGATCAGCTCGGACAACACCATCGCGACGGTCTGCAATGCCTCAATTTCGATCTCTTCATATTTGCGCGGTTCGACATGCTGGACCGCGAGCACGCCGACAGCACGTTCGGAGCGGACGATAGGGACGCCTGCAAAGCTGTGGAACCGCTCTTCCCCGGTTTCGGGGACATATCGGAAATTGGGATGCGCCGCAGCCTCGTCGAGGTTCAGCGTCTCGACATTCTCGGCAATCGTTCCGACCAGCCCCTCGCCAAGCCCCAGCCGCGTGACATGCACGGCTGCTTCATTCAGCCCGCGCGTGGCAAACAGCTCGAGAGCGCCGTCGCGCAGGAGGTATATGGAACACACCTCACTCGACAAAGCTTCGCCGATGATATTGACGACATGGTTCAGCTTGCCTTGCGCATGGTTTTTGGATGCCATGACCTCGTGCAGGCCAGTCAATATATTTCGGGCAGATCGGGTCGCGCTTTCCATCACCCGCACCTAGCAGATGCGTTTTGGGCAAGCGATACCCCGCTCAAATTTTATTTGGACTCAAGCGGGAAGCGATTCCTGCGTGAGAATGTCTTTGAGCTGGAGTTTCTGCTTTTTCAGGCTGTGGATCAGATTTGTATCGGGGAGGGGTCTGTTTTCTTCGCGCTCCAGCCTGTCTTCCAATTCGGCGTGCTTGATACGGAGCGCGGACATATGACTGTTGTTCACCTCATTCTCCTTTTTGTGAGACTCGACGACCTAACGAATTTGAGTAAATCACGAATATCGCAGGCTGTCTCCCCCCAAATTTTCGGGTCATCGGCGCCAGCGAACAAATCCCGGTGCGCCCCTCGATTTTGGCGATGACTTGTTAACCGCAATAGGGTTAGAGGGGATCATGAACGATGAAGGTTACCAGCAACTGCTTGAACAATTGAAGGTCGAGCATCGTGACCTTGATGACGCAATCCATGCACTCGCGGCAAAGCCGGTCGTCGATCAACTGCAAATTGCTCGGCTCAAGAAAAAGAAGCTTGGGCTGAAGGATCGGATCATGCGTCTTGAAGACCAATTGGTTCCTGATATTATCGCCTGAACTTGGGCTTGGGCTTTAACCAATTTACGCTTTTGTGTCAGGCGTTTCATCCCGGCACACTCGGCCCGCGCTATCGGAGCCGAACAGTTTTGCGCTAACAATTCTGTCCCGCTCATGGCATATGATGGCGGATGAATAATGCGCACCATGAACTTACGCCGAAACTGCTAGACTCGCTTTATACCGAAGCGATGCTGTTGGCGGACGAGGCTCGGTCTTATTTTGATCGTGGCCAGTTGCCGGGCAATGTGTCGGCGGAAATTTCGGTCGCATTTTCATGTGAATCGTTAAAGGTCACGACCCGCCTGATGCACAGTATAGCCTGGTTGCTTAACCAAAAGGCGTTGCGCGCGGGCGAAATCTCACAGAACGATGCATATAGCGACGCTCGCGACCTCGGCTATTCACCGGCGAGCGACGGCTTTCAGGTGGGCCGTTTTCCCGAGGAAGCGCAAACGCTGATTGCCGCAAGCGAGGATTTGTATTTCCGGTTGCAGCGGTTCAGCAGCAAGATGCGGGCGATGACCGCCCCGGTGACAGAGCCGCATGCCATGATGGAACGGTTGCGCGCGTCCTTTTAGGCGTCGAACTGCAGGCTGGCGAGGCGGCCGTATAATCCGCCTGCAGCGCTCAGGTCCGCATGATTGCCTTCTTCGACAATCCTGCCTTGGTCCATCACTATGATGCGGTCTGCCGAGCGGACCGTTGCCAGCCGGTGGGCGATGACAATCGTTGTGCGGTCCTTCATCAAATGATCGAGCGCATCCTGAACGAGCTTTTCGCTTTCGGCATCCAGCGCGCTGGTTGCTTCGTCGAGCAGCAGAATGGGCGCTTCGCGAAGTACCGCGCGGGCGATGGCTATCCGCTGGCGCTGCCCGCCCGACAGCCGCGCGCCGCCTTCACCGAGATAGGTATCGAGGCCCTGCGGCAATTCACGCAGGAAATTCGCGGCGTTGGCCTGCTCTGCCGCATGCCAGATTGCGTCGTCATCTGCGAGCCAGTTGCCGTAGCGCAAATTGTCACGCGCAGAAGAGGCAAATAATACGGTGTCCTGTGGCACATAGGCCATACGCAACCGGATTTCCGCCGGATCGGCGCTGGTCAGCGCGACACCGTCGATGCGGATAGCGCCGGTTTCAGGGTCATAGAATCGCTGCGCCAACTGGAACAATGTCGATTTACCAGCACCCGAAGGGCCTACAACCGCAACCGTTTCACCGGGGTTGACCTTCAGGCTAAAATTTTCCAGCGCCGACACTTCGGGCCGGGTCGGATAGCGAAATCCGACATTCTGGAACTCAAGCTGACCGCGCGGCGGCACAGGCAGCGCTATCGGCTTTGCGGGGGGCGCAATGTCGGGCTCTACGGATAATAATTCCGCAAGCCTGCTGGACGCACCGGCACCCCGCACAAGGTCGCCGTAAACTTCGGTCAATGCACCGAATGAGCCGGCAACGAGCATGCCGGTCAGCACAAAAGCAAAAATGGTTCCGGGAGTAATCCGTTTTTCTACGACATCGATAGCACCCTGCCACATCAGCATTGTTATCGCGCCAAAGATCAGACCCATAACTATCGCGGTCATGGTTGCTCGCAACCGGATGCGTCGTTTGGCAGCGACAAATGTAGCCTCCACGCTGCCGCTGAAGCGTTCACCTTCACGATTCTCTTGTCCAAATGCCTGAACTATTCGCATCGCGCCTAATGTTTCGGAAACCATCGCGCCAACGTCCGCGATCCGGTCTTGGCTTGTGCGCGAGGCTGACTGGAGCTTTCGTCCCATCATGACTATCGGAATTACAATGACTGGAATGGCGATTAGCAATTTGATGGCCAATTGTGGAGCTAGCGTGAAGAGGTAAATAGTGCCCCCAATGCCCATCACGATATTACGCAATGCAACCGAAACCGTGGTGCCTACCACCTGCTCTATAATTGTAGTGTCGCTTGTCATCCGGCTTGCAATCTCCGCCGGGCGATTCTCCTCAAAAAAGGCCGGGCTTTGACGCAACAGGTTGCGGTTTACCGCAAGTCGGATGTCAGCAACGGTGCGTTCCCCGAGCCATGATACAAAATAGAACCTAAACGCGGTGGCTACTGCCATTACCGCAACGATCAGCAGTAGATATTGAAACCAACGTGAAATACCGTCGGGGTCGCCGCCCGCCACAAATCCGCGATCAACGACCAAACGAACGCCTGCAGGGATCGCGAGCGTTGCCAAAGCGGCCACGGTCAGCGCCAGCAGCGCAAACAATATCTGGCGGGGATAGGCCGACGTATGCTGCCACACCATCCGCAGATTGCCGAGCTTCTTGGCATTTTCCGGGGGAGCCGCCGCCGCCTTGTCATCCTGGACGGGCACGCGGCTCGCGTTTTGCAAATCTGCCGATATGTCATTCATGCGGTTCGCCTAGCAGTGCGTTGCGCCACCCACAATTAAAGACAGGCAAACGTTTTAACTTTTTTATGGTGCAATGCACAATAGCGGCTTATGTGTTGTCGCCAACAACTCCTCGGCATTGGCTGGATGAGATGATTTTAGGGACGCAGATATGCTTTATACCGGTTATGATATTCAACGCAGCATGCTCGCAGGCGCGGGCTGGATTGCGCAGAAGCAGGCTGATTGGCTTAATAACTTCACCAATGGCCCGTTCAATTATGGCGGCCTTGCTCCGGTGGCTGCATCCGCGCTTGATGTGTTCGCCCATTCGGTTCTGCCGCGCGGCAAACCTGCCTTTGGCCTCGATTTTATCGACATCGACGGCAAGCATTTGCCCGTGACGGAAATCAATGAAGCACGTAAGCCTTTTGGCCAGCTTAAACATTTTACCTATGAAGGCAGCACCGACAAGCCAAAGCTGCTGATCTGTGCGCCGATGTCAGGCCATTTTGCGACGCTGCTGCGCGGCACAGTCGAGCGCATGTTGCCGACGCATGATGTATATATCACCGACTGGAAGGACGCACGTGACGTGCCACTGACCGGCGGTGGTTTCGATCTGGAAAGCTATATCGATTACCTCATCGAATGGTTGGAATTCATCGGTCCGGATGCAGGCGGTCGCGGCGCGCATATGCTCGCCGTGTGCCAACCATCGGTTCCGGCCTATGCCGCTGCGGCGATTATGAGCGCAAATGATCATCCTTTGCGCCCGCGCACGCTTACCATGATGGGCGGCCCAATCGATACGCGCGAAGCGCCGACAGCGGTAAACAACCACGCCACAAAGCGTCCGCATGACTGGTTCGTCCAGAATGTGATCGCGACAGTACCGCCCTATTATAAGGGTTCAGGCCGCCGCGTGTATCCGGGCTTCCTTCAGCTTTCGGGTTTCATGTCGATGAATCTTGGCAATCACATGATCAGCCACTGGTCGATGTTCTCCGATCTGGTCGAGGGTGACGGCGAAGGCGCGGATCGCCACAAGGAATTTTACGACGAGTACCGCGCGGTGTGCGACATGACTGCCGAATTTTATCTGCAGACCGTAGACACTGTTTTCCAGCGTCACCTGCTGCCAAAAGGCGAGTTCAATTATCGCGGCAAATTGGTTGACCCCGGCGCGATCAAGGACATCGCTATCCTCGCAATCGAAGGCGAGCGCGACGATATCAGCGGTCTGGGCCAGACCAAGGCCGCGCTGACAGTAGCGACCGGTCTGCCAGACAAGATGAAGAAATATCACATGGCGCCCGAAGTCGGCCATTATGGTATTTTCAACGGCAGCAAATGGCGCGAGAAGATTGCACCCGTGGTTGAGAACTGGATTGTTACGCACAACGGGTAAGCTGGAATCGGCCTAGTCCTTGTAATTGCATCGATAGTTGGCCACACTGCCCGCCAAGCAATTGGTAGGGGGCCATGGCGTTACGCATAACCGCAACAGTCGAACGCTGGCCAGTTGCCGGGCAGTTCATCATCGCGCGCGGCGCAAAGACCTTCGTCGATGTTCTGGTGGTCGCCATCAGCGACGGGGTGCATATCGGCTATGGCGAAGGCACCGCGATCTATTATCAAGGCGAAACTGCTGAAAGCTGCCTTGGGGAGGTGGAGCGGATCATCGGTCAATCGGAGCTACTGTCCGTTGTCGATGCCCGCGCGTTGGCGCAAACGCTCATGCAACCGGGCGCGGCGCGGAACGCCGTCGATTGTGCGCTTTGGGATTTGGAAGCCAAGGCATCCGGAAGGCCACTCTGGAGACTGGTCGGATTAAAGTTGGCTCCCAAACCGTTGCAGACTGCATTCACCATCTCACTCGGTAAAGCATCCTCAATGGAGGCTGATGCTGCAAAAGCCGCAGCGAGGGGATTTCAACTGCTTAAGCTCAAACTGACCGGCGACGGCGACAGAAAGAGGGTAGCTGCAGTACGGGCAGGTGCCCCCGATGCGCGCCTGATTATCGATGCCAATGAAAGCTGGGGCAATTTGGATATTGCCGCCGAAGCCAGCGCGCTAGCCGAGCTTGGCGTGGAAATGATCGAGCAACCGGTTGCGGCAAGGCAGGACGCGATGCTGGCCGGGCTGAAGTCAAAATTACCCATTTTAGCCGATGAAAGCTGCCACGAAGCCGCCGACGTTGCGCGGCTCGCGCCATATTATGATGGCGTCAATATCAAGTTGGATAAGGCGGGTGGCCTGACCGAAGCGTTGAAAATTTCCGACGCCGCAAAGGACGCTGGCATGAAGATCATGGTCGGCTGCATGTTATCCACCAGCCTCGGCATCACGCCGTCGTTTCTGGTCGCGCAAAGTGCCGACTGGGTGGATCTCGACGGACCGGCCCTGCTCGCCGAGGATCGCGACGAAGGGTTTAGTTTTGCGGACGGGACAATCATCCCGCCCGCAAATATCTTATAGCGTCACTTCGGCGACCTTGTCTTTATAGTCTTCCTTGGGATCGATGCCGAGAAGCATCTTGATACCAGCGACAATGCTGGACGCGTCGATCCAGATTTCGGCGCTTTCCGGATCCAGCCGGATCAGCGCCAGTTTCGGGTCGTCTTTGCCGCCCTCATACCAGGCAGCAACAAAGCGGTTCCACAAGCGCTCAACTACCGCACGGTCGTGCGACTGCGACAGATTGCCGTGGACGGTCGCCCACACATCATGTCCTTTTGACGTAAAATGCGCCATCGCCCGCCCGCCAGAGCCAATGTCCTGATATAGCTGGCTGTCGGTCGAAGTGAAAAACCATATCGGGCCGCTATAGAGGTTGCCGTGCAGACCTTCATCATCGAGCTGCGCCGTCATCGGTCGCGCATGACCATCCTCGCCATTGGCGAGCCCCAAGAACATGGTCCGATCGGACTTCAGGGCCTTCCAGAATTTTTCCTTGATTTCGGTGTCGTTCGTCATTTTCATCTCCTTTGGGATGCAAAGGAAACGAGCTAGACGCGATGGTGTTCCGAATTATCTGGGCTCAAAGCGAACCCGAAACCTTAGAATGCATCCAGAACTTCGATTTCCGGCGCGGCCGCGAGACAGGGTACCAGTTTCGGTCCAGCCGCAACAAAATAATCCGTTTTGCCATGCGCATCCAAGGCTGCTTGATCGACATAGCGTTCAAGCACTTTGTACACCTGCGGGTTGGCTTTCGACCGGGTCAGCGAATAAAATTCATTGCCCGGCTCGTTAGCGTTTACCGCCGCCGACAATTCGGCGAACACGGCTTCAAATTCGGCATTCTTGCCTTCAGCAACAGTCAATGTCGCGATTACGCCAATAGCAGCCATGATTTTTTCCTCTTGGGACGATTAGAATATCTCGAACAATCCAGCCGCACCCATGCCGCCGCCGACGCACATCGTGACGACGCCATATTTGGCACCGCGGCGCTTGCCTTCGATCAGCGCATGGCCAGTGCAGCGCGCGCCGGTCATGCCATAAGGGTGACCAATTGAAATCGAGCCGCCATTAACGTTGAGCAGTTCGTTCGGAATGCCCAATTTGTCGCGGCAATACAGGACCTGCACCGCGAACGCTTCGTTCAGTTCCCAGATGCCGATATCGTCCATCTTCAGGCCAAAGCGCTGGAGTAACTTCGGGATAGCAAAGACAGGACCGATACCCATTTCATCGGGCTCAGTGCCAGCCACCGCCATACCGACATAGCGGCCAAGCGGGTTCAGGCCCTTCTTTTCGGCAATTTTGGCTTCCATCAGGACACTTGCCGAGGAACCGTCGGACAACTGGCTGGCATTGCCCGCAGTGATTGTCATGTCCGGACCGAGGACGGGCTGCAATGCTTGCAAACCGGCCAATTGCGTATCGGCGCGGTTGCCTTCATCCTTGGCAATCGTCACTTCTTTCTGCGTGACTTCGCCGGTTTCCTTGTTGGTCACGTTCATCGTCGTCGTCACGGGAACGATTTCGGCATCAAAATAGCCAGCGGCTTGTGCAGCAGCGGTGCGTTGTTGCGATTGCAGCGCATATTCGTCCATCGCATCGCGGCCGATGCCATAACGCTTCGCCACGACTTCAGCGGTTTGCAGCATCGGCATATACACGTTCTGGTGCATCGCAATCAGGTCGCGGTCGGGCGCAACACGCATTTCCTTGGTCTGGACCAGGCTGATCGATTCTTGGCCACCCGCCGCCATGATATCGACATTATCGACGATGATCTGCTTAGCTGCGGTCGCAATTGACATCAGGCCCGACGAGCATTGGCGATCCATCGTCATGCCCGAGGTGGTGATGGGCAAACCAGCGCGCAGAACAACCTGACGCGCCAGATTACCGGCCTGCGTGCCCTGCTGGAGAGCAGAGCCCCAGAGGACGTCATCGACTTCTCCGCCTTCAATACCGGCGCGTTCTACGGCCGCTGCAAGTGAATAGCTGCCCAAGGTCGGGCCGGAGGTTGCATTGAACCCGCCACGATAGGCTTTGCCGATGGCGGTACGGGCGGTGGAAACGATGACTGCGTCACGCATGGGAGAATTCCTTAAATTGAAAAGTTATACGAAAAACTGACTGATCCATTCGGCCTGAAGCGCGGGCTTTTCCTCGCCTTCAATCTCGACGGTAAATTCAAGCGTTTGCTGCCATTGGCCGGGGCGCTTTTCGGCAAGTTCAAGCAGTTTGAAATGGCCGCGTACGCGTTTCCCCGAGCGAACCGGCGCGAGGAAGCGGGTTTTGTTGCCCCCATAATTGACGCCCATTTTAACGCCTTCGATGCGCGGGCTATCGGACTTGGCGCTCATCACCGGGAACAGTGAAAGCGTCAGAAAGCCGTGCGCGATTGTGCCGCCAAAAGGCGTCATTTTCGCCATCTCTTCGTTTACATGGATAAACTGATGATCGCCGGTCGCATCGGCGAATTTGTTGATCATGTCCTGATCGACCAGTATCCATTCCGATGTACCGATTTTCTCGCCGACTTTAGTCGCGAGTTCGGCTGGGGTAATAGTGCTCACGGGCATCCTCCTGCAGTCTATTTTGCCTTATGGTGGCCCGATTGGCAGCGTATTACAACCCCTGCACTTTTGCCGTTACGGCATACTGGACTGCTACAAACCGCCCTGAGGCGAATCAGCTTTTGGCACGTGCTTTGGGCGCAACAGAGGGCGGGGCGTAAGGCATTACCAAAGTTCCGTCGGGCGATGCGGTATAGGTGGTCTGCGTTGGGTAGGCGAACTCGATGCCATCACGGGCAAAGCGTTCGACAATGGCGATGCCGACAGCATGTCGCGCCTTGAACATTTCTTCGACGTCGTCGCTGTTGACATCGAAAACCAGCTGGAAATCGAGCGAACTCGGCCCGAATGTCGTGAAGCCGGCACGAATGAATTGCGCCCCGTTCGTTTCGACTATTTCCTGTAATATGTCGGGTACGTTGGCCGCCGTTGCAGGCGGCGTGTGGTATACCAAGGCAATGGGAAAATTGACGCGGCGATAGACCGTAAGCGTGTTGTTGGTGATTTCCTTGTCCAGCAACTTGCTGTTGGCGATAATCTTCTCTTCGCCCGTTAGCGCGCGCAATCTCGTGCTTTTCATTCCAATTTTTTCGACCCGCGCGGTGGTTGTGTCATAAGTAACCGTATCGCCCCGCCGGAATGGCTTGTCGAATATGATCGAGATGGCAGCAAACAGGTCGGAGAATATGCCCTGCGCAGCCAAGCCTATGGCGATGCCGCCTACACCTAATCCTGCAACCAAGCCAGTGACGTTAACGCCGAGATTATCAAGAATGACGATTGCCGCGACCGCAAACAGCGCAAAGCTAACCAGCAGCCGGATAAGGACCATCGCGCTTTGCAGAGTGTCATGTTCGTGGACGCCATGGCCTGCACGTCGCTCTATCAGGCCCAGAATGATTTCGCGAAGCCAGATCGCCACCTGAATGACGACGGCGATAGTGAATAGTATATCGATGGCGCGGGCAAATGCGGCAGGCGCACTTGCAATCCGGTTGACCAACTCGACCGCCACCATGACTCGAAAAAATTTGCTGGTGCGCGCCAATGTTCGGGCGACAATCGATTTGAGTTCGGCACGGTCCTCGCTCTCGCGGGCTATTTTGGCAGCAACACGCTTAAGCCAGCTGAGCAGCAGAAAGACGATGACGGCGGCGGCGACCGCGATGCCCAGTTCGAATAAATTGCCCTGCACCCATGCGACGGTCGTGTCCCAATAGCTTTGGATACGAGGGCCGATATCTTCTGGGTTAATGCGCGGTGTGATCGGAGCTGGCTTGGCTGTCATGAAATTGTTCTAGTGGCGATGCTTTGCGCATACAACCCGGCAGGGGAAAGACGGTTCCGGCAAATCAGGCGGAGTTCTCGGCTTGCCGCATCCGCTGAGTTTTGATTGGGCGCCACGCTGCCTCCTGCCTGCGCCGCGCGAGATATGTGTCGAACCCGATTTGCAGGGCGGTGAGCATGAAAAAATAGGCTTGGAAAGCGATGCCGACGAAAAGCGAGCCGACAAGATAGATAATCTGGCTATTCTGCAAGGCAGTGGCCAGCGGCGCGACCCATGTCTCGTCGGGCCGATTCCGCTTTCGGTACATGCGCTGAATTACCTCCATCCGCCACACACCCCCCAACTGAATAATCAGCCAGATGAGGAGGCCGGGAAAGCCTTGCTCGCCCAGCATTTCGAAGTAGCTGGAATGGAATGCGCGGCCCTGGTCGACAATCTCACGGACGGCAGGGGCGTCTGCTTCCCGAGGCTGGTCAGGGTCGTCCTTTTGCGCCATGTCATAGCGGATACGGTTCTGGCGGTAGATTTCAAAGCCGCCGCCCATCGGATGCACTTTTACATATTCCCAGGTCCAAGCCCACACGGCCAGGCGCGTCGAGGCGGATTCGTCGGCCTTGTAATTTTTGATGGTATCGGTGCGCTCGGTAAAGCTCGATGGCAGGAACGGTATTGCGGCCAGGCCGATGAGTGCAACGCCACCGAGATACAGCATGCGATAGCGCGCATATCGCAGCAGCAATATGCCGAGCACCGCAATGCAGACCACGCCGGTACGCGCTTGTGTGCCCACCGGAATGAGAAGGCAGGCAAAGATCAATGCCGCTGCATAAAGCCTCACCTTCCAGTCAGGTCTGAATATTGTGCCATGCTTTGCCAGCCACAGGATGAGCGGGATGATGGTGATTGCGACGCAGGAAATGATACTGCCTTCGAACAGCCCGCTATTGTCATCGATCAGGATCACCAGCGAGCCGTAGCCGCCGCCGCCAGCTGCCGTCTTGATACCGCCGGTGACAATCAGCGCTGATGCACAGAGCACCATCGTCAGCACCAGCGCTTCCAAGCGCAGTTTCGTCCGCAGCGTCAGCGGTAGGAATGCGGCAAATACCAGCGCCTTCCAGACCCATCCCCATTTTTCAAGCGCTGCGACCTGCTCGACGGCTACCGTCGTGGTGTAACCGCAATAGCCCAGCAGCACGATCAGGAGCACCCAGCGCGGCGAAATCCGGACGTCCTTTTTGTCGTCACCGACCATGAAACCCAAAAATGCGAGAACGAAAAGGATCAGCGAGAGCGGGATCGAATTCAGCAGGAAATAGCTGAGCCGCTGCGGTGAGACGATGTCGACATACGCATAGACCAACGTAAACAGAAATGGCCGCTTGAACGCCATCAGCATGATGAGCGCGATATAGCCGACGAAGATCAGGTCACGCATCGGGCGTTGCTTTTTTGCCCGTTTGCGGGCGTTGCTGGCGGCCAAAACCTTCGGGCTCGGTATCGGGAACCGGTGGCTCCTCGACGTCGAGGTCAGCCCGGTTCATCAGGTGCCACAGCGCAAACGCCAAAAGGGCGTGGCTCAATAATATCGAGAAATTGTCGATCACTGGATTAGCCCAAACCCTCTTGCGTTCCAGTTTCTATAGGAGCGCCGGGTTGACGTCACGTTAATCCTTTTATGGCAGTGATTTGGCCCATGTCGCGCATCCTGCATGTCCTTGATCACAGCCTTCCACTGCACAGCGGCTATACCTTTCGCACGCGCGCGATACTGAAAGCGCAGCAGGCGGCTGGATGGGACGTTGCGGGCATCACCGGTGTCCGGCAGTATCAGCATGGTGAGACCGTGGGCGACATCAGCGAGTGCGTTGAAGGCCTGACTTTTCATCGCACCATGACTGAAGCATCGGGCCCAAGTCCTTTACGCGAATGGCGCGAGGTTTCTGCATTGGCCGACGCGATACTGGCGCTCCATGCCAGATGGCCTTTCGATTTGCTCCATGCCCATTCGCCCGCGCTGAACGGTCTGGCAGCGTTGCGGGCGGCGCAGCGGCTGGGCGTGCCTCTTGTATATGAAATTCGCGCATTCTGGGAAGATGCAGCAGTTGGCAACGGCACTGTCAGCGAAGGCTCGGCCAAATACCGCCTGACGCGCGCGCTGGAAAACCATGTGGTGCGCCATGCCGATGCAGTTGCGGTAATCTGCGAGGGACTAAAGCGCGACCTGATTGGGCGCGGTGTTCCGGCATCCAAGATTGTCGTTTCGCCTAACGGCGTCGACCTAGAACTTTTTGGATCGCCGCAGCGTGCAGACACAGCACTGGCTGCGCAGCTTGGCGTGAAGGGCAGGGACGTTATTGGCTATATCGGCAGCTTCTATGACTATGAAGGCCTTGACGATCTAATCGCCGCGATGCCGCTGATGCGGAATGACGCGCATTTGCTGATGGTTGGTGGCGGCCCGATGGAGCAAGCGTTGCGGGCACAATCCGAGGGATCGCCCGCTGGAGATCGTATCCATTTCGTTGGACGTGTCCCGCATGAAGAAGTCGAGCGCTATTACAGCCTCGTCGACATATTGGCTTACCCGCGCAAACGCATGCGGCTGACCGATCTGGTTACACCGCTGAAGCCGCTGGAAGCAATGGCGCAGGAGCGGCTGGTCGCGGCTTCGGACGTGGGCGGACACAAGGAACTGATCCGCGACGGCGACACCGGCACATTGTTTGCCGCAGACGACCCGGCCGATATTGCCAGATCGCTTGATGGACTGCTTGCCAGCCGCTCTGATTGGGATGCTATGCGCATCCGCGCACGACAATTTGTCGAGGAAGAACGCAGCTGGCATAAGAACATATATCGTTACGAACCTGTTTACCATTTGCTGTTAGGGCAAGGAAAATTGTCCAAAGCTGCCTGAGGGCAGCAGTCGGAATGCAGGAAGCAAAAAATGCGGAAAAGCGTGCCTAACGACCAGATGAAAGCCCTTGCAATGGCCATGGGCGGCGCCACCGTCGCTGCGGTTGCAACGATGTTTGTGCCGGTCGGTATCTTCGAAAGCCTTACTGGATCGACCGGGCTTTCAGAACTCGTTCCTGCGGCAGGCGCGCCATTGGGCGACAGTGCACGCGCGCTGATCGCGTTTGGCGTAGGTGCCTTTACCTTGGCAATATTGTCATATTTTTTGCTCCGTCAGGATAAAGAACCAGCGTCGGCTACCGCTCCTTCGGTTCCGGCCGCAGAATGGGCGAGCGACGGTGAAGCTCCGTCTTTCAAAGACCGTCTGGCGCGGATTAAATTGCCATCGGTTGCGATGCCGAAAATGCCTTGGGCAAAGGATGAAGGCGACATCACCGAATTGGCTGACCTGCCAAAGCTACGCAATGGCGACAGCCATCCGGATGCCCCACCGCGCCGCCCGCTCGTTGCCTCGCAAGATTTGCCCATTCTTGACTTGGCCGAGCTGCGGGAACCCCCGAGCGAACCGGATCCAGCGCCAATCGAAGACGCTGAGGCTGCGGATGAGATGGTCGGATCCGAGCCTGCGGATCCTGTTCTGAACTCGATCCGAACCTATCAGCGTCGATAATGTCGAGCCCACGTTGGCTGAAATGGTGGCTCAGCTTGAGGCAGCTGTTGCTGAACGGCAAAAGCAACTCGCCGAGTTGGAAGCTGTTGCTATCGAACTTGCGGCCAGCCGCCCCATCATCCAGCGCGGAAATGTCGAAGAGCAACTGCTGCCAGAAGCTGAAATCGTCGCGGAGCCGTATTCCGAGCGCCCGCCGTTAGAAGCGGTGCCGTCAGCATCGGTGAAAGATGACGACATGGACTCCGCTCTCACCGCTGCGCTTGCGACATTACACCGCATGAACGCGACTGGTCGCTAATCATCCAGTAATAAAGCGTCGATCATCAGGCGACCCGGATTTTCGCCTGATGCCATTTCAATGACCGCGATGTCCGCCACCAACTGGCCGCTCAACTCAAACTCATGCTCGGGAAGAGTCTGCGTAATTCGTGTCACGAATTCGGCATTATATCCGCTGTGCAAAATTGCGGAAATGCCGATCTGAGAACCGGAAAATGTAAGGCTGTGCCAAGGCCGCTCGTGGATAACCGACAGCGTCGCTTCCGGCAACAATTGGCGCAACGCGCGCATCAAGCCAGGTGACTTTGCGCTGCTGCTCACGCGACGTCCCTGCTTGATTGAGGTCCTCGGGCATGTGCAGCCATGAACTGGCGCAGTTTTGCCTCCATTTCGGGCCGGATTTCGCGGCCCATCCGCATATCGAGCACCAACCGCGGATCCTGCGCCGCTAGCCTGCCGAATTTGGTCGGCGGCAATTCCTGTTCGCGCAAAAAGCGTTCGACGAGGCGGTTGATATGCATGACGTCTCCTCCGGCTGCGATTCGGTTTTACTTGCCCGAATCAAATAGAACAAATATGGAACATTTGTGATAGGAGAAATCCTACATGTCTAGGAAAATTCTAACCGGTCCGGAGGAATGATGGTTAACAAAGGTCCAGAAGATCCGCGCGTTGCACTGGAACGGCTCATTGCCGACAACAACGAAGATTATGCAGGTCTGTCGAAGCTGGTCGGTCGAAATGCCGCCTATATCCAGCAGTTTATCAAACGCGGCACGCCCAAAAGATTGCCTGAATTAGAGCGAGGCATCTTGGCGCGTTATTTCGGCGTGGATGAGAAATTGCTGGGGGGCTTAGCCTCGCCTTCGGCAAAAACAGGATTGCGCCTCATACCCAAGTTGGCGGTAGGGGCCTCCGCCGGACCGGGCGCGATTAACGATGCCGAGACGTTAGCAGGCAAGATTGGCTTCGACGAGAAATGGCTCCGCAAGCAAGGACTGGAGCCATCAAAGCTCTCCCTTATTCGTGTGGACGGGGAATCGATGGCCCCGACGCTCAACCATGGAGATGACATCATGGTCGACAATAGCGCGGCGGCCGCCCCTTTTAGGGACGGTATTCATGTCATCAGGCTGGACGATGTGCTGATGGTCAAGCGGCTGTCGAAGGGACCGGCGGCGCGGCTGTCTGTCCTGTCCGACAATCCTGCCTATCCGGACTGGCCCGATGTCGACGGTGCGTCGGTGGCGATTATCGGAAGGGTAGTATGGGCAGGGCGACGCTTGTGAAGGCTTGCAAGCACATCGCCTAGCCGCCACATACGCATTATGTCGAATGTCACTTCCAGCCTAACCAAACAGCCGCCGCTTAAGGCCGCGATCATTCCGGTCACCCCGTTGCAGCAGAATTGCACACTGTTCTGGTGCACCGAGACAAATAAGGGCGCGCTGGTCGATCCCGGTGGGGATTTGGACAAGTTAAAGGCAGCGGTCGCACAAACCGGGGTGGAGCTAGAAAAGCTGCTCGTCACACACGGTCATCTCGACCATTGCGGGCAGGCGGGCATGCTGGCGAAGGAACTGGGGCTGAAAATCGAAGGACCGCAGGAAGAAGATCGTTTCTGGATCGCGCAGCTTGATGACGATGGCCCGCGCTGGGGCATGGAGGCACACACATTTGAACCCGATCGCTGGCTGGAAGATGGTGATACAGTGACCGTCGGCAATCTGACCCTGGATGTTATTCACTGCCCCGGACATACGCCGGGACATGTGGTATTTTATCACGGCGCTAGCCGTCTTGCGATTGTCGGCGACGTGCTGTTTCAAGGATCAATCGGACGCACTGATTTTCCGCGTGGCAACCACGCCGACCTAATCAATGCGATTACCCAAAAATTATGGCCGCTCGGGGATGATGTGACCTTCATCCCCGGCCACGGTCCAACCAGCCAATTTGGCTATGAACGGCAACACAACGCCTTCGTTGCCGATGATGTGCTGGCCGCGCGTTAAATCACAGAAGAGTGGCGTAAACCGTCCATAACGCCCAGCCGGCCAAACCTAGCAACGAGACCATCGTGGTCAGCGTGCCGATCATCCGGCCTTTGCCGAATGCACCGCCATCCATGCCGAGGCCATGTGCGAGCCTGCCAACGATGTAAATAATGCCCAGACCCCAAAGCCAGTTGTTGGTGCCGCCAGTCGCCTCCAGCGCTGCAATCAGAACGAGCACGAATGGTGCGCTTTCTACAAAATTAGCGTGCGCGCGCATCCGGCGAATCACAAATTCGTTGCCGCCATCACCAATCGAAACGCTTTCTTTGGTGCGCGCCTGACCGCATCGGACCATCAGCCAGATGTTCACGAGCGCGGCACCTGCAGCGATGGTAAGGGTAACGGGTAAACTCAACATATATTCTCTCCCTGTGGTCGCGCGTCGTCTAGCTGCTATATGTATGGTTGCAAAGCACAGAAAAAGCGGTATAGCGCGCCGCTCACACGGACATGTTCGGGTTACGAAGGCCGATTCTGGCGATTGCTTGCCAGCGCCGACCTTTTTACCTAATGTGTCCTAGAACTTATTGATTTTGAAATGGAACAGGTGCCGAGATGGCTGTCCCCAAAAGAAAAACTTCCCCTTCACGCCGCGGCATGCGTCGTAGCCATGATTCGCTTACACCTGCAGCATATCAGGAATGCTCCAACTGTGGCGAGTTGAAGCGTCCGCACCATTTGTGCGACGCCTGTGGCCATTATAACGGCCGCGAAGTGGTGGCAGTCGCCTAATCCTCTACCGGGAGAATAGCTGGTGTCATTGAAACCGCGTATCGCCATTGACGCGATGGGCGGCGATGAAGGCGTGCCCGTGATGGTTGCTGGCGCGGCTCTTGCCCGGCACCGGCATGACAGCTTCAAATTTCTGCTGGTGGGCGATGAAGCGCAGATCAAGTCTGCGCTCGACAACCACCCAAATTTGCGATCCGCTTCGGAAATACTCCATACCGACCAGGTCGTGACCGCCGACGACAAGGTCAGCGCAGCATTGCGCAAATCCAAAACCAGTTCGATGGGCATGGCTATCAACGCGGTCAAGGCTGGCGATGCGAGTGCGGCGGTGAGCGCAGGCAATACTGGCGCATTGATGGCAACTGCCAAATTGGCATTGCGCACGATGCCGGGAATCGACCGGCCTGCGTTGGCAGCATTGTTACCGACGCTAGAAGACACTGACGTGGTCATGCTCGACTTGGGTGCGAACACCGAGTGCGAGGCGAAGAACCTCGTCCAGTTCGCGGTTATGGGTGCGGCTTATTCGCGCATCATTTTCGGTTTCGACCGTCCCCGCGTGCGCCTGCTGAACATCGGTACCGAGGAAATGAAGGGCACTGACGAACTGCGCGATGCGGCCCAGCATTTACGCGATGCAACGGGTCTGCACATGGATTTTCAGGGTTTTGTCGAGGCTGACAAGATAAACCGCGGCGAGTGCGATGTCGTGGTATGTGACGGCTTCACCGGCAATATTGCGCTTAAGTCGATTGAGGGCACTGCGCGGTTCGTGACCGATTTGCTTCGTCGCGCCTTTACTAGCTCGATCCGTTCAAAATTCGGATTTCTCGTTTCGCGTCCAGCGACCGAGTTACTCCGCCACCATCTCGACCCCAATAACCATAATGGCGCAGTGTTCATGGGCTTGAACGGCGTGGTCGTGAAAAGCCACGGCAGCGCGACCGTAAAAGGCGTCGCCAATGCTGTCGAGGTCGCAGCGCGGCTGGTCGAGGAAGATATTACTGCGCGTATCACGCAGGATCTGGCGCGGGTGAGTGCGTGAGCGAACCTGCTCTTCGCGCGGTCATCAAGGGCACCGGATCGGCGCTCCCTAGAACCCGCGTATCGAATGCCGAACTCGCGGCACGGGTCGATACTTCGGACGAATGGATCACCGAACGTACCGGCATCAAATTCCGCCATATTGCCGAACCGGACGAGACCACCGCAACGCTGGCGACCGACGCCTCGCGAAAGGCGCTTGCAGCGGCGGGCATGACGCCTGACGATATCGATCTTATCATACTTGCCACCGCCACCCCCGACCAGACGTTCCCCGCCAGTGCGACCATCGTGCAGCATGCACTGGGCTGCAATGGCGGCGTAGCCTTCGACGTCGCCGCAGTGTGTTCAGGTTTTCTGTACGCCTTTTCGGTTGCCGAAAGCATGATCCGCGCAGGCTCATCCAAAAATGCGCTGGTGATCGGCTCGGAAACGTTCAGCCGAATCCTCGACTGGGAAGACCGGGCTACCTGTGTGCTGTTTGGCGATGGCGCAGGTGCAGTTGTATTGAGCGGCGAAGTCGGCACGCGCGGTGCGTTGGCGACCCGGCTGCACGCTGATGGCAAGCACAATGAGCTGCTCTACGTCGATGGCGGGCCGTCGACCACTGGCACTGTCGGCAAACTGCGAATGAAGGGCCGCGAGGTTTTCCGTCATGCCGTGACAAATCTGGCTAATGTAATGACCGAGACTTTGGCTGCGGCAGATGTGGAAGCCAGCGACGTCGACTGGGTGGTGCCGCATCAGGCAAATGCCCGTATTATCGACGCAACGGCCAAGAAGCTGGGGCTTGACCCGAACAAGGTTATCCTCACCGTCGATCAACATGCCAACACGTCGGCAGCATCGGTGCCGCTCGCACTCGACGTTGCCGTACGCGATGGCCGGATTAAAACCGGCGACATCATCGTTCTGGAGGCGATGGGCGGCGGCTTTACATGGGGCGCGTCTGTCGTCCGAATGTGAGGGGTTCTGACCCTATCTTTTCGACGATCGTCATTTTACAATCCAATATTTTTATTATATAACCGTCGCTTCTCAACAGACGGGTCGCACGTCGGGAGACGGTATATGGCGGATGCAGGTACATTGACGCGGGCCGATTTGGCCGAAATGCTCAATCGGCAGGTTGGATTGTCGCGCGCGGATGCCGCAGCGATGATTGAGTCGATTTTGGGCCATATGACAACGGCGCTGCTCGACGGCGAAAATGTCAAAATATCCGGCTTTGGTACCTTTGTCCTTCGTGACAAGGGCCAGCGCATTGGGCGCAATCCCAAAACGGGTGTCGAGGTGCCGATTACCCCGCGCCGGGTTCTCACTTTCCGCGCCAGCCAGGGCATGCGGCAGAAAGTCAAATAGACCAACATGAACGAAAAATCCGCTGACGCATTCCGCACAATTGGCGAAATGGCCGAAGCACTTGGCGTACGCACGCACATATTGCGCTATTGGGAAGAGCAGTTCCCGATGCTGAAGCCGCTCACGCGCGCGGGTGGACGTCGGCTGTATCGGCCCGAGGACGTGGCGTTGCTGCATACAATCAATCGATTGCTCTACAGTGAGGGCTATACCATCAAGGGTGCGCGCAAGTTTTTGAGTGGTGGCGCAATGGCGGAAGCGCCTGCGCCGGTTGCAGCATCGGCATCTACAATCGATATGTCGGCCCTGCGCGCCGTTCGCGATCGTCTCGTTGCTGCGCTGGCCGCTGCCTAAATCATATCCCGCGCATAGACCATGTCACGGAACGGCGTGTCGCCAACCATGAACACGGTCTCGCCGATATGTTTAAAGCCAGCCTTTTCGTAAAAGGCTACCGCGCGGTCATTGCTTTCATAGACGGCGAGTATTAGCCGCCGTGCTGCGCGCGCCGCCGCAACCTTGAATGCCTGTTCCAGCAGCGCACGGCCATTTCCGCCGCCTTGCCACGGTCCGAGCAGGTAGATGCGTTTCAGCTCCCAGTCACCCGGTTGCTGCAACTCGGGATGCTCAGGCGGCACGAGCATGACATAACCGACCGGTGCTCCCAATGGCGTTTCGCCGATGACGATATCGACGTCTGGACTGGCCAGCTTGGCCGAATAATATTCAGTGCTATGCTCGGCTTTCAAATGTTCGATTAGCGGTTTGCCCGGATGGTCGAACGCAAAACTGGCCAGAAACGTTGCCGCCCCCAAATAAGATAGCGCCTCGGCGTCTTCTACACCTGCTTTGCGCCACGTTACCGGCGTCATTCGTCCTCGGGACCTAATTCGGCGTCAAGGTCGCGTGGGCGGATGAAATGGGTCAGCTTGCCTGTCTTACGGTCGATGTCGGCCCAGCTGTCGATATCGAGCTCCATCCGTGCGATCGCGCCGGTGGGATATTTCTCCCACACCACATCACGCAACGGCGAACTGCCATCATCGGGAACAATATCGAACACAAGGTCCTCCATCCCGGGATTATGTCCGATCATCAGCACGCTTTTCGCGCTATCGGGCTGGTCGCGCAGCACATCCATCAACGTCGCAGAGGACGCGAGGTAGATGCGCCGGTCCCAGTTCGCGTCGATACGCATCCCGCTGCCTTTTACGAACTGGTCGATTGTATCGATAACGCGGACCGCCGGGCTGGCGACGACATGATCGAAGGTGATGCCGTTTTGCTTGGCCCATTTGCCGACGACAACCGCAGCCTTCTCGCCGCGTTTGTTCAATGGTCGATCAAAATCGCGGGGAATCGCATCGTCCCAGCTTGATTTGGCGTGGCGTAGCAAAGTCAGGGTCAGCGTCAAATCGGGTTACCTTCTTGCAGGGTCTGATCCGCGTCCTGCCCCAAATTTGTTGCAGGCGAAAGACCTGATTTAATGGACCTAACCGCTTCCTCCAGCGTTACGCGGCGCACCGGTGTCCCGGGCGGGAAGGCAGTCAGCAATCGGCTTGGTACGGCGGACGACAGCAAAACGAAATGCCCCTTGTCACCTGCACTGCGGATCAGCCGCCCAAACGCCTGTGCCAGTTTCGCGCGGATCATCCGGTTGTCATAATCGGTGCCACCATAAGCCAGCCGCCGTGCGCGATGAAGGATGTCGGGGCGCGGCCACGGCACCTGTTCCATGATAACGAGCCGCAGAGAATGGCCGGGCACGTCGACCCCGTCGCGCAGCGCGTCGGTGCCGAGCAAGCTCGCATGGCTGTCATCACGGAAAATATCTACCAGCGTTCCGGTGTCGATCGGGTCAACATGTTGGGCATATAAGGGAAGCCCGTCGCGCGCCAATCGGTCGGCAATCCGCGCATAAGTGGAACGCAATCGCCGGATCGCGGTGAACAGCCCGAGGGCGCCGCCGCCGGACGCACTAATTAGTGACGAATAGGCTCCGGCGAGCGCCGCCATGTCGCCGCGCTTTACGTCGGTGACGATCAGGACTTCGGCTTGCGCCGCATAATCAAACGGACTGGTCGCGGAAAAATGTTCGGCCTTATGATCGAGATGCACCGCGCCTGTCCGGCCTTCGGCATTGGCCCAATCACCGCCACTTCTGAGCGTTGCCGAAGTCGCCAGCACGCCATGGCTGGGTTTCAGCACAATATCGGCAACGGGCTTCATCGGGTCGAGCCAGTGCCGGTGCATCCCGATATCCATATCGCGGCCCTCGAACCGGTCGATGGCCAGCCAGTCGACAAAATCGGGATCGACCGGTCCAACTGCACGTGCCAGCATCGAAATCCACGCGCGTAAGGTGTCAATCCGCCAACCAAGGCTCGCCATCGCACCTTCGACCCGAGCCCTCGCACTACCGTCGAGCCAGTCGGGCGGATCGGCAATCATTGCCTCCAGTCGCTGTCCCAAGATGGTCAACGGTCGCGCCAGCGCCTCGAGCGCGATCTGTGTGTCGGCCACCGCATCGACCACCGCCGCATCGGGATCGGCCAATTCGGTTTCGAGACCATAGCCAGCCTCCGCCGCATTGCTCTCGTCGCGGGCAAATACCATTACCCGAATGGCCGCGAGCAAGCGCTCGACGGGTCCCGAAGGCATGCCTTCCGCTACCCGGCCCAACCAGCCATCGCCGGGCAAAGCCTCCGCCGCAATCCTTGCCATTTCGATAGCAAGGCCGCCCTCCTCGTCATAGGATGCGACATCGGCGAGCCGTGCCGCCAATCCGCGCCGCCGCCCGCGTGCCTTGCCTTCGGGGCCGATGACCCAACGGCGCAACTCCACCGTCTCTTGCCCGGTCAGCGCAGCGGCAAACATCGAGTCTGCTGCATCAAAAAGATGGTGGCCTTCGTCGAAGATGATCCGCGTCGGCCTGCTCACCTCGTCACGCCCGCGCGCTGCATTGACCATCATCAATGCATGGTTGGCGATGACAATATCAGCATGGACGCTGGCCCGCGCGGCGCGTTCAATGAAGCATTTCTTGTAATGCGGACATCCGGCATAAATGCACTCGCCGCGTCGGTCGGTTAGCGCGGTCGAGCCGTTGCGCCGGAATAAAGTCGGCAGCCAGCCGGGCAAATCGCCGCCAATCATATCGCCGTCCTTGGTATACGCTGCCCAGCGCGCCACCAGATGTGCGAGCGTCGCGGCACGTCCTGCAAAGCCGCCCTGCAACGCATCCTCCAGATTCAGCAAGCACAGATAATTCTCGCGCCCCTTGCGAACCACAACCTTTGATTTGAAGGTTTCATCATCGAGGTAAATCCGTTTCGCCTCGCGTACCAATTGGCGCTGCAACGCCTTGGTAAATGTCGAAATCCACACCGCACCCTCTGCATCACGCGCCCAAAGAGAGGCTGGCGCGAGATAGCCCAGCGTTTTGCCGATGCCAGTACCTGCCTCAGCGAGCACCATATTAGGCTCGCCCTTGCGCGCACGCGGCGCGAATATCCGCGCGGCGGCCTGAGCAAAGTCGCGCTGGCCTTGGCGGGTTTCAGCGTCGCTGCCGACAAGCGAAGCAAGTTGGACCTGAACGGCGTCGGGGTTTAATGTAACAACGCGCGGGGGCGTGCGCAGTGGGGTCTCCTCCCATTCGGGGAGTTTTGAGAACAACCATCGTTCGGGCTTTTCCGGCTTGGCCAGATAGCGAGCGACAATATTCGCCCAAGGCCAACGCAACCGTGCCAAATTCTGCGCAGCATCCCACGCGCCCTCTCGCTCTGCCCAAGAGGGGTCAGTCAGCGTAGCCAGCAGTTTTTGCACGGCGGTGAGAAGGAAGGGTGCGATGGCTTCATCATTTGCTGGCGCCGCCACACCAAGCACGCCTGCCAACCCCTTGGCAGTCGGCACGACAAACCGCGCCGGATACACAAAGGCAAATAGCTCCAGTAAATCCAGGCCTGATAATTCCGCATAACCCAATCGCTGCGCTACCAAAGGGGCGTTGAGCATCACCAATGGCGTCTCAGCCGCCCGTCCCACAGCCTCCCCCTTGCCGACCGTCCGCACTTGCCCGTCGGGCGTGGCCAGCCAGATACCGGCATGGCTTGCATGAAGCGCTGGAAAGGCTAGGGGAGTTTGCACCGCCCCAGATAGGCGCAAACAGAACGAAAGAGCAACAAGTGACTGAACTCCGTGACCTCGCAATGGCTTCGAAAGCATGGCCTTATGAAGAGGCGCGGCGGTTGCTGAAACGCTATCCGGACGGCAAGCCAAATGGCGCGCCGATCATTTTCGAAACGGGTTACGGACCCTCGGGTCTGCCGCATATCGGCACCTTC
Organism: uncultured Alphaproteobacteria bacterium; assembly: GCA_963830685.1. GTDB lineage: Bacteria > Pseudomonadota > Alphaproteobacteria > Sphingomonadales > Sphingomonadaceae > Sphingorhabdus_B. The sequence continues at coordinate 1,802,739 of CAWHNF010000002.1, forward strand.
AATGAGGTCTTACGAACGACGATGGTGCGCCGCGCGTTTGAGGAAATGAGCGGCACGCCGACCAAGCTGATCGCATTTTCCGACGACATGGACGGGCTTCGCAAGGTCCCGGATAATCTGCCCAATCAGGCGATGCTCGCCGAGCATCTGGGCAAGCCGCTCACGCGCATTCCGGACCCGTTCGGAACGCATGAAAGCTTTGCGCATCACAATAATGCGCGGTTGCGCGAATTTCTCGACCGCTTCGGATTCGATTACGAGTTTCTGTCCTCAACCGTCGAATATGCCAGCGGGCGCTTCGACGAGGCGTTGAAGAAAGTGCTGCTCCACTATCAGGACATCATGGACATCATGCTGCCGACGTTGGGCAAGGAACGACAGGCCACCTATTCGCCGGTGCTGCCGGTTAGCCAGAAATCGGGCATCGTTTTGCAGGTGCCGGTTACTGTGGTCGATGCCGGGGCCGGGCTGATCTCGTTCGAGGATGAAGGCGAACGTGTGACTCAGTCGATCCTTGGTGGGCAGGCGAAGCTGCAGTGGAAGGTCGACTGGGCGATGCGCTGGGTCGCGCTTGGCGTTGATTACGAGATGTCGGGCAAGGACTTGATCGACAGCGTTACGCAAAGCTCGAAGATCACCCGCGCTTTAGGCGCCCGTCCGCCCGAGGGTTTCAATTACGAGATGTTCCTCGACGAAAAAGGCGAGAAGATTTCGAAGTCGAAGGGCAATGGCCTGACGCTCGACCAATGGCTGACCTACGGCACTGACGAGAGCCTTGCTTTCTATATCTACCGCGAACCGCGTAAAGCGAAGGCGCTGCACATGGGTGTTATCCCGCGCGCGGTGGACGAATATTTCCAGTTCCGCGGAAACTACGCGGCGCAGGAACTCGACAAGCAACTCGGCAATCCAGTGCACCACATCCATCGCGCCAAACCTGAGCCAGTGCCCGAAGGCACGCCGCCGGTGACCTTTGGGTTGTTGCTCAATCTGGTCGGGGTGATGGGTGCAGAAGCGACCGAGGAGCAGGTATGGAGCTATCTCGGGAATTATGTCGAAGACGCGAGGCCTGACGCGCAGCCCGACCTCGCCAAGCTGGTGCCGCTGGCGCTTGCCTATAACCGCGATTTTATTGCGCCGACGCTGAAGCGGCGCAAGCCGGAGGGTAATGAAGTTGCAGCGCTCGAACGGCTGGACCGCGAACTGGCAGGGTTGTCCGCCGAGGCAACCGCTGAGGACATCCAGAATATCGTCTACACCATCGGCAACGAGGGCGGATTTGAGAATTTGCGCGACTGGTTCAAGGCGCTCTACGAAACCTTGCTTGGTTCCAGCGCAGGTCCACGCATGGGCAGCTTCATTGCGCTCTATGGCATCGACAACAGCCGCAAGCTGATCGCCGAGGCGCTCGCATGACGACGATTGCGGCCAAGCTGTATCATGACGGCAAGGTCGCGGCCGAGATCGACCTGTCGAAGCCGATCCCGCATATCGACAAGCCCGCCGACTTCATGTGGATCGGATTGCATGAGCCCGACGACGGCGCGCTGAAACGTATTCAGGATCATTTTGGCCTTCACCCGCTGGCGGTCGAGGATGCACTGGACCCCAAGCATTTGCCAAAGGTCGAGGTCTATGGCGATCATCTGTTTTTGGTAATCCGCACACCGCGCCTCGAAGGCGACAAAATCATTTATGGCAACACTGCGATCTTCATGGGGCGGCAGTTCATCATCACCGTGCGTCACGGTTCCGACCGGGCGCACAGCCCCGTGCGCGCACAGCTTGAGGCGACGCCTTGGCTGTTGAAGCAAGGACCGGATTATGTGCTCCACGCGATCCTTGACTTCATCGTCGACGGCTATGGCGATCTGGCCGACATGATGGAAGAAAAGGTCCTCGCGATGGAAGATCGCGCTATCAAGAATTTCCTGAGCGCAACTGAAACCGGGCGCATCTTCATGTTGAGGCGCGAACTGTTCCGGTTGCAGCGTATCCTGGGTCCTACCGAAGACTTGACCAGCCGCTTCATCAATCTCGAGCTGCCGCAGATCGACGCGAACATCTACCCCTATATGCGTGACCTGCTCGACCATGTCCGACGGCTGGTTTACCGCGTCGAGGGGCTGCGGGATACGCTGACTTCGGTTATTGAAACCAGCGGCTTGCTGGAGCAGCAAAGGCAAGGCGCGATTACGCGGCAGTTGGCGGCATGGGCTGCGATCCTCGCGGTACCAACGGCGATTGCCGGGATTTACGGCATGAATTTTGAACATATGCCCGAGCTGCGGTGGGAATATGGCTATTTCTTGGTTGTAGGCGTTATGGCGACGATTTGCCTGTCGCTTTATGTCCGCTTCAAGCGGGCTGGCTGGTTGTAACCCGTCGCAATACCGAGAGGTAATTAGGCTCAATCGTCATTCGCTGGTGATAATTGCCTTTGCCGAGCAATGCATGCGCACGCGGGAGACTGTAGCATGGCACGCCCATGAATAGATGATGCTCGCTATGGAAATTCACCCAATAAGGCGCAACCGTCATCCGCTCGAGCCAGTTCGCATAGGTCGTTCGTGCATGACTGAACGGGTCGTCGCTACCCGTGGTTGTGCAGGCATGCTCTGCAATATTGCGGATGCGCAGGAACAGCTGGAAGGTGGTGGCGAGTGCTACGAACCACAACAGGAAAGGTACCCAGCCCCAGAACAGAAGCGAGATTATCAGCAACATTGCCTGCACTGCCATAAACCGTCCAACCGTTTTTGCTGTTGTCTTCGCGCCGTCAACATTGGTGACCGGCGCGTCGATGCCGCTGCGGCTTTGCAGGTTAAGCGCACGGCCTGCGCTGGTGTCGCGAATGCCGTCGCCGCTCTCATGCCTCAGCATTGCCTTCATCCCGCGCCATGCAGTCGCAAACTGCGATTTGCGTTGTTTGAAAAAGGTCTGCCCGGTCAGGTCACGCACGGCCTTGCGCCGAAGACTATCGCGGCTGGTCGGGAAGGGGGCTGATAGCGACAAGTCAGGGTCTTCGGGTTGCTGGGTAAAACGGTGATGAGTTAAATGATATGCTCGATAGGCATGAAGGTCGCTACCCGTCGCCGCGCCTGTGGGCCATTGTCCGAGGAAATTGTTGAGTTTGCGGTTCGGATGCAGCAACCCGTGCGCACCGTCATGCATCAGGATCGCAAGCCCTAATTGCCTGCCCCCCAGCACGGCGAGAACGACGGGAATCAACAATAGTCCCGCAAGCCAGTGATAATCCCAAGCCATTGCGCCGCCAAAAGCAGCTAAGGCCACGACTAGCCAAGCGTGCAGCACAAGCCACATACCGCGCCAATGCGACAGGGTAGTAATAGCAGCCCAGTCTTCGGTGCCGAAAACCTTCCGCGGGTTGGCGGCTTTTACCGCGGGCATCTTGCAAACTTCTCCATCAGACAGGAACAATAGCCCAAAGCCACGATACCGCCAAATGCGTTACGTCACAGCGCGGGTTGCGAACTCGGCCATCTGTGCTTGTGCGGCGCGCGACTCACGGAAATTGAATAATGGCCAATCGTGCAGCATAGCTGCCACTTCGATATGTTTGACCGACGGTAATCTGTCTTTAAGCGCACGCCCGTCGGTTACCAGAATGTCATCTCCGCCTCCAAAAGAGAGAATAGGTGGCAGACCATCCCAGTTGCCAAAAATCGGACTGCAGCGGGGGTCGTTCAAAGCCAGAGCCCCAGCGTAAAGCTGCCCGGCATCGGAAATCCCGCTGACTGTCAATATGCCGTCGCGCGGTTCCACTTGGGCCTGATCGGGGTGTGCAGGATCAAGGTTGAGCCAGGGGCAGATCAGGATCAGCGCAGAAGGTAGGGGAAGCAGCGAGTTTCTTGCCAACTGTGCGACTGCCGCCGTCAATCCGCCGCCAGCTGAATCTCCGGACATGATAAAAGGTTTCCCATCCCGCCCGGCAACATAATCGCGATAAAAATCCAGTGCCCATTGGGTGGTGGCCATCGCATCGCTCTCGGGCGCAAGCGGATAAAGTGGTGCGGTAATCGCCCAGCCATGAATCTTTGCCATATTTGCCAGAAATGCCCAATGCAGAGGCGTTGCCGGATAGACATAGCCGCCGCCATGCCAGAACAGCACATGCACACTCGGCTCGCGATCTTTCGGCGCGAGATACCAGACTGGCCGCCCGCCAAATTCGCGTTGTTCGACCATCAACGCGGCGCGCGCCTTTGCATCCGGTTCGGCCAGTCTTTGTGTCCTGACCTTGGCTATATTCTCCCGAAATTGCGGCCCGCCAGCATACATTCGCCGATAAATGCTTGTCGTACGCAACACAAAGCCAGTCAGGCTGGCCACAAAGCTCGGCATATTTTCTCTCCCTGTAGCCGGCAGGGCTAGTTCATATGCATCGTGCAATCAACTCAGCTGGCTGGACCTGCCACCCAGCCCACTTGTGGCGAATCCATATCCACCGCTTCGCCCAGCTCATAGACATTGCGATAGCCATAACCGTAAAGGTTGATGAAGGTCTGGATGTTCAGCGCTAACTGGATCCGTTTGGTGACCACCGGCCGCCGATTGTTTGTGAAGTTGTTATTGCAATAAATGAGAATTTCGCGGTCAGGATTCGTACCGATCACCTCGGCCAGTCGATCTGCGGTAAAGTCCGGCAGCGGCAGGTTAACCGCGCCTTCAATATGACCTTCCTTGAATGCCTGCGCAGACCGTGCATCCAATATCAGGGTTTCTGGCCGGCTGGCTCTCGCGTTAAAGTCACGCAGATTGACAAGACGCGCAGATCGATAGGGCGCCACTTCTACCGTGAGGTCGGAAAATCCGTCAAAATCAATAAGCGGATTTGCCTGTTTCGCATGCAGCGGAGAGATCGCCATGCAGGCCGAGGCAAACATTATGAGGTGGCGCATTGATTTCCTCCGTACAGCTTTCGCTAAATGTCGGAGCAGATTTGAACGGATAATGAATGTTATTTTGCGGCAGGCGCAACAGCCTTGGTAGATGCAGCCTCTGCTGCCTGCACCTCCCACTTTTGCTTCACATCAGCCAGCAGCGCAACTGCAGGGTTATTGTCGCCCCGATTGTGCGGATCATTCGCCAATGGCATTAATGTCCGATAGGCCAGAGAGTAATTTTTCTCATCGACCATTTGCTGTACCACTTGCCAGCGTACATTCTGGTCATAAGGCGCAAGTTGCAATGCCCGCTCCAGTCCGTGCGCCGCAACTTCAGTGATGTCTCTCCCGGCGGACTTCAGGCTGCGATAATAATATATCAGCGGGACCGGATGGTCGGTTTCAACCTTGTTCAGCGCTGTAACCGCTTTGCGGACCTGCTTCCACGCGGTATCCGGGTCAGTCGCATCTTCGGCCATACGGGATAGCGCATATATCTTCTGAACATGCGCATTTACGAGCGTGGGAGCAGCGATTAGTGCTTTATCGGCTGCGGTTAACGCCGTTTGGAAATTTCCAGCGTCATGCTCCGCTTCTGCAAGCGCTGCTAGCACTGCGGGATCATCGGGATATATCGCGGCGATGGCCTGAGCTTTGGGGAGAAGTTCTTTCGCTGTGATTTCGTTGACCCCTCTTTTCGATTCTAGAACCACTGGCATGATAGCAGCCTCTGCCACACGCATTTTACGTACCGTGATGGTTCCCACGGATAGCTTTTCGCCAGCAATTGGAAGATAACTCATGCGCGACTGGTTGAGATAGGAATTCAATTCCTTGTCGAGCAACTTGAGGTCGCCAAACGCATTCTGAGCAGCCTCTAGCTCGCGGGCGCCGTTGGCAAGCGACACACGGTATTTCAACAATTGCCCAGGCCGTTTGCCCGAAAGCTGAAGATAATGATATAAAAGCCAGCTGCGGCCATAAAATTCATCATAAGTCTTTGTCTTGCGCTTTTGATAGGTGTCATGGTCAAGCAACGCTTCGATCGGGACATCTTTGGCGTGCATTAACTCGCCGGCGCGATGCAACGCGGGAAGCCCAATGCCCATTCCTCCATTTTTTTCAAAGCGCGCAGTGGAAAAGAACTCAGCGAAACCTTCGCTCATCCAGCGTGGTGTGGCCCATTCGCTTGCACCATGCATGATATGATGGGCGTATTCGTGAAAAAGCACTTGCTCGCTCTGCGTTATGGCACTGCCTTCACTCTCCACTCTGGATGTAAATGCGACGGAGCCGCCAGCGCGCGCTTGGTAAAAACCTCGCAAAAATCCGCTTTTGTCGCCTGCGAGTTTCTGGACTTGGCTCGTGTTACGAACAACGTAAATTGTCACACGGTTCGACGCGCTCGGTTTTTCGTTGGGGCGGCCCAGCACGGTTAACAATGCGCTATGATATCTCTCCAAGCGCTCGGTGAATTCGCGAACGTCTTTTTCATTCTGGTCGGCAATGATCAGAAAGTGATCGCTACTTGCTTCGTACCACTCGGCTTTGGCCGAGGTCGCCATGAACAGTGCGCCGATGCAAAGAATTGCTCTGATGGACTTTACTAGCATAAGCTCCCCGTTACTTACCTCGCAACGGAGAGCTTATGGGGTTTACTTTGAAGCCGCAATCCAGTCGTTGATTTTCTTTTCGAGTACCGCCAGAGGCAGTGCGCCAGTGTTCAGCACCTGATTATGAAATTCGCGAACATCGAACTTTGTCCCCAGTTCTTTTTTGGCTTTGTCCTTCAGCCGCAAAATTGTCAGCGCACCAATTTTATAGGCGAGCGCTTGCGATGGAATGGCAATGTAACGTTCGACCTCTGCAGTCGCATCGGTTCTGCCCATATCGCTGTTCGCCATCATATATTCGATTGCCTGATCACGGGTCCAGCCCTTGCTGTGAATGCCGGTATCGACGACGAGGCGCATAGCACGGAGCATTTCATCCGACAGAGTCCCAAAGCGCTGATAGGGGTCTTTGAAGAGACCCATATCATACCCCAACGTCTCGGAGTATAATGCCCAGCCTTCGACATAAGCGGTGTTGCCGCCAAAGCGCATAAAGGCCGGAAGCTTCTCGTTTTCCTGGGCGATGCTGATCTGGAAATGATGGCCCGGCGCCCCTTCGTGCAAATAGAGCGTGGTCATGCCCGGTGTAGTCCGGCTGGCAAGGTCATACGCGTTGAAGTAGAAAGTCCCGGGGCGCGAACCATCAGGAGTGCCATTTTGATAACTGCCGCCGGCCTCGTATTTCTCCCGGAATTCCTCATATGGCTTTATTTCCAGTGGTGCCTTCGGAAGATATTTGAACTGGCTTGAAATTTTTGCATCAACCGTTTTGCCGATGTCATAATAGCCTTGCGTCAGGCCTTCCCGGCTTTTTGGTTTGAACTTTGGATCAGTTCTCAAATGTTCGAAAAACTCCGGCAGCGTGCCCTTGAAGCCAACTTCATTCTTGATCGCGTCCATGCCCGTCTTGATACGGGCAACTTCGGAAAGCCCCAGATTGTGAATGTCGTCTGCCTTGAGTGGAAGCGTGGTCGTTTGCTCGATCAGATATTGGTAGAGGCCTTCACCACCCTTCATCGCGGATAGGCCGACTTGCTCGCGGGAAAGCGGCAAATAGCTGTCGCGAAGGAAATCACGAAGACGGGCGTTGGCAGGATAAAGACCTTTTTCAACGACCTCCCGATATTCGGCGGTCAGGCGGGTTTTATCGGCGTCGCTAAAGCCTTCGGGGAACTGTAGTACGGGCCCGAAATAAGGTGATTCCTCGGTCTTTTGGGCCAGCTGTGTGTTGAGCTGGTCGATAACGTTGGTTATCGTCATTTTGGTTTCAAAAACGCCCGAAGCCATCCCCTGCCGGAAGCGATCAATTGACCGGTCCATCAGGACGATGAACTCCTTGTGACGCTTCAGATTATTTTCATAGTCCTGCACGGTCTTGAACGGTGCGGCGCCCTTGCCGCTGGCAAAGGTAGGATAGAATGTATGGAAGCCGAAGAAATGATTCAGTGGGCGAACCACGGTCAGGTCCATAATTTCTTTTGACAGTCCCTTCAGGGCATCGATCTGATTTTGCTTGAACACGTCATAGGCGATTTTGTCAGTCGCATTCAGCTTTTCACGATCAATAGCCTTCAAATTCTCCAGATTGGTCTCGGCTGCCTTCCCTTCATTGGCAAAATATTCATCGCTGATAAAATCGCCAAACCGGTCAGCATAGCGCATATCGCCTCTAAACAGCGCGTTGAGAGGATTCCGTTTAAGATTGCCCTCGTCATCGGCTGCAAATAATGCAGTTAGCTTCTGGTTTTCGGTTGGACTGGCTTCAGCGACCGATGTTGCGGAACTATCTTGCGCAAACGCAGCTGGCGTTGCGAATGCAACCAATGCGGACGTTGCCAAGAGCAGGGTTTTAGCGGTTTTCATCGACAATTTCTCCAAAGGATATCGCGCCGTAAAGTACAGCGTTCCACGCTGGTCGTTTCCGCGCAGACGTGACAAGCCGCAAGATAAATTCGACGGACGGCAACGCATATGTTGCAAGCGTGTCCGCTCCGACTATGCGTGGCGCATATCCGAATGATGTGTTTGGCCTTATCCGCTTCGCTGGGCATGGAAGGAAATGATGTGAATGCGAAGTCTGAAATTGGCAGTAAAGTTTTGCTGATAGATGATGAGATGCTCGTTCGTGCGGGCACTGCGATCATGCTCGATGAACTTGGCCATGATGTGACCGAGGCAAGTTCGGGCAAGCAGGCACTAGAAATACTGGTGGAAAATCCCGATTTTGACCTCATTGTTAGCGATTTTCGAATGCCTGAAATGGACGGAATGGAGCTGATTTGCGAAAGCCGGAAAATTGTCCCGGGACTGAAGGCAGTGTTGATGACTGGCTATGAAGCGACTGACTCCCGATTTGCCGAGCTGAAAGCAGCGAGCCTGAACAAGCCGTTTAGCCTTGCCGACCTCGAAGCGGCAGTGCGCAAAGCCCAGTGAATTTTGAGGACCATTCAATTGATGCTTTGAAGCCTCGCAGCTTTATGCAAGACCGCCGTCGCTTGGGCTGAATTGCCTATACAGACCATTTGCAGGCTGGAGGAACGATGAAGCAGGCTATTATCGGTGTTGGTGAAGGCCGGCCTGCTTCGCGGCTGAACTGGCGGGCTATCGTGGCAGGTTTCGTCTTGATTGTTGCCGGTGTTGTCGTTGCTTTTTCCGTTGCCTCAAGCCGCGAGCAGCGAGAGACCGCAGCCGTTCAGGAAAAGCACAGTTTTCAGGTGTTGCTACAGACCCAGAAACTCGCATCGGCCCTCGATAAAGCCGAAATTGGCAGTCGCGGATATCTGTTCACAAATGACCAACAGTTTCTAACCAAATTTAACGAAGGCGCGAATACGCTGCCGCGTGAATTTGCTCGGCTCAAGTCGCTGACACGGGATAATCCAGAGCAGCAGGGCAATATCGAAGAACTGGGCCTTGTTTTAAACCAGCGCGTCTTTCGGCTGCGTCAGGCGATTCAATTATATGTGGGTGGCAACCAAGCCAGTGCGGTCCAGCTTGTCCGGCCAGGTGAGGGATATTCGTCCATGGCAGGCGCACAGGCGATGATTGACGAAATCAATGCCCTTGAAAACCGCCTTCTCAATGAGCGAAGCGCTGCACAAAGACTGGCGCGTCAGAAATCTGACATGCTGATAGCGGCGTTGCTGGTGTTGATGCTGGGTATGATTGTCTACGGCATACAAACACTGATCACGGCGACAAGGTCGCAGTTACGCAACGCTGCATTGGAGGCTGAAAGGGATCTGGCACAAAAGTTGCGCGAGGCTGATTTGGCTGCTTTCCGGGCGGCCGCCATTGTGACAGCGGTCGGTTCCGCCATCCCAGACCTCATCTACGCGAAAGACCGCGAAGGGCGCATCACCTATGCCAACCCCAGCACGATCGAGACAATCGGCATGTCACTCGACCAACTGCTGGGAAAACTCACCGTTGAATATAACCCTGATCGCGCACAGGCCGAGCATATAGATGCCATCGATCGCCGTGTTATGGCGGGCGGCACCACAGAAATAACCGATGAACAATTTACGAGCCCGGATGGCCAGACGCGGCTGTTTCGCTCAACAAAAACGCCGCTGCGCGACGCCGAAGGTCAGATTATCGGACTGGCGGGCGTATCGATTGACGTCACCGCCGACCGGGTCGCATTGGCCGCGCTCAAGGCAAGTGAAGAGCGCTTCCGCACCCTGAGTGAAACCGCGCCAGCTTTCATTTTCATAACAGACAACGAAGGCCAAATTACCTACACCAACACGGCATTTCAGCAATATACCGGCAAGTCGAATGAGGAATTGTTGGGTATTGGCTGGGCACGCACTGTGCACCGCGATGACCGGCAAATTCCAGAAAAAGCCTGGCAAACCGCGGTCGCAACTAACCAGCCTTACGCCGCCGAATATAGGTTTCGGGGGCAAGATGGTAATTTTCGGTGGTTCATGTGCCGGGCAACCCCCGTGCGCGACGCAGACGGCAAGATACAGCAATGGATCGGTACCTGCAGCGATGTCCAGGATGCAATTGATGCACGAGAGGCATTGAAGGCTGCGAACGAAGGACTTGAGGCGAAGGTTGCAGAACGCACATCGGAATTGCAGGCTGCTGTTGCAACGCTGCAGCAAGAGGTTGCTGAGCGGGAAAAGGCGGAGGCTCAAGTCCGCCAGATGCAGAAGATTGAATCCATAGGTCAGCTTACTGGGGGCATCGCGCATGATTTCAATAACATGCTTGCGGTCGTATTGGGGTCACTCGAAATTGTAAAACGGCGGCTGAAGACCGACCCGGACAAGGCATTGGCAAGCATTCAACATGCCGAAGAGGGTGCCAACAGGGCCGCGCAGCTGACTGCCCGATTGCTCGCTTTTTCGCGGCAACAGCCGCTCGCTCCGGAGCCGGTGAGTGCCAATCGTCTGGTCAGCGGGATGTCGGAGCTGTTGCGGCAGACCATCGGCGAACAGATCGAGGTCGAAACGGTTTTGGCCGGTGGACTATGGCGGACGCATATCGATGCTCCCCAGCTTGAAAATGCCATCCTCAATCTATGCGTCAACGCGCGCGATGCGATGCAAGGCGATGAAATAGGTGGTGGCGGCAAGCTCACCATCGAAACGCATAACTGCCATTTGGACGAGAATTATGCAGATGCCAATTCCGAGGTAGCCGCCGGTCAATATGTTCTCGTGAGCGTAACTGACAGCGGTACTGGCATGACTCCCGAAGTAATCGAGCGCGCCTTTGACCCTTTTTATACGACGAAAGAGGTCGGCAAAGGGACTGGCCTCGGACTCAGCCAAGTGTTCGGTTTCGTCAAACAATCGGGTGGACACATAAAGATCTATTCTGAAATGGGTGAAGGCACGACAGTAAAACTTTACCTGCCGCGCTATCTCGGGAAGGACGAGGTTGCCGATGTTTCAAAGATGAATCCAAGCGAATGGCCCACCGCAAAATCGGGCGAAACCGTGCTCGTGGTAGAGGATGACGCGCAGGTGCGCGAAGTCTCGGTACAGCTTATTCGCGACCTTGGTTATGAAGTGATCGAGGTATCAGGCGGCGCACAAGCGTTGACGGTATTGGCCCGCGATGATCGCGTCGACCTCATCTTCACCGATATAGTGATGCCGGGCATGACGGGTCGGGTTATGGCAGATGAAGCATCGAAGCTGCGTCCAGGCATCAAAATACTCTACACAACCGGTTATACACGAAACGCGGTGGTCCATAATGGCGTACTGGATCAGGGCACCGAGTTTCTGGCTAAGCCTTACACTGCAGCGGCGCTGGCAGCAAAGCTGAGGACGGTCTTGGACAAAGCCTGAGACGCAGGTTCAAGCTTTGGCCGTGGTAATCTCGAGCCAATTATTCTGTCGATACCATTTCGTGATGACGTGCTTGACGCCTTTTAAAACAGGTGTTCCTGTGTGGAGTGTTTTGTAATTTAATGTGCCGTCAGGCTTCACATTGTTCCAAATTAGCATCATTCCGGCTTGCGGTCGTACGCCAAGGCCCAAATGCGGAAACTCTGTCGTTCCGCCCTCTTCCGGTTCATTGAGAAAAATCATCGCGGTCCAGCTACGCTGTCCGCCAGCAGGACCTTCCTGTTCCCAATAGCTCTGGCTGGGGTGGAAAAAATCGTGATGCGATTTGAATTCTTGGCCAACCTGGTAACGCTGCCCTTGCATCGTTTCGGCATAATCATTGTCGATACCCAGAACATCACTCATCCTAGCCTCGACCTTTGCGACAAAGGCGTCCCATCGGTTGAGGTGACAGCTATAGCTGGTGCGAAAGCCCGCCTGTTCAGTGCCTTTATACAGCGTTGACGGGACCGCGTCGGCGTCGATCTTGCCTATCAGCGTCTTGCAGTCGGCGGCACTCAGGAAACCCTGGTAGAGATAAATCTGCGCATCGGGATGCTCAACCTGCTGCACCAGCGGATTTGCGTTGAGACGCTTTGTGACATGCGTTCCAATCCGCGCCAGCTTTGCCGGATCGTTATTGGGATCGAATTTTGCGTCTGGTGCTTCTGCCAACATATCCAAAACCGAATCAGGGGACAATGCGCCCTCTTACCATGACCCATTCAGGTTTTTCGAGAGTGCGAATGTTGGTCAGCGGATTTTCGGCGACAGCAATCATGTCGGCCGAATAGCCCACGGCAATCCTGCCAATTTCATCGTCCATGCCGAGCGTTTCGGCGGCGATCGTCGTAGCACTGGCCAAGGCCTCGCTCGCGGTCATCCCAGCCTTGACCATCAACGCGAATTCGCCGCCATTGGCCCCATGTTCGAAAACACCGGCATCGGTACCGAAAGCGATCGTGACACCAATTGCCTTGGCGCGGGTAACCTGCTGCCCTGCTACTTCCAGCGCTTGACGCGCCTTGACTTCGACCGTGGGCGTGTAGATGCCCTTGCCCAACCGGGCCCGTACACCTTCCAATGCCATCAACGTTGGAACGAGCACGGTACCATTCGCCTTCATAACCTTGAGCGCCGCATCGTCAGCGAATGTGCCGTGGTCGATTGTGTCTATGCCCGCCGCTGAAGCCGCCTCGATCCCGCGCGCTCCATGGGCATGCGCCATAACCTTGAGGCCAAGCGAATGCGCCGTGTCAGCAATCGATCTCATTTCGGCGTCGGTAAAATGCGCCTCAAGCCCGCGACCTTGCTGCGACAATACGCCGCCGGTTGCGGTAATCTTTATGGTGTCGGCACCAAGTCTCGAAGCCTTGCGAACCTTCTCGGCACATTCAAGCGGACCTGTACACGTATAGCCAGTGTCGAGCGCGGCCAGAACATCTTTGCGGAAGCCGGTAACATCGCCATGGCCACCGACAATGGACAGCGCCGGTCCCGCCGCGATGATGCGCGGTCCGACGATTTTACCTTCAGCGGTACCTCGACGAAGTACAAACGCAGTATTTTGCGCAGAGCCTGCCTCACGCACCGTCGTGAACCCTGCCTTGACCGTCAGCGCGGCGTTCTTAACACCCATCACCACGCCCCATTCGTCGGGATCAACGGCTTCGTCCCGAAAATCACCGCCGGGATCGCCGGTGAGGTGAACATGCAAGTCGATAAGGCCCGGTACTACCGTTTTTGCAGACAGATCGATAACGCTGTCGGCCTGAAAGGGATTGTTGCTGCCTTTGGCGATTTCCTTGATACGTCCGTCTTCGACAAGGATAACAGCCGGGCCGGTTGGTCCGCTTGAAGCATCAGCGATGAGATTGCCGACGATCACCGCTTGTGTTGCGGCGCAAACCGGCGCGGCCATGGCAAGGCTGGCGGTGGTCAATAATATGCGGCGGATCATTATCTCTCTCCCTGACGCGATGGGTGGGAGATTGGTCAGCTTGGCGAGATGTTACAAGTTAAAAAAGAGCCGAGCCACTTTCGCGGCCCGGCTCGTTGCTGTTCTGGCGTTTGCTTACCAGAAGAAATCGCGAATAACGTCTACCACTCGCCCATTGCGCAAATCGACGAGTAAGACATCGTCATAATAGCGCACCCAGCGGTATGAACCATAAGCGGCTGGCAGGCGGTACTGCCACGGATCATTGATCCAGTAGCGTGAACCATAATAACCAGAGCCAAGCGAGAAGCCGATGCTTATCCGGCTGTAGCTATGGCCGCGATAGGGCGAATAATAGCGACCGGGACGATATTGATTGCGATATTGGTTGCGATGACCACGCCAGTCGTAGCGATTGTCGTTGCGCCAGTTGTTGCTCCACCGGTCACCGCGGTTATTGTACGAACGGTCTACGCGATTGTCATTGTTCCGGTCATACCGACGGTCGATGTCGCCATTGCGGTTACGGTCATACCGACGGTCAATCCGCTCGTCGTCGTTGCGATCCAAACGGCGATCCAGTCGGCCGTCACGGTTGCGATCAAAATTGCGGTCAAGATTGCCGTCACGGTTCTGATCCCAACGACGGTCCAGATTGCCATCGCGATTGCGGTCGTAATAGCGGCCTTGTTGACTTGCATCGCGGCGCTCGCCCCGGGAAACATCGCGCTGTCGTTCAGCACGGTTGGTCTGGACGGGTACAGCTTGCGCAGGCTCGGCTTGGCGTCGTTCTGTACGATTTTGCTGACGTTCGGCGCGCGCCTCACCGCCACGACGTTCGCCACGTGCCGCCCGGCGCTCTTCGCGGCGCTCATCACGCTGGAAATCGGAAGCTGCATCAATATCAGCCGAGGCGCGAACCGATGTCGGCACGACCTCTGCTGCATAAACCGCCATTGGCGAAAGCGCCGTCGCGGTGACCAATGTCATCAGGATAAATTTCTTCATGGGTGTTTCCAAATGGCAGACGCACCATGCTTCTGCGTTGACGTCAGTTCTGCCGGAGTCGTTCTGAAGCGTAGCTGAACTTGTCATACATGTTCATGAAAGAAAGCATTTTGATGAACGGCGGAAATCAGGCAATCTGGTTAAATGGCACATCCATTACTGGATAATTTTCCCAGCCGGTGAAATCGAAATGCCACCATTCGTTCGACAGGCCGATGAATCCCTGCGACTCGAGAAAGGCTTGAAGTCGGGCGCGGTTTGTTGTCGCTGTGGGGCTGGCACCGGCATAATCGCGATGTGCTTTTTCCGAAAAATCGTCAAACTCGGTTGGCATTTCAACCAGCATGCCGGTCTTCAGGTCGTATAATGTTAGATCGACCGCACAGCCGCGATTGTGCTTGGAGCCGCGCTTAGGGTTGGCGACATAGTTTTTCTTTGGACCGGCTGGTGTAGCGTCCCACAATTGCTTCGTGATGCGCCACGGGCGATAGGCATCGTAAATATTGAGCCCAAAGCCGTCTGCCTTCGCCGCCGCGCTGGCGCGAACCAGTGCTTGGGCCGCAGCTACTGTCAGGAAGGCCCGGGCCTCAGAATAGAGCACGCGTCCGGTGAAATTATTGCTTGTAGCATAGCGCATATCGAGTTTGATCGACGGGTCGAGCTTGACCAACTCCACCAGCCGCTTTGGATCGTCTGGTGCCAGCGTTGCGGCCTTCATGGCAGCGACAAACGGTACGTCCTTGTCGGGCCGCATCGGCACGCAAGTTGTGAGCGGGAATGCCGCCAGCCCCAGCACCACCTCCCGGCGGCCCAGCTTCATGGGTTCTCGCGCGCTAGCCACTCTTCGAGCCATTTGATTGTGTAATCGCCGTTCTGGAAATCGGGATCTTCCAGCAATTTCTGATGAAGCGGGATTGTGGTCTTCATTCCTTCGATCACAAATTCACCCAAGGCGCGCCGTAAGCGCATCAGGCAGCCTTCGCGGGTCGCGCCATAAACAATCAGCTTGGCGATCATGCTGTCGTAATAAGGCGGCACCTTATAGCCATGATACAGCCCGCTATCGACGCGGACATAAAGTCCGCCCGGCGGATGATACCAGCTAACCGTGCCCGGCGACGGCATAAAGGTGACCGGGTCTTCGGCGTTGATCCGGCATTCGACCGCGTGGCCAGTAAATGTCACCTGATCCTGTGTGTAGGAAAGCGGTTTGCCCTCGGCCACGCGAATTTGCTCGCGGACCAGATCGATGCCAGTAATCATCTCGGTCACTGGATGTTCGACCTGCAACCGGGTGTTCATTTCGATGAAATAGAACTCGCCATTTTCCCAGAGGAATTCGATGGTACCAGCGCCGCGATAGCCCATATCAGCCATCGCATCGGCACATATCGTCCCCATCCGGTCGCGTTCCGCAGCCGATAGAACTGGCGACGGTGCTTCTTCCAGAACCTTTTGGTGACGACGCTGCAACGAACAATCGCGCTCACCCAAATGGATAGCCTTGCCATTACCGTCGCCGAATATCTGGAACTCTATATGGCGCGGATTGCCGAGATATTTTTCGAGATAGACAGTGGCATCGCCGAAGGCCGCTTTGGCTTCGCTGCCCGCCTGCTGCATCTGCGTTTCCAACTCCTCTTCGGAATTGACAACCTTCATCCCGCGACCACCGCCACCGGACGCCGCTTTGATGATGACCGGATAGCCGATGTCACGGGCGATTGCCTTTGCTTCCTCGACGTCCTCAATCGCGCCGTCCGAGCCCGGAACTAGGGGAAGACCTAACTTACCCGCCGAGCGCTTGGCCTCGACCTTGTCACCCATCGTTCGAATATGTTCTGGCTTCGGGCCAATCCAGGTGATGTCATGGCTCTCGACGATTTCAGCAAACTGCGCGTTTTCCGAAAGGAAGCCGTATCCTGGGTGGATCGCATCGGCGTGGCTGATTTCAGCCGCGGAAATAATTGCAGGGATGTTGAGATAGCTGTCGGTCGCGGATGGCGGTCCAATACAAATGGCTTCGTCGGCAAGCCGAACGTGCATTGCATCGGCGTCGGCCGTTGAATGCACCGCCACCGTCTTGATCCCCATCTCATGTGCCGCCCGGTGAATGCGAAGCGCAATTTCACCGCGATTGGCGATTAAGATTTTTTCGATTCCCATGATTTACGCGATGACCATCAGCGGTTGGTCAAATTCGACGGGCTGTCCACTCTCGACATATATGTCGGTGACGGTACCGCTGTTTGGCGCGACAATAGGGTTCATGACCTTCATAGCTTCAATAATCATAACCGTATCCCCCGCCTTTACCTGCTGGCCGACAGTGACGAACGCAGCAGCATCTGGTTCAGGGGTGAGATAAGCGGTACCGACCATTGGTGATTTCAGCGCATTGGCAGCAGTGGCGGGAGCTGTTTCTGCAGCATGCGCCGCCGCAGTTGATGCAGGGGCGGATGCCGCCACCGGTACTGGCGCCACAGTCGTTGCAACTGCCGTCATGGTTCGCGATACGCGGATCTTGCGCTCGCCATCCTCGACCTCGATTTCGCTGAGACCTGTGTCGTTTAACATGGCCGCCAACTCACGGACTAGCGCCGTATCGACCTGCATTCCGCCGTTGTTCCCCGATTTTACCGCCATTTTATACTCCTTGCGCCCTTTTTTGGCTTTGCAGGGCCTAATGTCAAAGTTGTAACGCCGCGTCCAGCGCCAGTTCATAGGACTTCGCACCATGTCCCGCAAAACAGGACACTGCCGCCATACCCACATAACTCAAATGCCGAAATTCTTCTCGGCTGTGCGGGTCTGACAGGTGGACCTCGATTACTGGTACCTTGATCGATTTCATTGCATCATGAATGGCAATCGATGTGTGCGTGTAGCCACCGGCATTGAGCAGCACCGCTTTGGCCCCGACTGCCTGCGCTTCGTGTAGCCAATCGATCAAATGGCCCTCATGGTTTGACTGGCGAAAATCAATGTCGACATTTGCGGCACTTGCCTGATCATCGAGCCGTCCGGCGATGTCATCTAGCGTGTCAGTTCCATAGATTGCAGGCTCTCGCGTTCCCAACAAATTAAGATTAGGACCATTTAGAACAAAAATAATAGGCCGGTCAGCCAAAATACTTCCCCCGATATTATGATGGCGGTGGTTGCGGATAGCGCGCATCGGACCCTATATGGCGAGCAGGTAAAAAGCGAGACGAAATGACCCTTCCGACAATGACCGATTCTATCTCCATTACGCTCAACGGCGAGCCACGTCGTTTTCTTACGGGTGGAAGTGTCGCTGACTTGGTGCGCGATATCGGGCTTGATCCGGCCAAAGTAGCGGTCGAGCGAAACCTCGAAATTGTCGCGCGTTCCACGCTGGCCGACGTTAGTCTTGCCGAGGGCGACGTATTGGAAATCGTGCACTTTGTTGGCGGCGGGCAATCGGACGAACGAATGGGCGATAGCTGGTCCGTGGCCGGTCGGAAGTTTCACTCACGACTGATTGTAGGGACCGGCAAGTATAAGGATTTTGAACAGAACGCCGCTGCGCTGGTCGCCTCTGGTGCAGAGATCATCACCGTTGCTGTGCGGCGCGTGAATGTATCGGACCCGAAAGCCCCGATGCTGACCGATTACATCGACCCCAAGAAATACACCTATTTGCCGAACACTGCCGGTTGCTTCGACGCCGACAGCGCGGTTCGAACGCTGCGGCTGGCGCGCGAGGCGGGTGGCTGGGATCTCGTGAAACTTGAGGTCCTAGGTGAAGCCAAAACACTTTATCCCGATATGCGGGAGACGCTGAAGGCAACCGAGGTACTGGCCAAGGAAGGGTTCTTGCCGATGGTCTACTGCGTCGATGATCCGATTGCCGCCAAGCAACTTGAAGAGGCAGGCGCGGTTGCGGTGATGCCACTCGGTGCGCCGATCGGCTCGGGTCTCGGAATTCAGAACCGCGTAACGATTCGGCTCATTGTCGAAGGTGCCAAGGTGCCAGTTCTGGTCGATGCTGGCGTTGGCACTGCGTCCGATGCTGCTGTAGCAATGGAATTGGGCTGCGACGGCGTATTGATGAACACTGCAATCGCCGAAGCCAAAAATCCGGTCGGAATGGCAACTGCGATGAAGCTCGCCGTCGAGTCGGGGCGGATGGCGTATCTTGCCGGACGTATGGGCCGCCGAATGTATGCTGATCCTTCGAGCCCTCTTGCTGGACTTATCTGACGCGTTGTAACAAAATTGCTATATTTGCCATTGGTCGAACAAGATTGTTCGTTGGTCGCGCCATTCGTCGAAATGTCGACTGTCTTTGCATTTAATCGAAAGTGTAATGCGCGGGCAATACAGTGCGGGTACATCTTTGTGTGCAGGTCGGGTCCGCAAATATGCTCCCCAGCTACAGATGTCGGTCCGTCCTGCAACCCTCTCCCATCGGTCGACGGTGAAAAGCTGCGGCCGTGAAAAACAAAGGATGTTCAAAGTGGCGACCCCCAAGCTGTTTACACTATCGCTGCTGGCTGCTTCTGCGCTGGCTATATCATCTCCTGCTATGGCGGATTGGAAGACCAAAGAAGTCGGGCATGCAGATCTCGATCTGTCCACCGCAAAAGGTCAAGAGCAACTGAAGACCCGCGTTAAATTTGCTGTCAAGCAGGTCTGCGGAAGCCCGCGTGCGTTTACGCTTAACGAACGCATGGACCAGTATAATTGCGAAAAAAATGCAATTGCGCGCGCCATGCCGAAGGCTGAGCAGGCAATTGCCGCTTATATGGAAAATCGCAAATTTGCCGCACGCGAAGACAAGGTAATCGTCGGCAACTGATTTTCTTTCAAACGAAATAATGGGCCCTGGCAAGAAATTGCCGGGGCCTTTTACTTGCCCGCAAGCGCCTTCACATCGGCTAAATATTTGCGCCCGATCCGCATCGAAAGATCGTCACCCAATAGGGCATGCCAAACCCCGCCGCCTTCATGGCGCAATCCGGTAATAAGATCGCGCCGGACAATATGGCTGCGGTGGATACGTTGAAATTGTTCAGGGTTCAGTCGCTGCTCCAAGGCCGAAATGGTCTGATGCAATAAATAGCTGCGTCCAGCAGTGTGTAGCCGCATATAGTCGCGTTCTGCTTCGATCCGTTCGATATCAATCGCCGCAATTCGGATGAGTTCGGCGCGGTGGGATACCCAGAATTCACTCGCATAATCGCCACTGATTTCCTCAGTGGTCAGATTGGTCGTTGGGGCATCTTTGCTAGCCGACGTGCGCGCTATCGCCCGACCCAGTCGCTCGCTTGACACTGGCTTTAGAACATAGTCGATAACATCGAGGTCGAATGCCTCGACAGCAAAATTGTCATATGCGGTCACCAGCACGATAGCCGGCTTTTTATCCATCAGCCCCAATGCCCGGGCAGCGTTGATACCATCCATCTTTGGCATCCCGATATCGAGAAAAATCAGGTCCGGGGTTAACTGCTGCGCCAGACGCAGTGCCGCGACTCCGTCGTTCGCCGTTCCTACAATTTCTATAATCGGATGGTCGCTGCACAAAATTTCCAGGCGTTCAATGGCCAGTGGCTCATCGTCGACGATCATGGTATGAAGCCGCTTCATGATTTGATCCTGTGGCTTAGCGGCAGCGTCAGTATCGCGGTAAATCCGCCGCTGTCTGTGACTTGGGTATCGAGACGTGCGGCTGACCTATATCGCGCTTCCAGCCGGTCTCTGACGTTAGCAAGTCCAATGCCGCTGCCGCCAACATGATCCTGATCCATAACCTCTCCATCGTCTGATACGCTGAGTATCATATTTTCGCCGTCGTTTTGGGCTTTGATAGTGATCGTAACCGGACGTGTAGTGCGAGACACGCCATGTTTGATCGCATTCTCCACAAGAGGTTGAAGAATGAGAGCAGGAACGTGCTGGTTCATTAACTCATAAGGCACGTCAATCTTCGTGCGCAGTCTTTTGGGATAACGTATCCCCTCAATCTCCAAATAGAGGCGCTGAAGATCGACTTCCTCTTCAATGGTAACATCCTCTAGCGGGTCTGATGAAAGACTGGTTCGGTAGAAGTTGGAGAGGTTCTGGATCATCGCTTCTGCTTCGGCAGGTTTGCCAGTGATTACCAAGCTGGAAAGCGAGTTCAACGTATTGAATAGAAAGTGTGGATTCACCTGATAACGAAGCGAACGAAGCTCTGCATCTTGCGCGGCTTGGGCAAAGCGAGATGTTTTCCGTTCGGCTTCACGCACCTCTCGAGCATAACCGATGGCCACATACAGTGACCCCCACGCTATCAGGAAAAAATAATGGGTCACCGAGATATCGGCAATTTCCTGCCAGAACGATAATCCCAGTCGATCTTTCAAATCCTCAACGGTTTTGCCGACATTGGGATCTTTGAATAAACTGATTGGATCATAAAGGTTGAATATATAAAAATTTGCCGATGCCAAAAGCATCGCGCAGGGAATGGCGGCGATAAATGCGGCGCTCACCCGGAACCCCAATGAACGGCGGTCCGCCAGTCTGAGGCCCATATACAAGATCCACGTGACGAATACGCCGACAACCGCAACCATCAATCTGCGCTCGAACAGAACGGCCTGTGCTGGAAAGTCCAACAGCGCGGCCCGCAATGACAGGATCAGCGCATAGAACGCCCAAAAACCGATTATGGTCAAAAGGGCCATCTGGTGGCCGACTAAAGCTTTCCTCGATTGGGCATATTCCATCCAGCATGCATAGCGGATTTTGCCAAGCTTGCACTATTCCTGCCGTTTCTTGTCGAAACGCTCACCGACTTGGTCGAAACTTTTCGGACTAGCGGTTTCATCAACCATTCGTTAACCATCTTCCTGCGAATATGCAGGTCTATGGTAACAGGGGATTGATACCATGACGAAGAGCAAGAATGACGGGCCTGGGTTGCTGACCTTGGCCGAAATAAAGGAATTTGCAGGTTTCAGCGCTGCTACCCAACGTTATATTCGCCGGTCTCTCGACGTGGCCTTTGACCGCAAGGATGCCATCGCGCTGTGGTCGCGTGATGCCGTTGAAGCGGCTTCGATAAAAGCGCAGCATGTTTGTTACGATAAGCTTCCCGAAATTCGGGCGCTTGTTCCTGAATCGAGCTCGATCAAGGATGCAGAGCCGTTTCTCGCGCAGTTGGTGACAGTGTCGGCTTTCGACCTGGGACAGGGTCGTATCGATGGTTTTGCTGCTTTCCGTTTTTTATATGAGCGGTTGATTGGAGCGGATGCACGGCCTTGGCTGCCTGCGGCATTCTGTGCGGCTGCATCAATGCCGCATCTGCAGCCAGACAAGCGCAAGGCCTTGCTGCAATCGATAAGCGAAGCGGCGGCGACCGCTCCCGGCTGGTCGAAACGCCAGCCCAGTTTTTATCCCGAGTGGGTAGAAAAAGTGGAAGCGGGCACCAGTACCGCGTATTAAGCGCGGTATTCGTTGATACCCCAGATTCGGGTTTTAGATTATGCGTTGTAACGGCTCAGGCGCGCGCTGTTGGCACGTTGCGCTCGCCTTGCTCGGACTTTTGCCGGTCCAGCGCTTGAAAGCTCTGGAAAACGCTGCAGGATCCGTAAAGCCTACAAGATACGCTACCTCATTGACTGAAATTTTTTGGCCGGCCAAATAATGCAGGGCAAGTTTGTGCCTCAATCCATCCAATATTTCTTCAAATGTGGTGCCCTCAGCCTTCAGACGGCGATATAGCGAAATCCGACTCATTCCGACTTTTGCGGCGATCTGGTTCATCCCGACGTCTCCTGTGTGGATAATCGGCATAAGCAGACTTTCCACACGACCTTTCATCGTTGCCGTCTTCTCCAGTTTAGCCAGCAGTTCATCGGCTCGCTCGCTGAAAATCCCGAACACATATCGGTTTTCCCTATTCGTCCGGATTGAAAGCCAGCTTTCATAAATGCAGATGGCGTTTTCGTTGCTGCCAAAGGTAATAGGGACTTTCAATATACGCTTATATTCGGAAATATACGCTGGCTCCTCGTGCGTGAAGTGAATGGCCCGGGCAAATGGCGCGCTCCCGAAATGTCGGGCAGTTTCGCAAATAAATCGCGCAAATGTTGACTCGGTCAGCTCAGGAAATTCGTTCGGATTTTGGCGCCTATCGACAAGCCACAAATCGTCTCCCCTACGCTTGAGTTCAAATCTGTTGCCCGCATTGTGTCCGTCCACTTCGATTGCCAATCGGGCGTATCTGTTCATTTGATCGAAGGCTGCCCCCATCGTTTCTGCGGATTGGCAAATTAGTCCGACAATGGATATTTCTTCAAATCTCGATTCCTCGCCGAAATGAAGACCAAAGGCCGGATCATTGCACGCGTCTTTCACATCCAGCATCAGCGCTTTGAAGACTCGAAACGGAATGCGCGCGTCGGGATTTTCCAATCGAGGCAATTGAACCCCTGATCGTTCCGCTAACGATGCAGGATTAGCGCCCTTCGCCGCCGCCATATCCAGTAATGCTTTTACATAGCCTGCGGATACCGTCGCCTCACTCACAACTGAAACCTGCAAACAAGGATTTGAACGTCAAAATCATGGAATGAAGTGTATTACACGAGTAACTCAGATGTCGAGCGTATATTTCTATCACGCCGAATATTCGGGGATTTCAGTCGGATGAAACCGGGCATGAGGCTATCTGACGCCGGAGTTATCCATGAAAGAATACACGGAACGTACATTTCCTGAAGTTTCCATATGGCGCATCAATCTGCTGCGATTCCTGTTCCTCCTGATGGCAGTCATAATGGGAAGCATTGTCTGGTATCAGATCCTGTTTGAATCTGCAGGCTGGTGGTGGGAGCGGGGGCTTGCCAAATCCATGCTTGGCGCTCTGGCTCTGCTCAGCCTTTGGGGTGTGCGCTACCCGCTGCAGATGTTGCCGCTGATGGTCTATGAACTGGTTTGGAAAACCGTCTGGATCATGCTGATCGCGTTACCTGCCTGGCTTACCAATCGGATGACGCCGGATATCGAAGCGCTATTCTACGACTGTATAGGCGTTGTGGTTGTTTATGTCGCAATCCCCTGGCGCTACGTTTTTGCTCGCTTTGTCCTCCAACCAGCCGAGCCTTGGCGAAAGAAAATTTGAGTGGCGGTTTGGCTCGCTGGTCGCGGCACAGTCCGCGGAACAACCAAGATAGCGTAGCTGAAAATCGGCCCTCTAAATCTGCCTAAACATCAAACGCATTGTAGCAATTTGGCTGGCTTTTGTCGGGGCGGGCTGACTCAGTAATAATCGAAAGAGCGTCATTATGAGCCCAGATAAATTCAACAGCGGAGCGATTGCGCAGCATGAAAGTCTGTCCAGTGCGCGGAAGGCTTTGAACCGTACCGTACTCTTATGGTATTTTGTGACGGCACTTGGTCAGGCAGCCTTCCTGCTTTTCATCTTATTATTCTATTATCCTTCTGCCTTGTCAGGCAATTTTGTAGCCTGGGATGATAAACCGAATATCACAGGGTTTGTCGGCGGCGACGCTGTTGGCAACATCATGTTTGCATTGCACGTTATCATAGCCGCGGTCATGACCGCGGGTGGTCTGGTCCAGTTAATTCCCGCAATCCGCCAAAAGTGGCCAAAGCTCCACCGTTGGAATGGGCGAGTCTTTATGGCAACGGCCCTGATTTTGGCCGTTGGCGGGCTGTGGCTGGTTTGGGGACGCGGTAGCTACCTAACGCTGACAGGGGCATTGGGAATCTCGCTGAATGGCTTTCTTATCATTGGGTTTGCAGTTCAGGCGTGGCGCACAGCTATCAACAAAAAATTCGCCGAACACAGGCGATGGGCGTTGCGGTTATTCATTGTCGCCAATGCCGTATGGTTCATGCGGCTGGGTTACATGATCTGGGGAGTTGGCACCGGCGGGTTAGGTGTTGGTGACGCGATGAACGGCCCGTTTGATTATTTTCTCGCCTTTGGCAACAGCCTGGTGCCGCTGGCCTTCATGGAACTCTATCTGCGGGTGCAGGCAACCCGAAGTCATCGTGCATGTTATGCCATGGCGGCGGCGCTGATCGTTTGCGCGCTGCTCACAATCGGCGGGAGTGCTGCTGCGTGGATGTTTATGTGGGGCCCCTATATCTGAACTCGTCAGGCTTTAGCCACATTCCAAATTCTGTCTGGCAGGTGGTAAAGCTTTTTTGCGTGGTGGCAGGGACAGTGCTTCTTCTAAATGCGCCGCCAGCGAAAATACCAGACCTCGTGCCCTATGCGCCGCGCCTTGGCTTCATATCGGGTTTCGGGCCAACCGCTCGGCCGCGTCTGGAAGTCGGCCGCCTTCTCGCACAACCAATCGAACTGGTGACGATGGCGCTGCATCACCATTAGCGCGTGGCGCAGATACACAGGATGATCGGTGCCGAAGCGAAACTCTCCGCCTGATTTCAGTTTTGCCGCGATCAGATCCACAGGACCTTCATTCATCATGCGCCGTTTGGCATGACGGGCCTTGGGCCAAGGGTCGGGATGCAGCAGATAGACAAAGCTAAGCGAGCCATCCGGCACACGCCGCAAGACATCAAGCGCATCTCCCATATGCAGCCTGACATTTCGTAACGCGCCATCACGGATGTGGGTGAGTGCTTGCGCCACGCCGTTTACAAAAGGTTCGCAACCGATGAACCCATGATCGGGTAACAGGTCTGCGCGATGGGCCAAGTGCTCGCCGCCGCCAAACCCAATCTCGAAATGCATGGATCGCTGGTCACCAAAAAGCATTTGGCTATTAAGGTCGCCTTCGACTGGTACCGAAATTTGGGGCAGCAGTTGTTCGACCAGTTCGGTTTGCTCCGAACGTAACTTCTTGCCCTTAGACCGTCCATACAGGCGGTTCAGCGTGGTCGGGTCTCCGGGCTTGTTTGCAGTCATCGCAGCGCGATTACTCGATATGTTGGCAAATTCAAGTCGGAGAGCCGCCGCGATATGCTAAATATCTCGCTAAGCCTCGCTTAAAGCTAATTTATCCTTTGACGATTAGGCAGGCAGCATGGTTTCCGACACCATTTTCTTCTGGCTGTTGCCGATAATGTACGCCGTGTTTGCGGGCGTGTTTATCGCGATTGCCATAGCAGAGGGAAAGCAGGGGTGTGCGCGCAAAGGCGGGGCGGCATTTGCTATCGCCGTGTTGGCGATCATCCTCGACACGCAACGGAGCCTGTTCCCGTCATGGTTCTTTACGCTGGCTGTGCCGCTGCACTGGTTGGTCCTGATGTTGACCGCCGACGCGTTTCTCGCCCGGCATGGCGACCACACTCCCCGTAAACCGGCCGCTATACTTTTTGCAGTTGGTTTGGCCGTCAACCTGTGGGCCACCTTCATCGTCGACCGCGTCGATATTCGTGTTCCGAACGCAAGTATCGTTTGCATACTGATGATTTCTCTCGCGCTGCCGCGTTTTTTCAGGCCGGGAATGCGCCTTCTTGATCGGCTGACGGCTGGAGCTATTGTTGCGACCTGGCTGTCCTACATTATTCGTTTCGGCATCTATTTCACGATGGACCAATCGCAAGAATATGCTCAGGGCAGCCTGTGGTCGCAATATATGATGATGTTCTATTTTACGTCGGCAATCATTACATTGGTGCTGGCGACCCTGCTGATCCTGACCATCACAGCGGATATCGTTGATCGCCATCATATGGCGACGACGATCGATCCGTTGACCGGTATTGCCAACCGGCGGGGCTATGAAAAAATGATTGAATTGCAGGGTAAGGGAACGCCGACAATTGGTGCCGTGATGATGATTGACCTAGATCGGTTCAAAGCAATCAATGATGCACATGGTCATGCTGCAGGCGATGCGGCCTTATCAGCCACGGCGCTGGCAATAGACAAGGCATGCCGTGGTTGGGGGACGGTCGCTCGGCTGGGCGGAGAGGAGTTTGCCGTACTTGTTTTTGACACGCATCGGTCTGCGAGCGTCGATTTTGCGCGTTTGTTGAACGCGGCAATACACTCGATACGGCTAGACGCACCAAGGGCTGATATATGCTTTACAGCTAGTATTGGCGTCGCATTATTGTTTGAAGGCGAAAGCGTCAGTTCGGCAATGCGGCGGGCTGACATGGCGCTCTACCAGGCAAAGAAGCAAGGACGCAACCGAGTGTTGCTTGCACCCCAAATCGCCGCAAACCCGGCTGCTCTGGCCGCAGCCTAGATCAAAGCGGCCTTTAGCTGCTCTACAAGGTCGGTCCGCTCCCACGGAAAGAAATCACCCTCCGCCTTTCTGCCGAAATGGCCATAAGCAGCGGTTTTGCGGTAGATCGGCTTATTGAGGCCAAGGTGCGTGCGGATACCGCGCGGCGTTAGGTCAACCAGCGTTGGCAGAGCAGCTTCGATTACATCGTCCCCGACAGTGCCGGTGCCATGTGTGTCCACATAGAGCGACAGCGGCTTGGACACGCCGATGGCATAAGCCAGCTGGATCGTGCAGCGCGTTGCCAGACCGGCCGCGACGATGTTCTTTGCGAGATAACGTGTGATGTACGCGGCGGAGCGGTCGACCTTTGTTGGGTCTTTGCCAGAAAATGCGCCGCCACCATGTGGTGCGGCGCCGCCATAGGTATCCACAATGATTTTGCGGCCGGTAAGGCCGGCGTCGCCATCAGGGCCGCCTATTTCGAAGCTCCCGGTTGGGTTGATGTGATATTCAGTCTCGGTCAGCAGGCTTGCCGGTAGGAGGTCGGCGATTACACCTTTGACATAGGCATGAAGCTCGGCTTCTTTTGCACCTTCGTCATAGCCCTTGGCATGCTGGGTGGAGACGACAATTGCCGTGGCAGCTTCGGGCACGCCATCGCTGTTGTAGCGTAACGTCACCTGGCTTTTGGCATCGGGTTCAAGGAATGGCGCTTTGCCCGAATGGCGGTCGGCAGCCATGCGCTCAAGGATCTTGTGGCTGTAGTCGAGCGTTGCGGGCATGAGGTCAGGGGTTTCGGTCGAGGCATAGCCGAACATGATACCCTGATCGCCGGCGCCTTCGTCCTTGTTTCCGCTCGCATCGACGCCCTGCGCGATATGCGCGGATTGAGGATGTAGGTTGTTTTCAAAACGAAGCGTTTCCCAGTGGAAGCCATCCTGCTCGTAGCCGATTTCCTTGACGGTGCGGCGAACGGTGGCTTCAACCTCTTCCTGAACTCCGGCTGCCCAGTTGCCGTCTTCGTCCATGATACCTTTGCCGCGGATTTCGCCAGCCAGTACAACAAGCTGCGTGGTGGTCAGCGTCTCGCATGCAATGCGCGCTTCAGGGTCTTTGGATAGGAACAGATCGACGATGGCGTCGGAAATCTGGTCCGACACCTTATCGGGATGGCCCTCGGATACGGATTCGGACGTGAAGAGGTAATTGGCGCGCATGGTTTTTCCAGTCTATTGGCTGTATCTGCGTATAAAGAATTCTTTATATCGTGGCGCGCCCTTAGCGGGATGTGCGGCGACGGGCAAGGGGTAACAGTGCAACGGCGATGAGCAGTGCCGCAAAAGCCAGCGGCAGAATATTGCCGTATCGCGCGAACAGTGTCGGCGCCTTTGCGACGGGAAGACGTGCATCAATCCGGCCTGCTGCACCGAGCGGCAAACTTTCGACAATGCGACCATCGGCATCGATTATAGCGCTGATCCCCGTCGGCGTCGCGCGCACGACGGGCAGGCCCTCCTCGATTGCACGCAACCGGGCCTGCGCCAGATGCTGCGGCGGCCCGATGGTTCCGAACCACGCGTCATTTGAGGGGTTGAATATAAAATCGGGACGCTTGTTGCCGTCGACGACCTGACCGGAAAAGATGATCTCATAGCAAATCTGCATGCCAATTTTCACTGGCTTGCCGCCGACGCTGACGGTCATTGTCTGTGGCCCTGGCCCAGGCCAGAAATCGAGATCGCCCGGCACCAGCCTTGCCAGTCCGAGGGGACGCAACAGCCAAGGCAATGGTAGATATTCCCCATAAGGTACCAGATGCGCTTTGTCATAATGACCCAGCAAATTGCCCCGAGCGTCGAGTGCCGACACGCTGTTGCGTGCTGCAACAAGCTGGCCTTTTTCAATGACCAGCCGGTTTGCGCCGGTGACCAACACGTCGCCTTCGCCCATGAGCGTAGTCAGCCGCTTGCGCGCACCTGCGGCGCTCTCACCGGGTTGGAATTGGTAATAGCGGAACGGATATCCGTCCTCCAGATAGTCAGGCAGCGCGGCTTCGGGCCATAGGATTAGACGCGGGCCTCGTTCCGGCGCAGGGCGGCTGTTCATTGCCAGCTTGGCAAAATTGATTGCGTCATAGCCGGGCGCATATTTGTCGGCCTGGCTGATGTTGGGCTGTACTATTGTCAGAGGTGGGCGGTCCGGCCTTTTGTTTCTGACCGCAAAGTCGACGTCGCTACCCAAATTCCCAACCATGACCGTGATAAACACCAGGGCTACCGGGCCGCCAATGATTGCGCCATGACGCCATTGTTGTTTGAGGACGAGCAGGAGCATGCCGCAGAACAATATTATCAGACCGGACAGGCCATATGTCCCTAACCATGTCGCGGGCACAGCCACACCGGAAATTGAAATCACCGCCAGCGGATTCCAGGCAAAGCCCGTGAATATCCAACTTCGCAGCCATTCAGTGATAATCCAGCATCCGGCAAATGCGAGGATAAGCGAAAGCGCTGTCGAGGGTTTTGTGGGGGCGTTAAGCCTGCTCAGCCAAAATGCCCCCCAAGCCGCGATAGCGGGATAGATCGCAAGATACAGCGCCAATGCAACGACCGCAAAGTAACCGAGCCAGATGGGCATTGCTGCCTGAAACGTGAAGGCGACAGCAATCCACTGATTGCCAATCGAAAAATGACCGACGCCAAACAGCCAGCCAATTATCGCCGCCCGCCGCCCGCTATCCGCCTTTGCGACGAGATGAATAAACAACGCAAAACAGATCAGCGTCAGCGGCCACAGCCCCCAAGGCTCGAATCCCGACGCCGAAATCGCGCCTGCGACCAACGCGGCCCAGCGAGGATAGTTCTGAAACAAAGCGGAGATTTTCTGCACGTCGGGTCTTTGCCTATGCAATATTACAAATGCAATCGACCATTGCGCGTCGTTGCTTGCGGTTCAGCCAACCTCTGCTAATTCGTCCATATGCTTTTTTTCGCTTTAGCTTTTGCCGCGCCCTCCGCACTCACCGAAACCCATCAGCGCGACATATCATGTGTGGTCGAAATTGCCGTGCTGGCACAGGCGCAAAAGCGTGGGGCTGTGGGAGGCACTGATGTGCAAGCGAACGGTAGGCGCTGGGCCGGGATTGTCGGCGACCGGATCATGTTCGAAACCGGGCAGCCCCGTGAGTTGGTGGCGGTTGCGATGAACGAAGCAGCGAAATCGCGTGCCACACGGCCCATCGATAATGAGGCAGTTGCCGCCTGTAGCCGACAGATGAAAGCCGAGCTGGCAATAGCGGACGCTGCTAATGTGCCCTTGCCAAAGCCAGTAAAAGCGCAATGACGCAACCATCGAACTTGCGGCCCTTCCATCTTGCCTTTCCGGTACATGATCTGGCCGAGGCGAGAGCGTTCTACGGCGAATTGATGGGATGCAAAGAGGGACGATCATCAGATTGCTGGATCGATTTTAATTTTTATGGGCATCAAATCGTAGCGCATCTCGATTCTTCGGCGAGAGCGGTCGCAACGCACAATCCGGTGGACGGCCATGACGTCCCGGTTCCGCATTTCGGCGTGGTTTTGACAATGTCCGAATGGCGTGATCTGGCCCCGCGGTTAAAAGCGAATAATGTCCATTTCGGCATCGAACCGCACATCCGTTTTAAAGGCGAAGTGGGTGAGCAGGCTACGATGTTCTTTTATGACCGGAGCGGCAATGCTCTGGAATTCAAAGCCTTTGCCGACGATAGTCAAATATTCGCGCGCTAGTCACTGTTTTCGGAAGATGACGCTTCAGGTTGGGCTGGCTCGCTCGATTCAATTTTGACGCTTGGCTCCCCGGTGATGGCGGGAATCTGCTCTTCAGCAATTGCGGGCTGACCATTTTGCTCCGGCGTTTGCGGAGGTTGCTTGGCCTGAGGCGTTGCATCGATTTTCACCGGTTGGGTAACTGGCTCGGCGGGAGCCGAAGGCATCGGTTCCTTTTGGGCTTCGGCATAAAAACGGGCCGCCATAATCAGCAATGCCGCCAACGTGATGGTGGCGATGAACTTAACGACATTCTGCGAATTTTTGTCCAACCGCTAAAATCCTTAGTTTCTTGCGACGATATCAGTCTCAATGAGCGATTGCCCAGTTCAGCTACACCGGATCCCGCATCTTCTCCATAGACATAGCCTGCGAACATTTGTCGCTTTTCTCGGCACCGCCGCCTGCAAGCATCGAAAATGCAATAAAGCCGCCGACTACAGCCACCAAAAATGCGGCAGTCACCCAACCAAGATATTTGTCGATAAAGGCCTTTATCGGGCGGCCGAATTTCCAGAACAGGAAACCGACCAGCATGAACTGAAATGCGCGGCTGAGGATGCTCGCCCAGATGAAGGTGAACAAATCCATATGAATGAAGCCAGCGGTAAGCGTTAGCAGTTTGAACGGGATAGGCGTCGCGCCTTTGATCAAGATGATTTCTGCGCCAAATTCGCGCAAATAGCAGGCTGCTGCAGGAAAGCTCTCCCACAGCCCAAGTGCCTTTAAAAGGCTGATTCCAATGGTGTCGTAAGCCAGATACCCTATCGAATAGCCGAACAATCCGCCTAGCACCGAAGCCAATGTGCAGACCGCGCCATAACGCAGCGCCTTGTCCGGACGCGCAAGGCACATAAGTCCGAGCAGCGGGTGTGGCGGAATTGGAAAGAAACTGGATTCAACGAAGGAAAAGAGGAACAACCAGCGCTCGGCATGCGCATGTCCCGCCTTTTCCATCATCCAGTCATAAAGGCGTTTGAGCATGGGCGGCGGCGGTAAAGCGCAGCGGCGGCTTTGTCCAAGCTTTTTGAGGTCAGCCCTGCGCGTTCTGTGAAGCCGCAGCACGGATATCGCGTGCGGCGTCGCGCGCCGGCGCAAACAGGAAATAGCCAGTGATTATAAGCAACATCATGACGACAATTTTGGCAAGGTCGCGTAAATCCTGCGCCCGCAACCGCTGCTTCGAGCGATTGCGTGGCGGCAGCGGTTTGCCTGCAATGTCCAGTATCTGCGCCATATGTTGCTCCTTGGGGAACAAAACGGGGTACGCCGCAACTTGTTCCAGCAACGCCGCAATCTATGGCGTTTTAATATCCTGACGCAAACCCATCACCCGCCCGTAAGCCCAGCCAATGGCGATCAACGCAATGCCAAGACCAAGGAACGACAAGATACGAAGCAACCCGGTCAGCGCAGCCGCGTCGACAAGAAACACTTTCAACGTCACCACTGTTAGCAGCGACAACCCGGCAACACGTAACAGCTTACTTTCGCGCTTCATTCCCAACACCAGCCAGCCGATGGCCAGCAACATGAGACCGGCGGAATAAAGGTAATTTTCACCCGTGTCGACGCCTGCCCCCGATACAAGAGTGCCTTGCACGGCCTGTCTGATCGTCGCCAGCACGGTGACGATCATCGCACCCAACGAAAGACCTTGCACAGCAAGCAACAGTCGCGGCGGGACCTCGCGTGCCAGCAACCACAGCCATAGCGAGACCAGCGCCAGATGACCGGTCAACAGATTGGCAACCGGCACTGGGCCGACGGCTTGTGCGTCCATGACCGGGTTGTGCACCAGAAGGTCGAACCAGACTACACGGAACAACGCGGCGCCGGACAGTACCCATCCCGCAGCACGAAGCGATGGCCAAGCAGGATGCGTTTTGGCTTGTGCCAATAGCAGCCACCCAAGGGCAAACAGCATTTGGGTAAACACCGCGCGCTCGGCGAAGCCCAAGCGGATGAAGTCGGATGGTGAAACAATTTCTGCGACCTGTTTGGCAACCAACCACAGGAACGCCGTCACACCTGCACCCCCGACGACAAAGGCAAGCTGGCGTGTCCTTGGTCCGGTAGCAAAATGTGCACCCCAAGTGACCGCTGCAATCAGAACCGCAGGGATCAGCGTCGTCCTGACAGACTCAGCCACTGAGGGCAGCCGGTCGAATATCGCGCCTGCCCCTGACAGTGATGCGCCAATCGCATCGACAAACTGGTAGGACAAGGCACTTGTCAGGATCATCGCCGCGCCCAGCGGTATCCAGCTCAGTCGGCGTTCTGCCCGACCGCCGGTAACCTTGGCCCAGGCGGCGACTGCAAGGGCAACGGCAGCGGTATAGCTCGCCGACCAATCCTCATCAAACAGCAGAATTGCCGCCATCCACAGCATCAGCGCAGCGGCACCTGTAGCCCATATTTGAACAGCGGTCTCGCCCTTGCTCGCATGCCATTCCCACGCTGTCCATGCAGCTGGGAACGCGGATAACAGAGCTAATCCGGCCCATAGTTGGTCGGTATCGGTCGAATGCGACAAATATGCTGTAAACCAGCACAGCACAGGCGCCGCGAGCCCGATTATCGCCCAATAGGTAGTGCTGTCCGCGGCCTGTCTTGCTCGAACATGGCCAGCAACACCGAACAACGCGACCAGACCGATTGTTGTGGCGATGTTGCTTGGGCTGGACCCTACTTCCGCCCACGCAAGCCCCAACGGCCCCACCGCCAGCACAAGCGCGCCAGCCACCAGCGGCAGAAGGGCCTTTTCACGCCATGCAATGATGATGGCAAGCGCCGAAAGCGCAAAATAGAACAACCATGCGATGACCGAGAATTCCATCTTTGGCAGCAGCAACGACAGCTGTACCAGCGCCAGTGCCATCGGCGCGTAACGCGCGAGTTGCATCCAGATGCCATTGGTCGATTCAAAGCGTTTCGCCGCCAGCAATGCGCCGCCGCCGGTAATGACGATAAATCCGCCGAGCAGCCCCAGATTGCTGTTAGCGGTTGCCAGCATCGCCAAGCTCCATGCGAGGCCGCCTCCGCTGGCCAGCACCAGCAGCCACAGCCAGCGGCGCCAAACGGCAAGCCCAAACAACGCTGCGATGAACACCGCAAGATAGAGCAGCAAGGTCGGCAGGTTGCTCGCGCCCATCCCTGCGACCCACGGCGCGGCAAAGCCGCCGGTCAGGCCCATCAAGGCTGTCGGCGGCCCGTGGCGCAGCGACAGGGCAAAGGCAATCGCGGTGGTGATCAGGACCAGAATGAAGGCCGTGCCGACGCCAACCAGGCCGTAAATTTCGGCGGCCATGTAGAGCGTCCCGTACAGCGTTGCTACGCCCGCACCGGCGAGGCTCTGCCCTATACGCGGGTCTGCCGAGAAAGAATTGCCGACCTTGGGCAGCTTGCCGCCCAGTTCGCTCATCGCGATCATTAGCGCTGCAAATATCGTTGCCGTGATCGATCGTGCGCCGGGACCGAACAGCCCTTCCTCGATGGTGTAGCGGACGAGGAAGAATCCAGCGAAGACAAGCGCGATGCCGCCGACCCAAATCGGCAGCTTGCCGCCCACAAGGCTTTCGAAATTGAAGTCAGCCAAGCGCGATTTGTGCGGACGTTCGGGATCGGGCAAATTTGCAGGCGGTAATTCGGGCGGAGCTTTGGCCGTTATCGGCACGGTCGTAATGACTGCCGCGCGCCGGGTTTTTGCGACAACTATTGGTGGTGTTTTGGTCTCTGGTTCAGGCAATATTACCGCATCGCCGAGCCGCTCTTCAAGCTCCGCAACCCGCCGGTGCAAGAATTTCACATCGGCCCGCAGCAGCCATAACATAAAGCCGAGGCCGATGATGGCGAGAAGCAGAAGGGATTCAGACACTGATGTCTGTTATCGCGCTTTCAATGAAGAGAGCAAGCCCTGCTGCAGTCAGGCGGGCGGTTCGCTCTATCTGTTCCACAGAATTTGTGTTTTGTCGTGAAAAGACAGCGGATGGTAAAGCGTGAAGCCGCGTCAGGTTCCGGGGGTTGGAAAACTGATCGCGGCCACGGGTACAGCAGTGCTTTGTTGCGGATTAGTTAGCGAGTTTATCCGCCGCCTTTTCGACCGCATTGCCTGCCTTTTCGGCAGCTGCACCGACATTATCGGCTGCTTCTGCAATCGCGTCGTCCTTGCGAACCTCACTGCCGCTGTTCGCGAAGAAGAAATAACCGCCAACAGCGAGTGCCAGCAGCAAAATAATCATGATGAAAACGCCGGATCCTCCGCCGGAGGCAGGCGCGGTGTTGACAGTTACCGGTGTCGGGCCAGTGTCGCGTTCAATCGTGCGTTCGACGACATTGCCATTGACGTCGGTGGTTTCGGTGATGCGTTCTTCGATCATGATATGGGCTCCCTTTGTATGAAATGATGCGGCAAGAAGCGACGGCGAAGGGATTTGTTCCATTGCCGTATTAACAGTTGCAAAATGCTACTGATTTGGCAGTGTGATCGCCAAGGCCGGTTCCGGCCATTTCTGGAGAAATAAATCATGATCCTGTACGGCGCCCCTGTTTCCCCCTTTGTCCGCAAAGTGCTGGCCTTTGCTGCCGAAAAGGCGCTCCCGCTTGAGCTTGTTCCAATTGGCCTTGGCGACCAGAATCCCGATTTTCTGGCGTGCAGCCCGTTTCGCAAAATGCCCGGCTTTGCCGATGGCGAATTCAGTATTTCGGATTCGACCGCGATTGTCATGTATCTCGACACCAAATATCCAGATGTCCGGCTCATCCCAGCCGATGCCGAAAACCGTGCGCGTTCCATCTGGTTCGACGAATTTGGCGACACGATACTTGTCGCAGCGGCAGGCGCGATGTTCTTCAACCGCATCGTCTCGCCCAAATTTGTCGGAAAGCCAGGCGATGACGCTGCAGCGGCGAAGGGCGAGGCGGATATGGCCCCGATCTGCGATTATCTGGAAGGCGTCATCCGGCCATCGGGATATCTGGTCGGCGACAGCCTTAGCTTGGCCGACATTTCGGTCGCCAGCCCGTTCGTGAACGCGGCGCATGCAGGCTATGTGCCCGATGCAGCGACGTATCTCAGGCTGACCGCTTATCTTGCCGCCATCCACGCGCGGCCAAGTTTTGCCGACTGGATCCGGCGCGAGCGCAAGATGCTCGGATTGGGCTGATATTTCCCAGCTGTCGACGCAATTATAGCCAGAATGAGATGTCACAAATGAGCCGCAGCAGCGTCATCAAATCAATGTAAAACCGAAGGCGGGTTGTCACAGCCCCCGCCTATTGCCCTCTCGAATCATAACGATTGCAAAGAGGGAAAATCAGCATGCGACGCTTCATTACTGCTCTACTCGCCGGAACCGCGATTGCGACATCGGCAGCAGCACAAGACTCGACCACGACACCCGCCGATGACACTAATGTTGGTGAGGAAATCGTCGTTTTTGGCCAGGGCGAAACCCGTCAGGTGCAAGAGTTGACCAGCAAGGAACTGCTGATCCTCGCGCCGGGTACCAGCCCGCTGAAATCCATCGAAAAGCTGCCCAGCGTCAATTTTCAGTCGGCTGACCCGTTCGGCACCTATGAATGGTCAAGCCGCGTGTCGATCCGCGGCTTCAACCAGAACCAGTTGGGATATACGCTCGATGGCATTCCGCTGGGTGATTCCACCTATGGCAACAATAATGGACTGCATATCGGTCGCGCTATTATCTCCGAGAATATCGGTGTTACCCGCGTGTCGCAGGGTTCGGGTTCGATTGGCACGCAGGCAACGAACAATCTGGGCGGCACGCTCGAATTTTTCTCTGGTGACTATAGTGACGGTTTGGGCGTCGACGCCAATCTGACTTATGGTTCGGAAAACACCATTCGCGGTTTCGGCCGGATCAATTTTGGTGAAGCAGGCGGTATCCGTGGCTTCATCTCTGGCGTCTATCACAATTCCGAGAAATGGAAGGGCGGCGGTGACCAGCGCAACTGGCAGATTAACGCCAAGGCGATCATTCCAGTAGGTGAGGCAGAGTTTGATGCCTATTTCGCTTATTCGGACCGGGCCGAACAGGATTATCAGGATCTCTCGCTCGAAATGATCAACCGCCTCGGTTATAATCATGACAATTACTTCCCGGACTATGCCAAGGCAATCAACGCCGCACGCGGGATATTTGTGGCGCCGATCAACAATCTTGATGACTCCTATTATGACGCATCGGGCCTGCGCAAAGATACCTTGGCGGCCTATGGCTTGACGGCGCCATTGGGTGAAGGTGTGACCTTCAAGATTAAAGCTTATTACCACGATAACACGGGCCAAGGCACCTGGGGCACGCCCTATGTAGCTAGCCCGAACGGCGTTCCCATGTCCGCGCGCACCACCGAATATGACATCCAGCGCGGCGGCGTGTTCAGTTCATTGAACGCGGACGTAGGCGATCATGAAATCACCGTTGGCGGTTGGTATGAGCATAATGACTTCACGCAGGCACGGCGGTTTTATGCTTATGAAAGCCTGACCAAGCCGGGGCTTGATCACACAAAATTCCTGCGCAACCCGTTCTTCACGCAGTGGCTTTTCGACTTCAATACCGATACGCTGCAATATTATGTGCAGGACAAGATTAGCTTGGGTGATCTGACCATTAACCTTGGCTGGAAGGGCTTTCAGGTCAACAATGAATCCGACCCCCGCGTGCAGGGCGCGTTGGCTGCGGGCAAGATTAAGTCGCAAGACTGGTTCCAGCCGCATGCCGGTGTTGCGTATAAGCTGAACGACAAGGCCGAAATTTTCGGCGGCTTCACGCAAGTCACTCGCGCGTTTGTCTCTTCGGCGACCAGTGGTCCGTTCTCGACCACGCAAGCGGGTTTCAACGCGCTCATCGCGCGCGGCCTGAAGCCCGAAGAGTCGGACACGTATGAGTTGGGCGCACGTTATAACGACAGCGTCTTTAACGGCGTCATCGGGGTTTATTATGTCAACTTCCGCAACCGGCTACTCGGTGTCCAGACTGGCGCTGGCATCGTCGGTAATCCTGCTATCTTGCAGAATGTTGGCGGTGTTCGGTCGATTGGCTTTGAAGCAGCGGGCGATGTCCGTTTGGGCGGCGGGCTGACCCTGTTCGCGTCGTACAGCTATACCGACGCTACCTACCGCGACAATGTAATCACTCCAACCGCCACCATCGGGACAAAGGGTAAGGACGTTGTCGACACACCCAAGCATCTGCTGCGTGGCGAAATCGCATATGATAGCGATACCTTCTTCGGGCGTGTCGGTGCCAATTATATGAGCAAGCGGTACTTCAACTATCTCAACGACCGGTCGGTTGCAGCCCGCGTTCTGGTTGATGCGACGCTGGGTTACCGGTTTGACGCGGGACTTCGTTCACCGATTGAAATCCAGCTCAACGCGACCAATTTGCTGGACAAGGAATATGTCGCCACCATCGGTTCAAACGGATTTGGCAATAGCGGCGATAACCAGACTTTGCTGGCTGGTGCGCCGCAGCAGTTCTTTGCCACCGTGAAGGTCGGGTTCTGATGAAATCAGGCTGGTTGATCGGCAGCGCGCTCGTTTGGGGTGCGCTGCCGTCGGCAGCACTGGCAGAGCCGGTGTTGCTGATTTCCATCGACGGCCTGCAACCCGCCGATGTGATTGAGGCCGACAAAAGCGGGATCGATATTCCCAATCTGAAGCGCTTCGTGACCGAAGGCAGCTACGCCAGCGGCGTGCGCGGCGTATTGCCGACCGTGACTTATCCGAGCCACGCAACATTGCTCACGGGCGTCAGCCCTGCGAAGCATGGCATCATCGGCAATAACAGTTTCGACCCGATGCAGATTAACCAGGGTGGCTGGTATTGGTATGCCAGTGATATCAAGGTGCCGACCTTATGGGACGCGGCGGCCAAAGCCGGGTTGAGCACGGCAAATGTGCACTGGCCGGTCAGCGTGAAGGCCAATGCCGTCAAATGGAACATCCCGCAAATCTGGCGGACGGGCCATGCCGACGATGCAAAGCTGGTGAAAGCGCTGGCGACGTCGGGGCTGATTGAATCGCTCGAAGCAAGGCTTGGCGATTACGCGCCCGGAATCGATGAAAGCATCGAAGGCGACGAGACGCGCGGCCGTTTTGCAGTCGAGCTTATAACGCGTGAAAAGCCGGATTTTGCAACAGTCTACCTGACCGCGCTCGACCATGAGCAACATAAAGAAGGGCCAGATACACCGCAAGCGCATGCCATTCTCAAGCGGATAGACGCAGTTGTCGGCAGGCTGGTCGCGGCGCAAATGCAGGCCCACCCGGACAGCGTGATAGCGGTTGTGTCGGATCACGGATTTTCCAAGGTCGATACCGAGATTAACCTCTACCGCGCGTTCATCGATGCCGGCCTCATCACGCTCGACGATAAGGGCAAGATCAAAAGCTGGGAAGCGTCCCCATGGAATTCTGGCGGCTCATCGGCGATAGTTCTCGCCCGGCCCGATGATGCCGCACTAAAGGAAAAAGTCACGAATCTACTGAACGGCCTGAAAGCTGACCCCAAGAACCGCATTGCCGCAATTGCCGAGCCTGCCGAAATTGCGAAGCTGGGCGGTAACCCTGTCGCGAGCTTCTACGTTAGTTTCGAACCCAACGCCTACGCTGGCGGCTTCAAAGGCAAAGATGCGCCGCTGGTGGGCCCATCGGGGAGCAAAGGCACGCATGGCTATTTCCCGACCAGCCCGCTGATGCGCTCAAGCTTCATGATGATGGGCAAGGGCGTTGCCAAGGGCCGCAATCTCGGGGAAATTGACATGCGCGCCATTGCCCCGACGTTGGCAGAAAAGATGAGTGTCGCACTGCCGGATGCCGAAGTCGCAGCGATTAAATAATTAAGGGCCGAGTTCTGCGTTAATCCAAAGCTCACATCTGTCGCCTAACGCTTGCCCGCGTCAGGAGACATCCGTCATGAAGTTTATAGCACTCCACTCGCGCGGCGGGAATTATCTCGTGGTCGCATCGAACGTCGCGTGGCTGCGGTCTGCCGAAAACGGCCAGACCCAGATCGGCATTGTCGGCGGCCAGCCATTGCTGGTCGCGGGCAGTATGGAAGAGATCGCGGCGCAATTGATGGTCGGCGAAGTGAACGCAGTCTGACACTCCCGTTCATCCCGCGTTCGGGATGACAGCGATAGCTTTTCTTCCAGCGCTATTCCGCGCATTGAAGGAGAGAAGATATGCTTAGATCTCTTCAAATCATGTCTATCGCCGCGGCTGGCGCGGCTTTAATCTTTACGCCGTCGGCGCAGGCCGGCAGTCAGTCTTCCAACACAAGCAGCAACAGCTCGTCCAATAATGGTGTCGTGCGCGATCGCGTCGTTGATAGCTATTGCGAGGACGGATATTGTCAGCGCAGCGTTTCACGCCGGACCTATCGCGATGATGATGGATGGGACTATCGCGACGGCAAGCGCTATCGCAAGGTCAGCCGAAACGATGATGACGATCGCCGGTATGACGACCGACGCCGCTATTCCCGCGACGATGATGACGATGACCGCAATGAAAGTCGCCGCCGGTCAGACCGGTATGACGACGATGATGACAATTGAGGTTATAGAAAATATAAATATATAACCATATCGGTAAAAATTGTTGACAGCGTCACTCTCTTTGGGTAGAGTTAGGCATAGTCGAAAATAGTGATTCGCAAGCAGGTAGTGATGCTGCCGCTGCGGTCAGCCACACGGGGCTGGAGAGAAATCTCCGGCCCTTTTGTTTTGAGAGAAAGGAGATTGGGCATGACGAAGCCAAAGGCATCGCCGTCAGGAAATGCGAGGCTCAACGCCCCGGCGCGCAAGCGCTTTCTCGACCATCTGGCACAGACGGCCAATGTCGCAGCGTCGGCACGCAAGGCTGGGGTGAACAGCGATGCAGTATATGCGGAGCGCCGCCGTCTGCCGGAGTTTCGAGGTGAATGGGCCGAGGCGCTGACCGAAGGCTATGTCCGGCTGGAAACCGACCTGCTGGCCGACGCGTTAAAACGCGCCAGCAGCAGCACAACAGACGCCATGCTGAAAGCCAAGGCGCAAAAGCAACGGTTGCAGCTTGGGCTGCTCAGCGCGCATCGCGGCACGGTAAAGGGTAACGCGACCCCGGTCGCCGCCCGTACGAACAGTTTTGACCTTCCGACATTGAAGGCGCAGCTAATCCTGAAATTGACGCAGATGCGGGATCGGGCCGGGTTGCCGCTAGATGGCGGCACGAACGCGCCAGACGGAAATGCCAATGGCTGAGATGAACGCGCAGAGCCTGCTCGCCATGCCGCATGACCGGATGGTCGCGAACATCACCAGCTGGGGCAGGGCGAAGTTTGCGGGTACGGAAAAATGGAGATTCTGGCAGCGCAGCGATCAGAAGGAACCAGATGCGGACTGGCGGACCTGGCTGGTGATGGCGGGGCGCGGCTATGGCAAGACGCGGATGGGTGCCGAATGGGTCAGCGGGCTTGCCGCGACGCATCCCGGCGCGCGTTTTGCGCTGGTCAGCGCGACACTAAACGAGGCGCGGCAGGTGATGGTAGAAGGCGAAAGCGGGCTGTTGTCGCTGCCCTTTGCTGAGCGGCCGCATTGGGAACCGAGCCTGCGCCGGCTGACATGGACGAACGGGGCGGTCGCCACGCTCTATTCGGCGGCGGAACCTGAAAGCTTGCGTGGTCCACAGCATGATTTTGCCTGGGCCGACGAGATCGCCAAATGGCCCTGCGGTATCGCAGCGTGGGACAATCTGATGCTCGGGCTTCGGTTGGGCGCTGCGCCAAAAGTGATGGCAACCACAACCCCGCGCCCGGTGCCCTTGGTGCGGCGGCTGGTTGGAGAAGGCGGGGTTTTTGTAACCAAAGGCAGGACTGCCGATAACCAGATGAACCTGCCGCCCGATTATCTGGCGGCGGTGAAGGCAATGTACGAAGGCACCAGATGGGGTCGGCAGGAACTCGACGGCGAACTGATTGAGGATGTCGAGGGCGCTTTATGGAGCCGCGATTTGATCGAAC
This sequence comes from uncultured Alphaproteobacteria bacterium, assembly GCA_963830685.1. Lineage (GTDB taxonomy): Bacteria > Pseudomonadota > Alphaproteobacteria > Sphingomonadales > Sphingomonadaceae > Sphingorhabdus_B. Next base: position 1,844,593 of record CAWHNF010000002.1, read on the forward strand.
GGCAGCGGGTACCATCAGTGCCGGATATGAAACGCATCGTGATCGGCGTTGACCCGCCGATATCGGCAAATGGCGACGCCTGCGGGATAGTTGCGGTCGGGCTGGGCGGCGATGGCAAAGCCTATGCGCTCGCCGACCATAGCGTTGTAGGCGCATCGCCCGAAGGCTGGGCGCGCGCGGTGGCGGGCGCTGTCGAGGCATGGGGTGCCGACCGCGTCGTCGCCGAGGACAATCAGGGCGGCAATATGGTCGAAAGCACGCTGCGCGCCGCTGATCTGGCGATGCCGGTCAAGCGCGTGCACGCCAGCCGGGGCAAGTCGGCGCGGGCCGAGCCGGTGGCGGCGCTCTACGAGGCGGCGCGCGCCTTTCACGTCGGAGCGTTTCCCGAGCTGGAGGACCAGATGTGCGGGCTTGTGGTTGGCGGCGGCTATGAAGGCCCGGGGCGCTCGCCGGACCGAGCGGACGCGCTGGTCTGGGCGATGACGGAGTTGATGCTGGGCAAGGCGGCACGGATGCCGCGGGTCAGTTTGCTTTAAGTTTCCGAATTAAAGGAAAGAAAATGAATATCTTCGGTTGGAAATCAACCGGGCGTGGCTTGCTGCGTCCGGCCCAAACTCGTGCGGCAACGTCGCGTGTGCAGCAGGATCGTCTCTCGGCCATTCGGTCATATGGTCAGGCGAGCCTTGGCGAATGGCCGCGCTGTTATGAGCAGCAGTTGCGTGAGGGCTATCTTGTCAACGCGATTGCACAGCGTGCGGTTCGGCTGGTGGTCGAGGGGCTGGCTTCGGCACCGCTCTCGTCGAATGACGATGCGGCACTGGCGCTGGTGAAGGCAACGTCCGGCGGGCAGGCGTTGATCGAGACAGTCGCGGCGCATTTGTTGCTCCACGGCAATGCCTATGTCGAGATATTGCCGGGCATCGACGGACGCCCAGCCGAGCTGTTTGCGCTGCGGCCAGAGCGGGTTTCGGTCGAGGCTGATATGCGCGGCTGGCCTGTAGCTTATGTCTATAAGGCGGGCGAGGTCGCGAGCCGGTTGCCCGCCGATTGTATCATCCATATCCGCGCGATGCACCCGCTCGATGACCATTATGGCTTGGGCTGTCTGGGTGCGGCGTCGGGCGCGGTCGCGATCCACAATGCGGCGACAAAATGGAACAAGGCGCTGCTCGACAATGCAGCACGGCCGTCGGGTGCGCTGGTGTACGAGGCAGGGGATGCGGGTACGCTTTCAGGCGACCAATATACGCGGCTCAAGGAAGAACTGGCCGCAAGTTTTCAGGGTGCGGGCAATGCCGGGCGGCCGATGCTGCTTGAAGGCGGGCTTAAGTGGCAGGCAATGGCGCTGACCCCGGCGGAGATGGATTTCGCCGGGCTGAAGGAAGCGGCGGCGCGCGAGATTGCTTTGGCCTTTGGAGTGCCGCCCGTGCTGCTTGGGCTGCCCGGTGACGCGACCTATGCCAATTACCGCGAGGCGAACCGCGCGCTGTGGAGCCAGGGAATATTGCCACTGGCGCGCAAGATTTTCGACGCGTTGGGTGAAGGGCTAAGGCCCTGGTTTGACGGGCTGGTGCTGGGCGTCGATTTGAACGCCGTTCCTGCGCTGGCCGAGGACCGCGAACGATTGTGGGTGCAGGTGACTGCTGCCGACTTCTTGACGATGGAAGAGAAAAGGGCGGCGGTGGGGCTTGAACCGCAGAGCGCAGCCGAAGCAGATTTACAAGATAGTACTGAAAACGAAGCAGGTGCGGCAGAATTCAAGTTTAACCCTTGGCAGGATACGCGAAACGGGCAGTTTGCATTCGAGGGACAAGGCCAACGCTTTGCAGGCAGTGGCGGCAGCTTCGGTGGGGGCGGCGCAAGCGGCTCTTGGGGCAAGCTCAAGCCAAAAAATCCAAGTACAAAGCCCAAGCCAAAGAAACGGGTCATTGTTACGCCGCTGCCAAAAACCATAGTAAAGCAACCGACTGTCAAAGCTCCGCTAAAGCCCTTTCCAAAAAAAGTTCGGAAAACCGAGCCGCCCGAGTTGCCGCCGACAAATACTCCCGAAACGAGCAAACCAATCGGGGCGCCGCCGCCAAAACCCGACACCGGGGCTTTGGAAGTTGCTGCCGTCGCTGGGGCTGCGTTGGCGACAGTAGCAAAGCCGGTTGCTGCTAATACAGTATCGGCTAGCGGATACAATTTCGGCGTCGATGTTGGGGTCCGTACCGTAGGAGCTACAGGAAAGTTACGTTTAGAGCCAAATCAGCGTCGTTCCAGAAGCGCACAGACAAATGCTGGAAAACCTGACAGGCAGCCGTCAGACCATGGAGGGCATTTTATCGCGCGTGAATTCGGCGGCCCGGAAATTCCCGCTAACCATTTTGCGCAGGATGCCAAAGTGAACCGCAGCCAGTATCGAAAGCTCGAGCTTATTTGGAAAAAGGCGCTGAAACGCAATCAAGAAGTGGACGTTGATATTGTTCCAAAATACAAAAGTGACTCTGTGCGGCCGCATTCCTTGCATGTTAAATATACGATAAACGGTAAGACAGTTCGCAAAATAATACCCAATATCAAAGGGGAGAAATAGAATGGACCGTTACGAGCAATTGGGCGATATGCTTAACGCGGTTGGCCAGCATTTGGCGGACTTCATCGGCGAGCATCCAGACGGGACATATCTCTATGCCGAAGCTGATGAAGGCTCATACGAAGCCGGTATTTTCCGAGATGAAGGCGAGCGAGTTGTTTACTATGATCCAGATGACGATCTATTCGACAAACTGCGAGAAATGTGGGAGTTTGCAGAAGCCGACAAGAAATGGGCTGTCCTTCACTACGAAGTGAAGGACGGACAATTCGACGTCAGCTTTGCGTATCCCGATCATTTAAATCCGGATGAATCAAGTTTTGAACGCCGCGAACGCGCATTGCTCGAACGTTATGGTGATAAGCCGGTCATATATCCCAAACCCGACGGAAATTTTCGGACGTTAACCTTGGACGATTTTCCCGACGAGTAAGTTGGGAACTTTCACCTAGCCCGTATTGCACTTCCAGCCGGCGTAATCCCAGCTTTTGCCGATTTTCTGGCAATGCTCGATGCCGGTTTTTTGCAGGAACCAATAGGTCCCGGCAACGAGCAGCAATATGCATATTGTTATGAAAATCCACCGGCCCATGCGGGGGGGATACGCTAAAATTTATGAAAAATACACATAGGAGTTTGTGATGCCTGAACAGAACATGCAGGCGCTGCTCGAACGCGCTTCGGAGACGGGCGCGCGCCGTGCGCTGGCGCGGCTGGGACTCGATGACCCCAACGCCGCCAAAGACATGAGTGAACTGCGCGAGCTGCTCTCAGCCTGGCGCGATGCCAAACGGTCGGCGCGCAAAGCGGCGATTGGCTGGGTGGTGCGAATGGTGCTCGCGCTGTTGCTCATCGGGCTGGCGGTTAAGCTCGGACTGCCGGGTTTGGTAAGTCAATGAGGTTGGCTGGCTACGCCGCCATTTTTGATGCGCCGGACAAGGGCGGGGACATCGTGCGCAAGGGGGCGTTTGCGCGCGCTGCCAAGGCCGGGCTGCCATTGCTTTGGCAGCATGACACCAGCCGTCGCATCGGTTTTGTCGAGAGTCTGAGCGAGGACGACCGCGGACTACGCGTGATTGCGCAGATCGACGATGAGGACGCTCCGGTTCAGGCGGGCGCAGGGCTCTCATTTGGGTATCCCCGTGGAAGCTGATGTCGGCGCCGAAATTGCGGACCGGGCTGTCGGGGTTGTGGGGGCCCGATTCAAGACAGGCGGGCGCTGCGGTGACGCTGGGCTGGATTGTGTCGGCGTGGTCGCTGCCGCGCTGGCGCCGCAATGCTGCTCATTTCACATACCCGGCGATTACACGTTGCGCGGCGATTACCAGACCCGAATTCTGGCTTTTTTTGATCGTGATTGCTTCAGCACAATAGCCGACCGTCGGGTGCAACCTGGCGACATTCTGCTGTGTCAAACCGCACCTCGGCAACTGCATTTTGCAATTTTTACGCCGGGTGGTTTTGTTCACGCCCATGCCGGGCTGCGCCGCGTCGTGCTGACCCCATTACCATTGCCTTGGCCAGTGATCGGGCACTGGCGTTATACCGGAGATTAAGATGGCCACGTTGGTACTTACTGCTGTCGGTTCGGCAATTGGCGGGCCTATTGGCGGAGCCATCGGTTCGATAATAGGCCAACAGATCGATACCGCGATCTTCGCGCCCAAACCACGCGAAGGCGCGCGGCTGAAAGAACTGGCCGTCCAGACTTCAAGTTATGGAAGTCAAATTCCCTCGATTTTTGGGGCGATGCGCGTCGCCGGAACGGTTATCCGGGCAACGGACCTTGTTGAAAGACGCACCAAGAGTGGCGGCGGTAAGGGCCGCCCATCCACCGTAAACTACAGCTATTCAGTGAGCCTGGCGATTGCGCTATCGAGCAGGCCGATTTCGCATATCGGCCGTATCTGGGCCGATGGCAACTTGCTGCGCGGTAGTGCCGGCGACCTGAAGGTCGACACACAGCTGCGCATTTACACAGGACAAGAAGACCAGCTGCTTGACCCTTTGATGGCTTCGGCAGAGGTGGCTGGCCAGTGCCCGGCCTATCGCGGCATCGCCTGCGCGGTATTCGAAGATTTGCAACTCGCTGATTTTGGAAACCGCATTCCGTCGCTCACTTTCGAGCTGTTCGAAAGAGGCGAGCCTGTTCCGGTGATAGATATATTCGCTGCAGCTTCAAATGGTAATGTGAAGGGAACGAGCGCGCACACTCTTTCCGGTTTTGCGCTTGGAGGCGTATCGGCAAGTGAGGCCGTGTCGCCGTTGTTTGACGTACTGCCGGTCCGATTGGGCGTTCGCGGCGGCGAACTGGTTATTAGAGACCCGTCTTTCGACGCGCAAAATGATCCAGAAATTACGCCGGTTACGATGGAAAATCGGGAGATATACGATTCACCGCGTCGTACGCTTGAGCACTCCGGTGCGTTTCCCTACGCGCTGTCGCTGCGCTATTATGACCGCAGTCGCGATTTCCAGACGAGTTTGCAACGAAGCGAACGCGGCCCGTTTTCCTACAATGTGCAGCAAATCGATCTCCCTGCCGTGCTTGATGCCGCCACCGCAAAACATGTCGCCGATCAGCATTTATATGAGTTGCAGAGGGGGCGGGTAAAATGGCGTGCTCAGATTGCCAGCACGGGCTTGCGGCTCTTTCCGGGCGATACATTATTGGATGATACCGGACAGAAATGGCAGATAGAGCAATTGGAACATAGGCTCGGATCCACCGGCATTCTGGCCCGGATCGCCACGGATTATGGCGCCATTTCAGGTCAACCGGCAACACCGGGCCGCAGCTTCCCCGCTCCCGATGTGACTGTTGGTGAGACAAGGATAGCAGTGATCGAAATGCCGGTGATAGGTTTTGATGACCCGGGCAAGCCCGTCGTCGCAATTTATGCGGCCGGAACCGGGGTTGGCTGGCGAAGGGCGGCCCTCTCGCGCCGACAGGGCGATTCACTGGTCGAGATCGGGACAACCGCTTTGCCCGCGATAATGGGGACCCAGCTTGATCCGTTATCCCCGCATAACGCGCATCTGATCGACGAAAATGCAGGTTTGCTTGTCCAGTTGCTCAACGATGCGATGGAAATTCCAAATCGCATGGGATCGCCGCTGGATGGTGATGCGCCTTATTTTTGGCTAGATGGTGAGTTCGTCCGCTGTGGCGAATGTCAGCATCTGGGTAACGGTATTTATCGACTATCCCGGTTACAGCGGGGTTGCTTTAAATCACCGGTTGCTGCCCATCCAGTTGGAGCGCCATTTGTGATGATTGAGCCCGAAACCGCGCGTTTGATTGACGGCGGCAATTTTTTGGTAGGCGACATAGCATCGTTTGAAGCGCTCGGTCTGGGCGATGCTATTCCTGTGACCGGTGCCGTGACCATCAACGCTATATCAATTACGCCCTTGGCGCCAGTTCATGGAGTGGCCACCAAGTTGCTGAACGGCGCCGTGATGTTCCGCTGGGCTCGGCAATCAAGAGTGGATGGTGGTTGGGTTGGCGGGGTCGATCAATTGATGGTCGAAGGACAGGAAAAATATCTGCTTTCACTACTTTTCAATGGGATCATAGTTGACGAGTGGGCGGTTTTCGAACCGAATGTGACCATCGATCCTACCGCATTAGGAATTCCAGGAAGCGCGCTGTTCACCTTAGCAGTCCGTCAGGTTGGCCGATATGCCCAGTCTCCACCGCTGTTTATAGATACCATCTAAATTTACATTCCTCATCAACTTAGGAGAGGTCGCATATGTCGTTGCTGGAAACCAGGCGCCACAAACTGCCATTGCTTGCCGTTAGTCAGGCACAAAAAGAAATCACCCATAACGAAGCTTTGGTTCGTATTGACGCTCTGCTTCATGCGGTGGCACAAGATGAGCGCGCGGATCCTCCATTACTTTCCGATGAGGACATTGGGAAATGCTGGCTGATTTCCAATACTGCTGTCGGTGAATGGGCGACTAAGTCAGGGCAGTTGGCGATCTGGATCGGCGGCGGGTGGCGTTTTTGCGAAGCTACCGAAGGCATGCGCGTAAGAATGCAAAATTCGGGCACAGACCGGGTGCGGGCAAGCGGCGAATGGATTGGTGCGCCTAGTATCGCCGACCCCCTTGGTGGCGCCATGATTGATTTAGAGGCGCGTCAGGCCATAACTTCACTTTTGGGCTATCTCAGGTCTACAGGTGCGCTCACATTTTAATTCATCTAGCTTTTAGGTAACCACTGAAATTTCCCCATATTTTCGTCAATTAGCGACATTTTGGCAACAGTTTAGGCAGATAGCGACTTGCATCAATGGAACAGAATCGGTAGACCTGCGTTCTCGAATTTCCGTTCCTAAGATAGAAAAGGGGAAACAAGATGCGTAAGTTAGCCATAGGTTTGGCGCTCGCTTCTACTGCTCTGGCATCACCGGCTTTGGCCCGCGACGACCAGTGGTATGTTGGAGTCGATGGCGGTGCCATGATAGTAGAAGATCTTGATCTGGATATTGGTGCCAATAATAATGCGGCATCCATTGATGCAGACAAGGGTTATGATTTCGGCGGCGTTGTCGGTTATGACTTCGGCGGTTTCCGTCTTGAGTCAGAAGTGTCGTATCGTGAGGCAGATTTGGACACTACACGGGTTTCGGCTGGTGGAATCCCACAGAACGCGGGTACAGCGGTTGCAAACGGCAACTTTACGACTGCAGGCGACGCAAATGCGCTTAGCTTCATGGTCAATGGTTTGCTTGATTTCGGCGACGATGACGGCATTCAGGGCTTTGTCGGCGGCGGCGTCGGTGTAGCACGCGTTGACGTTCAGAACATTCTTGCTTCACCTTCGTGGCTTGATGATTCAGACACTGGTTTTGCGTGGCAAGCTCTTGCTGGTATTCGTGCGCCGCTCAGCGACAGCTGGGATGTGGGCTTGAAATACCGCTTCTTCAACGCACCTGGCGTTGATCTGGTTGACCGTCTGGGTCGTGACGTAAGCACACGCTTCCGTTCGCACAGCATCATGGGCAGCCTGATTTATAACTTCGGTGGTGCACCTGAGCCTGTGGAAGTGGCGCCGCCACCACCACCGCCTTATGTCGCTCCGCCACCCCCACCGCCACCCCCGCCTCCTCCGGCGCCGGTTTGCAACACGGGTCCATACATCGTGTTCTTCGATTGGGATAAGTCGAACCTGCGTCCTGACGCGGCTTCGGTTCTGGACAACGCTGTTGCCCAGTATACCAATTGCGGTAATGCGAAGGTTATGCTTGCTGGTCACGCCGATAAGTCGGGTACTGCAACTTATAACGTTGGCCTTTCGCAGCGTCGTAACTCGACCGTGCGTTCGTACCTTGAGTCCAAGGGCGTTGCCGGTGGTGCGATTACTTCTGAAGCGTTCGGTGAAACTGCACCACTGGTTCAGACCGCTGATGGTGAGCGTGAACCGCAAAACCGTCGCGTGGAAGTTACCTACGGTCCAGGTTCGGGCATGTAATGTAGATATTTGGCTTTGCCAGATATTGAAGGGGCCGGTCGCAAGACTGGCCCCTTTTCATTTGGAGGAGCGAGTTTCTGGAATTGGGCGACGTCGCCCGCATTTCCGTTATGCTGCAACTTTGCTTTTGGCCCGACTTGTTCCGGTAGCCGCTTCAAGTAATCGGGTTTCAAGCGATTTCAAACGGGCCTTATTTTCAATTTTGCTGCCGAAAAGATCCGTTACGTAAAAGGTATCGACCGCTCGCTCGCCGTAAGTCGCAATATGTGCGCTGTGTAACGTGACCTTGGATTCAAACAATGCCAGCGCCAAATTGTTGAGAAGCGCCGGACGGTCGAGCGCGTTGACCTCAATCACTGTGAACCGGTTAGATGCCTGATTCTCTACCAGCACGGACGGCGCTATTTTAAACGCATCGGCGCGACGCAGTGCCTTCGGCTTGGCATCGAGTTGAATCATGAGCTTGGCGCGGTTAGTCAAGGCATCTTGGATATTGCGCGACAACCTTTCCAGTTGGCCATGCTCTCTGAACGGGCGACCCAACGGATCCTGAATCAGGAAATTATCGACCGCCATGCCATCGCTGCTGGTATGGATCCGGGCATCAATGATATTGCCACCTGCGAGATGGATGGCGCCAGCAATCCGGTAGAATAGTCCGGGATGATCTGCTGCAAAAACCGTTACGAGCGTTGCCCCCCGTTCTGAGTAATAACAGGCATCAATCGCAAAATCGGTGTCCTTGTTTGCCAACATATGACGGGCGTTGCGTTCGATGATATCATCGGGCTCTGCAATCCAGTACGCATCGGGCAGCCGTCTTGCCAGCGTAGCGAAAGTGTCCGGTGGCAGATTAAGCACCTTTGCCAGCTGCGCTTTCTTGGCAATGATGCGCTCGTCGCGGCCGCGCTGCTTATGTCCAAGACGCAGCACTTCTTCGGTCGCTTCATAGAGGTCCGACAGCAGCTGGCGTTTCCAGCTGTTCCAAACGCCCGGCCCGACCGCGCGAATGTCGACCACCGTCAGAACCAGCAATAACCTCAACCGCTCCGGTGACTGAACTGCCTGTGCAAAATCCAGGATGGTTTTGAAATCGGCCAAATCGCGTTTGAATGCCGTTGCAGACATCAGAAGATGGTGACGCACCAGCCATGCGACTGTTTCGGTCTCAGCCGGATTTAGGCCAAGTCGGGGGCACAGGCTTTTAGCCACCTCCGCACCTAATATGCTATGATCGCCGCCCCGTCCCTTCGCAATATCATGTAATAATGTGGCTACAAAAAGTACCCGCCGACTGACAATTTGGCGCATGATTGCGGTTGATAACGGATGATCGGCTTTAAGGTCGCCGCGCTCGATTTCGGCTAACAAGCCAATCGCGCGTATCGAATGCTCGTCCACGGTGTAATGGTGGTACATATCGAACTGCATCTGGGCGACAACACGGCGAAAATCGGGAACGAAACGTCCAAATACGGTAGATTCATTCATCCAGCGTAATACGGTTTCCGGATCGCGCGGTGAAGTCAGAACGTCCAGAAACAGTGCATTGGCCCTTGCGTCGCGCCGAACATTTTTATCAATCATCCGCGCATCACGCTGCGCCGCCCGCATCGCAAGCGGATGGATTTCCAACCCATGCAGATCAGCCAGCTGAAAAATTTCGATCAGCCGCACCGGTTCATCTGCAAAAAAGCTGTCATGGGGAAGCGCCAGTCGTCCGCGATCCAGCTGGAATCCGTTCAACTTTTTCGGATTTCTTGTGAAGCTAGGTAAGAACCGTCTTCCCTTGCGCGCCATCGTTTCATCTAGATGTGCCAGAAACAGTCCGGTCACATCGCCAACGGTTTTCGCATTCAGGAAATAAAATTGCATAAAGCGCTCAACCGCAGAGCGCCCGGGCCGGTCGGCAAATTGCATGCGTTCCGCGACTTCACGTTGAAGGTCAAATGTCAGCCGGTCTTCTGCGCGCCCAGTGATATTGTGCATGTGGCAGCGCACCGCCCACAGAAAGTTTTCAGCTTTACGAAAACGGCGATATTCGTCGGTGGTAAGCAGCCCAACATCGACTAGATCCGACGCCGATGAAACGCGATGGATATATTTGCCGATCCAGTAAAGCGTGTGCAGATCGCGCAAGCCACCCTTGCCATCTTTCACATTGGGTTCGACGACATAGCGGCTGTCGCCCATGCGCTTGTGCCGATCGTCGCGCTCGACCATTTTGAGCCTGACAAAGTCCGGCGCTGTCTTGCCAACGACGTCCTTCCAGAAACGCAGCGATGCCTCCTCATAGACCGACCGGTCGCCCCACACGAAGCGGCTTTCGAGCAACGCCGTTCGGATGGTCAAATCTTCCTGAGCCATCTTGACCGTTTCATCGAGTGAGCGGCTCGATTGTCCCACCTTCAATCCCAAATCCCATAGCAGATACAGCATCGCTTCAACGACCTGTTCGGTCCATGAGCTGCGTTTGTAGGGCGTGACAAAAGCAATATCGACGTCGCTATGTGGCGCCATCTCACCGCGGCCATAGCCGCCGACCGCCAATATCGCGATCCGCTCTGAGGCGGAACGGTTCGCGGCAGGATAGGCGTAGGTTGTCACATAGTCGTAAATCAACCGGACGAGCTGATCGATCAAAAATGCCTGCTCGGCGGCAGCACGATAACCTTGCGAGGGATTTTCACCCAGACGACGCTCGATCTCATTCCGGCCGTTTGCCAGCGCAGCCAGCAGCAATTCCAATATACGCGCACGCTGCGCCGCCGGCTCGCGCTCGGCGACAATAGCGTCCACATTCTCGGTAAGCGTCTTCCGGTCGATAATCTCGCGTTGTTTTACGATGCTTTCAAGAGCGGAGGCCATCAAGCATCCCTAGGCGCGATTGCACCGTCTGTCAGCCGACCTTTGCATTATAATCACGGCGCAGGGCAACTCGGTCAATCTTCTGTGTGCCGAGCCGAGGCAATGGTTCATGCGCTTGCCAAAAATGCACAGGGATTTTGAAAGGCGCGAGCCTCGGTGCCAAAAATGCCTTCAAATCGTCTTCCGATAGCGCGACGCCATCTTTGGTGTGATAGACAATACCGGGCACTTCACCATATTTGTCATCGGCGATGCCAAAAACTGACAGTTCGACAATCGAGTCATGCTCGTATGCCGCTGCTTCGACTTCGGGGCAGCTGATATTTTCGCCGCCGCGAATGATGATGTCTTTCTTGCGATCAACGATGAAAAGATAGCCATCCTCATCGAGATATCCGATGTCGCCGGTCCGGAAGAATCCGTCGTGAGTAAACGCGTCGCGCGTCGCTTCATCATTATCCCAATAGCCGTTGAAATTTGCGATGGTGCGGATGCAAACCTCACCGCGTTCGCCCTGCGGCATGATGTTGCCGTCATCATCAAGCATTTCTACTTCGACCAGCGGCTTGGTGGCGGGGCCGGTGCTGGTTGGCTTGGCGAGATAATTTTCAGTAAAATTGCCGCACCCGACGCCGTTGGTTTCTGTCAGGCCATAGCCAAGTAACGGATATCCCCAACTCATCTCTTTGCGGATCTTCTTCACATGATCGACGGGGCGTGGCGCGCCGCCTGCGGCAAACGCTGTGCAACTGGTCAAGTCATATTTATGGCGGTTGGGATGGGTGGCAAGTTCAATGCTCATGAGGGGAACGCCAACAAAATAGCTTATGCGTTCCTTTTCGATAATCCGCATAGCCTCTTCTGCATCCCACTTCGGCATCATCACCAGCTTGCGTCCAATCGCGAAGCTTTGCAGCACCAGCGGCACCGAGGCTGTGACATGGAAAAGCGGGACGTTGACTAAGGCCGAAGGTTGTGCGGGCATGCTCTGCCCGGTCGCAGTCAGCAGTTCAAAAAATACCAGAGTCTGGCCAACATAACTCATTGCGCCTTGTACGACAGCGCGATGGTCGGACACGGCGCCCTTCGACTGCCCGGTCGATCCGGACGTGTAGAGGATCGTGGCGTTATCAAGCGGATCGAGTGCAGGCAGCGGAGTCGAGGCACCTCCGCCTTGCGAGGTCAAAACCGACAAGCCATCAACCGGCGAGCAATCATGGCTGAACACCAGCAGGTCGCACCCGCCGATGTCATGTCCCTCAATCCGTGCAGCGCGTTGTGCATCGGCCAGGACATAGCGGCAGCCGACCATGCGGATGCCTTCTGCCAACTCACCGCCCTGCCACCAGCCATTGAGCAACGTCGCTACGCCGCCTGCCATGATGATGGCCATATAGGCTACTATCCAGTTTGCCGAGTTGCGGGCAGCAATCCCCACCCTTTCGCCTTTTTGAAGTTTGCGCCCTTCGACCAGTCCGCCGGCGAGCGCTCGGGCCGCCGCATAGGTTTCTCCAAAGCTCAAACGGCAGTCCCCATCGACCAAGAATTCTTTGTCACCATGGGTCGCGCAAAAGAAGGCAAAATAGTCGTTTAGATTTGCAGGTGCCTTGGCCAGCATGGGCAATTGCACGCCATATTTTTCGACATAAGTGACGCTCAGGGGCCCGTCATTTTGCATCAAACGGTCAATCGTTGCGTTAATCGCGAGGTCCAGTTCGGACGGCATGTTGATTCTCTCCTAAACTCTTTGTGCACCTTCTATTTCGCTCTATAGGAAAGTCAAAATTTCCCGAGGAAACATTGTGCCGTTTGAGATTATTGCTGCTGCGACCAATTATATCCAGTTTACCGATTTGGGCGTTGGCCCGGTCGCCCTCGATCTGGGCTTCTTCCAGATACGCTGGTATTCATTGAGCTATCTGGCAACGATATTGCTGGGTTACTGGTATCTTACCAAATTGATAAAGCGCCCCGGTGCGCCGATGTCGCGCGAGCATTCTGACGATTTGATTTTGTATATGACGCTCGGCATCATATTGGGCGGGCGTATCGGCTACATGGTTTTTTATGATCCCAGCCTGCTCGCGCTCGACCGCTTTTATAAGCTCTGGGAAGGCGGAATGTCGCTCCATGGCGGTACTTTGGGCGTTTTGTTCGCGCTTTGGCTGTTTACGCGCAGCCATAAGCTATCTTATCTTCGTGTGTGTGATTACATCGCGGTTTGCGTCCCCTTCGGTACATTTCTCATCCGCCTTGCCAATTTCGTAAATGGCGAACTGTGGGGCAAAGTAACCGATGTACCATGGGCAATGGTATTTCCCGCGGCCGATGAATTTCCGCGCCACCCAAGCCAGCTATACGAGGCCGGTCTGGAAGGACTGTTGATGGCAGCGATATTGTGGCCATTGTTCTGGAAAACCGATGCACGTTATAAGCCTGGCTTCCTTACCGGGATGGCTGCGCTAATTTACGGTTTTGCACGCTTCAGCGTCGAGTTTGTCCGCGAGCCGGATAGCCAGCTAAAATGGTTGCCTGAATTAACCGGTCTCAGCATGGGGCAATGGCTGACGATACCGTTTATCATCCTTGGTCTATGGCTTGTGTTTACCGCCGCTGGGCGCAGACAGCGAGTTGAACCTATTGCCGGGACGAGCAGTGTCGCCTGACAAGGGACAGCTGGCGCTTCGGTTGGCCAAACAAATCGAGGGCTCCGGCCCAATCAGCGTTGCCGAATATATGCGTGCGGCCAACCAGGAATATTATGGCAGCGGCGATCCATTCGGGGTTGAAGGCGACTTCATAACCGCGCCGGAAATCAGTCAGATGTTCGGCGAATTGGTGGGCATGTGGCTTACTGACCTGTGGTTGCGGCAGAACAGCCCCACGGACTGTCATTATGTAGAATTTGGCCCGGGTCGCGGGACATTGGCTGCGGACGCGCTGCGAGCAATGGCTCAGTTCGACTTCGTCCCGAACATTCATTTTGTCGAAACGAGCGAGGCTTTGCGCGCCAAGCAAGCGGAGAATGTACCTTCGGCTGTATTCCACGATAGCCTGGCGACCTTGCCGACGGATGGACCACTGCTGGTCATCGCCAACGAATTCTTCGACGCGCTGCCGGTACGGCAGCTTATCCTGACCCATGCAGGTTGGCGCGAGCGCGTCGTTGTCCGCGACCGTGGAACAAAGTTTGCGGCGATGCCTGGTTCCTCGGCCATGGATGCAGCGGTACCTGAGGGATTACGCAATTCGCCCGTGGGCAGTATTTTCGAATCGGCACCTGATTCGACCGGCATCATGTATGAAATCGCTGCGCGAATTGCGCAGCAGGGCGGCGCAATGCTGGTCGTTGACTATGGTTATGCGCAACCCGGCCTCGGCAGCACGTTGCAGGCTGTGAAGGCCCATGCATATGCGGACCCCTTTCTTGACCCCGGCACCTGTGATTTGACAGTGCACGTCAATTTCCTTGAACTGGGAAACATGGCGCGGATGCGCGAGCTTCAAGTCGTGGGACCGACGGCGCAAGGAGTTTGGCTCTCTGCATTGGGTATCCAGCAACGTGCGGCTATGCTGGCGGAGGCCACGCCCGAGCGCACCAATGAAATTCATGCCGCGCGGGACAGGTTGGTAAAACCCGGCGAAATGGGAAGTTTGTTCAAGGTGATGGCGGTGTATTCACCAGACTGGCCGGTACCCGAAGGTTTTGGCGGACCGCTGGGGTAAGGCAGTTTCAGCCGATCCAGTCGCTCACTTGTACAGCAACGTCATTGGCCGCTTCGTTAAGTGCACTGCCCGATGGTCCCGGTTCTACTGCCGAAACAGGTTTGCGCGCCTCAAACCGTTTCTTTTCGACAGCCTGACCTCGCACCAGTTTGACCGCGTCATACACAACGACAGCTTCGGAAGAGGCGGCATCAACCCCGAATTCCAGCAGACTTCCCGATAGATATTGTGTTGCCTTGCCGCCGGCATCGGTCTCATTAAGCACAAGCCTGCCAGTTTTGGCAGCAATTGTTTCCATCAACAGCAATTGCATCAGCCGCGAAGGCTTGTCGGCCCAGAATGCGTCTTTCAGATACGCAATGCTGCTGTCATCGATTTGTACCGGCACGCGGTTGGAATCGAGCTTTCGCGGGGCTTCAGGAAGCAGCACGATAAGCGCTTCGCTTGACGCGCCGCTTTTTGATGTGCCGTTTGCGACCGTGTTGGTCGCGGTCAAGACCAGCAAAGAGGGCGGCGGCTTAGCGCCGAAGCTGACGCAGGCACCAAGTGTCAGTGCACATAAACCCGTGAGCATCGCATGTTTGATGTTTTTCATGGTCAATTCCGTTTTCGGGTTATTTGGGTTTATAGTCGGGGAGGGCGGGCGCGCTGACCACGCCGCCAAGTCCATTTTGGTCTACTCGCTCGGTAACTGATTTCAGCGATACAGAAAGTTCGCGCAGATCGCGGGCAAGCTGCGTGACCTCGGGCAATGTCTGCGTATTCAGCGTCTCGATTGCCGGATTTGCATTGTTCAAGGTGGTTTCAAGCGCCGCTAGGCTGCCATTGGCCGATTTTAGGGTCTTGCGCAGCTCGGCCATCATCGGCCGACCATCGCTATCGAGCAACTGGCTGGTTGAAGTGGAGAGCGCGGCAATGCCGTCGGCCGCCTCGCCTGCCTTTTCCAATGTCAGGCGCGTCTGCTTAATGGCAAGTTGCAACTCTGGGCCTTGCTGCGCAACCGATCCCGAAATGCTCTCCACATTGTTTAGTATCTGTTCGATCGATGCTTGGTTCTTGTCCGACAAAATGTTGGTCAGACGTTCCGTAAGCGTGGACAGTCGCTCGAGCAAAAGAGGGGCGTTGTTGAGCAGCTCGCCTAGGGCCCCCGGTTTAGTAGGTATAACCGGAACGCCGGTTGGGCAGGCGGATTTCGGATTATCTTCGGGGCAACGAAGCGGCGGAGCGCCTTTGACCGCTCCATCAAGCTGGATTTCCGATACGCCGGTGAAGCCTACGCCATTGATGGTCGCAGTTGTGCCAAGCAAGATTGGCACGGTATTTTTAATCTTGATCCGAACGCGGACAAAATCGGGGTCTGGCTCCCATAATTCAATGCTGTCGATTTCGCCGACCGGTACGCCGGAAAAGGATACGCCCGATCCCTTGGCAAGGCCGTTCACCGACTGTTGGAAGAAGATGTCATATTCTTTCTTGTCGCCCTCACCCGCGCGCGACAGCCAGATCACGAACGCCGCGAGCAGCGCCAGAAGCAAGAGCGTGACCGCGCCGACCATGACATAATTGGACTTTGTTTCCATCGCCTTGCCTTATGCCCTTCCTGTTGGAACATTGTCCACGACCGATTTTTCTGCCTTCGGCTTGGCGTGGCCGCGGCGTGCGGTACGTCCGCGCGGGCCGCTGAAATATTCCTTGATCCAGGGATGATCGGTCGCGAGCAAATCCTCGATCGGGCCGACCGCAATCACCTTATGATCGGCAAGCACCGCAACGCGGTCGCAAATCGCATAAAGCGTGTCCAGATCATGGGTAATCAGGAACACCGTTAACCCCAAAGTTTCTTTTAAGTTCCGGGTAAGATTATCGAAATTGGCGGCTCCAATCGGGTCGAGGCCCGCAGTCGGTTCGTCCAGAAATAGCAGTTCCGGGTCCATTGCCAGCGCGCGGGCGAGGCCAGCGCGTTTGCGCATCCCACCCGACAATTCCGACGGATATTTATACGCTGCGTCTGCAGGAAGCCCGCTTAAATGAATTTTGTATCGGGCAATCTCGTCGAGCATCTTTGCGCTGAATTCGGGATAAAATTCGCGCAACGGCACTTGGACATTTTCCGCCACCGTCAGGGTTGAAAAAAGTGCGCCGCCCTGAAACAGTACCCCCCAGCGACGCCGGACATCGGTTGCCTGGTCCTCTTCCTTGCCAACCATGCCTTCATCGAAAACACGAATTTCGCCTGCGTCGGGTTCCTGTAAGCCGATAATTGAACGCATCAGCACCGATTTGCCGGTACCAGACCCGCCGACCACTCCTAATATCTCTCCGGCGCGCACTTCCAGATTGAGATCCTGGTGGATAATCTGGTCGCCAAAACTATTGGTGAGGCCGCGGACTGAGATGATGCTGCGTTCAGTCAACGTCAGTCCCAACCAATGCTGCTGAAGAACACCGCGAAGAACGCGTCGAGCACAATCACAAGAAAAATGGCTTGCACCACGGCTGCGGTAGTTTTGAGGCCGACTTGCTCGCTATTGCCTTCGACCTGCATCCCTTGAAAACATCCTGCCATTGCGATGATGGCCCCGAAAACAGGTGCTTTAATCATGCCGACCCAGAAATCGGTCATCGGCGTCACTTCACGCAAGCGCACTACGAACGTCGCGGGCGGTATTTCGAGGACAATCCAGCATAAAATTCCGCCGCCGATTACAGCCATTAAAGACGCGTAAATTCCGAGCAGCGGCATCATGATAATAGCGGCAATCACGCGAGGTACGACCAGAGCTTCGGCCGGGACAACGCCGATGGTTCGCATTGCATCGATTTCCTCGGTGATCTTCATCGTGCCGATCTGAGCGGCAAAGGCCGATCCCGAGCGGCCGGCAACCATGATCGCGGTCATTAATATGCCCAGTTCGCGGAAGGTAAGCCGTCCGATCAAGTTGATTGTGAACACCTCCGCACCGAATTGTCGCAACTGCACCGCGCCCTGCTGTGCAATCACGATACCGATGAGAAAGCTCATCAGGCCGACAATGCCCAGCGCGCGCACGCCGACCATGTCGAAATGCTGCACAACCGCGTGCCACCGGAACCGACTGGGATTGAGCATCAACACGAACGAAGCTTTTACGACCTGCCCCACAAAGCCGAGGAAATGGATCAGCGTGGTAAACGCCACCACGACGCCGCTGCCCACTTCGCCTAAAAAGCGGTTGAGAGACGACATGTGGGGCGGTTTGACAGGTTCGGAGTCATCAACGCCGCTGACCGCTTCGATCAACCGCTTCGCATCGTTGTCCGCGCCGACAATTTTGGCGTCATGCTCTTTGGCTGTCCGGTAGACGAGCCATGCACCAACGGTGTCGATATGGTCGATTTGTGAAAGATCGATTTGCTGGATCGATTCACCAAGCGCGCGCAGGCGGTCGTCGAGATCGCCGATCGCTGCGATTGCAAGCCGTCCCGTAAAGCGGATAACATCATCGCCGCCCGGAAGTTGTTCTAATGTAAAATCGGCAGCGTCAGCCATGATTGCCTAAGTGGCTTATTATCTGAAACTTCACAACCCTATAGACTTTTGGTCGCAGATTGTGACTGTAGCGCCCTGATGACAAATACCAAAATCACCCTGCTCGCCATTTATGACATGGACAAAACCGTTACCCGGCGCGCGACCTATAATGGCTTTCTTCTGCATATGGCGTTTAACAAGTCGCCGTGGCGGTTGTTCCTTTCGCCGCTCCTGCCGATCGGTCTAGCGCTCTATGCGATGAAGATTTGGGATCGCGCACGACTAAAGCAGTTTTCGCAGATGCTGCTGATCGGTCACCGGGTTCCAATACATCGATTTGCCAAATATCTCGAAAGCCATGCCGATCTGGTTGTTGGTAAGAACGTCTACCCGCAATTGCTCGCGCGCGTGGCGGAAGAAAAAGCGGCTGGCTACCGGCATGTGATGGCGACCGCCTCTTACCGGCTTTATGTCGAGGCAATCGCGCACCGGCTTGGCTTTGATGATGTTATCGCCACCGATCTGGCCACGAACAGCAGCGGCCATGTATTGGCGCGCATCGACGGACATAATTGCTACGATGCGGCCAAGCTGGAACTGGTTAAAGGCTGGATGGCAGCAAACAGGTTAGAGCGTAAAAATTGCCATATCCGCGCTTATTCGGACCACGTCTCCGACGCGCCGTTGCTGGCTTATGCCGACGAAGCCTTTGCCACCAACCCCCACGAACCTTTGGCCAAAATGGCCAGAGCCAATGGATGGGAAGTTATCGACTGGCGCTAAACCGCCGCCAATGCCTGTTCGAAATCAGCGATTAAGTCGTCAGGGTCTTCGATACCGATCGAAATGCGCACGAGATTGTCGGTGATACCGAGCGCGTCCTTGCGTTCCTGCGGTACCGACAGATGAGTCATCGCCGCGGGATGGCTGGCGAGCGTCTCGGTTCCGCCGAGGCTGACCGCAAGCTTGGCGATTTTGAGCGCGTCGAGGAAGCGGAAGCTTTCGGCCACGCCGCCCTTGATGAATACCGAGAAGGTCGAGCCAGCGCCGGTGCAATGACGGTTGTAGATATCC
Organism: uncultured Alphaproteobacteria bacterium; assembly: GCA_963830685.1. Lineage (GTDB taxonomy): Bacteria > Pseudomonadota > Alphaproteobacteria > Sphingomonadales > Sphingomonadaceae > Sphingorhabdus_B. The sequence goes on from CAWHNF010000002.1 coordinate 1,863,832, forward strand.
TGCTGCCGCGGATCGGCAATATCGCCGAGATAGCCAAGCCCTTCGACCTTCGGATGTGCCTTGAGGAAGGCGCAAACCTTAGCCGCATTCTCACCCGCGCGGGACATCCGCAGTTCAAGTGTTTCGAGGCTTCGAAGCAGCATCCACGCGGTGTTTGGATCGCAGATCGTTCCGATGACATTGCGCATCGGACGGATGATGTCGATTAATGGCTGGTCGCCGCAGACGCCGCCTGCAACAAGGTCCGAATGCCCGCCTGCATATTTGGTGAGACTGTAAATCACCAATTCCGCACCCTGTTTGATGGGTTGTTGCCAGAGCGGGCCAAGGAAGGTGTTATCTATGGCGATGGCGGGCTTTTGGTCGCCGGTAAACGCTGCATCGCGCGCTGCGCGCACTGCCTCGACATCGACCAAGGCGTTGGTCGGGTTGGCGGGACTTTCCAGATAAACGAGCGCAACTTTGCCGCCGGTCTCCTTGGCTTTGGCTTTGGCGCGATCCAGAACCGCGTTGATTTCTTCGCGCGTTGCGCCTGCCGGAAAGTCGAAATAATGGATGCCAAAACGCGACAATATCCGCGCGATTAGGGTCTCGGTCGCGGCATAAAGCGGCCCTGAATGGACGATTACGTCGTTCTGGCTGACCAGCGCCAATAGCAAAGTCGAAATCGCCGACATGCCGCTGGAGAAAACCAAAGCGTCATCCGCGCCGTCCCATACCGCCAGCCGGTCCTCCAATATTTCCTGATTAGGTCCGTTGAAGCGCCCGTATACCAGCCCCTCGGCTGGGCCTGTGCGCTTGCCGGTGATATGCTCGAAAAATGTCTTTCCGGCCTGCGCACTTTCAAAGGCGAAAGTAGATGTCAAAAAGATCGGAGGCTTCAGCGCGCCTTCGGATAAAGTCGGGTCGTAACCATGCCCCATCATCAGCGTCGAAGGCTTTAACGCGCGTCCACCGATGGTTTCGACATGTGGTTTCGGTTTATAGCGGACGGGGGTGGGGGTGTCGGTCATGGGAATCTCCTATTACCCCCAACATAACATTATTCGTTTCAATTGAAACTAAATTACGCGCCGCCGATCTGGCCCACAAGCCAAATCACCCCAACAATCAACGGTATTCCTGCCAAATCCAGCAGGAACCCGGCCTTTACCATATTCGGCAAAGCGATGTGGCCACTCGCCCATGCAATGGCATTGGGGCCGGTGCCTGAGGGCATCATAAAGCCCCAGCTTGCCGCCATCGACGCTGCCATTGCCATCAGCCACGGATCTGCGCCGGTTGCGGCGACGAGGCCCGCGACCACCGGCAACACGCCGCTGGCGGTAGCAACATTGCTGGCAAATTCGGTGATGAGGATGACTAGAGCGGTCAGCGCCAAAGCGATGATGATTGGATGCACCGCGGCCAGCGGTTTCAACGCTTCGCCAAGCCAAGCAGCAAGGCCTGACTCGGTTATTCCGGCTGCCAACGCAAGGCCACCGCCGAACATCATGATGACGCCCCAAGGTGCGCGGTCGGCCTCTTTCCATATCAACAATGGCCGCCCCGTGCCGTCAGGTACCAGAAACAATAACAGCGACGCGGCAATGGCGATACTTCCGTCCGTGATGCCGCCTTTGGGAAACAACGGTTCGATCAACGGCTGGGCAATCCACGCGGTAATCACTAGCAGGATGATCGGTACGAGCCGGCGTTCTGCGATGGACATCGGGTGCGGTTTGCCAATCGCCGCGCGCGCGGCGTTCAGGTCGAAACTGCCTGCAGTTACATTTTGCACGCGCATGAGAATGAACGCGCAGAGCGGCACGCCGATTATGACGATGGGCATGCCATAAACCATCCAGGTAACAAAACTGATCTGGATGCCCAGCTGTTTCTCAACCAAGCCGACGGCAATAGCGTTGGTCGGCGAACCGACTATCGTGCCAAGACCGCCAATGGTGGCCGCAAAGGCAACACCCATGATGAGCGCACCCGGCAATCCGTCGGTTTCGCCTTCCTTGACGCCGCCCGCTGCCAGTACGGCGACCGCAATTGGAACCATGATGAGCGCAATCGACGTGTTCGACATGATCGTGCTGAGCAAAGCGGTCGAACCCATGAAGGCGATCATCAACCCCCGGACGCTATTTCCCGATTTGCTGAGGATCGCCAATGCAACGCGCCGGTGCATGCCGGTACGCTCAATGGTCAGCGCGATAAATGCGCCACCCAAGATCAGGAACAGTATTGGCGAATAATATTCCTTTGCCACATCCTGCGCGGTCATGATGTTCATCAGCGGCAGTGCGAGGAACGGCATCAAGGCGGTGACAGTCAGCGGCAGCGCCTGAGTCATCCACCAAGTTGCCATCAATATGGTTAGCGCCGCGACATGCCATGCGGAAGTTTCCATACCCGATGGCGCAGGAGCCAATAGCATTGCAGTGAATACTGCCAAACCACCCCAGAAACCAAGCCGCGCTGCGTTCATGCGGGCAGACCGATCAGCGAAATTTGCCGTCCATAGCCGGGCTCGCCGAGGTGGCAGCTGCGCCGATAGCTGAAAAAGCGGACGGGCTGGCTGTAAGTGTCCTCGCCGAGACATTCGACTTTACCGATTCCAGCGGCTGCCAGACGTGCGGCGACATAGCCTTCTATGTCGAACAGATAATGTCCCGGCTTGCCATCTGAAAAGAAGCGCTCGTTCTCTGCATCGTCGTCCGCAAAGCGCCGGAAGAAACCTTCATCCACTTCATAGCTTTTCTGGGCAATACACGGGCCAATTGCGCAGGTAATGCGGGAACGGTCCGCACCTAGTGCTTCCATTGCGCTGATTGTATTGTCCGTCACCCCGCTGATTGCCCCTTTCCAACCGGCATGTGCGGCCCCGACCACACCTGCTTCGAAGTCGGCAAACAAGACCGGTACGCAGTCGGCGGTGACGATACCAAGCAAGATACCGGCGCGATCAGTGACCATTGCGTCGCCCTTTGGAGGCTCCGCTTCATCGCCGGGAGCGACAATCGTTACGACATCAGGCGAATGGTACTGATACACACGCGCCAAGGCGGCTCCCGGGAGTACCGCATCGACGGCACGGCGGCGGTTTTCGATGACTGCCTCGCGCTCGTCGTCAGAGCCAAGTCCAACATTCAGCCCCGAATAAATTCCGGTCGATATGCCCCCAACGCGCCCGAGAAAGCCATGCGGCATATTGCCCAGGATTTTTGACTTGATAACTTCGACCGACATTCGCTTGGCTTCTCCCTGTGCCATCCATCGCAACTGCCGCGCTTGACGGCAAGCCATTACATTGCGAACCATTCCGCATGACAGGTCACATGCTGATATTTGGAATGGGTTACACCGCATCGCGGCTGGCCGATGCGTTGCGCGGGCAGGGGTGGCAAGTCACTGGAACACGCCGGATGAGCGGTGGCGATGCTGTGGCGTTTGACGACCGCCACGCCGTTTTGTCCGCACTCGACAGAGCAACGCATGTCCTATCGAGCGTGCCGCCAATGTCTGAGGGCGGCGATCCCGTGTTGATGGCTTATGGCGATGCTCTGATCGCAAGCAGGGCAGGGTGGATAGGCTATCTCTCTTCAACGGGCGTCTATGGCGATACCGGAGGCGCGTGGGTGGATGAAAGCGCAGCTGTGGGAGAAGGACGGCGAACGGCACGGGCGGAAGCTGACCTCGCTTGGCAGGGGCTTCGCAACGATGTCCGTGTATTCCGTCTGCCGGGGATTTACGGACCCGGCCGTTCGGCGCTTGACCGCGTTCACGACGGCAAGGCGCACCGGATCGATTTGCCCGATCAGGTTTTTAGCCGCATCCACGTCGATGACATTGTTTCGGCAGTCATCGCATCATTCACCGGACCGGCAGGTGCATTCAATATCGCCGACGATGAACCTACATCCCAAAACGCAGTTATCGAGCACGCTTGCAACCTTTCGGGGCTCGATTGGCCGCCACTACAATCGATTGATGAAGCAGGTCTTTCCCCTATGGCACGCGGCTTTTACGCTGAAAACCGGCGTGTTTCTAATCGAAAAGCGAGGCGATTGCTTGGCTGGGAGCCAACTTATTCGACTTACAAACAAGGACTTGCTGCCATTTCCGTAGCGGAAAGCAAAAATCGCGATTGACGGATTCGGAACATCGGGCCTAGCCTTGCCGTTAAGATCGGCAATAGACCGACGTTTGATGTTTACGGGAGACAGAATTTGGCATCCATCGCCGCCGACCATGCAGGTCATATAAAATCGCCATCGCTGCTGCTCGCGCTGACAGAATTGCCGCGCGCATTGCTTGAGGCAGGTTCGCTCCCGTGGGCCGCTCCGTTGTTGCTGCAGGCACCAAAAGGCGACGGGCATCCGGTGATGTTGCTCCCCGGTTTTATGGCTGGTGAGACATCGATGAAGCCGCTGTACCGTTACCTCGAAAAACTTGGTTATGATCCGTATCAATGGGATCTCGGCCGCAATCTGGGGCAACGGGCGATTGGTCCCGAAGGCGAAAAGATGATTGCGCGGCTTGATGAAATACATGCCAAAACCGGAAAGAAGGTCAGCCTGATCGGCTGGTCGCTGGGAGGAGCCTTCGCGCGTATGTTGTCGCGCCGTCGGCCCGATTTGGTCCGTCAGGTCATTTCGCTCGGTTCGCCGATTACCGGCAGCCCCAAATCGACCAATGCGTGGCGCGCTTATCAATATATCAACGGGCAAAAGATCGACGATCCGAAGATCACCGAACAAATGGCCGAGGCGCATAATGTGCCGCCGGTGCCATCGACGGCCATCTTCTCAAAGAATGACGGTATTGTCGCGTGGCAAAATTCACGCGAGCCCAAGGCCAAGACCACTGATAATATTGAAGTGCGCGGCAGCCATTGCGGATTGGGAGCAAATCCTGCCGTCATGTGGGCGATTGCTGACCGGCTGGCGCTGGCCGAAAACGACTGGAAGCCGTTCGAGCGCAGCGGCGCGCGGGCGTTGGTCTACCCCTCATCGGGGCATTGATTTTAGCCTGATTTTTTCGTCTTGGCGGCTTTTGTCTTTTTGGCAGGAGCCGCTTTAGTTTTGGATGCAGGCGCGCTCATGTCGGCTTTCAGCAACTCATCGAACGCCTCCTGCAACGCTGCTGCGTAAACCGCCGGATCGGGTACCATGTCGCGGTCGGCGGTGAACGCGATCGCGATTTCGGTGCCGTAACTGTAAATCGCGTTGATCATCCCCATGCCGTCGAATACCGGCCCGGTACCCATCATCCGCACCATCTTTGCGCCCGCAAAATAGAGCGGCACGCGTGGGCCAGGGACATTTGTGGCGACTACATTGAATACTGGCGAGTGCAGGTTTGACACGCCAAGCCGCGTGTACAGCCTCGCCGCCAACCCAGCGAGCGCGGCAGGCATGAACTGGCTATAATCGGTTAAGGTTCGCGCGCCGACGGCATTGGTCATCGCCTTCGAATTTTTTGTTTCCTTGTGAATGAAGCGCAAACGCTCCGCCGGATCTTCGATATGCGTTCCCAGTGGCACCACCATCGCCGACACCAGATTGCCAAGCGCATTCTTCTCGCCTTCCGCACGCACCGAGATGGGAGCCATTGCCGAAAGGCTCTGCTTGGGAAGGTCGTCGTGCGTCGCCAAATATTTGCGCAATCCGCCGCCGATGATGGTCAGGATAACGTCGTTTACGGTCGCTCCCTCCAGCCGGTCCTTTATCGCGCGAATGTCCGCAAGCTGAAACACCGCGCCGTCCCAGACGCGGTGCGATGAAACCTTACCGTTCAGTTTTGTCTGCGGTGCCATTTTTGTGTTCTTCAGACTAACATCGCCGCCCGCGATTTCCTTACCCAGCCGCGCGACGCCCGGAATCGTGTTCGCCAGCGTCTTTGCGAACTGCACCGGCTGCTTCACCGAATTCAGCCATGTTCGGAACAGCATCTCGCCAAGCGCCGGATCTGACTCGGGCTTCCAGTCCGACTTAACATTTTCCTGGACCGCTTTGGGCTCGATATCATGCACCGCCGCGCTCAGTTCGACACCCGACATGCCGTCGATGGCGGCGTGATGCACCTTAGCCATCAAGGCAAAACTACCCTTGGGAATGCCGGGAATATTATCCAGCCCCTCGATGATGTTGAATTCCCACAACGGTCGCGAAAGATCCATCGGCCGTGCTTGCAGCCGGGCGACCTGAATGCACAATTGCCGCCAGTCGCCGGGCTTGGGCAGTGCCATGTGGCGGATGTGATATTCAATGTCGAAATTAGCATCCTCCACCCAATAGGGATGGTCGAGATCGAACGGCACACGCACCAGCTTCTGGCGAAAGCTGCGCGCCTTGTCCAAGCGGCTTTCGACGTGACGCAGGATATCCTTGAAACGGACGAAGCCATTTGGCGCGGTCGAGGGGTCGTAGATGCCGACCGATCCGATGTGCATCGGAGTGGTCGGTGTTTCCAGATAGACGAAACTCGCGTCCTGCCCGCTCAGTTGCTCCATGGCTCTCTCCCTATATTTTGGAGCGAGACTAACGCGAGTCTATATGCTTGGCGAGTCCTAAGCTTTGCGCGCCTGCATGGCGACGACAAGGCCGATCATCGCAAGCGCGCCGCCGCCCAAAGCGAGGGCCGACCAGCTATAGCCCTCGAATATCGTCGACAATATCATCGCGATGACGGGGATCAGCACGCCGGTATAAGCTGCCTTACCAGGCCCGATGTCACGGATCAGGCGGAAGTATAGCGGGAAGGTCACCACCGAACCAATAATACCAAGATAGAGCACGCCGCCGAGATAGGCTGGACGCGAGTCGATGACCGGCGGACCATAGACTGCAAAAGCGAATATTGCGTTGGCGAGGCTGCCCCATAGCATTGACCATGCAAGGATCGTAATGGTCGGAACGCGCGCGATTTTCGGCGTCACCTGCAGCACGTTCGATACCGAAGCCGAAGCCACGCCGCACAGCGTTAGCATCAGGCCCAATATCACTTCCTCACCGCCGACCGGTGCAGCACGATATTCCTGGATCATTAACAAGGCGACGCCGCACGCCGCAATTGCGGACCCGAGGATGAACGCCATGCCAATCGGTCGCCCCAACCACCATTTCGCCAACAAGGCATTGGGCACAATCAGCAGTGCAAAGATCACCGCAACCAACCCTGATGTGATGTGATGTTCGGCGGCGTAAACCAGATTGAAATTGAGCGCGAACTGCATGACGCCGAGCAGCATCGTCCAGCCGATCGTCGCGCGGTCGATTTTCAGCGGCTGGCGCATCACAAGCGCGAGGAAAATCATGCCAACCGCAGCCACCGCGAAACGATAGGTCACTGACCAGCTTGACGGGACGGCTCCGAGTTGATCGCGGATCACCAGCCAAGTCGATCCCCAGATCAGCGATACAATCAGGAACGGCACCAGCACGCGCGGCGCCAGCAGCCCCGGTTCGGGGGTCATCGCAACGTCGGATTGACTCACAGCGCGGCTATCGCTTTTGCGAGCGGGGTAACGTCGGCTTCTGTATGCTGCCAGCTCGTGACAAGTCGCGCTGCACCTTCGCCCCAGTCGTAAAAGTCAAAGCCTTGGGCGCGTAACGCCGATGCTTCGGCCCGAGTCAAATGAATGAAAATCTCGTTCGCCTGCACCGGATACAACAGACGGTCCGGCGCAGCACAGGCAATAATCTGCGCGGCTGCATTGGCCGCACGGGCATTTTCGAGCCATAAATCGCCATCGAGCATAGCCAGCAACTGCGCTGCCAGAAACCGGCCCTTCGACTGCAAATGTCCCGCGCGCTTGCGGCGATAGCGGGCGGCGTCGGCGTGGGCGGGATCGAAATAGACCAAAGCCTCCGCCCCCATCCCGCCATTTTTCGCAAAGCCGAAGCTCAGTACGTCGACGCCAGCTGCTACGGTTACGTCTGCGGGATGGCACCCAAGCGAGGCAACTGCATTGGCAAATCGGGCGCCATCCATGTGGAATCCAAGCTTCCGTTCACGACATAAATCGCCAAGCGCGGTAACCTCGGCTGGCGTGTAAACCAGCCCATATTCGGTCGCGTTCGTAATTGACAGGGCAGCGGCTTGGACCTGATGCACATCATTGCGGATGCTGCTCAACAGATTTTCCACCGTGGCGGGCGTTACTTTCGCGCCTTCGCCTTCGACCAGCATCAACTTGGCACCACCGGTGTAGAAACCCGGGGCGCCACATTCATCGACTTCGATATGTGCTTCGCGATGGCAGATAATTCCCTGGTGCGGCTGGCATAATGATGTCAGCGCAAGGCAATTAGCCGCAGTCCCGGTTGCGACCCACAATATAGCTACATCGACGCCGAACAGCTCCGCAAATCTGGCGTCCAATGCCTGACTCCACCGGTCGCCGTCATAAGCGGTGTCGATCTGGTTCGCATCGACCATCGCTTGCATGACCTTGGGATGCACCGGTGCGGCGTTATCTGAGAAAAATCGCATGAAATCGCCACAAGGCGAAATGACAGGTCGCGTCAAGTGAATATGGCAGGACTTAGTGCAGCGCGTGACAATCAAACACTCAAGTCGAACTTTTCCGAATTCCGATTTCGCTTTGCCCTAACGGAAATTTATCAGGACACGATACGGTCAGGGTCGATTTTCAGCGTAACAATAACGCCATCTGGAGCCCAATCATAATCGATTGAGCCGCGAAGTTGATCATTGATGCTTCGCTCAATCAGCTTGCTGCCATAGCCTTGCGTATCACTGGGTATCTCCACTTTAGGTCCGCCAGTTTCTGTCCAAACAATAGTGACAGCCTCGTCATGCGCCGAGCATGAGACATCGAGCGTGCCGGTATCCACGGACAACGCACCATATTTAAGCGAGTTGGTCGCCAGTTCGTGCACGACCAAAGCGAATGTTGTCACCGATGATTCGCCTACGCTCATCCGCGGCACGGACACTCTGATCCGGCCACTGAACGCGCCAAGATCATCATAGGGTGCAAGCAGCACCGTCAGGAGATCTCCAAGAAGAGCAGAAGGCGCCTCCGTCTGGCTAGGGATGGGTCTGACAAGATCATGTGCACGCCCTAGCGCCGTGAGTCTAAGGGTTAGCTCATGCGCCATCTCTTTGGAGGTCCCTGTCGAACGCGCTGTAATGTGGGTCAGGCCGGTGGCGATAGACAGGAGGTTTTTAACGCGATGACTCATCTCGCCTGCCAACAGCTCACGACCTTCTTCCGCCTGTTTACGGCCTGTAACATCGATGAAGATCCCAAACATAATTCGTTCGACTATGCCGGCGTCGTCGCCCTGTCCGCGAGCAGAAATCCATTTGAGTTCATCGCCTATCATAATGCGAAAATCGATTTCATAGGGACCGACAATAGCGCGCGTGGCATTAAATGCCGCGCGAACACGGTCCCGATCCGCAGGGTGAATGTGCGCCGAGAGATCTTCGGTGCGAGGGCGCATTTTGAGACTACTAACCGCAAACGCTATAACGGCCTCACGCCTGACGCGCGGGAAACGTCAGCAGGGACGTTACTGCGCGACGATAACGACATTGGGACACACGCATATTCGGCCTATTTCCAGAACGTATTCAGGGTTGGGGACATTCGTATTACCCCCGGTGTCCGCGCCGAGCGGATCGAAACCACTAATCGGGCGCGTACCGCAAATTTCGTTGCGATAGACCGCAGCTCCGCTTCTGCACAAACGCTGATGTTGCCCGGTGTGGGGCTGACTTGGACGCCTGACGATACGCTGACGGCGTTCGCAGGTATTCATAAGGGCTTTGCACCGCCGCGTCCGGACCGTGACTTAAATCCGACGGCTCCGCTCAACGCGGTACGTCCAGAACGGAGCACGGAGACCGAAGTAGGCATCCGTTACCGCCCGCGCCCAGGCGTTACGGTCGAATCAACGTTGTTCGAAATGGACTTGAGCGAGCTTATTGTCGAAGGGTCGCTGGTCGGAGGACGCAGCGGGACTTTTGTGAATGCTGGTAAGGCACGCCATCGGGGGTTGGAGGGGACAGTCTCAGCAGCCATAGGGCCGTTCCAGCTCGGACTTACCTACAGCTACCTGTTTGAGGCGCAATTCCTGACAGATGTTGAAGAGGTTGCGCGCGGGGTAAAAGGGAACCGCATTCCGTACGCGCCCAAACAGTTCATTGATGCGAGTGTCGGATATCAGCACCCTCGCGGTATCGGCGTAGAATTAGGCGTCAATTATGTTGGCGAACAATTCGCCAATGCTTCGAACACGCGCATGGCCTCGCCCGATGGGTTGAACGGCACCATTCCTGCACGCACGATTGTTCGGGCGTCGGCAAACTACCGTGTGCCTAAATCGCGCTTACAGCTTTTTGCAACAGTCGAAAATTTTTTTGACAACGCTTACATTGCAAGCAGGGTAGATGGATTATTCGCCGGCCCCCGAAGGCAGATGCTGGTAGGCGTGCGGATTGTACCCTAATTTTTTGTCGTCTGAACTTTGAGGCGATCTCGCCAGTGTTCATCTTTCAAAACATTTCCCATCGTTGTTCGACTCAGTTGCTTGTGACGATAGATGTTAGGATCGCATCCCCAGTTAAACATTCGCAACCCGATGATCCTAATTTTCGGCTAACGCTGAATGAACATCGGTTTAGCAAGATTGCTAATCTAATACCGGGCAGCCCGCAAAGTTCGACAAATTAGCCATATCAACCTTCCGGATGCAAAGTCCGCTTATGTGGGAGCCAGCTGATGCTTATAACGATTGCGGTTCGGCGTGAAGCTGCCATTGAGATTACGGATCAACGAAGGTCCGCTCAGCACCAACGGCGGCCCGATACCTGACTGTAGGCATCGTCCAACAGGGCAGACATTCGTGCGGCGCGGGGAATTCAGCAGGCTTTTTCAATCTGTGCGAGTATATCGCCAATTACCGCGTGAGCATTCGACAAACTTTGTAATCGCGCGCAGGTCTAAGCCATCTCCATCTCTCCATATGAGTGCAACAGGGCTAGCGTCTTCCATGATGCAGCCGGTCTCTTTGCACAGGCGGAAGCCCGCAGAACTCCGCCGTAATTGGCGCTATGCATCAAAAGTCTCTGGATAACTGTGATTTTAAGGACTGCGTGGCGCGCCCTACAGGAGTCGAACCTGTGGCCTCAAGATTAGAAGTCTCGCGCTCTATCCAGCTGAGCTAAGGGCGCGCGCTGCGTTGGCCAATAACGGCTTTGCGCCGAACTGCAAAGGTCGTTATGCGTTCGCACATGCAAGATGCTCCTATAGTCACCGAAAGTGCCAGCGCCGTCAGCGGTCGGCATTTCCGTTATTATGATTTCGTCATGGCGGCTTTCGTCGCCATTTTGTTGCTTTCAAATCTGATTGGCGCTGCGAAGCTGGCCGATGTGGGCGGCTTTATTTTTGGCGCCGGCATCCTGTTTTTCCCATTGGGCTATGTCATCGGCGACGTGCTCACCGAAGTATATGGATATGCCCGTGCCCGCCGCGTCATTTGGGCTGGTTTTGTCGCTCTTGTGTTCATGGCCTTCATGAGCTGGGTCGTTGTTGCGTTGCCGCCCGCGGCGGGCTGGGAAGGGCAGGCCGCTTACGAAAGCGTGTTCGGGCAGGTTTGGCGCATTGTATTTGCCTCGGTCACAGCATTCTGGGCGGGGGAGTTCGTCAACAGCTACGTGATGGCTCGGATGAAAATCTGGACCGGCGGCAAGCACCTCTGGTCGCGAACGATAGGCTCGACGGTGGTTGGGCAGGGCGTCGATAGCCTGATTTTCTACCCACTTGCCTTTTGGGGAGTGTGGAGCAAAGAGCAGGTCATTACGGTTATGATCACCAACTGGCTGCTTAAAGTGGGCTGGGAAGTAGTGCTCACGCCTGTTACGTATGCGGCGGTTAATTGGCTGAAACGTAAGGAAGGCGTCGATATCTTCGACGAGGGGACTGATTTCTCCCCGTTCAAAACCAAAGTCTAGGACCTATGCAGGAAAAATTGCAGCAGTTGGCCGAACTATGGATCGGCTATAAAGTGCGGCTGGTCGAATTTGTCGGCCTGACGAATGACGCCATGCATGTTCATGGTTCCATACTCATCCTGTTTTTGTCGGCGATCATATTGCGCCGACGGCCCGACAGCATCTGGTGCTGGCTAATCGTCTTCGCGGCTGAGCTGTTTAATGAATATGCCGATCTGAAAGGCTTAGCTCCCGGCGAAGCGAGCATCGACGCCAGCATTCACGATCTTTACAACACCATGCTGTGGCCCACGGTGATATTAACATTAGGCCGTTTCCTGTTTCCGCCACGCAAGAAAGCGTTGAACGCAGCAACGGAACACTCAGGCGATTTCGCGGATCAGGCCCTCGAACAACCGGCGCCCGTCTGACCCCCCCTGCATCGCTTCGATCATGCGTTCGGGATGCGGCATCATGCCGAGAACATTGCCCGAGTCGTTGAGCACGCCAGCAATATTACGTGCTGACCCGTTCACTGGCTCGGCATAGCGAAACGCCACCCTGCCTTCACCTTCGATCCGGTCAAGCGTTGCCTCATCAGCGAAATAATTGCCATCATGGTGCGCGACCGGAATATTGATTTCTTCACCCGCATTATATCCGCTGGTGAATAAAGATTGGCTGTTTTCAACAGTCAATTTGACGGTGCGGCAAACAAAACGAATTCCGGCATTGCGCATGAGTGCGCCGGGTAGCAGTCCTGCCTCGGTCAATATCTGAAAGCCGTTACAGACGCCTAACACTGGCACGCCGCGGCCAGCGGCCTCAACAACCGCCTGCATTACAGGTGAACGTGCCGCCATCGCGCCGGAACGCAGATAATCACCGTACGAGAACCCACCGGGTATTGCGATCAGGTCGAGACCATGGGGCAATTCGCTTTCGCGGTGCCAGACCAGACTCGTATCGGCATTCATGATATCGCGGATAGCAACTGCCATGTCGCGGTCGCAGTTGGATCCGGGGAACTGGATAACCGCAGCGCGCATCAGGCTTGCTCAATCTCGAAATTCTCGATGACCATATTAGCCAGCAATTTGCTGCACATAGCTTCGAGGTCTGCCTTTGAAACGCCAGGCTCATGGTCAATCTCAATCAGTCGGCCCGCGCGTACATCATTAACACCCGAGAAGCCGAGACCTTCCAGCGCATGATGAATGGCCTTCCCTTGCGGATCAAGCACGCCGTTTTTGAGGGTAACAAAGACGCGGGTTTTCATGGGGTCACCTATGTTGCTGGCCGTTTGCCTCCTATAGATGCCGCGCGTTATGAAACAAGAGGGCAGGTCGCGCGTAACCCAAAATTAACTCCGTTCGGCAATGCTAATTTGATGGTGATCGGTCTATGTCCGTTCACTATGCGTTGGTCGTGAAGGCAATCATGCCGATCGGAGGACCTGATGGTTGGTTTAGCAACTGCTATGTTTATCGGGCTGTTCGCTTTTGGTCATGAGTTTTTTGGCTGGAGCAGTGGTGCCAATAACGATGTTCAGCTAGGTCTGTTTCTGGCCTTCATCCTCGGTATTGTCTGCGGCTACAAAACCAAGGGTTGAGATTTAGCGCGCTGTCGTCGCTGCGCTGTTGTTGTCAGATTTATTTGTGATGAGCTCGTCCGGGAGCGCGCGAAATGTGAACTGGGCGGGCTTTCCCAAATGGAGCTTTGCAAGTTCCCATATATCGCTTGCCGTAATGGTTTTGAACAAAGCTTCGCTGTTGCGAAAACGGTGCAGGCGGTCGGGGTTGCTCTGTGCTTCGGACGCGACACCAATCCAAGTATCGTTGCGCTTCTTCCAGTCGGCGTAGCTCTCCAGAACCGGTTTGCGTGCGCGCTCGAACAGATCGGAATCTGCAGGTGAGGAAACCAGTTCGGCAATGATTTGATCGACCGCCGCTTCGATAGCGGCCAGATCTTTGGGATCACCGGTTGTCGCAATGGAAAACGATCCGCGGCCTGGATAGATATTCGACATGTTCGAACTCGCGCCACCGCCATAAGTTGCACCCAGCTTCTCGCGGAGTTCGTCGGTCAGGCGAAGCGTCACCATCCGCGCCAGCAAGTCCATCGATTGCGTCACTTTCTGGTCGCTATCGTCGGTGGTCGGCCATACCTGTCGCCAGCTTAGCTGGTTGCGTTCGCCACGATGGGGGATGTCAAAATTTCCACTGACTTCGGCCCAACTGGTTTTTCGCTCTTCGGTGTAGGCATTGTCGGCAGTTTTGCGCTCCGGTAGCGCCCCGAACGTTTGCGCGACGGCCTTGATGGCAGCCTCTTCGTCAACATCACCAACGAGTGCGATTTCAAGCCTGTTGGTTACCAATGCATCGCCCAAAGCCTCTTTCAGCATTGCAAAATCCAGCGATTGCATCGTTTCCAACGGCACAAGAGCAAAACGCGGGTCGTCGCCCGTCATGATTTTTGCCGACTCGATGTTTAAGGCTGAACCCGGTGTAGCGTTGAGCCGCGCATAAGCTTCGGGCAATGGCCGTCGGTATAGGCGAAGCGCATTCTGGCTATAGGCAGGATATTTTGTGTAGGCTGCCATGACCTGCAATTGCCGTTCGAGGTCGGCGGGTGCGATTGCGCCGTAGCTTCCGAAATAGTCATCGGCCACGGCAAAGGAGGGCGACACGGTGGTTCCTGCAAGCAATGACCGCAAATCCTCAATGTCATGCGCCTCGAGTCCGCCCGACACATAGGCACCCGCCATCAGGCGAGCCAGAGGAGCTCTTGTTCTGCCGAAATGCAGCTCGCCGCCGTCGATGCGCAGGGCATAGCGGATGCGGTTATTCTCGAAATCGGTCTTTTTGAGATTGAGCAAAACACCATTGGTAAATCGGATTGTGCGAATACCCAGATCAGCGATTTGCTTGTCTTCGACCACGGTTCCGGGTGGCCCAAAATCGGTATAGGCGAAAACCTTTTCATCGCGCGCCAAAGGTGTCGCTACGGCCAGCGAGCGGCTCGCATTGTAGGCCTCGACAAGCTGCTTCGTTTCAAACCCGTCACCTTGCTTTGTGGTCAGAAACATAAGCGGCGTGTCAAGCTGACCAAACCATTTGGCAAATTCGGCGTCAATAGATGCCTTGGTCATGAACGGTCGCAATTGCAGCCACAGAATCTGCCTGTAACCGGCGGAATTCAGGACGTCCTCGTCCAGGCCGACGAGTTCATTGGCTATGGCACCACTTGTCTTGGTAGCTTCGCCCTTCGCGTTGTTTGTATAAGCTGAGTCAAAGCGCCTTATCTGCTCGGCGATTTCTGTAGCGGAAAATCCATGCTGCACAGCCTGTCGAACAATTTGCTCGGTAAAGGGCAAAAGTTCTCGCCAGCTGCCGTCCTTGCCCGACGCGGTAAACCCGATACGTGCATATTGGTCGCAAAATCCGATATCAAAAGTCAGGCCGCCGCCCAGAAACGGTACATCTTCATCACGCGAGCGCCTACTCATCCGCTGCGAAATTATCGACGCTGCGATCTGCATCTTCAACTCGGTCAACGCCCGATCCACCGAATCTGGGCGCAACTTGTCGGAAATGATTTGTTGCACGCCTACCGCTTCGCCGATTTCAGGATGGGTAAAGCTGCCTGCCGAAATTTTGCGATTGATATCGACGGTGCAAGTTTCGATGTCGCCGAGCGGCCTACTATCAGCCTTCCAGCTTGAAAACTTGGCTACAATCTCGCGCTCGATAGCTGCAGTATCCACCGGCCCCACAACAATGATTTTGGTCCGGTCGGGGCGGTACCATTTTTGGTATAACGCCTTCATCCGCTCGGCTGGCGCGGTTTCGAGCACATTCAACTTGCCGATGGGATAGCGCGTCGAGAAATAGGTATCGGGATAGAACAGGCTATTTGCCGCCCTTGCGCTCTGGAAACCGAAATTCTCGCGTTCCCGCATTTCGGCAATCACGACCCCGCGTTCGCGGTTTACCGCATCGGGATTGAAGAGCAATTCGCTGGCAGTTTCTCGCATCAGAAATAATGATCGTTCGATGAGAGCCGGGTCGGGCTTGGGCAGGTCGAGCTTATATTGTGTCTGGGTATAGCCTGTTGAAGCGTTGGTATCGGCGCC
Organism: uncultured Alphaproteobacteria bacterium; assembly: GCA_963830685.1. Lineage (GTDB taxonomy): Bacteria > Pseudomonadota > Alphaproteobacteria > Sphingomonadales > Sphingomonadaceae > Sphingorhabdus_B. The sequence goes on from CAWHNF010000002.1 coordinate 1,879,922, forward strand.
GAACGAAAGCCCGAGCCGTTCGAGCATTTTGACCATCTCGCCTTCTGCGACATTCGTGGTGCCGTTGAACGCCATATGCTCGATGAAATGCGCGAGGCCCTGCTCGTTCTCCGCTTCGGCAGCTGACCCGAAGTCGAGTGCCATTCGGACAAGAACCTGATTTTGTGGCCGTTGATTGGGGCGGACGGCGTAGCGCAAGCCATTCGGTAGTTTGCCGTATATGATGCTGCTATCGGGTTCGAGGTCCGACGTTTCGGCATTCCACGGCGCCGTACGTTCGGCGCCGGGTGGAGCCTTGTCAGGCGCGGCAAATGCAGGGCTCGCAAGCGTCAGGAACGCCGCAATCCAGCCGCCGATAAACCTGCTTTTTGTCACGTAGCGTTATTTGCCCTTGCGCAAGCGGTGGCTCACCATATCGAGCACTGCGCCTTCGGTTTCCTCCGGCATCAGACCCAAACGGCGTGCAACTTCCTGATAAGCCTCAGCCTCGCCGCCAAGATCACGGCGAAAGCGGTCCTTGTCGAGCTTCTCACCGGTTTCGATGTCCCAAAGGCGACAGCCATCGGGGCTGATCTCGTCGGCAAGGATGATGCGCGAGAAATCACCGTCGAACAGGCGACCGAATTCCAGTTTGAAATCGATAAGACGGATGCCGATTGCGGCAAACATACCGCACATGAAATCGTTGATGCGGATCGCCATCGAGGAGATGTCCTGCATTTCCTCCTGCGTTGCCCAGCCGAAGCAGGCGATATGCTCTTCAGCAATCAGCGGGTCGCCCAGACTGTCGTCCTTGTAGCAATATTCGAGCAATGTATGCGGAAGGGGTGTGCCTTCCTCGATGCCAAGCCGCTTGGATAAGGTGCCGGCAGCAACATTGCGGACGATAACCTCGATTGGGACGATCTCGACCTGACGGATCAGCTGCTCGCGCATGTTGAGACGGCGGATGAAGTGGGTCGGGATGCCGATGTGGCTAAGCCGCGTGAACACATGCTCCGAAACGCGGTTGTTGATGACGCCCTTGCCTGCAATCGTACCCTTTTTCTGGGCATTGAATGCGGTCGCATCATCCTTAAAATACTGAATCAGCGTGCCAGGTTCGGGGCCTTCATAAAGTATCTTGGCCTTGCCTTCATAGATTTTACGGCGGCGGGTCATGTGCGGTCCCTGTCTTTGCTTGAAACAATAATCCCCGGCGGCGCTGGTCCAAGGACTCGACACTGCCGGGGGTAGATGACCGGGCTATAATCCATTGCATGCGATGGCGCAATTCGAGATAGGGTGTCGAAAGAAGGGATTCCTGTGCCAATCGATCTGGATTTGCTGATGCGCGCTTATGCCAATGGCATTTTCCCGATGTCAGATGCGCGTGATGACCCCGATACATTCTGGATAGAACCCGAACAACGCGCAATTTTGCCGCTCGAAGGGTTTTGCCTGTCTAAGTCGCTGGCAAAGACGATCCGGCAGGAGCGGTTTGTCGTTACGGCGGACCGTGTCTTTGCGCAGGTCATCGCCACTTGCGCAGAATCGCGCGACGACCGGCGCGATACATGGATTAATCCTGATATAGAGGACGCGTTTTGCAATCTTCACCGGATGGGGCACGCACATAGCGTGGAATGCTGGCTGGACGGTAATCTTGTCGGCGGACTTTATGGTATGGCGATGGGAAGGGCGTTTTTCGGCGAAAGCATGTTTTCCAGAGCGACCGATGCGTCGAAAGTCGCGCTGGCGTGGCTGGTGGCGCGAATGAAGGTCGGCGGGTTCGAACTGCTCGACTGCCAGTTCATGACTGACCATCTGTCGAGCCTGGGAGCAATTGAAATCACACAGGACGATTATCTCGTCCGACTGGAAGCTGCGCTTGGTTTGGCCTATCAGGCCTCGGTCGTGTCCTCGCCATCGCCTTCTTCTGCGGCAGGTGCTGCAGGCGCGGGCGACTGGGGTGCGCTGGACGGCTTCTTGGCAGCAGGCGCGGCGTCTTCGGAAGATTTTTCCTCGACCGCTTCTTCTTCGCCCGGGAAGCTCATCTTGCAGGTCTTGACCCAGACGTCATAAATCGGGTGTTCGACAACATTGGCCGCCGGGTTTTCCTTGAACAGCCAACCAGAAAATACTGTCCGCCAGCGTTCGGCCTCGGTCGTGCCGGGTGGACGTTCGTTGACAATAAGTTGAACAAATGCGCCCTCGTCGGGATAGGTTTCCCACGGTGCGGTCTTCTCGCAGGCGCGCAGCCGGACCACGACCTTGCCAAACCGGATGGCTTCACCGGGTTTCAATTCAATATCGCGTGTCTGGCCGTTGCGTTTATTCAGCAGGCCAAGAACGGCAACCCGCTCGGCCATCGGCGTTCCGAGCGTTTCGCCTTGTGCGACCACAATCTTGTCGGTTGCCTGTTGTGCTTTACCTGACTTTATCGGCGCAAGTGCTTCTTCCTGATTATCGGACGAACCGCACGCGGCCAGTGCTGCCAAAAATGGCATCAGCAACAGACCACGCCGAAACGTCATGATGCGTCGGGACTCCATGCCTCATAATCGCCGGTGGCCCGGGCACGGTGGCCACCGCGCTCGATAGCGCCAGCCGGGCGATAAGCAGCGCCCGTGCCTGTCAGATTGGGAACGGCAGGTGCTTCGAATGAGCGCACCGGCGGCAAATAGCTTTCAGGATCGCCGTCATGCGTGCCGTGCAGCCAGCCGTGCCAGTCGGGCGAAACGCGGCTTGCGTCGTTGGCACCGTTATAGATAACCCACCGGCGCTTGCCGTCTGCCGACTGATAATAAGTGTTACCGGCAGAATCCTCCCCGACAGACTTACCCTTGCGCCAGCTGTAGAGCGCAGTGCCGATGGTGGCACCATCCCACCAGGTGAAGATTTTTCCAAGGATTCCCATGGCCCGCGATTAGGGCGAAGCGTTGCTTCGCGCAATCCCTATTTGGGCGCTATTTGCCTCGCCAGACGACCTTGTCACCTGCCGATATACCCAGTTCAGCGGTCAACCCGCCGCGCAGTTCGAGAACAGCTGTAACAGGCTCGCCCGCGGCTACCGGAGCGGTCGAATAGGGAATCGTATTCTCGGCGATGCTTTCAATGGTTCCGTTGGAACGAATGAAAATGATATCGAGAGGAATGACGGTGTTCTTCATCCAGAAGCTTGCAACCCTTGGCTCGGCAAACGGAAAGATCATCCCTGCCGTGTCTGCCAGTTCGGTCCGGAACATCAAACCCTTGGCTTGTTCCATCGAGCTACCTGCGATTTCTACAGTGAACGCGCGGGTCTTCGCGCCGCTGGTGATGCACAGGGTAGTCTGGGTCAGTCCAGCCGGCGATTGGCCTGCGTCCGCGCCTGCCGAACAGCCGCCAACTTCGGTGCCGCCTGAGGCTGGTAACGTGCAGCCGCCCAGCATCAGGGCGGCGACAATCCCGCTATATTTGATTATCCGCATGCCATTCATTTGCCAGATCCTGTTTCAATCTTTGCGCAGTTGATGGCGGCAGCGCCCGCCAGTTTAATGAAGCAGGTGCCCTTGCCACCAATCGTGATATTGCCCGATCCGCGATTGTAAATATCCGTGCCTTCCTCAACGGTCGCTGTCGAAACTGCATTGCCGATATGCTCAAGCCGCAGCTTGCGCATTTTTACGCCCGCGCCTTGAAAAGTGCCTGCGCCGTCGATGGTCACGCGTGCATCGCGCGTCACGCCGCTGCCGATCTCGATTTTGCCATTTCCGTTGATATTGGCTGTAAACTGGTCGGCAATCAGACTGCCAATCGAAACCGAGCCATTTCCGGCGATTAGCATTCGTGTTAGGTTCGGCTGCTTTACCTGCGAAACTTTCAACGTCCCGTTGCCACTCAGGGTAATGTCTTTGATCGCCTGGGTGGTCAGCGTCACCTGCAACGGCGCAGTTATTGGGACGCCCTTATTGTTGTTGACGATGTCTTGCAGTCTAATACGCAACGTCATCCCGACGCGCTCAAGCTTCAGCGATTCGAGAACGCGTTTGTCGCCGCTGGCTATGGCTGACGGGGATTTCCCGGTCTGCACGGTCACATTGATGTCGCCGATGACCTGGATATTTTCGAAACTGGCAATCAACAGTTTGCGCTCGACCGCGCTCGCGGGTTGCGCGCCAAGCGACACGGCCGCAAACAGCATCGCGGCGCTTAATCGGCCAATCTTGCCTCGCCAAATTCGACCCAGCCCAGCCATTTTGGAGTCCTCTTCATATAATGCCCGTGAGGCACATCGCACACGAAACCTGCGGCGGATATGGCGCTTGTAACTGGCCGGGTCAAATGACAACCGCCAGCGATGTGTTTCCATACGGGTTCAATCCGGGATTGCCATTTTGCGGGCGCGGCATCGGGGGCAAGGCCGTGCTCAACAAAGAGCAACCGCCCACCGGGCCTGAGTACGCGCTTCGCCTCAGACAGCGCAGCGACTGTGTCTTGTACCGAACACAGCGTGAAGGTCGTTACCACCGTGTCGAAACTATTGCTGGCAAAGGGGAGCGCTTCGGCCACGCCAGCGACGAAATTTGCGCTGCGGCCGAGATCAGCAAGTTCGACAAGGGCACGGTCAAGAAGCTCGGGCGAAGGGTCGATGCCCGACAGGCTTTTTACCTTATACCAATCATAATAGGCCAAATTCGCCGCACCGCCGCAGCCAAGCTCCAGTACATCGCCCGACGCCAACGGCACCACGCGCGACCGGTCCTTCATCACCGCAGGCTGACGGCAGGCGCAGCCGATCAGGCGCGGAACAACATGGCGGTCCCACCAGCCGTTCACGCCTGAGCGCCCATGCTCACCCGCAACTGACTTTGCCCGACCCGATGCTCGATGTTTTGCACTTCGCACCACCGGTAACGCTAATGTCTCCCGTACCCGCGATACTGGCATCGACAGTGCCGGTCGCGCTGAGGCGTACGTCGCCGGTTCCCGCAATCGACACCTCGGCATCAACGCTGGCGAGTTTCGAAGCATCGATGTCGCCGGTGCCAGCGACCGAAAATTCGGCGCGCTCTACTTTGCCGGCAAGGCGGACGTCGCCTGTACCCGCAAGCTCACCCTTGATGCTTTTTCCCGTGACGTCGCGAATATCGGCGTCGCCCGATCCTGCGAGTTTGACCGAGAGGCTGTCTCCAGCCATCCGGTCTGCGGTAAAATCGCCCGATCCGACCAGCGAGGCGGCGGTCAGCGTCGGCGCAGTGATGGTAACCGTGACGCTCTGGCTGTCCTTGCCCCACCATTTGCCCTTTTCGCGGCCGATGATTATCGTGCCATTGTCCATTGCATAGCGCAGCTTGGCGATCGCATCCGCATCGCCTTCCGCCTTGATGCTGAAAGCGTTGCCGGTGACAAATACAATATTGTCCGGCCCGACCGCCTCGACTTTCGTGAATGATCCAGTGGTCGCGGCAGTGGTGGAGATGGTCTTGCCATCGGACGTGATACGCTTGTCCTCGGCATCGACGTCGAAGCTGCAGCCCGAAACTGCCAGCGCAGCGAGTGGGAGAAGAATGAACGGGGATTTCATTTTGGTGGGGTCTCCAATGTGTATTGTCATGATAATACAGTAGATGTAGGTCCATCGCAACACAATTTGAACATCATGGAATTGGAAGCCAGATGTACCGGTTCCTGTGATGAGCTTGATTGCTGCGGCTCGCGCTGTATCGGTTGGTGATATGCGACTCCGATCTGGCAGAAATCTCGCGCTTAACAAGGATTCGATATGACGTTCGAACGCCCATCTAGAGCCGCAGCATTATATGCATTGTTCGTGCTAATAATCAGCGCAGTTTTATTCTGCGCAACATCGGTACCGGCCAAAGCCGAAGGCCAGTGTCCGCCCGGATACTTTCAAACCGGCGGCAGAGATTATATCGCGTGCGCGCCAATGGGTCCCGTGAGCGGCAGTGATGAAGGGCCTGGAGATGAAGAACCAAGTCGTCCGGCGGCCCCACCTGTCGAAATTCAGCCGAGCTATATGGCCGCCGCCACGCATATCGACACGTCGGAATATTGGGTGTCCCGCGGACACTGGACGGCTGAGGCTGCCAACAAGCGAGTTATGGACGCTTGCACCGCTGATATGGGGACTGGCTGTACGATTGCCGATACGGTGTATGGATACGGGCCATTGGGTGTCGCCACCGATGCAATGGGACTGCGTTGGATAAAATCCGGTGGCGAGGTCCCCGTGGGTACATCGCTGTTTGAGAATGTCGAACTGAGATACAAGGCACTGGCTGAAATGTGCATGGAGCGCTCTTTTGGGTGCGAGTATGAGACCTATGTTTTGCAAGGGTTCGTTCCTAAAAAAGCCGACCCGAGCTGGGGGGATGTTTCACATGACATGTTCCCTGTGAAGCCAATCAAACGGCATCAATGGGCGTTATTGGCTCAGCCGGAAAAAGCGCCGCAAAGCGGGCAACACAAGAGCTGGTTGATCAGTGGAAAGCAGAATTTCGAAGCGGCTGCCGAAGAAGTTTTGGCGCAGTGCCGTGAGGCCTCCGGTTCAGAATGCGCTGTTACCGCATTTGCCGCAAATGGAGTGCTGGTTCAGTTCGTCGATAGCAAGGGACAAAGCGGCTGGACAAGCGCGGTCCTAACGGTACCGAAAAAGAGACAGCCTCCGCGTAAATATCGAGCGCCAGCTTTACCCGACAGGGTAACTGCCGAGCCCAGGGTGGCGCTACATTGCCCGCCCGACGCCAAACCGTGCCGGGTGCTTGCCAAATATGATACAAATACTCCGCGCCTGCAGGTGATTGAAGAGCTGCGTTAGGCTATATCCGCAACGGATTCGTGCTGATTTCACCTTCGTTACTTCTGGTTAGTTGGACCTGATGTCTTTTCCTAGGACGCGCTGAATTTGCGGTCTGACAACAAGGAAACGAACGTAAAGCCATTCGAGTATGCGTAGAACCGCAGGACTGCGGGCCATATGGCCCAGTGGCTTAAGCAGCGGGATCGCTCGCCACATTGCCGCAAATGCGGCGGCTCCTGATAATATCACGCCATTCTCGCTCGCATGGAAGCGCGCCAGCAACTCCTGTCGGTCCAACGGACAAGCCGCATCGGGCGGCGACACATCGTGAAATTCGATGGCTCGGCGCCAGTCGAGCCGGCGCATCAACGCGATCTCGCGGATGCAGAGCGGGCAACTGCCGTCGTACCAGATTATAACTTTTGCCATGCAGGCTGCCTAAGGCCGCACCGGCGACATGTCATTAAGGGCGTTAGGCGGTATCGCGCAAAATTACGGCGCCTCGTGCATCACCGCCAACATGCCCAAAATCATGTATACTTCTGTCAAAAATAGGATAAATTTTCTTTGTGTAGGGTCGCAGCCACACAGCTATCTCAATGAGGCAACTTGCTGAAGCTGGGTTGAAAGGCATGCGCAATGAAGGGATTCCCGACAATCCGGACTGCACTGATCCTGATGGCTGCATTGTTGTTGCCGCAGGCATCATTCGGAGCGCAGCAACTTGCAGAGGAAAATCTGGAAGGCTGTATCATTGGTGACGACTGCACCGCAGAATTGGTTGCCGAAACGCCTTTGTCGAATGAATATGTCGCGGTGGCGTTTGCTGACTCGATTGCCGGGGACCGGGCGACGATCGAAGCGCTGTTGGCAACCAATCCCAATGTGCGTGTCAGTCCATCGAAAGAGCAGGCCGACTATCTGATTGCCCGCTATCCCGACTTTCCGCAAACGCTGGTCCTGATTCCCAATCGCGAAATGGTGAGTTATGATGACGCCGGTGTGCGGCGGTATGATGGCTCGGACGAACGTATTGTGCGGATGTACCAGCGTTTTGCCACCGCTAGATTTATCTACAGCTATCATTTGCCAGTGGTCGTTGGCAGTATAGACGATGCGTCATTGGCCACCCAGTTAAATGGAGAGCTTCAACAAATATTGTGGGCGCGTCGTTTGCTGGCCTTTCGTGGAAAGGCGCGAAAGGGCGTCGATGCAGCGTTACAGATGGACGATTGTTCGGCGGCCACCGAGGCAGACGCTTGTGACACTACCCCTAAGCTTATGATCCGCAACACGCTGCCGGCTGCGCTTCATATTGCGCTGGTCAGGATTGATCAATTTAGCATGCGGTTCCAGGATTCCCAAAAACCTGCGACGCAGTTTACCTTGAACCCCGGTACTTCCCGGCTTTATTCAGACCAACGCAACGGGCAACATATTGCCGTCATTTCATCGGATCAGCCGGTCGACCTGAAGGTGCTTGCGAGCCGCGACGGGGGCATAATGGATATTCCTGAAGCATGGAATATATCGGTGTTGTCTACTCCAACCAGAAAGTCATACAGCGGCGGCGGCGGCAAGGCTGTTGCATCATTGTTTACCGCCCCTTGGCAGGTTCAGCTTTATTCCACTGACAGCAACACGCCGGCTTCGCTTCGCGCAAGCGCCGCGCTCGGCAAGGTTGCCTGGGCGCAGCATGAGAAGACGCATCGCTGCGGCGGGTCTGTAATCGGTCAGGATCGGGACCGATATATCGTGCTAACCGCCGCGCATTGCGTTGCCGGCGAACCCTTCGCCGGGCCGGTCTTGCGTCAGAATGCGCTCAAGTTTCGCCGCGTGAAACTGGGTACACTTAACCTGCGATATGGGGGCACGACCTATGCCATCGACTCCATCGTTGTTCACAAGGATTACAAAGCGGGCAGTCAATTGAACGACATCGCGCTTTTGCGGATCAAGCCGGATGCCAGCACGTTGGCGCAGAACACCAAATCGGTTCGGCCGATCACGCCTGCGGCACGGCCGCCAGCGCCGAGCGGCAGGGTGAAATGGTATGGGTGGGGCTTCATGGAAGAAACCGAGGGCCACGTTGCGCGGATTACCAGCAACAATGAGGTGCAGCGCAACCCAGCCGATCTGCACGAAGGCGAAATGCAGCTTATAGACCGGCAGACCTGCAGCAAGCGGGCCGGATATGGCAAGGTGACCGACTTCATGCTGTGCGCGATAACGCCATCGGATTCGGCAGCAGCAAGGCGGGGTGAGCATGTCTTTACCTGTCAGGGGGACAGCGGTGGGCCGATTACGGGTATTGAAGGCGGCAAGACGGTTCAGGTCGGCATTGTGTCTTGGGCGGTTGGTTGCGGGGCCAAAGACAATCCGTCTGTCTCGGTAAATGTCGCCAAATATCAAAGCTGGATCAATATCGCCAAAACCAAGTTCGAATCTGGCAAGTCGGTCACGCACCCAATCCAGTAGCCAAAAAAAAGGGCGCCGTTTCCGACGCCCTTCAGATTTTCCGGTAAGGAAACTTGTTATTCGGCTTTTTCGTAATATTGAGGCGCCGCTTCGTTCAGGATGACCAAAATCTTCTGCAATGCAGCTTTCTCGTCGGTCTTTTCCATCGCAGCCAGCTCGCGTGCCAAACGGCTTGAAGCCGCTTCGAAGATCTGGCGTTCGGAATAGCTCTGCTCGGGCTGGTCGTCCGGCCGGAACAGGTCGCGCGTGACTTCGGCAATCGATACCAGGTCGCCCGAGTTGATCTTCGCTTCATATTCCTGCGCGCGGCGCGACCACATGGTGCGCTTGACGCGTGGCTTGCCGGTCAGCGTGTGCATCGCTTCCTTCAACGTTTTGTCGGATGACAGCTTGCGCATACCAACGCCTTCGGCCTTGTTGAAAGGAACGCGAAGGGTCATTTTTTCTTTTTCGAAACGCAGCACATAAAGCTGCAGCTGCATGCCTGCGATTTCGGAATCCTGAAGTTCGATTACGCGGCCCACGCCGTGCTTTGGATAAACTACATAATCGCCTACATCAAATATCGCCGCGTTGGACGTCATGTTCGGACCCTTTCTGATTATTCGGGAGAATTTCGCTTTGTCGGCAACGCGTAGTTGCCCATAAGACTGGTCAGTTCGTCCCTTGCGCCATTTGTTCACCTGACAAGATAGTCAATGCAAACCTTGACCGTTTTCGGCCTGTCGACACGCAGTGTAACAGATTCGCAACAAAATTTCAATGCCTGCTTTCGGTAGTGTCAATAGCACGACTCAGATGGCGCTCAATTTCCTTACCCGGTCGTCATGTTCGGCATTGGCTTCGGCGCTTATCGCCTTGATATCTGCTGAATTCATCCAGCACAGGTCCATATGGCCGAGCACCCGGTCATCATGGCTACGGATGGTGACCGGCAGGATTGGCTGGCGGTCACGCTCGTCGACAAGGACAGGGTTAGAGGGAACCCCCGTGCCGAATTTTTCCCCCCATTGGCGAAGCGCGATCATCACTGGCAATAGTTCGAGGCCCTTTTCCGTCAGGCGATATTCGACCTTGCGACGATCATCGGGGCAGGGGGTGCGATGAAGAATGCCACTCTCGGTCAAGCGCGTAAGCCGGTTGGCAAGAATGTTTCGTGCGATGCCGATTTCAGAGAGGAACTCCTCAAAATGGCGAACGCCGTTGAATGCGGCGCGCAGGATCATGAACGACCATCGTTCGCCCATGGCCTCCAAAGCATTAGGCAGGCCACATTCGGCAATATCCTGCAACGACTCTCGTAATTCACCCATATACTCATCCTCTAAAAGGGAGCGTGACCCGCTTGCGAAAAAAAATCAACTGATAATCAGTTTTAAGTTGCAACTAGAAACCTAATCTAATAGGTAGTGATTCGCAACTGGTTTTCCAGAGGCGCAAAACGAAGGTAAAGGCGCAAAAGTTCCGGCCAGCGTTTTGCAGACTTAGCAAAGCTAAAAAGGAATAAGATTATGACCCTCTCCCCCTCTATCACTAAGGCTTCCGCCCGTCTGGGCACCCTTGCCGCCGCCGCTGTTTTGAGCACTTCGCTTTTGTTCGGTGTTGCAGGTCAGGCCGAAGCCGCCACAGCCAAAGGCCCTTACTACCAAGTAGAACTGGCGCAGCCCGCCGCTTCCAAGCAGGAACTGCTGCGTAGCGTATTCGTGAAGTGCGAAGGCACCGCCTGCCGCGCGCCGATGGCATCGACCGCGCCCAAGAATATGTGCATCAGCATCGCGCGTGAATTCGGCGAAGTATCGGCGTTCAGCGCTGGCGACCGCGTTTTTACCGCCGATGAGCTTGCCGCTTGCAACGGCAACAAGAAGGAAGTGATTGCGAAGAACTAACAGCGATTTCGAGGCGGATGCTTTCATCCGCCGGTTAAGAAATCGCGGCAACCTACAATCTCTTCAGATAGGATTTTTTCGGCTCCTCTCTCCCCCTTACCCCAATCGCCAAGTCTTTGGCGACAGAGAGCCGAAACCCCTCAGCGCCGGAAGGATATCCTTCCGGCGTTTTTGTTTGTCGGCTCCAAAACCATTTTCCTGTTGCATCGCAGCGTAAATGACCCAACCTAGGCAGGTATGATGCGGCAATATGAACTGGTTGAGCGGGTGCGGGCCTATGATCCCGATGTCGATGAGGACCGGCTGAACCGCGCCTATGTCTATACGGTCCAAATGCACGGCGCGCAGAAGCGGGCGTCAGGCGACCCGTATTTCAGCCATCCGGTCGAGGTTGCAGGCCTGATGACCGACCTCAAAATGGATGAGGACACGATCATCACCGCGTTGCTCCACGACACCGTGGAAGACACGCTGACCTCAATCGAAGACGTCGAGGCGCGGTTCGGGCCGGAGGTCGCGCGGCTGGTTGATGGCGTTACCAAGCTATCAAAGATCGAGGCGCAGACCGAGGATGAGCGCGCGGCGGAGAATTTGCGCAAATTCCTGCTGGCGATTTCGGACGATATCCGCGTGTTATTGGTCAAGCTCGCCGACCGGCTGCACAATATGCGGACGTTGCATTTCATCAAAAGCCCCGAAAAGCGGCGCCGCATCGCCAAGGAGACGATGGACATCTATGCGCCGCTGGCCGAGCGGATCGGCATGTACGAATATATGCGCGAGATGCAGTTGCTTGCGTTCGAGCAGCTTGAGCCCGACGCCTACAAGACGATCACCGGCCGCCTGAAACAAATCCGTGACAAGGCCGATGTCGAGATCGACCAGATCAACCAGACTATCGCTTGGGAAATGGAGCAAACGGGGCTGAAAATAAAGATTTCGGGCCGCGAAAAGCATCCTTATTCGATCTGGAAGAAGATGCAGGAACGCCATGTCGCGTTCGAACAGCTGACCGATATCAACGCGTTTCGGGTGATTACCGAGACCGAGGAAGATTGTTACCGCGCTTTGGGCGTGCTCCACCGCCGCTGGCAGATGGTGCCGGGGCGGTTCAAGGATTTCATTTCGACGCCCAAGCGCAATGGGTATAAATCAATCCACACGACGATTATGTTCGCCAAAAACATGCGCGTGGAGGTACAAATCCGCAGTCAGGAGATGCACCGCAGCAGCGAATATGGCTTTGCCGCGCATTGGGCCTACAAGCAGGCCGGCACGCCGGACGGTCAGGCCGGGTGGCTGCGCGACCTCATCGAAATTCTCGAGACCAGCCACGATCCCGAAGACGTCCTCGAAAACACGCGGATGGCGATGTATCAAGACCGCATTTTCGCATTCACGCCTAAGGGCGCGTTGCATCAGCTGCCCAAGGGGTCGACGGTGGTGGACTTCGCCTATGCGGTGCACACCGATCTTGGCGACAAGACGGTTGGGGCTAAGGTCAATGGCCGCCATGTGCCGCTCAGGACGCAGCTCAACAATGGCGATATGGTCGAAATCCTGAAGTCAAAAGCGCAAGAGCCGCAGCCCACGTGGCTGAACTTTGTGACCACCGGCAAAGCGCGCGCCGCAATCCGCCGCCATGTGCGGCATAGAGAACGCGACGAACTGGTCGCCATCGGGCGCAAGCTGTACGAAGAAATCGCCGAGCGGATGCCAGCCAAGATCGGCAAGAAGGCACTCGATGCTGCGGTGAAACGGCTGAAGCTCGAAGATGACGAGGAGTTGATGCATCGCATCGGCGCGGGGAAGATTAATGATCGCGCGTTGATGGAGGCGCTGGTACCGGGCTTTGACGCCGATGGCGTTGAGGGCGATTTCCCTAGTCAGGAGCGCGCCATCTCGATCCGCGGGCTGACCCCCGGCGTCGGCTATCATCTCGGCGATTGCTGTCACCCGATCCCCGGCGACCGCATTGTCGGGCTGCGTTTGCCTGGCCAGCCAGTCGAGGTCCACACCATCGAATGTGATCGCCTCGCGAGCGGCGTCGATGCCGACTGGGTGGACTTAAGTTGGGGGCAGGGCAGTGAGGGCGCGTCGGCGCGGCTACGCGTCATCATCCACAACCGCCCGGGAACGCTGGGCGAAATCGCGGGAATTTTTGGCTATCACAAGGCAAACATCATAAACCTGCGCATGACCGCACGCGATGTCGAATTCCATACGTTCGAGGTCGATCTGGAGGTCCACGATCTGCCGCACCTCATGCGTATCATCTCCGCGCTGCGCGCTTCGGAAGCGGTGGCAACGGCAGATCGGGTTTACGACTAAGCGGGTTTTAACGCCAGTTTTTGGAGCAACATCTGCGCCGCTTTTTCGGACGATGCGGGGTTTTGGCCGGTGATCAGCAAGCCGTCCTCCAGCACGAATTCGCTCCAGTCCGCGCCCTTGGCATAAATTCCGCCATTGGCCTTTAGCATGTCCTCGACCAGAAACGGTACTATGTCAGTTAACCCAACCGCATCTTCCTCGCTGTTGGTGAAGCCTGCTACTTTTTTGCCGTTCACGAGCGGTTTGCCATCGGTACCCTGGACGTTTTTCAACACGCCCGGCGCATGGCAGACCGCGGCTACGGGTTTTCCTGATGCGATAGCAGTCTCGATGATCTGGATCGAGTGCGTGTCCTCAGTTAGGTCCCACAATGGTCCATGACCGCCGGGGTAAAAGACGGCGTCAAATGAATCCACATCAATATCGGCGAGCTTGTGCGTACTGGCCAACACAGCCTGTGTATCTGCGTCCTTCTTGAATCTTTCGGTAGCAGGTGTTTGCGCTTCCGCCTCATCACTTTTCGGATCCAGCGGTGGTTTGCCGCCCTTGGGCGAGCCGAGTGTGATCTCGGCCCCGGCATCATGGAAAACATAATAAGGCGCGGCAAATTCCTCCAGCCAGAAGCCTGTTTTTTTACCGGTATCGCCCAGCTGATCATGCGATGTAAGAACCATGAGAATTTTCATTTTCTGCTCCTGAAATTAATAGGTCGCATAGCAAATCGCGCAGCGGTGCATTTGGTTCCAGTAATGCCAGAATTACGCGCGAATCCATTGAATTTCATTCGCGAACGTACCTCATTCCTCTTCGATAACGTCTCCCGGCTCGGCATTCACAAAGCGCCTCGCAACCTCGAACCCATGACCAGCGCGCAGGAAAGCCTGCAGTTGCTTCTGGCGTTTTTCGGGCGGTGCAGGTGCGTTGGCAAAAGGGCCAAGGCGCTTGCGCCGCGCGAAGTTTTCAGCGGTGACGAATATGCTTTCTGCCATATGCTCTTTTGCGGGAACAGCGTCTGCATCGCCGATGCCGCCGGCGCGCAGATATTCGTTCAATCGTCGTTCGCCATAACCGCGCCGGACAAAGGCACGGCTGCGCGCTTCGGCGAATTGCGCATCGTTGATATAGCCCAATTCGGCAAATTGCTCGACCAACGCGGCGACATCGGTGCGTCGCTCTCCGTCCCAGCCGCGCTCGCGGATTTTACGCAGTAGATAGGTTCCAAGCTTTGCCTGGGTTGTCGCATATTTGCCGACATAATGCAGCGCCAGGTTGCGCAACCGCTCGTCATTCAGCGGTGGTGCAGGCTTTTTGGCGGATGACCCATTTTTCACGCCCTATTCTTGCCACAGTCGGGTCGAATTTTGAACTGGTATCGGCGCGTAAGGCTTGAGCATAACAAAAATGTAACATCGGGCCTTTGGTCGCAAGCTTTTGGCCCGGAAGCTATGGGATAATATATGAGCGAACTCGTGAGCACGCCGACGCAGGACGATTTGCCGCGTCGTCTTTCCGATTTTGCAACCTTGGGCGAAGCGCTCGATTATGCCGCAACCGGCAAGCGCGGGCTCAATTTTCATGACATGCGCGGCGCATTGGCGCGACCTTATCCTTATTCCGAAATGCGCGAGGATGCGCTGAAAATGGCGTATCGCCTGATCAGCCACGGCATCCGCAAGGACGACCGGATTGCGCTGGTTGCCGAAACCGGAACCGATTTTGCCGCGTTGTTCTTTGGCTGCATTTATGCCGGTGCCTGGCCGGTGCCATTGCCCCTTCCGACATCATTCGGCGGTAAGGAGAGCTATGTTGACCAGCTGTCGGTGCAGTTGAAGAGCTGTGATCCCAAGATCCTTTTTTATCCATCCGAACTGGCGAGCATGGCTGGCGAGGCTGCAAGCAATTGTGACGTTGAGGGCATCGACTGGGAAAGCTTCGGCGATCGCATTGCGCTTAAGGCCGAACTGCCACCTGCGCAGACCGACGAGATCTGCTATCTGCAATATTCCAGCGGCTCTACCCGTTTCCCGCATGGGGTAGCAGTAACCCACAAAGCGCTGCTCAACAATCTGTCTGCGCACTCGCATGGCATGGAAGTGCAGCAAAGCGACCGCTGTGTATCATGGCTGCCCTGGTATCACGACATGGGCCTGGTTGGTTGCTTCCTCTCGCCTGTGGCAAATCAAGTGTCGACCGATTACATGAAGACGGAGGACTTTGCTCGTCGTCCGTTAGCGTGGTTGGATGTGATCAGCGCTGCCGATGGTACGGTTATCAGTTACTCGCCGACATTCGGCTATGACATTTGCGCACGGCGAATTTCGAGCCAGAGCCATGTTAATGACCGTTTCGACCTGTCGAAGTGGCGACTTGCGGGCAATGGCGCGGACATGATCCGGCCCGATGTGATGCAGGCGTTTGTCGATGCATTCGGTGACGCGGGGTTCAAGGCGTCATCGTTCCTACCAAGCTACGGCCTGGCTGAAACCACATTGGCAGTATCGATCATGCCGCCAGGTGAGGGCATCCAGGTTGAGCTGGTTGAGGAAACCGAACTGACAGGCCATGCTGGCGCTGCGGACCGGCCCACCCGTTATCGGGCCATTGTTAATTGCGGCAAAGCGGTGAAGGACATGACCATCGAGATCCGCGACGAGAATGGGCGTCCCTTGGCTGACAAAACCATTGGAAAGGTGTGGTGTACCGGGCCGTCACTGATGAAGGAATATTTCCGCGACAAGGAATCGACCGACGCATGCTTGGTCAATGGCTGGCTCGACACCGGCGATATGGGCTATCTATCGAATGGCTATATTTACATCGTCGGACGCGCCAAGGACATGATCATCATCAATGGCAAAAACCACTGGCCACAGGATATCGAGTGGGCTGTGGAGCAGCTTCCGGGCTTCAAAGCGGGTGATATTGCTGCGTTTTCGGTGACTACGCCCGGCGGCGAAGAGACCCCGGCGGTGCTTGTCCAGTGCCGCACAACCGACGAGGCAGAGCGCATAAAATTGCGCGAGCAGATCCGCGACAAGGTACGCTCAGTCACTGGCATGAACTGCGTGGTCGAGCTTGTACCGCCCCGCACATTACCGCGTACGAGCTCGGGCAAAATGAGCCGTGCGAAAGCACGTAACCTGTATTTGTCGGGTGAGATTCAACCCTACGCAATTGCTGCCTGAGCGCGCTGAACTGACCCTTTGAAAACGATTGCATGACGTTGGTTGGTTAATATCCGGTAAAGCCTCGCAATCGTTGATTTTCCTTGAAAAATTTACATCGTCGTGCCGCGTTTTTGCGGCGCTGATTACCTTTGGGTAAGGTTCGGTCGCTACAACCGGCGAGTGACCAAAAAAGAAGTGTATCTTGAGCTGCCGAACGAACTGTCCTTCAAGGCATTGTTAGGCCTTGCCGAACCTGTGGGTCTGGATGGCGATGTGATGCGCGGAATTCAGGCACGCAGCATGCGTCAACGTACGACATTACGGGTTGGATTGAACCTGGTTTGCGCCATAATGGCCATATTGATGTACCGCGGGATCGCGCCGGTTTGGGCAACGACCACATGGGCGGCCCTGTTTGGTGCATTTCACCTTTTTTCTTTTCATCAATTCGGCACCAAATGGGTGTGGGACCGACCGCAACTCAATCGCGAAGACGTCCGGCGGCTGAATACACATTCCGCGATTACTGCGACAATGTGGGGATCTGCGTTCGGCTTCATGGGAACCAGCGGCACTATAATGGAAATGCTAGGGCTGTGGTCGATTGTACTTGGCATGATGGTCTATGCCTCGCTGCTTTTGCCGACCGCTCCGATGGCGGCGACAATTTTCATTGGCATAACCAGTTTTTGCGCTGGGCTCGGCTTCGTCTATCACGGCGGATATTATCTGGCTGTGGCCGCTGGAGGCATCGGCGCGCTGTTAATCATGGCATGCCTGCGTTCTGCACGCGCGCAGATATTGTTCGAGGTGGCAAACAGCATCGTCCAGGAAAAATCAGAAACTGTCAGTCTGCTGTTGCGTGAATTCGAAGACAGCGGGGCGGATTGGCTTTGGCAGACTGATACGTCACGATGCGCTACGCACGTTTCGCCGCGCTTCGCTTATGCGCTTGGTGAAGACGCCAAGGTTATCGAGGGGCAGCCCTTGTTGAAACTGATCGCTGGAGATGCCTGGGAACAGGGACAATATCCAGACGCACTTCACGATCTGGCGGAAAGGCTGAAAAAGCGCGAATCTTTCAGCAATCTGATTGTGCCGGTTACCTTCAAAGGCGTCACCCGGTGGTGGGAACTGTCGGCATCTCCGAGACATGCGGAGGACGGAGCCTTTCTCGGATTTCGGGGTGTGGGCTCCGATGTCACCGAACAACGGGAGTCCGCAGACAAGATATCACATCTTGCGCGCTTTGATACGCTGACGGGGCTCCCCAATCGTCTCCAGCTGACCGAAACACTCGCCGAAGCTTTGGCCGAAGCTGATAAATGGCGCCGCCGTTGCGGGTTCCTGATGATTGATCTTGACCGGTTCAAGGCCGTGAATGATACATTGGGCCATCCAGTCGGTGACCGGCTGTTGGCTCAAGTGGCCCGCCGACTGCAGCTCATCATGTCTGACAACGAACTTTGCGGACGCTTGGGTGGCGATGAATTTGCGGTTGTCATCAGGGACGCGAATGACGGCAAATATGTCGCCACGCTTTCGAACCGGATTATTGACAGCCTGTCGCGACCTTATGAAGTCGATCAGAATACCCTCTATATCGGGGCAAGCATCGGCAGCGCTTTGGGTCCAGTAGACGGGCGTACCGTCGAACTGTTGATGCGCAGTGCGGACCTTGCGCTATACCGTTCGAAGGATCAGGGCGGCAATACCCACCACAGCTACCAACATAAGCTGCACGCCAATGCCGAAGAAAAGCGGTTGATGGAATTCGAACTGCGGAACGCATTGGAGCGTGAACAGCTTCATGTCGAGTATCAGCCAGTGGTGAATGCCGATGGCGATAACATACTCGTTGGCTTTGAGGCACTGTTGCGATGGAATAATCCCAAGTTCGGCAATGTATCTCCGGCAAAATTTGTGCCGGTTGCCGAAGATGCGCGCCTGATCGTGCCAATCGGCGACTTCATTCTTCGCCGTGCCTGCAAGGATGCGATGAGTTGGCCAGATACAACCCGCGTCGCCGTCAATATCTCGGTGGACCAGCTTACCAGCACCAATTTTGTCGAAACCGTCATTTCAGCGCTGCATGATAGCGGGTTGCCTGCATGGCGACTGGAGCTGGAAGTAACCGAGAGTATCTTCCTGCGCGATGGAACGCTGGCGGTGCAGGTGCTCGACCGATTGCGCGGGCTTGGCATCAAATTATCGCTTGATGACTTCGGTACCGGATATTCCTCGCTTGGCTATTTACGCAATGTTCGTTTTGACACAATCAAGGTCGACCGGAGTTTTGTGCAGGGTGCCGCCAAGAATAAGGCCGAAAGCCTGGCAATTATCCGTGCGGTGGTAGCGCTTGCCGACAGTTTGAACATCGCGACCACAGCCGAAGGTGTTGAAACTGAAGCCGAACTGGCGATGGTTCAGCAATTGGGCTGCAAAAAAATCCAGGGCTATTATTTCGGGCGCCCGATGGTTTTTGCCGATAGCTTGGAACTGTTCAAAGGCCCCCAACGCTACGTCGCATAGAAACCTACAGTATTTCGTACACCTTTTCCTGAGGCCGACAAAGACGCACGCCCTTTTCAGTTTCGACAAAGGGTCGTTCCACCAGAATAGGATATTCGGTCATTGCATTCAGGATCTGATCCTGAGTTGCGTCACCCACCAGTCCCAGCTCCTCGGCTGGCGAACCACGCGTCCGCAATGCGTCGCGCGGCGTTAGTCCGGCATCAGCGAACAATTGCTCCAGTCTGGCCCGCGTGAACGGGCTTTTACGGTATTCGACAATGGTCACGTCCAACTCGGGTGTATCTTGCAATATGGCCAGTGTTTTTCTGGACGTTCCGCAATCTGGGTTGTGCCAAATCATTGCCTTCATGTCTGCGCTCCAAACTACAATTCGCAAGCATTAGCTCGGTTGTCGTTGGCTGACAAAAAATTTCTGGACTGCGCGCATTTCGTATTTGCATATGAGAACGACTCGCAATAGAGACCGCTTAGTCGATTGAGAATCATTCTCAATAAAGTTCACTAAGGAATTTCTGTGCGTTATCATGCTGCCTCTGCAATCGCTATTGCGACTGCGTTATTTGCTTCCTCAAACACATTTGCTGAGGACGCGATGATCGATGCAGGCGATAATGACGACAGCCGGACGATAATCGTTACCGGCGCAAGCGACGGCTATGTCGCGTCCAATTCCATTACTGCGACCAAGACCGACACGCCGCTGATTGACATTCCGCAGACGATCAACGTGGTCACGCGCGAGCAGCTGGATGATCAGGCGCATCATTCGCTGGCAGATGTCCTGCGTTATATCCCCGGTACGACCGTTGGGCAGGGCGAGGGAAACCGCGATCAGATAACGTTACGCGGTCAGAATAGCACCGCTGACTTTTTCCTCGATGGTGTCCGGGATGACGTTCAATATTATCGCGGCCTCTATAACATCGAGCGCGTGGAAATTCTCAAAGGACCCTATGCGCTCATCTTTGGACGCGGCGGCGGCGGCGGCATCATCAACCGGGTGCAGAAATCGCCGCAGGATGAAATATTTTACGCAGGCCAAGCCAGCATCAACAGCTTCGGTGCTTATGATTTTTCGGCTGACCTAAACGCGCCGTTAAGCGACAGCGCGGCTGTCCGGTTGAATGCCGGTTATGAAAATCTGGATAGCCATCGCGACCATGTCGGCGGCGAACGTTTCGCGTGGAATCCTTATGTGGCGTTCAAACTGGGCGAAAACTGGAAAGTTGGGCTGTCCTATGAATATGTGAATGACGATCGGACGACGGACCGGGGCATACCCTCGATTGCCGCAGGAGCGGGCACTCCGAACCGGCCGTTATCCGGCTATCGTGACCAGTTTTTTGGCATACCCGGTGTCAACCGCACGAAGCTGGAAGCCCATATCGCCAAGCTTCGCCTTGATGGCCAGTTGGCTGCTAATCTGAGCTTTAGCGGCACGGCACTTTATGGAGACTATGACAAAATCTACACAAATATATTCGCAAACGGCGCGGCGACGGCGCAAAATGGGACCGTCGCGCTGTCATCGTACAGCGACCCCACGCAGCGAGAGAATCTCATCATCCAGAGTAATCTGGTTTGGGACATCAATACAGGTCCGCTTGGGCACAAGATCCTCATTGGCGCAGAATATGGCGATCAACAGTCTGCCAACCGGCGGTTCAACGGTACCTTGTCCAATGCCAGCCTGAACCTGTCCAACCCGGTTTTCCCCACAGTTAGTTTTTCCACGCTGAACCGCGATACAGTTTCCGATGTTGAGTTTTTCTCGGCCTATGTGCAGGATCAAATCAGCATCGGTGAGCATATCGATGTTATCGCGGGCGTTCGCTATGACAGTTTCAACATCAACGGCGTTGACCTTTTCCCTGCCGTTGACCGGCCGTTCGCTCGCAAGGATGAAAAAGTCAGCCCGCGCGTCGGCCTGGTATTGAAACCACAACAAAATATATCATTGTACGGAAGTTACAGCCAATCGTTCCTGCCCCGATCAGGCGACCAATTTCTCGCGCTCTCGGTCACTCAACAAAATCTGGCTCCCGAACGCTTCAACAATTACGAAGTTGGCGCGAAATGGGATATCAAGCCTGACCTGAACCTGACGCTTGCGCTGTTCCAGCTTGACCGCAGCAATGCGACGACGCCTGATCCTATTAATCCAGTGGCATCAATCAATGTCGGCAAGACCCGCACCAAGGGCGTCGAGCTGGCAGTTGCCGGCCGCATCACGCCGCAGTGGCAGGTCCATGGCGGCTATAGTTATCAGGACGCGGCGCTGGCTGGAAATGATGCGGTGCGGCTTGCTCAGGTGCCAAAGCATCAGGCCAGTCTATGGAACCGCTATGATTTCACCAACCGATTTGCAGCAGGGTTTGGCATCATCCATCAGTCAAGCCAATTTGCCGCGATACGCACGAGTGCGACGACAACAAAACTGCCCGCCTTCACACGTGTCGATGCTGCGTTATATTATGATCTGAGCGATGCGGTGCAATTACAGATGAATGTCGAAAATCTGTTCGACACGACTTACTTTGCTGATGCGCATAACAACAATAATATATCGACCGGAGCACCGATTAACGGCCGTTTCACCATCCGCGCCAAATTTTAAGGCGCGGCTGTCGCCGCCATATGCGCTTTTGCATTTTCGACATAATGGGCAACGCCCATGCGCATACCCATGATGGCGGCATCATCAAGGTCGCGGACGAAGCGCGCTGGCGAACCTGCCCATAATTGTCGGCTCTCCACGCGTTTGCCTTGAGTCAACATCGCCCCGGCGGCGAGCATAGCGTCGCTTTCGATTTCCGCGCCGTTCATGACCGTCGCAGAAAGGCCGACAAACGCACGGTCGTGCAAGATACAGCCGTGAAGCATCACCTGATGGCCGACCAGCACGTCGTCGCCGATAAGCGTGGGAAATCCATCAGGGACGCCGGGCATCGGGCCGTCGCAATGCACGATGCTGCCGTCCTGAATATTGGTGCGCGCGCCAATAACAATGCGGTTCACCTCTGCGCGGATGACGCAATTATACCAGATGCTCGAACCCGGTCCGATCGTGACATCGCCAATGATCCGGCAACCGGGGGCAATGAAGGCGGTATCATCTATCTGCGGTGTTTTGCCGTGCAGGGTGATAATCGACACATCGGGGTGGCGGTTCATAATCATAAAATCTTCCAAAGCGAGAGGTGCGGCAATACGGAGGCATAATCGTCCGTCCACGCACTTTTACTCGCAGGGTCGAGTGCGATCCACTGGTCCGCGTCATGATATTTGCTTTTGCGCGCATCGACTTTGCCCGTCAGCTGCGCCAGCTTGCCAGCATCAGGGCTCAGCGCGATCCATTGCGACGCCCTATCACCCTTGGCTACCAACGCTTCAGTCGGGCTGTCATGACGCAAGGCCGCATGCCAGCCATTAGCACGCGCCTCTGCAGCCACGACGGGATTGAGATCGATATAGCGGTTGGAAATATGAACGAGCAGAAGCCCATCCGGCTTAAGCGCTCGACGATAAGTCGCGAATGCCTCTTTTGTCAGTAAGTGGAGTGGAATGGAGTCAGAGGAAAAAGCATCAAGCGCCAAAATGTCAAATTGCCCCTGCGGCACTGTGGTGAGAGTGAGGCGCGCATCACCCAACTGGATTGGTACATCAGGGGCGCATTTTTCCAAAAAGGAAAAGATTTTTCGTTCGCGAGCAATTTCGATAACGAGTGGATCGATTTCAAAAAACTGCCAGAACTGACCGGGCTTGCGGTAGCATGCCAACGTGCCTGTACCCAGACCGACAACACCGACCCTTGCATTGGGACCGTAAAGTTCCGGCGCTTTTGTTAACGCGATGCCTACGCCCGATGTTACTGGGTAATAGCTAATTGGCCGGGTTGGTTCATCGAGCAATTGCATGCCGTGCATCGTGGTGCCGTGGTTCAGCCATCGAACCTGACCGCTTTCACTGGAGTTTACCGTATATGTGCCAAAATAGCTTCGCATACGGACGCCCGCATAGCTTTGTTGAAGGCTGTACCAGCCGCCATTGGTGATCAAAAGGCCCGCAACTGCGAGCAAGAACGGGATACGAAACCCGGCCACGGCGACTGCCAGTACGATCACTGTCGTGGCGAGCACCACTTTTGGCAATGACGTAGTTACAGGTTCCGATATACCGCCAACCAGCCCCAGAATAAGCGCGATGCAACCCAAGCCGAGCATAATCCATGGAAGCTTCGGTTTATTATGACCGAACGGCAGTACAGATATTTTTGGGAGCAAAAGCGCTGCAAGAAGGATCAGAATTGGATGTTCCCACGTCCAATCGAATAAAAGCGGTGCGATAATGGCGCAAAACAACCCGCCAATCACGCCCCCGACTGACATCATCAAGTAGAAACTTGTCAATTCACTGGCAGCAGGACGCGTACGATACATCTCATTGTGTAATGAAACTGCTACAAAAAACAGAAGGCTGAGGCTTGCGACAAGACCATTAATCGCGGCCTTTCCCCAAACCACGAACACAAATGTTCCGCTAATTACCATCACCAACGGAGCGAAACGGCTAATCCAATAAGCAGGCCGCTGATCATCGGCAAAAGCGACGCTAAAGCTCAATAAATAAATGCCGAGCGGGATAACCCACAGCAACGGCATGGCCACTAAATCGGTAGTCAAGTGCGAAGTCGTCGAGAGCATGAGGCCGGAAGGAACGGCTGCCAGCGCAATCCAGTAAAGCCGGCGCTTCCAGCTGATTTTGTTTCGCTCGGTTGGAACCGTTATCGTTTCAACGGGGCTAACGTCTGTGCGCCATAGCTTAACCGCACACATGATGACGAATGCCATCAGACCCAGATAGATAATGCTCCATATCCATTTCTGGCTGTGGAGTGTCGTGAAGGGTTCGACGATCAATGGATAGGCAATCAACCCGGCAAAGCTGCCGATATTGGACGCGGCATATAATGCATAAGGCTCACCCTTATTGCCTGACAATGCGTACCAGCGCTGCATGAGCGGCGCTTGTGCAGACACTACAAAGAACAGCGGCCCGATGGATGCGGTCAGCAGCCATGGCACCCAAAAGATGGGCGATCCATCTGCGGGCGGCTGTAGGCTTGCCAGGCCAATTGGTAACCACAACAGTGCGACCGCAAACAGTGCAATATGAATGATTGCCTGCCGTCGCGCGGGTTCCTTCGCCAGCCGGTGCGCATAAGCGTAGCCCGCCAGTAACAGCGCTTGATAGACCAACATCGCACTGTTCCATACCGCCGGTGCGCCGCCCAGTCGGGGCAAAGCCATGCGCGCGATCATCGGCTGGACAAGGAAAAGCAGAAAACTACCGGTCAAGATGGTGAGAAGGAATAATCCGCGACTGTTCCGTCCGGCAGTTTCGTTCATGCGTCAGCCATTCAATAATTTTGCAGCATGTGCTGCGTGGTAGGTGAGGATTCCAGAGCAACCGGCGCGTTTGAACGCCATCAATGTTTCCAGCACGAGGGCGTCGCGGTCGCCAGCACCGGCGGCAGCGGCGGCTTCGATCATCGCATATTCGCCGGATACCTGATAAGCGAAGACCGGGACATCGAAACGGTCCTTAACTCGGCGGATGATGTCGAGATAGGGCAGGCCGGGTTTCACCATGACGCTATCCGCACCTTCGGCGATGTCCATTGCGACCTCGCGCAAGGCTTCGTCGCTGTTCGCAGGGTCCATCTGGTACCCTTTTTTATCGCCCTTCAATAACCCCCGGGAGCCGACAGCATCGCGGAACGGGCCGTAGAAGGCGCTGGCATATTTGGCGGCGTAGGACATGATTTGCACATTGCTGTGCCCGTTCATTTCCAGCGCTTTGCGGATGGCGCCAATTCGGCCATCCATCATGTCGCTTGGAGCAATGATGTCGGCGCCTGCCTCGGCCTGATTGATGGCTTGGTCGACCAGCACAGCCACCGTTTCGTCATTTAGGACATATCCTGCGTCATCGATCAGACCGTCCTGGCCATGCGCGGTATACGGGTCGAGTGCGACATCGGTGAGCACGCCGATCGCGTCACCATGGGCTTCCTTGATCGCGCGGATGGCACGGCACATCAGGTTATCGGGGTTGAACGCTTCTTCGCCGCCATCGCTGCGGCGGTCGGCCTGCGTATTGGGGAAAAGCGCGATGCACGGGATGCCTAGGCCGATTGCATCGCCAGCACGAGCCACAATCTGATCCACCGACCAGCGTGAAACGCCCGGCAGGGTCGCTATTGGTTGTTCAACATTGTCGCCCTCAGTGACAAATAACGGCCAGATCAGGTCGGCCGGGGATAAAAGATTTTCGCGCACCATAGCGCGGCTCCACTGGGTGGCGCGACTGCGACGGAGGCGGGTATTTGGAAAACTGGATGAAGTGCTCATTTCAGCTGCTTAGCGGAGCAATGGCGCATCCTCAACGGCTTATCCGCGGGGGGTGCGCGTGTCCATGCGCTGGGTCAGGCGGTCGATTTCGCGCTTAGGTTCTTGCTGTACGCGGCTGGACGGTTTCAGCGGGGCAAGGGCGGCACCGGCTTTAACGGATTTTAGACGGTTCAGCTTGCTCTTGAATTGCGCGAGATCGCTGCCCTCCAACTGGGCCCGCTGGGTGAACTTGACCGACATCGGATTGACGGCTCGTCCGCCGCGGTAAAGTTCGTAATGCAGATGCGGGCCGGTCGAAAGGCCGGTTGACCCGACATAGCCGATAATCTGCCCGCGGCGCACGCGCTGGCCGCTGCTGGTCGCAAAACGGCTCATATGGCCATAGCCCGAAGCCAGTCCGCCCCCATGATTGATTTGAACGAAATTGCCATAGCCGCCCTTGCGGCCGGCATAGGCAATAACGCCATCGGTTACCGCGTAAATCGGCGTGCCATAGCTTGCCTTGAAATCAAGTCCGCTGTGCATCCGGACATAGCCTAAAATCGGGTGGCGCCGTCCCCCAAAGCCCGATGTGACAGGGCCATTGACCGGGCGGCTAAGTGCACCTTTGGATTCGCCAACCCCCGATGCCTCAAACCACTGGCTATTGTCGCCCATCGTCCATTTCAGCATCTGGATCGCCGATTTGCCGTCGCGGTCTATGCCAGCATAAAGCAGGCCACCAACCTTGAGCTCACCGGTTTCAGCACGCTTGTAATCAACGATGATGTCGAATTCGTCGCTGGAGCGGATTGATGAGATGGACGTGCGCCCAGCGATGACCTTGAGATAATCCTGAATGGCACTCGCCGGGGCACCGGCGGCGCGAGCAGAGCGGTAAAGGCTATCGCCAACGATTCCGCGAATACGCAGCGGTGTGTCATCGACGGCAATGGGTTTGCGCGCCAGTCGTAGCGCATTGCCTTCGCGATTAACTGCAAGATTAAGGTCGAAGCGCGCACGAAAGGCGATGGATTCAAGCGGCCGCGCCTGATTCTTCGACGTGCGCTGGCCGAGGACGATCTCGATCGGTGTACCCGGTTCAATATCGCTGAGCGACGTCACGCCTGATACCATCGAGGTAACATTGGCAGCGTCGATGCCACCGACGCCTGCACGCTGAAGCACACGAGCAAAGCTGTCGCCGCGCCCCAAAGTGGCTGTTAGCTCGATACGGGGACGTTCGGGGCTTCCGGCCAAACCAATAACAGCATCAGTCGCTGCCATGCGCTTGCCGCTGTCGCTACCATAGGCAATCGGCATGATCATCTGCGCGCGGGCTTCTTCAAATTCCGCTTCTGTAGGAACGGGAGGCTGAGCGCCATAGACGGGGCCGAAATCCGGGAGCAGCGCCAGTGCGAACACACTCAACGCCGTTAAGGTACCAAGGCCGCGAAACCAGCGGATTGAGCCGATATCTTCGCCGAGGTCAGGTGCCAAATCGAGTTCAGACAATTGATCGCGCCAGTCACGCTCTGGTGCCTGGCGCATGGGTGCAACCATCGCGTCCGCAAGCGCAACGCTCTGCCCGAAGCCGGTATTGGCCCCAAACCCGGTACTGGCAAAGCCCATATCTTTGCCCTCAAACATTCACGACCCCTGTCCCCATCCACCGGACATTGCTTATCTGCCCATCTCACTGTGACGGCATATGGTTAAAGTCAATTTAAGACGTGGATCGGGCAGCGTTACATGCGGCCAAATGTGTAAATTCGCCGACAAGCGATGGAACCCTATAACCAAAGGCAGAATCGGCAAATTTAACCGCTTCATTAAACTTTCCGTGATGCTATGGTTTTGGCGTTAACGGAGAGAGATATGGCAGCCGAGCGTGTTGAGTTTTTCTATGATCTTTCCAGCCCTTGGACCTATCTGGCATTTACAAATTTAAGCGGAGTTTTGGTGCGAACTGGCGCAACCGCCCGATTGCGGCCAATCCTGGTTGGCGGCGTGTTCAACGCGGTCAACCCGTCGGTATACGCGGCGCGCGCAGCCACCGATAACCGCAGGTTGAAACATAGCTGGCGCGTATTAAAGGATTGGGCGGCATTGGCCGCTCTAGAGATGAACTTCCCGTCGCAATGGCACCCCGCAAAAAGCGTGAATGCGATGCGCATGGCTTGCACCCTGGCCGATGATCAACGTTCGCTCTCCAAGTTTACCAAGGCGGCTTTTGAAAGCTATTTTGGCGCGCAGGAAAATCTGGATGATCCGGATGTTTTGGTCGCCATTGCAACCAGGGCCGGCTTGGATGGTGAATCCATGCGCGCGGCATCGCAAACTGACGCGGTCAAGGCGCTGCTACGTGCCAATACCGAGGAGCTAATCGAACGTGGCGGCTATGGCTCGCCGACGATATTTGTCGACGGCAAATGGATGTATTTTGGCAACGACCAATTACCGCTGGTGGAATTTAAGCTGAAGGAAAATCTCGCATGAACGACCGCGTTAGTATCACCGTCGAAAACCATGTTGCCGATGTCCGTTTGATCCGAGCTGACAAGATGAATGCGCTGGATCCTGCGATGTTTCAGGGCATCATTACTGCGGGTGAGGAGCTTGCGGGCATGAAGAGTGTGCGAGCGGTTGTGTTGTCGGGCGAGGGACGCAGCTTTTGTGCCGGGCTTGATATGCAAAGCATGGCGGGCGGTGGTGCCAGCGCAAGCGCGGGGGTAGGGAGTCTCACCGACAGGACTCATGGTAATGCAAACACCTTTCAGCAGGTTGCAATGTTGTGGCGCAAATTACCAATGCCCGTGATTGCCGCCGTCCACGGCGTATGCTTTGGCGGCGGGCTGCAGATTGCCAGCGGTGCCGACATCCGCGTGGTTGCGCCCGATGCGCGGTTGGCGGTGATGGAAATGAAATGGGGGCTGATCCCCGACATGGGTGGCTATGCGCTGTGGCGCGGGCTGGTGCGCGACGATGTGTTGCGTGAGTTGACCTACACCAACCGCGAATTTTCTGGAGCTGAGGCATTGGGGTTAGGCTTTGCCACCTATGTCGATGAAAACCCGCACGCCCGTGCAATGGTGATTGCGCACGAAATCGCCAACCGCAATCCCGAAGCCATGCGCGAGGCCAAGGCGTTGTTCAACGAATTTGCCGATTTGGACGAAGACGCGATTCTCATGGCCGAAAGCGTCCGGCAGGAGCGGGTCATCCGCACGCCCAACCAGATCGAGGCGGTAATGGCGGGAATGCAGAAACGTGCTGCGACCTTCGTTGATTAGGCAGTCTTAACCCGCAACCGTTCGAATTCCTCGCGCAAATCCTGCGGTAATGCGGTGGGGCCGTTCGCATCGGTTAAGACGATGGTAGTGATGCACACCGCTTTGCACTCCCCACCCTGAAACGCGGCGGAGGCGATGTCCCAGCTGCTGTTTCCAATGCGCAATATGCCGCTGGTAATCTGGACATGCTCTGGAAAATGCGCCTCGGCGATATATTCAAGCGCAACGCTAACGATCAACCAGCGCTGCCCCGGCGCGCGGCGTTCGACTTCGATGGCGTGGTTGAACATGCCGCGTCCATGTTCGAACAGTCCAGCCATCGACACATTGTTGATATGGCCGAGTAAATCGAGGTCTGCAAAACGCGTTTCAGTCTTGTGTTTGAACGGGTAGTTAGCGGGATCGAGTTGCCAGCTTTGCGGTTTTGGCACTTACAGACCCCGCCCGATCAGTTCCTTCATAATCTCGTTGGTCCCACCGAAAATCCGCGTCACGCGCGCCGCACGCCACATGCGGGCGATGGGATATTCGTTCATGTAACCGGCGCCGCCGTGGAGTTGCAGGCAGGCGTCGACAACTTCCCACTGGAGATCGGTGTGCCATAATTTGGCGGCTGCGCCTTCCTCGGCGGTCAGTTCTTTCTTGTAATGGCGATTGAGCGCCCAGTCGAGATGCGCCCAGCCGACCTGAAGTTTCGACTTGATGTCGGCCAATACAAAACGCGTGTTCTGGAAATCGAGCAATGGCTTGCCAAAGACGATGCGTTCGCGGCAGAAGGCGACAGTTTCATCGAACGCTTTTTGCGTGCTCGCCATGGCCGACACCGCAATCGACAGGCGTTCTTGCGGCAATTCGCTCATCAGATAGATGAAACCCTTGCCCTCTTCGCCAAGGCAATTGGTCATTGGCACGCGGACATCTTCGAAGAACAGTTCCGACGTGTCGGCCTCATCCATGCCGATCTTGTCGAGATTGCGCCCGCGCTTGAAACCTTCGCGGTCGGCTTCGACCAACACAATCGACATGCCCTTATAGGCAGGCTGGATCTCAGTGTCGGTCTTGACGCAGACCAATATCAGGTCTGCATTCTGGCCGTTGGTGATATAGGTCTTGCTGCCGTTTATGACATAATGATTGCCGTCCTTCTTGGCGGTGGTCTTCATCCCTTGAAGATCGCTGCCGGTGCCTGGCTCAGTCATCGCAATGGCGGTGATGACTTCGCCCGAGATCATCTTGGGCAGCCAATGCTTCTTCTGCTCTTCGCTGCCATAGCTGGTGATGTAGTTGACGACGATGTCCGATTGCAGCGAGAAGCCGGTGGCCGCGCCGCCATAATAAGCGCTCTCTTCGTCGACGATGGCGTTATAGCCAAAGTCGAGGCCAAGGCCGCCATATTCGACCGGCGCAGTGGGGCAGAGCATTCCGACTTCACCCGCCTTGGGCCAGATTTCCTTGGGGACGATGCCATCTTCCTGCCACTGCTTTGCGTTGGGTGCGACTTCCTTTAGCAGGAACTGGCGGACCGACTGGCGGAAAGCTTCATGGTCTTCATTATAGGCGGTACGTGGAATGACATCGAGCGACATGGAATCTCTCCTGAAAAATCTGAGCCTGCAATGACATCAAGTTGACGCTAGCGTCAAGGAGATTTTAATCGCTTGATTAAACGGGCTCGCCAGCGTCGCGAGCGCGTTCAACGATGGTTCGTTCTGCATTTGGCAGCATCCGGTAGGCTGCTATCAATAAACCGAGCGCAATGGGTGCCACGGCGATCAGCGACAAAATGCCAACACGCAAGTTTCCAACGAGCTTGCCATCGACCATGGTCCCTGCAAGGTCCGAAATCTGGCCGACCATATAAGGCCCGAAGGACAGGCCGACGAGCGTTGTGCCGAGGAAAAACGCTGCAGTCGCGGTGCCGCGCATCCGGGGTAAGACCAAATCTTGCGTGGTGGCTGCTGCCGCGCCGAGAGCTGTCGCGCCGAACATGCCTGCAAGAAACTGCATAATATAGAACAGCGTTGTGTTTTCCGAGGTAAAACCAATCCAGATCGGAATGACGGGTGCGACGACACCGAACATCACTACCAAAAGTCGGCCAGCAGGATTTTTTGCGCGCAATGCGTCCGCAATACGTCCGCCGATGATAACGCCGATAAAGCCGCTGAGGGCGCCGTTCGCGCCAAGGATGAAAGCCAGCTCAGCTTTTGGCAATTTCAGCACGGTTTCAGCATAAGGTGCTGACCAGAACGCAAGCGCATAGGCCGCCAGCGCAACTAGGCCGTAACCCAAGGTCGTGCAAATGAAGGCTGGAGTGCCCCAGATAAGCTTGAACGTTGCCGGGTCTTTGGCGCGCAATGCCGAGGCCCAGCTGAACACAGCGTAATAGCCAAATCCAACCGCCGACCATTGCGGGAAATTGCCCGTTAGCTGGATCATCATATAGGCAAAAGCCGCAATCGCCGCACCTGTCACAAGATTGATAACCAAAGCGGACGGCCCGCGCTGCCATGCGCCCCAAATCGTGAAGGGCGGGACAATCATTGCCAAATCACTGGCAAACGCGCGAAAGGGTGCAGGTGTTTTGGCTGTTGGCACTCCGTCCATTGCGCCGCGAATGGGTTCGCGCAGGGTTGCCACCCATAAAGCGACCAGCAATCCCGGGATGCCGACCGCAAGAAACGCTGCCTGCCAGCCGACCAGACCCATCGGGCCGCCACCGGGATAAGCTTCGTTCCAACCCTTGACGATCAGTGCACCGATAAAGAGCGAAACGCCTCCACCGATATATAGGCCGGACGAATAGATCGCCAAGGCGGTCGCGCGCTGGCGCTTGGGGAAATAATCGGAGATCAGCGAGTAAGCGGTCGGGCTTGCAGTTGCTTCGCCGACACCCACGCCCATGCGCGCCACGGTCAGCTGCGCCTGATTGCGGGCAAACCCGGACAAAGCTGTCATTACCGACCATAGCGCCAAACCGACGGAGAGCAGCTTCACACGGCTCCAGTTATCCGCGAGCCGCCCGAGCGGAATTCCGAACAGCGCATAAAAAACCGCAAAGGCAGCGCCGCCCAAAAAGCCCATATCGCCGTCGGTCAGCCCCAGATCGGCCTTTATATCGACCGCTAAAATGCTCAAAATCTGCCGGTCGATAAAATTCAGAATATAAACGACGACCAGTACGCCCAGCACATACCAACTATAACCGCTGGCCTCGGGCAAGGGTGCGTTGGCTGTTGCGGTTTCAGCGTTCTGTTCACCGCTTTCGACCGTATTACTCACACCCGTCTCCCATTTTTGGCTGTTGTCGCCATGTGGCGCTATGGCTAGCAGAACAAGCCTATGGCGCAACTTGAATTACCATTCAACTTGGTGGAGTAAAAATGAACGCAGGCGAAACGAAGCGACCAATTTCGGTGCTCATGGTGTGCCTTGGTAATATCTGCCGTTCGCCTCTGGCCGAGGCTGCGTTGCGCCAAGTGGCGGAGCGCGAAAGGATAAGGTTACGCGTCGATTCTGCGGGAACCGGCGACTGGCATGTTGGAAATCCACCCGACTGGCGCGCGCGCGAGGTCGCAAAACGGCTTGGCGGTGTCGATGTCAGCGATTTGCGCGCACGCCAGGTGTCGGCCAATGATTTTTACGTCTTTGACCATATATTGGCGATGGACGGCGATAATTTGGCCAACCTGAAGGCTTTAAGACCAGTAGATGCGACCGCAAATCTCTCGCTGTTGCTCGATTATGTGCCCGGGCAGAAGGGCAATGCCGTTGCCGATCCCTATTATGGCGACACGACGGGATTTGAATTTACTTGGGTGCAAGTCAGTGCAGCAGCGGCGGCTTTTGCGAAAAGCTTGCGTTAAAATCGACAGTCCGATGTCGTGTTTCGCTTGAATCTGGAGCGAATTCCTCCAATATATATCGCATGCGGCTATGTTGCCGTTTTTTGAGGAGAATTAAGTCATGGCACAGTGGTCCGATCCACGGGTAACCGGGACCCAGTCAAGTCTTGCAGGTGTAGGCACGCGCGCCGGTGACGTCGCTATCGACGCCGGTCTTCGCGCGCACATGCTCAAGGTTTACAATTATATGGCGTCAGGCGTTTTGCTGACCGGCATCGTGGCGATGCTGTTCGCAAACAGCGCATTCGGTCAGAATCTCATGATCAACGGCGGTGCCTTGCGTTGGGTTATCATCCTGTCGCCGCTGGCGCTGATTCTGGTGATGAACTTTGGTTTGAACAAACTGTCGACCGGCGCATTGCAAGCCTGCTTCTGGGGCTTCGCGGGTTTGATGGGTCTGTCGATGTCGACAATTTTCCTGGTTTACACAGGGGCGTCGATCGCAACGACCTTCTTTGCAACCGCAGCGGCTTTTGCCGGGCTTAGCCTTGTCGGTTACACGACGAAGAAGGACCTGAGCGGCATGGGCACGTTCCTGATCATGGGCCTCGTCGGCCTGATCGTGGCGTCGCTTGCCAATATCTGGTTCCAGTCGAGCACATTGCAATGGGTTGTCAGCGGCGTTGGCGTTTTGATCTTCGCAGGTCTCACGGTTTACGACACGCAGATGATCAAGAATACCTATCTGCAACTGCGCAGCTCGGATTCCGACTTCATCGGTAAGGCCGCAATCATGGGCGCGTTGAACCTGTATCTGGATTTCATCAATATGTTCCAGTTCCTGCTCAGCTTCATGGGCAGCCGCGACTAAGTCACACGCCGTTCAGATTGAGAATGCAAAATGGCCCGGTGGGAAACCACTGGGCCATTTTCTTTAGGCGTTTTGCCGAACAGGGCTTTTCTTTAAGGAAAAAATCCTGTTGAATCGACCCAGTGATTTGGAGAGAAATTAATGCGTCGCGGCATCAAAAGTTTAAGTGCAATCATTATCATCAGCGCGGTCGCCGCCTGTGCACCGACGCCAGTCAAGGTTGCACCGCCGCCCATTCCATTGCCGGCGCCTCCGCCGCCTCCACCAGCTATGCCATTACCGCCAGGCGGTGCCGCGCTGTCTATGACCATTCCGCCTTTGGGATTGGACGGCGTCCGGGTGACCCCAAATCGCGGTCTCAGCCGCGATGAGCAGATATGGCATTTCCGCTCTGCGTTGAACGTTGCGGCGCTCAATTGCCAAGGGCCGGTCTGGGGGCAGATTGCCACCGAGTATAACAAGTTCATCGTGACACATAAGGTTCTGCTGTCGAAGACCAGCAAGAACGTCGATCGCGAGTTTGTGGCGCGGTACAAAGGGCAGAACGGCCTTCGTGTGCGCGACACCAGAATGACCGATCTCTACAATTATTTCGCGCTACCGCCCGTACGTTCGGAATATTGCGATATGTCGCTGCGTAAGGTGACCGAAGCCAATCTCGTGCCGAAAGAAGCACTCGCCGAATATGCAATGGGCGGGCTGACGGACATCGACGGTGTTTTCGTCCGCTTCTACGACGCTTATGTTAAGTATGAGCGCGACCTTGCGGATTGGAATATGAAATATGCGCCGAGACCCGTATATGCACCGCTAACGATGCAGCCGGGCACGCTCCAGCCGGGTGTTCAATCGGCACCGACTACTGGTTCACCCATAATGAAACCGCCGGTAACGACGCAAAACCCCGGCTGACGCTCTGGTATTTTTACTCATGCAGGGGCAGCGGCTTGTGCAGCGGCGATCAATGCGCCGTCAATCGCTTTGGAAGCCTTATAGGCCGGGCGTTCACGCAAGCGTTCGGCATAAGCATTGAAGGTCGGGCTTGCGGGCAGAGTTCCGAACTGTAGGCCCCAATCAACTTGCGATCCGACATAAATATCCGCCGCGGTAAAACGATCGCCACAGACATAATTCTTGCCTGATAACGCGCCTTCTAATGCGCTGACCGCCTGATCATAATTTCCATAGCCCGCCATCCGCTCTTGCTCGGCGGTAGGCTCCCATTTCAGGTGCCGGTTGGTGATTGCGCTTTCGACTGGGCCTGCCGCAAAAAACATCCAACGGTAATAATCCGCTCTCTCGTCCGCTGTCGGTTGCAAGCCAGCTGCTGGGAAGGCATCGGCTAGATAGGCGCAAATGGCGGCGCATTCGGTAACCACGTTGCCGTCATGGACAATCGCGGGAACCTTGCCCATCGGGTTGATCGCCAGATAATCGGGCGCTTTCATCGTTGTGCCGTAATCGAGGAGATGCTGCTCATAATCCGCGCCAGCCTCGTGCAGCGCCCAGCGCGCAATCTGGCCACGCGACATCGGATTGGTGTAGAAATCAATCTTCGACATGGGATTTCCTCGACTCAG
The DNA here is from genome assembly GCA_963830685.1 of uncultured Alphaproteobacteria bacterium. Lineage (GTDB taxonomy): Bacteria > Pseudomonadota > Alphaproteobacteria > Sphingomonadales > Sphingomonadaceae > Sphingorhabdus_B. The sequence continues at coordinate 1,915,084 of CAWHNF010000002.1, forward strand.
GGACTAGAACAGAATAAGAACATACTGCGCTTCGCGCAAGCGTTCAAGCCATGCTGATATAATCGCGCATCGCAGCCGCCTCTGCCTCGATTTTCTCAATGCGGTGTTTCACGAGGTCACCGATGGAAACAAATCCAGTCAGGCGATCGTCCTCAACCACCGGCAAATGACGGATGCGGCGTTTGGTCATCATCGATAAAGCGGACAGGATGGCGGTGTCGCCCGTTACCGTGATCGCAGGCGATGTCATCGTCTCGCCAACGGTTTTGGCAAGGAAGGCCGCGCCATGTCTGGCCACGCCATAAACGATGTCGCGTTCTGAAAAGATCCCAACGACGGCGTTTTCGTCGACAACCGGCAACGCGCCGATGCGGTTTTCAGCGAGTCGCGTGACAACTTCACCAACGCTCTCGTGCGGCTGTGCGGTCCATACCGCCCCGTCGCGCCCGCTTAATATCGCTGCTATCGTCATCGCCTCTCTCCTATCGGCTTGCCGTACGTTGACTTTATAGCATAAAGCGCGCTTCGCAAGAACATGACTCGTCCCTCCCGCCTTGATGATCCAGACTATAATGGCTTTGCTTGGGCCCGCTATCGGCGGCTGATGCGCTGGATGTTTGTCTTCACCATTTCGATAACTGCGGTGGTGCTAGGTATATTTTACAGCCAATATGGCATGATCTCGATCCATTTCTATATTGCGACGGCGGGCGGGATTTTCGCAATGCTGCTGCTGGCAACGGCGCTGATGGGGCTCGTGTTCCTTTCAAGCGGCTCGGGGCATGATGAGGCAATAGAAGATCCGTTTGAGGACCAAGCAGACAAATGACCGAAGGCATCCACAACCTGCCCAAACGCAATGATCCTGTTCTGCGCGTTGTGCCGGGGCCTGCAGATATCAACGCCAACGGCCATATTTTCGGCGGCTGGGTGCTTGGCGTGATGGATCAGGCGGGCGGCATATTGGCCGGGCGGATTGCACAAGGCGCCTGCGCGACGGTTGCCATCGAGAAGATGGAGTTCATCGCCCCAATCCTGCTGCGCGACATCATCTCGGTTTATGCAAGCCTCGAACGGCGCGGCCGCACCTCGATGGGCATCCGCATCGAAGTCATTGCCACCCGCGCGCGTGGGCAGCACGATGTTAAGGTGACCGAAGGGCTGTTCACGTTCGTGGCGCTTGATGAAGACCATAAACCGAGGGCCTTGCCGGCAGCTACCGTTTGAAATTGCTCGACGGCATGACACCGCCCATAAAGGGCGGCTGTCTCTGCGGGAAAGTTAGCTACATTTGCCATCAGTCGCCAGTGTGGTCAGTAAATTGTCACTGCCGGGCTTGCCAGAAACTGAGCGGCGCTCCTTACGTATCTGCATTTTCCGTCCCCGCCGCGTCCTTCGAACTATCTGGTGAGACGATCTCCTTCAGGCGTTTGTCAGAGGCTGGGCATATCGTTACAACTACTCAATGTGCGGCATGCGGTTCGCGTATCCATGCCCAGTCAGACGGCGCACGGCATCTTATGAATGTCTTCGCATCGACACTTACAGACCCTTCTATTTTTGTGCCCATTTCCAATGTGTATCTAAGCGAAGCTGCCTGCTGGGTTGAGCCTCCAACTGCGATATTCAATTTTTCCAAAATGCCCGAAGCCTAAGCGCTGGTTTTGGACTGTCGCAATGTGCCCGCAAATCAGATTGACACGCATTCATTATTCTATATTTCGATAGTTATCGAATCATTGGGGTGTTAAATGAACGCCGAGATCACCATTCGTGCTATGGCTGCACTAGCCCAGGAACATCGCCTAGCGGCGTTCCGTTTGCTGGTTCAGGCCGGCGATGCCGGGCTGGCGGCTGGCGCAATTGCCGACAGTCTGGGCGTTCCAGCATCTTCGATGAGCTTTCACCTTGCGCAGCTCGGCCACGCGGGGCTGGCCAACCAGCGGCGTGAAAGCCGGTCGATTATCTACACCGCCGATTATGCCGCGATGAACGGGCTGATGGGCTATCTCACCGAAAATTGCTGCGCCGGGGTGCCATGCACCGAAGATGCCGCGTGCAGCCCTGCCGAGATCACTGAAAGGAATGCCGCATGAAACGCTTCCATGTCCATGTCGGAGTGTCCGACCTCGACCGTTCAATCGCTTTTTACACCGGTTTGTTCGGTGCAGAACCGAGCGTAACCAAGTCAGATTACGCCAAATGGATGCTCGAAGACCCGCGCGTCAATTTTGCAATCTCGCAGAAATGCGGCGCAGAGAAGGGAATCGAGCATGTTGGTTTGCAGGTCGAGGATGCCGCCGAATTGGCCGAAGTTTATGACCGCCTGAAGGCTGCAGACGCACCTGTGCTGGAAGAGGGGGCAACCACCTGCTGCTACGCCAAGTCGGAGAAAAGCTGGATTGCCGATCCCGACGGGGTGCGCTGGGAAGCGTTTCTGACGCATGGCGACAGCACGGTTTACGGCGATAGCCCGGATTTTGGCGCGCTCGCCGGATCGAATGCTGCTGACAATGCGTGCTGTGCGCCAAAGGTCGGAGCGACATCGACCACGACTTGCGGATAAGCCATGACCGACAAAATATACAACGTGCTGTTTCTCTGCACGGGCAATTCTGCGCGCTCAATATTAGCCGAGGCGTTGCTGAACCATGACGGGGCAGGGAGGTTCAAAGCGTATAGCGCGGGCAGCTTCCCCAAAGGCGATGTCCATCCGATGGCCATCGAAGTTTTGAGGGGGCTAGGTTTTCCCCACGAAGGCTATCGATCGAAAAGCTGGGACGAATTTGCCACCGAAAGTGCGCCTGTGTTCGATTTCATCTTCACCGTATGTGATAATGCAGCAGGCGAGACCTGCCCGATCTGGCCCGGTCATCCGATGACCGCGCACTGGGGCATTGAAGACCCTGCCGCGGTGGAAGGTGAAGACCAGCGCGATGCCTTTATTCAGGCGCTGCGTTATCTTAGGCGACGGATCGAACTGTTTCTCGCGTTGCCGCTCGTCGCCATTGACGAGATGGCGCTGAAGGCAACGCTGAGGAAAATTGGCCAAAGCGAAGGTGCCAGCGTCATCGCTGAAGAGGCCTAATCCGACAGGTGCTCTCCCCAAAAGGATATTTGAATGAAAGCCTCTGAACCCGAGCGCCTGTCGTTCCTCGACCGTTATCTGACGTTGTGGATATTCCTCGCCATGGCGTTAGGGGTCGGGCTCGGACTGGCTTTTGAGTCGCTTCCCTCGGCAATCAACAGTCTCAGTTGGGGGACAACAAATATGCCGATTGCGATCGGTCTGGTCCTGATGATGTATCCGCCATTGGCCCGTGTTCGGTATGACCAATTGCCCCGGGTCTTCGACGACAGAAAAATATTGATAATATCGCTGGTGCAGAACTGGATTATCGGCCCGGTATTGATGTTTGGCCTCGCAGTCATTTTTCTCTCCGATAAGCCGGAATATATGACCGGCGTCATTCTTATCGGTCTTGCCCGGTGCATCGCCATGGTGATTGTCTGGAACCAGTTGGCCAAAGGTGACAATCAATATGTCGCCGCGTTGGTCGCGTTCAATTCGGTATTCCAGATTCTGTTCTTCAGTGTGTACGCCTGGTTTTTCCTCGCATTCCTGCCGCCGCTTTTCGGGTTGGAAGGAAATGTGCTGGACATCAGCTTTCGGGCGGTGGCCGAAGCAGCGCTGACCTATCTTGGCATCCCGTTCCTCGCAGGATTCCTGACCCGTCGCTGGCTTACCAAGGCCAAAGGAAATGAATGGTACGAAAATCGCTTTTTGCCGAAAATTGCTCCCATTACGTTGATTGCTTTGCTCTTTACGATTGTTGCGATGTTCAGTCTGAAAGGTGGCGAAATTCTAACTTTGCCACTTGATGCAATCCGCATCGCGATCCCGTTGACGATTTACTTTGTCGTGCAGTTCATCATCAGCTTCTACATGGGCAAGCTGATCTCCAGCGATTATCCGCGGACAACGGCAGTTGCTTTTACTGCGGCAGGGAACAATTTCGAACTCGCGATTGCGGTGGCGATTGCTACCTTTGGCCTTGCATCACCTGTGGCTTTTGCTGCAGTCGTGGGGCCGCTGGTCGAGGTCCCGGTGCTGATATTGCTGGTGCATGTTGCCCTTTGGTTGGGCGGGCGATGGTTTCCCGATAATGGGGTGCAAAAAGCTGGTACCTAATCCCGCTCCAGCTTCACCTCATAATATAATTCTGCATCGCCATTTGCCGCCACGGTCGCCTTCCATGTCGGCACGCCGTCAACTTTGACGACATTTTTCGGATTGCTACGCAGCTGGTAGGGGATTTCGACTTCGACATTGATGCGCGAGCTTCGCGCGTTGGTGAGTTCTACTTTCCAGCGTTGCGTCCGTCCTTTTTCGGACATGAGCGTTACCTGCATGCGCACGTCGCTTGATTGGCCGACCGTCATCTCGACCTCTTCGCCAATGGCGCGGTCTTTCAAGGTGTCTTCGCCTGCGAGCAGCGGGCCGTAGCTGCTGTTTTCGAATATCATCACCTGCCCCTGCGGCATTGGGAGGCCAAGGCCTTTGTCCGTCTTGTTCTCGCCGCGCAGCATTAGCGTCATCGGCTGGCTGTTTCCGTCAAAGTTATTCACATTGGCGGCATAATAATGTTCGAACACCGCGCCGGGTTTGACGAGCATTGCGACCTGCTTCTGCCCCTTGGCGTTGACGGTGACAGGTTCAGGAATGCGGTACAGTTTGAGGTCGCCAAGATCCTCTTGCTCGGCAACGACGACCGCAACGGGCGAGGCCATTTCTAGATTGCTGCGGCGCAATTTTTGCGCGGTCACGACGATGCTGTCGGCCTCTCCTTCGAGGTACATGGCCATCGGTGCGGGCGGTGGAGGTGGCGGGGCAGGGTAATAGCCGGGACGATACGGCACTTGATCCGTACGTTGCATCGGCCAGCATTTCAGGTTGAGCGGGCCGCCCGTAGGCCGTGCTTGCGCGCCGCGCCGGACCCGGTTTGGCTCGCCCGCTATCGCCATTGTGTTGGCATTGACGAAGCTCTGGTTGCCGCCGTTCGCCAGCGTCAACCAGGCGAACATATCGACTTTGCCTTTTCCGTCGTTCCCGCGCTCCTGCACGTGCGCTACATAATTCGCCTGCCAGTCAAAGCCAGCCGCCATATAGGTCAACGTCAGTTTTGCGGTGGTCGGCTTGTCTGCTTGCGTCACGACCGATAGCGTTGGTTTGGCCGACAGATTGGCGGGTACTTTGTCAAAGCCCATCCGTTCGGGAAGGCCGGTGCAATGCAGCGCCTCATAGCCTTCATTGGTCTGCAATATTACGGCGCCGCCAGGGGCTGACGTGATGAACGCCGGATATTCACGCACCAAGCCGGTCGCCTTGCTCGTGCGCGTGATCGTCACCTCGCGTTTCAGATAGGCGTCTACCAACCCCAGCGGCGATAGGAGGCGTGCGTCGCGGTTCTTTTCCTTCACGCCTTTTGGTAGTCCGGTGACGATGGCGCTTTCGGGAAACATGCCCTCGGCGACTCCTTCAAAGCGGACGACGGATTCGCCCGCCGGTATGGTCACAGTGCGGGTTTCGGTAACGAGCGCGTAACCGGTTGGCCAGTTGGGGTCGATGGGGGCGTTGCCATATTTCTGGCCGCGATAGACGGTGAGGCTGACGGCCTCGGGTTCGGGGGACACCACGACCGTCTGCGCCGCGAGAGGCGACGCAATGGATATCGTTACAAGGGCAGCAAGCCCGCGCATCACCTCAATACCGGCTATCGAAAGTCGCCGTCACTGTTGCCTTGCCGTTTGCAGGCACCGGCACATTCCATTCAACCCGATCAGCGGAAATGCGTTTGCCTTCCTGGCTCTGTTCGGTGATCCGTACATCGCCCCACAGGCCGTTCTGGCCCAAATCAACATTGATGGCGTTATTACGCGCGTTGGTGATTTCGTAACGCATTCGAGTTTTCCAGCGGCTGGAAGATATGCGCGTGCGTTCCTCGACGACCGTCTTGACCTTGACGTCGAAGGCTTCGCCGGTGCGGATCGACATCGCGCTACCCATCGGCGTCGCTTCGATTCTGCTTTCGCCGATGAATTGCGGATCGCCTCTTTTGTCGCGCATATAGACGCGCATCGTGCCAGCAGGTAGCTGGTCGCCCAAGCCACCGCCGCGCGAGGTCGAGAATTTCAGCACCGACGCTGCGCTGGCGGCTTCGTTGGTGGCTAACCAGCCATTGTTGAATTCATATGTGCTGCGGGCAGGGGCGGCTTTGACATCGAGGAAGCTAACCTGCTTCTGCTGCGCGTTTGATATCGTCGTGCGTTCGGCCAGCGGGTAGAGATAATAATCGCCCAGCCGTTCGCGGTCATTGCTCTCGGTTCCGGCTTCATCGATGGTGCCGGTTGAGGGATTATAAGGCGTCTGGAAACTACGCCGTCCACCGCCCTGATTGGGGTTACCGGCGACCAGCAGCACATCGGCGTTGGTGTAATCGGTGCCGGTATTGTTGGTCAGCGTGACCCAGCCCTGCACGTCGATGGTCTGCTTTGCATCGTCGAACAGCGTGACATAATCCGACGTCCAGCCAAGGCCAGGGGTGAGGTAAGTGAGCGTTGTCGGTGTCATTCCACCTTTGGATTCCAGCGTCACCGATAGCGTTGGTCGCGCGCGCAGGTTCGGCGGCACCTTGTCGAAAATGACGCGGACGGGCAGGCCGTCGTCGCGCAAAACTTCGATAGTATCGCCAATCTGCAGGACAACGCCGCCATTCGCCGCGAGCACTTTAGCGCGCACGCGGGTTTCGGCGCCGGTCGCTGGATTGGTGCGCAGCAACGTGATGGTCTGGCCTACGGCCTTTTCCATAAGCTTGGCAGGCGTTAGCAGGTCATAGTCGAAATTCTGTTCGACAATGCCGATGCCGGGGCCGGTCAACGTAACGGTTTCGGCACGGATTTGCGCCGACACGTCTGGGAATTCCTGCTTGGATCGGCCGCCGGGCAGGTTCATGCGGCGGGTGTCTTGAACAAGGCTCTGCCCGTTCTGGTAGATGGTGACCGCGATATCGCCTTGCGCGGTGGCTTCGCCAGGTACCGCAACGCTAGTAGGTGCGGGTTGCGCGGATAGCGGAACTGCCAGCGCTCCTCCTAATCCGAGTAGCAGCAAACGACGCATGGCAGTTCTCCCCTGTAACAATGTCACATAGGATGAATTAGTTTCGGTTTGATTGCCACAACATTAATGGAACCAGTACGTTATTTCCGAAGCTTATTCTGCTGCGGTCACAACGTTCTCGTCATTCGCCGACTTTGGCCGACGCGCACGCGGTTTACGGGCGGGCTTGGGGGTTTCGGCCTCGACGTCGTCGTTACTGGCGAGTGCAATTGCAGGTGGAAGTACCGCAAGATCCAGGCTTGCAGGTGCATCGTCGGCTTCTTCGCTATGGTGACGACGTGGCGCGCGGTTGCCGCTACGTTCGCTGCCCGAGCGTTCGTTACCAGAGCGTTCAGGCCGATCGTTGCGGCGCGGACGACGCTCTTCGTTACTGGCCGCCCTTTGTGGCTGGCGATCCTCGCGCTCGTTGTTGGCGGAATCGTCAGCCGTTTCCGACTCGGTTTCTGCGCCTTCGTTGGAACCTTGCTCGTAAAAGCCCTGCGAACGATCATCATTCTGCCAATCGTCACGATCTTCGCGATTTTCGTCGCGGGGGGGACGACGTTCGCCCTGCTGTTCCTGCCGCGCTTCCTGGCGGCTGCGGAAATCGGCAAGGACGCGGAAATAATGGTCGGCAAATTGCAGGTGATATTCGGCGTTTACCCGATCACCGTTGAATTGCGCATCTTGCGCCAGCTTCTTGTATTTTTCCAGCATCTGCGCTGCGTTGCCGCGCGCACGATTGTCGATGCTGTTGTTGTAATCGAACCCGCTGCGATTGTTATTCTGCTGCCGGTTGTTGTTATTGTTATTGCGACCGCGACGGCGGTTATTGTTGTTCTGAGGCCGGTTGTTGTTGGTATTCATCAGGATTTGCCCTGTCCTTAAGCTGTGCACAAAAATGTTGCTTGGTCCCTTTAAACCTGAGCCTTTCAGGTCGCGCCAAGGTCCGTCCTGACCCTGAATTCATTCCATCTGCGCTGGGGGCGGCTTCGCGCCAAAGGCCCGGTTTTGGGCGTTTTTGCTGCGATGCACGTATCGCTCTAGCGGTTCAAATTCCCGAATCCAAGCGAAAAGCGCAAGGCACGGGGTTTTCCAGCCAGATCGCGGCGCATTTCGGTGGATAACCCGGCTGTGCTTGCCAATTTGCTAACGGCATCGGCTTGGGTGTGGCCGATTTCGAAAATGGCTACGCCATCCGGCAAGAGCAGTGCCGGAATGAAGGGCAAGAGTATGCGATAATCTTCCAATCCGTCGGGTCCAGCGAACAAAGCATTGTGCGGTTCATATTCGGCGACCATTCGGTCGAGCGCGGCGTCATCCTCGATATAAGGCGGATTGCACAGGATGAGGTCAAACTGGCCTAACCGATTGCTCCAGCCTTTGTCACGCCAGCTTCGATGCAGCCATTCGCTGCGCGCCGCGAAGCCCAAATGCTGAGCGTTGTTGCTTGCCACCACAAGGGCACTCTCGCTTGCGTCGATGCCAACGCCGACGGCGTGGGGAAACGCTGATAGTGCGGCAAGCAGCAGCACCCCCGACCCAGTCCCCAAATCAAGGATCCGGGCTGGTACGTCGCGATGGGCAAATGCTTCCAGCGCAGCGTCGATCAACGTCTCGCTATCGGCGCGGGGGATCAGGACATCTGGCGTTACTGCCAGATCCAGATCCCAAAATCCCTGACGCCCGATGATATACGCTATTGGTTCATGAGCCAGTCGGCGGGCGATGAGCGCAAAAAACCCTTCCGGCGTCGCCAATTCGTTCTGCCGCAGCAAGAGCGCTGACCGGTCGCATCCAATCGCATGAGCCAGGAGCAGTTCGGCATCAAGGCGCGGCGTATCGCTCACGCCCGAAAGGCGAATGGTCGCATCGCGAAGTACAGGTGCCAAGCCAGTCATCATCGCGCCATAAAGCTGGTGATTGCACATGCCCACAAAATTATGAAAGCCGGCCGTAGGACAACAGCGACCGACGTAAATATGGCACATCGTCCGCCAGATTGCCTCGCTTTAAAGATAATTGGTGACCGCGTGCATCCTTTTTGCCGCCTGCCGCGTTATTGCCAGCCGAGGGACAAATTGAAGAAGGATTCAGAGATGAAAGCATTCAAACTTACTTTGGTTGCAGGCCTGTCAGCACTCTCATTGAGCGCATGCAACAGCGGCAATGAACCAAGCGATACGCCTGCTACAGACACCACAGTGGTTCAGGACGAAACCATGACCCCTGACACGCGTGTTGCCGAACAGCCGATGGGTGACAAAAACATCGTCGCGCTAGCGCAGGCAAATCCACAGGCATCGACGCTGGTTACTGCCGTTACAGCCGCAGGCCTTGGCGAAACGCTATCAGGCCCCGGTCCGTTTACGGTATTCGCACCGACCAATGACGCTTTTGGCAAGGTCGACAAAGCAACGCTTGATGGCTTGATGAAGCCTGAAAGCAAAGAAAAGCTTGCCGCCCTGCTGAAATATCATGTGGTTTCCGGCAATGTGGCGTCGGGCGATCTTGCCAAGCAAATTGCGGACGGCAAGGGAACTGCAACGCTTAAGACTGTTAATGGCGCAAGCCTGAAGGCAACCATGGACGGCGACAAGATTGTCCTGACCGATGCCAAGGGTGGAAAATCGACCATAACTGGCCCTGACATGGTCGCGTCGAATGGCACGATCCATGCGATCGACACGGTTGTAATGCCATAAACTTCAGGGGCTTATTAGGCCCCGAAGCGAATTCCTCAAATCCCCCTAGCAGGAGTGAGAGGATGATAAGAGCCCCGTCCGGAATCCTCCCCCGGGCGGGGCTTTTTATGAGAAGATATGCTCGTCGCGAACGCGTTGTCGCTTCTCGAGATATTCAGGACTGAAGTATCGAGAGGAGTGCTTGCTCAATGTCATTAATCAGATAGGGTTTTTGCAAAAGCGGGGCTGAATGGACGTTTTCGGCGGTGTGGCCATAGCCAGTGGCCATCAGGAACGGGATGTTTCTGGCGGCAAGAATATCTGCGATTGCTGAACTGTTTCCCTCACCCAAATTCACGTCGAGAATGGCGCCGTCAATCATTTCGTTTGTGGCAAAAGCCATACCCGAATCCATCGTAGAAGCTGGTCCGACAACGATCCCGCCTAATTCGGTAATCATATCCTCAAGCATCATTGCTATGATAACTTCGTCTTCGACCAGCAATATCCGCTTGTTTGCCAAATCGCTCATTTTTGCATCTCCGGCAATACGGCTCTGAGTTTGCACGACAGGCCTTCTGGTTCAAACGAAATTTCAACTTGTCCGCCAAATTCTGCCGCCAGTCCGCGTTCAATCATCCGCATTCCGAATCCTTTATGGAGAGGGCTTTTGACGGGCGGCCCCCCCGCTTCGGTCCAACTCAGCAGGAGTTCGCGTTCTTCCGAAACAGACCAGGAAATCTCCACCCGGCCTTCTGGTACGGAAAGCGCCCCATATTTAACCGCATTCGTGGCAAGTTCATGCAACGCGAGCGCCATCGTGACAGCCGTTTTGGCACCCAATGTCGCTGCCGGCCCGGCAATCAGGATTTGTTGGCTTATGGCAAGCGGTTGTAAACATGCGCCGATCAGCCTTTGTATTTCGGTCGGCCGCCATAATCCTGCTGTAATGAGGTTTTGTGCTGCCGAAAGCGCAGCAAGCCGACCTTCGAATGATTTAGCGAAATCTTCCGGGGATGTTCCTTTTTTTGCCGACTGCCGTGCAATGCTCTGGACGATTGCCAGAGTATTTTTCACGCGATGGTTTAACTCATCAATCAAAAGCTGCTGGTGCGCCTCTGCCTGTTTTTTCTCGGTAATGTCGAATGAAACGCCTACAAACCGAGGGGTCTCGCCAGCCTCTGTGCTGATCATCGTTCCATTACTGCGGAGCCATCTTTCTTCACCGGTGTCCGCCCGCAGAATGCGATATTCGATTTCAAAAGGTGCGCCGTCCGCGAAGCACTTTCTTGCCGCCGCTTCGGCCCGGTCGCGGTCAGCCGGATGTACCCGGGCCAACCAGTCTTCAAACGGGGCACGGCCATTGTCGGTTCTTGCATAACCCAATATGTCGAACCGATTGGCTGACCAAGGACCCTCCATTGTCGAAAGATCGATTTCCCAAGTTGCCATTCCCGCGCCTTCAATCGCCAGCCGCATGCTCTCCGATGCCTTGCGAAGTGCGGCTTCGGATTTGCGGCGCCCGGTAACATCAAGCGTAATCGCAAGAACGCCATAAGGCGTTCCATCCTCGCGCTTGATTACCGCGACCGAGTTATTCACCCAAACTTCGGATCGGTCGGGTCGCAGATAGCGTTTTTCATGAGTGTAGGGGGTTCCGAACCGAACTGCCTCTTCGAACAGCGGAATATTGCGTGGCAGGTCGTCCGGATGGGTAATATCCTGCATCGTGCGCGTGAGCAGTTCTTCACGGCTCCATCCGCAGATTTCGCAAAAGCGGTCATTCAGCAGTGTGAACCGTCCATCAAGATCAACCTGCGCAAAGCCCGCCGTCGACTGGTTTATGAAGGCGGATAATTGTGCCTCTCTTTCGCGGACAGCGAATTCGGCGGTCTTGGAATCGGTGATGTCATGTGCGACCCCGATGAACCCAGTATGGTTGCCATCGGCATCGCGACTGGGGTTGGAAATCGAACTCAGCCAACGCCATTCACCATCCCCGCGACGATAGCGGCCAACCAGCGTGAACGGCTTCAAACTGGCTTCGCCGTCGATCGATTGCTGCAAAATGTTCGCAGCATCATCTGGATGAATTATGTTACGCCAGTCAAAATCTACCGCCTCAACATAACTGCATCCCAAAAAATCGACATATGCCCGGTTAACGAACGTCCTTTTTCGATCCAGTCCTGTAACCCAGATAGGCACGGGTGCGGAATCCGCAATTAATCGGAATGACGGTTGGCCGTCGGACGGATAACTTTCACCCGTCTGCATGTGGTCTGTGCCGATTGGTCCGCCCCTCATATGACAAAATGAACCCTGAATTTCGTCCGTCTGATTAACCAAGTGCAACGACTGACATCATATTTTGTTCCCACTGATGGATAGCCATACAAATTATACTTGTCTTTAATGCCATTGCACGGGATGCCGTGCTCTGCGCCTGTGCAACTTGAACAGATCCCGTTCTTCTCGTAATTCTGTTCTCAACAAAAGAGGGAAGGATAACAATCCCATGCAGCACGCCGATGTCGGCAGTTCGGGATTAGCCACTCCGGCAGTAATGCTCGACATCGGCATTACCGGCCACCGCAGCAAACATCCTGTATTTTCCGCCAATCGCGAAGGTATCGCCAAAAGTCTGGCCGACTTGATGGCGTTTCTTGGTCGGGTGGCGGACGAAGAGGTGGACAAGATTGCGGGCGTGGAGTCCGCACGGCTTCAACTGCATTCGCTGCTCGCCTATGGCGCCGACCTGATGGCGGTAAAATGTGCCAAGGCCAATAGCTGGTCTGTCGCGGCGCCGCTGCCATTCGGCCGCGCGCTGAACCTCGCAATAAATGCGCAGCCCGAAACGCTTGCCGACATGAACCCGCTGTTGGTTGGCGCGCCTGCAAACGATGCGGCAACGGCAGCGCGGGCGAAGGAAATTGCTGCGATAGCCAGCGAAGTCAATCTGTTCGAACTTGCAGAGCAGGACGCGGAGGTGGAGGCACTTTACCGCGCGCATTTGACTGCCCCTGATGATGAAGCAGCGAAACAGGCATTTGTCGCAATCTGTTCTGACCGTGCGGCTATGGCGGCCCGGATCATGGTCGAACATTCGGATCTGCTGATCGGCATATGGGACGGCATTACGCGGGGGACCGTCGGCGGAACGCGCCACACGATAGAAGCGGCACTCGAACAAGGTGTAGCTGTGATCTGGATAGATGCCCGCAACCCCGATGGCTGGCAGATATTGCGCGCGACTGAAGAATTGGCTGGAATCGCAGGTCGACCGCCCGCCACGAAAGATGAAGCCGCCGTTCGGGCGGCAGTTCATGATGCCATGCACCCGTCCAGCGACGGTTGGAAAAGCTACCGTAAAGACGATAAATGGCATTCAAAAAGTAGCCCGCTATTTCAGGCCTATCGGCGCGTAGAGGCGATGTTCGGCGAGCCGACCAATCGACCGTTTCGCAGTTTGCGTCAGCGTTACGAACATCCCGATGCCATAGCGACCGGAACCGGCGCGCCGATGCTGGCGGCCATGCGCGCATTGCCGGGTGGGGACCCTGAAATGCCGCAGCGCATCGCCAATGATGTCTTCAAGCCGTTCGGCTGGGCGGATGGCATATCGACTTGGTTATCCGATGCCTATCGCGGTGGCATGGTCGCAAGTTTCTTCCTTTCCGCTTTCGCTATCATCGGCGGCGTTGCCTATCTGCCGATTGCGTCGGTGGATCAGAAATGGGGATTTGCGGCCTTTGAATTCTTGCTGCTGGCAATGATCGTGGCGATTTTTCTTACCGGCAAACGTCTGCACTGGCACGAGCGCTGGTTTGAAACCCGCAGGGTGGCTGAATATTTTCGCCATGCCCCCATAATGCTATTGCTCGGTGCGTCGCGCTCAACCGGTCGGTGGCCGCGAGGGCAAAATGGTAATTGGCCCGAATGGTATGCGCGCAATGCCCTGCGCGGTATCGGTTTACCGCAGATGAAGGTGACGCCTGAATATCTGCGGTGCGCATTGACCCTCATGCGCGATCATCATGTTTCCTCTCAGCGTGCGTATCATCTCGGCAAGGCGGCCCGGCTTAAGCGCGCGCAACATAATCTCGACCGCAGTTCCGAATTGCTTTTCCTGCTCGCGGTTATTTCGGTCGCGATCTATCTGATGATCGAAATGGGTGCCGCGTTGAATTGGCTTCCGCATGACTTGCCGCATGACGTGGCCAAGGCTTTCACTTTTCTTGGCGTGCTATTTCCGACGCTAGGTGGCGCACTCGCGGGTGTTCACTATTTCGGTGATTTCGAACGATTCTCGGCAATCTCTGAAATCACTGCCCAAAAGCTTGGCGATGTCGAAGCACGGATTGGGATCTTGCTCACAGCGCCGGATAATGAAGTTACCTATGCGCGCGTGTCGGGTCTTGCCCACGCCATTGACGATATTGTGGTCGATGAGATTGAAAATTGGCAAGCAGTATTTGGCGGAAAGCATATTACTGTTCCCGTCTGATTGGAGCGACAGCTTATCGACCGTGGCTTGGTGCCTACGGCTAAAAAAGAAAAAGGCCCGTCCGTCGGGCCTTAATCTTTGTCATCTGAACTTCACAAAGGTTACTTGTCGACTGAGCTTTGATCAGTTGAACCTTGGTCAGTCGAACCCTGATCGGTCGAACCTTGATCTGTGGAACCCTGATCAGTTGAGCCTTGGTCTGTGGCGCCTTCGTCGGTTGCGCCCTGATCCGTCTCTCCCGCGTCAGTTTCCGCTGCAACCGGTTCTTCAGCTACGACTTCTTCAGAGACCGCTGCTTCTTCGGACTTGCTGCACCCCATGACGCTGAGTGACAGAATGACGGCCGATGCCATGATAATAGATTTACGCATTGCTAATCCCCCTCTTAGAGAAACATAGTTTTACACAAATTTCAGATCCATCAACAGTTTTTTGTAACGTGGGTCATTCCTCAAAGGATCAAGCAATGGATCATTGAGGAGATAAACCAGACCCGAGTCGGCGGTAATGTACGCCTTATCCAGCGCGGCAAAGGCGTTTTCGATATCTCCCCATTGTGCATATATCTGCGCCTGCTGGTAAAGGGCATTGTCGCCATGTTCTGTGACCAGTGCCGCAAGCTGAGCTGTGGCTTCGTCCGCTTTGCCGCGCTTGTGCGCGATAATCGCTTCTCCGGGCAGCGAGAGCAGGGTGTTAGTCTCCTGAGAAAATTCGCTTTCGGCTTTGTCGATATTTCCCAGCATGAAATAGGCATTGCCGATATCACCATGAATGGTGCTTCTGTTCGGGTTTAGCGCCAGCGCTTTGCGGCCAAGCGCTATTGCTTCCTCATAAGATTTTGCGGCATATTTGATATTGCCTGCTGATTTGAACATCGACGGGTTTAAAGGGTCGAGCGCTGCTGCGCGGTTAATCGCTACATCGGCATCACTGAACCGGCCGGTTCTTGCACAATAGACTGCATATCGGCTGAGTACATCGACGTCACTCTTCGCAAGTGCATGCGCGCGTTCATATGGCTGCCGTGCTGCTTTGGCATCAAGCCCGCCATAAAAAAGCGCGTACCCCAATGCTGCAAAAGCAGGGGCAAATGTCGGCGCGATTTCTGTCGCGCGCTTCGCCTCGGCCACGGCTTCGCTGTACAGTGTCTTGCGTTCGCCGGCGGTTGCAAACTGGTTTGCGATTATCGCTAGCGATCGCGACCGCAATGCCCGGGGGGCAGCATATTTGGTATCGAGAGCAATTGACTGGTCAAGCAAGGCCAAGGCGGCACGTTCTGAGCCCTCATCGACATGTGCCTCGAACAAGTCCCGCCCGCGCAAAAAAGCGTCGAAAGCAGCGAGGCTTTTAGTGCCGCCGACCTGAACCGATGGCTGAGCCGCAGAACTCGAGTCTATGGCGATAGAAAGGGCACCCGCAACTGCGATGGCAATTTCACTTTGAACAGCAAAAACGTCAGAAAGCTGCCGTTCGAATGTTTGCGCCCATTTGCTGATGCCCGTTCTGCCATCGATCAGATCGGTCGCAATTTTCAGCCGGTCACCCATTTTCTGGACATTTCCGTCGAGCAGGAACGATACCTGCAATTCCTTAGCAATCGAGCGTGCGTCGCCATCATGATCGCGAAACTGGTTAGAAGAGGTTTGGCCGACTATTTCGAGAAGAGCATTGCGCGACAGGTTTGATCTTATTTCCGATGCAAGCCCATCGGAAAAATAGCGCTGCTCGGGGTCGCCCGAAAGATTATCAAATGGCAAGACGGCGACGCTGTTACCCTTCGCACCGCCGCCGAACAAACCGCTATTCCAAAGCAAAAAGCCTCCACCCGCTGCTGCCAAGGATAGTCCACCCACCATCGCGCCTCTGCGGGTGATGTGGGCACTGCGCGCAGGCTTTGCCACGGGCAAATCCACCGTTTTTTCGTGCAAAGCCGCAACCGATCGCAGAAGGCTCTGCACCGCCGGGTCTTCAGTGGTGATTTTCGCGTGCGCCAGATTAATCACTTGAAACTGCCCGAACCCCAATGGCGGGTCCGAACCATCTAGCGACAGCGGTACCAAAACCCGTCGATCGCGACCGCGCGTTGCTTCGTCATGGACCCAATGCGATTGTACTGCAGCTTTTGACCACAACACGACGACCGCTTTTGCCCGATTCAGGGCATCTTCGGTGGTGTGTGAAAAGCGCTCTCCGCCTTCCAGCAAACCGTCCCACCATGTCGCAAACCCGGCCGCTTCGATGAGTTGAATGATTGGTAACGCGCGCGCCTGATCCTCCCGGCAATAGCTGACAAACACAGTTGTTTGCATCCGTTCCGGGTTGCCTTTTGTCTTGCTGCTTTCAATCACGTCCATGTCGTGCCACCACCGCATGGGTGGCCTTGCGTTCAACACCCACCCCGCTGCTATTGGTCCCATTCTTTATCGTTCGTGGCAATAGATATTCATCAGCCTGCTGCGGTGCGTATCACTATCCCCAAGGAAGCCGGATGCTGCAAAATTGGATGGCAACCATGAAGTCCCGCAGTGGATTGGGTGTCCGCAAGGCTTTACCAGAGTCCAAACTCCAAAAAGCAGGAGATTATGCCTCGGCAAAGTTCGTATTTCAGGGATGCCGAATTGGAATGCGGCAAGATGAATTCCCACCCACCTCGCTCAGGCGGTAGCTTTCGGACTCGGGCGCCTCAGTTCAGGCCATGTGTGCTGTCGTCTTTCTACCCAAAACGGCGCTTAAGGCGCATCCTCAATAACCTGTAGCCTTGGAGTCAGCGCATCGTAGGTGGCGATAATCCTGCACTTGGAAGGGCAAAGCCGATCGACACGCTCCTGGACCGTCTCGGGATCGGGATGTCTGGGTATGAAACCGCCGAAAACAGATTTTTGCTTCTTCCGCTTGATTGGGGCCGGCAGTGCGGACGTCCAGTGGTTGTTGCCCTGCGGGTCGACGTAATGCACCAACACGCCATTCATGTCGACACGGCCATTATCGGTGGTCTTTTGGCCCGTTGCAGCATATGCCGCAACGGTGCATGAAACGCCGGTATCGGCGGTACAGCGATTTAAAATTCGATTCACAGTGGCTTCTGAATCTTCGCTGCCGCTGATCAACCAGCTTTTTTTATGCGCTGCAGCGGTCGGTTTCGTCGGCTGGACAACCATTGCCCACTTGATTTGATTTAACTTTACTATCGGAAAAAAGTCCTTCGATTGATCAATAGCCGGATCGATGTCGAGGAAAATCACATCAGCATTATAAACGGTATAAAAATCACAACCGAACGAGTTTTTCAAACAGCTCCGCATTGACACGTCAGGGTTTAACAGCATGTCATTGCCAACCGCTCCTTCTATATACCGCTGGCCCATTCCGTCTTCGGAAATATAAATCTGAGCGCTACCGCCCAACTGTGCGGCGATATGACAACCACCTCCGGTTGCCTTGTTGCATGCATCTAGGACACGCGCCTTCGCGGCTTCGAGCGTTTTAACCTTAATTGATACCCAATATGCGCCTGTATCAGTATGATATGCAGCCGCCATAAATCCGAGATCTGTCGGGCGTCGCGGAACAGAGGTAATCTGATGACTTGGACCTGAATCTGATGAACCTCTATTTCCGCCACTCGAGGGACCCATGGGCGCGCAGCCCTCCCACCCTGCCGATCCGCCCCCAATTGGGAAATACCCCGGAGGACAATTGCCTTCAGCTTCGGCAGGCGCGACCCAAAACAGCACCAGCCCAGCAATCATTATAATTGTGCCCAATATCATCTGGCGGCGCTGCGCCGAAGCGCTTTTCAGGTTCAGGAAAACTGCCATGTATCGAACATCCTCAATCTTCGGAAAGCGGGTGCATCGGCCGCACATACACAGGACAGCTCAGCCAAGGCCCTGCTATATCTTACTGCCGCCTTACAACACTATTGCATCCTCTATTTGGACTTCTTGGCGATAGGCTATGGTTGTTCTGAGACCAACAATAGCGATGTACTGGTGCAGATGCGACCAAAGCACCAAATATCAAGGGCCGACACTGTGCGTAAATAGTCCCCGCCAGTTCTGGATTTGAGTTGGAGCAGCGCCTGCTCACCCGCTCTTCCACTTTTGTGGTGTCAGTGTGAACCTCCTGCCGTTTTTGAATCCAGCGGCTGTAGCGTCAAGGTCGTCGCTCAATAGCTGCTTTGTGCATGCCGGCGGCCTATCAAATGCAGCTCCGGCGAGATTCATCTAGCATATAGCGACGCCAGGATGACGAAATGTTTCAAGGAAAATAAAAATTGTCGAAGTTACAAACGCTCAGAAAATGTGAGGCGTGTCTTTAAGGACGTGGATACGAAATTCCCCGGACATGCTAATCGCAAGGCTTAACTGGGAGTTGCAATTGCGGGAAGAAAGTCCCGGCCATAATTGCTAACAAAAGACTCAAAAGCGTCCATCGCTGGCGAACGGGCGCGGTCGGCGCGGCGGACGACGAACCATTGTCGCAAAACTGGTGTGTCGGCTACATCGAGAACGGCTAGGCGACCTATCTCTACTTCCATCGCGATGGTGTGTGCCGAAATAAATGCGATGCCCATTCCCGCCATCACGGCCTGCTTGATGGTCTCGTTTGAACTGAATTCAGTGCTGAGATTGTCCAGCCGACCGGGGATATCGCTCAGGAAAAGTTCCAACGACGTGCGCGTTCCCGACCCCGGTTCACGGACCAGAAACGCCTCTTCGGCAATGCGCTGTTTGGAAATTTGCCGTTTGCCAGCCAACGGGTGATCGGGCGCTGCTATGATGACCAGAGGGTGGTCGCCGAGCAGTGTGGTTTCGACTGGCGTCTTGCGGCTCGGGCGCCCCATCAGCGCTATGTCTATTTGTTGTTCGCTGAGCGCTTCGATAATCGCTGCCCGGTTTCCTATCGTGAGGCTAATTTCAATTCCGGGACGCTCTTCAGCAAAACCTGCCATCAAGCGGGGAACGAAATATTTGGCGGTGGAGACAGCACCCAACCGCAAGCGTCCCAGCCCGGCGCCGCGAATAGAGACAATGTCGTCCTTCAGTGTCGCCAACCGCAGCTCGACATCTCGCGCGGCGTCGATCACGGCCCGGCCCGCATCAGTCGCCCGAAAACCCTCTGAATTACGCTCAAATAAAGCCGTGCCTACCATTGCCTCTGCATGTTGGATTTGCAGCGTAACGGCAGGCGGCGTTAGACCGATTTCTCGCGCGGCCAAGTTGATCTGACCCAGCCGGTCTACGACCAAAATTGCGTGGAGCTGCCGGATAGTAAGGTTCAGCATTTCTACAGAGTTAGATTTACTTATTTATTGTGTAAAGATAATAAACTTTACTTAACCACGGGCTGACGCTGATATCTCTCTCGGAGAGTGGAGAATAATCAGCCGTGATAGGAAAAAGCCTCACCGCATATTTGGCATCGCAGGATGGTGACGAGACAAAAGTTGCGGTCGCAGAAACCGTTAGGCTGATTGCCGACACTGGCGTTGCGCTTGCCGTCACGATCGCTAACGGCCCCCTCGGTTCTAACTTCGCTGAAAAAGAGGGTGACACCAATGCCGATGGCGATGCCCAGCGCGGCCTTGATTTGCTCGCCGATGACCGCTTTTTGACAGCACTGAGTCAATCGCCAGTCGGGGTGTATGCTTCTGAAGAATTGAACCAGCCGGTATTGATCGACGCGTCGCGGCCGCTGGCTCTAGCTATCGACCCGCTCGACGGTTCGTCGAATATCGATACCAATGTGTCTATCGGGACCATTTTTTCGATCCGGCCTTTCTCCGGCGACAGAATGGCACCGTTTCTTTGCGATGGGCGGCAGCAGCTGGCAGCTGGCTTCCTGATTTATGGTCCGCAGCTCGCGCTGGTTCTGACGCTGGGACATGGGACTTCAATTTTTATCTATTCGCCAGCTGCTGGAGATTTCCTGCTGTCCAGTCCGCAATGCGAGATCCCCGCCAAGCGGGCCGAATTTGCTATTAACGCGTCTAACTATCGGCATTGGGAAGAGCCCGTTCGGCTCTACTTCGACGATTGTCTTAAGGGCGGCCACGGCCCACGCGAAGCGGAATTCAATATGCGCTGGATCGCGTCGCTTGTTGCAGAGACCTATCGCATCCTCGTCAAGGGCGGGGCGTTTCTATACCCCGGAGACCGGCGGCGCGGCTATGCCAAGGGACGGTTGCGGCTGGTGTATGAGGCCCATCCGATCGCGATGCTGATCGAGCAGGCTGGCGGTCTCGCTACCGACACCGTTGACCCCATCCTCGACGTTGCGGCCACCGACTTGCACCAACGCGTGCCTCTGGTGTTCGGCTCTGCCGCAGAGGTGCGCCGCATCGGACGGTATCATACGATGTCGAGCAACATGCCCGACCGCGCACCATTGTTCGCCAAACGCACTTTGTTTCAGGCCTGAAGGAGCGCGTCATGTCGGTTAAACACCCCATCATTTCAGTCACCGGCTCTTCGGGCGCGGGGACGACTACGGTCAAGCATGTGTTCGAGCAGATATTTCGGCGCGAAGGCATCCAGGCCGCGACCATCGAAGGTGATAGCTTCCACCGATATGACCGCGCAACGATGAGACAAAAACTTGCCGACGCCGATGCGGCGGGTAACCGTCATCTGAGCCATTTTGGTCCCGGCGAAAACCTGTTCGAGGAACTGGAAGCGACATTCCGCCAATATGGCGAAACTGGAACGGGTAAGTCCCGATATTACATCCACGACGATAAGGAGGCAGCGTTGCACGGCGCAGCCCCCGGCACCTTCACCGAATGGGGCGACCTCCCAAGCCCGAGCGATGTGCTATTCTACGAAGGGTTGCACGGCGCGGTCGTCACCGAAACAGTCAATGTCGCGCAATATGCTGATCTGAAAATCGGCGTAGTGCCAGTCATCAATCTCGAGTGGATTCAAAAGCTCCACCGCGACAAGGCTTCGCGCGGACATTCGGCGGAGGCCGTCACAGACACGATCCTGCGGCGGATGCCCGACTATATCCATTATATCTGCCCGCAATTCGTCGAAACCGACATCAATTTCCAACGCGTGCCCGTGGTCGATACCTCGAACCCGTTCGTGGCGCGGTGGATACCTACGCCCGACGAATCGATGGTCGTCATCCGCTTCAAAAACCCGCGCGGGATCGACTTTCCCTACCTCACCGCGATGATCCAGAATTCGTTCATGAGCCGAGCGAACTCGATCGTTATTCCGGGCGGCAAGCTCGATATTGCGATGCAACTGATCCTGACCCCGATGATCCTGCGCATCGTTGACCGCAAACGGAGGATGGACTGATGGCTAGAATTACGTTGCGCCAATTGCTCGATCATGCGGCGGAGCACAGTTACGGCGTGCCCGCGTTCAATATCAATAATATGGAACAGGGGCTGGCGATCCTCGAAGCCGCGCAAGCCTGCGACGCGCCAGTGATTTTGCAAGCCAGCCGGGGCGCGCGTTCCTATGCAGGCGACATCATGCTCGCCAAGATGATGGAAGCGCTGGAGGCGATGTTTCCGGCGATCCCCATCGTCATCCATCAGGATCATGGCAACAATGTCCAGACCTGCCTCAGCGCAATCCAGAATGGCTTTACCTCGGTAATGATGGACGGCTCGCTCAAGGAAGATGCCAAGACTCCCGCCGATTATGATTATAACGTCGGGATCACCGCCGAAGTCACGCGGTTGGCGCATATGGTTGGTGCCTCGGTCGAGGGCGAACTTGGTTGCCTTGGTAGCCTCGAAACCGGACAAGGCGAGGCCGAGGACGGCCACGGCTTTGAAGGCGCGCTCGACCATTCGATGCTGCTCACCGATCCAGACGAGGCCGAACGCTTTGTTGCCGAAACCAAGGTCGATGCGCTCGCGGTCGCGCTTGGTACGAGCCACGGTGCATACAAATTCACGCGCAAACCGACCGGCGACATCCTGGCGATGGACGTCATCGAGAAGATTCACCAGCGTCTGCCCAATACGCACATCGTCATGCACGGCTCATCCTCGGTGCCCGAGGAGTGGCAGGAGGTCTTCAACAAGCATGGCGGCGAGATGCGCGAGACTTACGGCGTACCCGTCGAGGAGCTGGTCAAGGGTATCAGAATGGGCGTGCGCAAGGTCAATATCGACACCGATTTGCGTCTGGCGGCAGCGGCAGAATTCCGCCGTGTTGCGGTGACGAGCCCATCCGAGTTCGATCCACGCAAGTTTTTGAAACCCTCAATGGACGCAATGGCCTCAATCTGCCGCGCGCGTTTCGAGGCGTTCGGGACCGCAGGACAGGCATCCAAAATCAGGATCGTACCAATGTCAGAAATGGCCAAACGTTACGCCAGCGGTTCGCTCGACCCGCAAGGGCTCACGCTGGCGGCAGCAGAATGAAGGAGAAGGTGCAATGAACGACGCAACCCCGATTAACGCCAAAGAGCGCTACTCTGCTGGTGTGATGGAATATAAGAAAATGGGCTATTGGGAGCCTGATTATCAGCCCAAGCCCACCGACGTCATCGCCCTATTCCGTGTGACGCCGCAGGAAGGCGTGGACCCGGAGGAAGCATCGGCGGCCATCGCCGGTGAGAGCTCGACCGCAACTTGGACCGTGGTGTGGACTGACCGTTTAACGGCTTGCGACAAATATCGCGCCAAATGCTATCGTGTCGATCCGGTGCCCAATGCCGAAAACCAGTATTTCGCTTGGATTGCCTATGACATCGACCTGTTCGAGGGCGGGTCGATTGCCAATCTGACCGCGTCGATTATCGGTAATGTCTTCGGCTTCAAGGCAGTGAAAGCGCTGCGGCTTGAGGATATGCACATCCCCGTCGCCTATCTCAAAACCTTCCAGGGCCCCGCCACCGGCATCGTTGTCGAGCGCGAGCGCATGGACAAATTCGGGCGGCCTTTATTGGGCGCGACGACCAAGCCCAAGCTCGGCCTGTCGGGCCGCAATTATGGCCGCGTTGTCTATGAAGGCCTGAAGGGCGGCCTCGATTTCATGAAGGATGACGAGAATATCAACTCGCAGCCCTTCATGCACTGGCGCGACCGTTTCCTCTACGTGATGGAGGCGGTGAACAAGGCGCAGGCCGCGACCGGCGAGGTCAAAGGCCATTATCTCAACGTCACCGCCGGCACGATGGAGGAGATGTATGCGCGCGCCGAGTTCGCCAAGGAATTGGGCTCGATTATCATCATGATCGATCTGGTCATCGGCTACACCGCGATCCAGTCGATGGCGATCTGGGCGCGCAAGAACGACATGATCCTCCACCTCCACCGTGCGGGCAATTCGACCTATAGCCGCCAGAAAAATCACGGGATGAATTTCCGCGTGATCTGCAAATGGATGCGGATGGCGGGGGTCGACCATCTTCATGCGGGCACAGTCGTCGGCAAGCTCGAAGGCGATCCGCTGATGATCAAGGGCTTTTACGACACACTGCGCGAGGACCATGTTCCGCAGTCCTTGGAAACCGGGATATTCTTCGAACAGGACTGGGCAAGCCTCAACAAGGTCATGCCGGTTGCGAGCGGAGGCATCCACGCCGGGCAGATGCACCAGCTCATCCATTATCTCGGCGAAGACTGCGTGCTCCAATTCGGCGGCGGCACCATTGGCCACCCGCAGGGCATCCAAGCGGGCGCGACCGCCAACCGCGTTGCGCTGGAATGCATGATTCAGGCGCGCAACGAGGGCCGTGATTATCTGAACGAAGGGCCGGAGATATTGCAAGCCGCCGCACGCTGGTGCGGTCCGCTGCGCGCTGCGCTCGAAACGTGGAAGGACATATCGTTCAACTATGAATCGACCGATACCGCCGACTTCGTCCCCACCGCAACTGCCGCGTAAGGAGAAAACCAATGCGCGTTACCCAAGGCACATTTTCGTTCCTGCCCGACTTCACCGACGAGCAGATTACGGCCCAAGTCCAGTACTGCCTCGACAATGGATGGGCGGTGAACCTCGAATATACTGACGACCCGCACCCCCGGAACACCTATTGGGAAATGTGGGGCATTCCGATGTTCGACATCGCCGATGCAGCAGGCGTGATGATGGAGCTTGCCGCATGCCGCAAAATCCACGCCGGTTCGAAATATATCCGCCTGACCGCGTTCGACGCCACTCACGGCTGGGAATCGATCCGGTTGTCGTTCATCACCGACCGTCCGGCGAACGAACCCGGCTTCATGATCGAACGTCAAGAACGCGGCGGGCGCAATATGGCCTACACCACCCGCGCCTATATCGCCGACAAGCCAGAGGGCGAGCGCTACACCGGCTGATGACCGATACCGTCGACCTCCAGCGTGACTTTGCGGAAAGCGGGCTGTCCGACGAGTTCGGCCAGCTCGACCGCGAACTGATCGGCCTTGCGCCAGTCAAGCAGCGGCTGCGCGAAATATCGGCGTTGCTGCTGGTCGATGCGGCGCGCAAGCGGCTTGAACTCGCCACCGAAGCGCCGACGTTGCACATGAGCTTCACCGGCAACCCGGGAACGGGCAAGACCACCGTGGCCGAACGGATGGCGGGCATACTCCACCGGCTGGGACTTGTCAGAAAAGGTCATCTCGTGTCTGTCACGCGCGACGATCTGGTTGGCCAGTATATCGGACACACCGCGCCAAAGACCAAGGACATCCTGAAAAAAGCAATGGGCGGCGTGTTGTTCATCGACGAAGCTTATTATCTCTACCGCCCCGAAAACGAGCGCGATTACGGGCAGGAGGCGATCGAGATATTGTTGCAAGTTATGGAGAACCAGCGCGACGATCTGGTCGTCATCCTCGCGGGCTATGGCGAACGGATGGAGACGTTTTTCGCCTCCAACCCGGGCTTCCGCAGCCGCATCGCGCACCATATCGACTTTCCCGATTATGGCGATGACGAGTTGGTGCAGATCGCCGAACTTATGTTGGAAAAACAGAACTACCACCTAAGCGCCGCTGGCCGCGAAGCGCTGATCGAATATGTCGCGGCGCGCAAAGCCCAGCCCCTGTTCGCCAACGCCCGCTCGATCCGCAACGCTCTCGACCGCGCGCGGCTGCGACAAGCCAACCGCATGTTCGCGGGCCCGCAGCCTGTTGCTGCCGAGGATCTGTCGATCATCGACGCCCCCGATATCCTTGCCAGCCGCGTGTTTACGAGCGCCGGCGAATGAGGCTGAAGGCGATCATCTTCGACGTCGACGGCACATTGGCCGAAACCGAAGAAGCGCACCGCACCGCGTTCAACCGAGCCTTTACCGAAGCCGGACGCGACTGGCACTGGAGCGCCGATGATTACCGCGAACTGCTGAAGGTAACTGGCGGACGCGAACGTATCAGGCATTTCCTTGGCACCATAAATGCGACCGATACCGACCAGTTCGTCGCCGATGTCCACGCCCGAAAAAACGCCATCTATGCCGGCCTTGTCGAAAACGGCGAAGTTGCGCTGCGCTCCGGCATATCGCGTATCATCAATGAGGCGCGCCGTGGCAACATCCAAACCGCCATCGCGACAACGACAAGCCGAACCAACCTGACCGCACTGCTCGACCGTCATTTTGGCGTAGGCGCAATCGCCGGTTTTGATGCCGTGGTGACCGGCGAGGATGTTGCCCATAAAAAGCCCAACCCCGAAGCGTATAGACGCACAGTATCGGCGCTGGCTCTTGCGCCCGATCAGTGCATTGCCATCGAGGATTCGCGCAACGGCCTGCTCGCCGCCGCAGCGTGCGGAATAGCAGTCCTCGTTACGCCGTCGCTCTATACCTCGCACGAACAATTTGCCGAAGCCGCCGCGGTGCGCGCCGATCTGGACTGTCCCTATCCGCCAATCGATATTGCGGCGCTGGACGCGGTGCTGTGTGCATCCCAGCCGCTGGCCGCTGTATCATGACCGCGCCAGACCCCGACCCGGCGAATATCGACCCGCTAACCGGCCATGCGCTTGAGGATGACAAAGGCGGCAGGAACGCGCTGATCGGTTTTCGCTTCATCGAACGCGCGCTTCTGATGGTCGCCGCCGCGATGACCATCGGCGCAGCAGGCATCGAGATTGTTGGCGTCTACCGCGCGCAGACGATCACGTTGGCCGACATATTGCTGATCTTCCTCTATACCGAAGTGATGGGGATGATCGCGGTGTTCTACACCGGGCGCGGCTCGCCCTTTGTCTATCCGATTTTCATCGCGGTCACCGCACTCGCCCGGCTTATCGTGCTGCAAGGCAAGGACATGGCGCCCGAAAATATCCTGTTTGAGGCAGGAGCGATACTGCTGCTGGCGATTGCTGCGGTCGTTATTGTCCGCGCCGGAAAAGGCTAAATTGCATGAAATTCGACATTGTCGCGTTTGATCTCGACGGCACTCTGGCCGATACGTCCGCTGACCTTGCTGATGCCCTGAACCATGCGCTCGAAACGCTTGGCCGCCCGCGTCTGCCAAATGATCAGATCAGGCTGATGGTGGGTCATGGTACGCGCGCGCTGATGCGCAAAGGTCTGGCCGCGACCGGCGGTGGCGAGGATGCGCTGCTGGATTCAGGACTAGGCGCATTGATTGGCTTTTACGAACAACACATATGTGTGCACACCAAGGCTTATGCCGGCGCGGCTGAGGTAATCGACCGGTTACGTGGAATGCATGTGCGAACTGCAATTTGTACGAACAAGCCGGAAAATTTGTCGAAAAAGCTGGTCGACGCACTTGGCTGGTCGGGAAAATTCGACGCAATTATCGGCGGCGATACCTTGTCTGTTTCCAAGCCTGACGCTGCACCGTTACTCGAAGCAATCGCCCGGTGTGGTGGTGGCCGAACGCTGTATGTCGGGGACTCCATCACCGACGCCGATACCGCAAGAGCAGCCAACGTGCCGTTCGCTGCGGTCAGCTTCGGCTACCGCGACCGGCCGGTGGAACAATTGGGTGCCGATGCCATCATCGACACATATGGAGATTTCGGTCACGTCTTTCATAATCTGGCCGTTTGAGTGCGATTGAAATTCTGACCCCATTTGCGTCAATTACTGCTTAAATATTGCATTGATGCAACCAAATTTTGGCGGATTCACAGAGTAACAAAAGCCTAGCTAGAAGGGGATTTCCTTTGGCCGGCTGGCTTTAGCGAGCAGGTAAATCAATACGGCCACCCCGGCGCAAAGATATGCGCAGTGCATCGCGGTCAGAATATCAGCTTCAACCGGCATACATGTTTAATTTAGCGAAAAGCCCATTATCGGATGCAACGCCAACCGAGGCTACTTCCCTCACCAGGGGTTGAGGAATTTTTTCGGTGTTTAGGGCTTTATCTGACGCTCTGCCATCCCCCGTTTTATGGCGAGATGAGGCGGCCAGAGTACGGAAAAATGCAATATCATCCGACAGGCCTTGAGCCGGTCATCTACATGTCACGCCATAAACCCAACTGATAATGCGGTCATTCTTTAGCACATGACGTGTGAGCAACCACGTCAGCAACAGGCGATAAAGTTATATCAGCTTGGGATGATGTTCAGGTCGAGCCGATCTGTATCAAATCCACTAACGCCAGGTGCCATTGTTATGAGACGTTCCCGTATCCTTGGGCCCGTAGCGCGGCTCAGCACCGCTCGGCCCGAGCCATCCAGTATGATCTCGTCATCGCCAGCAAAGATTTTTGCTCCGCGCAGCGACCCCGGCGCATAGTTTACAACAAGTTCGTAACCGCCCGGTGCATTGCAATATTCGCGAAAAGTACCAAGCGCGAAAGCGTTGTTAATAGCCGCACCTGATCCGATTGCCTGTTGTTTGACACTGCAATGCACCGGCACCTGCAGGCGCAGATTAAAACTGGAGGTCGCCGCGAAAGCAGCGGTTGGAGCCAAAGCAAGCGAGAGGCTAGCAACCCCAAAAGCAATGTTCTTCATCATCCGCCATTCCTTCCGATAGGCAATTTCTCTTGCCTTCCGGATAGCGGAGTATGTCTAAATTTAGGTTGCGCGGTTTGCCTAACAGGTCGTTAATAAAATGCGTTCACCCAAATCATCGCGCGGTTACAGATATGGATACCACATCGCTGTAAATGCCCGCTCGTTTATCCGACACATTGCCAATGACAAACTGGATCGGCAATGAGTCGCGACGCAGACCGATGCTATTGGGTCCGCTGACAGTTTGTGCGCCGGTCAAATTGACCGAATTTCCACCGATTGCCATTGCATAAGGCACAAACCAGTCGCTCGAACCCAGGCGCAAACGCCCTGAATTTGCTGAAGAGACTGTGATGTCATATTCGCCGGTGCTATTTACCCGCAGCTGCAACGGCACCGGCGCTATGCCCTGCCGCAACTCTCCCAAATCGACAACAGCCTGCCCGTCGTTCATCGTATAGGCACCGGCAAGGCCGATACGTGCCGACGGTAGCACAGTCATTCCCAGTACAAGCGCTGTGCCGCCAAACGACGTGAAATCGCGACCCTGCGCCTCCAGCGTCACATCCTGAGTAAATGTCCCCGCGTCGCGGACGTCATCGGGATCGGCAACCAGCTTGTAGAGGAGTGAACGCGATTCATTGGGCCGCAAGACCATTTCGGTGCTCGAAGAAAAGCGGTTGGACTTGCCCGCACGGGGGGTCACGTCCTGCGTATCGGTCAGGTTGAGCAGAGCATAGCCGATGCGATGGCCGTTATTCCTGCCATTGGACAGGCCGAACGGCGGCTGCTGCAAATCGAAGACCGGCGAGAAACGGCACTCTGCCGAACCTTCGTTGACTATGGTCACGCCAAACGTTCCCTCGGCGCTCGATCCGCCGAACGGATCGTAACCTTGGATTATCCAGCTTGCTGGCGTTGCATTGATGCGGATCAGGCATTCGGGCATCGGTGCCGGCGGTGCCTTTTGGCCTTGAGCGACGACCGGCGTGGTCAGCGACATGGCGGCAAGGATCAACAAAGGTCGCAGCATGTCAGTCTCCTATTTTTTCATTCCGGGGGTAACGGTGCCGAGTTTTATAAGGCCGTCAGTGTCGGCGGGTACAGTGAATTCGAAGCTTTTGTCGATGGAGCCATTCGGGCCATAGGTTTCGACCAGATAGCGCCGTCCTGGCAGGAGATTGGCGATTGCAAAGCGGCCGATCGAGTTGGTGAAGAACGGTATGGGTTGAGGATTTTCGCCATCCTTCACATCCTGCAAGGTCACGCGTCCGCCGATCAGCGAAACAGGCTTTCCGGGTGCGAGTTCCAATGTACCCATTGCGCTGGCAAAAGCGTCAGTGCCGATGCGCGCGGCATAGCCGCTCTTATAGGCAGGGCGGACGCGGAAGACGCCGGGACCCGTATCATAGCCCGTTGGCGGATCTTCGACATCATATTGTACTGACTGAGTAGAATATGAGCCGAGGAAGTTATTGACCGCAGCACCAAGGGGACCGCTCTTGCTGATATAGTTATTCTCGGCGAGCGATTGGCCTGCGACGACGCTGCGGTTGCCAAGATTCTTGTGCGGCTTCAGCAGCATGAAGCTGTCATTGATCCGCCGCCCGATGCCGAACATGCCATCGGCAAAGGCGAGTGTGGTGCCGACGCGGACCGATGTGGCGTTGACTGCGGC
The DNA here is from genome assembly GCA_963830685.1 of uncultured Alphaproteobacteria bacterium. Taxonomy (GTDB): domain Bacteria; phylum Pseudomonadota; class Alphaproteobacteria; order Sphingomonadales; family Sphingomonadaceae; genus Sphingorhabdus_B. Next base: position 1,945,014 of record CAWHNF010000002.1, read on the forward strand.
AAAGTCGGAGATAGATGGCCCGAAAGTGGCATGGCTGATAGAGGCGTCGAACCGGTTTGCCGCGTAACCGGCATAGCCTTGCGCCCGGACACTACCTTCCTGTCGTGCAAGCAGACCGCCGAAGCCGACGCTGTTGAGATTGTTCAGGCCGCTTTGGTTGTAAGATAATTCCTGCAAATTATCTCGGCTTTCATAGCGCGCTTCGGCACGACGGCGATAACTGGGCTGGAAGACGATGCCAACGCTGACACTGAAGCCACTGCCTCGCGCATTGGCTATCGCAAACTGGGCATAATCCACACCTGCCCTAAAGGTCCATTTCCGATCGAGGCGATAGTAGCCAGTGGCGCCGAGGCGATAGCTGTCACCTTGGCCGCCCCGTCCTTTTAAATAGGATGCTGTAGTAGTGGCGGTAAACCGGAGGTCAAATTGACGAGTATATTGCGCCGATACGGATGCCGATACCGCATTGTTTGCATCAAGATTGCCCAAAGTCGCAAACTTCGGAGAGACGTAGTCGGCGCGCAATGTGAGGCTGTCGGTTAGCCCGTTGCGGTCAATGTAATGCTCGTAACTGACTCCGCCCGCAAAGCCTTGGCCAACTATTTTGGCATTACTTGCACCTGCATCCAGTAGCAACCGCCCACCGTTACGCAGCACAAACTGAGTTTGTCCGGTAAGTGTTTGAACATCCTTGCTGGCTTGGATGCCAACGCCAAGCGCAGGGCGGTCGAAAAAAGCTTTTCGGAAAAAGCCGGTGAAAGCCACTGGGCCGTTATAATCGGGAGCACCTCCAAACCTTCGGCTTGTCGGACCCAAAAAGGCACCATATTCGAAATCGCCAGGTTCGAGGTCGATCGGGTCAAGATATTGCTGGTAGGACAGATTCTGGATCGCGCCTGTATTATCGACGACCTGAACGTCGATATCATTGCTACCTGCAATCAGCGGCAGTGAGCTGAAGTCATAGCGACCGGGTTGCAATCTCAATTCGCGGTAGAGTGAGCCGTTTCGCAGGAAGCGAACGGTTGAGTCACGCTGCAAAATGAGTTGTCGATTGGATTGTAGAATAGCCGAGCGAAAGGCATTGAACCGGCGCTTCTGCCGCAAGACGCCGACTCCGCCCATCGATACGAACGACTGCTGGCCGCGAACTTCGGGGTCGAGATCGCCGAGGAAAAACCGGCGATATTCCTCTGGTTGGTCATAAACAAGGCGGGCATAGTTGCGCTGGAAGTTATACTCGTCACCTGCAGCACCGACGCGCTGTCCAACCTGCACATCGCCTTCGAACACAACCGGGCCAAGGCGCACTGCGCCATCGATATTGATGGTGGGCGGATCGACTTGTTTGGTTTCCCAGATGTAGGTTTCAACAGCATTGATGTTGATGTAAGTGGAAAAATCCGACAGCTGAAGCGTAACGTCGTTGACGTCATCGCGCGACGGAGCAAACAGATTTTTGGTCGCGCGTTGCTCGGGTGAAACTTCGACGACCACCACCGCAAGGGTGCTTGGGTCGTAAGTTAGCTGAACGCCAGTCTGGTTGAGATCATCAGTGCCGAATTGCGGCAACGGCTGCAACTTTGTTGTTAGTCCTGCTTGCGCTTCGTCGTTCAAAACTTTGCGCATCAGTTTTAGAAAGGTTTCGGAGTTTAACAAAAAGCGATCATCGGCGGTCAGCCGCATTGGAATATCGCCGAGGCTACTGCTCTGAAAGGTCAACGGCACCGTCATGTCGATGTCGCGTTCGTAAGGGTTGATATCCGGACGTCCATGCGGACCGATAGGCACTTGCGGCAAAATTGGTGTTGGCACGGGTCCGGGACCCGGAAGCGGGATTGTGGCAGACGGTGCCGTCTCGCTTGTTGCTGGAGGCGGGGACGCTGGCTGCTGTGGTAGTGGAATAGACACTTGCGCGATCAGCGCGCTCGGCCAGAGCGCAATCAAAGCCACCGAGCATAGGCCGAATGCTGGCTTCATTGTTTAAACAACAATTTGATCGGACCTGACCCGAAGCCGGGAATCGGCAGGCGGAAAGTGCGCTCACCTAGCGCAGGGACATAGCCGGTGCCGACCGCGCGTGTCAGTTCTTCAGGGGATACATCAACGCGCAGCCACTTACCGTTGGAATCGGTCCCCTCAATTTGCCAGCCGAAATTCGACATCATGGCATGGCGACGCCCGCTGTTCCTCAAAACAACTTCAACACCATCTTGCATTGGCGGTGCATCTTTTGCCCCCGGCAACGCGGGCGGCTGGTAGTTAACCTGCTTCACGCTATCGGCCTTCACATCGGGTTTGGCACCCGGTGGCGCGACGACAACCAATGCACGCATATTATAAAGGATTTGCACCTGCGCACCCACCGATTCCGCACTGCCCGGTTCGAACGCGACTGGTAACTGTTCTACGGAGAAATAATACGCTTGCGATGTGGCAATTTCAGCATCTCCGACCCATTGCAGGCGAACGACTTGCCGACCGCTTGCGGGGAGCGCTCCTTGCGGCGGGAAAACCAGAAATTGGTCGTCAGCAGCAGTTTCGGTGATGACCCCATCTTTGTCGATGTCCATCCGGAAAATGCGCGTCTGGAAAGCGAGTTTGCCAGCATTGATATTCTGGACTTCGATGCGAGCAACCGCCCCCGATCCGCGCGATTCCATTTCAACGACCATTGGCGAAACGCGCATGGCGATAGCTGGAGTTACAAATATCGCGACAGCAGCAAATACAGCGACCAACGCACGGCGTTTGCGCCGGAACAATGCCAGAATATTCATAAAACTCGCCCCTGCAATTTTCTTGGTGCTTACAAATTTAAGAGAGAAAGGAGGAAAATTTCTTTTCCTCCTCTCCCAATTTCCAGAATGACTTAGAGCGCTGCGAGCGTCAGTGTCATTGTGCCAGTGTAGTTGCCAGCAACCAAGCCGAGCGATGCAACCGGAGCAGTGATGTCAATGTTCATTGCCGAGCGCCATGCACCCTGCGAAAGGCTTGCGTTCAACTGCGAAGTGGTCAGGCTTACCGACTGATTCGTCGGGGCGGTGCCGACCATTTGGTTGGTAACGCCTCTCCAGCGCGCCTGTACGGTGTACGGGATGTTGTTCTGGAACTGCGTGTTGTCGAAGCCGCTTGCAGTCTGGTTGACCAGACCAAGAACGTTATTCTTTGCAATCGACACAGTGTTGTTGAAGTTGCAACCAGCGGTCAGCGTTTCGATTTCCGCTTCTGCTTCGTCTACCATTTCGAAGGCGTCGCTGACATTTTCATTGTTGCCGGTGCGAATACCGATAACGCCAAAGTCAATGTTGGTTGTGTTGTTCGTGACGCTGTTACCGGCGTAGAACGAGCAATCCTTGTCAACGCGGCCGGTCAGCGCAAAATTGACCGTTACGGTCTGTGTAGCCTGCGTTGTGTTGCTTGGAGCATCAGCTAGCGCGATATAACGGGTACCGATGCCAGTAAATACACCGATTTCGCCTCCGCCATCAAGGCTGTTGCCGCTGATGGTGTAAGGGATATGCAAAGGCGGAAAAATAGTTGGTATTCTACCAGCATAATCGACTTGGGTAGTCTGCGCAGCGGCAGGCGATGCTGCTGCAACCATGGCGGCTGCGGCGGCTGTGACTAAAAGAAACTTCTTCATAGCTTTCTTCCTTCGTTTTTAGCCGCCCCCATACCGGTCACGGCCTTGTTGTTGCATCGGTGGGTCGCATTCCGGTGGGGCATCGATGCCTGCCACCCCCGGCACAATTCCGTTTGCTTTAAGTCAGCAAACGAATCTCAGATCGGAGACACGGTGATCGTGATCGTCTCCGAATAATCTCCTGCCAAAAGGCCCGCTTCGCCCGATGGTGAACCAAGCTCGATAGCAAGGTGCATGCCGTCGGTCGCAATGCCCCCATTGCTTGAAATGATGCCTCCAGCGACAAGCTGGCGGCTGTTGAAAGTACGGTCGATCATCTGCGTCGCGGGATGCCGGACCGGCATTTTTACCCCGATTGAATAAGGGAGCTGCCCGCCATAAGGCCCCTGGCCATTTGGCATTGTCGTATGCGTCAGCGCGCCTTTCGCGCCTTTGATCGTCATCGTGAATGGCATGTTGCAATCAAAGGCAACCTCGCGATCAATGCCCAAACCGCGCCGTTCAAGATTGCCGAAATCCATATTGGGTACATTACCCAATGCACAATGCTGCCGGATCGCACCGCTTACCGCGATGTCGAACGAGCGCACATTTTCTATTTCACCAGCACAAACGGGGGCGGCAATCGCCAACGCGGCGACAGCAGCAAACAAAACTCGCATGACTACCCCTCCAAAATCGCAATGGCCCGAAACAGCCAGCATTTCCAAAATTGCGGACATCATTGTGTCCTGGGAGTCTGCGACCCGACTCACCCCCGTCGTTAACGGAAAGTTAATACAACCTAAGTTCTAGATTCATAGAGCAAAAGTTAGAACCTGCTACGAGGCTGCAATCGATATCAGGAAGCAAATATCTGAAAAATATATGTTTTTTCGAATTTTTCAGCTAACGTTGGTGTCAATAAGATGGTGTTACAGTTGGTTACGTGCAGAAACGGGACAGACCGCACCATTAATCCTAATCAAAAGTTATAGCTTTGCAGGCGGCGCAGTTCAGGCAAGGTCATTTTGACCCAGATTCGGACCCGGTCATCGCATTGTCCCGTTGAGCTTCCGAACCGTTTAAGATGGAAAAGCCAATCTGCGAATGCACAGGCCAGAATTGATCATCGACTGGAAACTCTATATGCTGCCCAAGCTTAATTAACGCTGCCGGCGAGACATCGGACGCCTGTCGCTCGGCAAAGGTCGTTGGCTAGTATAGCCGAGCATTAAGCCGGTGCAACAAGCTGAAAGTGGAAACTGACGCTATCACTCTGTATTTCTTTTAGCCCGAAAATTTCAGGGAGAGGACAGCTGAGTTCGGTTGCCGCGCGACCGCTTTTTGGTCGGCACGAAAGCTGGACAGTAGGCGTTCTGCGCCGCAAAGCGGCGTGGCACGTTCGTGCTCCAATGCCCGGCACAAAAGGGTCATAAAGGGTTCCGCTATTCCGCCATCAGGTTGCGAACCGAGACTTTGAGGCTTTGACGGCACGCGAGGTAACCCACAACGCATACGGTCGATACCATGGCAAAGACCATTCCTGCCACCCAAAGAATGTCCGGGTTGTAGGTCAGATTGAACTGGGTCTGATAGATCAGCAATCCCGCGCTCCAAGTACCTGCGATAGCACCAGCGGCGGCGATCAGGGCGGTAAGGCTCCAATCATAGAAATTCAGCCTCAGGCAATCCGTATCCCTGAGCCCCATGCTCATCAGCAGGCCATTTTTCTGGCGATCGTCGGCGCTGAAGCCGCTCACTGACGCAGCGAGCACAAAGAGCGCCAGCAATAGCACCATGGCCGCGTAGCCGCTCGTCACTCTTGTGACGATCCCGAGCGTCTGGTCAAAACGTTCGGTCAGTTCCTGAAGCGGTATGAGCGACAGTGTGGGATATTGTTGCCACAGGTCAGCAAGCGCATCCCATGCCGGTTCCGGCAATTCCATGCTGCCCATATAGCGGGTTGGAGCATCGATCTGCGCTCTGGCCGTCAAGGGAACCTGAAACCAGAAAGTGATCGATCCAGCGCCCGGTTGGTAGGCGTGGCTTGCCACCAGTGTAAAGTCATAAGGTTTGCCGCTGATCTGGTAGGTCAGCGTGTCGCCATAATTGAACCCCATGTCGGTCATGACTTCGGGTTCGGCGGAAATCTGCCGCCAGTTGTCGGTGCCTTCCGTCCACCAGTTGCCGCCGACGAGGCGGTTGTTCTTTGGCATAGCTTCCGTCCAGCTAAGCCGTATCGGATCTTTAAGTGTTGTCAGCGTGTCGCTGGGTTTCCGCATGTCTGCAATGGCTTTGCCGTTCACCGCAACAAGTTGTGCCGACACAAATGGACGCAGGGACCTTATGGTGCTGCCGGTCTCCTTGGCCCAGTGATTGATCGCGTCAATCTGATCGGTCTGGGCTTCGGCGATCATGAGATTGCCATCATGGCTCCGGCTATAGCCTTCCATTGTTGTTCCCAAGTCACGCATCAGCATCAGGGAAAAGAGAAGGAGAAGCCCGCACAATCCCAACCCCATCACCTGCGCTGATTTGGCAAACAGGCGCTGCCGCATCATAAAAAAGGCAAAGGGGAGCAGACCGGCGCGTCGGCGGCCCCAAAGATCGCCCAACCGGATGACAGTCCAAGTCAACGCTGCCATCAGGGTGAGCGCTGCCGCGATTGCCGTTAGCGTCATGCCGGTGAGCAGCCAATTGTCGGAGTAGGCAGCGGCCAGCAGCGTGACCGAACTGATGCTCCAGAACAGCCGATGCCAAACATAGCTGCTTTCGGCCGGATTACGGATGAGCGAAAGCAACGACGCGCGGGAAAGCTGGATGAAGCTGGGCACCTGCAGCGCGAGCAGCAGCAAAAAGAATAGGCCGATAGTCTTCAACGCGGGTGTCGGATGCCACATAGCGCGAAGTCCGGGGAAATATCCTTGCAGTTCGGCGATGATCAGTCCGTATGCGAATATGGCCAGTGTACCGGCAAGCGCGATGGACAGAATGAAACCAGCGAGCCATTCGCCTAGCGCCATCAGCATCGCGGTGCGGGTGCGGGTGCCAAAGCTTGCATAAATCGCAAGCCGGTAGCGCATTTTGGCGAGCCAGCGGCGATTGGTCATGTCAAGCGCCACCGCGCCCATGAAAAACAGGATAACCGATGCCAGGCCGAGGAAATTCTCGGTCCGTTGCCAAAAGCTTGCAAGTGGGTGCTGGCCGCCGAATTTCTTGATGACGTTGGCGCCAGGCAGGGCCTCACGCGACCAGGTTTCAATCGCCTGTTGCTGTTTTTCATCGGCGGCAACCAGATAGCGCGTGCGGCCCTTGCTGCTTTTGATCGACGCGCCCTCAAGGCTTTGGGAGTGCACCATGGCGCGCATAGTCGTGCTATGGCCTTCCATGATACGGTCGGGTTCGTGAAACAGGATGGCACTGAGGCGCAAGTCTGTGCCGCCGATATTGATGATCTCACCCACCTGCGTCCCAAGCTTGATGGCGAGCCGCGAATCCATCCAGATCTCGCCGGTCCCCGGTCCGCGGCTTACTGCGCGCTGCGTGTCTACCGGCGTGTCGCCGATCTGGAGATTACCCTGCAACGGATATGCGCCGTCTACCAGCTTGAGCTGCACACGGGCCCACTCATCTTTGTGCGTGAGAGTGATGTCGGCCAACTGCGTTACCGATACGCCCGCTGCCAGAGACTTTAATGCGGCTTCGTCAGTCTTCGTAAGTGGAGTATGGCTCTCAATCACCAGATCCGACCCGAGCATCTGATCGAGATTGTCGGCCAGATAGCTTTGGATCGATGCACTGGTGAGCGTCAGTGTCATGAGGAAAAATAGCAGCGCCGTTTGCGTGGCCATGCTGATGCACCCGTCGCCCCCTTTGAGATCACGCAAGCTGTTCTCAAGCATCAGTTTAAACCTGCTCATGCCGCTGCCTTCAACTGTCCGCTCTCCAGAAGTAGGCTGGCGTCTGCACGCATCGCCAACTGTCTGCTGTGGGTCACGATCACCAAGCCGCAACCTGTCTCGCGGGCGCAGTCAAACATAAGCCGGGCAACGCCTTCGGATGTGTGCATATCCAGATTGCCGGTGGGCTCATCCGCGAAGATAAAACGCGGGGCGGTAACAAAAGCGCGCGCCACGGCAATGCGCTGTTGTTCCCCCCGCTCAATTGGTGGGGGCGATGCCGGGCGCGATCTTTCAGACCCACCTTTTCAAGCCATATGGCAGCGATATCGAACGCATCCCGGTTGCCCTTCAGGCGAAGGGGTAGCGCCAGGTTACCGATGGCATCGAGCTCCGGCATCAGGTGAAATTGCTGGAAAATGAAACCGGAATTGGCACGCATCGTCAGCGCGTCCACTTCGACACCATCGATGGTAAAGCACACCTTGCCGCCCGCCGGCATTTCCAGACCAGCGGCAATCGACAGCAGGCTGGACTTTCCCGCCCCCGAAGGACCAATGATCGCCAGCGTTTCGTCTGCACGGATAGTGTATGAAAGGCTACGGAACAGCTCGATCCGTTCGCTGGCCGAATCGAAATGATGGCTGATATCGTTTAATTCGATGGTATCCTGCGCGGTCTTGCTCGTGTCGATTTCCAGACATTCATTCAAGGCAATCATTGCATTTTTGCCAACTTGCTTCGGGCTTCTGCAATTCCGGCAACCAATTCTGGCCTGCTGAAATGTGGCAAGGCCAGTTCCATCACTTCTACCGCATTCGTCAGCGTGTCGCGGTCCGATCCCGCCGATTGGGCGCGATAGAAACCCCACATGGCGATCAGCGGGACATCGTAGAGCGACGGGTCGGCGTTAAACGACGCCATCGCATTCGCTTTATCGTCGCTCAGCATCTGCGACAGCAGCGTTATACTCCGTTCATCGGCCCATGGCTGGCGCGGTGCGAGGGGGCGTCCCATCGCCTTGATCACAGCTTCTGCTGCGGCCGCAGTGGAATAGGGATTTTGTCCCGTCACCAACCTGCCATCGGTCACGACATGGTTCAACATCATCGGTGCCTCGCTGAATTTCGCCCCCGATCCGCGCAATCCGCTTTCCAGAAGTACAGGAAATGAAGGCGCCCAGCCCTTGCCGAACAAGGCTTCTTCCTCGTTTGAAAAGCCGGTGACGGAACGCCCTTCCAACAGCGATGCGCCGTCTTTGAGCGGTACGTTCATCAGTACGGCAGGTCCATGACATACGGCCCCGATGACGCCACCTGCCTGATATGTTTCGGCGAGTATCGTTTTCAGATTGGCATTGACCGGCAAATCGAACATTGCGCCTTTGCCGCCAATAATGAAGACCGCCGCATATTTCTCATTTCCTATGCTCGTGATCGCGCGGCTGTTGTTCAGCTTCGCAACTGCCTTGGGGTCGGCTAGGAAGCGACTATTATAAGGCTTGGCGGGATTGTATTTGTCGGCCACGACGGTCCCGCCGGACGGACTTGCAATGTCCACCTGAAGGCCATTGCCTGCGAAGACCGCATAAGCTTGGGTCAGTTCGTCCATTTCAAAACCGGGACGCGTCTTGCCATTATCCAGCCCATGGCTGCTGACGACGAGCAACACTCGATCACTGGCCACAGTCTCGGCATTTGCGGGTGCCACGATAAGCAAACCAAAAGCGCATGACAGCATCATTGTTATCCGGAACTTCATCTTCTACCCTTTCAAATATCTCATGATGCTAGTGGATGTCGCACAGGGCGTGTCATAAGAATGTGAAATTCCTTTTGACGTTTTTTTGACAATGAAAACGCCAGATTGCGGCGGTGACATTCAGGGAAATGCCTTTTGAGCAACAGTTTTGACATATTGCTGGTGGAGGACAATGCGGATCTTGCCGGCAACATAATCGACTATCTCGAAGAGCTTGGGCATAGGCTGCATTATGCTGCGGATGGAGACTCCGGATTGCGGCAAGCTCTGGTCAATCCCGTTGACATCATACTTCTTGATCTTGCCTTGCCCAACCGTGATGGATTGAGCGTCTGTGCCGAGATACGCCGTCGCGCAGACCGCCGCGTGCCTATATTGATGTTAACCGCGCGCGACGCTCTTGATGACAAGCTTGCTGGCTTTGCGAGCGGCGCTGACGACTATCTGGTCAAACCTTTTTCGCTGGCGGAGCTTGCCGCGAGGGTCGAAGCACTCGCCCGGCGACCGCATTTGGGGCAACCGCATCGTTTTTCGGTTGGCCCCCTGATCATAGACCGGCAGGCTCGCGTGGCGACGAGAGACGGACAGCAGCTTCGTTTGACACCGCTTCTATGGGAATTGCTCTTGCTGCTGGCTGAGGCTTGGCCGCATCCGGTTAGCCGAGACGAGGCAACCTTGCGGCTATGGGGCGATGAGCCGCCTTCTTCTGATTCCCTCCGCGCGCATTTGCACCTGCTGCGCCAAGTGGTGGACAAGCCATTTGACCTTCCCATCATCGAAACAATGCACAGCGTTGGATTTCGTTTGAAGGTCGAACGATGAAGCCAAGGCGTCATACCCTGAAGGGCCGGATCGTTCTCGCCATCATTGGCAGCGTGATTGCGACCAGCTTGGTCTTCGGTCTTGCCGCCTTTACCATCGCCTATACGATGGAAGATCGCTTGTTCCAGCGCGCGCTGTCGGATGAGGTCGTTCACCAGAAATCCTCTTGGCAGAGCATCGGCGCGCTAGCGGCCCCAAAGAACCCTGACGTTCGAATTTACAGGGGCAATGAAGCGCTTCCGCCGGACATCCAGAAGGAAGCAGCACAGAACCGTCGGCAGACCGAATTTTACGGCCGACAAAAGCGCCATTATCATATCCGGCGCTTCAACCTGAATGATGGTGGGGCAGGCGCTAGGCCCGTACCCGCGGTCGCAGTAATTGAAGTCAGCCAAGACCTGCTCGTTCGTCCTTACCGGAATTCTATCATTACGCTACTGATCGGGATGAGTGTGCTCATCGCGATTTTTATGGCGGTGTTTGGCTGGTGGCTCGTCAATCGGGCGATGAAGCCGCTTAGCAACCTCGCAACAGAGGTTGCGAACGCGGAATGTACCGTTCCGACTGTTGATCCAAGAAACTATCCAGCCAATGAAATCGGGACTCTGGCGGAAGCGTTGGAGAAAGCCTTTGCACGGATTCGCGGATTTGTTGACAGGGAGCAGGCCTTCACCCGCGACGCCAGCCACGAACTGCGAACGCCGATAGCGGTCATTTCTGGCGCGGCAGAGCTCATCGCGCTCAACCGCGATCTTCCTTCACATTTTGCCGAACCCTTTCGTCGTATCGAAACGGCCACTTCCGATATGACGCTCGCACTCGATCAGCTGCTTGCCTTGGCGCGTGAAAACGAAGGCGTTACGAAACAATCGGTCGCGCTCCGGCCGATGATCGACAAAGCCGTGTCCTGGTCCAAAGTGCGCTATCCCAACGGCGCAATCACCGTCGCAACCACAGTCGACGACACTGCTGTGGTCTTCGTCCATCCGACTTCATTACAACTTGTGCTCAACAATCTGATTGGAAATTGCTTCCAACATGTTGGAAGCGGACAGTTGGCGGTTGATTTCAAGGGCGGCTGTCTATCAATATCGGACGACGGACCCGGCCTCGATACGCACGCAGACCCTTTCGCACCCTTTGCGAAGGGCGATACCAGCGTTGGCAGTGGCCTTGGCCTCGACATTTCGCGGCGCCTGTGTGACGCGGCGGGAATTGGCTTGACTGCTGGTGGAAATGAAAGTGGTCGAGGCGCTTACTTTCGCCTTGAGTTTTGTAAGCGTTGAATCAGAAGCTTGGCTTCCAACGAGGTTGCCCAAGCGAATGCACAAACAACATCATGGCTTCCTTCGCCACAGATAAACGACCGACTGATTTCAGGTTCGATTAAATGATGCGTGCAAATCCCGCGGCGCCGCTTAGCAGTGTCGGTGACGGTTGAGTGGTGTCGACGTTCAGGGCGGTGGTCAAAAGCTGCTGGACTTCACTTTCATCTCCTAAGATCGCTTCCATAGTACGAACGCATATACCAATTTTTTCATCGGCCAGTTCATACCAGATTTGCTTTGACGCACGGCGCGTTTTGACAAGTTCGTTGCGACGCAGTTCGGCGAGCTGCTGGCTAAGCGCAGGTTGGCCGATACCGGTTGCGGCATCAATCTCGCCAACGGTGCGCTCTCCGCGCAACAGGCAGGACAGGATCATCAACCGCTGCGGTTGCGCATAGACCTTTAGCTTTTCTGCCGCTTTTCCCGCTTGCTCGCGGCTTTCAAACAGAGCTGTCATTTTTGGCCCACCCCGTGACAAAACCAGTCGCTGCGCCCGGTCATTGAATCTGCTGTCAGGGCCGGTGGCGAAAGCAATTCCTGTCCAGGATACCAATTTTCTGGCGCGACATTCTGTCCGTCCGAAACAGCCTGCAATGCTTGCAACAGGCGAAGCATCTCTGCAACCGAGCGCCCCACATTGTGCGGATAAGTCGTTATTGCGCGAACAACACCTTCCGGATCAATGAAATAGGTGGATCGCATCGCAGTGCTATCGACAGCCGCGTCATCGATCATTCCATAAGCGCGGCCAACCGCCATGCTGGGGTCTTCAACGATTGGAAATCCAATCTTGGTGGCAAATTGCTCTTCAATCGCTTTCACCCACGCAAGATGCGAATAAAGGCTATCAACCGAAAGACCCAGCAAAGCGCAATCTGCCGCATCAAAATCCGCTGACGCCTTTGCAAGGGCAACAAATTCAGTCGTGCAGACCGGCGTGAAGTCCGCAGGATGAGAAAAAAAGATTAGCCAGCGTCCGCGGAAATCGGACAGATTTTTATTGCCCATCGTAGTTCTCGCCCTGAAATCGGGAGCGGTGTCGCCAATTCTTATGGGGCGTAACATTTGGGCTTGAGGTTCGTTCATCATATTGTCCTGTCTTTCAACGGCCGCTGCCATGAGAGTCTTGTTGACGCAATGTTGATAGTGTATTACATAGTTTATGTAAATATGATTTCGTTAGGAGATTCCGATGTCCGACTCAGCTTTAGACAGTGCCATTGCGCAAGTTGGCGGCGCACAAAGCGGCGTTCCTGTAATCCATGCCTTTTTCGACAAGCCGACTTTTACGGTGAGCTATGTGGTGCATGATCCCGAAACCAAGCGTGCCGCGATCATCGACAGCGTGCTGGATTTCGACCCTGCTTCGGGGCGGACGTCGTTCGGATCAGCTGACTCGATTATTGACTATGTCGCGGACAAGGGGCTGACCGTTGACTGGCTGCTCGAAACCCATGCGCACGCAGATCATTTGTCGGCAGCGCCTTATCTGCAACAGAAACTCGGCGGCAAAATCGCAATTGGCGAGCATATCGTCACTGTCCAGAATGTGTTCGGCAAACTCTTTAACGCCGGCACCGATTTCCAGCGCGATGGTTCGGATTTTGACCAGCTTTTCGCCGACGGAGACCATTTTCAAATCGGCAACCTCGACGTCACCGTGCTGCATGTCCCTGGTCATACGCCAGCAGACATCGCATATGTAATCGGCGACGCCGTGTTCACCGGCGACACCATGTTCATGCCCGATTACGGCACGGCGCGTGCCGATTTTCCCGGTGGTGATGCACGGCAATTGTTCCAGTCGCTAAGGCGGATTTTGTCGCTGCCTGACACGACTCGCTTGTTTATGTGTCATGATTATCTGCCCGCTGGCCGAACCGAATATGTGTGGGAAACAACCGTTGAGGCCGAACGCAAGGGCAATGTCCACGCCCATGACGGCGTAACCGAGGATGAATTTGTGGCGATGCGTGAAGCGCGCGATGCGACGCTCGATATGCCGCGCCTTATCTTGCCTTCGGTTCAAGTGAACATGCGCGCAGGGCACTTGCCACCGGCGGATGATAATGGCGTCACCTATCTCAAAATCCCGGTCAACGCGGTATGATTCGGGCGTTCCCCAATGCCATGCCGGTTGAAGGCTTTATCGGCGGCTTGCTGATCGGGCTGGCCGCAGCGATCATGCTGCTCGGGCTTGGCCGTATTGCCGGGGTGAGTGGACTTGCGGCAAGAGCCACGGGCATTGCCGATACCGGTGCGCCAAGAAATGTCGCGATGGCGTTCGTCCTTGGCTTGCCGCTCGGCGCGTTCCTGATTGCACGTGCATTGGGCGAGGTTCAGGTCAGCTTTCCGGACACGATCTGGCCGCTGATCATCGGCGGATTACTTGTCGGTTATGGCACAAGGCTCGGTTCGGGTTGCACCAGCGGCCACGGCGTGTGCGGCCTGTCGCGTCTTTCGCCACGATCAATGGTTGCTACGGCCATGTTTATGGCAAGCGGCTTTGTCACCGTCGGATTGCTTCGCGCTGGAGGCTGGTTATGAACCGCACGCTAATCGCACTCCTCTCCGGCCTGTTGTTCGGTGCCGGGCTTGCTTATTCGGGCATGTCCGATCCGGCTCGGGTTCAGGCCTTTCTTGACCTGTTTGGCAAATGGGATCCGACGCTCGCATTTGTCATGGGCGGGGCCATAGTCCCGATGGCATTTGCCTGGATGATCAAATCACGGCTGTCGTCGCCGCTCGCCGCGCCGACATTTGATTTGCCGGGCACAGTCAAGCTGGATCGACCATTGGCCATCGGCGCCATAATGTTCGGAATGGGATGGGGTATTGCAGGGCTATGCCCCGGGCCAGCGCTTGCCGATCTTGCGATTGCACCGGTTGCTGTTCTGCCGTTCGTCGCCGCGATGTTCGCTGGCATGGCCGCGCACCGTTTCATTCCCGTTTCGTCCAAATGAGAGGATAATAACATGACAAAAAATATGGGAAATCTTGACCGGGCATTTCGCCTCATCGTCGTCGTGGCAATCGGCATTGCCTATCTGATGGGTGCGTTATCTGGTACACTCGCCATAGTCCTTGGAGTCGTGGCCGCTGCATTTCTGCTGACCAGCCTTGTCGGGACATGTCCCGCTTATCTGCCTTTCGGCCTGTCGACGCGCGGGAAGAATTAAGACCTATCACGATCCGGCCAAGCAGGAAATCAACATGCCATTCAAACACATTTCACCGGTATTTTCTGTCTCCGGTCAACTGACACTCGACGACGTGCGCGATGCCGCTGCCCAAGGCTTCCAGACGATCATTTGTAACCGTCCTGACAATGAAGAGGCTACACAGCTAGATTCCACGATCGTTAAGGAACAAGCCGAAGCTCTCGGTATGAAATTCGCCTATATTCCCGTGTCCTCCTCCGGGATCATCCCAAGCGACGGCGTCAAAATGCGTGCTGCGCTCGATGCTATGCCATCGCCGGTGCTTGCTTATTGCCGGTCGGGTGCGCGTTCGGGCAAGGTGTTCGAACTGGCTCAGCAGTCGTTGGGCAAACCGTCGGGCTCGAAGACCTATGATGTCGTGATTGTCGGTGGCGGAAGCGCCGGAATCGCGACGGCTGCCAGCTTGCTCAAGCGCAACGCGGACCTCGATATCGCAGTCATCGATCCGACCGACGTGCATTATTACCAACCCGGATGGACGATGGTGGGCGCGGGCGTATTTTCCGCAGAATTCACCCGGCGTTCCGAAAAATCGGTTATGCCGCGCGGGGTCGAATGGATCAAAAAGGCCGCGACTGGATTTGCGCCCGACCAGAATTCGGTGATGCTCGATGACGGCTGCTCGGTTGCCTACAGGGTGTTGGTTGCCTGCCCCGGTATCAAGCTCGATTGGGATGCCATCGAAGGTTTGACCGAAACTCTGGGTAAGAATGGCGTGACGTCAAACTACCGCTATGACTTGGCACCTTACACCAACCGCCTCGTCAAAGACATGAAGCGCGGCCGTGCGCTGTTCACCCAGCCGCCAATGCCAATCAAATGCGCAGGCGCGCCGCAAAAGTCGATGTATTTGTCGTGCAGCAATTGGGAGCGTGCTGGCGTGCTTAAAGACATCGATGTGCAATTCCACAATAGCGGCGCAGTGCTTTTCGGTGTCGCGGCTTACGTGCCTGCGCTGATGGAATATATCGAACGCTACAACGCGCATTTGAACTTTGAATCGAAACTGGTGGCCATCGATGGTCCTGCCAAAATCGCGACATTCGAACAGAAGCGCGGCGATACCGTTACGCGGGTCCAAGAGCCATTCGACATGATCCATGTCGTCCCGCCGCAAGTCGCGCCAGACTTCGTGCGCAATAGCCCGCTTGCCGCCGCCAGCGGATTTATCGAGGTCAATGAAGCGACGTTGCAGCATGTGCGGTATCCCAATGTCTTTGCGTTGGGCGACGCCTGCTCGGCGTCAAATGCCAAAACAATGGCGGC
This sequence comes from uncultured Alphaproteobacteria bacterium, assembly GCA_963830685.1. Taxonomy (GTDB): domain Bacteria; phylum Pseudomonadota; class Alphaproteobacteria; order Sphingomonadales; family Sphingomonadaceae; genus Sphingorhabdus_B. Next base: position 1,960,942 of record CAWHNF010000002.1, read on the forward strand.
GGCGCGCAAACAAGCGCCCGTGGTCGCGGTTAACGTTTTGGCCGCTCTCGAAGGCAAGCCGCCGGTCGCCGACTATGACGGCTATGGCAGTTGTCCGCTCACCGTCGAGCGCGGCAAGATTGTGCTCGCCGAGTTCGGCTATGGCGGCAAGTTGCTGCCGAGCTTCCCCAATTGGTTGATCGACGGCACCCGGCCCTCGCGGCTTTCATGGCTGCTGAAGGACACTATCCTTCCGCCGATTTATTGGCACGGCATGCTCAAGGGGCATGAGTGGATGGTCAAACCGCACAAGATCGGGGCGGTATAACCAACATGAAATTGGCGCGCTATCTGCCGATACTGGAATGGGGCCGCGGCTATGGCGGCGTGACGCTGACCAATGATCTGGTCGCTGCCGCAATCGTTACGATCATGCTGATCCCGCAAAGTCTGGCTTATGCCATGCTGGCAGGATTGCCGCCCGAGATTGGTCTTTACGCGTCTATTTTGCCGATTATTGCCTACGCTCTGTTCGGGACAAGTCGCGCGTTAGCGGTCGGGCCGGTGGCAGTGATTTCGCTGATGACGCTGACGGCGGCCAGCGCGGTTGCACCTCCGGGCAGTCCCGATTTTATCGCGGCGGCTCTTATCCTAGCGTTGCTGTCCGGCCTGATCCTGATAGTGATGGGCGTGTTGCGGCTAGGTTTTCTGGCCAACCTTCTATCGCACCCCGTGGTGTCGGGCTTCATCACAGCAAGCGGCATCATCATCGCCACCAGCCAGTTGAAGTCAGTGCTCGGCATCAAAGCCTCGGGCGAGGCGATGCCCGAGCTGGTCACTACGTTGATCGAAAATGCCAAAGACACCAACCTTTACACCTTGGCCATCGGTGTGATTGCAACCGGCTTTCTGTTTTGGGTGCGAAAGGGTCTAAAACCCTTGCTCGTCGGTTTCGGGCTGGCAGCGCGCCCCGCCGATCTGGTCGCCAAAGCCGGGCCTATCGTGGCGGTCGCGCTCTCGATCCTGGCTGTCATTGCCTTTGATCTCGAAGCAAAGGGGGTGAAAGTCGTCGGTAGCATCCCGCAAAGCCTGCCGCCATTTACCGTTCCGATGTTCGATGCCGAGCTTTGGCAGCGACTGGCGATCCCCGCCCTGCTGCTCAGCATCATCGGCTTTGTGGAATCGGTCTCGGTCGCGCAAACGCTCGCCGCCAAAAAGCGCCAACGCATTGTCCCCGACCAGGAATTGATTGGCCTTGGCGCCGCCAATGTCGCTGCAGCCTTTTCTGGTGGCTATCCCGTGACGGGCGGATTTGCACGTTCAGTTGTCAATTTCGATGCCGGGGCCGAAACGCCAGCGGCAGGCGCATTCACTGCGGTTGGCATATTGCTCGCGGCCCTGTTTCTGACTCCATTGCTCGCCTCGCTACCGATTGCGACATTGGCAGGGACGATCATCGTTGCCGTCTTGAGCCTCGTCGATTTCAAAACGCCGCGCGCCATCTGGCGCTATTCCAAGCCCGATTTCGCCGCGATGGCAGCGACGATAGCGGTGACGCTATTGATTGGCGTCGAACCCGGCGTGATTGCAGGCGTCGGCCTTAGCCTTGCCCTGTTCCTCTGGCGCTCTTCACGCCCGCACGCCGCCATTGTCGGACGCGTCCCAGAGACCGAGCATTTTCGCAATATCAAACGCCACAAGGTATTCACCGACCCGCGCATCCTAACAATCCGCATCGACGAAAGCCTGACCTATCTCAACGCCCGCTGGCTTGAGGAGTTCGTGCTAGAGCAAGTCGCCGAGCAATCCGAACTGCGCCACCTGATCCTGATGTGCTCGGCCATAAACGGCGTCGACGCCTCCGCGCTCGAAAGCATCGAAGCGATCAACCACCGGTTGGCCGATGCCAAGGTTAAGCTGCACCTCTCCGAAGTCAAAGGCCCGGTAATGGACGCGCTTCAGAAATCGCACCTGCTTAATGATTTAACCGGAAAAGTCTGGCTATCCCAAAACGAAGCATTCCAATCGCTTATCCGGTCATCGGACGACGAAGATAATGCCCCGAATACCCCCGATACTATGGCTGCGCGTGGCTGGATATGATGCCGCATCAGTAAAGCATTGCTCAAATGCAACCACAAACGTCCTTTATGCAATTGCCGGTAAGCCAACGCCAGCGCAGTAATAATTCAAACGCTATCTAAAGAGAACGGCCATGATTGAACAGGAATGGGCAATAATTCTCGCCCGCATACAGTTTGCTTTTACCGTCAGCTTCCATTTTCTGTTTCCCGCTTTTTCCATCGGGCTGGCGAGTTTTCTCGCGGTGCTGGAAGGACTGTGGCTGAAAACCGGTAAGGGCGTGTATGCCAATCTGTACCGTTACTGGCTCAAGATATTCGCGGTCGTATTTGCGATGGGCGTCGTGTCGGGCATTGTCATGTCCTATCAATTCGGCACCAACTGGTCGGTTTTCTCGGACAAGGCGGGACCAGTTATTGGGCCGTTGATGGCCTATGAAGTGCTGACCGCGTTCTTTTTGGAAGCAGGCTTTCTGGGCGTCATGCTGTTCGGCATCAACAAGGTCGGGCGAAAGCTTCACTTTGTGGCGACGCTGGCGGTGGCCGTAGGTACGTTTATTTCCGCCTTCTGGATATTGTCGGTGAACAGCTGGATGCAGACACCGGTTGGCTACGAGATCGCCGCAAACGGCCAGTTTGTGCCCGGCGATAGCTGGCTGACGATCATCTTCAATCCAAGCTTTCCTTACCGCCTCGTCCACACCTTGTTGGCCGCCTATCTGACCACAGCCTTTGCGGTGGGTGCCGTTGGCGCGTGGCATTTGCTCAAAGACAAAGCCAATCCCGGCGCGCGCAAGATGTTTTCAATGGCGATGTGGATGGCGGCAATCGTCGCGCCGCTTCAGGTGGTCGCGGGCGATTTTCACGGGATCAATACGCTCGAGCATCAACCGGCAAAGGTCATGGCGATGGAGGGGCATTATCAAAGCCACCCCGACGGCGCGCCGCTGATATTGTTCGGCATCCCCAACAGCAAAGAGCGGACGGTCGATTACGCAATCGAAATTCCAAACCTGTCGTCGTTAATCCTCAAGCATGACCTTAACGCTCCGCTAGACGGGCTTGATACGATCCCTGACGCGGATGAGCCGCCAGTTGGTATCGTGTTCTGGTCATTCCGGATCATGGTCGGTATTGGCATGGCAATGGTCGGCATCGGCCTGTGGAGCTTGACCGCGCGGGCGCGCAAGAAGCTCTATGACTGGCCGTGGCTTCACCGTGCCGCTGTCGCCATGGGACCAAGCGGGTTCATTGCCGTGCTTGCAGGTTGGGTGACAACCGAGGTCGGCAGGCAACCATTCACCATCTATGGCGTGCTGCGAACCGTGGACAGCGCATCGCCATTGGAAGCACCAGCCGTTGCGTTCTCGCTTCTCGCTTTTGTCGTGGTGTATTTCGCGGTGTTCGGCATGGGCATCTGGTATTTGCTGCGCCTGATGAAGAAACCACCCGAAGCGCATGAAGCACCGCCGAGCGATGCACCGATCCGCAGCGCAGGGATCACCCCTGCGCCGCAGGTGCTGTCAGGCGACGGTATTCCGGGTAATGCACGTAGCGGGGAGATCGTATAATGGACCTGACAGTCATCTGGGCCGGGATCATCGGTTTCGCCATCATCGCCTATGTCGTCATGGACGGCTTTGACCTTGGCATCGGCATATTGTTTCCCTTCTTCAAGGTCGGCCAAGATCGCGATACTGCGATGAACAGCATCGCGCCTGTGTGGGACGGGAACGAGACATGGCTGGTCATGGGCGTCGGTGGGTTGCTTGCGGCTTTTCCGCTCGCCTATGCGATTATTTTGCCTGCGCTATATGCGCCCATGATTGCGATGCTGCTTGGCTTGGTGTTCCGCGGCGTCGCCTTTGAATTCCGCTGGCGCGACCCGGACCACCGCGAACTGTGGGACCGCGCGTTCACGACAGGTTCGTTCGTCGCAACGTTCGCGCAAGGGGTCGCGCTCGGCGCGCTGTTGCAGGGCATTACCGTGGAGGGCCGCGCTTATGCCGGTGGCTGGTGGGAGTGGCTGTCGCCGTTCAGCATCTTGACCGGCTTTGGCTTGGTCGTCGGCTATGCGCTTTTGGGTGCGTGCTGGCTCAACTGGAAAACCGAAGGCGGCTTGCAACGCCAAGCGGTCACCTATGCCGGACGGCTCGGTATCAGTTTGCTTGTCATGATCGGCGTCATCAGCCTCGCCACGCTGACGCTTGAGGCGCAATATCATATGCGCTGGCTTAGCTTCCCAGGCGTGCTCGCAACCGCATTGGTGCCGATTGCAACAATCGCGGTGACGTTCTTCTTCTACCGCAGCCTGCGTCAGACCAAAGACGCACAGCCCTTTTTCTGGGCGCTCGCCTTATTCGGCCTGTGCCTGATCGGCCTTGGCATTTCGATCTGGCCCAATGTCATTCCGGCGCGAGTCACCATCTGGGAAGCGGCAGCACCTTATCGCAGCCAGGTGTTTATGCTGATTGGCGCATCAATCATGGTGCCGATCATCGTAGCCTACACCGCATGGTCCTATTGGGTGTTCCGCGGCAAAGTCGGCCACGACGGATATCATTGATGCCACGCGCCAAACAATTGGGCTGGTTCTTCGGCATCTGGGCGTTGAGCGTCGCGGCATTGGGGATAGTCGGCGGTATCATCCGCTGGGTGTTGCTTTAAGCAGCTACAAAGGGAGAGACACAAAATGACCGGACAGATAGAAAACAGCCCCGAAGCATTGAAGGGCGAAGATTGGGCCGGCGAAATGGGTGCCAAATGGCTCGCCAATCTCGCTCGGTTCGAAGATATGATTGCTCCGATTGGCGAAGCCTTGCTCAAGCAGGCAGATTACAAACCTGGCGAGCGCGTGCTTGACATCGGTTGCGGTGGCGGCGGAACGACGATTGCCATTGCGCAGACGGTTGCGCCTTCGGGTGAAGTCCTTGGTATCGACATTTCACCCGATTTGACGACCGCGTCGACGCAGCGCGCCAGCGATGCCGGTGTCAGCAATATCCGCTTCATCTGCGGTGATGGAGCGACCGTCCAGCTCGCCGATGCGCCATTCGACCGGCTCTTTTCGAGGTTCGGCAGCATGTTTTTCCCAGAACCGCATACAGCATTTGCCAATTTGCACAGCCTGCTGCGCCCCGGCGCACGCATCGATCTGGCTGTATGGGGGCCACCACGAGAAAATTTGTGGATGATGGAAATGATGGGCGTCGTCCGTCGCTATGTTGACATACCCCCCGCGATTCCCCGCACGCCAGGTCCATTCGCATTCGAAGACCTCGACTATCTGAATGAGATACTTGCCAGCGGCGGTTTTTCAGATGTGAATGTGTCAACCTATCAGGGACTTCAACCGATTGGTGGCGCGAATGTCGCACCGCAAGAAGCCGTCTCGTTCGTATTGTCGTCAATGGCCGTAGGGCGCGCTCTTGACGAACAGGGTGATGATATTCGCGCCGCAGCAGAGGCGGATTTGGTCACGCTATTCAAAAGGCATCACGTGGCTAAGCAAGGCGTCATGATGCAGGGAAAAGCGTGGTTGGTGTCGGCGATTGCCTAAGGATGTAGTTCCTATAAAATGAATGGGACGTATCCGGATCGAAGTGAGCATGCGCACTTTTCAGTGATCGACTGGGCAAACAACGATACTGGAATTGTCACGATGTGCCTCATCCGGACCAGGCGCAAGATATTCCAAGCGACCCGATACCTCAAGGAACTTAAACCCCGCATCAATCATCTCTGGCGTAATCTCAATAGCACCGGTCTGAGTCAGCAGCAGTGGCAACTAAATGTCTGAAGACGACAAATATGGATGGCTTAATGATCCCGCCCGCCATCCAATCCAAGTGGCATCGATCAGAATTCCAGCTACTTACACCATAAAACCCAGATTAGTGCTGCTGAACCGTCCAATATTCGGGGCGATGCTGGGCAGCTCGGATGGAGATACGCCAAACCAGCTGGCAAGGGTTGCAGCATATTGATCCACCGACACCGTGGGCAAAAGGCGGCCTTGGCCAACCTGATCGGGGCTGGTTACCGATATTTGCGGTGCAACACCATAATAGCGGCCGCCATTGACCGCGCCGCCCAATATGAAGTGGTGCGAGCCCCAGCCATGATCGGAACCATCGCCATTTGATTGCAGGGTCCTGCCGAAGTCGGATGCGGTGAACGTTGTTACCTTTTCGGCGACGCCCAATTCTACCGTTGCGCGATAGAATGCGTCCATCGCGAAATCGAGTTGTCCCATCAAGCCGCCCTGACTGCGGATCAGGTTATCGTGCAAGTCAAAGCCGCCCATGCTGACCATGAATACCTGTCGTCTTGCTCCCATCGGCTGCCTAGCTGCGATTAACCTGGCGACGACCCGCAATTGCGATGCCAGACTGTTGTTCCCTGTGGGCGGGGTGAAGGATGTTGCGAGCGTAATGGGCTGAAGTGCTGCGGTGACGACGCCTTCGGCATCAATCGAACGTTTGGCTACGCGGTTATACTCTGCTTCCAGGACGTGATTGCTCGTTTGGGTCATCAAGGTTCGCAATGCCGCGCTGCCTGCTGACGAACCGAACAGATTGTTTTTGATGCCATTGACGGCCAGCGCGCCGTTTGATGAAACCTGATATGAAAGCGCCTGCTGTCCTGACAGGAACACAGCATTGCCCGTGGCCGAGATGCAGGTAAACAACGAGTTGGCGTTGCTCGACAATGCAAGGTCGCCCATCCGTCCGCCCCAACCATCGGTCGCGCCCTCCGGCTTCGATGATTGCCATGTGGATTGCTGGTCATTGTGCGAAAACAACTTGGCTGGACGCGGGTTGGCGACCTGATTGGAGCTTTGATATTGCGCCAGCGTCAAGGGCGTGATCAGCGGCCCGACATTAAGCAAAGGTGCCATCTTGCCCTCGTCAAAGCGGGCCTTCAGCCGCGTCATTTCAGGCGCGATGGCATATTGCAGATTGTTCGTGAGAACCTGGCCTCCGGCCGGTGCTAATGCTGTCGCTGCGAGACTTGCCCGGGCGAGCGTGATGCCGCCAGCAGTCTGCCCGGCCCCGCCGCCGCGGATTGCGCTGTACAGATCATAATTGGTTGAATCGAACGGAATGAGCGTGCTGTTATGATCATTGCCGCCATATAGAAAAATGCACACCAGCGCCTTGTAATCATTGCCAGCGCTGAACGCCGCCGCTTCGCCAATTCCGGCTAGTCCCATCGCCCAGGACGATGCGGTTCCGGCAATCGCCACTTGTTTCGAACGTCGCAGAAAGGCACGGCGCGATAGGTCATCCATTTTGCTAATGTGCATGATCGAGCTGCCTTATTTCTGGACCAGATAGTCGGGTGAAGCCATGACAAGCAGTATGGCCATATAGACACGGCGCTGCTTTTCAGCGGTTGTGCTTGTTGCCGTGACCGTTGTTGCATCAAGTGCGGTTTTGATCGTGGCCTTGCTACTGTCGGAAATCTGGTTTGCGGCCAGCAGCAGGCATATCCGGTCGAGAAGCGCTGTAGAATTATCCGCTATCGCCAACTCACTGGTGTATGCCGCCTTCACATCGCCGCCGACGCCGTTGGTGCTGCCAATGGCCGAGGTCATATAGTTGACGTAGCCCGGCGTGCTGCTTTCGTTGATCAGTTGGAATTCGGGTGCGACCAGTGAATTCGTCGCAATCGCGGTGTTGGCCGGGACATAGCCGGGGCGGAAGAAGTTAAAGACCGAAGGCGACCGCAGCGCACTCTGACCCAGACCACTGACGATATCGGACAGGTTACCAATCCGCCAGTTGCCGCTGGTCGAAGTTGCGCCGAATGTCCGCGCCCATTGGACGAACCGCAACATGGGTTCGCGAACCTTGCCGAATGTGGGCGTAGTAAGGCCCGCCGCATTCGTAGCTTCGGCATCCAGCAATATCGCTTTGAATACGGCTCTCAAATCACCACGAACCCCGGAGCCGTTGTCGTTAAAGACGCGCGCAACACGGTCGACATAGGCTGCACTCGGGTTGCTCGTCACCAACCGCTGGATCATCTGCCGTCCGAAAAATGGCCCGACATTGGCATGGTTGAACAAGGTATCGAGCGCAGTTTTTAGTGCTGCGGTCCCGTCGGTATTCGCCGGAATTGTTGTGCCGAGGAAGGTGGCTTCCAGCGTCGAATGCTGGCTGGTCGTGCTGGGGCGTTCCCATTTCGTGGGGTCGAGCGTCATCGGGCGCAAAACATAGCCGGTGCCGTTGATCAATCGGTTCGGGTCACCTGTCGATGGTGTTCTGACATTGCCTGTGAAATCCCAGTCATAGCCGGTGAAGACACGCGCCAGATTTGTGACGTCGCTGTTATTGTAGGTTTCAATGGGTTGATTGTTCGCGTCCAGTTTGCGCGAACCATCATTGTTGAGCTGGTACAGGCCGATGGTGAAGAGCTGCATGACCTCGCGTGCGTAATTTTCGTCGGGTACGCGACCTGTTCGCGTGTCTTCTTTCCGGTTGCCGCGTGTGCTGAGATAATAGCCCATCGCCGGGTTTAGAGTTATGTCTTCAAGCAGTTTGCGATAATTGCCGAAGGCGTTGCTGTTGAGTTGATCCCAATAAAAAGCAATGGCCTGCGCCCGCCAGCTGAAATCGAGTCCGCCGAGTGACACGACAAAAAATTCTGACAACGCCAGCGCGACGCGTTTGCGAACGCCATTGGCTTCGCTCATCAGCTGGTTCCAGATCATGTAATCGCCTGGATATTCATTGTCGAAGAAGTTATCGGCGGTGACCTGATCATAGCCGCGCGAAGAGAGCCAAGCGACTCCTGTCTGGCTGATGGGAGCATCCATTTGCGCGTTGAGCCAGGGCTCATAGCCTATCGATCGGATGTTGCTGATTTCGGCGTCGGTGACTGACAGGCTGGATTTCAGAATGAAGCGTGCAGCTTCTGCTTCGGTCGATGGTTTCGCGACCTGCACGGTTGGAGGAGGAGGGGTCGCTGCTGTTGGGCTGCCGCCGCCGCCCCCGCCGCCGCATGCAGCAAGAATTGCGGTCGGCGCCAGCGCGTATACGGGAAAGCCAGACTTGGTGACGTTTTCGGTTATCGATGGCGCAAAGTCGGTCGGCGCGTCGACTTCGACTGCGGATTCCGCGTTCAGCGGATGCAATGCTTCCTTCATACCCACTCCCCGATATGTGCCGAAAGCAAATACCGGAGTTGCCGGAACTGGCTTTATGGTGAACGGGGAACTGCCACAGATTATTCAACGGACTCTTTCCGTTGATGGTTAAGTGTCCTTAGTAAATGGCGTGATTGCCGCGGGCAGACAGGAATTATTAACCAATTATCAATCTGTGCCGCCTAGGATTTTGGCATGGCCTCACATCACAACTTTTCTGTGTTTTTCGCCTTTATGGCGACGATGCTCACACCCGTGGCGGCGCATGCCGATGTATTCGAGCTGGGAAGTGGCGGCAATTTTGTTGAAATCTCAAAGCCCGCCTGGCAACCCGAAGTTGCACCAATGATCGACGGCTATGCCCCTGTGGCAATGCAGCCAATGCCCACGCCAACACCTTCGCAAAACGGTGTCCGGCAGCATATCGAGCATGCCGCCGCGCGTTATGGTATCAATAGCCAACTTGTCGATGCGGTTGCTTGGCAGGAATCGCGATATAATCCTCGTGCGCGTTCGTCGGCCGGCGCGATTGGTGTAATGCAGTTGATGCCCGGCACTGCCAGGCAGCTTGGCGTAACCAACCCACATGACGTGCGTCAGAATGTGGCTGGCGGCGCCGCCTACTTGCGCGAGCAGCTTGAACGCTTCGGAAATAATGTCCCACTCGCGCTTGCCGCGTACAATGCAGGACCTGGCGCGGTGATGAAATATGGCGGCATTCCGCCCTATCGGGAAACGCAGGATTATGTGCGGAAAATTATGCGGCGAATGTCGGTACCGGCGTTCGGCAGCGGGTATTAAGCGAGGGTAAGCATGACGAGAGGCAAAAAAAGACTCCTTGGGCTGGGCGCGCTTATCACCGCGCTTCCGCAAACTGCTTTTGCGCAGGTTGCCGGTGTTGATCCGCAGGGTTCGGGGCCGATTGTCAACGCGCTTAGCTGGATGCAGGGTACGCTGCTTGGCAATGTGGCTACCACCGCTGCAGTCATCGCCGTCGCGGTTGTCGGTCTGATGATGTTGACCGGCCGGATGAACTGGCGCTTTGGCGCGACGGTCATTGTCGGTTGCTTCGTGCTGTTCGGTGCGACCGCTATTGTTTCGGGAATTCGCGTCGCTGCTGTCGGGGGCTAGTTTATGACCCCGCTCAACCGCATCCCTGTATTTCGCGCGCTGACGCAGCCGCAGATGTTTGCGGGCGTTACCTATAGCTATTTCATAATCAATCTGGTCGTTACGACCGAGATTTTCCTGATTAGTCGTTCGTTCTGGGCAATTCCTGCCGCCGTCATCATTCACGCCATTGGATATATGGCATGCTTGCGCGAGCCCCGAATTTTCGATCTGTGGATTACGAAGGTGAGCCGTTGCGGTCGCACCCGAACCCACGATCTGTGGCGCTGCAACAGCTATCGGCCCTAGCCCATGAAAGCCGCATCAAAAAATCCAGCCAAGTTAGACCCGCGTGCAGGCGACCGGCTGCCTTATGCGGGGCACATCAACGACCATACTTTGGCGACCCGCACCGGCGAGTTGATCCAGATGATCCAGCTCGATGGTATCGCCTTTGAGACCGCCGATAGCGAAACGCTAAACCACATGGCCGCTGTGCGCGACGTCGTCATGCGCGGCATCGCGAACAGCAACCTGATGCTTTACTGCCATGTCATCAGACGTCAGGTGGCCGCCGAACTTTCGGGTGAGCAACCGGCAGGGTTCGCCCGCGTTTTGGACGCTGCATGGCAACAGCGCCTTCGGAGCAAGCAGCTTTACATCAATGACATCGTGTTGATGCTCGTTCGCCGTCCGGCGCGCGGTAAAGTCGGCTTTGTCGAGCGCCTCACCAAATGGGGCAGCGGTAAACGCAACAGCGCTGAGCGCCTTGCCGAACAGGCGCGCGAGTTACGCGAACTCGATGCGGCGCGCACCAATTTGCTGTCGGCGCTAACCCGCTATGGCCCGCGTGTGCTTGAACGCTATCAGGGCGCGAGCGGCATCTGCTCCGAGCCATTGGAGATATTGTCCGCGCTCTACAATAGCGAGATGCAACCGGTGCTGGAGCCGACCGGCGATGCTGGGCAATATCTTCCCTATAAGCGGATTAGCTTTGGCCTAGATGCGCTGCATCTGAAAGGCGCAAGCGCCGATACCTCGCGTTTCGGTGCGATAGTGTCGATCAAGGATTATCCGGCGAACACCACGCCCGGTATGCTCGACAATCTGCTGCGCCTGCCGCACGAACTGACATTGACCGAGAGTTTTGCCTTTGTTGATCGGCAGATCGCCGACGAGCGCATCGGTTTAGCGCTGCGCCGGTTACGTGCCGCCTCCGACGAAACCACCACATTGCGGAAGGGACTGCTCGGTGCCAAAGACGAATTGACCGGCGGTGCTGCGGCCTATGGCGAGCATCACCTGACCGTCCACGTTCGCGCCGGAAGCCTATCAGCCCTCGACGCGGCAGTAGCCGATGTTCAGGCCTCACTCGCCGACATTGGCGCAGTTGCGGTGCGCGAAGACCTGAATCTCGAAAGCGCGTTCTGGGCGCAATTCCCGGGCAATGCCGATTTCATCGCGCGCAAGGCGCTGGTGTCGACTGCCAATCTTTCGGGCCTGATTTCGCTGCATGGCTTCCCGATCGGCGTGCCTGCGGGTGGGCCTTGGGGTGAGCCGATCACCGTGCTCGAAACCACATCGAGCACCCCCTATTTCTTCAACCTGCACAGCGGCGATCTGGGCAATTTCACGCTCATCGGGCCATCGGGGTCAGGCAAGACCGTCGTGCTCAATTTCCTTATCGCGCAGGCGCAAAAGTTTAAACCGCGCACATTCTTCTTCGACAAGGATCGTGGTGCGGAAATATTCATCCGCGCGATTGGCGGGCATTATGATGTGCTTCGTCCTGGAACGCCAACGGGCTTCAACCCGCTGCAGTTACCCGGAAACGCGGCAAATCAGGCATTTCTGCGTCAATGGCTGTCGCAAATGCTGACGCCAACGGGCGGTCAGCTGACCGCCGATGAAAACGCAATCATAGCCAGCGCGGTCGAAGCTAACTTTGACCAGCCTGCCGAGCATCGCCAACTGCGCTATCTCGTCGAACTGCTCGCGGGCGGTGCGCGTCCCATCCGCGGCGACCTCGCGTCGCGGCTTGCCCCGTGGTATGGTGCAGGCGAACATGCCTGGCTGTTCGACAATGCTAAAGACCAGCTTAATCTCGATACCCGCACCGCCGGGTTCGACATGACGGCGTTGCTTGACAATCCCTTGTTGCGCACGCCTGCGATGATGTATCTGTTCCACCGTGTCGATGAGCGGCTCGATGGCTCGCCGTCGATGATCGTTATCGATGAGGGTTGGAAAGCGCTCGACGACGAAGTCTTTGTCCACCGGCTTAAGGACTGGATGAAGACCATCCGCAAACGCAATGGCGTTGTCGGTTTTGCCACGCAAAGCGCCAGCGATGCGATTGAAAGCAAGATTGCCGCAACCATCATCGAGCAGTCGGCGACGCAATTATTCATGAGCAATCCTAAGGCTCAGGCGTCGGATTACTGTGACGGGTTTGGCCTTACCGAGCATGAGCTCGACCTCGTTCGGTCATTGCCCGAACATCTGCGCTGTGTCCTCATCAAACAGGGCGGCAACAGCGTCGTCGCACGTCTCGACATGGCCGACATGCCCGATGCGATCACCGTCCTGTCGGGCCGCGAAACCAGCGTCCGCAAGCTTGACGAATTGCGCCGCGATCATGGTGACGCACCTGCCGACTGGATGCCGCAATTGTTGCAGGCCGTGGATGAAGGCCCGTCGGTGTTATGGGCTGGAGCGCGCCGCTAATGAAAAATTGCGCCGCCATAAATCCGGCTGCGGGCTCGGCTGAAACGATGGTGAATACTGTCGATTGCTATATGCAGTCGAACGTGCAGGCGGGCTATGCCAATTTGCTCGGCCAGGGCAGCATGTTTAGTTACGGCCTGACGATTGCGCTGACGCTTTATGTCGCTTCGGTTGGATACCGGCTAATATTTGGCCGCTCCAAGCTCAGCATAAGCGAGATGATGCCGCGCATGGTGATGATCGGCGCTGTACTCGCGCTGACCAGTAATTGGGCGACCTATCAGGTGCTGGTCTATGACGTCCTGACCGACGGGCCGCAGGAAATTGTGACCGCGATCAATCCCGCCGAAACAAAAGCGGGCAGCATTACCGAGCGCGTTGATATGCTGTCCGGACGGATGGTTGACCTCGCCGATGCATGGACCGAGTTCGACGCAAGGCCGGAACAGGCGATGCCGGCCGGGATAATTGCCGAACCCGAGGCTTTGCCCGCGACGGCAACGGGCATAACCGCCTTTGTTGCCCCGAAGGATTCGCTCGGGCCCAATATGCTGCTGCTCAGCGCGCTGTTGCTGGTGCTGGCCTCGGCAGGCGTGCTGGTAGTGGCTAAAATCATCCTCGGTTTGCTGTTGATGCTCGGCCCGATATTTGCCGTTCTGGGCCTGTTCGCCGCAACGCGCGGACTTACGCTGGGCTGGGGCAGGGCAGCGGTGTTAATGGCGCTGGTGCCAATAATGGCGATGATGACATCGGCGGGGGCAGTTGCACTGCTGGAGCCGGTGCTGACCGAAATGTATGTGGCGGCAGGCCAAGGCATCTTCTCGCTCCGCTCGGCGCTCGCCATCATGGTCGTAGTGCTGGTGATGGTTGCGGTGTCGGTCCAGTTGTTCCGCATTGGCCGGACGATTGTCAGCGGCTGGACGCTGGCCTTTGGCCAGAACCGCAGTGCCGATAACGCTCCGGTCACCGTGCAATCACATCACGATTCTATGCAACCTGCCAATGTGATTTACAATGAACGGATGCAGTCGCTCGTCGGCTCCATCGAGCGTTCGGCGATGGCGACGTCGACGATCAACGCCGCAAACCAGCGCGCCATCCTGCTGCCGCACCGCTTCGATGGCGACAGCGCGCAGGCACGCCATGACAATTTCAATGCCGACCGACGGATTTCGCGGGGACGCGTAACGGCGGTCCGTGCACCAATCAAAGCCATCAGGAACGCCGCATGACCGGAAGATATCTTTGCGCCTTGCTAGCAAGCCTGATGCTTGCTGCACCTGCGACTGCGCAATTTGCGGAAGGCTCGCAAGTCGCTCCAAACATCCGTTACGTCGAATACAACCCTGACGCCGTCATCCGCCTGACCGGCCACACCGGTTATCAGATGATGCTGGAATTCGAACCCGGCGAGAAAATCGAGACCGTCGGCATCGGCGATTCTTCGGGATGGCAGGTGACACCCAATGGCGCGGGCACAATCATGTTCCTTAAGCCTGTTGGAACACCGCCGACAACCAACCTTTCGATCATCACCAACCAGCGCCGGTATAATCTGGAACTGGTCGCAAAATCGGGCCTGCGCGTGCCGCAAAGCCAGATCGTCTATGCCGTGCGCTTTCGCTATCCGCAAAAGCCGGTAGCCGCAGAAGTCGCGACAACGCCGCCGCCGTTGATCGCCACGCCGCCCGAATATTGGAACCGCGCCTACAGCTATGACGGCGCCAAGGGGAATGTTCCCGAGCAGGTTTTCGATGACGGCAAGGCGACCTATTTCCGCTTTGCTGCCGGAGCTTCTGCGCCCGCTATTTTCAGCATCACGCCCGACGCCGGTGAAAGCATCGTCAACTTTGCCGTGCGCGGGCCGTATACCGTCGTCGAGCAGGTCGCGCCGCAGTTCGTCCTGCGCCACGGCAAGGAAGTCACGATTATTTTCAACGACGCCTATGCCGTTCCCACACCCGGCCCCGATGCGCCGCGTGCGCGCGCCAAAAAGAAATGCGGGCTGTTTGGCTGCAAATCGATGGAGGCAAAGCCATGAGCGTTTTGAAATCCGGCGAGGCCGATCCGCGCGCTGCGATGGATGCCGAGGCGCTCGATAACGCCAACCAACCGGTGTTATCGCCAGTCGCCATGCCTGCTGGGCTTTCGCCCGGAATGAAGCTTGGCTTTGTCGGCATTGGTTTGTTGGGAATATTGACCTTCACGACGCTGGCGACCAGCCGCGGCGACGCCAACCAGACAAAGGTTCCTGCGCCAGCCGCTGCGAGCGTTGCGACCGTCATTCCGCAAGGTGGATTGGTCCCCAAGGCCATCCTTAAACCGGGACCACCCGAACTGCCCCCGCCTTCGCTGGTGCCGCCGCCGCTCGACGCAAATGGCGCACCGATCCTAGGCGTTGTGGGGCCGCGCGCGGTTGGTGCAAACCGCTTCCAGTCGCCCGGTGTCGTCGTTGATCTGACCAAAGGCGGCGTCGCCTTGCTGCCACCAACGCCGGGGCTTGCCGGCATGAAAGACAATGACCTGAGCGCCGAAGACAAGTTCGCCGACCGCGTTGCGGCAGCGGAAAATGCGCCCGCGCGGGCAACCCGCATTGCCAATAGCAGCTACACTGTACCTCAAGGCGCAATCATCGCCGGTGTACTCGAAACAGCGATCAATTCCGACCTACCGGGTTACGTTCGCGCGGTCGTTAGCCGCGACGTCATGGGCTTTGACGGCAGGCGCGTCCTTATCCCCAGCGGCAGCCGCCTGATCGGCCAATATCGCTCCGGCCTCACCGCGGGGCAATCACGCGCCTTCATCGTCTGGACCCGGCTGACGCGGCCCGACGGCGTTACCATATCGCTTGGCTCGCCTGCCACCGATACATTGGGTCGTGCAGGGCTGGGCGGCAAGGTAGACAGTCACTTCCTCAAGCGTTTCGGTTCGGCAATCCTGCTGTCGGTCGTGCAATCGGGCCTCGGCCTGTTGCAGCGCGGCGGCAATGACGTGGTGGTCCGCACCGCCGATGACGCCAAAAGCGTTGCAGGCATCGCCTTGCAACGCGACATCAACATCCCGCCCACGGTAAAAGTCGCGCAAGGCACTGCCATCCGTATCTTCACCGCGCGTGATCTCGACTTTTCGGGTACTGACGGCGACCCGCAATGAACATGATGACCCCAATCGCGGGGGAACCAAGCAATGTCTACCTCAACAGCTATCTCGCGCCATTTGCCGAGTGGCTCGATGCTGGTGATGTGACCGAAATATTGGTCAACCGCCCCGGCGAGGTCTGGGTCGAACGTATCGGCGCTGCGCAAATGGAGCTTTACGACGCGCCTGCCATCGACGCGCAATTGCTCGAACGGCTGGCGCACCAGATTGCCCGGATTAACCATCAGGGCGTGAACCGCGAGACGCCACTGCTGGCGGCGATCCTGCCCGGTGGAGCCCGTGTTCAGATGGTGTTGCCACCTGCAACGCGCGGCGACGTTGCGCTCGCCATCCGCAAGCATATCGTTCACGATCTGACGCTTGAAGATTATCTCAAAACAGCCGGCTTTGATGCTTCCAGCGCCGACGGCGGCAACACGCCTCATGTAGATACGTCGCTCGCTGCAACCTTAGCGCAGGGCGACATTCTCGCCTTTCTGCGCCACGCAGTTGCTGAGCGGAAAACGATATTGCTATCAGGCGGAACATCCTCGGGTAAGACCACACTGCTTAACGCGCTGCTCAAGGAAATTCCGGCAAACGAACGCGTGATAGCGATCGAGGATACGCCAGAGATCAAACTGGCGCGCGCCAATGCGATCGGGCTGGTTGCGGTTGCAGGGGATCAAGGCGAGTCAAGGGTGACTATCGATGACCTGATGCGGGCATCGCTCCGCATGCGGCCCGACCGGCTGATGGTCGGCGAGTTGCGCGGTGCCGAGACCGTAACCTTTCTTCGAGCGATCAACACCGGCCACCCGGGCTCGCTAAGCACCATCCACGCCAGTTCCACCGAGGGCGCTTTCGAACAGATCGCCCTCATGTGCATGCAGGCAGGCCTTGGCCTGTCGCGCGCCGAAACCGTTCATTATGCCAAATCGATGATCGACATTGTCGTGCAGATGGAAAAGCAGGGTGGGCGCCGGGAAATAACCGATATTCTGTTTTCGGCGACGGCTCGTGCCGGATGCTCCGCCTAGTTTCCGCAAAAAATGGTAGACGCTGAGGGGTTCGAACCCACGACCCGCTGATTAAGAGTCAGCTGCTCTACCAACTGAGCTAAGCGTCCCCATTTCGGGCTGGCCAGATGCGCAGGCCCGTTTGGAGCGCCGCCTTTGATGGGATTCGGCACATTTGTCAAGCACGGGATATGCGGTCTAGTTGAATTGTCCGCGCTTTGCACCGGGATGGCGTTCGATCGACATGATGATGCCGACGCAGATCATCATCGTCAGCATCGACGAACCACCATGGCTGACGAAAGGCAAGGGAATGCCTGCAACCGGTGCAAGCCCGACGACCATTAAAAGGTTAATCATGATGTAGAAGAAAATTGTGCAGGTCAGGCCAGCCGCAACCAATTGGCCATATCGCGTCTTGCTTTGCATCGCGACATTCAGCCCCCAACGCATCAGCAAGAAGTAAAGCCCAAGAATAAAGAACCCGCCGACAATGCCCCATTCCTCTGCCATCGTGGCGAACACGAAATCGGTATGTCCCTCGGGCAGATAGTCCAGATGGCTTTGCGTGCCATTGCCGAAACCTTTGCCGAAAATACCGCCTGAGCCGATGGCGATTTTCGATTGCGTGATGTGGTAGCCCGCACCGAGCGGATCGTTTTCCGGGTTGAGGAATATCAGCACGCGGTCCTGCTGATAGGGTTTCATTGCGAAGAAATAGACCAAGGGCGCGATGACCGCGAGCGCCCCGCCCGCACCGATGAAATAGATCAGCGGCAATCCCGCCATGAATCCGACCACGCCCAAGCCAAAGGCATAAGCGATGGCGGCATCAAAATCTGGCTGGATAATGACGAGAATGCTCGGCGGAATAAGGATGGCCGCCAACGGCCAGATCGCGTCGATCCCGTAGATGCGGTTGGGGGGAAGGCGGTCGAAAAACCATGCTGCTGCGAGCACCATCACGGGTTTCATCAGCTCCGATGGCTGAAGCGAAATGATACCGAGGTCGATCCAGCGCCGACTGCCGCCACCGACGAAGCCCATCAGCTCAACCGCTATCAACATGATCAACAGAACAAGATAGACCGGGAAGGTGATATTCTTCCAGAAATCCAACGGCATCCGCGACATGACGAGCGCCATGGCGAGGTATAGTAAAAAGCGTACGACATGTTTGCCAGCCCAAGGCTCCAAATTTCCTCCCGCTGCAGAGTAAAGCACGGTCGCGCCGAAGCCGACCAAGCCCATGAGGATGAAGATGACACGCCACGGGAGTGTAGCGATCGGGGTCGGGACGATTGAGTTCATGTTGGCGATGTCGGGTCGGTCGGCGGCATGGGAGCTGGCTGACCGATATAGGCATTATATTTCGCCGCCATGCGCTGTTCGATAGTGCCGCCCCAGCCTGCCTCAAGCGCTTCGAGCGATGCCATCGCCTGTTCTCTGTCGTAAATAAAAGTCAGCACATCCTTGGCAATTGGCGCCGCAGCGCGCGCGCCGCCCATGCCGTGTTCGATGACCACTGCCGCACCGTAGCGCGGCTGATCTACCGGCGCGAAGCAGACATAGAGGCCATGGTCGCGATATTTCCATGCGCCTGACTGGCCGCGCTGCGATCCGGCAATCCGGCGAACCTGCGCGGTGCCTGTCTTGCCGCCCATTGCGATATTTTCGAGCTGGAGCTTGCTGCGCACGGCGGTTCCTGCGCCATTTACGACCAGGTTCATTCCCTCGCGCACAATGTCGAGATGTTCCTTGGGGAAGGACAACGGCGTCGGCGCGGCGCGTTTTCTGAGCAATATTTCGGGCTGGATGTTAAGGCCTGAGGCAATGCGCGCCGACATAAGGGCGAGCTGGAAGGGGCTTGCGATAATGTAACCCTGGCCGATGACCGCATTCAACGTGTCGGATGCAGTCCATTCTTGATCATATTTCCGCTTTTTCCAGGCACTGTCAGGGACGGTGCCGTAGCGTTGCGACGGAAAAGGCAGTTCGAATTCCTGGCCCAAGCCAAGCTCGCGTGCGGCCGGAGCGATCGCGTCATAACCGATGCGGTGCGCCATCGAATAGAAATAGGTGTTGCAGCTTTTCATGATCGCGCTTTTCATGTCCATGGGGCCGTGCCGCCCAAGGCATTTGAATACGCGATTGCCGAGCCGGTAGCCGCCGCCGCAATTGACCTTCTCTTCAGGATCGATGCCGTTTTTGAGCATTGCCAGCCCGGCCATCGGTTTCAGCGTCGAGCCCGGAGGATATAGCCCCTGCAATGCCTTGTTGAGCATTGGGATATGGTCGTCCGAATTCAGCATCTTCCATTCGACGCGGCCGATGCCGTCGGAGAAACTATTGGGATCGTAACAGGGCATCGACGCCATCGTCAGGATGTCGCCGGTAAGGCAGTCGAAGATAACGACTGAACCGGATTCCAGTCCGAGGCGCCGCGCGGCGTAATTGTGAAGGTCGATATCAATGGTGAGTTGGACCGGCTTGCCTGGAATGTCGGGGCGGGTGGTGAGTTCACGCACGATTTTGCCGCGCGCGGTGACCTCGGTGCGCTTCGCTCCCGGCTGTCCCTGAAGGCTTTTTTCCAGCGTCTTCTCAAGCCCGTCCTTGCCGACCTTGAAACCGGGGGTGATAAGCAGCGGGTTCTTGTTTTTCTGATATTCCTCCGCCGAAACCGTTCCGACATAGCCGATCAGATGCCCGACCGCCGCTCCGGTGGGGTAATAGCGCGAATAGCCCTGACGCGGGCTGACCCCGGGCAAGTCGGGAAGGCGGACGCTGACAGCGGCAAAACGTTCGTAATCGAGACCGTCTGCAACTTGAACCGGCTGGAAGCCCTGCGCTGTTTTCAGCTCGCGGTTGATGCGATCAACCTCGTCTGAATCGAGCGACAGCAGTTCAGCCAATGTGGCAATCGTCGCTTCCTTGTTCACCAATCGGTCGGGAATAATATCGACGCGAAAGTCGGACCGGTTGTTGGCAATGGGCTTGCCATAACGGTCGATAAACCAGCCCCGGCGCGGTGGGATGATGGTCAGGTTGACCCGGTTGCTTTCGGCGAGCAGCTTGTATTTCTCGTTATCGGCGACGGCAATATAGGACATGCGGCTGGCAACCACCAATCCGATAGCTGCCTGCACGCCGCCAACGAACATCGCGCGGCGGGTGAAGGTAAAATCGAGCTGTCCTGTCGTAACCTGCTTTTCGATCTTCATGTTGCCAGTCGCCAGCTATCCAGACGCGCGCATATTCGCACCACCAACGGATATAGCAATATCGACAGGATGATTTGCGGCAATAAAACGATCGGGCTGGGGGCGGCATGAGCAAGCGCCGCGATCCACAAGCCGCCAAGCAGAACGGCAGCAATCAAAAGCGAGGCAATCAGCCAGTCCTGAATATGGTCACGCCAGATGGCCCGTGAATCTATAATCTCTATGGTGAGCATGGCGAGTGACCAAAGCAGGCCCGCGCTGCCAAAAGGCTGACCGCTGAAAACATCATCCATCAGGCCGAAGGGCACACCTGACCACACCGGCAATAATCCCGGTCGCATCAAGCGCCAGGCAAGGAACATCAGAAGTCCGAACGGTGGCAGCAATGGCTGCGCTGTGAAAATCGGCAAAGTCGTAAGCATCGAACCGAACGCTACCGATGCAATCGGAATCGCCAGCATCTTGAGCGTCGACGGTTCCCGGTCAAAACGGCTTTCATATTCCCGGCCGGGGCGCAAGGGCAGGCGAAGTGCCGGAACGGGGTTTTTCACTCCGCCACCTCTTTGGTCGCACCATCGGGTGCTATGGCCTGCTGCGCCTCGCGCGCCTCGCCCTGATAGGCCTTCATGACGATTGCGTACGGCGTATTCGCCGGGTCTGCCAGCGGCCGCGCAAGCGCACCATCGTTGGTCCTGCGAATGACGCGGGCAAAGGGGATATTCGGCTGGTAAAGTCCGCCATTGCCTGAAGTCACGATGATATCACCGACCTTGAAAGGGCTTTCACCAAGATTAAGCGGCTTGATAACGACAAGGCCGTTGCCAAGCCCGGTGGAGAAGGCGGGCAGTCCATCGCTCGCGCGCATAACAGGAACGAGATTTTCTGCATCGGTGACCAGCAATATCCGGGCGGTCGTGGGTCCGGTATCAATGACGCGCCCGATCAGCCCCGATGGGCCGCGCACCGGTTGGGCCCGCTCAACCGCATAATTGGAGCCAATCGACAGTGTGGCAACGCGGCGTGTGCTCGACGCGGTCGAACTGATGAGTCTCCCTACCGCGACCTGTTCGACGGTTTCATCCTGTAATTTAAGGAGGCCGCGCAGCCGAGCGTTCTCAACCCTTAATGCTTTGGCTTCGATGAGTTTCGTGCGGTTGGCCTTGGCTTCCTTGGTCAGCGCCGCATTTTTCGACGCCGCGTCAAAATAGGCCGACATGTTGCCACCAACGTCATTGGCGGTGCGGCGGATACTGTTGAAGAAACGCGCGGCTGGCGCGGTTATCTCCGCACCCGCAGCGCGCAGGGCGGCAAAACCCGTTGGATCGGCAACAGAAATGACAAGCAACAAGGCAGCCACCACCGTTCCCGCAATCGCAATCACATAAGTTGCGAACAGGCCATATTGCGCTCTCCGGGAAAATCCGGGGCGCCGGTGTGGTGGCGGCGCCATCTTAGGGTCCAGACCCACCAACAATGGCGCTGAGGCGCCAAAATGGCGAACATATCGGACGTAAATGTGCGCCGGACATAGTGGTTCTATATCCAAGCGCATTTGCGTTCGAGATGGAAGCCATTTTATCGTCCCTCCGGGATTTGACCGATTTTGTCCATTGCTGCGTTGCCAAGGCTTGACTTAGAACCACTAAGCCTGCGCCTTGCCGCCTTGCACTGAACAAAATCGCTTCAAACCTCAGCGCCATTGTTGGTGGGCCTGGACCCTCTTTCGCTTTATGCGGTCAGCAGGACGCCGCGGAAGATCGGGTCTTCCATCGCCCTGCCGGTGCCGATGGCAACGCAGGTCAGCGGGTCTTCGGCGACCGTGACCGGCAAGCCGGTTTCATCGCGCAGATATTCGTCAAGGCCCTGCATCAATGCACCACCGCCGGTGAGCACGATACCCTGATCAACGATATCGGCAGCGAGTTCTGGCGCCGTGTTTTCCAGCGCAATCCGAACGCCTTCTAGAATGGTGCCGATGGGTTCGGACAGCGCTTCGGCAATCTGGCCCTGATTGATCGAAATTTCCTTGGGCACGCCATTGACCAGATCGCGGCCTTTGATGTGCAGCGTTTGGCCGATGCCATCTGCTGGCGGACGCGCCGTGCCGAAATCTTTCTTGATGCGCTCGGCAGTTGCTTCGCCGATCAGGAGGTTGTGGTGTCGTCGCACGTACGAGACAATCGACTCGTCCATCTTGTCACCTCCGGTGCGGACCGAGGTGGTATATGCAAGTCCGCGTAGCGAAAGCACAGCGACTTCGGTCGTTCCGCCGCCGATATCGACGACCATTGAACCGATTGGTTCCGTCACGGGCATATCGGCACCGATGGCCGCTGCCATTGGCTCTTCAATCAAAAACACTTGAGATGCACCGGCGTTCGATGCCGCATCGCGGATGGCGCGACGTTCGACTGAGGTCGAACCCGACGGAACGCAAATCACGATTTCGGGATAGCTGAACATCCGGCGCTTGCCGTGCACCTTATGGATGAAGTGCTTTATCATCTGTTCGGCGACGTCGATGTCGGCGATGACCCCATCGCGCAACGGACGGATTGCTTCGATGCTGTCAGGGGTCTTGCCCATCATCAACTTCGCATCGTCGCCAACGGCCTTGACGCGTTTGATGCCGTTCAGCGTCTCGATGGCGACCACCGAAGGTTCGTTCAGTACGATGCCTTGTCCGCGCACATATACCACCGTGTTCGCAGTGCCGAGGTCGATCGCCATGTCCTGCGATGCGAAACGGAAAAACTTGCCAAATACCATTTAATTTTCACCCAATCCCGGTCTGGAGAGAATCCTTTTGAGCACGCCCAAAATAATCGCGCGGTCCTAGCGGAATTTGCTGTTTTTAAAAACAGGTATTTGGCTGGAATGCGAACGATTAAGGAGTCGCCTGCCAGCGGCGCTTGGGCTAGGAACGCGCCCATGTCAATAAGAAGGCTCCCGGAAAATTTGGTCAATCGGATTGCTGCCGGTGAAGTGGTGGAAAGACCAGCCAGCGCGTTGAAGGAATTGATTGAAAACGCCATCGATTCAGGCGCGCGGAATATATCGGTGCGTCTGGCGTCTGGCGGCATTGATTTGATCGAAGTGACCGACGATGGCTGCGGCATGACGCCGCCAGATATGGCGCTCGCGCTGGAGCGGCATGCGACATCGAAGCTGCCTGATGAAGATATCGAGATGGTAGCGACCCTGGGATTTCGCGGTGAGGCACTGCCTTCGATTGCAAGCGTGTCAAAAATGACGCTGGAAAGCAGGGTTGGCGCGGCTGAAGGTTGGACGAGGATTGTCGATCATGGTGTGCTGACAGGCGAGGGACCCGCGTCTATCCCGCCCGGAACACGCGTTCGCGTGGAGAATCTGTTCGGCAATGTCCCCGCCCGTCGCAAATTCCTGCGCAGCCCGCGCGCCGAATATGCAGCGGCGCTCGACACCATGAAGCGGCTGGCGATGGCGCGGCCCGACATCGGCTTTAATGTCGAACATGACGGACGGCGCGTATTGGCGGTGCAGCCCGATATGTCTCGGCCCGAACGCGTCGCGTCGCTGACCAGCGGCGAACTCATCGACAACAGCGTCGGTCTGGATTTCGAACGCGAGGGTATCCGGCTAGGTGGCATCGCCAGCCTTCCGACCTATAATCGCGGCGTCGCCGATCACCAGTTCCTGTTCGTCAACGGCCGTCCGGTGAAGGACCGCTTGCTGATTGGTGCGGTACGCGGTGCCTATGCCGAAATGCTGGCGCGCGACCGGCATGCTGTGGTTGCGCTGTTCCTCGACTTGCCGCCGACAGAGGTCGATGTGAACGTCCATCCAGCCAAGACCGAAGTCCGCTTCCGTGAACCCGCGCTGATCCGCGGCATGATCGTGTCGGGCCTGCGCCACGCGCTTGACCAGTCGGGGTTTCGTGCCGTGCAACGGCCAGCTGCCGATGCGCTTGCGGCTTGGCAGCAGGAACCTGTCCACACAGCGCAAGGCGATATCTTCGCCGCGCCTTACACAGCCTATCAGGGCAATTACGCAGCGCGTCCGGCAATTCCATCGCTTGCCGAACATCGCAGCGATTTTGGCATTCAGCATGAAGACCTCGCCCCGCTTATGGGACGTGCTGCCGAAGCCGCCGAAGCTGTACCCGAAAGCCGCAGCCACCCGCTGGGCGTCGCGCGCGGGCAAGTGGCGAACACCTATATCGTTGCCGAAGCTGAAGATGGCTTGGTCATCGTCGACCAGCACGCCGCGCACGAACGGCTGGTGCTCGAACGGATGCGCAAGGCGATGGCGGCGGCTGGCGGCTCGGTACCGTCGCAGGCCCTGTTGCTGCCGCAGGTGGTCGAACTCGACGAGCCAGCGTGCGATAGGCTGGAGGCACGCGCCGAAGAACTATCCGCCTTTGGTCTTGAACTCGAACGCTTCGGCCCCGCCGCGATGCTTGTCCGCGCAACGCCGTCGATGCTTGGGCAGGGGGATTCCAAAGGATTGGTCGAAGACCTCGCCGATGACCTCGCGGCCTATGACGAAGCGCTGTCGTTAAAAGAACGCATCGACCATGTCGCATCGACAATGGCCTGCCACGGCTCGGTCCGCGCAGGCCGTGCGTTGTCGGTCCCCGAAATGAATGCACTGCTACGTGAGATGGAGGTCACGCCGCATAGCGGGCAGTGCAATCATGGCCGTCCGACCTGGGTGAAATTAGCACTGGGTGACGTCGAAAAGCTGTTCGGCCGGAAATAGTTCGCCGAAGCCTGATGTCGTTCGCAGAAAACGAGCGTCAGGTGCTTGCATATCATACCCTGCCGTGGATGCTGCGCTCTACCATTCAAGCTGGGGAGCTTTATGATTCGAAAATATTTTGCCGCGTTGTCGCTGACTGCGCTTGCCGTCTCCATGCCTGCAGCCGCGCAGGTCGATGAAACCAACCGCCTAGTTGACGAGGGCATGAGCCGCTCGCAGGTCATGAGCCTTGCGCAGGAAATGACCGACGATATCGGCCCGCGCCTGACCAATTCGCCCGCGATGCGCCGCGCCGAGGCTTGGGCTATCGACAAATTCACCGGCTGGGGGCTGCAAAATGTCCGTCGCGATGCGTTTGATTTTGGGCGCGGCTGGGAAATCGTCTCGTCGAGCACGCGGATGACTGTGCCGCGTCCACTTCAGTTGACCGCAATCCCGGTCGCATGGACGCCTCCGACGAACGGTGTGCTATCCGGCGAAGTGATTGTCGCGCCAATGTCGAAGCTGCGCCATTTTGACGAGTGGAAAGGCAAGCTAGCGGGTAAGATCGTGATGATCTCGATGCCGGGCACGGGTTCAGAAGGTGATAAGCCCGCTTTTCGCCGCTGGACCAGCGAGGAATTGGGCAAACTTGATGCGTTCGACCAGCCCGAATATGATCCCGAGGAACTGAACGCACGCCTGAAGCGCGTCGAGTTTGTCGAAAAGCTTGATGCCTTCCTGAAGGCGGAAGGCGCGATTGGCTGGGTACGCATGTCCTATCGCGACGGCAAGCTGGTGCATGGTGCAGGCTATAATTTCCGCAATGGGCGCACGCTCAACCTGCCGGGTATCGAGTTATCGGCCGAGGATTATCGCCGCCTTGTTCGCCTGACCAAGACGGGACGTAAGCCAGTCATCGAATTCGAAAACAACGTCCGTTTCGACGACAGCGACCGCAATGGCTACAACATCATCGCTGAAATTCCCGGCAGTGATCCGAAAGCGGGCTACGTCATGGCAGGCGCGCACTTCGACAGCTGGGTAGCAGGTGACGGCGCGACCGACAATGCGGCGGGCAGCGCAGTGGTGATGGAGGCCGCGCGCATTCTGAAACGCATGGGCACGCCCAAGCGCACGATCCGCTTCGCGCTCTGGTCGGGCGAAGAACAAGGCCTGATCGGCAGCCGCGCTTACACAGAGAAATATCTCGCGCGCCGTGAACCAAAGGCGGGTACTGATCCCAATGGTCTCGAAGCCTTTTACGACTGGACTTACCGTTACCCGATAATTCCGCAGCCGGGGTACAACGACCTCAAAGCCTATTTCAACATGGATAATGGCTCGGGCAAATTCCGCGGAATTTATGCAGAGGGCAATGCCGCAGCTGTGCCGTTGCTCAAAGAATGGCTCTCGCCATTTGCTGGCATGGATGCAAGCCGCGTTGTCGCTGCCGACACGTCCGGCACGGACCATGTCTTCATGCAGGCGGTCGGTGTTCCGGCGTATCAGTTCATTCAGGACCCGCTGGATTATTCGACGCGCACCCACCACAGCAATGCCGACACCTTCGACCATCTGAAGGCCGAAGACATGCGGCAGGCTGCAGTGGTGATGGCAGGGATGCTCTGGCAATCAGCGAACAGCGCCAAAACATTGCCGCGTCAGCCGCTACCCGTCCAACCGGCGGTGACCGATCCGTTCAATGTCAAGGATCCCGATGAGGAGTAAAATCATTCTCCCCGGGGGCAAGCCCCGGGGAGGTTTGAGCCTCAATGCCCCAATGAGAATTTGGCGAACAGCGTAAAGCCCATCGGGTTTTTGCCATAGGTCGCATCCAACGCATCGGGCTTGGCGTAAGCCGAAACTGTGCCGCCTAGCGTGAGATTAAGCGGTCCGGTGAGCGGCAGGCGATAGGCATAGCCTGCCTGAAACTTGCTCACGCGGAACGGGACCTCGTGCAGCGGATCGTCATGGTCGGGGAACAGCTCGTCATTCTTCACATTTTCGAAGCGGCCAAAAACGCTGTGGTGGTTGTCGATGTCCCAGTTCGCTTCAACCAGATAGGCCGTTAGCGTCGGCCCCGGATCGCGGTTCTTGGCCGAGAATGCGGCAGTCGCGGTAATGCCCTTGCCATTAGCATAATGCGCGCTGGCAGTGGTGCGATGTTCGTTTTCGTCGGGATGGATCGTGAACTCAGGCTGTTTCAAGAAACCGTGGCTGACCTGCATCGCCCATTCGGGTGACGGATTGAACGTCGCACGGACCGACCAGCTGTCGAAACGCGGTTTTTCGATATCCCACCGGTCTTCGTCGGGTTCACGGCCTGTGAAGACTGAACCTTCCAGTTGAAATTGTCGTGTCGAAATGCCAGCTGTCGCCACGCCATAAGTGATATGACTGCTGTCGAACCAGTGATGCGTGATCGGCGCTTCGGGGTTCAACTTGGCCGAACCACGGTGCATGAAAGCACTCGGACCAAGCGCCGGTTCGCCGACGGGGCCGCCATAGAGGAAGATGCTGGCGTCTTCGGCAATGTCGATATCAAGCCGCGCCGCCAATTCCATGAACAGGTCATGCGGATGTTGGCGGTCAACCAGCGGCTCGCCACCTGCGGTTTCGCCGGTAGCGAACAGGTTAGGATAGCCGCGATTGGACATTAAAGGTTCGAGGCTGAGCATCGATTTGAACTGGAACCGGCCGCCTTCGAATTGGCGTTCGGCGGTGAGCATCGCCATCGACTGCACGTAAGTCTTATCGTCGCCACGCGGGCCAGACTGGTTGGTGTAGACACCCCAAGCATAGCCGTGCGCCATGACCATCCAGTCTTCCGCTACATTCAGATGGAGGCCGTGCATACCGCCTTCATTGCCGGGCAGGCGGGAGGTGCCTGAGCCTTCGGCGGGTTTATCGAAAGTTTCGGCAGGCATAGCTGTCATGTCATGGCCCATCTTTGAATGGTCGACGGGTTCTGTCTTTGGCGCAGGCTGGGCTTGATGCTGCGAGTGATCCATTTGGCTATGATCCTGTGCGCTGGCAGGGGCGACGAACATGGCAAGCGCGCTCGCGCTCACCAATAAAACTGGCATTTTCATGAAATTAGTCCTGTAGATTGAATGACGGTAGTGGTCGTTCAAATCTCAGCTTCGCGGAGGGGGTAACGACGGTCCAGCAACTGTACCCGACAGTTCGCGGTGCGGCGCGCTTGGGGTGATGAAGGGCAGTGCCGTTAATTGAACAACATCAAAAACAGGCGAAACGGGCGCGATACAACCGATGCAGCCGTGAAGCCTTGCGCTGCTGCCATGCTCCTCAGTGTCTTCATCCTGGCCCTCCATCGGCATCCCGTGGCAATCCGACGCCACCGTTTCCGATGCCACCGCCGGAGCAACCGGCACTGCAAGCGCTGGCAAAGCCAGTGCAAACAGGAATAACGCAAGGAACAGGTTACGAAGCATCGGGGCGGCCTAGCATTGTTACGGCTGTATCTGAATACAGAATTTCATGGTCACATCGTTGCCGGTCGAACGAGCATCCAGATTGCCATGCCGATCATCCCGAGATTTTCGGCCAACGAGATGAAGCCCAGCGGCACATTGCTGCCTCCACCGACGCAGGCGCATTTCAGCTCGCGCTGGTCGATATAGACCGCCTTGAAAACCGATACCGCTCCAATGCCGCCGATGAACAACGCCAGCGGGATTGAAACCCATTTCAAAATCGCAGCGGTCATGAGGATGCCGGCAAGTCCTTCCGCAAATGGGTAGATATATCCATAGGGAACCCATCGTTTGGCGAGCAGGTCATAATTCAGGAACATCGTCGCGAATTTGTCGATATCCTGAAGCTTGAGCAGAGCGAGCACACACATGCTGAGTGATATGAACCACATTGCCGCATGTTCGGTAAATGGCGATCCCATCATTGAATAGCTCACCGCCATGGCCATCAGCGCGGTCATCGCAAACAAAGCGATGACTGGCCGGTAACTGGTTTCGCCATCGACCGGAACCCTAAGGCCAAAATACCGACGCAGGTCGTCATAGCCACCAATTCGTTTGCCATCGATGAATATCTGCGGCGTGGTTTTGACATCATGCTTGGCTTTGAAAGCATCGGTTTGCTCGCGGGTCTCAAGCCAGTGGTCGTTGACCGCATAGCCTTTGCGCTTGAGCAAATGGCGCGCTTTGAGGCCATAGGGGCAGATATGGCTTGGCATTACCATGCGGTAAATGTCGGCGGTTTTCGAATCGGTTTGAGCCATGTTGATGTCTTTCATTGCGGTATATACGCTTCATGTAGCATCCGTACTATGGTACGGAGTCAAGCATGACTGCATATACCATTTCCAAACTAGCACATGCTGCAGGAACGGGCGTTGAAACCGTGCGTTTTTATCAACGGTCCAACCTGATGCCTCGGCCGCCGGGACGCCAATCCGGTCTTCGCAACGGCATTCATTATTATGATGAAACTGACCTCAAGCGACTTCGTTTCATCCGCACCGCGCAACGGGCAGGCTTCAAGCTAAGCGAGATAGCCGAATTATTACGGCTGGACGCCGGCAGCGACAGGCGCAGCGTGCGTGATTTGGCGCATCAGCGGATTGCCGAGCTTGATGTTAAAATCGCAGAACTGGCGCAAGCGCGCGCCGTTCTGGAAAATCTCGCGACGCAATGCGCCGCCAGCGATGTGGGGCCGTGTCCGATTATCGCAGCGTTCGATGCGCCGCCGCGTTAGACGTTAAACCGGAACAGCATGATATCGCCGTCCTTGACGAGATAGTCCTTGCCTTCCGACCGCCATTTGCCAGCTTCCTTGGCTCCGGCTTCGCCATTATACTGGACATAATCATCGTACGCCATTGTCTCGGCGCGGATGAAGCCTTTTTCGAAATCGCTGTGGATTGCGCCCGCAGCGTTCGGCGCGGTGTCACCTTGGTGGACGGTCCACGCGCGCGCTTCTTTCGGACCGACGGTAAAGAAGGTGATGAGATGGAGGAGTTCGTACCCGGCGCGGATCACGCGGGCGAGGCCGGTTTCGGTAAGACCCAAGTCTTCGAGGAATACTTCGCGGTCTTCGGCAGGCATGGTCGAAATTTCCGCCTCAATTGCGGCGGAGACCACGACCGCCTCTGCGCCCTCGGCCTTGGCCTTTTCAAACACCTTGGCCGACAGCGCATTGCCATTGGCGGCGCTCGCCTCCTCGACATTGCAGACATAGAGTACCGGCTTGGCGGTCAGCAACTGCGCTTGCTGGAACAAGCGCTCTTCGTCGGCATCGTCGCGTTTGGTCAGCCGGGCTGGCTTGCCTTCGCGGAGCAAGTCGAGCGCACGGCTTAGAACGACGCCGCTTGCTTTGGCTTCCTTGTCACCTTGGATGCCCTTTTTGATGAGGTTCGGTACGCGCTTTTCGAGGCTCTCGAGGTCTGAAAGCATCAATTCGGTCTCAACCGTTTCAGCGTCCGAAATCGGGTCGATTTTATTGTCGACATGTTGGATGTCATCATCCTCGAAACAGCGCAATACGTGGACGATCGCGTCTACTTCGCGGATATTGCCAAGAAACTGGTTGCCCAGACCTTCGCCCTTCGATGCGCCGCGCACGAGCCCTGCGATGTCGACAAATCCAAGCTGCGTCTCAATAACCTTCTGGCTGCCACCAATTTTCGCGATAGTCTGCAAACGCGGATCGGGGACCGCTACATTGCCGATATTCGGTTCAATCGTGCAAAAGGGATAATTCGCCGCCTGCGCCGCTGCTGTCTGCGTCAGCGCGTTGAACAGGGTGGACTTCCCAACATTTGGAAGCCCGACAATACCGCATTTGAAACCCATAATGGAATCTTTCAGAAAATCGTTCGCTCGAGCTGGTGCCAAGCCAATTGCCGCGCGTGCTAGCGATTTCATCGGGATTTGACTACCCCTGCATTCATCATCTGTGGTTGTCCGGGGTTAAGGCTTGCGGTGATAAGAGCGCAGCAGAAAATCATGGGTCGGGATTGCTGTGAAAACAAGAATTGGAAGGGCGCTGTCGGCTGGCGCGGCGGTATGCCTGATGATGGGGCCGCTGCACGGCAGCAGCGGGGTGGAAGCCGATATACTGGAGGAGGTCAACTTTCTCCGCACCAGCCCCGATAGCTATGCGGGCGATCTTGAAGAATATGAACGGCGCTTCGATGGCAGGGTCGCCTTTGGTGAAGGCAATGAACCTGACTTTACGACGCACGAAGGACCGCGTCCGGTTATTGAGGCTATTCGTGAACTCCGCAGGGCGCGTCCGATGGGCGAAATGCGGCATAGCGCCGTACTTGCGCAAGCAGCGGCTGACCACGTCCGCTTACAAGGGGCGAGCGGGCAGGTGGGGCATGTCTCAAACGGCAAGCGCCCGGGCGACCGGGTGAAGGCGCGTGGGGGCAACATCTATGTCGGCGAAGTAATCGTTTACGGTGTCTACAGTTCGCGCAACGCGGTACGGCAGCTGGTCGTAGATGATGGCGTACCGGGGCGCGGGCATCGCAAGTTGTTGCTGTTCGCGCCATATCGCTATGCCGGAGTCGCCTGCGGCGATCACCGTGCATGGCGTAACATGTGTGTCATTGTGCTTTCGGAAACCCGCGATGGTTCTCCGGTGATGCGGCCCAGCGGTTCTTAATCTGCGCCATGAAACATAGGATATAATGGACCCTCTCGGGTAACAAGTTACTCCGCTAAGATAGGGTTTCTTGAGGAAGCGAGTCCAACCAATTTTCCAGCTCTTCCGGACTACGGAGCCGGATAATCTTATGCTCATGCCCCCTCAGCGTCGCTTCCATGCGCAGGCGCGGGCCGCTGTTCCAGCGCATCAGGTAGATTAGAAATTCTAGGTCAAAGCGTTCGGGGCAGCCTTCGGTCATGTCGGGGCGGCTGCGACCTCGATAGGTCCAGATGCGGCGGAGCAGACGCGTCACGCACAGGCGGATCGGGTAGTCGAGATACACGACAGTATCGGCGCGCTCCAGACGTTCGCCCAGCGTTCCGCCATAGGTCCCGTCAATCAGCCACCGGTCGGTCGCGACAATGCGAGCCAGCCTTTCGCGAATTTCATTCTTGCTGCTTTCGACCCAGCCAGGTTTCCAGTTCAGCTGGTCCATGTGGAATACCGGAAGTTTTAATCGCTGCCCCAGTTCGCCGGCCAGCGTCGATTTGCCCGCACCGCAAGGGCCGATGACCAGCAAGCGGTGCATGGCTCAATCGTCCTGCAACCGCATGGCGACGTCATTCATAAAACGAACATCATCTCCCTTGGCCAGCCAATCGGCCTCCGCCGAAACGGCGCCCAGCAAGTCTGCCAGATCATCAATCTCGCTCTTGTGGAAATTGCCGAGCACATAGCCGGTTACGCGGTTTTTGTCGCCGGGGTGTCCGATGCCGAGCCGCACACGGCGGAATTCTGCGCCAACATATTCGGTGATCGATCGGATGCCATTATGGCCGGCCGCGCCGCCGCCGATCTTGACCTTCACCTTGAACGGCGCGAGGTCGAGTTCATCGTAGAACACCGTGACGTCGTTGGGCTCAAGCTTGTAGAAATCCATCGCCGCGCGTACGCTGCGGCCGCTCTCGTTCATGAACGTTGCGGGCTTTAAAAGGATGATCTTTTCGGATCCGAGCCGAAGCTCCTGAACCCAGCCTTGAAATTTCTTCGCTGGCATGGGTAGGTCATGAATTTCGGCCAGCGCATCAATTGCCATGAAGCCGATATTGTGCCGGTGCATCGCATAGGTGGCTCCAGGATTTCCAAGGCCTACCCATAATTGCATCGCGGCATTTCCTCGCGGGAATATCCGGGGCCGGGTCGAAACCTGGCCCCGAAAAAGTGTTAGGCTTCGGCGTCGGCTTCGCCGTCAACCGTCGTGTCGCCATCGCTCGACTTGAGCGCCGATGGTGCAACGATGGTCGCGATGGTGAAGTCGCGATCGGTGATTTTGCTTTCGCTACCCTTGGGCAGCGTCACGTTGCTGATGTGGATCGAATCGCCGACATCAAAGCCGGACACATCGATCTGGATGTCGTCTGGCAATTTGTCGTTATCGCAGATCAGTTCAAGTTCGTGGCGAACGACGTTCAAAACACCGCCACGCTTAAGGCCGGGGGACTTTTCTTCGTTGATGAAGACTACCGGAACCAGAACTTCGACCTTCGCGCCTTTGACGATACGCAGGAAGTCGACATGGGTCGGGCGATCACTCACCGGATTAAAAGCAACGTCCTTTGGAATGGTCATCTGCTTCTTGCCACCAAGGTCGATCTCAACGAGGCTGTTGGAAAAGTGGCCGGTCATCAATAATTTGATGAGCGCCTTTTCCTCGACATGGATGAGTTCGGGATCTTGTTTGTTGCCATAAATTACGGCGGGTATCCGGTTTTGACGACGCAATTCGCGGGAGGCTCCCTTGCCAGCCCGTTCGCGCGTCTCGGCCGACAATGTCAGCTGATCGCTCATGTTAATTCTCCAATAAAGTTACGTTTGCCGTCACGCCTCCAGGGATGTCCACGAACGGCAAGCGCGCGCCTATATGCGGGAGGCTTCGTAAATGCAAGCTTCTTTGGCTGTCTAGGACAAGGCTTTGTAGAGGCTGAACATGCTGGTCGCGATTAAAACGATACTCACTGCAAACAGCAGTTTGCGCGGTTGAATACGTTTCGCCACCAAGGCGCCAAATGGCGCGGCGAGCAGCCCGCCAATCAGCAATCCGCCTGTAACCACGGTAAAAGCTTCCAACCCAATGGTCAGAATGAAAGTCAATGAAACCGCGACGGTCAGGAAGAATTCCGCGGTGTTCACAGTGCCGATGGTCTTCCTCGGGTCAGACCCTTGGATCAGCAAATTGGATGTCACCACTGGCCCCCATCCGCCGCCGCCTGACGCGTCAAGAAAACCGCCAATCAATCCCAGCGGCATCGTAACTTTGGGATCACGGGGTTTGTGCTCGTGCGTAAAGTCCCACGCCTTATACAGAAGATAAAATCCGATAAGCGTCAGATACCCCATCACAAATGGCCTTGCGGCTTCTGTATGTATGTTGGCCAGCAGATACGCACCGGTGCATCCGCCGATTACGCCTGGAATAGCGATCCGGCCGAACAGTTTCCAGTCGACGTTCTTATGCAGAACATGGCTTATGCCAGACGCGCCGGTCGTAAACATCTCCACGAAATGTACACCCGCCGACGCGCGCGCAGGGGCAACGCCCATAACGCTGACCAGCAATGTGCTGCAGATAACGCCAAACGCCATGCCAAGTGCGCCATCGACCAGCTGGGCCGCAAATCCAACGGCGATATAAGGAGCCACGGCGGCCCAGTCGATATTGGCAATAAATTCAATCATCCAAGTCTCGCTCTCCGCGCCGGAATTGCGAATGCATAAAGAGATGCGTCATCTTTAGCCACAGCTTTGTGCCTCGCTATTTTGTTTGGACCGCCCAAGAATGTATTTAGCTAAAAGCTGAACTTGATGGTTGCGCCCACGGTGCGTGGATCACCCGGCTGACCTGCAATCAGGCCGACATTGCTCGGTGCGACCTGAAGTAATTCGAAATAATTCACATCAAACACGTTGCGGACCCAGCCATAGATGTCGAAATTATCCGCCCGGAACCCGACCCGGTAATTGGACAGCGCATAGCCTTCGATGTTGGTATAAATCGACGGCGACGGGTTGGACGAAAAGCCCGAACGGTAGTTGCCGTCAAAGCCGACATACAGCTGGCCTTCCGCCGCGAGCAACGTCAGCGGCGTGTTCACTTCGGCGCCGTACGAAAACGCCCATTTGGAAACACCGGGAAGGCGCCCGCCGGATATGTCGCAGTTGGCAGGGCTCAAGCCGCCCGGTGTTCCGGGTGCGCTTGGTGTCTGATCAGCGCCAACCGTGGTCCCGCCAGCCAGTTCAGGCGGGCAGGGAGCATCGACGAAGCGGACATATTTCGCATCGGTATAAGCGCCATTGAGGTAAAAGCTGAAGCGGTCACTCGGGCGGATTTTGAAGTCTGCCTCAAGCCCTTGCGACCGCACCTTGTCCGCATTGGCGAGATAGCCGCGCAATACACCGAACTGTCCGTTCGTCACCGTCACCTGATAGTCGCTGATGTCGGTGCGGAATGCGGCGAGGTTGAATGTCGCCTTGCGGTCCCAGAACTGCGTTTTGATACCGACCTCGTAATGATTGACTGATTCCGGTTTGACCGTGCCAGCCGCCGTGATCGGATTGCCTAGCGTATCGGTCGGCAGTCCATTCTGGTTGATGCCCACCGTCTTGAAGCTCTTGGCGTAAGTTGCGTAGGCAAGTACGTCGTTTGCAATCTTGTAGTTGACGTTCAGGTCGTAACTGAAATTCCAATCCTTGACCGAAGGCGCGCTGAGCTGCGGCTGATAAATCCCGCATTGTGCCGCCCGGATCGATCCGGCAGGCGGCGCTGGATTGAAGCAGGAAATTTCCGCGCCTGCGCCATCAAACACCCGGCGCTGATAGAAACCGGACTTCTTGTCATAGTTCAGGCGAACGCCCGGCTGGACGGTCAGCGCGTCGGTGACTTGCCAGCTGAGCTGTCCGAACAACGCGGCGCTGGTACTCTTCAAAAACTGCGTGTTCCGTGCGGTTAGGCCGTTCAGGACCGCAGGGTTGCTAGCAAGCGCCCCGGTCAGGTTCCAGCGGCTGGCGTTGATGCCCTGCTGCTCAAGCCCTTGCGTATCGATCCGCTGCTTGAAACCGAATGCACCCAGCACGAAGTCGATCGTGTCGGCCGAATAATTATACCGGAATTCCTGGCTATACTGATCCTGCTGCGAAGGGTTTTGCGATCTGGAAACGATCGACAGCCCGGTGAAATCGCGGTCATTCTCGGGCTTCCAGTCCCAGAAACGCCACGCGCTAATCGAGGTGAACGTGCCGGGGCCGACGTCCCATTTGACCTTCAGCGACGCGCCGCCGATTTTGTTGCCCGCATTCAGGCTGGCATCGATATCCGTCAGCCGGTCGAAAGGGATTGTCGAAACGACCGCGTAATTCTGCGCAGCAGTCAGCGCCGCATATTGCCGCGCCAGTGCACGCTGCGTCGCTACTGTGCGGACAAACACAGTGCCGCAGCATTCGGGGTTCTGCTTGCTGTAATCTCCCGACAAGGTGATGCTCAGATCGTCGTTCGGCTGAAACAGGACAATGCCGCGAAGGCCGAGATTGTCCTGCTCATTGATATAACGGTCGCTGGTGACGTTAAAGATGGTGCCACGGCGGCTGGTGGTGGCAACGGCAATCCGCGCAGCGATTTTGTCGGTGATAGGACCGGAGACCGCAGCCTTGGCTTGCTTGAGGTTCAGATTTCCAAACGAAACCTCGGCGCGGCCTTCAAAATCGAACGTCGGCTGGTTGGTGGTGATGTTGATGGCACCGGCGGTTGTGTTCTTTCCGTAAAGTGAACCTTGCGGTCCGCGCAGCACTTCGACCTGCTCGACGTCGAGGAAATCGAAAGTCGCCGCGGCAACGCGCGCGTTGTAAACATCGTCTACGTAAATGCCGACGCCCTGTTCAAAGCCGTCGCTGGTTAGCCCGAAAGGTACGCCTAGCCCACGAATGTT
Source organism: uncultured Alphaproteobacteria bacterium (assembly GCA_963830685.1). Lineage (GTDB taxonomy): Bacteria > Pseudomonadota > Alphaproteobacteria > Sphingomonadales > Sphingomonadaceae > Sphingorhabdus_B. The sequence goes on from CAWHNF010000002.1 coordinate 1,997,704, forward strand.
GACGGCGGTGTTGCGCGGGTTCGAGGTATAGACCTGCAGCGTCGGTGCGAGCTGTTGCAACTTTACGACGTTGAAGTTGCCGGTGGATTCGATGCTGTCTGCTCGGATGACCGAGATCGCCAGCGGTACTTCCTGCGCCGTTTCCTGGCGGCGGCGGGCAGTGACGATGATGACATCGCCGCGGCTGGGCTCATCTTCCACTTGGGGTTCGGCGACGTCTGCGGCGCGAGCTGCCTCGTCGGTGGAGCTATTGGCCACTGCTTCATCATTGGCATGTGCCTGCGCGGAAAGCGCAAGCGCGGTGACTAGGGCGAGCAAAGGCCCGGCGGGACGAAATCGCATATGTTTTCTTTCACAAAAAAACAGAAGCGTCCGGTCGTCCGGTCGGCCTCTAGGTCTAGGAGGAACGGGAATTAGTTGCTGAAGCGCTTGCGCTCGGTCACGTCGACTTGAACAAGTTTGCCTTCGTGTACAGTCAATTGGATTGCGCCGAATTTGAGTTTGGCGAGTGCATCGAGCACCGCACGAATGGGTTCGGGAAACGAAGTTTTGTTCGTCTCGTCCGCCCGGTCTATTGTTTCGTCAGTCATGGGCACCCCTTGTCGGACGGACAGTTCGTCTGCCCTTCATCCGGAGGCAATCGATAAACTCAACTATTTTAATTGACAATATGATTCGGCGTCAGATTTTCCTTTCAGCGCCGAAAGGTTCTGTTTGTGCGCTATCCGGAAATGACTCTATTCAGCGGCCTGCAAATAGGCGTCGGCATCGACATTGTCCGACAGGTTGATTGAATCAAGAAGGTCAGCGGTTTTGTCGCGGACCTGAAGCATCAGCGCGCGGGTGCGGCAGTTTTCTTCCTCGACACAATTCTTGCAGCGCTCATGCGCGTAACGGCTGGCGCAGGGCACCAGTGCCAGCGATCCGCGCATAATCCGGATGAGATCGCCGTAGCTGACATCAATGGGCGGTACGCCCAGCCAATAGCCGCCATCCTTGCCGCGCTGCGATGCGACGAGGCCCGAGCGCGTTAGTTCCGACAATATGACGGTCAGAAATTTGGGGGGTATTTTCTGCGCCTCCGCGATGTCGGCCAGCTGCACCGGACCTTTGCCATAATGGTCAGACAGATGCTGCATCGCGCGGATGGCGTAACGGGTTTTCTGCGACAGCATGACTTGTCTTTGCGCTCACTCGATTCGTTTTTCAACCCTTGGAGTAGACAAATACTGTTGCCGAAATGAAACTATGATTAACTACCGCATTTTGCCTGCATATCATTGTTGCATTGGTAAAAATGCGCGCATAGCCTCTTTACATAACAAGACTCGGTTGAGCGAAACCGCGTCATTTCCAAAAAGGGGGAAATTATGAAGCTCACGAAAACAGCATTGCTGCTGATGGCAACCTGCCTGACCGCACCTGCGTTTGCGCAGGAAGCGCCTGCGCCTGCTGCGGCTGAAACAGCCGAAGATGAGGGGACTGCAATCATCGTCACGGGATCGCGGATCAAGCAGGATCCGACTAAGAGCGCCGCGCCGCTGCAGGTCATTACACCCAACGATCTGTCGCGCGAGGGCATAAATAGCCCCGAACAACTCATTTCGTTTCTGTCAACCAACGGCACCGGCGCGGACAATCTCGCTTCGAATGGTGACGTAACAAGTGGTGCGCAACGTGGTACCAACGGACTTTCTGCCGCTAACCTGCGTGGCCAAGGTGCAGCGTCGACGCTTATTCTGCTCAACGGACGCCGCGTTGCTGCCCATGGTCTGACCGGTGGGGCAGTCGATGTTAACCAGGTCCCTTTCGCGGCACTTGAGCGGGTTGAAGTACTGAAAGACGGTGCCTCTGCTATTTACGGTACCGATGCCATTGGCGGGGTGATCAACTTCATAACCAAATCCAACTTCCAGGGTCTGGTGCTTAACGGTTTTACCGACATCACCGAGGAAGGTGACAGTCCCATTTACCGCCTGTCTGCAACTGCTGGCTATGGCGACCTCGACACGCAAGGCTTCAACGTCATGGGTGCCGTCAGCAAAAGCTGGAGTGGCATGCTGCTTGGCGAGCAACGCGATTTCGTCAACGGGAACCAGCCCAATCGCGGTCTATCAGTTGACACGCGTGGTACGCCACTCGCCACGGTGTTTCCTGCCAACCCAAATTCGATTTTTGCGCCTAACGGGTCTTTGCTTGGTGGGACGACCAATACCGCACCAAATTTTTACCTCCCAGGATTGCTGATTCCAGGAACGGCGATCCGTGCAGATGGCGGTATCAACCCGCTCGACTTGCCTGGTGGCGCAGGTTGTGATTCGGTGGCTGGCGGAATGGCGTATGACGAGGTGCTTTGGTCTACGCCAGGTGCGCGTTTTGCCTGTTCGTGGGATACCGGTCGTGCCGCAGTGCTGCAGCAACCTCTGCAAACGCTGACCTATTACGGCAAAGCAACACTGGCCTTGGGCGACCATCGCATTTCGGCGGAAGTCACGGGGTCGGATGCGGATTCCAAAAAGCGCTTTTCGAACAATCAATATTCCATCAACGCAACGACCATGCCGTTGTATTACCCGCTCAACGGAACGACAGCGGCGACCTATAACAGCGTCTATGACGCAATCGCAGCCACCTTCCCCGCTATCGGCGCGGTGGGTGACCGCACGGTCGATGCCGTTGGCAATTATGGCAAACCCATTGCCTATCGTTGGCGCAATATTCCCGGCGGTTTCCGCGAATATGTCACCAATACAAAGACAATCCGAGGTGCGTTGACCGCCGAAGGCCCACTTGGCGGCACTTGGGATTACCGTGCGGGCGCATCTTACGCAAAAAGCGAAGCATCATCCGTGCTTGGCACTGGTTATCATTATGCCGGGATTTTCCGATCTACAGCTAACGCCAATGCATCGGGAGTAGTCGGGGCCGTTAATGGCGGTATTGACCCGCGGGCGCCGATTGCGCCAGGCGCGACTCGTCCCGGTATCGTAGGCCTGCTGAACAGCGGTATCCTCAATCCCTTTTCGTTGACGCAGTCGGATGCAGCGCTTGCCGGACTTGACGCCATTTCAGCTGAAGGCACTACACTTTATGGCGGTCAATATGAGGTGAAGCAGTTCGATGCGTCGGTGTCCGGATCGCTGTTTGATTTGCCTGCCGGTCCAGTCCAAGTCGCTCTCGGCGCCGATTACCGCCGTGAAACATACAGCTTCAATGGTTCGGCGGCGGCCGTTGCCGGCCAGCCCGAAATTTTCAACGTGGCCTTTGACAACGTCAACGCGCTGACTCCGAAGAATCGTGATGTGAAAGCGGTATATGCTGAACTCTCGGTACCGGTTTTCGAAATGCTTGAGCTGACAGGCGCGGTGCGCCTCGATGATTACACCGGGTTCGGATCGACTGTGAATCCTAAGTTCACGGCGAGATTTACTCCGACAGACTGGGTCATGCTGCGTGCATCATATAATACAGGTTTCCGCGTTCCCAGCTTTAACCAGATATTCAATGGCGTGACCGAGTCACCAAATCCCGGAAATACGTTGACTGACCCGACCACATGCCCGGCCGGAGGGATCGTCAACGTTACCCCGGGATGTGCACAGATTAATCCGAACTCGCTGAGCGGGGGAAATCTCAATCTGGGTCCAGAGACGTCGGAGCAATATTCGGCCGGTATCGTTTTCACGCCCGCGCCGCAGTTTAGCGCTTCGCTGGATTTCTGGTCGATTGCCGTCGATAATACCATTGGCGCACTAACCATCCCGCAATTACTCGCGAATCAGTCATCTTTCCCCGACCGTGTTTTCCGAACCAATGGGGTGATTACAGGGCTCGACCTTCGCGCCGACAATATCGGATCGCGGCGGACGCAAGGTCTTGAAGTGTCGCTGCGTGGCGGGGTCGATGCATTTGGCGGCGTGTTGACGGCGGGCCTTGACGGGACTTATCTGCTTAAGAAGCGCGAAAAGTTCTTGCCGACAGCCGCTTACGGCCCAAGCTTGATCGGCGTATTCACTTATTCAGGTGATCTCGGCCTGCGCTGGAAGCATAGTGCGTTCATCAACTTCGCTATTGACGATGTGATGCTAAGCTTCTCGCAAATCTATCGCAACGGCTATAAGAACAATGCGCTTCCGCAATCTGCCGCACGTCCCGATTATAACGAGCGGGTGAAGGCGTATGTCATCTATAACATGTCCGCTTCGGTCGATATTGATGAGCGTTTGCGTCTTACCGCGGGCGTTAAAAACGTCTTCGACAAGGATCCGCCTTTTGCCATCACTTATGACAGCAACACCGGCGCAGGCTCTTCGTGGGAACCACGCGTGGCTGATCCACGCGGACGTTCGTTCACACTGGCAGTCGAAGCCAAATTCTAATCTGAAAGGTTCGCCGGGTATGGATATCAGTGCAACTCGGCGACAAATAATGGCGGGGCTGGCGGTTTTGCTGTCGGCCCCTCCGACTTTTGCGGCCTCGCCCGAAGTAAAGGGCGCTCGCAAGCCTGCGCGCCTTCGCATCGGCGACACCGTCGGGCTCATCGAGCCAGCCTCGGCCAGCGACGAGCCATTCCAGATACAATTGGTCGAAGAAGCCATCATCGCCATGGGCCTTAAACCCAAGCGCGCGCCGCATATCCTTAACCGCTATGGCTATCTCGCTGGCGCGGACAAGGACCGGGCGGCGGACGTCAATGCGATGTTTTCCGACAAGGAGGTCAAGGCCATCTTCGCTGTTCGCGGCGGATGGGGCAGCGCGCGATTGCTGCCTTATCTCGACTGGGACATGATCCGTTCCAATCCCAAATTGCTGACGGGGTTTAGCGACATCACTGCGTTGCATATGGCGATTGCGGCCAAGGGCGGTTTTGTCAGTCTGCACGGCCCCAATGCCGGCAGTGCGTGGGGCAAGTCGTCATGGGACAGCTTCCGCCAAATCGCATTTGAAGGCGGTACGCCTACCTTCGTAAATCCCGAAGGCGGCGAAGACCGGCTTGTCCAACGCCGTTGGCGCACCCGCGTATTGGGCGGTGGCAAGGGCAAGGCTCAGGGCAGATTATTGGGCGGCAATCTGACGGTGCTCACTGCGCTTGCAGGGACGCCTTATTTACCAAATTTCGACGGTGCGATCCTGTTCTTGGAAGATGTGGATGAGGCCGAATATCGCATCGACCGCATGCTGACTCAATTGGGACAGGCAGGCGTGCTCAAAAATTTGAAAGGCGTGGTGTTCGGCCAGTGCACCGACTGCGCCAACAAGACCGGCAGCGCGTTCACACTGAACGATGTGCTGACCCAGCATCTGGGCTCACTTGGTATTCCAGCATATCAGGGGGCGTGGTTCGGGCACATTACCGATCAATTCACGCTGCCCGTTGGCGGCATGGCGGAAATCGACGCCGATGCAGGGACGCTTCGACTGCTGGAGCCGGTCGTGGTTTAACTTACCCCTTGGGTAATCAGCAGCGCAAAAATATTGTTCGCCATGTGCAGCAATATGTTGGTCCGGAGCGATCCTGTCAGGTGGTAGAGAAAACCGAACGCCAGGCTCAGCGACATCAGGCCGGGTATCGCGTACGGCTGCATATGCACGAGTGCAAAGCCCAATGACGAGAGAATAATCGCGCCCCAAAACGGCATATATTTGCCCAGCGCGTTCTGTAACATTCCGCGAAACAGCAGCTCCTCGACAATCGGTGCAGCAATGCCAATGGCGAATAGCCCGGCAGCGATGTTCAGCGGCGTCCGCGGGATGCTGGCAATCATCTTTTCCATTTCTTCCTGCATCTTGACGCCAGGAATGGCGTAATGGGCGTAAAGAAAGTTGAAAAGCATAGCGGCGACCACGAAGACGATTGCCAAGGCAGCAACCCGGCTAAATGATAACCGACCGAAATCTGTCAGGCCCAGTAATCGGGCGCGCCCGTCCTTGCGTAAATATACCCACATCAGGGCCATCTGGATAATCGCGGAACTGACGAGACCCCATAATATGACCATTGGGTTGTTCAACGCAGAGGCGGTTCCCCCGGGGCCGGAAACGCCAATGCCCACGGCCATAATGACCGCAGTGCAAACCCCTTGCAGCAGGAAATACAGAACAATCCAGCCAATGCTGGGCAGAATGCGGGGGAAGGGCTTCATATCTGCCACTTCTGCTATCGACTGCGGCGTTGCTGCCAGGTTATCCATTATTCGCCCCGCAAAATAAGTGAGGGCCCGCGCTTGGCGGACCCTCACCCTTGTTACACATTGGATATCAATAAGCTACCCGTTGTGCAGTCAGGCCATAAGCGGGGAGCAGCGCCTGAACACTTGTCGGACCTGAAAGATGGCCAGCGCCGACGGCCATGAAGGTCACGCCCGGCTTTTCCATCTGGGCGTCTATCCATTTCGCCCAGTTGGCGTTCCGATTGGTCAGCAGCGCGTCATACAAGGCGCGGCTTGTCATACCCTCGTTCATCAACTGACCCAATGCGTCGGGGTCGGGTGTTCCCCAAAGTTCGACCATCCGGTCCATCATTTTCCCGGTATCATCGGTCATTTTCGCGGTTTCAATCAGGAAGCGGATTTGGTCGGCTTCGGGAATAGTGTCGAATATGCCAAGCTGATATTCCATCGTCTCAACGCCGCCAATCGGCTTTTTGCTTGCGTTCGCCGCTGCCGTCAGCTGCTTTTCCACACCGCTATTGGCGTCGAACCCTTGCTTTTGCATGTTGACGACTGACAATGTCACCGCAGCTGCCCATGGGTCCAGCGGATCAAGTGCTGCTACAGGCAAACCGATTTTGCCAACCGCAGCTTCGTAAATCGGGCGATCACTATCGGTCATTTTCGACCGTAATGTTTTGCCGCTGGTGTCGATCGCCAGCTTGGAAAATAGCTGCTGCGTTTCGGCTGGAGAAGGCTCGACCATTTCCAGCACGAGCCGGTCAGACTTGTCGAACGCGTCCTTCACCGCCTCATCAAACCAGCCAAGGCCGGGTTTCAGGATATGGACCGTACCGAACAGGTAAATGGTGGTGTCTTCGTCTTTGACCACCCACAAGGCTGGGTCGACGTCCTTGACCGAGACTGGCTGAACCTTGACCGGGTCGAGCGCCTCAACGGCGGCGGGCGCCTCGGTTGGCGCATCCTGCGCCATCGCCGGTGCAAAAGCGAGCAACGCAGTAGCTGCCAATAAAGACTTTAAATATTTACGCATGAAGATTCTCCCAGAATAGAGTTATGAAGAGTTGAACGATAAATTCCTGATTGTCAGCGATATTTTTTCCAAAACCAGACAATCAAGGCGATGAATGTGGTCATCAGATAAAGCGCGACACCATCAGGTGCCGGTAACATGCCGCCGCGCCACAGCAGCCACCAGACTGGGGCGACGAACCAGAACGCGTACATTCCCATCAAGGCGCCGCTTCGATATGCTTGCTCTTCTTGCTCATCTATCACGCGCTTGTGCCAGTACCAGGACACCAACGGCAGCAGGATACCAATCAAGATGGCAAGGGTGACTGCGACAATAGGGGATATGGGATCGCTGGAAAACATGTTTGGGTTTTGGGTGCTGAGGTCACCCGAAATGACCAAAACAAGTCCGATCAGCCCGCCAGACACGGCGCATGCCGCCAGGATTCGGTTGTTTAACTTTTCTCGCCGCGTCATCTGTTCGCCGCTCGTGTTTAATTTCTGGGCATTGCGCCAGAAGACAAATGCGAGGCCGCCGATGATGGCAATGAAGGTTGCCAGTGCCGATATCGCCATCACCGAGAGCGCACCGCCGCCATCGTCCTGATGCTCGGCCAGAAAACCCGTAATGGCCCCGGCGGTCATAACCATTCCCAAGCCGGCAAGCGTCATCCACAAGATGTGGCGACCGTTTGAGCCTTCTTCTTCAAGCTTCATTATTCGGGCCTCCATCAAATCCGTCATCGAAAATCTCCTCTATCGGCTGTCCGAACAGCCGCGATATCTTGAATGCCAATGGCAAAGATGGGTCATATTTCCCCGTCTCGATGGCATTCACCGCTTGACGCGACACGTCGAGATGCTCGCCGAGTTCCGCCTGGCTCCAGTTGCGCATCGCGCGCAGCACTTTCAGCTGGTTCTTCATTTCCAATCACGCCGCCGCAAAGTAGAAAGGCTGGGCGGACGGCAATATCCGGGAAACTCAAACGCACTCCCCCCGGGCGAAGCAAAATCCATCAGTCGATTACAGCAGGTTAGGCGATTGATTCTGTTCATTTTATCTATCCCCTGTTTTTGGCCCAGCCTCTATTGCAACTTTCCGGGCCAAACCGCTCAATTCAGCTGCCGTTGCTGACCTGGACGGTCGCAATACGCACCCGGCTGCGCGAATTTGCAATCGCGACCTCAATTTGCGGCCTGGTTTTTGCCAAAACAACTTTAACGCATTCCATCTCTATCGCCCTTGCAGCCACACCGATGCGGTCCGATCGACAAATTTTCTGCGCCGCCCTGTTTACTCTAATACCAAGCCGCTTCTGGTCTTTTTGAGTCGATAAATCGAGATCTTCGACCGCAACTTCAACCGATACCTGATCCTGCGATGATGCAAGAACCGGCGCAGCGGTGGTGGTGAGCGCCAGCGAGGCCAACAAAATTCGTATATTCATATCGATTCTCCTTTCACATATTTGATGCAATCTGTCCATGACAATATGACATGGTAAGCTATCTTTATGTCATGTATACCTTACTAATCCGATTCGCGAACAATGTCAATAAGACCTTACATAAAGATATGCGTAGCTGACAAAATGCTGCAAGCGCGTCCAGAACCTTGATTTAGCGCGGTATCTCCGCCAAGGGCTGGCCATGTCTGGCACGCCGCTTAGCTTTCAGGACCTGATCCTCACGCTTCACGATTATTGGGGCAAGCAGGGGTGCGTGATACTGCAGCCTTACGACATGCGCATGGGGGCAGGGACGTTTCATCCAGCAACCGCGCTGCGTTCGCTTGGGCCCGATCATTGGAACGCCGCTTATGTGCAGCCTTCACGGCGACCAACCGACGGGCGTTACGGCGAAAACCCCAACCGGCTTCAGCATTATTACCAGTATCAGGTGATCATGAAGCCAAGCCCTGCGAACCTGCAGGAGCTATATCTGGGATCATTGGACGCGATCGGTATCGACCCGCTGAAGCACGACATTCGCTTTGTCGAGGATGACTGGGAATCGCCCACGCTCGGCGCCTGGGGTCTGGGCTGGGAGGTCTGGTGCGACGGGATGGAGGTCACGCAGTTCACCTATTTCCAGCAGGTCGGCGGGTTCGATTGCAAACCGGTAGCGGGCGAATTGACCTACGGGCTCGAGCGGTTGGCGATGTATATCCAGGGCGTCGACAGCGTTTACGATCTGAAATTCAACAATCACGGTGTCTCGTACGGCGACGTGTTCCTGAAAAACGAGCAGGAACATTCCAAATATAATTTCGAAGTCGCTGACACCGCGCAATTGTTCAAAGGCTTTGAACATGCCGAGGCTGAGGCGAAGCGCTGTATCGAAGCAAACATCCCGCTGGCGGCTTATGACCAAGCGATTGAAGCCAGCCATTTGTTCAACCTGTTGCAGGCGCGCGGCGTGATTTCAGTGCAGGAGCGTGCGTCTTACATGGGCCGTGTCCGCGATTTGGCCAAAGGCAGCTGTCAGGCTTGGATGGAAAAGAACGGGTGGGCGGCGTGATGCAGAGCAACCTTGCAGTAAGTACCGTAGTGCTGAGCCTGTCGAAGCACGCCCCTCGGTCTTGCACGTCGTTTTCGGCTGAGAAGCGCCCTTCGACAGGCTCAGGGCTACGGTGCTTTTTTGAGCACACGCTTCACACGCGAGGGGTCGCATGACCGACTTCTTGCTTGAACTGCGCTCCGAAGAAATCCCTGCGCGGATGCAGGGGAAGGCCAAGGAGGATTTGGCCCGCCTGTTCACCGACGCGCTGGCTAAGGCTGGACTTGCTGCGGAGAGCGTTGAAACCTTCGCCACCCCGCGGCGTCTGGCGTTAATCGCCAAGGGCCTGCCGCTGGCGACCGAGGCGGTGGCTGAAGAAACCAAAGGCCCAAAGGTCGGCGCGCCGCCGCAGGCGATGGAGGGTTTTCTCCGTAAAACCGGCCTGACGCAGGACCAACTGGTCGAGCGCGACGGTGTATATTTCGCGATTGTCGAAAAGGCCGGACGTCAGACCGCCGACGTGCTCGGTGAAGCCATCCCCGCGATCATCCGCGCTTTCCCGTGGCCTAAATCGCAACGCTGGGGCGCGGCGTCGGCTAGCACCGAAAGCCTGCGCTGGGTACGTCCATTGCAGGGCATTGTCGCGCTGCTCGGCGACGACGTGGTGCCGTGCGAGATCGACGGCATCGTCAGCGGCGCGGCCACGATGGGTCATCGGTTCCATCACAGCGGCGAAATCACCATCGGCAACGCGGGCGATTATATCGAAAAGCTCCGCGCCTGCCATGTCATCGTCCATTTCTCCGAACGCTGCGCGATCATCCGTGATGGCGCGACGGCAGCGGCAAAGGCGGCGGGGCTGACGTTGGTCGAGGATGAAGGACTGGTCGCGGAAAATGCCGGGCTGACCGAATGGCCGATGCCGATGCTCGGGCGGTTTGATCCGGCGTTTCTGGAAGTGCCGCAAGAAGTCATCCAGCTCACCGCGCGGGTGAACCAGAAATATTTTGTCTGCCATGATGCAAACGGCAAGCTCGCCAATGCCTTTGTCTGCACCGCGAATATCGTTGCGAATGATAGCGGCGCGGCGATTGTTGCGGGCAATGAAAAGGTGCTCGCGGCGCGATTGTCCGATGCGCGCCATTTTTGGGAAGAGGATCAGTGGCACCATGGACTTAATAGGGAGCGCACTGACCGAAGAATGTTGGAGGAACACGCGGAGTCCCTCAACAATATCGTTTTCCATGAAGACTTGGGAACCGTCGCTGCCAAGGTTCGAAGGATTTCGACACTCGCTAGTTGGCTGGTAAGAGAAGGCGTAATTCGCGGTACTTATGACATAGAAGTTCAACGAGCTGCCCAGCTTTCGAAAGCAGACCTTGTCACGGGAATGGTTGGCGAGTTCCCCGAACTTCAAGGATTGATGGGCGGATATTATTCGCAAGGCCAAGTCGAGCTACCTTCCGTGGCATTCGCAGTTAGAGATCACTACAAACCGGTTAGCCAAGGCGATGACGTGCCTACGGCGCCTGTAACTGTTGCAGTAAGCTTAGCTGACAAATTTGATACTTTGATTAGCTTTTTTGCGATTGATCAAAAGCCTACAGGGTCAAAAGACCCTTACGCGTTACGACGTGCTGCTGTTGGAATAATACAGCTCATAGTTACCAATAATCTGCGCTTTTCGATACGATCTTTGGTCACACACCACTTGCTTACATTATTATCGCAACTGATGGATCAAGCTCGCGATGTTGTACCATTAGTCGAAGCACATTCACATCACCCTAAGCCAATCGTTGGATTTTTGGCCAATCCGGGTGAAAGTGTGAAAATGATAATAACGACACCAAGCGGTTCGATTGAGGTAGCTGTATCAGACCAACTTGCAAAGCAGGTGCAGACTAGAGCTAACCTTATGTCTGCAATGCAGACCATCCCCGATACGATCCTCGATTTCTTCGCAGACCGCCTCAAAGTCCAGCAGCGCGAGGCTGGTGTCCGGCATGATCTAATCGACGCGGTGTTTGCGCTTGGCGGGGAGGATGACCTAGTCCGCCTGCTCGCGCGGGTGAAGGCTTTGCAGGCTTTTGTCGCGACGGATGAGGGCGTGAACCTTCTGGCCGGGTATAAGCGGGCGGCGAATATATTGAAGGCAGCGGACGGCGTTGACACGGCTGCCCCCGCTCCGGCCGAATTGGTCGCGGAAGAAGCGGCGCTCCTCACCGCCCTCGACACCGCCGAACCCAAAGCGGCCGCCGCCGTCGATGTCGAAGATTTCGAAGGCGCAATGGCGGCTCTGGCCAGCTTGCGCGCACCTATCGACGCTTTCTTCGAAGGCGTAATGGTCAATGACCCAGACCCGGATAAGCGGGCGTTTAGGTTAGGATTGCTGGCAAGGTTCCGTGACGCGGTCCACCGTGTCGCTGATTTCTCGAAAATAGAAGGCTGACAGTTTCTCTCCCCCGGAAATGCTGACAGACAATAAGGACGTAGCATGACCCAATATGTATATCGTTTCGGTGGCGGCGTTTCGGACGGTGACGAAACCGTTCGCGGCAACAAGAATATCCTCGGTGGCAAGGGTGCCAATCTCGATGGCATGGCCTCGATTGGCCTGCCGGTGCCTCCGGGTTTCACGATCACGACCGAGATGTGCAGCGCATATTACGCGAACGGCCAGACCTTCCCCGACAGCGTCCGCGCCGAAGTCGCGAACGGCATCGCGCATATTGAAAGCGTGACTGGCAAGGTCTTTGGTGACCCTGCCAATCCTTTGCTCGTCTCGGTCCGCTCCGGTGCGCGCGTGTCGATGCCGGGGATGATGGATACCGTTCTGAATCTGGGGCTTAACGACATTACTGTAGAGGGGCTCGCAACCTCGTCGGGCGATGCGCGCTTTGCGTGGGACAGCTATCGGCGGTTTATCCAGATGTACGCCGATGTCGTGCTTGAACTCGATCATGGCGCGTTTGAAGAGGCGCTGGAAATCGCCAAGGAAGATCGCGGATTCTATCTCGATACCGAACTTTCTGCTGATGATTTGAAGGCCTTAGTCTCGGAATATAAGAGACTCGTTGAGGCCGAATGGGGCAAGCCATTCCCGCAGGATGTGCATGACCAATTATGGGGCGCGGTCGGCGCGGTGTTCGGTTCGTGGGAATCGGACCGGGCCAAGGTATATCGCCGCCTGAACAACATCCCCGGCGACTGGGGCACCGCGGTCAATGTGCAGGCGATGGTGTTCGGCAATATGGGCGAGACGTCGGCGACGGGCGTTGCCTTCACCCGCGACCCTGCGACGGGCGAAAATGCTTATTATGGCGAGTTCCTGATCAACGCACAGGGCGAGGACGTGGTTGCCGGCATTCGAACGCCACAATATCTGACGCTGGCGGCGCGTCAGCGGGCAGGGGCCAAGCCGCTGTCGATGGAAGAGGCGATGCCCGAGGTTTACGGGCAATTGGCAGACGTCTTCAACATCCTCGAAACGCATTACCGCGACATGCAGGATATCGAATTCACCGTTGAGCGCGAGAAGCTGTGGATGCTGCAAACCCGTTCGGGCAAGCGCACCGCGAAGGCCGCGTTGAAGATTGCGGTCGATATGGCGGAATCGGGTTTGATCACCAAGGAAGAGGCTGTGCTGCGCGTCGATCCGATGGCGCTCGACCAGTTGCTACACCCTACGCTTGACCCCAACGCTGCCCGCGATGTGCTGACGTCTGGCCTGCCCGCGTCACCCGGCGCGGCTTCGGGCAAGATCGTGTTCGACGCCGACACAGCGGAACAGCATGATGCGATGGGCGAGGCGGTCATTCTGGTCCGCATCGAAACATCGCCAGAGGACATTCACGGTATGCACGCCGCCAAGGGCATCCTGACCGCACGCGGCGGCATGACCAGCCACGCGGCGGTGGTTGCACGCGGCATGGGGCGGCCTTGTGTGTCTGGCGCGGGCAGCTTGCAGATCGACGCAAAGGCCAAGACCTTGCGTATCGGCGAACGCAAATTGGGTGAAGGCGATATCATCACCATCGATGGCACCAGCGGCGAAGTGATGGCGGGCGCGGTCCCGACCTTGCAGCCCGAACTGGTTGGCGATTTCGGGACGTTGATGGTCTGGGCCGACGCCGGCCGCCGGATGAAGGTGCGCGCCAATGCCGAGACGCCATTGGACGCGCAAACCGCGCGCGATTTTGGCGCAGAGGGCATTGGTCTGTGCCGCACCGAACATATGTTCTTCGACGCCGCGCGCATTACCGCTGTGCGCCAGATGATCCTTGCCGACGATGAAAAAGGCCGCCGTGCCGCGCTCGACAAATTGCTGCCTGAGCAGCGCAAGGACTTTGCCGCGATTTTCGAGGTGATGGCTGGCCTTCCGGTCACCATACGCCTGCTCGACCCGCCGCTGCATGAATTCCTGCCGCATGAGGAAAGCGAGTTTGCTGATGTGGCGGAAGCCGCTTGCGTGGGCATCGAAGTTCTCAAACAGCGCGCGATGGAACTGCACGAGGTCAACCCGATGCTCGGGCACCGTGGGTGCAGGTTAGGCGTGACCTATCCAGAAATCTACGAAATGCAGGCCCGCGCGATATTTGAAGCAGCCTGTTCGCTGGCCGTCGCGCCCGTCCCCGAAATCATGATTCCGCTCGTAGGCACACGCCGCGAACTGGAGTTGATGAAGGACGTCGTCGACAAGGCTGCCGAAGCAGTGTTCGCCGAACAGGGCAAGCGAATCGAATATCTGGTCGGGACAATGATCGAGCTTCCCCGCGCCGCGCTGATGGCCGATGAAATCGCCGAAGTCGGCAGCTTCTTCAGCTTCGGTACCAACGACCTAACGCAAACGACTTTGGGCGTGTCACGCGACGACGCGGCACGCTTCCTGACGCATTATGTCGACAAGGGTATCTATGCCCGCGATCCGTTCGTCAGCATCGATGTCGAAGGCGTCGGCCAACTTATCGAAATCGCCGCCAATAAAGGCCGCGCCACTCGCCCCGACATCAAACTCGGCATCTGCGGCGAACATGGCGGTGATCCGGCATCGATATCATTCTGCGAGAAGGTCGGCCTCGATTACGTGTCAGCCTCGCCCTACCGCGTACCAATCGCGCGATTGGCGGCGGCGCAGGCGGCTTTGGCAAAAGGTTAGAAAAGGGGTTGCGCGCGCCGTAATCCGCTCCTAATAGCGGCGCTCCAGTGCACCCGTAGCTCAGCTGGATAGAGCATCAGACTACGAATCTGAGGGCCGGGCGTTCGAATCGCTCCGGGTGCACCAACACCACAGGCATCCCCTATCGGGGGTGCCTTTGTTGTTTGTGGGCTATGGACGAAGCGAACCTTCGGAGTCGGAGCGCAGCGGAGACGAACGAGCCCGCAAGGGCGAGGACAATCGCTCCGGGTGCACCATTTTCCCTCTTCAGTTATTTTCAGGCGGCGGCACGTAGATTGGCGGCGGCTTTGGCAGGTCGTCTTCGGGCCGCGTAATCTTGCGCTTGCCGCGTTCCAGCCACCATGTCTGTTGCCATCCGGTTACGTCTGAAATCGGCTGCCCCGCCTTGTTGCGCGCGGGTTCGTAACGAAATCGTTGTTCGATCAGGCGGCAGGTGGTGGCATCGATATCGGCATTGCCGCTCGATTTGACCACGCGGCATTTGCTGGGACGGCCGTCAGCACCGACGGTGAAATGCGCGGTGACCGAACCGCCCTGTCGTGCTGCTGTTGCTGATTTCGGATAG
Source organism: uncultured Alphaproteobacteria bacterium (assembly GCA_963830685.1). Taxonomy (GTDB): domain Bacteria; phylum Pseudomonadota; class Alphaproteobacteria; order Sphingomonadales; family Sphingomonadaceae; genus Sphingorhabdus_B. The sequence continues at coordinate 2,013,131 of CAWHNF010000002.1, forward strand.
TCAGAATTGTTGATTTTTCCGCTGACCAGCTTCGCCCGCGAGGCCACGCCGCCACCTCCGGTACCATCGCCGCCGGCGCCGCTACCAAAGCCAGACCCGACCCCGCCCGCACCGGTGCCCGCGCCAGGTGTATTGGCTGCGCCTGCATCGTTTTCGCGACCTGTACCTGCCTTTGGTGCAGCGGGGATTGATTTGGCCGGGATTTTCACGATTCGCTTGGGAGCTTCGCGCGGCACGCTGGTCTTTTTGAGATTGGCGGCAGACGCAGCGCCTTCGGGCTCGGGTGCGGCTTGTTTGGGTTTGTCGTCAGCAACCGTTGCTGGAACGGGCACTTCGATCACATTGAGATTGCTCAGCGCCGACGTCACAATCTCGCCGGGGCGGATGTCGAAAGCGTTCAATATGGCATAGCCGACCACCGCGTGCAGGACGATGACCGCCGCCGCCGATTTCCACCGGTCCTTTTTGCTGCTGGCTCCCAAGAAAGGCATCGGCTCCCCTTATTTGCAAACGATGACATTGCGCGCGTGAAGCGTCAATGAATGCAAGAGCTCCTTTTAGGTTGCCGAAATGGCCTTCGCGGCATAATTGCACGCCGATACGCCCCTGCCATCCAGAAAATAGTGCTCCTCATGCCGCAAAACGCCAAATCTGCCATCGTCCTGCTTTCGGGGGGGCTCGAACTCGATGGTGGTCGCAGGGTTGGCGCGCGAGGCGGGATATGATCTGATTGCGCTGACCATCGATTATAACCAGCGCCACCGGATTGAGCTGGAAAGCGCCGCGACCATCGCCGCGCATTTGGGTGCCATCGAACATATCGTACTGCCGCTCGACCTTACTCGATTTGGCGGATCGGCGCTAACGGCGGATATCGATGTGCCCAAGGAAGGCGTCGAGGAAAACGCGATTCCCGTCACTTATGTCCCGGCGCGCAATACGATATTCCTGTCTTTATGTCTGGGATTGGCCGAGGCGCGAGGTGCGCGCGATTTATGGATTGGCGTGAATGCGCTCGATTATTCGGGCTACCCCGATTGCCGCCCCGACTTCATCCGTTCGTTTGAGGTGATGGCGAATCTCGCCACCAAGGCGGGTGTCGAGGGTGATGGCTTCACGGTCCACACGCCGCTGCTTCACATGAGCAAAGCCGATATCGCGACCGAAGCCGCCCGTCTCGGCCTCGATGCCGGAATGAGCTGGTCCTGTTATGACCCAAGCCCCGACAACAAAGCCTGTGGCCGCTGCGACAGCTGCCGCCTGCGTGCCAAGGGCTTTGCCGACGCTGGGCTGACTGACCCGACCGTTTACGCATGAGCTACGCGGTCAAAGAGATTTTCCTGACATTGCAGGGGGAGGGCGTCCATGCCGGGCGGCGCGCGGTGTTCCTGCGCTTTGCCGGATGCAACTTGTGGACAGGCCGCGAGGAAGACCGCGCCACTGCAATTTGCCAGTTCTGCGACACCGATTTTGTTGGCATGGATGGGGAGAATGGCGGGCGATATGACGCTGTTGGATTAGCCGCCAAGGTTGCCGAGCTGTGGGGCGAGGGCAGCGACCACCGCTATATAGTCATCACCGGCGGCGAACCGATGTTGCAGGTCGACGATGCGATTGTTGATTCTCTCCATGCACAGGGATTCACCATCGCCATCGAGAGCAACGGCACTATCGCCACGCATCCCGGCATCGATTGGGTGTGTATCAGTCCCAAAGCGGGGTCCGAAGTCATCCAGCAGACAGGCGATGAACTGAAGCTCGTCTGGCCACAGCCGGGAAGTGATACGGGCGCGATGGAAGGCTGGAATTTTCAAAACTACCTCATCCAGCCGATGGACAGCGGCGATGAGTCGCTCAATCGCTCGAATGTCGAGGCGGCAACGGCCTTCGTCAACGCCAACCCCAAATGGCGCTTGTCTCTGCAAAACCACAAGATTTTGGGCCTGCCCTGACCGATTGGTAAACCCCTTTGACAGGGCAGGGCAGAAGTGACAATCTTGTGGCGGGAGAGTCAGGGGAGAGTGATAATGGCCAGAGCCGAACACGCGTCGCATAGCCGTGCGCACAAGAGTTTTTCCAAACGGATCAGCGACCATGTCGCGGTCGCGCTTGTCGTTTACACATTGGCGCTGATATTCATTACCTCGCCCGCAATGTCGTCTGAGGGTACGTCAATCCTTCCCTATTTCATGCTGGTGGTATTTGTCGCGATGGTCATTCCCGCCTGCCGTAATATGGAGCGTCGCTGGCAGTCGCTTGAAAAAGGCGAGTTGAACGAAGCGGGGCTCGAAACCCGGTTTAACACTGACCGGTTCAAGCTATGGATTGCAGCGTTAGGAATACCGGTACTTCTGTATGTCCTGTTCACGGTTTTCTGACGCTCAACGAATTGACGCTTAATCGCCCCGCGCCTAAGCGGGAGCCATGTTGAAACCACAAGAGGCGCTCGACCGCGCGCAAAATCTCGTATCCCAAGCCATTAAGGCAGGCGCAGATGCCGCCGACGCTGTCTATGTCTGCGATGCCTCAACGGAGGTGCAGGTGCGGCTTGGTGCGCTTGAGGATGTGGCCCGTTCAGAGGGCGAAGATATTGGCCTCCGCGTTTTCGTGGGCCAGCGGTCAGCAACAATTTCCTCTTCTAATATGAACCCGGCGATACTGGCCGGATTGGTCACCCGTGCGATCGACATGGCCAAGGAAGCCCCCGAAGATCAATATGCGGGGCTGGCACCGCAGGACCGTTTGCTGACGGGCGAGTTGCCTGATCTTGACGCCGACGATGGCAAAGACCCCGACCCTGCCGAACTGAGGGCTGCGGCGCTAGAATGCGAGAACGCGGCGCGCGCGGTCGAAGGCGTAACCAACAGCGAGGGTGCAGGTGCAAGTGCGAGCCGTTCGATCTTTGCGCTCGCGACCAGCCACGGATTTGCGGGTGTCAAATCGGGATCGGGCTATGGCATTTCGGCAAGCGTACTGGCGGGCGAAGGCGATGCCAAAGAGCGGGATTATGACTGGCGTTCGGCGCGGCATTATTCCGACCTTGAAAGCCCTGCTGCCATCGGAAAACGAGCAGGTGAACGCACAGTAGAGCGAGTCAATCCAGGCACCGTCAAAAGCGGGCAGATGCCGGTGGTGTTCGACCCGCGCGTCGGCAGCTCGTTTGTAGGCCATTTGCTTGGCGCGATTTCGGGTTCGGCAATTGCGCGCAAGACGAGTTTTCTGCTCGACGCCAATGGTACGCAATTGTTCGACAGCAGCATATCGATAATTGACGATCCGCTCCGCAAACGCGGGCTGGGTTCAAAGGCTTTCGACGGCGAGGGCCTGCCCACCGCGCGCCGCTCGATAATCGACAAGGGCGTGCTCACTGGCTGGTTGATGGAAAGTGCATCGGCGCGGCAATTGGGGCTGGAGCCTACTGGCCATGCCAGCCGGGGGGTAAGCGGCGCGCCGGGGGTTAGTCCTTCGAACCTGCATCTGGAAGGCGGCACCGTTAGTCCGGCTGAACTGATGGCCGATATCAAACACGGCATCTATATTCATGAACTGGCCGGGCAGGGCGTCAATCCTGTTACGGGCGATTACAGCCGCGGTGCGGCTGGCTTCCTCATCATCGACGGCGAGATTGCCGGGCCGGTAAGCGAATTCACCATTGCCGGAAATCTCAAGGACATGTTCAAGGCGATGACCGCCGCGAATGACCTTGAATTCATCCGTAGCAACAATGTGCCGACGCTGCGGATCGACGGCATGATGATTGCGGGTGCCTGAGCGGCTGTTAGACCGGGACGCGGTGATCGCCGCGACGCAGGAGGCGGCGGCGCTTGCCTTTACAAGCTGGCGCGACGGGGCGGTTCCCGACACTAAGGTCTGGGACAAGAGCAAGAATAATCCGGTCAGTGACATCGACATGGAGGTTGATGCGCTGCTGACCGATCGGTTGCGGGGCATATTGCCCGAAGCCGCTTGGTTGTCCGAGGAAACAGTCGACGATCCGGCAAGGCTTGATGCACGGCTGCTATGGCTGGTCGATCCCATCGACGGCACGCGCGATTATGTGCGCGGTCGCAGTGGCTGGTGCGTCTCGGTGGCGTTGGTGGCGGATGGACAGCCGGTGTTTGCGGTGATGGCCGCGCCTGCGCAATCCAAGCTCTGGGTCGCGGCGAACGGCGAGGGCGTGACCTGTAACGGCGAACGCCTTTCCGGAAGCACGCGGCAAGACTTCACCGGCTCGCGCGTCCCGGCCGATGATCTTCCCAGATTAGACCGCGACCTTGTCACGGTCGAAAAACCAAACAGCATTGCGATGCGGATGACGATGGTCGCGTGCGACCGGGCCGATCTGGTGGCGTCGCTGCGCTGGGGCAATGAATGGGATGTCGCGGCGGCGCATCTGGTTGCGCAAGAAGCAGGCGCCGTGGTGACCGATGCTCTGGGTAAACCGATTGTCTATAACAAACGCGAACCTTTGGATTTCGGTCTGATTTGTTGTGCGCCTGACATTCATGGTGCAGCGGTGGAGCGCCTCTCGGAACGTGCGGCTAAGCTGCTGAGCGAGGCCTAGTCCACAGGCTATCACGGTCCATATCGCGCGGATTATTGGCGAGAGCGTCGACAAAAGCCCTCCTCACCCAGCGAAATTTTTCCGGGCGGCTCGTATAAATCCGCTGGTCCCACGCATGTTCTCCGGCGCTCCGCACTTTGCGGGCAATCTCGCCGTATATGCCCGCCGCTGACAGAACCGCCCAACGCGCACGGAAAGGCAAGGCGGCGGCGCCGACGCGGGCCGAGGCCTCATATTGCTCTGCCTCGTCGGCCAGCCAACGCCCCATCAGCGCGAGTTTCTTGCGGTTATGCGGCTTCATCAATTCGCCCGGACCGATTTCCAGCATCGCCATCCAGTCGTCGGGCAAATAACAGCGCCCCGCAACATCATCCTCGGAAATGTCCCGCGCAATATTCGCAAGCTGGAACGCCAGCCCAAGGTCGCACGCACGGTCAAGTGTTGCGTCATCTTCTGGAGACACGCCCATCACCACCGCCATCATCACGCCAACTGCACCTGCGACATGATGGCAATAGCGGTATAGATCGGTCTCGCGGCGTGGATGCCAATCGGCGGCGTCGAGCGCAAAGCCCTCGATAACATCGTCCGCCATCTTTTTAGTCAGGCCGCATTCCCGCGCGACGACGCCGAGGCAGTCGAATGCCGGTTCGCCGGTTGGTTTTCCGTTCAGTGCCTTTGCCGTCAGTTCGCGGATGACAGCCAGCCGTGCCATCGGGTCTTCCACCGCCTCCATCGCACCGCCATGGTCCTGCCCATCGGCCATATCGTCGCATTTGCGGCACCAGGCGTAGAGCAGCCACACACGTTCGCGTGTTGTCTTGTCGAACAAACGGCTGGCGAAGCGGAAGGACTTCGATCCGCGTGAAATGCTCTCCTGCGCGAACGCAACTAGCGCAGCGCGGTCACTCAAAGATCATCCGCTTTCATCTGGAAGATGTTCTTGTGCGGGACATGGGCGGTCATTTTATCGAGTAGCCCATCGAGCGTGTCGTCAACGATCATGATACCGGCATGTTGAGGGCGGATGAAGCCGACATCGATCATATTCTGGTTGAAGGCAATGAGTTGATCGTAGAAGCCTGCGATGTTGAGGACGCCTACCGGCTTTGAATGATAGCCAAGTTGTGACCAGCTGATTGCTTCCCACAATTCGTCCATCGTGCCGACGCCGCCGGGTATGGTGATGAAGCCATCGGACAGGTCGGTAAACCGGGCCTTGCGTTCGTGCATGCCGGAAACGACATGCAGTTCGGTGCAGCCCTTGTGCGCCACTTCGGCGCCGACAAGCGCTTCGGGGATGATGCCGATAACTTCGCCGCCAGCCTCTAGTGCCGCGTCCGCGACAGCACCCATTAGCCCTAATCGCCCGCCGCCATACACGACGCCGATGCCGCGTTTGGCAAGCGACCGACCAACCTCTGCCGCCGCCATGATGTAGATCGGGTTTTCGGGCGTTGCTGACCCGCAATAGACGGCGATTCGCTTCAAGCCATTTCCTCCAGCATCAGCGCAGCTGTCGCCTTCGCGCTGCCGACCACACCCGGAATACCGGCGCCGGGGTGCGTGCCTGCACCGACGAAATACAAATTTGGTATCGCATCGTCGCGGTTGTGCGCGCGGAAGAATGCGCTTTGCCACAGGACTGGCTCAAGGCTGAACGCGCTCCCCAGATGGGCCGACAGGTCGCGGCCGAAATCGGCTGGTGTGTAGTGGAACTGGGTCATGATCCGCGACCGGATGTCGGGGATAAGCCGGCGTTCGAGCTCGTCGAGGATGCGTTCTTTCAAGGCTTCGCCTACATCGCCATCCCAATCGAGCGGCGCCTTGCCCATATGCGCGACCGGCGCGAGCACGTAGAAGGTCGAGCAACCCTCTGGCGCCAATGACGGGTCGGTGACGGTCGGGTGATGCAGGTAAAGCGAGAAGTCCTTCGGCAAGATCCCGTTCTTGTAAATATCGTCGAGCAGGCCTTTGTAGCGTGGGCCGAACAGGATCATGTGGTGTGGAATACCGGGCCATGTGCCCTTGATGCCCAGATGTAACACGAACAAAGACGGCGACCAGCTTTTGCGCGTGAGCGACTTAGCCGCACGCTCACCGCGTTTGTTGCTGGTCAGCAAATCCTTGTAGGTGTGCATCAGGTCGCCGTTGGAGGCGGCGACATCGCAGTCCATCCGCCAGCCCGATTTGGTCCGAACGCCGATAACCTTATCACCGCGCGTTTCGATTTCCGCCACCGCATCGCCCAAGCGAACTGTGCCGCCAAGCCGTTCGAAATGCGTGACCATTGCCGCGACCAGCCGGTTGGTGCCGCCCTTCGCAAACCACACGCCACCTTCTTTTTCGATGGTGTGAATCAGCGCATAAATCGCGCTGGTGCTCATCGGATTTCCGCCAACGAGCAATGTGTGGAACGACAACGCCTCGCGCAGTTTTTCGTCTTTCACATAAGACGACACAATCGAATAGACCGAGCGCCACGCCTGATATTTCATCAACGCAGGCGCGGCCTTTATCATCGACGCGAAGTCCAGAAACGCGACCGAGCCCAGCTTCTGATAGCCTTCTTTGAACACACCCTTCGAATATTCGAGGAACTTGCGATAGCCTTCGACATCGTCGGGGTTCAGCTTTTCGATTTCGGCTTTCAGGCCAACAGCGTCGTTCGAATAATCGAAATTCGTACCGTCTGCCCAGTTCAAGCGGTAGAACGGAAAGACCGGCATCAACTCGATATCGTCGGCCATCTTGTGACCGGACAACGCCCATAATTCTTCGAGGCAAGGCGGATCGGTAATGACCGTCGGCCCACCGTCAAAGGTGAAGCCATCCTTCTCCCAATAATAGCCGCGCCCGCCTGGCTTATCGCGCGCTTCGATAATGGTAGTCGCAACGCCCGCCGATTGCAGTCTTATGGCCAATGCCAGACCGCCAAAACCGGCACCGATAATCGCCGCTGTCTTCGTCATTTCTTCTTGCTCCGGATCGCGGTGATGGCTTTCCCGATGGGAATGGGCGGCTTGCCAGACAATATACGCGCCTTGTCACCGCCGGTCGTCTTCCCCGCATAGAAGCGCTCGATCAATCCGGGCTTTAGCCTGTAGAAACGTTCGAGGATCTTGTAACGGTCGCTGGTATCGGCACCGCGAAACAGCATCCGGTTCAGCATCCGGTAGAATTTGCCATCCTGCCAATGCTCCTGCGCGCGCTGGCGCATGACCATGTTGAGCTTGTCGCCGTCGAGATCGGTTTGCTCGGCAATGAAGATCGCGTTGCGCACCGCGTCGGGCAGCGAATAGCTGGTCACCGCTTGGAAAAACGCACCGCGCGCGCCTGCCTTGGCGGTCCGCCCACTGCCGCTCGCCCAATAGCTTTCAAGGTCGCCGCCCATGACCACGGGCAGCACGCCGTTTTCCTCGCGGACCACGCGCTCGACCTTCCAGCCTTTAGTATCGACATATTCCGCGATCCGCTGGCGGTACCGCTGCGCATCATGCGTGGGCGTGTCGCTATAATAAGTGTCCTCGACAAACACCTTGTCCATGCCAAAGGGCAGGACATAGACGAAGCGATATCCGTCATGCTGATCGACGGTCGCGTCCATCACGATAGGCTTGGTCAGGTTATGCGGCTCTGACAATTGCATCAATTGCCCGGTAAATTTCTGCCAGCCGCAATCGAGATGGTTGGTGTCGCCGCCGCCGCGCGCATCTATGACGCCGCCTGCATTGATCCGCTGCGCACCGTCAAGCACCACCAGCCGGGGCGAGACCGATTTGACCTCGCGGCCGGTCATCAGGGCTGAGGCGGGCAAGTTATTGCGCAGCACCCAGTCAAGCCGTTCGGATTCGATGCTGTAATAAATATTGTCCAGTGACCGCGTATGACCGGGGAAACGCACTTCATAACCAGACCAGCCGTACGTCACCAAAGGCGCGGTCAGCCAGCGATGTTCGGGCAATATGTCGGTGGCAAAATAGCTCCAGATATGGTTACCACCGAAATGGTCTTCCTGTTCAATCAACACGATTTTCAGTTCAGGCCGCATTCGCGCGACGGCAAGCGCGATCAGCCCACCGGCAAGACCGCCACCTACAATCGCAAGGTCACATTTGAAATTTTCTCGGTTCACGCCACGGCCCTAGCGCAGGCGTTTTGCAAGGGAAAGCCTTGTCCCAACGAAATACACAGCTTTCTGGGCGGTTGACTTTTGGGCCGGGGAAGGGAAGCAAAGCAATATGGCGCATAACGCAAAAGTAATAGCGATTTACAGCCTCAAGGGCGGGGTGGGCAAAACTACACTCACGGTCAATCTCGCGGCGGAAGCAGCATTGCGGCGCGACAAAAAGACTTTGCTGTGGGATTTGGATCCGCAGTCGGCGGCGAGTTTCATCTTGGGGCATGAGCCGGAGAAGAAACCAAAGGCACGGTCGGTCTTCGAGCGCGATATCGAGCCGGATACGCTGATAACAAAGACTGCCATTGCCAATCTCGACCTGCTTCCCGCCGATATTTCATTGCGGGGCCTCGACGGCTTTCTTGCATCATTGGGCAAAAAGAAACGGCTGGCCAAGCTCGTCGAAACCATCAGCGGCAAATATGATCGGATATTTCTGGACTGCCCGCCGGGCCTGACCGAAACCAGCGAGCAGATGATGCGCGCCGCCGATATCATCATTGTGCCGGTTATCCCGTCGCCGCTGTCGCAGCGCGCACTGGACGATGTGGTCGCGCATCTGAGGGAGCATCACAAAGGCCATGCGCCTTTGCTGCCCGTCTTCTCGATGGTTGACCGCAGACGCAATCTGCATGTTGCTGCGATGTCGGCCAATCCCGACTGGCCGCGCATCCCAATGGCGAGCGCAGTGGAGCAGATGGCAGTCCACCGCGCGCCGGTCGGCGTTTTCGCGCATCGCTCGCCTGCGGGTGAAGCTTTTCATATGCTTTCGGGCGCCATTGAGCGTAAGCTTTCCAAAGCGAAAGACTGAGTTTCGCGCCTTCGGGGAGGGGTAATGCGGAAAAAATGGCTTGGGGTGGCGCTTGGCGTTGCATTGGTGGCAGGCGGCATCGCCTATGTGAAACGCGATGCCATTGCGATAAATCTTATCCAGCGCGGTGCCGATGCCGCAATGACCCGCAATGTCATGGCCGGTCTTGCGCGCAATGAACTGCATGTCGGCTTCTGCGGCACCGGATCACCGCTCCCCAGTCGCGACCGTGCCGCCGCTTGCACCGTTGTAATTGCCGACGGGAAATTGTTCGTTTTCGATATGGGCGGGGGCTCGGGCAACAACCTGACGATGATGGGTCTGCCGCTGGACAAAATCCAAGGCGTCTGGCTGACGCATTTACACAGCGACCATTTCGAAGGACTTGGGCCATTCACGTTGCAACGCTGGGCAGGAACGAGTGCAAAAACGCCGCTGCCGGTATTTGGTCCGGATGGCGTTGCCGAAATCACCAATGGCCTGAACGCGGTCTATCGGATCGATTCGACCTACCGTATCGCGCATCATGGCGAGGCGGTCGTACCGCGTTCGGGTTTCGGCATGACTGGCGCCGCGATTGCCCCCGGCATTGTGTACGATAATGATGGCGTAAAAATCACCGCCTTTGCGGTCGATCACGACCCGATCAAGCCCGCCTTCGGCTACCGCGTCGATTGGAAAGGCCGCAGCGTGACCATCAGCGGCGACACCGCCTTCACGCCTGCGTTGGCGGCAGCTGCCAAAGGCAGCGACCTGCTCGTCAGCGAACTATTAGCGCCGCGCCTCGTCAAAATTCTGGAGAATAGCTCGCGAAAAGCAGGCAACCCCAATCGCGCCAAGATCTTCGCCGACATCCAGAACTACCATATCAGCCCTGAACAAGCCGCCGATGTAGCGAAGACCGCCGATGTCGGCATGCTGGCCTTCACCCATATCGTTCCGTCGGTGCCAACGCCTCTGGAGTTCGCGCTAATTGGCGATGCCGCTAACCATTTTGCAGGTCCAATCGAAATCATGCACGACGGCGATGTGGTCAGCATATCGGGCAGGGGTAAATTTGACACGCAGAATTTGCTAAATCGCTAACAGAACGAGTAAGGGCGCTAAATGGAATATTGGCTGCCTATCCTGCTATCCGTGCTCGCTATGACTTTGATTGTTGGCCTGCGCTATCTGCTTGCAAGCGGGGCGTTTGCGTGGGCAACCAGACTGAAGCGCCCCGGACTATACGCCGGTCTGGACGTCCAAATGCGCCGCGAAATCGGCTGGAGCCTTGCCAGCGCCGCAATTTACGGCATCCCGGCAGGTGTCGTCGCGTGGGGCTGGGACAATCTCGGCTGGACGCAAATCTATCGTGACGTCGCGGACTATCCGCTTTGGTATTTGCCGGTCTCGATATTCCTCTATTTGTTCGCGCACGACACATGGTTCTACTGGACCCACCGCCTGATGCATCGCCCGTGGTGGTTTAAAACCGCGCATGCCGTCCACCATGAAAGCCGACCACCCACCGCGTGGGCGGCGATGTCCTTCCACCCTTGGGAGGCGCTGACCGGCGCAGTTGTCATTCCTGCATTGGTGTTCACCATTCCCATTCATGTTGGGGCTTTGGGGCTTGTGCTAAGCGTTATGACGATTATGGGCGTGACCAACCATATGGGGTGGGAAGCTTTCCCCAAGTTCATGGTTAACGGGAAATTAGGGAATTGGCTGATAACAGCAACGCATCACCAGAAACATCATGACGCGTATCGGGGAAATTATGGGTTATATTTCAGGTTTTGGGACAAAATGTGCGGCACCGATCTTGGGCTTGGCAGCTTTCGCGGCAGTCGGAGCAGGAGCAACGCTGAACGCATCCCCGACCACGTCAACGCTTGATGTCAGCGTTTATGGTCTGCGCAGCATGAAGGGCAATGTCCTTGTCTGTGCAACCGCAAATCCGAAATTCTTCCCTGATTGCAGCAAGGATCCGAAAAGCTACCGTGCCAAGGTTGCGGCACGCGATGCCGCCTATGTTAGCCTGGCAGGTGTAAGCCGGGGTACTTATGCTATCGCATTGCTGCATGATGAAAATTCCAACAGCAAAATGGACATGGCAGTATTCCTGCCAAAGGAAGGCTTCGGCTTTTCGCGCAACCCGGCAGTGGTAACAGGGCCACCCAAGTTCAAAAGCGCGGCTTTTGCGGTCGATGCGGACGAGGTCAGCCAGCGCGTAAAAATGAAGTATATGCTCTAATCGCGTTTTCGGGGCCACCGCGTGGAACCATTTGATTAACCGGCTTGTTTGTAGGCTCGATACAAATGGGAGCATTTCATGAAAATTGCCAAGACTTTTGCCGCTGCGTGTACGTTGGCTGCCGCATGCGCCGCTCAACCGCTTTACGCACAGGCGCAGGAAGCCGATAGCGCGAAGACGGACGCGCCTGATCTTGGTGTGTTTGCCGGTGACTGGCTTACGCTTGGTGTAGGTGCAGGATATGCACCAAGCTACGACGGTTCGGATGACTATGTGCTGTTCCCCGCTCCAATCGCCCAAGGCAGCGTTGGCGGGTTCGATTTCGGCGCGCGCGGTCCGGGTCTTTATGTTGACCTCATCGCCGACGGCAACAGTGCCAGCGACGTTAAATTCCTTTTAGGACCGCTCGTCCGTGTCCGGTTGGACCGGAACAGCAAGATTAAGGACCCCGTGGTTGGCTTGCTCGGTAAGGAAGATGTGGCGATTGAAGTTGGCGCCACCGCTGGCGTCTCCTTTTCCAAAGTCTTGCATGCCTATGACACGCTGACGATTTCAACCGATGTCCAGTGGGATGTGGCAAAGGCGCATCGCGGTCGCCTCATCAGCCCAAGCATCAGCTATTCCACGCCGCTGTCGCCTGCGATTTTTACAAATCTCAGCCTGTCGGCCACGCATGTCGACGGCAATTATGCCGATACCTATTTCAGCATTGACGCCGCGGGCAGCGCAGCCAGCGGCTTGCCGGTGTTCCAAGCCGATGGCGGATGGAAAAGCTATGGCGCGTCATTGCTTGGCGGTTATGATTTGTCGGGTGATGCCCGCGACGGTGGCTGGGGCATGTTCGGTCTCGTGAGCTATTCGCGGCTGACTGGCGATGCAAAGCGTTCGCCGGTAACCTCGATCCGCGGCGATGCCGACCAATGGTTTCTGGCAGCGGGTGTCAGTTATACGTTCTGACGCTTAACGCTTTGGCAACTGTAATCGCGGCATAAGCTGGGCGTCAAAACGAGGGCGCACGCATGATCCAGTCACCGCAAGAGCAGTTTCACGCTGAAACAACCGGCTATAGCCGCGAAAGCCGGGTCAGCTGGATTGGCTCAAAGCTGGCCCAATCGACCGGGATGCCGACCGAGCGGCTCGATGGCCTCCACCATCGAATCTGGATGCGGATTTTGCAGGGTGAACTTGCCAGCAACCCGCCCAAAGATGAAATGGACCAACTGGCGGCGCATATTGTCGCGGTCGCAACGCTCGCCGAATTCTCATCCGCCCAAGGCGGACCGAAGGCGGCGATAGCGGCTGTGATGCAGGCCAGCGCCGCAGATATCGACCCGTTGTTGGCACAAAATTTCCTGCGCCTTGCGAGCTCGCCGATATTCTGGATGGCGATGAATTCGGATAGCGAGGCCTAACCCCGACAACCGCGGCATCGCCGATCAGGTAGGAAAGCCGCTCCGCGATGGCGCGAACGATCTTTGCGCTGATGGTGATTGCCGTGGCGATATTTATCTTGTTGAGTTGACCATCTAAATCAGCCCCCTCACGCGCCGATCAAAAACATGTTTATCGTCAGCCGCCCCTTGCGCGGATCGGGCGATAGCACCGATGGGTCGGGGATTACTCCCGAATGCAATTGCCGCCCTCGATAGAGGACCAACCTGTCTGGGGCTGCCTCCACTTCGTCGATCAACTCGAACCAGTCGGTGTCGCCATAGCAGAACTGCGCGGGCGGCATGCCGTGCTGACGCTCGTCCATGGCCAACGCCGCGTTGTAGGCGTCTTCGCGGTCGGGAGTCACCGTCTCGTATCCCGTCCGGCGATGGCGGTAGAACGCCGTGCCGCCGCTTTCTGGGCCGAGTAGATAATGCATAATGGCTATCACCTCGCCGCCCGAATGATCGTAATGCGGGATCCGCTGGAGCGGGTGCAATTCGGCTTCGCCCAGCGTTACCAGAGAAAAGGTAGAAGCATCCAGCCGCACGCCTTGGGTAAAGCCGAAGACGCGGGTCATGATCTGCATCATCAGGTCGCGTCGCCGGTCGAGATAATTTGGGTCCGCCCATGACCTTATACCGGGATAGGACGCTCCGGCATGCTGGTAAGATGCGGCATAGCCTGCCTCGAGCAGATCACCAGCCATGCCGCTAAATCCGTCGATTATCACGAGAGGCTCGCCTTCACGGCCCATCCGGCGGACGCTTACATTGGGGTCGGGCAGGTTCATCGTCCAAGGTCATGGCCGCACCGATGTGTCCAAGTCAACAGCACGGCACTCGACAGGCGATTCAGGAACGCCTATCACATAGTCATCCCCGGGGAGTCGTGTGACTGAGAGGCAGGCGTAACGCCCTGCGACCCGCTGAACCTGATCCCGTTGACGCGGGCGTAGGGAGGGAGCGGCACATGGCATCCGCGCTCTCCTTCACGATATTTTGGAGAGTAGACATGGCAGACATCCCAGCACGCACAGAGATAGGCGTCACCACTGGCCCCATTCGCGGCAGCAAGAAAATCTATGTCGGCCCGCGCCGCGTCGCCATGCGCGAGATTTACCTCGACCCAAGCTGCGATGACGCCCCCGTCCGCGTCTATGACCCGAGCGGGCCCTACACCGACGCGGACGCGCATATCGACATCAGCATGGGCCTTCCCGAAATCCGCTCCAGCTGGATCCGCGAACGCGGTGATGTCGAGCAGGTGTTCCAGCGCGAGGTGAAGCCCGAAGACAATGGCCAGCTCGGCCCCGACCGTTCGGGCGGCGTCGCGCCATTCCCCAATGTCCGCAAGCAGGTGCTGCGCGCCAAGCCCGGCATGAACGTGTCGCAGATGCATTATGCCCGCAAAGGCATCATCACTCCCGAAATGGAATATGTGGCGGAGCGCGAAAATCTCGGCCGCGAACGCCTCGCCGAGTACAAACGCGACGGCGAAAGCTTTGGCGCCAGCATCCCCGACTACGTCACGCCGGAGTTCGTCCGCGACGAAATCGCCCGTGGCCGCGCCATCATCCCCAACAACATCAACCACCCAGAGAGCGAACCGATGGCCATCGGCCGCAATTTCCTCGTCAAAATCAACGCCAATATCGGCAACAGCGCGGTCGCCAGCGACGTCGCGACCGAAGTCGACAAGATGGTCTGGTCGATCCGCTGGGGCGCGGACACCGTCATGGACCTCAGCACAGGCCGCAACATCCACGATACGCGCGAATGGATCATCCGCAACTCGCCCGTCCCCATCGGCACCGTGCCGATCTATCAGGCGCTGGAAAAGGTCGGCGGCGTTGCCGAAGACCTGACCTGGGAAATCTTCCGCGATACGCTGATCGAGCAAGCCGAACAGGGCGTCGATTATTTCACCATCCACGCGGGCGTGCGCCTGCCGTACGTCCCGCTCGCCGCCAAGCGCGTGACTGGCATTGTGTCGCGCGGCGGCAGCATCATGGCGAAATGGTGCCTCGCGCATCACAAGGAAAGCTTCCTCTACGAACATTTCGACGACATCACCGAAATCATGAAGGCTTATGACATCGCCTATTCACTGGGCGATGGTCTCCGCCCCGGCTCGATCGCCGACGCCAATGACGAAGCGCAATTTGCCGAGCTCTACACGCTGGGCGAGCTGACCCACCGCGCGTGGAAATCCGACGTGCAGGTGATGATCGAAGGCCCCGGCCATGTGCCGATGCACAAGATCAAGGAGAATATGACCAAGCAGCTTGAGGTGTGCGGCGAAGCGCCGTTCTACACGCTCGGCCCGCTCACCACCGACATCGCGCCGGGTTACGACCATATCACCAGCGGCATCGGCGCTGCGATGATCGGCTGGTACGGCACTGCGATGCTCTGCTACGTCACGCCCAAGGAGCATCTGGGCCTGCCCGACCGCGACGATGTGAAGGTCGGCGTCGTGACCTATAAGCTGGCCGCACACGCAGCGGATCTGGCGAAGGGCCACCCGGCGGCGCAAGTCCGCGACGATGCGCTGAGCAAGGCGCGCTTCGAATTCCGCTGGCGCGACCAGTTCAACCTCAGCCTCGACCCCGACACGGCGGAGCAATATCACGACCAGACGCTGCCCGCAGAGGGAGCCAAAACCGCGCATTTCTGCAGCATGTGCGGGCCGAAATTTTGCTCGATGAAGATCAGCCAGGAAGTGCGGGAATTCGCGCGGTTGCAGAATCAGCCAGCCGAAGGCTTCATCGCGGCGTCGGAGGCGGACCTGTCAGCCGAAGCCTTGGCGAAGGCTGAAGAGGGCATGGCAGAGATGAGCAAAGTCTATGACGAGACCGGGCGCGAGCTATATATGGGCGCTGGTGATCGGGAGCATGATTGATTGGAGTTCCGTTTTGTGTCTATTTGATTAGACAATGAAAGTCTGTTTGAGTCAGGAATATGTTGATGGCTTGGCCCCACCCGTAAAGGGTGAGTTCTGGATCGGCGACACGCATTTGAGGCACTTCGGTGTTAGGGGATGGGCGGGAAAGAAAGGGGGCAGTGTTGCGTTCGCCATTAGGCTGCGAAATAGCGATGGACGACTGATACGGGAAACTTTCGACGTTTGGCGAGGCTATTTAGAACAGTATGCGATGTGGCGTCGCGGAAACTATTGGGAACAGCCAATCGGTGCTTTTCTTGAGCCGGCAAGGCAATGGGCGAGAGATCGGATAGCATTTCATTACGGCTATCCGTCGAGACAGCAAATCTTAGACGAGCGGCGAAAACGGAAGCGAGAAGAAATTCTGGCGACAACATTACACCTCGCGATCAACCGAAGGCTTGATGAACTTCGAAAGAAGTCAAACAATCATGAATACGTCGACCATATTCAAAACCTTACAGGCATACATATATCCGACGAAATATTTAATTCGACTTTTGCAGAGATTTCGCCGGAAGGCTTGGCCGATGCAATTACGAGTAAAAATATAAGCTACGGAAATGTGAAGGTATTGCGATCTTTCTTAGGCGGCGTGTTCCAGCGCGCAATAGACTCATGTGGTCCTCTAGGTTTAAAGCTCGATGCAATACAGGAATGCTGTCGGGAAAACCTCAGAGCGCGGAAAGAACCACGGTATCCCGAGATACTCAACATCACCGACGCTGATTACCGGTATTTTTTTAAACTGCTTGAGGGTGATGTTCATTGGCGGCAAGCGTTAGCAATAAGATTGTATTTCGCTACGGGTGCCAAAATGCAGCAAGTGATCAAGGCGCGCTGGTCCGACATTGTCAACAATCGGTGGTATCCGTATCTCCCAAACGAGAGAAAGTTGTGGTCTTCTGGTTCGGAACCACTGGATGGTGAAACAGCGAATGTGATTTCGCTCATTGAGAGCTGCCATAGAAGGGAACACATGGCTTCAGCCTTTCTTTTCCCATCACTGGCCAAGCCTGAACAGCATGTAAAAAATGTGCAACGCCATTGGGTCCGTTTGTGTGGCACATTGGGGTGGCAGAATCTGCCAATTTCTCACGTTGTTTTACGACATCGACCGCTCTCTAACCCTAGCTATTATATGGAGTTTTTGAAATACTACCGCA
This sequence comes from uncultured Alphaproteobacteria bacterium, assembly GCA_963830685.1. Classification (GTDB taxonomy): domain Bacteria; phylum Pseudomonadota; class Alphaproteobacteria; order Sphingomonadales; family Sphingomonadaceae; genus Sphingorhabdus_B. The sequence continues at coordinate 2,030,468 of CAWHNF010000002.1, forward strand.
GTAGCAAAATTGACTTTGAGAGGCGTCAAGCTGTGTCCAAGATTGTAAACCGGCGGAAAAATATTGACATAAATGCAATGACATATCGGTTGAGCATCTAACTCCGTAAAATTAAATCGCTTGAGCTTGGTCCGGTTACGCCTAATTATTGCGGCTGCACACACAGGACCGCCTAAATGCCTACAATCCTTCGTAAAATCGGCTTTCGCCTTTATTTCTTCAGTCACGAGCCAAACGAACCGCCGCATGTCCATGTTGACAAGGCAGGCGCGACTATCAAAGTCTGGCTTGAGCCTATTTCGGTTGCAAAAAGTCGGGGCTTTCGCAGTCGTGAAATTGATGGCATATTAAAACTAGTCGCAGAGCACCAAATCGCACTGCTGGAGGCGTGGTATGAATTTTTCGGCGAAGGTAACGGATGAGCGCGTTCTTGACGTGCGCTTCGACGAGCATAACCTCATCGTCGATTTGATGGATGGCCGCACGATTTCGGTGCCTGTCGCATGGTATCCAAGATTGCTCAAGGCCACGATGGAACAACGCCTCAATTGGGAAAAATGTGCTGGAGATTTTGGCATTCACTGGCCAGACATTGATGAAGATTTGAGCACCGACGGCCTGTTACGGGGCGCCCCCGCAGCGCGCGCTGCCTGACTTCACGCTGAGCGCATCGGGCGCTTAACCCTGTCACCCACCCCCCCCGGCACCGACTTCTCTAATAACCGCCGCAACTCTCCCGCTGTCGTGTACCCCATGAGTGCCGATGCCCCCTCACGCAGCGCGTGCCCTTCACCGCGTCCCTCAAATTCTGGGGACATTATATTAATCAGCCGCTCACCCCAACCGCACCAGCGCCTCATCAAGCGCCTGCAAAAACCTTGACCGGTCGGCTTTGGCAAAGGGTGCGGGGCCTCCGGTGATGCCGTCCATTCCGGCGCGCAGGTCGGCCATGATGGCGCGGGTGGCGATAGCGCTGCCGATGGAGGCGCTGGTGAACGGCTTGCCATTATTGCCGATGACGACCGCGCCAGACTTCAGGCACCGGTCCGCAAGCAATATGTCGGCGGTGATTACCACGCTGCGTGGGGTGGCCTGTTCCGCGATCCAGTCATCGGCGGCGTCGAAACTGTCCGATACGATTTGCCGCGTAATCAGCGGATGGTCGGGCATGCGAAAGCGCGCATTGCTGACCAGCACCACTGGCACATCGCGGCGCCAGGCGACATTGTAAATCTCCTCCTTCACCGGACACGCATCGGCATCGACCAATATGCGGGGCGAAGTAGGCGGCGAAGTCTGGGGCAGGGGATCGGGGCTGTCAGAAGTCATGTTCAGTTCGGGGCTTTATACCAATTTAGCCCCCCGGCACCAACTTCTCTCGCCTCCGCCGCTACCCTGTCACTTCGACCGCGATGTGGGGCCAGCGTTTGCGCATTGCCTCGGCCCAGCGTTCGGGGTCCCAGCTAATTACTTCCTCGTCGAAGTAAAACTGCCGCTCGCCCGCGCGATTGTAGAGATGCACCTCGTCTTTGCCCTCGCTTCGCCGATCGATGCGGATCAGGCTGATCTCTTCGGGCGCGATGCGTCCTTCGTCTCCCCCGCTTTTGCCAAAGCGGTTCTGCCACCAGACAAGCTCGCCGGTGTCAGGATCAAATCCGCTGCCGCGATTGGGGTTTGCCATCAACATGCCCAGACCGGACAAACCAATCGCGGCACCTATGACGAAGGCAATCGGCACCAGCCATGGCGCACATTCACCGTTCGCGCCGCAGTTCTTCTGTGGATCCACCGTAAATGCAGCAAACACGAACACCGCGCCAACGACGAACATCCCCCACGCCCGCAGATCTCTGCGTGCGCTGCTGCTAAACGTCAGTTCGTCCTTATGTTGTTTGCCTAGTGTCATTTCCTTCATGCCATAGCAAAAAGGCTTCAAAGAGTTCCTAACGCACCAACTTCTCTCGCGGGCCGCCCCGACCACATAATGACGTTAGGTAAACCGGTGTTTTCGTGCTACATTAACCACGGGTCGAGAAGGTGTCGTGTGTCCGCGCTTTTCCAAAAAGCGGCAGGCGGCACGCATTTGGGAGGACCACTCATGAAAAAACTGCTTTTGATTGCAGCGCTGGCGCTGCCCGGCCCCGCTATGGCCAACACGCTCGACGTCATTACCATGAAGCTGAAGGACGGCTGCACGTTCGGCACCTATCTCACCATCACCAAAGATTTCAACGAAAGCTGGGGCAAGGCGAATGGGTATAACGCTCAACTGATGCTGCCCGTCCACAGCTCCGATTCCAGCATGGTTGTCTGGGTCGGCAACACGGCTTCGGCACAGGTCTTTGGCAAGGCATGGGACGTGTGGCGCAATGCGATGGCCAATCCCAATTCGGTCGAGGCAAAATTGCAGGCGCGTTTCAGTGCATGCAGCACGCAAATCTCGCGGGCGAGCTACGACAGCTATCAATGATCCGGCGAATGGCGGCGGGGCAAGCCTCCGCCGTCTTTTCTAAATACATGAAATCACCGGGGCATAACCCCGGTCATTAGCCCGGCCGCAACAACTTCTCCGCCAGCCGCCGCACCCCTGCTAATGCCCCGCACCAACTCCCGCGCCCGCGCTCAGATATCCCGTCAACCGCCCGACCAGCACCGCCAGCAGGTACAGCACCACGATATAAATCCCCGCGCGCAGCCAGGGCCTGCTGATCCGGGCGCGGTGGGGCATGCCTTTGGGGTGGGTGATCTCGATCATCTCGCCAACCGCCTGTTTGGGGCGGGGCATATAGACCTTGTCTTCGACCTGAACGCTCTGGCCGTCTTCACCGATAAATTCGAACATCGGGGCAAATACGCGGGTGCCATCACTGGCATGCGCTACATGACCGACGATGCGCGCCATCACCCGGCGGGCAGGGCGCGAAAGGTGAAACCAGTCCTCGCGGGCCAGCATCGCCAGAATGACGACGGCAAAAACGGTGCAACTCCACAGGATAAACTGTTCCACCCCTGGAGCTTAGCACAAATCAGTTACCATTCCAGATTGCACAAAAGCGGATGAACACCCGTTTTTGCAAGGTCCGGCAGGAGCGGCGGCCGTTAAAGCGACAAGGGAGACACGATAAATGCCGTTCGCCGTCGCTTTTGTCGCGTTAAGGGCCGTGCGGTCAGGCTGTGACACGCATTCGCCGCGTGACATTCGCGTGGGGCAGGATAGAAAAGGGAATATGAGCTACAAAACAAAAAACCCTAACTGGTTCGGCATCGGCATGGACGCATGGGCGCTTGCCGCCGAATCCAACATGGTGATTGCCCAACGTTTGGGCGCTATGGCCTTTGGTGGCCCCGCCGCTGCTAAAGAAGCGGAGCGGATGGTGTCCGAGAAAGTCGCGGCCAATATGGCGCTCGGGTTCGACCTAATGACCGGCAAATTGGGCTCCAGCCCCGAACAGATTATGAGCGGCAGCATCGAACATTATTCGCGCCGGGTGCGCTCGAACCGGCGGCGGCTGGAGAAGTAGTCAGCTTAGTTTTGCGCGCCGTCCACTGCGCGCCGGTATAGATGCCAGGTTGCATGGCCAAGTACGGGGAGCGCGACGAACAGCCCGGCAAATATCGGCAGCATGGCCAGCGTCAGCGTCGCCGCAATCAGCGCAGCCCAGCCTAGCATCACGCCCTTGTTCGACCGCACAACGCCAAGGCTGACGATGATTGCAGTGATGAAGTCAACTTCGCGGTCGACCAGCATCGGCAGGCTGATGACGGTGATCGCGAACAGCCCGAGGGCAAAGATCCCGCCAACCGCGCTGCCGACCAATAGCATGACCAACGCATCGGTGGACAGCAGCAGCGCCCCGGTTCCCGCGCCTATCCCCGATTCGCCGAGGAAGATCGCAAAAATGCCATGCGCCAATATCATCCAGAAACTGAAGGCAACAAACACGATGCAGCCCATCAGGATCAGCTGCTCGTCACCACGCCCGCCCAACGCGCCGAGCACGCTGCGCCAGCTGAGTGGCAGCCCGGCCTCCCGCCTGCGGCTCACTTCATACAGGCCAACTGCGGTGAATGGCGCGAGCAGGGGAAATCCTGCCATGATAGGGATCAGCCACCAGCCCTGACCCATGCTCGACAGCCCGTAAACCAGACCGAGCCCGCCCAATACATAGAAGGCCGCGAAAAACAGCCCATATACCGGATATGCGATAAAATCCCGCCACCCCGCCGCAAGCGCATCGCGCAGATCACGAGCGGAAATATCCCGCGCCACTGTAACGGGGGCAAGCGCCGATTGTGCCATCATCGTCGGTCTCCCTCTCCTGAGTCGACATGCTGGGTAGATGCTGCCGCAATTCGACCTCCTCGGCAAGATCGGGTTGGTCGTTCAGCAATGGCAGGCTGAAAAAATGAACCGGTACCTCGCCCTTATATTCATTGGTCCGGAATTGAAGTTATAGGCGGCGGCCCGGGGCGATGGTCGCGGACTTCCTCGCAACGCCTCAGCAAAATGACAATCCACTTTAGGAGCTCATGTGTCCGTTTCCATCAAAGATCTTATCGAAGAATCATTGAATCATCGCGCGGTCAATCACCCCTATTTGCGCGCATTGGGTTCTGGCGATCTGCCCGACACCGATTGGGCATTGCGCGATTTTGCTGACCATTATTATGGCTATTCGCTGCATTTTCCGCGTTACCTGACCACCGTGATATCAAAGCTGGAAATAGCGGCCCATCGCAATAGCCTGTTGCAGAATCTGACCGAAGAATCGGGCATTTACGAAGATGAGGAATATGCCGAACTCGCCGCCGTCGGTGTCGAGAGGCAATGGATTGAAGGCGTTCCTCATCCACAATTGTTCCGCCGATTTCGGGAGGCCACCGGCATTACCGCGCCATATTCGCCCGACAGAGAGGCTATTGAGCTTATTTGCTGGCGCGAATCCTTTCTGACAACCTTGACCTATGGATCTGCGGCAGAAGCACTGGGGGCGTTGGGCCTTGGCACCGAAAACATTGTCAGCACCATTTATATTCCCTTTGTAAAGGCACTGTCCCGCACTGACCTGAAACCGCACGATACGGTCTTTTTTCCGCTGCACACCGCGGTTGATGACCATCACCAAGAAGCGCTTGAAGAAATTTCGCTCTATTTCGCCGCTGCTCCCACCGGCAAAGGTGACCTGCGCAGGGGGATGATTAAGGCATTGTCGCTTCGTTCGTCGTTTTGGGACTGGATGTATGAGCGTGCCTTGACCTGCGCCGACACTCCCGAAATGGCGCTGGCTTCCTGATCTACATGTGACTGGATGCCTTACCCGTTGGCGCCAGACGCATTTCCATTCGAGGAAAACGAAATGAACCTAGAGCTGTTGAACCTCATCCGGAACATCGAAGATCGCAAGCCTCTGGCAACCGTCCATGATGTGAGCGAATTCCAAGCCGATCCCGTCAACAATCACCGCGAAATTTATCGCAATCGCAATGAGAAATTGGGTATCGATTTTTCGGTCGATGTTCTGGATTTTCCGGGTACTCAGGCATTCGACGCCCGCGTGGTGCGGATTGCGGCCGGGTGTAACAATGAACTGCACAAGCATGCGCATGAATCGCTGTTCTATATCATCAGCGGCGAGGCGGAGGTCCGCATTGGCGATGCAACAATGACCTTGAAATCCGGCGGGCTCGCCTTCGTGCCGCGTTGGGTTTTTCATCAGTCAAAAAACACGTCCGCAAATGATGAGCTTGTGATTTTGGCGATTACCGACTTCGGCCTTACAAAGGCAGTTCTCGGCGATTATGACAAGCGAACAAGACTTGCGGCGAATGGCGCAGATGTCATTGAATTTACGGAATAAGCTATTTTAAGCAAGGACTGCCCCATGATTTCTTGTGCCCGCGAAGCTTGTTTCCGAATTTTTGGCGAGTCATAAGCGGTCGATGTCTTATCTTGCGCACATCGCCCTTATCGTTCGGGATTATGACGAAGCACTGGATTTCTATGTCGGCAAGCTGGGCTTCGTGCTTATTGCTGACCAATATCAACCGGAGCAGGATAAGCGCTGGGTTCTTATTCGCCCTCCCGGGGCACCCGACCGAGCCACGAGTATCCTCCTCGCCCGAGCATCGAAGCCCGAACAGGAAGATTTCATAGGCAATCAGGCGGGTGGTCGCGTGTTCCTGTTTCTGGCCACTGACGATTTTGACCGTGACTATGCGGCTTATTCAGTTGCCGGCGTCAAATGGGTCCGCCCGCCCGCAGTGCAACCTTATGGCAAGGTCGCGGTGTTTTCAGATCTTTATGGAAATCTTTGGGATTTGGTGGAATTCTATCAGTAGCCCTTGCCTGCATCACGACTGCGCGCTTTCAGGCGCTTTTTTTGCCATAAGGTCCCACCAAATATGATAATCCCCACCATGACGGCGATAAGTGCGTAGGCTATTATTAATCGGGTTTCCATGATGCGACTCCGGTTGCGGCTGACCCAAATCCATTCCGGTGCGCGCGCCGCCCATACACTTATTTGTCTGAACCGGCGTATTGATAATGGCCGGAGCGTCGCATTTGTTCCCAAATCACCCATTTCGGCGATGGACTGATTTATAGGGGAGGCTCATATTGAGCACGTCGAAACCAGAGGAGTAACAGTTATGGCAAATGTTCTCGGATTGGGCGGGTTGTTCTTCAAATCGTCTGACCCTGCGGCGACAAACGAATGGTACGCCCGTGTACTTGGCATCAAGGTTGAGCCGTGGGGTATCGTTTTTACCCCTGAGGCGGCTGCCGAGCATCCGGGCGCTGCCACCGTATTCTCACCGTTCAAGGCCGACACCGACTATTTCGCGCCGTCGGAAAAGGAATTCATGTTCAACCTGATGGTCGACGACCTCGACGGTATTCTCGCCCGATGCGCCGAGCATGGGGTAGAGCCAGTAAAGAGCTTCCCCGATGAAGCCAATGGTCGCTTTGCTCACATCATGGACCCTGAAGGCCGCAAGATAGAGCTTTGGCAACCTATGCCGATGTAGCACCTGCCATACAGAGGGAACCCGAAGCCGCCTATCTGCGTTAAGTGCGAAACCAACGCGGAGGCAGACATGACAGACATTTTTTCCATCCTCAGATCCGACCACGACCTGCACCGCCAGATGCTGGCCAAGATTGCCGAAACCAGCGGGGACACGCCGGAGCGTCGTGACCTGTTCGAGGCTTTTCGGATTGAAGTAACTGCGCATGCTGCGGCTGAGGAACAATCGCTGTACGCAAATATGCTTGCCGACCCAGCGCTTCAGGAAGACGGCCGCCATTCGGTCGCAGAGCATAAGGAACTCGACGATATGTTGGGTGAACTGCAGGATACCGACATGGCAACGGGTGCTTGGCTGACAAAATTCAAGGAAATGCGGCATCGTTATGAGCATCATATTGAAGAGGAAGAGGACGAGATGTTCCCAGCCGCACAAGAACAGTTCAGCAAGGCAAAGGCGAAGGAACTTGGCGTGAAATTCGACCATCGTAAGCCCGAGGAGATGGAAGTCGCCGAAGCGAGCGATAATGGCAGTGATAAGGAATAAACCGCGTCGGACGGTTCGAGTTTGCTAAATCGTGGGAATGTGCGTATAAAGCCTCATGCTATCGTCGACCGCGACGGAATTTGAGGCGCGTGACTGACGAAATGACAGCACGTGCAACGTCTTTCCTACCACGACTTGGCTCCCCACATGGCGCTGTTGCCATTTGGTTACCTGTTTCGTGAAAGGAACATCAATATGCCTACTGGCACCGTAAAATTCTTCAATGCAGACAAAGGCTATGGCTTCATCGCGCCCGATGGCGGCGGTGACGACAGCTTCGTCCACATCTCGGCTGTTCAAGCTGCCGGCATGCACTCGCTCGATAAAGAGCAGCGCGTGAACTATGAAGTTGAAGTTGGCAAAAACGGTAAGGCTTCGGCCATCAACCTGTCATCTGCTGACTGATTAAACGCTTCATTGCGAATAGAGAGGGGCTGCCGAAAGGCGGCCCTTTTTTATTGGCTGCGCGGTTCGCTGCGCCTTTCGCCCATGCGGCGCTCGCCTTGGCGGCGTTCCGGGCCAGCATAATTGCTGTCGGCTGACGTCCTGCGGTCGCCGCGGCGGCGGTCTGCGGACGCCTTTTTCTTTTCTTCCAGGTGGTTCATCGTCAACCCCTCAGATAATGCATGTTTTACACAAACTGACATTTAGCTGACAAAAGTTAATATAACTTTGGTATTAGGTCTGGCGTGATCGGCATCACGCCATCTTGTCGCCCAAGATCCATGCCCAAACCAAAAGCGTCATTACTCCGCCGGTAAAGGTCGCGATGACAGATTGGCGTAACAATCTGCTTTGTATGTCGACGGACGCGATAAATGCCGCGAAGAGGCGCTGACGCAGACCTTTGTCATCGCCATCCAAACCCTCGCTGTCGAATTCTTCACCCAGCAAAAGTGCACGAAGGCACAATGCGCTAGAGATGATGAGCGGAACAATGCCGATCAGACTGGCTATCGTCAGAGCGGGCTGCGTCGCGGCATCGACACTTAATGGCGCACCGGGGCTGGCCGAAATCGGATGCGTACCGATTGTGACCATCAACGCGTTAAATGCCAGCATGCCGCCGATTCTGACCGAAAGGTCGAGATCACGGTTTTCCAGAAATTCCAGATCAGCGATGAAGCCTGCGTCAGGGGGCGTATCGCGCATATGCTGGAATGCGCGCAGGCGGGTCCGGAACGATTGCCGTTTCATATCTCAGAGTTAGCGCGCGCATTGGGCTCGCGCAATCCGGCGCTAGTCGAACAGCTCTTCCAGAAAGGATTTTTTCCGCTTCTTATACGGATGCCCATGACCATAGCCTTGGTGATGACTGAAATCCTGCGGGGCATATTCAGCCAAGGGCGGTGCACTTTGACGGGGCGGCGGCGGGGATTGTTCCACCGCGCTGCGTTCGATAATCTTGTCGAGTTCGCCACGATCAAGCCATACACCGCGACATTGCGGGCAATAATCGATTTCGACGCCCTGACGGTCGCTCATGACAAGCGGGACTTTGCATACCGGGCATGGCATTCCAACGGCTGCGTTCATATGCGGGACTCCTCTTCATCTGGTTGAAGCGGTCCGACATCATCATTCGCTTGAATGATCAGAGGGGCCCGGCCCGCCTTTTGAATTTGGGAGCGGCCCGGGTTTATTTCAAGTCAGAATGTCAGTTAATAACAGCGCCTGTCATCCACATCAGCGACAACGCAATAATTGCCAGTCCCAATGAAATTGCCAGAACATAGCGAACACCCTGGTTTTTGACACCAGCGCTCGCCTCTTCTTCGGTTACGTCAATCTGATCGCCGTCTTTATGCATGTCGCAACTCCTCTTCCCAGTTCGTCAGCATGATAGCGTTCGAAGAATAGCAGAATAACATTGGCTAAGCTAATTTGTTTCGCGCAACGGCCAGCGTATGACGTCGCCAACCCAAAGTGCGAGCCAAATAAACACGGGCTGGAACGCCAGTCTTGGCGCATGATACCACCAGCTCAAATGTTTGCCGCCAAGCGCGATGTCATTCAGCGCGTGGTTGAAATTGGCAGGCCACACACACAACGCATATAGCGCCAATCCGATACCAGCCGCTTTTCGAAAACGTGGAATCATCAAACCGACGGCACCTGCAATTTCTGCTAGGCCGGTAAATGCGATGACCGTCTCCGGATACGGAACCCACTCAGGGGTGATGGCCAGAAAGCCCGACGGTGACTTCAGATGTAGTATCCCTGCAATCAGATAGAATAAAGCGAGTAATAACCTGAAGCTCGTCCTAATCATCATCTTTTGCGGACGAATTCGGCGCGCAATACCAATCCCTTGATACCGTCGAAGCGACAGTCGATTTCCTGTGAGTCACCTGTCAACCGAATGGATTTGATTAAGGTGCCGCGTTTGAGAGTTTGTCCTGCGCCTTTGACAGTTAGGTCTTTTATCAACGTCACCTGGTCACCATCGGCCAGTATGTTGCCAACAGAATCGCGAACCTCGACCGCTGCTTCACTTGCATTTTTTTGCAGCGCTTCTGCCGCGCTAATCCACTCGCCTGACGCCTCGTCGTAGACATAATCATCGTCGCCACTGGTCATTTTTTGTCCATTCCTGTCGGTTGCCGCGCTGCTTTAGCGGGATTAGGTGAGTAGCGAAAGCCAGTTGCAATTTGCAACGATGTCAGTAAGCTTTTTGCCGGACTGAATGGAGAGAAAAACGATGGCGCAAGCGGACACCGTTGTAGATGTATTGATTGTTGGGGCCGGCCTGTCCGGGATCGGCGCTGCTGCACATCTGGTGATGCAATGCCCGACCAAAAGCTACGCCATTGTCGAGCAGCGCAAGGATATGGGCGGCACCTGGGACCTGTTCCGTTACCCGGGTATTCGTTCTGATTCGGACATGCACACGCTGGGATACCGTTTCAAACCTTGGCTGCACGAAAAGACCATAGCCGACGGACCCGCTATTCACGAATATGTCCACCAGACCGCCGAAGAATATGGAATTAATCCGCACATCCATTTCGGCCACCGCGTCATGTCTGCTGACTGGTCGAGCAGCGAAGCGCGCTGGCACGTTACCGCCAAAGCCGTCGACGGCGGTCCGGATCGCCACTTTGCCGCGCGCTTCCTTTTCATGTGCTCGGGCTATTATGATTATGATCAGGGCTACAGGCCTGAATTTTCTGGAGAAAAGGACTTTAAAGGACAGATAGTTCATCCACAGCATTGGCCCGAAGGTCTGGACTATGTCGGCAAGAAGGTCGTCGTTATCGGCTCCGGCGCCACGGCCGTTACTATTGTTCCGGTGATGGCGCAGGAAGGTGCGCATGTGACGATGCTCCAGCGCTCGCCAACTTATATGGTTTCACGTCCGGCAATCGACCCTTTCTCAAAGTTCGTCCGCAAAATCCTGCCCGAAAAGTTGGCATATGCGCTTACCCGCTTTCGCAACATCAACATGCAGCGGTTCACTTATCATTATGCGCGCAAGAATCCTGCGAAGCTTGGCCAGAGGCTCATCGACATGGCGCGGTCCGAATTGCCTGCCAGCGTTGATGTCGACAAGCATTTCGTTCCCAAATACGGCCCTTGGGAACAGCGCCTGTGCCTCATTCCCGATAGCGACATGTTCAAGGCGATTTCGGAAGGGAAGGCGAATGTTGTCACCGACCATATCGACCATTTTGATGCGACGGGCATCCAGCTGAAATCGGGCGAGCATCTCGACGCCGATATCATCGTGACCGCCACGGGCCTCAATCTTGTTACCATGGGTAAGACCGCGATGAGCATCGACGGCAAGGCCATCAATTTCGGCGAGCATTTCAACTATAAGGGTGTGATGTACAATGACATTCCGAACCTTGCGAGCGTGTTTGGCTATATCAACGCGTCGTGGACACTAAAGACCGACATCGTTGCGGATTATGTGTGCCGCCTGCTGTGGAAGATGGACGACAAGAATGCTCTGGTCGCGACGCCGCATCTCGACGATCCCGATATGCCGAAGCTGCCTTTTGTGACCGATTTCAGCTCGGGCTATTTTGCACGGTCTTTTGACAAGCTACCCAAAAATGGTGACCGGCATCCCTGGCGCGTGCTGCAAAATTACGCGGCAGAGAAGAAAATTTTGACTCAAGACGCCGTCGATGACGGCGTGATGGTCTTTTCCCGTCCAGAAGCTGAAGCCAAAGTAGCTGAGCCGGTCGAAACGTTGCTGGCCGCCGAATAATCAGTCGACGCTATCGCGCACCGTTGCCGCGACGCGCCGGGTTTCGACGACAGGTTCGGGCGCGATGATATGCGTGCGGCGTTTCACGACCCAGATTAGCAGTGCGAGCCCGAGTAATGCCATCACCGCCAAACCACCCATGAACCAGCCGGTGAATTTCCGCATCTGTTCGGCATGTGCGAGTATTTCGGGTGGCTTGTTATCGGCATTGACGTCCCAATATTCGATTTCGAACTTGCCTTTTTCGGGGCGATATAAACGGATTTCCGACGTTATCCATTGTTCGCCGTCCTTGGCAGCGAAGGTCAGGTTGACCTCATCCTTATTTGGCCCAAGCATTCCTGGCTTGGGCTGATAAATCGCCGGAACCAGCTGCGGTGACTTTTTCAGCAGTGTAGACATTTCAGCAAACTGGATGCGGCTATCGTCGATAAAGCCTTTCGATATGAACTTCTCCGCTGCAGCCTGATCGCCGCGCTTTACCGCCGCCAGAAAAGGCGTGGTCACTGCGGCAACATCATCGGGCAGTTGGACTGCGTTCACCGGCTGACGGCTGCAGGCAGATAGGCCGACAAGCGACATCACCATTGCCAGTACAAGAAAAATACGTGGCATTTCTGAAATATCTCCCGTTTTTGCGCGATTGCCGCTATCGCTACCACCATGCGTTATGACGAATTGATCCAGCCTGACAACGGCCAACCCGCCACCCTTATCCATATAATCGACAAGAGCGGTTTTGCCGGATGGCTTGCCGCACAAGCTGACGCCGTTCGTACTGCGGTAAAGGCACAGAAATTTGAAGGCGGAGCGAACGATACCGCCATTCTTCCGGGCGACAAACCCGGTGAATGGGCTGTAGTTGTTGGGGTCGCGGATGCGGCGGAATTGGGCGTCTGGAACTTGGCCAAAGCCTCGGATAGCCTGCCCGAGGGTATCTATCGTTTGGTCGATGCTGACGGAGGCCAAGCAATGCTCGGCTGGATGCTGGGTCAATATCGCTATCAGGAATATCTGAGCGAGCCGAAGGTCACCGGCGCGCGGGTGTTGCTGGTGAAGGAACCGGGCCGAATTCAAGGCGCTGCGTTGCAGGCAGCGGCTACGGCATTAGTCCGCGATCTGGTGAACCGTCCTGCGGCCGATTGCGGGCCGAACGCGCTGGAGGCCGAGGCCAAGCGCATTGCCAAGGCGCACAAGGCCGAAGTTGCAGTCACCAGCGGCGAAGCTCTGGAGACGGGCTATCCGCTGATCCACGCCGTCGGCAAGGCCGCAATGCGCGAACATGCGCCGCGCTTGATCGAAATCGAATGGGGTGATCCACGCCATCCACGCATTGCGATTGTCGGCAAGGGCATTACCTTCGACAGCGGCGGGCTCGATATCAAACCCGCCAGCGGCATGCGGATCATGAAGAAGGATATGGGCGGTGCTGCGCATGCCCTGGCGCTGGCCGAGCTGATCATGGCGGCGCATTTGCCGGTGCGGCTGCATATGTTGGTGGCAGCGGCGGAGAATGCAATTGCGGGCAACGCATTCCGGCCGGGTGATATCTTGAAGAGCCGCAAAGGCATTACCGTCGAGATAGACAACACTGATGCCGAAGGGCGGCTGGTGCTGGCGGATGCTTTGACTAAAGCAATTGAGGATAAGCCAATTCTGATCGTCGATTTCGCAACGCTGACTGGTGCAGCGCGGGTGGCTTTGGGGCCTGATTTGCCTGCGATGTTCAGCAACGATGACGAAATGGCGGACGCGCTCCAAGCCGCCGCCAAGACAACCTCCGATCCGCTATGGCGGATGCCACTTTGGGCACCCTATTCAGACATGCTCGACAGCGATATTGCCGATACATCGAATAGCGGCGGGGCGTTCGCTGGCGCGGTGACGGCGGCGCTGTTTTTGCAGAAATTCGTCCCCGACGATGTGCCGTGGGTGCATCTCGATACCTACGCATGGCGGCCCACCAATAAGCCCGGGCGGCCCAAAGGGGGCGAAGCGCTTGGATTGCGCGCGGTCTTCGGCTATCTGGCGGATAAATATCCGGCGCGCTGACGCCTAAACGATTGAAGGACAACGCATTTGGGTGACGGCCAGATACAGGCGGGGGGACGGCCTATCTACAAACTGACGGGGCATAGCCTTGTCGGTGACAAGCGCACGACGCCGATCCGTGGCGATTTGGCGGACATCAGCCTCGCCGGAAAACTCTTCGCGCCGCATTATGCGGTGCCGATGCTGCGTACCGGGATCGCGCCGGTCACCGAAATCCATGCCGAGGCCCATGCGACCTCCATGCCCGTGAGCGCATTGATGCACGGCGAGGAATTTGCGGTGCTCGATGTCGCGGGCGAATGGGCTTGGGGCTATTGCCTGCACGACAATTATCTGGGCTATCTGCGCTTTGCCGAATTGGGCGAAGATTTCGACGCGACGCATATCGTCAGCGCGGCTGCGACGTTGATTACTGCGGCACCAACCACCAAAGCGCCGGTGCTGGCGCGTTACCCGATGGGCGCGCAATTGCTCTGCGGTGAGGCCAGCGAGTGCGGCAAATATCTGGCCTGCGAAAATGGCTTCATTCCGCTGGTGCATCTATCTGAAGTTGGCAAGGTCGCGGCCTCGCCTGCTGATTTGGCCGAACAACTGATCGGCACGCCTTACAGTTGGGGCGGGCGCAGCGGTGATGCCATCGATTGTTCGGGACTGGTGCAACTGGTGTTCGGGCTGAAAGGCGTGCTCGCCCCGCGCGATGCCGATATGCAGCAGGCGGATTTTGGCGAGGATTTGCCGGAAGGTGAAGCGTTGCAGCGCGGCGACCTTGTGTTCTTCCCCGGCCATGTCGGCATAATGGCCGACGCCGAGAATATCATCCACGCCAACGGCACCGCAATGGCGGTGAGTGTTGAGCCGCTGGCGAATGCTGCTGCGCGGTTTGCAGAGCATGACGAGGCGATATTGGTGCGGAAACGGGTGAGTTTGTGAACCTCCTCGCTAAAAATACCGTAGCCCTGAGCAGCGGTCGCGGAGCGACCGTGCCCGTCGAAGGGCGCCTATCAGCGGTAGCGCAAACCTCGAAACGCCCTTCGACGGACGCATTTGCTTCACAAATGCTGCTCAGGGCTACGGTATATTAATATGACAAAGAGTGTATTCATCGACGGCGCAGCGGGCACCACTGGCCTCGAAATCGCTGACCGGCTTGCGGGGCGGTCCGAGTTCCAACTCATCACCCTCGACAACGACAAACGCAAAGACCCCGCCGCCAAGCGCGAGGCGCTGAACGATGCCGATTTCGTCATCCTCTGCCTGCCCGACGATGCCGCGAAAGAGGCGGTGGCGATGACCACGTCGAACCACACGCGCATCATCGACGCATCGACCGCGCATCGGGTTGACCCGCATTGGGCCTATGGCTTCCCCGAATATCGCAAGGGCCAGCATGACCGCATCGCGGCCGCGCGGTTGGTCAGCAACCCCGGTTGCTACCCCACCGGCTTTCTGGGGCTGGTTGCGCCATTGGTCGCGGCTGGCCTGATCCCTGCGGACTGGCCCTATAGCGTCAACGCGGTGTCGGGCTATTCGGGCGGCGGCAAGGCGCTCATCGAACGGTTCGAAAGCGACGCGGGAGCGGACATCGGTTTCCGCACTTACGGCCTCGATTTGCAGCACAAGCATATGCCCGAAATGCAGATCCATGCCGGGCTGACCCACGCGCCAATTTTCGCGCCGTCGGTGATCAAAGCGTTTCGCGGCATGGTCGTCGAGGTGCCGCTGCCGCTCGCCGTCATGCCGGATAGCGGGACGCCGGACGCAATACGCGAAGCACTCGCCGCGCATTATGCAGGTTCGCCGGTGGTGATGGTTCATGATGAAGCCGCCCCGTCGGAATTGCTGATCCGTGAAGCCCAAGAGCCGTCCGACCGGCTCGACCTTTATGTTCTGGGTTCGCCCGACGGCGCGCAAGTGCGGTTGCTGGCGATGCTCGACAATCTCGGCAAAGGCGCCAGCGGCGCTGCGGTGCAGAATTTGAATATCATGGCCGGGTTGGATGAGACGAGCGGGTTGCGGTTGTAGCGTGGAACAGGAGGTGCAGTTTGGGTGAATTGTCGCTTGAGGAGGAGATGCAGGAGTTTTGTGCTGCGGTTGGTGAGTTAATTTTATGGGCCAATCATATTGATCTACAACTCAACAAGGCGATATTGCTGATGTTTGTGCTGCCGGATCACCCATTCATTGAGCCGATCATTTCACATCTGGACGCTCGCGCGAAATGCGAAATATTGAAGAAGCGAGCTAAACTAATTTCGGATCAGGGCGCAACTTGGAAAGCAGAAATCAAGACTTGGGTCGACAGTGCAGAGAAGGCCAACGGTCATCGAAATATCGTCGCGCATCACCATATCAAAATTGATGGTGGCAAGGTAAAGTTGGCAACCAACCAGCTCTCAAAAATTTTTTCGACCCTAGACTCGTCGTTCAAACAAAAACCATCGAATGGGCTTGCAGAAGTGAAGGAATGGATTGCTCACGCAAAGAAAGTGGTCGGGCTTGGAGACACCGTTCTTCAAAACCTGCAAAGTCTCGCCGACAAGGTAAATGCGGAGAGCAAAAATCTAACGCCTCAATAAGGCGGCTTATCAAACCCCTTCGGGCTCGCCGTAAATATCTCGCAGCCGTCTTCGGTGATGCCGATGCTATGTTCGAACTGCGCGCTCAGGCTGCGGTCGCGGGTTACTGCCGTCCAGCCGTCTTCAAGTACCTTGCCCGCTGCCTTGCCGATGTTGATCATCGGCTCGATGGTGAAAATCATGCCGGGGCGAAGCTCTGGCCCTGTGCCGGGACGTCCAGCGTGGACGATTTCGGGGGCGTCGTGGAATAACTGCCCCAGCCCATGCCCACAAAAATCGCGGACGACGCCGTAGCGGTGCTTTTCGGCGTGGGTCTGGATCGCGTGGCCGATGTCGCCGACATGGTTGCCGGGCTTTGCCGCCTCGATGCCGAGCATCAAACATTCATAGGTCACATCGACAAGCCGCTTGGCCTTCACCGGCACGTCGCCGACGAGGAACATGCGGCTGGTGTCGCCGTGCCAGCCGTCCAGTTGCGGCGTCACGTCGATGTTGACGATGTCGCCGTCTTTAAGCTTTTTCTCCGACGGGATGCCGTGGCAGATGACATGATTGACCGAAATGCAGCAGCTATGCGTGTAGCCGCGGTACCCCAGGGTCGCCGGAACCCCGCCGCCGCGCAGCGTCATTTCGCGTACGATATCGTCGAGTTCTTGCGTCTCCACACCCGGCACGACATGCGGCACCAAAGCGTCGAGTATCTCGGCGGCGAGCCGTCCGGCGCGGCGCATGCCTTCGAAGCCCTCGGCCCCGTGCAATTTGATAACCCCGTCGCGGGCAATGCCTGCCTCAGCGGGCGTGACGCTTACATATTGATCCATGCGGGCAATATAGAGGGTTATTCCCCGCTTTGCGAGGGGGTGATTTATGCTATCGCACCCCAATGACAGAATCCCGCATCTACACCGCCGCGCTTGTGATTATCGGCGATGAAATCCTCTCCGGCCGCACGCAGGACAAGAATATCAGCCAGATTGCCTTGTGGCTGAATATCCAGGGCATCCGCCTGCGCGAAGTCCGCGTTGTGCCGGATGTCGAGGAAGCGATTGTCGAGGCGGTGAATGCTTTGCGCGCGCGCAATGATTATTTGTTTACCACCGGCGGCATCGGTCCGACGCATGATGACATCACGGTGGATGCCATTGCGGCGGCCTTGGGTGTCGAAGTGGTCATCCACCCCGAAGCCAGCGAAGTCCTCCACAAATATTACGAGACACGCGGCGGCATCAACGAAGGCCGCCTGCGCATGGCCCGCGTGCCCGACGGCGCGGACCTCATTCCCAACAAGATGTCCGGCGCGCCGGGCATTCGCCACGGCAATATCTTCATCATGGCCGGCGTTCCGCATATTACCGCAGGGATGCTCGACGCGCTGACCGGACAGCTAGAAGGCGGCGCGCCGTTGCTCTCGCATCAGGTCGGCTGCTGGGTGGCGGAGAGTGAAGTCGCAAAATTGCTCGGTGATACCGAAAAACATCACGAAGGCTGCCAGATCGGCAGCTACCCATTTTTCCGTGAGGGCAGGGTCGGCGCGAACTTCGTCGTGCGGACGACCGACGCGCACAAGCTGAACGAATGTGTCGAAGATTTGAAACTGGGACTTCGCGGTCTGGGTTATGACAGCGTAGATGGTGGAATTTGAACGGCACTTCGTCGTTCCGTTCATCTGCGGTCAACCCGCGCCCGCAATAAGGAGCGTAATGCGCAAATTCTCTCATGCCTTCGCCCTCGCAGCCCTGTTGCTGACCACCTCCGCCTACGCCCAGACAGCTGCGCCGGTCGCCGCGAGTGCAACCAAACCGCTCAAACAGCCTTGGCTCTATGAAGGCAGCGATGTACCGGTCGACGATACATGGACCTTTGGCGAACTCCCCAACGGCCTGCGTTATGCTGTCAAAAGAAACGACGTTCCGGCGGGGCAAGTCTCGATCCGCGTCCGCATCGACGCTGGTGCATTGCATGAAAATAACGACGAGCAAGGCTTTGCGCATTTAATCGAGCATCTGTCGTTCCGCGGCTCGACCTTCGTCCCCGATGGCGAGGCGAAACGCATCTGGCAGCGGTTCGGCGTAACCTTCGGCAGCGACAGCAATGCGCAGACTACGCCGACGCAGACGGTCTACAAGCTCGATTTGCCCAATGCGACCCCGGACAAGCTGGACGAATCGATGAAGATCATTTCCGGGATGATCCGCAATCCGCGTATTTCCGATACTGCGTTGAACGCCGAGCGCGCCATCGTGCTTGCCGAACTACGCGAAAACAGCGGCGCGCAAATGGTCTACAGCGATGCGCTGCGTCAGCATGTATTCCAAGGTCAGCGGCTCGCCAACCGGTCGACCATCGGTACTCCCGAAACCTTGCAAGCCTCCACCGCGCAGGCTCTCAACGCGTTCCACGACCGCTGGTACCGCCCAGAAAATGCTGTTGTGGTGATGGCCGGCGACATGGAGCCGGCGCAACTTGCCAATCTGGTGCAGAAATATTTCAACGACTGGAAAGGCACTGGCGCGCGGACACCCGAGCCGTCCTTTGGCGACCCCACACCGCAAGGCACACCGACCCGCGTGCTGGTCGAGCCGACTTTGCCCACCACCGTCAGCATCGCCTATCTGCGACCGTGGCGGAAGGTTGACGATACCATCGCCTATAACGAGCAATTGCTGATTGACGCGCTTGCGCTCCAAATTATCAACCGCCGCCTCGAAGTGCAGGCCCGCAGTGGTGGTAATTATCTATTCGCCGAAGTCGCGCAGGAGGATATTTCCCGCACCGCAGACGCGACGTTGGTCTCAGTTACGCCGATTGGGGACAAATGGGAGGCGGCGACGAAGGATGTCCGCGCGATCATCGCCGACGCCACCGAAACTCCGCCGTCCAAAGCCGACATTGATCGCGAAAAGACGCTGTTTGGCAATGCACTGCGCACAATGCTCGACAGCTACCCCTTCGAAGCCGCCGCCAAGCAAGCCGATGATATCATCAATGCGGTGGATATAAGGGAAACGGTCGCCGCGCCGAAAACAGTGGTTCAGGTTTACGAGGGCATGAAAGACAAGTTTACGCCGGAGCGGTTGCTGGCTTCGACGCAAACATTGTTCAAGGCAGATGCCACGCGGCTTATGCTTTCCTCGCCAACGACGGTGGCGGACGCCGACAATCGTGCGCTTGCGGCACTCAATGCAACGGTGTCGGCGAACAAGACCGCACGTCTCTCGGAAAATGCGCTAGGTTTCGATGCACTGCCCAAATTAGGCGCGCCCGGCAAACTTGTTGCCGAAGAGACGGTATCGCGGCTGGAAATGACGCGGCTGGAATTGTCAAATGGCGTGCGCGCATTGCTCTACCCGAACAAAGCCGAGAGCGGGCAAATTCGGGTGATGGTTCGTTTCGGCAAGGGCTATCAGGCGGTCACGCCGGATAATGGCAGCTTGCTTTGGGCGGGGCCGCTGGTGTTACCGGAAAACGGTATCGGCAAGCTCAAACGAACAGACATCGACCAAATGGTCAATGGCCGCCGGATTGAGCTGAATTTCTCGATCGATGACGATGCTTTTGAATTCGGAGCCAACACGCGTCCGGACGATCTGGCTGACCAGCTCACGTTGATTGCCACGAAGCTCGAAAATCCGGGATGGGACCCCGCTCCGGTTGAACGCGCAAAGGCGCTGGCGACGTCGGGCTATGACAGTTTCGAGATGTCGGCCACGTCGGTGTTGCAACGCGATCTTGAATATCTGCTGCGCAGCAAGGACCCTCGCTGGAAGGCGGCTGCGCCTGCCGATGTTGCCAAAATCGACGCAGCGAAATTCCAAGCCTATTGGAAACCGTTGATGGCGCAAGGACCGGTCGAGGTCATGCTGTTTGGTGATTTCGATAAGGCAACAGCGGTCGCCGCGCTCGAAAAGAGCTTCGGCGCGATGAAGCCGCGTGCACCATTGGCGGTCACTGCGGCTGCGCAAAACGTCAATTTCCCCGCAGCCAATGCCGTCCCGCTAAAGCTTACCCATCGCGGCTCAACCGATCAGGCGGCGGCCGTGATGGCTTGGCCGACAGGCGGCGGCATTGCCGGCATTAGCGAGGGGCGCCAGCTTGAAATATTGGCTGCGATATTCCGCGACCGGTTATTCGAGAAGTTCCGCGCCGAGCAAGCGGCAAGTTACAGCCCCGACATGTCAGCGAACTGGCCGCAGGATTTCGCCAGTGGCGGTTATCTGATGGCTTATACGCAAGTGAAGCCTGGCGATGTGGACCGCTTCTTTGCATTTGCTGACGATGTAGCGGCCGATCTGGTCACTAACCCGGTCAGTGCCGATGAATTGCAGCGTGCCGTAGAACCGATGAAGCAAGCCATCGAACGCGCCGCATCGGGCAATACTTTCTGGTTGAACCAGTTGAAAGGCGCTACCTACGAACCGGCAAAGTTTACGGCGCTGGGGAAGCTTTACAGCGACTATAATGGCGTGACACCTGCCATATTGCAGTCATTGGCAAAGCGTTATTTCGTCAAGGAAAAGGCCTGGAAATTGGTGGTCGGGCCGCAAGGCGGTGGTGAACGGCAGGCGGTGTCACGGTAACTTGTCCGCCACCGTGCCGAATGAATGTCGCCCTAACCAGGAAAACGTTCGAACTTCGGTAACGCTTCCAAGCCATGCGTCCATTTCAGTTGCTCGGCCGCCTGCACATGCAATACCGGGACCAGCGCCTCGGCGTCGTCGAGTGTTGCAGTCTGGATATCGACAAGGCCCGGCAACATTTGCTCGTTCACATAATAAAGTCCGGTCCCGCATTTTGCGCAGAAATGGCGATAGGCGTTGGGTGAGCTGTTAAAACTCGCCGTTTCACCTTCGACATTGAACTCAGCCGTCTTGAATGCGGCCCAGCTTACGAAAGGTGCGCCCGCCGATTTACGGCAATCGGTGCAATGGCAAACCGATACATGCTCTGGATCGCCATTCACCTGATATCGCACCGCGCCGCAATGGCATCCACCTTCCAGTGTCATGATGTTTCTCCTCTAGCCCTGACATAACAGGCAATCGAGGTTCATAGAACATATTTGGACAGGTCGGTGTCCTTGGCGATCCCGGAAAGCTGCTTTTGCACATAGGCCGCATCGATAGTGATGGCATCGCCCTTGCGGTCTTCCGCATCGAAGCTGATATCTTCAAGCAGTTTCTCCATCACAGTCTGCAAGCGCCGCGCTCCGATATTTTCGATGCTCGCATTTACGTCAAATGCAATCCGGGCGATCGCATCGATGGCGTCGTCGGTGAAGGTCAGCGTAACTTCCTCGGTGGCAAGCAAGGCAGCATATTGCGTCGGCAAATTGGCCCGGGTTTCGGACAATATGCGAACAAAATCCTTATGCTCCAGCGCGCGCAGCTCGACGCGGATGGGTAGACGGCCCTGAAGTTCGGGCAGCATGTCGCTCGGCTTTGAAATGTGAAAGGCGCCAGAGGCGATGAACAGCACATGGTCGGTTTTCATCGGTCCATATTTGGTCGCAACGGTCGTGCCCTCGATGAGTGGTAGCAGGTCACGTTGAACGCCTTCTCGACTAACCGATCCGCCGCGTACGTCGGATACTGCGATCTTGTCGATCTCGTCGAGAAAAACGATGCCATTGGCCTCTGCATCAGCAAGTGCAGCGCGGTTTACGTCGTCCTGATCAAGCCGTTTTTCGGATTCTTCCTCGACCAGCTTGGTCCACGCGTCGGGCACTTTCATCTTGCGGCGCTTCAGGTTGTCCTTGCCAAAGGCTTTGCCCATCATTTCGCCGAGATTGATCATCCCGACATTGCCGCCCATTCCGGGTATCTCCATCGGAGCAACTGGGCTGTCAGAGACTTCGATCTCGATTTCAACATCATCCATATGCCGGTCGCGGATGCGCTGGCGGAATGCTTCGCGTGTCGCTTCGCTGGCGGTATCGCCCGCCAGAGGCTTTAATATGCGCTCCATTGCTGCGGTTTCAGCGGCCTCACGTACATGCTCGCGGCGGCGTTCCTTTTCCAAGCGCACCGCCTCTTCGGCCAAGTCACGGGCAATCTGCTCGACGTCGCGGCCGACATAGCCGACTTCGGTGAATTTGGTGGCTTCCACCTTGATAAACGGTGCGTCGGCCAGCTTGGCGAGGCGGCGGCTGATTTCAGTCTTACCGCACCCGGTGGGACCAATCATCAGGATGTTCTTCGGCGTCACCTCGTCGCGCAGGTCTGCGCCGAGCCGCTGACGCCGCCAGCGGTTACGCAGCGCAACGGCAACCGCCCGTTTCGCGTCGGCTTGTCCGATGATATGTTCATCAAGTGCGGCAACAATGGCTTTGGGAGTAAGGTTCTGGTTCATGCCCGCCTAGATGGTGGATTTTAAAGGCGATTCAAGTGGTTTGCACGTCTGGGCTTTGATATGCGTGGGGGATGCCGCTGCCGTCATTACTTATCATCGACGATTTTTTGACCGACCCTCATGTTGCCCGTAAGAAGGCACTGGATCTCGATTATGACCCGGCGTTCAAAAACGGCAATTACCCCGGTTTGCTATCGACAAAGGCTTTACCGATTCCTGGGTTAGATGACGCCGTCGGCCGCATCATCGGCGCAGCAGTAAAACCGCAACCCGGGACCAGCCATAGCCATTGCCGTTTGACGCTCGCCAAAGACACGGGGTTATCAGGGGTCCACATCGACCCGTGCTTCTATTCAGGCATTTTGTACCTCGCCCTGCCCGAACATTGCCGCGGCGGTACCGATTTCTTCCGGCACAAGCGCACGGGGCTTGAGCGGGTTCCGACTGATGTCGGCCAAATGTTGGCGGCCGGCTATTCCGATCCCAATCAATTGATTGAAGAAGTCGTCAACGCCGATACGCTGAAGCCATCAAAATGGGAAAAGCAGTTTACCGTGCCGATGCGGTTCAACCGGTTGATTCTATTCAGTCCGTGGATGTTTCACAATTCCGCCCGCGGATTTGGATCAACCCCTGAAAATGGCCGACTGGTTCATTTGATGTTTTTTGGCGCAGCCTAGCTCTCGCTGGCAAGCGTTTCGACGGTAAGCTGGTCATTGGTGTACACGCAGATTTCGGCTGCAATTTTCATCGCGTGACGGGCCATTTTTTCCGCGTCGCTCTCATATTCGGCAAGCGCCCGCGCAGCAGATAGTGCATAATTGCCGCCTGACCCTATCGCCGCAATGCCATCATTGGGCTCGAGAACATCGCCGTTACCGGTCAGTATCAACGTTACCTCTTTATCGGCGACGATCATCATTGCCTCTAAATTGCGAAGATATTTGTCCGTTCGCCAGTCCTTGGCGAGCTCGACTGCAGCGCGCATCAATTGCCCGCGATGCTGCTCCAGTTTCTTTTCCAGCCGTTCGAACAGGGTGAACGCATCGGCGGTCGCCCCGGCAAAACCCGCAATCACGCTACCGTCGTGCAACTGGCGTACTTTCTTTGCATTAGGCTTCATCACCGTCTGGCCCATCGAGACCTGACCATCGCCCGCGATTACGACTTTGCCGTTTTTACGTACCGACAATATGGTCGTGCCATACCAAGTCGTGGCGCTCTTATGTGATTGATTATCCATTTGCCGGATATGGTGGGGGGAGAGCAAAAGCGCAAGAGAAGCTAATTCGCCTCGCGCTCGCCCAATTGTCGTTCCCACGCCAAAGCATGTGTGACGATAACATCGAGATCGTCATAAAGCGGTTCCCAGCCGAAGCGCGCCTTGATCGCTTTATTGTCGGAAATGAGCGAGTCGGGGTCACCTGCGCGGCGACCTTCCACCTTTCGGACCAACTTGTTGTTAGTAACCCGATCAATGGCATCGAGTACCTGCATGACCGAATAGCCATGGCCATAACCGCAGTTGAGCGTATGGCTTTTTGTCGGATCTGCGATAAGTGCTTCCAAGGCGATAACGTGCGCCGCTGCAAGATCGCTGACATGGATATAATCGCGTACACCTGTACCATCGGCGGTCGCATAGTCTGAGCCGAACACACTAACAGATTCACGCTTGCCAAGCGCTGCCTCCACGCCAATCTTGATCAGATGCGTCGCGCCTATGGTCGATTGACCACTACGCCCTTCAGGATCAGCACCGGCAACATTGAAGTAACGCAAGGCGCAATAGTTGAAATCATGCGCAGCAGCGACGTCGCGCAGCATCAATTCGCTCATCAGCTTCGACGTGCCATAAGGATTTATCGGCACCGTCGGCATGTCTTCGCTGACGGGACTAGACTCTGGAATGCCGTACGTCGCCGCAGTTGAAGAGAATATCATGTGCCTGACGCTGTTCTCTACTATCGATCCAATGAGGGCACGCGTGTTAGAGGTATTGTTGTGATAATATTTAAGAGGATCTTCGACAGATTCTGGAACCACAACCGACCCTGCAAAATGCATAACAGCATCAATCGCTTCGTTCCGGATGATTTTGGCGAGCAAATCCGAATCGGCGATATCACCCTCATAAAATGATACATTGCCTGGCACTGCGCGGCGAAATCCAGTGACGAGATTATCAATGACGATGGGACGATGTCCCGAATCAAGCAGCGCCAACACTGCATGGCTGCCAATGTAACCGGCACCACCGGTGACAAGTACATTCAATGAATTACTCATAATATCGATTCTCCGCGTCAGGGAAATGGCGACATCCAAGCCGTCGCAAATGATGCGGGCCCATTAAAGTGCAAAAAAAAGGCGACCCAAAGGCCGCCTTTCTCAAATCCGTAGCCTGAAGAAATCAGGGGCTGGTTGGTGCGTCGTCGTCGTTGCCAGCAGCGATAACGATACCGCCAATAACAGCAACAGCAGCCAAAACAGCGACGATTACGCCGCTACCGCCACCGAGCTTGCTTTCTTCCTTGGCACCAGCGCCTACGCGCTTTACCTTGGAAGCTCCAACTGCCTTAGCTGCTGGTGAAAGTGATTGAGCCATTACGGGGGCGCTTACGAGTGAAGCGGCCGCAACAGCAGCGAGGGAAATCTTACCGAAACGCATTATTGTGCTCCTTTTTTGCGAAGTGCATTGCACTCGGGAAATGCTCTTGCACAACAGTTGTTCCATTTCAAGCATTGAATCAGGATAGGGAGTGAAATTGTCTCAATTTATCGGAGTGTTGCATATTTCATACAATTGGCACCACTATGAAATGGATTGCTGCTAATGCAGTTAACAATATCACTAGCCCAACGAGCAAGGGGGTAGCCCATGAAAATCGCGGTCCACCAGATGTGCAGCACTACCGATCCAGAGCATAATTGCGATGCGATGATCGAAGCTGTTTACCAATCTGTGCAAGCCGGCGCTGAAATGTATTTTGCCCCGGAAATGTCAATGCTGATTGATCGGGACCGGATTCGGGCACGAACAGTCATAGGTTACGAATCCGAGTCGCGTGAACTGGTTCGCATTTCGCAAGCCGCTAGGGAAAACGCGATATGGGTCCATCTGGGTTCACTGCCGGTCAGGATCAACGGCAGCGAAAAATTTGCCAATCGCGCGATTATATTCGGACCGGACGGGTCAATCCGAGCGCGGTACGACAAAATGCATTTATTTGATGTGAATTTGTCCACTGGCGAAAACTGGCTGGAATCGAGGGCGTATCAAGGTGGAGCCGAGCCGGTGGCGGTCGAAACACCGATCGGATTGATGGGCCTCTCTATTTGCTATGATTTAAGATTTCCGGATCTTTTCAGTGCATACTCCCAGTCTGGCGTCGACGTCATGGCCGTTCCTTCGGCCTTCACCGTACCTACAGGAGATGCACATTGGCATATATTGCTGCGGGCCCGAGCGATCGAGTCCGAGGCGTTCATCGTAGCTGCGGCGCAATGCGGCACTCACGAAGACGGCAGGCAGACCTTTGGCCATTCACTAGTGGTCGATCCATGGGGAGATGTTCTGCTCGATATGGGCGATATCGTTGGGCTGGGCTTTGCAAATCTCGATTTGGATCGTTTGGCTCAAGTTCGGTCGCAGATCCCTGTGCGTATGAATCACCGCGATATTTCAATGCAGGTCAAACTTGCGTAGGTGCTGCCTTTCGAGCTCGTGCATTGCTTGCTTGACCGCCAGCAGCGCAATTCCCACATGCCGCCAATGAATTTATTAAACAGCTTCGATACGCCCGGTCAAATCTGGGCCGGAATTTCCGCGCTTTCGGCAATCTCAGTGCTGATAAGCAGCCTTGCGGACCGCCGCCGCCACCGCCGAACCGACATCAACGCGGTGGGCTTCATGCCATGGACTTTGATTACCGTATTTGGTGTATTGGCTACTATATTGTCCGCGGCAATCGCCATAAAGGCCAGCTGACGGCTGTTATGCCAATTAGCGATACAGCGTCAGATTCCACCCCATCAGCCTAGGCAAGCCTCTAAGAAAGGCTGATCGAAGCCGAACTGCCGAGCCTTTTCAAGCGTATATGGCCGAACTCCGCCAGCGACCCATTCGCCGTGAATTTTGCCGTCGGCATCTTCGTCGCGATATTCGAACTTGAACAAATCCTGTGTAACGATCACGTCGCCTTCCATGCCGATAACTTCGGTTATCTGCGTCGTGCGGCGCGATCCATCCCGCAGACGCTTTACCTGAACTATCATATCGACCAATTCAGCGATCTGGCGAGAAATAGCTTCTTTCGGGATTTTGATATCGCCCATCAGGATCATATTTTCCATACGACCAAGACATTCCCGCGGGTTGTTGGCGTGAAGTGTACACATCGAACCGTCGTGGCCGGTGTTCATTGCAGCCAGAAGGTCAAAACATTCCGCGCCGCGGATTTCGCCGAGGATGATGCGGTCAGGGCGCATACGCAATGCGTTCTTCACAAGGTCACCGATGGTAATCGCGCCCTCGCCCTCGAGGTTCGGCGGACGTGTTTCAAGCGGCAGCCAGTGCGGCTGTTGCAACCGAAGTTCGGCGGCGTCTTCGATTGTCAGAACGCGCTCGCCCGGATCGATCATTTTCGACAAGGCATTGAGCATCGTTGTCTTACCTGAACCGGTACCGCCCGATATAACGATGTTCATTCGGGATGCGCCGGCAATTTTCAATGCCGTTGCCATTGGCTCGCTCATCGATCCGAAGCCCTTGAGCATATCGATCGTAATGGGTTTTTCAGAGAATTTACGAATCGAGATCGCAGTACCGCGCAAGCTAAGCGGCGGCACGATGACGTTCACGCGGCTGCCATCTTTCAAACGGGCATCGGCAAGCGGCGTGGTCTGGTCGACGCGGCGGCCGACCTGGTTGACGATGCGCTGGGCAATCTGGAACAGATGCTCTTCATCGCGGAACTGGATGGGAGCAATGGTCAGCTTGCCCTTTTTTTCAATATAAGTCTGGTTGGGGCCGTTGACCATGATGTCGGTGATGTCCGGGTCGCCAAGCAACTCTTCAAGCGGGCCAAAACCAAGCAATTCGTCGACGAGCACCTTTTCAAGGGCGAACTGCTCGCGGCGGTTGAGAGTAAGCTTGAGCTCGGCAAGAACCTCAAGGATGATGGGGCGGAATTCTTCGGTCAACTCTTCCTTATTGAGCGATGCTGCCGCTTCGGGGTCGACGCGCTCAAGGAGGCGGGGAAGAACCTGTTCCTTGATTTTATGAACCGACGCTTCAAATCCTTGGGGACCTTCATCCACTGCGGCCGCGTTGTTTGCTCTGTCCGATAGGCGGGACATCGCGTCCTGCATTGGAGTTTGTGCAATTGCGCCAGGCAGTTCGACCGCATTTATGGGTGGAAATTGCGCTCCGCCGGCAGGCTGCGGTATTTCTTGAGGTTGCGCATTGGCGCTCGGTGGCGGGGGGGTGTTCTGCTGGCCACTGGAGCCACCGGTCATCGGCCTTGCAACGCCGAACGAAGGACGTCCAGAAGTCAGGCCAGGTTTTTTGCCAAATGCGCTCACAGCTTTTCCGCTCCAATATTGCCGGTTACTTCGAAAAACTGGGTTACCGCGAAATGGTGAATAAATCGGTAATGCTACGCTTTGGACAACCTTGCATGCGGCCATCCAAGAGGCTTTTCAATTGGGTGATGTGGCACTAAAGCCGTTCAAAATTCAGGGACATCCAGTGCATACAACTTCGGCCCGTTCAGGCCTGCTCTTCGCGTTGTGCGGCTTTGCCCTGCTGTCGTGCGGTGATGCCATCATCAAATCAATAGCTGGGGCATGGCCCGGGACAGCGGTGGCTGCATTGCGTTACACCGTCGGCGCCATCGGCCTTGGTACGCTGTTGCTTTTAACTCAGGGCAGGCAGGCATTTGCCATTCCCCATCCAAAGGTTCAGTTAATGCGTGGCGCGGCTGTCGCTGCGGCTACTATTCTGTTCTTTTCGTCTATTTTCCTGATGCCGCTGGCCGAGGCCACGTCCATTGGCTTCACCAGCCCTATGATTACGGCATTGTTAGGCGCCATCATCCTTAAGGAGCGCACAAGCGCGGCAACTTGGCTGGCTTCACTTACTGCGTTCGGGGGCGTCTTGCTCATCATGCGGCCCAATGTCGCCGATTTGGGCTGGGTCGCCTTGATGCCGTTAGCGGCCGCTGCGTGCATGGCCCTGATGATGATAGGCAACCGCGCGGTGGCGGGGGCTGGGTCGCCTTTGCTGATGCAGTTTCTCGTCGCATCGATCGCAGTACCCTTCGTCATTTCAGCAGCAGTAATTGGGCATTTTTCGGGTGTTGACGCGCTGTATGTGGGCGTCCCCGACTGGACCATCATAGCCCGCTGTTGCATCGTGGCAGTGACTGCCAGCTTTGCCCATTGGCTGATTTTCATGGGCACAACGCGCGCCTCCGCTGCCGAAATTGCGCCGATGACTTATGTGCAACTAATCGTGGCAATGATTCTGGGAATTGCGTTGTTTGGTGATTGGCCGGATGTCGTCTCGTTGGTCGGTTCAGCGATCATCATTGGATCTGGTCTTTATTTGTGGAGGCACAGGGCGTTGAAATAAGGCTCCATCAAGCGAGCGATTATGTGAAAAACGCTCAATCGATGCCTCCATATTATATTAACCATGATGCGATACCTGGTCGGGCATGACTGAAAATAGTGCCATTTTGCCGAAGCCGAGCCAGCACATGCGAGTTCACGCAACGCCGGTGTGGATCATTGGGGTCATAATTGGCGTCTTGATGCCAATGATAGCAGCATGGGTTTATCCCACATATACAACGATGATGCCTAGCCCCGTGGTCGAATGGACCCGGCTTCAGGAAATTCCGTTTGTCATATGCGAAGCGCTTATATTCTTGTGGGCGTTGTATCGGGGTATGGAACTTCGCAACATTTTGCCGTTTGTGCCGCGTGATTACCTGATAGCCGGTGCCGTTTTCATGGTTGGGCTGTGGGGAAGCACTTTGTTTGTCTCAAAGGTTCCGATCACGTCGCTCGTGATTTCTGTTACTATGATCGTCCACGTGCTGTTTGCCTTCTCTGTCTATTATCTCGACGCTAAAAACCTGAAAGTGTGTCAGGAGCAGCTTGTTCTGGCACTTGGATTGGGCCTCGTCGCGCTAACCGTACTGACGGCGTTTCGTTTTCTATTTGCGCCACAATTGGCATATCTGCCTGCAACCCAAATCGAATGGGGGGCGTCTTTGCCCGGATTTATAAATGTTCGGCATTTTGGGTCTTGGACAGGTGCAATTGCTGCGATCTTTACGGCAGCATTGATGGCTCGCCGCGATGACGCTCCATTGTCACGATATGATTTCTTCTTCTTTCTTTCGATCGGGCTGACAATCTGGTCTGGCACACGCGCGGCGGTTCTGGCGATCTCCTTGTCAGTATTGATAATGGTAATCAGCAATCGCCGATTACCCAGTATTCGCATGATTGGGCGGCTGTCGTTGTTGACAGGCGCTGCTGCATTGCTAGCATTTCTGCTAATACCATATGGCAACGCTTCATTCCTCCTCTTTGAATATTGGGACAGCAACGTTGCGCAAAATGTGGCCGTTAATGCGGATCAGATCAGCAGCGGACGGATGTCGCTTTGGTATGGAACCTATTCGAAATGGCTGGAGGCACCGTGGTTCGGCTGGGGGTCAGGCTCGACATTCTGGGAAGTATTCGAGCTGAACTGGCGACATACGCAGCCGCACAATTTCATACTACAGTTTTTGATAAGCTGGGGCATCGTCGGCGCGGCGGGTGCTCTATGGCTGCTGGCGCGGGTGACGATTTCCGCGCACAAGCAAGTTCTGGCAAATACAGAACTGTGGCCGTTGCTTGCGGGTATCTATTCACTGCTCGTGATGGCTATGCTGGAAGGAATGCTTCATTATCCGCGTTTCATCATGCTGATAATGGCGCTTTACGCCCTGATTTTTAGGCTTTCCGACCGATCGCCAACTGAGAGTTAGGCAACCACCCGTTCGGCCAGCACGGTCAGGCCTTTTTCATTCACCTCGGCAAAGCCGCCCGCGATGGACAGCTTCTCCGGCACCGCGCCTTGCGTCGCGTAGATGTCGAGCGTCGCATCGCTGCGCAATGTGCTCATAATCGGGCTGTGACCCTCCAGCACGCCGAAATCGCCCTCTGTGCCCGGGACGACGACCATATAGACGTCGTCCGAGCGGTAGAGCTTTTCAGGGGTTACGAGTTCGAAGTGCAATGCCATGATGGCTTACGCGGCCTCCGCAGCCATCTTGGCGGCCTTGGCAACCGCTTCTTCGATGCCGCCGACCATGTAGAAGGCTGCTTCAGGAAGATGGTCATATTCGCCGTCGACGACAGCCTTGAACGACTTCACGGTGTCTTCGACCTGCACGAACTTGCCCGAAATGCCGGTGAAGACTTCTGCAACGTGGAATGGCTGCGACAGGAAGCGCTGGATCTTGCGGGCACGGGTCACGGTCAGCTTGTCGTCTTCTGAAAGCTCGTCCATGCCCAGAATCGCAATGATGTCCTGCAGCGACTTGTACTTCTGCAACGTTTCCTGAACGCGGCGGGCGGTGTCGTAATGCTCTTGTCCGACAACCGCAGGCGTCAACACGCGGCTGACCGAGTCGAGCGGGTCAACGGCGGGATAGATGCCAAGTTCTGAAATCGCACGGTTCAGCGTGGTCGTTGCGTCCAAGTGGGCAAATGATGTGGCTGGCGCAGGGTCGGTCAAGTCATCTGCGGGAACGTAAATGGCCTGAACCGAGGTGATCGAACCCTTGTTGGTTGAGGTGATGCGCTCCTGCAACTGGCCCATGTCGGTTGCCAGCGTCGGCTGATAACCCACAGCCGAAGGAATACGGCCGAGA
Source organism: uncultured Alphaproteobacteria bacterium (assembly GCA_963830685.1). GTDB lineage: Bacteria > Pseudomonadota > Alphaproteobacteria > Sphingomonadales > Sphingomonadaceae > Sphingorhabdus_B. Next base: position 2,062,177 of record CAWHNF010000002.1, read on the forward strand.
AGTGCTGACACTTCGGAACCTGCCTGCGTGAAGCGGAAGATGTTGTCGACGAAGAAAAGGACGTCCTGGCCTTCTTCATCGCGGAAATATTCCGCCATGGTCAGACCCGACAAAGCAACCCGTGCGCGCGCACCGGGAGGTTCGTTCATCTGGCCGAAGACCAGAGCAACCTTCGAACCTTCAGGCGTTGGGTTGCCGTCGGCGTCCTTGGCGATAACGCCGGCGTCGAGGAATTCGTGGTAGAGATCGTTTCCTTCGCGGGTGCGTTCACCGACGCCCGCAAACACCGACACGCCGCCATGGCCCTTTGCGATGTTGTTGATAAGTTCCTGAATAAGAACGGTCTTGCCAACGCCAGCGCCGCCGAACAGGCCAATCTTGCCGCCCTTTGCATAAGGTGCGAGCAGATCGATGACCTTGATGCCGGTGACGAGAATTTCTGCCTCGGTCGACTGGTCGGTGAATAATGGTGCTTCGGCGTGGATCGGGTTGGACTTTGCAGCGCCGACCGGGCCACGCTCGTCGATTGGCTCGCCGATAACGTTCATGATGCGACCCAAGGTCATCGGGCCAACAGGCACCGAAATCTGCGCGCCGGTGTCACGAACTGGCTGACCGCGGGTTAGGCCTTCGGTCGCGTCCATTGCGATGGTGCGGACGGTGTTTTCGCCGAGATGCTGCGCGACTTCGAGAACGAGGCGGTTGCCGTTGTTATCGGTTTCAAGCGCCGAGAGAATGGCGGGCAAAGTGCCGGTGAAGCTCACGTCGACAACGGCGCCGATGACCTGCGAAATGCGGCCGGTTGCGCCAACGACGTTGGACTTGGTCTGGCCGGAACCAGCTTTGGGGGCAGGGGCCTTAGTTGCAGCAGCCTTTGGCGCAGCGGCTTTCTTAACAGGCACCTTTGCCGCGGCTGCTTTCGGTGCAGCGGCGGCCTTGGGAGCGGCGGTCTTCTTCGGGGCGGTTGCCATGTCTTCGTTCCTTGCCTTTGGATGTCGTTAAAGCGCTTCGGCGCCAGCAATAATTTCAATGAGTTCAGTCGTAATCGCCGCCTGACGCGTGCGGTTATACTGGATGGTCAGCTTGTTGATCATGTCGCCCGCGTTGCGCGTTGCGTTGTCCATAGCGGTCATTTTCGAACCCTGCTCCGACGCCGCGTTTTCACGGTTGGCGCGGAGTAGTTGGACCGAGACGTTGCGTGGCAGCAGGTCAGCGAGGATTTCTTCCTCGTCGGGCTCATATTCGACCGACGCACCAACGCTTGGCACGCTGCCGTCGGTGGCGACTGCAACCGGCATCAACTGGATCGCGGTCGGCTCCTGCGTCAGCACGGTAACGAATTTCGAGAACAGCAGATGCGCAACATCGAATTCGCCGGCTTCGAAACGCGCGGTCAGATCTTCGCCCCAGCCTTGCACATCGGCAAAGTTCAGCTTGCCCAGATCGCCGGGCTCAATGCTGTGGATGATGTCATTCCGGTACGTACGGGCAAGTTGGTCCTTGCCCTTCTTGCCGATGGTGTAGAATTTGACGGTCTTGCCAGCCGCGCGAAGCTCTTCAGCCTTCTTGCGCGCCAGACGGACGATGTTGGTGTTGAACGCGCCCGCCAGACCCTTGTCCGAGGTTGCAACGACGAGCAAATGCACGTCGTCCTTGCCGGTGCCAGCGAGCAGCTTGGGCGATTGCGGGCCGACGGTGACCTTCGACGCAATGCTCGACACCACGGCTTCGAGGCGTTCTGCATAAGGACGCGCCGCTTGAGCCGCTTCGGTCGCCCGGCGCAGCTTTGCAGCGGCGACCATCTTCATCGCCTTGGTGATCTTCTGGGTCGATTTGACCGAGTTGATCCGCATTTTGAGGGCCTTAAGGCTCGCCATTATGGTTTCCGTTTACGCGAAGTTTTTCGTGAACTTGTCGAGTGCGGCCATCAGCGCTTTTTTGCTGTCGTCGCTGAAGTCGCGGCTGTCGCGGATGGTCTTCAGGATGTCGGCATGATTGGCGCGCAAATCGGCGAGCATCGCGTCTTCGTAACGGTTGACGTCCGAAACGGCAATGCCATCGAGATAGCCGTTGGTGCCAGCGAAAATCGACGCGGTCTGCTCTTCGAACGGAAGCGGCGAGAATTGCTTTTGCTTCAGCAACTCGGTCAAACGCGCACCGCGATTGAGCAGCTTCTGCGTCGAGGCATCGAGGTCGGAACCAAACTGCGCGAAGGCCGCCATTTCGCGGTACTGCGCGAGTTCCAATTTAATCGAACCGGACACCTTCTTCATCGCCTTGGTCTGGGCGGCCGAACCAACGCGGCTCACCGACAGACCCACGTTAATTGCGGGGCGGATGCCTTGGAAGAACAGGTCGGTCTCCAAAAATATTTGCCCGTCGGTGATCGAAATCACGTTGGTCGGAATATAGGCCGACACGTCGCCAGCCTGTGTTTCGATGATTGGCAGTGCGGTCAATGAACCACCGCCGTTTGCGTCGGACATCTTTGCGGCGCGCTCAAGCAAGCGGCTGTGGAGATAGAAAACGTCGCCGGGATAGGCTTCACGGCCCGGAGGACGACGCAGAAGGAGCGACATCTGGCGATACGCCACAGCCTGCTTCGAAAGATCGTCATAAACGATGACGGCGTGCATGCCATTGTCGCGGAAGAACTCGCCCATCGCAACGCCGGTATAAGGCGCGAGATACTGAAGCGGTGCAGGCTCGGAAGCAGTTGCAGCAACAACGATCGAATATTCCATCGCGCCTTGCTCTTCGAGTGCGCGGACGATCTGCGCAACGGTCGAACGCTTCTGGCCGACGGCGACGTAGATGCAATAGAGCTTCTTCGATTCGTCAGTGCCCTTGTTGACTTCCTTCTGGTTGATGAAGGTGTCGATGGCGACGGCGGTTTTGCCGGTCTGACGATCACCGATGATCAGTTCGCGCTGGCCACGGCCAACAGGAACAAGTGCGTCGAGTGCCTTGAGGCCGGTCTGGACGGGCTCCGAAACCGACTGGCGCGGGATGATGCCGGGTGCCTTGACTTCAACGCGGCTGCGCTGCGTGGTCTTGAGTGGGCCCTTGCCATCAATTGGGTTGCCCAGGCCGTCAACAACGCGGCCAAGCAATTCCTTGCCGACGGGAACGTCCACAATCGTGCCTGTACGCTTGACGACATCGCCTTCGCGGATTTCGCTGTCGGTACCGAAGATAACCACACCGACATTGTCGGCTTCGAGGTTCAGCGCCATGCCCTGAATGCCGTTCGAGAATTCAACCATTTCACCGGCCTGAACATTGTCGAGGCCGTGGATACGGGCGATACCGTCACCGACCGACAGCACGCTACCGACTTCCGAAACCTGCGCTTCGGTGCCGAAATTGGCGATCTGGTCCTTGATGACCTTGGAAATTTCTGCGGCACGGATGTCCATTTTGCTACTCAGCCTTTCATCGCGTTAGCGAGGGTGTTCAAACGGGTTTTGATTGAAGTGTCGATCATCTGGCTACCGATTTTTACGGTCAGCCCACCCAACAAGGAGGGATCGACTTTGGTCTGGATGGCGACGTCGCTACCGACGCGCGCTTTGAGCTTTGCAGAGAGCGCCTTCATCTGCGCGGCGCTCAAGGCGTGGGCCGAAGTTAATTCGGCGGTGACTTCGCCGCGATGCGATGCGGCAAGCGCGGAAAATGCACGGGCAACGGCAACGGTTTCACCGAGACGGCGGTTCTGTGCGAGTACGCCCAGCGTATTCGATGTCAGCGCATCGAGCTTCATTGATTTCGCAACAGCAGCGATTGCGTTCTTGGCATCTGCACGGGTCAGGACGGGATTAGTTGTCAGCGACTTCAGGTCAGCCGATTCGCCAATTGCCTGCGCCACGCTCGACAAGCTCTTTTCAACGGCGTCGATGGCCTTCGCATCACGCGCCAGTTCGAACAAAGCCGTCGCGTAACGGCCAGCCAGACTGGCCTGTATATTAGCGCTTGTGCCGCCGGAATTATCCACGCGTGAGTGTCCTCGAATGTGAGACTGAAAAATTTGATGACCGGGCCGAAAGGTTGCCCTTTGTCCGCCGTCGCCGCGCGCCTAGCAGGGCTTTTGCTGCGATGCAAGATGGGATTGGACGACTTGGCCAATACGGTCATGTGAATGCAACATTCAACTGATTAAGCGACTTTACAATTACTACAGGGGCACTTTTTCACGTGTTAAAAGCGAAAACGCGACGGTTACTGAGCGGACGGTTTAGCCGGTCCGCCAACATGTTGCTTCTATCTATCATCGGCACATTATTTACTGCGGTCGGGATTGTGGTTGCCGCCCATCTTTCTGTACGCGAATTGGTTGAACAGCAAATCAAGCCAACCGAGATAGTGCACCGGATTACCGCGAACTACAACACGACAATTACGATACTGGTCAAATATGATGACGGCGTGATGGATGCCAGCAGCGCAACAAGCGCACTGGATTCATTGATTGAGGCCGACAAGATGGCTTGGACATCCCTCAACCGCTATGTTGGCAGCAACCCTTCGCCAAAATGGGCCGGGTTTATTGAGGCGCGAGCACCGGCTGATGCCGTCCGGCAAGAAATGAAAAAGCTTTTGGTCTCGCCTGACCGCGAGTGGATTGCGCCGTTCCGTACGCGCGACTTGCAGTATCGAATTGCCGACATCGACAGCCAGGGGACGCACCTGCTGACCTATCTCAGTGAACGCGCGAGCCGTTTGCTGACGATCATGCAGATCATCTTTGCCCTGGCTTATATACTCGCTGTCGGCACCGCCGGCTGGGCATTGTTGCTTGCTGGACGATTCAAAAAATTGGTTAGGCAAGACTTTTCCGAGCCAATGAACCGCATGATGGGGCTGGCGGCTCAGCGCAACGACGGTAATCTGGCGCCTTATTGGACCGATCTTTGGCGCCGTGACGAGATAGGAGCTATTGGTCGCGCAATTGCCAAAGGCCATCGTGAATCGCGCCGTTCCGCTATCGATCAGGAAGCGCGTCGGCAGAGCGAGCAAGCCTTGCTCGAACAAGAATCACAGTTCGAGCTGCAGCGGGCAAACCGGGCGCGGCTTGTCACCGAAAGGATTGAATCGCAGGAAGTCGATCTAGGCCAATTGTCTTCAAGCTTGACCTCGGCGGCACGCAGCATGCGCACTGCATCGTCCGAAATTCATGAAGAGGCACAAAGCACCCGACAGAATATGACTGCGTCCGCCGCCTATGTCGAACAGATATCAGTAACGATGGATGCCATCGCCAGCCGGGGGCAGGCACTGGTCGAATTGTTCAGGGCGATAGAGGAACTGGCGCAACGTGCGGAGGCCAGCGTGTCGACACTTGCCCAATCGGGCGAACAGGGCAGGAGAGTGTCGGCCACTTTGGTCAGCGAAAGTGCACAGACAGCAGCGATGGTTGCTGCGATTACCGAATTGGCGCGGCGAACCAACAGCCTTGCGATTAACGCGTCGATCGAGGCGGCGCGGCTTGATGATGGTGATGGCGGCTTTGCCGTGATTGCCCGCGAGGTCCGTATGCTCGCCAGCCAAAGTCAGGACGTAGCGCGTACCGCGAGCGAGAAACTGACCCAGATCGCAAAAAGCGCTGGCGAAACGGGTAGCTACATCAATGCCGTCGATGGCCAGCTTTCGGACTTCATGGTTCAAAGCCGCGAAATAGCCGCTATTGTCGATCTGCAGGCGCAGTCCAACCGCGAGGTTATGGGGCAACTTGCCGAAATCCGTCTGGGTTACGACCGGCTTTGTGATACGATTACCCATATGTTTCAGTCGGCCTCTGAAGCCGAGATCCGTGCAACCCAGTTGCTTGCAATTTCAACCGATGTCATGGACCAGTCCGAACAGGTTGGGCAGACCATAGACGCGCTGAAGAGCATCACTCATATTGCCTGACCCGAAACGAGGAGGGGCGAATATGCGTGGGCAAATGGCGAAAATGACAATGGCCGACGGCGCCGAAATCGCCGTCTACCATGCCGAGCCGGAAGGCGAACGGCGCGGCGGCCTCGTTCTCATTCAGGAAATCTTTGGGGTTACCGATCATATTCGCGAACTGTGCGACGAATATGCGGCGGACGGATATGAGGTTCTGTCGCCCGCCATATTCGACCGTGAGCATCCTGGGTTCGAGGCTGAATATACAGGCCCCGATTACAACCGAGCCATCGAACTTGCGCGCGAACTGCATCCTTTTGTTGATTCATTGAAGGATGCGCAGACCTGCATCGACGCGCTGAAGGACAAAGGCCCGGTCTTCATCACCGGCTATTGCTATGGCGGCTCGGTCGCGTGGGCGATGGCAGGCATTAGCGACGACCTGGCGGCGGCATCCTGCTATTATGGCAGCCTTGTTCCGACCATCTATGCTGACAAGCCGCCCAAATGCCCGACTATCGCCCATTTCGGCCGATATGACCAAGGCATCCCGATGGAAGGTGTCGAGGCGTTAATCGCCAAGGAACATCCGATGGCGCAGATATTCGTGTATGACGCGAACCACGGCTTTAATTCCGACCGGCGGAAGGACTATCATGAGCCGAGCGCAGAATTGGCGCGCGAGCGGACATTGGCTTTGTTCAGGGCCTGTGGCGGCTGAGGCAGAATTGTATTTCCTACACGGCCTTTATCAATGATAATGTGCGGATGCTGAGCGCACAATTATCTCGCTCTATATCCGCCCGCACCGCTTGCGGTTCAACCCCGACACATGCCCCACGCACGCGGGGGGTGACGTGGTCTCAACTTCCTCAACTTTGTAAAGTGTACCGACAGGCTTTGAAAGCAAGTTTCGGGACGCGGGCGATTCGCCTCGGCGTTATTCAGGCATCCATTGAACAAGGAGCCGGAATATGAGCTATCGAATAACTGGGTTGGACCGCGAACCGTTTGCGGGACTATTCGAAATGGATGACGCCGTATTGGCAGAACACGGCGCGGTGCGTGTGACCGCTGGTGCCGATAAAGGTTGGCCATGCCGGATTAGCCTTGAAGACGCCAAGACGGGCGAGGAGTTGATCTTGCTCAACCATGTCAGCCACGACGTGGCGACACCTTATCGGTCCGCTTATGCGATATATCTGCGCAGCGCGGCCAGCCAAATGGCTGAATATATCGATGAGATTCCGCCAGTGTTCGAAGGTCGCCCTATGGCATTCCGTGCGTTCGACCGCGAGGGTATGCTCCGGAACGCGGCGCTGGCGTTACCCGGACAGGCCGACGCAAAGATCCGCGAACTATTCGCCAGCGCCGAAATCGCCTATATCCATGCGCATAATGCCGCGCATGGCTGCTTTTCGGCCAAAGTAGAGCGCGTATGATTCAGGAGATGAAATTGGACCGACAGCGCGCCGTCGACAGCTATTGGGCATTTGATGCCTTTGACCGGCGCGACCGGTCGCTTGACGGGCAATTTGTCGGTGCGGTCAAGACCACTGGGATTTATTGCAAGCCGAGCTGTCCGGCGCGGCGGCCTTTGCGGGAGAATGTTGAGTTTTTTTGGGAACCGGCCGAAGCAATCGCTGCAGGTTATCGCTCGTGCATGCGGTGCAAGCCCGACGAGGTGGGGCGTGATCGTGAAGCTGTAGCGGCGGCACTTAAAATGATTGAAGCGGCGGACGAAGGACTGTCGCTTGATGAGCTGGCGGCGGCCGTGGATTATGCGCCGCACCATTTTCACCGGCTGTTCAAACGCGACACCGGGGTGACGCCTGCGGCTTATGCACGATCGCTCAGGGCAAAGCGCGCGGCGTCGGCGCTCGACGGTAATGGCAGCGTCACCGATGCGATTTACGAGGCGGGTTATTCAGGGCCGAGCCGATTCTACGCCAACACGAAGGGACATTTGGGCATGACGCCGAGCGCGTGGAAAAATGGCGGGGCGGGGGTTACGATCCGCTGGGCGGTGGTGGATACTGCGCTAGGCAAAATGTTACTGGCCGCAACGGACAAAGGTATTTGCCGCCTGTCATTCGATGAGGATGAAGGCGCATTGGCACAGCGTTTTCCCAAGGCGGATATTGTGGCTGGCGGTGCGGCGTTGGAGGAACTGGTTACAGGCGCGATTGCCGCCATCGAGCACCCAGCGCAAATGCCCGACCTGCCGCTTGATGTGGCAGGCACAGCATTCCAGCAGGCAATATGGAATGAGCTTCGCCGCATTCCCGCCGGCGAGACCCGGACTTATGCCGATATTGCTGCAGCTGTCGGTAAACCCAAAGCGGTGCGCGCGGCGGGCAGCGCCAATGGTGCAAACAATGTCGCCGTGCTCATCCCCTGCCACCGTGTTATCCGCACCGACGGCGGGCTTGGTGGCTATGCCTATGGGGTAGAGCGCAAAGAGAAATTGCTGAACGCTGAGAGGAAAAGCGCATGAACGATAAGGTTAAGGCATTTGGCGATTTGCACGTTCCGGGCGATCCGCTGATCCTCTATAATATCTGGGATGCAGGTAGCGCCAAGGCGGTGAGCGAGGCGGGTGCAAAAGCGATTGCTACCGGAAGCTGGGGCGTTGCCTGCTCATTGGGTTTCAAGGACGGAGAGACATTGCCGCTCGATGCTGCGCTCGAGAATCTGGAGCGAATTCTGTCGGTCACCGATCTGCCGATCACCATCGACATGGAGGCAGGCTATGGTGCCGATCCTGCTGCAGTCCGTGCGTCGGTTGCGCGCGCTGCTGATGCGGGCGCGGTCGGGATCAACATCGAGGACAAGGACCCTGCTACCCGGAAATTGTTCGACACCGCCGATGCGGCAGAGCGAATTGGCGCTGCTGCTGCATCCGGTCTGTGGATCAATGCCCGTGCCGATCTTTTCATTCTGACCCCAAAGGAGCAGCATGATGAAGCCTTGGTCGATGCGGTCGTCGAACGCGCCAAGGCCTATGCCGATACAGGAGCAAACAGCCTGTTTGTGCCGTTCATATATGATGCTGGCCTGATCGGGCAGCTGTGCGAAAAGTCGCCGTTGCCGGTGAATATTTTGGTTGGCGACGGCGTCCCTGATATCAAAACGCTTGCGGACCTAGGCGTGGCACGGATCAGCCACGGGCATGGCCCTTGGGCGAAGGCGATGGACGATTTGGCGGCAGCTGCCAAAGCGGCATTGGCGGCGCTCAAATGAGGTTAAGGCCCCAGCCTAATTTCGGGATAAAGATTTGCATATCGGCCCGTCCCCAAACAGGACAGCGCTGATTTCACATCACAAAACTGGTTAATCCTAACGGTCTGTTCACCCTTTTTCTCCATAGCAAAGTCCAATCTGCGACAGTTGCAGGCATGCCAATAGGGGCGTGACCGTCTGATTCGTCGCAGTCAAAGAGGATAGGGCGATGAAGAACGCGTTGAAAATCAAGCTGATGCTGGCGCTTGGCACAAGTGCCGTGGCCTTGTCCGGATGCGGCTCGATTGCAGGCGGACCCGAACTCCCTCAGGCCCCCACCGTCTCGGTCCGCGAAGGACCTGGCGAGGATTATATGATAGGCCCGCTCGATCAGCTGACCATATTCGTATGGCGTAACCCTGAGCTTGGCGCAAAAGTGCAGGTCCGCCCCGATGGCCGCATTACCACGCCGCTGATAACTGACATGCCAGCCGTGGGCAAAACCCCGACGATGTTGGCGCAGGATATCAAGCTGCAATTGTCGCAATATATCAACGACCCTATTGTCTCGGTCATCGTCAACGAATTTGCAGGCACCACTTCCCAGCAAGTCCGCATCGTCGGGGCGACCGAGAAGCCCGCGTCTATTCCTTACCGCGCCAACATGACAGTGCTTGACGCGATGATCGCGGTTGGCGGCCTATCCGAATATGCGGCTGGCAATAAAGCGCGGCTCATCCGGTCCAATAAGGGCACCGGCGCGCAGAAGGAATATTCATTGCGCTTGGGCGACTTGCTGAAACGCGGCGACAGCAAAGCCAATGTGTTGCTCCAGCCAGGCGACGTTATCATCATTCCTGAAAGCATGTTCTAAGCTATGAACAGTCTCTACGACGAATTCCGGATAGCTGTTCACAGCGTATGGAACCGCCGCTGGCTGGCGCTCGCGGTGGCTTGGAGCATATGCCTTTTGGGCTGGCTCGTTGTCGCGATGATCCCGAACAAATATGAATCGAAGGCGCAAATTCAGGTTCGCACCCAATCGATGCTGTCCGATCAAGTGGGAATCACCCAGCAGGATCAGCGCAAAAACATACAGCAGCTCGGCCAGACACTGATTTCCTCGGACAATCTCGAAAAGGTTATTCGTGGCACCGATCTTGGCGCGACGATTGTCACGCCTGCGGAAATGGCGGGCAAGATCGAAGGTCTCCGCGCGAATATCGAAGTGAAGCCCGAGCAGGACGATTTTTTTTCCATCTCTGTCAAGCAGCCGAGCGGCAAATTGGCGCGCGACGTCGTGCAGAAACTGATCGACGTGGCCGAGGACGACAATATCGCTGGCGACCGCAAGGAAACCAGCCAGACGCTGCGTTTCCTGAACACACAAATCGAAGCGCGCGGTAAGCAGCTGCAGGCAGCCGAGGCCAAGCGCGTCGCTTACGAAACCCAGAACCTGGGCCTGCTACCAGGCGTGGGCTCTGTGTCGCAACGGATGGAAGCATCGCGCGCCGAACTCAGCCAGATCGATTCTCAGCTCATTCAGGCGCGTAGCGCGCTCGCCGCCTTGAACGGTCAGCTTGCCGGAACTCCGGCCACGTTAAACACCCCCTCGATGGGTGGCAGCGGCGTGCCAAGCGCTTTGGGCCAAGCGCAAGGCGAACTTGCATCGATGCGTGCGCGCGGCTTTACCGATAATCACCCCGATGTGGTCGCAATCCGCAACCAGATTTCAAACCTGCGCGCACAAGGTGGAGCATCCGCTGGCGCTGGAGGGTATAGGACGCCGAATCCGGCCTATAGCTCGCTGCAATCCATGCGGGCCGAACGCGAAGCATCGGTGAGTGCGCTGAGTGCCCGCAAGAATGCGTTGCAGTCGGACATGGCGCAGCTTGCGGCCAAGCAGACAGCCGAGCCGGGCGTTGCCGCAGAATATCAGCGCATAAACCGGGATTACGAGGTTCTAAAAGAGCAATATGACAAGCTGCTGGTCAACCGCGACCAGATCAGCCTTCGCGGGCAGGTCGAAACCCAGACCGATGCGGTGCAGTTTCGTGTCGTCAAGGAGCCTTCCTTCTCCAACGTTCCAGCCGCGCCCAATCGTCCGTTGTTACTGGCCGGTGTCCTGATCGCCGGGATTGGTGCAGGTGTCGGTGCCGCTTTCGCACTTGGCCATGTGCAGACCAGCTTCCCAACCGCAGCCAAGCTGGAACGCGCCAGCGGACTGCCAGTCATCGGCTCGATTTCGCAGATGCTGACGGGTGAGGAACGCGCGCAGCGCAAACAGCGGATGAAGCTTTTCTATGGTGCGTCGGGCGGCCTCGTTGGCGTCTTTGCGTTGCTGCTGGTCGCGGAATTTGTCCAGCGCGGTTTGACGGCTTGAGGGAGCAGACGGGATGAACAAGCATAGCTCAATCAAGTCAGCAGGATCGCTGCTCGAACGCGCATCCGAACTATATGATTTCGGCGCGGCGCTGCGTGGCGGGGCGACCAATCCGCCCGTGCCGCCAGTCGAAGAGCCGCCAGTCATTGTTGCGCCGACCCCCGTCGCACCTCAACCCGCTGTCCATCAGCCAATGGCGGCGCGCCCGGCCAGTTCCAACTTTGTCGCCATCAACCGCGAACGGCTTGCTGCGCATAATTTTATCGTCCCGGACGGTCCAGTGACCGGCCTTTCGGAAGAGTTTCGCATCGTCAAACGTCAATTATTGCTGGCTGCGCGGGGCGGTAAGGGCGTCGACGCCGTGCCGCATGGCGAACGCATATTGGTTTGCTCGGCAAACCCCAATGAAGGTAAGACTTACTGCGCGATCAATCTCGCGCTGTCGATGGCGAGCGAAAAGGACAATCGCGTCCTTTTGGTGGACGCCGATTTTGCCAAGCCCAGCGTGCTCTCGACTTTCGGTATTGAGGCCCATCGTGGGTTTATGGACGCGCTTGCCGATTCTGCCTGCGATGTCGAATCGCTTGTTATCGAAACCGACATTGATGGCCTTTCGATCCTGCCAGCTGGTAGCCAGACCAATCAGGACACCGAATATCTGGCAGCTGCCCGCACCGCCGAAATCATCGATCAGCTGACCCGCAACGACCCGTCGCGGATTATCATTTTTGACTCTCCGCCTGCTTTGGCCGCTTCGCCTGCTTCAGTACTGGCGCTGCATGTCGGGCAGACGCTGATGGTCGTCCATGCCGACGTCACTACTGACAGCGCGCTGCGCGATGCATTGAGCCTGCTCAGCGGCTGCGAACATGTCCAGTTGCTGCTCAATCGCACCAAATTTTCTCCCACCGGACGCAAGTTCGGAAATTACTACGGATATGGAGCATCATGATGCACAAACCGGTTTTGAAGCTTGTGTTATTGGCAGGCGTGGCGTCATTGCCTTTGCCTGCGATGGCGCAGCAGATCGATTCCGACTGGTCGCCGATGGATGACGGATATGGCGCACCCGACGAGGCACAACCAGTTGAGGAAGCACCCGTCAAAAAGCGGGGTCGCGGCGGCAAGCGCGAAGGTCCACGCGTCGAGGTCGTCCCTTATCTTGAAGTGCAACAGGTGCTTGTGGCCGATCTGAAGAACGGCGGCGATGTGCTGACCTATTCGACGTTGGCTGCAGGTGTTGACGCATCTATCGCAACACGCCGGGCCGAAGCCCAGGTCAGCCTGCGCTACGAACGATTGATCGGTTACGACAACGGCGTCGAAGATCAGGACACAGTAACTGGCCTCGCCCGCGGTTCCGTCGCGCTGACCCGCAATTTCAGCCTTGAGGCAGGTGGCGTTGCCGCCCGTACCCGCGTCGATGGCCGAGGCGCAGCCCCAAGCAATTTGGTAGGCAACCCCGACAATGTCACGCAAGTTTATTCGGTCTATGGTGGCCCGACCTTTACCACTCAAGCGGGCGCGTTGAGTGTCAACGCCGCCTACCGGGCTGGCTACACCAAGGTGGAGAGCAAGGACACCGTCGTCCTGCCGGCCGGACAGCAACGCTTCGACCAGTTCGACGACAGCGTGAGCCAGCTGGCAACCGCGTCGGTCGGCATGCAGCCGGGCGCTTTGCCATTTGGCTGGGCGGTAAGTGGCAGTTGGGAACGTGAAGATGCAGGCCAGCTCGATAGCCGCTTTGATGGAAAATATGCCCGCGCCGATGTCACGGTACCGGTTACCCCAACGCTCGCATTTGTGGGCGGTGTCGGCTATGAGGATATCGAGATTAGCGAACGCGACGCGTTACGCGACGTCAATGGCGACCCCGTCGTCGGCAGCGGTGGCCGTCTGGTTACTGACCCCAATTCACCGCGACTGGTCGCGTATCAGCAGGACGGCCTTATCTGGGATGCAGGCGTATTGTGGCGCCCCAGCCCTCGCACCTCGGTCGAGGCGCGCTATGGCCGCCGCTATGGCACCGACACCTATATCGGCAGCCTGAGCTATCAGCCGGGTCGCGACTGGGCGGTGAATGTGTCCGTCTATGATAGCGTTTCCGGTTTTGGCGGCATGCTCAACGACAATCTGGCTTCATTGCCGACACAGTTCCGCAGCTCGCGCAACCCGTTGTCGGGCGATATCAGCGGTTGTGCCTTTGGCCAGACTGGTGGTTTCTGCTTTAACGATGCGCTCCAGAATGCTTCGTCGGCAGCGTTTCGCCAGCGCGGCGTGACAGCGTCGTTTAGCGGCACTAATGGCGGATGGGACAGCGGTTTTGCGGTCGGATATAACCAGCGCAAGTTCATCGCATCGCAGCTTGGCGTGCAGGCGCAAATTGATGGCTTGAAGGATGACAGTTATTTCGCCGTGGCCTATCTCGGCACGGCCCTTGATCGCCTCACGCGGTTTGAATCGAACGTGTATGTAAGCTATTTCGATCCTGGCTTTACAGGTGCGGGTGATACGCTTTCGACCGGCGCGAATGCGGCGCTGTATCGCCAGATTATCCGCGGGCTTTCGGCGTCGGCGGCTGTCGGTGTCGATAGCTACAAACAGGAAGATTTCGACAGCGAGCTGACCGCATCTGCGCTGCTCGGCCTGCGGTACAGTTTCTAAGGGGCAACGATAATGTACGATCAATACTACGGCCTGACCGGACGCCCATTCCAGCTGACGCCCGACCCGCAATATTATTTTGAAAGCGCGACGCACCGGAAGGCGCTGTCCTATCTCGGATATGGTCTTGCTCAAGGCGAGGGCTTCATTGTCATTACCGGCGAAGTGGGTGCGGGGAAATCGACTCTGGTCAGCCATCTGATGCAGAGCGTCGACAAGGCACGGTTGACGGCGGCAACTATTGTTACCAGTCAACTTGATGGCCTCGATATGGTGCATATGGCGGCGGAGTCCTTTGGTATCGATACGCGCGGGTTGGACAAGGCGTCGACGCTGAAAAGCATCGAGAATTTTCTGCATGCCGAGGCGCGAACTGGCCGTCGTTGTTTGCTGGTCGTCGATGAAGCGCAGAATCTGTCGGTTGATGCGCTCGAAGAACTGCGGATGCTGTCGAACTTCCAGTTGGGGTCGTCCGCATTATTGCAGATTTTTCTGCTCGGTCAGCCCGAGTTCCGCGACCTCGTGCGCGATGCTGCCGAGTTGGAGCAGCTCCGCCAGCGGGTGATTGCGACACACCATCTCGAACCGATGGATGCCAGCGAGGTGGAGCCCTATATCGTGCATCGTCTGGCACGTGCTGGGTGGAATGGTCGGCCGCAGATCACACCTGATGCTTACACTGCGCTCTATGCCGAAACCGGAGGCGTGCCGCGCAAGCTCAATACGCTGATGAACCGCGTCATGCTGATGGGTGCGGTCGAACAGGTTGATATCCTTGACGGCGCGCTTGTCGAAGCAGTCATCGCGGACATGGCTGGCAAGCCTTTCGAATATGAGGCTCAAATGTCCGCAAGGGCGCCGCTGATGCACGAAGTAGCAGCGGCTGGAGTAGTTGTTGCGGAAGAACCAGTGGAAACCAAAATATTCGCTGAAGAATCGATTCCCGAAGTCGCGGTGCAGCTCGCTGCAGTGGCAAAACCGGTGCCGGAGCCTATCGTCGCTCCCGAACCAGTGCTTGCGCCAAATGCAGAGGTTGAGGCACTCGCTGCGCGGGTGGCCAAACTTGAGCAACGGGTATCGGAACAGGAGGGCGCGCTGCGTCGCGTGGTTGCCATGATGATCGACTGGATGGACAAAGAGGGCAGCTTTGAAGCCAGGCTTGTGCAGAACAGCCGCGCTGCCTGAAATGAACACGGCCATGTTGGCCCCTAAAGGAACTGGAAACCGGTGCAAAACGCGCTCTCCGTCGATGTTGAGGACTGGTTTCAGGTTGGGGCCTTTGAAACGGTAATCGACCGCAAGGACTGGGATTCGCTCGAATGCCGTGTGGAGCGCAATACTGATTCGGTGATGGCATTGTTCGAAGAGGCAGGCGTCAAAGCGACCTTCTTCACCCTGGGTTGGGTGGCGGAGCGTTATCCGGCTTTGATCAGGCGCATTGTTGATGCCGGTCACGAAATTGGCAGTCATGGGTACGGCCATGACCGTGTTTTCACCTTCACGCCTGAACAATTTGCAGCAGACCTGGTGCGGTCGCGCAAACTGATTGAAGATGCCGCTGGTGTAAAAGTCACCGGCTACCGCGCACCGAGTTTCTCCATCGATCAGCGCACCCCTTGGGCGCACCAGATCCTAGCCGAGCAGGGCTATACCTATTCGTCGAGCGTCGCGCCGGTGAAGCACGACCATTATGGCTGGGCGGAGGCCCCGCGCTTTGCTTTTAGGCCCGTTGCCAACAGCGATTTCCTTGAAATTCCCGTAACCACCGCTGAACTTGGTTCGAAGCGGCTTGCTGCAGGCGGCGGCGGGTTTTTCCGTTTGTTGCCTTATGCGTTTTCGCGCTGGGCGATCCGCCAGGTAAACGAGCGCGACAATCGTCCAGCCGTGATTTATTTTCACCCTTGGGAAATAGACCCCGACCAGCCGCGTGTGACGAACGCACCAATCAAATCCAAGCTACGCCATTATACCAAACTTGACGTGATGGCGGAGAAGCTACGGCGTTTGCCGAGAGATTTTCAATGGGAACGGCTTGATAGCGTTGTGGCGCGCGAGCAGGCACGGCTGGCATGAACGCGCCGATGCTTCGATCCAAAATTGGCGTACGGCAAGCCGATTTGCGCGACCCAAGTGAGGTGGCGCGCCTCGACGCATGGGTGATGGGGCATGCGTGCGGCTTGCCATTTCACCGACCCAAATGGCTAAACGCAATCGAAGCGGGCACCGGGCAAAGTGCACATTGCCTTATTGCCGAATCCGGCGGCGAAATTGCAGCAATTCTGCCCTTTCATCTGGTCCATTCGCCGTTGTTTGGACGGGCTCTGGTATCGTCGGGCTTTGCCGTTGGTGGCGGCATATTGTCTAACAGCCCAACCGCGACGCGGCGGCTTGCGATGTCGATTTGCGATTTGGCTGAGCGGTGGAGCTGTCCGACCGTCGAACTGCGCGGCGGTTCGTTACCCGGCGGTGACTGGATCGAGAAGCGTGACTCACACGCAAATTTCCTGAAGGCGTTGCAGCCCGATGACGAAGCCGAACTTCTAGCCATACCGCGCAAGCAGCGTGCTGAGGTCCGCAAGGGGCTGGAGAATGGACTGAAGGTCGAAACCGGTCGCGGGCAGCGCGATCTTGATTGGCAGTACGCCCTTTATGCCGAAAGTGTTCGCAACCTCGGAACGCCTGTATTTCCAAAATCCCTGATGGCATCGGTTCTCGAAGCATTCGACGATGCCGACATCCTTACGGTGCTCACCGAAGGTCGGCCAGTCGCCAGCGTACTGAGTCTCTATCACAATGGAACCGTCATGCCCTATTGGGGCGGCGGCGTGTGGGATGCGCGGCGCCTGCGCGCCAATGATATCATGTATTATGCCTTGATGAACCATGCGCGTAGGCGCGGCTGCACGCATTTCGATTTTGGCCGGTCCAAGACCGATTCGGGCGCCTACCACTTTAAGAAAAACTGGGGCTTCGAACCCGAGCCGATGGCTTATGCCGTGCATACCGTAGACGGTCAGGAGCCTCGCGACGTGAATCCGAACAGTCCGAAATACAGGGCGCAGATTGCGTTGTGGCAGAAACTGCCTTTGTCTGTTGCCAACCGGTTAGGCCCGTGGATCGCCAAAGGGCTGGGCTGATGCGCGAGATATTGTTCCTCGCGCATCGCATTCCCTGGCCAGCTGATCGTGGCGACAAGATCCGGTCGCATCATATCCTCAAACGGCTCTGTGAAATGGCTCCGGTGCATGTCGGGGCTTTTGCCGACGACGCGCGCGACATGGGCTTTGTCGGCGAGATGGACGGCATTCTTGCGTCGAGCCATGTCGAATTGCGCAGCAAACCGCAATGGCAGGCGGGTGCGGAAGCGTTACTGACTGGTCAGCCGGTTTCGGTGCGTAGCTTTGGTAGCAGGTCGATGCAGGAATGGGTCGAACGGCTGCTCTCAACTGGCCGTATCAGTCACATTTTCTGCTTCTCCGGACAGATGGCGCAATATGTTCCCGATAGTTTCGATGGCCGCTTCATCATGGACTTTGTCGATGTCGATAGTGCCAAGTTTGAAAGCTACGCAGACGAGGGCAATCCTTTGATGCGCTGGATTAATGGTCGCGAGGGCCGGTTGCTCAGCGCGTTCGAACTCAATGCTGCACGCCGCGCTGACGCCAGCCTGTTAGTCAGCGAAACGGAGGCCGCACTTTTTCGCAGCCGTACCGGCGCTGATAATGTCAGCGCGCTCGGTAACGGCATCGACACCGAATATTACGACCCGGCAGCCAAATTCAAAAAGCTGCATCCGGCATTTCCCGACCCACTCATCGTCTTCACCGGGCAGATGGACTATCGGCCAAACATTGAGGCGGTCACGGATTTTGCCATCCACGCGATGCCGATCATCCGTGGCAGTCATCCTGAGGCAAGTTTCGCCATTGTCGGTCGCGATCCAACCCGAGGCGTGTCAGACCTGTCGATGTTGCCCGGGGTGCAGGTTACCGGTGCGGTTGACGACGTTCGGACGTGGCTGGGCTCTGCGGACATTGTGGTCGCACCGTTGCGGATCGCGCGCGGTATCCAGAACAAGGTGCTCGAAGCGATGGCTATGGCGCGCCCGGTGGTTGTCTCGCCCGCTGCAGCCGAGGGCATTTACGCCGAGCATGGCACTCACTTCTACGTCGAGCCGAACGTGGCCGCGGAGGCTGAACGGGTTTGTGCTTTGCTCGACGAGCCGCAAGCGGCGCTCCAAACGGGCGCTGCGGCAAGGACGCATGTCATGCGGCATTATGGTTGGGAAAGCCAGTTGGCACCTCTCGATGCGCTGATGGGATTTGCGTCAGCGCGAGCCGAGGCAGCGGAGTGATGAGCATCGCGATTTCCCATGCCGATGCCGCCCAGCAAAAATCCGTGTCGGCTTGGCAGCGGTCACTGCAATATCTCGGAGCGGCCTGGGGCGGATTGTTCCTGCTCTTCTGGCGCGACGCGGGCGACATGGCGGCGATCTGGTGGAACAGTTCCACTTTCAACCATTGCTTGTTGATCGTGCCGATCCTTATTTGGCTGGTCGTTCAACGTAAGGGATTACTGGCGGAATTGAAACCAAAGCCGTGGACTCCGGCGTTGCTATACGGTGCAGTTGGCGCAGGTGGATGGTTGCTCGGTGACGCCGCAGGGCTCGCGGTCGCGCGGCAGTTGGGGCTGATTATGATGCTCCAAGGGTCGGTGGCGGCGATCCTCGGGCCGAACGTCGCGCGCGGGTTGCTCTTCCCGTTGTTTTATATGTTTTTCCTCGTACCCGTTGGCGAAGAGGCGGTGCCAGCGCTGCAAACGCTGACCGCGAAAATGTGCATGATTTTGCTCGGCTGGACTGGCATCCCGGCGCATATTGATGGCATCTTCATTACCACGCCAGCCGGCCTTTTTCGCGTGGCTGAGGCCTGTTCTGGGGTAAAGTTCCTGATTGCGATGGTGGCCTATGGGGTCCTTGTTGCGAATCTGTGCTTCAAAAGTTGGGGCAGGCGAGCCGCATTCATGGCGGTCTGTGTGGTCGTCCCGATATTGGCCAACGGTCTGCGGGCGTTCGGCACGATTTACGTCGCCGAACAGAGCGGCATCGCGTTCGCCGCCAGCTTTGACCATGTGTTCTACGGCTGGATTTTCTTCGGGATCGTCATCGCAGCGGTCATGGCGATTGGCTGGCGGTTTTTCGACAAGCGCGCAGATGCACCCGCTTTTGACCCATCCACGCTGCAATCTCCTGTTTCAAAAACTACAACAGCAATGCATGCGCTCGCGGGGCTGTTACTTGTCGCTGCGGTACCATTTGGATGGTCAAGCTATGTGGACGCAAAAGCCTCGCCAGTGCCGGGACGCATCGCCCTGCCGCAGGTCGAAGGCTGGCAGATTGTGCCCTACACCCCTAATGTCCATTGGACGCCACGTTTCGTAGGCGGTAGCCATTATCTATCAGGCCGTTACCGCAATGCTGCTGGACAAGAGGCGGATTTGTTCATTGTCGTTTATGATCGACAAACCGAAGGTCGTGAACTTGTCGGATACGGACAGGGGGCCATTGATCCCGAGGGATATTGGTCGTGGACAGCTAACACGCCTGCTCCCGCAGACGGCCGCTCCGAACGCATAAAGACCAAGGGTGCAGCGCGCGAAGTTGTGAGCTTTTATCGCGTTAATGGCACCACCAGTGGATCAGCAGCGCGGATCAAGCTGGCGACGCTTCAGGCGCGCCTGACCGGCGGTAACCAGCAGGCAGTCGCAATCCTAATCTCCGCCGAACAGGTTGGCGACCGTTCTGCCCGACCCGCCATCGACGCCTTTGTCAAATCCTTGGGCGATATCGACAAAGTGGCTGACCGCTTCGCCGGATTGCGATAGGGGCCTCCCCATGTGCGGTATCGCTGGTATTTTTCATTTGGAGACCGCCAAGCCGGTTGACCCTGACCGGGTAAAACGGATGACCGACGCCATTGCGCATCGCGGGCCAGACGGGTCGGGCGTTTGGACTGCACCGGGCGTCGGGCTGGGGCACCGGCGGCTGTCGATCATTGATCTTGAAGGCGGGGCACAGCCGATGCACTCGGATGACGGGGCGCTGACGCTGACGTTCAATGGCGAAATTTATAATTTCCGCGAATTGCGTAGCCAGTTGGAGGCGGCGGGTTATGCCTTTCAGACGCACAGCGACAGCGAAGTTATCCTCCAAGGCTGGCGGCATTGGGGGCCGGATTGCGTCTCGCATTTCCATGGCATGTTCGCCTTTGCCATTCATGATGCGCGCACCAAACAGCTGTTCCTCGCCCGCGACCGGCTGGGCGTGAAGCCGCTTTTCTATGCCCAAATCCCTGACGGCAGCGTCATTTTCGGTTCCGAGCTCAAGGCGCTGACTGCCCATCCGGCGTTGCGGCGCGAGGCCGATCTGGCAGCGGTCGACGACTATATGGCTTTTGGTTATGTTCCCGATCATGCCTGCATCATTCGCGGCGTAAAGAAGCTCCCGGCGGGGCATTTTTTGCTGCTCCAGCAAAGCCGCGAATTGCCGCAGCCAACCGAATATTGGGACATCGATTTCAGCAAGCGCACCAAGGGCAGCCAGGCTGAACTGTCAGAGGAACTGTTGCGGCTAATGCGGCAAGGCGTAGTCTCGCGCATGGTCGCCGATGTACCTCTCGGCGCGTTCCTTTCCGGCGGGGTGGACAGCAGCAGCGTTGTCGCGCTGATGGCTGAACATTCCCGCCAGCCGGTGCAAACCTGTTCCATCGGTTTCGATGTCGGCGCGCTTGATGAAAGTGAATATGCCGAACTGATCGCCCGCCGCTTTGCCACCGACCATCGCAGCCGCAAGGTTGCCGCTGATGATTTCGGTTTGATGGACAAGCTTGCTTATCATTTTGACGAGCCATTCGCGGATGCCTCGGCTTTGCCCACCTACCGTGTCTGCGAACTCGCACGTGAGGAGGTGACGGTGGCGCTGTCGGGCGATGGCGCGGATGAGGCGCTGGCAGGCTATCGACGGCACGTTTTTCATCACAAGGAAGAGCAGATTCGTGGGTTGTTGCCACAATCGCTTCGCGGACCTCTTTTTGGCGGCCTAGGTAATCTTTACCCCAAGGCCGACTGGGCACCGCGTTCGCTGCGCGCCAAAACCACTTTGCTCTCGCTCGCTCGCACCGGACCGCAGGGCTATACCGATGCCGTCAGCCTGACCAATCCTGTACAGCGCCACGCGCTCTATTCGCAACGGATGCAGGCGAGCATTGGCGGCTACCGAGCCGAGGATCATATGGAACGGCTGATGACAAATGCGCCTGCCCAAAGCGGGCTCGATCAGGCGCAATATGCCGATATGAAGATGTGGCTGCCCGGCGATATCCTCACTAAGGTCGACCGCACCAGCATGGCGGTCGGGCTTGAGGCGCGCGAGCCTTTGCTCGACCACCGTTTGCTCGAATTTGCCGCCAGCCTGCCCGAGAATATGCGGATTAGGGGCGGGCAGGGCAAATGGCTGATGAAAAAAACGATGGAAACCTATCTGCCCAAGGACATTCTCTATCGTTCGAAAATGGGGTTCGTGACGCCCATTGACCAGTGGTTTCGAGGAGCATTGGCGGACGAAGCGCGGGCGCTATCGACCACCCTGACATTCTCGCAAATGGATCTGTTTAATAGCAACGCGGTTGCCAAGGCGGCGGATGATCACATCGCTGGCCGCGTCAACAACGGACGGCTGCTGTGGCAATTGGTGATGCTCGAAAAGTCGCTGAGCAAGCTGTTCGCTTAAGGGTAGAGCGCACGGACGAAATACAGCCCCTCAGGTGGGGCATTTTCGGCGAGGGTGGCGCGGTCTTTGGCGTCTAGCGCGGCTTTCAAATTCGTTGCTGTCCAGCGCCCCAATCCGACCGCAGCAAGGCAACCGACCATCGAGCGCACCTGATGATGCAGGAACGACAAGGCCGCCGCTTCGACAATCACATGCTGTCCTTCGCGCCTGACATCGAGTCGGTCTAGCGTTTTGATGGGGCTTGCCGATTGGCATGCAGTCGAGCGAAAGGTCGTGAAGTCATGCAGGCCGACAAGCAATTGCGCCGCCTCGTGCATCGCGGCTGCGTCAAGGTCCGGCCCGATGCGCCACACGCGGCCTCTTTCCAGCGTCAGCGACGCACGTCGGTTCAGGATGCGATATTCGTAAGACCGCCCGATGCAACTGTAACGGGCGTGCCAGTCTGAAGAAACCTCTTCGCAGGCCAGAATGGCAATCGGATGCGGTCGCAATTGCGCGTTGATCGCCTCCATTATGCGGAACGCGCTGAGCGGCTTTTCGATATCGACATGCGCACGCATTCCAAGGGCGTGCACCCCTGCATCGGTGCGGCCCGCACTGTAGACGAGCGTTTTCTCGCCTGTAACTTTGAATATCGCTTCCTCGATCGCGCCTTGTACCGACGGGCCATGGTCCTGCCATTGCCAGCCCATATAAGGGCCGCCGTCGAATTCAATGGTGAGCGCGAAGCGGGTCATTTGAGGACCGTGCCGGGCGGGATTGGTTTGCCACGAAGCAGGTCTGCGGCTTTCATAGCTGGTTTGCCTGCGCGCTGAATGACGGTTGGGCGGATAGCGTTAGTGCCGCATGCGATGGTGAGTTCATCATCGAGCACCGTTCCAGCCAGCCCATTTTCCGCGGATAATTCGGCGGCAAGGACCCGGTATCGTTCACCTTCAAACTCAAACCATGCCCCCGGCCCTGGATTGAAAGCACGAACCTGCCGATCGACCTGATCTGCCGACGCTGAAAATTCCATCCGCGTTTCGACCTTGTCGATTTTGGCGGCATAAGTGATGCCGTTTTCGGATTGCGGTACCGCTGGATGCGCGGTGAGGTCGTTCAGCACAACCGCCATCAGCTCCGCACCGAGCTCGGCCAATTCAGACGTCAGCTCACCGGTAGTTTTCTGTCCGATTTCAATCTCGGTCGTCGCCCGCACCGGTCCGGTATCCAACCCCGTTTCCATCTGCATGACCATAACGCCGGTCTTTTCGTCGCCTGCCAATATCGCGCGCTGCACCGGCGCCGCGCCACGCCAACGGGGCAGGAGCGAGCCGTGGACGTTAAGGCATCCATGTTTCGGTGCATCCAGTATCGCTTGCGGCAATATCAGCCCGTAAGCTGCCACCACCGCGACATCGAGGTCGAGCGCGACAAACTCCGCTTGCGCCTCGGCATTCCGCAGCGAAACCGGCGTCCGCACCGGCAGACCCAATTCCTCCGCCCTAGCCTGCACCGCAGAAGGCGTCAGCTTCTTGCCTCTGTTCGCCGGACGCGGCGGCTGCGTGTAGACGGCCAAAACCTCATGACCCGCTGCGACAAGTGCGTCGAGTGTCGGCACAGCAAATTCGGGCGTTCCCATGAAGGCAAGGCGCATCGTGACTTTTCCTTTGTTTGAAAGCCCCCTAAGACCGCTGACATGGCATCGCAAGAAATAGACGCACTGGCGCAGGCATTGTCGAAACTGCCCGGCCTCGGCCCCCGCTCGGCGCGACGCGTGGTGCTGCACCTTATGAAGAAGCGTGAAACCGTTTTGCAGCCCTTGTTGCGCGCATTGAACAATGTCGAACAACGGCTGGTCGTGTGCGAGACTTGCGGCAATATCGATACCGGCAACCCTTGCGGCATATGCGTCGATCCACGCCGGGATACGCGTTCGATTTGTGTGGTTGAGGATGTCTCGGACCTCTGGGCTCTTGATCGGTCGCGCTTGTTTCCGGGGAAATATCATGTGCTTGGCGGACGTTTATCCGCGCTCGATGGCGTGCGGCCTGAAGACCTCCATATTGACGGCCTGATTACGCGTGTGGCTGCTGGCGGCGTGGACGAGGTCGTGCTGGCGATGAATGCCACGCTGGATGGCCAGACCACCGCGCATTATCTTGCAGAACGGCTGGAAAACTACCCGATCCGCCTAACCCAGCTGGCGCATGGCGTGCCGGTGGGCGGCGAGCTCGATTATCTTGATGACGGTACCTTGGCACAAGCTCTTCGCGCTCGCCGTCCTGTCGGTTGATTTCGACTGCAACCATCCCTATCTGCACCGCATGGCCATATTACCCATTCTTGAAGTGCCCGATCCGCGGCTGAAAACCATATCGACACCTGTCGAAGCGTTTGATGATGATTTGAAAAAGCTCGTCGAGGACATGTTCGAGACGATGTATGCCGCCCCCGGCATCGGTCTGGCGGCAATTCAGGTTGGTGTGCCCAAGCGGCTATTGGTCATGGACCTGCAGGAAGAGGGGCCGGATGGCGAAGCGGTGAAAAACCCACGTGTCTTCGTTAACCCCGAAATTCTTGAGCCATCGGCAGAGCATTCGGTTTACAATGAGGGGTGCCTTTCGGTGCCTGATCAATATGCCGAAGTCGAACGGCCTGCGAAAATCCGTGCGCGGTGGCAGGATCTGGATGGCAAGACGCATGAAGAATCGATGGATGACCTAATGGCCACCTGCCTTCAGCACGAAATGGACCATCTTGAAGGTATCCTCTTCATCGATCATCTTTCGCGATTAAAGCGCCAAATGGTGCTGAAAAAAATCGAAAAGGCCCGCAAAATGGGCGGCGAGCATGTCCATAACGAGCATTGCAATCACTAAGTTAGCCCCCCTCCGTTGAAGGAGGGGGCAATCACGTTACTTAGAGAATTGCGTTGGCGCGGCGTTTACCGTGACGAACTTACCAGCCTGAATTTCCTGCACTTCAAGCATGCGGTCGGTCAGGCCATTGCTCAGGAAGCGGAATGCCCCATCGACGCCGATAAAGCCTTGCGGGTCTGTCAGCTGCGATACGGGGAATTTCGACCCCGGCCGCCAGTCACGGGCGACACGTGCAACCAGTAGGACCGAATCATAGCCAAGGCTCGACAGCCGCAAAGGGGCTCGCCCGAAGCGCGTCCGGTATTTGGTGGCATATTGATTGTAGAGGGTATCCGAAACGCTGGCGAACCACGCGCCGTACATCGGCGGCTTGCTGGCGAGCGAACCATCGATGTTCCACAGATCGGTCCCTAAAATCTTGGCGTTTTTCAGGCCATGCCGCCGAAGCGATGGCACAGTAACGACAGCAGCGCGACCGCTATCGGCAATCAGGACAGCATCGATCTGCCCCAATTGGCCAAGGCGGCGCGCGGCTGCGTCTGCCGATGCTGCTGAACCGTCAGATTCCTGCACACCCACCAAATTACCGCCAGCATTTCGAACTGCGCTTGTGAGGCTGGATTGCGCGCGCTGGCCATAGACATTGGCAGATACAATGCCGCCGAAGCGGTTTAGTCCTTGCGCCTTGGCGTAACGCACAACGCGGTCGATCGACTGGTTCGGCAAATGGCCGAGAAGAAAAACATTTTGTCCAGCAACGCCGACATCGTTGGAGAAGCTAATGATTGGGACACCCGCAGGACGCGCAACTGCGGCGGCTTCCAAAACATTATCGCCACGCAGCGGGCCAAGGATGAGCTTGTTGCCATCTGCAATCGCCCGCCGGGTCGCGGCAGCCACGCCCAACCCAGTGTCATATGTGATCAGACGGATGTTGGTCACCTTGGTGTCGGAAAGTGCAAGTGCGGTTGCGTTGGCAATTGACTGCCCGACATCGCCATCAGGCCCGGTGACTGGCAGCAACAAAGCAACGCGGTGCATGCTATCGAGCGGATCGGGCGTGACGACGGGGGGCGGGCCGTCCCCGCCACGCGGAATTGCCTGACAGGCAGCAAGAAGCACAACAAGCACGACTGTAATCAGCTTTTTGACCCCGGCTGCTAAGACTTGCGGCTGCGCGCGGGTTGCTGCAATGGTTGCGCTCATGATGGATTCCTCAGCGAAAAGCTTATTTTTATAATGACGTTCGAGTCGGGCTTATATGTCGTTGCGACCCCCATCGGCAACCTTGCAGATATGTCACAACGGGCCATCCTAATCCTTGAAGCGGCGGACATCGTTGCGGTTGAGGACAGCCGGGTGACAGGTAAATTGTTGCATCATCTGGGTCTGAAGAAGAAAATGCGGCGCTATAACGACCATAGTAGTGAGGCGGATCGTTTGGGGTTGGTCGCTGCTGCACGCGACGGCGTGGTGGCTCTGGTGTCGGATGCCGGGACGCCATTGATTTCCGATCCAGGTTACAAACTTGTCCGCGCGGCGCGTGAGGCGGGCGTCGAAGTTTACGCAGCCCCCGGGCCAAGCGCGGCGATTGCGGCGCTCTCGATTTGCGGATTGCCGACCGACCGCTTTATGTTTGCCGGGTTTTTGCCGTCGAAGGCCAAGGCGAAGGCGGATGCGTTGGCTGAACTAGCTGGTATCAAAGCGACTTTGGTATTTTACGAGAGCGGGCCGCGTTTGGCGGCTACCTTGGCGGCAATTGCCGAAACTTACGGTGACCGCGAAGTCGCGGTTGCGCGCGAACTCACCAAGAAGTTTGAAGAAGTGGTGACGGGAAGCGCATCCGAATTGGCGGAGCGCTACGCTGAGCAGGAGCCCAAAGGCGAAATCGTATTAGTTGTTGGGCCGCCATCAGAGGAGGTCGCTGCAGAAGCTGGCGATGTTGATACCGCGTTGCGTCAGGCGCTTAAGACCATGTCCGCCGCAAAAGCCGCCGGCGGCATCGCCAAGCGCTTCGGGCTGGAGCGGAGCGATGTCTATGCCCGCGCGACCGAACTCAAAGCCAAATGAGCCGGTCGGATGCCGAAAAGCGCGGGAGGCGCGGCGAGGCGATCGCTGCGTGGTTTCTGCGGCTTCAAGGCTGGCGGATAGTTGCTAAGCGTGTCAAAACTCCGCGCGGCGAGGTCGACCTGATTGCCCGGCGCGGCAAGACAGTTGCATTCGTCGAGGTGAAAGCGCGCACTAAGGCCGTTGATCTTGCGACCGCTATCGACGCCTATCGATTGCGCCGCGTCGCGGCTGCCGCCGAAATATTGCTGCCCAAATATGGCAAGGGCACCGAAAATATGCAGATCGACGTGATATTGGTTGCACCTTGGCGCTGGCCGCACCATCTGCCAAATGTCTGGCACGGATAAGGACCAAAGAATGGCAATCAAAGTCGCAGTCCAGATGGACCCGATGGATGGTATCAACATATCAGGCGATTCAAGTTTTGCGCTGATGCTGGCGGCGCAGATGCGGGGCTATGATGTCTGGCATTACGACGTAGGTACGCTGACGCTCGATGCAAACGACCGGCTGACCGCCTTGGCGCATCCGGTTTATGATTTGCAGCGGGTGGAAGGCGCGCATTACCGCTTCGGCGTGCCTAAACGCATCGATTTGGGCCGCGACATCGATGTCGTGCTAATGCGGCAGGACCCGCCATTCCACGTCGGTTATATCACCGCGACGCATCTGCTCGAGCGGATCGAGCACGAAACCTTAGTTGTCAACAATCCCGCGAGCGTCCGCAACGCGCCCGAAAAAGTGATGGTGCTTGATTACCGCCAATATATGCCGCCGACGTTGATTACCCGCTCGGCTGATGAAATCAGGGATTTTCAGCGTGAGCACGGAGCAGTAGTCATCAAGCCACTCCACGGCAATGGCGGCAAGGCGATATTCCGCGTGCCGGCCGAAGGCGACAATCTCGGCGCATTGCTCGAAGTGTTCAACAATACTTGGCCCGAACCGCATATGGTTCAGCCATTCCTCCCCGACGTTGCCAAGGGCGACAAACGTATCGTGCTGATTGACGGCGAAGTGACAGGCGCGATTAACCGCAAGCCGGGCGAGGGCGAATTCCGTTCCAATCTCGCTGTCGGTGGTAGTGCCGAGGCAACTGAATTAACCGCGCGCGAACAGGAAATCTGCGCCGCAATGGGACCACGATTGAAAGAACTCGGCCTGATCTTCGTTGGCATCGACGTCATCGGCGGTCAGTGGCTGACCGAAATCAACGTAACCTCGCCCACCGGCATTATCGCAATCGACCGTTTTAACGGAACCGATACGCCTGGTAAGATCTGGGACGCCATAGAAAAGCGACTAGCGAAATAGCGATATGGATGATTGGATAATCCGGCTGGTCAATGACACCGGCTATTGGGGCGTGGGCTTGCTGATGTTTCTGGAAACAGTGTTCCCGCCCGTGCCGTCAGAGGTCATTATGACCGTTGCGGGTGTGTCGGCCTCACGCGGAAACATGACCTTCGGCGGCGTTGTCGTCAGCGGCACTGCAGGCGCTATGCTCGGCAATTATCTGTGGTTTTGGCTTGCGATTAAGTTCGGTCCAAAGCGGCTGGAAAGTTTTCTGGAAAAGCGCGGTCGCTGGCTGACTTTGCACTGGGCTGATGTCGAACGCGGGCAAGCATTATTTGCCAAGCATGGTTCCATCATCGTTCTGGTCGCGCGAATGCTACCGACCTTCCGCTCATTGATATCTATTCCCGCAGGCATTTTTAAAATGTCGCATCGCCGGTTTTTGGTGTTTTCGACGATTGGCACTGCTGGATGGAGTGCGGCGCTGGCTGGCGCTGGCTATGTGCTTGGTTCGCAGTTCGCAGATGTCGAAAAGATTTTGGGCCCGCTGTCGACAATCATCATCGGCCTGATTGTCTTGGGCTATTTCTGGCGGCTGATCAGATGGAAGCCAGCCGATTAGGCGCGCGGATGCGCGTTGAGATATTCGTCGAGCAGCATCGCCGTATCAACGGCAGTATAGACCTGTGTCGATGACAGGCTGGCATGGCCGAGCAATTCCTGCAAACTTCGTAAATCGGCACCGCCAGCCAGCAAATGCGTAGCAAAGCTGTGGCGGAGGGCATGCGGCGTGGTACGGTCGGAAAGGGACAATCTTCCACGAGCGCCCTGTACCGCACGGCGGACAAGCGCGGGCGACAGTGGCCCTCCGCGCGCGCCACGAAAAAGCGGGGTTTCGCGCGACATCGGGTAGGGACAGAGCGAGATATAATCTTCGATTGCAGACTTAACCTGTTCGAGAATTGGAACAATCCTCGTTTTGTTGCGCTTGCCTGTTACGCGCAGCGTCAAACCTAAGGGCAAGACATCACCCAAGAGGCCAGTCGCCTCGCTCACGCGCAGCCCGCTGCCGTAAAGGAGCAGGAGCAACGCCCAGTCACGTGCGCCAATCCAGCTATCAGACGCGCTCTGTGACACATCGGCGGCTAGCGCCATCACGTCGTCGGGATTGACCGGTCGTGGCAGACTGCGCTGGACGCGCGGACCTTTGAGGACAGGCAAGCTTGCGCTGTCGCCCAGTGCGAAACGCAGAAAATGGCGCACGGCCGAAAGTTCGCGCGCCGTCGAACGGTTGGTAAGCCCGTCCCCGCGCCGGTCGGCAAGGAAGGACCGTAAATCTGCCGCACTGATTTTGGTCAGAGCCGCTCGATCAACCAGGCCGCCCCAATGCAGTTCCAGAAATCCGCTGAGCCGCTCCGCGGTCGCCTGATAGGCGCGCACACTGTGCGGGGACATCCGGCGATTGTCGGTTAAAAATGAAGCATATTCGGTGAGCAACGCGGCCATGTCGGCGATGCTATCAGGCGGTAGCGTCTGTCTCAATGTTTACTATTTCGGGTAAGATGGCGTCGAGCAGCGGCATGCCCTTGGGCGTGACAGTGAAATGATCGCCAATGCGACCGATCAGGCCAAGCTTTGCTATCCGTTCGACAGCATCGATATCAAGCAACGCATCCGGCGCGAGACCGGTTCTGGCGGACAGGCGTTGCAGGCTCACGCCCTCGGCCAGTCTAAGGCCCATCAATAATGCCTCGGTGGCGCGGGTTCTGGAATCGAGCGCTTCCTCGCTCGAAATGCCATGTGCATTGCGGTCAACCGCTGACAGAAAATTTTCGGGTTTTTTATGACGTTGGGTAGCGCAATTGAGCCGCCGTCCATGTGCACCGGGACCGATTCCGATATAATCATCATAGCGCCAATAGCTTAAATTATGGCGGCTTTCCGAACCCGGCCTGGCGTGGTTGCTGATTTCGTAAGCGTGGATGCCAGCCGCGCCCGTCAGCTCTTGCGTAAGTTCATACAATGTTGCTGCGTCATCATTGTCGGCAGGTACGAAATCGCCCGTCCGGACCATCGTTTCGAAACGGGTGCCGGGTTCAATCGTCAACTGATACAGCGACATGTGATCGGTGCCGAACGCGATGGCGCGCTCTAATTCTAATTGCCATTGCTGTGCTGTTTGGTCGGGCCTCGCGTAGATGAGGTCGATATTCACGCGCCCAAAATGGCGCTGCGCGATGGCAAGAGCGTCGAGGCTCTCGGCGACCGAATGTGCGCGGCCCAGAAAGGCGAGTGCATCATCTTCGAGCGATTGCAGGCCAAGCGATACGCGGTTTACGCCCGCCGCGGCCAGATCGGCAAATCGCGCAGCCTCAACCGAGGACGGGTTAGCCTCCAGCGTGATTTCGATAGTGTCGGCAAAGCCCCAATGCTGCTCGGTAGCCGCTATTAATGCGGCTACCGTCGACGGCGGCATAAGCGACGGTGTGCCACCGCCGAAAAATATCGATGTCAACGGGCGACCCCGTGTCAGCGCCGCTTCATACGCCATGTCGGCCAGCAGTGCCGCCAGCCAAATATCCTGATCGACACTCTCGCGAACATGGCTGTTAAAATCGCAGTAGGGGCATTTGGAAACGCAAAACGGCCAGTGTATATAAAGGGCGAGCGGGTCGCTCAAAACACCGCTTCTACCAGCTTTTTGAAGGCGTCCGCCCGATGGCTCATCGCGTGCTTTTCGGCGGGGTCGAGTTCGGCAAAGGTCTGCGTTTTGCCATTTGGTACAAACACCGGATCATAGCCAAACCCCAGTTTGCCGCGTGGCGGCCAGGTTAGGCTGCCTTGCACCCGGCCCTCGAAAACTTCTTCATGCCCATCGGGCCATGCGAGTGCGAGGGTGCAGATGAAATAGGCGCTGCGGTCGATGTCCGGGCCAAGCTCGGCCAGTTTGCCCTCGACCTTGCCCATTGCCATATACCAGTCGCGGCCTGGTCCGCCTTCGAACTCCTGTTTTTCGGCCCAGTCGGCGGTATACACGCCTGGCGCGTTGTCGAGCGCAGTAACGCACAGGCCGCTGTCGTCGGCCAATGCCGGTATTCCCGAACCTTGCGCAGAAGCATGTGCCTTGAGCAGCGCATTTTCGGCAAAGGCGGTGCCGGTTTCCGCCGGTTCGGGCAGGCCCAGCTCGCCTGCGGAAACCGGCTCGATCCCGTACGGAGCCAGCAATGCCCTGATCTCCTTCACCTTCCCAGCATTGTGGCTGGCAATTACGATTTTGCCGGGCAGAAGCTTGCGGTGCGTCATTTTCCTATTTCACTGCATCTGCCTGTACGGCGAAAATCCGGTCAGTACCCATGCGCGCGAGCCGCAGCAAACGAAGAAGCGCCTCCTCGTCATATGTTGCGCCTTCCGCTGTTGCCTGAACTTCGGCGATTTTGCCGCCTTCGAGCAGGACGAAGTTGGCATCGGCATCGGCGCTCGAATCCTCGATATAATCAAGGTCAAGGACCGGCGTGCCATTGTATATGCCACAGGAAACTGCTGCCACACGTCCGCTAATCGGATCTTCCTTGACCGCGCCCGACGCCATCAGGCCATCAACCGCGAGCCGCAACGCGACCCATGCGCCAGAAATCGCCGCGGTCCGTGTCCCGCCGTCGGCCTGCAACACATCACAATCGAGCGTGATTTGATGCTCGCCGAGTTTCTTCATATCGACTACCGCGCGTAAAGAACGGCCAATAAGCCTCTGAATTTCTTGTGTTCGTCCCGACTGCTTGCCTTTCGCCGCTTCACGCTGGCCGCGCGTATGTGTGGCGCGAGGAAGCATTGAATATTCTGCCGTCACCCAGCCTTCACCCTTGCCGCGAAGCCAAGGCGGAAGCCGGTCTTCGACGCTGGCGGTGACCAGAACGCGGGTGTCGCCAAAGCCGATGAGGCAGCTGCCTTCGGCATGTTTGGTGAAATGGGTTTCAATCGAAATGGCGCGCATTTCGTCTGGCGCACGGCCGGATGGACGCATGATAGTCTCCTGATAACGGGTTAATGGCCGCCATAGCTGCCCCCGCTTGCTTTGCAAGCCTGCTGCGCTACATCTATCTGCGTGAGCCACACCCCGATCAACGAACTCAACGACCGCACCCGTAATATTTTCCGGATGGTGGTCGAAAGCTATCTCGACAGCGGTGCGCCTGTGGGGTCGCGGACCATTTCCAAGTTTCCGGGTCTCAACCTTTCTCCCGCTTCGATCCGCAATGTGATGCAGGATCTCGAAGAGGCAGGTCTGCTTGCGGCACCGCATACCAGCGCGGGGCGGATGCCGACCGAGAGCGGGCTCAGGCTATTCGTCGACGGCATGATGCAGGCAGCGGAGCCGTCGGCCGAAGAACGCCGCGCGATTGAATCGCAGATCAAGGGCGACGGCCCGATTGAGGAAGCACTGGCGGCCGCGACTTCGGTCCTGTCTGGACTGTCGGCCTGTGCTGGCATCGTGCTCGTGCCCAAACGTGATGCAGTGATGAAATCTTTCAGCTTCGCGCGCCTGTCGGGAACTCAGGTCCTGGCGATCATGGTTGGAACCGACAACAGCGTTGAGAACCGCGTCGTCGGCATAGACCCCTCGGTCAGCGACAGCGCGCTGGTGGAGGCATCGAATTATATCTCTGCGCGATTGTCGGGATTGACGCTTTCCGAAGCCCTGTTACGCCTCGACGGCGAAATCCGTGCCGAGAAGGCGGAGCTTGATAATGCCAGCGAGAAGCTGGTGCGTGATGGCCTAGCGATCTGGTCGCTCGATGCCAATGACCGGCCGGTGCTGATCGTACGCGGACAATCGAACCTGATCGACGAGGCTGCCGCCGCCGATCTCGACCGCGTGCGGCAGTTGCTCGACGAGTTGGAGAGTAAGGAAGAGATTGCGCGGCTGGTCGATAGCGCGCGTGATGCGCAATCGACGCGGATTTTTATCGGATCGGAGAATAACCTGTTCTCGCTATCCGGCTCGACGGTCATCGCCGCGCCCTATCGTGAGGCTGGCGGCAAAGTCGTCGGCGTTGTCGGCGTAATCGGCCCAACGCGGCTGAACTACGCCCGTATCGTACCGATGGTTGATTTCACTGCGCAGGCTTTGGGCCGCTTAATTAAATGACGCGCGGCTTGATGAAATAAAATTGCTTTCTATATGCGCAAAGCAACGCGCAGCGGGACCCGCTGCTCCATATATGGGTTAACAGGGTTATGACTGACAAGAAAAACGAAGCAGCCGACATCGCGGTTGAAAAAGAAATGGAAGGCGTGCCGGAGCATCTGAAGGATGATGCGCCTCAAACAGGCAATGCAGCCGAAGCAAAGATCGCCGAATTGGAAGAGGCATTGACCACCGCGAAACAGGAAGTGCTGTACGCGCAGGCCGAAACGCAAAATGTCCGTCGCCGGATGGAAAAAGAAGCGCAGGACGCGCGCGCTTATGCCGCGACCGGCTTCGCCCGCGACGTGTTGTCCGTGTCGGACAATCTGACCCGCGCGTTAGAGGCTATCCCGGCTGAAATGCGCGAGAGCGAAGCGATGAAGGGCCTTGTCGTTGGACTCGAAGCCACCGGCCGCGAACTGGAAAGCGTGTTCGCCAAAAACGGCATCACCCGCATCGCCGCAATGGGCTTGCCGCTCGATCCGAACCAGCATCAAGCGATGGTCGAAATTCCCAGCGCGGATGCAGAGCCGGGAACGATCGTGGCTGAGATGCAGGCTGGGTATATGATCAAGGACCGGTTGCTGCGCCCTGCTTTGGTTGGAGTGGCGAAGGCTTCGGCCGAATGAGCAACGATCAACCAGAGGTTGCAATTGACAGAAGAATTGCACTTCTAATCGATGCTGACAATATTTCGCATAATAAGATCGCCGAAATAATTGCTGAACTTTCGAAATACGGTACGGCTAACATTCGGCGTGCTTATGGCGATTGGTCAAGCCCGCAGATGAACGGTTGGCGCCATAAGCTGCATGAATTTGCAATTCGACCTATCCAACAATTCAGCTACAGTTCTGGAAAAAACGCAACTGACATAGCTTTAGTCATTGAAGCCATGGAACTGCTTTACACCCAAAAGCTTGATGCATTTTGCATCGCTTCAAGTGACGGCGACTTCACGCCGTTGGTTCTGCAGTTGAAAGCAAACGGGCATGAGGTTTACGGGTTTGGAGAAACAAAAACTCCAAAGCCTTTTGTGAGCGCGTGCACAAACTTTCTTTATCTCAATGCACTGGAGACGGAGCTCAGGTCCTCAAAGAAGCCAGAAGTTGCGATAAACGTTCAGCCCGAACCATCTACAAAACTTGATGGCGACTTGATTACGGCGTTAAAAGGGGGCGTGGCTGCATCAATGAAAGATGACGGGTGGGCTCCGCTCTCAACGGCCGTCACTGCTGTTAAGCGGCAAGGGCCCTTTGATCCTAGAAACTATGGTTTCAGGAACTTTAAAAGCCTTTTTGAAGCGACTGGACTATTCGAAATTTACACAGCGTCCGGTGGGCAGGCTTATGCCGCGTATAGGGAAAACGAAGATAAGGCCGCTAAGCCAAGTATAAAATAGGGCGTAATATTTGCTCTCCGCGAGCAAGGTAGCTATCCACCGCCTCCCATGACCACAGCGGCAATCCCTATGGACCGCCAGTCCCCCTGGCGCGATGAGCTTCGCGCGACGGTGAAGCTTGCATGGCCGATGATCTTGTCGAACCTGTCGATGATGCTGATCGGTGTTACCGACGTCATCTTACTCGGCTGGCTTGGCCCTAGCGAACTCGCGGCCGGCGCGATGGGGCACAATCTGGCGATGATTTTCGCGATTTTCTCGATGGGCCTGATCACCGCGACCGCCCCGATGATGGCATCGGAAAAAGGCCGCATGGCGCATTCGGTGCGCGATATCAGGCGGACCTTCCGGCAGGGGCTGTGGACTTGCGTCGCGATCATGATTCCGGTGTGGATCATATTGTGGAACACCGAAAGCATCTTGCTGCTTTCGGGTCAGCAGCCGGGTATTTCCGCCGATGCGGCAATCTTTGCGCGATTTTATATGTGGTCGATCCTGCCATTCATCGGCTTCCTCGTACTGCGCAATTTTGTCGCTGCTCTCGAAAAGCCGATCTGGGCGACGGTTGTCGCGATGGGTGCGGTGGCCCTGAATGCCATAGTCAATTACGGCTTGATCCTCGGCAATTATGGCTGGCCCCAACTCGGGCTGATGGGTGCCGGTATCGGCAGCACGATCACCAACTGCTTCGAGTTCGGCGTGATGGCCGCTATTGTCAGTTTTCACCCCAAGTTCCGCCGTTACCATCTGTTTGGTCGTCTCTGGCGGCCGGACTGGGCGCGGTTCCGCCAGATCTGGAAGCTCGGCTTGCCGATAGGCGTCACCATGGCCTTTGAGGGCGGGGTGTTTGCGGTCGCGATATTGCTGATGGGCCTGATCAACGAGGCTTCGGTTGCGGCGCATGCCATCGCTTTGCAGATTGCCTCACTGACCTTCATGGTCCCGATGGGGCTGGGGCAGGCCGCTACCGTCCGCGTGGGATTGGCTTATGGTAGGCGCGACGCGACCGCAATCGCCCGCTCCGGATGGACAGGGTTCGTGCTGGGAACCGGCTTCATGGCGGTGATGGCGCTGATAATCTATCTTTTCCCCGAAGCATTGATCGGCATTTTCGTGACACCAGTCGATGCGGCGACGACGCAAGTGTTCAACCTCGCAGTCAGCTTCCTGATGGTCGCGGCGATATTTCAGATTGTCGACGGTGCGCAGGTGGTTGGCGCGGGCATGTTGCGTGGGCTTCACGACACAAAAGTTCCGATGTTCTTTGCCGCCTTCGGTTACTGGGTGGTGGGCATCGGTGTCGGTGCGTGGCTGGCGTTCAGGGCAGGCTGGGATGGCGTCGGCGTTTGGGCTGGTCTTGCGACGGGCCTTGCCATTGTCTCGATACTCATGCTTATCCGCTGGACAATGCGAGACCGGCTTGGGCTGCTGCCGTCAAAAGGGTAGTACGCCGTCATATTGCGAAAGCGGCGGCGCGCCCGGCACCTTTGCCCCTTGCCGCAACAGAAACACATGCTTCACAATTTCGGCTTGCTGCTCGATGCCATATTGGCTGAGCTTCCACCCGGGTTTCAGGCTGTAATCATACCGGCTGAACGGATGGCGCTTTAAGGGCAGGAAAATCCCCTGCTGGTGCTGCCACACATGGACCAATTCGTGGATGAACAGCCCTTGCAATTCCAGTCCGCGATCACAGAAATCATCACAAAACAGATCATTTTTGGGATGAAACCATAGGTGCCCGTCGGGGGCCATCGTCACCTTACGCGGCTGGAACCACCAGAACTTTCGGTTGTGGATGCGGATGCTGTGATAATCGAGCGCGTCGCCGAACACGGATTCCGCCAACGCACGTTCGCGAACGGTTAGTGGTCTTCCCGAAGGATGCGGCCCGAACATTGTTTAGCCGTCAATCGCCTTTTTCTCGTCGGGGTCAGTGCCGTCCATTTCCTGAACCCGCGCCTTGACCAATATGCGTGCATTGTTCGAAAACAGGAACTCGGTTTCAATCTCACCCAACCTTCGCGGGATGAGGTTGATGCCCCACATCATGACATGCTTGCCGCCACGTTTGAATTCAACCTTTTTGCCAGCCGGGATTAGCACGCGGCTCATTGGAAACATCGTCACCGCGCCGGTTTTGGGATCGACCCCAACATCATGCATTTCGGTGCGAATTGCCGACGGTGTACTGACACGGAGCAGGTAGACATCCTCAGGTCCGCCATAGACGTTGAAGTGAAAACCGGACGGATTGCTGTCAACCGGCGACAGCGTCAGAACGGCTTCCTTGACCTTCAATTGCGGGGTTGGTCCGCACGAGCCAAGCAGCAGCGTTATTGCTGCGGTACCAAGTGTGAAGAGTCTGCGGTTCATCTGTTGCCTCATTTTTTTGCGACTGTAAAACTGTCCGAAAGCGGGGCGGACCGTCACTTTTTCCCCATCTAGGGTTGCGCAAGCCTTGTGCCAAGCGAATTGGCACCTATATCGCCGCTACAGTGTCGTTTTACGGAAAAAGCCGGTGCCTGATAGGGCCGGTCCGCAAGCGGCAGGCTATAGTTCAATTTTTAAAATTTCGGGGTAAGTTTTTATGGCTAAAGTTATTGGTATCGACTTGGGCACGACAAACAGCTGCGTTGCGGTCATGGACGGCGGCAAGCCCAAGGTCATTGAAAATGCAGAAGGCGCACGTACGACGCCGTCGATTGTTGCCTTTGCCAAGGATGGCGAGCGCCTTATCGGGCAGCCCGCCAAGCGGCAGGCAGTAACCAATCCGGAAAGCACGGTCTTCGCCGTGAAGCGTCTTATTGGCCGTCGCTTCGATGACCCGATTACCAAGAAAGACACCGAGCTTGTTCCTTACAGCATCGTCAAGGGCAAGAATGGCGATGCTTGGGTTAAGGCAGGAGGCGAAGACTATTCGCCATCGCAGATTTCGGCGTTCATTCTTCAAAAAATGAAGGAAACGGCAGAAGCTTATTTGGGCGAAACCGTTACGCAGGCGGTCATTACCGTTCCAGCCTATTTCAACGATGCCCAGCGACAGGCAACCAAGGATGCGGGCCAGATTGCCGGTCTTGAAGTCCTGCGCATCATCAACGAGCCGACCGCTGCGGCGCTTGCCTACGGCATGGACAAGGATGAGAACAAAACCATCGCTGTCTATGACCTTGGCGGCGGTACGTTCGATATCTCGATCCTCGAAGTCGGCGACGGCGTGTTCGAAGTGAAGTCGACCAATGGCGACACCTTCCTTGGCGGTGAAGATTTCGACAGCAAGCTGGTTCAGTTTCTTGCTGACGACTTCCAGAAGGCCGAGGGCATTGACCTCACCAAGGACAAGCTTGCGCTGCAACGTCTGAAGGAATCGGCGGAAAAGGCGAAGATCGAATTGTCTTCGACGCAGACTACCGAAGTGAACCTGCCGTTTATCACCGCTGACCAAAATGGTCCGAAGCATCTGGTGAAGACCATTACGCGCGCTGACCTCGAAAAGTTGGTTGATGATTTGATCAAGCGCACGCTGGAGCCTTGCAAGAAGGCGCTTGCCGACGCTGGCCTGAAAGCTGACGCGATCGACGAAGTCGTGATGGTCGGCGGCATG
Source organism: uncultured Alphaproteobacteria bacterium (assembly GCA_963830685.1). Taxonomy (GTDB): domain Bacteria; phylum Pseudomonadota; class Alphaproteobacteria; order Sphingomonadales; family Sphingomonadaceae; genus Sphingorhabdus_B. The sequence goes on from CAWHNF010000002.1 coordinate 2,100,545, forward strand.
ACCCGCATGCCAAAGGTACGCGACGTTGTGAAAAGCTTCTTCGGCAAGGAACCGCATACCGGCGTGAACCCCGACGAAGTCGTTGCGATGGGCGCTGCCATTCAAGCAGGCGTGTTGCAGGGCGACGTCAAGGACGTGCTACTGCTCGACGTTACCCCATTGTCGCTCGGCATCGAAACGTTGGGCGGCGTGTTCACGCGCATGATCGACCGTAACACGACGATCCCGACGAAGAAGTCGCAGGTTTACTCGACCGCAGAAGACAACCAGAACGCGGTGACGATCCGCGTCTTCCAGGGCGAGCGCGAAATGGCGGCGGACAACAAGCTGCTCGGAAATTTCGACCTGGTCGGTATTCCGCCAGCACCGCGCGGCGTGCCGCAGGTTGAGGTTACCTTCGACATCGATGCTAACGGCCTCGTCAGCGTGACTGCCAAGGACAAGGGCACCGGCAAGGAGCAGCAGATCAAGATTCAGGCTTCGGGTGGTTTGTCCGACGCCGACATCGATCAGATGGTCCGTGATGCGGAGGCTTTTGCCGAGGAAGACAAGAAGCGGCGTGAGGCAGCGGAAGCGAAGAACAACGCTGAAAGCCTAGTTCACACGACCGAGAAGCAGTTGTCTGAGCATGGCGACAAGGTCGACGCTGCGCTCAAGGGTGAAATCGAGGCCGCTGTCGCTGAAACCAAAACCGCCATCGAAGGCGGTGAGCCAGAAGCGATGAAGGAAAAGGCTGCCGCCTTGGCCCAGATTGCGATGAAGCTTGGCGAAGCGATCTACAAGGAAGAGCAGGCTGCGGCTTCGCCCGGTGCGGCTCCGGAAGATGCACCGGCCGACGAAAATGTCGTCGACGCCGAATTCTCCGAAGTCGAAGACGACAAAAAAGACTGATGTTGAAAGTTCTCGACCGTCGCCTACCGAAACGCAGCGACGGTCGGGAAACGAGGGGTTAGTCTGTCATGAGTCTTGACATCGATTATTACGAATTGCTGGAAGTTGAGCGGACGGCGGATGAAAAGACGCTGAAGTCGTCTTATCGCCGTCTCGCGATGGAGTGCCATCCCGACCGTAACCCGGGCTGCGACAAATCCGAAGCCAAGTTCAAGGCGATTTCGGAAGCCTATGATGTCCTGAAAGATCCGCAAAAGCGCGCTGCCTATGACCGGTTTGGCAAGGCTGCGTTTGAGAATGGCGGCGGTGGACAGGGCGGTGCTGGCTTCGGCGATTTCTCCGACATATTCGAAAGCTTTTTCGGCGATGCCTTCGGCGGTCGCCAACGCGGGCCTGCGCGCGGAGCTGACCTGCGCTACGACCTCGAAATCTCGCTCGACGAGGCCTTCCACGGCAAGGAAGCCGAAATCACCATCGACGTCGCTACCGCCTGCGGCACTTGCGAAGGCTCTGGCGCAACGCCGGGTTCGGGCAAGCGGCGATGCAACCTGTGTGCTGGCCATGGCAAGGTTCGCGCGCAGCAGGGCTTTTTCGTAGTCGAGCGCACCTGCCCGACTTGCCATGGTCGCGGCGAAGTTATCGAAGATCCATGCAAGGTCTGCGGCGGCGAAGGCCGCGTCGACGAACGCAAGACCATCTCGGTCAACGTACCTCCCGGTGTTGATGAAGGCACGCGCATTCGTGTGGCAGGCAAGGGCGAGGCGGGGCCTTATGGCGCAGCAGCGGGCGACCTTTACATCTTCATCCATTTGTCGCGGCACAAAGTGTTCGAACGCGACGGCACTACATTGTTCTGCCGGGCGCCGGTAAGCTTTACGACCGCAGCATTGGGCGGGGAAATCCGTATTCCCGGATTGGACGGCGCAGAACATATCATCATCGTTCCCGAGGGCATTCAGTCGGGCAAGCAGCTCCGTCAGCGCGGGGCAGGGATGCCGGTGCTGCAGGGCCGTGGACGCGGCGATATGGTTATCCAGATCGACGTCGAAACCCCGTCGCGTTTGTCGGCGCGGCAAAAGGAGCTCTTGCGCGAATTCCGTGAGACCGAGACCGGTGAGGAATGCCCGCAATCAACCGGCTTTTTCGACAAGCTCAAAGGCATCTGGGACGGCATTACCTGATTGATTCGCGGCCCACGTAAAATCTGCGCCCGCCCGCAAGACTTCAAGCCGTTCTAATGCTACGCTAATCTTGGAGGAGCGAGTCGATGGCGGGCAGGGAGTTCGGCAAAAGAGACTTTCTTAAGTTGGCAGGCGGCGCGACGGTCGTCTTGGCCGTCGGGCAACGGTCGTTCGCGCAGGATACCAAAATCCTCGGCCTCGACGTACCCCGCGAAATTACTGACCTCATCCCCCGCAAGCCAATGGGCTATTTGCGGATGGCCGATGCGGTCATCAACCTTGAACGCGAGGCGGACCGAAGGGGCTTCCCCGAATCACCGTTGGCGATGGGCAAGGGCACGTCGCTGGCTGATTTCACCGAATCGCTTTATCAGATGGCGATGCCCCGGCTGGTGGCGCTAATCGACCGATCCGAACCGACCGATCCGGGCTTCGCCGACAAGGCGGGCGAGTTGCTCGCCGAGCTTCACCGTAACCAATATGAATTGCCCGAAGCGCTTCGACTGCTTCCCATGCCCTTTGGCGTGCCATCGCCAAAGGGCATTCGCTTTCTGGTGCAGGATGAACAAGCCCAGCCGACGATAATTTTCCAGCCGGGCGCTCCGCCGGTACCAGAAGTGGCGCTGCCAGAAGCAAAAATTGAGGTGCCTCAGCCTGCTGACGAACCGGACACACCGCTCAAAAAATCGCGCGATTATGGAAGCTTGAAATCCGAATATAGCCGCAAGTTCCGCAGTCTGACCGTGCGCCCGCAATATGCCGATACCGCGAACTGGCATCTCGATATGATGCGTAAATCGCGTGACCGCTACGCGCGCGTCGAGAAAGTCACCGGCGTTCCGTGGCATTTCATCGCAGCAACCCACGCGCTTGAGGCAAGTTTCAATTTCCGCGCGCATTTGCACAATGGCGACTTCCCGCTGACCGCACGCACGCGGCAGGTACCTGCAGGGCGGCCAAGTCAGTGGCTGCCGCCGTCGGATTGGGAATCGAGCGCCAAGGATGCGTTGCGGCTGTTGGGCTTTACTGGACAGACCGACTGGAGCCTCGAACGCACGCTCTATCGGCTCGAGGCCTATAACGGCCTTGGCTATCGCGGGCTTGGGGTTCCGACGCCTTATTTGTGGAGTTTCTCGAACCATTATGAGCGCGGCAAGTTTGTTGCCGATGGCAAATTCAGCCGAACCGCCAAGTCCCAACAATGCGGCGCGGCTGTGATGCTCAAGCTGCTGACCGAGGCCGGCGAGATTGAATGGCCGACCATATGAATTGACTAGCGCTTGGGCGAGAGCCTCTATAGCTTACAAATCAACGAGGTTCAGGAGCATCCCCCCAATGACGAGACTACCCTTCATCTGTGCGTTTGCTATTTCCGCCATCGCCACTCCAGCATGCGCGCAGCAGGATTTCAGCAAGATCGAAATTAAGTCCGAACAATTGGCCCCTGGCGTCGCTGTGCTTTTCGGCGCCGGCGGTAATATCGGGGTGTCATATGGCGAGGACGGGACGATCCTGATCGACGACCAATATGCGCCGATGACGGCAAAAATTCAGGCAGCGGTATCGGGGCTTGGTGCAGCGCCGGTAAAGTTCCTAGTGAACACCCACTGGCACGGCGACCATAGCGGCGGGAACGAAAATCTCGGCAATGCAGGCGCAGTAATTATGGCGCATGACAATGTCCGCGTTCGCTTGGCTGCAGGGGCTGTTTCCGGGGCAGGCACTTCTGGCGCGCGGACCATTCCGGCAGCACCGCCTGCAGCGCTCCCCGTCATCACTTATGCCGAAGGACTAAAGCTGCATCTGAATGGCGAAGAAGTCCGCGTCATCCACATGCCAGCCGCACACACCGACGGGGATTCGATCATTCACTGGACCAAATCAAACGTGATCCACATGGGCGATTTGTTCATGCTGCAGGTCAGTTTTCCTTATGTCGATAGAGACAGCGGTGGTGATGTCCGCGGATTTGTCGCAGCCGCCGACAAAGTGCTGGCAATCGCCAATGACCAGACCAAAATCATCCCGGGCCACGGCGCAATTGCAACCAAGGCGGACCTGCAAAACCATCGGAACATGATCGCCACCGTCATCGCCAAGGTCGAGGCGGGGATTAAGGCGGGGCAGACGCTCGAACAGATCAAGGCATCAAATCCGACCGATGGCTTTGGTGTGAACCCAAAGGGTTTCATCAGCGCCGACCGCTTTGTTGAAACCGTGTACAATATCGTCAAAAGCTAAGGCGCAGTGCCGCCGAGCGCTTCGATCTCGGAGCGAAGCGATTTAATCAGCGGCTGGATTCTTCTGAGGCGGGGTGCTTCCTGATCGAGGATGGCGGCGAACGCGTTGCGCTTGAAATTGCGCACGTCGGCATCGGCAATCGAGCTGCCAGAAGGTAGCGACGACAGCACGATGTCGATCAATCGCTCTGCACCGTGCAAGCGGCCCCAGAGATAATCATTCTCGCGATAGGCGCGGCTGAAGAACGCGCCGAAATTGTTTAGCTCGATCCCTTTCAGCGTCGCTGCGGCGCCGCCCGTCCGAATGGCGTTGCAGTCCTCGGGCGATATGCGGTCCACTTTGACCGGATCAAACTCGTCAAGGCCTTCGCCTTGCAACAACGGCAGGGTGGCAATGTCGTAAAGCGGGTAGCCGATATAGCCCAAAAGCATGGTTCGCCTGCTTTCATCCGGCATCTGTAGCAGCGCATCGCATAACAACCGGTCCGCGAGCCGGTCGGTTTCGATGAGTGCCCGGCGTTCGGCCAGCCGGTCCAGCAGGATGCTGGGATTTTCGATGCCTCTGGCAACTATCTCGGCAAAATCCGCGCCTAGATAGTCTGACGTTTCGCGCTCCAGAAACAGCGACAGGCACGCATAGATATTGTCGTGCATGATTTTGGTGCCAATACCCTCTTCGCCATAGTCGGCCTCAATCTCGTGCGCCAACCGGCGTGCGAGAAAGCGCAGGCGGCGGATACGGTAGCGAATGTCGTGATCGCGGAAAAACTGGATTGATTGTTTAGTTGCGCCAACGCCCTTGGTACCCGCCATCGCTTCAAGACCACGTGCCCTGATTTCTGCCCAAACTGAGCTCCGCAAATTCCTGAAATGGAGCGAGTCGCCCTCGGGGTAAGCGCGGCGCGCAATCGCCATGATGTCGTCGACTACGCCAGCCATTTTGAGATGCCCATACGCCGGATAGCTATACCCCGCCGCCTGCGCGCCTTTCTGGTTGGCGGTCGAGCGCCATTTCTCCAGCCGCTCGGGTGTAGGCTGCGACAGGAACCATGTTTTGCCGAGCATTTGTTCGATGGTATTTTCGACCTCAACGCGCAGACTGTCGGTAATCTGTCGCATCCGCTCAACGCGCTCAGTTCGCCCTTCGAGCTTTTCGAGGCTGTCGCGGATGGGCTGTTCGCGCGGGATGTTGGACGTCGCTCCGAATATCGTCGAGAAAAAGCCCGGTGGCTTCTTGCGCGCGCCATCTTGCGCATTTGTCCCGCCGCGCCGCTTGAAGCGGAAACTTGGCCGGCCGGGCTTGGGGTCAATATAGACAAAACGCCGGTCGACCTCGCGCCGCGCAGGGCGGTTGCGTAGCGCCTCAATTGCCTGATTGAACGGCGCATTGGCGAGCACCGAACCGTCGATCAGCATCGCGTCGGCGGCAACGCCAGCGGCAAATTGCTGCGGTAATATCCGTTGCAGAAAAGCGTCGCGGCCCTGCCATTCGATACCACGCGTCTTGATCTGTGCATCGAGTTCATGTGCGGAAAAAGGCGGGAAGGCACCAGGAAAGCTTGCGGTCGCTCGTGCCGCAAATACCAGTTCCGGGATCGCTGCAATATCCATACCCTGACGGCCACGTGTGGAGAAGCTGATCGTGATGCGGTGTTCGGATTCAACGACCATAGAAGGACTGTTCAGCATCAATACCTGATCATGTCCGGCAAAATCGGTCACGGTGACGAACAGATCGAGCGGCTGATGTTGCGGCAAAAGCGCCTTACCCGTCATTCCCTTCGCCATCGCATCGAACGCATCGAGTAGCAGCCCCGAAAACACCTGCCCGCCAAACGGCGGCGCAAACCAGCGGGCGCGGACAAAGCGCGATAACTTCGTCGCGACTTCCTCCTTGGCCTCGTCGGCGACCATCCGGTCAATGGCACCGCCTTTACGGCGCAGCACCATCCACGCAATCGGGATCGCCCAGAATTTGGAGAAACGCGATAACGGTCGTGCGTCTGGATCGAGCAAGATTTCGACATCTGCCTTTTCTAGCCACAGGTCGGTCAGCGGTTCGAGCGATTGGCCGGTGACGATGGCTTGTGCCAAAAACACTCCGTTGATCCCGCCCGCGCTGGAACCGGCGATGATATCGGTAAAAACCCGCAATTTGGTGCCGGCTGCGTCTTCAATCTTGGCAATAAGGTCGCGATAGACAATCTCGCTACCGCCTGCGGTTTCGCTGTCGTCATGATAAGCCCTGCTGGCGCGGATAAGGTGCCAGATTTCCCGGGTAACGCCGTGCATGTAAACGGCAAGGCTGACCCCGCCATAGCAGATCAGCGCCAGCCTGAGTTCTTTCTCCCGCATGTTGTTGATGTGGCACTGCTATTGGGCTGGTGCAAGCACAGAAGCATCCACATTGACCCTTGAGTTCCTGATATGTTCTGATATTGAAAAGCCATGGCAAAGGCAAAACGCAGATATGTGTGTCAGGCTTGCGGGTCGGAGGCAAGTCGGTGGCAAGGGCAGTGTGATGATTGCGGGGAGTGGAATACACTCGCCGAAGAGGCGAGTGCGACTGTCTTCGAGATGAAGCATCATCTGCGCACCGGCGGTCGTTCAGTTGAGCTTTCGGGACTGAACAGCGACATTAAATTACCTGACCGTGCTTCGACGGGGATAGCCGAGTTTGATCGCGCGCTTGGCGGGGGGCTTGTGCCGGGGTCGGCGACGTTGCTTGGCGGTGATCCGGGAATCGGGAAGTCTACTTTGCTGTTGCAGGCGGCGGCGAATTTGGCGCTGCGTGGGCTGAGCGTCGCTTATATTTCTGGAGAAGAGGCGGTCGATCAGGTGCGGTTGCGCGCGCGGCGGCTGGGGTTGGGCGATGCGCCGGTGCAGTTGGCGGCGGCGACTTCGGTGCGTGACATATTGACCACGTTGAGCAGCGGCGCGCCACCAGCTTTGCTTGTCATCGATTCCATCCAGACAATGCATAGCGACCTGATTGAAGGTGCGCCCGGGACGGTAAGTCAGGTGCGCGCGTCGGCGCAGGAACTGATCCGCTATGCCAAGGAACGCGGTACCGCGTTGATGCTGGTGGGACATGTGACCAAGGATGGTACGATAGCGGGTCCGCGTGTGCTGGAGCATATGGTCGATACCGTGCTGGCCTTCGAGGGTGAGCGAAGCCATCAGTACCGGATATTACGGGCTTCGAAAAACCGCTTTGGCGGAACTGACGAAATCGGCGTGTTCGCAATGCAGGAAGAAGGGCTGACCGAGGTTGGCAATCCCAGTGCATTATTCCTCACCGACCGCGCAGAGCAAGTAACTGGCGCGACGGTGTTTCCGGCGTTGGAGGGCACAAGGCCGGTGCTGGTAGAGATACAGGCGTTGGTTGTGCGACTATCGAGCGGTGCCACGCCCCGCCGTGCAGTTGTCGGCTGGGACAGCGGGCGACTGGCGATGATATTGGCGGTACTCGAGGCGCGGTGCGGCCTGAGTTTCTCGACTGCGGAGGTTTATCTCAATATCGCGGGCGGCTACCGCATTTCGGACCCGGCCGCCGATCTGGCCGTTGCAGCTGCTCTTGTGTCGGCGCTGGCCGAACGCCCATTGCCGTCGGACGCAGTGCTGTTTGGCGAAGTTGCATTATCGGGCGAAATCCGCCCGGTGGCGCATGGTGCGCTGCGGTTGAAAGAATCGGCAAAGCTCGGCTTTAATCGCGCTCTCGTTCCGCCATCGGTCAAGGGGCAGGCGGGAATTTCCACCCAAGAGTTCCGCACGCTCGCCAATCTCGTTGACCATATGCTGGGACGCGGTTAGCAAACGCGGCATGACCGCCTTAGATATTATCGTCCTCTTCCTCCTCGGCAGCGGCGCCGTGTTTGGCTTCATGCGCGGCTTTGTGCAGGAGGCCTTGTCGCTCATCGCATGGCTGATGATTATCGCAGCAATCCGTGTATTTCACGGCCCGGCAACGGCAGCGCTGAGCGAGGCGGTTGGCACAGAATCCGGCGCGGCAGTGTTGGCATTTCTCGCCATTGTCATCGTAATTTTCGCGTTGGGTAAATGGATATCGAAATCGATCGGCACGAAATCGCGCAAATCGGTGCTTGGCCCCATAGATCGCGTGCTCGGCTTTGGCTTTGGCATGGTCAAAGGCCTGATTTTAGCGACTTTGATCTTCCTGCTGCTCGTCATGGGATATGAAACGATGTTCGGTGAAAAAGAGCCTCGCCCCGAATGGATGACTGCGTCGCGGACCTATCCGTTGCTTAACGCGAGCGGCGATGCGATGTCGGCTTTTGTCCGCGAACGGCGCGCGGCGGCGGATAGCGAAACCGAAACGGCGGAGTGATGGACTCCGCTTTATATAATCGGGACATATTGCGGCTGGCGTCGTCGTTGATTGCTGGCGACCGGTTGGATAATCCCGACGGCAGCGCCGAAGCGCGCTCACCGATTTGCGGCAGCCGGATTCAGGCTGATATCAAATTTGCCGACGACGGGAGCATCGCCGCAGTGGCATTACGCGCCAACGCCTGCGCCTTGGGACAGGCATCCGCCGCCATACTGCGCGCAAATGTCGTTGGAGAAGATGTAAGCTCGATCAGCCGGACGAGAAATGAGATCGAGCAAGCCTTGAAAGGTCGGGCAGAAATGCCTTCACACTGGCCCGAACTTGTCCTGTTGATGCCTGCCAAAGACTATCCGTCGCGTCATGCCGCGATATTGTTGCCTTATGACGCCTTACTCGCGGCCGCCGGCCGTATGAAGATTGCAAGCTGATGGTGGAAGAAGCCTCCCATAATCTCGTCGCCGATGTGATGATGGGCGGCGTGGTGCTCTTGGGGGCTGCGCTGATATCTGTTCTCATTTTCCGTCGGCTGGGTCTGGGTGCGGTGCTGGGCTATCTGGTCGCTGGTATTCTCATCGGGCCGTATGGATTGGGATTAATCGGCGAGCCCGAAACAATCCTCGCTTATTCCGAAATCGGCATCATCCTACTGCTGTTTCTGGTCGGGCTGGAACTCTCCCCGAGCCGATTATGGCTGTTGCGGCGAGACATTTTCCTTTTTGGCCCTTTGCAGGTTGCCCTGTGCGGCCTTGCGATGTTCGCCGTTATTACTTTCGCCATGCCAAGTTTCAGTTGGGAGGCCGCGTTGGTATTGGGATTGCCGCTGGCACTTTCCTCGACCGCGCAGGTTCTGCCGCTGTTGCAATCGCGTGGCCGCCTGAAAACCGATTACGGTGAAAAGAGCTTTTCGATCCTGCTGTTTCAGGATTTGTCGATCGTTCCGCTCCTCACTATTGTTGCGGCATTGTCGCGTGCGCCTGCTGCCGAAGGAGCTGTTAGCGGCTGGTTGCTTGTGCTTTACGCGGTGCTTGCAATAGTGGGACTGGTTCTGGCTGGCCGCTATTTGCTTTCCCCTTTGCTGCGGCTGGTTGGCAAAATTTCCGAGCGCGAATTGTTCATTGTCACAGGCCTGTTTACTGTCTGCGCCAGCGCGGCAGTAATGCAGATGATTGGTGTATCGCCTGCGTTGGGCGCGTTCGTCGCGGGTGTGATGCTGGCGGAATCTCCTTACCGGCACGAGTTAGAGGCCGATATCGACCCGTTCCGTTCGATCCTGCTTGGGCTGTTTTTTCTGGCGGTCGGCATGTTGCTTGACGTCAATGTCATATTTGCCCAGCCACTGCTCGTTGTCGGTCTGGCGCTTGCGCTCATCGCCGTCAAAATAGCGGTCATCTTCTCTCTTGGCCGCATTTTTGGCCTCAACAGCAAGGCGTCGATCATCATGGCCATGCTGTTGAGCCAAGGCGGCGAATTCGGCTTCGTGCTATTCGCTGCGGCTCAACAGGCTTTGCTTATCGAGCCGGAAGCGTCCAGCCTGTTTGGCGCTGTCGTGACATTGTCGATGGCCTCGACGCCGTTCCTGATGATTTTTGCGGGCAGACTTGCAGCGCGGAAATCGGCGAGCGATGTCCAGCTGGATGACCCCGAGCTTGCCGCGCAGGCCAATGTCATCGTGGTAGGTCATGGCCGTTTTGGCCAGCAAGTGGCGCAAATCATGGAGGCGGCTGGTCGTTCGGTGACGCTGATCGACATTAATCCACGCACCATCGACCTGAGTGGAGAATTTGGGCGCAAGGTTTTTTATGGTGACGGAACGCGGATCGATTTGCTGAAGCGCGCAGGCGCTGACAAGGCTTGCGCGATATTCTTCTGCATCGATGACCGTGATCTCGATGCCGAAACGCTGATGCCCGTGCGCCAGACCTTCCCTGCCACCAAGCTGTTTGTCCGCGCCTTTGACCGGCAACAGGCGATGCAGCTGATGCAGGACAGCGAAATTACTATTGTGCGCGAAGTATTCGAATCCTCGATCCGCATGTCGGTCGATGCACTAAAATTCATGGGTACAAGTAAGGAAAATGTCGCCAAAATCATCCGCGAGTTCCGGCATCGTGACAAGGCGAGGCTTAAGGCGCAGTTCCAAAGCGGCGATATGCACGCCGGGCAGCATCATAGTTTTGGTACTGACGATTCAGACGACTTCCTGCTCGATCAGGACTAAGCTTCGGCGTCGAGAAATGCCGCTACATCGTTTAGCACGACATCTTTGCTCAGGAAGGTCTGACCGATTCCGCGCGCAAGCAGGAAGGGAAGGGTGCCGCCGCTCATTTTCTTATCGTGCAGCATATATTCAACGAGCTTCGCGCCATTCGCCGTGACATTCGCTTCGGCCAGCGTCGTCGGCAACCCAGCGCGCTTGAGCAAGGCGGCCACGCGCGCGGCGTCGTCCGCCGGGCATAACCCCAGCCTGACCGAATAGCGAAACGCCAGTGCCATCCCTGCGGCAACGGCCTCACCATGGAACAGCCTGTCCGAAAAACCGGTATCGGCCTCCAGTGCGTGGGCAAAAGTATGACCGAGATTGAGCAGGGCCCTTGTACCAGTCAGCTCTTTCTCGTCCGCCGCAACGATCCGCGCTTTGGAGCGTACCGAATGGACAATCGCATATTCGCGTGCTGTGGCATCTCCGTTGAAAAACCTGTCGAGGTTGGTTTCGCACCAGGCAAAGAATCCCGCATCATCGATCAGGCCATATTTCACAACCTCGGCGAACCCGGCTGCCAACTGGCGTTGCGGCAATGTCGTCAGTACATCCGGGTCGATAACAACCAAAGATGGCTGGTGAAACGCCCCCACTAGATTTTTGCCCGAACGACTGTTGATCGCGGTTTTACCCCCGACGCTGCTGTCGACTTGAGCGAGCAATGTTGTGGGTATTTGGATAAAAGAGCAGCCGCGCTTGACGATATGCGCCGCAAACCCCGTGATATCGCCAACAACCCCACCGCCGAAGGCGATGATATGGTCGCTACGCTCGACATGATGATTGAGCAGCCAGTCGGTCAGTTTCTCAAGCTCTGCCCAGCTTTTGCCTGCTTCTCCCGCCGGCAATGCAAATGTCTCGGTCCTGACAGCTACACTTGCCAGCGCTGCCTGCACATCAGGCCAAACTTGCTTCGCCACATTCGCATCGGTCACCACCAGCAGCCGACCATTGCGCGCATATGGTGCCAGTATGCCGGCAATGTCGCTCAAAAGACCCGCCGCGACATGAATTTCATAAGGCTGTTCGGCCAGATCGACGGTAACTACGGTCATGGAACGATTGCCTTCAGGATATTTTCGACGGTCCGCGCATGCGGTGATGCATCGCTTCGGACATGGATATTGGCTGCCGCATATAACGGGTTGCGCACCTTGCCAAGTTCGGTGAGTACTTCGACCGGATCGCGGTTTTTTAACAAGGGACGGTGGTCACGCCGCGAGACGCGGTCAGCGAGCACCTTGATATCCGCATCCAGCCAGATGGAGAGCGCGCGTTCAAGGATTAAAGTGCGGGTCTCTTCATTGATAAATGCGCCGCCGCCGGTGGCAATCACCTTGGGGGGGCCATCCATCAACCGCGCGATCACGCGCCGTTCGCCGTCACGGAAATAGCCTTCGCCGAATTTCTCGAATATCTCGGCGATAGTCATGCCAGCTGCACGTTCGATTTCCTCATCGGCATCGACAAATTCAAAATTGATACGCGCTGCCAGCCGTCTTCCGATACTGGTTTTGCCAACGCCCATCATGCCAACCAACACAACGGATCGGTCGATCACCGGTGCACCTCCGGCTTGGTCGGTTAGATCGTTTTGTGTTCCCATTGCGATGACGGCTATATATCGGCTAGGCGTAACCGGAAAGTGATTTGCCGCCATGCGTTATCGAACGCACGGTTTGGGAGAGAAAGCAGAGTGTTCCGGTATGGCGCGGCAAATTGAATGGAAAAGCAGGCTAGCCTGGCTTCTGCTTGTTGCCGGATTGGCAGTCGCACTGCTAATGTGGCTGGAATGGCTGGGGAGTGAGCAGCCGATGCAAGTGACAGAAATCCCGGTGCAGGCACCGATAACAAAAGCGGGTTCGCGCAATTGACCGATTCAAAGACCAGAACAGGATTATTGGCAGCGGGCGCTTTGGCTATGGTCTTTGCGCTGCCGGCCTTGGGCCAGCAGGGTCCTGAGTCGCTTTTGCCCGAAGGATTTGGCGACCCTCCGCCTCCGCCAGCGCCCCCAACCAGCCGGCCACCGACAAATGGAACGCCGCTTCCGGGTAATCCAGCTTTGCCGCGACCAGCTGTAACCGGCGACTCCTCGACGCCTGGCGACGAAGATGCCAAGGCGGATGAGGAGGACGAAGAAGACGATGATGAGCAGGAGGAGCTGGTCATCCGCTATGACGTGCCGCCAGCGGCCCGCCGCTCGCTTAAAGCCGTGGGTATTATTTCGCCTGCTTCGGGTGGCTTCCCGACCGATGCTTTTGGTACCACGGATGGTGCCTTTCTGAAACAGGTGCTGAGCCGCACAACCGGACCGATTGCCTCGCGCTGGGGTACTATCATGGCCCGCCGCCTGCTCGCCAGCCGGACCGACACGCCCGAAGGTGTGAACGGCGCAGACTGGACCGCAGAGCGCGCATGGCTGCTCCTGCGTATGGGTGATTCCGTAGTTGCGCGAAATCTGGTGCAGGAAGTCGATGCAGGCAATTATACCAAGCGTTTGCATCAGGTGGCGATGCAGGCCTTTCTCGCCAATGGCGATCTTTCGGGCTTATGCCCGCTCACCGAGAGCGGCGTACGGCTAGTCAATGATGGCCGCTGGAAAATGTCTCGTGCAATCTGTGCTTCCCTTGCTGGTGAACAGGGCAGCGCGACTGCCTTTGTCAATCAGGGGCGGTATCAGGGCTGGGTAAAAGGTGTCGATTATCGTCTGACAGAAAAGGCGGTTGGTGCAGGAATCAACGGCAGGCGTTCGGTCAAAATCGAGTGGGAAGGCGTAGAGGGGATGAACCCTTGGCGGTTCGGCCTGGCTTCGGCCACCGGGCTTGAGCCGCCTGAGCGCCTTTTCGCGGCTAGTGGTCGGCAAATGGCCGGGTGGCGCGTCCAGCTGCCGATGTTTCCTGCCACGGTTCGCGCAAAATATGCGCCTGCCGCTGCAGCGTTGGGTATCTATTCCAATCGCGATATCGTCGATCTTTATGCGCAGGCTCTGGAAGATGCCGAAGCGCCCGACGACCTACGCGCGCGCGCCGAAAGCCTTCAGTCGGCCTATACTGCATCTGGCGATGAGGCCAAGGTAAGCGCCATGGCGGCAATCTGGGACGGTACAGTGGCAGGCAGTGATTATCGCGGGTCTCTGGTGATGACGGCCAAGGCTGCTGCTCTCATCCGTCCCGATGACGCACATTCGGGGCAAGCGGACCGCCTGATTGCGTCGATGATGACGGCGGGTCTGGACAATAGTGCCGCACGTTGGACCAATATTGTAGGTAGCGGGACATTGGGCTGGGCGCTGGTCGCGCTTGGCACACCGGGCCGCGTTGCGCCTGTGGAATATGGGCCGCTCGATGATTTTTATGGCGCTGATGCAAGTGAAAAAGGTCAAAAATCGGCGCTCCTGCTGGCTGGTCTTGCTGGGCTCGGGCGCATCGATGCAGAAGCGCAGGCAGATTTTGCAGGCGATCTGGAGATCAATATCACGCGACAGACGCAGTGGTCACGGGCGATTACTGCCGCGGCCGATCGCGGTGAGCAGGGCACTGTTGCCCTAATGGCGATATCTGGGCTGCAGGCGCCATCATGGTCGCTCGTTCCTGCAAGTCATTTATATCACATAGTGCGGTCGCTTCGTCAGGTAGGCCTTGAGGCTGAAGCGCGCATGCTTGCGGCAGAAGCGGTCACCTTCGCCTGATTATTTGTTGCTCAGCTGTGCGTTGCTGACATGGCATCGGCTGACTCCGGTTTGATCGACCGCTTTCTGGAAATGATGGCCGCCGAACGCGGTGTCGCCCACAATACGCTGTCGGCCTATCGCAGCGATTTGATGGCTGCATCCAATTTGATTGGCGGGAAATTGGCAGACGCGGATGCCGAACTGATTGCTCACCTGGCCAGTCAGTGGAGCAGTCTTTCGAACAGCTCTGTTGCGCGCAAGGCATCCTGCCTGCGCCGTTTTTACGCATTTCTGCATGAGGAAGGATTGCGTGCTGACAATCCTTCAGCGGCACTGCCCAAGCCGGTGCAAGCTCGCAGTCTACCGAAAATACTGGATAAAGCCGAGGTCGATTTGCTTTTCCAATTCATCGATTCACGACTGACCAGGCCGAGCCCGTTAGCGAGTGACTTTCGATTGTCAGCGTTGGTAGAGCTACTCTACGGGTCTGGCCTGCGCGCATCCGAACTGGTTTCGTTGCCGCGAATGTCCATCGTTCAAGATCGGCCTTACATTATATTGATGGGCAAGGGCTCAAAAGAGCGACTTGTCCCGATATCCGACCGGGCCCGGCACGCGGTGGGCGTTTGGCAAGATTTCGTATCGACGGAATCGCGTTATCTTTTTCCGTCTCGCAGCAAGCATATCAGCCGCATCCGACTGTTCCAGATTATCAAGGCGCTGGCTGCGGCGGCCGGGCTTGATCCAGAAAAAGTAAGTCCACACGTGCTTCGCCACGCATTTGCCACGCACCTGCTTGCAGGAGGAGCAAATCTTCGCGCGTTGCAGGCGATGCTTGGCCACGCAGACATTGCGACCACGCAGATATATACGCATGTCGATAGCAGCCGCTTGGTCGCGCTGGTGAACGAGCGGCACCCTTTGGCAAAGCGCACGTTGACCCGCAGCCTCACAGGCACTAACCCGCGTCCATGACCGTATATCTGGATTTCGAAAAGCCTATCGCAGCGTTGGAAGCGCGTATCATCGAGTTGCAGGAAGCAGCAGATGAAAGCGAAGTTGATGTTGCTGCGGAAACTTCCAAACTACGTGACAAGGCCGACAAGCAGTTGAAGGACATTTACGCAAAGCTGACCGCGTGGCAAAAGACTCAGGTTGCGCGCCATCCAGAACGTCCTCATTTCAAACATTTCGTAGCTGCCGCCTTTGATGATTTCATGCCTCTGGCTGGCGATCGGGCATTTGGTGACGATCAAGCAATACTAGGCGGCCTCGCGCGGTTGGATGGCCGACGCATCATGCTTATCGGCCATGAAAAAGGCGACGATACGCAGAGCCGCCTTCATCACAATTTTGGAATGGGTAAGCCAGAAGGCTATCGCAAAGCGATCAGATTGATGGAGTTGGCTGAACGCTTCGGCATCCCGGTGGTAACTCTCGTGGATACATCCGGCGCCTTTCCGGGAATTCAGGCCGAAGAACGCGGCCAAGCCGAAGCAATCGCGCGATCCACTGAAAAATGTTTGCAACTGGGCGTTCCAATGATTGCCTGCATCGTG
The DNA here is from genome assembly GCA_963830685.1 of uncultured Alphaproteobacteria bacterium. Classification (GTDB taxonomy): domain Bacteria; phylum Pseudomonadota; class Alphaproteobacteria; order Sphingomonadales; family Sphingomonadaceae; genus Sphingorhabdus_B. Next base: position 2,116,697 of record CAWHNF010000002.1, read on the forward strand.
GGTGAGGGCGGATCCGGAGGTGCGGTAGCGCTTGCAGCAGCAGACCGGGTATTGATGTTCGAGCATGCGGTTTATTCGGTGATTTCCCCCGAAGGCTGCGCCTCGATATTATGGCGGACCGGCGATAAGGCGGCGGATGCCGCTCAAGCAATGAAAATGACGGCCAATGATCTCAAATTACTGAAAGTCATCGACCGCATAATTACCGAACCCATGGGTGGTGCACATCGCGACCATGCGATGGCAAGCGCAGCTTTGGGTAAAGCGATTGGCGAAGAGCTTGATGCGCTGGCAGTTTTTTCGGCGAGAGAAATCATCCAGCAGCGTCGGACAAAATTTCTGTCTATGGGCGCTTAGCCAAAGCTAAGTGATTGGCGCGAGTCAAAATTTTACGCGTACGGAACCTGAAATATGCTAATCTGGTTATAGGTAACCGGAGGAGAGCATATATGCCTGTCAGTAAAAAATGGATCGTTTTTGGTGCCGCAACGCTGGTCATTTCGAGCGTCACGATTTCTGCGCCAGTAGGAGCGCAGAAAAGCAATGTGGCGTCGGTTCCAAAACCTTTTTCAGCCTCAGAGAAGTCCGAAGGTGCCAAATATCACCCCGAAATTCTGAAGGAATTCGGCGGTGCCATGCAGAGTCCGCAGACTGGCTATGTCGTCCGGGTAGGCAAAAACATTGCGGTGCAATCCGGTCTGGGTAACGCCGAGAGCGACTTTAATGTAACTTTGCTCAACTCGTCGGTGAACAACGCGTTCGCAATTCCCGGCGGCTATATCTATATCACAAGGCAGTTGGTTGCACTTTGCAACAGCGAGGCTGAAATGGCTGGGGTACTGGGCCATGAGGTCGGCCATACCGCCGCGCGGCACAGCCAAAAACGTCAGAAAAATGCGACGTTCGCCAATATCTTGGGTGTTGGCGGCGCGATATTGGGCGGTCTGATTGGCGATAATGGTGGTTTGCTAGGAGCCATTGGTGGCGGCCTTAAGCAATATGCAGGTGCTGCTGCGCAATTTCTCACCCTCAAATATTCGCGTGGGCAGGAGGAGGAGGCTGATGATTATGGCATCCGCTATCTCAGCAAAGCTGGGTATGATCCGCGCGCGTTGTCGTCGATGCTCAACTCATTGGCTCTGCAGACAAGCGTTGATGCGCGCGTGGCCGGAATGGGCGACAGCCGCGTGCCGGAATGGGCAAGTACCCACCCCGACCCAGCGAAGAGAGTAGTTCGTGCCGCGACGCGGGCAAAATCCTATCCTGCAAATACCGTAAGAAGGCCGGATGCGCATTTTGCGGCGATTAACGGTATGATGTACGGCGATGACCCGGCTCAAGGTGTGGTTGAGGGTCAGGACTTTCTGCATCGCGACATCAAATTGAAATTCACTGCGCCCACCGGCTATGGGATGCAAAACGGAACTGACGCCGTTTTGATAAATGGCAATGGCGGCAAGGCAATTTTTACGCAGGGAAATTTTACCGGAGATCGCCAAGCCTATGTGGCGGCTGCTTTCAAATCTGTTTCGGGACAAAATCAGACCATTCCGGTCGGCACAATTAGACAGACGACGGTCAATGGCATCCCTGCATTCTATTCATCGACGACCGTAAACACGCAACAAGGTGCGCGGGAGGTATCGGTGTTTGCTTATGAATGGGGCGGCAATGTCGGATATCATTTTCTGACAATATCGGCCGCAAACGCCAATCCGTTTGAACGAATGTTCGGCAGCATGGCACGGCTAACCGTCCAGCAAGCGGATGCAATCAAGCCTCGGATATTGCGGGTGGTGACGGTTGGGAAGTCGGATAGCGTTGCTTCACTCGCTGCACGGATGGCTTACTCGAATTTGCAAGCGGACCGGTTTCGAGCCCTGAACGGCCTTTCTGGTAATATGACACTAAGCGTCGGCCAAAAAGTCAAGATTGTAACTTACTGAAGCTATTGGATATCACCAGTTTTGTCGTGGTAGCTGGTGTTAAATGAAAAAGGGCGGCAACTAAAGTTGCCGCCCTTAAATTGTTTGCAAGACGAAAACGCCTGCTCAACTAGCCGATATTAGAGGCTGTTGCTGACCTTCGTGAAGGTGTTCGACAGGTTGGTGCCGAGGCTGGTCATTGCAGTAATTGCTGCAACAGCGATCAAAGCAGCGATCAGGCCGTATTCGATTGCAGTTGCGCCGTCTTCATTCTTGAAGATTTTCTTGATAACTTTCATTTTAGGTCTCCTGTTGCTTGTTCAATTCACCCGAGCGAATATTCTAAAACAAAATATTCGACGTTGGAGTGATAATACATAAATCTCTACCGAAACGTTAACGTCGCTCAACCTGTTGCGTTGATAATTTTGTTGGATACCCCGTTCCACATGCTCTGCGAGCTTGAACCGAACTGTCCCATCGACGCAACGATTGCGATAACAATCAATGATACTATCAAACCATACTCCACTGCCGTCGCACCATTTTCGCATCTTTTGATGCGCCGAATTAGTTCCAACATCTCTGGTCCCACTTCATTCACTGGTTGCGAGCAGTCAGGATTTCCCACACAAGCGTTAACAAAACCTTGCAACGTGATGAGAAAATGGAAAAAAATCCGACAATGCTGTTTGTGGTTGCTGCCGCATTAACCAACCAAGATGGTGAAATATTGCTGCAAAAGCGCCCCGAGGGTCGTCAGATGGCAGGGTTGTGGGAGTTCCCCGGCGGGAAGGTCGACGCCGGCGAATCGCCCGAATCAGCATTGGTGAGGGAGCTGAAGGAGGAGCTCGGCATCGACGTCGATCCGGAAAATCTCGTTCCTTTTATCTTTGCCAGCGAGCCGCTGGAGGAACGAAACCTCCTATTGCTGCTGTATCGATGTCACCATTGGCGTGGCGAACCGGAGGCACTGGACGCAACTGAAATTCGGTGGCTGCGTCCGTCCGAGATGCACCACCTGCAGATGCCACCCGCCGACATTCCTCTGGTATCAGCACTAGAAAATATCATTTCTTGATCGGAAACGGCAATATGTCGGATAACGAAACTTGCCCGCTACCGGGCCGTGCGGGTTGCGGCTGCTGCGCGGAGGGCGCCCAACCACTCATGTGAAGATGGGTGAAATACTCTTCGACCCTTCCGTGTTCGTCCGCTCGTTCCGTCCAACAATTGTCCAGTTGCTGGGTAAAATCTTTACCCAGATATTTTCGCGGACCCGCTAGCGCGTTACCCAGACCGGCATTGCGAATGTCCGAAACGGTCTTACGCCAATGCGAATATTGTACTGTCATGACTTCCTGGTCAGCCACTGGAAGAGCAAATCCGGCGCGTGCCAAAAGATCTGCGGCACTTCGCAAATCGATTTGCGGGTGGATGTGCGGAGCGGCCATATCGCGCTCTGCTGCCAGTAAGACAGACTTAAGTGTCGATAATGTTCCAACGCCAAACATATGTCCCAGAAATAGCCCGTCCGGTTTCAATACACGCCGGATCTGGATCAACGCGCCCGGTAAATCATTGACGCTGTCGAGTGTGCCAGCGGAAATGACAAGGTCAAAGCTACCAGGGTCATAGGGCAGGCGGTCCTCGTCAATCGCCGGCATTTCTCCACGAAATGTTTCAGCGTCGCTCAGTGGTGCATGTAAGATAGTTCTTTCTGCGACCGGCAATAGCTTGTCCTGCCAATGCCCGATCGGCCCTATCATCAAGACGTTCTCGAACGTTCGCGTAACGACCGCCAGCCGCTCTGCCAAATCTTCAGCTATATAATCCCACAAAAATGACTCTGGCGTTCGCCGTGCAGCCCGCGCGCGCAAAGCGCGTCGGCGCTGACGGTCAAATATTTCGGGCGGATGAATGTCATCGTTCATTTGCGCCTTGTGCAGATGCAGTCATTATCCGACAAGCGGAACATGGCGGTTGGCACCCATATTTTGAAACCTGTTCTGGATTGGGTTTTGCCCGAACGCTGCCCTTGTTGTGGTATAATCACTGCCGCCGGAGGACCATTTTGCGTCGATTGCTGGCAGAAACTCAACTTCCTCAATCCGCCCTGGTGCGGCGGGTGCGCGTCGCCCTTTGCATTTGATCGTGGGGGAGACGCCTTGTGCGCATCCTGTCTGGATAGCCCACCAAAGCATGACGGCATCAGGGCTGCGGTCAAATATGATGATGTGTCGAGTCAGGTGGCGCTTCGCTTGAAATATGCGGGCAAGATTGGTCTGGCAAAAATGATCGCACATCAGTTATTCCGGCATTTGCCCGATGCCCGAAGCGGGATTATCGTCACGCCGGTACCGCTGCATTGGACGCGAATGTGGTCGCGCAGTTTTAATCAGTCCGCCCTCATTGCAAAAGAACTAAGCCGTCTTGGCCAATTGGAATATATTCCCGACCTGCTCGTCCGACAAAGGCAGACGCCAAGCATGCGCGGCCTAAGTGCCAAAGAACGGCGTAAAGCGGTTGGCAAAGCGTTCGCGGTGCATCCCCGCTGGGTTGGCAAGTTTCAAGGGCGTAAAATCATATTGGTCGACGATGTTCTAACAACCGGTGCCACGAGTGACGGATGTATCGACGCTCTAAAAAATGGTGGGGGGAGTTGGGTGCAGCTGTTCTGCTGGGCGCGGGCGTTGAGAGGCGAGGCGGCAGAGGTTGATGATATGATCATGCTCGACGCTTGACTTGCGCGGGCGAGCACACCATTTCATTTCCATGACAGCCAAAGTTGAGATCTACACTAAATTCGCTTGCCCCTATTGCGTGCGCGCCAAGCATTTGCTCGACGGCAAGGGGGTCGTTTACACGGAATATGATGTGACCATGGGCGGCGCAAAGCGCGACGAGATGGTTGCACGTGCGCCGCGGGCGCGAACGGTACCGCAGATATTCATCGATGATACCGCCATTGGCGGCAGCGATGATTTGCGCGAATTGGAACGCACCGGAAAGCTGGACAATATGTTGGCCGGGACTCGCGCGGAATGATTGCATTCGATCTGAGTTGCAGTAGCGGACATCGATTTGAAGGCTGGTTCGCTTCGTCGCAAGATTTCGATGTACAGCAGTCCGGCGGACTTCTTGCCTGTCCGGTTTGTGACGATGGCTCTGTACACAAGATATTGTCGGTCCCGAACGTCGGGCGCAAAGGCAACCAGGCTATAACCACGCCCGCAAAGTCTTCAGAGGTAAGGGAGGCTGCAAGCGGCGAAGTGATGAACGCGCCTACGCTCCCGCCAGCGATGGTCGAGATGATGCACAAGCTCGCTGCGGCCCAGAGCGAAATGCTGAAAAAATCGCAATGGGTTGGTGATGAATTTGCCGAAACCGCACGAGCAATCCATTATGGCGAAGAGGATGACCGGCTCATCCATGGCGAAACCAGCCGAGACGAAGCGGAGGCCTTGGCCGAAGAAGGCATCGCTATTGCACCTCTGCCGTTTCCGGTCGTTCCGCCATCGGCAAAAAATTGACCCTGTAATCCGGCACGGCTATGGCTGCCTTCGGCGCACCCATAGCTCAGCAGGATAGAGCATCAGATTCCTAATCTGGGGGCCACTGGTTCGAATCCAGTTGGGTGCACCAAAAAAAGCCCGCCGCTGCGATGCAGGACGGGCCTCTTTCAGAATATTATGTGCAAATTACTTCGCAGCTTCTTTCATGTCCTTGCCAGCTTCTTCCACAGCAGCGCCAGTGGCTGCAGTGGCGTCCTTGGCAGCGTCAGCGGTTGCGTCAGCAGCATCGCCAGCAGCGGCGGCAGTTGCGTCAGCAGCGCCTTCAGCAGCTTCCATGGCATTGTCGGCGCCTGCTTCAACAGCTTCGCCGGTTGCGTCGGCAGCTTCTGCGGTTTCTTCTGCTGCCTTTTCGCCAGCTTGGCCACATGCGCCAAGCGATACGGTGAATGCGAGAGCGGCTACGGTTGCGACTAATTTCTTCATTTGGTTTCTCCTAGATCCCATTAACCCCTAGCGGGAGCATCGGCCTAACGGATGATGGGCGTCCAGCGCAACTATTTTTCGATACGCTTTGCCTTTCCCCATTGCCTTGCGGCTGTGTAACCAAGATAACCAGTACCGAACAATGCATATAGCGGTTCAGGCAGGCCATTGAGATAGGCATTCATCCCGCTAGCAATGTTTGCGGCGGCATCAGGCCGGACGGCAGCGATCAGGCCCATTGGTATCGCCCATAATATCATTGCATAGATGACATACAGAAAACTCGGTCGGGCGCGGCTTGTCCACGGGTCCAGCGACTGCGCTTCGGCCAAAATAGCTGACAGTTGCGTACGCAATGCTTCCATCTCTTGCCCGCCTTGCAGCTTGATGAGTTCCAGCTTGGCTGCATCGCGGGCCTTTGGGTCGGGGATGATCTTGTCGATCAAGCTGGCGATGGGTCCGATAATTCCTTCGATAATTGACATGGTTTTTCTCCGTTCCAATTTGAAAAGTCGCGCTAAGGTCTCACCCTAATTCACAAATTATCCGATACGGTTCGCTAGCCAGCCGTAGAGGAACGCTTCCTGCGAGGGGCGGGTTTCGGCAAGCCGGACATAATGCGCGCCCTGCAAGGCTTCGACCGCCTTGAGAAGAACATCTTCGCCCGACGCGCCACGTTTGCGGAAAAAGGCGTGGAGCGCTAGCAAGGTCGCCGGGCCGATACGGCGGTCGACCGTCAAATCGCCGTAGTCGTGGGCGTTACGGTTCAGCGCATTCAACGCCCGTTGCAGAAACCCCGCCGCAGTCCCCGTGCCCATATTAATACCGGTATCGAATAGCTCGGCCGCAAGCTTCGGTGCCTTTTCCGCTACCTTGTCGAAGCCAGGCGCAATCCAGTACAGCCGTTTGTAGATTGCGACCGCATCACTTTGCGGCAGGTACCGAATATCGTCCATGTAGCCCTGCCGCCGCGCAACAGCCTCGGTAATTCCCCACCGCGTCGGGCCGCCTCGGTCCGCCGGATGGTTGACATAACCGCCCTCGCGCTCGATTACTTCCTCAATCAACCGGTCAATCTGGCATTCCGACATCGCAAACCTCACTTTCACGAATCAAAATAACCAATATGGTTCATTGTAGGAAAGTGAAAAGCGCAAACGGGCTACACCTGCGAGCGGCAGGTGAGGAATATCGAAATTTTTGCGGAGAGTTAATTGGTCGGGACGACAGGATTCGAACCTGCGACCCCCACACCCCCAGTGTGATGCGCTACCAGGCTGCGCTACGTCCCGACCGCCAACGGGCGCGCTGCGTCCGATGGAAGCGCGCCTATATGGCGGCGCTTTGCTAAAAGCAAGGGCGGTTTCGGCGCTTTCACGTTGCGCCGATGGGGTGCAGGTGATAATCGCGCCCGATTGTTTAACGGCTCCTGCAAAATCGCGGGGCTCCCATTATATTTTCGCGGGGATTATCGCATGAATTCGCTTATGTTTCTGGCCGCTGCTGGCGCGGGTAGTTCGGCCTTTTTTGTTCAGGTCTTCCCGCTGCTCTTGATTTTCGTTGTCTTTTACCTCTTTCTCATCCGCCCGCAGCAGAAGCGCGCGAAAGAGCATCAGGCGAAAATCGACGCTGTGCAGAAAAATGATGAAGTCGTCACCGGCGGCGGCTTGATGGGCAAGGTGACCAAGGTCGCCGACGACTATGTCGAGGTCGAAATCGCCCCCAATGTCCGCGTCAAGGCTGTGAAGGCAACGCTGACCAATGTGCAATCGCGCAACACCAAAGCGGCCAATGACTAATCGCCGGGGTTGAACGGTAGCGATGCCGACCCCAAATCCCGTCCTTCCTGTTCGTTCGGACCTAACCTATGCTTGATTTTCCCCGTTGGCGCGTATGGATGCTCAACACGCTCATCATTTTTGGCGTGCTCTGTGCCATCCCCAGCGTCCTGCCGACCCACATTCGCGCGCAGGTCGCTCAGTTTTTGCCGACGCCAACGATCAACCTCGGCCTCGACCTTGCCGGTGGCAGCCACATCTTGCTTGAGGCCGACACATCGCAATTGGCGCAGACGCGACTTGAGTCTCTGGAAGACAGCGTTCGTAACGCCATGCGCCGGGCGGAGCCACGGATAGCCATTGGTGATGTGTCGCGGGCAAACAACGAATTGAGTTTTACCGTGACGGACACGGCGCAGGTTGACGCGGCTCGTGAAGCGTTGCTGTCGCTCACCAGCAATGCCACGGGCGGACGCGACTGGAATATCGGTGTCAATGACGGCAACCGGATTATCCTGACACCTGCGAGCGCGGGGAATGAAACCGCGCTCGATCAAGCGATGGATACCGCAAAGGACGTTATCGACCGTCGTATCAATGCGCTTGGAACGTTAGAGCCAACGATTATCCGTCAGGGCGAAAACCGCATTGTGGTGCAGGTGCCCGGTCTCGACGATCCCGAAGCCTTGAAAGCTCTGATCGGCAAGACCGCAAAGCTCGAATTCAAGCTCGTCGATGAACAGGCAGATCCAGACCAGACCGCGCAAGGGAAAGCCCGCGTTGGCAGCCAAGTCTTACCTTATCCGAACAATCCGTCGGGACTTCCCAACATCGCGGTTCGTCGTCTCGGCGGTATTGCGGGCGACAAGCTGGTCAAGGCCGATCCGACATTCGACCAGCAGACCAACGAACCGGCGGTCACTATCCAATTTGACTCCGAAGGCGGTCAGAAATTTGCGCGCATGACGCAGCAAAATGTGAACAAGCTTTTTGCTATCGTGCTCGATGGCCAGGTAATTTCGGCCCCGCAAATCCGCGAACCGATTTTCGGTGGCGTATCTCAGATTTCGGGAAGCTTTACGACCGAGAGCGCCAACTCATTGGCCATTTCTCTCCGCTCGGGTGCTTTGCCGGTTGACCTGAAAATCGTCGAAGAACGTTCGGTTGGGCCGGACCTCGGCGCTGACTCCATTCGTCGGGGTGTTCTCGCTGCGGTCATCGGAACCACGGCGATTCTGGTGCTGATGTTCCTCTGCTACGGTCGCTTCGGGATGTATGCCAACATTGCGTTGGTCATCAACGTTGCGATGATATTGGGCGTGATGGCCTTTGCCAACGCGACTTTGACGCTGCCGGGTATTGCAGGCTTTGTTCTCACCATCGGTGCAGCGGTTGATGCCAACGTGCTGATTAACGAGCGCATACGCGAAGAGCTCAAGCGCGGGCGACGGGTGGTTCAGGCCATCGAGTTTGGGTACAAAGAAGCCAGTCGCGCAATTTTCGACGCGAACAGCACCAACGTGATCGCTGCTGTCTTGCTCTTCATATTTGGCTCCGGCCCTATCCGTGGATTTGCGGTGGTCTTGATGATCGGCATCGTCACATCGGTGTTCACCGCCGTTACCATCACCCGCATGTGGGTATCGCGCTGGGTCAAACGCACCCGCCCGCAAGAACTGACGATTTGAGGAAATATTCATGAAACTGCTCAAACTCGTTCCCGATGATACCAACATTAACTTCCTGAAATGGCGGACATGGGCGTTCGGCATCAGCATAGTTCTGATGATCGCATCGATAGGTCTCGTCGCAACCAAGGGCCTCAACTTCGGCGTGGACTTCATCGGCGGTCAGATGATCCGTGCAACATTTACGCAAAGCGTAGAAGCTCCGGTAGCCGAGCTGCGCGAAAAGGTGGGTAGTCTGGGTTACGGAGATCCGACGATCCAGCGCTTCGGGAAGGAAAACCAGGTTTCAATCCGGATGAAACTTCCCGAAGGTGCGGACAAGAATCCGGAGCTGTCCAACGCGATGGCAACCAAGATTACCAGCCAGCTTAAGGCCGATTATCCCGGGCTACGCATCGACGGTGTCGATTCAGTCTCCGGTAAGGTGTCGGAAGAGCTGTTCAGCAAAGGGATATTGGCGTTGCTCGCGGCGATGGCGGGAGTCTCGATCTATATCTGGTTCCGGTTTGAATGGCAGTTCGGCGTCGGGGCAATATGGTCATTGCTGCACGACGTGACGCTGACATTCGGCTTATTCTCACTGACGGGGTGGGAGTTCGATCTCAACATCATCGCCGCATTGCTGACAATCATCGGCTACTCGCTCAACGACACGGTCGTAGTGTATGACCGTATCCGCGAGAATTTAATGAAATATCGCAAGATGGATATGGCATCTTTGCTTAACCTGTCGGTCAATGAAACATTGTCACGCACCGTGATGACCAGCGTATCGATCTCGATGCCGCTGATCGTGCTGGTATTGTTCGGGCCGGATGTAATCTTCGGGTTCAGCGCGGCGATGGCGTTCGGGATTGTGATAGGCACTTATTCGTCTGTCTACCAAGCCGCGCCTATTCTCATCTGGCTGAAAGTTGGTCCGCACAGCTTCATTCCAAGCGAGAATCAGGGCTCTGCCCCCAAGGGCGAACGTATTAGCGAGGGTTTCGGCGCTCAGCCTTGATGCGCTGAAATCTCGCGGAAAAACGCCGCGAGTTGGCGGGCATTCTCATCCCACGAGAATGCCCGTACATTTTCGGCTACCGCTTCGTGTTCCGGCGGGTTGGCGAGTATGTCGTTGATCGCTAACGCAATGGCGTCGGGACTGCGCGCGACGATGCGGCCGGCGTCTGCTGTTTTGACCAGCTCGCGAATCCCGCCTACGTCGCTCGCGACAATTGGTGTGCCGCATGCCAGTGCCTCGACCCATGCATTGGCAAGCCCCTCGCTTTCCGATACCAGCGCCATGACGTCGGCGGCGGCGAAGAGTCTTGGCAGGTCGTCATGTGGGACGCTGCCTAGAAAGCGAACGCGGTCGGAAACTCCCAGTCTTGCTGCGAGCGCGCGATAGTCGTTTTCGCTTGTCCCCTGTCCCGCGAACATCAATATGGCGTCTGGCAGCAAAGGCAGTGCCGCAATTAACAAATGCTGGTTTTTCCGCGGGATGAGCGCGCCGACGCTGAGAATCAGCGGGCCGCTAATGCCAAGTCGCGCCTTTTCCGAAGCTCGGTCGAGAGGGACAAAGCGCGACTGGTCGAGGCCAGTGTAATGAACAGTGATTTTGTCGGCGTCCATTCCCATCGCAACCATATCGGCCTTGAGTGCGCCTGACACTGCCAGCAATCCGGAGGCTTTTGCCGCTGCTTCGAGGATTTGCTCTGCACAGCCCGACTGTCGTCCCCAATGATGAATGTCTGCGCCGCGCGCCTTGACCGTGAAGGGGATGCCCAATGCGTCGGATAACCGCATCGCAGCAGGACCATCGGGATAGAAAAACTCGGCGTCGATGAGGTCGAACGGTGTTTCGGTGTGAAGCTGTTCTGCCAGCGGCAACACGGCGCGGGCGATCATTCCCGGGTTCAGCCGTCCCCCGATTTTAGGAATGGCGGTAAAATGTGGGCGGTATACCGCAAGTTCACCCCATTGCTCGTCTCGCGCCAGCTTTGGGTGGGCGGCATGGTCGCCAATCTTGCTGAGTGGCCACGGCGCGATTCCGACAGGGTTGATGACTGTCACGGCAAAATCACGCACGGCAGTCAGTGCGGCAGTCTGACGCTCGACGAATATGCCGAAATTGGGGCGACTGGCGGCGGGAAACAGGGTGGATAGGGTCAGGATACGCAAAGCAGCGGCCTACAACGCCCGGACCAGCCGAACAGCTTTGGCAATCCATGCAGGGTCTGCCACCACCTGCTGCCGTGCACCTGCCTCGAGCGGCAAGATATGCAGCTTGCCATTGTCGCGTCCTAGAAGTCTGCCGAAAATGAAGCGCCCGCCGGGACGGGGGACAAGGACGTCGAGGTTTAGCGCCGTAGCATAAGCCTCCGGCTGCAATTGCTCCATCCAAAGCTCGTCGCCGCGCCGATATTCACCGGTGGCTGAGGCAATCCGCAACCCGACCATGTTGTCGCCGATGTTGGGCACCATGATGCGTTCTTCCTTGGTCGGTGCGTGCGTACCATCGTCATGCAACACGGCGGCGACGGGAAGATATTGTTGATCGGGCAAAGCAACGAGATCGCTCGAATCCACGCCAAGCGCATCCGCAATGCGGTTAATCCAGATGAGCGACAGAACCCTTGTTCCGGTCTCCAAACGCCCGATAGTCTGTGCGGTGGTGGCGGGTTGGCAGCGTTCGGCAACATCGGCAAGAGTAAGGCCTTTTGCCTTACGAACATCGCGGATACGGCTTTGCATCGATATTCTCCGATTACCAAATAGGTTTTTTCTTTCCTACAATATTCACCAAATGGCAAGAGTGATTCGCACATTATGGAGAAACACCGATGCCCCCAAAAATTGTCGAAGCCCGGAAATATGTCGATCCCAGACCGCTCGCCGAGCGCCCGATGTACGAACCTGGCGACGCTAGCCAACGGCGGCGCACCAACCGGACGGTTACCGTCAATCTCGCAGAATCGCCTTTATCCTGGCTTCACACGCGGGGGCATTTGACCGACCGCCAGTTGCTGGCCGGAGAGAAGTTGCGAAATGATTATGAGGCGGCGGCGATGGGCCCGAATGTGACTATGCGCTGGGAGAATATCCCGCTGAGCCGCCAGAAACGCGGCGCGCCGTTGGGGCTAAACCAGACCGAGCGGATGATTGCAGCAAAAGCACGCTTCGATGATGCGCTGGTCGCGCTCGGGCCGGATCTGTCCGACATCGCGTGGCGTGTGATTTGTGCGGGCGAAAGCATGCCGGTCGCTGAACGCGAAATGGCATGGCCAGTGCGGTCTGGTAAACTGGTGCTGCGGATCGCACTTGACCGGTTAGCCGGGTTTTACCGGTTGCCGGGTTAGGATGTCATTTCTTCAACCAGCATCGCCAGTTCAAGCCACCGCTCCTCGGCTGCGTCTTTTTCGGCGCGCAGGGCATCGCACTTCGCGGTTAGTTCGGCAAAACGCTCGGGCTTACGCGTGTACAACGCCGGGTCGGCCATCTCGGTTTCAGCTGCCGCAATTTCGGCATCGATTTCCTCGATACGCCCCGGCAGAAAGTCATAATCGCGTTGGTCCTTGTAGGACAATTTTGCGGGCCGCTTTGTTGAACTATTGGCGGGTGATTTGACTGTGAACTTGTCAGCTTTGCTGGGCGCTTCGGGCCTGTCACGGCGGTCACGCTTTGCTTCCCAGTCAGCATATCCGCCGGCGATGATATCGACCTTGCCGGTGCCAGCCAGCCCAAGCGTCAGCGTGACGGTGCGGTCAAGAAAGTCGCGGTCATGGCTGACGATCAGAACTGTGCCGTCATAATCGGCGATCACTTCCTGCAGCAGGTCGAGCGTTTCGAGATCGAGGTCGTTGGTCGGTTCATCGAGCACCAGCAGATTGGCCTCGCGGGCAAACTCACGCGCCAGTAATATCCGCGACTGCTCACCGCCCGACAACGTGCCGATGCGGGCCTCGATCAATTCGGGGTCGAACAGAAATTCTTTGAGATAACCCTGCACATGCTTGCGCACCCCGCGCACGTCGATCCAGTCGCTGCCGTCGGCCAACACGTCGCGGACGCGCTTTTCAGGGGTGAGTAATTTGCGTTGCTGATCGATAACTATGCCGGTCAGCGTCGGCGACAGCGTGATTTTGCCGGTGTCAGGCTCCGTTTCGCCGGTCAGTAATTTGATCAGCGTCGTCTTGCCAGCACCATTCGCCCCGACGATCCCGATGCGGTCGCCGCGCTGGATACGCAACGTGAAGTCGTCGATTATCTTACGGTCGCCAAAGCATTTGCTCACGCCCTCGGCACTGATAACGGTCTTGGTCTTGCTGTCATCGCTCGAAGCGCCAAGCTTCGCCACGCCCTGCGGCCCCATCATCGCCGCCCGCGCCGCGCGCATTTCCCACAATTTCGCCAGCCGTCCCTGGTTGCGCTTGCGCCGCGCAGTCACGCCGCGTTCAAGCCAATGCGCTTCGATCTTCAGCTTGGCATCAAGCCGGCTTGCATTGCGGGCATCCTCGGCAAAAACCTGCTCGGTCCACGCATCATAACCGCCAAAACCAATTTCATTGCGGCGCAGCAAACCGCGATCGAGCCAGAAAGTTTGCTTTGTAAGGCGGGTAAGGAACGTCCGGTCATGGCTGATGACCATGAACGCCCCGCGATAGCGTGTCAGCCATTCCTCGAGCCATTCAATAGCGGCAAGGTCGAGATGATTGGTGGGCTCGTCGAGCAACAGCAAATCAGGTTCGCTCGCCAGCGCGCGGCAAATTGCAGCACGGCGTTTCTCACCGCCGCTCGCGGTCTTAGCCTCGCGGTCGAGATCAATGCCCAACTGGTCGGCAATTGCGCGCACCGCATATTCTGGCGGACCTTTTTCGCCGTGAACCGCGAAATCGACCAACCGGTCGAAGGCGGCCACATCTGGATCTTGGTCGAGCATGACGATGTTGGTACCAGGCACGACAACGCGATTGCCTTTGTCCGCCTCGACTGTACCGGCAACCAGTTTCATCAGTGTGGTTTTGCCTGCGCCGTTGCGACCGATGAGTGCCAACCGATCACGCGCGCCGATAAAGAGGTCGATATCTTCGAACAACCACCCGCCACCTTGTTGAAGGGCGAGTTTTTCGAAAGCGAAGATGGGAGGTTGCGACATATTGACGGGCGGATAGGGGGAAGGTTGACCTTGCGCAACCCATCGCGCAAAGCTTCCTCATGCGAACTCTCTATCTTAACGGCGACTATCTCCCCGAAGCCGAAGCCAAGGTATCGGTGTTCGACCGCGGCTTTTTGTTTTCCGACTCTGTGTACGAAGTCGTATCCGTGCTGGATGGCCGGCTGGTCGATTTTGACGGGCATGTCCGCCGCTTGGCCCGCTCATTGAGTGAGCTTGGAATCAAAGGCGCGCCAGATGCGGCGAACTGGCTCGCTATCTGCCGCGAACTTGTGACGCAAAACGCCGTCGAAGAAGGCATGATTTACTGGCAAGTGACACGCGGCGCGCCTGCTGACCGTGATTTCGTGTTTCCACCCGAAAACACCGCGCCTACGGTCCTCGCCTTTACGCAAAGCCGACCGCTGGCGGATAATCCGCTCGCCGAGCGCGGTATAAATGTTGTCATATTGCCGGACCTGCGCTGGGGCAGGGCAGACATTAAGACCACGCAGCTGCTTTATGCATCGCTGATGAAAAACGAAGCTATTGCCCTTGGCGCGGATGACGCCTGGATGGAACGCGGCGGTGTCGTCACCGAAGGAACCGCACAGAACGCGCATATCATCACCAAAGAAGGTGTGCTGGTAACGCACCCCCTTAACCGCGAGATATTGCACGGGATTACCCGCGCGGCGGTTTTGCCGATGGTTGCGCAGACCATCGACGAACGGCCCTTCACCGTCGCCGAAGCGGAACAAGCCGCCGAAGCTTTCGTTTCCTCCGCCTCTGGATTTGTGATGCCGGTGGTGCGGATCAACGGCAAGGCCATCGGCGATGGCAGGCCCGGTTCGGCAACCATTCAGCTTCGTAAAGCCTATATCGAATGGGCACGTCGCACTGCAATTTGAGCAGGCGGCACTTTATAGGAGTATGATATGCGTAAATTGGTTTTGGCAGCCTTGTTGGCAACGGGCAGCATGGCAGCGGGAGAAGCAATGGCAACGCAGGTAAACATCACCGCGAACAATCCGGTCATTGATCTGACGGTTACCGAAACGGTTGAAACCAAGCCGGACATTGCGACATTTTCGACCGGAGTGCAGACCATGGCACCGACCGCGAGCGAAGCAGTACGGCTAAACAACACGCAAATGGCGTCGGTCGTTGCACGACTGAAAAAGCTCGGCATCGCAGACAAGGATATCCAGACCACACAGATCAGCCTGAACCAGCAATTCGACTACAACAACGGACAACAGGTTTTCAAAGGTTTTCAGGCGTCGAACATGGTCAACGCAAAGCTGCGCGATCTCAAAAAACTGAGCGCTTTTCTCGACGCGCTCGCCGTGGATGGCGCAACCAATTTTAACGGCCCGACCTTTGGCATCGACGATGACAGTAAGTTCCGCGAAGCTGCACGCGACAAGGTTTGGGCAACGGCAATGGGCCGCGCAAAATCAATGGCGCGCAAGGCTGGATATGCCGATGTCCGCGTGCTGCGGGTTGAGGAATCTGACAATCAGGGTGGCGGTTTTCCTATGCCAGTGATGGCCCGCGCAATGGATGCGTCTGAAAAATCGACCCCGATTGCGCCCGGTGAACTGAGCATCGGAACGACGCTTTCCTTTACCTTCGAAATGGTGAAATAAATTTTGGATCAGGGGCGTTATCCTTTCCAAAAGGTTGACGCCCCATTCAGTTTGCGTTCAAAGCGTGGGGGGTAGACGACGACCATGTTGAACAAGATTACGCTTCTTTCTGCGGTCGCACTTGCTGCGTTGTCGCTTTCCGCCCCCGCCGATGCGCGGCGCGGGGAGCAGGATGATGCACGTCAGGATATGGCGGCGGGCAAAGTTAAATCCTTGCGCGAAATTGAGGGCACTGTCGTTCCACGGATGCGCGGCATGCAATATCTTGGTCCCGAATATGACCCTACAGCACAGGTTTATCGCCTGAAATTCATCAACAGGGATCGCGTCATTTTCGTCGATGTCGACGGCAAAACTGGCGGCGTATTGCGTCAACGCTGATTGGATTTTGCGCCGGGCGGCTAATCTGCTAGCCCCTTTACAACATCATTTATGCTTTTGAAGGGGACAGCATGCGCATCCTTATCGTTGAAGACGAACCGACACTTGGCCAGCAGCTCAAATCGACATTGGAAGGTGCCGGTTACGCCGTAGACCTCTCAGTAGATGGCGAGGACGGCCATTATATGGGCTCGACCGAGAATTACGACGCAGTCATCCTTGATCTGGGTTTGCCCGAAATCGACGGGCTTACAGTTCTGGATCGCTGGCGCAAAGAGGGCCGGAAATTCCCGGTACTTGTGCTTACGGCGCGCGACAGCTGGTCGGACAAGGTTGCAGGGCTTGACGCCGGTGCTGACGATTATCTTGCCAAGCCGTTCCAGACAGAAGAGCTTATCGCACGCCTCCGCGCGCTCATCCGTCGTGCGTCGGGCAATGCCTCGTCGGAACTTACGGTAGGCGATGTGCGTCTCGACACCCGTTCAGGCCGCGTCACGCTCGACGGCCAGCCGGTCAAACTGACTGCCCAGGAATATAAGCTTCTGTCCTATCTGATGCATCATAAGGGCAAGGTTGTCTCGCGCACTGAATTGATCGAGCATATTTACGATCAGGATTTCGACCGCGATTCCAATACGATCGAAGTGTTCGTAACCCGCATCCGCAAAAAGCTGGGCCAAGACGTCATCTCGACCATTCGCGGCCTAGGCTACAGCCTTGAGGAACCCGCCAACTGAACCCGCCTGTCGCCATTAGCACGGCCGTCAAGCCGCCGTCTTGGCGAAGCCAGTTCCAGAGTACGGGCTCGCTTACCCGCCGCATGATTCTGACGGCTGCGGCGTGGATCATGATATTGTTGATCGGCGGGGGCGCAGCGCTTGATCGGGTGCTGACAAGTTCGGTCGAGCAGAATTTCGACAACCAGCTCGAATATGTCCTGACCGCAATGATCGCGTCTGCCGAAATCGGACCGGATGGCGAAATTCGAATGAATAGGCCGTTGGGGGACCAGCGCTTTCTGGAACCGAATAGCGGTCTTTACTGGCAGATTACCGGTAAGGGCGCGATCCCGTTCCCGTCTCGCTCTTTATGGGATCGCGCGCTTAAAGTGCCACAATCGCATAATGATCGCGCCGTGCATTTCCGGAACAGCGACGAGTTTGCAGGTGAACCGCTCCGCATCGCCGAACGCTCGATAAAGCTGCCGGACTCGGAAATCAGCTGGACATTCATGGTCGCGCAGAGCCGGGACAGTCTGGATGCGCAAATCCAGCAGCTGCGCTCCGTATTGGTCACAAGCTTTTTGCTATTGGCGTTGGGCCTTATCATCTTGGCCGCGCTTCAGACATTTTATGGGCTGTGGCCGTTGCGTGCGGTCCGCCAAGCCATCGCACAGATGCGCAGCGGCAGGGAAAGCCGGGTCACCGATGCATTGCCCGACGAAGTGATGCCGATGGTCAACGAACTAAACGCATTGCTCGACCATAATGAAAAACAGGCCGAAGAATCGCGGCGCCATGCAGGCAATTTGGCCCATGCGCTGAAGACACCACTGACGGTCATCATGAACAGTGCAACCGCGCAGGCGCCAGATCTGGCAGAAACGGTCATCCGTGAAGCAACCACGATGCGGCGTCAGGTTGATCATCATTTAGCTCGGGCGCGTGCGGTGGGGCGTCGTGGACATAGCCACAGCCGTGCGCAGGTGTGGGATAGCCTTGAGTCGGTTGAGCGGGCGGTCAGTCGCCTCTATTCGCATGTTCGCCTGGATATGGCGGGCGACAAAACCATCGCCGCGCGGGTTGAACGGCAGGATTTGGACGAAATGCTCGGCAATCTCATTGAAAATGCCGCAAAATATGGTGGTGGCAGCGTGTTTGTAACTGTCGAGGATGCCGGTGATTTTGTTGAAATGCTGGTCGAGGACGACGGCCAGGGTATCCCAGAAGCCGAACGCGAACGGATATTCGACCGCGGTGCCCGGCTTGATACGGGAAAGCCGGGGACAGGCCTTGGACTGGCAATTGTGCGCGATGTCGTGGAGATTTACGGCGGCACGGTTGCGCTTGAAGAGAGCGAAGACTTGGGCGGATTGTTAGTGAGATTGAGGCTGCCAAAGGCGGCGGCATAAAACGAGCGGGGGCGTTCTGACAAAAATTGCGCGAATTGCCGTTATTGGCTGCGGCCCGGGCGGCATGGCAAGTGCGTTGTTCCTGCATCGTGCCGGTTTCGAAGTTGTCCTGTTCGACCAGTTTGCCGAACCGCGACCATTGGGATCTGGATTGCTGATCCAGCCGTCGGGTCAGGCGATAATGGATGAACTGGGCCTTCTTGCTGCCATCAGGCAACGTGCTGCACCAGTCACCCGGCTTTTTGGGATGAATACCGCCAACGGCAAACGTGCGCTTGATATGCAATACCGGCATCTGGGTAAGGATGCAGCAGCGCTTGGTATCCATCGCGCCAGCCTGTTCGACGTTCTGTTCGATGCAGTCCGCGCAGCCGGGATTGCCGTCAAGACCGGAAAGATCCTGCAAGGCTTCGATGTCACGAAAACTGCCGTCCGTCCGATTTTTGCCGATAGTCACAGCAATGACTTTTTCGACCTGTTGATCGATGCAACTGGTGCGAATGGTCCATTGGCCGACGGTCGTGTTTCAACCCTACCTTTTGCCGCCTTTTGGACCACAGTAGATATGCCGATAAATTCCGCGATTGCGGCGGCAAGTCTCGATCAACGCTATCACCGAGCATCCAGGATGGCGGGGATAATGCCAGTGGGGATCAATCCCGCCACAGGCAATCAGGGTGCGGCGCTGTTCTGGAGCGTCAAGCCGGAATTAGCCGGGGGCGTGTTAGCTGCGGGGATAGGAAGCTGGCACGAACAATTTCTCGGCATCTGGCCCGAAGCTGAGGCATTCGTGGCACAGGTGCGCTCGGTCGATGATTTGACATTGGCGTTATACCGCCACCGTACCGGCACCCCGTCGCCCCACCCGCGTATATTGCGTGTTGGTGATGCGTGGCATTGTACCAGCCCGCAACTTGGACAAGGTGCCAACATGGCACTGATGGATGCGTTTGCGGCGTCAAAGGCAATCGAACATGGGGAGGGTTTGGCGTCGATCATACAACGCTACCGGCATTTCAGGTCCGATCATGTCGGGATATATCAGTGTCTGAGTCATATGTTTACGCCGCTTTATCAGTCCGATAGCCGATTGCTTCCGGTCATCCGTGACGCAATCATCCATAA
Organism: uncultured Alphaproteobacteria bacterium; assembly: GCA_963830685.1. Lineage (GTDB taxonomy): Bacteria > Pseudomonadota > Alphaproteobacteria > Sphingomonadales > Sphingomonadaceae > Sphingorhabdus_B. The sequence continues at coordinate 2,136,509 of CAWHNF010000002.1, forward strand.
TTTTGCGGGTCTGCCGATGATCAGGAATTTGATTGCAAATGTCGTTTCCGGAAGCCTTGGCAGCAGTCGGATCAGCTAACGCTCGCGCTGCCAACCCGCATCAGCCATTGGCCTTCGCCCTCACTCTCATAGGATGCGATGTGGGCCGCCGAAATCGGCATATGCTTCATGAATTCGTTGAACCTGCCCATATGATCGCCAGCGAGATGCGCGGCTTGCGCAGCTTTGTCACGCCACCGCTCTGCGACCCAGATCAGACCCGGAATACCGGGGTCTTCCGACAGGCTATATTGCAAGCAGCCTGCGAGCGTTTGTACATGCGCGGCGTGCAAGATGATCCGGCGGCGATATTGCGCGAAATCTTCTGGCTGAACTTTCATGAAACCCTGAACAATAATCATGCCGTCCGGTTAACCGTCGGTCGTTACTTTCGGGTAAATTTCTTATCCGGCGTCACGGATTTGCTGGTGATGGCGGATCACTTCGTCGATGATGAAACGCAAAAATTTCTCCGTAAAATCCGGGTCTAGCTTTGCATCGCGTGCCAATTGCCGGAGGCGCTCAATCTGCCGCTCTTCACGTGCTGGATCTGCAGGCGGCAGTGCTGACTTCGCCTTATGCTCGCCAACGGCTTGGGTAATCTTGAACCGCTCGGCAAGCATGAATACCAACGCGGCATCGATGTTGTCGATGCTATCGCGAAATCCCGCAAGGATGTTGTCGTCGCTCATGCCCCTCCCTGTGCCGCGAATGTGTCCATGCGACAAGCGGAAATGCGCCATTTGCACTTGCCATCCTTGCTGCCGCTTGTCAGAGCATTTTACCTATGACGGCAACAATTCATCAAATTGGCGGACACCGCGCCCCCTCGCTTGAACCGATGCTAAAGCTCGTCGCTGCTGAAATGAACAAGGTGAACGCAGTTATCCTTGACAGGATGCAGTCGGAAATTCCGCTGATACCGGAATTGGCGGGGCATTTGATTGCAGGTGGCGGAAAACGCATGCGTCCAATGCTCACCTTGGCATGCGCACGGTTGCTCGATTATCCCGGCGCGCGGCATCACAAGCTCGCAGCAGCTGTAGAGTTTATCCATACCGCCACATTGTTGCATGATGATGTGGTTGATGGCAGCGACATGCGGCGCGGTAAAACCGCTGCCAACCTGATCTTCGGAAACCCCGCAGCAGTACTTGTGGGCGATTTTCTGTTCAGCCGCTCTTTCGAACTCATGGTTGAAGACGGTTCGCTGAAAGTGCTGAAAATATTGTCGCACGCATCGGCGGTGATTGCGGAAGGGGAGGTCAATCAATTGACCGCTCAACGGCAAATTTCGACGAGTGAAGAAAAATATCTCGATATTATCGGTTCCAAAACGGCGGCGTTGTTTGCCGCCGCCTGCCGCATTGCTGCAGTGGTTGCCGAAAGTGGCGAATCCCAAGAAATGGCATTGGATGCTTATGGTCGCAATCTCGGTATCGCGTTCCAGCTTGTTGACGACGCAATCGATTATGTTTCCGACGGCGTAACAATGGGCAAGGACAGCGGTGATGACTTCCGTGACGGCAAGGTTACTCTGCCCGTCATTTTGGCCTATAGCCGGGGTACCGTCGAAGAACAGAAATTCTGGCACGAGGCGATGCTGGGCAATCGCGTGTCCAACGATGATCTGGCGCACGCCACGCAACTGCTCCGGAAATATGGTGCCATCGACGACACTATTGATCGGGCGCGGCATTATGGACAGCGTGCCATCGACGCGATTGCCCATTTCGCAGGGGGCGAGGCTAAGTTCGCATTGACCGAAGCTGTCGAGTTTGCGGTCGCCCGCGCTTATTGAGCAGGCATTGACAGCGCTGCCTATCGAAGCAGTTCTGCCCGAGCTGCTCCAGCAGTTAAGCCGGTCCAGCAACATTGTGCTTATCGCACCACCAGGCGCAGGCAAGACGACGATGGTTGCGCCTGCATTGCTCAGCGAGCCGTGGTGCGACCAGCAGATATTGCTGCTTTCTCCGAGACGTCTGGCAGCGCGGATGGCGGCAGAGCGGATTGCTGAACTGCTTGGCGCGCCGGTGGGCGGTTTAATCGGCTATGCAACGCGGATGGACAGCAAACAGTCGGCCGCGACCCGCATTTTGGTGCTGACCGAAGGCATATTCCGCAACCGTATTATTGCCGACCCAGAGCTGGCGGGCGTATCGGCGGTATTGTTTGATGAAGTGCATGAACGCAGTATCGACAGCGATTTCGGGCTTGCTTTGGCTTTGGAAGCGCAAGCTGCGTTCCGGCCTGATTTGCGAATGATTGCCATGTCCGCGACTTTGGACGGTGCACGGTTTTCAAAGCTTATGGGTGATGCACCGTTGGTCGAAAGCGAGGGCAAAAGCTGGCCTTTGGAGTTGCGCTATGTCGGGCGGCGGGCTGAGCAGCCAATAGAGGCCGAGATTGCTCAGGCAATACGGAAGGCGTTGTCGGACGAAGGCGGCGACGTGCTGGTGTTTCTGCCTGGAACGCGCGAGATTGACCGGACGGCAGATGCGCTGGCTAGTCTTGATGACCGATATGTAATTCACAAACTGCATGGCCAAATCGATCCTGTGGCGCAGCGACTGGCCGTGCGGCCCGATAGTGAAGGCCGTCGCAAAATCATTCTGGCCACTAACATCGCCGAAACCAGCCTGACAATTGACGGTGTACGCGTTGTTATCGACAGCGGATTAGCCCGCCGTGCGCGTTTCGATCAAGCGGCTGGCGTCACACGGCTAGTTACCGAACGCGCTAGCCTTTCGGCTGCAACACAGCGGTCCGGGCGCGCTGCGCGGCAAGGACCGGGAGTTGCCTACCGGTTGTGGGAGGAGGCCGGAAACGGCGGACTGCCACCTTTCGACCCTCCGGAGATATTGGAAAGCGACCTCGCGCCCCTGATGTTGGATTGCGTATTATGGGGAGAGAGTAACCCTGCAAATTTGCGCTGGCTGGACACGCCGCCACCTGCGGCCATAGCCGAGGCACGGAAATCGCTGACCGCGTTGGGCGCAATTGATGAAAGCGGGCACATCACACATCATGGCAGGAAGCTTGCAGCGCTGCCGCTACCGCCGAATCTGGCGCACATGGTCGTTGGCGCTGCTGCCAGCGGGCAGAGCGAGCAAGCTGCCACGCTCGCCTTGTTGCTGCAGGAACGCGGATTGGGCGGGCAGGGCGACGATATCGAGCAACGCTTCGAACGTTTTGCGCGCGAGCGAGGTGGTCGTGCAGATGCTGCCAAATCGCTCGCCCGGCGAATAGCTATGATGGCGCCAGCCAGCGGCAATGCCCTGCCGATGTCGATTGGCGCTTTGGTTGCAACCGCTTATCCTGACCGGATTGCCAAGCGCCGCGATGCCAAGGGCGAAAACTGGATTAGCGCGATGGGGCGCGGGCTGCGGCTCGACCCGACGTCGCCGCTGGCCAGCGCTGAGTGGCTCGCGGTAGCACATTTGCAGGGAGCGGCGTCGGGCGCGCGCATACTGTCGGCAGCTGCTTTGACCGAGGCCGAACTGTTGGCGCAATTCAAAACCGGAATCGAAACCACGACCGACGTGCGTTATGACGCGGCGTCCGACCGAATTGAAGCTCGCCAACGTCGGCGGCTTGGGGCTATCATATTGTCCGAGGGAATGGCGGCTAATCCTAATGAGGAGGCGATCGCTCAGGCCCTGCTAACGGCTGTTCGCAATCGGGGGCTTACATCGCTAATTTGGTCAGAGGCAGCTATCGCTCTGCGGCAGCGTGCAGCTTTCGCTGGGTTTGAGGCCATATCCGACGCGGCGCTGATCGCGACTTTGGAGGAGTGGCTGTTACCGCTCCTTGGCGGCGTTAGTCGGCTGCGAGACATTTCAAAGTCTGGCTTATCCAACGCACTGGACAACATAATTGGATGGGATGGCAAGCAGCGCATCGATCAGGTCGCGCCAACTTCTTTCAACAGTCCGGCTGGAACCACCCACAGCATAGACTATACCGCCGATGCAGGACCAACGGTCGAATTGCGCGTGCAGGCGTTGTTCGGGCTCGATATCCATCCGCTTGTCGGCACTGACCGCATTCCGCTCGTGCTCAGCCTGACATCTCCCGCTGGTCGCCCCATCCAGACCACGCGCAATCTGCCCGAATTCTGGCGTGGCAGCTGGCGTGATGTCGCCAAGGAAATGCGTGGGCGCTATCCCAAGCATAATTGGCCCGATGCCCCGTGGGCAAGCGCCGCCAGCCTGAAGACCAAGAAAGCGCAAGCCCGCGATTTCGCCCGCGACGCTTGACGACTCCGCTGCCTTTGGGGCAAGGGGCAGTTATGTCAGCACGTATCTTTCAGCGCCCCAAAAACGCCATGCAATCGGGCAGGGCCCACACCGACGAATGGGTGCTGGAATTCACGCCCGCCGAACCGCGCAAGGCCGACCCGCTGATGGGCTGGGCCGGTTCAGGCGATACGCAGGCGCAGGTGCAGCTGAAATTCCCGACACTGGCTGCAGCGCAGACCTACGCGGCGAAAAAGGGAATACAAGCGGCCTTTATTCCAACACCGCCGAAGACGCTGAAATTGCAGGCTTACGCCGACAATTTCCGTTAAAGTCCCGCCATTCCGGGTAGCATCAGCAGCTTGACGTCGACGACGCAGCCTGCGGCACGCTTTGCCTGAACAAATGAAGTTAAGGCGGCCAATGCCACTCGGTGGACAACGATATTCTCACCATCAACGCCGCCACCCTCGCCGACCTTGGTCAGGCCAGTGGCGCGTACCAGCGTAAAACTCTCGCTGACCATGCCGGGTGAAGAGAAAAACTCTCCGACGATTTCAAGATTTGCTGCGCGATATCCGGTTTCCTCCTCCAGTTCGCGTGACGCCGATGTCAGCGTATCTTCACCTGCATCATGATCGCCGATCAGGCCCGCCGGCAGTTCAATGCAATTGGCTCCAAGCGGAACACGATATTGCTCCACCAGCAGCACATGGCCGTCCTCGACCGCCAATATAACTGCCGCCTTGATCCCCCGCGCCCGTCCGACATATTCCCACTTCCCCCGCTTTTTGGCGGTAATGAAGCTGCCTTGCCACATGACTTCTTCAGGTTCGTCATCCGGAAAACTCATAGTTCGATGAGGCGATCCGGCAATTCATTGGGATTTTCACTGCCTTTCGGAAAATGCTCGGCCAAGACGATGCCCATCTGGCGAACCGCCTCGGCCATGCCTTCACCGGGTTTACCAGCCTTGACCCGGTCGAGCAGCGCAACCATAGCGTCGCCCCAAACTTCCGGGGCGACCAATTTGGCTATTTCTTCATCGGCAACGATTTCGGCGCGATGCTCCTTCATCGATAGGTAAAGCAGCACGCCAGTGCGCCCGATGGTTTTCGCCTCGGTCCCAACTTTAAACATCATGATCGCGCGTGCGCGGACGCGCGCCATTTTGATATGCTTCGGTGTAAGCGCAAGCCGCAGGGGCATCCATTTCAAAATCAGCCAAGTGCCAAACCATTTCAGCCCGAGCGCCGTCAGCAAGATCGCAAGATATTCGCGGGCGCTATACTCATGCTCCCAACCACCGGTCAGCCTGTCGATTAGCCCCAGATAAAAATCGGGAAAAAGCATATAGAAAAAGAGCGCGAGCGAAGCGACGGCGCTGGCCCAAGCCATGGCGATGTCCTCATAATGGTCGGACAGATCGCCGACAATTGTTACGATTTCGCCGCTTGTGTGGTGCTCGGCTTCTGCAACCGCTGCGGTCACTAGGCTGTGGTCGCCCTCGTCAATATGATCGACTTTAGACATTTGCTATTCCTACCAGCCGCCCGAGGCACCGCCGCCGCCGAAGCTGCCGCCGCCACCGCCAAAACCACCGCCTCCGAAGCCGCCACCGCCGCCCCAGGATGAGCCTCCGCCGCCTCCACCCCAGTCATTGCCACCCCAGATGATCACTGGCCCAACGCCACTCCCTCGATGCCTGCGCCCGCCGCCGTTGATCGAACGGATGATCGGCAAAACGACGAAGAAGATAATGAACAGCATGAAAATGATCGCGCCGAGCGGAAAGCCCTCATCCTGCTGACTATTCTTTTGTGCTGCAGCTGCTATCTTGGTCGCCTCATCGGCTGGCAGTTCGAGCTGAGTGACGATCCGGTCAACGCCGGCGTTGATGCCGCCGACAAAATCGCCGTCTTTGAAACGCGGCGTTATATCGTTGCGAATAATTGTCGAAGACAACCCGTCTGTCAGGACAGGCTCGAGTCCGTAACCCACCTCAATCCGCATCTTGCGTTCATTCGGCGCAACGATCAGGATCGCGCCATTGTCCTTTTCGCTCTCACCCTTGCCATCCTGCCCGATGGCCCAGCTCCGGCCGAGGCGATAACCGTAATCAGAAATCTCATAGCCTTCGAGGCTGTCGAGGGTAGCGACGACCAATTGCCGTTTGGTGCGGGTTTCCAAGCCCTCCAACTTCGCAGTCAGCGCAGCTTCCTGCGCTGGATCGAGCAGATTGGCCTGATCGACTACGCGGCCGGTCAGTTTGGGGAATGTTTGGGCAAACGCAGGCTGCTGGCCCAACAGGACCAGCAGCGCCGCCATAAAAAGGCCAATGGCCTTGTTCATTTTATTATCCTGCGCAGGATTACGGCGTTGGTGCCATGTCGAGCTTTGGCGCGGCTTCCGCACCCGGCGTCGTTGCCTGATAAGGAATCATCGGCTTGGCGCCATGGATTACCTTGGCCCCGATAATATCCGGGAAGGTACGGATGGTAGTATTATATCCGCGGACCGCTTCGTTATAGTCCCGCAACGTAATACGAACCCGGTTTTCCTGACCTTCCAACTGGTCCTGCAATTTCAAATAGCCTTCCTGGCTTTTCAGCTGCGGATATTGCTCCACTGAAACCAACAGGCGAGCCAGGCTACCCGAAAGCTGGTTCTGCGCAGCTTGGAAAGCTGCCATTTTGGCAGGGTCGCTCAAATCGTCCGGATTGACCTGAATGTTCGGCGCGGTCGCTTTTGCGCGCGCCTCGATGACTTCGGTCAAAGTCTTGTTTTCCTGCGCCGCTGCACTTTTGACAACGTTGGCCAAGTTGGGAATAAGATTGGCGCGTTCCTGAAACGCAGCCTGCACATCAGCCCATTTAGCCTTGGCATTTTCCTCGGCGGTGGGGACGCTGTTGATACCGCACCCGGCGAGCGAAGCAGCTGCAACGGGGACCAGAAGAAATTTTGCAAAATCGTTACGCATCAAATGAACTCCTCCACTGGGGATTAGGCCCCGTGTGTTACATACATAAGGCGCGCATTGATTTTACGCAATGATTGCTATCGTTTGTCATAAAAATATGCCATCTAATCAACGGGCTTAATAAGTGGGAGAAAGCTTGATGTTGGGTGAATTCAAGGCATTTATTGCGCGGGGCAACGTGCTTGATCTTGCGGTCGGTGTGCTGATTGGCGCGGCGTTTGGCAAGATCATTACGTCGCTAACCGACGACGTCATCATGCCGTTCATTTCGCTGATGACCGGCGGCGGTGTCGATTTCAGCAGCAAATATGTTGTGCTGGGCGGCGCTGAGAAGGTGACGGCTGGTATGTCGCTGGTTGCGGCGAAGGCGGCTGGAGCCAATGTGCTGGCTTGGGGCAGTTTTATCACTGCAGCGATCAATTTCCTGATTTTGGCATTCGTGATTTTCATGATTGTGCGGCAGGCGAACAAAATCATGCCACCGCCTGCTGCTGGTCCGACGATGTCGATTTGCTCACCGAAATCCGGGACGAATTGCGTAAGAAATAACGCGTAATTGCAAAGCATCGGAGTGTGTAGCATAGGCGCTTGCCATGAACGCTCCCGATGCAACAAGAGGCCGTCATCTGACGCGCGCAACCGGTTTGCGGGCGTTCACTGGCGGCCTTTTTGCGCGCGGCTTTCAGGCGATATTGGACCGCATCGATCACGGCCTTGAATATGGCAGCATCGAATGTGTGCTACCCGACGGTTCGACGCGGATGCTGGGCGGGCGGGGCCCGGGGCCGCAGCAGGGGGCACCCTGCATAGCTGGAAAGCGCTGCTGCGCTTGGTGCGCGGCGGCTCGGCCGGCTGGTATGCGGCTTGGGCGTGCCGGCGAATGGAGTAGCCCTGATCCGGTTCAGATTTTCGACCTGTTCATGCGAAACCGCGTGTCGCTTGGCAATGTCGGGCGACCTTCGGGGATGGCAAAGCTGGTTGGGTCAATAATGCACGCACTGCGCGACAATAGCCGCAGCGGAGCGCGCACGGAATATTGAATTTCATTATGACCTAGGCAACGACTTTTACGCGGCCTGGCTTGACGAAAGCATGACCTATTCCAGCGCGATGTTCGCCGAGCCCCTTACAGAACTCGAGCCGCTGGCAGCGGCGCAGCACCGCAAAATCAGGGTACTGCTTGATCGATTGCAACTGCATCCCGGCGATAGCCTTCTGGAAATCGGTTGCGGCTGGGGCGGGCTGGCCGAGGTTGCGTTGCGGGAGCACAAGGTCCGCTATCATGGCATCACTTTGTCGTCCGAGCAGAAAGCGTATGCAGACGCGCGGCTTGCGGGACTTGGCGAAGCGTCGGTGACGTTGACCGATTATCGCGACGTGCGCGGCCAATATGATGCGATTGCGAGCGTCGAAATGGTGGAGGCTGTGGGCCAGCGTTATTGGCCGGACTATCTCGCTAGCATATCGCGATGCTTAAAGCCCGGTGGGCGTGCGGCGATCCAGTATATCCGGATTGAAGATGATATTTTTGAATCCTACGCCAGTGGGACGGATTTCATCCAACATTATATTTTCCCCGGCGGCATGTTGCTGTCGGAGAGCCGTTTCAGGGCGCTTGCGCGAGGCAAGCGGTCTTGAATGGCAAGGCCAGCATGATTTCGGCCTGCATTACGCCGAAACGCTGAGGCGTTGGCGCGAGCGGTTCGATGCGGCGGTAGATGCAGGAATGCTTCCCACAGGCTTTGACGAAAAATTCGTTCGCCTCTGGCGCTATTATCTGATGTATTGCGAAGGCGGGTTCAGGGGTGGCGGCATCAACGTCGCGCAGGTAACTCTGATAAAAAGATAAATGGTTCTGGGAGGGGCGTGATGAAAAAATGGCTGTTGGGGATATTGTTGTGTACTGGCGGGAGCCGTTGGCCTGTTCTGGGTAACGGCAGACAAGGACATGAAAGCACTTGTTTCCAGCTTGCCGACGGACGCTAACGTGCTGTTTTGGAGCATACCGCAGCGCGACGCCGCTTTTCGCACCATGGATCGCATTCCGATTCTTGCCAAAGCCAACATCATCGAGGCGGGCGATGATGTTTATCCGCTGCCAAAGGGTGCCCCCATCACCATCGGCACCGATGTCGACGCCTATATGAAGGCGCAACGCACCGCTGGACTGGTCATTGTGCAGGATGGCAAAATTCGGCTCGAAAAATACGGGCTGGATTTCAGCGGCGATGGCAAGTGGACCAGCTTCTCGGTCGCTAAATCTTTCACGTCGACAATGGTCGGGGCGGCGATCAAGGATGGATACATCAAAAGCATCGAGGACAAGGTCTCCGCCTATATCCCCGACCTCAAGGGCTCGGCTTATGACGATGTTACCATCCGCCAGTTGCTGACGATGACCTCGGGCGTCAAATGGAACGAGGATTATGCCGATCCCGAAATCCGACGTAGCCTTGTTCAATCAGCACAAGGCCGAAGACGGCATGGACGTCACAGTCAGCTACATGCGCAAATTGCCGCGCGAGGCACCGGCTGGCACGAAATGGGTCTATAAAACCGGCGAGACCAATTTGATCGGCGTGCTGGTGAGTTCGGCGACCAAGAAAAAGCTGTCCGATTATCTATCAGAGAAAGTCTGGGCGCCGTTCGGGATGGAGCAGGATGCCAGTTGGCTCTTGGGTTCGACGGGACATGAGATAAGCGGTTGCTGCATTCAGGCCTCGACCCGCGACTATGCGCGCTTTGGCGTGTTCATGCTTGGCGGCGCGATGGTGGACGGCAAGGCAATCTTGCCCGACGACTGGCTTTCGCCAGCAACCACGAAGCAGGCTGATATCGGCGTAGCAGGCAAAGGCTATGGCTTTCAGTGGTGGACCTATGACGATGGCAGCTATGCTGCGCAGGGAATTTTCGGACAGGGGATTTTCATTGATCCCAAGCGTCGACTGGTGATCGCTTCGAATAGCAATTGGCCAAAGGCGACCGATCCCGACACCGTCGGCGCACAGCGCGAGGCGTTCTATAAAGCGGTGCAGGCGGCGGTGGATGCAGAGGCAAAACCCGCCACTTGAGATCCATGCTGCACCGCACAATAATTGCGGTCAAAAGCAATTAAATTGCGCCGCAAAGGCCGGAAAAAAGGGGCTTTTCTAAGTCACCGATTTGGTCCAGCATGTGCTCTTGGGTCACAGGGTCAGCCGGGAGAAAAAATATGGACTTCAAGACATTTTTGCACGCAGGCAGCAACCGTCGCGCGATGCTCAAGGGTATGGGCGTCGCCGCCGTCGGCTTCTCGCTGACCGGCGCGCTGGCCGGATGCGGCGAGAAGGAAGCTGCAAAGCTCGCCAATGGCGAAGAGGCCAAGCTGAACTTCTACAACTGGGACACCTATATCGGCGAAACCACGCTTGAGGATTACAAGGACAGTGCCGGCGTCGATGTGAACATGACGTTGTTCGCCAGCAATGACGAACTGTTCGCCAAGCTGCGCGCCGGTAACCAGGGCTATGATGTGATCGTGCCGTCGAATGACTTCGTTGAGCGCATGGCGGCGGCGGACATGTTGATGGAGCTCGACAAGGCGCAGATCCCGAACTTCAAAAATGTCGCTAAGGATTATCAGGACGTGCCTTATGATCCGGCGCGGAAATATTCGATGCCTTACACTTGGCTGGCGCTTGGCATCGGCTATCGTAAATCGAAGGTGCAGGGCGTTCCCGATAGCTGGAAAGTGCTGTTCGACAGCGACCAGTATAAGGGCCGCATCGCGGTGCTGTCGGAAGCTGGCGACATGTTCCGGCTCTACGGCAAATATATGGGCAAGTCGGTCAATGGCCTGACCGACGCCGATCTCAAAGCCATCGAAGCGATGATGATCAAGCAGAAGCCAAACATCAAATCCTTCCACGAAGATAATGGCCAGGACTTGCTGCTGAAAGGCGAGGTCGATGTCGTGCTTGAATATAATGGCGACATTGCGCAGGCGATGGTTGAGGATCCCGATATCGGCTTTGTCATTCCCAAAGAGGGCAGCCAGCTGAATTCGGATAATCTCTGCATCCCCAAGGGTGCGCCGCATCCAAAGAACGCGCATGCGTTCATCAACTATCTGCTCGATGCCGAGGCGGGGAAGAAGATTACCGAGACGATCCTCTATCCAACGCCGAACGATGCCGCCAAGGCGTTGATGCCCGAGGATTACAAGAACAACACCGTGATCTTCCCGCCAGCCGATGTGCTTGCAAAATGCGAATATGCGAAGTTCAATCCTGAACTTCAGCCGAAATATGAGGAGGCCTTTACCCGCGTGCGGGCGGCCTAATCATGTCTGGCGCGTTGCAGGACTGGAAGGGTCAGAAGAAACCGTTCGCTGCAATTGCAACGGCGCCGGTCTTCTGGCTCGCCCTGTTCTTCATCGCGCCTATGGCGATTGTCTGGCTTTACAGTTTTGGCCAGAATTCAGGCCCGGCCAGTATCGAGATTTCGGGCACGCTCGATAATTACAAGCGCGCGATAGAGTGGCTGTATCTTTCGATATTTCTGAAAAGCCTCGCGGTCGCGGCGCTGACCACGCTCATTTGCCTGATCATCGGGTTTCCCGTAGCGATGGCGATTACTTTCGCTGCGCCGAAATGGCGACCGTGGTTGCTGCTTGGCATCATGCTGCCATTCTGGACCAATCTGCTGATCCGCACCTATGCGCTGATGGCGCTGATGGGCACCAACGGCTACATGAACAAGGGACTTGGCGGGCTTTGGGAAGGCGCAAGCTGGTTGCGGACGCTTGTCGGGATGCAGCCGCTAGAGGCATGGACGCCGGTGCAGCTGCTCTACAATAATTTCGCGGTGGTGCTGGGCCTCGTTTATGTCCATCTGCCCTTCATGGTGCTGCCGCTCTATTCGGCGCTCGACCGGCTGGACAAGAGCCTGATCGAAGCGAGCCTCGATTTGGGCGCGGGGCATTTCAAGACCTTTATGAAGGTCGTCGTCCCACTAGCCGCTCCAGGCATTGTCGCGGGCGTGATGATCACACTGATCCCGGCATTGGGGGCTTACCTTACGCCTGACCTGATGGGCGGCACCGATAGCCAGATGATCGCGAACGTCATTGAACGCCAGTTCAAGCGCGCCAATGACTGGCCGTTCGGCGCGGCACTGTCGTTCCTGTTAATCTACGCGATGTTCATCCTGATCGCGTTGCAATCGATGCGGGCGAACAAAGTGAAGGAGGTGCGTTGATGTTCAACCGAACCGCCATCGCGCCGCTCGAATATACCCGCAAATTGTGGATGCGCAGCTGGGTCGGGCTGACCATGTTGTTCCTCTATGCGCCACTGCTTGTGCTGATGATCTTCAGCTTTAACGACAGCAGGCGCAATATCGAGTGGAAGGGTTTCACGCTCAAATATTATGAAAAGGCCCTGAATAACGATAGTCTCGTCGAGGCGATGGTAAATTCGCTGACGATCGCGTTTCTGGCAACAATTGTGAGCCTTGTCATCGGCGCATTGGCTGCCGTGATGCTGTGGCGCTTCCGCTTTCCGTTCAAGGGGCTGGTTGAGGGCACGATGTCGCTGCCGATTATCGTTCCCGAGATTTGTCTTGGCGTCGCGTTCCTGATCTTTTTTGCGAAAATTGATTGGCCGACTGACTTGCCGTGGCCGCTCAACCTTTCCGCAATCACCATTGCCCACATCACCTTCTGCTTCCCGTTTGTCGCAATGGTTGTTCGTGCGCGACTAGCTAGTTTCAACAAGGAGGAGGAAGAGGCTGCGAAAGACCTAGGCGCGACCGAATGGCAGGCGTTCCGCGATGTCCTGCTGCCGCACATCAAGCCAGGATTGGTCGCGGGTGCGTTGCTGGCATTCACGCTCAGCCTCGACGATTTCGTGATTACTTTTTTCACCAGCGGGCCGGATACGATCACCTTTCCGGTGAAAGTCTACTCAATGGTCCGTTTCTCGGTCACGCCCGAGGTCAACGCGGCCTCGACCATTCTTATCCTGCTCACCGTCATCCTCACCTTCATCGCGCTGAAACTACAGGGCGTGAAGGGCATTGCAGAAGCACATTGATATGACCGAAACCAAGCAACCCATCATCCAGATCCGCAACGTCTCCAAACGCTTCGGCAAGGTAACAGCAGTCGACAATGTCAGCCTTGATATCCTCGCGGGCGAGTTCTTCGTGTTGCTCGGCCCGTCGGGGTGCGGCAAGACAACGCTATTGCGCATGATTGCCGGTTTCGAAATGCCCACCGAGGGCCAGATCATCATCGACGGGCAGGACATGAGCATGGTCCCACCCAACAAGCGGCCAGTGAACATGGTTTTCCAGAGCTATGCGGTGTTCCCGCATATGAACGTCACCGACAATGTCGGCTATGGTTTGCGCATCGCAGGCGTGGGCAAAGGCGAAATCAAAGATCGCGTGGCCGAGGCGCTGGAGTTGGTAAAGCTAGGCGGGTTCGAAGACCGGATGCCTGACCAGATGTCCGGTGGTCAGCGGCAACGCGTAGCGCTCGCGCGCAGTCTGGTGATGCGGCCCAAAGTGCTGCTGCTCGACGAGCCGCTGTCGGCGCTCGACGCAAAATTGCGCGCACAGATGCAGTTCGAATTATCGGATTTGCAGGACAAGGTCGGCATTACCTTTGTCACGGTCACCCACGATCAGGACGAGGCGCTGTCGATGGCGAGCCGTGTTGCGGTCATCAACAAGGGCGAAGTAGCGCAATTGGCGCCGCCGTCGGACCTTTACGAATATCCCGCCAACCGCTTCGTTGCTGATTTTGTCGGCTCGGTAAACATTTTCGAAGGCAAGCTGACACTCGACGAACCTGACAAGGCAGCGGTCGATTGCCCGGGTCTCGGCAAAGTCTATCTCAACCACGGTGTGACTGGCCCGCACGGTGCCGACGTCTGGGTCGCGCTTCGCCCTGAGAAGATCTACCTCCACGTCCCCGGTGAAGGCAAAGCCATCCGCGCGGCCGCACAAGACGCACCCGACGACCACAATCTGGCGCGCGGCGTGATTAAGGGCATGAGTTATCTAGGCGACATCACACTGTTTGAAATCCAGCTTGAAGGCGGCCAGATAATCCGGATCAGCCGTCCCAACCTCTCGCGTCACGACCAAGAAGATTTCACCTGGGACGACAAGGTCAGCATGCACTGGCGCGCGGACAGCCCGGTTGTGTTGTTGAGCTAATCAGTCGGCAGCAGGAGCGGGCCGCACATCGAGCAAATCAACGCGGATGTTGATTTCAGGTTCCGCAGCAGCTGCAACTTCATCGGCCTTGGGTTTGGGCAGGCAGAATGTGTAGCTCGACCCGATCTGCATCATCTTCAGCCCTTCGGCAAAAATCGCCGTGGCTTGCGCTAGCGGGATTTTCTCCCATTCGCGTTTTTCGAGGCTAACGCCGGTCTTGGCGTCGAAAGTAGTGAAGTCGACGAGGGTCATGTCGGCATCGGTCGGTGTTTTGCCGGTACCGGATTTGATTGCCTGATAGCCGAGACCAGAGGCAGTCGTCTGATTACAAGCGCGTTCGCCTAGCGGCACAACCGGCTTTGGAGGCGGCGTGGTGAACGATAGCAGCTCGACCTCGAATACCAGATCGGCGTTGGCCGGGATAGGCCCAGTGCCAGCCTCGCCATAGCCGAGCTTTGATGGAATACACAGGCGGTAGCTGCCGCCGGCTTGCATCAGTTGCAGGCCTTGCGCAAAGCCCGGGATGACACCGCCTACCTTGAATTCCGTGGCTTTGCCTTCGTCGAACTTGCTGCCGTCAGACGTCAGCATGCCTTTATAGTTGACCTTCACCTTGGCATCTGCGGTCGGCTTGTCGCCTTTGCCAGCCTTGATGACCGTGTAGGTCAGCCCGTCCATGCCAGCAGTTTTGCAGGTTAAGACTGGCGGTTTTGCCTTGGCTGCTTGGGGGGTGGCCGCAAGGGATGGCGCGGCGCCAGTCAGCAGGGCAGGGGTGATAAGCGCAGATGCTGCGTATTTGAGCATTTTGGATGTCATAGAAACTCGCGGTAAAGGATGGTGGGAGCTTGTCTAGCCTATCGCTCGCAGTTTTGGCTCAGCTTCATCGAGCGACTTGCGGATAATGCCTACCAGATCGTCGATCTGTGCGGTTGTGATGATCAGCGGCGGGCACATGACAATGCTGTCGCGGATGCCTCGGACCATCAGGCCGTTGGCGATGCAGTGATCGCGGACTATCGGCCCGGCGGTGCCTTCCTTGCCTCCAAAGCGCGCGCCTGTCGCCTTGTCGGCAACGATTTCGACCGCACCGAGAAGACCAACGCTGCGCGCTTCACCGACCAATGGATGATCGCTTAGCGTCGCCAAGGCTTTCGCCAGATATGGACCGGTTTCGCTGCGTGTGCGCTCGACCAGACCTTCGCGCTCCATGATTTCAATGTTTCGCAGCGCCACCGCTGACGCGACCGGATGTCCTGAATAGGTATATCCATGAACGAAGTCGCCACCCGTTTTCATGACCTTGATGATATCGGCACTAACGGCGACGGCGGAAATCGGCAGATAACCAGATGACAGACCCTTGGCCATCGCGATGATGTCGGGCTTTACGCCAACCGTCTCATGACCCCATTGGTTGCCCGTGCGCCCGAACCCGCAGATGACTTCGTCGCAGACTAGCAAGATGCCATATTTGCGGCAAATCGCTTCGACCTGCGGCCAGTAATTGGCGGGCGGGATGATAACGCCGCCTGCGCCCTGTACCGGCTCCCCAATAAACGCGGCGACATTTTCGGGGCCGACCTCGATGATTTTGTCTTCGATGGCTTGAGCGCAAGCGGTGCCGAAATCTTCCGGCGTCATATCGCGGCTTTCATTGTACCAATAAGGCTGACGGACATGTTCGATGCCCTGCATCGGTAAAACGCCGGGGGCAGGGAAACCCTGACCGTGCATGGCCTTCATACCGCCCATGCTGACACCGGCGACGGTCGAGCCGTGATAGGCATTATGACGGCTGATAAAGATGGTCCGGGTGGGCTCGCCCTTCACTTGCCAATAATGGCGGACCATTCGCAGGATTGTGTCATTGGCTTCGGAGCCGGAGCTGTTGAAAAACACATGTGGCAGGCGGCCACCAGTCAGGCTGGCAATCTTGTCGGCGAGCATGACCGCTGGTGGGTTCGCGGTTTTGAAAAAGCTGTTGTAATATGGCAGCTCAAGCATCTGCTCTTTGGCGACATCGGCGAGTTCGGAGCGGCCATAACCGACATTGACGCACCACAGACCGGCCATGCCGTCGAGGATCCGGTTGCCGTCGCCGTCGTGGATATAGCAGCCATCGGCATGGGTAATGATGCGGCTGCCGCCCAGATCCTCGATTTCCTGCCAGTCGGCTTGGGCAGGCAAATGGTGTGCGATGTCGAGACGGCGTAGTTCTGCGATGTCGTAGTTGCGTGGCATAGTCTTCTCCAGAGAATGTTTAATCAGATTTGCGACAAGCAAAATTGATTAGGGAGAAAAACCTATCCGTGCCTGATAGCGGTTAAATCGGGTGACCTTTGTATTCACAATTCCCCTCTTAACGCCTTTCCGAGAAGGTGAAAATAGGTTTGCGAATCCGGGTCATTTTCTGTGCCCCATTCGGGGTGCCACTGCACCGCAAGCAAGGGCGCGCCATTTGGGCGGGCGCTATAGGCTTCGATCAGGCCGTCGGGTGCTCGGGCTTCTACGGACAAGCCCTCGGCGAGTTTGCCGATGCCTTGATAGTGAACGGAGTTTACGTCCATCGCTGGTTTGCCATAGGCTGCGGCCAATATCCCGCCCTCGGCGATTTCAACCGGGTGGCGGTGGCTGAACATGGCGTCGAATGCGACGCCGTCGGGCGCGTGATGTCGTATCAGGTCATCGCTCGCGCTTGTATCGCGCCTTAGTGTGCCGCCCAAGGCGACATTGATTTCCTGAAAACCCCGGCAAATCCCGAAAACCGGCTTTTGCGCCTCAATCATCCGTTCGACCATCGACAAAGCGATTTCGTCACGGGCGTCGTCAAACGGGCCTTCGCCGCCATCCTCGCCATAACGAGTGGTTGCGACGTTGGACGGACTGCCTGTCAGCAAAATGCCATCCAATCGTGGCGCGACTTCGGCAGCCGTCATAAGATCGGCGAGCGACGGCACTATAAGAGCGGCAACATCGGCATAGGTCATTGCGGCGCGGATATAACGGTCCATAACCGCCTGCGCGCTTTCGGTGCCAACCATGCGGTTGCACGCAATGACGCCGAGGATAGGGCGTGTGCTCACGCCGCTCCGATCAACTCTCGCCCGATGAGCATCCGGCGAATTTCGTTGGTGCCCGCACCGATATCGAGCAGCTTGGCATCACGGAACAGCCGTTCGACCGGCCAGTCCTTGGTATAGCCAGCGCCGCCAAGCGCCTGAATCGCTTCGCCTGCAACTTTTACGGCATTTTCAGATGCCAGCAGGATGACGCCCGCCGCGTCGAACCGCGTCGTCTGGCCAGCATCGCATGCCCGCGCGACCGCATAAGTATAAGCGCGCGCCGAATTGAGCGCGACGTACATGTCGGCGATTTTGCCCTGCATCAGCTGGAACGAACCGATAGGCTTACCGAACTGTTTGCGCTCGCGCACAAAGGGTAGCACGACATCGAGGCAGGCTTGCATGATGCCCAATTGCAATCCGGCGAGCACCACGCGTTCGTAATCAAGACCCGACATCAATACACCGACGCCACCGTGTAGCGGGCCTATGATCTGCTCTTCGCTGACAAAACAATCGTTGAATACCAGCTCCGCCGTCGGCGAACCGCGCATGCCCATTTTGTCGATCTTCTGGCCGATGGAGAAACCCTCCATGTCTTTTTCGATCAGGAATGCGGTGATTCCACGCGATGCAGCTTCAGGTGCGGTCTTTGCGTAGACCACCAAGGTGTCGGCATAAGGCGCATTGGTAATCCAGAATTTCGTGCCGTTGAGCACATAGCCGCCTTGCACCGCGTCTGCCTTCAGCTTCATTGATACTACGTCGGATCCGGCACCAGCCTCGGACATCGCAAGACTGCCGACATGCTCGCCCGAAATCAGCTTGGGCAGATATTTTGCCTTCTGTTCGGGGGAGGCCCAACGGCGGATCTGGTTGACGCATAAATTGCTGTGCGCGCCATAGGAAAGGCCGATTGAGGCTGACGCACGGCTTACTTCCTCGACCGCGACGACATGCTCCAGATAACCGAGGCCAAGCCCGCCATCTTCTTCATCGACGGTCAACCCGTGCAGCCCAAGCTCGCCCATCGCGGTCCATAATTCATCGCGCGGAAACCAGTCGTCAGCGTCAATTTTTGCCGCGAGCGGGGCGATTTTGTCGGCTGCAAAGCGCTGCGTGGTATCGCGGATCATCTCGGCATTTTCGCCAAGACCAAAGTCTAAAGTCATATATGTGCTCATGCCGCCTCCCTGCCATCTATCCATCATGTTCGCAAGCATTGGGACTAGCCAGCGGCAGTGCTTTTGCCTACCGCATCGTCATGCTCTTTGAACGAAAGGATCGCCGCGATGCTGCAATATGATGTGCTGATTGTCGGGGGCGGCCATGGCGGTGCGCAGGCGGCGATTGCGCTGCGGCAGGCGAAGTTCGAAGGTAGCATTGGCGTACTGAACGCCGAAAATGAATATCCTTATGAGCGCCCGCCGCTGTCGAAAGACTATTTTGCAGGCGACAAGGCATTCGGGCGTATCATGATTCGCCCGGCAGCCTTTTGGGCGGAACGCAATATCGACATGCTGCTGGGTAAGCGGGTCGAAACTGTCGATGCGGCTGCGTATTCGGTCACTACATCCGACGGGGATGTTGTGACCTATGGCAAGATGATCTGGGCGACCGGCGGTAGTCCGCGCTGGCTGCGATGCGAAGGCGGTAATCTGCCGGGCGTTCATGTCGTCCGGACGCGCGCAGATGTCGATGCCATGCTGGATGGCCTTGATGACGTGGCCGAAGTTGCGATCATTGGCGGCGGCTACATCGGGCTCGAAGCCGCAGCGGTACTGCGCAAAATGGGCAAGAAAGTTACCGTGCTCGAAGCCATGGACCGTGTGCTGGCAAGAGTTGCCGGAGAGCCGCTGTCACGCTTTTACGAGGCTGAGCACCGCGCGCATGGCGTCGATGTGCGGCTCGGTGTCGAAGTCACCGCTATCGAAGGCGATGGCCACGCCTCTGGCGTCCGACTGGCCGATGGCGAAGTCATCTCGGCGCAGATGGTAATTGTTGGTATCGGGATTATTCCGGCGGTTGGGCCATTGCTGACCGCGGGTGCGGCTGGCGGTGCAGGGGTGGATGTCGACGAATATTGCCGCACATCGTTGCCCGATATCTTTGCGATCGGCGACTGCGCGGCGCACGCTAACGCCTTTGCGGGCGGCTCGATCATGCGGGTGGAATCGGTGCAAAATGCCAATGATATGGCGAACGCCGTGGCGAAGAGCATCACGGGCGAACTGACGACGTACCACGCCGTACCATGGTTCTGGTCCAACCAATATGATTTGCGGTTGCAGACAGTTGGCCTTTCGACCGGTTATGATGCGACGGTCGTTCGCGGCGAACCTGAAACACGCAGTTTCTCGGTTATCTATCTTAAACAGGGTAAAGTGATCGCACTGGATTGTGTCAATGCGACGAAAGATTATGCGCAGGGACGTGCGCTTGTACTGGAGGGCCTTGCCCTCACGCCAGAGCAACTTGCCGACACCACAGTGACATTGAAAGAACTCGCCGCAAATATCGCAGCCGCCTGAGATAATATTGCCCCAGCCCCGTTCCGCCCTGACGGCCATTCTTGGCCCGACAAATACCGGCAAGACTCATCTCGCCGTTGAGCGGATGTGTGGCTATTCGAGCGGGATGATCGGATTTCCGCTGCGTTTGTTGGCGCGCGAAATCTACGACCGTGTGGTCGCAATCAAGGGCGTACATCAGGTTGCCCTCATTACTGGGGAAGAGAGGATCGAGCCGCCCCAGGCGCGCTGGCATGTCTGCACGGTTGAATCAATGCCGATCCAGAAGGAAGTCGCTTTCGTCGCCATCGACGAGGCGCAACTGGGCGCTGATCCCGAACGCGGGCATATCTTCACCGACCGGATTTTGCATGCGCGCGGGCGAGAGGAAACTATGATCCTCGGCTCGGAAAGTCTGCGTCCATTGATCCGCAGCCTGTTGCCCGATGCCGAAATCATTTCCCGTCCGCGTTTTTCGACGCTGAGCTATGCAGGCGCGAAGAAACTATCACGCTTGCCCAAGCGCTCCGCCATCGTCGCCTTTTCAATCGAGCAAGTTTACGCGGTCGCCGAAACGCTGCGCCGGATGCGCGGCGGTGCGGCCGTTGTAATGGGCGCGCTCAGTCCTCGAACCCGCAACGCGCAGGTCGCAATGTTTCAATCGGGCGAGGTCGATTATCTGGTGGCAACCGACGCTATCGGCATGGGGCTAAATCTCGATGTAGCGCATGTCGCCTTTGTAAGCCTGTCCAAATTCGATGGGTCCCGCAGGCGGCGGCTGACCGTTGCCGAAATGGCGCAGATTGCCGGACGGGCTGGACGGCATCAGCGCGATGGCAGCTTTGGCACGTTGGCGGGCGAAGGCAGCGAATTTACGCCTGAAGAAGTGCTGGCCATCGAAAATCACAATTTTCCGAAACTCGACTGGCTCTATTGGCGAGAGGCTGAGCCTCGGTTCGACAGCATTGCCACGCTGATTTCTGATCTGGAGTCAAAACCTAGCCGTCCCGGCCTGCTGCCCGCACCCAAAGCCGTTGATCTCGCGGTACTCAAAAGGCTGGCCGAAATGCCGTACGTCACCGCGCTCATCCGTCATCCGGTCGATGTAGCGCGGCTATGGGAGGTCGCCAGCCTGCCAGATTTCCGGCAGATGGGTGAGGAGCATCACAGCCGTTTCGTCGCATCTTTGTGGCAGCATTTGGGGCAAGGCGACCGGGTTCTCCCGCAATCCTTATACGCCAACGAGCTCGCGCGGCTGGATAATATACAAGGCGATGTCGATACGTTGTCGGCACGGATCGCGGGGGTGCGGACGTGGACCTACATCGCACATCGCAGCGATTGGTTGGCTGATCCGGCCATGATGGCCGAACGTGCGCGCGCGCTTGAGGAGAAATTGTCCGATGCTCTGCATGATGCGCTGCGCCAACGCTTTGTCGATAAGCGTACCTCGATGTTGCTTCGCAAAGGTGCGTCCGACATCGGGCTGTTGCCTGTCGAAATCGGCGTAGATAAACGCGTTCTCGTCGATGGAGAGGACATCGGGTCTTTACACGGCTTTGCGTTTCGGGTTGACGCAGCCGCGAAAGCGGGGGACCGTAAACTATTATTAGCCGCTGCCGAACGACATCTGGCGGCGCATTTGAGACAAAAGGCGAGGGAAGTAGGCATGGCAGAAGATAGCGAATTCACGCTGGCCGCCGATAAAGAAGGCAGGCCAGCGATTTTCTGGAAGGGAGAAATGCTGGGTGCCTTGTCCAAGGGTCGGTCTATGATGCAGCCTGCTTTTGCGCCGGTCAAAGCTGTGGCCGGACTCGAAGGCGATGCCTTGCGCGAGATTACCACGCGCGCTGAAGCCTGGATCGAAGCGCAACTGGCCAAGGCTATGGGCGGTATCGTCGGCTTGCAGGAACTGGCGCAACAGGCCGATATAGATGGCAATGTCCGCGCGCTGGCGGTGCGGCTGGCTGACGAGGGCGGTATTGCGGGGCGGCATTATCTAGCTGATGCAATCGCTGCCTTGCCCAAAGAGGCGCGCGGCGCAGCGCGTAAGGGCGGGATCGTCTTTGGTGCGCTCGATATCTACCACCACGCAGCTTTGAAGCCTGCTGCCGCCAAATGGCGGGCTGCCTTGTTCGCGGCGCGTGACGGACGTGCGATGCCCGAACTTCCGCCAGAAAGCGCGGTGCACTTGAAGGAATGGAAATTTGCCAACCCTTCCGAAGCGCGCAACGCGGGATATCGCCGGATTGGCGATGAATATGTCCGCATCGACCTTGCCGAGCGCGTCATCAAGAAAGCACATGAGGCACGCGGGCAGGGGAATTTGTTCGGAATGGATATGGCTTTTGCAACATCGCTGGGGATTAGCGAAGCAGGGCTAAAGGCGTTGATGCGCGACGCCGGGTTCAGGCCAGCCGACGCGCCTGTCGAAAAGGTCGAAGATCAAACCGAAGCCGCTGCTGCTGAAGAAGTGCCTGCAGTTGAAGAAGTTGAGACGATCACAGAGCCAGCCGTAACGGCAGATGCGTCCGATGCTCCGGTTCCAGCGGAGCCCGCTGCAGCGCAACCGGTAGTGCTGACACATTGGCGCTGGATTGGCCTGCCCAAGCCACGCCCAACAGAACAACGCCAGCACCGCGCGGGTCACGACCAGCAAAAGCCGCAACGCGCCGGTAAGCCAAATGGCAAGCCTGACCGTGCGCCGCCGCCACCCAAGCCGGCATCGCCGCCATCAGCTCTCGCACTGCAATTGGCAGCGCTTAAGGGTTTGAAGCTCTAACTGGCTATGGCGGAAACGGCGCTGCGGATCGACAAGCTATTGTTCTTTCTGCGCATCGCCAAAAGCCGCACTTTGGCGCAGGGATGGGCAGAAACTGGCCATATTCGCGTCAACGGCCGAAGGATTGAAAAGGGCAGCGCGATGGTAACCGCTGGCGACGTCATAACGCTGCCAAAGGGCGAAGCGGTGCTGTCATTCAGGCTTTTAGCCGTTCCCATGCGCCGGGGTCCAAGCGCCGAAGCGCAGATTTGCTATCAACTACTCGAATAAAAATTGTCATGCAGCGATATTCCCCCGTTGACTTGGGCAGCCGCCTAGCAATAGGCAGCGTATGGAGAGCGCCGCATTTTAAGCAGGTTTGGGGCGGACAGTTTTGGGAGTGTGTTGCCAATGACTTATGTAGTGACCGATGCGTGCATCAAGTGCAAATATATGGATTGTGTCGAGGTTTGCCCGGTCGACTGCTTTTACGAGGGTGAGAATATGCTCGTCATCAACCCGAATGAGTGCATCGATTGCGGTGTGTGCGAGCCTGAATGTCCCGCCGAAGCGATTCTGCCCGATACCGAAAATGGCCTGGAGCAATGGCTCGAACTGAATGCAACGTACAGCGCCGAATGGCCCAATATTACGTCCAGCCGTGAACCACCCGCCGATGCCGACGAGCATAAGGGCGAAGACGGCAAATTCGACAAATATTTCAGCGCAGAGCCCGGCGAAGGCGACTAAAGGCCGGCTGCGCGCCGTTCTTTCAACCAGTTTTTCTGGTAGCTTTCAACTTCACGCATTGCGGCGAATACGGTCATATCTAACTTGGTGCGGCCCGTCCGGCCGAGCGCATATATTTGGCTATAGTACCAATATTGCACAGCGAAGCCTTCAAGCCCCCGCATCATTTTAATCTTGCGCAGGCCCGACAGCCATTCGGGGAATAGCTTCAACTGGGTTTCCGTGCGCGGTAGCATCGCCATCCCGCCCAACAAGCGCTTTGGCGCCTCAGGCATAACGCACATTGGTCGGCCAAGGCCAATCACATCCGCAGCGCCCGATTTAAGCGCCTGCTCCATTGCCGATGCGGTGCGAAAGCCACCGGTGACCATTAGCGGAATCGTCAGTTCGTTTTTCATCGCCTTGGCGAAATCGACAAAATAGGCTTCGCGGGCCAATGTGGTTTCCGCCACCGCTTGCGGTTCTTCCGCCTCCAGCCCTTCCATCCCGAGGAGCTTCGGTTGTTCGTAAGTGCCTCCGGAAATCTCGATGAGATCGACTCCCGCATCCTGCAGCCAACGCGCAACTTGCAAGCTGTCCTCAAACGCAAACCCGCCACGCTGGAAATCGGCGCTGTTGAGCTTGACTGATATCGGAAAATCAGAGCCGACAAGTTGCCGTACGGTGTTGACCGTAAACATCAGAAACCGCGCCCGGTTTTCAAGACTGCCGCCCCAGCGGTCTTCGCGTCGGTTCGAGCGCGGACTGAGGAATTGTGAAATCAGATAGCCGTGCGCGGCGTGGATTTGGACGCCAGTAAAGCCTGTATCCCGGCAGACCGATGCCGCCTGTCCAAACCGGCTTATCAGCTTCAGTATCTCGTCTTCGGCAAGTTCAACGGGCATACCGAACTGTCCACCGGGCAATCCAACCTTGACCGCCGACGGGGCTTTCGGGCGCGGGTTGACCGCTTTCATCGTTTGCCGCCCGGCATGGCTAATCTGCGCCCAGAAATGATTGCCGTTCCGCGTTGCTGCCCCGGTCCACCGATTAAGCGCGGCGCGCATCTCGTCATCCGGCATGCGGTCGATGACAACATTGCCAGGTCGTTCTAGATGATTGGCGTCAATCTGGATATTGCCCGAGAGATGAAGCCCCGCGCCGCCGTCCGACCATATGCCATAAAGCTTCTCCAGCTCAGCCGTTGGGCGGCCGTGGATGTCAGCCAAGCCTTCAGTCATCGCTGCCTTGGCGATACGGTTCGGCAGCACTGCGCCGCAGGGCAGTGTCAACGGATTACCGATAATCACTGCGCTTCGCTTGCCGTGTCTATCTTGACGATATCGGGTCCGCCGGTTTCTTTAGACTGCGCTTTGTCGAGCTTGGCTTTAGGTTCCTGCAGCTTAGTTGCCGCGGGATCCGCTGGGGCGGCTTCGACGGGTGCCTCGTCAGTCGACTCATCGGTATTGATCATATCGTCACTGATCGTCCCTTCCAGACTATCGAGATCATCCATGCGGGTTTCGGTGACCTGATTGTCCTCCTTAGATCCACCGCAGGCTGTCAAAGCAAGTAGCGCGATTGCTGGGGCGAAATAGTGGAAGCGCATATCATCCTCTCTGGCTTAATCCGCCGCGACCCTACATTCTCCGCCTGCTTTGGCAAGCGCATTGAGGAAGTGGGGCAGCGCCGCCGCCAGCGCTTCGTCGAAATCATGGAGCGTTGCATCGATGCCGAGGTCGGCGAGGCTGGTCACCGGATATTCCGCGATGCCGCATGGTACAATCCCACTAAAATGTGACAGGTCTGGCGATACATTGACTGCGAAGCCATGCATCGTCACCCACCGGCGGATACGGACACCTATTGCGCCGATCTTAGCTTCCTGTCCGCTGCGGGTGTCACACCAGATACCTATCCGCCCTTCGGCGCGCCGTGCCTCAACGCCAAATTGGGCCAGCGCATCTATAACCCAGCCTTCGAGCGCGTGGACATAGCAGCGGACATCCTTGCAGCGTTTGGCAAGGTCCAGCATGACATAACCAACGCGCTGTCCCGGGCCGTGATATGTGTATCGTCCACCGCGACCTGTATCATAAACAGGAAATTGCTGGCTGAGCAGTTCGGCTGGGTCCGCGCTGGTGCCGCCGGTGTAAAGCGGCGGATGTTCGAGTAACCAGACCAGCTCATGCGCGCCGTCTTCACGAATCGCGGTTTGCAGTGCCTCCATCCGCGCCACCGCGTCAGGATATGGCGTAAGGCCTTCACAAACCTCCCAATCTAGTGTGTTTGCGGTTGTCATGTGATGACTGGAATTTGCGGTGCCGCTTCGCGCGGGATTAATCCGGTAAGCCGGGGATCGGAAAAAATTTCTACTTGCCGTTGATAGGGTGTGAAACCCGACTTGATATAAAAGTTCAGCGCACTCGGCCCATCCAGCGTGCACGTATGTACCCACATACGTGCCACACCAGGTTCTGCCCATCCGGCCTGCAGTGCCATTGCCATAAGCCAGCGCCCATAGCCCTGACCGGCCAGTTCAGGGACAAGTCCAAAAAATGCGATTTCGCACTGGCCGTTTTCGCGAAAATCCAGTTCGAGTATGCCGACTTCGATCCCGCGCCGGTCGAGTACCGCCCAGATGCGTACTTTCAGGTCGTGGACTATGGCGGAAAGAGCGGCATCGTCGAGTTCAAGCCGCGAAAACCAAAGCCAGGGCTCGCCTATTCTCCGATACAGCACCCGATATTTCTCGAGCGCAGGCACGTTCCAACGTTCCAGTCGCAGGTCGGACGACGGCATGGCGCGCAGGGGAGGCCGGGCGGTCATCTCGAGCGACGTGACAATTGCGCCGATTTTACCGGGGGCAATTGGGCTAAGTGGCATCCGGTATTAGTCCCAAGCGACTTCGGGTGGAAGGCTCATCAATATGGCATCGACATTACCGCCAGTTTTTAGGCCGAAAGTCGTTCCGCGATCGTAAACGAGATTGAATTCGGCATAAAGCCCCCGCCAGCGCAGTTGCGCCTGCTTTTCTTCGGCGGTGAACGGCTGGTTCATTCGGCGGCGGACGAGTTTGGGGAATATATCGAGAAATGCCTCACCGACGTCGCGGGTTAGCGCGAAATTTTGCTCGAAAAGCGCATCGCTGGTGTTCTCCAGATGGTCGTAGAAAATCCCGCCAACGCCGCGATGAACATTGCGATGTGGTATCCAGAAATATTCCTCTGCCCATGCCTTGTAGCGTTCATACACTTCGGGCCCATAAGGCGCGCACGCTGCACGCAGCCGCGCATGGAAATCAGCGGTGTCTTCGTCATAAGGGACAGGTGGGTTAAGGTCGGCGCCACCGCCAAACCAGCTTTTGGTTGTGACCAGATAGCGCGTATTCATATGCACGGCAGGGACATGCGGGTTCGACATGTGTGCTACCAGGCTGATACCCGTTGCGAAGAAATTGGGGTCTTCTGCTGCACCGTGGATGGTCTTGGCAAATTCCGGATTAAAGCTGCCGCCAACAGTCGATACATTGACCCCGACCTTTTCGAAGACCTTGCCCTTCATGACTCCGCGCACCCCGCCACCGCCAGGTGAGCCGTCATGATCATTACGGTCCCAAGGGGTATATTCGAACGAGGCGTCCGAACCTGCTTCGCGTTCAATTTCCTCAAACGCCGCGGTAATACGGTCTCTTAACGATTCAAACCATTCGCGTGCTGCCTGTTGGCGGGTATCGAGTATCAGGGTCACGCATTCTCTCCGGGAAATTGGTGTGTCTGTCTTAATGCTTCGGCCAATGCGATGCCAGCCGACACTGAAATGTTCAAGGACCGAAATCCGGGGGCCATTGGAATATATACACGCGCATCAGCGCGGTCATGAACTTCGGCTGGTGCGCCGCTGCTTTCCGACCCCATCAGGATGACATCGTCGCGCTGAAATTGGAATTGCGGCAACGGCGTTGATGCCTTGCTCGACATCAAAACAACCCGCGCACCACCAACTGTATCGAGAAAGCTCTCCCAGTCGGCGTGGCGGCAAATCTGCGCTTGCGCTGCATAATCCATGCCTGCGCGTTTCAAAGCGCGCTCCGAAAAAGCAAATCCGCAAGGCTCGATAATGTCGCACGGCACCGCGAGACAGGCAGATGTGCGCAAAACGGCACCGACATTTCCTGCGATGTCCGGCTGATATAAGGCAATGCGCATGAAATTTCTTATCCTGGAAACCAATTTGAGACGATTAGACGCTAGTTCAGGGTGATGGCAACAGGTCCGCGCATTTCAGCAATTATGAGCGTCTATAATGGCGCGCAATTTCTGTACCCAGCGGCACGCTCAATTCTCGACCAACATTTTGGCGATTTTGAATTTCTGATTTTGGATGATGGATCAACCGACAGCAGCCTGAAAATATTGCAGGCGCTAGCGAAAACGGATTCGCGTATCCATATCCTCGCTCGTGAAAATCAAGGGCTGGTGGCAAGCCTCAATCAGCTGATTGATTTGGCGCGTGCACCCTATCTGGCGCGCATGGACTGTGACGACATTGCTATGCCCGACCGGTTTTCTCGGCAGCTGGCGTTTCTGGAAGCGAATCCGGAAATCGGGATATTGGGCAGCAACAGCCATGATATTGACGCGCGAGGCAATCTCATTGGCGCAACGGACAAATATCCTGAAACGCCCGAAGCGGTGGCGCTCCGGCTCTCTGACGGACCGCCATTATGCCATCCGTCGGTTATGATGCGAACACATGTCGCACGCCAATTGGGTGGCTATCGGCCTGCGTTCCGGCATGCGGAAGATTATGATTTGTGGTTGCGCGCAACGCGGCTGACACAGATTGCCAACCTGCCTGACCGCTTATTGCTGTACCGTCGATCGTCCGATCAGGTCAGCAAGAAACATGCACATGAACAGGCGAAAGCTGCTGCGATTGCTTGGGAGGACCACATTCGCTGCTCCGAAGGCTATCCTACATTGTTCAACGAATGCATCACGCTCCCGGATATCGATGGCCTCGATACATTGTTTGAAAAACCGGGCGTTGCCAATAATGTCCGGCGCAAAATTGTCGAGCGACTGCGCTATTCTCCTGAAATGCTCGATGGCCCGGAATTCCAGATTATGATGAAGCAGGCGCGCAGCGGAAGCGGATTTGAGGGCGCGGGTCGAACCATATTGCGGCTGGGTCGAAAGGGGCGGGTATTACGCGCTGTTTCGCTTGCTGCCGTGATGACCGGGCTGCTCATAAGCAGTTCATAAATATTGCGATTTTACGACAATTAACAACTCGTGCGGCTGCCGTCCCATGCTGGCACAGGGCAAAAATCACGGGCGCGGTCGGTATAACTTTGGTGTAGTGCACCGGCTCGCAAAGGTCTGGGGCGGCTTGAAGTAACGGCATGATTCACGAGAATATCAGTGACACCGCATTTTCCCGCCCGCGGGTGGAGCGAAAAGCCGTGCGTCGCCGCCTGATTGGTACGCGCGAAATTCTTCTCGTCCTTATTGCCTTTGCCCTGCTCGCAATTGTTCCCTCAGTCGCACAAATTGCACCATTTTCCGATTCGTCGAAAATGCCGCCGCCAACCAAGCTGAAATGGGATGCCGAATATCCTGCGGAAAATTTTCCAGGCTCGGCCTTTTATTATCTTGATCCGAGTTACTCCAACCCAGCGCCGACGTACGACGTCGGCCGAGGCGAAATCCGACCGCTCATCGACGATGCGGACATCAAAACATTGGGGGATGTCTCCGTCGGTGGCGCGGCGCGACCATTTGTGATGCGCGCCGGCACCGTTGATCATAGCCGTGCCTTGAAATGCCTGAGCGATGCAATCTATTATGAAGCTGCCAATGAACCCGACGCAGGTCAAAGGGGGGTTGCTCAGGTCATTCTGAACAGGATGCGTCATCCGACCTATCCCAACACGGTTTGCGGTGTCATCTATCAGGGGTCGGAACGGGCTACCGGCTGCCAGTTTAGCTATAGCTGCGACGGTTCAATGGCCCGCATTCCTGCCCGTGCGGCATGGCTTCGCGCGCAAAGGGTCGCAGCCGATGCGCTGTCCGGATTTGTTTACGCGCCTGTCGGAATGGCCACCCATTATCACGCGACCTATGTATATCCTTACTGGGCGCCCAGCTTGAATTTTGTCGGTACAATTGGTGCGCATCGCTTCTACAGCTGGAAAGGCAGCGCCGGGCGTCAATCCGCGTTCTTCCGCGGTCATGCCGGTCGTGAACCATTCCCTGGGCCTAAGCCCCGTGTCTGGACGCCATCGCTGGCCAACGACCTCGATCCTATCCAGCTGCAAAAACGATATGAAAAGGAATTTGCGGCCGCGCGGTTGAAGGCAGAGGCCGCCGCGCAATCTGCTATGCGTGCGGCGTCATCGATCGCGCCGCCTTTGCCTTATGCCGATATTACGCCGGCACGCCAGCGTACAGCGGCCAGCTACGCTACGCCCGATTATTCCAGCGAAGCGCGCAGCCGGGGTGGCGAAAATGCATATGGCGGCGAGCGTCTGCCGCAAGCGACCAATGTAAAGCCAGAGTTCCAAAACAGCGGAACGTGGAAATCGCAACCTACCGGCTAAACTATTTCTGGCCATTACCGTTCTAACAATCAGACCGGATTAACTGCCAATTCTTCAGCAGCGAAAGCTGCGATACTGGTCCATCTGAATTGGCGGTTGTTCGGTCGGCAGACGGTGCAGTTTTATGCTGCCACGCTCGAAGATACCGGCCTCTGGACGCGGTCCCACATCCACGCTTCCGGAGGCCGGTTTATCCTGTGGTGAACGATAGAGTCGCTTTCAAGCCACCTTCGTTGCGGTTTTGCAGAACAACATCGCCGTCATGCGCTCTTGCAATCGCCCGCGAAATAGTGAGCCCAAGACCCGACCCGCCGGTGGTGCGGCTGCGCGATTTTTCCGTGCGGGTGAATGGCTCGAACATGCTTTCGGTCAGGGTAGGGTCAATGCCAGGGCCATCGTCGTCAATCTCTATTGAAACATGACCCTGATTTGCACCGACGCTAACTCGGGCAACTTTGCCGTAGCTGATTGCATTACCTATCAAATTGCGCAGCGCTCGTCGCAGCAATACCGGACGGATATTGGCGACAATACGCTTATCGGATGCGTCAACGCTGGCTGCGGGAAACTCTTCGACAATCGATTCGACCAGCGCGCCTATGTCGACCGATTGCAATGCCTCGCCCGATTTACCGAGCCGTGCCAGCGTCAATATGTCATCCAATATGGTCACCATCTCGTCGATGGTCGCTGCCATTTTGTCTCGTTCGCTGTCATCATCGACCGATTCAATTCGAACACGCAGCGCTGCGAGCGGCGTTTTGAGGTCGTGACCGATTGCGCCGAGCATCACATCCTTTTCGCCCAGTAATGTGGAAACACGGGCCTGCATGGCATTGAAGGCTTCGATCAACTGCTTGATATCATCCGGACCCTCACTCTGCATGGGCACGATTTCATTGGCAAGGCCAACGCGCTGTACCCGCTCGGTCAGCGTCAATAATGGCTTGGCAATCCGCCGCGCCACCAGTGCAAGCGGCACCATCACCGCCACGAATAGTAACAAGGTTTGAAACAGCAGTGCAAAAATCGATGCGCTTTCGGCCGGGCGTACCAATCCGGCAGCATTTATCCATTGTCCGTCGGGCAAGCGGGCGGTGAATAAAACCGCCTTATTCGGTAACGGCTGGTCGGGCTTGCGCAGCCGTGCGCGCTGCCAACGCTTCAGCTGTTGATCGCGTAGGTCGGCAGGCAACAGCTTGACCGATACCGCCGATATTCGGACGTCAGTCAGCGCGATATCGCCTTGGCGCAGAAATTCGGTCGCACGTTCGGATATGTCGGTTTGCAGGGTAGCGCGTTCAATTAGCACAGGCGCCGCTCCGACTGTAATCGCAACCGGCGGTGCACGGCGACGCCGTTGCTCCATCCCATCGCGCCTTTGCCGGTTTGACCAATCGGCGTCGCCAATCGGGACGCCCGTGGCCTCCTGTCGCTCGATCTGGTTGGCCACCCGGCTGATGATCATTGTCGACGTTTCGGCGACGGCACGGTTGCGTGCTCCAGCGAGTAGCAGCGTCGCATTAATTGCTTGCGCGACCAGCAACGCTGACGCGGCAACAAGCAGTATTTGCCCGTAGAGGCTGCGCGGCCAAATGCGGATGCCCCCGATCGTGCTCACAAGCGCTTCACTTCGGTCGAAAAGCGATAGCCACCGCCCCAGATCGTCTTGATATGCTGTGGGTCTTTCGGATCAGCCTCAATCTTGCGGCGCAGACGGCTGACCTGATTGTCGATGGCACGGTCGAACGGGCCACCTTCACGTCCACGAGTTCAGGTCGAGCAGCTGGTCACGCGTCAGTATTTGACCCGCGCGAGTGACCAATGCTTCCAGCATCCGGTGCTCCCCCGACGAGAGCGGGATCAGCACGCCTTCTGGGTCATGCAATGTCTGCTCTGCGGTGTTCAGGGTCCAGCCAGCGAAGTTATAGCTCTCTCCCATCCGGTCTTGTTTGGGCGTCCCGGAAGAAACACGGCGCAGTACGACCTTCACGCGCGCCACCAGCTCGCGTGGCGAGAAGGGCTTGACGACATAATCGTCCGCACCAATTTCAAGTCCAACAATCCTGTCTGTTTCTTCTGACTTCGCTGTCAGCAGGATAACAGGGGGACCGTCATTCGCCGAAATATGGCGACAAAGGCTCAGGCCGTCCTCGCCCGGCATCATGATGTCGAGAAGGACAAGATCGATATCGTAAGAAAGCAACGAAGACCGGGCGATGGATGCATCACCCGCTTCGGTGACGCGAAAGCCCTGCCGCTCAAGATATTTGCCGAGCGGATCGCGGATTGATGCCTCGTCGTCGACGAGCAGCAGGTGAGGGCGGGATTTATTCATTATTACCCTGCTTCTTGGCGATTATCGCCCGACACGCAAGAAAAAGGCCGGAGGAGAAGGGAGGGGAAACTCCTCCGGCCAGGTATGACACGGTCCAAAGGGGAGGGAAGACCGCGCCAGCAAAGCTTGTTAGCCTGCGTCGGCTGCATCAGCAGGCGGCATGGTAGCGCGTTCACGGCCCCATTTGCCCTTATGCTGTGCTTTAAGCTCATCGGCAGAAATTGTTCCGTCGCTGTTGGTGTCGGCCTTGGCAAAGCGTGCTTCGGCGGCGGCGCGGAATTCAGCCTTGGAAACCGCCTTGTCACCATTGGTGTCGGCCATCGCCATCATTTTCATGCCGCCGCCATGACGACCGCCGTGGCGACCCATTTTGCCTTCATCGCCACCACGACCCATGCGCTTTTCACGGCGGTCTTCGCGTTTATCGGCGCGTGCTTCATGCGCTGCAACGAACTCGGCTTCATTGATTGAGCCATTCTTGTCGGCGTCCATATCGGCAAAATGCTGTTTAACCTTGGCAGCTTTATCGGCATCATTCAGATTGCCGTCTCCATTGGCATCCATCTTGGCGAAAAGTGCATCTGCCATTGTGAGCGCTTCTGTTTTGGTAACTGCTTTGTCGCCATTGGCGTCCGCTTTCATGCCGGGGGCTGCATATAATGCGGCCGATGCCATCGAGAGGGCCAGCACACCTGTCAAAATCTTGGTCTTGGTCATGTTTCATTCCTTGGTCATTCCTGGCAGGGGTGCCGGATGACGTCCATATAGGAATGATATGTCGCAATTCTTTGTCAGCGCAAATGCTGCTTTGTCGCAACTTGTATCATCGCGGAAGCAGGTTCATCGTGATGAAAGTTTTGGAGCGGGTAAGGGGAATCGAACCCCTCTAGCTAGCTTGGAAGGCTAGTGCATTACCACTATGCTATACCCGCTTCCGGCCATTCGGCCGCATGGTGCGCCGCTATTGCCATCAACTTGGGGGGCCGTCAACGCCCCGATTGCAAAAGAAAGGGCCGCAAAAGCGGCCCCGTCCGTTTAGATGTTAGCAGCCATCAATGCTTCTTGCCGGCCCATATGCTCTTGTAAGACATCCAAGTCAGCACCGTAAAGATGAGCAGGAAGCCCAAAGCTGCCCAACCTGCACTCTTGCGGTTTTCCATTTTTGGCTCTGCAGACCATGCGAGAAACGCCGAAACGTCCTTTGCCATCTGCGCTTTGGTTGCCTTGGTGCCATCGTCATACGTAACCAGATCGTCTGCGGCGATCGGTTCAGCCATCGCGAGATTCAGGGTTGCAAACCACGGGTTGAAGTTCAGCCCGTCGGGCGTCTTGGCATCGGGGAACTCTTTGAGCAGTTCCTTGCCTTCCTCATTCTTGTAACCCACTTGCTCGCGGTAGCCGAGAAGCAATGAGTAGACATAAGCGGGGCCACCTTCACGCGCCTTGGTAATCAATGACAGATCAGGTGGAAGCGCATTGTTGTTAGCGGCGCGAGCAGCGGTTTCGTTGGCAAAAGGCGACGGAATCTTGTCGGCAGGGATTGCCGGACGCGTTGCGGGCTCGCCGGTTTCCGGATTGATTGAGGGAACTTCGGTCTTCCAACCCTTCGCGATGGCCTTAACTTCGTCTTCGCTGTAGCCGAGCGCCGCGAAATCGCGGAATGCAACCAGCTTCAGGCTGTGACATGCCGAGCAGACTTCGGAATATACCTTCAGACCGCGTTGCAGCTGACCCTTGTCATATTTGCCAAAAGGGCCGTCGAAAGTGAATTTCTCTGGCAACGCCATTTTGTGAAATTCATGTTCAGCGGTCGGCTGTGCAGGTTCCTTGATGGCACTGACGATTGTGTCGCCAAGGCCGAGCAGCAGCATCCCACTGAAAAACAAGCCCACCAAAAAAGCAATTAAACGAACCATGATCTATGCTTTCCCTGTTTTACGCGGCCGCGGTTTCAAGCGGTTTGCCGGTCACGGCTTCGGTGATGGAGTTTGGAAGCGGCAGCGGTCGTTCGACGCGCGAAATGATCGGGAGAATGATCAGGAAGTGCGCGAAATAATAAGCTGAAGCAATCTGGCTGAGAATAACCCATTGTGTAAGCGGCTGTTGCGCGCCGCAATAGGTCAGCACGACGATGCTGGGGATCAGGCCGTACCAGAAAAACTTGCGGAACAGCGGACGATAATGACCCGAACGAACCGGCGACGTATCCAGCCAAGGCAAGAAAAACAGCAGAAGGATTGAGCCAAACATGGCCAGCACGCCCATCAACTTTGCGGGGATAATCGTGATGCCCGTGAACGGAATTCCAAAGTCGACAGTGAACGCCTTCAAGATCGCGTAGAATGGCAAATAATACCACTCAGGCACGATATGGGCGGGCGTTGAAAGTGGGTTGGCCGGGATATAGTTGTCCGGATGCCCGAGCATATTTGGTGCGAAGAAAGTAACCGCAACAAAGAAGATCAGGAATATGCCGAGGCCGAAACCATCCTTCGCCGTGTAATAGGGGTGGAACGGCACGGTGTCCTGTTCACCCTTGACGCTGACGCCCGTTGGATTCGAAGATCCGGGTATGTGCAGCGCCCAGATGTGCAGGATGATAACGCCTGCAATTACGAACGGCAGCAAATAGTGTAACGAGAAAAAGCGGTTCAATGCTGCCTGGTCAGGCGCAAAACCACCCAGCAACCACTGGCGTAGTGGTTCGCCGACGAGCGGAATGGCCGAGAAGAAGCCGGTAATAACCTGCGCTCCCCAGAAGCTCATCTGTCCCCAAGGAAGAACATAGCCCATGAAGCCGGTGGCCATCATCAACAGGAAGATGACCACGCCGAGCAACCAGATCATTTCGCGCGGAGCTTTGTACGAACCGTAGAACAGACCGCGGAAGATGTGGATATAAACGACAATAAAGAAGAAGCTTGCGCCGTTCATATGTGCGTAACGGATGAACCAGCCCGAATTCACGTCGCGCATGATATGCTCGACCGAGTTAAAGGCGCCGTCGACGCTGGCATAATAATGCATCGCGAGAACGATGCCGGTAACGATCTGGATGACCAGAGCAACACCCGCAAGCACACCGAAGTTCCAGAAATAGTTAAGGTTGCGCGGAACCGGATAACCGGCACCAACGGCGTTATATACCAGACGCGGTAAGGGGAGGCGCTCGTCCACCCATTTTGTTACCACGCCGCGCGGCGTATATTCTTGTGCCCAAGGAAAGCTCATCTTGCCCTAACCCCTCAACCGATTTTCACGACAGTGTCGGAAATAAATGCAAATTCCGGAACCTGCAGGTTCAATGGAGCAGGACCTTTGCGGATACGCGCAGCGGTGTCATAGTGCGAACCGTGGCAAGGGCAGAAATAGCCGCCATATTCGCCCTTAACCTCTCCAGATGCTGCCCCCAACGGGACGCAACCCAAGTGCGTGCAAACGCCCAGCGTAATCAACCAGTTTTCTTTGCCCGGCTTCGTGCGCTCGGCCAGCGTTTGCGGGTCGCGGAGCGAGCCAACATCCACCTTGTTCGCGGCTTCAATTTCAGCCGGAACCAGATTGCGAATAAAAATCGGTTGCTTGCGCCAGCTTGTCTTGATGGCCTGGCCAGGCTGGATTGCCGAGACATCGACTTCAATAGATGCCAAAGCCAGAACGTCGGCGCTTGCGCTCATTTGCGATACCAACGGAATGGCAACCGCGACCGCACCGACACCGGCAAAGCTTACCGCTGCGATATTTATAAAGTCACGACGACGAACCCCGTCACCTTCACCGATTGTCGTTGCTGCTTCCATCGGAACCCCATTCAATGCCGGTGCACCAGCTGTGGCAACGACGCTGGCCGTTGTCTTGCGTGGCGCTTTGGATGTGCCTGTTGTCTTTTTGACCGTAGCCATATGCTGCCCTTATTTGCGACGCGGATTTGAAGCCCGCAATACCGTCGAAATCCCGTGACGTCCGTTCAAAGATGGCATTTTTGCCCTGCTTGTCCGGACAATTCAGCGGCCTGATAGACGTCTTTTCAGCAATTTGCCAACAGGGAATTTGGTGGATATTGTGCTAAAGCATTGCGCCTCAGTTGCATTTTCCGAAAGTGACGCAAAATTGCCACTTTTGCTTGCCTGTGATAATAAACTACGCCTAAAGGGCGCCCCTTTGATAGATATGTTTTGGAGTGATTGTGATGGCGACGTCTTGGACGCCGGATAGCTGGAGAAGCGCACAGGGCATTCATATGCCCGAATATAGGGACGCAGCGGCGCTTGCTTCGACCGAAGAAACTCTCCGCAACTATCCACCGCTGGTTTTCGCAGGTGAAGCGCGCAACCTGACCGCCGATCTCGCGAAGGTCGTCGAAGGCAAGGCGTTTTTATTACAGGGCGGCGATTGTGCCGAGAGCTTTGCCGAGTTTCATCCCAACAATATTCGGGACACATTCCGCGTCATCCTGCAAATGGCGGTCGTACTGACTTTTGCGGGTAAGGTGCCTGTTGTAAAGCTGGGTCGGATGGCAGGGCAGTTTGCCAAGCCCCGCTCGACACCGACAGAAACCATTGGTGGTGTCGAGCTGCCGAGCTATTTCGGTGATATCATCAATGACATCGAGTTTAACGCTGAGGGTCGCGAGCCTGACCCAGCACGAATGGTACGCGCTTACAGTCAGGCAGCATCAACGCTGAACCTGCTGCGCGCATTCTCAAATGGCGGCTATGCCAATTTAAAGCAGGTTCACGCCTGGACGCACGACTATATGGGCCGTTCGCCCTGGGCGCAAAAATATAAGGAAACGGCGGACCGCATTGGCGAGGCGCTCGACTTTATGGAAGCGTGCGGAATTACGCCTGAGACGGTTCCGCAAATTAAAGGCACCAGCTTTTACACCAGTCACGAGGCGCTGTTGCTGCCGTATGAGCAGGCAATGACCCGGCAGGACAGTTTAACCGGCGGCTGGTATGACACATCGGCGCATTTCCTGTGGATTGGCGACCGTACCCGGTTCGAAGGTTCTGCACATGTCGAGTTTCTGCGCGGTATCGGCAACCCGATCGGCATTAAATGCGGACCGAGCCTTGAGCCCGATGCTTTGTTAAAGATGCTCGATCTGTTGAACCCGGCTCGCGAAGCTGGTCGTATCACGCTGATCTCGCGATATGGGTATGACAAAGTCGAGAGCGGTTTGCCAAAGCTGGTGCGCGCCGTGCAGCGTGAGGGCCATCCGGTTATCTGGTCGTGTGACCCGATGCATGGAAATGTCATCAAGTCGGACAGCGGCTACAAGACGCGGCCTTTCGAACGGATCCTTGCCGAAGTACGCGGATTCTTCGCTGTACACCGCGCAGAAGGCAGTTTTGGCGGCGGCATCCATATCGAGATGACCGGCCAGAACGTGACGGAGTGCACCGGCGGCGCGGTTGCAGTGACCGATGAAGGGCTTGCTGACCGCTATCATACGCATTGCGATCCCCGGTTGAACGCAGCGCAGTCGCTCGAACTCGCATTCCTCCTTGCCGAAATGCTCAATCAGGAACTGACCGAGCGCGCCAGAAAAGCAGCGTGAACAGGAGATTTGCCATGCAGGGCACGGTCGTCAAATCTGGCGTTGGTTTTGGCAGCGCGCTGGCAATCGTCATCAGCTACACTGCTCATAAGTCTGTACTTTGGGCGATTATCCACGGCATATTCAGCTGGTTTTACGTCATCTATTTTCTTCTAAGGCAGTAAAGTCACGTAAACGCATGTAGTGGTTGCGTGATTTGGCGCAGCGCTGATACATTACAACGATGAAGCATTTCCTGTTCATTATGTCGGCGGCGATGGCAGTGTCAGCATGCTCGTCGGGCGTAGAGACCCGGATTTCAAGTCGCGGAGTTGCCTCGCCCAACCCTCAATCTTATATGACTACATCTACAGCCGGAGCACCGCTAGAGTTGCAGTCGGCTTATGCGATAGTCGCCCGCAGTCTCTTGGAAAAAGGGTTCTCCAGCGCCAAAGAAGCCCCCCTCCATCTTGAGGTCACGGCTGACCGGCGCGATGCGTCGCTGGCATTGGGGTCGGCGTCTGGCCCGCAAAGCCTGTCCGCCGCAAAACAACGCAAACCGCTCCAAAGCTGTAAGGACATGGAATACAGGCTAGGCATCACAATCACACGCATTGCCGATGGCGTTGAACTTTACAAAGGGACAGCAGCCGAACATCATTGCAAATTGCCGATGGCCGATGCGTTGCCAGCTTTGGTCGATGCAGCGCTTGCTGATTTCGGACAGCCGCGAGGCACATATTCAGTGAAACGAAAAGCGCGAGACTAAGCTTCCAGCGCTTCGGGTAGGGTGAAAATAAAGCGCGCGCCGCCTTCCTCAGCATTGCGGGCAGTCACCATGCCGCCATGGCGCTCGATTACCGCCTGGACGAATGTCAGACCCAATCCGGTGCCTTTGGCCCGACCTCGCTGATCACCGCCAGTGGCAAAGCGCGAGAAAAGATTTGCCAGTATCCCCGGCGCTATTCCCTCGCCATGATCTGAAATCGTCACGACAATGTTCGATGAGTCATCACGACAGATGGCGATATCTACTACCCCATTGTCCGGACTGAATTTGATTGCGTTGTCTATCAGGTTGCAAGCAGCGCGCGAAAGACTGTCGGGTTCGGCCTTAACAAATGCACCATTGCTGCTGTCGCCAAATGCGAATTTGATGCCGCGCTCTCTTGCTAATGGCCAAAGGCCGTCGGCAGCTTCGCGGACGCAATCGGCGAGAATGATGTCCTCCCCTTCAAATTCGGTTTCTGCCATACGCGCGATTTCGACGAAATCCTGCGCAAGCTGCATCGTACGGCGGGCGTTACGCTCGATCCGCTTTTTGGCATCGGCATCCACATCGCCATCAAGCAAGGCAATGATTGTCGACTGCGGCGCGCGCATATCGTGCGAGAGAAGTTGCAGGACTTCCTCGCGTTCTGTCTCGGCGCGGGCGAGCGCTGTGATGTCGGTCAGGTAATGAATGTGACCATGTAAAATGCCGGAATCGCTGCGCACTTCGGATTGGCGCATGACGAAGGTCTGACCTAGCGGTGACAAAAACCGAACAAATTCAGGGCTCTCATGGCTCGACTTTGCGAGATATGCGTCGACCATCGACCGCTGGTGCCCAATGACAATCTGGTCCAGCGCCTTAGACAGTTTCAAGCCGGTGACATTATTGCCAAGCCGGTCGTCGAGCAGTCGATTGGTAAGGGTGATGCATTCATCGGGGCCCGTGACAAACATTGGATCGGGCAGGTCGGCGAGCGTATCGGCCACAAATCGGCGCAGATCGCGCATATGATCGATGGCTCCGGCAAGCGCCTCGCTTTGCCTGCCGACCAAGTCCGTCGCTCGGCTTTGAGCAATAGGCACCGGATTGACCTCGCCTTCTCGCTCCAATGCCTGCAACTCGGAACTCATAAAATCGCTCATCGCCTGCAATCGTCGCCAACCCCACAGCGGATAAACTAAAAGAACACCGAGCAGCGCCGCGCCGGGCGGGAACCAGATGTGGCGCCATAGCAAGCCCGCGCTTGCTGCTAATATCGCCGCTAGCGAAAACAGCGACATGACAAGAACCACCCGCGGTCGCCAGCGGAGAAATCCTATCAGCAACAGCCATAAGGGGATTAGCGAAAGCGTTATTATCCAGGCAATCGGCAATGGCTTGATAAAATCATCACGCCGCAATGCGCCAAGCATGTTGGCCATGATTTCGACCCCGGATAACAACCCGCTTTCGCCGTTTGGCGTTGGAAAGTTGTCGCCCATACCAGCGGCGCTCGCGCCAATAATGATATCTTTTCCTCGCACCATTTCGTCCGGAACGTCGCCTGCCAGTATGTCGGCATAGGATATTTCGGCAAAGCTACCGCGTTTGGCATAAGGGATGAGCACATTTTGGTTGCAGGTAGCATCTGATTTAGCCGCCCGCGAATGTGGTCCGTCATTACCGCGGTACACTAGTTCCATCAAATGCGGCCAACGCGGGCCTCCGGCGTCCGGCTCAAAACAAAGCTCTGTCCGTCGTACAATGCCGTCATCGTCGAACAGGACGTTGACATGACCAATGGCCTTGGCTGCGGCGGCAAATGATGGGGCAGGGGCAATTGTGTCGTAAGCACGACCGTTGCTGCCCGGCGTGACAAAATGAAGTGGCATAAAGACTGGCGCGGGCCCAGACGCCATCGCCGCTGCCAGCTGCTGATCGTTTCCTTCGCTCTCGCTCAGCAGAATATCCAGTGCGATGGATCGCGGCTGCTT
This sequence comes from uncultured Alphaproteobacteria bacterium, assembly GCA_963830685.1. GTDB lineage: Bacteria > Pseudomonadota > Alphaproteobacteria > Sphingomonadales > Sphingomonadaceae > Sphingorhabdus_B. The sequence continues at coordinate 2,177,263 of CAWHNF010000002.1, forward strand.
GGCTTGCAGCTTTTCAATCAGCCTTGCATGCAGGTTGCGGTTCCAAGGCCATTTGCCCAATGCCGCAAGGCTTGGATCGTCAATGCTCACCAGCAATACGCGCTGGTCAGCAGATGGTCTGCCCGCAGCGCTCAACCGGTCGTAAAGCAAATTGTCGAACGAGTTTGTGCCTCGCCAGTATAACGCGCCCGTTACGATTGCGGTCGCCAGCAAGCCAATGCCGATCCATTCTATCGCAAGACGCAGGCGCAATTTCATGGCGCATAATCAGCGGCGGACATCGAAATATCAAGCGGCGATGCGGCAGTCAGGTACCTGATACCGATAGCTTTTCGATTGTCGTCCAATTTGTAGCAACTTCGCCATCCAGATATTGCACAACGCCGACGCGCCAGAAATAATCGCCTTGTGGCAGGTCGGATAATATTACGCGGTCGCTCGTTAGCCCCGCTTCATCGACCATAGCCATTTGATCGGTGGCATTTCGGAACAGCTGGAAATGGAAGCGCTGCGTGCCCGATCCTTCGCCGATCCAGCGGAACACATAGCCCTCATCGCTCTGCCCTACGGTCGCGCTTACGCCGTTCAATCGGCGCTTGAAAGCAAAAGTCGCAGGTATTCCCTGAATACCATTGGGTGAAATTGCACGCGCACGGACAAAGTAATTGCCATTGGGCAGGTCGGTAATATCGGCCTTACCATCGGCGGCAATGACGTCGGCGACCTGTTCGATGAAACCAGAATCGGCACCTACCGTAAAGCGCACACCGGTCGGTGCTTCGGACTGAAAGGTCACGATTTTTTCCGCTTGGGTTTTGCCCGGCTCTCGCAACGCAGGCGGTGTGAGCAGGGCCTCGGCGATCACCCTGCCATCTGCCTTAATCGCCAGTCCGTTGCCCGCAGCTAGCGCCCTGCTAACGTCCGATGCTGCGTTAACCGCGAGCGCACCCTCGACGATCTCTACAAATTCGCTGGCGCTATCAGGATCGAATCGCGACTGAAAATCAGTGCCGCGTACGGCGGAAACAGCCTTTGGTGTGCGAACCTGATAGCGGTCATCTGGCGATTTGTGCTTCACGACCGAAGAGCGAACCCCGCCGTTGGCAATATCGAAATCATAGTCCACGCTGCCGCCTAGCACATAGCTGCGCAGGCGGCGGATACGGATGTTGCTGTTGGAAGGCAACGAAACGCGAGAGCCATCGTCAAGCTGCATGGTTGCAAAGGATGAAGGGCCGGTACTAATCGCAGCACCCTCGCGTAATATCTGGCCAACCGATGCGGTTGCCGCGCTCGCAAGTACCTGTCCGCGAACCGAAATCAGCCTTGCGTTGGCTGGTTTGAACTTCAGTAGATTACGCGGGATCGAGATTGTCTTGCCAACCGGGATTGCGAAAGGGTCAGCTATCCGGTTTTGTCGCTGGACGATTTTGTAGTCCGCCCGCGATTGCAAATATCGATCAGCGAGCTCGATCAGAGTATCGCCTTTCCGCATTGTATAACGAACAGAAGCATCGTCTGTCGACGCATGCGACGGCAGTACACTGGTCAGCGCAAGCAACACTCCGCCGATACCACCTAATGTGCTTGCCCGTCGCAAATTAACCGCCCTTCGCAATTGACTCCAGACGGTATCCATATCCGAAAACGGTAAATATCCGAAATCCATTTTCGGGCTGCAGGTCGAGCTTGGCGCGAACGCGCGATATGTGCATATCCAGCGTTCGCGTTGCCAACGCAGCGGTCGTCCGCCAGATCGTTTCCATAATATAGTTGCGTGATAATGTCCGGTCAGCATTTCTGAAGAACAGGTCGGCCAGTTCGAATTCCTTGGCGGTCAAGGTAATGATTTGCCCATTGACGGCGACGGTTTGTTCGATGCGGTCGAGCATATATTTGCCGTACGTCGCGTGGGTGTCAAATGCGCCACTTCCGGCATTGCGACGCAACATCGCATTGATTCGTGCGGCAACGACTGTACGATCTTCTGGCTTGGTGATGTAATCATCCGCACCAGCATTTAGTGCATCACTGATATCGCGCTTCGCCGAGCGATTGGTCATCATGATGACGGGTGGCTTTTCCGGCAATGACGATTGCATCCACTGTAAAGTCGCGATCCCGTCTTTGCCGGGGATGTTCCAGTCTAAAATAAGAAGGTCGAAGGTCTCACGCACGAGCGCCTGCGCCAGCATGTTGCCATCAGAATAGCTGACCGCGACATGACCCAATTCTTCGACGATTGATTTCAGGAACGCAACGACATCAGGTTCATCGTCGGCGATTATAACGCGCATATTCTGGATCCTACTCAATGGCGCCAAATGTAAACAGGCGTCTCTCTGAGCGGCGGATAAGCGGAAACAAATGAAGAGGCTATATAAAGTACGAAGTCGTTACAACCATTTACAATGCTTGCTGAAGTGTGACGCGGTGTAAATGGAATTGAGATGGCTGGGGCGGCAGGGATCGAACCTGCGAATGGCGGCATCAAAAGCCGCTGCCTTACCGCTTGGCGACGCCCCATCATCTTGGACATTTTAGAGCAGGAGGACAATAGCGTCTTGCCTGCTGCGGCGGCCTTATAGCGCGAGTTTTGGCAATGGCAATCGCCGAAACTCGCGAAATATCGATCAGTCGATGCGCTGAACCCAGCCATGCGTGTCGGGTGCGATGCCGCGTTGGATATCAACGAGTTTGGCGCGCAATTGTTTGGTCATTTGCCCCGGGCCACCGGCGCCAATAGTGAAATTCCCGCTTTCGCTGTGCACACTGCCAACTGGCGTTACGACTGCCGCGGTTCCGCATGCAAAGGCTTCGACCAGCTTGCCTGATGTCGCATCAGCGCGCCATTGGTCGATGGCGTATCGTTCCTCGCGTACCGTCAGGCCCTGTTCGCGCGCCAAGGTAAGGATCGATTCGCGGGTAATTCCTTCCAATATCGTCCCATCGGTCGGCGGCGTAATCAACGTTCCGTCGTCGAACAGGAAGAACAGGTTCATACCGCCTAGTTCTTCGATCCAGCGGTGCTCAGCAGCGTCGAGAAACACAACCTGATCGCATCCATGCGCTATGGCCTCGGACTGCGCAACGAGGCTGGCAGCGTAATTGCCGCCGCATTTGGCGGCACCAGTACCGCCTGGCGCTGCGCGGGTGTAATGTTCCGAAACCCAGATCGAAATCGCCGGCGCGCCGCTCTTGAAGTAATTTCCGGCGGCCGACGCGATCACCATATAAAGATATTCAGCTGATGGCTTGACGCCCAGAAACACTTCGCTGGCGATCATGAACGGGCGCAAGTAAATTGATCCACCTTCAACGGGAGGGAACCAGTCCCGGTCAACTTCGACCAGTTGGCGGCAAGATTGCAGGAATAGCTCCTCGGGCAATTCCGGCATCGCCAACCGTTTTGCCGAGCGTTGAAAACGACGTGCATTTTGTTCCGGCCGGAACAGAGCCATACTACCATCGGCGAGGCGATACGCTTTCAGCCCCTCAAAAATCTCTTGTGCATAATGCAGCACTGCAGTGGCGGGATCGAGCGTCAACGGACCACGCGGGCCGACCTTTGCGTCATGCCAGCCCTTACCTTCGGTGTAGCGAATGGTGACCATATGGTCAGTGAAAACGCGGCCGAAGCCAGGGTCTGTAAGCAATTCGGCTCTGCGCGCAGGGTCGACCGGATTTGGATTTGCCTCAAAAGGAAATGCGGCAGCAGTCATATGCGTTCTCGTCTATTAGGGTCTTGCACTGTCCTATGGCGTGCGCCAAGATACGTCAATATGGCTGTCCCATCTTCTTCCCCTGTCACCCCTTCTGCGTCGCCGCTTTTCCTGCGCGAACATGAGGTCAGGCGCGGTGTGGAACTGCTGTTTTTCGGTTACACGCGGCTTACCCGTTCTATCGATGAAGGGCTTTCCCAGCATGGCTTGGGCAGGGCGCATCACCGCGCTCTTTATTTCATTGCGCGACAGCCTGATCTGACCATTAGCGATCTTCTCAAGATACTTGCCATTACAAAACAATCGCTTGGTCGTGTGCTCACCGATCTCGGAGCGCAAGGGCTGGTCGAGACCCGCACAGGTGCCATTGATCGGCGTCAGAAGCTGTTACGGCTTACGCCCGACGGCATCGCTTTCGAGGCGCAATTGTTTGAAGCGCTGCGTATCAGTCTCGCGTCGGCTTACGCAGCGGCTGGGCAAGAGTCGGTAACCGGATTCTGGCGCGTGCTCGAGGGTTTGATACCCGCTGAGGACCGCGTTATGGTTGCGGCATTACAAAAGGATATTTGATGCGCGATACGCTGGACAGGTTGGAAGCCGTCATTGCCGAACGGCGCGGTGCGTCAGCGGAGAGCAGCTATGTCGCCTCGCTGTTCGCCAAGGGCCGTGAGAAGATCGCGCAGAAAGTGGGCGAAGAAGCGACCGAGACGGTGATCGCAGCTTTGTCGGGAGACCCCGCTAAGCTGACGTCTGAGGCGGCGGATTTGTTGTTTCATCTGATGATTTTGCTCGCGGACGGCAGTGTGTCGGTTGACGATGTCTTCGCCGAACTGGATCGCCGCGACGGTGTTTCAGGTATTTCTGAAAAGGCTGCCAGAAAGGAGTGATCCATGCCGATTGATCCCACATTGCCTTATGATGACCAGAACATCTTCGCTAAAATCCTGCGTGGGGAAATTCCGAACAAGACGGTTTACGAGGATGAATGGGCGCTGGCGTTTCATGACATCAATCCACAGGCGCCAATGCATGTGCTCGTTATCCCAAAGGGCGCTTATGTAAGCTGGGACGATTTCAGCGAGAATGCCGGTGACGCCGAAATTGCGGGCTTCATCCGTGCAGTCGGCAAAGTGGCACGCGATCTCGGGTTGTTAGAGCCTGGATATCGCTTGCTCGCCAATGTCGGCATCGACTCGCATCAGGAGGTTCCGCACCTTCACGTCCATCTTTTTGGTGGAAAACCGCTTGGACCGATGCTTACGCGGTGAAATTAAGTTGCGTGATGCGCGTGAGCGGTTAGGTTCGCCGCCATAAGAATCCGTCGGGGAGATTAAGATGGCGAGTAACGAGCAATCCGTGATGCAGCGCATGTTCGCGCGCAAAACGATCGCACAAGTCCAGCGAGAAAGTGCAAATAGCGAACTGAAACGGTCGCTGGGTAAATGGAATCTGTTGCTGCTCGGTGTGGGCTGCATCATCGGCGCGGGTATTTTTGTCCGTACCGGAAGTGCCGCGGCGCTTCATGCAGGGCCAGCAGTCATGCTTTCCTTTGTGGTTGCAGGGTTGGTCTGCGCCTTTGCCGGGCTTTGTTATGCTGAATTATCGTCGACGCTTCCGGTATCCGGCTCCGCTTATACCTATAGTTACACCACACTCGGCGAATTTGTCGCGTGGGTCATGGGCGCGCTTCTCCTCCTCGAATATGGCCTTGCCGCGTCGGTGGTCGCGGTCGGTTGGGGCGGTTATGTCGTGAGTTTGCTGGCTGACTTCGGCCTTGTGATACCCGCACAATTTACCGGACCAACGGGACATGCGGTGATGAAAGACGGCGTGCCGTTGCTGGTCGATGGCGCCGCTGTGACCGCGATCTTCAATCTTCCTGCTTTCCTTATCTGCATGGCATTGTCGTTATTGCTGATGCTCGGCGTTTCGGAATCCGCGAAAGTCAACAACATCATCGTCGCGATCAAGGTGAGCGTGCTCGCCGCGTTTATTCTGGTTGGTGGCTATATTGTTCTGACCAATCTTCCTGAACTAATGGCGAAAAACTGGACGCCATTTATTCCGGAAAATACCGGTCCAGGCGAATTTGGCGTCGATGGGATCATGCGCGCAGCTTCGATCGTCTTCTTCGCCTATATCGGTTTCGAAGCGGTATCCACGGCTGGCCAAGAAGCGAAAGACCCCAAGCGTGACATGCCGTTCGGCATTATCGGCTCGCTGGTTGTCTGCACCGTTATCTACATGTTGGTTGCGGCGATTATGACACTGCTCGTGCCTTATGGTACGCTGAACGTGCCCGATCCCGTAGCTGTGGTCGTAGACAGCTTCGGCGCACAATGGGCGTGGCTTGCCAAGACCATCAAGATCGGTGCGATCATCGGCCTTACCTCGGTGGTCCTTGTCTTGATGTATGCCCAAACCCGCATCTTCTACACCATGGCGCGCGACGGATTGCTTCCGAAGATTTTCTCGAAAGTGCACCCGAAGTTCCAGACACCCTATGTCAACACGTTGTTGGTCGGCACGATCACGGCTTGCGCCGCTGGTTTCTTCGACATCAACGTGCTCGGTGACATGACATCGGTTGGCACTTTGGCGGCATTCGCCATTGTTTGCCTGTCGGTAATCTATCTGCGCCGGGCAGCGCCTGAATTGCCACGTGGCTTCTCAGTTCCGCTTTATCCGATCGTCCCGATCCTTGGCATATTGTCATGCCTGTATTTGATCACGACGGTGCCGTATAACGTGTTGATGTTCTTTGTGTACTTCCTCGTCGGAGCGGTTGCGCTGTACTTCATCTACGGCATGCGCAATTCGAATTTGCAACATGACCAGATGCAGGATGATGCGCCGGACATGGGCGAATTCCCTGGTCCGGTCGTCGATTAAGGCGTCACGCCATTTGAAAGTTGAGGGGCGCTTCGGCGTCCCTTCTCTTTTCGCGTTAGCTGCGCGGGTTAATTGGCAGCGACTGGGTAGTACCGGGGCGAGTGAACAGCTTGCCCTTCTCGCACCATAAAACAAGCGCCAAGGCGGTCAGCCCACACAGCAAAAACCCGAGCGCGACGGGCATCACGCTGCCATCGAATTGCTGGCCGATGATGGCACCAATTGAAGCCGCCAGCACGGTTCGCACAAAAGTCTGGAACGACGACGCGGCGCCCGCAACGTCGCCAAACGGGCTCATCGCAATCGAAGAGAAATTCGACCCGATAAAACCGATCATCGCCATATTGGCGGTCAGCAATATTAGGAACAAGGGCAGGGACGTCGGCGCAAATTCTGCCGCAGCCAGTTGTAGCGCGCCCAACAGTATGAATGTCAGCAACGCAGTCTGCGACACCCGCCGCGCGCCAAACCGTTCGACAATCCGCGCGTTGGTAAAGTTGGATACGGCAATGCCGATTGCAATGATCGCAAAGCCGATGGTGAAGAAATCAGCCGCGCCGAACACCTTGTCGAACGTTTGTTGTGAGCTGTTGAGATAGCCAAACAACGCACCCTGAACAATGCCAGCGCCCAGCATATAGCCCGCTGCATTGCGATTGACGACGACCTTGCGCCATGCTTTCGCCAATGCATGCGGCTCGATGGGTATCACATTTTCCGGATGCAGTGTTTCGGGTAATCGATAGTAGACCCAGATTGCAGCAGCGACGGCCATAAACGCCATCAGGTCGAAAATCGTCCGCCAACCGGCAAAAAGCAGCACCAGTTGTCCGATGGTCGGGGCAATGATTGGCACAATCATGAAGATCAGGAAGATGGTCGACATTCGGCGTGCCATTGCATCGCCCTCGAATTGATCGCGGATGACCGAGACCACAAGCACACCCATGGCGGCCGCCATCAACCCGTGCGCGAACCGCATCCACAGCATCAATTCGAAAGTCGGCGCTATCGAACAAGCGAGCGAAAATACCGCCGCGCCGACGGTTGCGACCAGCAGGATCGGCTTTCGACCGAAGCGGTCGGACATCGGTCCGTAAATCAGTGCGCCAATACCGGTTCCGGCCAGAAAGACGGTGATAACATATTGAATCTGGTTGGCATCGACGATGCCAAGGCTGCTGATCATCGAGGGAAATGCGGGCAGCATTGCGTCAATGGCGAGCGCGTTGAGCGCCATCAGCGACGCCATCATGACGATGAGCTCGCGGTCGCCAATCGACTTTTTCGGGGGGAGGGTGGAGTGCATGGCCTTATTATGTTGCACCTGCACAAATTTAGCCACCCGCTAAATCGGTTAAATCAGCCCGGCGCTCCGCATGCTGGAAAAGCCATCTTTGCCGATGATGATATGGTCATGCACCGCAATGTTAAATCCCTTGGCCGCATTGATGATATCGCGTGTCATCGCAATGTCCTGACGGCTCGGCGCACTGTCGCCACTTGGGTGGTTGTGGACAAGGATGATTGCGGCTGCACCCAAATCCATTGCACGCCGAACCACTTCACGCGTATAAATTGCTGCCTGATCGACAGAGCCTTCACTGGCCACTTCGTCACGAATGAGCATATTTTTGCTGTTGAGATACAAGGTCCGCACACGTTCGATGGTCAAGTGCGCCATGTCCGCTCGCAGATAATCGAGTAACGATTGCCACGATGCCAAAACGGGTTGTTCGCGCACCGGTTCGCTGAGCAATCGGAGCGCGGCGGCTTGGACGATCTTTAATGCCGCCGTGCTGGTTTCACCCATTCCCGGTTGCCGCGCGATATTTTCCGCATCGGCAGTCAACAAGGCCGACAGTCCGCCATAATGCGCCAAGAGCTGCTTCGCGAGCGGCTTGGTGTCCTTGCGCGGGATTGCCAAGGCCAGCAGATATTCGATCAGTTCATGGTCGAGCAGCGCGTCTCCACCCTGTTCAAGCAACCGCGAACGCAGCCGCGAGCGGTGGCCGGTGCCATGATGCTCTGCCTTGTCCGCGCCGTCTGCCATTCAGCTATCCTTTTGCGATGGATGGTCTTTTCAGCGATTTTTGTGACTCCCGCAAGTGACTCTGCGCGAATGGCGTTGCAACCTAAAGGCCTTTCCCGCATTTGAGGCAGATGCAGAATGCTGCCGACGCAGATTTGATGGTCGAGCAAGACCCCGAGCCATTTCGCGGGCGGCGTTGGAAGCGGCGTATTTTTGCCGCTGTGGCGCTGTTATTCGTCGCGTTGCTGTTGGTCGCATGGTGGCAACGCAACAGCATCGCTGACCGTTTCGTCCAGAACGAACTGGAAAGCCGAGGGGTCAAGGCTAGCTACAAAATCGACCAGGTCGGTTTTCGCACGCAACGGATTCGTAACCTTGTAATCGGCGATCCTGCCAATCCCGATCTCACCGCAAGGCTGGTCGAAGTCGACGTCGCGCTGAATTTCTCCGGTGCCAATCTACGCGACATCCGCGCCGACGGTGTCAAAATTCGTGGACGTTATGCAGACGGCAAACTGTCTTTTGGCGAACTGGACAAATTTGCAGATCCCGATTCGAAAGAGCCGTTCGAATGGCCTGACATCGGGCTGGTTGTCAAAAATGCGCAGGCACGTATCGACACGCCTTGGGGAGTAATCGGGGCCGGATTGAACGGCAAGGGCCTGCTGCGCAACCGGTTTGCCGCCAATCTTTCGCTGCGTTCGCCGGGCTTGGCGACCGGCGGTTGCCTGATTCCCGCTGCCAAATTCGACGGAAAGCTTCTGCTCGAATGGCGACAGCCCCGCCTGGTTGGACCGATTTCTGCCACCGGCGCAAACTGTAAGAATATGGGTTTGGCGATAGGCGCCCCCGTGCTCAACGCCGATGTCAAACTGTCGGAACGCTTCGACAAATGGGTCGGTGATGTGGGTTTTACGGCGCGCAAGATCGATTATCCCGGGGTCGCGTTGAATCAGCCGAAGGGAATATTATCGATCGATGGCGGTATCCGCCGCACCAATTTCGCGCTTTCGCTGAATGAGGCAGGGCTGCGGTCCGCGCCGTTGACGGTGAAACGGCTCGTAATTGATGCCAAAGGCTATGCCGGACTGAACAACGACAAATTTGCCGCGTCGGCGCGGGGCGGCATCAACATAACTGGCGGCGCGCTTGACCGGGGAACTTTGGGCAGCCTACGCGGAATTGTGACTCAAAGCCGCGATACGCCGGTCGGGCCATTGGTTGCCCGAATGGCGCCAGTGCTTGAGCGGGCGGGCGACAATTTCAGCGGCCGTCTGGATTTCGATGCGTTCAGTGACTTTCAGGGACGCATGGGCGCGACGATTGGCGCGCTAGCGTTGAATAGTGCTTCAGGCGCGCGCGTCCGTCAAAATGGCCCGCTGGTTATCCAGAGCGCGAACAACGGCTGGCGGTTGGTGTCCTCTGCCAGTCTCGCGGTGAGTGGCCGCGATCTGCCGACCGCTACGATTTCGCTGAGACAGTCTGCGGGCGATGCCTGGGCGGGAAATCTCGTTATCGCGCCTTATGCCAGCGGCGGCGCAAGCCTCGCGGTCCCCGGCCTGGCGTTCAATGGCCGACCGAGCGGTGCATGGAGCTTTAACGGTCAGGCGCGACTGTCAGGACCGCTGCCGGGTGGAATGGTCAGTGGTCTCAATTTACCAATAACCGGGCGTTATAATGCGGGCCTGCTGTCGCTTTACGATAGCTGCCAGAACGTGCGTTTCGATGCGTTGCGGATTGCCAATCTGGCCCTGCGCAGCCAGTCATTGCGGCTTTGCCCCGATGCAGGGCGGTCGATGCTGACCGCGGGCAGTGCCGGGACTCGCTTTGCCACCAATGTCGCAAATTTCGTAGCTCGGGGTGAATTGGGCACGACCAATCTCGCCGCACAAAGCGCCAATGTCCGATTCAGCCTTGATGACGGTTTTGTCGCGCGCGATGTCAAGGTCGTTCTGGGTAACGCCGAGGGCCGCACCGACTTTGCCGTGGCGATGCTTGCCGGCACTTTCGGCGGTGATGCCATCAGCGGGACGCTGGCAGGCGGGTCGGGTAAAATCGGCAATGTGCCCTTATTGATTGACGAAGCGACAGGCAACTGGCGTTATTTGAACAGCGTTCTGACCTTGGACAGCAGCCTGAAGGTGCTCGATGCCGAGCAGGTTGACCGCTTCAAGCCCATCAACGTGCCGGATATGATGCTGACGCTGGAAAACAGCATCATCACCGCGATTGGCCATCTGGTTGAACCGACAACCGGCACGCGCGTGGCTGACATCGATATCCGCCATGATTTGCGCGACACCACTGGCCGCGCTTTATTGGCCGTCGATGGTCTGCGCTTTAACGACCGTTTCCAGCCCGAACTGCTGACCCCGTTGGTGGTTGGTGTAGTCGCCAATGTCGACGGCACGGTATCGGGTGATGGCCGTATTGACTGGAACGGCGAGGGCGTGAGAAGCAACGGACGCGTTTCAACAGGCGGAATGAACCTCGCGGCGGCCTTTGGTCCGGTGGAGGGTCTGGCGACCGAAATGGTTTTCACCGATTTGCTTGGCCTCGAAACCGGCCCAGCACAGTTGGCGACCATAGCGTCGGTCAACCCCGGAATTCCTGCGCTGGGCGGCCAGATAAGATATCAACTTCTGCCCGGCCAGCAGGTCGCGATTGAAAACGGGCGCTGGCCCTTTGCAGGCGGCGAACTTATCCTGGAGCCGACTGTCCTCGATTTCGGTGTCGAGAGCGAGCGCCGCCTGACCTTCCGCGTTATCGGCGTCGATGCCGAAAAGCTGCTCGCCGGATATGATTTCCAGAATTTGCGCGTAACCGGCGTTTTCGACGGTACGCTGCCGATGATTTTCAACCAGGATGGCGGACGTATTGTCGGTGGCGCGCTGATTTCGCGCCCCGGTGGTGGTGAGGTCAGCTATCTGGGCGAGCTTGCTTATGAAGATATGGGCACGTTCGCCAATTTCGCGTTCGAGGCGCTGCGCTCAATCCGCTATTCGTCGCTGACGATTGGCGTGGGTGGAGACCTTGACGGAGAAATTGTAACCGACATCAGCTTTACCGGTTTGCAACAGGGTAGTGGTGCCAAACGCAACTTCATTACCAAGCAACTGGCGCGCATTCCCATCAAATTCAATGTCAGCGTAACCGCAGAGTTCCTGCAACTTATTGGCTCGATAAGGGGCCTGTACGATGCTGATTATGCTGCACAGCGGGATTTACAGTATCTCATCGAACAACAAAATGGCGTCGTACCGGCTGCTCCAGAGGATAAAGCGCCAAAGAAAGATGAACGGAGCGATGAATGAACCATTCAGCAAGGGGAAAGCGGCGATGACGCATAACCATCAGCAATTGACGAACCGCATGGATAGTGCGATTCGCCGCAACATGGGGAAAATGATACTCGTTTTAACACCGATCATGATCGCCGCTTTGTCTGGCTGTGTGCAGGTAACTGCGCCTGACAAACCGATTGTTATCAACCTCAACATCGCGATCCGGCAGGAAATTTTGTACAAGCTGGCCGCGGCGTCCGAGAAGGTGATTGAAGAGAATCCGGAGATATTTTGATGAGAGATTCTTTAGAAATGTTAATCGCCGCTGTGCTGCTGGGTGCGACCGCATCGAGCGCGGTGGCGTATCAGGCCGGGCGCGATCCCGCCTATCAAAGCGCGCGTGAAAGCGGGCTGGTCGGCGAAAAATCCGATGGTTATCTTGGCTTTGTCTCGTCGCCGTCGCCCGCTATTAAGGCGTTGGTCGACGACATTAACATTAAGCGCAAGGCCGCTTACTCAAAAGAAGCATTGGCAAACGGCGCAACCGTTGAGGAAATGGCGCTACGCAGCGGCTGTCGCCTGATCGCCGAGCGCACAGTGGCTGGCGAGAAATACCAGACGCCATCGGGCCAATGGAAGACCCGCGACGGGGGTGCACCAGAACTGGATTCGCGCTGTCCGTAAGGTAGTTTGATCCCACAATGAAGAGGCCGGACAGCGATGTTCCGGCCTTTTTCTTTTGCATTGCAACATTCTCTGGCGCGCGCTGTTGACTTGCGGCAGGGGCTCTCCTAAAGCGCCGGTGCCTAGGCGGGGTTGTCCCGGTTTCGTGGCGGTTTCCCTTATTTAAAGGCAGGAATCACATGGCATCGAACAACTCCGGGCAGGATAAAAACGGCAAAAGTGACGCTCGGCTCGATTCGTTAGACATGCAGCTGAAAGCGGCGCGGAAAGCCGAGGCTATTCGTTCTGGTACAGATCAGGTTCCGGCCAAAGGAATGCGGCAAGGGAACAGGGTACTAACCGAGTTGATTGCTGGTCCTGCGGGTGGTGCGCTGGTTGGCTGGTTATTCGACCAGCTTTTCGGCACTTCCCCTGCGCTCCTGCTGGTCTGCATGTTTTTGGGCATCGCAGTCGCCTTCAGGAACATCATAAAGATTTCCAACGAGCGTCCGGAATAGCCTGGACGCTTTGCGTGTATATTATAGGGTAGTGAACGTGGCAGGCGAAAGCGGCAAAATCGATCCGATGCACCAGTTCCAAATTGAACCGCTCGCGCCGTTCAATATTGGCGGTTACGACGTCTCCTTCACCAACTCTTCGTTGTTTATGATTATCGTTCTTGGCGCGCTCTGGCTGTTCATGTGGGGTGGCATGAAGCGCGATCTGGTCCCCGGCCGTTGGCAGATGGCAGTTGAGGGCGTCACTGGTTTCGTCAACAACATGGTCACCTCAAGCGTCGGTCCTGAAGGCAAGAAATATGTGCCTTTGGTGTTTTCGCTGTTTATGTTCATCCTGATGGCGAACTTCATCGGCATGATGCCTTTTGGCATAGTCCCTGGCGTCCATCCCTTTACCGTCACCAGCCATTTGACCGTAACCGCAGTGCTTGCCGTGTTGAGCTTTGGCACCGTGCTGGTCGTCGGTTTCTGGCGGCATGGCCTTCATTTCTTCAGCCTGTTCGTGCCCCACGGTACGCCATGGTGGCTGCTCTGGCTCATTCCGCTGATTGAGCTTTTCTCGTTCCTTATTCGTCCGTTCAGCCTTGCGCTTCGACTATTCGTAGCGATGACCGCTGGTCACGTTTTGATGAAGGTTCTTGCGGGCTTTGTAATCAATGGCCTCAACGCTGAAGCCGCTTGGGTCCCGCTGGTTGTCAGCATTCCATCATTTATTTTGATGATTGGTATCACCCTGCTTGAGCTGCTGGTATGCGCCATCCAGGCTTATGTTTTCGCGCTTTTGACCTCGCTCTACATTAACGACGCGGTCAATTTACACTGAGTTTTCAACCACTAAATTTTAGTATTTTACAGGAGTTATTATCATGGACGCAGAAGCAGCAAAATTGATCGGTGCCGGTCTCGCAGCAATTGGTGCAGGCCTCGCAGCCGGCGGCGTGGGCAACGTATTCGGCTCGTTCCTTCAGGGCGCCTTGCGCAATCCTGCAGCGGCTGATGGCCAGCAGGGTCGCTTGTTCATCGGCTTTGCGGCTGCCGAACTTCTCGGCCTGCTCGCATTCGTTGTTGCGATGATCCTGATCTTCGTTGCGTAATTGAGCGTTTCGCCCCGGCGCAATGCCGGGGCATTTTCTCAAATAACGAGCGGATAACATGCCCCAGATTTCCCAGATTCTTGAAACCTATGCGTCACAGTTCTTCTGGCTGCTGATTGTCTTTGGCCTGATCTATTTCACGATTGGCCGTGGCATGTTGCCGAAGATCGAAGCGAATATGGACGCCCGTGATCGCAAGATTGCGGACGATCTTGCGGCTGCCGAGCGCGCTCGTGCAGAGGCGGATAGTCTGGAAGATGGCGGTAGCTCCGCGATCAACGAAGCCCGCGCGGCGGCGCAGGCCAAGGCCAGCGAAGCCAAAGCAAAGGCCGCCAAGGATGCCGAAGCGCGCCTCGCGGTCGCCGATGCGGAAGTTGGCGCAAAGCTCGCTGCCGCAGAAGCTGATCTTGCCAAGGCCAGTGCCAAGGCGATGACCAGCATCGAAAGCGTTGCCGCAGAGGCTGCGGCCGATATCGTCGCCAAGGTTTCGGGAGCAAAAGTCAGCGCCGCGCAAGCAGCAACAGCAGTGAAGGCGGTATTGGCAAATGGCTGAAGAAGCGAAAACCGAACTGACTGCCGAGGATCATGTTGCCATGGGGCACGGCCCCGACGGAACCGCGACGACCGTTGCTAATGCTGGCGAAGAACACGCCACGCCGTCGGCTCTGGGTTTCGATGCGACTATGCTCGTCGCTTTGGCGATGCTTGTGGTGATTGCACTTGCAATCTGGAAGAAAGTGCCAGCGATGATCGCTGGCGCGCTCGACAAGCAGATTTCGGGCATCAAGGCCCAGCTCGACCAGGCAACCGCGCTTCGTGCTGAAGCCGAAGCGATCAAGGCCGAATATGAAGCGAAGGCTAAGCAAGCCGCGCAGGACGCTATCGACATGAAGGCGGCTGCTGAGGAAGAAGCGAAGCTAATCGTTGCGCAGGCCAAGACCGACGCAACCGCGCTGATTGGCCGTCGTGCCAAAGCTGCCGAAGAAAAAATCGCCGCCGCCGAGCGCGCTGCGATTGCCGATGTGCGGGCGAAGGCGGCGTCTGTTTCCGCTGCTGCTGCTGCGCAGTTGATTGCAACGCATCATGACGCCAAGGCCGATGCTTCGCTGGTTGACCAGTCGATTAACTCGCTGAACTGAGCAACTTTCACAAACTATCCTCGTCACCCCAGCGAAAGCTGGGGTCTCGGGCCGTCGCGCGCCACCGCCCTAGATCCCAGCTTTCGCTGGGATGATGACAGAGGTGTTGAGTAAGCACAAACCCCCGCCTACATCACCCACAATGTCCAAAGCCGACCGCCCCGACCAACCCAACGCCGCCTCGCGCTTTAACGAGGAGAAGGCGACCTATTCGGTACGCGGTTCCGAACAGCCTGACTTGCAAGCCGGGGTGGCATCAATCCGCAACGTTTGGAAAACGCTGCCGATAAAGCCCGGTGTATACCGGATGCACGATGCACGCGGCGATATCCTTTATGTCGGCAAGGCCAAGGCGCTCAAGAATCGGGTCAGCAACTACACTCAAGTGGAGCGTTTGCCGCAGCGGCTGAAGCGCATGGTCGCGCAAACGCGGTCGATGACGATTGTCACCACTAACAGCGAGGCCGAGGCGTTGCTGTTGGAGGCGCAACTCATCAAGCGCTACCGCCCCGCTTACAACGTGTTGCTCCGCGACGACAAAAGCTTTCCGTTCATCCTTCTCCGCTCCGACCATAAATTCCCGCGTATCCAGAAACATCGCGGCGCGCGCCGGCATAAGGGGCAATATTACGGGCCCTTTGCGAGCGCGGGGTCGGTCAACCAGACGCTCAATGCGCTGGAAAAACTGTTCCTACTGCGCAGCTGCTCGGACAGTTTCTTCAACAACCGCGACCGGCCCTGTCTGCTGTACCAGATCAAGCGCTGCTCCGCGCCCTGCGTGGGCCGAATAGATGATGCGGCCTATGCAGAGCTAGTCGCCGATGCCAAATCGTTCCTGGATGGAAAATCCTCGGGGGTGCAGGCGAAACTTGCCATAGAAATGGAGGGAGCCGCCGAAGCCCTCGACTTCGAACGTGCCGCGATGCTGCGTGATCGTTTGAAAGCGCTGACCTTCATTCAGGGTAGCCAGGCAATCAACGCTCAAGGGATTGGCGACGCCGACATCTTCGCGCTTGCGCACCGTAATGGCGTCATGGGCATTCAGGCGTTCTTCATTCGCGGCGGGCAGAATTGGGGGCATCGCTCCTTCTTCCCGGCGCATGTTTCCGAGATGAACGAGGATGATGTGTTTACTAGCTTCCTCGCGCAATTTTACGAAGATGTACCGCCCGCGAGGTTGATACTGCTTGACCGCGAATTGCCTGAGGCGGCCTTGCTGGCGCAGGCGCTATCCGAGCGCGCCGAGCGCAAGATCGAAATTGCAGTGCCGCAACGCGGCGACCGAGTGCGCCTTGTGGCACAGGCAACGCGCAACGCTGCAGAAGCGCTCGACAGGCGGCTGGCGGAGAGCACAACTCAGGGCAAGCTGCTGCAAGAGGTCGCCGAACTGTTCGAACTCGCCGAGCCGCCAAAGCGGATCGAGATATACGACAACAGTCATATTCAGGGTACCAACGCATTGGGCGCGATGGTGGTGGCCGGACCGGAGGGCTTTATCAAGGGCCAGTACCGCAAGTTCAATATCAAACAGGCCGCAACAAATGATGATTTCGCGATGATGCGCGAGGTGTTCCAGCGCCGTTTTGCTCGGGCGCAGGACGAAGATCCGGATCGCGATAGCGGGCAGTGGCCCGATCTGGTGCTGATCGACGGCGGCAAGGGGCAGATGAGCACGGTGAAGGCGGCGCTGGAGGAAATCGGTGTCGACGACGTGCCGCTGATCGCCATCGCCAAGGGGCCGCATCATGGCCGCGAAGGCCGCGAAGTATTCCACTTCCCTGACGGCCGCGAACTGACCTTGCCGGTGAACGCGCCGGTCCTGTTCTACCTGCAACGCCTGCGCGACGAGGTGCATCGATACGCCATCGGCGCGCACCGCAACAAACGCGCCAAGGCAATCACTGCCAGCTCCTTGGACGAAGTCCCCGGCATCGGTCCATCACGCAAAAAGGCGCTGCTGATGCACTTTGGGACCGCAAGAGCAGTGCGCAGTGCGAGTCTGGAGGATTTACAGAAGGCGCCCGGTGTATCGGCGGCTGTGGCCCAAACGGTATATGACTTCTATCATGAAGCGCGATAACAGATTAGCAAACGATTGCTGCCCCGAAATGTTGCAATTGAGTCACAGAAGAGCTGCAAACTGACGGAAATACGTAATTCTTTTGGTATGTTTTGTTAAATTCTTCTAACTAAAGCTAGAGTTCGGATCTCGGTCCGAAGTCTATCTCCCCCAGCGGCTCGACCGCAAAAAGTCTTAAGAGGAACATCATGAAATCGATCCATATGCTGCTTGCCGGCGTTGCCGTGCTTGCCACGCCGATGACCGCTGCTTTTGCGCAGGAAGGCGAAGTCGTTCAGGACGAAGCCGCCGTACCCGCCGAAGAAGTCTATTCGGACAATGAAATCATCGTCAGCGCCACGCGCCGTGACCAGGCCGCGCAGGACGTGCCGCTGGCCGTTAGCGTTGTCGGCGGCGAACAGCTCGCCAATGCCGGTGTCGTCGACATTCGCGGCATTCAGCAGCTTGCGCCTTCGCTGAAAACCACCACAGGACAGTCGTCCGCGACTGGCGCGGTGCTTTCAATTCGCGGTATCGGTACAGCTGGTGACAACCCCGGTTTTGAACCTGCCGTCGGCGTGTTCATCGATGGCGTATTCCGTTCGCGCGCCGGTGTGGCGCTTGCCGAACTGCCACCAATCGAGCGCGTCGAAGTGCTGCGCGGACCACAGGGCACATTGTTCGGCCGTAACACATCGGCTGGTGCGCTCAACATTACGACGCAGAAGCCGAAGTTCGAACTCGGCGGTTATGTTGAGGGAAGCTATGGCAATCTTGACGAAATCGAAGTCAAGGCAGGTATTACCGGCCCGGTTTCCGAGCAACTCGCGCTGCGTCTCGATGGCGGCTATCACAAGCGTGACGGCTATATCACCGACGTCAACAGCGGCAGCAAGATCAACAATATCGACCGCTATTTCGTACGCGGCCAGGCATTGTTTGAGAACGAGGACGTCAGCTTCCGCCTGATTGGCGACTATGCGAAGACCGATGAAGTCTGCTGCGGCGCCGTTAATACGCTGAGTGGTTTGCAGATTTTCCCAGGCATCGATGCAACGTCGAACTCCGCGCTTGCGCTTGTTGCAACCAGTGTAATCAACAACTTTGCTGGGGTGCCGGCTTTGGGTGGTAGTGCTGGTAGGGTAGGCATCCCTGCATTCGCTCGTGGAAGCCGCAACATGGCAGTAACGCCAGGTCGCGATTTGAGCGAGAAGGTCAAGGAATGGGGCGTTTCAGGTGAACTGAACTGGGATTTCGGCGGAGCGACTTTGACCTCGATTACCGCCTATCGTGACTGGGACGCGCGGCGTAACCAGGACATCGATTTCTCCGGTCTCGACCGTGCCTATCGCGACAATTACCGCACCGGCATCAAAGACTTCACACAGGAAATCCGCCTTCAGGGTACCGCGTTCAATGACAGCGTTGATTGGCTTGTCGGCGGATTCTATCTGAACGAGAAGCTGACGCTGAACGATACTATTCGTTTCGGCAGTCAGGCTGACCAATATGTTGATGGTGTAATCAATGGCCTGACACGAAGCATAACTTTGCCTACCGGCTTGCAATTGTTCGGCACATTGGGACCTTTGGTTCCTGTGTTCGGCGGCGTTCCGTTGCCGCGCACACCCGCTGGCGCTGGTCAGCAGAATGACTCGTACAAGGTGGATACTGAAGCTTTCGCCGTGTTCACGCACAACATCATCAACTTCACTGACAATCTGTCGCTGACGTTGGGCTTGCGGTACAATCATGAAACCAAGGACATCGATACGGATCTCAATTCGGTTGTTCCGGCCTGTTCTTTCTTCCTGAGCCCCGCATCGGCAGCTTACCGTGCAGGTCTGCAAGGGGCGGGCCTTTACGGACCGGCGTTTCTTTTGTCGTGTAACCCCGCCGTCAACAGCGAATTCAATGGTATTCGGTCAGATGATCGTTCGGAAAGTGAATTCACTGGCACCGCCAAGCTTGCATACAAAGTGAATGACGATGTGCTGGTTTATGGCGGATATGATCGCGGCTACAAATCGGGCGGCTACAATCTCGACCGTGGTGGTTTCGATTCTGTGCTGCTCGGTGGCAATGGTGCGCAGTTGACCGATCTCGAATTCGGCAACGAAACCGTTGATGCTTATGAAATCGGCGTGAAAACAAACTTCACCCGCCAGTTCCAGTTCAACGCTTCGCTGTTCTATTCGGATTTCAAGAATTACCAGTCGAACCGCTTCTCCGGAACCAACTTCGTCGTACTCAACTATGACAAGCTGGTATCGAAGGGCGTTGAGCTTGAAAGCATCATCCGTCCGCATCCTGATTTGGCGTTCAACCTGGGTTATACCTATGTCGATGCGAAGGTCACCGATCCGCTGGCGGGTGGCGACAATGGTCGGCAGGCGTCGAACCAGCCCAAGCACACGATTACCGGTGCGGTGACCTGGACGCCGGAAATCAGCACCGGCGTAAATGGCCTGTTCCACGCCGATTTCCGTCAGCAGAGCGATGCGTTTCCGTTGAACGACAATCTGGGCCGTCGTTTCACTGCAAATGACGGCTTTGGCATCGTCAACCTGCGGGCTGGCATCAACTTCGGTGATGGCAAATATAGCATCGAAGGCTATGTCGAGAATCTGTTCGATACTTATTATAACATCACTGCCTTCCCGATCCCGGAACAAGGCAACAGCTATGCGGTTTATCCCGCGCCTCCTCGCTTTTATGGCGTGAAGGTCGGAGCCAAATTCTAAGCACTCATGAGCTTGGTTTCGAAGGGTCGGGACGCGAAAGCGTTCCGGCCCTTTTCTTTTGTGCGAAGTAGGTTAGCCTGTCGACTCAGAGGGAACAGGCATGCTGCATATCGCGATTATCGGTTCGGGTCCTGCGGGCTATTACACCGCAGAAGCAGCACAAAAGAAATTTGGTGACGATGTGCGCGTCGACATTATCGACCGCCTGCCGGTCCCTTTCGGGCTAATCCGCTTTGGCGTGGCGCCTGACCACCAATCAATCAAGGCGGTGTCCAACCGGTATGAAAAGGTCGCGCTGTCGGACAATGTCCGCTTTGTCGGCAATGTAACGGTGGGCAGGGACGTTAGTGTCGATGAATTGCAGGGGCTGTATGATGCCGTCGTGCTCGCCACGGGCGCGCCAGATGATCGTCCGCTTGCGATTCCCGGCGGCGATTTGCCCGGCGTATATGGCAGTGCGGCCTTTGTCGGCTGGTATAACGGCCATCCTGATTACGCCGACTTGGAACCACCGCTCGGTGGCAAGCATGTGGTCATCATCGGCAATGGCAATGTCGCGCTTGATGTTGCACGGATACTGTCCAAAACCCGTGCCGAATTTGGCGGTTCAGATATCGTCAGCCATGCGCTCGACCTTTTGGAAGATTCCGGCACCGAAGATATCACCATATTGGGGCGGAGGGGGCCGCACCAGATTGCGATGACGCCCAAAGAATTGGGAGAACTTGGACATTTGGCCCGTGCCACACCGCGCGTTGAAAGGGATGATCTTCCCGATCCAGGCGAAGACGCGCTGCTGGAACCGGGTATGCGCAAGTCGG
Source organism: uncultured Alphaproteobacteria bacterium (assembly GCA_963830685.1). Classification (GTDB taxonomy): domain Bacteria; phylum Pseudomonadota; class Alphaproteobacteria; order Sphingomonadales; family Sphingomonadaceae; genus Sphingorhabdus_B. The sequence goes on from CAWHNF010000002.1 coordinate 2,198,231, forward strand.
TCACGCATTTACGCGAATTTGCGGCCATACCCGAGAGTTTCCGTGCCGATAAACTAATCAGCATCAATTTTGATTTCTTTGCAGCGCCGGTTGCCATCGGAGGTCAAGATAAGGTTGAACGCATAACAGTCGAGCGCACCACGCTTGATGACCAGCTTCGCAGCGTCGGCACTGGAGAAACCTACACGCTGGAATGTTCGATGGTGATTAGTTGCATTGGCTATCAGACGCCATCCATCGAAGGCGTGCCCTATGAACATGGACGTGGACGCTTCGCCAATGTCGAGGGCCGGATTTTGCCGGGTCTTTATTGCGTCGGTTGGGCGCGCCGTGGGCCTTCGGGGACAATTGGCACCAACCGACCCGATGGGTATAATATCATTGATGTCGTCGCTGAAGATATTGGGTCCAGCGGACGCAAACAGGGCAGGTCCGGCCTCGATGCATTGCTGGAAAAGCGCGGCGTTCAGGTCGTTAAATTCAGCGACTGGAAGAAAATAGAGGAAGCTGAAATCGCCCGCGCCCGCGCCGGTGCCCCCCGGGAAAAATTCGTGCGGATCGAAGATATGATTGCTGCCGGAAGGTGAATCACAAATGGGTTTTGGCCAACGCAATGCCCGCGAGATTTTGGTTGCGCGGGATTTTGCGAATTCTGATCCAATCGAAACTGTCGGCGATTGACCGAAATTTTTCCAAATACGCCGCAAAATCGGGCCTTCGGCACTTGGCACGGCTACTGGCCTGACTGATCACTAGCGCCGAATCACCTAAAAACACTACGTTCCGCGCGCCGATCGAAACCGCAATTTCGGCTGCGTGGATACATGCCAGCCATTCGGCTTCGTTGCTATCGCCGGTTCCACAATCAGGCTGAAGATAGGTCACCCCACCCGCAACCACGGCGGTTTCCATCTGCCCGGGATTTGGTCGGCAACCCCCATCGAAGAAAATCTTGAATCGTGCTGTCCGCATTTTGCCTTCAGTTGCGGAATTTGCGGCGGTTGTCATCATAATCACATCAAAGCCGATTTAAGCCTGTACGGAGGGTAACAAAAAGGCGACGGCAATGATTGAACGCATAGGTATCATTACAGGCGTCGATGCTGAGGCGGCGGCGTTGTTTTCAGGCCAGAGCTCTGATGGCGAACCGCTCCATGGCTTTCTGGTGCGGCAGGTGACGCATGCAGGCAAGGATATCGCGATTACATGTAGCGGGATCGGCAAGGTCAACGCGGCAATGGCAGCGATGATGCTTGTCGAGCATTATCATGTGCAGTTGCTACTTGTGGTTGGCACAGCAGGTAAGTTGTCGAATATCCAAGACGACTGTTTTCAGATTACCGAGGCAGTGCAGGGCGATTATGGTGCATCAAGACATGATCGCTTTGCACATTACACCGCCGGAGCGTGGCCAATTGGTGAAGCGCATGTCGAACCCTTTCGGGCCAAAACCATGCCTGATATCGGTCTGCCCAAGGTCCGGATAATCAGCGGCGACAGCTTTGTGGAAAATCCCGATCATGGCCGGCGTCTTTACGAGGCGCTTGGCGGCGATATTATTGACATGGAGACCGCTGCCGTCGCGCAGGCGGCATCCCGGATGGACGTGCCGTGGGCGGCGATCAAAGCCACGACAGACAATGCCGATGGCGAGAGCAGTGGGGATTTCCAAAGCAACTTGAAGCGAAGCGCCCGTGTTGCGGCGGCAGCGGCGGAACGGATGATCGCGGCGCTTTAAGCCTAAATCCATAATCCTACTGCATGGATGACAATGCCTGCCATGCCACCGACCAACGTGCCGTTGATGCGGATGAACTGCAGGTCGCTGCCCACGGCATTCTCGACGCGGTCGGTGATGGTCGAGGCGTCCCAACGGGCGATTGTATCTGATACCAGAGCCACAATATTGTCGCCGTAATTTTCGGTGGTGCCAACAATCGCGCGGCGGGCGAAGCGGTTAATCTGATGCTTAAGGCGTGCGTCGTCTTTCAGCGTACCACCAAGTTTGATCAGCGCATCGCCAAAGCTTCCCGCCATAGCGGCATCGGGATTGCGCGCGGCCTTGAGCAATCCGTCGCGGCCTTGGTCCCAGAGACTGTTGATCCATTTGCTCATCGCCGGATTTTCGAGCAGCTGCCCCTTCCAATGCGCGACTTTCGCCTGCAATTCCTTGTCGTGGCGCAGGTCATGCGCGAGGCTGGCAAGCCCTTCCTCGCCCTTTTCGCGCAAGGGATGGTCCGGATCAGCAGCCATATCATGGAGCAGCTTGGTAAGGCCGTTGACGATGGCATCGGCAAGCCGATCGTCGAGACCGGTCCAGCGCATGATTGTATTGGCGCGCTCCTCGACCATCGCGCGGATCAGATGTTCGTTCGCATCCAGCGTTTTCGATGCCCATTTGATGATACCATCGAGCACGGGCACATGCCGCCGCTGCTTGATCATCGCGGTCAAAAGCTGGCCTAGCAGGGGAGCGATATCGAGCTTGTCGAGCTGCTTGCGGATTGCACCCTTGGCAACGCCGCCCAAGCGTTCGTCGTCCAGCGCAGCGATGATATCGCCCATGAGCCGCGATGCCCCCATGCGCATCCGGCCTTCGCCACCAGCGGGTGCACTCAGGAATTTGCCCATTGCCCCTGCGACGTCCATGCGCTGGACGCGGCGGGCGACAACCTTTGTGGTCAGAAAATTAGTCCGCAAAAAGCTGGCAAGCGTGCGGCCCAGCCGCTCCTTGTTGTTTGGAATGATCGCCGTGTGCGGGATAGGGATGCCCAGCGGATGACGAAATAGCGCAGTGACCGCAAACCAATCGGCAAGCCCGCCGACCATGCCGGCCTCGGCAAAGGCACGCAGAAAACCCCAATGGCCTTCGTAACGGGTTTCCATATAATTGCCCGCGATGAACAGAGCGACCATGAACAGCAGCAGGCCGGTAGCGATGATCCGCATCTGGCGCAATTCTGCATCGCGCTCGGCATAGCGGGTCTTTTCGGACTGCCCCAATTTGTCGGCCGACTTCATATCAAGGCCTTAGCTTAGGAAGCAAGCAACTGCCAAGAGCGGGATTACTCGGCAGGTTGTAATCCGCCAAGGTCGTCTTTGCCGGCTTTCTTGCCAGGCTTGGCAACAGGGGTTTCTCTCTCGCCGTGCTTGTCGGGATCATAGGTCAGCAGCCGCGTCCGCAACCATGGACCGACGCGCTTTTCGAACCCGTCGGCCAGGCTGAAGCCAGCTGGGACAATAAGCAGTGTTAACAATGTCGAAACAATAAGGCCGCCGATTACAACGGTGCCCATCGGCGCGCGCCACTGGCCGTCACCACCGAGCGAAAGCGCAGTCGGGATCATTCCTGCAGTCATCGCGACCGTGGTCATGACGATCGGCTGCGCGCGCTTGTGCCCAGCCTCCATTATGGCTTGGAACTTGGGTACGCCGCGCGCCATTTCCTCAATCGCGAAGTCGATCAGTAGAATCGAGTTTTTGGCGACGATCCCGAACAGCATCAGCATGCCGATGAACACTGGCATCGAGATGGGTTGTCCGACCAAGGCCAGAGCCATCAACCCGCCCAGTGGTGCCAGCAATAGCGATCCCATATTGACCAAAGGCGACATGAAGCGGTGATAGAGTAGCACTAGCACTGCAAAAACCAGCAATGTCCCCGAGATCAATGCCACGAGGAAGTCACGCTGCATTTCGGCTTCCCATTCCTGGCTACCAAAGGGTGCACGTGACACGCCGGTGGGCAGGTTTGTCATGACTGGCAATTTGTTTATCGCCGCGTCAGCTGTCGATGACACAACTCCAGGGGCAAAGTCAGCACCGACAAAGATGCGGAAATTCTGGTTGCGACGTTCAATCGACGTTGGCCCTGCGCCAAAGCTGATATCGGCAACGCGCGAGAGCGGCACCGAACCACCGCTTGCAGTCTGCACCGGCAGGTTGCGGATGACATCGAGGCTCTGGCGACTTTCCTTTGCCAGCATGACACGGATTGGAATTTGGCGGTCGGATAGCGAGAATTTCGCGCTGTTCTGGTCAATATCGCCCAACGTCGCGATGCGGATGGTCTGGCTCAATGCGACGGTGCTCACCCCAAGCTGCGCAGCGAGGTCTGTGCGCGGGGTAACGAGCAATTCTGGCCGCTGCAGATCTGCCGCAATGCGAGGCGAGCGAACTTCTTTTAGGCCCTTCATCTGCTCGACCAATGTTACCGCTGTCCGGTCCAGCGCCGCGGGATCTGAACCCGACAGCATGACCGAAACGTCGCGGCCCGAACCGCCGCCACCGGGGCCGAATGCCTGGAATGACACGCGGGCATCGGCGATCTGGCTCAATGCAGGCGACAGAGCCTGTTCGAATTCCTGACTGGTGCGATCACGGTCTTTTTTCAATGTGACAAAGATGCTCCCGCTGCCTTCGCGGACGCTTTGCAAAGCCGTTTCAACTTCGGGCTGGCCTTCGACAATTGCCGCTGCCTGATCGACGACCATCTTGGTCCGATCAAGCGTAGTGCCGGGGACCATTTCGATACGGACGCGGCTGAAATCCTGGTTTCCGGTCGGAAAGAACTGTTTTGGCAAAACAACCATCAGCGCAATGGTCGCGGCCAAGGCCAGCACGCCAAGACCCATCATCCAGCGACGATGGCCGAGCGACCAGCGCAGAATTTTCATATAACGATCCATCAATGGACCTTCGCCATGTTCAGCGGTGCCAGAGGATTTGAGGAAATAGGCCGCGATCATGGGCGTAATCATACGCGCCACTGCAAGGCTCATGAGCACCGATGCTACGACAGTTAAGCCAAAATTCTTAAAGAACTGGCCGGCAACGCCGGGCATCAGACCAACAGGCAGGAACACCGCGACGATTGAGAATGTGGTGGCAACGACGGCAAGGCCAATCTCATCGGCAGCGTCAATCGACGCCTGATAGGCGGATTTGCCCATACGCATATGGCGCACGATATTTTCGATTTCCACAATGGCGTCATCGACCAGCACACCTGCGACGAGACCCAAAGCCAGCAGCGACATGGTATTGAGCGTGAAGCCCAAAAGGTCCAGAAACCAGAAGGTAGGGATGGCCGAAAGCGGGATCGCAATGGCCGAAATAACCGTTGCGCGCCAATCGCGCAGGAACAGGAACACGACGACGATGGCAAGCAACGCACCCTCGATCATCGCAGCCATCGAACTTTTATATTGGCCTTTGGTGTAATCGACACTGTTGAACAATGTCGTGAATTTGATGCCCGGATTTTCTTTTTCGATCTCGGCCATTTTGACCGCAGCATCGTCGAACACGCTGACGTCGGAGGCGCCCTTGGCACGTGACATGCCGAAGGTCACGACCTGCTTGCCGCCTTCGAACGCCATCGATTTTTGCTCGCTGTAGCCGTCGGTAACTTCGGCAATGTCCGCCAATTTGATCGTGCGACCGCCGCCAAGGCTGATTTGCGTTTGACCCAGCGCAAAAGCATTTTCGGCATTGCCAAGCACACGTACCGACTGACGCGACCCGGCGATTTCGGACTGGCCGCCCGCAGCGTTGACGTTTTGCTGACGCAGGACGCTGTTGACCTGCGCGGCGGTAACACCAAGCGACTGCATTTTGGCAGGGTCGAGTACGACGCGGATTTCTCTGGAAACGCCGCCGTTGCGGCTGACTGACGCCATGCCCTCGACCGCAAGCAGGCGGCGGGCGACGCTGTCATCGACGAACCAGCTCAATTGTTCGAGCGTCATGTCGCTGGCCTCGACCGCGAAATAGGCAATCGGATCGCTCGAGGTTGCGACTTTGAAAATCTGCGGCTCCAATATGCCATCGGGCAAGTCGCTGCGGATCTGGTCAACAGCATTTTTGACTTCACTTACTGCGGCATTGATATCGTCGCCGATTTCAAATTCAGCGCTGACCGTTGTGTTGCCCTCGGTTGCGCTGGCATCGATGTTGCGTACGCCCTGAACGCTGCGAATTGCGCTTTCGACCTTTTGGGTAATCTGCGTGGTCATTTCGGACGGCGCTGCACCGGGCTGCGAAATCGAGACAACAACAACCGGAAATTCGATGTCAGGGTCGTTTTGCACCTTCATGTTCATGAACGACATCACGCCCGCCAGCGTTAGCGCCAAAAACAGGACGATAGGGACAACCGGGTTGCGGATCGACCATGCGGAAATGTTGCTAAAATTCATAATGGTCGTCCCAATTATCTCGGCGGATTACTTCTTCAGCAGCTTTGGCTTTATCACTTCATCGGGATTCAGGAATCCGCCAGCATAGAGCACCACGCGCTCGGTGCCGTCGAGACCCTCTGCGATAGTCAGGCCATTCGCCGTGGTTGTGCCGACCTTTACCGGACGGCGCTTCACCTTGTTATCCTTGCCAACGATGTAGACAAAGCTGCCTTCACGGCTGGTCTGCACCGCCGATTCGGGAAGGACAGGAGCAGTCATTGCGCCCGCCTTGATTTCCACGGAAGCAAAGCCGCCCGGGCGTAACGCGCGGTCGAACGGTAGCGAGATGCGCGCCATACCCTGCCGCGATGTTTCGTTGATCATCGGCGAAATCTGCCAGATGGTGCCATTGAACTGCCGGTCGGTGCCAACCGGAGTTACGCTGGCGGGCACGCCTTCAGATATCAAAGCGAGATCATCTTCGCTTAGGGCCGCTTGCAATTCCATCTGGCCGTCTTGTGCTAGTCGAAACAAGATTCCGCTGCCCGCCGAGACGGTTTGGCCGGTTTCTACGTTGCGTTCCAACACATAGCCCGACACCGGCGCGCGTATGTCGAGGCGGGCATTGCGTGCGCGGGTTTCGCCGAGCTGTGCATTGGCGACATTAACGCGGGCACGTGCTGCATCGCGCGTGGCGGTCTTGCGGTCCATGTCGGCCTTCGAGATAAAGCCACGATCAATCAATTGTGCTGCACGGTCCAGTTCGCTTTGCGCAAGCAAAAGGTCAGCGCGGGCGACGCCAATCTGCGCCTCTAGCGCCGCTGCCTGTTGCACCTGTACCGAACGGTCGACGCTAATCAGAACCTGACCTTGTTTAACCCAATCACCGGCATCGACATAGACTCGGTTGACCTGTCCACCTTCACCAACAACGCCGACAGGAATCTCACGTCGCGCAGCCAGGGTACCAGTAGCGTTGATCGCGCGAACGACAGTATCGCGCCCCGGTGCCACAACGGTTACAGTTTGTGCTTGGCCAGCCTTGTCTTCACCCGCCGCAGCTGCGGTTTCGCCGCCGCCGCTCATCATGAAATAAGCAGCCGCGCCGATGGCGACGATAGCCACTATTACAGCTGCTATAATCAGTCGCCGCCGCTTGCGCTGACGATCGTCTTCAAGAATGCCGTTGTCCAACGCGCCGCTCATCGTTGTTTCGTAATTCATAAACCGGGTCCAAATTCTTCCATGGGGAGCCGCCGTTGACGACCTGCATATTGTTGTGGCGCTGTATTATCCGAATAAGTCACCTTCCGCAAGACGCAGAATTGGGTTCGGGCAACCGCGACTATACCGTCTACGATACCGTAAAGGGAAGTGGGCAACAATACAGACTGGTGGCGAATCTGTTCGACAAACGACTTGGGGAATGAAAAAAGCCGCGCAAATAACTGCGCGGCTTTTAACTTTATGTGTCGGCTGTATGATTAGCGAACGCGGCCACGCTGAACAAGGTTCAATATGGCAAGCACGATAACCGCGCCAACAAACGCCACTACAAGGCCGGTGAGCGAAAATTCCTTTACGCTGCCAACTATCCCGAACTGATTGGCAATCAGGTTACCGACAACAGAGCCAACACAGCCAGCAATTACATTCCACATGATTCCCATCGAAGCGTCGCGGTTCATGACTTTACTGGCAAGCCAGCCGGCGATTCCGCCTACAATTATTGCGATAATCCAACCCATGATAATTCCTCCTCTTCGTCGCCCGGTTACGGTGTGGACGCGGCAAGATGATAACTTCATCGGTATGAATTGCCAGCCGCAAATCGATATTTGAATGTAAACTTCTGGGAACAAAGAAAAACCCCCGCTGGTCAGGCGGGGGCGATTTCAAACTCGCGCTGTTTGTGAATTCAGTATTTCTGCTGACGTTCGTACAAGTCGCGATAATGCTGGATGCGGGTTACGCGAAGACCCGGCATGCCCGACCGATCTACTGCGCGCTGCCACGAAGCAAATTCCTCAAGCGTCAGGTCATAACGTTCGCACGCATCATTAATCGACAGTAACCCGCCGTTGACCGCAGAAACGACTTCCGCCTTGCGACGCACAACCCAGCGTGTGGTACCCGCAGGGGGAAGGCTGGACAGCGTTAACGGTTCCCCCAAGGGCCCGATTACTTGTGCCGGGCGAATTTTCTGGTTCTCAATCATAACTTCCTCGATGCTCCATGCCCCGCATGGTTTAACTGTTCCCCAGTTGATTGGTCTTCTAACGGCTGGACTTTGATATTCGTTGAACCGGCTTGGTAAACGTCCAGTTCACGATTTCGTTTCACTTCCGCATCTCGCCAAAATGCACCGCGAACAGCCATTTTTCGACCATCTTGACCTGCAAAATAGTGCATGCGCTGGTCTACATCGTCGCCCTGTAAGGTCGATGCCGACTCGGCTTGGCGCAGTGCACGCACGGTCCGGCTATTCGCCTGCCGGGCGATTGCCACGCCCAGTAGCGTTCGGTAATCTTTTGGCTCACCGACCGAATCCTGACGCAGCGCGTGATGGGGAAATGTCATTTCCATGACACCCCTCTACCCAGACATATATAACACTGTGTAAAAGCCGCGTTCAGTTGATGTTAGTTGAGGTTAACGGCCATTATCTTTTCAGCTTCGGGATTGTTCCAGTTTGAGAATACCCAACGCAAAACTGGCATTTCTCCAGATTCATATCTATGGGCGACGTCAAATGATTGACGATATTTATCTTAGCGATTTCCAATTGGGGCCTGATCTGGCGGGCAAGCGAATCGTGGTGGCGATGTCGGGCGGCGTTGATTCGTCGGTTGTTGCGGCGCTGGCAGCACGTACTGGGGCCGAAACCATCGGCGTTACGCTTCAGCTTTACGATCATGGCAGCGCGGTGAAGCGCGCAGGGGCATGCTGTGCCGGGCAGGATATCCGCGACGCACGCGCCGTTGCCGATAAGCTTGGCATCGCACATTATGTATTCGACCATGAAAGCCGGTTCCGCGAATCGGTGATTGAGCATTTTGCTGATGAATATATGGCGGGGCGAACGCCTATCCCCTGCGTGCGCTGCAATATGGGAGTGAAGTTCACCGACCTGTTCCGCTTGGCGAAGGAATTGGGCGCCGATTGCCTGGCGACTGGGCATTATGTCCGGCGCGTTGAAGGACCCGAAGGCGCGGAATTGCACCGCGCTGCTGACCCGGCGCGTGACCAGAGCTATTTCCTGTTCGCAACCACGCAGGATCAGCTGGATTATTTGCGGTTTCCATTGGGGGGTATGCCAAAGTCTCAAGTGCGGGCTATCGCGCAGGAGCTGGGGTTGATTGTTGCGATGAAGCCCGACAGCCAGGATATCTGTTTCGTCCCCGATGGCGATTATGCCAGCGTCGTGCGCAAAGTGCGGCCCGACGCCGAAGTTGGCGGCGATATCGTGCATCTCGATGGTCGCGTGCTGGGGCAGCACAAGGGGATGATCCATTTTACGGTCGGCCAGCGCAAAGGTCTGGAAGTCGGCGGTCAGCCAGTTCCGCTTTACGTGATCCGTCTGGACCCTGCGACGCAGCGAGTCATTGTCGGTCCGCGCGAAGCGCTGGCTGTGGCGGCAGCACGATTGGTCGAAGCCAACTGGCTCGCGGACGTTCGGGGCAAGCGTATCTCAGCGAAGGTCCGCTCAATGGCGAAACCTGTACCGGCCACGCTTGAAGGTGAATGGCTGCGCTTTGACGATGCTGAATATGGTGTCGCACCCGGTCAGGCTGCAGTGCTGTATGACGGTGACCGTGTCCTCGGCGGCGGATGGATAGAAGAAACGGTGGCAACGGAAATTTCTCTCGCGGCCTAAAGCGCCTCAATCTCCGCTTCATTCAATTGCACACAGCCGAAAGCCCCGCGTCGTTCGGCGACCGCTTCGGCTAGAAACGGCACCGAGGCGTACACGCGTTTATTCTCGGGGTCATCAGACAGCCGAACCATTTCCATTCCGATTTCTTTGTCTGTTTCGCACGATTGCATATCGCGGCCTTCTACGTAGCGGCAGGAGCAAATAATATGTGCGCCATAAGCGGCACCAACGCGAGCCTGACCTTTGATGCTGCTCCAATTCCAAATGAACCATAATGCGGCGATGGTCAGAAGCGCCACAGCAACAAGCTTCGCATTGCGCCAATTTGCTGAAGGCACTTTTGCAGGCTGTTTCGAAGTTGCGGTTGCCATTGACCCTCCAGTTGGTGCATCGCTGCGGACGTGATGCCTAGAAACAAATTTCGTCCCGCTGCAACCGCTTTTTATATAACGAGTGCTTTCGCTCTCGCTGCCTGTGCCGCAGAGCCGCCAGCAAAGCCGGTTGTGCCCGGCACGACGATGATCGTTGACGACGCCGTGGTTGGCAAAGGACGGCTGGCCGAAACCATTGCGCCATTTTTTGATGATCCGGCTCTCGGTGAAACCCGTGCTTTGGTGGTCATGCAGGGCGGGCGCGTGATTGCGGAACGTTACGCTCCCGGTTATGGGCCCGAAACGCGGCTAATCAGCTGGTCGATGGCAAAAAGCGTCACCGCGACCTTGGTTGGCCTGATGGTAGCTGATGGTCGGCTAGCACTTGACGAGCCCGCGCCCGTTGCGGAGTGGCAAACGCCACGCGACGGACGGGCCAAAATCACCTTGCGCCATCTGCTGCATATGTCATCGGGCCTCGACCATACCGAAATGGCCGAGGGTGATGTCGAGATTTTCGACGCGGATACGCCGCGCATGCTGTTTCTCGACGGGGGTGAGAACGTTGCGCGCTATGCCGAGACACGGCCGCTGGAAGCCAATCCCGGCGAGAAGTTTGAATATAGCAGCGCGACCAGCAACATACTTGCCGACATCATGACGCGCTCGCTGACGGAGAGCAAAGACCCCGAAGTCCGCCGTGACGCGATGCTTGAATATGCTCGCGGGCGGTTGTTTGAGCCTTTGGGCATGAACAGCGCGTTCATCGAATTCGATCGAAATGGCACGATGCTCGGCGGAAGCATTATCCACGCAACGGCGCGCGATTGGGCCAAGTTTGGAGAATTTCTGCGCAACAATGGATCTGTGCGGGCAGCGCAATTACTGCCGACCAGCTGGACCCGTTTTATGAAAACTCCGAGCAAGAATGACAGCAGCTATGGCGGGCATATCTGGCTTAACCGGACGCGTAACGATGGCCGCGATCAGGTCCTGTTCCCGGGTAAAGCGCCTTCCGATGTTTTCGCGGCGCTGGGGCATTTGGGCCAGTTTGTCGTTGTATCGCCGCAGCATCGCCTGACGATTGTGCGATTGGGTAAAACACAGGATGATCAGCTTGACCCGGTCAATGACCAGTTGGCCAAGCTGATTTCTATATTCCCTAAGGGCTAGGCCTTAGCCACCGGCGCATCGTCGCCGAGGTCTTCGTACCAAGCCTCAACTGGACCGCTCAGTTTAAGCAAAAGCGGATTGCCCTTGCGGTCGCGCGCCTTGCCAGCCTGCACCTTGATCCAGCCTTCTGAAATGCAATATTCCTCGACCGTCGTGCGCTTTTCGCCCTTGAAACGGATGCCGATGCCACGTGACAGCTTATCGCCGTCAAAATGCGGGCTCGCTGGGTGGATTGAAAGATGATCGGGCGGGGTGTCGGCCCCCGCGGTTTTGGGTTCGTCAGTCATGGCTCGCGCCTTTGCCGCAAAGCCCCGCGCTTGGCAAGTTTCCTAGCTCTTTTCAGGATCGAAAAATTCGACGATCAGGATATCAAGGTCAGCGGATGGCTCGAAATTCGTTTTGCGCATTTCGAATCGTGTTGGGCTGATTTTCTTCACGCCGGTTCCGCAAAAACTCAACAGATTATCTGGCTTATCCTTTTCGATGACCAGCCGGAAATCCTTAATCGGCCCTTTCCAGTTCGCGCCGGATTTCAGGACATAGCTGACCCAATGTTCCGCATGCGGAACGCCAGCATAATCGTCGCCCTTGCTCGCATAGGCTTTCAGTTTTGCGGCATATGTTTTGTCAAACCCGGCAAGGAACGCCCTGTCGATGCAATATTGCTTGGCATAGTCTGCGAACCGCGTTTCGGGGTTTTTGCGATATTCGGCTACCATAGCTCCGCCGACGCTGCCGCCTGCGACTGGCACATATTCATGTTCGACGGTGATCGTCTTGCCTGCTGGGAAAATCTGCTTGCGGGTGATGTGCGTGACCAGTTGCCATGCTGGCTCGACCGACTTGGGGTCATCCTTCGGTCGTCGTAGCAAGCCTTCCTTGAGCGCCGCTGTCTTTTGCTTTTCGGGGAGCCCGATTAGCTTTTCCATAAATTCGTAATTTTCCCAGTAATCAATGGGCCAGCCGAGCTGTTTTAAACGCGCCGATACATCCTTGCCGTTCACTTCAACGCGGTCGACGCGGGTCAGCGTCGCCGCCTTGCCGTCAATTTTGGTGGAGAAGCGCAGATTATTCCAATCGGGATAGCCTTGTTCGCTCAAGTAAGGCGCGATGCCCCAAGGGATCGACGGCAGCGGAAACGACACCAACGTCTCGATATCTTTGCCGCTGCGGTTGGTGTAGCGATATTTGACCTTCACGAGCTGGCGCGAAATGAACAGATCCTCGCTGTCCATGCTGATCGCGTCATTTTGGCGAAGTTCGAGTCCTCCGACACCTACAGCCGCGCTGCTGTCATTGGCGGATGTACTGGGCGTAATAGCCAGCAGGGCGATGGTGGCGATAAATCTCTTCATGTCTGCGCTATGCCATGTCAAAGGCGTCCAATGAAAGCTGGAAATTACGATGCAATAATCCTCGGCGCTGGCGGCGCTGGGCTGATGTGCGCTTTGACCGCCGGTCAAAACGGACGGCGGGTACTGGTGATCGACCATGCCAGCGGACCGGGCAAGAAAATCCTGATTTCCGGCGGTGGGCGGTGCAATTTTACCAATGTGAACGCGACGACTGTGCATGCGCAGGAGCGGTATCTGTCGGCCAATCCGCATTTTGCAAAATCGGCATTAGGGCGATACACCCCGCAGGATTTTATCGATCTGGTGTCGGCTTACTGCATCGCCTTCCATGAAAAAACGCTGGGGCAGTTATTCTGCGATGGCAGCGCGCGGCAGATTGTTGAAATGCTAATGACGGAATGCGACAAGTCGGTTGCGTCGGATGGGCATGTGGATTTCGCCTTCAATGCGCCGGTCGGCGAAGTGTCGCACGATGGCACTCTCTATCAAGTCATCTATAATGGTCTGAAGGCCGCTGCGCCGTCGCTGGTTATTGCGACAGGCGGGCCCAGCATTCCCAAAATGGGTGCTACGGCTTTTGCATATGATCTGGCTCGGCAATTCGGTTTGAAGGTCGTCGAGCCCCGCCCCGCTCTGGTTCCGTTGACGCTTGGCGGCGATGACGTGCTGTTTCGCGAATTGTCCGGTGTATCGGCTGAAGTGGTCGCCAAGCACGGCAAAACAGAATTTCGCGAAGCTGCATTGTTTACCCACCGGGGCCTCAGCGGTCCTGCAATCTTGCAGATTAGCAGCTATTGGCGGCCGGGGGATAGCATCGGGATCGATTTTCTAGCCCGTGAAAATGCAGGTGAACTTTTGCTTGCAGAAAAGCGCGCCCGACCAAGGGCAACGTTGCGCTCCACGCTTGACCGGATGTTACCGGCGCGGCTGGCAGAAGCACTGGCCGACCGCCTCGCATTGGGTGGTAACCTCGCCGATCAAAGTGACCGTAAATTGGCCGAGGCTGGCGCGCTGCTTGATTGCTGGCCTTTTACCCCCAATGGCAGTGAAGGCTATGCCAAGGCGGAGGTAACTTTAGGCGGTATCAGCACCGATGGCCTGTCCCAGCAAACGATGGAAGCCAAGAAAGTTCCCGGGCTTTATTGCATCGGCGAGGCGGTCGATGTCACCGGTTGGCTTGGCGGTTATAATTTCCAATGGGCATGGGCAAGCGGAGTGGCGGCGGGGCAGTCAATTTATCGCTTAAATGACTAACCAGCGGCATATTTCACCGCTGCTTCACCTCAGTTTATGGCATTTAGGCAACTTTTTGTATTTTTATTGAATCGTGATGCATCAAAATTGGGGGTTTCCGCGTTTCTGGTCGGTCAGCAACTGACAGAAAAGGAAATATCCATGAAATTCTCCCCCGCATTGCTGCTTGGCGCAGCTTCTCTTACCCTCATAGCTAACCCCGCATTCGCCCAGGAAGCAATCGACGAAGATTGGACCGGACCTTACATCGGCGGTTCAATAGGTCTTGCCGCACAGAATAATGACCGCCGCGAAGGTGTTGTATTCGATACCAATCTCGACGGTAGCTTTGACAATAATGTAAACACTCTGGCTGGTGCCAATGCCTTTTCGCCCGGATTCTGTGGTGGCTCGGCGAATGGCCGCACACCGATTGAAGGTTGCCGCGGTGACAAGGATGGCCTCGAATATAACATCCGCGCTGGCTATGACGTACAGCAGGGCAACATTGTTTATGGTTTCGTCCTGGAAGGCGGCAAAAATGAATCACGCGATAGCGTGACCGCATTCAGCAGTACGCCCGCCTCGTATACGTTCACGCGCGAGATTGATTACGCGCTTCAGGCACGCGCTCGCGTCGGTTATGCGGCCCGTGGCGCTTTATTCTATGCAACAGGTGGTGCCGCCTACGCGAAGATCGACAATGGCTTCTCGACCACCAACGGCCTGAATTCGTTTTCTGATAACGGTAGTACGAAAAGCTGGGGTTACAGCTATGGTGGCGGTGCCGAAGTCAAGGTTGCAAGCAACCTCAGCCTCGGCCTCGAATATCTCTATACCAATTATGTCGACGACGATTACCGCGTTTCGGTTGGCGCTGGCACCGCCACTGCCACCAACCCGTTTCTGCTCGTCAATCCAGCGGGAACCGATATGCGCCGTGACGATAGCGATTTCGACATGCACAATATTCGTTTGACCGCTTCGCTGCGTTTCTAAACGGATACCTTCGGGTATAAAAAAAGGGCGCCGGTAAAACGGCGCCCTTTTTAATTTATGCTGCCTGTTTGGCGCGCGATTGCTTCTTGCGCTCGTTCGGGTCGAGGAAACGCTTACGCAAGCGGATGTTCTTTGGCGTGACTTCCACCATTTCATCATCGTCGACATAGGCAATCGCTTGCTCGAGCGTCATCCGCCATGGCGGGGTGAGGCGGATCGCGTCGTCCTTGCCGGTCGAGCGGAAGTTGGTGAGCTGCTTCGACTTCATCGGATTGACTTCGAGATCGTCGGGCTTTGCATTTTCGCCGATAATCATGCCCTCGTATAGAGCCTCACCGGGCGAAACCATCAGGATACCGCGCTCTTCCAATGGTCCGAGCGCGTAAGCAACGGCTTCGCCCGCACCGTTGGAAATCAGCACGCCGTTTTTGCGGCCCTCAATCTTGCCTTTATGCGGGCCGTATTTTTCAAACAGGCGGTTCATGATGCCAGTGCCGCGCGTGTCGGACAGGAATTCGCCATGATAACCGATCAGGCCGCGCGATGGCGCGCTGAAGGTGATGCGGGTCTTGCCGCCGCCTGAGGGGCGCATGTCGGTGAGGTCGCCTTTGCGGATTGCCATTTTTTCAACAACGGTGCCCGAATATTCATCGTCGACGTCGATGACGACGGTTTCATAGGGCTCGGTCGGATTACCCTTTTCGTCCTCGCCAAACAACACGCGTGGGCGCGAAATGCCAAGTTCGAAGCCTTCGCGACGCATCGTTTCGATCAGAACGCCAAGCTGCAATTCGCCGCGGCCTGCGACTTCGAAGCTGTCCTTGTCGGCTGCTTCGGTGATGCGAACGGCGACATTGCTTTCGGCTTCGCGCATCAGGCGGTCGCGGATCATGCGGCTGGTCACCTTTGTGCCTTCGCGGCCAGCCATCGGGCTGTCGTTGACTGAGAAACGCATCGACAAAGTCGGCGGATCGATTGGTTGCGCGTGCAGCGGCTCGGTCACCGATGGCTCGGCGATCGTGTCGGCCACTGTTGCGGTTGTCATACCCGCGATGGAAATAATATCGCCAGCCTTGGCTTCTTCGACGGGAACGCGCTCGAGACCACGGAACGACATGATTTTGGACGCACGGCCGGTTTCTACGATCTTGCCATCGGGCGAAAGCGCGTGAATTTGCTGGTTCACCTTGACGGTGCCCGAAAGCACGAGGCCGGTAAGAATACGGCCAAGGAAGTTATCGCGGTCAAGCAAGGTGACGAGCATCTTGAACTCGCCGTCTACATCGGCCTTTGGCGCCGGAACATGGCTTACGATGGTTTCAAACATCGGCGTCAATGTGCCTTCGCGGCGATCCGGGTCGGTCGACGCATAGCCGTTGCGGCCCGATGCGTAGAGTACCGGGAAATCAAGCTGTTCGTCGGACGCATCAAGCGAAACGAACAGATCGAATACTTCGTCGAGAACTTCCTGGATTCGCTCGTCCGGGCGATCTACCTTGTTGACGACGACGATGGGACGCAGGCCAAGCGCCAAAGCCTTGCCGGTGACGAACTTCGTCTGCGGCATCGCGCCTTCGGACGCATCGACCAACAGAATGACGCCATCGACCATCGACAATATGCGCTCGACTTCGCCACCGAAGTCCGCGTGTCCAGGCGTATCAACGATATTGATGCGGGTATCTTCCCATTCGACCGACGTGCACTTGGCAAGAATCGTGATGCCACGTTCTTTTTCTAGGTCGTTCGAATCCATCGCCCGTTCTTCGACGCGCTGATTGTCGCGGAAGGTGCCGGATTGGCGGAAAAGCTGGTCAACCAGCGTGGTTTTGCCGTGGTCAACGTGCGCGATAATCGCGATATTGCGAAGGGACATATAATAAAGCCTTTTGGGAGTGGGACGACCGCAATCGCCCGATTTCGCCGCGCCCATAACGCAAAGTTCGTTGCGGCGCAACATCGCTGCTGTTGCAATACGGGTTATCAGTCTCCAAAGCACGCGGCATGCTATCCCGTATCTTTGCAGACCGCTTCGTTCTCCTGTTGCTTGCAACGATAGTTTTGGCGAGCGTTTTGCCGGTTCGCGGACAGGCTGCCGACACCGCAGCGCTGATTTCGATGGCGGCGATTTTCCTGCTTTTTTTCCTCAATGGCGTTCGCCTTCCGCGCGACGAGGTGCTGCATGGTGTGCGCAACTGGCCGCTGCAGGGGGCGATATTCCTGTTTGTGTTCGGGGTGATGCCGGTCGTCGGATTGGCGCTATCGCATATTTTTGACAATATTCTGCCAGCGACGCTCGCGTTGGGACTGTTGTTTGCCGGGATATTGCCGTCAACGATACAGTCGGCTGCTGCTTACAGCGCGCTTGCCAAGGGGAATGTTGCCGCTTCAGTTGTCGCGGCGGCGTTGGTCAATCTGTCTGGTGTCGTCCTGTCGCCTTTGCTGTTCGCGGCGCTGGCGCATGTGGGCGAGGCCAATGTGTCAGGCGAGGCGGTGGGCCGGATTGCGCTTATCCTTTTGCTTCCCTTTGCTCTCGGACAGGCAGCACAACGATGGTTCAAACCTTGGGTTGATAATCACAGGTCGCTAGCGACATGGATGGACCGGATTTCGATTGCGATTGCGGTCTATGTGGCGTTTTCCGGTGCGGTGGTCGCAGGGATCTGGAGCATCGTGCGCGGCGATGAGCTGGCGTGGCTCGCGCTCGCATTGTCGGTCATGCTCGCAGTCGGCTTCGGTGGTTCGTGGCTGCTGGGCGGTTTTATGAAATTGCCGCGTGGCGACCGGATTACCATGCTGTTTTCCGGCGGGCAGAAAAGCATCGCGATTGGCGCGCCATTGGCCGCAACGATTTTCCCCCCTGCAATTGCGGGAATGGTGCTGCTACCGACACTGGCTTATCATATGGCGCAGTTGATCCTGTCTGCGCCGCTGGCAACGCATCTGGCTAAAGACTCCTGAGCGCTTCCGAGGGCCGCGCAGCCAATATCGGCAGTGAACCGACGATGCCGAGAATGAAGGTCAATCCTGCGCCGCCAACTAGCGTCAGTGCGAGTATTCCGTAATCCGGCGCAAAGGTGAAATCGAAGATTTGCACCACGACATACCAAGCCGCGCCCATGCCGAGCGCCAGCGATAACAGGCCCAGCACGACCGCCAATATGCCATATTCCATTGCCTGCGCACCCAATATCTGGCTGCGTGTGCCACCGAGCATCTTGGTGATGACGGCATCATATATCCGCGACTGGCGGGCGGCGGCGATTGCGCCGACGAGGACGGCAATTCCGGCCAAAATTGCGATGGAGGCAGCGGCGGCGATGGCTTGCGCCATCTGGCTTAGCAATGTGGTAATCTGAGCAGTGACTTCGCCGACTTCGATTAATGAGGATGATGGGAAAGCCGGGGGCAATGCTTTGGCCAGCTTGCGCTCTGCTTGTTTCGATACGGTCAGCGTCGCAACCATATTATGCGGCGCGGCGTCGAGGCTGCCTGGCGAGAAGACCATGACATAATTTAGGCCGAAATTTTCCCAGTTCACGGTGCGAAGTGATGCGATCTTGGCAGGCACTTCTACGCCTAAAAGGCTGACCGTAAGGCTGTCGCCGATGCCGACATCAAGCACTTCGGCGATTTCGGCATCAAGACTCACAAGCGCAGGGCCTTTATAATCGGCTGGCCACCATTCGCCCGCGACAAGCTCGCTGCCTTTGGGAACGGTAGGGCTGTAAGTCAGGCCGCGGTCACCGTTCAGCACCCATGCGCCTTCGGGAAGTTCTTCGAGTTGATCTACCCGCTGGCCGCCATATTCGATGATTGTGCCGCGTAAGGCGGGGATGAGGTTGATTGTGCCGTTCGGGTCGGCTTCCTTGACCATATCCGTAAATTTCGCAGCGCCATCGCGGGGGATGTCGAGCACGAAGAAGCTTGGTGCGCGTTCGGGAACGCTGTTTTTGATTTCGTTGTTGATGCTGGTCTGGATGGCGGCGAGCGTGACGAATAAGGTCAGGCCAAGGCCCAACGCGACCACTAAAGCCTGTGTCTGCGCACCGGGGCGGTGGAGATTGGCGAGCGCAAGCCTGGGTAGCGGCGCTTTGGGGCGCGGCAGGCGGATCGCGATTAAGCGGAGCAGGAAGGCGATACCGGTGAGAAGTAGCAGTAGCCCGAATGCCGCGCCGATAAAAGCGAGTGAGAAGAGCGGTTCGCGTGCCGTCACGACGGCAAGCGCGACGATCGCGGCGATTGAAGCGACTACCCAAATAGTGCTGCGTTTGTCGATACGGCTGTCGCCTTCGACGATTGCGCGGAACAGGCCAGCGGCAGGCACGGTGCGGGCGCGGGCGAGCGGGGGCAGGGCGAAGGCGAGGGCGATCAGCAGGCCGTAAATCGCGCTCACCGCCAAAGGTAGCGGGTGCAGGTTGAAGCCCGGCGCGACTGGCAAGATGTCGCCTGCGACCCAGCCAATCGCCATCGGCATAACGCTGCCGACGGCAAGGCCGACCAGTATCGCCACCGACGCCACCGCGAGGATTTGCAGCATATAGATGCGGAAAATGGTCTGGCTGTCGGCACCAGTTACTTTCAGCGTTGCGATGCTGGCGCGTTTGCTGGCGAGGTAACTGCCGACGCCATTACCGACGCCTATGCCCGCAATTACCAACGCCGCGAGGCCGACCAACGTCAGAAATTGCCCCATACGCTCGATAAACCGCCGTGTTCCCGGCGCGCCGTTAGAGCGGTCGGTAATGTCCCATCCTGCCGAAGGGAATTGCGCTTCGAGAGCTTTGGCGACAGCGGCGGCATCGTCTTGCGGGCCAAGCTTAATGCGGTATTTCGCTTCATACATGCTGCCGGGTTGGATGAGGCCAGTGTCGGGAAGCGATGCCATGTTGATGATGGCGACCGGGCCAAGCGTGAAGCCTTCGCCCAAGCGGTCAGGTTCTTCATCGATAATACCCGCCACCTTGAAGGTGGCTTCGCCAAAGCGGACAGTGCCGCCGGTTTCGATATCGAGCCTTTCGGACAGCGTTGGGCCGACATAGATTTCGCCCTTGGCGGGTGCCTTCACGATACCGCCATGACGCAGCTTGAGCGCGCCATAATGCGGGTAAACATTGTCGATAGCTTTAAGTTCGGCCAGCAAGCTGTCGTCGCCAATCGCCATCGCGCGCAGGCGCACGGTTTCGGAAACCGACCCTGCCTTGCGCATTGCGGCCATCTCGGCCTCGGTTCCTTCGCGTTGGGCAATACCGATTTCGACGTCGCCGCCCAAGATGGTTTGGCCTCTGCGCGACAGTTCGTCGGCTATGCCAGCGGTCAGACTGCCAATCGCGGCCAATGTCGCCACGCCCAGAAACAGGCAGATGGCGAGCAAGCGCAGGCCTCTGATCCGCGCCGAAAGGTCACGGCGGGAAATGCGCCAGATGGCGCCGAGGGGAAGGCTCAAGCCACGCTCTCCACCACATGACCGTCGTGCATGGTGATAATGCGGTCACATTTCTTGGCGAGGTCGGGATCGTGCGTGATGATAAGAAGCGTAGCGCCTAAAGCGGCGCGGCGTTCGAACAGGAGGTCGATAATCGAGGTGCCGGTCGAACCATCGAGGTTGCCTGTAGGTTCATCGGCGAAAATAATCTTCGGTGCCGCTGCCATCGCGCGGGCAATTGCCACACGTTGCTGTTCACCGCCCGAAAGCTGCGAGGGATAATGCGTCAGACGATGTCCAAGGCCAACGGCTTCAAGCTCGGCTTTCGCTTGCCCGAACGGATCATCGATCCCCGCGAGCTCCAACGGGATTGCGACATTTTCAAGCGCGGTCATTGTCGGTAGCAGGTGAAAAGCCTGCAAGACAATCCCAATCCGCCCGCGCCGCGCTCGCGCGAGTTCATCCTCATCCAGCTTGGTAAAATCGAGGCCATCGACCAGCACCATCCCGCCGCTCGCCTGCTCCAGCCCCGCCAGCACCGCCATCAGCGAAGATTTGCCCGACCCCGATGGCCCCAACAACGCCACGCTGCTGTCATAGGGCACTTCCAAATCCACGCCGCGCAAAATCGACACTTCGGCATCATTCGAACCAAGGCTGAGGGTGACATTTGCCGCGCGGATTGCCATATCCGGCGAAGACGTGATGGGAGCGTGCAAGGAGATAGCCTTTTGAAACGGAATTTTGGTCTATATGGGGCGCTTGCCCTGCTTCTCCAAGTGCTCATTGGCTGTGGGCAGGCCGCGGAATCGACGAAGAGTGAACCGGCTTCGGCAAAGAGCGAAGCGCCGGCGCAATATGACCGGCTGGTGGTTGCGTTTGGCGACAGCCTGTACGCCGGATATCGGCTTGCGCCGAATGAAGGTCTCGCGCCGCAGTTGCAGGCGGCGTTGAAGGCCGACGGCGTTAATGCGCGCGTTCACAATGCTGGCGTTTCAGGGGATACCACTGGCGCAGGCAAGTCGCGCTTGAGTTTCGTGCTCGATAATCTGGAGCGCAAGCCCGATCTGGTAGTGCTCGGCCTTGGCGGCAATGACATGTTGCGCGGTATCAAGCCTGAAGAAACGCGAGCCAATATGGTTGCGATGATGGACGAGCTCAAAACCCGCGAAATTCCGGTTGTGCTGACAGGGATGCTGGCCGCGCCTAATCTCGGTCAGGATTATGCAAATTCTTTCAATGGGATATTTCCTCAACTTGCCCAGCAATATGATGCCCCGCTCTATCCGTTTTTTCTGGATGGGGTCGTGACCGATAAGGCCGCTATGCTTCCCGATGGCATCCATCCTAATGCCAAAGGGGTCGCGCGGGTGGTCGAAGGATTATCGCCGCTGGTCGAAGCCGCTTTGAAGGAACAGCGCAATACTGTATTAGAAAAATAATACAGCTGGGGACGGAAGTGCTTGAAATGGTCAGGCACTCGTTCCATCTGTTATGCAAGTTAAGGACAGAGGGAAGAAGCGATGTCGACCGAAACCGTTACGCAAACCGTTAGCGATCTGAAACTGACCCCGCCCGATCCGGTGCCGACCGTTTCGGCACAACAGGCGATGGGGCTGGTGCCGGTTACCGACGAGCAGACGACCAAGTTGCAAGAGCGCGTCGAAGCCTATGTCGCCGACTTGATCGCGCAGGACGTCAACAGCCCCGAATTCGGCAAGCGCGTCGATCAACTAACCAATATGGGCCGCAAGGAAATCATGGAGGCATCGAACCAGTCGAACCGCTTCCTCGACAAGCCTATCCGCCGGATGGACGAAAGTTCGGGCGTTGGCGCCGATCTTGCTGAATTGCGCCGCGTTGTCGAAGATCTCGACCCTTCCAAAAAGGGCAATCTGATGACCAAGCAGAAGCTGTTTGGCATCATCCCCTTTGGTAACAAATTGCGCAATTATTTCGACAGCTATCAAAGCTCGCAAACGCATATCAGCTCGATCTTGGGCCGCCTTGGCAATGGCAAGGACGAACTGCTCATGGACAATGCCGCGATTGACGTCGAGCGGCAGAATCTGTGGGTTGCGATGGGCAAGCTTGAGCAGATGATTGTAATGTCCAAGCAGTTGGATGCGAAGCTTGAGGAAAAGGCCGTCGAGTTGGAACTCTCCGACCCGGCCAAAGCCCGCGCGATCAAGGAAAGCGCGTTATTCTATGTGCGCCAGCGCACGCAGGATTTGCTGACTCAGATGGCGGTGACGGTTCAGGGCTATCTTGCGCTCGATCTGGTCAAGAAGAACAATGTCGAACTGGTGAAGGGCGTGGATCGCGCTTCGACTACGACGGTCGGCGCGTTACGAACAGCTGTGACCGTTGCGCAGGCAATGACCAACCAGAGACTGGTGCTCGACCAGATTACGTCGCTGAACACCACCACCGCGAATATCATCGACAGCACGGGCAAGTTGCTGCGCGACAACACCGCGCGCATCCACGAGCAGGCGGCGGCGTCAACCATCCCGTTGGAAACATTGAGCCGCGCGTTCCAGAATATCTATGACACGATGGACGCCATCGATACCTTCAAGATGAAGGCGCTCGATAGCATGAAGCAAACATCCGAGGCGCTCGAAAAGGAAGTCGAGAAGTCGAAGGGCTATATCGCCCGCGCCGAGGGCCAAGCGCAGGCAACGAAATCGGTGCAGGACAGCGGCTTGCTGTCGCTGGAGGCTTAAGGCTTGTCAAATATCGCCTCCCAATCCGACGAAATTCTCGACAGCAGCCGCCGTGCGCTGCGCAACGTCCGCATGCCGCCGATCGGAACCAAGAGCCAGGCGTTACGCCGTGCACATTTCTGGGGCAAGGTTTCAAAGGCCGCGCTTGCGGTTGGCGCGGTGCTGGTTGGCGCAGGGATCGTCGGCGCGATCATCGATGGAATCGGTTTCTGGGGTGTGATGATTACCGGCATTGCGGGAGCGGCGGCAGCTTATGTGCTGATGCGTTATCCCGAAATGCCGATGCCGACGACCGAGAGCTTGCGGCAGACAGACCTTGGCACGCTAGCTGGCAAGACCGAGATCTGGCTAGAGGCGCAACGGCCTGCGTTACCAGCACCGGCGATCAGTATCATGCAGGATATCGGGGTGCGTCTCGACCAGCTCGCACCGCAATTGCAAACGCTGGATGATAACGACCCTGCCGCGCGCGAAGTGCGAAAGTTGGTGGGTGAGCATCTTCCCGAGCTGGTCAATGGCTATAAACGCATCCCTGAGAGTTTGAAACGCAAGGAACATGGCGGCAAAACGCCCGAGCAACAATTGGTCGACGGGTTAAAGCTAATCGACCGTGAAATTGAAACAATGACTGGGCAGATTTCGCGCGGCGAACTTGATAAACTTGCGGTTCGCGGACGATATCTCGAATTGCGTTATGACAATCCGGAAAACGATTGAATAAATTTGCAAAGTCTTTGAAGTTGCGCATTAACCACAGTTAAATTTTCTTTAACTTTGGTTATTGTGTAGAATCGATTTTGCATGTTACGCAACCCCCATAAATGTAGGGGAAGGAGCCCCTACACTATATGGGGAATTTGCGACATGACCTACACTGCTTCACAGCGCCTTCGCGGCGCGCTTTTTGCATCAACGGCGTTGCTTGCGCTGCCCGCGGCTGCATTTGCTCAAGACAGCGCACGGCCGTCGGAGGCACTGGATGCGCCGCACGCAAGCAATGTGATCATCGATGGCTTGAACGACGCCGCGCAGGATGCCCAGCGGAATGCAGCGTCGCGCGCTTCTATCGTCGAGGCAATCGAAACCCCTGAAATCACGATCAATAACAACTTTACCCCGACTCAGGCCCGCGATCCTGTCAATATCAACGGCATTGGCCAGATTGTTTCGGACGGTGGCGGTGGCTCGGTTGGCCTGTGCACGGGCAGCCTCATCAACCCTCGCGTTGTGTTGTTTGCTGCACATTGCGTGAATACGCGTGCTGCGACCGCTTATGGTGCCGGTTCGGGCGGCGTCGGTATTGCCGTCGGTTTCGAAACCAACACACGCGCAAATGCAGCGGGTCAACCGGACGAGCTTGTCAACTGGCTGCTAGGTGCAGGTGCGGGACCCGGCCAGTTCCAAACGAACCGCGCACAGCAGCTCTACAATATTGAGCAGGTTTTCTATAATCCGGCATCACTTGCCGCCGCGTCATGCACCGCGCCCGGCTCCTGCTTCCTCGAAGCCGACATTGCAACTGCCGTGCTCGATGCGCCGACGCGCAATGTTCCGACATGGGCGTTGCTGTTCTCTCCGCTTGCAGCACCTGCCGAAATCAATCCGGCGACCGGTACGGGTTATCATGTCGCCATTTCAGGCTATGGCCGTTTTGGCACCGGCACGACCGGCCAGAATGGCGGTAACGATTTCCGGCGCCGCGCTGCAGAAAACATGCTTGGCGCGCTGACGTCTATTAACGACCGTAATCTGTTCCTGTTCGGTACGGCAGGCACTCCATCGCGCCCGCAATTGCTTTATTTCCTGGACTTCGACGACCCAGCACGCGGCACCGCTGCTGCAAACCCACGTGATTTCAACGGTTTCCGTGATAATGCTTTGGCTCGCGAAGGCTTGACCGGCCCGGGCGATTCCGGCGGTCCATTGATCCTCGATCAAACATTTTCGAAAAGCGTTATCCTTGGTGTTCTTTCGGGCGGGTCGACATTCTTCGCCGGCCAACCTGGCGGCAGCTATGGCGCGCAAAGCTTCTATCAGCCTTTGTTTCTGTATTGGGACTGGATTGTTGCCAATAACCCATATCGCTATGTCACCGCCACGGCTGGCAACAAAAATTGGGAAGATGCAACCGCATGGGTAACGACACTTGACCCCGCCTATAACATCATTTCGGGTGGTGCATTGGTAAACGGCGTTCCGACAGAATTGGGTGGCACAAACGTCGCGACCACGCCAGCATTTGGCGAAGCCTGTTTCCAATCTCCGCTAAATAGTGCGACGGCGCCTGCTACAAACGAATGCCAGAATTTGGCGACCGGCGCCGCGCGCAACAACGTACCAAACACGCCAAGCGGTACGAGTGATAGCGCACCGACGCTGACGGCGGTGCTTACTGATGCAGCTGCGCCGGATGCAGTGACGATCACGGACGCCGCGGCTGTTGTTACGACGAACGAAGGCACCACTGCAGCGATGCGCGACGGCATGGAAGCCATTGAATCGCCAATGGCGGCACCTGGCTTCCGCGATGGCCCATTGCCAGCGCCATCGCTTGCTAATGGCCTTCCCGGCGCAACCAATTTCGTTCCGAACAACGTCAATGGTGTGCGGGCGACAGGCGTTGCCGGCCGCTATTATGACGTGACCTTGCGCAACGCGGGCATCGTATCGCTCAATTCGGCCGTCACGGTTGACCGGTTTACTGTCCTTGGCGCTTCGTCGCAACTGACCGTGAATACGGGCGCTTCGCTGACCAGTCTTATCGACGTGATGCACTCGACGGGTATCGTGCAGAATAACGGCACGATCACAACGGGTGGTGATTATCTCTTCACCTCTGGTCTGCTGAGCGGGACCGGACGGGTGAACACGCCGTTCCTGACGAGCGTCTTGGGCAACTTCGCGCCCGGAACGCTCGGAACAGTCGGTACGCTGACAGTCGGTGGTAATCTGACGATGGCTTCGGGCAGCACTTTTGCCGTTGATGTCGGCGCTGCCGGTACTTCGGATGTCCTGGCAGTGGTTACCAACGGCGCCGGAACCGGATTTGCCAATATTGGTGGCCGGGTAATTTTCTCACCCGTCTCTGGCGCAACGATACGTAACAATGACCTTTTCACGATCCTGACCGCTCAGTCTGGCGTGACGGGTACATTTACGACGACCGCGCTAAGTGCAATTCTAACGCCGACACTGATTTACAACGCAAATAGCGTTCAGGCGCGGATCGTAGCGGGCAGCTATGGCTCGGTGGTTGCCAACACGCCGGTACAGCTCAGCTATGCCGCTTTGCTTGACCGCAACCGTGGCGGTACAAGCGTTGCTCCGCTGTATGACTTCCTCGATTTGCAGAATGCTGCAACTATTCAAGCCACTTTGGAAAGCTGGGCACCACGGACCGAAACGCTGAAAGGTGCAATCGGAACGACTGCGATGGATAACATGTCACGCTTCTTCCGCAGCCGCCTTGCAGGCATGGACATTGCAAATGGCTTTGGCGGCCAGGTGGCAACGCTGGGCAACCCGCTGCAGACTGTAGCGCGTATGTCAACAGATCAGATGCAACCCGGCCGGCCTTTAATGGGTTATGCCGAAGGAGCTGAAGATACATCGTCGGCTTTGCCTGAAACTGTGAGCGTATTTTTCGCAGGCGGATATCTCGACGGCCAAAGCGCGTCGATGGCGACAGCCATTCCGTTCGGTGGTGACGATAATTATGACGGCTATTACGCAGCCGCCGGTATCGAAAGCGAGCTGGGCGAAAATGCCGGGATCGGTTTTGCGCTGTCCTATACCGACATTGACGGCACCACGAGCGGAGTTGCACAAAATGCCTCGGGTAAGCTGTACCAGGGAACGCTGTACGGCAAGCTGCAATATGACAGCGGCATAACGCTGGATACGCAGGTCAGTGCCGCGATGTTCAGTGCACGGACAGACCGCACTGCGGTACTTGGCCCGACGATCTATCGCTTGCAAAGCAAGGATGACACGCTGGCGCTGTCTGCCGAAGTCGGATTGGGTAAGATGTTCGATGCCGGATCGCTCAAAGTCGGACCACGCGT
The DNA here is from genome assembly GCA_963830685.1 of uncultured Alphaproteobacteria bacterium. Classification (GTDB taxonomy): domain Bacteria; phylum Pseudomonadota; class Alphaproteobacteria; order Sphingomonadales; family Sphingomonadaceae; genus Sphingorhabdus_B. The sequence continues at coordinate 2,225,639 of CAWHNF010000002.1, forward strand.
AGCAATGCGCGCCAGCCGGTTAGAGTTCACGCCAACCGTCGAAACCGGTGGTCCGCCTGCACTGGCATTCAACCGCGGCCGGTATGACAGCCTTCAGGGGATGGCAGGGCTGAGCCTATCGGGTGGCGGCATGAAGTTCCGGCCTTACGCTTCGGCTTATTATGTCCATGAATTTGAGGACAAGCCTGCGTCATTCGGTGCGAACTTTGTAGGCGGCGTCGGGTTGCCGGCCGTATTCGCGCTCACCGGTACGGACAAAGACTGGTTCGAAGCAAGCGCTGGCATCGCATTTGGCAGCGAGACGTTTGAAGTCGCCTTGGGCGCCGATACCACTATCGGTCGCAACGATGTGTCGAACCAATCCTATCGCGGAACAGTCACCTTCCGTTTCTGATTGATAACCAAAAAAGCGAAAGCCGTCTTCGGAAACGAAGGCGGCTTTTTGCTACCTAACTATCGCTGACAATCACCGGCTAACGCGCTATGTGTCGCCATCCGATGGAAAACAGCCGCCTCCCTGATCCTCAGCCTTTGTGCGAGATAGAGACCGAATTATCGGATGGTCGGCCAGTTTGTTTGCGTTCTATCCGGCCAAGCGATGAAACGCGGATAAGGGAGGGCATCAAAGAAATGTCAGACCGCTCCCGCTATTTCCGGTTTTTTTCAGCCTTTCGGGAGGCACCTGAAAGCATAATAAAGCAACTAAGTGCGGTCGACGGACACGACCATATTGGTTGGGGCGCAATTTTGCTTGATGGTGAAAGTTATCCTGCCATCGGCGCGGCCCACGCCATCAGGAGTGAGAAGAATCCAGAGCTTGGCGAACTGGCGATTGCACTATTGGACGAATATCATGGCTGTGGCCTCGCACGGATGCTGATTGCCGCAGTGCTGGTCACGTGCCGCAAGGAAGGCATCGCATCGCTGGAAATGCAGGTTCTAGGCGAAAACCATGCCGCGGCTAGCCTGTTTACCGAACTGGGCGCTAAGCGCAAAGCGGCGCTGGATTCGGTGATGCATTATCAACTCGACGTGGGAGCAACCCTATCGCGTCTGGGCCAAATCAAGCATCCTGCGGGGATCGGACAAGTCCTTGCGGGTCTCGGCGCAAAATCCTCACAACGGTGAAGTATGGTCCAGCAAGGCGGCATTTAATATTGACCGAAGTGCCCTAACAAAAATATTGTATGGGCCGGCGTAAGTCCCGGCCGTCCAATTTGGGGGTTAAATGTCCATTAGCGAGGCGCGGGGCAGTATTTTTGCAAATACTCCCCATGGCTTGGCATATGTTCGACCACGAAGCGGATCGATTGTTCCATAGCATCGATCTCTTTGCGCGTTGTCGGCTCTTTCACAGCATCGGCCATTGCATTGTGGCCGCCCATGCTGATGCCTTGCCCCATCATCACCGCAGCCCAGCTGGTTTCGGTGAACAGCTCGTCATCCTCGCGGAAAATCTGGCCATTATGCCGGAACAGCTCAACCTTTTCGGTCAAGCTATCGGGTACGGGCATATTGCGGCAATAGTTCCAGAACGGGCTGTCGTCGCGGGTGGTGCTGTTATAGTGCAAGATAAGGAAATCGCGGATGCGCGCATATTCCTTGCCGGTCAGCCGGTTGAACGCGTCCTCCTGTACCTGCGTAATCCCGTCGAGCGATAGCAAAGCGATTAGTTTGTTGATGCCGGTGTTGACGAGGTGAAGCGAGGTCGATTCCAGCGGCTCCATGAAGCCAGACGCCAGCCCCAGTGCAACGACATTCTTGTTCCAGAATTTCTTTCGTCTGCCGGTTACGAAGCGTAGGAAGTTAGGCTCGGCTTGTGGCTTTCCGGCGATGTTGCCCACCAGAATGCTGTGCGCTTCGTCATCTGACATATATTCGCTGCAATAAACATGGCCGTTACCATTGCGATGTTGCAGTGGTACCTGCCATTGCCATCCGGCAGAATGGGCAGTCGCACGGGTGTAGGGCAGGGGCCCGCTGCCATCCTCGCGCAAGCAAGGCAGCGCGACTGCGCGGTTGCATGGCAAATAGTTAGACCAGTCATCATAGCCGGTTTTGAGGGCCTGCTCGATCAGTAGGCCACGAAAGCCAGAGCAGTCGATAAACAAATCGCCTTTCAGCATTTCGCCGTCTTCCATCGCCACCGATGAAACAAAGCCGCTTTCGCCATCGAGAACGACATCGGAAATCTTACCCTCACGCCTTACAACGCCCCGCGCCTCGGCATATTTGCGCAAATACCGCGCATAGCGTCCGGCATCGATATGATAGGCGTAATTGACCGGTGGTAGATCTTCCCGGCTGTAATCTTCGGTGCGTGCAAAACGGCCGAAATGCGCGGCCATCGTTTCCACGTTAAAAACCTGAATAGGCCGTTTGTCGCCCGCTTGACGATATTTGTGCCAGACATGGTGGAAGGATATTCCGTCGACCTGATAGCCATAATTGCCAAAGGGGTGGATATAGCTATCGCCGATTTTGCCCCAATTGACGAACTGGATGCCGAGTTTGAAACTGCCCTGTACGGCGGCGAGCATCTCGCGCTCATCGACTTCGAGCAGGCGGTTGAAATCGAGGAAAGGCGGGATAGTAGCTTCGCCGACGCCGACTGTGCCGATTTCCTCCGATTCGATAAGAGTGATTTCGACCGGTCTGCCTGCACGGATTCGCGACAACGCCGCAGCGGCCATCCAGCCTGCGGTGCCGCCTCCCACAATTACGATATGTTCAATCGCCATATAGTTGATCCTCTCCACGTCCGCATAGCGGTTTAACGCAGAACTGCAAATTGTGAACGTTCATTTTGTCTCTTGTGAACGCTCTCAATTGCAGTTAAGCGTAGCAATAACGGTGGGAACAATACCCCCGATTCAGGTATCAGGGAGGATCATTTGGCACGCAAATCTTTATTCGGAGCGTCGCGGTCGCAGCGGCTTGTCGCATTGACGACTGCTTCCAGCCTTGCATTATGTGCAGCGCAACCGGCATTCGCCCAAAGTACCGAGCAACCTGACGAAGCTGCCCAAAGCGACGAGGCCGAAGACGCCATTATCGTCACCGGCTTCAAAAAATCGCTGGAAAGCGCGCAGAACATCAAGCGCGATGCCGACACATTTGTCGATGTCATCACCGCCGAAGACATTGGCGCTCTTGCCGACCGTTCGGTCGCTGAAGCTTTGCAGCGCGTTCCCGGTGTCAACATCTCGCGCTTTGAACAGCGCAACGACCCTGACCGTTTCTCGGTCGAAGGATCGGGCGTCATCATCCGCGGTCTGCCCTTCGTCCGTTCCGAATTGAATGGTCGCGATATTTTCTCCGCCAATGGTGGTCGTGAACTGTCGTTTAATGACGTGTCACCCGAACTGCTTGGCCGCGTCGAAGTGTTCAAGAATAACACCTCTGACATGATCGACGGCGGCATTTCGGGGACGGTTAACCTCGTGACCCGCAAGCCGCTCGACAAGCCAGGCCTCCACATTGCGGGCACGGTCGAAGGCAATTATGGCGACCTCGCCAAAGAATGGTCGCCTGGCTTTTCCCTCCTTGGTTCGAACACGTTTGAAACCGACATCGGTACATTTGGCATACAGCTGGCATACGCCCAGTCGGAGCTGGTGACCCGCACTGACGCGTCGCAGATTACCGACCCGTGCTACCGTGCTCCTGCGCTGAATGCGCCTTGCATTCGCGTCCGGCCAGTGGGTTCGGGCGGCTTTGGCGGCACGCAGCAACTTGATGAAACAAACTTCCCGCCGACGGGCGCACTGTTCGTGCCAAAAGGCGCCGGGGTTCGCACGACTGACCTGACGCGTGATCGCAACGCCTATTCTGCGGTTGGCCAGTGGGAAAGCAATGATGGCCGGGCGCAAATGACAATCGAATATCTGCGTGCCGAAACTGAAGCGACATTAAACGAATTCGCAGTGCTTGCACTAGTCAACGATGATGCGCTGTTCCCGGTTATCGCGCCGGGCACGACAGCCACATATAATGGCAATCAATTCGCCACCGGAACGCTTACCCAGTTGCAGCCCTTTACCGGCGGGCGCGGTATCCCCACCGAACTGCTGCGGTTTCAGCGCGAAGACGCGGCGAAGACCGAAGACATATCGCTTCAGCTTAAGCTAACCCCGACCGATCGCCTGCGATTCAATGTCGAGGTCCAGAAAATCAAGTCGGACCGGACTGAAGATGGCTTCATTTCCGCGATGCAGACCTATACCGACGTCTTTATCGACAATACTGGCAGCACTCCACTGGTTCAGTTCCTCCAGCCTGGCACAACAGGCTCTCCGGCCGGCTATTTCAACGATCCCGCGCGTACCTTCTTCTGGTTCCTGCTAGACAATAAGGTCAAGAACGAGGGCGAGCTGACGAGCATGCGCTTTGACGGCGAATATGATGTCAGCGAAGAGGGCTTCTTCAAGAAGGCCCGCTTCGGTGCACGCTGGGGCGACCGCAACCGTGTCACCCGCAACGCAAACTTCTCCAACTGGGGAAATTTGGGCGCGCCGTGGACTGGCCGTGGCGGCAACTGGAATTGTGGTGATTTCCAAGCCTTTGGTTGCGGCGGCGCCTATGTTAAGGATTTCCCGAACTCGGCAAGTCTTCGCAATCCGTTTGGCGATAGCTTCCAGCGTGGAAACGCGCCGGTTCCGCTCGGCGACGGATCCGCGTTTTTCTTTGGTGGCGACAACGTTCTTAAGGACTATCTAAGTGGCGCTGTCCAGCAACAGGCAGGGGCGATTACTGCGTATACCCTGACACCAAATGCATGGTTCCCGATCTCGGCACGGACCAATGCGTTGCCTGGCGGCCCGTGGACAGCAGGCGAGATTTCCGACGTCGAGGAAAGCACATTTGGTGCCTATGCCCGCGTTGACTTCGGTACAAATCTGGGTAGCGGCGATGTTACGCTCAACGGCAATATCGGTGTGCGCTATGTCGAAACGATCGTTCGTAGCGGCGGATCGATCGGTTTCCCAACGGGTCAATTCTTCGACACACCTCCCGGCGGCAACGGCGATGGGCGTGTAAGCGTTGCAGAGCTTCAAGCCTCGTGCGGTGCAACCCAACCCGGGCAGGTCTTACCAGGATATTGCAGCCTGTCACCCGCCCGTCAGGCGCAGTTTGCTTCGGTATTCACCGGCGAGGTGATTGATGACAGTTCAAACATCAAGTTCGGTCACTGGCTACCCAGCTTTAACGCCAAGCTTGATTTTGGTAACGGGATGCTGGTGCGCGCCGCAGCTTCGAAGAGCATTTCGCGACCCGATCTATCGGCCTTTGCCACCGGTGGCGGCATATCTGACAACACCAATAATCTGCGGGCGGCCGGTACGCTGGAAACAGGACCGTTGTTCCAGATTTTCACAGGTAATCGCCTGTTGAGACCGACTGAATCATGGAATTATGACCTGTCGTTTGAATGGTATTTCGACCGGGTCGGTTCTGTGTCAGTAGCTGGCTTTTATAAAGACATCAAAGGCATCGTGAATGGCGGCGCGGTTGAACGCAACTTTACCAGCCCAAGCGGAGCCACAACAAGCGTGTTGGTCAACGGTCCGGTCAACAGCGATGGCGGAAAGCTGAAGGGCGTCGAAATCGCCTATCAGCAAACCTATGACTTCCTGCCGAGCTTCCTCAGCGGGCTTGGTGCGCAGCTGACATATACCTATGTCGACGCAGGTGACTTCAATAACTCGAACCTTGGTGCCGAGCAAAGTCCGTTCACTGGCGGTCTGCCACTGGCTGGCGTTTCAAAGCACACAGTCAACGCGGTCGCATTCTACGAAAAGGGCCCATTATCGGCCCGTGCGGCCTATAACTGGCGATCGGACTTCCTGCAGACGCCGCGCGATGTGATCTTCCCGTTCTCGCCCATTTATGGTGAAGCAACGGGGCAGCTTGATGCGTCGATTTTCGTGACTGTCAGCAAACAATTAAAGCTGGGCGTTCAGGGCGTGAACCTCCTCGATGAGGTCACGCAGACATCGCAGGTTATCGACTTCGATGGAACACGGGTCACACGGTCCGCGTTCCGCAACGACCGTCGGTTCACGTTCCTTGCACGCTTCGAATTTTAACGCCCGTTAATCGGTGTCGCAAAAAGACGGGCCTTGGTCATAAGACTCGGGCCCGTTTTGCGTTTAAGTGGTTCAAGGAGAAAATTTATGCGCTCGCGACATTTACTGCCTTTTGCCATCGCCGTATTGTCCGGATGCACCACTACTGTCGAAGCGCAACCGGCCCATGCTGGATGGGATCTAGTCTGGTTCGACGAATTCGACGGCACCGAACTCGACCGCAACAAATGGAAGCCCGAGCAATCCTGCTGGGGTGGCGGCAATCAGGAGCGGCAATGTTATACTGATAGGCCCGAGAATATTCGCGTCACCGATGGCATCTTGCACCTGAAGGCGCGCAAGGAGACGTTCACTGGCCCCGACCGTCCACCTGAGATTGCCGAAAAGCCCAATCCGCAAAAGACGCAGAAGTTCACCTCGGGCAAAATTCGCACCTTGGGACTTGCCGCTTGGAAATATGGCAAGGTCGAATTCCGTGCAAAACCACCCAAGGGTCAAGGGACTTGGCCAGCTGTCTGGATGATGCCCGCAGGTCATGCTTACGGCGCGTGGCCGCTTTCGGGTGAAATCGACATATTGGAAGGCGTCAATCTTGGCGCCACCTGCGAGAGCTGCGAGGGCAATATCGGCGAAAACCGGATGATCAGCGCGCTCCACTTCGGCGATTACGCACCCAAGAACAAGGTTCGCGATACCCGTGTTGCGTTACCGTCGTTGGCGCTGCCGTCGGACGACTTCCATGTCTGGACGCTTGAATGGGGCCAAGGCCTTATGCGCTTCTACCTCGACGGCCGCAAATATTGGGAACTGACTCAGGACGATTGGGACACTGCTTCGCCATCAGCAAAGGGAAATCCCGTTGCGCCATTCGATCAGCCCTTCTACATCATGGCAAATCTGGCCATCGGGGGCGGTCTGTCCGAAAAGAATAACGACAAAGGGGTTGCAGCCAATGTGACCCCGGCGGAGTTTCAAATCGACTGGATCCGTATCTACCAATGCGGCGATGACAAGGACAAAGGGCTGGCCTGCATGCAGGGCGTCAAAGAGGGCAAATAAGACATGGCGAGACGCCGCCAGGCAGTCACGATCAAGCATGTTGCGGCTGATGCAGAGGTTTCGCTGCAGACGGTGAGCCGTGTCATCAACAACGAACCCAATGTACGCCCATCGATGAAGGAGCGCGTGCAGGCGTCGATCGATAAGCTTGGTTATGTGCCCTCGATTGCGGCGCAGCGAATGAGCGGTTCGCGCTCTTATCTGATCCTGGCGATCAACGACCGCGAGCGCACCATCGCCGACTGGCGGACGCGGCAGGGCACCGACTGGGTCGATCAGATGCTGCTCGGCGGAATGCTGAAATGCGCCGAGCATGGCTACCGCATGATCTTCGAATTGGTCGATACGCATAACGATCATGTCGAGCGCGAACTGGGCGCAACCATTGCGGCTTTACAACCCGACGGCGTTATTCTGACCCCGCCACATTCCGATAACCCGCTGATTACTGCATTTCTTGCCAAGCGGAAAATACCCTTTGCGCGGATCGGTTCGATTACCCCGGGTCCGGGCATATCGATGACGATGGATGACGAGGGATCGGCGCGGCGGGCGACCGAGCATCTGATTGCTTTGGGGCACCGGCGTATCGGGTTTATCGCGGGGTCTGAGGAATATGACCTGTCGAATTGGCGCATCGATGGCTGGCGCGAGGCGATAGATGCGGCGGGGCTATCGCAGGATGGGTTATGCACCAGAGGTGACTTTAGTTACGAGAGCGGAGTGATCGCGGCGAATAGTCTGCTCGAACTAGAGACACCGCCCACAGCGATCATTGCTAGCAATGACCAGATGACGCTGGCTACTCTCGACACCGCAAACCAGCGCGGATTGAAAGTACCCGGTGACCTGTCGCTGATCAGTTTCGACAACACGCCCGTCGTACGCTTCACCGACCCGAAACTCACTGCTATCGACCAGCCCATTGCAGCGACCTTCTCCAAAGCGGTGGAGTTGCTGATTACCAATGGCAACATGGCAGTTCCGGATCAGCCGGTGGTCACCGAGGGCAGCCTTGTCGAGCGCGGTAGCACCGCGCCACCTAGCAGCGGTGCCTGACATAGAGACCGCCGCGCCTGATCAGCAATCGGCGCGGTTCATGTATCTGTACGCGCTCGCGGTTTCGGGCGGGGCGGTCGCTTATATTCCGTTTCTGACAATATTGCTTCCGGTCCGTGCTACCGGCTTGGCAGGCGACGATGCGCTTAATATATTAGCTATCGCCGCCTTTGCGGGCGCGATATCGGCCAGCCTCGCCAATATCGGTTTCGGCTGGGTGAGCGATGTCACGCGAGTAAGGCGATCTTGGATATGGGTCGGACTGGTCCTATCGTCTTGCTTGCTTGTCGCGATGCCATTGGCACCTAGTCCGGCAATGCTCATCGCTATGATCGTGTTTTGGCAAATCGGCCTCAACATGATGCTCGCCCCGCTTGGCGCTTGGGCCGGCGATAGCATTCCGGACTCGCAAAAAGGGTTGCTCGGCGGTCTGCTGGCACTTGCCCCTGCATTGGGCGCGCTGTCGGGCGCGTTTGTAACGCTGCAGGGGTTCGCCCCGTTTGAGAACCGCGAAACGCTCGTCGCGATACTGGTTGTTGTGATGATCGGACCCGTTTTGCTGTTCGGTGAACCCATCCAAATGCCGAAGTTGATGCAGCGCTCTGTTGACGCTGACCCGCTCGATTTGCGCGTGATAGCAACCCGGCGCGCCGCTATCCGCATGTGGTTCGCGCGCCTGCTTGTCCAGATTGCCGAGGCGTCATTGTTCGCATTTCTGCTCTTGTGGTTCCGCAGCCTCGACCCCGATTTCGGTGAAAATGACGCAGCTAGCATATTTGCGCTTGTGCTTGGCCTCGCCGTTTTTTTGGCGCTCGCCGTCGGCCGCTGGTCTGACCGCGCCAACCGGCCCATATTACCGCTCGTGTGGGGATCGGCCATCGCCGCAGCCGGGCTTCTGGTCATGTCATTTGCACCCAGCCTGCCATTCGCGATTGCGGGTTATGTCGCGTTCGGGCTCGCCAGCAGTGTGTTTCTGGCACTCCACACTAGCCAGACCCTGCGCGTGCTGCCCCGCCCGCACACGCGCGGGCGTGACCTTGGCCTTTTCAACCTTACCAATACCGTGCCGTCGTTGATCATGCCGTGGCTGACAGTCGCTCTCGTACCCGCTTACGGGTTCGACGCGCTGTTTCTGCTGCTGGCGGGGCTCGCGATTGTAGCTTCTGCAGTGCTGCTAACGATGCCGCGTCAGATTGTGGAAACCTAAGCGGGCCGCCGTGCGTAGAAGCCGAACCCGGCGATCACCGCGTAGCATGCCATCGGCAGCATGAACGCAATTGCGAGGCTTGAGGTCAAGTCAGCAATGATGCCTGTCAGCAACGGAATGACCGCCCCGCCAACAATAGCGACGTTGATGATACCTGATCCATCGGCTGCACGTGAACCCAATTTCTCGCAAGCAAGCGTGAAAATGGTCGGGAACATGATGGCATTGGTCAGTCCGACCGCAAGCAAAGTATATCCTGCAACGTCTCCCGACGTCTGGGTTGAAATAACAAGCAGCGCTATCGCCGCTATCGATACGAAAGCCAGCACCTTCCCGGGGCTCAACACGCGAAGGACCGCCGAGCCGATAAACCGCCCGACCATTGCGCCGCCCCAATACAGCCCGATGAGCTTGCCTGCGGCTTGCTCCTCAAGGCCCATGACATGGCTTTGCATAAGATAATTGACGATCAGCGAACCGATCGAGACTTCTGCACCGACATAGAGAAAGATACATAATGCGCCGTAACCGAAACGGGGACGCTGGAGCAGATCAAGTCCCGCCAAGCCTTCGCTCGCTTCATGCTTTTCGCCCTTCAGCGCATTGCGGAACATCCATACCACGCCCGCGACAATCGCTAGCGCCACCGCAATGCCCAAATAGCCGTTCACAATCGCCTGGCTCTCGGCTGTGCGATACGCGTCAAGCTCAACGCCCGACAATTGGTCGGCGGTCACGGTCGCCAACCCACCCAGGATCAGTATCGAACCAACAATCGGAAAGATCGTGGTGCCAAGCGAATTGAACGCTTGGGCAAAGGTGAGGCGGCTATGCGCTGTAGCAGGTTTGCCGAGCAGCGAAATCAGCGGGTTCGAAACAACCTGTACAATCACTACGCCGCTTGCCAGCACGAACAAGGCAAGCAGGAACACGCCATAGGTTGCGGTCTGACTGGCGGGAATGAACAGCAGACACCCAGCCATCATAGTCAAAAGGCCTGCAACCGCGCCGCGCATATAGCCGATTTTCTTGACCAGCCGCGCGCCGGGGATGCCGATGACCGCATAAGCGGCGAAGAAGCAGAACTGCACGAGCATCGCCTGCGTGTAATTGAGGGTGAACAGCTCTTTCAGCTTGGGGATGATGACATCATTCAGGCTGGTGATGCCGCCGAAGATGAAAAACAGCCCCATGACGAACAACTGCAATTGCGGTGCGTCGATATGGCTGTCGCCAGCTTCGGTGGATGCAGCTGCGCCGGGTGCCAATGCCATCTTCTCTCTCTCCCTTTTTAGCGCGCTTTGCCGGGGCAGGGCGCCTTTTCTTTTGTTGCTTCGATATGAACGTTACGGATTGTCGCAACAAGGCCTTTTGCTGCCTGCATACGTATGGGTGAACCGACCGCATCGAATTTTGCCCCCGCATCGGCAAAGCAGCGCAGCGGAATGCGTGTTTGCGTTGCGGTGCCGTTCGGTAAGGCGCGGATCGTCTGCTGCAAATCTACCGTGCCGCCGCCGAATGTCAGCCTGACAGTTCCCGTTGCGGGGCGGTCGATCCGCCAGTCGATGAGCATCGACCAATCTTCATTTAGCTGCTTGGTCAGGTTAACCGCAGGGCCATTGACGACAAACGCGCCATCGGCGTTCCAGGTAAATTGCCGGGCGTCTTCCTGAGCGGACAAGTCGATTGCCCGTGCACTGATCGATCCGTCCATTTGCAGGTTCCACGGTGCAGGAACCTTGCCTCTAACGACATAATGGGTGGCGACCGTCAGCGAGGATAAATCGACCCGTGGGTCTTCATTGACTGGCGCTAGTTTGCCCGATTTTGTGTAATCCAAGCCATAGCCGAGTGGAAATAGCGGCGCGACCAAAGGCGACCTTGCATCGGCTGGCCACGCAAACGGAAGGCGTCCGGTAAAGTCACGTTCAGCCTTATTGTCGGCACCAGCAACAAGCACATCCGCAACGCCGCGACCTTGCGTTCCCGGTAACCACGCAGCGACAAAAGCGTCGGCCTGATTAATCAGCTTGCCGGTAAACATCGGTCGGCCCGATAGAAACACAACAACCACGGGAATGCCCTGCGACTTGAACCGGGTGATTATCTGCTCTTCTGCCGGTGTCGGCTGAAACGCGAGGTTCGGCACATCGCCCTCGAACTCTGCATATGGTTTCTCGCCCAGCACCACGACGGCCACATCGGGTTTGGTTTCAACTTCACCCGTCGTTGAAATCGTCGCTAAACCGCCATTGGACTTCACTGCGTCGAAAATGGCCCGGCCAATGGTTTGTCCATTGGCGAAATCTGCGGATGTGGTGTCGGTACCCTGCCAGCTGATCGTCCAGCCCCCCGCTTGCATCGCCATATTATCGGCGCCAGACCCGGCAATCAGTACACGTGCACCATTGCGGATCGGCAAAACGCCTTCATCGTTCTTCAGCAATACAAGCGATTTAGAAACCGCCTCGCGCGCAAGTTCAAGATGCTCCTTTTTGCCGACCAATGACACATCGCCGCGCACGGTCTGGACATCGCCCATCAGGCCCAGTTTATATTTCACGCGCAAGATGCGCCGCACCGCGTCGTCAATACGCGCCGCAGGAATTCGACCGTCACGGGCAGCAGCTAGCGTCGAGTCAAAAAGGCCCTTCCAGCTATCGGGGGCCATAAACAGATCAAGCCCCGCATTGATGGCAGCTGGGCAATCGGTCGCCGAACAGCCCGCAACTTGGCCGTGTCCGTTCCAGTCACCAACCACCAACCCGGCAAAGCCCATCCGGCGTTTCAACACGTCGGTCAGCAGCGATTTATTGCCGTGATGCTTCACCCCATTCCAACTGGAGAAACTGGCCATAACGGTCAGCGCGCCCGCGTCGATTGAAGCCGGATAACCCTGCGCGTGTTTCGCTACTAGCTCTGCTTCGCCGATTTGCGCATCACCCTGGTCGCGGCCATCCATCGTACCGCCGTCCGCTAGAAAATGCTTCGCGGTTGCAGCGACCCGGTTCGCTTCGAGCGGCTTTCCTGCGACCAGTTGGCCCTGCAGTCCAAGCGTCATTGCTTTGGCATAGCTGGCGATCAATGCCGGGTCGGAAGAATAGCCCTCGTAGGTCCGGCCCCACCGCAAATCCTGCGGTGCAGCAAGAGTAGGCGCAAAGGTCCATTCGATCCCGCTCCCTGAAATCTCAGCGGCGGTCGCCACCCCTATGCGTTCGATGAGGCCGACATCACGGGTCGCGCCCAGACCAATATTATGCGGAAAAATGGTCGCTTCTGGCAGGTTCGAATGACCATGAACGGCGTCCACGCCGAACAGGATCGGAATGCCGGCGCCCGATTTACGTGATTCCTCACGGAATTCACCAACCAGCCGAGCCCACTTCGCCGCACTCGCACGTTCATCGCCATATGGCCCGGAATTACCACCCGCCAATATCGAACCGAGGGGATATTCTGTCAGATCTTCCGGTTTGATTGCACTGATATCGGCCTGAATCAGCTGTCCGACTTTTTGCTCCACCGTCATTTTTGCAACGAGTGCGGAAATCTCGTTTTCAGTCTTTGCGTGAGAAATTGTTGATGGACTGGCGGCACTAGGCCAATTGTTCGGATTTGCGACGGTTCCAACATTAGCGGCGGAAGTAATTGTGGGATCGGATGGCGTAGCGACAGACACACACCCTGCCAAAGCAAAGGCCAACAACGCTCCTGATCGCCCGAACCGCATCAAATCCACTCCCGAAGTTCATTGTGAACGTTATCATTGCTCGATGACAGCAACCGAAGTGAAAATCAAGCGGCATTGTTTGGCGACATGCCCGACATGCTGGTAATGAAAAGCCAGAGTGTCGGGCATTTCAGAGGCAAATCTAAGACGGCCGGACGTCTGCGCAATCCTTCCATAACGCGTCCATCAGCCTTCGCCTGTCGGCACCAGAACCATCTTTAACTTGCCGACGGGTAAGCCAATTCCCGCCGCGTCACACAGCACAAAGCGACCGGCGTTTACAAATCAAGATTGATCAAATTCTGCGCACCAAGCCGTCGGCAAAATACCGCAGGCTGATCAAGACCCCAAAAATATAATGTCAGCGGCGAGGCCAATAGGAGGCTCGCGCGTGATTGCGTAAATCGGGAAAAACACCATCGAAACGGCAGGGGTCCCTTTTTCAATCGCATAGGCGCGGATCTTCCAGTTGTGGTAACCGATAAAATCCCGCTTTCGGATGGCCTGCATCGCAATATCGCCCAACTTGCTCCAAAACATCCGTCAGTCGGGATCTTTTAGCTTCGAAGCGATGACCCTATAACCAGCATCTGTATATTTCAGGAGTGTGATACGAAGGCCAGCTGACAATCTGGCCTGCCATTGCTCAGGGGGACCAGACATTGTTTTTCTGACCGCAAATCAGGACTATTTTGCCTCTTACTTTTCAACCGGGATTATTGCTGACGAGCTCTGATCAACTTGCCTGAGGCCGTTTACAAATACTGGCAGCAGCGCTTGTCGTCTGGCATCGCTCGATCCTCACAAAAAGACTCCGATGTTTTAACACCTAGCGAAGGCCATGTGTCGGCGACTGTTGCTCTGCACAGCCCCCACCAGATACTGCTTCAGCTCATCGACCCTGCAACAATGCGCATGCCTCTTTTTCTGAGATCACCTCAGCATATTTGGCCTGTAAGTCGAACAGATTTGCTTCATGTGGGGCGATGTGACGGTCACCGCACGCCTCGCGCACCACGAAGGGCGCGAAGCCATGCTGAAGTGCATCCAGAGCAGTCGCCCGGACACAACCCGATGTCGACATGCCCGTGATAATCAATGTGTCGATATGTTGGGTAGCCAGAGATGAAGCCAGTGATGTGCCGAAAAAGGCTGATGCATATTGTTTTGATATAATTTGCTCGCGGTCCATCGGTTCAAGTGTGGGGGGAAAGGCACCCAATGGCGATCCTTTGACAAATACGCTGAGCGCCGGGATTTTTTTGTAGAATAGCCCTCCATCCAAACCACCGTCTTGATAGACAACGTTCGTGAATATCACCGGTATTCCGGCATTACGCGCTGCTGCCAGCAAACGCTCATTACTAGCAAGGGCATCCTCTGCGCCTGCGTAGAGCGGTGATGCCTTATCCAGATAGGCCATAACAAAATCGACGATCAAAAGCGCGGGATGTTTACCAAAGGTTAACTGGCCATCGAACGCGCCCGAATAGTTTGCTGAAAGCTCTTCCTCGTCAGTCGGCATCAAATCGCCCCGGCGGCTTGCAGTTCAGCTATCTCGTCATCCGATATCCCAAGCAATCCACCGTAAATTTCGGAATTATGCTGCCCGACAATTGAGGGTGCTGGCGAACGCACGCCGCCGGGGGTCACTGAGAATTTTGGAAAGGCGCCTTGCATCTTTAACTTGCCGAAGCGTTCGGTTTCAACTTCAACAATTGCCTCGCGCGCCTTGAAATGCGGGTCGGCGAGCATTTCCGGCGCTCGATAAACGCGGCCTGCCGGGATAGAATGTTCGATCATTAACGCGTCGACCTCATCCACCGTCAGGGTCCGTGTCCAGGCGTTAATCAGCCCATCGAGTTCCAACTGGTTGTGGCCTCGAGCCAAATGTGTTGCATAACGTTGGTCATTGCCAAGCTCGGGGCGACCCATCGCCGTCGCCAGCCGCTGCCAGAGCGAATCCTTGTTCGCTCCAATCATATATTCGCCGTCTTTGCAGCTATAGACGTTCGAAGGAGCGATGCCCGGCAGTATTGACCCTGAACGTTCGCGGATGAAGCCTCCATGATCATATTCGGGAACAAGACCTTCCATGACCTGAAGCACGCTTTCATACAGCGCCGCGTCGATCACCTGTCCTTGGCCGGTTTTGCTTCGATGATGGAGCGCGGCCAATATTCCCATGCAACCATAAGTTGCGGTCAGCGTATCGCCAATCGAGACCCCCATCCGGCTGGGCGGGCGGTCAGGTTCGCCGACAATATAGCGCCAGCCGCCCATCGCCTCGCCGATTCCGCCAAAGCCCGCCCGGTCCGAATAGGGCCCGGTTTGGCCATAGCCCGACATCCTGGCGATAATCAGGCTGGGATATTCGGCAAGCAGGCTGTCAGGTGAAAGCCCCCATTTTTCCATCGTCCCCGGCTTAAAATTCTCAACCAGTATGTCGGCGGTTGCGATCAACTTGCGGACCAATTTTTGCCCCTCCTCGATGCGCAAGTTGGCGGAAACAGATTTCTTGTTTCGCGCAACGACCTCCCATTGAACCTTTTCTTCGCCTTGTCCCCACACGCGCATCGGGTCGCCCGCGCCAGGGGGTTCGACCTTGATGATTTCGGCGCCCATGTCACCCAGTAACTGGCCGCAAAATGGCCCGGCTAGAAGCTGACCGAGTTCAATCACGCGCAGACCTTTTAATGCACTCACTCTGCCGCCTCCAGCGTCGTCCACACTGGCTGAACGGGCGCTGCCAAGCCAGTCTCTGCTTTGCAATTCGCACGCAATATTTCGATACCGGGCCCGTAATTAAACAACGACAATTCGCCCCTGTCTGACCGCAATCGGGAGCGCAGGGCCTCGGTCGCAACCAGATCCACGACGCCATTTTCGTTCGCGATGACGCCATAGTCCTTGGCGCCTGCTGCGGTGACCAAACCTTGAATGATTTCCTTGCCGACTAGTGCCGGGTCGCGGTCAAGCGGGTCGCCCCAGCCGCCGCCGCCCCAGGTGATGAAATGCAACTGGTCGCCTTCATCGACATGGACTTCCTCGACCTTGTTGCCGATAATATGCGTCGTGCCATCGGCTTTTTCGAGTAGTTTACGCGCCCGCTTGCCCGGTTCGCCGCCATTGACGCCCCATGGCGGCACAAACCAGCGGTCGTCGTGTATCGATATCGTCCCGGCCGCGAGGAACCGATAGGTCATATGGATACCATTGCCGCCGCGGTGCAGTCCAGCGCCGCCGCTGTCGGGTTCGGTTTCGTAACGTTCGATTATCAGCGGGAAATAGCGCTCCAGAAACTCGTTCGGGACATTGGTGAAGCCCGGCCACAGGGAATGGCCATCTGGACCATCGCCCATCGGTCGTCCAGGAATGCCGCCAAATCCGATCTGGAACAGCTGAAACCAGTCGCCCTTTTTGTCATTGCCAGAATAGAAGAGATGCGGGCTTGAGGAAAAACCGGCCGCATTCAGGAATTCCGGTGTTTTTTGGCCCAACAGCCCACCTAGAATATCGAAAATGCGGCCGAGCGCATGGGTGCGACCCGAGAGCGCTGCAGGGAATTTTGGTTTAAGAAGCGAACCTTCGGGAATCCGCACGTCGATGAGATCGTAAAAGCCATCGTTGAACAGGATCTGCGGATCGAAGACCATGATCATGTAGATGCCGAAGAACATCTTGAACATGTTTTCGTTGAGGAAAAAGTTGATGGAAGCCTGACTTTGCGGGTCGGTCCCGGCAAAATCGAGCACGACTTTTTCACCTTCGCGCCACATCGTGCATTTAATCTTATATGGCCCGGCACCCATGCCGTCGTCGCAGATATAGTCTTCGAAGCTGACTGGCTCTTCACCGATAGCCATCGCGATCAGCGACTTCATCGCGCGGTGGTTGCGCGCCAGCAACTCCTGTGTTGCCGAAATATAGACATCGTCACCAAAGCGCGCTGCCATTTCGATAACCCGGCGCGCGGCGACCCGGCACGATGCAATCAGCGCGTTCAAATCGGCCTGACACCAATCGGGCTTGCGCGTCTGATGCATGACAAGTTTCATCAGGTCATCATTATACTCACCCTTTTTCCAGATTTTGACCGGCGGTATGCGGACGCCTTCTTCGAAGATGGAGCGCGCATTGATAGGCATCGAGCCGACGACCTTGCCGCCGATATCAGACTGGTGCCCGAACATCGAAGTATAGGCGATCAACCGTCCATCCTTGAATACCGGCAAAAGCACCAGCCAGTCGTTGGAATGGCTGACCGCACCCGCACATGAATAAGGATCGGAAAGGAAGATCATGTCCCCGTCTTCAAGCGTGCCGTCCCAATTATCGAGGAACCCGCCGATGAAGCTGCCGAACTGGCCGACGATCATCTTGCCCGTATGATCGGCAATCAGGGGAAAGGCGTCGCCCTGTTCGCGGATGCCGGGTGACATCGCGGTGCGAACGAGCGTTGCGTCCATCTCGATGCGTGCGTTGCGCAGCGCATTCTCGATGATATCGAGCGTGACCGGGTCAATCGGCTTCTTGACGAAAGGCGTCGTGTTCGTCTGAATGATAGTCGCAGCCATGTTACGCGCCTCCCACAGGATTAATCAGGATGTTGCCGACCTTGTCGACCGTCGCGACGCAGCCGGTTTCGATGAGCGTGGTCGAGTCCATTTCCACGACGATGGCGGGTCCGGGTATTACGTCGCCCTGTAGCAATTTCGCTCGGTCGTAGATGACGGCGGCTTGTTCTTTGCCGTCCATCCACAGAGTATGATCCCGCATCTTTGCGGAGGCGGGGTTGCCGTCACCTTTCGGCAGCTCAGCGGCAGGCAGGTCGAGTGATTGGCCTAATGCCACGGCGCGCAGATTTACGATCTCGTGCGGCGTATCCATGTTGAAGGTGAATAACCGAAGATGCTCTTCGTCGAAGCGCTTCAATATTCCGGTTATGCCATCTCGTTCGAGGACATCAGGCGTGATGGTCAGCGGCACCTCGAATGCTTGCCCGGCGTAACGCACATCGATTTCAAACTCGCTGCTGATTTCGGCATCGCTGATACCGTCTGACTGCAATTCAGCGCGGGTTTGGTCGGCCATTTCTTTCAGGATGCCGATAAGCTCTGCGGCATCGGTTGTCGTCGCCAACCGTGAGAAGGACCGGGCAGTTTCGGTCCGCATCCGCGTCGTTGCATCGCCCAACGCACACAGCACGCCGGGGGAGACAGGCGACACAGCTGGCCAACTTCCCATCAATCGCGCCACCGCGTTGACATGCAGCGGCCCCGCGCCGCCAAACCCCATCAATGCAAAATGGCGCGGGTCATAGCCTTGCTGCACCGAGATCATCCGCAACGCGCCGAACATATTTTCGTTGACGATATCGATGATCCCCCGCGCCGCCGCCATCAAGTCGATGCCCAACGCATCGGCGATGGTCTGCACCGCCTTCTTCGCGCCTTCGCGGTCGAGCTGGAAACTGCCACCGAGCAAATTCTCCGGCAAATAGCCCAGTACGACATTTGCGTCGGTAACTGTCGGAGCCTCGCCGCCTTTGCCGTAAGCAACTGGCCCCGGCACCGCGCCAGCCGATTGCGGACCAACACGCAATGCCTTGGTGAGCTCTGGCACATAGGCAATCGAACCGCCCCCAGCTCCAACGGTCTTTACATCGAGCGATGAGGCGCGCACCGCCAGATGGCCGACCTCGGTCGTGCGCACGCGGCGCGGTTCCAGATTTTCGATCAATGCAACGTCGGTCGAGGTCCCCCCGACATCGAGTGTCAGGATATTCCGGATTCCTGCATTTTTACCGACCCACAGCGCGCCGGTCACACCGCCAGCAGGGCCAGACATCAATATGTTCACCGGATGCTCTTCGGCTTTTTCCGCGGACATCAGACCGCCGTCGGACCGGAGCAGTGAGAGCTTGCCAGCGAAACCTGAATCCGCCAACTTGCTTCGCAAGTTAGAGACATATTTGCCAACCACCGGACGCACGGCGGCATTTGCGACAGTCGTCAACGTTCGCTCATATTCTTGCATTTCGGGAAGCACTTCATGGCTAAGCGATATAGGCACGTCCGGCATTATCTCGCGAGCCAGTTCGCCGACGCGCGTTTCATGCGCGCCGTTGGTATAGGCGTTCATGAAGCTGACGGTGATCGCCTCAACGCCCTGATTTTTGAGCTGTGTTAGAGCCGCGCGCGCCCCCGCTGCATCGAGCGGACGGAATTCCTCCCCTTGCGCCGTCATGCGCCCGCCTACGGTCACGGTATCCTCCAGCGCCGCGAGCGGAGTCGGCTTGGGCCAGATGATCCATGCAGCCAACCCGCCGGGAACATAGGACCGCGCAATCTGCATGATATCGCGATAACCCTCGGTCACGATTAGACCGACGCGCGCACCTTTGCCCTCCAGCACGGCGTTGGTGGCGACTGTTGTGCCATGCAGGAAATATTCGATATCCTTCTGGTCGACCCCGGCATTGGCGCAAATTGCGGTAACGCCGTTCAATATCCCTTCGCTGCTGTCGTGCGGGGTAGATGGAGTTTTGTGTCGCCAGAATGCGCCATTGTCGGTGTTGAACAGCAACAGGTCGGTAAAAGTCCCGCCGACATCAACACCCAGACGATAACCCATATCATTCTCCTCAAGCTGCTTTCGGAAATGGCGGCGATTGCGCCACCATGCCTGGCAATTTTCTTCCTATAACACCCGATAGCCAGTTGCTGGCTTCGATCAGCTTTTCCAAATCCATGCCGGTTTCGATTCCCGCGCGTTCGAGCATGTAGACGACATCCTCGCTTGGCACATTACCGGCAGCGCCCGGCGCGAACGGGCAGCCGCCAAGGCCACCCAAAGAAGCATCGACGACGGTAGCGCCAGCCATGACCGCTGCCCAGACATTGGCGAGGCCGGTGTTGCGCGTGTTGTGGAAATGGACACGTATTGGCAGAGGGCTGACCGCATCGCGGACCTGCTCGACCAGCCGCGAAACATGCGCCGGGTTCGCGACGCCTATCGTATCGGCAAGCGCGATTTCGACCGGCCAGGCATCGGCAAGCCGTTTGGCGATTTCAATGACCCGGGCGTCGGCGACTTCGCCCTCAAATGGGCAGCCAAAGGACGCAGCGATAGTGGCTTGCGCGGTCATATCGGCGGCGTTGGCGCGTTTGATTATGTCCGATGCGCCACTCACCGATTCGGCGCTGGTCTGCCCTTGATTGGCCATCGCAAAACTGTCGGTTGAAACCACCACTGCGCCCAGCTGATCTATCCGACCGGTTGCCATCGCCCGCTCTGCGCCGCGCATGTTCATGACGAGCCCAATGTAGGTGACGTCGTCACGCTCAGGCAATCCGGCGCAAACATCCTCGGCGTCGGCCATTTGCGGTACTTTTTTCGGATTAACAAAGCTCGTCACTTCGATGCGGCGAGCGCCGGCCTCGATTGCGCGAGTGATAAGCGCCAGCTTGTCCAGCGTTGAAACCAGCATCTTCTCGTTCTGCAGCCCGTCACGCGGGCCGACTTCGACAAATTCAATGCTGGTTGATGCGGTCATGACTCGGCTTTTGCCATATTTGTATACAAAATCAACTGGCCATATGCGGTGGACTCATGCGGCGACGTCATTAATGGGCTGATCTGCCCCCTTCTTATGCGCTTCGGCATAAGCGTGAAAGGCGCGGCGGATATGGCCGGTCATTACGGCCGCTGCCCAATCACCGTCGCGGTGGTCAAATGCCGCCAGCAACTCGTCATGTTCATGGTGCGAACGCATCAAGTTCTCCAAGTCATATTGCAATGCCGTGCGGAGGACGACGGGCTGCTCGATCACCTGGGCGAGCATACCGGTCAGGCGGTCGGACGCCGCTGCTTCCAGGATAATCATGTGGAATTGGCGGTTGTGGTCGAGAAACTTGGGAACATCGGGGGTTTCGGCAGAGATAGCCTGTTTTATGCCATTGTTGTGCATCCGCAACCGGGCGATCTGGTCCCATGACATACGCCCCGCCGCGCGCCTTGCCGCGTGCGATTCGAGCATGGCACGCAACTGAAATGCCTCCTCCAGATCGTCGAGCGACCAGTCGGCGACAAAACTGCGCTGCGATTCGTTGCGCCGGATGAAAAGCTCCGCCTCCAGACGCCGCAACGCATCGCGCACCGGCGTGCGAGAGACCCCGCAAAGCTCTGCCAGCGCCTCTTCGCGTATCTGGACTCCGGGCTGTAATTCACCGGATAATATCATGCTGCGGATATGGCTATAGGCACGATCCGATGCGCGGGACATAGGTGCAATGCTCCTCTTGACGAATGCACTTTGTATACAATAAGCTGCATGCAAAGCAATAAATGCTAAATCAGGGAGTTTAGTAACATGCGTATCATCAAAAGTGCACTGCTCACATCCATTGCAGCCGGCGCATTGTTGCCGACAGCTGCCTTTGCGCAGGATGCAGAGGAGGCAGTCGCAGGTGATGAAATCATCGTCACCGCGCGCCGCCAGAACGAACGATTGATTGACGTGCCCGCGTCGGTATCAGTGATCGACGCTGACGCGCTGGCCAAGACCGGTGCCGATAACGCGCAAGGCTTTGCACAGCTGACGCCCGGCGTAACTATTGTAACCGGCACGGCAGAGGCTGGCGATACCCAGATCAACATCCGCGGGATCAACGGTGCGCGTGACGCAGAAAGCTCGGTCGCTTTGGTTGTCGACGGCATATTGAAAACCAATACAGCGCAATTGAACCAAACGCAGGGTACGCTTCGTCAGATTGAAATCTTGAAGGGCCCGCAAGGCGCCATTTACGGTCGTAATGCTGCTGCTGGCGCGATTGTGATCTCGACCGTCAAGCCGGGCGATACGCTTGAAGGTGCGGTCAAATTCAGTTACGCCAATGAAAAGACGATTGAGGGTACTGCCTATATCGCAGCGCCACTTGGCGACAATGCAGGCTTTGTGCTGTCGGGAAATTATCGCACCACTGACGGCTTTTACCGGAACCAATTCCTTGATCGCAAAGTGGTTGACGATCAGGAGGTCTATGCAATCGATGGCCGCTTCATGGCGCAGTTGGGGGACAACACAAACCTCGATCTAAAAGCGCGTTACGCCAAGCTTTCTGGCGCATCGATTAATTTTAACTCCGTGTTCCATATCGAAGCTTTTGGTGGCGCGTTCTTTGAAGACGTCGATGACCATGAGTTGGGCTATTACAGCAACATCCGCCCGACCAACGATCAGCGTTCGATCGATTTCTCGGCAAAGCTGGAGCATGACTTTGGTTCAACGAAGCTGACTGCATGGGCGCTTTATTCCGACGTCGACCAGAGCCTGACTGCGGATGGCACGTCGGCGGATTTTGCGCGCTATATCTCGCCTGCGCTCGGTGCGCCGGCCAATGCCACCAACATTGCGGTTCAAAACCAGTGCTTCGCCACAACCGCAGCGCTCACCGGGTTTCCCGTGAACCCACCCGGGTTCATCGGCCAGATACCGGTGCCGTTCATCTTCGCTCCCGCAACTGGCTCAACTTTCGGAGCCTATAGCCCAACGACTTGCGATGGCACGCAACTGCAGATCCGCAATCAAAAGGACATTAGCGGTGAAATCCGTTTGGCGTCCAACGGTGATGGCCCCCTCGACTGGCAGCTGGGTGTTTACG
The DNA here is from genome assembly GCA_963830685.1 of uncultured Alphaproteobacteria bacterium. GTDB lineage: Bacteria > Pseudomonadota > Alphaproteobacteria > Sphingomonadales > Sphingomonadaceae > Sphingorhabdus_B. The sequence goes on from CAWHNF010000002.1 coordinate 2,248,448, forward strand.
GCCTTCACATCGACCGCTCGGTCGGGGTGAGCCTTGGGGCCGATCTGGGGCAGGGCGTCAGCAGGGAATTGTACAACGCACCCGGAAGTAGCAATCCAACCTCGCAGCTTTTCTCCGACAAGTTCAAGACCGACGTCTATGCGGCCTTTGGTTCGGTCGACTATGCAATGTCCGACCAATTCAAAGCCGGTGTCGCGCTGCGCTATGATATCGAAGACCGCACGACGTCCAATCTTGTGCCAAATGTTTTCGATCCGATTACAGGTGCGAAAATCAACCCCGGCCTTCCTGCGACCGGAGGTATCGCGGACAAGTCAGCTTCCTTCAAACAATTGCAGCCTAAAGTAACGCTGAGCTATACCCCGAACAGCTCCACCAATATTTACGCGAACTGGGGCATCGGTTTTAAATCGGGCGGGTTCAACAACACCGGGTCATCCGCGCTGGTGAACGCGAACTTCAACATCCCCGCCATCGGCGCAGGCGTGACTATCAACGACCAGTTCCGCAAGGAAAGGTCGAGCGCGTTCGAGGCCGGTATCAAGGGTTCGCTATTCGATAACCGTGTCACCTTTGACGTAGCCGGCTATTATACCCGCATCACCGACATGCAGTTCTTCGAATTCTTCGTTGGCTCGTTCGGGCTTTTGCGCGTCGTGTCCAACATCGACAAAGTCGAAGTAAAGGGCGTCGAGTTCAATACCACTGCCCGCATTGTCGACGGCTGGAAAGTCTTCGGTTCGGTTAACCTGACCGACAGCGAAATCAAGAAAAACGCATCGCGGCCTTACACCGTCGGTAATAAATCGCCCTACACGGCGGACTATACGATCAACCTCGGTAGCCAGATCGACGCGCCGCTTAACGACAGTATCGACTTGGTGATGCGCGCCGATTACCGCATCACCGGACCGACATGGTTCCATACCGTGCAAGACCAGACCCGCGCGACAATATTCAGCCAGTTGCTCCCGATCTCGGCACTCGCGCTACCGGGCTTTGTCGGCAATGCGAATTACAGCGTGGCCAAGCGTGATGCCTTCGGCGTGCTTAACCTGCGCTTCGGTCTGGAGGGTGAAAACTGGAACCTGACGGCATTTGCCGACAACATGCTCGACCGCAAATATATCAACGAAGCTATCCCCGCAATCGAGTTCGGCGGATCGTTCATCTCGCCGGGCGCGCGACGTCTGATTGGGGTTGAAGTGGGCTACCGTTTCTAAGCGTGCCCTGCTCCGATCAGGTTAGGGCTCGCTAAAAATGTGATCAATGTTGGTAATTGTGATTTAGTTTGGTGCGCCGCCCAATCTCTTGATGAACATCCACCCGGGGTCCGTTCGGCTAATGATTGCGGCCAAGGTTCAAATCATCTCATTGAAGCGTCCGGCTTTACGGCAGCTAATAGGACAAGCGAATGAGATTGCGAACCTCCGCATCCTTAGTGGCAGCCAGCAGACATCATGATAATACCATTTGAAAACGCGCAGGGGTTTATGTCGAGTATGGTTGCAATCTGTTTGGCTCGCTCAATCGGAATTGGTACTCGACCATTCGCGATATGACTCAAATCTGGGGCCCGTTTGTAATTTAGCAGCTTCGCAACTGCCCGAAGGCTTGTCTTGTTTTTTCTTTTGCTCTCTTCAGGGCGTATTGCTGAGTAAGGGCGCCGGTGAGTCCGTGTGAGGGAACGGGGTATCTGAAATTACGGGTATCCCTTTGCTGCCAGCCTTGTGTGAAATTTGAACAACCAGTGCTCTAACAATATGGCTACTCGACACATTAATGTTATGACGAACACGCGTGATTGTCTTGCTCACACTTCAGAAACTTTGATATTGTTTTCTGGCTGAGCATTCATCCCATGTTGCATGGAGAAACCAGAACTCAGCATAATGAGAGGGAAACCCGCGGAAATGCGTGTCACTTCCGCGTGACAGCATCGATATCGTTTTACAGTGAAATTATAATTAATTTTTCATAAAAACAATGATTTAATATGGTTCCCCGGTAAGGATTCGAACCTCAATAGACGGAGTCAGAGTCCGTAGTCTTACCGTTAGACGACCGGGGAACAGTGGGCGGGCCTATATTCGGCTGCCCTTGTCGGGTCAAGCTGCTGAATCGCTGGAATTAGGCCGCTCTTGCAAAAATCTTGATATTTTAACCCGCTGCGCGTAGCACTGGCGGCAGGTACCGGCGGAACATCCGATCCGGATAGAAAATAAGAAGTGAGTTACGGCCATGGGCGAGAATGTCGCACCATCGCCGCAAAAGGGACGACGGCGGAAAGCCAAGAAACCGCCCCGTCGCAAAAATGCGGCACCCAAGGCTGCAAAAGTGCAGCAGACTCCGGTCGACGGCGCCGTGCGTGTAGAGCGCGTAAACGCCACCGCGCCAATTGAAAGCACCAATATTCGGCGCAACTGGTTTGATCGCACGGCCTATGCCGCGCTTGATCTTGGCACCAACAACTGCCGCTTGCTTATCGCCAAAGCGGGCGGGGACGATTTTACCGTAGTGGACGCGTTCTCGCGCGTTGTCCGTCTGGGCGAAGGACTGACCAGCACTGGCCGCATGAGTGATGAAGCGATGGACCGGGCGGTTGAGGCCTTGTCTGTGTGCGCGGAAAAGCTGAAAAAGCGCAATGTCGTGTTGGCACGCTCCGTCGCGACCGAGGCTTGCCGTCAGGCGCTCAACGGCGTCGAGTTCATCGAGCGCGTCAAGCGCGAAACCGGAATCCATCTCGATATTATAAGTCCCAAGGAAGAAGCACGGCTCGCGGTCATGGGTTGCCATGCGCTGTTGGAGGAGGGCGAGGGACCTGCGCTGATTTTCGACATCGGCGGCGGATCAACGGAGCTGGTTCTGGTATCGACCGATGGTGTTGTCCCGCATATTCTTGACTGGGTCAGCGTGCCGTGGGGTGTCGTGTCGCTAACCGAAAGCGAGCGGCAGGACGATGGCGGTCCCGAGGCGCTGGCGGCCACCTATCAGGCGATGCGCGACAAGGTTTCAAGCAGTTTTGCCGAATTTGCGAGCCGTTTGCCTGAGGGTAGCGGCGATCATCGTCTCCTTGGCACGTCGGGCACCGTTACCACGCTGGCCAGCGTCTATTTGAAGTTGCAAAGCTATGACCGCCGTGCTGTCGATGGGTTGCATCTGCCAACAGCTGCGATGCGCGAAATCAGCCAAGAACTCGCGCGCAGGTCAGTAAAGGGGCGGGCGGATTTCCCCACTATCGGGCATGAACGCGCGGACCTTGTCGTTGCAGGCTGCGCCATTCTTGAGGCCATTTTCGATATCTGGCCTGGTGAGCGACTGGGCGTTGCCGACCGGGGTATTCGTGAAGGCATATTACGAGCGTTGATGGCAAGCGATGCCAAACGTCGCAACAAACGGAACTGAAGATGGCAGACAATTTGTTCGGTGGGAAAGATTCAGGCCGTACGCTGGCGGGCAAGCAGAAGGTCAAGACCGCGAAACGCCGCACTGCCGGGTCAACGCGTTGGCTCGAAAGGCAGTTGAACGATCCTTATGTGAAGCGCGCGCACGGCGAAGGATATCGTAGCCGGGCGGCATATAAGTTGATCGAGCTTGATGAGAAATTTCATATTTTGCGCGGCAAGCGTGCGGTTGTTGATTTGGGTGTTGCACCCGGCGGCTGGGCACAAGTGGTTCGGCGTCAGCAACCAAAAGCTGCGATTGTTGGCATCGATTTGTTGCCGGTTGATCCGATTGAAGGCGTAACGTTGCTTGAGATGGATTTCATGCACGACAGCGCACCAGACAGACTTATCGCCGAACTTGGTTCAGCTCCGGATTTGATCCTGTCTGACATGGCAGCCAATACCGTCGGGCATAAACAAACCGACCATCTGCGAACTATGGGCCTCGTCGAGGCTGCGGTCGATTTTGCGGTGCAGGTTCTCCAGCCTGGAGGCGATTTTGTCGCCAAGGTGTTTGCTGGCGGCACCGACCCGGCAATGCTTGCCGTGTTGAAGAGCAATTTTACTACGGTGAAACACGCCAAGCCGCCTGCCAGCCGCAAGGGTTCGGTTGAATGGTATGTGATTGCTCAGGGGAAGAAGGCCTGATTTTCCAGCGATTGGCGTGTGCTGCTGTGAACTGGTACTAGATCTGCATTGATCCCGGCTGAGTAGTGTATTAGTGTAATAGTATACTAATACAAAGAATGGGATCCATGAAACGATTCATTGCAGTGATTTCCGTACTTCTATGCGGATGTGGCACTACCGAACAGCCAATGTTGACCTCGGCATCTCCATTGCCAGCCATGGTGAATTGCGATGCATCGGCGCCCTCCGCAAAGGATGTGCTGTTCAAAATCCCTTTCAAAATCGTCGATGGTCGCATCTACGTTGATGCCAAGGTAAACGGCAAAGGCCCGTTTGTATTCGCCATCGACACCGGCGCAAGCGGGTTAGGTAGGTCCGATGCAAGCCTTACAAAGGCGTTGGCTTTACCTATCACCAAAACCGGCGAAACCAGCGACGGGGTGAACAATGCAACGGTCGATGTAACGCGTTTCACAACCCTTGAAATCGGTGGTTATTCGCGGCAGGACATGGAGGTCATTACCCGCGATTATCGCAGCCGCATGGCACCTGAAATGGCATTTTCAGGCATAATCGGCCGAGATTTTTTTGCCGATGGAATAGTGACCATCGACTATCCAAGCCGTACTCTATCGTTCAGCAGGACAGGAGCGTTACTTCCCGGTGGAAAATTTGTCCTTTCATATGAGCGGCCGTTTCGAGTGCCCGTGATGATTGGAGACATCGCGACCGAGGGAAATCTCGACACTGGCGCAAATGTGGAATTTGTAATGCCGAAACCTTTATTCGATCAATTGTCGGCAAGTCCGCTGCACGGTTCAAAGCAGGCAACTTTGACCAATACAAAACTGACGATGTCGACGGCCACAGTGAAAGGCCCAATCATAATTGGGGGCGCTGTGGTTGCGGATGCAGAAGTCCGCGTTTCCGACCGTTTCCCCGAGTTACTCGTAGGCGCGCGGATTTTGCAAAATTACCGAATAATAATTGACCAGCGATCAAAGCTCGTCGCGATTTGTCCAAGCCGGATGTCGGTACAGCCCGGTTAGCATCGAAAAAAGATCAGGCTTTTTTGCGCGCCTTTGCAACAGCTGATTTCAGCGCGTCATATCCCAACGCACCCTCTAATATTTGATCGTCGATGATAAACGTCGGCGTTCCATTGAAGCCAACTTGCTGCATCATTTCCAGATTTGATTTGATTTCGGCCTCAGCCTGTTGTGACGCGGCAAATTTTTCTGCAGCTGCCATATCCAGTCCCGCTTTGCTTGCCGCGGCGCGGATGGTTTGTGGGTCGGGTCGGCCGCCTGCAAACATTGCGTCGTGGAACGCCTTATGCTTGCCTTGTTTGGCGGCGGCGAGCGCCCATAGGGCCGCGTCACGGCTCGCCTGGCTGAGAATAGGCAATTCGCGATAGATAAGGCGGATATTTCCATCGTCCTGAAGTAGGCGCTGCACGTCGGCGACACTAGCGCGACAGAAGCCGCAGCTGTAATCGGTGAATTCCACGATGGTAACATCGCCGTCGGGGTTACCTGCTTCCGCACCGGGGAAAGGTGTCGCGATTGTGCTGCCAGCCGCAGTGAGGCGTTTTGCGATGTCGCGTTGTTGAAGGATTTCGACAGCCTCTGTGATTATCTCAGGGTGTTCGAGAATATAAGCGCGAACCAATGCCTCTGTGGCTTTGCGCTCCTTGTCCGACATGCCAGCGGCTGCGACAGCATCATCGGCCACGCTGGAGGCTAACGCGGTTTTTTGTTCGACCGATCCCCGCTCGATAGTATTGCGGTTACTAGCAAAAATATATGCGCCGACCCCGATCAAAAGGAGCGCGCCCGTGAGCGCAATCAGCAAAGGGATGCGGTTACTATTTGGTTCGTCAGCCATATCCACAGGATTAGCCATGATTTTACTGACTAGCCAGCCAATTAACGACGTTTCTTTTTAAGCTGCGCCAGCTTGGCTTCGGCAACCATGTTGATGTCCTGCGCTCGGATCCAATCAGGTGAATATTCCGGCAGGCCCGCCATCGCGGTTTGCGCGTTTGGCAGCGCAAATTGAGGTGCGCCTTCCATCATATAGCGCTCAGCACTGGCGAGGGCCGCTCTTGCGGTATCACCTTTCTGTTCATAAACCACGCCCAGCTGATACCAGGCAAAGGGGTTCTCATTGTCTTTGGTTACGGCTGCTTTCAAAACCTGTGCGGCCTCATCGAGATTTGCCTTATCCTCGGTCGCAATCAGCGCATGACCAAAGATGGCAGCAATCAGCGGCTGGTTTCCTGTAAGATTGACCGCTTTTCGCAGTGGCACCAGCGCGTCAACAGGCCGTCCCGATTCAAGTAAAATCTGACCATGCAGCTCGAGAAAATAGGGATCTTCGGGTGCGGCCATGACCAGCGATGAGGATTCTTCGAGCGCCTTTTGCGGATAGGCTGATTTGTGCCAGGCGTACGCGCGGGCATAGCGGGCAGGGGTGCTTTTATCACTTTCGGGATAATCGCGCATGGTGGTGGTCGGATCGGCAAGAAAACCGGTAAGCTTGGCTTTGATACGCTTGAAATCGGCTTCCCATTTGGCATTCAAAGGCTTGGTCCATGCTGGGTCAGCGGAATATGTGTCTTCGAGAACCGAGATGCGTTCTCCGGACAACGGATGGGTCCGACCGTAACTGTCCTCCTGAGGAATGCCCAAACGAAATTCGAAATTCTGTAATTTTTTGAAGAAGTTGATTGATCCCCTTCCGGTAATTCCCGCAGTCGACAGATATTGTGCGCCGGACGCATCGGCGGTACCTTCCTGCCCGCGGCTATAGGCAAGGAATTTGCCAAGCGCCGCTTGCTGGCCCGCCGACATGATTCCCATGCCTGCTTCGCCAGCGCCCATCGCTATTGCGGCGGCGGCCAATATCAGCGTCGCAATGCTTATTCCGCTCGCAACCGAGGCTCCTTCATTAAATCGAACGGCGTGGCCTCCCGCAACATGGCCCAGTTCGTGTGCGATGACGCCTTGAACTTCGTTGGCGGTGGTCGCTGCGTCGATCAGGCCGCTATGAAGATACACGGCTTGCCCGCCCGCCACGAATGCATTGATTGATTTGTCGTTGATGAGGACGATATCGACATTTTTCGGGTCGAGCCCCGCTGCTTGGATGAGAGGCGCAGAAATCTCGTCAAAAAAGGCTTCGGTTTCCGCATCGCGCAGGATCGATTGTGCCATCGCGGGCTGTGTGGCGAGCACGCTTGCGAGAAACACAACAAAAGCAGCGCGGATGCGGCGCAGGTTGAAAATGGCCATGAACATTAAATGGCCCGAACCGCCTGAACGCGCAATGAAGAAGTTGGGCAAAGAAAACCCCGCCGGTCATGCGAACGGCGGGGCTTTGATGTTTGTCGCGTTATCTATCAGCCAAAGGTGCGTTGCCACCAACCCGAACGCGGTGCTTCGTCACTCGCGGCTGTTTCGATTGACGCGACCTTTTCTGGTGCGTCTTTGGCCGCAGCTTTTTTACGTGGCGCTTTCGCTTTAGGTTCAGCAGGCACATCCTCAGCAGGCGTTTCGGCTGGCGCAGTCTTTGCCCGACTGCGGCTCTTTGCGGGGGCCTTGGCCTTTTCGGCAGGCGCTTTTGCCGCTGGAGCTTCAGCTTCGACCGCTTCCACCTCCGGCTTCGCTTTGGCTCGGCTGCGGCGCTTCGGCTTCTCGCTTGGCTCTTCTGCCGCAACTGGTTCGGCTTCGGGGGCTGCTTCAACTGTCTCTGTGACGATTGCGGCATCATCGCGTTCGCGACCGCGGCCACCACGTCGGCCCCGGCGAGCCTTTGGTTTGCTTTCGGTTGCTGCTTCACCCGCCTCGGCGGCCTCGCCTGCTTCTACAGGAGCACTTTCTGTCGCACCTTCCGCAGCGATTGCATCACTTTCAACAGGAGCGTCACCATTTTCCGGACGACCGTCACGTTCACGGCCCTTGCCGCCACGGCGGCCACGGCGGCGTTTGCGTTTGCGGCCTTCGGCGCTTTCGCCTTCCTCGCGAGGACGTTCTTCACGGGCCCGGCTTTCGCGAGCGCGGGTGGGTTCACGCACCTCTTCTTCCGCTTCGATTTCGAAATCGTCGACTTCGTCTTCGATATCATCATCTTCGTCTATGTCGATAATCGGAGGCAGGGCAACGGGAGCCTCGGGACGTGGGCCTGAACTGGACACGGCAAGCTTCGCACCCTCGGTTTCACCGTTTGGAACGATCAGTACGCGGACATGATAGCGTTCCTCGATGTCGGCCAGTTCGGCGCGCTTGTTGTTGAGGCAGTATATTGTCGCTTCCTGGCTGGCTTGCAGAACGATCTGGCTGCCATTGCCCTTTGCTGATTCTTCCTCGATCAGGCGAAGCGCGGAAAGCGCCGAAGACGATGCGGTGCGGACGAGGCCCGTACCTTCGCAATGCGGACATTCGCGGGTCGAAGCCTCCAGCACGCCTGTACGAAGACGCTGGCGGCTCATTTCCATCAGGCCAAAGCTTGAAATCCGGCCGACCTGAATGCGGGCGCGGTCGTGCTTTAGTGCTTCTTTCATGGCACGCTCAACTTTGCGCGCATTGCCATGATGCTCCATGTCGATAAAGTCGATGACGACCAAGCCCGCCATATCGCGCAAACGCAGCTGACGGGCGATTTCGCGCGCAGCCTCAAGGTTTGTCGACAAAGCGGTCTGCTCGATGCCATGTTCTTTGGTCGAGCGGCCTGAGTTAATGTCGATCGAAACCAGCGCTTCTGTCGGGTTAATGACGATATAGCCACCCGATTTCAGCTGGACAATCGGCTGGTACATCGCATTCAGCTGATCTTCGACATGGTAGCGCTGGAACAGCGGCACAGGGTCTGCATAATGCTGAACACGCTTGGCGTGGCTCGGCATCAGCAGTTTCATAAAGTCCTTCGCGGCCTTGTAGCCTTCGGCTCCCTCAACAAAGACCTCGTCGATGTCCTTGTTGTAGATATCGCGGATGGCGCGCTTGATGAGGTCGCTGTCGGTGTGGATCAGCATCGGCGCGGCACCCTTAAGGGTGTTTTCGCGTATGCCGTCCCACAAACGTGCGAGATAATCGAAATCGCGCTTTATTTCCGGCTTTGTGCGGGCAAGTCCTGCCGTGCGGATAATGCACCCCATCGTCGACGGCAGCGTGAGATCGGACATGATCGACTTCAACCGCTTACGGTCGGCAGCGCTGTGAATTTTCCGGCTGATGCCGCCGCCATGCGAGGTGTTTGGCATCAACACGCAATACCGACCGGCCAGGCTCAAATAGGTGGTAAGCGCCGCACCTTTGTTGCCGCGTTCTTCCTTTACGACCTGCACCAGCAACACCTGGCGGCGGTGGATGACGTCCTGGATTTTGTAGCGGCGACGCAGGTTCATGCGTTTGGCGCGGACTTCGTCGCTTGCCTTGGGCGCGCGGCCCCCGCTCGTTTCATTGGCGCCGCCGCCATTGCGGCCACCGCGTCCACGGCGGCGGCGGTTGTTGCGGTCATTGCCGCCACGACCATTTTCTTCTGAAGATTCTTCGCTGCCGTTTTCTTCACCATTACCGTCGAGGTCTGGCTCTTCGCCTTCGCTCATGTCGATGGTGTCGACGCTATCGTCGCTATCGACCTCGATCAGGTCAGTAACGTCGTCTTCGCGCTCCTCAGAACCCTGCATGATGTCGGAAGGCTCGTCATAATCATCTTCTTCCTGCTCGCGCAGCGCGGCTTCTTCAGCAGCGGCCTCGGCCTCTTCAGCAAGCAGACGTTCCCGGTCTTCTTTCGGAATTTGATAATAATCGGGATGAATTTCGGCAAACGCCAGAAAACCGTGCCGATTGCCGCCATAGTCAATAAAAGCCGCCTGCAGCGACGGTTCGACGCGAGTGACTTTAGCTAGATAGATATTGCCTTTGAGCTGCTTGTGCTCCGCAGATTCGAAATCAAACTCCTCGATCTGGTTCCCTGTTACGACTGCGACACGGGTTTCTTCCCGGTGACGCGCGTCGATTAGCATACGCGTGGTCATTGATATTACTCCAGCGGGCGGGCCGTCCGGTTGTCAGCCAGAGGCCGCTCGCTCTATTGTTGATGCCATGCTCCATCGGACGCATTGCGTCGGTGTCGGCATGGCGAGATTGTTGATGTGAAAAAATTGCGTCTGCTGCAGTCGCATGGCGGGCGAGTATCGCGCGCGCTTGATTTCCAGCCCAAGCGCCAGTCCCATATCGGGCGGCGGGGGTGGAAATATCATGCCTCATGCAGCGTCAACCTGTTAAAATGCCGGACGAAAAGGCGTCCGGTCACGAAATGACGAGCATTTTTTTTGAAAAATATGCCCGTGTCTTGTAGCTAGCACTCCCGCTGCGGCTCGGCAAGGGCAGCAAGATTATTTATACCGGATGGTCCGTAAACCTGCAGGGATACCTAGATGTCTGCCCGTATTTCTGATCGCTTGTTCACCTGAAATGCAGTGCAACGGCGTAAGGCAAAGAAATATCTGGACGGGGCGCTCGGCAGAATCGCATAAGGCTGCGATGATGTTCGTCGCGATTTTTGCCGCAATGCCGTTTACCCTGGCACCCGTGCTTGCGGGGACGATCGGATCGGTACGCGAATACGACCGCGCGGTCGCGGTCGCGGTCGGTTCTGGTGCAGGCGCTCCGCGCAGTGTGTTGGCATCAGGATTTTCGCACCATGTTGGTCGCAGTAAAATTGAACTTATCGCGCCCATGGCATTTCGCGCCGAACCACCAAAGCGCCGCTATGAGGTTTCGGCGCCGATTAAAAAGGGTGTAGCGAAAGATTTGCCCAGTATCAGCGGCCCGTCGGATACTAAATTGCCATTGGTGGTCATCGATGCGGGGCATGGCGGACATGATCCGGGCGCGGTTAGCCCACATGGCGGAAAGCGCGAAAAGGATGTCACACTGGCCATCGCCCAGTCCGTGCGCAATGAAATGCTGAAAAGCGGACGGGTTCGGGTGGCGCTGACGCGCGACACCGACAAATTTCTTATCCTAGAAGACCGCTATGAAATCGCGCGTAAAATGAACGCCGATCTTTTCATATCCATTCATGCCGATAGCGCTGAAAACCCCGAAGCCAGCGGCGGCACGGTCTACACGCTGTCGGAAGTTGCGTCCGACCGCGAAGCACAACGGCTCGCATCGCGCGAAAATAAGGCGAACATTATCAACGGCGTCAATCTGGGCGGGACGGATGCAAACGTGTCTTCAATTCTGATTGACCTGACTCAGCGGGAAACGATGAATGTCTCGGCCGATTTTGCGAAATTGTTACTGCGGGAGGCGCAGCCCAATATGCGCATCCGCACCAATTCGCATCGCTTCGCGTCTTTCATTGTGCTCAAGGCACCGGACACGCCCTCGATACTGTTTGAAACCGGTTATCTCAGCAACAAGGATGATGTCGATTTCCTTGCTTCAACAAGTGGACAGCAAAAAGTCGGAAGAAGTGTCGCCAATGCGATTCAGGTTCACTTCGCCCGCCGACTTGCTGCGCGCTGAACGTAAATTTGCGCTCGGTGGCCGATTAACTTTCTGGACCTCGCTGGCAAATTGATTAGAGAGGGCGGGCAATGGACAACAACCCCACGCCTGCCAAAGAACCCAACACCGTCAGTTACAAGCTGAAACGCGATGTCGACGGTTTTGTCGGTCGCTGGCAGGGGTGGTGGCAACTAAAGCGGTTCCGCTGGGCAACCTATGCGGGTGGTGGCTTGTTTGTGCTTTTTATACTTTTTTGGGCATTGTTCGCCCGTAATCTGCCGGATGCCGAGGCGCTGATCGAATATGAATCGCCGTTGCCGACGGTGGTCCGCGACATCAACGGGCAGCCGTTCCACAGTTATGCGCGCGAACGGCGGGTACAGCTTGAATATGCCGATTTTCCAAAATTGCTAATCCGCTCCTATCTGGCAGCAGAGGACAAAACATTCTTCAGCCATGGCGGCATCGACTATCCCGGCATCGTATCGGCGATTTTCGACAATGTTTTCAGCAGCAAGCGTTCGCGCGGCGCGTCGACGATTACGCAGCAGGTGGCAAAGAATCTGCTGCTCACCAACGAATATAGTTACACCCGCAAGGTCAAAGAGGCGATACTTGCAAAGCGCATCGAAGGCGCGCTGACCAAGCCACAAATTCTCTCGCTATATCTCAACGAAATCGCGCTCGGCCGTCAGGCATTTGGCGTAGAAGCTGCAGCGCAAGCTTATTTCGGGAAGAGCGTCGACCAATTGCTGCTCCACGAGATGGCGTTTCTGGCGATTCTGCCCAAAGCTCCGGAGCGTTATGGTCGCGCCAAAAACGCGGAAGCGGCGCTTGCGCGGCGCAATTGGGTGCTTGGCGAAATGCGGGCGAACGACTGGATTACCGACGCGCAGCTTGCGGAGGCGCGTGCGCAGCCACTAGGGCTGGTCGCGCAGCGCGGCACCGGCTACAAAAACGTCGGCGGCTATTTTACCGAAGAAGTGCGTCGTCAGTTGATCGAACGTTTCGGTGAAACCGACAAAAATGGACCATATAGCGTCTACGCGGGCGGTCTTTGGGTCCGCACGTCGATGAACCCTGACTTTCAGGTGCTCACCACTCAGGCGTTACGCGACGGATTGCTTCGCTATAATGCGGGCAAGGCGTGGAAGGCTAATATGGGCACCATTGATGTGTCCGACGACAAATGGGCGTCGCGGTTTGCATCAACTAACATTGGCATTGATTATGCCAACTGGCGTGCGGGTGTAGCATTGGGCAAGGGCCGTGTAGGTTTTGCCGATGGCAGCGTAGGCACATTGAATGGCGGGCCAGCAGCCATGAAGGCGGGCGACGTTATTGCAGTCGTTCCCAATGGCGGCAGCAGCTTTGCAGTGCGCACGGTACCAGAAGTCGGCGGCGGTATGGTTGTGCAGAACCCTTTGAATGGCCGGGTTCTCGCCATTCAGGGCGGCTTCGACAATCGCATCTCCAGCTTTAACCGCGCCACTCAGGCGCAGCGCCAGCCAGGGTCGTCAATCAAGCCCTTTGTTTACGCCACTGCGCTCGATAACGGAATGACGCCAACGTCGATCATCGTCGACGGTCCCTATTGCGTGTGGCAAGGCGCTTCTCTGGGTCAGAAATGCTTCCGCAACTTCGGCGGCGGTGGGGCAGGACCACAGACCATGCGATGGGGACTGGAACAATCCCGCAACCTTATGACAGTACGCGCCGCCGCAGATGCCGGCATGGACAATGTTACCGATACATTCCGGGCGATGGGTATCGGCGATTACCCCGATTATCTGTCTTATGCGCTCGGCGCGGGCGACACGACAGTGCTCAAAATGGTCAACGCCTATTCGATGCTGGTCAATCATGGTCGCGAACTGAAACCGACGCTCATCGACTATGTCCAGAACCGCAAGGGTAAAGTCATTTTGCCGACGAACTGGAAATCATGCAAAGGATGCCGGGCGAAGGATTGGGACGGTAAGCCGATGCCGCGCTTTGCTGCTGCTGGTAAGCAGTTGATGGACCCGATTACGGCCTATCAGGTGGTGCACATGCTGGAAGGTGTTGTGCAACGGGGAACGGCAACAATATTGCGTGACCTTGATCGCCCGTTGTTTGGCAAGACGGGTACTACCACCGGCCCAACGAACGTCTGGTTTGTCGGGGGCTCGCCGCACCTGATAGCCGGGGTATATCTGGGCTACGATCAGCCGCGCAACATGGGTGGCTATGCACAAGGCGGATCGCTCGCAGCACCAATATTCAAGCAGTTTGCGCGGGTGGCAATGGCCGATATGCCAAAAACGCCTTTCGTAGCGCCAGAAGGCACACGGTTGGTTCGCATAGACCGCAAGAGTGGCAAACGGGTATATGGTGCATGGCCCGGCGATGATCCTAAAAGTGCAGTGATTTGGGAAGCTTTCAAAGCCGAAACCGAACCCAAGCGCTCGATCCGCCAGGAGGAATTGGCTGCGCGCGGTGATAAGCCGAAGAAGAAACAATCGTCGTCCTCGGATAGCGGATCGAGCAATTCCGCGGCCTCGCAAGGTCCGAGCGCTGGTACCAAGCGCGATCAGGAGTTTATCCAGCAAGATGGCGGTATTTATTGAGGTTGGAGCGAGCGATGGCGTTCCAGGGATTGGCAATGAACCGGGTAATAATATTGCTAATGGGATATTTTAATCAGACTTGCATCCGTCTGCCGACGCTCGCTCACTTTATACTGGTGCTGGCGTCTCTTGGAATCTCGTCCTCTAGTTGCTCGGCGCAGCCGGACGGCAGAATTGGAAAAGTTTTGCGCGAAGACCATCGCCACGGCATCACTGCCAGATTAATCTCATACAATCTTGCGGATCAGTCTCAGAACAATCTTCCTTATGCCTATCATCGCGCGCTCAATCACGAACTGAGAATGCGTTATTCGCAGATGTCCGATGTCCCGGCTGCGCTTGGAAGCAGTTGGTGGGGAATTGGACCGCAATATGCAGTTTTTGCGGCAGTAACACCACGGTTGGCCACTTATTATTTGTTGCCTATAACACATCAAGACGCTGCGATCGTTATGGGGAACGGCGCTGACGCGCATGTCGAGCTGTGCGAAATCACTATCAATCGTGATGAGTTTCCTCGCGAACTTTTGCTATCGAACAGCTTTGTTGCAGCGGAAATCGGTGCTGGCGCGAACTGCTCGCTTGATGCGTTTGATAAGCCAGCCATACGCCAAGACCTTGCAACCAAACCAAACCTTGCGGGATATAGCATTACCGAAAAAAAGAGTTTTGTGAAGAATGCGTTGACGGTGACCGTCTCGGTCATCGAGCGCGAACCGAAATATGACATGGTAAATTCTGCCGAAGCAACCGCGTTTGTCTTGGGCGCCAATAATTTGGCGCAATATCTCGAAATTACTGATTATGACATTTGGCGCATTGGCTATGCCCTCGGCCGAGATGGTCGCGAGGCATTGGTAATGAGAGCACAGGATACCATAGACGGCCAGAGCTTATGTGTATTTGAAAACCTTGGGTGGCCGACCCAACTGAAGAGCGATCGTGACCGTTTTTGGCCTTTGCCGGAAGCTGAGGCAGCCGAAATGGAATATTGTCAGGCAGCGCTCAAGCGCTCTCATGACCGGAGGATTAAAGAGATAATGGAAGCGGCCCGGCGCAATCCTCCAACAACTTCTCCCGTCACAGCGGCCGCACCATCGGAAAACTGAACAGATATGCAAGATTTTTGCCGAGCGGAATAACTGAACCTTCCAAAAAGTAACGAATATCGTAAATGCGAGTGAAGTTGATTGCCGTCAGAATTTTACTTCCGGTGCAGCACTAATCGAGGGCCGCTCATCCGCCCCCAATTCCCAAAATTTCTCTTCGCCAAATCCGAAAGCGCCCGCGAACAGCACCGCCGGGAATGCTTGCCGCGCGCCGTTATAGTCGGCGGTTACTGCGTTGTAGGCGCGGCGTGATGCGGCGAGCTTGTCCTCGACGTCTGATAACTCATGCTGGAGCGTCTGGAAATTCTGGTTGGCTTTCAGGTCGGGGTAATTTTCGGCCAATGCGAACAGGTTTTTGAGCGCGCCCGACAGGCCTGCCTCGGCTGTCGCCGCAGCGGCGGGAGTGGCTGCACCTAATGCCGAGTTGCGTGCCGAAATCACCGCATCGAGCGTCGTCTTTTCATGCGTGGCGTAACCTTGCACGGTGCTGACCAGATTGGGAATGAGGTCGTGCCGTTGACGCAATTGCGCATCGATATCTGCCCAGCCCTGGCGCACATTCTGGCGCAGTCCCACCAGCCGGTTGTAGATGATGATGGCTATAAGCGCGAGAACGACGACGGCGATGATTATCCACAAACCCATTTGCTTTACTCCCCCTCAAACGGTCGATAGCATGGAATATCATGGGCGCGGGGGAATTCAATCATGATCGCACTGCCTGACGTGGACAGCCTGATGGCGGGCGGCCTGCAGGCGCGGCTTGACGCGTTGTCTACAGAGCGGGCAAAGGCGAAGGAGAAGGTGTACTGGACCGGCGGCGGCGGCGTGGCGGTCGGCCTCTTGGTAGGTCTAATCCTACTACTGTTCGGCGCGCAGCAATTTGCCTATTTTGCCGGTGCAATCATCATTGGCGGCGCATTGGCTTGGGCCAACAGCATCCGGCAAAAGATGGTCAACTCGCTCAAGGCTGAGATGAATGGCGCGCTCGCTCAGGCATTGCAGATCGATTATTCAGTCGCGGCGTTTAGTGGCCAGGAATTCGAGCATGCATGCGCGTTCGAACTGCTTCCTTCTTACGACGACAGCTATTTGCAAGATCAATGGCATGGCTCAATCGAGGGCACCGATTTCCTGCTTTACGAGGCGAAGCTGACCGAAACACGCGGGTCGGGCAAAAACCGGCGGACCGTGACTGTTTTCGAGGGCGTTGTTCTGCGGTTTCAATTCGCGCGGCCCTTTCTCGCCACCACGCTGGTCCGGCGGGACGGTTTCAAGTTTACGCTGTTCGGCGACAGTAAATCCTATGGCGGACGAACATTGGAGCGGATCAAGATGGTTGATCCGCGCTTTGAGGACGCGTTTGATGTTTACGGTACCGACCAGGTTGAGGGGCGCTATCTGGTTCACCCGGCCTATTGCGAACGGTTGCTCGATCTGGAGAAGGAGTTCGATGGCGAGAAACTGGCCGCTTTGTTCCTTGGCGGTGATTTGATTGTGGCTTTGCGGACAGGCGACATATTTGAGAGCGCCACGCTAAATCCCGAACAGGATCGCGAGTTGCTAGGCAAGACCATCGCGCAATTTGGCTCGATCGCACGGCTGGTGAAATTGCTCAACGAACGTCCGCGCAATTAGCCGCCTTTGACTTGAGCGCGACTTCGGCTAAAGGCCGCGCACCTGTTTTCATTCCCTTGGAGTTTCCCCATGCGCGCCGACGCAGAAGGCTATGTTGCCCGCATTGATGCCGCCCTCAATCTCGTCAAGATGTCGCTTGACTGGGACCGCGCGCTGCGCCGCCTTGATGAGCTGAACGCCAAGGTCGAAGACCCGACTTTATGGGATAGCCCAAAGGCTGCCGAAGAGGTCATGCGCGAACGCCGCCGCCTGGATGCGGCGATCAGCACAGTACGCGAAATCGACGCCGACAAGGCAGGCACTGTCGAACTGATCGAACTTGCCGAAATGGAGGGCGACGCGGCGCTTGGGGACGAAGGTGCGGCGGCGCTCAAGGCGCTCGCGGACCGCGCTGACAAGGACAAGGTCATGGCGCTGCTGTCTGGTGAGGCCGACGGCAATGACACCTTCATTGAAATCCACGCAGGCGCTGGCGGCACCGAAAGTCAGGACTGGGCCGAAATGCTGCAGCGCATGTACTATCGCTGGGCCGAGCAGCGCGGGTATAAGGTCGAGATGGTCGATTATCAGGCGGGCGATCAGGCAGGCATCAAGTCGGCGACCATGCTGGTCAAGGGCGAGAACGCTTATGGCTATGCCAAGACCGAAAGCGGCGTCCATCGACTGGTGCGCATTTCGCCTTATGACAGTGCGGCCAAGCGGCATACGAGCTTTTCCAGTGTCTGGGTCTATCCGGTGATCGACGACAATATCGAGATCGACATCAACGAAGGCGATCTGAAAATCGACACCTACCGTGCGTCGGGCGCGGGCGGACAGCACGTTAACACCACTGATTCCGCAGTTCGTATCACACACAAGCCGTCCGGCATTGTGGTTGCCAGCCAGAATGACCGCAGCCAGCACAAGAACCGCGCAACCGCAATGGGGATGCTTAAGGCGCGGTTGTATGAAGCCGAGCTGCGTAAGCGAGAGGAAGTAGCGTCGGGGGAATATGCGGCGAAAACAGAAATCGGCTGGGGACACCAGATCCGGTCTTATGTCCTGCAACCCTATCAGATGGTGAAGGATTTACGCACTGGCGTGACCTCGCCAACCCCTTCTGACGTGCTCGATGGCGATCTCGACGACTTCATCGCTGCGGCGCTCGCCCAGCGCGTGACGGGTGAAGCTGTTGCCGTCGAGGACGTCGATTAAAATCAAGTATTCTGGCGTACCGGTACACTAAGAACGGTTTGTAAACATGCGCTTGGCAGATACTATCTGATTTGTTTCCCTAACCGGAATGTTTCTTCGATCAGAAGGTTGTCCTCAATGAAAATGCGTTGGCCGTTGCTCCTTAGCTTGGCGTTGATATCTGGCTCGGCTCAAGCCCAGTCCACGCTCGACAAATATTTGAAAAAGAGCACTGAAGGTAGCGCGTCCAACAAGAATCAGGCCGATGTCTCCGGTGTAAACAAGGTATATAAGGACGCAGAGGGGTTTTGGCGCCTGGACGACACGCGTGCTGGTGGCGGATTTTGTGCGATCACTTATTATTCATCTGCATATTTTGCAGGCTATATCGGGCCAGCAGCTGGCAAGCCTGAATCCTTCATATTGTTCAGCGGTCCCACCATTCCGCCGGTTCAAAAAGAAGCCAAAAAGAAAATGACCCTTACCACCGGAGATGGTGAAGTGCAGGCGGTGCAGGCCTTTCATGCGCCGGATCCTCAGTCGAAGCAGTCAGGTATAATTCTCTTCAAGCTGACCGATATCAACGCCGCAATGGCTGGCATGAACGAGGTCGAGAATCTCAATGTGGTGATGGATAAGAAACAGGTTTTCGCCATCAAATGGAAGGGTGGGCATATCGCACGAGCGGCGATGCAGAAGTGCCTTGGCAGCACGCCAAAAGCAGGAGCGAAATAATGACGAAAAGGTCGATGCTTCGTTTTAGTGGCGCACTATGTGCCGCGTTGATGGCAACAGTCACCATTCCGGCGCATGCTGCCAAATATGTGATTATCGGGGCTGAACCGGACCCGGCGCCGAACCGCAGCGTTTACATAATGTCAGGTGATAAAGAGTGGGTCACCAGACGGGTTGCTGATGGTTTCGACATCGCGAGCGGTGGACTTGCCGAATTGCAAGCCAACACCATTTACAGTGTGATCGTTCAGCAGGTTTTTGAAAATGCGGGTGGTATAAACTTCATCAGTTACTCTCTCGACTTCAGATGTCAGGAGGGCTTAGTCAGCATCGCGAGGGCTGCAAGTTATGACCGCGCGGGCAAGAGCGACGTCAGAACCTCGACGGAATGGATGAAGGTGCCGAATAACTGGATGGGCAAGGCCGAGATGATCGCCTGCGACTGGAAAAATTGGCAATCCGCGAGGCAGGTTTGGGGAGGCGGCGAGGTGTCATCGGCCAAACGCAAGAAAAAAAATCAGGAAGCGGCATCCAGCTTCGCATCGCTTGGCATGGAATATCTGGGTGAGGCCAATTATTATACTGTAACCGACGCGATTGATTTGGTCTGGAAAACCCGTTGGACCGACGCTGTCCAGCCCGCTTATTATGAAGGTACCGCTGAAGAAAAAGCCGAGGCTGCAGCCAAGCTTGCAGAGATGCAAGGTAAAATCAAAGGACTTTTGACTGAACAAAAGAAATGGGCCGACATTAGCCTTGCGGTTAGCGCAAAAGCCGAGCGGATAGGTGGCAAATACGGGTCGGAAATGGGCAGCATTGGCGGCATGACGGAAGAGCAGGTCATCGCTCGTTGGGGGGCCCCGGCAAACTATATCGAGCGCTCTGGCGTACGCACATTGACCTATTATTTTTCGGATACGCAATATGGCGTCGATTATGTTCCCGTGGATGTCGTTAGCCAGAATGGCAATGTTGTCGGGCAATCGACCACAAACGTACTGTCCACAACCAAACGTCAGTGCAGCCGAACGATACATTTGAAGGAAGGCGGCGCCGCCACCAAAGCCTACCGCGTTTTCGATTTCGACGTGGGGTGTAGTTAAAACTCTTTGCACCTCAGAAACCCAAATATGGTTGCAGGAGAGTACAGTCTTAATCGGGAGTTTGTTGTAAATCTCCGCAGGCGGTTTGGAAATTCGTCTGCATGATGTTGCTGCTATCGATGCTTAAAACGATGTCTGCAACCCGGTAAATTCCCTCGGAGTCAGCCATAGTCACGAACCGCACGTCACAATAGGTGTACAAGCCTTCTACCCAAGTTTCTCCGCTTGAACTTGCGACACCGACTTGATTGTCGAACTCCTGACCATAAGATAGGAAATGCAGCTTGCCGTTATCGGTGAAATGCGGTCGGCCCATTCTTGCAATGATGTCGTCCTCGGTTTTTGCCTGCCAAACCGAGAGCATTTTTGATTCATAGTCCCTCATTTTGCGGCCGCCACGCAGTTTTGCCGCTGCTGCATCGAAGGCAAATTTCCCCTGCATTTCCTTTATTTTAGGCTCGTAAGCGCGCATTGTTTTGTCCGAGAGTTCGGCGAGCTGCTGATTAATCCCAGCCATTTTGCGCTGCGCTTCGGCTATTTCTTCAGGCGTCGATTGCCGTGACCATTTGCCGCTGGGGTCGGGGCGTTTCGCGCCTTTCCAGATCGTATTCCATGTGAAATCCAGATATTCCGTCCAGATTGACAGATCGGTGAGCGCATATCCGTTGATGATGCCGAACTCTGCCATTTTTGGGCGAAGCGCAGCTTTATCGACATTGCTGGCCGTGTCAGACACGCTGCGGATTGCCTTTTCGATCTCAAGATCATTACACGCCAACTTATGCGCCGTTAGCATCGGAAGGTCCGACCGCGTTTCCCAGTCGCCAGCCGGAATGTCCTCTGTCTTCAAATCGGCGCGGCGCAAGATTGAGCTTCCGGGGCCAACTCGCACTCTAACAGGGTCAGTCCATGCCGGGCCTTTGACAGCCTTATTGGTTATCCAATTCAATTTTGCGACACATTCAAACTGTAGCAGCAATTCAGCCAATTCTGGCTGCTCCGGACTTTCAAAAATAATCGCGACCTTGAGTTCTTTAATCTCTATCGGCTGAAACTCTATGCTGGGGGGAGTGCGATTTGTCGTTCCAAGTTGGGAAAAATAAGCCTGACGATTGCCGGCCTCTCCATCGAGGTGGAAAATGAAACTCTGCGCGTGTGCGGGCATGCTTGATATCCCGATGGCGGTGAAACCAAGCGTAAGGAGGATTTTTTTCATTTTTGGCCCTGATCGGTTAGTTTTTGACGATTGGAATCGGCACTGCTGTTGAAGATACTCAAAACGCTTAATATTATTGTGGCGCACTAATGCCGTCCAGTATTCAGATGTACCGGTGCACTCGCCACCAATTCACTGCCCGCAGGATGACCGACGGGCAGCGAACCGAATTGTAGCGTTGCGGATTTCTATCCCCCAGGCGAAGCTGCGGACCCCGCAAGCAAGCCTCCGTCGAGATGGATTTCGCTTCCCGTCATGTAGGTTGCGTCATCCGACGCCAGCAACAGGGCGATGGCGGCGACCTCCTCGACTGTGCCGAAACGTTTGAGCGGGGTGTCGGCCACCATCGCCGCCTGCCGCGCTTCGCGATCAGGTCCATTACCGATCAATGCCTCCCACATCGGCGTCAATATCGCTGCTGGGTGGATTGAATTACACCGGATGCTGAGGCCTTGCTGCGCACAATAAAGCGCGACCGATTTGCTGTGGTTGCGGATTGCGGCCTTGGAGGAGGCATAGGCGGCTGCCCCGGGAATACCGACCAAGCCCGACCGAGAGGAGATGTTTATGATCGACCCCGATCCTTTGGCCCGCATCGCTCTGATGGCATAACGGCACCCCAAAAACGTGCCGTCGAGATTGACCGCATGGACACGGCGCCACTCCTCCAGTGACGCGTGTTCAGGATCATGTGGGCCGGGGCTTTCTTCGAAGCCAGTGATGCCTGCATTATTGACGACGATGTCAATGCAAGGATGTTCGGCGGCAAGCCTCTCCCAGTCAGTCTCATCCGCAACGTTAAGATTGGTATATGTACCGCCAATTTCTGCGGCGATGCGTTTGCCGTTTTCGGCATCGATGTCGCCAATGATGACATGCGCACCTTCATCTGCAAAGCAGCGGGCAATGGCCTCGCCAATACCGCGGGCACCCCCGGTCACGAGGGCGGATTTGTTCTGTAATTTCGGCATGAGTATTTCCTGTGTTCAAGCGATTTTCTGCCCTGCGATGCTGCTGAGCACTATCTAAACATGTGAAGAGCGCTTGCGCCCTTTAGCCTTGAATCACTGGACCAACTCCATTTAATACGAAAGCGAGGATAGACTGGCTCTTTCGCGAGAGCAAGTGCACGGGCATTAAGTTTGGCCACCTACTCTTAAAATCGCGTTTCGGAACCTGAGTTGACGCTTGCGTCAACCTATTGGAGCGAGTAAACGCTCAAGCTTAATCACGCGGTTAAATGCGTATGCTGCTTTTCCGTAGCGGAAGGATGCCATGACTGATTCACCCGCCAAATCCGGACCGCTCAGCGGCATCAAGTGTGTCGAATTGGCAGGTATCGGTCCCGGGCCTTATGCGGGTCAATTGTTGGCTGACATGGGTGCGGATGTGATCGTCATCGATCGGCCGGGCGGCGGAATGCCCAAGGCGATTGATGGACGCGGCAAGAGATCTATCGTCCTTGATCTCAAAAAGCCCGAAGCAGTTGAGGCGCTGCTAAAGCTGGTCGAGACTGCGGATATTCTCATTGAAGGCCTTCGTCCCGGTGTGACCGAACGGATGGGCGTTGGTCCCGAAGCCTGTCATGCGATCAATCCCGGGCTTATCTATGGTCGGATGACCGGCTGGGGGCAGAGCGGGCCTTGGTCCAAGATGGCGGGTCACGATATCAATTATATCAGCATGACCGGCGTGCTCAACGCCATCGGCAGGGACGGTCAGCCACCGGTTCCACCGCTCAACATGGTCGGAGATTTCGGAGGCGGGTCGATGTTTCTGGTGACCGGCATCTTGGCCGCTTTAATCGAGCGCGGGCGGACGGGGAAGGGCAATGTTGTCGACGCAGCGATTGTCGATGGCACCCACAGCTTGATGAGTTTTGTTCATGGCATGGCGGGACTGGGGCAGTGGCGGACGGCGCGAGAGGGAAATTTGCTCGACGGTGCCGCGCCCTTTTACCGATGCTATATAACCGCTGATGACAAGTTCATGGCGGTGGGTTGCATCGAACCACAATTTTTCGCAGCGATGATGGAGCGC
Organism: uncultured Alphaproteobacteria bacterium; assembly: GCA_963830685.1. GTDB lineage: Bacteria > Pseudomonadota > Alphaproteobacteria > Sphingomonadales > Sphingomonadaceae > Sphingorhabdus_B. The sequence continues at coordinate 2,271,673 of CAWHNF010000002.1, forward strand.
TTGCCGATTAGCGCCGAAGCCTATGGCGGACAGCATGACCGCACTGCATTCGCGAAACAGCATGAAATGCTCGAAGATGTGTTTGCCACGAAAACACGCGACGAATGGGAGGCGATTTTTGCTGGCACTGACGCCTGTGTCACGCCGGTGCTCGATTATGTCGAAGCCGCATCGCATCCCGCCAATGCCGAGCGGCAAGCCGTGGTTCAGGACGGCCGCTGGCTGCACCCGCAAATCGCGCCGCGCCTTGCAACGCAGCAGCTTGCTACCCATTTCGAAATTGCAACAAAAGGCGGCAATTATGCCGCTATCTTGGCCGAGGCTGGACTCGGTGACACCGAAATCTCCCAATTGATCGCGGCTGGTGCCGTGGTCGCAAACAAGGACTGAATATGACTGAAGCCTATATTTATGACGCGGTACGAAGCCCGCGCGGTAAAGGGCGCTCCGATGGTGCGCTGCATGAAATCACCCCGCTCGATCTGGCGGCGCAGGTGCTCGCCAGCGTTCGTGAGCGTAACGGACTTGCGCCCGACGCGGTCGAGGACATCGCTTTTGGTTGCGTATCGCCGGTTGGCGAACAGGGCGCGGTGATTACGCGCACAGCCGCGTTGCAGGCTGGCTATGCGCACACGACATCGGGCATTCAGGTCAACCGCTTCTGCGGATCGGGGCTTGAAGCGTCAAACATCGCGTCGGCCAAAGTCATGTCGGGCGAATGTGACCTCGCCATTGGCGGCGGTGTTGAATCGATGAGCCGTGTGCCGATGGGTTCGGACGGCGGCGCATGGCCGGTCGACCCGCGCTCGGCAATTGCCAATTATTTCATTCCGCAAGGCATTTCGGCTGATCTGATCGCAACGATCTATGGCTATAGCCGCGATGACGTCGATGCCTATTCGGTCGAAAGCCAGAAACGCGCGGCAAAGGCTTGGCAGGAAAAGCGTTTCGCCAAGTCGATATTGCCGATCAAGGACGTCATTGGCGAAGTCCTGCTTGACCATGACGAACTGATGCGGCCCGAAACCGATATGCAGTCGTTGGGCGCGCTCCAGCCGGCTTTCCAGATGATGGGCACGATGATGCCCGGCTTCGACGATATTGCGATCATGCGCTATCCCGAGGTCGAGAAGATCAACCATGTCCACCATGCTGGCAATAGCTCAGGCATCGTTGACGGTGCCGCTGCGGTACTGATCGGCAACAAGGAGGTGGGCGAACGTCTGGGCCTGAAACCGCGTGCGCGCATCGTGTCGATGGCGTCGGTTGGATCCGAACCCTCGATCATGCTCACCGGCCCTGAATTTGCTGCGCAAAAGGCATTGTCGCGCGCTGGCATGGCCAAGGGCGATATCGATGTGTGGGAGTTGAACGAGGCGTTTGCCGCCGTCGTCCTGCGCTTCATGGAGGCGATGAACATCGACCATGGCGACATCAACGTGAATGGCGGCGCGATTGCGATGGGGCATCCTCTGGGTGCGACCGGCGCGATGATCCTCGGCACGGTTCTGGATGAACTCGAACGCTCGGGCAAGTCGACCGCACTGACCACGCTCTGCATCGGCGCAGGCATGGGCACCGCAACTATCATCGAACGCGTGAATTGAGGACGACCAACATGACTTATACTACTTTTTCGGTCGATGTGGACGCGGACGGCATTGCGCTTTTGACGATTGACCTTCCCGATGCGTCGATGAATGTCTGGAACGGCGCTTTGATCTCCGAGTTCGGTCAATGGGTCGATGATTTCACGACCAACGACGCCATCAAAGGCGCGGTGATTACTTCGGGCAAGAAGTCTGGCTTTTTGGCCGGTGCCGACCTCACGATGCTGGGCGGCGCGAAAGCGGCGAGCACCAAGGAAGCGTTCGAACAGGCGTTTGCGCTCAACGCATTGCTTCGCAAGATGGAAGCGGGCGGGCAAACCGCCAAGGACATCAGCAGTGGCAAGGCTTCGGCCAAGCCGGTCGCATGTGCGCTCAATGGCCTTGCGCTGGGCGGCGGTTTGGAATTGGCGCTCGCCTGCCATTACCGCGTTGTTGCGGACAATCCGAAAATCCAGCTTGGCATGCCCGAAGTCATGGTCGGGCTGCTCCCCGGCGGTGGCGGCACGCAGCGCACACCGCGCCTTATCGGCCTGCAGAATGCAGCAATGATGATCATTCAGGGTAAGTCGCTCGATCCGGCAACGGCGAAGGCGCAGGGGCTTGTGCATGAAGTCGTGCCAGCCGACGAACTGATCGACAATGCCAAGGCTTGGGTGAATGCCAATCCGAAGGTCACCGCGCCCTGGGACAAGAAGGATTTCAAGTTCCCCGGCGGCGCAGGCGCGATGGACCCGCGTTCGGTGCAGCTGTTCGTCGGCCTAAACGCGATGGCGCACAAGGAGAGTAAGGGCAATTTCGATGCGGTGAAGGCGATTTTGTCGTGCCTCTATGAAGGCTCGATCCTGCCGTTCGACACCGCGCTTCGTGTGGAATCGAAATATTTCACCAAGCTGCTTTCCGGTCCACAGGCGAAGAACATGATCCGCACCTTGTTCATCAACAAGCAGGCGGCGGAAAAGGGCGCTGGTCGTCCGAAGGACCAACCACCGGTAGACATCAAAAAGGTCGGCGTCATCGGTGGCGGTCTGATGGGTTCGGGTATCACGCACGTTACCGTCAAGGGCGGCATGGACGTCGTCGTGCTCGACCGTTCGATCGAAGACGCCAACAAAGCGGTCGATTACAGCCGCAAGATTATCGATAAGTCCGTGCAACGTGGCAAGATGACCAAAGAGGCGGGCGAGGCCTTCATGGCGCGCATTGTGCCGACCGATAATTATGACGACCTGAAAGACGTCGACCTGATCATCGAGGCGGTATTCGAACGCCCCGATGTGAAGGCCGATGTGATCCAAAAGGCTGAGGCGGTTATCCGCCCCGACGTCGTGTTCGCTTCGAATACCTCAACCCTGCCAATTTCGGGCCTCGCCAAAAACTCGGTGCGCCCTGAATTGTTCGTGGGCCTGCATTTCTTCTCGCCCGTCGAGAAAATGCCGTTGCTCGAAATCATCCCCGGCGAACTTACCGGCGACCGCGCGATGGCGGCGGCGTTCGATTATAACGCGAAGATCAAAAAGACCCCGATTGTCGTCAAAGACGTTCGCGGCTTCTTCACCAACCGCGTTTTCCCACCTTATATGGGTGAGGCGATGAAGCTGGTAACCGAGGGCGTGAAGCCTGCGCTTATCGAGAACGCCGCGAAATCGCTTGGCATGCCAATCGGTCCGCTCGCATTGCTGGATGAGACGACGTTGCAACTCGGGTATGACGTGATGCAATCGACCAAGAAGGAACTGGGCGACGCGTATCAGCCAAGCGGTACCGAGGATTTCATGGAGCTGATGGTAGTGAAACTCGGCCGCAAGGGCCGCCGTTTCGGTTCGGGCTTCTACGACTATGACGAAAAGGGCGAACGCAAAGGCCTATGGCAGGGAATGGCGGAGCATTATCCACTCGCCGAAAACCAGCCGACGGTTGAGGAAGTGAAACAGCGCCTGCTCTACATCCAGCTTATCGCCACCGCGCAGTGCTATGAAGAAGAAGTCGTCCGCGACCCGCAAAGCGCCGATTTGGGTGCGATCTTCGGCTGGGGCTTCGCGCCATATACCGGTGGTCCGATGAGCTATATCGACACAGTTGGTCTGGAAAACTTTGTTCGCACGGCTGACAATTTGGCGCAGCAATTTGGCAACCGCTTCGCGCCGCCAAAGAGCTTCCGTGACATGGCGGACAACGGTGAAACGCTTTACAAAGCGGCGGCGTAATCGAACCCAATAAGAAGGGGCGGCCTCCACATCGGAGGCCGCCCCTTTTTTTGTGCGTAAAGCTTAAAGTTAGAACTTCGCGCGCACAGTTACCCCGTACATGCGTGGCTCTTCGACGAAGCCAATCAACGAACGGGTGCCGGCACCACCGCGAAGCGGCGTATTAGCGGTGATCCCGCGGGTAATCTCGTTCGACAGGTTGGTGCCCCACAATTCAAAGGTGAAACGCTCGTCCGGCGTGGTCAGCCCGATACGCGCGTTCATTTTGAAGTAGTTTTCCTGACGGGCAAGCGGGACTGGCAGATTGTTGGTATCCAGATCGATAGTGCGCGTAGTGCGGCTATCGGAGTAATTGATGCTGCCGCTTACCAGCAATCCCCAACCCGAGCTATCGAGCGGACCGTCATAGGTCAGGCCAGCCACGCCGGTAAACTTCGGCGCGTTCGTCAGGTCCTGACCGCATAGACGGTTTACCGACGCCAAAGCATCCGGCGCTACGCCGACATTACAATTCTTGGGATAGCGAGCGTCTGCATAAGTCAGCGCAACATTGCCCTTCATATAATTACCCAGATCACCGAACAGTTCCAGTTCGGCGCCAGTCGAACGGGCCGAGTTGACATTGAAAGTCAAGAATTGAACACCGGTGAATTCCAACACCTGGAAATCGCTCATCTTCATATCGAACAATGCCAGGTTGGCTTTGATCCGACCGAAAGTGGCTTTGACACCCAATTCGATTTGATCGACCTTTTCTGACTTAAAGCGTGGATCGGCGAAGATAGGTGCTGGCACGGGTGCACCAAGGCGCTGCGCCTGAATGATTGCCACTGAGTTCGTCAAGTTTGCCGCTGTTGGGTCAAGGTTGAAACCGCCAGATTTAAAGCCATGGCTGTAACCGCCATAAAATAGCAGGTCGTCATTAGCCTTGTATCCGACTTGCGCGGTATAAGTTATCTCGTCGTCTTTGAATGTGTTTGACCACAAGCGGGGCAACGGAAGATAGCTGCTCGCCAAACCTCCTCCGACACCTGCGGGTGCCGTCAAGTTCACTGGAGCAGCAAACGGGAAGCAAGACAGGCCAACTACGCCGTAAAATGCGCCCAAACCGGCGGCGTTCAGACCACCGACATTCGTCAACAACGACAACGGCCCATTAGGTGTCAGCGCCGTGTTAGCTATCGCCTGACACGCGCCATTATTTCCGCCCAATTGATTAAACGAGGCTTCCTTCTTTTCATCGACATAACGAGCACCAATAGTCAGGCTCAGCCTGTCGGTGAAATTGATGACATTATGGGTAAATACCGAAAAGCTTTTGGCGTTCTGTGTGAACCGGTTCTCGGCATAAGCACCTGCCGAATTCACCGGAACAAGGCCGTTTCCGAGTGCGGTCAAAGCAAAAAGTGGATTGACGCCAGCCGCTGGCCCAAAGTTAAATGCACTATTTGCTCGCTGGAAATCGGTGCCAAATGTCATTGTCTGGTCGGCTTCGATATCTTCAGTCGAATAAAAGCCGCCGATCAGCCAATCGACGCTGTCGCTGAAAGCCGTTCCCTGCAACCGCAGTTCATGAGTCATTGTTTTGATAGAGTCGCCGCTTGGCAAAATGCCGGGCCGCGAATTTGATCCCCCCGCACCAGTGGTAAAAATGTTGAGTGTGGTGAAGTCAGACTCTTGGGTCGAGCTCGACTGGAAATCCCGATACGCCCCTATATAGGTTAATTTGGCACCGCCAAAATCCCATTTCAGTTCACCAGAAACACCCCATTGCTCTGCGCCGTTTTTGAAAAGCTGGCTATTCGTGGCAAGGTTTTGCAATGCCGATTGTCCGGATTCTACAACACCGTCATTTGCAAGGCCATGGAAAGCAAAGAACGGCGCAAGTTCGGTTTCACGTATGATAACTGCATCGCAGCAATTTTCGTCAACCTTTGAGTAATCCGCCAGCAAACGGATGCTTACATCGGCACTGGGTTCAATATAAAGCTGGCCGCGGATCATGTATCTATCGCGGTTGTTGCTTTCCGCTCCGGTCGAACTTTTCAGGAAGCCATCGCGCTTACGGTATGTGCCAGACAGGCGGAATGCGGCAACATCCTGCACCACAGGCACGCTGATACCACCCTGCACATTGATGAAGTTGTAATTGCCATAAGTTGCATTGGCGAAACCTTCGACCTCAGACAGGTTTGCGCGTTTCGTCGTGATGTTCAGCGCGCCAGCCGAGGTATTGCGCCCGAACAATGTCCCTTGCGGACCACGCAGGATTTCGAGGCGCTCCAGATCGACCAGATCGCCAAGCGCAACGCCGGGCCGTGACTGATATACACCGTCAATGAATACGCCAACCGAGCTTTCAAGGCCGGTATTATTGCCGGTGGTACCGACGCCGCGAATTTTGATCGACGTCCCTTGCGTTTCGGTCTGCGATGACTGGATGTTAAAGCTTGGCGAAATCGACGACAGCGTTTTGATGTCCGATACGCCTTCACGCTCAAGTGCTTCCGGCGCAACAGCGGTAACGGCAAGCGGAATGTCCTGCACATCCATCGCGCGTAATGTCGCAGTCACGATGATTGGCTCGTCGCCACTATCTTCTTCGGCTTGTGGTGCTTCCTGTGCATATGCTGCGGGGATAAACATGGCGCTGCAAAGGGCAGCCGTCATCACACGGTTCAATTTACGCATTTCTCTCTCCTCCTACTTAACCGGCAACTGTCGCGGCATTTTCTGCTCGTCTTAGCTGTTCGGTCATGACAAATTCGCTGGGATGCTTTCCCGGGGAATAAACTCTCTCTCGGCGCTTATCCTACGGCCAAATTTCCACAAATCCAGCGATTTAATCACGCGATTGAATTTCGCGATTTGGTGTGGCTTTTACGTTCGCTGACGCTATTCACGACTGCGATATGTTTGACCGTCCAACGATAATCGACGAGGCTTTTGTGCGCCGCGTCACCGCCCACGATTTTCCCGCACCGCGCAGCAACGATGCGCCTTATGTCGTGCCTCCGCATAAGCTAGTCGACCTATTCGACAGCCAGATCATGAGCCGCCATCTCGATTTGTGGGCCCGCCGGTCAAAGGGGAAGACCTTTTACTCAATTGGCAGTTCGGGCCACGAAGGGACGGCGGCTTTGGCGGCGGCGACGCGCACAACCGACATGGCGTTTCTGCATTACCGCGACGGCGCGTTTCTAATCCAGCGCAAGAAGCAGGCGGGTGGCCTCACGCCCCTTTATGATATGGCGCTATCATTCGCAGCGTCGGCGGACGATCCTATTTCGGGTGGTCGACATAAAGTTCTTGGTTGTGCCAATACCTTCGTGCCGCCCCAGACGAGCACGATCGCTTCGCATTTGCCCAAGGCGGTTGGTGCGGCGCATTCGATTGGCATGGCGCACCGGCTTAAGCTGGATGATGCGGTGCTGCCGCATGATAGCATCATATTATGTTCGTTTGGCGACGCTTCGGCAAACCACTCCACATCGCAAGGCGCATTTAACGCAGCTTGTTGGGCGGCCTATCAGCATCTGCCCATGCCTATCATTTTCTTGTGCGAGGATAATGGTATCGGCATTTCAGTCCGCACACCCGGCGGCTGGATCGAGGCCAATTATGCGCACCGGCCTGCGCTCCATTATATCCAGTGCGACGGTGCTGATTTGAACGACGCATTGCGAGGGTGCGAAGAGGCGGTGCAATATGCGCGTTCGCGGCGCAGGCCAGTATTCCTGCATATGCGAACCGTGCGCCTGATGGGACATGCGGGGGCCGATGTCGAGGCAAGCTATTCGGCTTTGTCCAACATCGAGGCTGCTGAAGCTCAGGATCCGTTGCTGCACGCTGCACGCATTTTGCACGAGCAGGCCGGGATGTCGGGCGACGAGATTGTCGCCCGCTACGAAGAGATGCGCGCGCGCGTTGACCGGGTGGCGCAAGAAGCATTGACCAAACCACGGCTAGAAACTGCAGCCGATGTGATGGCGTCGATTGAGCCAATTGTGGGCGAAGAATTCTCTCCGCCGCTTCCTGGCGCAAAAGCCCGCGATGCACTCTTCGCCAAGGATGCACGCAATCTGGCGAAGCCCGTGACACTAGCCAAAAGTATCAATTTCGCGCTTGCCGACCTGATGCTGCAATATTCCAATATTTCGCTGTTCGGTGAAGATGTAGCACGTAAGGGCGGTGTCTATGGCGTGACCCAAGGCTTGCAGGACAAGTTTGGCGCGGCACGCGTGTTCGACACGTTGCTCGACGAACAGACCATATTGGGCCTCGCCATCGGCATGGGGCATAACGGTTTTGTGCCGGTCCCGGAAATACAATTCCTTGCCTATCTGCACAACGCTGAGGACCAGATACGCGGGGAAGCGGCGACATTGTCGTTCTTCTCCAACAAGCAATATCGCAATCCTATGGTCGTCCGCATTGCGGGTCTGCCGTACCAAAAAGGCTTTGGCGGGCATTTCCATAATGACAACAGCCTAGCGGTATTGACCGATATACCGGGTATCATACTTGCCTGTCCTTCAAATGCCGCCGACGCCCCGGCCATGCTCCGCGAATGTGTTCGTATGGCGCATGAGGATGGTCGCGTCGTTGTCTTTATCGAGCCCATTGCGCTTTATCATACGACTGACTTGCTGTCAGCGGAGGATGGAGCGTGGACTGCGCCTTATGTTGCACCTGACAAGGCAGATAAAATCGGTTTTGGGGAACTCAAACAGCATGGCAACGGTACTGAATTAGCTATTTTAACCTACGGAAATGGTTATTTTCTATCTCGTCAAGCTGAAGCAGATCTCCGCGCAACAGGAATAGATATGCGGATCATTGATCTGCGATGGCTGCATCCCTTGAACGATGCCGCAATCGTGGCTTCGGTTGCGGCGTGCAAGAATGTCCTGATTGTGGATGAAAGTCGGCGGTCGGGAAGCCTGAGCGAAAAGCTCATGACGATATTGACCGAAGCGGGGCGCGGCGATGCGGTTAGCCGGATCACGGCGGAGGATTGCTTCATTCCGTTGGGGCCAGCGGCCGAATTGGTCTTGCCGAGCAAGGCATCAATTATCGAGGCAGCCAAGGCGGCAGTGGCATGAAACAAACAGCCTTGGTCGTCTGCCCTGGTCGCGGTACCTATAATGCCAGCGAACTCGGCTATCTGAAAACGCATCATGCCAACCGGCGTGATTTGATCGCAAAGCTCGATGCGCTCCGCATTTCTCGAGGTCAGATTTCCATTTCTGACCTGGATAGCGAAGACAAATATGCGCCCTCGGTGCATATGACGGGGGATAATGCCTCGCTGCTTATTTATGGCTGCGCGTTGGCGGACTTTGCGGCCATTGACCGGGAGCGTTATGAAATTGTCGCGGTTACCGGCAACTCGATGGGTTGGTATCTGGCGCTGGCTTGTGCAGGGATCGTCAATTTCGACGGCGGTGCGCGTCTGGTCAATAATATGGGCAGCTTAATGCACAGCCATGGTCAGGGTGGGCAAATTGTCTGGCCGATCGTGGATGCGGACTGGCAGGCAGATGATAGCAAAATAAATCTAGTCAATGGGTTACTGCAAGAAACTAAGTCTATTCCTGACATTGCCGTTCACATGTCGATCCAACTCGGCGGAATGGCCGTATTCGCGGCAGATGACGGCGGCCTGAAATGGCTGTCCGAACGTTTGCCAAAGGATGATCGCTTCCCGATGCGGCTGATGCATCATGCGGGGTTCCACAGCCCGTTGCTTGACCACATCGTACCAATGGCGCGTGCGGCGAATCCGGTTGCAGACTTTGATGTCGGTACGATTCCGGCGATTGACGGGCAGGGGCGGATCTGGTCGCCTAAAGCGTTCGATCCCACAAGCATCTACGACTACACATTAGGTGCGCAGCTTAACGCTACCTATGACTTCACGCGCGGGGTTCAAGTCGCCGCAGCAGAATTTGCGCCTGATAAAATTATCGTCCTTGGACCCGGCACCACGCTGGGAGCGCCGACCGCCCAATCTTTGATTGCCAGCAATTGGCGGGGCTTTGCAGGAAAAGCTGATTTCCAATCTCGTCAGGCCGAAAATCCGGTCATATTGTCGATGGGCATCGCCGAACAAAGGGCGTTGGTCACAGGTAGGGCCGGTGCATACGAATAAGCGCTAGACGCGTCGGGTCTGCGGGTTAAGAGCTTTCCGGTATCGACGCGCAGTCTGCGGCGGTCATTGGAGATGGGCAGAATGAGCGAGCATAGTTCAACCCTGTTGTTGTTCGGAGCAACCGGCGATTTGTCGCGGCGGATGTTGCTCCCATCGCTTTATGCGCTTCATGCCGACGAATTGATTGACCCGGCGCTTCGCATCTTCGGCACCGCACGCAGCGCCTACACAGACGAAGAATTCCGCGAATTTGCGCGCGCCGCCTTGTGCGAGTTTTTACCCGACGACCGCAAGGCAGAGGGAATGATCGATGCCTTTTTGCAGCGGCTGCAGTATCAGGCGCTTGATGCTTCAAAGCCAGACGGTTTTGCCGCGCTGGCCGACAAGATTGGGGATATTTCGGGTGGACTTTCGATTTTCCTCTCGACCGCGCCTTCATTGTTCGAACCGACCATCAAGGGGCTGGAAAGCGCCGGGCTAGCGGGCGATAATGTCCGCATTGGTCTTGAAAAACCGCTTGGCAACGACTTGGCGTCATCGTGCCAGATCAATGATGCGGTCAACGCGGTATTCCCCGAAAAGCGGACCTTCCGCATCGATCATTATCTCGGCAAGGAAACCGTGCAGAACCTGATGGCTTTGCGCTTTGCCAACATGCTGTTCGAACCGCTGTGGAACGCCAACGCCATCGAGCATGTACAAATCACCGTCAGCGAAACCGTTGGTCTTGAGGGCCGTGCAGGCTTTTACGACGACACCGGCGCGATGCGTGATATGGTGCAGAACCATATGCTGCAATTGGTGGCGCTGACCGCGATGGAGCCGCCTGCCAATCTCGACGCGACCGCCATTCGCGACGAAAAGGTCAAGGTTCTGCGAGCGCTTCGGCCTGTGGTTGAGGGCGATGTTGTCACCGGCCAATATGGCGATGGCGCGGTCAAGGGCGAGGCGGTCAAAAGCTATGACAGCGATCTCGGTAAGCCGTCGGACACCGAGACTTTTGTTGCGATCAAGGCCTATGTCGACAACTGGCGCTGGCAGGGTGTGCCGTTCTTCCTGCGCACCGGCAAACGGCTGCCCGAACGGCGAAGCGAAATTGTTATCCAGTTCAAACCTGTGCCGCATAATGTGTTCAAGCAGCGCGGCGGTCGGTTGGAGGCGAATACGCTGGTCATTCGCTTGCAGCCCGAGGAATATGTGCGGCTGTTGGTCATGGCGAAGGAGCCCGGGCTGGATCGCGGCGGAATCACCTTGCAGGAAGTGCCGCTCGATCTGTCGCTTACCACTGCGTTTGCCGGGTCGCGGAGACGCATCGCCTATGAACGGCTGCTGCTCGACTTGATCGAGGGTGACCAGACATTGTTCGTTCGCCGTGACGAGGTCGAGGCGCAGTGGAAATGGGTCGATGCGATCCGCGAGCTTTGGAAAAACACCGGATTAAAGCCCAAAAATTATGGTGCCGGAAGCTGGGGCCCAAATGCCGCGATTGCACTTGCAGAGCGCGATGGAGTGAGCTGGCATGAGTAAGATGCATGCGACATTGGAAGCGGTGACGGCGCGGATCATCGAACGGTCAAAACCTGGCCGTCAGGCGTATCTTGACCTTATAGCACAGCAACGCGAAGCCGGGCTGAATCGGACGGCATTAAGCTGCGGCAATCTCGCGCATGGATTTGCCGCAAGCGGCGATGACAAAGCCGCCATTCGCGGTGGCAAGTCGACGAATATCGGCATCGTCAGCGCGTATAATGATATGCTGTCGGCGCATCAGCCTTATGGCCGCTACCCCGAGCAGATGAAGATTTTCGCTCGCGAGGTTGGCGCGACTGCTCAGGTTGCGGGTGCGGTTCCGGCGATGTGCGACGGCGTCACGCAAGGGCAAGATTCGATGGAATTGTCGCTGTTCAGCCGCGATGTCATTGCGATGGCGACCGCGGTTGGCCTCAGCCACGGGATGTTCGAAAGCGTCGCGATGCTGGGCATTTGCGACAAGATTGTTCCCGGCCTGCTTATCGGTGCGCTTCGGTTTGGGCATCTGCCAACGATACTCGTTCCCGCAGGACCAATGCCATCGGGCCTTGCCAACAAGGAAAAGCAACGGGTCCGTCAGCTTTACGCCGAGGGCAAGGTGGGGCGCGAAGAGTTGCTCGAGGCCGAAGCTGCCTCCTACCACGGCGCTGGAACGTGCACCTTTTACGGCACAGCAAATTCCAACCAGATGATGATGGAGGTCATGGGCCTCCACATACCCGGCGCGGCGTTCATCAATCCGGGTACGAAGCTCCGCACCGAACTCACTCGCGCTGCCGTTCATCGGCTCGCCGAAATTGGCTGGGAAGGCGATGATTATCGTCCGCTTGGGCTATGCGTAGATGAAAAGGCGATTGTGAACGCTTGCGTTGGCCTGCTCGCGACAGGCGGCTCGACCAACCACGCGCTGCATATCCCGGCGATTGCGCGCGCGGCAGGGATCATCATCGATTGGGAGGATCTCGACCAATTGTCGTCGGTCGTTCCGCTGATCGCGCGCGTCTATCCCAATGGCTCGGGAGATGTGAACCATTTCCACGCGGCGGGCGGCATGGGCTATGTCATCCGCGAGTTGCTCGATGCCGGATTGCTTCACCGCGACATCATGACGGTCGCTGCCGATGATCTGACCGCTTATGGTCAGGAACCGGTGCTCGACGGCGAAGCGCTGGCGTGGCGCGATGCACCCGCGGTTACAGCTGACGAAACGATGCTTCGCCCGCCCGCCAATCCGTTCAGCGCCGACGGCGGAATGCGGCTGGTGACCGGCAATCTGGGCCGGGCTACCTTCAAAACCAGCGCAGTCGATGAAACACGCTGGACCATCGAGGCTCCGGTGCGGGTGTTCCACGACCAGAACGACGCGCTGGCCGCGTTCAAGGCAGGCGAACTTGACCGCGATGTCATCGTCGTCATCCGCTTTCAGGGACCGGCAGCGAACGGGATGCCCGAATTGCACAAATTAACGCCGCCTCTGGGCGTATTGCAGGACAAGGGTTTCAAGGTCGCGCTTGTCACCGATGGTCGCATGTCGGGCGCATCGGGCAAGGTCCCTGCGGCCATCCACCTAAGCCCAGAAGCCGCGCGTGGCGGTGCCATTGCCAAATTGCAGGACGGCGACGTCGTGCGTTTGTGCGCCAGCCGAGGCGCGCTCGATGTTCTGGTTGATGAGGCCGAATGGGCAGCACGGATGCCCGTACCGATGCCGCCTCCGCATGTCGGGACCGGCCGCGAACTGTTCGCTTTGATGCGCGCAACTGCGGATGAGGCAGAGAAGGGCGGTTCGGCGATGCTGGCGGCGGCAGGACTATGACGCAGATTGTATCCGTAGACATCGGCGGCACGCATGCGCGCTTCGCGATTGCCGAAGTCGAGCGTGGCCGTGTCGTCAACCTTGGCGAGGCAGTAACGCTAAAGACGGCAGAGCATGCGAGTTTCCAGACCGCGTGGGAGGATTTTGGCCGGATCACCGGCAAGCCGCTACCACGCGCCGCCGCGATTGCAATTGCGGGCCCCGTCGATGCTGACGTTATTAAGCTTACCAACAACCCGTGGATCATCCGCCGGTCATTGGTGTGCGAGAAACTGGACGTCGACAGTTTTGTTATCGTGAATGACTTTGGTGCGGTTGGCCATGCCGTTGCGCAAGCGGGTTCGGAGCATTTCCTGCATCTGACGGGTCCAGACCAACCACTCGCCGAAAATGGAACGATTAGCATTATCGGACCCGGTACTGGCCTCGGCGTCGCTCATGTCTGGCGCAGGGGTGTTGGCTATCATGTGCAGGCCACTGAAGGCGGACATATCGATTTTGCGCCGCTTGATAGCATCGAAGATGCGCTGCTCGACCGGTTGCGCAAACGGTATCGCCGCGTATCGGCCGAACGCGTGGTCTCTGGCCCCGGGTTGATAGAAATTTACGAAGCATTGGCGGCGTTGGAAGGCAAAGCAGTCCAGCAATTGGATGACAAGCAATTGTGGCAGCTCGGAATGTCAGGTGAGGACAGCTTGGCTGCCGCCGCCGTCGACCGTTTCTGCCTGTCGCTGGGCAGCGTTGCCGGCGACGTCACATTGGCGCAGGGCGGCTTTGGCGGTGTTGTCATTGCTGGCGGCCTTGGGCTTCGGATCAAGGACATATTGGTACGCTCGGGCTTTGCCGAGCGCTTCCGCGCCAAGGGGCGCTTCGAATCGCTGATGGCCGGTATCCCGGTCAAATTGATAACCCATCCGCAGCCAGGCCTGTTCGGCGCGGCGGCCGCCTATGCTCAGGAGCACGCATTATGAAACCAGTCGAAGCCGTAATGCGCACCGCGCCGGTCATCCCGGTGCTCGTCATTGAAGATGTTGCCCACGCCCGGCCGATAGCAGAGGCGTTGGTCGCAGGCGGATTGCCGGTGCTTGAGGTAACGCTTCGCACGGCTGCGGCACTCGACGTCATTGCCGAAATGAAGAAGGTGCCGGGTGCAATTGTCGGGGCAGGGACAATCGTCGACATCGCTGGCCTCGAAAGTGCGATTGCGGCAGGCGCCGAGTTTATCGTGTCGCCCGGCTTGACTGAAAGCCTTGGCAAAGCAGCAGTTGCCAAGGGCATTTCGTTCCTGCCCGGCATCGCCAATGCAGGCGATATCATGCGCGGTTTGGATCTCGGCCTGACGCATTTCAAATTCTTCCCCGCCGAAGCCAATGGCGGATTGCCCGCGCTCAAATCGTTGATCGGCCCGTTCGGGCAATGCAAATTTTGTCCCACCGGCGGGATCAAGCAGGAAACTGCTGCCGATTGGTTAGCTGTCCCAGAAATTTTATGTGTTGGCGGAAGCTGGCTTGTTGGTAAAGGGACGCCTGACGTTGCGGCAATCAAAGCCGCAGCGCGCGCCGCAGCGGCGCTGAAGCATTAATGGAGCAAGCATGGCCGAAGAAATTGAGTGGTGGGATTTTGATTCGGTTGAAGACCTGATCGAAGGCGTCGTCGGCGATGTGAGTTTCATCATTGAAAGCGCACTCGACGCGCGCGGACAAGCCTTAGTCGCGTTTCCCGGAGGTTCGACGCCAAAGCCTATTTTGGAAAAGCTGGCACAGGCCAACATCCGCTGGAAAAATGTCACGATTATCCCGACTGACGACCGTTTGGTCGCCGTGGATAATCCGCTCTCCAACGTCGCGATGATTGCCAAGATTTTCATTCCGAAAGGCGCACGCGTTTTGCCGATTACCAGCGATGCTGCCGATCACAAGCTCGCCGGAAATGCTGCAAACGCGCGGCTATCTGACCTTCACTGGCCACCGGACCTTGTCTGGCTAGGCATGGGTGCTGATGGTCATACCGCCTCGATTTTCCCCGGACCCGATCTCGACGATGCGTTGAATGGTGGTAAAGACGTGCGCGCCGTGGGCGTGGCACCCGATCCACTGCCGCCCGAAGCGCCGGTAAACCGGGTCACTTTAACCGCTGCAGCCATTGCTTCGGCGCGTACCACGATGTTGGTGATTTCAGGTGCCAAAAAACGTGAGGTACTTGAAAAAGCTATAGAAGAGGGCGCGAAATCGACTTATCCCATCGGCAGGGTTATCGACAAAATCCTTGTTCCGATCGATATTTACTGCCTCGACGAATAGTCTAAAGTCGCCGCAACTTGCTCGGCGCAGCTGGATTATTCAGCTTTTTTAGATAATTTGGCATCTCAAGATCAACGGTCCCTACAGGCTTGCGCGCGTCCTTGGGGTTGATCGGATGATCGAATGCAATGCCGATGCGGCCTTCGGTTACCCATGCAACATGACCGGTAATCCAACCGATGCTGCGTAAGTTAATCTCAACTGGCTCTCCGCGCGATACCCTGACCGGGACTTCGGCCATGAGGCCGCCAGCTGAAAGGTTGCGAATCCGGACTTCACGTTCGTCTCTTGCGTTGGGAAAGCGCAATATGGCTTTCAGCAAAAGGCTATCCCGGTCCGTGCCTCGTTTGGCCGACGCAGGGTTATCAATTTTCAACGGATCGTTCATATCGCGCTACCCAGGACGAAATTGCCTATATGTTAGGCGATATTACTGGCAGCGAAGTGTAGCCAAAAGGTTAACATGGATGCGGATGACCGCATTTTGAATCGACCTGATTAACCAAACCCGGAAACGAACTTTATATTTCAGTCGTCGCGAGAAACGCGCTCCTGCCGCTCATGGCGCTCTTGGGCTTCCAGCGTCATCGTAGCAATCGGACGCGCGCGGAGCCGGGCAAGCGAAATTGGTTCGCCAGTGACCTGGCAATAGCCATATTCGCCTTCCTTGATACGACGCAGCGCTGCTTCAATCTTTGATATCAACTTGCGCTGCCTGTCCCGTGTGCGCAATTCGATACCCCAATCGGTTTCGCTTGAGGCGCGGTCATTCAGATCGGGTTCGCGGATGGGTCCATCCTGCAGCTGGTTGAGCGTACCCTGCGCTTCGGCAAGGATGCTGTTTTTCCAATCGATCAGCTGCTTTTCAAAGAACTTCAGCTGCCGCTCGTTCATGAACGGCTCTTCATCGGTCGGAATATATGATGGGTCCAGGTCATAGTTGAAATCGCTGATTTCGCTGGAATTATCTTGAGGCTTGGCGCTGGCGCCCATTATGATATCTCCACCCCGTGCGGTCTCCGCAATGCGAAGGGATCCGCGTAAAACATGCTCTCGGGCGGCGCTATAGACTTGGGGCTATAGCCACACAAGCAGCAAATCGCACCTTATTGCGATGTGTCCGCAAAAGCTGTGGAAACGGCGCCGGCGGGTAAATTGTCTGGTTACAAACAGTTCCAGTTCGGGACGTTTTGCCATTTGCCCACTGAAAATCTGCAATATTTCCAAATGGGGACATCCAAACAGGGTTAATGTGTTTGAGCTTAACCAATAGTTCTGCCTTTCTGGAGCCATCAGGAAGCGAGAAGAGATAGTCCGGCTAATGGGCTCCTAGTCTTTGCTCCAATGCGGAAGAAGGTCGAGATTATGTCAGTACGCATGGCTTTAGCAAAACTTTGTGCCTGCACTTGCGGCGGCGCGTTGATTGGTGGCGGCGCGATGCAGGTCGCAGATTCGCCTCCCGCGCACGTCTACAAGGTCGCCAAGAAAAAGCACAAGGTCCGCAAGATTGCGCACAAGGCGCCGGTTCGCAAAGTAAAGCGCGTCCGCAAGGTTGTGCGCACAACGTCTACGACAACTTGCACGCCTACCGTGACGGTAGCAAGTCAGGCCTTACCGCCTATCCCGGTACCGTTCATGCCGCCTGCTCCTTACGAAGGCGGCGGTGGCGGCGTGCCTGTCATGATAGGCGGTTCCGGTGGATTTGGTGGCGGTTTCGGCGGCGGCTTCTTCGGTGGATTTTCGGGTGGTGGAAGCGCAAGCAGCTCTGTCGTTTATTCGATCAGTTCGACCACCAGTGGCGGCACAAGCAGCGACGGAGGACCTCCTCCTACCCCGCCTCCGGGGCCTCCGCCAGCACCGCCCCCAAGCCCGCCGCCAGCACCTCCGCCCTCGAGTAGCGGTGATCCCGGCACGTCAACAAGTAGTGGCGGCATCAACATCATTATTAATAACAACAACACCAGCACAGGCGGTTCCACCAGTACATCGACGGGCGGCTCCAGCACGTCAACCGGTGGTTCCAGTACCTCGAGTACATCTGGTGGTGTCTCGACATCCACGGGCGGCGTATCGACATCCACAGGTGGTGTGTCTACTTCGACCGGTGGTGTGAGCACCTCGACGTCCACATCGTCGTCAAGTTTTGGGGGAAGCACGTCTACTTCGTCTAGCACCTCATCATCGACATCAAGCTCGACAAGCTCCTCGACGTCCTCCTCCACCTCTTCGTCGACTTCGAGCGGTGGATCGGGCCATCCTGGCGGTTCGACCGGTGGCACTGACGTCCCTGCACCGCCAATGGTAATGCTCTTCGGTGCAGCAGCGGCTGGCCTTATCGCCCGCCGTCGTGCCGCCAAAAAATCAAAGGACAAGATCGCGGCATAGGGGTGAGCGCATCTTGTTTTTAAAGGGGCGGTTCGGGGGAGCCGCCCTTTTTCGTTGCGAAACCGCAAGGGCGTCGGCATAGCCAGCGGCCATGCATGACCTCAGATATATCCGCGAAAATCCCGAAGCTTTTGATGCCGCGCTTAGGCGGCGCGGGGCGGAGGCTGTTTCGGCCACGATATTGTCGCTGGATGAGAAACGGCGCGCGCTGCAGACCGAAATGCAGGCGGCACAGGCACGACGCAATGAAGCATCAAAGGCGATTGGCGCCGCGATGGGGAAGGGAGACGCCGCCACCGCCGAAGCCCTCAAGGCCGAAGTAGCGATGCTTAAAGATGCTGCGCCGCAGATGGAAGAGCAGGAGCGCGAAGCTGGTGCTGCGCTCGATACTTTGCTTGCAGGCTTGCCAAACTTGCCCGCCGACGATGCACCCGACGGTTCGGATGAAAGCGACAATGTCGAAATCGCCCGCTGGGGAGACCAGCGTAATTTCGACTTTGTCCCCAAGGACCATGCCGATCTCGGTCCGCCGCTCGGGCTTGACTTCGAAACCGGCGTTGCGATCTCCGGCGCGCGGTTCACCTTCATGCGCGGACAAATGGCGCGGATCAACCGCGCGCTTGGCCAGTTCATGCTGGATTACCAGACGGTGCAGCGTGGCTATGCTGAATGTGCTACGCCATATCTGGTAAAACAGGAATCGCTGTTCGGCACCGGGCAATTGCCGAAATTTGCCGAGGATAATTTTCAAACCACCGATGGTCGCTGGCTAATACCCACGGCCGAAGTGTCGCTGACCAATAGCGTGCGTGAACAGATATTGGCCGATGCGGATTTACCAATCCGGATGACTGCGCTGACCCCCTGTTTCCGTTCGGAAGCAGGCGCGGCTGGTAAGGACACCAAAGGCCTGATCCGCCAACATCAGTTTGAAAAAGTAGAACTTGTGTCCATCGTTCGCCCTGAAGACAGCTCTGCCGAACATGAACGCATGGTCGAAAGCGCCGAGGGCATCCTGCAGGCACTTGAGCTACCCTACCGCAAGATGTTGCTGTGCACCGGTGATATGGGTGCGAGCGCGCGCAAGACCTATGACCTCGAAGTTTGGCTGCCGGGGCAGGGGCTGTATCGGGAGATTTCGAGCTGCTCGAACTGTGGCGACTGGCAGGCGCGACGGATGAATACGCGCTATCGGCCCGCCGAGGGCAGAAGCAATGTCTTCGTGCATACACTCAACGGATCGGGACTCGCGGTTGGCCGAACATTGGTCGCCGTGCTTGAAAATTACCAAGAAGCCGACGGCAGCGTTACCGTGCCTGCTGCTTTGCTGCCTTACATGGGCGGTTTGACCAAATTGGAGCAGATGGCCTGATGCGTATTCTCCTGACTAATGACGACGGCGTTAACGCTCCTGGCCTCAAGGTATTGGAAACTATTGCGCGGACCATTAGCGATGACATCTGGATCGTGGCACCCGCCGAAGAAAACTCAGGCGCGGGCCATTCGCTGACGCTGACGAAGCCCGTCCGAATACGTCAGCATAATGAGAGGCATTTTTCTGTGGCCGGAACGCCTACCGATTCGGTAATGCTGGGCCTCGGCGTCATTATGAAGGATGCAAAGCCTGACCTCATTCTTTCCGGTGTGAACCGCGGTGCCAATCTGGGAGATGACATCACCTATTCGGGCACAGTGTCTGCGGCAATGGAAGGCGCGCTTGCGGGGGTCCGCTCTATCGCACTCAGCCAGGTTTACAGCAAGGAAGGCATGGCAGACTCGGTGCCATTCTCTGCTGCCGAAGCATGGGGTGAACGCGTTTTACGCCCATTGCTCGACATGCCGTTTACACCGCGCACACTTATCAACGTCAACTTCCCCGCCTTGCTGCCGCAGGACGTCCAAGGCATCAAGGTCGCGCGCCAAGGCTTCCACGATTACAGCCGTGGCTCGATTGTCAAAGGCACCGATCCGCGTGGTTATGATTATTACTGGTTCGGGTTGCACGGCATGGTGCACACGTCGGGGCATGACACTGACCTCGAAATTATAGAGGATGGTTACATTGCAGTCACGCCGTTGCAACTTGATTTGACCCACAGGGAGTCGCTGGCTGCGCTAAATGCGGCCTATCGGGACTAGGAGCAGCTTGCGGTCAATGGACAGTGACAAAAAGCCGGTCCGGTTACGAGCTGCCCTACGCCGTGCAAGCAAATTGCCGGTATGGGCCGATGTGCTGCTTCGCCTGTCACTGGCATTTTTCCTCATTTTTATTGTCATCGTCATTCACTGGTTCGACCGCGAAGGGCTTCGCGACAGCCACGACGGAGTCATCAGCTTTCTTGACGTCGTTTACTTCACCATGATTTCGGTCACGACCACGGGCTTTGGCGACATCGCCCCGATTTCAGACCGGTCGCGCTTTATCGAGGCGATCATCGTTACTCCAGTGCGGATCGCTGTCATCTTCATTTTCGTGGGCACTGCCTATAATTTCGTCATCAAACGCAGCTGGGAAAAATGGCGCATGAAGCAGATTCAGGAACGTTTGTCGGGTCATATTGTCACGCTTGGCTTCGGCATCAGTGGCGCGCAGGCCGTGAATGAGCTGATTAAACGCGGCACTAATCCGCAGGACATCGTCGTTGTCGATGGCAGCGAGGATCGGCTTGCCGAAGCCGAAGAGCTGGGCTGCAATATCTTGTGCGGCGATGCTACCCGCGATGAGATACTTAATGCCGTGCGGATTGCGCAGGCCTCCTCGGTTATTGTATCTGCAGGGCGCGATGATGCTTCCATCCTTATGGTGCTGACTGTCCGACATCTGTCGCCAAATGTGCCGATTAGCGTGGTCATCCGCGCCGATGATAACGAATTGCTGGCGCGGCAGGCTGGCGCAACAACTGTAATAAACCCAGTCAGCTTTACCGGCTTGCTATTGGCAAGCTCCTGCCATGGCGAGCATATCTCGGAATATCTCACCGATCTGGCGTCGGTGGGCGGCGAGGTGCTGATCAAGGAGCGCAGCGTGGCTCCGAATGAAGTAGGGAAAAGGCTACGTGACTTGCCCGAAGGTATCGGCGTGCGCATCTATCGCAATGGTGTGAACTACGGTTTTTGGACTCCAGAGGCCGAGAAACTGGAATCGGACGATCTGCTGGTTCAGATCATTCCGTCAAAGGCTTAAGTGCCCAACATTACGAACACTAACCCTATCACGGCGTAAAACACGACCCAGTAGCCAGCATCGATGGCGAATAATTTGCCCGACTTGCGCGAAAATAGATAATTGGTGCCGATTGCCGGAACGATGTAGCCAAGCGCGATGCCGCTGGAAATCATCATGGTCGCACGTGCGCTGGTATCGAAAAACGCCAATAAGTGGCCAAGGAAAACCGCCGACAACACTGAGAAAGCGAAGGTCAGACCGTAAATTTTGAGCATGTTAGCGTTTTTCAACTGCTCTTCGGTAAAGCCGTTCTCCGCCATCCATGCCTTGCCGAATAGCGGTCCGTACCAGACGCCTCCAACCAAGAATCCGGCTGCTGCAGCGACAAAAATCGCCAGTAAATTTGCATTTGCCATGATATTATCCCCCCTTTAATTCTGCGTTGTAATCATGCGCCTGTTCGCGGTTCGTGACAAGCCTGCGCAAACCCGCTATGCGCGCCGCCATCATGGCAACTCAAATTAAAGCAGCGCCCAAGGTGGGCATGGTGTCGCTCGGCTGTCCCAAGGCGTTGGTAGACAGCGAACGGATTCTGACCAAGCTACGCGCCGATGGCTATGGCCTCTCGCCCGATTACGCGGGAGCCGACGTGGTGTTGGTCAACACCTGCGGCTTTCTCGATTCGGCGAAGGAAGAGAGCCTTGAGGCGATAGGCGAGGCGATTGCCGAAAATGGCCGCGTGATTGTCACCGGTTGTATGGGCAATGAGGCCGACGTCATCCGCGCCCGCTTTCCCGATGTTCTGGCGATTACTGGTGCGCATCAATATGAAGCGGTGGTCTCGGCAGTGCATGAAGCGGCGCCGCCAACGCGAGGTGCGTTCGTCGATTTGGTACCCGAAGGTGGTCTGAAACTCACGCCGCGCCATTATAGTTATTTGAAGATATCCGAGGGCTGCAATCACAGCTGCGCCTTCTGCATCATCCCCTCATTGCGCGGAAAACTGGCCAGTCGCCGCATCGACGCGGTATTGCGCGAAGCTGAAAAGCTGGTTTCGGCGGGAACCAAGGAACTGCTCGTCATTTCGCAGGACACTTCGGCTTATGGCGTAGATACCCGTCACGAAAGCCGCGAGTGGAAAGGACGCGAGGTTCGCGCCCATATGACCGATCTCGCCCGCGAATTGGGCGGCCTGCGGACGAGCGAAGGCGTCGCGCCATGGGTGCGGCTGCATTATGTCTATCCTTATCCGCATGTCGATGACGTGATCCCGTTGATGGCGGAAGGGCTTTTGACGCCCTATCTCGATATCCCGTTCCAGCATGCCGCGCCTTCGGTGCTGAAGGCCATGAAGCGTCCGGCCAACGAAGCCAAGGTACTTGAGCGGATCCGCAAATGGCGCAGCATTGCGCCTGACATCGCTATCCGCTCCAGCTTCGTGGTCGGTTTCCCCGGCGAGACCGAGGCCGATTTCGAATATCTGCTGGAATGGCTCGACGAAGCGCAGTTGGACCGTGTTGGTGCATTCCGGTTCGAACCCGTTGAAGGCGCACAGGCCAACGCGCTGCCCAATCCGGTGCCGGAAGCGTTGAAGGAAGAGCGCTTCCAGCGCATCATGGCCAAAACTGCCGCAATCAGCGCCGCCAAACTTGCTGCCAAAGTCGGCCGCGTGTTGCCAGTCATCATCGACGAAATCGGCGATGCCGACGCAGACGGCAGCATCGGTGCCACCGGACGAAGTCAGGCCGATGCGCCCGAAATCGACGGTCACGTCTATCTGCGAGATGTAGCTGCGACGCTGAAATCGGGCGACATAGTCAATGTCGAAATCGAAGACGCCGATGAGCATGATTTATTTGGGGTAATCAAGGCTTAACCACGCGCGCCGCTTGCCGCATAAAAGCTTCTGCGATAGTCGGGTGGAAATCAATCCAGCCGAAAGTCCCAGATGTCCGACGAAACTCCGCTCCCCACCGGCTACCAACTTTCGGCGTTGGACCCGACCTATCGCGAAACGCCGTGGGTGCCGCTCGACCGGTTGCGGGCTGCGGACCCGGTGCATCATGACCAGCAGCTTGGCCGCTATTTCCTGACTCGCGGCACCGAAGTTTCGGAGCTTATCAAGAACCGTGAACTCAATGCCGATCCACGCAAGGCCAATGACGGCAGTTTTTCGAAGACGCTGTACGGCAATAACAGCAAGGAGTTGTCGATCCTGATGCTCGACGACCCTGAGCATAAGCGGCAGCGCACGTTGGTATTGCAAGCGTTCAACAAGCGCTCGGTCGATGCGCTATTGCCTCGGATACAAGAGATTGCGAGCAGCCTGTGTGACGATATCGAAGCGGCAGATGGCGAGTTCGACTTTGTCCAGCTATTCGGATCACCGCTGCCCACAACGGTGATGGCTGAACTGCTTGGCATCGATGCCGCTGACCGTAAGGATTTCCGCCGGTGGTCGTTGGGCTGTATGCAGGCGCTCAATCCGTTTCGGACACCCGAGCAGACGGCCTTGTACGAGGAATCGACCACGACTCTTGCCGAATATCTGGCGCGGGAAGTCGATCTCCGTCGGACCAAGCCTAGCGATGATTTGATTACGCGGCTCGCGCTGGCAGAAGAAGAAGGTGATACGCTCACCACGCAGGACATTGTGCTGCTTATCCGGCTGCTGCTGATCGCGGGTAATTCGACGACTACCGACATGCTGGGGGCGGGGGTTGTACAGTTGCTCAAAAATCCTGACCAATTGGCGAAATTCCGTGCGCGTCCCGATCTTCACGACAATGCGATGGATGAAATCCTGCGTGTCGAACCGCCAGTTACCCAAGTCCTCCGCAGCGCGCATCAGGATATGCAGGTCGCAGACAAGCAAGTGAAGCAGGGTGATACGATCCACATGTCTTTATTCGGGGTCCATTTCGATCCCGCGATGAACCCTGACCCGTTGAAGTTCGATATCGAACGCAAGAGCATCCAGCATTTCGCCTTTGGCGGTGGCGCGCATTATTGTTTAGGGGCTGGCCTCGGCAAAGCGCAGGCCAAGATAGCCCTGCCGATGCTGTTCGAGCGCTTTCCGAATCTCGCCTTTGCGCCGGAGCGTGAGGTGAAGCACAAGATTGCACCTGCGTTTAACGGCTACGGCGAAATCTGGTTGGTGAAGTAGTTAAGCGTTCTTGGGCGGCCAAGGAAAAAAGCCTGATGTCCGTGCAACATAAGATGCATATTCGGGCCTCGTTTTTTTTATACCGCGCTCCAACAACGGCTTTCCTGACCATTTGGTCAGCGTGAAAGTCAGGAAAATCGGTCCAACGATGCTGATCCAGCCGGGAATGCCTGTTTCCGCCGCAACCAGCCAGATGCCCCACCATGTACAGGCGTCACCGAAGTAATTGGGATGGCGGGTATAGCGCCACAGTCCGGTATCGAGCACCTTGCCCTTATTTGCCGGATCGGCGCGGAACCGGTTGAGCTGCCCATCGCCAATTGTTTCAAATGCAATGCCGATGATGGCGATCAACGCGCCCGCTGCGCCGAGCGGTCCAATCACTGTCCGCCCGCCATCGCTGGCCCAGATGCCGAGCTGCGCTGGCAAGCAAGTGATGAATAATAAAGGCGCTTGTGTCAGGAACACCGAAAGCAAAGAGGTCTTGGCCCAACTCCAGCCTTTTTTGTCCATCGTGCTACCCATGATCTTGGCATAGCGCGGGTCTTCACCATGCGCGCGCCAGCGAGTCCACAAATGTAGCGCCAACCGCAGCCCCCAAAGCGTCGTCAGCCCGAGCAGCAAATGTGAACGCGCGCCGGGCTGCCCGGATTGCGCCCATGTCGCCCACGCAAGCAGCACCATACCAAAAGCCCAAAAGGCATCTATGAACGATACATCGCGTATCTTGACGGAATAGGCCCACAGCAAAAGTATGACCACCAGCAACGCAGCGGCGTTTATCAGTAACGTCGTCAAAACGGGCATCATGTTTCATCCTTTGCAATAACGCCGGTCATGCCCTTCGCAGGGTGCTTGGGCGTGACCTGCGCATAAATTTCAGCCACCTTTTTCATGTCAGCTACATAGTCGCCAGTAGGCCAGATGGCCGGACCCAAGCCGCCAGACTTTGACGGATAATCCATCATCCCGACAACCAGTGGCACACCGGCGCCCATCGCGATATGGTAAAAACCCGTCTTCCACGCTTTGACGGTGCCGCGCGTACCTTCGGGCGCGATGGTCAGCATGAATTCTTTGCGAAGCTTGAATTCATCGATCATTTGCTGGACGTAATTTTTGTTTGAAGTCCGGTCGACAGGAACACCGCCCATATCGAGCATGAAATTCGTGAACGGCCAGCGAAAAAGCGATGTCTTCGCCATGAAATGCGGCTTTATGCCAAGCTCGTCGGTCAAGCCCAGGAAATAGACGAAATCCCAGTTGCTAGTGTGGGGGGCAGCGATTAACACAAATTTCCGCGGCTCGGGGACGACGCCATGCGCGCGCCAGCCATTATGGCGGTATATGCCAACGAGCGTTTTACGAAACAAACGCGACAGCCAACTTGGTTTGCGTTCTTCCAGCGACATTCAATCCTCCCCCAAACGCAATGTTTAGCGATGTTACACGCCTGCGCAAACGGCTTGTTTCACAAATACGCAAGCGCTAGGCATCCGGCTTCAATTTATAAAGCAAGCGGGAAAACACATGTCGCAAAGCGGGCCAGCCGCAATACCGGTTATTTCCTCAACCGGATTGTTCACGCCATCGGATATTATTAGTAATGAAGAGTTGGTCGCAAGCTTCAACGCTTATGCCGACCGCTATAATGCGGCGAACCCCAACGCTGAGCCCTTGACCCACAGCTCGGTCGAATTTGTCGAAAAAGCGAGTGGCATCAAATCGCGGCATGTGATGGACAAGAGCGCCATTATTGATCCCGCAATCATGGAACCGCGTTACCCAGAACGCCCCAATGACCAGATTTCTTTAATGGCGGAGATTGGCGTTGCTGCTTGCTGTGATGCGTTGGAACGTGCGGGACGGGACATTGCCGATGTCGATGCTGTGCTGTGCGCCGCATCAAATATGCAGCGCGCTTATCCCGCGATGGCGGTCGAAATTCAGCACGAGCTTGGAATGCAGCGGGGTTTTGGATTTGATATCAACGTCGCTTGCTCTTCTGCAACTTTCGGTATCCAGACCGCCGCCGATTATATCCGCAGTGGCAACGCGAAATCAGTGCTGGTGGTCAATCCGGAAATTACCTCTGGCCATTTGAACTGGCGCGATCGTGACAGCCATTTCATCTTTGGCGATGTCGCCACTGCAATTCTGGTCGAAGCAAAAGATATCGCGCCGTCGAACCATTGGGAAATTATTGGTACGAGGCTCAAGACCCAGTTTTCCAACAATATCCGTAACAATTTTGGCTTTCTCAATCGCGCGCATGGCGATGGCCCTATCGATCAAAGCGGTCCGCGCAACGATAAGCTGTTCGTGCAAGAGGGGCGCAAGGTGTTCAAGGAAGTGGTGCCAATGGTCGGCCAGATGATCCTGGAACATGCGACAAGTCTCGGCCTGTCGGGGAGCGATCTTCGCCGGCTGTGGTTGCATCAGGCAAACACCGGGATGAACCGTTTGATTTCGCAAAAAGTGCTAGGGCATGAGGCGAGTGATGATGAAAGTCCTACTGTGCTTGATATCTATGGAAATACATCAAGCGCGGGGTCAATAATCGCATTCCACAAACATAATCAGGATTTGGTAACAGGTGATATTGGTCTGATTTGTTCCTTCGGCGCTGGTTATTCTGCGGGGTGCGTCTTTGTGAAAAAGTGCGCGGGTTAGTCACCTAACCAGTGAAGGGTGCTGCTTTGCGATATGATCAAATATCGATTCATGAAGGGGTTGGGTAAATTCGCAGCCGTAATAAACAGTGTCTTGCCAAGCAACGCGGGCTTGTAGACTTTGCATATTCGGCATTGCCAAATAAACCTTGGTCCCGGCCGGAATAAAATTACCGGTTTCCATACGAAACCCTGTCCGGGATAGGTCAATAACCGACACTTTAAATCTCGCGCCTGCCGCAACCAGCAAATCTGCTCTTAGGCTCACAGAGTCCCGTCGCGATTTTCGCTTATTTAATAATCGTTTCCATTCCGGATCTTCAAATTTCGAAGCCATATATTCTTCCGATGCGACATTATTATATTTGTCAGCAAACGGAATTGAGGCCTCGAAGTTCCTTGCGGATGCCTACTTGGCGGGCCGTGAGGGGTAAGATTTGCGCCACTCCGCCGGCGGCGTGAAATCCCCCGCCCAAATTCCTATCTTGGCATTGATCGCATGATCTTCCTCATCGCCATAGGCGCGGATGCCATAATATTCATGACTGACCGCCATACCCGCCTTGACTTGCGCGCTGCCGACATCTGGTATCTGGTCGACAGCACATTTGGCAATTGACCGCGAATAAGCGTCTTGCGCGCTTACGCTGCATTTCAGGCCAGGCAATCGTAGCATGGCTTCCAATGCGCCGCGTGCGGCTTTTCCGCATTCCCAGCTTATGCTTTTTGCGTCCTTACAGATCTGGTTGAATTCCGGCGCATCAATGCCGTCCAAACGGAATTTTTTAAGGCCGACATTGAAGCTGTCACCGTCGAGGACAATGATTTTCTGACCAGCAGTAACGACGGGCGTTTGCACTTCACTAATATCGCTAAATCGCCAAGCTGCCCAGAACATCGCAAGCAACAGCACCCATAAGGTGAGGTTACGCAACAGGCGTTTGATGCGGATACGCAGAGGTACGGGAAAACGCGCCGGTCGCGGGAATTTTGGAGTCAGCGCCGGGCTCCGAACTCGGGATATTTCACCAGGATATGATCATATATCGCTTCGTGAAGGCGTTGTACGAATTCGCAACCGTACATCTCCCGCTCGTGCCATGCTATATGGGCTTCAAGCGGCGCATAACCCGGAAGGGTGAGGAAAATGGTCTTTTCTTTTGGGATTAGCGATCCGGTCCGCATGCGGAAACCGGAGCGCGACAAGTCAACTACTTCTACCTGCTGCCGCCCGCCGCCATGTTCGCGAATACTGGCGGTAATGGACACGCCGCCGCGCTCAAACTCGCGGTGGTTGGAATTATATGGCCCTTCATCATTCGTATCATTCGCGGCCATCGGGAAATATCCTGCTGCTTTCACGCAGGATTATCCCAATTCCAAGGGTCAGTCGAGTACCATTGCGAGAACGATATAAATCAAAATGGGCGAACCGAAGCCAATTAGTGTTGCAACCGCGAAGATCAGGCGAACAACCATTGGGTCCATTCCGGACCAGTTTGCCAGACCAGCGCAGACGCCGAGAATTTTCTTGTTGGCTTTGTCGAGTGCCAAACGTGCCATTAGTAATACTCCCTAGAAAAATTGGTGATGGGTATTGCCCGGTTCAGGCGAACATGCCTGCAGTCGGCGCAACGGCTGGTGCTATGCTGATACCGATGGTGACGAAAGCGCATATGATTGCTGCAAAAGCGGAGAGAATGTGGTTACGTGAGGAGGTGTTCATATTCATGTCCTTTATTGGCCGTCGGTCTTAAGCGACGAGCGATACAAGTGGTGTGACGGCGGGAGCAACGCTCATGCCAACGGTGATGAATGCGCATACAACAGCAGCAAAAACCGATGCGATTTGGTTACGTGAAGAGAGGGTCATTTTAATTTCCTTTTTAATCTGCCGGACCATTCCGGCTATGCCAGAGTTATTGCACAGGGCGTGCCAGTTTAATCAAAATGTTTAAATACATAAGCTTAGGTCAATTCTTGCATTCTCGACAGTATTGTAAAAAATCATAAATTGGGAAAATATACCAATAATTGGCAATGGAGTTAGCCAATTATCCGGTTGACCGCGGCGGTCTATTCACTAGCAGAAGCCCTCATGGCCCTGTCTCGCCTGACCCTGACTGATTTTCGCAATCATGCCGCGCTGACATTGCAGCCGGAGGCACAGTTCATTGCGCTGCATGGAGCAAATGGCGCAGGGAAAACCAACATCCTGGAAGCGGTATCATTATTAGTACCCGGGCGCGGCCTTCGTCGTGCGGCTTTGTCAGACATAATACGCACCAGCGGTTGCGGCGGATTTACGGTGTCGGCAGAGATTGAAGGCACGACCATCGGAACTGGCGTCGATACAGAACAGCCCGAACGGCGTAGGGTGCGGGTGAATGGCAGTAATGCAGCTATCAACAGTCTGGCCGAATGGCTGGCAGTGATTTGGCTGACCCCGTCCATGGACCGGTTATTCGTCGACGGGGCAGGCGCGCGTCGCAGATTTCTGGACAGGCTCGTATTGGCGCTGGAGCCAAGCCATGCGCGCCACAGCAGCCGTTATGAAAAAGCGGTGCAGCAAAGGAACAAGCTGCTCACCGGCCCTGCTTCGCCCGATGCTATGTGGCTCGACGCATTGGAGGCCCAGATGGCAGAGAGCGGTGCAGCCATTATCGATGCACGAAACCGGATGGTGGATGCGCTGCGCGAACAGCTGGCAATCGCGCCTCAGGGGCCGTTTGCCATTCCGGATATCCGTCTCGTTGATAAAGAAGCCGTGCCCTCAGCTGGTCTTGCCGATGCGTGGCGCAAGGGGCGGAGGCGCGACGCCGCTGCAGGTCGAACGCTAATTGGTCCTCACCGTGCGGATTTGGATGTTACACATTTGCTATCTGGCCAACCGGCCGACCGATGCTCCACGGGAGAGCAAAAGGCTTTGCTGCTATCGCTCATCCTTGCACATGCGGCGCTGGTCTCAGCCCAACGCGAAGCGCCGCCTATCCTCCTGCTGGATGAAGTCGCAGCTCATCTCGATCCGTCGCGGCGCGAGGCCTTGTTCGAGAGGCTAGCGGAAACCGGGGCGCAGGTCTGGATGACCGGCACCGAGCCGGAGCTGTTCAACGGAATTGGCCCAACGGCGCAACTGGTCGCCGTCGGAACCTAGATCATTCCGCCTTGCTTGCCTTCTTCGCCGAAGACTTCTTCGGTGCCCTCGGCTTGCTGGCTTTGGGTGGAGCTGGGGTGACCTCGAAGGCAGGCTCGCCGTCCTTGATATGCACCGCAACCTCGCCGCCATGCACCAGCTTGCCAAACAATAATTCCTCGGCGAGCGGCTGCTTGATCTTCTCCTGAATGAGGCGGCCCATCGGGCGGGCGCCGTACAGCTTGTCATAGCCGCGTTCGGTCAGCCATGCGCGTGCTTCGTCGTCGAGCTTGATGTGCACATTCTGGTCCGCCAGTTGTAGCTCAAGCTGCAGAATGAATTTGTCGACAACGCGCGCGACGACCTCGGTGGGTAAATACCCGAACGGCACAGTGGCATCCAGACGGTTCCGGAATTCGGGCGCAAACATCTTTTTGACCGCTTCGTCGCCAGCATCTTCCTTGCTGATGTTATTGCCGAACCCAATGCCTTCCTTGGCCATATCACTCGCACCGGCATTAGTGGTCATAATCAGGATCACATTGCGGAAGTCGACAGTCTTGCCGTGATGGTCAGTTAGACGGCCATTATCCATCACCTGCAACAGGATGTTAAACAGGTCAGGATGCGCCTTTTCGATTTCGTCGAGCAGCAATACGCTGTGCGGGCTTTGGTCGACAGCATCCGTCAGCAACCCGCCCTGGTCAAAGCCGACATAGCCTGGAGGCGCGCCAATCAGGCGGCTGACGCTGTGGCGCTCCATATATTCGGACATATCGAAGCGCTTGAGCGGAATGCCGAGGATCGACGCCAGCTGGCGCGCGACTTCGGTTTTGCCGACGCCGGTAGGACCGCTGAACAGATAGCTGCCGATTGGCTTTTCAGTGTCGCGAAGGCCTGCGCGGCTAAGTTTGATGGCGCTTGCCAACACCTCAATGGCTTTGTCTTGGCCAAACACGACCCGTTTCAGGTCGGCTTCAAGCGTTCCGAGCGCAGTCTTGTCATCGGTAGACACCTGCTTCGGCGGGATGCGTGCGATCGTTGCAATAACCGCCTCAATTTCGCGGGCGGTAATGAGCTTGCGGCGCTTCGATGGTGCAACAAGCATTTGCATCGCGCCGACTTCGTCGATCACGTCGATGGCTTTGTCAGGCTGCTTCCGGTCATTGATGTAACGCGAGGACAGTTCGACAGCGGCTTTCAGTGCATCCGGAGTGTATTTGACCTTGTGATGCTCTTCGAACGCGGTGCGCAAGCCGGCGAGGATCTTGATCGTGTCCTCGATGCTTGGTTCATTGACGTCGATCTTCTGGAACCGGCGGAGAAGCGCGCGGTCCTTTTCGAAATGGTTGCGGAATTCCTTGTAGGTGGTCGAACCAATGCAACGGATAGTGCCTCCTGACAAAGCCGGCTTAAGCAGATTAGAAGCGTCCATCGCCCCGCCGCTGGTCGCGCCCGCGCCAATCACTGTATGGATTTCGTCAATGAACAGTATTGCATCGGGTAGCTTTTCAAGCTCCGATACAACCGCTTTCAGCCGCTCTTCGAAGTCACCACGATAGCGTGTGCCCGCGAGCAACGCGCCCATATCGAGCGAGTAAATGACGGCAGGTAGCAAGACTTCCGGGACTTGCTTCTCCACAATCCGGCGGGCCAAACCTTCGGCAATCGCGGTCTTCCCCACACCGGGTTCGCCGACATAAAGCGGGTTATTCTTCGAACGGCGGCAGAGGATTTGCACGGTGCGGTCAACTTCGGCAGCGCGCCCGATGAGCGGGTCGATACGCCCTTGCTTGGCCTTTTCGTTCAGATTGACAGTGAATTGATCAAGCGCGCCTTCTTTCTTGTCCTTCTTGGACTTGGCGTCTTCTGGCTCTTCACCCTTTTGCTCGCTGCCCGTAACTTGGCGCGGCTCGGCAAGCTTGCCATCCTTGCCGATGCCGTGGCTGATGTAGCTGACCGCATCGAGGCGGCTCATGTCCTGCTGTTGCAGAAAATAGACGGCGTAACTTTCGCGTTCGGAGAACAGGGCAACAAGCACGTTGGCTCCAGTCACCACATCCTTACCCGAACTCTGGACGTGCAGGATCGCCCGCTGTACCACCCGCTGAAAGCCGCTGGTCGGCGAAGGATCGACCTTGCCCTCGACGCGCAGGCTCTCGAGCTCACTGTCGAGATAGGTGATAACGATGTCGGATAGTTCGCCCAAATCGACACCGCAGGCCTGCATGACCTTGGCTGCATCGGCATCGTCGATCAGGGCGAGCAGAAGATGCTCCAGCGTTGCATATTCATGCGCACGGTCACCTGCATGCTTGAGCGCGTTATGGAGCGTGGCTTCCAGCGATTCCGCAAATGATGGCATGGTCTTTGTTCCTTAAACTGGGTCGCTGGTTGGCTTAAACACTATATCGGCGTCACCTTTTGCGCTTTCAAGCGCCGCCCACACAGATAACGGATTATCCGTCGAAATTATTAGAAAAGCGTGATTGCCCGTCATTTCTTGAACAGCGCATCGGCGACGCTTCGGTGCCGGTTGGCAAAGGCAATTTTGCCTTCGCATCTTTCGATTTCAGTTTTGAGCGCAGCGATGCGTTCTTCAAGTTCCGCAACGGACAAGGGATCCAAGTCCTGCCTGACAAGATTGGCCAGCGGATCGTTACGGCGGAGCGGTAAATTCTCGTCGCTATCCATCTTCTGCAGTGTTGACTGGACCGTGCTTGCTGTCAATAAGTTCCATCCGCAAATCAGCGGGAAGGGGCCGCATTATGGCAGATTTGCCACAGACGATGACCGCAATTGAGATTTCGACACCCGGTGGGCCAGAGGTGCTGAAGCCTTGCCAGCGGCCCTTGCCTGAGCCGTCGTCCGGGGAGGTGTTGCTCAAGGTTGCTTATGCTGGCGTCAACCGCCCCGATGTCGTTCAGCGCAAAGGGCTATATCCACCACCTCCTGGCGCAAGTGATCTTCCGGGACTGGAAGTATCCGGAACAGTCGCCGCGGTTGGCGAGGGCGTTGATGCCCGAGAAATCGGCAGTCGCTATTGCTCGCTGGTTTCTGGCGGCGGTTATGCTGAATATTGCATCGCGCAGTTCGACCAGTGTTTCCCGGTTCCGGCGGCGCTCAACATGGCCGAAGCAGCAGCGTTGCCGGAGACGTTGATGACCGTCTGGCACAATGTGTTCGAACGCGCTTACGCCTGCGAAGGCGAATCGATCCTGGTTCATGGCGGCACTAGCGGCATCGGCACGATGGCGATCAAGCTGGGTAAGATGTTTGGATTGACGGTGATAGTGACCTGTGGGTCCGACGATAAATGCGCAGCCGCTAAGGCACTTGGCGCTGATTATGCCATCAATTACAAAAGTGCAGATTTTGTCGAAGAGGTGAAGAAAATCACGGATGGGCAGGGCGTGCACATCGTACTAGACATGGTTGCAGGCAGCTATGTGCCGCGCAACTTGCAATGTCTGCGTGAAGATGGTCGTCATGTGACCATTGCGGTGCAGGGTGGCATGGTCGCGGAAATCAACATGGCGCAAATCATGATGCGTCGCCTGACCCTGACAGGCTCAACGCTGCGCCCGCGTTCGGCGGAATTCAAGGCACTGCTTGCGCAAGAGATTTATGGCACCGTTTGGCCCATGGTTGCGGGTGGAGAACTACGGCCTGAAATGGACAAAAGCTTTCCGCTTGCCGAAGCCGCCGCTGCACATGCCTATATGGAATCTGGCGAGCATGTCGGCAAAATTGTGTTGGAAATCTAAGAGGCGGGCAGCGCCAACGCGTCCAGCCAGGCCTTTACATCCGCAGCACTTTCGTCCGGCACTTCCTCCATCGGGATATGGCCTACATTGGGATAGACCACCAGTCTTGCCCCCGGGATGGCTTCGGCAAACCACCTAGCCGAACTCACCGGGATGAGCTTGTCCGCTTCTCCCCACATGATCAGCACCGGCACCTTGATGGTCGCCAATTGTTCTTTCGTTCCGGATTTCATACTGCCGGGCGAGGAAAAGCGTTTCATCGTTGCTTCGCGATTGCCCGGGTAACGGTTGAGTTCCCAATAACGGTCGATCAACGCATCGTCGATTTTCGACTGAACACTCATGGTGTTTTGGATGCTGGATTCGAATATACTGCGCGGTGCGATCAAGCGTGCCGCTTCCTTGATGACCGGCATCCGCATCAACCGAAATCCGACGGGTAATTCGTCCGGCTTGGCTTGTGGCTGTCCGCCGGCGTCGACCAGTAACAACGCTTCGGTCTTTTCGGGATGCGCCAAAGCATACATCCAGGACACACCGCCACCCATGGAATTGCCGCCGATTACGGCCTTGCCAACGCCGAGCTTAGTCAGCAACCGGTCGACTACGCCGACATAAGATGCGTTGTCATATGTCCCGGCCGGATCAACGCCGGTCAGGCCATGCCCCGGTAAATCCATACTGATAATGCGGTAATCATTGCCAAGCCGTTTGACCCAAGGTTCCCAAGTATGAAGCGATGCATTGGAGCCGTGGACAAGCACCAGAACCCGCCCGTCGCGCTTGCCTTCGTCGCGGTAATGGACGTTCAAACCGGGTTGCAGTTCGACAAAACGTGATGTGCCGCCGCCATATTTGGCTTTCATCGCACCAGCATCGGTATCCGGCGCATAGCCCCAGAAAAACAGCGTCGCGATCGCCACAAGCAAGATTATGCCAAGCCATTTGAACACGCGCTTCATCGATTTCTCCCTACAATCGCGGTGAATGCACCTGTGCCATTATGAGTGCAAGGGCCATCGCTGATTGCGGCTTGCCGACAAAGGGAACTTGGCCTAATACCGTCGCCAACACATTCAGGCCGCTCCGGTAAGGGGCGGCCCTTATTATTGGAGCAAAAGACATGGCCACCCCTTTGATGCCACATGCGACCGCCGCTTGGCTGGTTGACAACACGGCGCTCAGCTTTTCACAAATTGCCGAATTTTGTGGTATTCACATCCTAGAAGTGCAGGCGATGGCCGATGACATGACCGGTTCGAAATATACCGGACGCGACCCTGTCCACGCGGGCGAACTCGCGATGGAAGAAATCGAAAAGGGTCAGGCTGACGAGGATTATGTTTTGAAGATGTCGGTCGGCCCAGATCAGGTCCGCCGCACCAAGGGACCACGCTACACGCCGGTGTCGAAGCGTCAGGACAAGCCCGACGGCATCGCCTGGTTGCTGCGCAATCACCCAGAAATTTCTGACGGTGCGATCTGCAAGCTTATCGGTACCACGCGCAATACGATTGCCGCCATACGCGAGCGCAGTCACTGGAACATCGCTGAAATTCAAGCGAAGGATCCGGTCACATTGGGCCTCACCTCACAGCGCGAACTCGATGCGATCGTCAACCGCATGGCAAAGAAAGCCGGCATCGACAACACCGCCGCCAATGACGCACGGCTTGGCACCGACCGTGAAGCGCTGATTGAAGAACTTCGCGCCGAACGTACCGAAGCCGCACGCAAGGCCGAAGCCGCGCTGAATGGCGAAGAGGAAGAAGGCGCGAAGCCTGAATTGACGGCGGATACGCTATTCAAGAAAAGCGGCGAATAAGCTTCCCTAACGTCACCATTGCCTTAATCGCGCGATTAAGGCACGGACCGGGGGATGGCCACAAAAGCTCCCCCCGCATATGATATGTCACTGGTCGACCACGGGTTTGAAGCCAAGGAGCTGAGAGGCCTGACCTATCCGCTCGGCGATCATGCTCCGGGATATGGCGAAATCTATAATCTTGCGCCCGATCTTGGTTGGACGCGGATGCCCGTGCCGGGTAGTCTCAATCACATCAATTTGTGGCTGCTTGACGATGATGCGCCGGATGGTAACGGCTATGCAATTGCCGATACCGGGCTGTTTTTGCCCAATGTGGTCGATTACTGGAAATCGATGTTTGCTGGCGTGTTGTCCGAGCGGCAATTGACGCGGATATTTGTTACGCATTTCCACCCTGACCATGTCGGTTGTGCCGGTTGGCTCGCCAATAAGTTCAAGGTACCGGTTTGGATGAACCGCACCGAATGGCTGTTGGCACGGATGTTAACCAGCGAGACGTTGGAGCACCCGCCTGAGGACATTTTACGTCGCCGCAAATTTTCGGGTTATGATGACGAGCGGCTTGAGAAAATGCGCGGTGGCGGTTGGGGAAATTTTGCCCGCGCAGTCTCGCGCCTTCCTACAGGCCATCACAGACTTGATGACGGAGCGGTCGTTCGCGTCGGTAATCGCCAATGGCAGATTATGACTGGCGGCGGGCATACGCCGGAACATGCCTGTATGGTCGATTACCGGAACGGCGTGATAATCGCCGGCGATCAGATATTGCCGCGTATCACCTCCAACGTATCGATAATGGATAGCGAACCTGAGGCCGATCCGCTCGCTGAATGGCTGGCGTCGATTGCCAAATTCAGGGCCGCTCTGCCAGAGGATATGCTGGTGCTGCCCGCGCACGGCTTTCCTTTCAAGGGCGTGCATGTGCGTCTCGACAAGCTTGCATCGGGGCATCACGAGCAACTCGACCGGCTGGAGGCGGCGTTGCGCGAGAAGGAAATGCGCGGCGTCGACACTTTTGGCCTGTTATTCGGTCGGCCCATCGACGACAGCATTTACGGCCTCGCCACCGGCGAAGCGATGGCGCATTTGCGCTATCTGGAACGCGCAGGCCGTGCGGTTGTCGAAATCCGCGATGGCGTTGGCTGGTATCACGCGGCATAAAAGCGAAATGAACTGGACAACAAACTATCTTCACCCGACCAAATGGGATCAGCAATTCGCGCCGCTAGCGTTGCATGACATGTTTTTCCAATCGGCTGAGCGCATGGGTAAGGCCTCGCTCGCCGACTTCATGGGCCGCAAATACAGCTATGCAGAAATGGCGGAAGCGGTTCGCCGCGTGGCCAAAGGATTACAGGACAAGGGCATAGGAAAGGGCGATCGGGTGGGCCTGTTTCTGCCTAATGTGCCGCATTACATCGCGGCTTATTATGGTGCGCTGGCTGCGGGGGCGATTGTGGTCAATTTCTCGCCGCTATATACTGTCGATGAACTTGCGCATCAGGTGGCCGATAGCGGGACGAGCATATTATTTACCGTTTCCGCAGCAGCATTATTGCCAACCGCGATCAAGGTGCTGGATAATTCGAACCTGAAAGAACTGGTAGTCGGCAGCGTCGCCGAAGCCCTTCCGACGGCGAAAAGCTGGGCTTACCGGCTGTTCAAGCGCAAGGATGTATCGCCGATCCCCACCGATAGCCGCATAACAATATATGCTGACCTGATACGCAATCGTGGCGATTATGCGTTACGACCCTGCACCCCCGAAACCGACATCGCGCAGCTCCAATATACTGGTGGTACCACTGGCACACCAAAAGGCGCGATGCTAAGCCATCAGAATATCACAGCGAACGCACGGCAGATTAATTGCATCGATCCTGAATCGCATTTTAACAAACCTGATGCGCCAAGCGATGACCGAATCCTTGGTGTTTTGCCTTTCTTCCACGTGTTCGCCAACGCGACCGTGCTCAACCGGACCGTTTCTAATGGCGGTGAGATCATCATGCTGCCGCGTTTTGAGGCTAAAGCAGCGCTTGCTGCGGTGAACCGGACAAAGGTTACCTCGTTGCCGGGCGTGCCGACAATGTATCAGGCTTTGCTCGACTGTCCCGATATTGAAAAAACCGATTTCACTTCGCTGCGCGCGTGCATCTCCGGCGGCGCGCCGCTTCCCGCCGAACTAAAAGCCAAGTTTGAGAGCCTCACCGGTGCAGTCGTGATTGAAGGCTATGGCCTTACCGAAAGCTCCGGCGTGGTGTCCTGTAACCCTTATGAAGGCCTCAACAAATTGGGCAGCATAGGGCAGCCAGTTCCCGGCACCGATGTAAAGCTGGTCGACAAGGAAGATCCAACTAAGCCTGCGCCTGATGGACAGCCAGGCGAACTGGTGTTTTCTGGTCCGCAAGTGATGCGCGGTTATTGGGGGCGTCCCGAGGCAGACGCAGAAGTATTCCTCGGCAAATATTTGCGCACCGGCGATGTCGCGACGATTGACGAAGATGGGTTTATCCATATCGTCGACCGGCTGAAGGATATGATTGCGGTTGGTGGGTTCAAGGTCTTCCCGAGCCAGATTGAAGATATCTTGTACAAGCATCCCTCGGTGAAGGAGGCGCTGGTGATCGGCGTTCCCGACGCGTATCATGGCGAGCTTCCGCGTGCTTTTGTCACTTTGCAGGAAGGTGCCCGCGCCGACGGCGATGCAATCGTCGCCTGGCTCAATCCGCAACTTGGCAAGCATGAGCGCGTGCAGTCAGTGGTTGTAATGGATGTGCTACCCAAAACCATGATTGGTAAGCTTGATCGCAAGGCGCTCAGGGCGGCGGTTGGCGTTTGACCAAACACCGTAGCCCTGAGCCTGTCGAAGGGCGCCTATCGAGTGTAGCGCAGGGCTGAAAGGCGTGCTTCGACAGGCTCAGCACTGCGGTTTATAACTGGATGGTGTCCGAATCGCCGCCCACCCGCAAAATTATCCATGTCGACATGGATGCATTCTATGCCAGCGTCGAACAGCGCGATAATCCTGACTTGCGCGGAAAGCCCGTGGCCGTTGGTGGCTCTTCGAAACGCGGGGTAGTGGCAGCGGCAAGTTATGAAGCCCGTGCTTTTGGCGTGCGCTCGGCGATGCCGTCGATCACGGCGCAGCGCCAATGCCCCGACCTGATCTTCGTCAAGCCGCGTTTTGAGGCGTATAAGATTGTATCGCGCCAAATCCGCGAGATTTTCGCGCGGCATACCGATATCATCCAGCCTCTGTCGCTTGACGAAGCCTATCTCGATGTTACGCAGGACAAGACCGGCTTGGGATCGGCAGTCAAAGTCGCCAAAGCGATCCGCGCCGCCATCCGCGCAGAAACCGGCCTGACCGCGAGTGCCGGTGTTAGTTACAATAAGTTCATCGCAAAACTCGCCAGCGACCAGAACAAGCCCGACGGCCTGTGCGTTATCCTGCCCGAAAAAGGCGCAGATTTTGTCGCTGGGCTTCCCGTCCGCCGCTTTCACGGCGTTGGTCCGCGCACCGCGGAAAAAATGGCAAAGCTTGGTGTGCATACCGGCGCCGATCTAGCGCAGAAGGACGAAGCGTGGCTGGCGCATCATTTTGGCAGCTGGGGCAGCTATTTGTTCAACGCCGCGCGCGGTATCGACGACCGGCCGGTCAACGCCAACAGCGCCCGCAAATCACTCGGCGGCGAGACCACATATTTCGATGACAAAAAGAGCGAAGCCGAATTGCGTGATGCGCTTGAGGGCATTATCGAATTGGTCTGGGACAGGATCGAGCGTTATCAGGCGCGCGGCAAAACATTGGTTTTAAAGGCGCGGTATAGCGATTTTAGAACGGTCACGCGTTCTCGAACGCTTGGCCATATCATCGCAGAACGCTCTGAATTCGCGCAATTAAGCCACGGTTTGCTCGATCAAATTCTCCCTGCCGAAATGGGTATCAGGCTTCTTGGGCTAACGCTGTCTGGCTTGGTGGGCGAGGATGGACTCCAGGACATTGCAACCACGCAAAGCAGTTTTGCATTCGACGCCATTGAAAATTGAAGATATGCTGCACATATCACAAAACTGAATTAGGCGCCTAATACACAGGGAGCGATATATGGC
Organism: uncultured Alphaproteobacteria bacterium; assembly: GCA_963830685.1. Taxonomy (GTDB): domain Bacteria; phylum Pseudomonadota; class Alphaproteobacteria; order Sphingomonadales; family Sphingomonadaceae; genus Sphingorhabdus_B. The sequence continues at coordinate 2,311,517 of CAWHNF010000002.1, forward strand.
CCGCCCGCAGACCGATCTCGAGGCAGGACGAGCGCAATTGCTTGAGGTTGTCGATGACCTGATCCGCAAACGCGGGGCGGTCGATATATCAATGACGGACCTAGCATCAGCGGCGGGAATGTCGCCATCCAATCTCTACCGCTTTTTTGAAAACAAGGACGCCTTGTTAGAGGCAGTCGCCGAGAAGTTTTTTGCCGTCAAAGTTCGGATCATGGAGGAAGTTACCCAATCGGATTTGCCGGTGCGCGAAAAAATGTACCAATATTTCGCGCGCCGATTCGAAGCGATGGTGGTTCAATATGAAGCCGAACCTGACTTGCTTAAAAGTTACATGGAAATCGGCAGCCAGCATTTCGAGGTTGTTCGCGGCTATGTCGACCTCGGCGATCATTATCTGGCGATCATCGTCGCCGAAGCGATGGAACAGGGCTATTTTAGTGGCTTCTCGATTGATGAATGCGTGTCACTCATCAACCAGATGGTGCAGTGCTACACCAATCCCGAGGCAATCATCTACATCGGCACCGGTAAGTTGAAGACTCATAAGCTGGCGCGGATCGTCGAGACTATCTTCGTTGGACTGAACAACGCATCTGCCTCGGTAGAGCACTCGCTTCACACGCGAGGGGTCACAAGTTCAAACCTTGTATCGCCCACCATTTTCGCCTGGAGCGAAAATTAGTCAGACGATTAAACTCCATTTGGATATCTGCCCCGTCCATTCTATGCCTCCCAAGAGGGAGAGCAAATTTGAGACCAATCAAAAACCGCATCACTGAATTGCTCGGTGTTGAATATCCCATCGTTCAGGCTCCGATGGGCTGGATCGCACGGGCGCAGTTGGCATCGGCGGTGTCGAACGCGGGCGGGCTCGGGATTATCGAAACATCATCGGGGCAACTCGAGGAAGTTCGCGCCGAAATCGTCAAAATGCGGAAACTCACCGATAAGCCATTCGGCGTGAACATCGCGCAGGCGTTTGTCCGCGATCCGGGCATTGTCGACTTCGTTGTCGATCAGGGAGTGAAGTTTGTCACAACATCTGCCGGTGATCCAAATAAATATTGCGGGCCGTTGAAGGCCGCTGGCCTAACCGTATTTCACGTAGTGCCGACGCTTGCAGGGGCGCTCAAGGCAATAGCAGCTGGCGTTGATGGGTTGGTGGTCGAAGGCGGCGAGGGCGGTGGATTCAAGAACCCGAACGATGTCGCGCTGATGGTGCTGTTGCCGCTGATCCGAAGCAAGGTCGATGTGCCAATCATTGCTGCAGGCGGGATGGTGTGTGGTCGGTCGATGGCGGCTGCGTTCGCGCTGGGAGCAGAGGGAATCCAGATGGGTACGCGTATGGTCAGCGCGGCGGAATCGCCGGTGCATCACAATTGGAAAGACGCGATTATAAACGCGAAGGAAACCGACACGCTGTTTCTAAACCGCCACGGCCCTGGACCCGCACTACGGGCGCTGAAGACCGAGCGGACGACCAAGATCGACCATGAACCGACCGACAATATTATGGCTGAAATGCGCGGCGTGCTTGATCTCTATTTTGGCGGAGACATGGAGGCGGCGATAGCACTATCCGGTCAGGTTGCGGGGCGCATCGACGAGGTGAAGCCAGCCAAGCAAATCATCGACGAGGTCATCGCCGAATTCCATGCCATCATGGCCGCGATGGCCAAAGATTATCTGTAGGAGCAAGATTGGACCCCGTCCTCGAAGACTTCCTGAGCGACCCAGCAGCGGATGTATCCGCGCTGCACGATATCGCGCGGATCAAATCAATGCTTGAACACTGCGCGCGCGAGGGGCGGGCAATCAGCTATTCCGAATTGCTGTTGTATCTGGGCTTCCGTTTCACCCGCCCGAAGATGCGGCAGGTGTGCAAGACGCTCGATAAAATCGACCAGTTAAACGCCGAAGAGGACGCGCCTGCATTGGCTGTCCTGGTGGTACGCGAGGGCGACGGGCTGCCGGGGCAGGGCTGGTGGACTGGGCGGACGGACTATCAGGGGGAATGGACTGGTCCCGAAGCCCAAGCACATGTGAAGCAGCTTCAGGAAAAGGTGTTTGCCTATTGGAAGCACCGGGCGGGATGAGCGACGAATTCGCCACCGACCTAGCGCACTTTGCCCGCCGCGTGCTGGGCGGAGCCGGCGAACCTGAAAACCTTCACCGGTTGACCGGCGGTGCGAATATGGAAAGCTGGTCGTTCGACTATGAAGGTAACGGCTATGTCTTACGCCGCTCGCCTTCGGCTGAACTAATGGCCGGGCGGGCTTATGGCCATGATATCGAAGCCGCCGTCGTTCGCGCAGCATTTGCCGCTGGCGTCAAAGCGCCGGAGATTGTCGGCGAAATCGAGCACAGCGATCATCTCGGCACAGGCTATCTGATGCGCAGGGTCGAGGCCGAGGTGAACCCTGCAAAGATACTGGCGAACCCGCCGCCTGCGTTATTGACCGATTTTGCGCGCGAACTGGCGGCGATCCACGCGGTGCCAACAGGCGCGCTGCCTGCACTGCCATCGCCAGAAATTGCGACTTTGCTGGGCGATCTCAAGCAGAAGTTTATCGGCTATGGCGGGGATCGCCCCGTGATGGCGCTGGCGTTCAAATGGCTGGAAGACCATCTGCCGACCCCCGTAAAGCCAGTGCTGGTGCATGGCGATTTTCGAATGGGCAATATCATGGCGGATGCAAACGGCTTAGCCGCTGTTCTGGATTGGGAACTCGCACATCTCGGCGACCGGCATCAGGACTTGGCCTTTGGCTGCATCAACAGCTGGCGCTTTGGATATATCGACCGGCCCGCCTTCGGCGTCGGGCAACTGGAAGAATATTGGATAGCCTATGCGCGCGAAAGCGGCGCGACGGTTGAACCCGAACGCTTCCGTTGGTGGCTCGTTTACTCGACATTGTGGTGGGGCGTGTGTTGCCTCCAAATGGCCGACATCTGGCGTAGCGGGCTTGATGCCGGATTGGAGCGCGCAGTGATCGGACGCCGCGCGTCGGAAACCGAAGTCGATTTGCTAATGCTGTTGGAAGAAGATGCGCCCGACGAAGAACGCGGTGCCACGACTTCACTACAGCAGACTGCAGTTCGACGATCGGGCGAACCATCAACGGTAGAGATGCTCGAAGCACTCGCAAGCTGGATCGAAGCCGACGTGAAGCCCACTACACAAGGCCGCGACCGCTTCATGGCGTCGGTTGCACTGAATGCGCTTGGTATGCTGCAGCGTGAAACCGCAAGTCCCGCCTCCATTCACGACAAGGCGTTGTCGGATGACCTCCTGACAGGCCGCAAATCGCTCGCAACGCCTGGCCTGCTGGCAAAGCTCAAAGCCCAGTCGCTGGCAAAACTCGCCGCTGACCAACCGAAATATTCCGCGTTGGCGGCAGCCACACAGAAATGGAGCGCATGATGCTGTTCGAAATCCCGGAGGACATCACTGACTATCTGGCCGTTCTCGACGACTTCATCGAACGCGAGATCAAGCCCATCGAGGCGCGCGATGACAATATCCGCTTCTTCGACCACCGCCGCGAACATGCGCGGACCGATTGGGACAATGACGGCCACCCGCGCGCCGACTGGTGGGCATTGCTGGCCGAAATGCGCAGCGTCGCGGACCGAGCCGGACATTACCGCTATGCCATCCCCGAAGAGTTCGGCGGCAAAAATGGATCGAACCTTGCGATGGCCGTCATCCGGCATCATCTGGCGCATAAGGGGCTGGGCCTACACAACGACCTGCAGAACGAGAGCAGTATTGTCGGCAATCTGGTTCAGGTTCTAATGCTCCGCGACTTTGGCACGCCGCAACAAAAGGCGGCGTTTATTCCGCCGATGCTCGAAGGCAAAATGGGTTGGAGCTTTGGTTTGACCGAAGAACATCACGGCTCCGACGCCACTCACATGGACACGCGCGCGGTTCCCGAAACCCGCGACGGCCTTGCCGGGTACCGCATCAATGGCAACAAGATGTGGACGACGGGACTTCCGTATACCTCGCACGTCATGACCTTCGCACGAACCAGCGGCGAGGATGGCAAGGCACGCGGCATTACCTGCTTTGTCGTGCCGACCGATGCGCCGGGGTTCGAGATCGGCGAATATATGTGGACGTTCAACATGCCGACCGACCATCCCAAGGTAAAATATACCGACGTCTGGGTGCCTGAGAGCGCGATCCTGGGCGAGCTCGACAACGGCCTCGCGGTCGCACAGCATTTTGTTCACGAAAACCGCATCAGGCAAGCGGCGTCCTCGCTTGGCGCGGCACAATATTGCATTGACGAGGCGGTCGCATATGCTCGCGAACGCAAGCCATTTGGCAAACCTCTCTCGGTCAATCAGGCGATCCAGTTTCCGCTGGTCGAACTGCAAACCGACGCTGAAATGTTGCGTTTGCTGATCTATAAGACCGCCGCCGAAATGGACAATATGACTAAGCCCGAAGTCGCGATCCGTCTGTCGGACAAGGTAAGCATGTGTAACTACAAGGCCAACCGCCTGGTCTGCAACGCCGCCGATTTCGCGATGCAGGTCCACGGCGGTCTAGGCTATTCGCGGCACAAGCCGTTCGAACATATCTACCGCCACCACCGCCGATACCGCATTACCGAAGGCGCCGAGGAAATCCAGATGCGCAAGGTGGCTGGGCATTTATTCGGGTTTATGGGGTAAAGGATATGCAGCAAGCGACCGATTTTCTGAACGAGAGCGAAGCACTGTCGGCGCTGCTCGCGCCTTTGTCCGACGCCGATTTTGAAATGCCGACTCAATTCAAGGGCTGGACGATCAACAATATTATCCGCCATCTGCATGTTTGGAATATCGCAGCTGATCTGGCGCTGTCCGACGAAGCTGCCTTCGGCGAATTTATCGCAAAAATGATGGCGGGTGTTCGCGGTGGCCGGTTGCCAGATTTCGAGGCTGAGTATCTGGGCGGTCTGTCGGGCCATGATCTGGCCGCAGCTTGGACCACTCAATACCGGGCAATGACGCCGCGTTTTGCCGCTGCTGATCCCAAGCACCGGGTCAAATGGGTCGGCCCTGACATGAGCGTCATAAGCTCGATTACCGCGCGGCTGATGGAAACATGGAGCCACGCACAAGCGATTTACGATGTGCTGGGCGCTGAGCGCGTCGATGCTGACCGCATTGGCAACATCGTCCGTCTGGGTGTCAACACTTATGGCTTCACATGGAAAAACCGGCGGATGGAGCCACCGGGCGCGATGCCGCAATTGCAGCTCACCGCACCGTCAGGCGCGCTCTGGGAATATGGCGAACCATCGGACAGCGGCGTCATCAGTGGCAGCGCAGCCGAATTCTGCCAGGTCGTGACTCAATGCCGCAACATCGCCGACACGTCACTTGATGTATCCGGCGAAGTCGCGCATCAATGGATGGCAGTCGCGCAATGTTTTGCCGGTCCGCCACAGGATCCGCCAGCAATGGGCACAAGATTTCGCAGGGGAGTTTAAGAATGAAGAAACTGGCATTTGTCTCTTTGACCGCGTTGGCACTGGCAACTTCTCCGCTGTCGGCGCAGACCGCCGAACAGGTCACCGTCATTCATGCAGGACAGTTGCTTGATAAACCCGGCCAAGCCCCACGCGGGCAGTCAACCATAGTCATTCGTAACGGCAAAATCGCCGAGGTCTTGAACGGTCACCAATCCGGCCCGGCAGGCGCGACGCTGATTGACCTCAAGGACAAGTTCGTTCTCCCCGGCCTGATCGACAGCCACGTCCATCTCGACAGCGACGCGGGCGGCAATGCGGGATTAATCGAAGCGGTGACCGATAGCCCGGCACGCGCCGCATATCGCGCGGCTGGCAACGCGAAGAAAACCCTGATGGCTGGCTTCACCACCGTTCGCAATCTTGGCGATGGCAGCGGCGCTACGCTGGCGTTGCGCGATGCAGTCGCTGCAGGCGAGTTGCCGGGGCCTCGCATCATCGACGCGGGTAAGTCGATCTCGACCACCAGCGGCCATATGGATGGCACGCTGTCGCTGTCCGAAGACTTGCACGCCAGCGTCGGCCAAGAGAATCTGTGCGACGGCGTCGAAAGCTGCCGCCAGGCGGTTCGCAAGCAAATCCGGCGCGGCGTTGATGTCATCAAAATCGCGACCACCGGCGGCGTCAACAGCCGCATCGGCGCAGGGCTGGGGCGACAGTTGTTCGATGACGAGGTCAAGGCGCTGGTCGACACCGCGCACCTCTACGGCAAGAAAATGGCGGTCCACGCGCACGGTAATGACGGCATTAACGCGGCACTTGCAGCTGGAGCGGACTCGATCGAGCATGGCACGATGCTCGACGACGCCAGCATCAAACTGTTCAAGTCATCGGGCGCTTATTATGTCCCGACCTTGTCAACCGTGAACGGCTATATCGAGAGATTGGCAAAAGACCCCAACGCTTATCCGCCAGACGTTCTGGCAAAGGTCCAATGGCGCATTGGCGTTACCGGAAAAAGTCTCGCCAAGGCCTATCCCGCAGGCGTGAAGATCGCGTTCGGCACTGACGCCGGTGTTTCAAAGCACGGCAAGAATGCCGATGAGTTCGAGCTGATGGTGAAGCACGGTATGCCCGCCAGCGCTGCTATTCAGGCAGCAACGATGAACGCAGCGACGTTGCTTGGGGTTGAGAAAGAAGTCGGCAGCCTTGAACCGGGCAAGGCAGCAGACCTGATCGCAGTAGCAGGTGATCCAACAGCAGATGTTACTACGTTGAAGGTAGTGCGCTTTGTGATGAAAGATGGGCGGGTGTTCAAGGCCGAGTAGCCGTTGCGTCAGTCGACTTCATGCAGAAAAACCCGGCGTTGGGCATCCGCGCTTTTGATCATCAATATAGCCAGTGTCTCTGCGCTGTAAGCTGTTTCACCTGCCAGCCATAGGCGCATAAAACCGAAAAGCAGGTCTGCGACATGGATTGCCGATTTCTCGTCCATTTTGCAGTCGCGTTCGCTTATCATCGCGGCCAGGTTTCGGTTAATCCGATGCCGTAGCGGGCCGGTTATAAGGTCCAGTGCATCTTGCCGCCGGGACCGGAAATGTTCCAACATCGCTACCAGCGCCTCCGGTTCTCCATTCCCCGCGCCAATATCAGCCAGCGCCTTCAAAGGCATCTTGATGGCCTCAAGCAACAGATCATCCCGCCCGCCGAAGTGATCGTAGAGCGTCGAACGGGCGACCTGCGCCTTGTCGATGACCTCTCCCAGTCCGGGCCGACCCTCTGTCCGTTCCAGAATCAGATGGCTAAAGGCTTCGAGCAATCTCGATCGCGGCGCGGAAGAACGTGTCATCGAAAACTCCTTGCCAGACATTTGCCATCATTTGTCGGTTGGCCGCCCGTCAACCCAAATCTAGTTGGAATGTCCATGCAAAAGAATGGCTCTTGTGGCCGTGTCTGTCAAATAAGGACGATCTATGACGAACAATGAAAAACAGGATGCGGCAACCGACCGTATTGCGGGGCTAGTGTTGACGGGTGCGGCATTATTGTCGGTGCCCGTAATGGCGCATCATCCGACCAATTTCACCGATGACTCGGGGCTTATCCAGCTGGTGCATGGGGGGCTTATATTTACTTCGCTCATTTTGCAGGCTGGTTTCGTTCGCGTGTCGGTCCGTCTCGGGCTCAACAATTTTTGGACGTTACTCGCGCTAATCGCTTTTTCGGTTGGCATAATTACGGTTATATTCGCAGGGACGATGAATGGATTTATCGCACCGGCGCTCGCTGCGGATGGGCAATTCCCGGAGGAGATTGCTAATCTGTGTTGGAAGTTCAACCAGTCGCTGGTGTATGTTTCGGCCTACGCAGTCGGTCTGGCCTTCATCCTTTGGGGGACACAATTGATCAGGTCTAATGCACAGAATGCGATGGCGTTAGGTTGTGCGGCGTTGCTTGCAGGGGGCATCCCCTCGATTCTGCTTGCGACTGGGGTAATCGATATGCACGTCACCGGCGCTTTAATAGTCTACACGACGCAATGGCTGTTCAGTGCATGCGCAGGGTTATGGCTGATCAAGCCACTCACAAAACTGTCGGGTGTTGCCGAAATTTAAGCGTTTCAGGGACGGATGATAATGCCGACCTGCGGGTCGGCTCTGCCCTCAAGCGTTTCAATAAAAGCATCGGTGGCGGAATCGAGACCGTGGCGCTCGTCGATGGCAACTACGCCATCGACCGCGCCGAGGAAGCTTTTCCAACTGGTACCGACGGCCTCGCCGAATCCTTTTGGGCCAAGTTCCTGAACGGTGGCTACGGCGTGATCGGGGGCGAAAAATAAGATTGGTTTGGGGCCGGGCATTGCGCTTCCGCCACCTCCAGCGCTGTTTGCTCCGCGCGCGTCGACATGCGTTGCACCGACGAGGCAGCTGTATTTCAACATTTCGCCCAGCATCTCGTGAATGCCGCGCAACAGGCTGCTATTGCCTGCAAAATCGACCGAGACTGAAGCTGCGCGCGGAAGGCGGTCGACTTCGTCATAGGCAATGACGTCGTCGTAAAGCCCGGTGCCACGCACAAAATCGACATTGCCAGATGATGTCATGCCGATACGCTTGATGTCCGGCGACAGGTCCTTGGTAACGCTCGCCAGCCCCATCGATGTTTTCGACGATGCGCTGGTCATGATCAGGTTCTGCGCGCCGAACCAGCCTTCGCGGCGGAACATGGCTTCGATCAGGAAGCCGGTTTTGAATAACGGCCCGAACAGCATCCGCTCGGCTTCTTTGGCGGGATCATGTTCGGGGTCGGCGTTGAGGCGGCTATATTGGTTGTAGATCGGGCTCATCGGCTGCCGGCGCGCGGCCATGTCGGTGAAGCCGTTTGCACTCAGCTTGCCGGGAAGCACATCGAGATGGGATCCCATCGGAAGGTAACCGTAAACGCGCTCACCGACCGCGATATCGGCATGCCGCGATTCCTCGACGACTGCATGGCCCCACATCGGCACCACGCCGTAATCGCCCTCAGCCGGGAAGAAACTCCAATAGCCGAACATATCTCCGATTACAGCATAAGTGATATTGTTAGCGGTGACCGAGAAGCTCTCAATTTTGAGCCTGACTTCGCCGTCGCCCAGCGTGGGCAGGGCATTATCATGGATAAGGGCATCGGTTAGTGCCGATTTGCTGACCCAGACAGTCGATGCCATGCTTCTCTCCCTACAGTTTGGTGTGACTCTCTCGTTGACAATCACACTGTAATGTGAAAATGAAGAATCATGAGCACCCAACTTATCACCAAACTCCGCAGCCTCGTCAATGACGGTGGCCTCTCCCGATCAGGATTGGCCCGCGCTGCGGGGCTTCACGCCAATACGCTTCGCGATCTCGACCAGCCCGACTGGAATCCGACTGCCGATACGCTGCGCAAGCTGGAAAGCTATCTATTCGCTAATGATGACACGCCTGCTTTGGTGCCAATCGAAGAGATTATCGAGGAGGCCCGCAACGGCCGCATGTACATCCTTGTCGACGACGAAGACCGCGAGAATGAAGGCGACCTGATCATCCCTGCGCAAATGGCAACGCCCGATGCGATCAACTTCATGGCGACTCATGGGCGTGGGCTCATTTGCCTGTCGATGACGAAGCAGCGCTGCGAGCAACTTGGACTGACCCCGATGGCCCGCGAAAATCGCGAGAGCATGCAGACCGCATTCACCGTCTCGATTGAGGCACGCGAGGGAGTGACCACAGGGATCAGCGCCGCCGACCGGGCGCGTACCATTTCGGTTGCGGTTGATGCTGCAAAAGGACCGGACGATATCGTTTCGCCTGGCCATGTATTCCCGCTGACCGCGCGCGACGGCGGCGTGCTTGTGCGGGCAGGGCATACCGAGGCAGCTGTAGATATCAGCCGTCTTGCTGGCCTCAATCCATCTGGCGTGATCTGCGAGATCATGAAGGATGACGGCAGCATGGCTCGAATGGACGATCTGGTGTCGTTCGCTCGCCTACACGGCCTGAAAATGGGCACGATCCGCGACCTTATCGCCTACAGGCGGAAGCACGACCATCTCATTGAAAAACGCGCGGAGATGAAGTTCACCAGCAAATGGGGCGGCGATTGGACCGCGATGACATTCTACAACAAGGCGACTGAAGACGAAACGATGGCCTTGGTGAAGGGCTGGATCGATCCTGCCAAGCCGACATTGGTTCGCATGCATACGATGTCGATGTTCGTCGATGTTTTTGGTGAGGATAACGAACGTTCGGGCCTGCTCTCGCGTTCGATGGAGGCAATCGCGGAAGCTGGCAGCGGCGTCGTTGTGGTCATCAACAAGCCGATGAAAAACGTGGTCTCGCGCTTCATGCAACTCCGTGCCGAAGGCAAAAGCGCTGGCGCGCCAGAGGTCGAGGAGCTTCGCGATTATGGCGGCGGCGCGCAGATCCTGACCGAGCTTGGCGTGCACGACATGATATTGTTGACCAACACCCACCACACGCTAGTTGGTCTCGAAGGATATGGCCTGTCGATTGTCGGCGAGCATCCAATACCCGGCACCGGAGGCGAATAATGGCTAAATTTCTGATAGTTGAAGCGCGTTTTTACGATCATTTGAACGATATGCTCGTGGCCGGTGCCAAGGCCGCACTGAAGGCTAAGGGGCATGAGGTGGAGGTCATCACCGTCCCCGGCGCGCTGGAAATTCCCGGCACCATCGCGATGGCAGCCGAGGCACAGATATATGACGGCTTTGTCGCTATCGGCGTGGTAATCCGCGGCGAAACTTATCATTTCGAAATCGTCGCTGGCGAAAGCGCGCGCGGCATCATGGCGCTGACGATGGATGGCATCGCCATTGGCAACGGCATCCTCACCGTCGAGAATGAAGAGCAAGCCATTGTCCGCGCCGACCCCAAGCAAAAGGACAAGGGCGGAGAGGCGGCGGAGGCCGCGATGGCCTTGCTAAATCTGCAAAATCGTTTCAATTGAAACGATGAGCGCACCGACCTTAGCAAGCCAGATCAACACCGAAGCCGAAGACTACAAGGCCCGCGTTGCGCATAACAGGGCGTTGCGCGATGAGCTTTGGGCGAAGGTTGCCGAGACGGCGTTGGGTGGTAACGAGAAGTCGCGTGAACGGCACACCGCGCGCGGCAAATTGCTGCCACGGGAGCGCGTGGAGCGTTTGCTCGACCCCGGCTCGCCCTTCCTCGAAATCGGCCAGCTCGCCGCAAACGACCTGTACGACGGCGAAGTCCCCGGCGCTGGCCTTATCACCGGTATCGGTCGCGTCTCGGGTCGCCAGTGCATGATCGTGTGCAACGACGCCACGGTGAAAGGCGGCACTTATTACCCGATGACCGTCAAAAAGCATCTGCGCGCACAGGAAATTGCCGAGGCCAACCGCTTGCCGTGCATCTACCTCGTCGACAGCGGCGGCGCGAACCTGCCGCATCAGGACGAGGTCTTTCCTGACCGCGACCATTTCGGGCGCATCTTCTTCAACCAAGCGAATATGAGCGCCAAGGGCATCCCGCAAATCGCCTGCGTCATGGGTAGCTGCACCGCAGGCGGCGCCTATGTGCCCGCGATGTCCGACGAGAGCGTGATCGTACGCAACCAAGGCACGATCTTTTTGGCTGGCCCGCCATTGGTCAAGGCCGCGACCGGCGAGGAAATCAGCGCCGAGGATCTCGGCGGCGGCGACCTGCACGGACGCAAGTCGGGCGTGGTCGACCATGTTGCCGAGAATGACGAACATGCGCTGACCATCGTGCGCGATATCATCAGCCATCTGGGACCAATCCACAAACCCGACATCGACCTGAAAGCCCCGCGCCCGGCCAAATACGACGCGGACGAGCTTTACGGCGTCATCCCCGACGACGTCCGCGCGCCTTATGATGTCCACGAAGTCATCGCGCGCATCGTCGACGGCAGCGAGTTTCATGAGTTCAAGGCGCTCTATGGCAGCACTCTCGTCTGCGGCTTCGCGCATATCTGGGGGATGCCCGTCGCGATCCTCGCCAATAACGGCGTGCTATTTTCGGAAAGCGCGGTCAAAGGCGCGCATTTTATCGAACTCGCCTGCCAGCGGCGGATACCCTTGTTGTTCCTGCAAAATATCAGCGGCTTCATGGTCGGCGGCAAATATGAGGCGGAGGGGATTGCCAAGCACGGCGCAAAGCTCGTCACTGCCGTCGCCACCGCGAGCGTGCCCAAAATCACCGTGCTGATCGGCGGCAGCTTTGGCGCGGGCAATTACGGCATGTGCGGGCGCGCCTATTCGCCTCGCTTCCTCTTCACCTGGCCCAATGCGCGGATTTCGGTGATGGGCGGCGAACAGGCGGCGAGCGTGCTGGCAACGGTCCACCGCGATGCCGAAAATTGGACGCCAGAGGAAGCCGAAGCCTTCAAGGCCCCGATCCGCCAGAAATATGAAGACGAAGGCAACCCCTATCACGCGACGGCGCGGTTGTGGGACGACGGGATTATCGACCCGGCGCAGACACGCGATGTATTGGGCTTGGCACTGGCGGCGGCGCTAAACGCGCCGGTCGAGGAGGCGCCCCGGTTCGGGGTGTTCCGGATGTGATGAAACTTATGCTGATCACTCTCATGCTTCTGTCGACTCCAGCCACAGCCCAAAGTCTGCCACCCGCAATCCCTGTTGTGATCGATGAAACCGATACGACCGCAGTGCTGGTTCCCATCAATGCTGTTCTTGAAGCCTTCAAAGCGGGCGATTCCAAAGCGATGCTGGCCCATGTATATCCGGACGGGCGTGTCACGGCGACGGGGATACGAGGACCGGGGGCCAGCGGCATCAGGTCGCAAAGCTGGGCCGAGTTTGCGCAGCGCATCACACCCGAGGGTGCGTTCGACGAGCGCATCTACAATCCCGTGATCGAAATCGATGGCGACGTGGCTATGGTGTGGGTGAGGTTTGACGTGCGGCGCGGCGGTAAAATGGCCAATTGCGGGTTTGACCATTTCGATCTGGTCCGCGACAACGGCGTATGGAAAGTGATGAACCTCAGCTTTTCGTCGCGCATTTCGGATTGCGGCAACTGACATGATCAAATCCCTCCTCATCGCCAATCGCGGCGAAATTGCCTGCCGGATCATCCGCACTGCGCGCGCCATGGGCATTCGCACCGTCGCGGTCTATTCGGACGCTGATGCCAAGGCGCTGCATGTGCGGCAGGCGGATGAGGCGGTGCATATCGGCCCATCTCCGGCGCGCGAGAGCTATCTAGTGGGCGAGAAGATCATCGCCGCCGCGCTCGCCACCAAGGCGGAGGCGATCCATCCGGGTTATGGCTTCCTCTCCGAAAACGCCGCGTTCGCGCAGGCGGTAATCGACGCTGGCCTAATCTGGGTCGGCCCGCGCCCCGCCAGCATCACCGCGATGGGGCTGAAAGATGCGGCCAAGAAACTGATGGCCGAGGCGGGCGTGCCCGTCACCCCCGGCTTTATGGGCGAGAACCAGGATCCCGAGTTCCTTGCCGAGCGCGCCGCCGAAATCGGCTATCCCGTCCTGATCAAGGCGGTCGCGGGCGGCGGCGGGAAGGGGATGCGCAAGGTTGAGGACGCAGGCGATTTCGCCGACGCGCTCGTCTCTTGCCAGCGTGAGGCCACCGCCTCGTTCGGCAACGCGCATGTCCTCATTGAAAAATATATCCAGCGCCCGCGCCATATCGAGGTGCAGGTTTTCGGCGACACCCACGGCAACATCGTCCACTTGTTCGAACGCGACTGCTCGCTGCAACGCCGCCACCAGAAGGTCATCGAGGAAGCCCCCGCGCCGGGTATGGACGAAGCGACCCGCGAACAGCTTTGCGCGGCGGCGGTCAAGGCCGCCAAGGCGGTCGACTATGTCGGCGCAGGCACAATCGAGTTCATCGCGGACGCGTCCGAAGGCCTGCGCGCCGACCGGATATGGTTTATGGAAATGAACACGCGGTTGCAGGTCGAGCATCCGGTTACCGAGGAAATCACCGGCGTCGATCTGGTCGAATGGCAACTCCGCGTGGCGAGCGGGGAGGCGTTGCCGAAGCGGCAGGACGAATTGAGCATCAACGGCTGGGCTATGGAAGCGCGGTTATATGCGGAGGATCCGGCGAAGGGGTTTTTGCCGAGTGTCGGCAAGCTAGAAATTTTTCGAGAGCATCGGGATGTGCGGCTGGAAACCGGCGTTTATGAAGGAGCGGAGATCAGCAGTTTTTACGATCCCTTGATAGCTAAGATCGTTGTGCACGAAGAGGCACGCGCTGACGCCTGCGAAGCGCTCGCACAGGCCTGCGCGGCGACGGATATTTACCCAGTCAAAACTAATGCACCGTTCCTGTGGCGCGCGCTAGATGATGCTGACTTTCGAGCAGGAAACATCGATACTGGTTTTATCGCCAGCAAGGGGGATGCACTTCTCCCTCCAACTGAGCCAACCGAAGATATGGTGATGCAGGCTGCAGCAGCAATTCTTGTGCAGGAATATCACGGCGAGCCGATGATGCTTTCCAGTTGGGACAATGACATTCTCGGCGATACGCCACAATCCGACCCTTGGCGTGCGTTAATTGGGTTCAAAGCCAACGCTGAGTCAAACTTGAAGGTCGCTGTTCAGGTTGACCGCCGGAACTACGTCACGGAGTTACCAGTAGATTGGAACATGAAGCCGGTCATTGGCGAGCCTGTTGCCGATGGCGTCTCTATAATGGATGACGGCCTGTCATTTCTTGCCGCCTACTGGCGGACCGAAGGCTCAGCGGTTGGAAGTGGAGACGGCACCATCCTCTCCCCCATGCCGGGCCGCATCATCGCGGTCGAGGTCGCGCATGGTCAAACCGTTACCAAGGGCCAGAAACTCCTCACGCTCGAAGCGATGAAGATGGAGCACAGCCTGACCGCGCCATTCGACGGGGTGGTGGCGGAGCTGAACGCCGAAGCTGGCGCGCAGGTGCAGGTCGAGGCGCTGCTGGTGCGGATACAACCGGTGGAATAATCCCTCTCCCGTCGGGAGAGGATACGAAGCCTTAGCCGATAGGCTTAGGCGGAGTTGGTGAGGGGATCTGCGCTATCGATAGGGCGCAACCCCTCACCCAGCTACGACTAGCAAGCAAGCTTGCAAGTCTGCGCAACCCTCTCCCAATGGGAGAGGGGAACAGGAGCGAATATGGCAGGCAAATACTTCGACCAATGGCAAATCGGCGATACCATCGCCCATGAAATCCGCCGCACGGTGACCGAGACTGACAATCTGCTGTTCTCGGTCATGACTCACAACCCGCAGCCGCTGCATATCGATGCGGAGGCGGCGAAGGCCAGCGAGTTCGGGCAGATCCTCGTCAATGGCACTTTCACCTTTGCCCTAATGGTTGGGCTGTCAGTAGGTGACACCACATTGGGCACGTTGGTCGCCAATCTGGGCTATGACAAGTTGGTCATGCCAAAGCCCGTGTTTCTCGGCGATACGCTCCGCGCCGAAACCGAAGTCATCGCACTGAAGGAGAGCAAATCGCGGCCCGATGCGGGTGTCGTTACGTTCCTCCACCGCTGTCTCAACCAGCGCGATGAAGTGGTGTGCAGTTGCGAGCGTGCGGCGTTGCTGAAGAAAAGCTCCGACTAACCCCAAATCCGTTCGCATCGAGCCTAGTCGAGATGCCTATCCGCGGTGCGCATCCTCACGGTGTCTCGACTTTGCTCGACACGAACGGCTATAGTAGTGTTATGAAACTCCGCTCGCTGCTCTTCGTCCCGGGTGACCGGCCTGACCGCTTTGCTAAGGCTTCGGCTAGCGGTGCCGATGCCATCATCATCGATCTGGAGGATTCGGTCGCGCTCGACCGCAAGGTTGCGGCGCGTGAGGCTACGGCGGAATATTTGTCGGGCGACAGGCCGGTGCCGGTGTTTGTCCGCGTTAACCCGCAGGACAGCCACATGACGCATGATGACCTAGCGTCGGTGTTGCCGTTCCTGCCCGACGGAATTGTGTTGCCCAAGGCAGAGGGCGCGCGATCGGTCAACTGGCTGCGCGCCGAGGCGGCGGCGGTGGCGGACAATCCCGATGGTGAAGCTCCGCCGATCTTGCCGATTGCGACCGAAACGCCCGGCGCTGTGTTCGATCTTGGGACTTTGCGTGAGGTGTCGCATTATCTGGCAGGCGTCAGCTGGGGCGCTGAGGATTTGCCCGCAGCGGTTGGCGCTGCGACTTCGCGTGAGGCAGACGGCAGCTACACCGCGCCTTATGAAATGGTGCGTTCACTGACTCTGTTTGCCGCGCATGCGGCTGGGGTGGCGGCGATTGACACTGTGTTGCCGAACATCAGCGACGAGGCGGCCTTGACGGCCTATGTCGCGCGGGCGGCGAGGGATGGTTTTACCGGGATGCTCGCCATCCACCCGTCGCAGGTGGCGGCGATCAATGACGGATTTACGCCTTCCTCACAGCAACTCGCTCACGCTCAAGCCGTGGTAGACGCATTCGCCGCCAATCCGGGCGCTGGTGTGCTCCAACTGGACGGCAAAATGATCGACGCGCCGCATTTGAAAGCGGCGCTGTCGATCCTCTCGAGAGTTTAAGCCGCCAACTTCCTCAACACATAATGCAGGATGCCGCCGTTCATGAAATATTCGACCTCGTTCGCGGTGTCGATGCGGCAGAGCGTGTCGAAGTTGAAGGTGCTGCCATCCTTGCGGGTGACCATTACGGTTACCGTCTGGCGCGGCTGGAGCAACGCGACGCTGGTGATCGTGAAGCTGTCGTCGGCGGTGAGGCCAAGCGTCACGCGGCTTTCGCCTTCCATGAACTGCAACGGCAACACGCCCATACCGACGAGGTTCGAACGGTGGATCCGTTCGAAGCTTTCGACGATGACTGCGCGCACGCCGAGCAGGTTGGTGCCCTTTGCTGCCCAGTCGCGGCTTGATCCGGTGCCATATTCCTTGCCGGCGATAACAACCAGCGGTGTGCCGTCGGCCTTGTGCTTCATCGCGGCGTCGTAGATTGGCATCGTTTCGCCGTTGTAGCTCGACATGCCGCCTTCGATGCCGGGGACCATTTCGTTCTTGATTCGAATGTTGGCGAAGGTGCCGCGCATCATGACTTCGTGGTGGCCGCGGCGGGCGCCGTAGCTGTTGAAATCGGCTTTGCTAACCTGATGTTCCATAAGGAATTTTCCGGCTGGCGAGTCCGCCTTGATCGAACCGGCGGGCGAAATATGGTCGGTGGTGATTGAGTCGCCCAGGATCGCCAGCGGCTTGGCTTCGATGATGTCCATCACCGGCGCGGGCGTCATGCTCATGCCCTCGAAATAGGGCGGGTTCGCCACATAGGTCGAGCCAGCGCGCCATTGATAGGTGTCCGATCCCTCGACCTGAATCTTCTGCCAGTGCGCGTCGCCTTCGTACACGGACGCATAGCGTGTGGTAAACATGCCGCGGTCGATGTTCGCGGTCATCACGTCGTGCACTTCCTGGTTGGTCGGCCAGATGTCCTTCAGATACACGTCAGTCCCGTCGGTCGCCTGACCAATCGGCGTGGTGGTGAAATCCTCGGTCACTGTGCCCTTGAGCGCATAAGCCACGACCAAAGGCGGCGAGGCGAGGAAGTTCGCGCGCACGTCGGGCGACACGCGGCCTTCAAAGTTGCGGTTGCCAGAAATCACCGACGCAGCGACGATGTCATTGCCGTTAATCGCCTTCGAAATCGGCTCGGCCAAAGGCCCTGAGTTACCGATGCAGGTGGTGCAGCCATAGCCGACCAAGTTGAAGCCAACCGCGTCGAGATCAGCGGTCAAACCGGCGCGGTCGAGATAATCGGTCACAACCTGCGACCCCGGCGCGAGCGACGTCTTCACCCAAGGCTTGGGCCGCAAACCGAACGCATTGGCCTTGCGCGCAACGAGCCCAGCGGCCACCAGCACGGATGGATTGCTCGTATTCGTGCACGACGTAATCGCCGCAATCACGACATCGCCGTCGCCGATATCGTGGGTCTTGCCCTCGACGGGAACGCGCTTGGCACCATCATGCTTGTAAACCGACGCGAGGTCGTCGTTGAAGACATTATCGACTTCAGTGAGAATGACCTTGTCCTGCGGGCGCTTGGGGCCAGCAAGCGAAGGCACCACGGTCGCCATGTCTAGCGAGAGCGTGTCGGTGAAAATCGGGTCCGCCATGTCGGCATAAGCCCACAGACCCTGCTCCTTGGCATAGGCCTCAACCAAAGCAATCTGGTCCTCATCGCGGCCCGTAAGCCGCAGATAATCAAGGGTTTTTTCGTCGATACCGAAGAAACCACAGGTCGCGCCATATTCCGGCGCCATGTTCGCGAGCGTCGCGCGGTCGGCAAGCGACAACGATGCCAGACCCGGCCCATAATATTCGACAAAACGCCCAACCACACCCTTGGCGCGCAGCATCTGAGTCGCGGTCAGCACAAGGTCGGTGGCGGTCACGCCCTCGGCCAGCGCGCCGGTGAGCTTGAACCCGACGACTTCGGGAATAAGCATCGACACCGGCTGCCCCAGCATCGCGGCCTCGGCCTCGATCCCGCCAACGCCCCAGCCCAACACGCCAAGGCCGTTGATCATCGTCGTGTGGCTGTCGGTGCCGACGCAGGTGTCAGGATAAGCGATGGTCGCACCGTCGGGGCCGACCGAAGTCCACACCGTCTGCGCGATATGCTCCAGATTGACCTGATGGCAAATTCCGGTTCCGGGAGGGACAGCCTTGAAATTATTGAGCGATTTCGAACCCCATTTCAGGAAGTCGTACCGCTCGGCATTGCGCTGATATTCGATTTCGACATTCTGCTCCGCGGCCTTTGGGTGGCCGAATTCGTCGACCATGACCGAGTGGTCGATCACGAGGTGGACAGGCACCAGCGGATTGATCTTGGCGGGGTCAGCCTTCAGCGCAGTCATCGCATCGCGCATCGCGGCGAGGTCAACAACGCACGGCACGCCGGTAAAATCCTGCAACAGCACGCGGGCGGGGCGATACTGGATTTCGCGGGTCGATTTGGCGTCGGTCTGCCAATCAACCATCGCCTGAATATCCTGCACCGAAACGGTGAAGCCGCCATCCTCGAACCGCAGCAGATTTTCGAGGAGGACTTTCATCGAAAACGGCAACCGCGACACGTCGCCCAATTTCTCCGAAAGCTTGGCAATGGAGAAATAATCCACCGTCTTGCCGCCAGCGGTCAGGGTGGAACGGGTCTGCAGGCTGTCTAATCCGATTGCGGTCATAAATACCTCGTCAAAAAGTGGTACTTTTTGCCGGTTGGGGGTGACGAAGTGCCCCACACCGTTCGTCCTGAGCCTGTCGAAGGACAGGGGCCAAGCGCGGTGCTTATTGGACCCGTCAAACCAGCGTTAAAGCGGGAGAGTCGTTTGGTGGCCGCGCCTTAGCGCGGTTGGGGGAGGGGTGCAAGGTGGGGAGGAGTAAAACTCGTCGGCGCGTCAGCAATTGAACAATTTTGTGACACAGCCATGAAGCAGCGGTCGGCTCGCGAATATCCAAATTGACGCAAAGCCTCGCCAGTACCTCTCTACCCCGCCTAAACGCCTAACGACTGCAAGGGTGTGTGCTTCAGCAACGGGCAGACGAGTAGTCATTTAACGCTGCTTTTCAGTCTGTACGAAAAAATCTATTGACACTTTTTGTGATCACTGACACCATTTAAATAGTCGCTGGATAGTGGCTGGAATATTGGTCAGCAATGATCATGGTTACAGAGCAAATAAAGTCTGCATTTGTGCAGTTCTAGATTCACCCTGAAATCATGCGCTCATTGCCTTTTTGGAAGGCAATTTACATGTCAAATACCCTTAATAATGTAATCCGTTTTGAAGAAGCAGCTGCACAGACGACCGGAGCGATCACACGGGTCATAGGATTCGTGCCTAGTAGACACGTTTACGCTCTATTTGATAACCCCGCCATTGACGCAAACCCACGTCGGCCAAGAGTTAACAAGGTCACAGGGGATATTCTAAATACACTTAATTCCTCGCCAGATTTGTTCCACTTCAAGTCGAAGGGAGTCCTTCTTGGAACTTCGTCATATGAGGCGCTGCAACGTAATCGTTATCAGTTGAACTTCGACGATCCGAGTTCTGAGGGAATTTTGGACGGCGGTCACAACATGTTGTCGATTGGACTCTTCTTCCTTTCAAAAGTCATGCCAGAAAAGGATTGGAAGAAAATCAAAGAATGGGATGAAATGCTTTATGCTTGGGACGAGTATCGAGATGAATTGAATAAAATTCGTGATGTCGAAGATTTCCTGATACCTGTAGAAATGTTGATACCTGCGGATGACAAAGACGAAACAATTGCAAAATTCAAGATTGCGATCATTGATATTTGCGCGTCTCGTAATAACAATGCTCAGCTTGCACAGGAAGCAAAGGCAAACCAACGTGGACTATACGACGAAATAAAAATTCGTTTTGAACACGCCGAAGATGATATTTCGGAACGAATTGAGTGGAAACCGAACGAATGGGAGGCTGACACCAAACGTGCCATTAAAGTGCGGGATATCGTTGCATTGTCGTGGTTGCCATTCAATGTTTTGGCAGAAAGCGGATTTCTAGATGGGCAGCATCGAGTTAATCCGGTTCAAATTTACAGTGGTAAAGGCGCATGTTCCTTCGCATATGACAAGCTGTATGAAGATACGCGCGTGTCGAAACGTACGAACGAGGGCAAATTCGAGTTGAAGAACACTTCAGTTGGAAGTGCTCTCGATATACTAATTGAACTTCCATGGCTCTATGATTGGATCGTAGAATCTCTGCCTGAAGCCTATAATAAAAATAATGGTAAATTCGGTCGGATTGATGCTGTAAAGATGATCAGTTCACGTACGCCTTTCTACGAAAATGAAGTCGACTATAAGGTTCCAGATGGTTTTGTGGTTCCTCTGTTTTATGGCTTAACGGCCTTAATGGAGGTGCAAAACGAAAAGGTGTCATGGATCACTGATCCTGAGGAATTTTTGGAAGCCCATTTCCGTGATATCGTGAAAGGGTATAAGCTCGCACTAGAAATGGCGCAGTTTGATCCTCAAAAAGTTGCGAAAAGTGAACATACTTACAGCTTAGCAGTATCTCAGTTCAAATTTGCAATGATGACCGCTGGAGTTTTAAAGCAGTAAGGCGGTGGCGAGCGGTTCAACCGACAGGTGCGACCGCTCGCAACTTTCCTTCTATACATTATCGTACTTTTTCCGGTCATATCGGGCGTGACGCATTGATCCCTTCCTTAAACCCGCGTCACTACCTCTTGCATCTTGCGCACGCTCAGGAGCTGGTCCACGACGATCAGGTATTTATTGCCTAGATTATCTGCCGCGCTCTCAAGCAATCCTACCCCACCACCATCAACTGCGAAGGAAACGGCGCTGCCAGTGCCACTGCTTCCTCATGGCTCCCCGTCAGCCAGCTCTCATAATCCTCTGGCTGCAATATCACCGGCATCGCTTTGGGATGCAGCGGCGCGACGAGGGGGTTGGGTTCGCAGGTCAGGAAGGCGAAGGCGTCGCCTTCTTCGGTCGGACGCCAGATTCCGGCAAAAGCCGATACCGGGGCATCGGTTACGCGGAACCAGTGTTCCTCTCGCCCAGCGCCGATTTTGGGTTCGGCAAATTCGGTAAAGGGGACAAGGCAGCGTTGCTTTGGGCTTGCAATCATCGACCGCCAGAACGGGCTATTGAGGTTTCGGACATTGGTGATGCGCTTTGTCACCGTCGTTCCGCGGCGCTTGCCAGCCATTTTTAATGGCACGCCCCATTGCATGGTTTCCATGATCTTTGAGGCGCCATCGATGCGCGCAATGATCGCCTGATATCTGGGCCAGATGTCGATTTTTATTTCGGAAAATTCGTCGGCTGGCGGGTCCCATGCAATATATTCGCGCCATGACGGAATAGCCTCGGGATTGTTGCGGTAATGGTTGCACATGCGCTCTGGCTAAACCCGAAGCCGTAGCGAATACCAGACAAAATTCGTGCTCACCCCTCCCGTAGTACCCGCGTCACTTCCTCGAGCGTCCCGCGCACCCTCAACAACTGGTCTTTGCCGAAGACGATCAGGCATTCATTGTCGGAATTGTCGGCGAGGCGCACGAACTGGACTATTTCCGGATTGACCGAGATTTTCTGGCCTCGTGTGTCGGTCATATTGACGAAGGGTATCATAAGGGTTCCTTTGGTGGCCGGGATGTAAGGCCGCTGTGGCACGTGTGGCTGGCAGTTGGAAGGGCGAGGCATGAAAGTCACTTTCCTACAACATTCCATATAGGTTATTATGTTCCATATAATGAACCAATGGAGTTTATATGGCCCGCAAATCCCATCCTTCCCATCCCGCTTCCACCTTGGCACATGGAGCACCGCAGCACATACCTTCGGGGCCCACGGTCAATCGCAACCGCCTGATGCCTGGCTTGCGTGTTCGGCATGATGGCTGGACCGAGGAGCGGACGCAGCGGTTTTTCGATGTGCTTGGCCATACCGGATGCGTTCGTGATGCGTCGCGGGTGGCAGGCGTCTCGAATGTCGCGGCGTACCGGATGAAACGGCGCTTTCCGCTGTTTGCTGCCGCATGGGATGAGGCTCTGGCGCGCGCGGGGCAGGGTCTGATTGCGATTGCTTATAAACGCGCAGTCGAAGGGCGCGAGACGATCATCATTCGCAAGGGGGAGGAATATGAGCGGCGGATTGCGCCGTCCGACGCGATGCTCGGGTTGCTATTGAAACGCGGAGATATGGCGGGCGGCGGCTCGTTCGGGCTGGGGGCGGGCAGGGCGACGGAGGACGCGCTGACGTTCGATGAGTGGCGCGCGCACAAGCGGTTTGACGACCATGGACGCAAAGTTGAAATCGAGGACCCGGATGAGACTTCGGCCAAGTTCATTGCCAAGATGTCGCAAATCCGGTCACGACTGAACGACTATGCGGCGGCGGGCGGGGCGTGTCCGATGTGCACGCAGACTTTGCCCGCTGGGTGGCCGAACCAGTCGATGGCCGAGCTGGTGGGGCAGGGGATTGTCGACCCCGATGAGCTTTGGGAAGATTAGGCGCCCTGCCTTAGTCCCCGAAATCCATCGCATTATGAGTGGTGACCGAAGCGACTTGCATGAACAGAGGTTTGCCGCGCGGTGCATCGACGAGCTGCGTTACGCTGGCGAGTATGTAGGGCGATACGCGGTGGCGGGTGCACAGGCCGCCGGCGCCGTCGCTGACCAATGGCGTTTCGAACTCGACCGCGATCATCGCGTCCTGCACGCGGGTGACGGTGCAGACCACGAGCTGGCCGCCGCCGAGGTCGAGCACCAGCCCGGTGCCCTCTGGCACGCCCAGCAGGCCATCGATGAGCGCGCCAGTCTTTGACAGGTTGCGCATCAGCGCTTCATAACGGTGGTCGTCGTGGATGACGCCGATCCGGCGGAAGACCGAGCGGCGTTCGGGGCGGTGGCGTTCGGGGCCGTCGGGCTCGATGCGCAACTCGCCCGATTTCATCCGGTCGATAACGGTTTCCTGGGTCAGCGCCTTGGAATAAATCCAGCCCTGAATGAAGCGCGCGCCCTTGGATTTGACGACTTCAAGCTGGTCGAAAGCCTCGACGCCTTCGACTGTGGTTTCCATGCCCAATGCGTCGGACAAGCCGATAATCGCGGCAATGATCTTAGCGCTATTATGGTCTTTCTGCGTGCAGCTGTCGACAAAGGTGCGGTCGACCTTGATCTTGTCGAACGGGGCCGAGCGCAGATAGCTCAACGAGGAATAGCCCGTGCCGAAATCGTCAAGCGCAAGGCGGACACCGAGATGTTTCAGCGCGCGGAAGATGTCGTCGATGGTCTCGCCATCGCCCATGAACACGCTTTCGGTGAGTTCAAGCTCAAGCCGGTTGGCTTCGAGGCCGGAACTTTCGAGCGCGTGGGTGACGATGTCGATAAGGTCAGAATGGGCAAATTGTGCGGCTGAGACATTCACCGCAACGCGCACTGATTTTGGCCAGGCCATTGCGTCCTGACACGCGCGGTTGAGCGCCCAGGCGCCGAGTTCGTTGATGAGGTCCGATTCCTCGGCAATCGGGACAAACACATCCGGGCTGATATTGCCGCGTTCGGGATGTTCCCAGCGCATCAGCGCTTCGAACGTTACCACCATATTGTCTTCGGTACGGACGACCGGCTGATAATGCAGTTCGAGCTGTTCGCCCGCCAGCGCCTCCCGCAGGCCTTCTTCGAGCAGGCGGCGCTCTTCGGCCTCATCCTTCAAGTCGGCTGAATAGAAACGGAACTGGCCACGTCCGCCGTTTTTGGCGGCGTAGAGCGCGAGGTCGGCATTGTGGACGAGATCGAGCTTTTCGATGCCGTCATAAGGTGAGATCGCAATCCCGACCGAGGTACCGATGGTCGCGCGCTTGTCGTCGATACTATAAGGTTGCGACAATATCTGGATAATCTTGTTGGAAAGCTCACCCAATTTGCCGCGGTCGTCGAGATCGGGCAGAATGATCTGGAATTCGTCGCCGCCCAGCCGTCCGATTTCGCCGCGACTGCCGACGACGCGTTCAAGCCGGCGCGCAACTTGCCGCAGCAGCTCATCGCCCGCCTGATGGCCAAGCGTATCGTTGACATGCTTGAACCGGTCGAGGTCAAGCATCATCAGTGTGCAGCAGCGTTTAGCCGATTTGTACGCGGAAAGGATGCCGTCGAGCCTTTTGTCCATCCGATGGCGGTTGGCAAGGCCGGTGAGCGAGTCAAATTCGGCCAGTCGTGAATCGATCAGCTTGCGCTCATATTCGACCGTGATGTCCTTGGCGCTACCCCGATAGCCCTGAAAATTTCCGGATTTGTCGAATTTGGGATGGCCGGAAATCGACCACCATGTGTGTCGTCCTTCATCCTGCGGTTGACCCAGCGCAAAGCGGACAGTTTGATCGACAATCTTGTTACGCGCGGTCAGCTGGAAATTGAGCGGCCGGTCGGACCGTTCGCCGGGGTTGTCGCTGTCGGTTTCAAACAAAGCCGTCAGCGGCTGCGCGAGCAATTCCTTGATAGGGCGATTCAGTTTCGCCGCTGCGTTCTCGGAAATATAAATCAGGCGCGCTTGATCATCGGTCGCCCATAGCCAGCCGATACCTGCCTGTTCATAATCATCAAGCAGCTCTAGACGGCGGTCACGGTCGCTGGCGGTGATAACGGGCACAGCGCCATAGTCGCTATCGCCTGATGCGGTACCGGGAAAACCCCTGAAGAGTCGGGACACGGCCATCGTCAGTTCGCGTCGTTCAATGTTGATAGCGTCGGCTTCATGGGAAAGAGAATATAAATTGCCTTGGTTACCATAACGCTAATAAATGCTAACTGCCGCGACGTTGCTGTATTCAGCGCAAAGTTACGTGCACCTTTTTATTGCGGCTGGTTTGTCCCTGGACAATGTTAATGCTGGCTTTCGGTAGATCGAGAACCCCGGCGAGCAATGCTATAACCGCATTGTTGGCCTTGCCGTCTTCGGGCGCCATCCGCACCCAGATTTTCAAACTGCCGTTTTCAATCGCTACCTTTTGCGTTCTCGCGCGGGGTATGACGCGCAAGCTCAAGTGACCGGTAGAATCAATGAGATCGACTATTTCCATGCTGGAGGGGCTGACCGTGTTCACTGTGCGGGTCATCGACCCATGGCCAAAATTTTCACGAGCTGTTAACCATCCTGACGTCATAATAAACCGCGATCCGGTAGACTTATTATAGCCAAGGTAATGGATAAACGAATGAAGATATATTTTTCAAAAATCTGCGGCGCGTTGGCACTCACCACCGCAATTCTTTCGGGTGTCCAACTGATGCCTGCGGCTGCTCATGCCCAAGCGGCGCCTCAGTCGCCGGTGACATTGACCAGCGACGTGAAAATCGAGCGCGCCGAGACGGACGCGGCCGGCAAGGAAAAAGTCACGCTATACACGCCGAAAGATGTGGCAGTCGTTCCGGGCGATAAGGTGATTTTCACTCTGGAAGTCACCAACACCGGGGCGGTGCCTGCCGCTGGCTTTCGCGCCACCAATCCTATGCCCGGCGCGGTGCAGTTTACGTCGGTCGCCGAAGACTGGGCGGAAGTTTCTGTCGATGGCGGGACCAATTGGGGGAAACTCCCCGCATTAAAGGTTAAAACCAAAGACGCTTCGGGCACGGCGCAGGTCGAGCGATTGGCGACGGCTGAAGATGTCACGCATGTCCGTTGGGTGTTTGCCGACGCCATTGCGCCAGGTGCAAAACGTACCATCAGCTATCGTGGTGTTGTAAAATAGGCTTTGGCGTTAATTCTCGGCGCGGGCGTGTCCCGCGCTGATACAAAAGCCCGCACCAACCAAGGTAAATGCGACTCGGCAGCCTGGTTAACCACCTTTACGACTAGCTTTTGTACATCAGCAGACGCACCGTTTGCTTATGAAAGATACAGGAGCCAGCATCATGCGTGCATTCCCGCGCCTTACCTTGCCTTTATTGCTGGGCGTAGCCCTTGCATTGCCGCTTGCGGCGTGCGGAAGCGGTAACGGCGACGAGGCCGCAGTTGCCGATCTCGATAACAAGCTGGTTGGTAAAGGCAGCGATCCCGAGATGAATGCGGCGCTCAATGACCGCATATTGGTTGATCCCGACCTGACCGACAGCGCCAATGTCAACACCGTTAAAGTTGCCGACAAGCCGCTTTCGGGCGCGATACCGGCGGACAGCGGCTATGACGGTGACGCGTCGATTGAAGCGCTCGACAGTGCAAAACTGATGCGTGCGCCGAAACCGGTTGTGGTGTCCGCAGAAGAATGCACCAATTGCGGCGAAAAGCGCGCAGCGACGCTGGGTGCGCTGGCCGCAGATCAGGGTGTCACGCGCGGCAAGGGAACGTGCGATGCCAAGCTGCAATATGGTGCGGGCTGGGCTTCCCGCATGCCACCGGAATTTCCTGTCTATCCGCGTGGTCGCGTGAAAGAGGCTGGCGGCGTCGACGGCGGCATCTGTGACATCCGCGTTGCGACCTTTACGACATCTGCCGCGATGCAGGATGTCATCGATTATTATTACACGCGCGCCCGCAAATCGGGCTACAATGCCGAACACCAGATCCGCGCAGGCGAACATGTTCTCGGCGGAACCCGCGACAATGACGGCGGTGCCTATTTTATCACCTTCAACAAACATTCCGGCGGCGGCACGGCTGTCGACATTGTGGCCAATAACGGCCGCTGACAAAATTTACGAACCGAAGCAACTGGGGCGGCAGAGGTGCCGCCCCTTTTTTATGTCCGAATATGCGTTTCATGGCGGATGTCGGTCAAATGTAACGTTACAGTTGAGATGTAACGTTTGTAAAATCACCGTTCACTAGTTGGTCAGCCAGGGCTGATTACCCTGCTTTTTTCAAGCATTTGCGCCGATTTCATCGGTTTCTGCGTGATGAACCTGTTTCAAACTTATCGTGATGAACCGAATAGGCCAGATTCCGGTCATGAATTGTCGTCCGTCTGCTGCGGCCGCTCTTGTGTTAACTGGTCTGGTCCCCATCGCACAGGCAGCGAATGCCGAAAATCCCACTTCCACGCATGCCACGGCGACGGCGACAATTCTACAAGCCACGACAAACGATCCGCAAACCCGGAACAAAGCCGTCATTGAACGGGCAAGCGTTGGTACGGATCGGATGAAATTGAGGTTTATCGGGCCCGATGGTTCAACCTCGAACATTCCCGCGCCGGGGTTTCGGCGTCTGATAATTATCGAGCTGCACTAGGCCAATCATCCAAAAAGCAACAAGAGAACATAACTGCATGCCGCATTCTGCCCTGAAATCCCGTGCCA
Organism: uncultured Alphaproteobacteria bacterium; assembly: GCA_963830685.1. GTDB lineage: Bacteria > Pseudomonadota > Alphaproteobacteria > Sphingomonadales > Sphingomonadaceae > Sphingorhabdus_B. Next base: position 2,339,371 of record CAWHNF010000002.1, read on the forward strand.
ACGAAAGCATCCAGCATTACCGGATGGTGGCCGCGCTCGCAGCAAAAGAAAAGAATATGCGCAACCAGCCGGTCCACGCTGCTAACGCTCCCGTTCCATATTTGAATCAGGATTTATCGCAAATCGCTCGGGAAATGGGTGTACCCGTGGCTGTCGCGACATACCCCTCGGCGCACGGCGTCAAAACTTATGCGACATTCGGGCTCGATATAACGGTAAACTGGGCGTTGTTCGCCGAAATCTGCGAACAATTATGCGCAGGCGGCGCGACGGTAATCCCAAATATAGCGAAGCACGAGGCGTTTCAATCGCTTGCCGATCACCAATCGACAGGCGACATCCGTTTCCTGGTCGGTGTTCCCATACGTAATGAGCAGAGTGAAGTTGTCGGCAGTTTGGCGGTGCTGGACACCCAGTCGGCCGTTGCGAGGAAAGGTTTGGCAATCAGCAAGATGGCCGAGCTGGGGAAATCACTCATCGGCTGACCATTGTCGATGACTTAGCTGGCGGTGCCTTTGTTCTTTTGCGGTGGATATGCTTGCGAGGTGCTCGCCATCCTACTACGCACGGGCGAGGAGAAAATTCATGACCAAATTCGCCCGCTTTGCCATTTGTGCTGCGCTGATTTCTGCCCCTGCCATCGCTAAGGATGACGATGACGTCGCCAAGCCGCAGGTTTATCTTGAATTGGTCAACTGCAAAGGAATTGCCGACAGCGCAGCCCGGCTCGCCTGTTTTGATGCAGCCAGCGCCAAGATGGAAAAGGCCGCCGAGGCAAAGGATATTGTCATCCTCGACCGCGCTGAAGTGCGCAAAACCAAACGGTCGCTGTTCGGATTTCTGCTGCCGAAACTCCCGTTCTTTGATGATGACAAAGAAGATGAGTTTACCAACATTGAAACGACCTTCTCCTCAATCACGCCGATAGGATATGGCAAATACCAGTTCCAGATTCCTGACGGCGGAACCTGGGAGACGACTGAGCCCGCAAAGGGAAATCTGCGTGAAGGACAGAAGGTTAAAATCAAGCGCGGGTCAGTCGGCGGTTTTCTGATGCAGATCGGCAGCGGTGGCTATGTGCGGGTGAAGCGCGTTAGCTGACGCCTACCGAGCATCCTTCCCTTATCCGGCGTCGCCCGCTATGGCGACGTCCATGAACCCCATCATCCTTGTCATGTCCGGCGGCGCTATTGGCGCGGGGCTGCGCTATGGGCTTTCGCGCGCGTTGCCACTGACAGGCGATGGCTGGCCGTGGGCGACCTTTACCGCAAATGTGCTGGGCGGGCTGGCGATGGGTGTGCTTGCCGCATGGATATTGCGCGGCGACAATTCGGCGGAGCCACTGCGGCTGTTTGTCGGCGTCGGCGTATTGGGCGGATTTACCACTTTTAGCGCATTCAGCCTCGAAATGATGCGGATGATTGAGCGCGGGCAGGCCGGATTGGCGGCCGGATATGCCGTCGCGTCGGTTCTCTTGGCACTTGGCGCATTATTCGCCGGAATGACGGCAGCAAAGGCAATTTGGGTATGAGTAAACAGGACGAAAAGGGAATCCGCCAGTTCACGGTGGAGGCTGATGATGATGGCATCCGCCTTGACCGCTGGTTCAAGCGGCATTTGCCGGATGCATCGTTCAACATCGTATCGCGCTGGGCGCGAACGGGGCAGTTGCGCGTCGATGGCAAGCGCGCGACACCGGGCGACCGGCTGGAGGCTGGTCAGCAGCTTCGGGTGCCACCTGCCGACGCAGCCGCTGTGGCATCGGCGCGTCCGGCGCGCAGACGGCGCGAGCTGACCGACGATGAGATGGAATTCGCCCTTAGCATGGTCATCCACCGCGATGACGCGGCTATCGTGCTCAACAAACCAGCGGGGCTGGCGACGCAGGGCGGGACGAAGACCGAGAATCATGTCGATGGGTTGCTTGATGCGTTGACTTTCGGTCTGGATAACCGGCCAAAGCTCGTCCACCGGCTCGACAAGGATACGTCTGGCGCGCTGCTGGTCGCGCGCACATCGCGCGCGGCGGGGCATTTTGCCAAGGCGTTTTCGTCGCGGACGGCGCGCAAAGTTTATTGGGCTTTGGTAGTCGGTGTGCCTGCTATCGAAGATGGTTTTATCGACCTACCCATCGGCAAGCAGCCGGGCAGCGGTGGCGAGAAGATGCATGTCGATGAAAAAGACGGAGCCTCGGCACGCACCCGCTATCGCATTGTCGAGCGCGCGGGCAACACCTGCGCCTGGGTTGAGTTGCAGCCTTATACAGGCCGCACGCACCAGCTGCGCGTGCATATGGCGGCGATTGGGCATCCCATAGTCGGCGACGGCAAATATGGCGGCAAGGAAGCGTTCCTGACCGGCACGATCAGCCGCAAGATGCACCTTCACGCGCGCCGCATCCGCATCGATCATCCCAAAGGCGAACAGATCGACGTCCGTGCGGATTTGCCGCCGCATATGAAAGACAGTTTCGCTGACCTTGGGTTCGAGATTGAACTGGGCGATGCTTTGGTGCTCGACGCGCCGAAGTTTAGTGAGACCGCTGAGGGCAAGAAGCGCGTCGCAGCAAACATCGCCAAATCGGCGCGTAAAGAGCGCAAGGGCGAAAGGCGGTCGCGCGGGGCCGTGACCGAAAAGCCCAAGGACAAGAAAAAGAGCCAGATGGCGACGGGCAAGAAGATTGCAGCAAAGAAGCCGGTCATTAAAAAGGCCGCTCCCCGAAAGAAGACATAATGCACCCCAACGGCGCATTTCGTTGGGAAGACCGCGACGCCATGCGCGCATTCGCGTCGGAAATCGGCTTCGGGATGCTGTTCCTGACCACCCCCGACGGCCCCCGCGTGGCGCATGTGCCGTTCGTGTTTCTCGATGAAGATCGGATTGCATTTCATCTCGCGCGCGGCAACGCCATCACCAAATGTCTCGACGGGGCGGAGGCGTTGTTCGTGGTGAATGGTCCTGACGGCTATATCAGCGCTGATTGGTATGGTATCGACGATCAGGTGCCGACATGGAATTACGTCGCGCTTGAGTTGCAGGGAATGGCACGCAAGATGGATGAGGCGGCGCTAATCGCGCAGGCAGACGCGCTCTCGCAAAATCAGGAGGAGCGGCTGGCGCCCAAGCCCGTCTGGACGCGTGCAAAAATGGCCGACGGTCTTTTCGACAAGATGCTGAAAGGAATAACCGGGTTCGAAATGCAAGTCTCGGCGTGGCGAAGCACGGTGAAGCTCGGCCAGAACAAGAGCGCCGAGCTGCGCTTGGCAGCAGCAGATGGCGCTGAAGCGGCGGGCAACCGGGCATTGGCTCATTTGATGCGGAATGTTCCGGAATGAAGAAACTCGCTATTTTCGATTGCGACGGAACTTTGGTCGACAGCCAGGCAAATATCTGTCTGGCGATGGAGCATGCGTTTGATGAAGCGGGGATGCTTCCGCCGTCGAGGCATGCGACGCGGCGGATTGTTGGTCTTTCGCTGGTTGAGGCAATGCGAGTGTTGTTGCCGGGGGCGGAGGCGCAAGTGCACGCGGATATGGCCGAGCGGTACAAGGCGTCGTATCTTGTTCTGCGCAACAATGGTCTTGAGCATGAGCCATTATATGACGGCATCGCAGCCTTGCTGTCGTCGATGGACGAAAGCGGCTGGCTGCTGGGTGTTGCGACCGGCAAGTCGGATCGTGGGTTGGAACGGTGCCTCGATCATCATGGTATCAGGGGGCTTTTCGTGACCTTGCAGACGGCAGACCGCCACCCGTCCAAACCGCATCCGGCGATGGTGTATCAGGCGCTGGCCGATGCGGGGGCGGATGCGGCCAACGCGGTCGTCATCGGCGATACCGTTTATGACATCCATATGGGCAAGGCGGCGGGGACGCGGACAATCGGGGTTAACTGGGGTTATCATCCCGTTGACGAGCTACGCGGCGCGGGCGCAGACGATATCGCCGAAAGCATGGACGAACTTGAAGCGATATTGGGAGATTTCAAATGACGCCTGAAGAAGAGACCAAGGCGCAATATCGTTTTCTGGTACTCAATCTTGTCCGCATCACTGGGGCGGTCATGCTCGTTATCGGCTTGGCAGTGATTGCGCGCGAGGCGTTTGGTTTGCCCAAGGCAGCTGGCTATGTGCTGTTCCTTGTGGGTTTTGTCGATTTTCTGGTGGTGCCCGTGTTCCTCGCCAAAAGATGGAAGAGTACGCCCCTTCCATGAGGCGGTTCTGGAAAGAGGTAACGTTAGCGCAAAGCACCTTTGGTTATGCGGTGCGGCTTGACGGGCGTCCGGTGAAAACGCCTACGCGTAATGAGCTGGCGCTTCCGACGCGGAAGCTTGCCGATGCGGTGGTTGCCGAATGGGAAGCCGTCGAGAAGACAATCGACCCGCTGAAAATGCCGATGACTGGCTTTGCCAATGCGGCGATTGACCATATCGGTGCTGGCCGGGATGGCTTTGTGACCGCAATTGCCGCTTATGGCGAGACCGACTTATTATGCTACCGCGCAGCTGCGGACGAGCCGCTGGGTGCGCGGCAGGCCGAGATTTGGGATCCGTGGCTTGACTGGGCGCGGGCGCGTTATGATGTGAGCTTCGTCATCGTCGAAGGCATCATGCACCAGCCGCAGCCCGAGGCTAGCCTCGATAAACTCCGCACAGCGGTGGCGGCGCGTGGGACGTTCGAGCTGGCCGCGATGGCCAAGCTGGCGCATTTGTCGGGCTCGCTGATCGCAACGCTGGCGGTGGTGGAACGGGCAGGCGAGGCGCAAGACATCTGGAACGCCGCATGCCTTGACGAATTATGGCAGGAAGAATTGTGGGGCGCGGATCACTGGGCGCAGAAGAACCGCAATGACCGCGAGGGCGAATTCCTGCAGGCAGCGCGGTTTCTGGAATTGCTGCGCACCACGATATAGGTAAAAGCCTAGGTCGCTCGCTCCCTAGGGTGGGGCTAGAGGGTGCGCATGACCGAAAGCGCAATACCCCCACTCCCGAAAGCCGCATTTCTCGCTGGATATGCCGGCCTATTGCCGCAACTTGTCGCGGCGGCTTTGGTGTTCTCGGGTAGCGAATATCGCTGGACCGGTCTTGCTGCGGCTTATGGCTATTCGGCTTTTATCTTCAGCTTTCTGGGCGGCATCTGGTGGGGTTTTGGGGTCATCGCGCGCAAGGATGATGCGCGTTCGGGGCTCATTTTCGCGCTTTCGGTCGCTCCCAGTCTGCTTGCATTTGCAACCTATTTGCCTTGGATCTGGGGATGGGAATGGCCGGGGCCGTCACTAGCGTGGCTCGGTATTTTCCTGTTGGGCTCGCCGCTTGTTGACCGCTGGCTGTGCAGCCAGTGCACCCTGCCCGAAGGATGGATGAAGCTGCGCTGGCATCTGTCCATCGGCCTCGGCGGGCTGACTATGTTGCTCGCAATATTGTCCGGGCAATGAGCAGTTTTGTCCCCTCGCGCGATGCCGCTTTATCCGCGCTCGGCCGCTTTTTGTCGCGCGCAGGCGAGCATTATGCCGAACAGCGCAATTATGATTTCGGCGTCGGCGCGCGCGACAATGTTTCGATGCTCTCCCCCTATCTTCGGCACCGACTGCTATCGGAGGAAGAGGTCGTCCGCGCGGTGCTGAATACGCACAGCCTGAAACAGGCGGAAAAATTTGTGCAGGAGGTTTTCTGGCGAACCTATTGGAAGGGGTGGCTCGAACAACGGCCGTCGATATGGACCGACTATGCGTCCCAGTTGAAATTACTTGAAGATTTTCAATCTCCTGATCTTGATGCGGCGCTGGAGGCACGGACCGGCATCGATTGTTTCGACCATTGGATGCGCGAACTGACCGATACAGGATATCTGCACAACCATGCGCGGATGTGGTTTGCCAGCATCTGGATTTTTACGTTGCGGTTGCCCTGGCAAAAAGGTGCGGCGCTGTTTCTTGAACATTTGCTCGACGGCGATCCAGCCTCCAACACATTGTCGTGGCGGTGGGTGGCCGGGCTCCAGACCGTTGGTAAACATTATGTCGCGGATGCCGGCAATATTCGCCGTTATACCAATGGACGGTTTTCGCCTCAGGGCCTGTGCGTCGCGCCCGCGCCATTAATATCGGGGCCGCACCCTGATCCGTCGCCCATTCGCGCGTTGCAGCGGCTGCCGACCGGCTCATGGATATTGCTGTTGACCGAAGAAGATATGGCACCTGTCATCGCGCCGGAAATGTCGGCTGACATCGCGGCTGTCATGCTCTGTCCTTTGGCGCAAACTGGCACAGATAAAGTGAATGAATTTCGCGAAGCGGCTTTGCTGTCATCCGCCACTGAAATCATCCGCGAGTATAATGTGCCGCTGCTCGCAGCAAGCGGCTGGTCGGCACAAGACTGGAAAGAAACGCTTGCCGATCTGGCGGGCATCCCGCTGTTCACCGCCTATCCCCCGGTTGGTCCGTTACAATCTGCCCTGCGTGGGCTGGAGACCGAGCTGGCGGGTGCCGGTCATTCGCTCTTCTATTTTCGGCGGCAATGGGATGAAAACTGCTGGCCGCATGCGCGAAAGGGATTTTTCCCCTTCAAGGAGAAAATCCCGTCATTACTAGACCAGCTCGAAATAGGCTGATTGCGCGCAGTCAGGTTGCGGCCAAATCCCGGACAAAACCGATTAGCCCTTTTTGCCGCCGCCGTTTCATGCGTTCGGCGGCCAGTATCTGGCGGACCTTTTCGAAACAGCCCTGCACATCGTCGTTAATCAGGACATAATCATAACCGTCCCAGTGGCCGATTTCTGCTTTGGCGCGGCTCATGCGGTCGGCGATGACTTCGTCGCTGTCCTGCGCGCGGGTATGAAGGCGTCGTTCGAGCTCCTCAATGGAGGGCGGCAGGATGAAAACGCGCACGACGTCGGGTCCGGCTTCCTGATATAGCTGCTGTGCGCCCTGCCAGTCGATGTCGAACAATACGTCGCAACCGGCCGCGAGCTTTTCTTCGACGGGTGCTTTCGGCGTTCCGTAGCGGTGACCGAACACATGCGCCCATTCAAGGAACTCGCCGTCTGCGGCCATTTGCTTGAAGGTCGGCACGTCGGTAAAATGATAATGCTCGCCATCGACCTCGCCCGGACGCGGCGGGCGGGTGGTGTAGGACACCGAAAGCGCAATCTTGTCATCAGCCTCCAGCAACATCCGCGAAAGCGTGGATTTGCCTGCTCCCGAAGGTGACGAGAGCACGAAAAGCAGTCCCCGGCGTTCCAGTTCATGCGGCTTATGGTTGTCGGTATCGGCCATAGCCGCTACTGCGCGAAAGGTTAGGCACGCGTCAAGACTTTTGGCTTAAACGAGCTGTTTCATATACCGTAGTGCTGAGCCTGTCGAAGCACGCCTCTCAGATTGGCGCTACATATGAGGAGCGCCCTTCGACAGGCTCAGGGCTACGGTCAATATCGCAAGGGGATTTTGATGGATTGGCCACTGCGCGTTAGCAAGTTTAGCGCCCTTATCGCGTTGCTGTTGTCATTGGTGTTTGTCGCGATCCTTTTTTACATGGATCGCCCGCCAATCTGCGCCTGCGGTACCGTCAAGCTTTGGCATGGCATTGTCCAGAGTTCCGAAAACAGCCAGCATATCGCCGACTGGTATACGCCAAGCCATATAATTCACGGATTTATCTTTTTCGGACTGGGCCGCTTGCTGCTGAAGAAATGGCCGTTGGGATTGGCGTTGTGCGCGGCGATATTAGTCGAAGGCGCGTGGGAAATTCTTGAAAACTCGCCGGTCATCATCGACCGCTACCGCGAAGTAACGATTTCTTACGGCTATGCCGGTGACAGCATCATCAACAGCGTGTTCGACCTCGTCTGGATGATCCTCGGCTTCTTCCTTGCATCGCGATTGCCGTGGAAGGTGACGCTGGCACTGGCTCTGCTGTTCGAGGCATTCACCGCCTACATGATCCGCGACAATCTGGCGCTCAACGTTTTGATGCTGGTCGCGCCAATCGAGAGCGTGAAGGAGTGGCAGGCGGCGGGAACCGGATATTGGCTGACGGGGAAGTAAAGGAGGCAGAAGTGGACGTGAACAATGGCGATCGCTGCATCGTGACCGCCGGGCGGCACAAGGGTAAATCGGGGATTGTGGAAGACCGCAATATCGCCAAATCCGGTCATGTAACGATAAGCGTCCGGCAGGATGATGATGTGCGGTTCAAGACGCTCGCCAAGAGCGTGACAATATTGAAAGAGTAGGAGTTGCGCGCACGGTTGGCTATTGGCTGACCGGAAAATAGCGCGTTAGAATTTGATTTTTACGCGAGCCATCAAACTCTTGCTTATTACGCCGCTGCCAAGCTCGGCGCTGTCCGCTTCGGCCGCCGAACGAACATTTTCCGAGATGTTGAACTCGGCCTTGGATTTGTCCTTGTCGACAATACCGGCACCGGCAATTGGGCGCAGCCGGTGGACTTCGTTGTCTTTTTCAACCGCGCATACGACGATTTCGTCGCCCATCGGGGTTGGACACTCGGTTTTGGGCTGCTTTACCAAAATGTTGATTTTGAGATTTTCAGGATCCGCAGAAGGTGAGAGCCGTTTTTCGGCGCCCGAAGGCGACGACAAAAAAGCGGCCAGAAAAATCAAACCTGTCATCGCGGCGGCCTGTCATAACGGCAATACGCTCACGTTAAATTGTTGGGTCAGAAGGTCCAGCGATTTTTCTGGGGGCAGGACGGCCGCTGATCCGGCTTTCCTTTCGCATGTCGTAAATCGTTTTGGCCGCAATCGCGCCGCCGACGAGTAGGAGCCCCGGAACCGACCGCGTTGCAATGCGCGTGGCGACCAAACCAATGCCTGCGCCAAGCAGGCCATTGCCGCGCTTGCGTCCGATGACTTCGCCGACAACGGCACCTGCGATGGACCTTAGCATTTCGAAACTCCTAAACCATATCTTCCGGTCTGACATGGGTATCGAAGGTGACTTCGTCAACCAGTCCCGACGCTAACGCGGCTTCGCGCAGCGTGGTTCCGTCTTTATGCGCCTGCTTGGCGATTTTGGCGGCATTGTCGTAGCCGATGACCGGCGCGAGCGCGGTGACGAGCATCAGCGAGCGGTCGAGCAGTTCGGCGATGCGTGCGCGATTGGGTTGGAGGCCCTCGACGCAGTTTTTGGCAAAAGTCTCCATGCCGATGCTGAGCAATTCGATCGAACGCAGCACATTGGCACCGATCAGTGGTTTGAACACATTGAGTTCGAGATGCCCCTGCATCCCGCCGACAGTCACCGCCTGATGGTTGCCGATAACTTGGGCTGCGACCATTGTCAGCATTTCGCATTGAGTCGGATTGACCTTGCCCGGCATGATCGAGCTGCCGGGCTCGTTTTCGGGGAGCAGCAGTTCGCCGAGACCCGAGCGTGGGCCGGAGCCGAGGAGGCGGATGTCGTTGGCGATTTTGGTGAGCGAGACGGCGAGGGTGTTGAGCGTGCCTGACATTTGCACAAGGCTATCGTTGCTGGCCAGCGCCTCGAACTTGTTGCGCGCCGGTTCGAACGCGATGCCGGTCGCAGCGGAGATTTCTTTGGCGATGGCCATGTCGAAACCAACGGGCGCATTTAGACCAGTGCCGACTGCGGTGCCGCCCTGCGCAAGTTTTTGAACATTATGGACAACGGTCCCTTCAATCCGCGCGCGATTGGCAATCAACTGCGCGACATAGCCCGAAAATTCCTGCCCCAATGTGATTGGCGTTGCGTCCTGCAAATGGGTGCGGCCGATTTTGATGATGTCATTCCAAGCTGCCGATTTGGCGGCGAGCGTGTCAGTGAGAAGGATAAGCGCGGGCAGAAGGTCGCGGTGCGTTGCTTGGGCTACTGCCACGTGAATCGCCGTCGGAAAACTGTCATTTGATGACTGGCCCATGTTAACATGGTCATTGGGGTGGACGGGCGAGTTGCCGCCACGTTTGCCGGTGAACGCCTCATTGGCGATGCCAGCTATCACCTCGTTGACGTTCATGTTCGACTGCGTACCGCTGCCGGTTTGCCACATGACCAGCGGAAATTCCGCATCATATTTGCCTGCCAATATGGCATCGGCGGCGATGATGATGGCATCCGCAATGTCGGTTGGTAGCGCACCCGACGCCTTGTGCACCAATGCTGCAGCGCGCTTTACATGGGCAAGGCCGTGGATAATGCCGATCGGCATCCGCTCATGTGGCGGGAAGGGGAAGTTTGTGATGCTCCGCTGCGTCTGCGCGCCCCAATATGCGGAGGCCGGAACTTCGATGGGGCCAAAACTATCGGATTCGGTACGGGTTTCCCCCGTCACTTTTTCCGTCCGAAATCGACGCTTACGACGTTTGAGCCGTCTTCTACAACCACCGCAGGCTCGTCATTGCCCGCTGCTTCATGCGGTTCGGGGCCGATTTCACCGGCATCAACATGAAATTGCAGCGCGAAATCAACCGCTGGATCGACGAACGCGGTAATCGCGGCGTAGGGCACGACCAGGTGCGAAGGAATCTGGCTGAACGACAAGCCAATCTCGAAATGCTGCGCCTCGACCTTCAGGTCCCAATATTTGTGCTGGAGCACGATGGTCATTTCGTCGGGAAAGCGCTCGTGCAGATGCGTTGGGATCACCACACCGGGCGCCTGTGTCTTGAATGTGATGTAGAAATGATGGTCGCCGGGCAGGCCGTTCAGCGCGACATCGCCAAGCACGCGGCCTACAACTGCGCGCAGGGCCTCTTGCACGACATCGTCATAGGGAATCAGGCTATCGGGACGCTCATCACTCATGCGCGCTTGGTGGACTGAGAGCCACGCAAAATCAAGATGCTTGTTATTGCCAAATGCGCGCGCGTAGCTATAGCGGCGGCCATGCGTACCGGAACTATTAGCCGCAAGACGAATGAAACATCGATTGATGTCGAGGTCAACCTCGACGGCACCGGTGTTTATGAAGTTTCGACCGGCATCGGGTTTCTCGACCATATGCTTGAGCAACTGTCGCGGCATTCGCTGATTGACCTGAAGGTCAAGGCCGTCGGCGACCTGCATATCGATCAGCATCACACCACAGAAGACACCGGCATCGCGATTGGCGAAGCGGTGTTGCAGGCGCTCGGCGATAAGCGCGGGATTACGCGTTATGGCTCGGCCTATGCGCCGATGGACGAGACTTTGACGCGTTGTGCATTGGATATTTCGGGGCGGCCTTATTTTGTCTGGAAAGTCGCGCTGTCGATGCCGCGTCTGGGCGAATGGGATACCGAGCTCATCGAGCATTGGTTCCACAGTTTTGCGACAAGCGCTGGCATTACGCTGCATGTCGAGAATCTCTCCGGGTCGAACAACCATCATATTGTCGAGAGCTGCTACAAGGCTTTGGCGCGTGCATTGCGGCAAGCGGTCGAGATTGACCCGCGCAAGGCGGACGCGATTCCGTCGACCAAGGGGACGCTCTAGGCCGTGTCACTGGCGCTGATTGATTATGGCGCGGGCAATCTGCATTCGGTGCATAATGCGTTGAAGGCGGCGGGCGCGGCGAATGTTGTCGTGACCGCTGATCCTGATGTGGTTGCCAAGGCCGACCGGATTGTGTTGCCGGGCGTGGGTGCGTTTGCGCATTGTTTTGAGGCTTTGTCCGCGATTGACGGCATGATCGAAGCGATGGAGCGTCGGGTGCGCGGTGAGGGCATTCCGTTTCTGGGAATATGTGTCGGGATGCAGCTTTTGGCCGATGCGGGTGTCGAGCATGGCACCACAACAGGGTTGGGATGGATATCCGGTACCGTCCGTGCGATTACGCCATCTCCGGACATCAAAATTCCGCACATGGGGTGGAATGACGTCAAGCCATCGACCGACGCTTCGTTGATTGAGAGCGGCGAAGCTTATTTCTTGCACGGCTATCATTTCGATGCGGCAGACAAAGCCGATGTGCTGGCTACGACGGACCATGGCGGCCCATTGGTTGCAGCGGTTGGCCGCGACAATATTATCGGCGTGCAATTCCACCCCGAAAAAAGTCAGGCCTATGGCATCAATTTCCTTAAACGTTTTCTGGGGTGGGCGCCGTGATCGTATTCCCAGCAATTGACCTCAAAGGCGGCGAAGTCGTTCGCTTGGCCGAGGGCGATATGGACCGCGCAACGGTTTATGCCGACGATCCAGCGGCACAGGCATTGCGCTTTGCCGATCAGGGCGCGGAGTTTTTGCATGTGGTCGACCTCGACGGCGCGTTTGCGGGCAAGCCCGAAAATGCCGAGGCGGTTGAAGGCATAATCGAGAATTTCCCCGGCTATATCCAGCTCGGCGGCGGTATCCGTAATCCGCAGACGGTCGAGCGCTGGTTCGATATGGGCGTTGCGCGGCTGGTGATTGGCACGGCAGCGCTCAAAGACCCGCAGTTCGTCAAGGACATGGCGCGCGAGTTCGAGAATGGCATCGTCGTCGCGGTCGACGCGCGCGACGGCTTTGTAGCTACCGAGGGCTGGGCGGAGAAATCCGACATGCCGGTGATCGATCTGGCGCGCCGGTTCGAGGATGAGGGCGTTGCCTCGATCCTGTTCACCGATGTTGGCCGCGACGGGATGCTGACCGGATGCAATATCGAGGCGACGGTCGATCTGGCGCGGCGGGTAAACATTCCGGTGATCGCTAGCGGCGGGGTGAAGGGGATTGATGATATTCATTTGCTTTCGCTGCATGCGAAGGACGGTATCGAGGGCGTGATTACCGGCCGCGCGATTTATGACGGACGGCTTGATTTGGCCACGGCGATTGCGATGGCCAGGCACGCATGACAGTTCGAATCCGCGTCATCCCCTGTCTCGACGTATCCAATGGCCGAGTGGTCAAGGGCGTGAACTTTGTCGATCTGCGTGACGCAGGCGATCCGGTTGAGCAGGCACAGGCTTATGATGCGGCGGGCGCCGACGAACTTTGCTTTCTCGATATTGGTGCGAGCCACGAAGGGCGCGGGACGATTATCGATGTTGTCCGGCGTACGGCGGAGGTGTGTTTCATGCCGCTGACCGTCGGCGGCGGCGTGCGCAGTGCGGAGGATGCGCGGGCGTTGTTGCTGGCGGGCGCGGACAAGGTTGCGGTCAATAGCGCGGCGGTGGCTCGGCCCGAAGTTGTGGCGGATATCGCCGAGCGTTTTGGGAGCCAGTGCGTGGTGGCTTCGGTCGATGCGCGCTGGAGCGGCGACCATTGGGAAATTTTCACCCATGGCGGGCGCAATTCGACCGGCATCGACGCGCTCGAACATGCGGTGAAATTGGCGGAACTTGGCGCTGGCGAATTGCTTGTTACCAGCATGGACCGCGACGGCACGCGCGACGGCTATGACCTCGCACTCACCCGCGCGATTGCCGATGCGGTCAATGTGCCGGTGGTGGCAAGCGGCGGTGTGGGCCATCTGGGCCATCTGGTCGAGGGCGTAACCAAAGGCCATGCCAGCGCGGTGCTGGCGGCCTCTATCTTCCATTTTGGCCAGCACAGCATCGCCGAGGCACATGCTGCGTTAAGGGCTGCCGGGCTGGCGGCGCGTAGCTAAATCCCTCTCCTTTGGGCGTTTGACTTTTTCGGGTTTGGAATGCTCCCAGCAATCCAAAGAACATGCCGGGGGCATGTTCGACCCGAAATAGCCAAACGGGTTGCGCAGACTTGCAAACTTGTTTGCTAGTCGTAGCTGGGTGAGGGGTTCTGCCCCATCGACAACACACAGCCCCTCACCAACTTCGCCTAAGCCTGTCGGCTAAGGCTTCGTATCCTCTCCCAAAGGAGAGGAGGACTTCACCACCTAATCAATCTCGGCACGACCAACCGGCCAATCACCGCACAACCGCCGACGGCCAGCGTATACCAGAGCCCGATATAAACGACATTATTGAACGGGCAGTGCAGGTTATAGGCAAACGCGCCCAATCCGCCCGCAGCAATTCCGGTCAGCCAGCCCGCGCGCGAAGGCGAGGTCGGCGCGCCGCGGCGCAATGCGAGCACCATCGGTACCGCCGTCGCGAGGCCGCCGATTGCGCTATACATCATGCACCGCATTCCCGATTGCATCGCCGACATTGCAGGGCCGATATCGCCGGTTGACGCGACAATCAGCGCGGACAATGGAAACACGACTGCCGCGGCTAACGCAATTTGCCAGCCATTGTTGCTCTTGCCGACCGACGGGCTCGCCATTGAAGTTACCGCGTGCGCGGTCGCACCGCCGAGCACCAGTAATATGCCAGCGCGGATGAGGAACATCTCGTCGGGATGCCCCGCCATGACGTCGGCGCGGATGCCCTGGATGCCAACGATGGCCGCAACTATCGCAGCCAAAATCGCCGCTGCGACCATCAACGGACGGCGCGGGTTGAGCGCCGTGACCGGCTCCAGATCATCGACCAACGCAGCGATATCGAGTTTTTTATTCATCTCATTCACTCTCAATAAGCGCGGCCAAGCGTTTGAGGCCACGATGTATATTTACTTTTACCAGCGGTTCGGACTGCCCGCACTTTGCACAAGCTTCGGCGATGCTCAGGCCGTCGATTTTGACCAGCCGGATGGCAACTGCCTGACCTTCGGGCAATTGGTGGAGCAGCCGGTCTATGCTGATTTTGGCACCGACGACATCCTCATGGCTGCCCTCGCTGTGCTGGTCCTGCAATTCGTCGGCGGCGTGGCGATAGGTCTGGCGCAGGCGGTCCACCCAGCGATAGCGCGCGATTGCCGCGAGCCACGGCAGATAGGGGCGGGCCGGATCGTAACTGGCGCGTTTGCGGTGGAGCGAGATCAACGTGTCCTGCACCAGATCATCGACCGCATCGGGCGAAATCTTCTGCGCAAAAAACCGGGTGAGCCAGCGGCCCGTTTGCTCGAGCAACACCGCATACGCCTGCTTGTCGCCGCCTTGTGCGCGAGTCATCAGGTCGCGCAGGGTTTCCTCGCGGGCGATCATTTTTTGCGGATCAGCAGCGCGTCGAACGAAAGACTGCCGCCGCCACGAACAATCAGCACGAGTGCCAGCGCAACCCAGATCATATGTACCGACCACCAGGCTTCGGGGTAAACGAAAATCTGGATGACCATTGTCATGCCGAGCAATGCCAGCGCCGAGAGCCGCGTAAACAGCCCGATGACCAGCAATACCGGGAACAAATGCTCGGCATAAGTTGCCATATAGGCCGCGAACTCCGGCGGTAACGGAACGCCCTTATATTCTTCCTCGAACAGGAATATGGCGGTGTCGCTGACTGTGAGCCAACTGCCTTCATCGACCTTGGTCCGGCCCGAGCGCCAGAATATACCCGCCAGCGAGATGCGGACGAACAGCAGCGTGACCGCGTCAATCCACGGCGCGGACAGCATCGCGACAAAACGGTTATAGGGGGCAGTAATAGCGTTCATGTTCTATCCGGCTTTTATCAGCGCGCCAGCGCCGATGAGATGAAGGATTGGCTCCAGCGGAGCCTGTTCACCTGCCTGTTCGAGTGCGGCCGTCAGAAGGTTACCGAGTGACGCGTTTTTTTGGGCGGATGTAGCAAAGACCGCGAGTTGCACGACGTCGAGCGGAATAAGGCGGACTTCAGCGTCGGGGCGGACAACGAGTATTGCGGTGGGCTGTTGACCCGCCATTTCCTGCAGAGCCGAAGCTATTGGCGCGGAGATCGTTACCGTACGCGCAGATGGATGCGGTGCAACAGCCAGCGCCAACAAGGCCGCTTCATCCAGAGTGGCCAAATCGCCGAGCGTCAAAGGCACGGCTTCGGCGGCGTGGTAGCTTTCGAGCCATGCCCATTCGATCTGTGCGAGTTCTGTCGTGGCGGGATCGCTGAGACAATCCGCGAAGCCGAACCCGATGCGGTTGGCATCGCTGGCCTTCGCAGTGTCCGTCTCGACAAACTCGCGGGCGATTGTGTTAAATGCGACTTCGCCTAAATGCTGGCGGGTAAGGGGGAACGTCTCTTCAAGCGCAACGATCCGCGCATGACTGATGGTGTTGGCATGCGCCTTTAGGCCAAGCAGCACCCGGTCGGGTGGTCCGGCGAACAGCGCCGGGTCCAGTCTGTCGGGACCGTCGTTGATGGTATCGATAAAGTTGGTTTGAGCGTCAGCAAACGAGGGCATCACAAGCCTCGTCGATAATGACCTGCGCCTTATCCACCTCCGCCATCAACACCGCGTAATCGGGAATATCAGTGTCCCATTCGATCAGCGCCGGCTTGGCACCCGCGCGGTCGATGAAACGGCGGTAGAGATTCCATGTGGCATCGGTGACGTGGCTGCCATGATCGTCGATCAGCAATGGGCCGCTGTCGTGCGGTTCGACCGCATGACCGGCGAGATGGATTTCGCCCACCCAATCGGGGTCGATTGCATCGACGTAGGCTTGCGCCGAAAATCCGAGATTCGTTGCCGATACCTCGACATTGTTGATGTCGAACAGCAGGCCGCAGCCGCTTTTGCTGAGCAGGCGTTCGATAAATTCGACCTCGCTTATTTCATCGCCGCGATAGGCGAGACAGCGAGAGGGGTTTTCGATGAGGATATTGCGTTTAAGGCGGTCCTGCACCTTGCCGATTTCGCCTGCGAAATGATCGAGCGATGCCTTGGTGTAAGGCACGGGCAAGAGGTCAGCAAAACGGTTATGCGCGTTGCCAGAAAAGCTGAGATGGTCGGAAACGGAAGCAGGCTGATACCGCTCGCACAAGATAGCGAGCCGTTCCAAGTCATGCCAGTTCAGCCCGTCGGCAGAGCCGAGCGACAATCCCACCGAATGGAAACTCAGCGGATAAAGTTCGGCGATGGCGGTCAGCCAGCGGTGCGGAGGACCGCCATCTCCGAAATAGTTCTGCGGATGGACCTCGACCCATGCCGGTTTACCCGAAGGGCTATCGGGGCCGAGCAACGCCTCATAATGCTGCGGCTTCAAACCAATCCCGACCGAGGGAGGGAGAGCGGTCGGGCGGCTGCGCTGCAATTGGGGGGGCGTCATGTCCATCCGCAAATCGTATCAGGCTTAGCCCTTCATCGGAACAGGCTTGGCATTGCCCTTCTTTTCGGCGAGCGATCCGCCCATTTTTTCGCACGTGCCGGCCTTGACATATTTCCAGGCATTGCCCTGATAATCGACGGTCGAAGTGCCAGCGCAGCTTGTGCCGGGGCCAGCAGCGCAGTCATTCTTGGCCTTCAGCGAAACGCCATAGCAACGCTCTTTGCCTTCAGCGGCAGCAGCAGGTGCAGCGGCCAAAGTGGCGGCGGCGGAAAGCGCGGCAGCGGCACCAGCGATTTTCAACATCATATTGCTCATCAATATTCTCCAGATAGGCTCAGGCGCATCGGCCTGTGGGGGTTGGACCGGCAAAGTTGCGGTCCTGCCGTTGGTTCGCGGGAGGCCCGCACCAAGTTACATCGGACGCAAAAAATCTATCCGCTGTCCTTGACCCGTCACAAAAACTCCCTATCTGGGCTCCGTTAGCACTCACCCTAAATGAGTGCTAACGCACATTCATTGCCGTCCTCCGCATCCATGCGGGCGTGGCGGGATGGCGAAACTATAAAAGGAAGGTTCAACATATGGCATTTCGTCCGTTGCATGACCGCGTACTCGTTCGCCGGGTAGAGGCAGAAGCAAAAACCGCTGGCGGGATCATCATCCCCGATACAGCCCAGGAAAAACCGCAGGAAGGCGAAGTCGTCTCCGTCGGCACCGGTTCGCGCGCCGAAGATGGCACCGTGACCCCGCTCGACGTCAAGGCTGGTGACAAAATCCTGTTCGGCAAATGGTCGGGCACCGAAGTCAAGATCGACGGTGAAGACCTGCTGATCATGAAGGAATCGGACATTCTTGGAATCGTTTCCTAACTCCTTCCCCCACGAAATTTTAGATAAGGAAAAATATCATGGCTGCTAAAGACGTGAAATTCGGCCGCGATGCGCGTGAACGCATCCTGCGCGGCGTAGACATCCTCGCCGATGCGGTAAAGGTAACCTTGGGCCCTAAAGGCCGCAACGTTGTCATCGACAAAAGCTATGGCGCTCCGCGCATCACCAAGGACGGCGTTACCGTCGCCAAGGAAATCGAACTGAAAGACAAGTTCGAAAATATGGGCGCGCAAATGGTCCGCGAAGTTGCTTCGAAGACCAATGACATTGCCGGCGACGGCACCACTACGGCTACCGTTCTCGCTCAAGCCATCGTTCGCGAAGGCATGAAGTCGGTTGCCGCTGGCATGAACCCGATGGACCTGAAGCGCGGTATCGACCTGGCAGTTACTGCCGTTGTCGACGACCTCGTAAAGCGTTCGAAGCCAGTTGCTGGCTCGTCGGAAATCGCTCAAGTCGGCACGATCTCTGCCAATGGCGAAGCTGAAATCGGCAAGATGATTGCTGACGCGATGGAAAAGGTCGGCAAGGAAGGCGTAATTACCGTCGAAGAAGCCAAGGGCCGCGAAAGCGAGCTTGAAGTCGTCGAAGGTATGCAGTTCGACCGTGGCTATTTGTCGCCTTACTTCATCACCAACACCGAGAAAATGTCGGTTGAGTTGGAAAACCCATACATCCTGATCCATGAAAAGAAGCTCGGTAACCTGCAAGCCATGTTGCCGATCCTCGAAGCTGTGGTGCAGTCGGGTCGTCCCTTGCTCATCATCGCCGAAGACGTTGAAGGCGAAGCGCTTGCAACTCTGGTCGTCAACAAGCTGCGTGGCGGCCTGAAGATTGCTGCGGTCAAGGCTCCTGGCTTTGGCGATCGTCGCAAGGCGATGCTGGAAGATATCGCGATCCTCACCAAGGGTGAAATGATCTCGGAAGACCTCGGCATCAAGCTTGAAACCGTTACCTTGGGCATGCTCGGCCAAGCCAAGCGCGTCACCATCGACAAGGACAACACCATCATCGTCGACGGTGCCGGTGAAACCGATGCGATCAAGGGCCGCGTTGAAGCGATTCGTTCGCAGATCGAAAACACCACGTCCGACTACGACAAGGAAAAGCTGCAAGAACGTCTGGCGAAGCTCGCTGGCGGTGTTGCCGTTATCAAGGTCGGTGGTTCGACCGAAGTCGAAGTGAAAGAACGCAAGGACCGCGTCGACGATGCGCTGCACGCAACCCGCGCAGCCGTTGAAGAAGGCATCGTCCCCGGCGGCGGTACCGCGCTTTTGTATGCAACCAAGGCTTTGGAAGGCATGAAGGGCGTCAACGACGACCAAACCCGCGGTATCGACATCATCCGTCGTGCAATCGTCACACCATTGCGTCAGATCGCGGCGAATGCCGGTTTTGACGGTGCGGTTGTCTCGGGCAATCTCTTGCGCGAAAACGACGAAACCATGGGCTTCAACGCATCGACCGATGTGTATGAAAATCTGGTGACCTCGGGCGTTATCGACCCGACCAAGGTTGTTCGCACCGCGCTTCAGGATGCTGCATCGGTTGCTGGTCTGTTGATCACCACCGAAGCCGCGATTTCGGACGCTCCGGAAGACAAGGCTGCTGGCGCTGGCGGTATGCCCGGCGGCATGGGCGGAATGGGCGGCATGGGCGGTATGGATTTCTAATCCACACTGTTCAGTCCAAACTGAAAAACGAAGGGCCGGTGGGGAAACTCACCGGCCTTTTTTTGCGAGTTGTTTGGGTGCAGGTGCGTAATCATCTAATTCTCAATCGTTTGTATTGAGATTAAATCGCAAACAAACTACTGATTTATATAAAGGTTTTGAGAACAAAAAATTTTGTTGCGCTGCAAAATAAGAAGCGTATTTGCCGCCGCCCCACAACAGAGGTTTCCGGTCATGCAAAGTTCGCATTCGGGTTCAGTTGAGTCTCAATCCATCCACAAACATTCACTCGCCGCGCTAACGGTGGGCGCCATCGGTGTCGTCTTTGGCGATATCGGCACCAGCCCGCTTTACGCCTTTCGCGAGGCACTTCATCACAGCGCGCCGTCGGGCGGCATTCAGGAGGCGGCGATATTCGGCGTGCTCAGTCTCGCGCTCTGGTCGCTGATACTGGTCGTTACCGTCAAATATATAATCTTCCTGATGCGCGCCGACAATGACGGCGAGGGCGGGGTGCTGGCACTGCTCGCACTTGCCGGTCGCGGCATAGGCGGGCGCAAAGGCGCGGTATTGGCGCTTGGCGCGGTGGGTGCCGCGCTGTTTTACGGCGATGCGATTATTACACCGGCGCTGTCGGTGCTGTCGGCGGTCGAGGGGACGAAGACCATTCCCGGAATTGGCGATAGCATCTCGCAACAGACGATCATCAATATCACCTTGGTCATATTGATTGCATTGTTCGCGATCCAATTTCGCGGGACGGCTTTGGTGTCAAAGCTGTTCGGGCCGATCTGCGTCGTCTGGTTTCTCGCCATCGGCGGCCTAGGCCTGATGCACATATCGGATTATCCCGGCATATTGGGCGCGCTGTCGCCGCATCATGCGGTCAGCTTCCTCGCCAGCAACGGGATGATTGGCCTGATCGTTCTTGGCTCTGTCTTCCTGACGGTCACCGGAGCCGAGGCGCTGACCGCCGACATGGGCCATTTCGGCCGCTTCCCCATTCGTCTGGGCTGGTTCCTGCTGGTATTTCCCGCACTCAGCCTCAACTATTTCGGCCAAGGCGCGTTCGCCATGGCCGCGCTCGAAACAGCGCGGGCTGCGGGTGTCCCGCTCGATACGCAGGATTGGTTCTTTCTGATGTCGCCGGAGGCAGTGCGCGTCCCGATGATCATTTTGGCAGGCCTCGCCACGATCATCGCCAGTCAGGCGGTCATCACTGGCGCGTATTCTCTCACCCAGCAAGCCATCCAGCTCGGCCTGCTGCCGCGCATGAAGATAGTGCAGACATCGCCCGGCAGTGCAGGGCAGATTTACATCCCAGCAATTAACTGGATGCTGCTATTCGGCGTCTGGCTGCTTGTCGTCCAATTCCGCAGCTCGTCGGCGATGGCCTCGGCTTATGGGATCGCAGTGACAGGCACGATGGTGGTCACGACCTGCTTGGCGTTTGTCGTCGTCCACAAGCTCTGGAAATGGAGCTTGGCCAAGTCGTTGCTCGTCATCGTTCCGTTTCTTGCCATCGACCTGATCTTCTTTGGTGCGAATATTTTGCGTGTCGTCGATGGTGGCTGGGTACCGCTGGCCGTGGGGGCGTTCATCTGCCTCATCATCTGGATCTGGGTGCGCGGCAAGCAGGTGATTGACGCCAAGGAAAATGAAGGCGCGATGACGCTTGGAGAATTGGGCAAATCGCTGGTGAAAAGCAAGATTGCGCGGGTCGAGGGCACGGCAGTCTATTTGACCGCCAATCCCGAAGGCGTCCCCGGCACGATCCTACACAATCTGAAGCACAACCGCGTGCTGCACGAACGCAA
Source organism: uncultured Alphaproteobacteria bacterium (assembly GCA_963830685.1). GTDB lineage: Bacteria > Pseudomonadota > Alphaproteobacteria > Sphingomonadales > Sphingomonadaceae > Sphingorhabdus_B. The sequence continues at coordinate 2,360,731 of CAWHNF010000002.1, forward strand.
TCTGGTGTTGACCGTTCGGACAGCGGGCGTGCCGCATGTGCCGGAAGAAGAACGCGCGACGTATGAGCAGGTCGACGCCAATTTCGCCCGTGTGACCTTGCGCTACGGCTTTATGGATACGCCGGATGTGCCATCGGCCTTGGCCTTGGCAATTCCGAAGGCCGACAGGCCACTCTCGGAAATGATGACCAGCTATTTCGTCGGACGCAACGTGTTGTCGGCATCAAAGGATGAGGGATTGCCGTTCTGGCAGGACATCATCCTCATCTTCCTGCAACGGAATGCATACAATCCAGCGGAGTTTTTCCACATTCCGTCGAACCGGATTGTAGCGCTTGGCGCGCAGGTCGTGGTCTGACAAATGAGAGGCCGGTCGCGGGAACGCACCGGCCTTTTCTTTTGCTTCATTGTGTTATATACATAATACAGTTACGGCAAAGGAGATGACGATGATCCAGCATTGGAAAACAATCGCAGGCTTAAGCGCGGCGATGATTGCAGCGCATGTCGTCAACATTTTCACCGGCGGCTACCTTTCGACGTTCGGCATCGAACCGCGCGAAATAGGTGGTGCCTATACGATTGCGACGGCCCCATTCATCCATGCCGATGTTGCACATCTAGGAAGTAATTTGGCGGCCTTCGTGGTGCTTGGGTCGCTGGTTCTGCTTCAGGGCTTGCGCTATTTCGTCAAGGCCAGCGCCGTGATCATATTGCTCGGCGGCGCGCTCGTCTGGCTGCTGGGGCGTCCTGGAGACCATATCGGCGCGAGTGGGTGGATATTCGGACTATGGAGTCTCGTCATCGCTTTGGCTTGGTTCGACCGAAGCCCGCGCAATATCGCCATCGCCTTGGCCGTTGTGTTTTTCTACGGCGGGATGGTGTTTGGCGTGCTGCCGACGCAGGGCTATATCTCCTTTGAATCGCATCTGTTCGGTGCAATCGCTGGCATATTTGCCGCGTTCACGCTGTCGAAAAAGCCTGCTGTCGAGATTCTCGCGCCGGTCCGCCAAAACGAACTCAAATTCTGGTCTCAGGATAAAGTGCGCTAGTCGCAATCCATGTCCCGCCTGATTCTGTTCAACAAGCCCTTCGGTGTGCTTCCGCAATTTACCGATAAAGGGACGGAAGGGTCGCCGCGTCCGACGCTGTCGGATTATATCGATGTGCCCGGCGTTTATCCCGCTGGGCGGCTTGATATGGACAGCGAAGGCCTGATGTTGCTGACCGACGATGGGCGGTTGCAGGCGGGGATATCCGATCCGAAGTTCAAAATGCCCAAAAGCTATCTGGTGCAGGTCGAGGGCGAGGTGACCGGCGAGGCGCTGGCGGCTTTGCGAAACGGCGTGCGCTTGAAAGACGGAATGACCTTGCCCGCCGAAGCCGAGCGTATTGACGACCCCGAACTGTGGCCCCGCGACCCGCCCATTCGGGTGCGGTTGAGCGTACCCGATAGCTGGCTGAAACTCACCATCCGCGAAGGCCGCAACCGGCAAGTGCGGCGGATGACGGCGGCGGTTGGGTTTCCGACATTACGGTTGGTGCGCTGGTCGGTGGGGGAGTGGACGGTTGAGGGGTTGGGGCAGGGGGACTGGCGCGAGGTTAGCCTTTAGGTCTGGGAATGCGCTTGCCTTTGGTGCGGCTAGTCAGGTGAAATGCCTGGCACCGGTCGCAGCGGTAATATCGGAGCGGAAAATCCCTGCTGCTGATGGCTGCCAACGCCTCGTCTTCGGTCGCGTAAGCCGCTTTTTTGGCGCAGATGCTTAACCGCGTCCGCACGTCATTCGCCGTCTTCGAACGCGACGCTGCCCTGGTTGATGAGTTGGACGATGAGCGTCTCGACGGCTTCTGATCCGGCGAGTTCTGGAGCGACATCAATGACGTCTTCGGCGCATAATATCTCTGCAAATGCGGCCGTTTCGCCGTGGCATTCGAAACATTCGCCGTCGACAAACAGCAGCAATTCCGTTCCGTTGCGGATGAACGAAAAGCGGCTTGCGGGATTGCGGGCCAGCGCCGACCCATCCGCCAGATATTCGCGCACGTCTTCGATGCTGGCTGGTTCTTCCGGTTGCCAGTCGATCTCCGGATATTTCGGCGTGCTGTTATAGCCCCCGAACCACCGGGCGAAGGCGTCACGGTCGGCGAGTTTTTCGGTGATCATCGCGTGCAGCGCGTCCAATGCGCCTGCCGAAATCTCGCCGGGGTTGCTTTGCGTTGTCAATCCGGGGTCAGTGTAGCGGTCGTCGTCTTCCATGTCGGCGACCAGATCGTCGGCGAAATCCGCGATCAATTCGCTGCGCGATGGCGCGCGGAAGCCTATCGAATAGGTCATGCAATCATCGCCGACTGCAACGCCGTCATGCGCGATGCCGGGCGGGACATAGAGAATATCGCCGGGTTCGAGCAGCCATTCGTCGGTTGCCTCGAATTCGGCGAGCAGGCGCAGGTCTTCATGCGGCAATAAAGGGCTATCGGCATCGCAATGCTGACCCACGCGCCAGCGACGCTTGCCATGCCCTTGGATCAGAAACACATCATATTGGTCAAAATGCGGGCCAACCCCGCCGCCATCGGTGGCGTAGCTGACCATGACATCGTCGATCCGCCAGTTGGGGATGAAGCGAAACGGCGCGATAAGCGCGGCGACTTCGGGAACATGATGGTCGACTGCTTGGACGAGCAGAGTTGAAGGCTCCTGACCGAGTTTTGCGAAGCGTTCTTTGGCCAAGGGACCATGCTCCACCGCCCAACTGCCCTGCGCGCCGATGACAAGGCGCGATTCGACTTCGGGTTCGCACGCGAGCCCAGCCAGTTCGTCGGGCTCGAGCGGGTTTTGCCACTCGGCCCATGGATTGCGGATAAGCAGCGGCTTTTGCTGCCAATAATCGCGCAGGAACGTCTCGATGTCGAAATTCGCGAGTTTCACCCGCTCATCTTCGCGAGCATCTCACCCATTTTCTGGTGGAGCATATTTACCGCTTTCAACGGCCGGACCATGACCTTGAAATGGGTGATGAGACCATCATCGTCGCACGAAATCATATCGACGCCGTTGATCGCGATGCCGTCGATGGCGGTTTTGAATTCTAGAACGGACGAGTTATCGCGGTGCCATTCGCCGACATATTCGAAGTTGGCATTGCCAAGCGTGTGGCCAGCGGCGGCAAGATATTTGGCGGTAATCGCTTTGCCCAATTGGGGCGAGTGGACGACCGGGCTTTCGAAGATGCAATCATCGTGGAGGATTTCCGAGATTGCATCCACATCGCGCGACATGGCGACTGTGTGCCAGATTTCAGCGGGGTTCGGCATGTTCAATATCCCAGTTCGAGGTTGACCTGTGGGTCCAACGGTTCGCCGTTTCGGTAACGCGTCAGGTTTTCGAGGAAGCGGGTCGCCGAACGGATGAACATCTTATCCTGCGCGCGGCCTGACAAATGCATGGTGATATGCGCGTTGTCGAGGCTCCACAATGGATGGTCGGCGGGTAGCGGCTCTGGCGTGGTAACGTCGAGGAATGCCGCGCCGATTTGCTTGTCCATGAGCGCCTTGACCAGTGCATCCTGCTCGACCACCGACCCGCGCGCGATGTTGATGAGCGTGGCGCTCTGTTTCATCGTCGCCAGCTCGTCCGCGCCGATCATATTTTCGGTTTCGGGCGTCGCTGGCACCGCGAGGATGACCCAGTCAAACTCGCCCAACCGAGCGCGCCATGCGTCGGGGGCGAGGCTCGTCGGCCCCGGCGTGCGGCGGACGACGGTGACATCGACGCCGAAGGGTCTGAGGCGTTCTTCGATGAGTTTGCCAATGGCGCCATAGCCGAGCAGCAAGGCCTTCGATCCGAACAGTTCGACCTTGCCCGGCGAGTCCATCAGCCACTCGTGCCGGTCCTGCGCGCGGACGACATCGCGATAGCCCTTGGCGACGGTCAGCATTCCCATGACGACATATTCGGCAATGGTGATCGCGTTGATGCCCGCACCATTGGTGACGACGGTGCCCTGGGCCTTCAACTGTCCGAGCGGCATCCCGTCGACGCCGGCGTAAATGGAGTTCAACCATTTGAGATTGGTGCCAGCGGAAATGATCTTGAACATCTCCGCCTTGTCATTGAGGTCGAACCAGCCAATGTCGGCCAGCGGCGCCAATTCAAGCGCCTGCTCGGTCGACATGAACCAGCGCACATCGAGATCGGCGGGCAACTGCGGTTCAAGCAACGGCCGGATCAGGCCCGACATAACGGCGATGGTCTTTGTCATGTTAGCTCACTCATTTTAGCAGACTCACGTTTCCGAAACACGCACCATGTGAAATGCTGCTCCGTAGCAAACGGGGTATGGTGGGTTTCCCTCCAGTCCGCGACAAGATCGAAAACGTCAGAAAATTCTTTAGCTAAATCAGCGGCATCATAGCGCTGCACGGGCAGGCCACTGCATTTTTCCGGGCCATCGAGCGCAAAGGTCGCAATGATAAAGAGCCCGCCGGGGAGCAGAGCCTTCGAAAGCACTTCACGGTAGCTCACCCGATCCGAAATATCGGTCAAAAAATGGAACACGGCACGATCATGCCACACATCATATTGTCGGCGAGGCGACCAGCTGGTGATATCTGAGGTGATCCAGTCGACTTGGTCCGCCGCAGCGCCCATAGCTTGGCGCGCAACCGACAGAGCCTCTGAAGAAATGTCGAGCACACTGACATCTTGCCATCCACGTTGCACCAACTCATTCGCCAGCGTCGATGCCCCGCCACCGATATCAATGACCGAATGCCCGGGCGTGCCGCCGAACTTCACCACCGCATCGATTGATGCTTCCGGAACAGGCTGATACCAACTGACGGCGTCAACTTCTTTGCTGCCGTATACGCCTTGCCAATGATCTTTACGGTCATCGGTCATATATCCAGTTTCCAATCCCAACCGAGCGGGTCGCCGTCCATGACTTCGACGCCCTTGGCAATAAGGTCGTCGCGGATCGCGTCGGACTTGGCGAAGTCCTTGGCGGCGCGGGCTTCCTTGCGGGCGGCGAGGGCGGTTTCGATTTCGGCTTCGGTGATGATGGCGGCTTTTGGGCGGATGCGGAGGTCGGTGCGAGCTAGCTGCAACAGGTTGAGGCCGAGGACGGAGTCCAATAAATTCAAAATCTCAAGGCGCAGGTCTGCTGAGTGCCCACGTTCGGAAACGAATGCGTCAAACTCAAACAAAGCCTTAGGAGTGTTCAGATCTTCACTGATTGCAATATCAAAATCGCTTAACAGTAATGTCCTAAAGTGATCCTCGACTTTCAACGCAAAATTAGGTCGAACGTCGGTTGTCTGCGAACGTATCTGCTCGACTCCCATCACCATCCGCTTCAACCGCACAAACGCCGCCTGCAATCCTTCCCACGAAAACTCCAGCTCGCTCCGGTAATGCGCCTGCAGGCACATCAGGCGGTAGGCGAGGGGGTGGAAGCCTTTGTCGATGAGCAACTGCACGCGCAGGAACTCGCCTGACGATTTGCTCATCTTGCCGCTGCGTTCGATCAGGAAGTTGTTGTGCATCCAGATATTCGCACCGCTCGCGTCGCTGTGACACCGTGCCTGGTTTTGTGCGATTTCATTGGGGTGGTGGATTTCACGGTGGTCGATGCCGCCGGTGTGAATGTCGAACGGCAGGCCAAGCAAGGCCTCCGACATCACCGAGCATTCAAGATGCCAGCCCGGAGCGCCTTTGCCCCACGGGCTGTCCCACTCCATCTGCCGCGTTTCGCCCGCAGGGGTCTTACGCCAGATCGCAAAGTCGGCGGCGTGGCGTTTGCCTTCGACTTCTTCAATACGGCCTTCGCCATCCTCGGTTTTGGCGCGGGCTAATGCGCCGTAATTGGCAACGGTTGAGGTGTCGAAATACAGCCCGCCTTCAAGCTCGTAGCAATGCTTGTCGGCGATGCTTTTGGCAAACTCGATCATTGCGGGCACATAGTCGGTGGCAATCGACCAATGCGCTGGCTGGCGGATGTTGAGCGCCTTGATGTCTTCCCAATAAGCCTCGGTATAATGCCGCGCGATGTCCCAGATGGATTGCGCTTTTTCCGCCGCCATCTTCTCCATCTTGTCCTCGCCCGCGTCGGCGTCGTCGGTCAGGTGGCCGACATCGGTGATGTTGATGACATGGGTGAGTTTATAGCCCTTGTAGCTGAGCACGCGGCCCAGCGTGTCGGCAAAGACATAAGCGCGCATGTTGCCGATATGCGGGTAATTATAGACCGTGGGGCCACAGGTATAGACGCGCGCTTCGCCGGGATGGACGGGAACGAACGGCTCGATTTGCCGCGTCAGGCTGTTGAAGAGGCGTAATTCGGTCATGGGTGGTTCCTTGCGTTGCCAAACCGGAATCGTCAACTCTCACCGTAGCCCTGAGCCTGTCGAAGGGCGCTTATCGGGGTGGCGCTGCGACCGAGAGGCGTCCTTCGACGGACGCAGCCGCTTTGCGGCTGCTGCTCAGGACTACGGTTTTGTTAGAACCCCTCCCACCGGATCGCTTGCTCAATCTCAACACGCGGCACGGTGAAATTATTCACCGCGGCTTCGGCGTCGCGATAGCCAATCGCCATGCCGCAAAAGAAGATATGCTCGTCGTCGATATTCAGCAACTCGCGCATATAGGTGCCGTACATCGCCCAGATTTCCTGCGCGCAGCTGTCGAGGCCTTCCTCGCGCAGTAACAGCATCACGGTTTGCAGCCACATGCCCATGTCGGACCATTGCGGCGGGCCCATATATTTGCGCGTGTAGGTGAACAGCTGCACCGGTGCGCCGAAACTGTCCCAGTTTTTCATCATCTGCGCGATACGGCCCGCGCCATCTTCGCGCGCAAGGCCGAGCGCATCGAACATCGCCTTGCCAACGCCGCGACGCTGCTCTTCGTAGCGGCCCTCAAGGCCCTTGGGGTAGATGTCATATTCCGGCGCTTCGCCGAGCGGCGCCGTTGCAGCCTTCGCCTTGATCTTGGCGGTCAGGTCGGCGAGCGGCTGGCCGGTCAGGATGACGGCATTCCACGGCTGCGTATTGCCGCCCGACGGGGATTGCTGCGCTTTCGTGAGGACGCGTTCAAGGATTGCCTTGTCGACCGCTCTGTCGGTGAATTGCCGGATGGAGCGGCGGGTTGCAACGGCTTCGGTGACGTTCATGGCTTGGCTCTCCGCAAATTTAATCGTTCGATTAACTCATGCCATGGGGGATACGAAACGCAAGCCTATTCCTCGTCAAACAACCCTGCGAGTTGCTCGATCATCGTTCCGCCCAATTGCTCCGCGTCCATGATCGTTACCGCGCGCTTGTAGTAGCGTGTCACGTCATGGCCGATGCCAATGGCGACGAGTTGTACCGGTGACCGCGTTTCGATCATTTCAATGACCTTACGCAAATGTTGCTCAAGATAGCCGCCATGATTGACCGACAGCGTCGAGTCATCCACCGGCGCGCCGTCGGAAATCACCATCAAGATGCGGCGGTCTTCGGCTCGCGCAATCAGGCGGTTGTGCGCCCAGAGCAAGGCCTCGCCGTCGATATTTTCCTTGAGCAGCCCCTCGCGCATCATCAGGCCGAGATTGCGCTTGGCGTGTCGCCACGGCTCGTCGGCCTTTTTGTATATGATGTGGCGCAGGTCGTTCAAACGCCCGGGCATTGGCTGGCGTCCGGCGGCGAGCCAATCCTCGCGCGCCTGTCCGCCTTTCCACGCGCGGGTGGTGAAGCCCAATATCTCGGTCTTCACCCCGCACCGTTCGAGCGTGCGCGCCAATATGTCGGCGCTAATCGCAGCGATGCTTATCGGCCGCCCGCGCATTGAGCCCGAATTGTCGATGAGCAGGGTCACTACGGTATCGCGGAAATCGGTTTCGCGTTCGATCTTGTAAGATAACGAACTGCCCGGCGATACGACAACGCGCGCGAGCCGCGCCGCATCGAGCATACCTTCTTCCTGATCGAACGCCCAACTGCGGTTCTGCTGCGCCATCAGGCGGCGTTGCAGGCGGTTGGCGAGCTTGGTCACCACCGACTGCAGGCTCGACAATTGCTGGTCGAGATAGGCGCGCAGGCGGTTCAGCTCGTCTTCGTCAGCCAGCTCCAACGCAGTGATCGTCTCGTCATATTTGGTCGACCAGATTTTATAATCGCTCTGCGGCAGATGGTCCCAGTTGCGGCGCTGAGGGGTGACCGGCTGCATGCCGTCATCGCCCATTTCCCCTTCGGCGCCGTCCTGATCGTCCATATCCTGCTGGTCGTAATCGGCCTCGGTTTCCTCGCCTTCGCCGTCCTGCGGTTCGCCGCGCGCGTCAGCCTGACCTGCTTCGCCTTCGCCCTCATCCTCGCTGTCGCCGTCTTGGTTCTGCTCGTCATCGGCATCTTCGCCGCCTTCATCGGCGTCCGACGGATCTATTTCGCCCTCGGTAAGGTTTAGATGTTCGAGCATCGACTGGGTGAGCGCCGCAAAGGCCGACTGATCGTCGAGCGCCAGGCCGAGGGCATCAAGATCGCTGCCTGCTTTCTCTTCGATCCAGCCGCGCAGCATATCGACGCCTTCCGCCGCAGCGGCGGGCACAGGCAGTCCAGTCAGTCGTTCGCGCACGATAAGCGACAGCGCAGTCGAAATCGGCACTTCGTCAGCGGCCTGTGCACGGCTGATGGGGTCGGTGCGCAGCTTAAGGTCGAGCGCATGGCCCAGATTAGCCGCAACCCCTGCCATATTGCGCGAACCGAGTGCTTCAACTCGGGCGTTTTCGACTGCATCAAACGCCGCGCCCGCAATCGGCTCAGTCGGACGTAACGCAGCGTGGCGAGCGACATTATGGTGCTTCAATTTCAGCGCAAAACTATCGGCAAACCCGCGCGCTTCGGCGACCTGTTCGGGCGGTAGCAAGCGGCCGGGCATTGGTACTTTGAAATTTTTGCCTGCTTGGCTGGGGGCGTCAGCAGTAAAGGCAAGCTCCACCTCCGGCTCATGTGCAAGCGCGCGGGCTGTGCCCGTCAGCACTTGCTTAAACTGTTCCAATGGCGAATCATTCGCCATTATTCAGCCGCCATTTTGCACGCCGCTGCCACCGCTTCCTTGGTTGGCTTCCCGGGAAGTTGCAGCTTGAACACATGCGCGTTTTGCGTTGGCAGGCGACCGTCGCTGGTCCGCGCGCCGTTCACCACCGCAGCGAAATCCTTGCAAACTACGATACTACGCAAATAATCGCTATGACCGCTGCCGCCGCTGGTCACGTCGGTGGTATCAACGATAGAAAAGCCGGTTTTGCTGGGCTCTGTCTCATATTTCGTTTTGGTCGCGAAGCAGCGCTCGGGCAGGCCTTTGGCTTTCAGTTCCTTTGCCTCAAACGGATTAAAGCAATAAGGCGAGCCAAGGCGCGGATAGCCATGAACGGCGCGGGAAACGGCCAATGCCTTGTCATTCAACGATGCGTAAACCGTTATCCGCCGGTCGTTGTTGACCCGGCGCATTGCCAATACTTCTTCCGCGATGTCGCGTTCGAAATCTTCACGGTCAACATCAGGTGATGCCAATATGATATTGGAAATATTACTGGAATCGGCGTTAGTCGATGTCCGATCAACATATTCGACTGCGGGAATAACGAGCCGAGCGCCCAGCGAGTGGGAGACTATCACGATTTCCTTTACCCATTCCGTGCGAGCCAATTTAGTCAGGAAATTGCGGAAGTTCCGCTCGTCCCAATACATGTTGGTTTCATCGACGGCGTAACTCAATAAATTGCCCTGTGAGGGCCAGCTATATTGAATGATCGGGCCATCAAATTGTGTCAGAGCAGCGATTTGGACCGTGTCCTTCGCTGTCGACGGGAAAGTTTCACGATAGCCGTGGACATATAAAAGCACGCGGCCCCTGCGGAGATTTGCGGCGTCGCGCAGGCTGTCCCACCATTCGGCTTCGGGCTGGAAGGCCAGCGGCACGACAATCTGCTTGTCGCCCTTTACGGGCTTAATCGTCTGCGGCGGCGCAAAGCGTCCATAACGCACCCGGTCGCCGCGCTGGTTGGTTAGCTTGATATTCTCGCCCAAACAGTCGGGCAGCCGGCTTGTAACCGCGAAATAATCCTTGCCCGCGATTGCAGCAGTGTCAGACTGTGCGGGGTTGCACCGCGGATCAGCAACAAGCTGGCTATGCGGGACCGCACCATATTCGACCGCCACGCCGCAGCCGGAAAGCGCTAAAGGCCCTAAACACAGAACAAGTAATTTCCGCATCATTTGCCCTTGGGGTTCGCCGCGCGCCACGCTTTGACCGCTTTTAGCGCACCCGAAACATGGCCTTTGACGCCAAGTTCGGAGTAAGCGAACAGGATCTTGCCATCCGGAGCGATGACATAGGTCGTGCGGTTGGAACCGCCCATGACAGGCAGGCTGACCTTGTAGGATTTGATGACCGCCTTCGACGCGATGCCGACAGTGAATTTGTTGCGGCAGGCTTCGACCGAGAAACGCTTCAGCGTGTCGATATTGTCGGCGGACATTCCGATAATCGACGCGCCCATAGCCCCGAAATCATCAGCAGCTTCGGAAAATTCATGCGCCTCGACGGTGCAGCCCGAGGTGAAGGCCTTGGGATAGAAATAGAGCACAACCGGCCCGCGTTTCAGCGCCTTGTTCAGATTATAAGTATAAGCGTCGCCTGCGAGCACCGCCTGCGTGGTAAAATCGGTCGCGCGTGCCCCGGGCTTGAGCGCCGCGAATGCGGGGCTGGCGGCAATGGTCAATGCAAGGATGACGGCTAAGCGTTTCATAAACTGCTCCCAACAAGGCGTGTCGGCGGAATAGCCGATTGACCTTATTTTGATTTACCCACGACGCTTTCCGGCAAATCCTTGCCGAACACGCGCTGATAATATTCTGCGACCAATGCGCGTTCGGCTTCGTCGCATTTGTTCAGGAAAGACAGACGGAAGGCGAAGCCGACATCTTTGAAGATTGCAGTGTTCTGTGCCCAGGTGATGACGGTACGCGGGCTCATGACGGTCGAGATATCGCCGTTGATGAAGCCCTGACGCGTGAGGTCGGCGACCTTCACCATATTAGCGACCTCTGCGGCATCGGTGCCGGTCGCCTTGGCAAGGACGATTTCACTTTCGACCTGTGCGGGAAGGTAGTTCAAGCCGACGACGATGTTCCAGCGATCCATCTGGCCTTGGTTAATCGCCTGCGTGCCGTGATACAGCCCGCTGGTGTCACCTAGGCCGACAGTGTTGGCTGTGGCGAACAGACGGAAGAACGGATCGGGGCGGATAACGCGGTTCTGGTCGAGCAACGTCAGCTTGCCTTCGGTTTCCAAAACGCGCTGAATCACGAACATCACGTCGGGACGCCCCGCATCATATTCGTCGAACACCAGAGCCGTTGGCGTCTGCAAAGCCCAAGGGAGCAGGCCCTCGCGGAACTCGGTAACCTGCTGGCCATCGCGCAGCACGATGGCATCGCGGCCAATGAGGTCGATGCGGCTGATATGCGCGTCGAGGTTGATCCGGATGCACGGCCACTTCAGCCTCGCTGCGACCTGTTCGATATGCGTCGATTTGCCGGTGCCGTGATAGCCCTGAACCATGACACGACGGTTGTGCGCGAATCCGGCGAGAATCGCGAGCGTTGTGTCGGGGTCGAATACATAATTGTCATCGGTATCGGGCACGCGTTCGTCGGCGATGGAAAAGGCAGGACATTCCATATCAACATCGATGCCGAACATCTCGCGCACGCTGATGGTCTTGTCGGGTGCGGCGAGGATGGTCGCATCGCGGCTGTCTGGCTGGATATTGGGGATGTCGGTCATTTCATTCTCGTCAGATAAACGCAGGAGAGCTTTTAAGGTGCGTATAGGCCGCAATCACGTCTTGCAAAGCCTTTTCATAGGACCGGTTACCGCCATTTTTATCGGGATGATAGGCGCGGACTTTGACCGAGTAAGCCGTGCGAAGTGCCCGCCGGTCGGCATCTTCGCCAAGCCCTAGCGTCTTCAGCGCGCTGCGGTCTTCCGGCGAGAGCAAATGCCCATCTGCTCGTGCCTTTGGCATTCGGCTTCTGAAGCGAGTCGAAATGGCGTCGAGTGGGTCCTTGAAATCGGCCCATTTGGGCGGCGAATCGACGCCGCCGCTCGCCCTGAAGGCGCGTGTTTCGGATGGCCAGACGTTGAGCGGGCTTTGCGCGTCCAATATCTCGTCGGCGGACATGCCATCGAACCAGTTATAGCCTGCGTTGAATTCGCGGACATGATCGAGGCAGAGATATTGATAATCGCCAGGGCCGTTGGGCGAGGCCGCCTGACCGCTTGGGTCAGGTGCCCGAAACTCGCCGGTTTCAGGACAACCAGGATAGGCGCAATGCCGCCGTGACCCGCGAATGCGGCCATGAAATCGGTCAGTGGGCCGCTTCGAATCCATAATTCCCCTTGGCGAAAAACTGCTGATATGGGAATACGGGGCTTATGGAAAAAGGCCCCGCACAAATTGAAATGGAAATGCTGCTGACCGCGGCGTTTGCACCGACTCATCTCGCCGTAATCAACGACAGTGCGAAGCATCATGGCCACAGTGGCGATGATGGCTCCGGCGAATCGCATTTCACGGTTGAAATAGAGAGTGCAGCTTTTGTTGGCGCGAACCGCGTCATGCGGCAGCGCATGGTGAACAAAGCGCTTGGTGATATCCCGGGCGGGCGCGTGCATGCGCTGGCGATAAAGGCAAGCGCACCAGGCGATTAGCTGGACTGGATATCCTTGCCTGACAAAGCTTTAAGAGGTAGACTTAAATTATTGAAAGAGCAGTTCGAAACTGTTCTGGTCGGCATTCAATTAAAAGGGGCATGTGATGCTGTCGCGCACATATCGGCCATCTGCCGACCTTGCCCCCTACATCCGCCGTTTCTACGTGTTCGAGGCGCCGTTGCCCGATGGCGCCGTTATTGAAGATTTCCTGCTTTCCGAAACCGCTTTTGTCCGTTGCCTGTTGCGCGGAGACTGGGCCGCAGAAACCAGTCCCGGCGAATGGAACACGGCGGGTAATGTCGTTTTTTTCGGGGCCAATAGCCGACCGTTGCGGGTTCGAGTAAAGGGTGGCTTTGCGGTAACCGGTTTCGCGGTTCGCCCAAGCGGGTGGCATGCACTTTTTGGTGAAGCCCATCACATGCTGTCGGACAAGATGATGCCGTTGCAAAGTTTGTGGGGCGCTTTAGCCGAGACGATGTTCGCCGGGGTTGCTCAGGCCAGCGATGATGATGGACAATTGGCAGCTATGGAAAATGCATTGCGGGAACGTATTGCCTTGTTGCAAACGCCTGCCGCCGACCTGCAAATGGCGCGGTTTGAAATTATTGCGCGTACCGATAGCACCATGCGGATCGAGGATGCTGCGGCATTGGTCGGTCTGTCAGTCCGGCAGCTGGAGCGGCGGTGTCTTGCTACCTTTGGCCTGACTCCCAAAGCAATTTTGCGGCGAAGCCGGTTTCTGGACACGGCCACCGCGCTGCGCGGTTTCAGCAGCCCGAGCGAAGGCGAACTCGATGCGCTACGCTATTTCGATCAATCACACATGACGCGTGAGTTCCGAAAATATACCGGCATGACCCCCCGGACTTTTGCCAATGCGACAACGCCCTTACAGACCGCAGGCCTCAAACTGCGAGAAGAAAGCCGGTTCGAGGATTGAAGCGGCCTCCGGCTTGACAATCCGGGCGTTGGAGAGGATGTTTTTCCGATGCTAAAAATTATGCCGTCCACCCATGATCTTGGTGCATTCGAGGTCAGGCGCACATTACCATCAAAGGCGCGGACGATGGTCGGGCCTTTCATTTTCGTCGATCAATTCGGTCCAGCGCATTTCGACATCGGCGCTGGAATGGATGTCCGTCCGCATCCGCACATCAATCTGGCGACGGTCACATATCTGTTCGAAGGCGCGATCGACCATCGCGACAGCCTGGGCACATATGCGACGATCAGGCCCGGCGCGCTCAATCTGATGACGGCGGGCAGGGGGATTGTGCATAGCGAACGCACGCCGCAGCCTGAACGCGCATCGGGATCACCGATTTCGGGGATGCAGACATGGCTTGCGTTGCCCGATGACAAAGAGGAAATCGATCCGGCGTTCGAGCATGTGGCCAAAGAAGACTTGCCGCTCGTCGAATCAGGTGATGTCTCGGCGCGGGTTATCATGGGCGCTCTGTGGGGCGTGACGGCGCCAACCACGCAGCATTCCGCTACAATTTATGCCGACATTTTGATGAATGCTGGTGCAACCATTCCGATTGATGCCGATGCAGATGAACGCGCGATACTGGTCGCGCTTGGTTCAGCGAGCCTTGATGGCGAATCACTCGAAGCGCACAGTCTTTACGTGCTGAAACCTGGGCAGGCGATGACGCTCAAGGCCGAAAGCGATTGCCGTGTCATGTTGCTGGGCGGGGAAGCCTTCGTAACGCCCCGCCATGTCTGGTGGAATTTCGTTTCTTCCTCACGCGAGCGGATCAACCGGGCCAAGGCGGACTGGAAGGCAAGGGCGTTCGCGAACGTACCGGGCGATGACCAGGAATTTATCCCTATTCCGGAGATTCCGCTGACGAAAAGCGCCTGAATTGCCTATTTTTTACAATCAGTATGGATTGTTTTGTGTTTTAAATGGGTTAGCGGTCCAGATTCAATCCTCGCTTATCCAAGGTGCCAAAAACAGATGACCGAACTCTCCCATCAGCGGCTGTCGTTATCGACGGGCATCGAAATGGATGTGCACATAGCGGGCAATCCGGATAATCCGGCGATTATATTCTTGCACGGTTTTCCGGAATCCCACCGCACATGGCGGCACCAGATTGCGCACTTTGCCGATCGCTTTTATTGTATCGCACCCGATCAGCGCGGCTATCGTGGGACATCGAAGCCGCAGGAGGTGGAAGCCTATACCGCCGATAAACTGACGGCCGATATATTCGCGCTGGCCGATGCGCTGGACGTTCAGGAGTTCACCATCGCTGGCCACGACTGGGGCGGTGCGATTGCTTGGGCCGTTGCGCTGAGCGGGCAGCCGGGCGGCTTCAACCCTGATTGGGTCGGACGCGTGCCTCGCGCGATTATAGCCAATGCGCCGCATCCCTATCTGTTTCAGCGCCTGCTGATTACCGACATGAACCAGCGCGCCGCTAGCCAATATATCCGAGCCTTTCGCGACCCCGCAAATGATGCGCTGGTGCGCGACAAGGGTCTGACCGGGCTGCTACTCGAAACGATAAAATGGGATAAGCCGAGCGGGATGGAGCCTGAAGAACGTGCGGCATTGCTCGCCGACTGGGAAGACCGCGACGCCTGTTTCGGGATGCTGAACTGGTATCGCGCCTCTGCGCTTTATGTGCCCGCGATGGACGAAGATGCCGAAATTCCTGCGTTTGCCAGTGGCGATTTTCCCAAGCTGCAAATTCCGACGCTGGTCGTGTGGGCGATGGATGACCTCGCGCTGCCTGCCAGTAACATCGACGGTATCGAAAAGCTTGTGCCCAATGTTGTCGTAGAACCTGTGCACGACTGCGGCCATTTCGTCATTTGGGAACAGCCCGATGCGGTGAATGCGGCGATGGAGCGGTTCCTGATTTAACCGCCAAGCCAGTTGATCCAACTACCATGCGCCTGCGCCTCGGCGAGCAGATGCCAATCGTCCGGCCCCGGCCAATATTTGATGGAAAGCTCATGCTTGAAAGTTTCGCGGTTGGTTTCGAGCATCATCCAGGCAAGCGGGCGTTCGGTGGTGGCTTCGCAGCCCTGCGCTTCGATGACTTCGGATATCTGCTTACGCCGCTCGTCGGGTATATATTGCCAGACAATCGAGTGATTGATGACGCGAACAATGCCTGAATCCTGCTGCGCCGCTAGCCTTTCTGTTACCCAATCAAGCGCATCGGCCTGGACGACATCGGGCCGTTTTTGCGCCGCTAGCGCGATTGCGGCATCCATTCTCTCCAGTCGACCGGCATTTTCCGGCCAGACATAGCTTTTCACGCGAAGCGCGGCCTCTGTGTTGGACAGGTCAACGGGTGCTTGGTCACAGCCTTGAATGGTGACAATCTCCACTGGCTTGTTCGGCAGCGATGGCCCACGCCACTCGGGCCTAATCTGCATCGGCGAATTTTCGGGGCCTACGGTTGTTCCGCCAAGGTCGTAATGATAGCGTTCCATCATCGTATTGATGCCCGCGCTTGCCCCCAATTCGTTCATTTCGAAACGCGAGCCGACCTTGTCCGAAAGCCACAGCAAGCCCGCCATGAAGCTGGCTGACCGCCCGGCTTCATTCGTTTGCGGCGGGCCATCGAGCCAGGGCAGCAAGCGCGCGTCGTGGTCCGCAGTAACTTCGGCAACGATGATATCGACCGTGGCTTGATCGGTTATCTCGCCGCGATAGACCGGAACCAGCCGGTCATCGGCGCCCGTCAGCTGCAGGTGATGAAACCCTCCCGCCAGCCGTAAGGGCATTGCGTCCTCCAGCGGCAGGCCCGGCCAGTTGGCAATTAGGCGGCCGCAAAGCGTGTCGCCCTGCATCAATGCCAACTGCGCTGCGACGATACCCGCTGTCGCCGGCGCGCCGTTGCGGCGGCAATGCTCGGCCTGCACCTTAATGCCCTCTGCCACGCGACCATCGTCCATTACGCCAATGCCAAATTGGTCGGACCCTAAACTTTCTGCCATATTGCCCTTTCTGCCGCTGACCCCTAAAGCGCGGCCATTGTGACAACACGCATCATCTTTGCAATCCCCAAGGGACGGATACTGGACGAGGCTTTGCCGCTCATGCAGAGCGCAGGCATTGAACCAGAAGCGGCTTTCTTTGACGACAGCAGCAGGGCATTGCTGTTCGCGACCAACGATCCGCAAATGAGCATCATCCGCGTGCGCGCTTTCGATGTGGCGACGTTCGTTGCGCACGGTGCGGCGCAGATCGGGATTGTCGGCTCCGATGTTATCGACGAGTTCGATTATTCGGAACTCTATGCGCCGGTTGATCTCGGCATCGGCAAGTGCCGGATCTCGGTAGCGATGCCAGCCGGGGCCGCTGACCCGACCAATGGCGGTCATATTCGCGTAGCCACCAAATATCCCGCGACTACGAGCCGTTATTATCAGAATAAGGGTATTCAGGCGGAATGTGTGAAACTGAACGGCGCGATGGAACTCGCACCTTCGCTCGGGCTAGCCGGGCGGATTGTCGATCTGGTTTCGTCAGGCAAAACGCTGGCGGAAAACGGGTTGGTTGAAACCGACATCATTTCACAAGTATCGGCGCGCCTGATTGTCAACCGCGCGGCATATAAAATGATGAGTGGAACTATTCCGGCATTGGTTGAGCGTTTTCGTGAATTGGCGCAGCCCCGTGCAGCGGCTTAACGCCTCCGACCCTGATTTCGCTTCGGCGTTCGATGCGCTGGTCAATGACCGGCGGGAGGCGGACGTCGATGTGTCGAGCGTCGTTGCGCAGACCATCAAGCAGGTGCGCGATCGCGGCGATGTCACGTTGGTTGAACTGACCGAGCGGTTCGATGGCTTCGACCTCAACACGCATGGCTGGCAGATTGACGCCGTACAGTGCAAGGCGGCGTTCGATGGTCTAGCGCCCGATTTGCGCGATGCGCTGAAGCTCGCGGCCACCCGCATTCGCGATTATCACAAGGCGCAACTGCCCAAAGACCGCGATTACCGCGACAAGCAGGGCGTGCGCCTTGGTGCGCGGTGGAGCGCGGTCGATGCGGCCGGGATTTACGTGCCAGGGGGCAGGGCGGCTTACCCTTCTTCGGTATTGATGAACGCGATTCCAGCCAAGGTTGCAGGCGTCGAGCGCCTCGTAATGGTAACGCCAACACCGCAGGGCGAGGTCAACCAGACCGTGATGGCCGCCGCGCATCTCGCAGGCGTCGACGAAATCTGGCGTGTCGGCGGCGCGCAGGCGATTGCGGCTCTGGCTTATGGCACCGACCGGATTGCGCCGGTCGATGTGATTACCGGCCCGGGTAACGCGTGGGTGGCTGAGGCCAAGCGCCAGCTTTATGGCGTGGTGGGTATTGATATGGTCGCAGGGCCATCGGAAATTATCGTGGTTGCCGATGCCAAAAACAAGCCTGACTGGATTGCGGCCGATTTGCTAAGCCAGGCCGAACATGACCCGACCAGCCAGTCGATTTTATTCACGGACAATGCGGACTTCGCCGATAAGGTTGCGGCGGCAGTTGAAAAGCAGCTTGGGCAGTTGGCGACGGGAGTTGTGGCGAGCACGAGCTGGGCCGATAATGGTGCGATTGTGGTGGTCGATACGCTCGAAAAAGCAATGCCGTTGGTCAACCGCTTGGCGGGTGAGCATGTCGAACTCGCGGTAGATGAAGACCGCGCCGAAGCTCTGTTCAGCATGATCCGCCACGCCGGTTCGGTATTTTTGGGGCGGATGACCCCCGAAGCCATTGGCGATTATGTTGCTGGCCCCAACCACGTATTGCCAACGGGTAGGCGCGCACGTTTTGCATCGGGGCTATCGGTGCTCGACTTTATGAAGCGCACGAGCTTCATCTCGCTCGACA
This sequence comes from uncultured Alphaproteobacteria bacterium, assembly GCA_963830685.1. Classification (GTDB taxonomy): domain Bacteria; phylum Pseudomonadota; class Alphaproteobacteria; order Sphingomonadales; family Sphingomonadaceae; genus Sphingorhabdus_B. Next base: position 2,379,328 of record CAWHNF010000002.1, read on the forward strand.
ATGCGGCGGTCGAGGCGATTGGGCCTGCGGCGGCCACGCTCGCCGACGCCGAAGGATTGCCAGCGCACGCGCTGAGCGTAAGGAAAAGATTATGAGCAAGACCTCCACCTCCAAAGCACGCTCCGCCGCAAGGCTGGCCGCAGTGCAGGCACTGTACCAGATGGACATGGAGGAAATCGGTCTGGCGCGGTTGCTTGGGCAGTTTCACGAGCATCGGTTGGGCAAAGACATTGAAGATGCGCAGTTGATTGACGCTGATGTCGATTTTTTCGATGACGTCGTCGTCGGAACCGACGGTCGCCGCGCCGACATCGACGAACTCATCGAAGCCAATCTGGGCGAACAGTGGAAAATCGGTCGGCTCGACAAGACGATGCTGCAAATCCTGCGCGCCGGTACCTATGAAATCATCGCGCGACCCGATGTGCCGACAGGAACCATCATCAACGAATATATGGACGTCGCCCACGCGTTTTTTGACGCGAAGGATGCGAAGTTTGTGAACGGGCTGCTCGACTCGGTTGCAAAGGCGAAGCGCAGCTGACCAGCGAATCCACCTTCATTGGCTTGATGCGCGCCATGGCGACCGATCCGGCCGCGCGGGGGTTGTTGGACGACACTGCAGTTATCGAATTCGGCAATGAAGCGCTCATATTAACGCACGACATGATGGCCGAGGGCGTGCACTGGCACTCCAACGCTGACCCGACCGATGTCGCGTGGAAGCTGGTAGCTTCGAACCTGTCCGATTTGGCAGCGAAAGGCGCGCGGCCTTTGGGCGTGCTGCTTGGTTTCATGCTCGGCGAGGACGAATGGGACCGCAAGTTCGCCGTCGGATTGCAGGTTGTGCTGAAACACTACGACGTTCCGCTTCTAGGCGGCGATACTGTGACCAACCGTGGCGACAAGCGGGCTTTGGGGTTGACTGCGATTGGCGCTGCTACACATCGACCAGTGCCATCGCGCAGCGGTGCGCGAGTTGGCGATCTGCTTTATGTTACCGGAACGGTTGGCGATGCGCTGGCCGGGTTTGAACTGATAGAGGCCGGTTTCGATGAAGTTGGGCCGCTAGCCAACGCCTATAATCGGCCTGAGCCGCGCCTTGCCGAAGGGCAGGCGCTTGCCCCGCTGGTCAACGCGATGATGGACGTTTCAGACGGTTTGCTGCTTGACGCCGAAAGGATGGCGAGTGCTAGCAAGGTTGGCATATCTATCGATCTGGCCAGCATTCCGTTGTCGTCGCCTTATGTCAGCTATCGCGGCAACAGTCTCGACAGCCGGATTCAGGCCGCAAGTTGGGGTGATGATTATGAGTTGCTTTTTGCGAGCTCCCCCGATGCTGAAATACCGGCTTTTGCAACTTTGATTGGCGTCGTCACCGAAGGCGCGGGCCTGAGCTTGCATGACGATGGCCGCCGCGTCGCCTTGCCGCCATCGCTCGGTTATCAACATCATTGAAGCAAACCCGCATGAAAGGCCGCTTTTAAGGGTTGCCTTGCCTATTAAAGCCACCCTATAGCGCAGCGGCTTGCGTGCCTTAATTGGTACGCCGGGAGAGAGTTTCTAACAAAGAAAAACGGGGAAGGGACAGTCTATGTCTTTGTCAATTATGGCCATATTGTGCGGGCTCGTTGCCGTGCTGTATGGAATTATCACGAGCCGTTCGGTGCTCGCGGCTTCGGCCGGTACGCCGCGGATGCAGGAAATTGCAGCCGCAATTCAGGAGGGCGCTGGGGCCTATCTGACCCGCCAATATCGCACGATCGCCTTTGTCGGCGTGGTTGTCGCGGTTCTGGTAGGTGTGTTTTTGGGGCCGCTTTCGGCCGTCGGGTTTGTGCTCGGCGCTGTATTGTCTGGCGCGACTGGCTTTATCGGGATGAATATCTCGGTTCGCGCCAACGTTCGCACCGCACAAGCCGCTAGCGAAAGCCTTCAAAAAGGCTTGACCATGGCATTCAACGCCGGTGCGATTACCGGTATGTTGGTTGCTGGTCTTGCGCTTCTCGCGATTGCCGGTTTCTTCTATTACCTCACCGAAGTTGCGATGAACTTGCCGAACAGCCGTGCGGTGATCGACGGCCTGCTGGCTCTTGCATTTGGCGCTTCGTTGATTTCGATCTTTGCGCGTTTGGGCGGCGGTATCTTTACCAAGGCTGCCGACGTCGGCGCTGACTTGGTCGGCAAGGTCGAAGCAAACATCCCGGAAGACGATCCACGCAACCCTGCGACCATCGCCGATAACGTTGGCGATAATGTCGGCGATTGCGCCGGTATGGCGGCGGATTTGTTCGAAACCTATGTTGTGACCATTGGCGCGACGATGGTTTTGCTCGCATTGTTGATGCCATCGACGATGCCAGCGGCTGAATTGCTCAACCTGATGTCGTTGCCGCTGGTTGTTGGCGGTATCTGCATCCTTACTTCGATCTTGGGGACATTCTTCGTCCGTTTGGGCGGAGGCACCAACATCATGGGTGCGATGTACAAGGGTTTCCTTGTCACCGCAGTCGCATCAATCCCGGCAATCTATTATGTCACCACGCAAACGCTTGGTGATATGAACGCTGCGATCACTTACAGCACCGGCCAATTCAGTGGTTTGACGTTGTTCTATTCGATGATGGTCGGTCTGGCTGTCACCGGGCTTCTCGTCTGGATCACCGAATATTATACCGGCACCAACTACCGCCCGGTGCGTTCGATTGCCAAGGCATCGGAAACCGGCCACGGCACCAACGTCATTCAGGGTCTGGCGATCAGCCTTAAATCGACCGCGTTGCCTACGTTGGTTATCTGCGTCGGTATCATTGTGTCGTTCCAGCTCGCGGGCATCATCGGTATCGCCTTTGCAGCTACCTCGATGTTGGCTTTGGCCGGTATGGTCGTGGCGCTCGATGCTTATGGTCCGGTGACGGATAACGCAGGCGGCATCGCTGAAATGTCTGAAATGGACAAATCGGTCCGTGAAAAGACCGACGCGCTCGACGCTGTGGGTAACACAACAAAGGCTGTGACCAAGGGCTATGCCATCGGTTCGGCGGCGTTGGCGGCCCTTGTACTGTTCGGTGCCTATACCGCTGACTTGGCGTTCTATTCGGAGAAACTCGGCCTTGCTGAAGGCGGCGTCGATTTCACGTTGATGAACCCTTATGTCATCGTCGGACTGCTGCTCGGTGCGCTTTTGCCTTATCTCTTCGGAGCGATGGGCATGACTGCGGTCGGCAAGGCAGCCGGCGAAGTGGTGAAGGACGTTCGTGACCAGTTCGCGAGCAACCCCGGCATCATGGACGGCACATCGAAGCCCGATTATGCGCGTACTGTTGATTTGGTGACCAAGGCAGCCATCCGCGAAATGATCGTACCTTCGTTGCTGCCGGTTCTGGCACCAATCGTGGTTTACTTCGTGATCAGCTGGGTCGCTGGCCCTGCACAGGGCTTCGCAGCGTTGGGCGCACTGCTCTTGGGCGTGATCGTCGGCGGTCTATTCGTCGCGATCTCGATGACCTCGGGCGGCGGCGCATGGGACAATGCCAAGAAATATATCGAAGACGGCAACCACGGCGGCAAGGGTTCAGAAGCCCATAAGGCAGCCGTGACCGGCGATACTGTGGGCGATCCTTACAAGGATACTGCAGGTCCAGCCGTCAATCCGATGATCAAGATCACCAACATCGTCGCTCTCCTGCTGCTCGCGGCTTTGGCGCACGGCATGTAAGCAACCGATAGGGTTGAAACGGTAAAACCCCGCTGGGAGCGATTCCGGCGGGGTTTTTCTTTGCTGCATTAGCAATTTCTTTGCTGCTTCAAATTATGGTGCAAACACGGATTCCATGAAGCAAGGGGCGAAGTGGCAACGCGGGCAATCGATACCGCCAATCAGGCAGGATTACTACGGCCCCAGCTCGAAAGCTGGCGGTCTGCCATCACTGCTGCGTTTGTCGCTGAGTGGGATGATCTGGCAGCGCATGCAACCGAGCCCAATGTCTTTAACGAAAGCTGGTTTTTGCGACCGGCCCTTGAGCAATTTGATCCGTCCGGCGATGTCCGGATATTCACCTTATGGGACGGTCCCAAGCTCTGCGGATTGATGCCCGTATCAACATCCCCGCATTACGGCAGATGGCCATTGCCGAATGTCCAAAACTGGCTGCATCACAATGCTTTTCTTGGAACACCATTGGTCAGGTGCGGCTACGAGACTGAATTTTGGACCGAATATCTCGCGCAACTTGATGGCGAGCCGGGGCCGGGGCTATTTGCCCATATCCACTGTATTGATACGAAAGGCCCGCTCGCCAAGGCGTTGGAGCATGTGTGTCGTTCGCAAAACCGCCGGTGCGCGTTGGTTCACTGCACCGAACGCGCGTTGCTGAAACGGGGATTGTCGTCAGCGGAATATTTCGACGCGGCGATCCGGCCTAAGAAGCGCAAAGAATTCCGCCGACAGAAAAACCGGCTTTCTGAAGAAGGCGCGCTGACCTTCATGCGCGATGACAGCGCAACCGGTTTGGCAGAGTGGACTGACGCGTTTTTGGCCCTTGAACAAAAGGGGTGGAAGGGAAGCAACGGCTCTGCGCTGGGCTGTGCGCCAGAAACCCGAACGCTTTTTGCCGAAGCGTTAAAAGGCGCGGCTGACGCGGGCAGGCTCGAACGGCTTGATCTGAGGCTTGACGGAAAGCCGCTGGCAATGCTGGTCAATTTCCTCTGCCCGCCTGGAAGCTTTTCGTTCAAAACGGCGTTCGATGAAGATTTTTCCCGGTTTTCGCCTGGCGTATTGCTGCAAATCGAAAATCTCGCATTGCTGGATAATTCTGCGGTTGCCTGGTGTGACAGTTGTGCAGTCGAAGGTCACCCGATGATTGACAGCTTGTGGCTCGACCGGCGCAGCATTGGCCGTTATTCGGTAGCAATCGGCGGCGCTGGCCGGCGTGCGATATTCGCGACGTTGCTGAAAGCCGAACTGGCACGCAACGCCCCGCGATATTCTTCACCCCAAATTGTTACGGAAGAAACGGAATGACGCCTGTTTTCGATAAAGCTGCGCGCCAGCATTTTGCCGCACATTATCCGGAAATTCCGCACAAGCTGCTGCATAATCTGCGCGATCATTCGCTGCTGACCATCGATGCGCTCGCCCGGTTGGGTGAAGCACTGCCCGCCGCTTCGGTAGAATATAATAAAGGGGATTTGCCCGTCGGCATCGATCCGGCGCAAGTTCCGGCCAATGGCCTGAGCATTGGCGACACCATCCGCTTGGTGGAAACCAGCGGCAGTTGGGCGGTGCTGAAGAATATTGAGCAGCAACCTCAATACAAAGATCTGTTGGTCGGTTTGCTGGCCGAGCTGAAACCGCAGATCGAATCCAAGACGGGCCGGATGCTAAAGCCGCAAGGCTTTGTCTTTGTGTCCAGTCCCAACGCGGTTACGCCCTATCATTTCGACCCGGAGCATAACATCCTGCTTCAATTGCGTGGCTCGAAAGTGATGACGCAATTCCCCGCCAGCGACCCGCAGTTTGCGCCGGATGAAACGCATGAAGGATATCACACCGGCGGGCATCGCAATCTTGTCTGGAGCGACGATCTGGCGCCCGCTGGCACGCCATGGCCACTGGCCCCCGGCGAGGCCCTGTTCGTGCCCGTGATGGCGCCACATCATGTCCGTAACGGCCCTGAGGTTTCGATCTCGCTGTCCATCACATGGCGGTCGGACTGGAGTTTCGCCGAAGCCGATGCGCGGGCATTTAACAGCCTGCTCCGCAAAATCGGTGTTCGTCCCAAAGCGCCCGGGCGCTTTCCCGCACAAAACAAGGCTAAAGCATTGGCTTGGCGAGTTGTACGGAAACTACGTGCGGGTTAAAAACGCTTTCTGAAACTCAGCTCAAACACCCGTCCGCGTGGATCAAGATAGCCCGGCTGATAGCTTAGCGGGACAAGTCCGTTTTCATCGCGAACATCAATGACATCGTTGAGTACGTTGTTCATGCGCAAGGTAATCCGGCTGCCTTTCAGGAAAGGCAGTTTCTGCGTCAACTTGCCGCGCTGGTCGAGATTGACGAAAACAAACGCGTCGAGTGAGGTCAAATCGCTGAAACTCAGATCGCTGCTGCCGGGAAGGCCGGTGCCATCAACCGTCGTCCCGCTTTTGTAATTCCCCTGAAGCCGGAAGCCGAGCCCCTTGTGGAATACGCCGCCAGACAGTTCGATCTCGTGCCGTGACGCGCCGCCATTGTTGCTGATTGCCGATCCATCCAACAGGTCGAGCAGGGGAACCCCCGGCCGGATCAGGATATCCTCCTGAATACGGTAGGTGTGATACAGCGCGATGTTCCAACGGCTTTGCATGCCACCGCCACCGGGGCCAAAACCGCCGCCGCCAAAGCGCGGACCTCCACCCCCGCCGCCGCGCGCTCCACCGCCACCAGCGCCGGGCGGACGACCGCCGCCACCCATTGCGCTAGGGCTGCGACCCTGCTGTTCAGGTCCGATATTGCCTGACATGTTGAAGCCCCAGCGGATCCGTTGTGATTGTTCGCGGGCAAAATTTACCGCACGTTGGTCGACGCTGACGATACGGCCATCGACGTCACGCACGACGCGGTCGGCAAAGGCGGCTTCGATCTCAGGCGTGAGCAACGGGAACGACGCCGTCGTATTGCGGCTGTCATTTTTGAAATATTCGAATTGAACACCAAGACCTTTGATGAACTCCGGGGTCCATGTCAGTCCAAGTTTGAAATCACGACGCTTTTCGCCAATCAGTGCCGGGTTGCCGCCGGTGATGACGTTGATGAAACTGCTTTCACCGCGCGTAAAATCATAGAAACTGACATTTGGCGTGACCAGAACCGGATTACCCAATTGGCCGATGCCGGGGGCGTTCTCGTCGCCGATAACCGATGCCTGAACGGTAAAGTCTTCAAAAGGCGACCAGCGCAAGCCTGCACCATATTCGAGCAGGCCACCGAAATCGGATACATCGCTGTAGCCGATATTGCCATTGATGGAGACTTCGCCGATTGCGCGACCAATGCCGACTTCACGATCAATAAGCGGCACATCGGCGTTGATATTATGGTTGATGATGTTGCGCCGTAGCGAGACGCTGTTCGTTATTCCCGATCGTATGGCCTCGCTGTCGAGGAGCTGGCGGGTAAAGCCCGACGCAAAGGTCACATTGACTTCGCCTGCGGGCAGCGCGAACGGAGAGCCGCCCAAAGTGCTGCGCGCCCTCAATTCTTGCGACAGGCTGTTCGACAGGTCAGGAGCAAGAAACAGCAAATCATCGCCAAAATTTTCGGCAAACGGGTTGGCGGTACCTGCGAGAACTGCGGCTCGCAATCCGGTGAAATCCGCGTTTCGGGTTGTCCGCGTTTCGCTATCGATCCGGTCATAATTGCCGGTTACCGTCCAGTTCCAGCCATCCAGCAGGGTGTTAAAGGTTGTCCCTGTTTGAAAAGTGTGGCTTTCGCTTTCTCGCTCGAGTGCACGCGGCGTGTCGAAATAACGATTGACGACGACGTCGGTACCAAAGGGAGAAAATGGACTGCTGCCCGGCAGGACAAAGCTTGCGCCTGGTAGGCCAAGCAATGACGAACTGCCGTTCAACGCATAGTTTGCATTGACCGAGAAATTGGTTCGCGGGCCGAGTGATTTGCTCCAGGTACCGTTCACTTCGAACCGTTCGGTTTCTGGCAACAACGTGCGATACTGGCCAACGTCGCCGCTGTTCAAAACACCGGCATTCGCGGCGAATTGCGCCAGCGTTGGGTTTGCAGAAGCCGGGGCGCCCGCTTGGGTGACGGTCTGGCCTGCCAATGCGCTCAAGGCTGACGAAATCTCGCCATTGAGACCAAGTCCCGTGATGTTTCCGCCAAGCGCCTGAACCGAACCACTTGACGTAATAATGTCCCGCTCGTTCTCGGTGAGCGACGCGGCGCGTTCATATTCGACATCTAGATTGAGCCTGCTGCTTGACCCGATATAGGTCAGCGTCGCCTCGACCTCATTGCTGGAAAAACCACCGTCTTGCGGCTGCTGACGCTCCAATTCGGTCACGAACGACGCAAAATTTTCTTTGAGGATGAAGTTGATTACCCGTTGGTCGGGCCGAAATCCGTATTTGAGTGCGAGTTCTTCCGGGAAAATCTGCACCTGACGAATGGCCTCGGGCGGTAAATCGCGCAATTCGCGAAAGCCCGACACTCGCTGTCCGTTCAGCAAAACCACCGGCTGACCACCGCTGCGTCCACGACCCGAACCGGTCTGCGGCGCAACCGCGGCAAGCAGGTCAGTGACCGATGATGCACCCAAGGCGGCAATATCGGCCTCTTCGAGCTGCTCGACAGGCGGCACATCGGTGTCGACCGCGCCTCTGATCCGTTCGGCAACTACGACTATGTCGGTTGCAAGCGGTTCGTCTTCATCAGCCGTTACAGGGATTCCGGCATCCGTATCCTGAGCCCATGCGGGCAGTGCAGTCGACGCCAATAATATGGATGTGAGCAAATTAAATTTACGCATGGGGGGAGAGCACGCTTCTGGTTTATGTTGTCGTTGGTCGCGGTAATAGCCATTTGGCAGATGGACGGAAGCTGAACTTTGTCGCATTTTGTCGCAATAGCGCGATTACGCGGTAGCTCTTCCCTTTTTGCTTCATACCGTTTAAGGGCGCTGCAACATTGGAAATTTGACGATTTAAGGGGCCGAATGGCAAAAGAAGAACTTCTGGAAATGCGCGGTACGGTGCGCGAATTGCTGCCGAACGCGATGTTCCGTGTCGAGCTGGAAAATGGCCATGAGGTATTGGGCCATACCGCTGGCAAAATGCGCAAAAACCGTATCCGCGTACTGGTGGGTGACGAGGTTTTGTGCGAACTCACTCCTTATGATCTGACCAAAGGCCGGATCACTTACCGCTTCAAATAAAGGCGGCAGACCTTGGGTCTGAACCCCAAACTCATTTTGGCATCGTCAAGTCCGCGCAGGCGGGATTTACTCGCGCGTCTTGGCGTGGTGCCGGATCATGTCGCATCGCCGGATATCGACGAGAGCCCACGCAAAGGCGAGGTGCCGCGCGTATACGCACTGCGGATGGCCGAAGAGAAAGCGAAGGCGGTTGCACGCGGCGAAGGCGAGATTGTCGTTGCCGGAGATACCACCGTGGCGGTTGGCCGCCGGATTTTGCAACAGGCAGCAGACGCGGACATGCAACGCGGTTTCCTGGAGCTGCTGAGCGGACGCCGCCACCATGTGTTGAGCGCGGTTGCGGTCATTGATGCCGACGGACGATTGCGCAGCCGGATGAGCGACAGCATCGTCCGGTTCAAGCGGCTCGGCGACGACGAAATCCAAAGTTATATCGACAGCGGCGAAGGATTGGGCAAAGCTGGCGGCTATGCGATTCAGGGCAGGGCGGAGTCCTTGATCGACTGGATGGCAGGCAGCCATTCGGGCGTCATCGGTCTGCCATTATATGAAACCCGCCTTCTGCTTCGCGCATCGGGCTATCATATTGGCTGAGCTGTGGCTTGACGATGCCCCCGGTGAGCGCCGCGCGGCTCTGGTTAGAGACGGACACATTTTAGAAATTCATATCCAGCGCGACCGACATTTTGTTGTTGGCGAAATTGGCAGCGCGCGTGTTGATAGCAAAGCCAAGGCAGGCGCATATCTGACGGCGGAAGACGGACGGCACATGCTCGTTCGTCGTGGCACTGGACTGACTGAAGGCAGCCAGGCCATCTATCAGGTCACGCGGGAAGCAATTGCCGAGCCGGGGCTTATCAAGCTGGCCGAAGTCCAACTGATAGAAGCATTGCCATCCTTTGTGCCAACAGCTGAATCGCTTTGGAAGGAAAGGTTAAACACTGCGGGCGCGAATGTCCGGCGCAATGCCGACATTTCGGACGCATTTGAACCTGCGCTGGCGGGGTCATCGCAGGCAGGTAATGCAATCATCAGTTTTCAGCGGACCAAAGCAGGGTTGGTCTTCGACATCGATGGCACCGGCGATCCGATGGAACTCAACATCGCCGCCGCACGGGAAATTGCGCGATTGCTCCGGCTGTATCAGGTGGGAGCGATGGTGATAATTGATTTCATCGCGGTGGAATCGAAACAGGAAAGGCAAAAAATTGCCGACGCATTTCGCGATGCGAGTGCCGATGACCCAAGGCCGTTTGAAAGTACAGCGGTCAACGGCTTTGGTATGATGCAGGTGGTCCGAGCGCGTCCGCGTCCGTCTGCCCTCGACATATTGTTCGGCACGCGGATCGCTGCGCTGTCCGATGAGACACAGGCGTTGTGGCTATTGCGCGAGGCAAGCAAATCGACAGGCTTTGGTGCCCGCACGATAAGCGCGCCGCCGCCGGTTGCGATATTGCTATCGACGCCTGAATGGCAACAGCAGCGCCAAATGTGCGAACGGATGACAGGTGCACCGCTGGTGATTGTTGCCGATGCGGCAACGGCCGGTTATGGGCATGTCCATGTCAGCCAAGCGTAATCAATGCCATTTATGCAAAAAGCCCAAGCAACAGGCTTTTGCGCCGTTTTGCAGCCAGGGTTGCAAGGACCGTGACCTGTTGAAATGGCTGGATGAAGGCTATCGCGTGCCGGGTCCGCCCGCGGATTATGCAGATAGCTTCGACGACAGCGAACGCGACTGATTTTGCGCTTGCCAAGGGGCGCATAGCCTCTCTATAGGCTGCGCTCCCACGCGGTTTTGCCGTGTAGCCCGAGTAGCTCAGGGGTAGAGCAGCGGATTGAAAATCCGCGTGTCGGTGGTTCAAATCCGCCCTCGGGCACCATTTTTCGTATATAAAAATCATGCGGGGCATGATTTTAGCGAAAACTACCAAGCGCAAGCGCGGGTGGCACCTCTCCAACGAGAACAGCATTTGCAGTATAGACCTTTGGCGGGTCAGCCGCTGGTGCTCCAAACAAAGAAAAAGCCGGAGCAGCAATGCTGCCCCGGCCATCTCCCCCCACGAAAAATCGTGTATTAGAACTTATATTTTACCGCCGCGCCATAGGTGCGTGGCAAGCTTGGATAGCCCGAGATGCTTCCGGTCTGGGCAACCGACGGGAATATGGTCGTCAGATATTTATGGTTCCCGAGGTTGCGCCCCCAGAGCGAGAATTGAAGGCCATTGCTCAATTCAATACTTGCCGCTGCGTCGATGGTATTCACTTCTCGAGAATATGTCGCGAGGAGCCCGCCATCTACTTGCGGAGTTGACAATTCATAGTGGTAGCTTCCGCTCAGCACAAATTTGTTGCCGTCGCCAAATGGCTGTTCGAAAACCGCTCCGAGAGTTGTCGCCAATTGCGGGATGCCTGAAGGACGCTGACCCGAGATATCACCGAACGGGCTCTGCACGAAACTATCATATTTCGCGTCCAGATATACCATCGACACATTGAATGTCAGTGAGTCGGTTGGGCGAACCGAACCATCGAACTCGATGCCGACCGTCGATTGCTTACCAGCGTTGGAGAGAACAAAGCCGGTCCCGATGAACAGATTACCCTGGAAGTCATTTATCGATTGTTTGAAGGCGGTCAGGTTGAATGAGGCCTGATCCCAGTTGCCCTTGATACCGACTTCAAAAACTTTGGCCTTCTCAGGATTGGCTAAGCGCGTACCGTAAGACTGGTTGGCCTGCGTTAAACCCGCGGCGATGAGCGCAGTCCGATCAGACAGCAATGGCCTAGAATCTCGTGACAGGTTTACCGAAGTAGCCTTGAACCCGGTTGCGTAGCTTGCGTAGATATTGACGCTGTCGGTAACTTCCCACGCAATGCGGGCCGTATACGATAAATCGTCGTCGGATGACCGGCCATCCTCAACCGAATTGGGCAAATTCAAATAAGGCGGCAAGAATTGAAGTGGCTTGAGACCGTTCAAAGGGTTAGCCTGCGCGTTAAACGTCGGGTTAGCGGCTAAAAATGTGGCCGTGGCTACGTCAACACCCCCTCCGATTAACAAGGCCCGACGGAACGGAGCGTAAGCCGCCGCATCAAAATTCACACCCGACCAAACGTCTGTGCTTATGACGTTGGTCGTGAATTTCTTTTTATCTTTGGTATAGTTAAAGCCGCCGGTCAGCGTAATCCGGTCGGTAATCTCAAAATCAACCGTGCCGAAAATTGACCAGGCTTCATCTTTCAATGTGTAGGCCTCGTCCAACCCTTGGCCCTGCGCCAAGAATTGATTAATATAACGGCCGGGCGCGCCTTCGAGTGCACCGAAAGTTGCCTCTAGTAACGGTATGCTAAGTGCGCCGCCTGTGGCACCTTGGACCAATGCGTTGACATAGCCGCGAGAATCGGCGCCCCAAGCGACGGTCGCCTGTTGTTCAATGTCTTCGTTGAAATAATAGCCGCCGAGCAGGAAGTTGAACGGCCCGTCAAAATCCGATGCCAACCGGACTTCTTGCGTGAAAGTGCGGATCTTCCGGTCTTCGGTGACACCGTCCAAAAGCCCGGCGCTGGTGAAGTCGGCGTCCTGCAGATAGCTAGAATCTGAACCGCGGTAGGCAGTGATTGAAGTAAGCGACAATGATCCCAGTTCAAAATCACCCTGAATTGAGCCGCCGTAATTGTCGAGTTTGTTGGTGGTCGCGAAGTTTGCGTTTACCCGATAGTCAAATGGGTTGTTCGAATTAACAGCTCCACCCAAATTGCGAACGATGTTGCCAGTCGGGCCGTCAAGCACATTGGCGGCAATACAGCAATTTTCGTCAATACGATCAAAATCGCCGATAATGCGGAATTTGACGGTGTCGGAAGGTTCGATCAGCAACTGGCCGCGGGCAAACCAGCGGTCACGCTCATTCGATTTTTCACCAGTGTTGATGATCGTCGCATAACCATCACGTTTGTTGATGCCGCCGGCAAGGCTGAAAGCGATATTCTCACTAATCGGTCCGGTAACATCGGCTTTCAATACAAGGGCATTGAAATTACCGTAGCTGGCTTCGGCCGAACCACCGAATTCATATTTGGGCGCCGCGGTGACAATGGAGATAACGCCTGCCGACGCATTTTTGCCAAAAAGGGTTGATTGTGGGCCGCGTAGCACTTCGACGCGTTGCAAATTCGGAAGGTCACTAATTCCCGAGCCTGCGCGTGAACGGTAAACTCCGTCGATGAATATACCAACCGACGGCTCAACCCCCGTGTTGTTGCCGCCGTTACCGAAGCCGCGTATAATGAAGGTCGTATTTCCAGAAGTCTGGTTTTGAGAAACGCGAAGGGTTGGAGCAACAGTTTGTAAGTCAATAAGGTCGCGTATTTGCGCGCGCTCTATCGTTTCCGCGCTCGTTACGGTAACCGCAACGGGAATTTCCTGCAGCGTTTGTTCGCGCTTTGTGGCAGTTACGATTATGACGTTTTCATCGGCGGCTTCTTCAGCCTGTGGGGCTTCGTCCTGCGCATAGGCGGTTGAGGCAAGGCCCATTGACGCAATACTGATAGTGGATAGCATAGCCGTCTTGAAGACGCGGTTTCCCAATTTCATGTTTCTCTCTCCTGTTTGGTCGGTCCCGGTTTTTCCGGGTTTTTCTTGGGGATGATTTTTATTGCCCCCCAGCATCCCACTGAGCTGCCGAAAAGCATTGCTGCAGCAATATCGAGATAAATGCTGCGCAGCAATCACTTAGTTACCGCGTTGAAAATATCGTCACCAAGGTGACAAAAATACAACTTTGTGGCGGTTTGCCGCGAATGGGCTAAGACGGATGGTGATGCCGAAAATGCGAAAAAAGAGCGACCTTCCCAGCAAGATTTGCCTGCAGTGCCAACGTCCGTTCACATGGCGAAAAAAATGGGCGAAGGACTGGGATAACGTCCTCTATTGTTCGGACACCTGCCGTCGCAAGCGATAGAATATCCACGCGTCTGGCAACTACGTAAATTGCCGCACGTAGATTCCCACGCCCCGATATTGCCTTATCGCAACTCGTCGATTTTTCATCACGCTATCCACTGAATGTCCGCACCCCGGCGGGCAGACGATATTCTCGGGCCCGCGAACAGGGGCCATAGCGGGACTATCATTATGATGGAGAAGAATGATGAATATGAAAAAACTCATGACCGCTTCTGCTCTGGTAATTGGCCTTGGCTTGTCGAGCGCAGCCATGGCCAACGACCAGAATCAGGGCAATACGGCCAACAACAACACCAGCGCAACTGGCGGAACCACGACTGTGTGGAATGACTTGATCGATTTTTACTATCAGGACAATGCCGCAGACTCGCTGTCACTGTCATCGACGAGCAGCAGCGAGCATAACGGCAATACCAAGATCGTCGCCTATCAGACGCTGACCGCGACAAACAGCAACAGCTATCTGGATGAAGTTGTCGATCTCGACGGCGAAGATGGTACGCCTTCGAATGTTGGCTATAACAGCGGCGACAACTCGGTAAACAACAATGCCTTTGCTGCTTATGCAGGTATCCTGAATCAGGCTTGGAACACCGGCATCAATGCGAACACCCAGGCAGCCACCAACATTGCAGCTCAGGGCACCGTTAACTTCGGTGTGAACTCGGGCGACGGTGCAGGCGGTAGCGGTGGTGCTGGCGGCGATTGAGCCGACGCCTAATTCAATCAATCGGCGGCATATTCCTAAAAATCGGAATCCGCTAACAGGAGAATTGAAATGAAGAAAATTGCGACCCTCATGGTCCCTGCATTTGCCCTTGCCCTTGCGGCTCCGGCTTTTGCCAATGACCAAAACCAGAACAACACCGCGAACAATAACAGCAGTTCGGGCCTGTTCTCGTCAACCTTTGTCATCAACGACAAAATCGATGAGTTCTATCAGGAAAACGGCCCACTGACGGTGTCCGAAACCAATAGCGAAAGCTATCAACACAACGGCAACACCAAGATCGCGGCCTATCAGACGCTGACGGCAACCAATACCAATCAGTACCTTGATGAAGTTGTCGATCTCGACGGCGAAGATGGTACGCCATCGAATGTTGGCTATAACAGCGGCGACAATTCGGTGAATGGCAGTGCGTTCGCAGCCTTTGCCGGTATCGCCAACCAGGCCTGGAACACTGGCATCAACGCCAACACTCAGGCAGCAACCAACATCGCCGCACAAGGCACTGTTAACTTCGGTGTGAACTCCGGCGCTGATGCTGGCTCTGGCAGCGGCGGCGACTAACAAGTCCCTCCCCCGGAGGCCGGGCGGTCCCCCATACCCGAAACCCGCCCGGCCAACCGGCCACAAGATTTCAATGGAGTAAGTTCCATGTATAGACAGATTTTGATGGCAGCGACCGGCGGCTTTGCATTTTGCACCGCGCCGCTTGCCGCCCAGACTATCGAAGTGGATCATGCAGCGATGGCACCAACTGCGCAGCACGATGACATGATACGTGTCACCGCGAAAATGCCGGCGCAGACATCCAATCAGCGTTCGCAGCATATGCTTAGCAACGCAGAACTCAATGAACAGCGCGGTGGTGAGCAACTGATTGTCACCAACCAGACGCTGACCGCAATTACGCAAGGCAATGTCCTTAATGGCGATTTCCTCGCAGGCGATGTCAACCTGTCGGACAGCGCGCTATCTGGCTTCAACGGTGTCGGGAATATCCTGATCAACACCGGCGCACAGGTCAGCCTGCAGACGGGCATGAACCTGACGATCAATATCGGCGAATAACCGACAGCGAAGGAGGAGAGCAATGATCCGGTCTAGGATCAGAGGCTGGGTGTTGGGCGTTGTCGCCCTAAGCCTTGCCACCCAGAGCACGTCCACACAGGCCCAGGTCCAGCTGAGCCGCGAGAGCGGAGGCGATTTCAGCGTCGGTGTGATGAGCTGGTGGGAAATTCCCTTTCGGTCGGTGGTGCGCCAACGCTATGATTTCAGCTGCGGATCGGCAGCGGTCGCCACGATCCTGACCCACCATTATGGTCGCCCTACGGGTGAGCAAGAACCGTTTAAGGCAATGTGGGCCAAAGGCGACAAGGAATTAATACGCAAAGTCGGATTTTCGATGTTCGACATGAAAAATTACCTGACCGACCTTGGCTACACCACCGAAGGATTCCGGTTGAAAATAGAGGATTTGAAAAAGGTGAAGCGACCGATGATCGTGTTGCTTAACCTCAACGGATTCAAACATTTTGTTGTCATCAAAGGGGTCAATGGCGACCGCATATTGACCGGTGACTTGGTTCTTGGCCTGACCCAATATTCTCTGCAGGACTTTGAGAAAATGTGGAACGGCATTGCGCTCGCCGTCGTCAAGACACCCGCGCCGCAACTGCCGAAATATAATCTTGCCGGTGACTGGGGGCCTTGGTCACAGGCTCCGTTGGAAGAAGGCAATGATGCGCTTGCGGTGTCGATTGGCGACCTGACCAGCCATTTGCCGCCCGAATATCAACTGACTCCCACCATATTGCTCGACGTCCGTGTCGGCACTGTAAGATGAGGAAATACATATGTACCGCCCATCGCTGAAGCGCGCAGTTCTTGCATCGCTGGCTATATTGCCCTTTTCAACGGCAATGGCCGAGCCGCCGATGGACGGCGACGACGCGATGTTCAGCCAGCCGACCATTACCGATGCAGAGCTGGACCAACAACGCGGCGGTTTTGCTTTTGCCGGAATGGAGATTAAACTCGGGGCCGACATCAGAACCTTCCTCAATAGCGAACTTGTTCTGCACACCGTCATCACGATGGATGATAATGGCTATAGCAGAGTGCAAACGGTTGGCGCAGGCCTGACGCTGGCCGATGCCGATGCCCTGCGCAATTCGGCGCTGTCGAACGGCGCGATCCGGATGAATATCGGTGACAATCAGGTCTTTCTTGCCAATCAGGGCCAAACCGCCATTATCCACGGCAATGACCAAGGCGCGCTGCAGAATATCCTAGTCAACACCGCTAGCAACATCACTGCCAGCCAGGATGTCACGGCAACACTCGATCTATCGGGCTATGATGGCTTCGCCGCTACAGTAACTGCAGACCAGCTGGGCCGCAGTGTGGGTGATGATGTCACGCGCTCGATTTCCGGGGCGTTTGGCCGATAGCTAGTTCACCGGCAAAGGCTGCATGATGTTTTCGGCGACATAGCTGCCGATTTTATATCCCATGTCTTCACCGACTCGAGTGGAGAAACGGTAATGGAATCCAGCCCATATCCGCGCCTCCGACACCTCCTTGTTCATCGCTTTCATGCTGGTCCATTTGTGGATAACTCCAGGCGCCGACGGACTTGTCGCATGGAACTCCGGCATTTCATCGGTACCAAATTCCTTTTGCGTGACGCCTGCGACACTTGCGGCTGAAATGCAGTGCGCGCAGGGATATTCGGGGTGTGCCGGCGTTGCATCGATGGGAAGCCAGTCGTCATCGGTCTCAAATGTCACACGGATTGCAGTGACTGGGCGCCAGAAATTGTAATGATATTTGGCATCGAATACCGCCAATATTGCGTCTGCACGCGCAATCTCCACAAGCGCCATGAAACGCGCGGCGTCGACACCGGTTAGGCCCTTAGCAGCCGAAAATTGCCGCTCTATTTGCATATATGCCTGCGGGCCAACGGTAAGCCAGAATTTCGCATCCTCGGTCTGCTTCGGCGACCGCGACTTGCTATTGAGGCCACCATATTCCCTGATCTCGGCCAAATCTGCTTTCCATCCTTTGGACGCGAGCTTTGGCGGCGGAGCAGGGCGAAAGGCTGACCCGCTCGGGATTGCAAAAGGCTTTACACCAGGCCAGTTCGGAACCGCCATTGGTGCAGTTGGGATGTAAACACCGGGGGCTGTTTTCGGTCGATAGCGCTCAGTAGCGTTGGCGCCGTCGTCGGCGCGTGCCAGTATAATAGCCGCTGCTGCCGCATCACCCAGCTGGACGCCCGCTTCTGTGGCGGGTCCGGGCTTTAACAAGGCAAGATATAGTTCCAAGTCACCGCGAATTTTGTCCGCGTCTGCAGGATACAGCCGGATCAATACGCCAGTTGCGGCTGCGGCTGCCGCAGCGTCGGGATTTTCGGTTCCTGTAGCGGGCAGTTTTGCGAGATAGGGTCGATAACGCGGAGTGATCGAATTCAGTGCCTCGAAAACCGCAATCTGAACCATTGCAGTAGCACGCCCCGCACGGGGTGCTGGCAACTTCTGGTCGACGACAAAGGCCTCTGCCTTTTCATTCCATTCGGTAACGGCTTCGGCATGCGCCGCGCTGGCAAAAAAGCCTGCGACTATGGCAAGCTGCCAATTCCATCTGGCCATATTGTCTCTCCCTCAACGCCCTTACCGCAGATTCAAGCCGAAGGGAAACCGTACTGACACAGAAACATCGGGAGCATCGGCGGTCGCGCCAAATTCAAAGCCGAAATTGACCGACTGACGCGGTGATAGCCGATAGGACATGCCAAAGGTGAAGCTGCCGACTTGGGCGCGGTTGGAGCGCTCAACAGCGCCGCCAATTTCGGTTGTGGACGGGAAAATGTAGCTATGGCGATACCCCATCGAGAATGAGAAGCGCGGGTTGAGGGCAAAGCCGAAACCCAGATTGCCGCTGATTGCATCGCCGGGATCTACGCGGCCGATAAATGCGCCGCCAACCGTGCGATTAACATTGCGGGGAATGTGGTAGAGATATCCCACGCTGCCGAATATCACTGCGGGATCGGATGGCAGCAGAAAGTTTATGCCTGGCTGCACTGCCCAGAATCCCGATCCGGTCGAAAGGCCAGTAGCAACACCGAATTGGTCGTATCCGACCTCAAACGGGCTTTTTCCGGTGTCCGATTTAACCCTGAGATTGGCGACCCAGATCGGATTCTGCCCGCGTGGCCGGTTCAGCTGATACCGCAGGGCAAATTCAATATCGCCGATGTCGCGTTCCTTTAACGCAATTGTGCGGACGATGCCCTCATCCCGCTGTTGCGCAACCTCAATCCGGTCCCAACGATAAAGGGCAGGAACCCGCGCCTCTATTTCCAACCGGTTGGTGATGCCGTAACGCGCACCCAGCGTGGTGACTAATGTGGTACGGTCGGCATCGGATGCTTCAATGAGGCCGATCTGGATGCCCGGAACCAGCTCGATACCGCGAAATACCAGCCGGTTTGTCGAGCTGCTGGTATATTCAAATGAGGAATCAACCACCATTCTACCTGCAGGCGTCAGTACACCCTGACCTTCGGGAACGGCTTCGACTTTGCTCTGGACAGTCGGTTCCGGCGGCGGTGCCTCTCCTACCGGTGCGTCGGGCATCATCTGGGTCGTTTCTTGCGATACCGGTCCGATAGACTGCATAATGCCGCCCAAACCGGCACCGCGTAGCTCGTTCAAGTCGGAACTTGCCATCTGGCGCCGCGATAGCATGTCGATTGCGAGTTGTTGCCGTGCAATGATTTCATTCTGCTTTGCGATCAGTTCGCGCTGTGCCTTTAGCTCGGCGGCGATAATCGCCAGTTGCTCCGCTGTGCTGTCCATGCGCGGCGATTTTTGTGGTGGGCCGTTGCGGTCGGAGTGCCTCCCGTCTTCGGTGTCGATATATGCCAGATCAAATGGCTTCAGTGCGTCCTTCGCATCGGCGACCGATTTGAGCCTATCGTCGGTAGCATGAGCCTGAGAGGATATTGCGAGTGCCGACAAGGATACGGCACAACCTAGCGTGCCCAGCATGGACTGTTCTAATCTGTACATGGCCATCGCTCAACTCCCGAACCGGGGTGTGAAATCGGTGCTATTCACGTTGGCATGCGGCGGTAGCCGCTTCGCTCCGAAATCCAGATCTTCGTCACCATTGGCCAGTTTGCGAAGGGCTTCATAATCTTCAATCATGAGCGATTGCGGCCCATCGAGAGTAATCAGGTTGCGGCGGACAAATTCGGACAAGGTGCGGCTAACTGTATGGATGGTCAGGCCGAGATGATCGGCGATATCCGAACGCGACATGGGGAGGGCAAAGGGTTTGTTAGCCGAAAATCGCTTTGCGGTTGCGAGGAGGAAGGCCGCCATCCGTTCGGCCGCGGTGCGCCGTCCAAGTAGAAAAATGCACGCCTGCGCATTGTCGAGCGCACTGCGGAGCGCGCCGTGCACTGGCGGCGTTTCGCTAGGCTGAGCATCCTCTCCAAAGCCGCGTCCGCAACGCCGCAATGTGACAGCAGTAACTGCTTCTGCGGAAGATGCGTAATGGCCGCTATCAATGCCGAATACATCGCCGGGATAGAAAAATCCGGTGAGTTGCCTATGTCCGTCGCTGTAAAGGAAGCAGGTGCGTACAGTTCCAGACATGACTTCGAACCAGTCAGTTGCCGGGTCGCCCTGCGCATAGACGATTTCGCCTTTGCGGAATTTCAAGATGGTACCCGGAGCCGCTTTAGGTCCGGTTTCAGTGTGGCCGCGTAGCCTGAGCATTTTGGTTCTCCCTTGGTCGGCGCGGCCCGATTCTCATTATTATTATGTGGCGGAGAATATGCTCCCGACCCCCGCATAGCCATTGGTTGGAATCCGTGCGAGTTTCACCCCGGGCATTTCCGTGGGGGGTTTTACTAAGGGTATTTTACAATTGGGTATGACTTAGGATATATGCTACAAAATGTATGAAGTTTGACATTTCGTGAGTCGATACAGGGCGGCTCGTCGGACTTGGGGAAGCTAGAAATACTGGGGATTCTTATCCTCGGTGTACAAATAGACTGAGCCCGCATCTTAAACAGCGGACATTCAAACCGGGTTGCAAACGGTGAAAAAATTCGGGTCTTTGGACTTTCGAGGGAGTGTAAACTGTGTTGCAATTAGATCCAGCCAACGGCGTGCCATTATTGACCACGCGCGAGCACCAGGTGCTTGAGCTTGTCGCCCAAGGCCTTTCAGCAAAAGAGGTCGCGCAGGAAATAGATATCGCCCCCAGAACGGTCGAAAGGCATATCGAAAATGTGCGTCTGAAGATACGTGCCCGAAACCGTACCCATATGGTGACGCTAGGTGTCGAGCTTGGACTGTTGGTCATCGATGCCGAACCAGCTTAGGTATAAAACCTATTAAGGGCATCGCGTTGAGAAAAATGGTGCCGGCTACAAGGTTCGAACTCGTGACCCCCTGATTACAAATCAGGTGCTCTACCAACTGAGCTAAGCCGGCACATTATTCGCGCCCTTAGCGTCAAATGATACCAAAGGTCCAGCCCTCTGTTGCGGCAATTTGCGAATTTAATGCGGGCGGCGCCCAAAGCGCCGGATTTTGCGACACTGATCGGAGCCAGGCCGCAGTGACGATAGCATCGGTCGCATGATCCGAATATGCATTTAACGGTTCATGCGCGGTGCTTCCCAGCGTCTCAAGCGCGCGATCCAGCGTTTCTGCATCGCGAATCTTGCTTCGCCCTTTGGCAACGCCTGCGGCCCTTGCGGCAATCGTCGTATAAATCTCTACTGCGACCGGTCCCGCGCGTGGCAGATCATCGAACGGCCAGATTGCCATATGCGGAGCAATCTTGTTCAGCAAACGCATACCCGCGAAGCTTGCTTTTGCTACTTGAGATGCTCCGATTGCATCGTACACCGTTGATGTTTTGCCGCTGCTATTCTTGTTGAGAATTTCACATTGTCGCCAGTGCAGGAAATCGGTCTTTATCCCGTCAGCAGCACCAAAATAGAAATGCGGACGGTGATGCTGTTCGAGAAACGATGCTGCACCCAAGTCTTCGTCATCGCAGATGCCGTCGACATAGGCCCAAAAATCTTTTGCTGTTAGCGGGAGGCTCTCGCCGGGAAGATAGCACCCACGCTCGATTAACGGTGGCGCAAAGCTGAAATCGAACCCGATTAACAGCTGGTCGTCTTGAGCCAGCAGCCAATCAGCTATCCCTTCGCGGGACCACGCCTTGCCCGATGGTGATATCAGGGTAGGGGCCAAGTGGCCTTGTTCACAAACCGCAAGGGCAATTCCAGCATGACGGCTGCCCTTTGCTCCGGACCAATCGACGCAGGCAAAGCGGGAGAATTTTCGCATCCGAGCTATATGGTGCTGTCGCGCATGGAATGAAAGCGGTGCGAGACTTAATTCAGGAATGCTGCACTTATGCTGCGCAGCAAACCGATGTAGTTCAGGAGTCCCGTTGCAGGCGAAGCTTGTCCCAATATTCCAACCGCTCGATAATCTTACGCTCAAATCCGCGTTCTACCGGTTGATAGAGTTTTGCAGGCTCAACGTCATCGGGCCAGTAATTCGCGCCGGAAAACCCACCTTCTGCATCATGGTCATAGGCATAGCCGCTGCCATAGCCGATATCCTTCATCAGCTTTGTGGGCGCGTTCAGGATATGCGCGGGCGGCATTAGCGAGCCGGTATCGCGGGCCATCTTCCACGCCGACTTCTGGGCTTTATAGGCGGCGTTCGATTTCGGCGCTGTCGCCAGGTACAGGCACGCTTGAACGATGGCGAGCTCGCCTTCTGGACTACCCAAAAACTCATACGCGTCTTTGGCCGCAAGGCATTGGGCGAGCGCCTGCGGGTCGGCAAGGCCGATGTCTTCGCTGGCAAAACGGACCAAGCGGCGCAGCACGTACAGAGGCTCTTCTCCCGCCACCAACATCCTGGCCATCCAGTATAAAGCGGCTTGCGGGTCTGAACCGCGCAAGGATTTGTGCAGCGCCGAGATCAGATTGTAATGACCTTCGCGGTCCTTGTCATAGACCGGCATCCGTCTTTGCAACAGCGCGGCCATAGCGGGAGGGTCGAGTGGCCTTTCGATGGCGATGGAGAACAACGTCTCGGCTTGGTTGAGCAGAAAGCGTCCGTCGCCATCGGCGCTGGAAATCAAAGCCGACCGCGCGTCGTTGGTTACAGGAAGCTTACGCTGCTCGATTTCTTCGGCGCGGGCCAACAATGTCGATAGCGCCGCTTCGTCGAGCCGCTGCAGCACCATTACCTGCGTGCGCGACAGCAAAGCGGCATTGAGTTCGAACGACGGATTCTCTGTCGTCGCACCGACCAATGTTACGACGCCGCTTTCGACAAAGGGCAGAAAGCCGTCTTGCTGCGCACGGTTGAAGCGATGGATTTCGTCTACAAACAGCAATGTCTGCTTACCGGTGCGTGCCATGACTTCGGCTTCGGCAAAGGCTTTTTTGAGATCGGCTACACCGGAGAACACCGCTGAAATGGGTTTGTAATGCATCCCTACGGCGTCGGCCAGCAAACGTGCTATGCTGGTCTTCCCAGTACCCGGCGGTCCCCACAATATCATCGACGACAATTTGCCCGCAGCAACCATTCGGCCGATTGCGCCTTCGGGACCAGTCAGATGGCCTTGCCCGATGACCTCCGACAGGTCGGTTGGTCGAAGGCGGTCAGCCAGCGGACCATTTGCCGGACCAGCCTTGATAGTCTCGGGCTCGCCGAACAGGTCGGGCATCAGGCAGTCATCATCGACCGCGCCGCACGCTGACGGATCAGGCGGATATAGGTATCGGCGACGGTCTGGTTGATTGCATCCCAGCTGTAACCCAGCGACCGTTGCTCCCCCGCTGCGCCGTGCTTGGCGCGTAATTCCGGATCGAGGCAGTAGGACTGCAAGACATCGGCGAACTGGTTGATGGCGCCGGGCAGTATCAAGCGGCCAGATACCTTGTCCTCGACCAGGCTCTGACTTCCCGTCGCCTTGGCTGCGACAACCGGCAGTCCGCACGCCATTGCTTCTAGCGTGACATTGCCGAAGGTTTCGGTGACGCTCGGGTTGAAGAGAAGGTCCATTCCCGCGACCGCACGGCCCAAATCGGCTCCGCCTTGGAATCCGACGAAGCGGGCATGCGGTAGCCGACTTTCGAACCACCCGCGCGCCGGGCCTTCGCCGATAACCATCACCTGATGCGGCACTTGTCGGCGGCGCAGTTGATCGATGGCGTCGGAGAATACGTCGAGGCCTTTTTCCATCACCAATCGCCCGAGAAAGCCGATTACCACGGGATCATCGGTCAGCCCCTGCGCGCGCCGCCATTCCATGTCGCGGCGTTGCGGATTGAAGATTTCGCGATCGACACCGCGGGACCAGATGTCGATGTCATAGTTCATCCGCTGCTCGCGCAGCACCTGCGCAAAGCTTTCGGACGGCGCCACCAGCGCATCGCATTTGCGGTAGAGCTTGCGTAACCATGCTTCGACCAGTGGTTCGGCAAATGACATGTTGTAATATCGGAAATAGGTTTCGAAGCGGGTGTGGACCGAACACAAAACCGGCAGGTTCCGTTTGCGCGCCCATTTCACAGCCTGTCGCGCAACCCGGTCCGGGCTGGAAATATGGACGACATTAGGGCTGAAAGCCTCGAGATCGCGCCGTACCTTGTAAGACAGCGATAACGGGATGCGATATTCAGGGCGGTTCGGGATGGCCATCGAAGGAACGCTGACCAAGTCACCTGTGGCGGGGAAGGCGGGTTCTGCAACAGTGGGCGAATAGACACGAACCTGTGCGCCTTGGCGCAGAAGATATCCCACCAGCCGGTTTAGCGCCTGATTTGCACCGTCGCGGACATAATTATAATTGCCGCTGAATAGCGCAATGCGAAGATCGCTGGTTTGCATCCGATGGGCTTTTATCGACGGACACGCAAAATGCCAATGGGAATGGCGATATTGTGGCGTTAAGAGATGGAATGATCCTGAGCCAGATAGACACGCTGCTTATCGGCGGCCCAAAGCCATTTCGCGCTGATGGCGAGATGAGCGCGATGGCGCGCGAGGCGGTGGAGCGGCCGGTAATGTTGCGTAGACTGGGCTTTGAAGGCGATCAGGTGGCTGACCCCACGGTGCATGGCGGGGTGGACAAGGCAGTGCATTTCTATCCAGCGGAGCATTATCCCAAATGGATCGCGCATTTTGCAGGCGAAGGCTTTGCGCACCCGCTACTCGATACCGCAGGCGCCTTTGGTGAAAATATCAGCGCCTCGGGCCTGACCGAGGACAAAGTGCGGATCGGCGACCGCTTCCGGATCGGCAAGGCGCTGGTCGAGGTTGCGCAAGGGCGGCAGCCTTGCTGGAAGATCGACCATCATTTCGGTGTGCACGGCTTAACCGGTGCTGTAATCAAGACCGGGCGATGCGGCGGTTACTTTCGTGTGATTGAGGAAGGCGAAGTAGCTCCGGGTGACCAGATCGCGCAGGTCGGGCAGGCGGAGCATGGCTGGACCATACAGCGGGTATTCAAGTTGCTCATTGGCAGCGGGCATCGGATGGACGGCGCGAAGGCAGAGTTAAAAGAGCTCGCGGAGCTTGAAGCGCTCGCCGAAAGCTGGCGGAGCAGGGCGGTGAAGCTTGCAGGTTGAGGGCACTTTTGACCATAAGCGGATTCTAAAAGGACCCCGGCACCTCACGCTGTGCGGTATTCGGATCCGACGGCATCGGTAAAATCCGGCGTTCATTCCGTGAAGCTGTGCTTTGTGCGGTTTGTCCGATGGCGATCGGCGTGCAACTGCGTCCGGCGACGAAATCAAGTGCAGTGCGCAACGACGCTTCCTGCGGATCGCCAAGCGGTCGGGTGATGTCATCGACAGCCGCGCAAGTCGCGCCCATCGTTTCTGCAAGTCCGGAAAAATATGCGCCCTGACCAGCGGAATTTTCTGTCGCAAAGGCAACGACACGAATACGGTCATCGCAGGCAGTCTGGTCGAGTGCTATCTGACCGACGGGCTTTCCGAAGCTGTTACTGCCGACAATCGCTGAGCTTGTACCTAAATAGGGTATGAAGCTGTTCATCACCAGTTCGCTGGCGGAAGCTGTGGCACTGGTCGAGATGAATGCAATTTTGACAGGTGCAACCGATTCCGGCTGCGACACGAACCGACGGGTTTCGTTGTTCGATGATTTTGATGCGCGAAACCGCGTAACCGAAAAGACATCGCTGCTGAAGCGGTTTCGGCCAAGCAGATCACCCATAAGTTCCGCTGTAGATACCAGCCCGCCGCCATTGTAGCGGAAGTCGATAACAAAATTGGTAATGCCTTGCGCTCGGAAGTCCGCGAACGCCGAGCGCAGTTGATTATCGGCAGTCGAAATAAACGTCCGCATGTTGATGTACCCGACGCGTTGACCGCCATTGTCAATTACCTTGACCCCATAACGTGGCGACAACGGAGCAATACTGTAGTCTGCCTTCGCCACCGTCACATCGCGCGTGCCTGTAGCGTCTGTAATGCGTAACACTCGGCTCGTGCCGGCTGTGTTCGGACCCAGAGCATTGGTAATGCCGCTTGGCCCTTGCGATGCCAATATGTCGCTCACTGCAACCAGATTTGAGCTGTTTGTACCGATGGCTAGAATCTCGGTGCCGCGATCAATACCTGCGGCAAGAGCAGGCGCACCCTCGAACGCTTCGATGACAAACACGCGACTGCCCTGATATACGAAGCGAACCCCGAAACCGGCAGTGGCCCCCGAAGAGAAGAACGCATTCTCCTCCTGAATAGAGGTAACATAGGTGAAAAACCGGTCGCGTCCTTGACCACGCGCGGTGGCTGTCAGTGCGTCGATGTAGGATTGTACGGTGCTATATGGCGCTGGGCTAAGTGAGGACGGCAGCGTCTCAGGAAAGAGATACCATTCATTCAAAACTGAAAATGCAAAATCCTGACGGTTGCGCAGGGTGCACGCCGTTGACGAAGGTGGCGAAACAGGGGGTGTAGTGCTGGTTGGCGGAACGGTGACTGTTCCGCCTCCTGAACCGCTACCACCGCCTCCACAGGCGGTTGCACCAGCGGCAAGAACTATGACGATATTTTTGAGTGAACGCATTCTCATGCTACTTGAACTTCCGGTAACTAAAATCAGCGAGCTTGAGGTGCACGGGAAGTCATTGGGCGACAAGTAACATTTTCAGTTTCGGGCAGATTATTCGACAGGAAAGTAAATCCGACACTCAAATCTTTTTTCCGCATTTCAATCGTTCTCTTCACTCACATCTGGCGCGGGCGCAAACAGTCTTATCTTCGTCACCCGCTTTTCGTCAGCTTCCAGTATCTCCAGCCGCCAGCCGCTAGCTTCGTGCAGCAACATCTGGCCGATATTTGGCACTTGCCCTGCAATCACGAACGCCAACCCGCCCAGCGTATCGACATCTTCATCGACCTCGGACAGTTTCGGGTCGATGGCTTCGGCAAGGTCGTCCAGTTCGGCCCGTGCATCGGCCTCCCACATTTCGGGGCTTAATTGCGCGAACAAAGCTTCGGGTTCTTCATCATGCTCGTCTTCGATTTCGCCGACGATTTCCTCGACAAGATCTTCGATGGTGACGAGGCCCTCAGTGCCCGAATATTCGTCGAGCACGATTGCCAAGTGCGTTCGCGTGCGCCGCATTTCGTCGAGCAAAGCCAGCACGCTCATATTTTGCGGCACGAAGCGAGGTTGGCGGATGAAGGCTTCTAGGCTGTCGGGAGTTTCTTGTGCTTCGGCCAGCACCGCGAAGATATCCTTGATATGGATCATCCCAGTAATGCTGTCGAGTGTGTCGCGATAGACCGGCAGGCGGCTATGGCCGTGCTCGGCAAAAGAGGCAACGCATTCGGCAAAGCTTGCGCTCTCGTCGATAGCAATAATGTCGCTGCGCGGAACCATGACGTCGTCGGCGCGATGCTCGGAAAAATGGAGCAGATTGCGCAGCATCGTGCGCTCGGCCGCGGTCAGGTCGCCGTCCTGATCGGACTGGCGGCTTTCTTCGCCGTCTTCTTCATGTTCGGCAATGGCTTCTTCGAGCTGTTCGCGTAACGTCGGCTCGTGGTTGCGGCCAAAGAACATCGTCCTTAGCCGCTGCCATATTCGTCCGTCGCTATCGTCGTCGGTTACGGTTTTTGAACCGTTAAAACTGTCGCCCTCTGACATGGGGAGAAATCGGTACCTCTTATTGCCGTGAATTAGTCGCTATATGGATTGTGCAGGCCCATCGACGCAAGCGCTTTTACCTCCAAAGCTTCCATCGCCTCAGCTTCTTGCTCGTCGATATGGTCGTGGCCGAGTAGATGTAGCATCCCGTGTATGACAAGATGCGTGGCGTGGTCGGCAATCGCTATGTTCTTTTCAGCGGCTTCGGCCTGGCACACGCCATAAGCCAGAATGATATCACCGAGCATGATTTCCGGAGCTTCATGTTTGCCCACGAGCAGCGCACCGATCTCTTCATCATCCAGCATCGGAAAGGAAAGTACATTGGTTGGCTTATCTTTTTCGCGCCATTCGAGATTGAGCGCATGAACCTCTTTATTGTCCGAGAGCTTTACGCTGACACTTACGGGTACGGGTGGATCGGCAAGCGCGGGAATTGTGGCGAACTTGACCGCGGCATCGACTGCCTTTTCGACTTCACTCTGCCCGAAACCGCTGCTGCTCCACTCAAGGCCGATGTCTAATTCGACATCAATCATTCCCGCCCTCATAGGCATCAACGATGCGGCCGACGAGCGGATGGCGGACGACGTCGCTGCTGTTAAAACGGATCGTCTGGATGCCATCGACGCCTTCAAGGCGATTTACCGCGTCGTTCAAGCCCGACATGCGCTCACCGCCCGGAATATCGACCTGATGCGGGTCGCCGCAGATCACCATGCGGCTGTTCATGCCGAAACGGGTGAGGAACATCTTCATCTGTGCCGCGGTGGTGTTCTGTGCTTCGTCGAGGATGATGAAGGCATCGGCCAGTGTACGTCCGCGCATGAAGGCGATGGGGGCGATTTCGATTTCGCCCGACGCGATACGGCGCTCGACCTGCTCGGCGGGCAGGCAATCATATAGCGCGTCGTAAATTGGGCGGAGATAGGGATCGACCTTCTCTTTCATGTCGCCGGGCAGGAAGCCGAGCCGTTCGCCGGCTTCAACGGCAGGGCGCGACAGCACGAGCCGCTGCACCGCCCCGGTGATGAGCATAGCGACGGCCTGCGCCACCGCGAGATAGGTCTTGCCGGTGCCTGCCGGACCAAGCGCGAAGATTATTTCGTCGCGCGCCAACGCCTCCATATATGGCACCTGATTGGCCGAACGCGGCACCAATGTTTTCTTGCGGGTGCGGATCATGATGCCCGGCGCATCGGTTTCCTTGCGGACGATGCCTTCAAGCGTCGGTTCGGCGGTCATCGCGATTATCGACTGCACGGCCTCCTGATCGATGATTTCGCCGCGCACAACGCGCGAATAGATGTCGTTGAGAATGTCGCGCGTGCGGCCGATGGCACCTGCTTCGCCCTCGATCTGGACGCGGTTGCCACGGGCGGAAATATAAACCCCCAGCCGGTTCTCTATGGTGACCAGATTCCGGTCAAATTCGCCGAAAACGGAGTTGATGAGGTGCGGTTTGTCGAAGCTCATTTCGAGACGCGACATATCACCAGCTTGCGCTTGTGCCCTTTTGGCCATTCAGGCGGCTGCTCTCATCTTCGGTTCTCCTTTGAGACTCAGGGGGCCAGAATCGGTGACATCAACGATCACAACATCGCCGATAGTAAGGTTTGGCGCAAGCACATGCACCGACTGCAGCCAAGGCGATTTGCCGATTAATTGTCCGGCGAGCTTTCCGGGTCTTTCGAGCAACACTTCGCATGTTTTGCCGAGCGTGTTGCGGTTGAACGCGGTCTGGTCAGCAACGAGTTGCGCTTGTAGCCGCTGCAGGCGCTCGTCCATGACCTCCATCGGGATTTGGTCGGCCATGTCGGCGGCGGGTGTCCCGGGGCGGGGGCTGTATTTGAACGAATAGGCCTGCGCGTGGCCGACTTCGCTTACGAGGCTGAGCGTGTCTTCGAAGTCTGCATCGGTCTCGCCGGGGAAGCCGACGATGAAATCGCCGGAGAAGGCGATATCGGGGCGGGCAGCGCGGACGCGGTCGAGTATGCGGAGATAGCTGTCACGGCTGTGGCTGCGGTTCATGGCCTTGAGAATGCGGTCGGAGCCGGATTGCACAGGCAAATGCAGGAAGGGCATCAGCTTTTCGACATCGCCGTGGGCTTGGATGAGGCCCTCGGTCATGTCGTTGGGGTGGCTGGTCATGTAGCGGATGCGGCGGAGGCCGTCGATTTTATCAAGCGCGCGGATGAGCGCGCCCAAATCG
The DNA here is from genome assembly GCA_963830685.1 of uncultured Alphaproteobacteria bacterium. Classification (GTDB taxonomy): domain Bacteria; phylum Pseudomonadota; class Alphaproteobacteria; order Sphingomonadales; family Sphingomonadaceae; genus Sphingorhabdus_B. Next base: position 2,409,413 of record CAWHNF010000002.1, read on the forward strand.
CGGTCGTTATCGCTCCAGGCATTCACATTCTGGCCGAGCAATGTGATTTCCTTTGCGCCCGCATCGACGAGTGCCTTCGCCTCATCGATAAGTTCGGCCCAGCCGCGCGAGATTTCGGCGCCGCGTGTGTACGGTACCACGCAATAAGTGCAGAATTTGTCGCAACCCTCCTGAACGGTAAGGAAAGCGGTGGCGTTTTGTTTGCGGCGCGCGGGGAGTTTTGCGAATTTGTCGAGACCGGGCAGGTCGAGATCGACCACACGTTCGCCTCTGCCCACGGCAGCGACCATATCGGGCAAGTTATGATAGGCCTGCGGACCGACGACGATATCAACTTCGGGAGCACGGCGGCTGATTTCACCGCCCTCGGCCTGCGCGACGCAGCCCGCGACTGCGACTATCGGCTTGGTGCCGTCCTTACGGCGCAGGCGACCGATTTCCGAATATACTTTCTCGGCGGCTTTCTCGCGGATGTGGCAGGTGTTGAGCACGACTAGATCGGCATTGGCCTTTTCGTCCGCAAGTGTCATGCCTTGCGCTGCAAACATTTCCGCCATGCGTTCGCCATCATAGACGTTCATCTGACAGCCGTAATTTTTAACGTGATAGGTTTTGGGAGAATCCGTGCTCATAAAGCGCGCCTATACATGGCGCGATGCGAGGCCGCCACCCTCCATCGCCGAGCCGATTCGCGTACGAACTTCAGCGGAAATTGCTTTGCGATCCGGATAATGGACGGGATCAAAAGGTTCGAGAAAATGGAGCGTTGCCGTGATGGGCTTCAGGTAAGAGAGCAACCGCCAGAAATTCTCGGTGACCTTTTCCTCGCCAATCCAAGCGATACGCGGCGTGTGGCGGCCATAGGTCAGGAATACCGGCTGCACGAGCATCCCCGGCGGAGGAGGGACTAAAGCAGCAAAGAGCGAGGGTTTGAACGGCAAAAGGCCGGAACCATCGTGCGTCGTGCCTTCTGGAAAGATTGTCACCGGCTGGTCGCCGGTCATAGCGTCACGCAGCACATCGACCTGATCGCCGACGCTCAAGCGGTTTTCTCTGGACACGAAAATCGTGTTGTTGATCTTGCACAGCCAGCCAATGAGCGGCCAACTTTCGATGCCGTCATTGGCCACGAATGTGCAGCCTGTTACACCTGACATAACCGGAATATCGATCCAGCTATGGTGGTTTGCGGCATAAAATACGTTGCGCCGGATCCTCGTGCCCGTAGTTGCGGTGGCGATGCCGCTGGTCCAACTGACCGAGAGCAGAAAGAGCCGGGGCCAAGGTGATGGCTGCCGAACCAATCGCCAGATATTGTGAAGAATGATACCCGCCGTCAGGCTGCCCGCCATGAGCAAAAGCCGCGCGACAAACATGAACTGTCCGGCGATAAAAGCCGCCGGGTTGCGATGTTCAATCCTTGCGGTCGATGGCAACGCCATAAAGCTCCATGCGGTGATCGACGAGACGGTAGCCAAGTTTCTCGGCAATTATTTTCTGCAACGCCTCAAGCTCAGGATCGACGAATTCCACAACCTTGCCCGTTTCGACATCAATCAGATGGTCGTGATGCGCTTCAGGCGACGCTTCATAACGCGCGCGGCCATCGCCGAAATCATGGCGATCCAGTATGCCAGCCTCTTCAAACAGGCGCACGGTGCGATATACGGTTGCAATCGAAATTTTGGGGTCAATGGCCGATGAACGCCGGTATAGCTCTTCCACGTCGGGATGGTCGCTGGCGTCGGAGATAACGCGCGCAATGACGCGGCGCTGATCCGTAATCCGTAAACCGCGCTCCTGACAGAGTGCTTCAATATCGATCTTTGTGTCCATCCAGAGTGATATTTAGTGTCACCCCATGATTCGTCAAAGAAAAAGGCCGGAAGTCGCCCCCCGGCCTTTTCGCAAAACAAATTAGTTATGGTTTACTTCGCAACCTTCTTCTTGCGTCCTGAACCAGGTGCGCGTCCAAGGCCAATGGCCTTTGCAAGCACGCGGCGCTGTTCGGCATAAGCGGGGGCTACCATTGGATAGTCTGCGGGAAGACCCCATTTCGCGCGATAGTCGTCGGGAGTCATGCCGTAATGCGTCATCAAATGGCGTTTCAGCATTTTCAGCTTCTTGCCGTCATCCAGGCAGACGATATAGTCTTTCTTGACCGAGAGACGAATAGGCACTGCCGGCTCAAGCGGGGCTGCTGGTGCTGAATGGCCAGCCGAAAGACCTGCCAACGCAGAATGGACGTTACCAATGAGCGTTGGTACGTCGGCAACCGCGACACTGTTGTTGCTTACATGCGCTGCGACAATATCGGCAGTCAACGTGATGAGCAATTCTGCTGCATCATTACTTTCTTCGGACATAGATTGCACTCCTGGACCCTGTTTTTGATTTGCGACCTCAAAAATAGCGTAACGCGATTATTTTAGTGGGTCAACAACAGTGGCGATTTGCAACCAATTCAGATGTGGAGCGCCATCGTAATAGCATCGCTGCTTTGCCCATCGGTCCCTTTATAATATTGTTTTCGGCGACCTATCGGTTGAAAACCGACACTCGAATAGAAGATTAAGGCTGCATTCCCGTCCCTGACTTCCAGAAAAAGCTGCTCGCGCTTTTCCTGACGTGCCCGCAGGATCATTTCGCTTAACAAAGCGGACCCCACACCTTTACGTTGGTGGTCGACACCAACTCCGATCATTAACAGTTCCTCGCTCTCTAGCACCCATCGGCTAAGAGCAAAGCCTGCTACCGCGCCATCACAGCGTGCGAGAAGTAAACGCGAACCCGGGATTGCCAGCGCCGACAGGCACTGCGCGGCAGTCCAGGCTTCGCCAAAGACAGGATTGAAGGCGGTCCGCATGATCGGCATGATCGCCGCGACATCGCGCGCATCCCCCTCGGTGACGACGACGGTCATGTCCGCGCCTTCGGAAGTTTTGCATCGGGCGCTCTGCAATATACCGGACTTGGCGGTAATGCAGGTGCTTCGGCTATCAGGTGCCATTTGTTTGCATTTGGTATGATGTCGAAATGCTCGGTACTGCCCTCATCGCTGATGTCACCGGCAGTGATGGGCGCGGAGAACAATGTTTCGAGACGTTCCGGTGACACTGAAACCGGATCGGCCGTCGGCGCTCCGGATATGTTAAAATGTTGGAAGAAATATTCGCCGTGACCGCCGGTCATCACAACGTCGACTTCTTTTTGTTCTGTTAGAGTTTCTGCCGCCATTGCTGCGACAAGTTGGAGGCAGCCATAACCTGCCACCTCTGCTTGCCATGCCAGGCCCAGCGCGCGTGCGGCAGCCACACCAACCCGGATACCGGTAAAACTGCCTGGGCCGACATTGACCATGATGCTTTGTGCACGACCCCGCTCTGGAAGTTCGGCGATGAGCGGAAGCAATCGCTCGGCATGGCCCCGCCCGATGACTTCATATTGCGACGCAATCAGGGTGCCGCTGTCAAACAACGCAACGGAGCAGGCCTTTGTGGCCGTATCGATAACTAGCGTACGCACCAGAACGCCGCTAGCGGATTAGACGACGGTGTTAAAGCGGCCAAATTCCGGGCGCGGGCTGCGTTCGAAGATGCTGGCCGGATCGCCATAACCCAGCGTCGAAATGAAGTTCGACTTTATCTTGGTTCCGGCAAAAAATGCTTCGTCGACTGCGGCGTTATTGAATCCGGACATCGGCCCGGTATCCAGCCCCAATGCGCGCGCAGCCAAGATGAAATAAGCGCCTTGCAGGCTGCTGTTGCGGAACGCCGTTTTCTCGATAAGCTCGTCATTGCCGACAAACCAGCTGCGCGCGTCGGTATGGGGAAACAGCTCGGGCAATTCTTCGTAAAATTCCATGTCCATACCGATGATCGCGGTTACCGGGGCTTTCAGAATTTTTTCGCCATTTGCCGACATCGACATCGCAGCGAGTTTTTCCTTCGCTTCGCTGCTGGTGCACCAGACGATACGTCCCGGCAGGCAGTTGGCAGAAGTCGGGCCGAATTTCATCAATTCCCAGATATCATTGAGCTGCACATCTGTGACGGGCTTGTCCAGATAAGCATTATAAGTCCGGGCTTCACGGAAAAGCTGATTCAGGGCAACGTCGTTAAGTGGCGCATTCATTGGGTGCGTGGCTTTCTATGGGTAAGGAAATCAGGCGGCGCGGACTTCGGTAACTTCGGGGACATAATGCTTCAGAAGTTGTTCGATGCCATTTTTCAACGTGGCTGACGATGACGGGCAGCCAGAGCAGGCCCCTTGCATTTGCAGGAACACGACGCCCTTCTGGAAGCCGCGATAGATGATGTCGCCGCCGTCATTTGCGACCGCTGGACGAACGCGTGTTTCAATCAGTTCCTTGATCTGGTCGACGATATCGGCATCTTCGGGGTCATCGAGCGGATAATCCGCGTTGGCTGAAGGCACAGAAAATCCAGCGGCTGGCGCATGGAATAATGGCATGTTGGCGCTGAAATGATCGAGCAATATGCTAAGCACATCAGGCTTCAGCGATGCCCATTCGGTGCCGGGTGCGGCGGTGACCGAAATGAACGAGTGGCCGAAAAAGACGCCGGTCACATCGCCAAGGTTGAACAAAGCTTCTGCTAATGGCGATGCGGCGGCTTCTTCCGGATCGGCAAAATCGCGGGTGCCGCTTTCCATGACAACGCGGCCGGGGAGGAATTTGATGGTCGCCGGGTTGGGCGTCAATTCGGTTTCTATAAGCATGATGTGCATGTGGTGCGGTGGCGGACAAAGTGCAAGGCAGAATGTCTTGACAGCGGGCAAGCTGGCGTTGAGCAGTGGCGCCAGATAGGAGATGGAATATGGCAAACCAGACAGGCAAGACAGCATGGATAACGGGCGCGTCATCGGGCATTGGCGAAGCGCTGGCCAGAGCGTTCGTCGGGTACGGTGGTGCGGCCATATTGTCCGGGCGCAATGTTGCTGAACTGGAACGCGTGGCGCAGGAAAGCGGTGCGCCTGATCGCTGCCTGATCTTGCCATTCGACACATTGGACTATTCCAGACTGCCGGACATGGTCAAAGCAGCGATTGCCTTTCGCGGTCATGTCGATGTGCTGGTCAACAACGCCGGTATTTCGCAGCGGTCTTTGGCAGTCGACACGGATATTTCAGTCTACCAGAAGATTGTAGATGTCGACCTGCTCGCGCCGATTGCATTGACGCAGGCGCTTTTGCCGCATTTGCTGGCGCGGGGATCGGGTCAGCTGGTCATGATTTCGAGCGTGGCCGGAAAGGCGGGGATACCTATGCGTACCGCTTATTGCGCGGCAAAGCATGGGCTGGTTGGATATGCCGATGCATTGCGCAGCGAAGTGGCGGGGCAGGGCGTGACGGTGTTGGTGGTTGCGCCGGGTTCGGTGCGAACCAATGTGTCGCGCAACGCGCTCAATGCCGACGGATCGGTTCGCGGTGTGAGCGATGCCGCAATCGACAATGGCATTGATCCTGACAATGTAGCCCAAATTATCTGGGATGCGGTGGCCGAGGGAAAACGCGAAATCGTGATTGCCGAAGGGATGGAAGCGAACATCCCTGTTTTGCGCGCGCAGGATCCGGAAAAGCTGTTTGATATGGTCGAGGCGATGGTCGCGGCGGGTTACGTGCAGAAGATGGCCGCGCAATAGTTAGACTCGGCTTGCCCGCAACGCTGCACCTGCAGCAAAGGGTGCCAGCGCAGCAATGGCCAATGATGTTGCGGCAAGCAATTGCAGCGCGTTACCCGAATCTTCAGACAGCGTACCAGCGCCGAAAATAAGGATGGGGACGGCGAGCGGGATAAGCAGCAGCCCGCCGAGTGCACTCGCACCGTTGAGACCCGCCGTTAGCGCCGCGATTGTCACCGATAACCCTGACAGCGCCGGCAATGCGATTGCCAGCCCAACCATGAGCGTCATTAGCTTGTCCTCTGGTAACCCGATCAAAGCGGACGCGATGATTGTCGCCAGCAGCAGAGGAATGGCGAAGGCGATCAACTGCCCCCCTATTTTTGCAGTCGCGACCAACTCGTCCGACCAACCGCGTAGCGCCAGTTGGTCGAGAACGCCTGCCTGCCGGTCAGGAAGAATCAGTCGTTCAATCGGCAATAAGGTGGAGAGCAAGGCAGCAATCCATAATATGCCCCCGCCGGTACGTGCCAGTAACGCTTTATCCGGGCCGGTCACAAAAGGAAAAAGCGTCGCGACCGCCAGATAGAACACGACTGGCAACCATAATCCGCCGCCGGTCCAGGCGAGGCGCACCTCGCGGCCAATGAGCGCAGCAAAGGCCTTCATGCTGCTTTCTCTTGCCGGTCGAGCAACAGGCTTTGCGCAACATTGATAGAAGGTGCCTGATGCGCGGCGACCAGCACGATTCCGCCTGCCGCAGAATGTTTCAATATCGCTTGATCAAGCCGCGCGCAGCTTGCGCTGTCGAGGCCGTTATACGGTTCATCCAGCAACCAGATGGCAGCATTGGACGCAAGAACCCGGGCAATGCTGGCGCGCTTGCGCTGTCCGGTCGAAAGGAACCTGACCGGGATTTCGGACAGCGTTTGCAAGTCCATGTCGGTCAATGCGGCGTCGCGATAACCGGGCGTCGCGCCATCCATATCGGCCCAGAAACGCAGCGCCGCGTCGACGGACAGGTTTGCGTCGAGCGCGAGACTTTCATCTGCCAGAGCCATATTTCCTCCGGCCTTTATCGTGCCCGATGTTTTGGGCAGCAACCCGCCAATCAACCGCAGGAGCGTCGATTTGCCACAGCCATTCGCGCCCCTGATCCAGATGACATCGCCTGCAGCTGCCTCGATACTCAGCCCGCTCAATACCAAACGGTTGCCACGAAAAACTGCGACATTTTCAAGCCGTAAAGATGGCGCATATACTTGACGTGATGTCATGGCGCGACATACGCAGATTTGGGCGATTTGCAAAAGCAGGAAATAATGATGACGGTTTCAAAACTGGATGACGCGGCAAGGGCGGTTGCCCTTGGCAATCTGCCGCACTGGAATTACGACGCTGAAGTGCAGGGCATAAGGCGGACATTGCGTTTTGCTGATTTTGCCGAAGCGTTCGGATTCATGACTCGGGTGGCGATACTGGCCGAGAAAGCCGCCCATCATCCCGAATGGTTTAACGTCTACAATCGCGTGGAGATTTTGCTCACGACGCATGATGCGGGCGGGCTTTCGCAGCGTGACATCGACCTGGCAACGGTCATCGATGGAATTGTGACTTAAGGTTATTCTCCAAAACCGGCCATCAATCCCAGCCTTTTACGCAGCCGATTGGGAAACCATCGAGCGGAAAAGGCGAGCTGACTGGCCATTTTGTTGACGGTAGTGTGGACCTGATTGCCGTGTATTGCTGCCCACGCGGCGGGGCCGATGATCGCAACCGGGCTGACTTCGACCCCCGCCGATTGCAGTTTTTCCTTGCCCGTCATATTGCTGCCGGGGGTGATGACGCCGCTGATGATATTGGTGTCGATGAAACCTGGCATCAGGCTGCGTGATTTAATGCCCAGCTTGCGCCATTCGATGTCATGTGCCTCAGCAAGCCCGCGCACCGCGAATTTGGTAGCACTGTAGACACTGAGATTGGCGGAGCCATAAATGCCAGCAGCTGAACTGGTGTAAAGAACACAGGCGTCGGGCGTATTTTTGAGGAGTTCAAAACAGGCCCGCGTCCCGCTGATGACTCCGGTCAAATTGATTGCAATCATCCGGTCGATTTCCTCGTCAGTCATGTCCTGGATGGGGCCGCCCGTGCCGATACCCGCATTGTTAAACAGCACGGTCATATGTCCGCCGGTGTGCGTCGCAAAATCGGCTACTGCCTTTTTCCATTGCGCGCGGTCGGTGACATCAAGTCGGTGTATTGACGACATCCCCGGCGGCAGCAGTGCTGCGGTCTCTGCAAGCCCGGCTTCATTCATGTCGGCGAGCCCTACAAACCATCCGAAATTGGCGAAATAGCGCGCGACTTCACGGCCCAATCCGGACGCTGCACCAGTGATGAATATGCTTTTTGTTGCTTCGGCCATTGCCGCGACTCTCCCTACTCACAGGAGTGTCAGCGACAGGAATTTGACGTGAACGTCAACTGTTTCTTGCGGGCGCTGTAAAGGCTGGATAAATCGAGCGCATCTAAGGAGTGCCCATGTTTCGCTATCTGACGCTGACCCTCTTCGCCTTTCTCAGCCAGTTTTCAAGTGTGGCAAAGGCCGAGGTAATCGCTACTTTCTACAGCCATGATTTCGGCGACCATTTCCCCCACGCATTTGTGAAATTGAAAGGCACTGTCGATTCGACAGGGCAGGCGGTGGATACAAATTATGGATTCACAGCCGTCAACACGACGCCCGCAATTTTAATGGGGCCGGTAAAGGGAATGGTCGAAACCAAGGATGCCAAATATATCGCCAGCAGCAATCCGCATTTTTCCATCCGCCTATCCGATGCAGAATATCACAAGTTCATGGCCTTTGTAGACAAATGGCGCGGCCTGCCGGGTAAAAGCTATAGTCTTGGAAAGCGCAACTGTGTGCATTTCGCGATGGAGGCCGCCGCATTGCTGGGTCTGAGCGTGAACAGGCAAAGCAAGTTTTTCAAGAAGCCGAAAAGCTTCATTCTGGAGATTATGAAGCTCAACAATGGTTTGAGGCTTTAAATCGCCTGAAAGCCCTTTGCATAAATATGCCAGGTAAAGATCGCCGCAGCACCGCGATGCGGGCGCCATTTTTCGGCGATTTCGCGGATGTCCTTTTCTGACGGGCGGGCATCCATCTTGAGCAGGCGTCCGACACCTTCCTGTACCGCCAAATCACCCGCAGGCCAGATGTCGCTGCGGCCTTCGGCAAACAGCAGATAGATTTCCGCTGACCAGCGACCAATGCCTTTGACTCGTGTCAGATAGGCAATGGCTTCTTCATCATCCTGAGGCAATGCATCTAGCGGCAGTTCTCCCGAGATCACAAGCTCAGCCAACGACCGCGCATAGCCTTGCTTCTGACGACTGAGCCCGCAGGCACGCAGTGCATCGAAATCCTGCTCAATCAGTAATTCCGGCGCGCAGCCTTCGCCGAGCAATGCTTCCAACTTGTTCCAAACCGACGCAGCGGCGGCAACGCTCACTTGCTGCCCGACAATGGTCCGCAGCAACGTCGCGTAACCAGGTTCGCGAATACGCGCGTCGGGATAGCCGGTAGCCGCAATTGCATCGGCAAACCGCGGCTCCATAGCGGCGAGCGCATCGAGCGAAGCGCGTAATCCTTCGGCTGGGATGCCCATCAGTTCGCGAGTTTCAGCAATGCCATGGGCGCGCCATAGCTGGCAGGACCAATATCCCATACCAGCTTTTGTAATCCGCCCGATTCCTCCGGCCCCTCCTCGCTGTTGTTCGCGAGTATCCGCGCATCGGTGGTCAGCGTAAATGTCCCCTTTATCTTGACCGGTTCGGCAGGTGCCTTGTCAGAACCTGATTTGCCCAGCATGCCAGCAGCCATGCTTCCCATGCCAAGAAGCGCGCTCATCGACATTTCCGGATCGGTCTTAAACGCGGGTGCCTCGACCCTGACCCGCTTGTTATCCCAACGCGTGATATGGATCATCGGCTCGCCGAGCGCATAGCGGGGAATGATGGGGAAGGCGTAATCATCCGCCAGCTTACCGGTGGTGCTGTAATCGACCATGAACACGCCGTTGCCGAGATGTTCGACCTTGTGCCAGGCGGCGAGGCGCTCGACTTCGCGCGTGAATCGCTTGATCGTTTCCGGGTTTTCCGGATCAATACCACCCAGCATCATTTCCGCCATTTTGCGGCCTTGTTCGTCGCGCTTTTTCTTGTCGGCCTGCTGGGTATCCCATTCCTTTTTTTGCTGACTGATTTCTGCTGGCGTGCATTCTCGCTCGTTAGACTCCCATGACGATATCGCTGCAGCAGCATCGTCTGCGGCTTGGGCCGCTTCGTCAGCAGCTTTTGCGGCCTCACTGGCCGCGTCTTCGGCATCTTGGTCAGCACTGATTGCGGTCGCGAAATAGCGGGCAGGGACAATGGAAAAGCCTTTATCGTCTGTCATCGCGACGTTATCTTTTTTGTCTTCCACGATGAAATCATCGGAGACCTCGGACGCTGGTTCCACGGTGTCGGCATAACATACGGCCTTGAATTCAGAACTGGCGCTGTCGTTCAGAAAATCATTTTTGAGCAGGTTGGCAAGGCCGACCAACTGTATCTGGCCTTTGTAGGAAAAGCTGAAATCGCCGTTGCCGCGGACCGTCATATCCGAGGTGAATTCACCGGGAAGGATAAGGCATCCGCTTAATGAGAAAGACGAAACGCAGGCGACCGCCACTTTTGCCCAAAGTTGAATGCCCATCCCCCGCTTCTCCCTGTTTAGCTCCGCCGAACCGTTGCCGCATATAAAGCGATTGCGGCAGCGTTGGAGACGTTAAGCGACTCCATCTGTTCGCTGATTGGCAGTTTTGCCAGTTGGTCGCAATGTTCCTCGATATTGCGGCGCATGCCGTCGCCTTCGGCGCCCAACACAAGTGCGTTGCGTTTGGGCGAAAGCGCTTCTTCGAGCGTCACAGTCGCATGACCGGAGAGGCCAATGCGCCAATATCCCGCGTCGCCGATTTCTTCGAGCGCGCGCGCCAGATTTACGACCCTAACCCACGGCGTGACTTCGAGCGCCCCTGACGCCGATTTGGCCAATGCCCCTGATTCGGGTGGTGCGTGCCGGTCCTGGGTTACGACAGCGACGGCATTAAATGCGGCGGCGGTTCGGAAGATAGCACCGACATTGTGCGGGTCGGTTACCTGATCGAGGACGAGCAGCGGGCGGTTATCATTTTCCGCAACCGCAAGGGCATCAGTCAGCCAGACGTCTTCCAACGGCGCAACCTCAAGCACGAGCCCCTGATGCGGAGCATCCTTTGGCACAAAACGCGCAAGGTCGGCGACTTCGGCAAATTGAACGCTCAAGCCATCGGGAATGACGATCTTGCCGAGTTCCTCACGCGTGCCCCATAATTTGATGCACTTGCGTTCAGGGTTGTCGAGTGCAGCGTACACCGCATGACGGCCGTAAAATTTGGGGTTGCCGCTGATGGTGGCTGCGCCCCTACGACGATGGCTTTTGTGAGAGGACATAAGTTGGCTTCAATCTAAAAATATTAGTGATGATTACAGCCCCTTTCCCACTTGAGGCATTGACAGGCAAGGGCCGTTTCGCCATTGGGCTGCTTCCTTAGCGGGACCGGCCCTTATGCGATTGCATATTGCCCCGCATGAGGTGTGGACAGGTGGCCGAGTGGTTAAAGGCAGCAGACTGTAAATCTGCCCGGTTTTCCGTACGCTGGTTCGAATCCAGCCCTGTCCACCATCTATTTCTATCGAAATAGAATTTCGCAAAATGCAGATTATCAAACAGGCTTACTAGCACAGACTGATTTGTTGCGCCGACATGTTACGCTGGCGTTAGCGAACGCGAATGGGATAGCTGCACGTAGAATAATAGACTTTGCATTCTTTATTTGCAGGGTCCTTCACGCAATCCTCCATCACGATGGATTCTGCGGTTTTCAAATCTGCTGCACCCGCAGTTGGTGCGGTATGGCCACCACCGGCGACGGCAACGCATTGGTTGTATGTTGTTAGGTTGATGTGGCAGTCTATGCCACCCATTTCACGGCACTTATCCAATGCTGCGTTTTCCGCCTTCCGTTTGCTGGGCATGTTGGGTGCAACGCCAAGGCCATTTACTCCGAATGCGATAGATACCCACTGCGTCTTCCACCGCGGAGTGGGTTCGTAAGGCGAATCTCCCGAATCCTGACTTCCATAATCGGGTATAGGTGCGCATCCCATGACGCCGGGAGAGTTGACCGGATAATATCCCTGAGGGCACGTTCCGCCTTCAGCGTTCAGATCACCCGTGATTAGCAAAACGGCGCATGATAAAATCAATCTAAATTTCAGATGAATCAAGGATTTGGCCTTTCCAAACGCGGGATTGACCGCACTGCGCACAAAATATCGATCACAAGGGCCTGCGTCCACGCGTGCAGCGTACTGGTGCAAGTCAGGGCACAATCGCGAATTGGGCCAGCCGGTCCTTTCAAGCTGTATTGCAAGCGGTGGTTCAAAGGATGGCCCGTGTTCAGGGAGGTATCGTGGAATATTTACGTGGTTCAGTGCACGATCCGCCGCCAAATCCTGAACGTGAAGCCGATTGTGTTGTTAAGCCCGCGAAGGGAATTATCATGGCAGCAGGACCTTGTTGGAAGGGGTAATTGATGATGTGTCGGCGGGCCAAACATTGAAGCGCGGATTGGCTCCAATTGCGAGGGCGGACGCGCGTATCCTTATCTTGGGTAGCCTGCCCGGCGACGCGTCGCTTGGTGCGGCCCAATATTACGCGCATCCCCGCAATCATTTCTGGACGCTGGTTGGCCATGTTACGAACAGGGATTTGGCTGGAATGGACTATCCGGCCCGCATTGCGGCGCTGCAATCAGCAGGTATTGCTTTATGGGATGTTGTTGCCGCGGCGCATCGGCCGGGCAGCCTCGATATGCACATTGCCAATGCCGCGCTAAACGACATTTGCGCGCTTACGCGAAATATGCCCGACCTTCGATTGATCGCGTTTAATGGTCAGAAAGCAGCGGTTCTAGCGCGACCCGTGTTACATGACCTGCCGACTGAAACGATGACTTTGCCTTCAAGCAGTCCTGCCCATGCCGTAAATATCGCCGTGAAGGAAGCCGTCTGGGCACAGCTCCAACCCTATTTAGGCACTCCCGCGTTGGAGTAGCCTGACGGGCACCGGCTCGATATTCGGCTCCTCGCCTTTCAACACATTAATCAATGCATCCACCAGCATTGCACCTGCGCGTTGATAATCCTGTTCTATGGTCGTCAGCGGTGGCTGCGCATATCCGCCTGTGGCAATTCCATCAAAGCCTATGACTTTGACTTGCGTGCCGACATTGATCCCATTTTCGTCGAGCGCACGCATCGCACCCAGTGCAATAAAATCATTCGCACAAAACAGCCCGTCGAAAACAACGCCATCGCGGATGAGCGTCTTCACGGCTTCGTGGCCTTGTTCCTCTCGAACCGCGTTTTCAGGAAGAGCAGGGCATACCGGGTCCAATCCCTTTTCGTGCATAACCGACCGGTATGTATTGACCCGATCCTGAAATTGCGGCTGCTCGCTGTCGGTTGGGCCAATATAGGCGATATGCTTGCAACCTTTGGACAGCAGGTGATCAATGGCCAGGCAAACACCTTGCGAATTGTCGCTCTTTAACGAGATCAGGTCTTCCTTGCTCGCGCCCCAGCATATCATAGGGGTTTTGTGCTTGGCGTAGTCTCCGAAAAACTGCCAGCCTTCGACATTCTGTCCGCTGCCAATGACGATCAGGCCATCAGCCTGGCGACTACCGGTGTAATTTGCGAAGAAATTGGCAGGCGAATCCTGAAACGAGATAATAAGATTATATCCCCGTTCTGACGCCGATGCGGCGATGCAGCCGAGCAGCGAGAGATAGAATGGATTGATGTTCGCCTTGTTCTCGCCCCTGCGACACAGGATGACCAAGGCGATCGAAAAGGTCTGCTGCGTCCTGAGCCGCATCGCGTTGTGATCGACGGAATAGTTCAGCTCATTCGCCAGCTTTACGATACGCGCGCGAGTATCTTCGTTGACTTTCTTGTCACCGCGCAGCGCACGAGAGACTGTGGGTTGTGACACCCCAAGCATCGCCGCAATCTGATGCGCTGTTATCCGCCCCTCTTTTCCCATAAAAGGGCGGTTAGCATTGCTTTGCGTTCAAGTCACGTGGCCAACGCAGTCAGTGGCTCCACCCAGTCGAGCCCAAGGCTTTCGGCAACTGCTTCGCTGGTCACCTTGCCTTTGTGGACATTGAGGCCGTTGAGCAGGCCTTTGTCATTGCGGATCGCATCGAGGCCATGATCGGCCAGCGCAAGCCCGTAAGGCAACGTTGCGTTGTTAAGCGCGGCTGCGCTGGTTTGCGGGACTGCGCCGGGCATATTGGCGACGCAATAATGGATGATGCCATCGACCACATATGTAGGTTCGGAATGGGTGGTGGCGTGACTGGTTTCGAAACATCCACCTTGGTCAATGGCGACGTCGACCAACACCGAACCTGGCTTCATATGCTTGAGCATCGCCCGGGTAACAAGCTTGGGCGCGCTTGCACCGGGGATGAGCACCGCGCCGATGACGGCATCGGCGATGCTGATTTCATGATCAATGGTCTCCAGTGTGGAGTAACGCGTGCGGACGCGGCCCTGGAACATTTCGTCCAATTGGCGAAGGCGTGCAAGCGAGCGATCAACAATGGTGACCTCAGCGCCGAGGCCGACCGCCATCCGCGCGGCATGGGTGCCGACAACACCGCCGCCGATTACGCATACGCGTCCTGCAGGTACGCCCGGAACACCGCCTAGCAGGATTCCAGCACCACCCTCGCTGCGGCGCATCGCTTCGCCTGCGGCTTCGATGGCAAGGCGCCCTGCGACTTCGCTCATCGGTGCGAGGAGGGGCAGGGTGCCCTTGTCGTCGGTAACCGTCTCATAGGCGATGGCAGTACAACCGCTCGCGATCAGGCCTTTTGCCTGCTCGGGATCGGGCGCTAGGTGGAGGTAGGTGAACAGCAGCTGGCCGGGGCGCAATTGCACCCATTCGGATGGCTGGGGTTCTTTGACTTTCACGACCATTTCGCAATTGGCGAAGATTTCAGCGGCAGTTTGCGCAATTTCGGCGCCCGCCGCGCGGTAGGCGTCGTCGCCAGACATGATGCCCGCACCAGCGCCCGATTGCACGACGACCTGATGACCACGTGCGACATATTCGCGGACCGCGCCGGGAGTCAGGCCGACACGATATTCATGAACCTTGATTTCGCTGGGGACGCCGACGCGCATTTCTCTTCTCCTGTATGAGTCTCTGGCTCGCAGAAATAACACTGTCCTTATTCTGATACTCCGCAAAGATTGGACAGAAGAACGTAAATAGCGCACATATTATGCGTCATAATCAGGAAAGGCGCCGAATTTATGCAACTCGACCGGACAGACCGAAAATTACTCCGCGCGCTGGTCGCCAATGGGCGCGCAACGCAGCAGGAGCTTGGTGAAGCGGCAGGACTTTCCCCAAGCGCAGCAGCACGGCGACAAAAGGCATTGGAAGATGCCGGCATATTGCGGGGCTATCGCGCGGATGTGAACCTGCGCAAGCTTGGGATGGGTGCGACGGTGATGGTCACAATCACGCTCGACAGCCAAAGCGAAGAGGCAATGGCGGCGTTCGAAGCGGCTGTCGGACTTAGTCCATCCATCATTAGATGCCATCTCATGAGCGGTCGAAATGACTATTTATTGGTTGTCCGCGCCGCATCGATTGAGGATTATGAAGTCATTCACCGGCAGGAAATCGCGCGGCTGCCAAGGGTCGCGCGCATCGAAACAGCCTTTGCACTGCGCGAGGTCGTGAATCGCACGGTGCCCCCGCGGCTTTTGGAATGATGCTGGAACCTACATGCAGCCGATACGTTACCATTTTCCAAGAAGGAGAAATCTCATGGGACGTACAGTCGGTATCAGCGTAGGCGGTTTGATTTTGCTACTCATCGCGGTTGCTATTATCTTTTAATGTAGCTCCTTCGGGGGCAACCATAGGCCGATGTACATCATTGGCGGGAGAATTATGTCATGCTCGTTATGAATGCCGGTCGAGATGATGAACTGACCGAGAAATTTGAAAATTTTGTACGTGAAGCTGACTTTCCCTGCGTGGGCGCAAAATCTGCGCTGAACAAGGGACAGATGCATTTCGTGGTAGCGGACGACATTCGGTCGGCTTGGGACGATCTTAGGATACTGCCGCACATCAACGCGCTTGCAAAACATTACCGGCAGACCCCCGACCTCTTTCAAACCCTAGTATGTATCTTTCGCACATCGGATTCGATGTCCGAACAACGCTTTGAACGCGCGGTTTGGGATCGGCTTCAATCGTTGAGCGACAAGGACGAATGGCTGGGCCAGCCTGTGGACTCACGCATCAGCACCGATCCCGAAGATCCGCATTTTGCCGTTAGTTTTGGCGGGGAAGCGTTTTTCATTGTCGGCCTGCATCCGAACGCGAGCCGACCCGCGCGGCGTTTCGACCATCCGGTGATGGTGTTCAATCTCCATGATCAGTTCGAACGGTTACGCGCCGAGGGCAAATATGATCCTTTGCGGAACACCATCATGAAACGGGACGAAAAACTCGCCGGATCGATTAACCCGATGCTTGCATCTCACGGCGAAACATCGGCGGCGCGCCAATATAGCGGTCGCGCGGTCGAGGATGACTGGGTTTGTCCTTTTTCGCGGAAAAGCGAAGCGGCATGAAACAGCATGAAATCGCACCCCGGTCAGGGGTGGCATTCACGATGAACAGAGGCGATCTGTTGACGGTAATCGACCCGAACGGCGAACAGGTCGCGGATCTGGTTGCCTATTCGCAGTCCGATCATCGGGAAGTGATATCCTCCGGGCGGACGCTGGATTATGCGTCGCGGTTGTTCCTGACAAAGGGCGACCCGCTTTATTCGAACCGAAGCAATATCATGATGACAATTGTCGAAGACGATGTTGGTCGGCACGATTTCCTGCTGACGCCATGCTCGAAAGACACATTCCGCATCATTTACGGCGACGCGCACCCGCATCAGGGATGTTTCGGAAACCTTGCGCAGGCGCTGAAACCGTTCGGCATCGAACCTGACGACATACCTGTGGCATTCAACTGCTTCATGCACGTGTCCATCGACGGCAAAAGCGGCGAAATATCGGTGCAGCCGCCACTTAGCCGCGCAGGTGAGCGCATTGTATTTCGCGCCGAGATGGACCTGATAATCGGGTTGACTGCATGCTCGGCATTACAGTCGAATAATGGATCTTTCAAACCCATCCACTATGTGGTTTCCTCGGCTAGCGACTAGTTGATGGGTTTTGCGTACAGGTTTGAGCGCACTCTCTTCACAATGAGTATCAAAAAATCGTAATATAATACAGATAGTTAATTAAATATAAACCATGAATTCCAAAATTGAACGCCAAACGGTGTACAATTTCCGTTCAATTGAAAAGCGACAGATAGGCGACGACGAATTCGTCCTATTCGGGAATCGCATGCTTACGTAAATTACCCACACAAGGCGCTGTGAGTGCATTTTCAGTAAGCTTTGTTCAAATCAATCATAATAATCAGGTATGGAATTACTTATTCCAGATCACGGGTCGCTGCGCGTGATTTAACGGATGCGCGGCTATTTCGCCAATTCCGTTCGGGAGCCTGTCATGAATATTGTTTTGTTCTGGAATAACGTCCTACTCGAATGCTCGCGTCGTGATTTTACACGCGGCTATGCCAACAGTCAGCAGCCCGGCCCGATCCGCACATCGCGGGCGATGGCAATCGTCCATCTGGCGATCCACGATGCCGTTGCATTTAAGAACGGCATCCCTGCAGCGGCCTATCTCAACAAAAAGGCCATCCCGCATACCGTTGGCTCGCCTCCCAGTGGCGCTGTAGATGATATCGTCGGCGGCGCTGCTGTCACGACCCTCAAGGCAATGTATCCGCGATATGCCGTGTTCATCGACGACAATTATGATGGAGGCGACAATGCGCGTTTCAATTATGGCGAGGAGATAGCAAACGCGTTGCTGGCATCCCGGGTTAACGACGGATCCGATGTCATGCTGACGCCGCCGCAGGTGATTTCGCCGGTCTATGGCCAGCATCGTGCCGATCCATTTGCGCCAGGCCAGCCTCGCCTCGGTCTTGCGTGGGGAGATGTGAAGCGCTTCACCGGCAACGCGCATAAACCGCTCGACGCCTTTCCCGGCCATGGGGCAGCAAATTTGCTGACCGATGCCGGTTATAAGGTTGACTATGACGAGGTCGTTGCATTTGGCGCAGCCGACCGCCGAAGCCGGACGGCGGATCAAGAGCGGATGGGCGTCTATTGGGCCTATGACGGAGTCATGAATCTAGGTGTTCCACCGCGTTTGTATAACCAGATTGCCCGCAAAGTTGTTGCCGACCGGTCATTGAGCGTTGCCCGCACCGCTGAACTGTTTGCGCAGATCAATGTCGCCATGGCCGATGCCGGTATCGATGCCTGGCATTACAAATATCTGTACGACCTGTGGCGTCCGGTGGTTGGGGTTCGTGCAGAAGCTGCGCCGGACGGTGATCCGTTCTGGACTCCGCACGGCGCGCCGCAGACCAATGTTACCGGGCCAACAAACTTTACTCCGCCATTCCCGGCCTATCCATCGGGTCATGCCACTTTTGGCGCGGCACTGTTCCAGTCATTGCGTCTGGCGCTTGATACCGCAGCAGCACCAATGACGGTTGCCGAGGTGATGGCGGAAGAAGTTGGCGGCACGCCTGCAAATGCGAACGAGACATTCACGTTCATTTCAGACGAGCTCGATGGCGTTACCTTCGATTCCAACGCTTCGGTACGCCAGCGAGTGCCTGTCACATTCAACAATTTCGCACGCCCGGTTTGGGAAAATTCGGTCAGCCGAATCTATCTTGGCGTCCACTGGCGTTTCGACGGACTTCCGCGCGACGCCGCGGACAATATCGGCGGTGTGCCGTTGGGCCTGGCGATTGGCGAAGAGGCTCATGCCTTCTTCAACAACGGCGTGTCGCTCGGCGGCAGCGTCTGACACCAAAAAGAGCTGCGGCGCGGGTCATCAGGCACGCGCCGCAAGCCTCGAACACTCTCGCGTTTCGGGTCGCAATTCAAAGAATTTTTGAACCATCGTTACGGAGAAGCATCATGTTAGAACCCAAATATTTCCTCGAGAATATCGAGATTCACCAATATTATCAGAGCCGCCTGATTGACTGGCTGCGCCCTTGGCGGTTGAAATCGACGCCAGATATCCTGATTGTCGTGGACGAGGAAATCTCGACCTCACCATCCAACTCATTCGGCATTGCCAGCGTCATCGCCCTTTTACGCGGCGCGCAAGTCGGCTGCATGCGTTTCAACGTGGACATCGCCCTGCGCAATATGGACACGCCTGCGGTTATGCTGAACCCGGGGCCAACGCAGCCCAAATATGTTGGCTTCCGATTCAACATGACCGATGGAGGCAATGACATCATCGACAAATATGAACAAATCTGGTGCTTCGGGTTCAAGCCGAACAACTTTGCCGGTCCAGACTCTGTGATCGATCAGGCCTTTGCGATGCCGGCATCGGACGCGGAGCTTGTAAAGCTCGATAGCTGGATGAAAGTCCGCAAGGGCGGGCTATTTGGAACAGGAGATCATGATTTTCTCGGCGCTTCAATGTGCCGCCGGATTCCAAGGTTGGGAACAATGCGGCGCTGGACCAATGCCGATGGGGTGCCGCCAATCGATACGCCCGACCGCATCGACACCTTGCGGCCACCTTCTGCTGCTTATGAACCGGGCGCGCCGGGCGGACCACTTGATCTCGGCAATAATGCCCATCAGGGCGACCTTACCGTTCAACCAATCCAGTGGGTACCAACGCAAACCGTGTACGGCCCGGTTTTCCGGCGCAGGCGTCCGCATCCGGTGCTGTGCCACCCAACGCTCGGGCCAATCAATGTCATGCCTGATCATGCGCACGAAGGCTGGATTGTCGAAACGCCCGATCTGGCGGCTCCGAACAAGTTCAACGGCGATCCTGAATATCCCGATGCCACCGACGGCGGGCCAAAGCCTGCGCCACAGGTGATCGCTTTTGGCAGCAATCTTGGCGATCCACCCTACAACTTTGCCAAGGGGCCACAGCCGGCCCGGTCACGCAATCCCATGATTTCGGTTTATGATGGTCATCGCGCAGGCGTCGGGCGAGTTGCAACTGACTCGACATGGCATCATTGGATGGACGTCAATATCAACAATATCAAAGCCGCAGATTCCGATGACTGGAAAAAGATCAGCCGCTATTTCATCAATCTGGCAGTGTGGTTGAACCCGCCCGGCTATTCGACCAACTGTTTCTATTTGTCGGTGGTGGCCAGCCATCTGCAATATCCAGGTTTCCAGGAATATCGGCTGGGTGCACCGACACTGGAGCTGGGGCAGGCTCTCAAGAACCATCTCATATGGTATTACGGCCCGTGCTGGGTGACGGACATCATCTGGCGGCTGGTCTACGAGCTGGAGATAATTCCGATAAAACGCTTGTTCGACATGCGAAAGAAACTTGCGGATCATGAATTTGCATCGGACAATTTCGAAGAAATGGTTCTGGGCTACATGGTCGAAGCGACGCTTGTGCCGGCAGCTGCGATGAAAGGGGAGCTCGACGACGAAACGCGCAAGTCGTTGCGTATCAAGGACGGGCAGGGCGTCGACCCGCTTCCCGAACCTGAGAAGCTATTCAGGCCTGCTGTCGAAAAAGGCGTGAAGGCGTTTATCGAACAGATCGAGCGCGGCGTGAAAGACAATGAAAGCTTGGCAAAGGCCTTGCAGCGCTGACGGAAGGGGCCGGGTTGTGCACCAGCAAAACCCGGCCATTTCGTTAAATTCCCCCGACAACTCTCCGTCTGGTCCAGTAATCTCGTCAACATCCGCCTCGTGCCGTTTGGGCGGAGGCTTGAGCGGTAGAATGCCGCCGGGATCCATGCTAATTGGCCTATTTGGGCTGCCCAATTGTAAGCGGAGAGCTACACCTGCCAAGGTTAGCGCACAGGACAATATCATCCAGACCCTGTGCTCGCTGATACGACCGTTCCGGATGTGCCAAACTGCTATTCCCGTTGCGGCAGTCCATGTGACAGTCGGCAAGGCGAACCCTGTTGCATTGCCCGTGGAGCGGCTTCGCCTGAACGCGGCTTTACCGTAGGCGTGTCAAAATTTGTAGGCGACGGCAAATATGGCCTGCGACTCGCACTTTTCGTCGATCGCCGCGCTTTTGCGGATCCTCTTATCGAGATAGGTGTTGCTCAAAACGCCTATCAGCATGATCCGCTCGTTGAGTTGGTAGGACATGGAAATATCGCCGCTAAGATTTAGCGCTTTGCCGGTTATCGGCGCGACGGGTAATATCACGCTACGACGGTTGGCGATCATCTTCGCCCGCTGCGCTGCAGTGACGCCATACATATAATTTGCGGTCCGGCGGTCAAGCCAACTGGCCTGAAACGCCGGTGTGATTGCAAACCGACCGCGCGAAATGGGGTAGCTATAGCGCCCAATGATCTCCGAGCCTTTGAATTTGCCAGTTATGTCACGGCGATATTCGCCGCTCAATGTCCCGAAATCAGTCGCAACTGATATACGGGCACCGCCGTCCGCCGTAATTTTTTCGCGATCCTGACCGGTTGTCGCCCGTGCAGCAATAAACAAATCAATAGATGGCTTTATGCCATCGAACCCTTTTTCAAAGCGCAGTCCGGTTTCGGCGGCTTCGAAATAATAAGCGCCTTGCTTGATCGAAATCAGCGGTAACGGCAACGCTTCACTTTTCGAACCGTTGAAAGGCGTTTCCCGCAGCAGCGCACCTGCGCCAATCACGATGTGGTTGTCGTTTTGGACTTGTTCGGTCTCTTGGGCTTGCACAATCGGTGCGACGCACAACGCTGTGCCTAGCATAAGCGATTTGTGAACGAAATTCGGCATTATTAGTCCATTCTTAAAAATTGATTGGAGAGGGATGTTGGCATCACTGTATTGAGACAGCGATACGCCGCCTCCGTTCACGTCGGGCACAAGTGGTGCAACTTGAGTTACGTGAACCGCAATGATTTCTTCGCCAATTTGACGGATACATTTTCACGATGCGCGAACTTGCACACAGAATTGTTGCGCTGCACACAGGTCATGGTTAGTCCCGCGCAGCCTGCCTTTGGGATGGAACGAATACGCGCGCATGCTCACAGTGGAATTTCTCGATTATTGGAGTAATCTCGGCTGGCGCGAATATGTAAAGCATATCGGTCTGTATGCTATTTTGGCTTCAGTACTCGCCATCCTCGGCCCTTTCGGGACCGACCAGGATCCGTTTTTGTTTCGGTTTAGCTATTGGCTTGTCATGCTGGGAACATTTGGCGGGCTGATTATGCCTTCGACTGCGCGGCTATCGCGCCCAATTGGAATTGTGTCGGCGGCGCCCATTGGGCCTGCCGTAGTCGGTTTGTTGAGCCTTGGTACTATCCCCATGACCATATTGGTCATGCTGATTGATAATCTGTTGTACCAATGGATTACGACCGCCGATTGGCTACCATTTGGTGAACCCTCCCGCATTCTGCGTAACATTCAGCCGCCTGAGCCGGTCAATTTGCTAAACGCGATAATTCTCTATGGAAAAGTCTTGGCAGTTGTCTTGATTAGCTCCGGGGTGATTTTTGTTTTTGTCGTAAGTCGCCACAGTCGGCGCACGCAATCATCTGCGCTTCTACCCAGAGCAGGCGCAAATTTCTTCGCCCGCTTGCCGGACCATATCGGAACAGACCTGATTTACCTGCAGATGGAAGATCATTATCTCCGCGCTGTTACGAAGGACGGCAACGCACTCATTTTAATGCGGTTCCGAGATGCGATGAACGAAATAGCTGGAATCAGCGGGATTCAGGCGCATCGCTCATATTGGGTCGCAAGCGCCCACATCGTGAAGCTGTCGCGGACCGGCAGAAGGCTGGAACTTATCATGTCGAATGATGCGCGGATCCCGGTTTCGTCCAGCTACAAGGAGGCGGTTGAGCAAGTAATTACCGGCGTGGAAGATACCCGCCGCTCCAGGAACCGCTAATCTCGTCCAAGCTGCTTTCACGCCAGCTTCTCCAATAACGCGCCGATCTTCCCGAACATTTCGTCTATATGTGCCTTTTCCACAATTAGGGGCGGGCTTAGCGCAATAATGTCGCCTGTGGCGCGAACCAGAAGCCCATTATCAAAGCATGCGTGAAACAGTTCGGTGGCGCGTTTGGTTGGAGCCCCCGGACGAGGTTCCAGTTCGATCCCGGCAATCAACCCGATATTGCGCACATCGATGACATGGGGTTTGCCGCGCAGGCTGTGGGCGGCGTCAGCCCAATAGGCATCAAGCTCATGCGCCTTTTCGAACAGGCCTTCGTCGCGGTACAGGTCCATTGTTGCTAGGCCAGCGGCTGCTGCAAGAGGGTGGCCGCTGTAGGTGTAGCCGTGGAACAGTTCGATGCCCTCGGCGCTCCCTTCGACCACGTCATCGTGGATCTGGCGGCTGACTGCGACAGCGCCCATAGGAACGGCAGCATTGGTGAGGCCCTTTGCCAAGCAGATGATGTCAGGCGTTACACCCCATGTTTGCGACGCGGTCGCACCGCCGACACGTCCAAAGCCGCTGATAACCTCGTCAAAAATCAGGATGATACCGTGCTTGTTGCAGATATCGCGGAGGCGCTGAAGATATCCAACCGGCGGAACCAGTACGCCGGTGGAGCCCGCTACAGGCTCGACAATCACCGCCGCAATCGTCTCTGCGCCGTGCAACGTGACCAGCCGCTCCAGATCATCAGCCAGTTCCGCCCCGTGCATTGGGAAACCATTTGACCAAGCATTGCGAGCAAGGTCATGCGTGTGTGGCAAATGATCGACGCCTGGCAAACCCTGCCACCAGCGGCGGTTGTTGACAATGCCGCCCACCGAGATGCCGCCAAAACCTGTACCATGATAGCCGCGCTCACGCCCGATCAGGCGTGTGCGGGTGGCTTGCCCGCGGCTGCGCTGCGTGGCGAGGGCGATTTTGAGCGCTGTATCAACCGATTCACTGCCTGAGTTAGTGAAAAATATCCGATCGATCCCTTTTGGCATCATCGGCGCGAGGCGGCTGGCCAGTTCAAACGCCAGCGGGTGGCCAAGCTGGAATGTCGGGCCGAAATCTATAGTAGCCGCCGTCTTCGCTATCGCATCAACGATCGGCTGGCGACAATGGCCGGCATTGCTGCACCAAAGCCCAGCGGTGCCGTCGAGGATATTACGGCCATCGGCGCTTTGATAATGCATGTCCTTGGCAGAGACGAGCAGGCGGGGGTGGGCCTTGAACGCTTTGTTGGCGGTGAAGGGCATCCAGAAGGCGGCTAAAGGGTCATTTTCCAGCATGGTGCCCTTATGAAACGATATGCTTATGTTGCGCAAGACTGTGACTGAATTGTCACATTGTCTAAAAAGGTCAACAGAGCTGTCACAAAATTGCTTGATTGGCGGGCATTTTGATGTTTGTGTGCAAGTGCACAATAAAGCGCTGGCAATAAAATATTAACCATAGCGCAGGCATTAGATTTAGCGGGAAGAGGACGGCAATTGCCGACGGCCACGCAATGCGTTGGTCACCGGCTAATAATGTAGCGCACCTAAGAAGGGGTAATTATATGCGTAAATCAATTTTGAAACTGGCTGCCATGAGCGTCGCGATGAGCGCGATGGCTGTTTCGGCACCGGCATTCGCTCAAGACGAAGCGGCTGAAGAAGCTTCTGGTCCAATCACGCTAACCGGCGGTATCGGGGTTGTATCCGACTACCGCTTTCGCGGCGTTTCGCTTTCAGATAAAGACTTTGCTGTTCAGCCATATCTGACCGTAAAGCATGAATCCGGCTTTTATGTAGGCGTTTGGGGTTCGAACATTGCAGAAAATGCAGGCGATGATGTCGAGGTCGATCTGTATGCAGGTTTCTCCGGCGGCGACGCGGTAACCTATGACATCGGCGCGACTTATTATGTCTATCCCGGCGTCTCGGCCTTCAATTATGTCGAATTCACCGGCAAGCTTGGCACCACTGTTGGCCCGGCAACCATTGGCGGACAGTTCAGCTATGTGCCCAGCCAGGACAATACTGGTAACACCGACAATATTTACGTTGCAACTAACGTAGCATTCGCCATTCCTGACTCGCCCATAACGCTGACCGGATCGGTTGGTCTCGAAGACGGCGCATTCACTGGCGGAACCAGCAAGATCGATTGGTCGCTGGGTGCAACAGCGGCGGTCAAGGGATTCACCCTTGGCGTTGCTTATGTCGACACCGACCGCAACACAACATTTGCGCCCCGGGATAGCAAAGCCGGCGTCGTATTCTCGTTGAGCTACGGTTTCTAATCAGAAAAATGCCTTCGGGCACCGATACATTCCGCATGCCGGGCTTGACCTTTCAAGTCCGGCATGCGCTTATCCGGCGCACAGAAAGCTGGTGAAATTGTATGTCTGTCAACCTTGCGAACTGGATCGCAGAGCATAAAATCGACGAAGTCGAGTGCATCGTCCCCGATATTAATGGCGTACAGCGCGGCAAGGTTCTGCCTGCCAAAAAATTCCTGTCATCGGTACGCGACAAATCGCTGCGGATACCGGGGAGCGTTTTTATCTGTACAATCGATGGGCATTATCCCGAAGATATCGAGGATATCTGGGACAAGGATCCCGACAAGATATTGATTGCCGATCCCGACACCATTTGTGTCGCGCCGGGGTTCAAATCACCCACTGCCTTTGTCATCGCCGATGCTTTCAATGGCGATGGCACTGAAGTTGAACTGGCACCGCGCACAATCCTCAAAAAGGTGCTGGCGCTATATGCTGCGAAGGGCTGGAAACCGATTATCGCGCCCGAAGTTGAATTCTATCTCGTCAGCCAGAATGTCGATCCGGACTTTCCGTTGCAGCCTCCCACCGGGTCCAGCGGACGCGCCGAAACCGCCAGCCAGCCTTACGGGTTGGAGGCGATGAATGAATATGAAGATATCATCGACCATATTTACGATGATTGCGAGCTTATGGGGCTCGATATCGATACGATGATCCACGAAATGGGTGCAGCGCAGCTGGAGGTCAATTTCATCCACGGCGACCCGCTGAAACTCGCCGATCAGGTGTTCCTGTTCAAGCGTGCGGTGCGCGCGGTGGCGAAGCAACATGGTGTTTACGCGACATTCATGGCGAATCCGATGGCGGGGCAGCCGGGCAGCGCGATGCACATTCACCAGTCGGTGGTTGATGCCGAGACGGGCAAGAATCTGTTTTCCAACGCCAATGGCAAGGATAGTGCGCTGTTTCGCAGTTATATAGCGGGCCTCGTCAAGTTCATGCCTCAGATTTCACCGCTCTGGGCACCGAACGTCAACAGCTTCCGCCGGATGCGGCCAGACAGTGCTGCGCCCATCAACGTGCAATGGGGCGAGGATAATCGGTCTTGCGGCTTCCGTGTACCGATATCCGACAAGGCCAATCGCCGCGTCGAAAACCGCCTGCCGGGTGCGGATTCCAACCCCTATCTGGCGATGGCTGCATCATTGGTCTGCGGCTATATCGGCATGGTCGAACGCATGGTTCCGGCTAAAGCCATCACCGGCAGCGCGTATAACCGCGCGCGCACCTTGCCGCGTACATTGGAGGCAGCGCTTGACCGGTTCAGCGCATGTCGCCCGGTGCGCAACCTACTCGGCGAGGATTTCTTCGAGATTTTCTACGCAGTGAAGGATTATGAGCTGTTCAACTATCAGTCGGTGGTGAGCAGCTGGGAACGCGAGCATTTGCTGCTGAGGGTGTGATGCCCGATCCATTGAACGACAGTTATTACAGAGCGACCGCGAATGCGTGGGATGCCCGACCAGAATTTGACGGCGATGCGAAATATGACGTCGCCGTAATCGGTGGCGGTTTTACCGGGTTATCCGCTGCATTGGCCTGTGCCGAGAAAGGGCTGAATGTCGCTTTACTAGAAGCTGAAACAATCGGCTTTGGCGCTTCCGGCCGCAACGGCGGTCAGTTGATCCCGGGCTTGCGCTGGTCAATGCGCGAGATTGATGAAGAATTCGGACGCGAACGGGCGCAAGCTATTTTCGATCTGGCCTATGGTGCGGTTGAGCGGGTGAAGAGCCGGATCGCCAAGCATGACATCGCGTGCGACCTGAAGGCTGGGCATTTGGAAGCGGCTTACAAGCCGGTGCATTTCGGTAACATGCAGCGCGAGGCCGAGTTTTTGGAACGCAATTTTGGTTGGAGGGCGGATATTGTCCAGCCGCACAATATTGCGCGGCACATCAATGGTGGCAGCTATCATGGTGGGATTTATGATCGCCAAGGTGGCCATTTTCATCCTTTGAATTATGCACTTGGTCTGGCCAGAGCAGCAAAAGACGCAGGCGTGAAAATATTCGAGAACACGCGTTTGTTGCCTGGTGATGTCAATGCGGAAAAGTTCATTGTCGCAACCGATACATGGACTGAAAATCTCGATCCAATACTCGGCCGCTACACAATCCCTATCATGAACTATAATGTTGCTACTGTGCCGCTTCCCAACGCCGACCAACTTCTACCTAGCGACGCAGCCGTTGCCGATAGCCGCTTCGTACTCAACTATTTCCGTTTGTCGGCAGATAAACGGCTGATCTTTGGCGGTGGCGAGAAATATGTGCAGACGCCGCCTGCCGATATCGCGGCATTTGTCCGCAAGCACATAATCGAGGTTTTCCCGTCGCTCGCCGACGTGCCAATCGACTATGCTTGGGGTGGGGCGGTTGGGGTTACCGCTAACCGCCTTCCTCATATGGGGCGCAAGGGGAATGTCTTCTATGCACACGGATTTTCGGGCCATGGCGCGCTGATAACGACGCTGGCCGGCGAGTTGATGGCCGAGGCGGTGGTTGGCACGATGGAGCGCTTTGATGTCTTCGCCAGCCTGCCGCACAGCCGGTTCCCCGGCGGGAAATGGCTCGCTAGGCCACTGGCGACGCTGGGCCTCCTCTATTACGCGATGCGGGACCGGCTGTGATTAGTCGGGCGGCCATAACTGCGATGCGCGAACGCGAGGTCGCGCGCTTCGTGGCAGCGAACCCAAAATCCAAAGCGCAAGCCGAGAGATCGCAAGGTTGGTTTCAAGGTGTGCCGTTCCACTGGATGCTTGATTGGCCAAGTCCGTTCCCGATTGTGGCAGCCAGCGCAAGGGACGCAACGCTCGCCAGCATAGACGGTCAGGTTTTTGATGATTTCTGTTTGGGCGATACGGCCAGCATGTTTGGTCATTCGCCGCCCGCATTGGCCGCCGCATTGGCAAAACAAGCGGGGCAGGGGCTGAGCTATATGCTGCCGACCACCAAAGGCGCGGAACTGGGTGAAATGTTGGCGGCGATGTTCGGCTTGCCGCATTGGCAGGTAACGACCACCGCAAGTGAAGCCAATCGCGCCGTAATTCGTTGGTGTCGTGGGTTAACTAAGCGTGACAAGATACTGATATTTAACGGTTGCTATCATGGCGCGGTTGATGATGTGTTCGTCGATTTGTGCGACGGCAAGCCGGTCAATAGACCCAGCCTTATCGGGCAGGTGCAGGATTTGCTGCCGACCACGGTTGCGATCGAATTTAACGATGTCGACGCACTTGAGGCAGCTTTGCGGGAAGGCGGCATCGCGTGCGTTCTGGCCGAACCCGTGATGACCAATATCGGCATGGTGCGCGACGCGCCAGGCTTCCTCCAACAGCTGCGACGGCTGTGCAGCGAGACCGGCACGATCCTCGTGTTCGATGAAACGCACACGATTTCGTCGGGCTATGGCGGGCATAGCAACACGCATGGTCCGAAACCCGATATCATGGTGGTCGGAAAATCAATCGGTGGCGGTGTTCCTTGCGCGGTTTATGGCTTTACCGCCGAGGTCGCAGCGAAAATGGAGGCGCTCAATCGTTCGCGGCCGCCCGGGCATAGCGGGATTGGCACAACGTTGTCGGCCAATGCGTTGGCGATCACCGCCATGCACGCGATGTTAGGGCAGGTGGTTACGCGCGATGCTTATGCGGATATGCTAATAATGGCAGATAGGCTTGTGGCAGGTCTCAACGCCATTATCGCTGGCCACAACCTAGACTGGCATGTCAGCCATGTCGGTGCCCGGGTTGAATTTGTGTGCTCGGCCAACCCACCCCGCGACGGCAGTGAAGCGCGTAAGGTGATGGATCATGAGCTGGAAAACGCAATTCACATCTACCTAACAAATCGCGGGGTTTTGCTCGCGCCGTTCCACAATATGATGCTTCTCAGCCCAGTCACGCAGTCTGAACAGGTGGATCGGCTCTTGCAGGAAATGGGCAACTGTGTAGCAGAGCTTTTGGAGGCAAAGGCATGATCAAGCGGGCAGTATCATCATCGAAAATCGCAGCACGGAGTGAGGCGGAGGCGTTTTTTGCCGCCAACCCGGACATCGATTCCGTAGAGATGATTTACACTGACATGGGCGGCGTGCCGCGTGGCAAAAGGTTGCGCCAGCATGAGGTGATGTCAGTCTATGAAATCGGCCGCTTCTTTCCAGGCTCGATTGCGGTGGTCGACATAACGGGGCAAGATACCGTTGAAACCGGCCTTGTCTGGGAAGATGGTGATGCCGACCGCTCCATGAAGCCGATTCCAGGAACACTCGTCAAAACACCATGGGCGGGCGACAACGCCGCGCAATTCATGGTCGATTTTTACGAACTCGACGGCCAGCCGCACGATCTCGATCCGCGCCATGTATTGGGTCTCGTAGTTGACCGTTTTGCCGAGATGGGTCTGACGCCTGCATTGGCGGTTGAACTCGAGTTTTATCTGCTTGACCCCAAGCGGGCGCGCGACGGCTCAATTCGCCCCGCAAGACCCGAATATAGCGGCTCCGCGCCGCAAATGGTCGAGGTTTACGGCTTGCGCGAGCTTGACGATTTCCGGCCCTTTTTTGATGAGCTGTATGAGGCATGTGACATTCAGGGATTGCCGCTTGAATCGGCCATCTCCGAATTTGCCCCGGGGCAGTGCGAACTTACCTTGCGGTACAAGCCAGACGTGTTGCGCGCAGTCGATGACGCAATCATGTACAAACGCGTGGTAAAGGCTGTGGCGCAGGCGCACGGGCTGGAGGCGACTTTCATGGCCAAACCGTTTGCCGAGCAGGCGGGGTCGGGCATGCATATCCACGTGTCCATGAATGATGCGGACGGCAACAACCTGTTTGCGGCGGACGATCCCGAGGGTACGCCGATGCTTCGTCACGCAATTGGCGGCATGATTGCGTCTGTTGGTGATTGCTTTGCCTTGTTTGCACCGCATGCCAACAGCTATCGCCGGTTTAAAGCCAACAGCTACGCGCCGGTTGCACCGACTTGGGGTGTCAACAACCGCACTGTCAGCTTCCGCATTCCTGCTGGGCCACCATCCAGCCGTCATGTGGAGCACCGCGCCTGCGGGGCGGATGCCAATCCCTATCTGGCGGTCGCTGGCGTTTTGGCTGGTATCCATCACGGCATCGTGAACGCGGTCGATCCCGGTAAGGCCGTGGTCGGCAATGGCTATGACCGTGATAGTTCGGGCGACGACAAGCCGCCCAGCAACTGGTTTGCAGCCGTTGATAGGTTTCACGCGTCAAAGCTGATGCGCGAATATCTGGGTGAGCGATTTGTCGATATGTTTACGATCGTCAAGCGCGTCGAGCAGGACCGCTATTTCGGGCAGGTCCCGTCAATCGACTATGACTGGTATTTGCGGAACGCTTAAGGTTGCGCAGGGAAGCGAGCCAGAATGTTCTGCATAACGGCAAGGTTCAAAAGATGATCAAACTCACAACCGACCATTGTGCCGTCGTTCCAGACTATTTTCGCTTGAAGTGCAGAAAGACCGGGCAGTGTGAGCCACACCCGTGTTCCTGCGGCCATTCCGGTTAACGCCTCACACGCCACGCCGGAAAGCGACAAATCGCGGACGATTACCGCAAAACCGGGCGAGCCCGAGGGACGCATCGAAGCCGGGATTTTAAGCCGTATCCGCGGTGCACTGCGATCTTCCTGCGCGGCGTCTTCGTAGCGGAGATAGCGCTGGCCCTGTGATTGCGAGATGGTCATCTTTGCATGCCCTAATTTGAATGACCCGCGCTAATGCATCAAGGTGAACCGTCCGTTCGTGAATAAGGTAAACCCAATTTTACCATGAACGGCGTCGGCATCGCTTGCATTTTTATCCACGCCTCGCCATATGCGCCCCGGGAGTCGGATGGACGTGGCACTCGCCAACCTGGTCAGATCCTGACGGAAGCAGCCACAACGAATTCGCTGCGGGTCATTCGGCTCCTATTTCATATATATCGCTAGACTAAGGCTTCGACTTTCGTAAGGCAGCATCCTAACATGATGTCGATGCCCGATTCCAATAAACCAGACTTCGTCGAACGCGACCCCGATATGCCGGACGACGCGCTTGGCCTTGGGCTGGATATGCCGTCGCAGCCTAAGCCTGCCGCAGCGGGCGGCGCGGCTTACCGAGTTTTGGCACGCAAATATCGTCCTCAGACCTTTGCCGAGCTAATCGGTCAGGACGCGATGGTGCAGACGCTGGGCAACGCCATCAAGCGTGACCGGCTGGCCCATGCCTTTCTGATGACCGGTGTCCGCGGGGTAGGAAAGACATCGACTGCGCGGCTGATTGCCAAGGCGCTGAACTGTATCGGGCATGACGGGCAGGGCGGGCCGACTATCGACCCGTGCGGTATGTGCGAGCCTTGTGTCGCGATTGCCGAGGGACGGCACATCGACGTTATCGAGATGGACGCCGCAAGCCACACCGGCGTCGATGATGTGCGCGAGATTATCGAGGCAGTGCGCTATTCGGCAGTATCGGCGCGCTACAAGATTTACATCATCGACGAAGTCCACATGCTGTCTAAAAACGCGTTTAACGCGCTGCTGAAAACACTCGAAGAGCCGCCAGGGCATGTGAAATTCCTGTTTGCGACCACTGAAGTCAACAAAGTGCCGATCACCGTATTGTCACGATGCCAGCGCTTTGATCTGAAGCGTATACCCACCGAAAAGCTTGCCAGCCACTTTGCCGAAATTGCAGTCAAGGAAGCGGTCGACGCCGAGCCGGAGGCACTCACTTTGGTGGCGCAAGCGGCCGAAGGTTCGGTGCGCGATGGGCTGTCTATTCTGGATCAGGCGATTGCTCATGCCGATATGGAGGGTGACGGAAAAGTCACAGCGGCACAGGTGCGTGATATGCTCGGCCTGTCGGATCGCGGGGCGATACGGCGGCTGTTTGGGCTGATTTTGCAAGGTGACGCGCAGGCCATGCTTGCCGAAGCGAAGAGCCAGTATAATCTTGGCGTAGAGCCGCTGGCGATGTTCGCTGGGCTTTTGTCCGAAGTGCACCGTCTCACGCTTGCCAAAGTCGGGGCACCACGCGATGGCGCGCTTGATGCCGAAGCGGCTGCGATGGTCGAGGACCATGCCGACCGATTGCCGTTCCCTGTCCTTCACCGGCTCTGGCAATTGCTCCTGAAGGGGCAGGAGGAAGTGTCACGTGCGACGGTGCCGCTTGATGCCGCAGATATGGCGTTGCTGCGGGTAATTCACGCGGCCACGCTGCCCGACCCCGGCGAACTGGCCAAAATGATCGGGCAAGGCGGTTTTGTGGCGCCGCCTGCTTCGGCACCTACTGCGCTCGATATTCCAGCGTCTGCGACTGTCCAGACATTGATGCCGGCGGACTTTGACGCTTTGCTCGAACGATTGGCGCGCGATGGATATGTCAGTCTGGAAATGACGCTGCGTGATGTCGTGCGGCTGGTGGAATATGCGCCGCCGTTGCTCGCATATCAGCTGGCAGGTCCTGTCGCGCCCGATTTCATTGCGGAACTGCGCGATGCGCTGGCAAAGGTGACGGGTACCCGCTGGGATCTGGAAGAGCGCGAGGGCGCGGCGCAGCCTAGCTTGCTGGAGAAAGAACGCGCGGCAGCTGAAGCGGACCGCCGCATAGTCATGGAATCTCCGCTGGTGAAGGCGGCTTTCGCCGCATTTCCCGAAGCCGAGCTACTCGACAGCGATGAAAATGAAACCCCATGGAGTAAGCGTGCATGAAGAGCATGGAAGAGATGATTAAGGCAGCCCAAGAGGCCGCCCAAAACATCCAGAAGCAAATGGAAACCGCTCAGGCGACGTTGGATACAATCGAAGTCGAAGGCGTTTCTGGTGGTGGTCTTGTCAAGGTGAAGGCAACCGCCAAGGGGCGAATATTGGGCGTCGCCATCGACGATAGCCTGATTGTGCCGTCGGACAAGACGATGCTCGAAGACCTCATTACCGCAGCATTCAATGATGCCCGCGACAAGGCCGATGCAGCCAGCAATGCCGAAATGGGCAAGATGTCGAGCGGATTACCGTTGCCGGCAGGGTTCAAACTGCCATTTTGAACCGCTTTTCCCCAAGTAATCGAGCTGGTTCAACGCAAATTCATTGAAAGCGCTCCAAAAGCACACATATTGATGCGGAACAGGCCGGCCGCCGCTTTAGGGACCGCCAATTGGAGTATATATGGAACTGAACCTTCCTTTGTTGCCGCTGCGCGATATTGTTGTTTTCCCGGGCATGATTGTGCCACTTTTCGTTGGTCGTGATAAATCGGTCGTTGCGCTTGAAAAGGCGATGGCCGCTGACAAGGAAATTTTCCTCGTTGCGCAGCTCGACCCTGCCGAGGATGATCCGGACAAGGACGATCTGTACGACATCGGCGTGACTGCAACTATCATGCAGCTCTTGAAGCTGCCCGATGGAACCGTGCGTGTGTTGGTCGAGGGCAAGCAGCGGGCTGAATTGCGCGATCTGGTCGAGCGCGGCAGCGACTATGTCGAAGCAGGCGTGCGCCTGATCGAAGAGCAGAGCGCCGAAGGTCCCGAAGCCACTGCATTGATGCGTTCGGTTGCCGAACAATTTGAAAATTATTCGAAGCTCAACAAGAAATTGCCCGCCGAAACCGCCGTGCAGTTGAGCGAAATTGAAACACCCGCGGCGCTGGCCGATGCGGTTGCTGCCAATATCCAGCTTAAGGTTTCCGACAAGCAGTCGCTGCTGGTCGAATCCAATCCGCTGCGTCGCCTCGAAATGGCCTTTGCCTTCATGGAAGGCGAGCTCGGCGTCTTGCAGGTCGAAAAGAAAATCCGTGGCCGCGTCAAGCGGCAGATGGAGAAGACCCAGCGCGAATATTATCTCAACGAGCAGATGAAGGCGATCCAGCGCGAGCTGGGTAATGACGATGGCGAGGGCGGCGACGAGATCGCCGAGCTTCAGACCAAGATCGACACAATGAAGCTGTCGAAGGAGGCAAAGGCTAAAGCCAATGCAGAGCTTAAAAAGCTGCGCGGTATGGCACCGATGTCGGCCGAAGCGACGGTTATCCGTAACTATCTCGATACGCTGCTCGGTATTCCGTGGGGCAAGAAATCGAAGCTGAAGCGCGACATTGCAAAGGCGCAGTCGGTGCTCGATGAAGATCATTTTGCGCTCGAAAAGGTCAAGGACCGGATCGTCGAATATCTGGCGGTGCAGGCGCGAACCAACAAACTGAAAGGCCCAATCCTGTGTCTAGTTGGGCCTCCCGGCGTCGGTAAAACTTCGCTTGGCAAGTCGATTGCCAAGGCAACTGGTCGTGAGTTTATCCGCCAGTCGCTCGGTGGTGTGCGTGACGAGGCAGAAATTCGCGGGCATCGCCGCACCTACATTGGCTCGATGCCAGGCAAGGTCGCCGCGAACCTGAAAAAGGCAGGCACGATGAATCCGCTGTTCCTGCTCGATGAGATAGACAAGCTTGGGCAGGATTTCCGCGGCGATCCGGCATCGGCGCTGCTTGAGGTGCTCGATCCGGAACAGAACAACAAGTTTAACGACCATTATCTCGAAATCGATCTCGATTTGTCGGACGTGATGTTCGTGACCACCGCGAATAGCATGAACCTGCCGCAAGCGTTGCTAGACCGGATGGAGATTATTCGGCTTGAGGGCTATACCGAGGATGAGAAGCTCGAAATCGCCAAGCGGCATCTGCTCGGAAAGCAGGTTGAGGCGCATGGACTAAAGGCCGAGGAATTCTCGTTTACGGATGCGGCGTTGATGGACCTTATCCGTTATTATACGCGAGAAGCCGGCGTTCGGACGCTTGAACGTGAAATCGCAAAGGTTGCCCGTAAGGCGTTGCGCCGCATTCTCGAAGGTAAAGCAACAAGCATCGCGATTACGCCTGAAAATCTCGCCGATTTCTCCGGAGTCCGGAAATATCGCCATGATATGGGTGAGGAAGAAAACCAGATTGGTGCGGTTACGGGGCTGGCTTGGACCGAAGTTGGCGGAGAATTGCTGACTATTGAGGCTGTGACAGTACCAGGCAAAGGTCAAATTCGCACCACCGGTAAGCTCGGCGAAGTGATGGGTGAATCCATTCAGGCCGCTCTGTCTTACGTGAAGGCGCGAGCCCCCAGCTATGGCATCAAGCCGAGCCTGTTTACCCGCAAGGATGTTCACATCCACTTGCCCGAAGGTGCGGTGCCAAAGGATGGGCCATCGGCTGGTGTAGGTATGGTCACCTGCATCGTTTCGACATTAACTGGTATAGCCGTCCATCGCGATGTCGCAATGACCGGTGAGGTTACGCTGCGCGGGCGGGTGTTGCCGATTGGTGGCCTGAAGGAAAAGTTGCTTGCGGCGTTGCGCGGCGGCATCAAGACCGTTCTG
Source organism: uncultured Alphaproteobacteria bacterium (assembly GCA_963830685.1). Lineage (GTDB taxonomy): Bacteria > Pseudomonadota > Alphaproteobacteria > Sphingomonadales > Sphingomonadaceae > Sphingorhabdus_B. The sequence continues at coordinate 2,445,018 of CAWHNF010000002.1, forward strand.
ATCCCTCAAGACAATGAAAAAGATCTCGCCGAGATACCTGCGAACATCAAGGAAGGTCTGGAAATCATTCCGGTTAGCCATGTCGATCAGGTGCTCGCCCGGGCTCTGGTTTCGCCATTAATTGCGGTGGAGTGGACCGAAGCCGACGAATTGGCCGCAGCTTTGCCGCTGGGAGTTGGCGGCGAAAATGGCGCTTCTGTGACTCATTAAGGGGTGCCGGCGGGTGGGTTAACGTGATGGTGCGGCAACATGTCGCGTTTTTCACAGAAAATGACGGTTTTACGCCAATATTTCCTTTGACAGAGCGTACATTCTCATCATTATCCCGCCACCGGCCTAAGCCGCGACTCAACTAAGTCATAAATGAGTCTCACATATATTCTTTTGAGAGGGGGGTTCCCAATATGAACAAGCAAGATCTCGTAAGTGCCGTCGCAGATGCAAGCGGTTTGACCAAGGCTGATGCCACGAAAGCTGTTGAAGCAACCTTTGACGCAATCACCGGCGCTTTGAAATCAGGCGGTGAAGTTCGTTTGGTTGGTTTTGGTACCTTTGGCGTTGCAAAGCGCAAGGCATCGACCGGTCGCAATCCGCGTACCGGCGAGCCGATGACCATCAAGGCATCGACCCAGCCCAAGTTCAAGGCTGGTAAAGCACTCAAGGATGCCGTGAACTAATATTGGCATTCCTTAGGAATGTGGCGAAGGGCGGGGCGAAAGCACCCGCCCTTTTCTTTTGGGATCACAGATTTTAGGCAACAAAAAAGCGCCAGAAGGCGCTTCCTTGTTTAAGAAAAGGCTATAGCTATCAGGCGGCGAGCCGATAGTCAGTTTGGACAGCGACCTTGCGCGGGAAAAGGATGACTTGCGCGGCAGTTGCAGGCTTGCGGCCCTTTATCTCGCCAAAGAAGATACGCCGCTCGGTTTGCACCGCTGGCGCAAATTCCATTTCGATAACCTGATTTATGCGCGGCATCGCGTTGCTGATTGTCAGCACGATAACTGAAACCGACGCTAAGAGGGCAATTGCAAAGAGTAGGGAAGCGATGAGGGTCATGGCATTGGTCCTTTCTGTCCCCCAAATCGGCCATTAGCGGGGGTTTGCTTGCTGTTATATGAACAACTTGATGTCTATGTTCACTATATGTTCTTTAGTGTCAAACGGAAAATCACTCTCGGAATTCCGTTGGCTGGTCTGGGGATTACCTGTGGATAACTAGCAAGCTGCTAAAAGGTTCAATTAGCGCGAAGCTTCCCGCGTCGTTCAGCAAACCATGTTTGTAAAAGTTTCTGGGTGCAGCCGGTAAATCCGCCCGACCCGTTCACTGAGCAGCTGTTGGGCCGAAGATCACGTGCGAACGAATTGAGTGTTTCAACTGCCGATGACCAGGAACGGTCGGTGACGACCATCTCTTTCTTCCGCAGCGCCACGGGAATACGGTAACGTTCATTTTCTGGCACCGTGGCACAGACGACGATCTCGTCGCCGACCGGCTCGCGGCATTTCTCTTCGCCAAAAGCAACGAGAAAGGAAATTCGCTCGGGCATTTCGGATGGGGAAGGGGGTACCTCGTCCTGCGCATACAGAGCAGGGGATGCGAACAGCAAGCAGGCCAAGAACAAACTTTTATTTATGGCCATATTATTTCTCCCGAGGTTGCCAGTCTGGATTAGCTGCCTGTGGTGAACCTGCTGTTAATCGTTGCCATAACCGAAATATCTCTTAGCGCGAGAAGCGACGCTTTAAAGGCGCGTAAGCGTTTGTAAGCGGCTTTCGTGCTTGACGAATCCCTGCCACCTCTCTAACGGCGCGCTCATTCCACATGGGAAACGCACATACCGGTGCGGATTGCTGTCTTTCAGGCATGCATGACGTTCTTGTTTCCCAGAGGCTCAACCGGAAGGAGAAATACCATGGCGGCACCTGTCGTTACCATGCAGCAATTGCTTGAAGCTGGGGCCCATTTCGGCCACCAAACCCACCGTTGGAACCCGCGTATGAAGCCGTATATCTTCGGCGCGCGCAACGGCATCCACATTCTTGACCTGTCGCAGTCCGTGCCTTTGTTTGCACGCGCTCTCGATTTCGTTGCTTCGACTGTTGCGTCGGGCGGCAAGGTCCTGTTCGTCGGCACCAAGCGCCAGGCGCAGGGTCCAATCGCTGACGCAGCACGCGCCTCGGGCCAGCATTTCGTCAACCACCGCTGGTTGGGTGGCATGCTCACCAACTGGAAGACCATTTCGAACTCGATCCGCAAGCTGAAAACGCTTGAAGAGCAGCTTTCTGGCGACACGCACGGTTTCACCAAGAAGGAAATCCTTCAGATGACCCGCGAACGCGACAAGCTCGAAATGAGCCTTGGTGGCATCCGCGACATGGGCGGCATTCCTGACGTGATGTTCGTCATCGACGCCAACAAGGAAGAACTCGCGATCAAGGAAGCCAATGTTCTTGGTATTCCAGTTATCGCGATCCTCGATTCGAACGTATCGCCGGACGGTATCGCGTTTCCGGTTCCTGCAAATGATGACGCAGCGCGCGCCATTCGTTTATATTGCGAAGCAATCGCCACTGCATCGAGCAAAGGCAATGTTTCGGCTAAGGTTGCCAAGGGCGTTGACCTTGGTGCTGAAGTGGAGCCAGCGGCTGAACCTGCTTTGACCGAAGCTGCTCCAGTAGCTGAAGATGCGCCAGCGACAATGGAAGAAGCTGTCGGTGCCGAAGAAGCGCCAGCGGTTGAAGAAGCTCCTGTCGCCGAAGCTGCTGCAGACGAAACACCTGCCGCAGAAGCGTAAGAAAATCATGGCATCCCCGCTTCGGCGGGGACGCATTTGGGCCAAAAGGGCCATGTCATTCCCGCGATTTGCGGGAATGACCGCATAAAAGCCAAGAAGGATAGAATAATGTCTGTAGTTACAGCCTCACTCGTCAAGGAATTGCGCGAGCTTTCCGGTGCGGGAATGATGGACGCCAAGAAGGCGCTTGAAGAAACCAATGGCGATCTGAACGCTGCAGTCGATTTGCTGCGCGCCAAGGGTCTTGCCACTGCTGCCAAGAAGTCGAGCCGTACTGCGGCTGAAGGTCTTGTCGGCGTTGCCGTTGAAGGTAGCCGCGGGACTGCTGTTGAAGTCAACAGCCAGACCGATTTTGTTGCCAAGAACGAGCAGTTCCAAGACTTTGTACGTTCTGTCACCGATGTAGCCTTGTCGCTCGGCGCCAATGACGCCGAAGCAATTCTTGCAGCAAGCTATCCCGGTGGCGGCACCGTTCAGGAAAAGCTGACCGAGAATATCGCGACCATCGGTGAAAACCAGGTCATCCGCCGTGCCAAGTCGCTGTCGGTCGACAAGGGCCGTGTCGTGTCCTATGTCCATAACGCTGCAGCCACCGGCATGGGTGGCATCGGCGTGCTCGTCGCGCTCGAAAGCGAAGCTGACGCTGCAACGCTGGATGGTCTTGGCAAGCAGCTTGCGATGCACATTGCAGCCGCTTTCCCGCTGTCACTCGACGAAACCGGCCTCGACGCCGACACGCTCGAGCGTGAACGCGGTATTGCGCGCGAAAAGGCTTCGGAAAGCGGCAAGCCTGCCGATATCGTCGAAAAGATGGTCGAAGGCGCGGTAAAGAAATTCGCCAAGGAAAATGCTTTGCTCAGCCAGCTGTTCGTCATGGACGGCAAGACGCCGATTGCAGATGTTGTTGCGCAGGCTGGCAAAACCGCTGGTTCGACAATCGTCCTCAAGGATTATGTCCGCTTCCAGCTTGGCGAAGGCATTGAAAAAGAAGTTTCCGACTTCGCCGCCGAAGTGGCTGCTGCGGTCGGCGCTTAATTATATCGGGCCGCCCTGCCAAAAAAGGCGGGGATAAGGCCTTGGCGATATGGCGCATGGCTCTTATAGCTGTGCGCCATTATCGTATCGGGGATTGAGGACTACATGAGCGCAAACGGCTATCGCCGCATCCTGCTGAAATTGTCGGGCGAAGTGCTGATGGGCGACACCGCCTTTGGCATTGATCCTGAGACCGTCGCCCGCGTCGCCGAAGAGGTGAAAGCGGCGCAGGATACAGGACTGCAGATCTGCCTCGTCATCGGCGGGGGAAATATCTTTCGCGGGATGGCGGGGGCTGCCAAAGGCATGGACCGCGCGCAGGCCGATTATATGGGAATGCTCGCCACCGTAATGAACGCGCTCGCGATGCAGAATGCTTTGGAGCAGCTTGGCGTGCCTACGCGGGTGCAATCGGCGATCGAAATGGACAAGGTTTGTGAACCCGTCATACGCCGCCGCGCCGAACGCCATCTTGAAAAAGGACGGATCGTGATTTTCGCTGCAGGCGTAGGCGCGCCTTATTTCACCACGGATAGTGGCGCGGCCTTGCGCGCTGCCGAAATGAAGTGCGATGCGTTGTTTAAAGGGACTTCGGTCGATGGCGTTTATGATGCCGATCCAAAGAAGGTATCGACAGCAACGCGTTATGAAACATTATCTTACGACCGTGTTCTGTCAGATAATCTGAAGGTCATGGACGCCAGCGCCGTGGCTTTGTGCCGCGACAACAACATTCCGATCGTGGTGTTTTCGATCCGCGAACGGGGCAATATCTTGAAGGTGCTCGACGGAAGTGGCACCTCGACTGTAGTAACCAGCGAAGGGAATTGAACCATGCCGCAATATGACAAGGCAGATGTCGAGCGCCGCATGAAAGGCGCTGTTGATTCGTTCAAAAGCGATTTGGGCGGGCTTCGAACCGGCCGCGCTAACGTAACCTTGCTCGACCCTGTGGTGGTCGAGGTGTATGGGTCTCATATGCCATTAAGCCAGGTTGCAACCGTCAGCGCGCCCGAACCGCGGTTGCTTTCGGTTCAGGTGTGGGACCGCTCAAACGTGACGCCAGTTGAAAAGGCGATCCGGTCGGCGGGTCTAGGGCTTAACCCGATTACCGACGGCCAGACGCTGCGCCTGCCGATCCCCGATCTGACCGAAGAGCGTCGCAAGGAACTGGCCAAACTGGCGGGCCAATATGCCGAAAAAGCAAAAATTGCGATCCGCAACGTCCGTCGCGATGCCAATGACGGGCTAAAGACCGACGAGAACAAGAAGGAAATCAGCGAAGATGATCGCAAGCGCCTTGAAACCGAAGTACAGAAGATGACTGACGAGATGATCAAGGCGGTCGATGACGCAGCGGCGCACAAGGAAAAGGAAATCCTCAGCCAGTGAGTGTGGCTGCGGCCCCTATTGCTGCCAGAATCGAGGCAGGCACCGGCAAAATGCCCCGCCATGTCGCCATCATCATGGATGGAAATGGCCGCTGGGCCAAAAAACGCATGTTGCCCCGCGCCATGGGGCACAAAAAGGGCGTCGAGGCGGTTCGCAATATTGTCCGCGCTGCGGGCGAATTGGGACTCGAGGCGCTCAGTCTTTACGCGTTTTCCAGCGAAAACTGGAAGCGGCCCGAAGACGAGATCAGCGACCTGATGGGACTAATGCGTTCTTTCATCAAATCGGACATCGACGAATTCACCGCAAATGACGTGCGCTTGAAAATAATCGGTAACTACAAGGCGTTGGCGCCAGATATTGTCGAAATGCTTGAGGATGCGCTGGCCCGTACCGCGCATAACAGTCGTACAACATTAGCAGTGGCATTGAATTACGGATCGCAAGATGAACTGGTCCGCGCCGCACAGGCTGCAGCATCCTGTGGCAAGATCACGGTCGAGACAATCGATGCGCATCTCGATACCGCCGATATGCCACCTTTAGACCTTGTCATCCGCACATCGGGCGAGCAGCGCCTATCCAATTTCATGCTGTGGCAGGCGGCTTATGCCGAATTCTGGTTCACCGAAACGCTCTGGCCCGATTTTTCCAAGGACGAACTGGCGCGGGCTCTGAATGAATTCGCAGGGCGTGAACGCCGCTATGGTGGTCGATGAACGAGCAAGCGGCGCCGCCGCTTAAACCACGGTCAGATTTGGGTATTCGCACCATTTCGGGCGTTGTGATGATGAGCGTGGCTATCGTGGCGATATGGTTTGGCGGATATGCTTTCATGGCGCTAGTAGTGCTGGTCGGGCTCGGCGTGCTCTGGGAATTTTCAAAGCTGGTTTTTGGCTTTGTGCTTAATACTGGTTCGCGGGCATTGTGGCTCTTGGGCGGCATTGTTTATGTCGGCTTGGCGTGTTTCACTTTGCTGATGTTCAGCGCGCCATTTTTCGGCATGACGCCTGCTATTCTTTTAATAGCCGGGGTTATCGGCACCGACGTCGGCGCCTATTTCGCCGGACGCACCTTTGGCGGCCCAAAGATCGCACCAAAGGTCAGTCCATCGAAAACCTGGTCCGGCCTTGTCGGTGGAATGATAGGCGCTGGATTGTTCATGATTGCTATTCAGGCCTTTATTTACTGGGGCAGGGTAGATGCGCGTGACCATAGCGATATTTATCTGGCGTATCGCTGGCAGAGCCTATTCCTTACCGGAATAGCACTGGCATGCGTTGCGCAAGCCGGAGACTTCTTTGAAAGCTGGATGAAACGGCGCGCAGGAGTCAAGGATTCAGGCCGGCTTATTCCAGGGCATGGCGGCCTTTTTGACCGGACGGACGGGCTGATCGCGGTCGCGTTTGTGGCAGGGCTGATTATCGTGGCGCAAATGTTGGTGGGCAGGTGATAAGGTGACGCGTTCGATATCGATTTTCGGCGCAACGGGTTCGGTCGGACTTTCGACGCTCGACTTAGTTCGTCAGCATCGTGATGCCTATCGCGTGGTTGCATTGACCGCCAACGGCAATGCTGCAGCGCTGGCCGGGATGGCACGGGAGTTCGATGCTGATCTCGCGGTGGTTGCCGAAGAAAAATCATATAAGGCGCTGAAAGACGCGCTGGCCGGGACGCGTACCGAGGTTGCAGCTGGCGCGGACGCGCTTGTTGAGGCTGCGAAGCGCGATGTTGATTGGACTATGGCATCTATCGTGGGGTGTGCTGGCCTTCCACCGACCATGGCGGCGATTGAGCAGGGCAGGACCGTTGCACTTGCCAACAAGGAAGCGCTGGTTTCCGCAGGCGACCTGATGATGGCAGCCGTTGAGCGGTCAGGTGCTATTTTGTTGCCCGTCGACAGCGAGCATAATGCCATTTTCCAATGTCTGAACGGCGCGAAGCTCGAACAGGTTCGCAAGATCACGCTGACCGCCAGCGGCGGGCCTTTCCGCGAATGGTCGCTGGAGCAAATGCGCAGCGTAACACCCGCACAGGCTGTCGCGCATCCCAATTGGGATATGGGCGCAAAAATCAGTGTCGATTCGGCAACGATGATGAACAAGGGGCTGGAACTGATCGAGGCGTATCACTTGTTTCCGGTTGGTCTCGACCGGCTGGACGTGTTGGTTCACCCGCAATCGGTGATTCATTCGATGGTCGAATATGTCGATTGTTCAACGTTGGCTCAGCTCGGTTCGCCGGATATGCGTATTCCTATCGCGAGTGCACTCGCTTGGCCGGAGCGCATTGCCACCAGTTGCAAGCCGCTCGACCTTGCGACTATCGCGCAGCTTACCTTTGAGAAACCCGACCCGGTCCGCTTCCCCGCGCTGCGTCTGGCCCGCGCTGCGGTTAATGAAGGTGGTGCAAAGCCTGCAATTCTGAACGCGGCAAACGAAGTCGCGGTTGACGCGTTTTTAAAAGGCCGGATTGGATTTCTCGACATCGCTGCGTTGGTTGAAAGCACATTGTCGGGTTATGCCCCGAACAACATGCCAACTCGCCTCGAAGATTTGTTCAGCATAGATGCAGCCGCGCGCAGCTATGCGTCGGCGCTAATACAGAAGGTCGCACATGCCAGTTGAATCGCCTAACATCGTCGTAACTCTGCTTGCGTTTCTTGCACTCATCGGCACGCTCGTCGTGGTTCATGAACTTGGCCATTATTTCGTAGGCCGCTGGTTCGGCGTTAAGGCCGAAAAATTCTCCATTGGTTTCGGCCCGCAAATCTGGGGCAGGGTGGATAAGCGCGGGACGTTGTGGCGCATCGGTGCGCTGCCGTTGGGCGGGTTTGTGCAATTTGCCGGTGACATGAACCCGGCCAGCCAAGCCGATGAAGCATGGAAGGCGTTACCCGAAAAGGAACGCAACGAAACCTTTCAGTCAAAGACCTTGTGGCAACGGGCGTTGATTGTTTTTGCGGGGCCTGCGGTCAATTTCATCCTAGCGATCCTGATTGCGATGGGTTTCCTGCTGGCATTCGGCAAATCAGTCACGCCACCGGTGTTGGACGTCGTTCAGCCAAATAGCCCGGCCGCCGTTGCCGGATTGATCGAGGGCGATCGCATACTCACGTTCAACGGCCACAATATTAAGACGTTTGACGAAATGGCGAACGAGATCATCATGATCCCGGGTCAAACAGTCGTTATCGAAATTGAACGCGACGGTGAGACGCTTGTCAAGGAAACGGCCGTCGCCAAGATTGAGGAAGTAGATCGCTTCGGCAACAAATATGTTATCGGCCGGATCGGCGTTGCTGCCAACAAAGTTGAGGTCCGAGAGGTCGGCTTGCTGGAAGCCCCTTGGGCTGCTGTCGTTCAGACCGGCAATGTCCTTCGTCAGCAGATGATCGGGCTTGGCCAAATCATCTCCGGCCGTCGCCCAATCTCCGAGCTCGGCGGTCCGCTGAAAATCGCCAAGGTCTCGGGCGAGGCGATGAGCATGGGCATATTGACCTTCATCAGCCTTGCCGCACTCATCTCGATTAACTTGGGGTTCATCAACCTGCTGCCAATTCCGATGCTCGATGGTGGACATCTATTGCTCTACGCTGTGGAGGCGGTGCGGCGACGCCCGGCAACACCACAGGTGCAGGAATGGGCGTTCAGAGCGGGATTTGCAATGTTGGCAGGATTTATGATCATGGTTACATTTAACGATCTCGCATCCTTTGGCCTATTTGGCGGTGGATAGAACGGATTGCGCTCTTGATTGCCGACGCTGCTTGGGGCAGGGACGCAAAACTCTTTAGACGGCGAAAAGCCAAATCACCGGTGGGGGCCGGACATCAGATCGGATGACAATGAACACCAAATCCCTTGGCATATATTTGATGGGCTCAACTGCACTGTCCGTAATCGGCAGCATGGCCGTTGCGATGCCTGCGTTCGCGCAGGGTACGCCGCCTGTGGTGCAGCCAGCAGTCGCGCCCACGGCCGCACCGGCGCCTGCGCCCACCGAACAGATACAGTCGATTACGGTCGTCGGTACGCAGAGGCTCGAAGCGGACACTGTGCGCTCGTATATAAGATTGCGCATTGGCCAGCCGTGGACTCAGGTCGCAGCTGACCAGGCATTGAAAGATTTGTACGCCACCGAACTGTTTGCTGACGTCGCAATCCGTAACAATAATGGCGCAGTGGTTATTGAAATCCGCGAAAACCCGGTCGTTAACCGGATCATTCTTGAAGGCAACAAGCGGATCAAGAATGACAAGATCGAACCCGAAATCAAACTCGCGCCTCGCCAAATTTATTCGCGATCAAAAGTACGTGCCGATGTCGCTCGTATCGTCGAACTGTACAAGCGTCAGGGTCGTTTCGCGGCGTCAGTCGAACCCAAATTGGTCCAACTCGATCAGAACCGCGTCGATATCGTATTTGAAATCACTGAAGGGCCGAAGTCCAAGGTCCAGCAGATTAACATCATCGGCAACGATAAATTCTCCGATGGTCAGCTGCGCGGCGAAATGGTCACCAAACAGGCACGCTTCTACCGGTTCTTTTCATCCGGTACGAGCTATGATCCCGACCGTCTTGCGTTCGATCAGCAGAAATTGCGTCAATTTTATCTGACGCAAGGCTACGCCGATTTCCGCGTCGTATCCGCCGTCGCCGAACTTACACCTGACAAGCAGGACTTCATCATCACCTATGTGGTGGAAGAGGGTGATCGGTACAAATTTGGCGATGTGAAAGTCGAAAGCCAGATTCGTGATTTTGACTCCGAGAAGCTGACCACAACGCTGCGGATGAAAAAGGGCGACTGGTACGATGCCAAGCAGGTGGAGGACACGGTAGAAAGCTTGTCGGAAACCGCTGGTCTGTTCGGCTATGCTTTTGCCGACGTGAACCCGAATTTCCAGCGCGACAAAGAAACGCTGACGATGAGCATCACTTTTGACGTTGCCGAAAGCCAGCGTGTTTTTGTCGAGCGCATCGATATTAACGGTAATACGCTGACGCAGGACAAGGTTGTTCGCCGTGAATTCCGCTTGAACGAGGGCGATGCGTTCAACAGCATTCAAGTGAAACGGACTGCCGAGCGGATCAAATCGCTTGGCTATTTCCAGGAAGATCTCGAAGTTGAACAGGCGCAGGGTAGCGGCCCTGACCGCATCATTCTGACCACGAATGTCGAAGAAAAAGCGACAGGTGAACTCTCGCTATCCGCCGGTTTCTCTTCGATCGAGAACTTCATCTTCCAAGGCTCGATCAAGCAGCGGAACTTCCGCGGCCTCGGTCAGGAACTGCGGACGAATATCTCTTATTCGTCATATTCCAAGTCGGCTGAAATCGGCTTTACCGAACCCTATCTGTTCGACCGATCGATTGCGCTTTCCGGCGACATCTTCCGTCGCGATTTGAACAGCTTCAACTTCTTCAATAATCAGCGTAACACAACATATCAGCAGGCAACCACCGGCCTGCAAATCCGGACAGGCGTGCCAGTCAACGAATTTATATATTTTCAGGCGCGTTACGGGCTGAGTCAGGACGATATTTCGCTCGATGAAGGGACGTTCTTCAGTGACCCTGATGGCACTGGTCCACTACCGGCAACTTGCGATCCGCTGCTCGCTGGCCGGTTTTTGTGCGATGCCATCGGTGATCGTCTGACTTCGTCGATTGGCTATACGCTGCTTTATGATGATCGTGACAACCGCATCCGTCCGACGAGGGGACAAAGCTTTGGCATCAGCCAAGATTTTGCCGGATTGGGCGGCAGCGTTAAATATATCAAAACGCGGCTCAATGCCGACAAATACTGGCGGATTGGTAACACGAACTTCATATTGGGTTTGTCACTTGAGGGCGGATATATTCATCCGCTTGAAAATCGTGGTTCCGAAGCAAACGGAATCGACGATGTCCGTTTGACAGATCGTTTCTATCTTGGCGAACCGCAAATCCGCGGCTTTGACATACGCGGCGTCGGGCCGCGTGTGCAGCGCGTCACGTTCACGCCAGAATTGCAAAGTGGTGTTGTGGTCAATGTGCCGATTCTTGATCGCAACCAGATCCAAGACGATGCGATTGGTGGGCGGTTCTATTATCTGGGTCGCGCTGAAGTGCAAATTCCTCTCGGCAGCGGCGCAAAAGAACTGGGTCTCCGTCCTTCGGTTTTTGTCGACGTTGGCTCTGTGTTCGACGTGACGCAGCCGATTTTGCAGACTCTGCAACAACGCTCTGAAGCAACAGCAACCTCACCAAGCCTGCCGCTATTCTACACCGGTGCCTTTGTGCCGAATACTGACGGCACGCCCAGCAGTGTCTTGGCAACCAGCACCACAGGAACCAATGCGGACGGTTCGGCACGTACACCTGCGCTTCAATTCCAGGAACGCTTTCTGGGTGATACTTGGAAGCCACGTCTTTCGGTGGGTTTTGGGGTGAACTGGAATTCTCCTTTTGGTCCGTTCAGGATTGATATCGCCCGGGCCCTGTTAAAGCAGCCCGGCGACGACACTAAATTATTTACATTCAACGTAGGGACTCAATTCTAATGACTATTCGTAACTCCGCCTTCGCGGCGGCGCTATTGTCTGCTGCTACTTTCGCCGTACCGGCAAGCGCACAGGTCGCTGGCATTGCCACCGCCGATACTTCGGTCGCCATAGCGCGGTCAAAGGCACTCGGTACTGCCTATCAGCAGATCGGTACGCAATATGCTTCCTTTGCGCAGCAGATGCAGACAAAGCGCAAGGAAATCAACGACATCAACGTCCAGCTTGATACCAACAAGGACAAAGAGCTGACTCAGGCTGAGCTTGATGCCGCGATCAAGGCGAAAAACCCGCTGCTGACGCAAATCGACACCAAGCAAAAGGAAATCAACCAGTTGCAGGAGCCGATTATCAAGGCACAGCTTTTTGCTGTCGAGCAAATCGCGATGAAATATGAAGCCGCGCAACAGGCCGTTATTACTGCAAAAAAGATCAACGTTATTCTGGCGCCTGACGCATTTGTATGGGCTCCTGATGCCGTCGACGTCACCACTGCTATAACTGCCGAACTCGACAAATCCGTCCCCTCGGTTCCGATTGCGCCACCGGCAGACTGGCGACCGTCGCGCCAAGTTGGCCAGCTTTATCAGCAGATACAGCAGCTGTTCGACACCGCGGCACGCGTGCAGGCAGCTCAGGCGGCTGCAGCTCAACCGCAGCCCGGCCAACCGGCGCCGGCAGCACCTGCTGCACAGCCTGACAGCCGTTAATCCACATGCCTGAAGGCGACTTCAGCAATTACGACGTCCGGCGGGTGATGGCGGTGCTACCGCATCGCTATCCCATGCTGCTGGTCGACCGCGTGGAAGAGCTTGTGATTGACGAGCGGATCCGCGCGGTAAAGGCCGTCACGATGAACGAAGGTTTCTTTCAGGGGCATTTCCCTGGGCGGCCAATCATGCCGGGTGTGATGATTGTCGAAGCGCTGGCGCAGGCCGCTGGCGTCCTTGCGATGGAGAGCTTTGGCCTGATCGGCTCGGGCAAGCTTGTATATTTTATGTCCATCGACAATGCGAAATTTCGTGCGCCGGTGGAGCCAGGATGCCTGCTGCATCTTGAAGTTGAATTCGTCCAGAAACGTCCTCGCGTTTGCAAATTTGCTGGACGGGCGATGATGGGCGACAGCGTCGCGGCAGAGGCAGAATTCATGGCGATGATTGCCGATCCGCCTGCCTGACTCAGCCATTTGCCATCCTTAAACCCGTTCAGGGTGTTGATAGTTGGCAGACATTTCAATCTTGCTATCCTCGGATGGCCCCGCTAAGGGCGGCGCTTCCGAATACTAGGGCTGCCGGTCGGAAACCGGTGGCTGAACAAAGGAATTATACATGAAAGCCGATATTCATCCCGATTATCACATGATCAAGGTGCAGATGACCGACGGCACCGTCTTTGAAACGCGCTCCACTTGGGGCAAGGAAGGCGATACGCTGGCGCTCGACATTGATCCGACCTCGCACCCGGCATGGACTGGTGGGCGTGGCTCGATGCTTGATACTGGTGGCCGCGTGGCCCAGTTTAACAAGCGTTTTGGTGGTCTTAGCCTCAAGAAATAAGCGTTTCGGTATGCTGGGTTGACGCCCGGCGTCCGATAACCTTAAGGAACGCGCCTGCCTGAGTGGCGCTGTGGCGATCGTAGTTCAATTGGTTAGAGCACCGGCTTGTGATGCCGGAAGTTGCGGGTTCAAGTCCCGTCGGTCGCCCCACTTTTTATATCCTTTTAATGATGACAAATGGTGTGCGTAATATTATTACGCGCTACCGTAATTTGATTCCGCTCACCAGTTTCTGGCGGAGCGACGAGGGGATAAAGCGATGCCCGCCATCTGGGACCTGCCTGATTTCGACGCGCACGAGGCTGTGCATGTATTCGAAGACCGCAAGACAGGTCTGAAAGCCGTAATTGCCGTTCACTCGACGCATCTCGGCCCAGCCGCAGGCGGTACGCGCTTTTGGCATTATGCCGACAGTCAGGCCGCTATTACCGACGCGCTTCGGCTATCACGCGGGATGAGCTATAAAAATGCGATGGCTGGTCTGCCCGCAGGTGGTGGCAAGGCCGTGATCCTTGCCAATCCTTCACGTGCCAAGCCGCAAGATATGCTTGATGCATTTGCCCGTGCGGTAGATTCGCTGGGTGGTGCATATATCACGGCGCAGGACGTCGGCATGTCCGAGGCTGACATGGTTTCGCTTTCGAAGGTCACGCAGCATGTGGCGGGTCTTCCGCATCAGGGCGGCGATCCCGGGCCATATACCGCGCGCGGTGTGTTCCTGGGCGTTCAGGCTGCGGCCAAGCACGCACTTGGTAGCGATGATATGAGCGGCGTACATGTTGCAATTCAAGGAGTAGGTAGCGTCGGCGGTGGTCTTGCGCGTTACCTTGCCGCACAAGGTGCGAAGCTCACTTTGGCTGATGTTGACGCAAAGCGGGCGGCAGAATTGGCTGCGGAGCTGGGCGGCGTATCGGTACCCGCCGATGCCATCATGGACGTAGAAGCCGATATATTCAGCCCGTGCGCGCTGGGCGCGATCCTTACCGGATCGACCGTTGCTGCGCTCAAGGTCAAGGCGGTGGCCGGCGGTGCAAATAATCAGCTTGCAACCGGACCGGAGGGCCAGATGCTCGCTGATCGCGGCATCCTTTATGCGCCGGATTATGTTATCAACGCCGGTGGCATCATCAACGTTCTGCGTCATATCGACAATGCCGATGATGCCGAAATCAATCGCCGTATCGATACGATTCCGGGCCGACTTTCCGACATCTGGCAGGAAAGCGATTCGGGCGGCAAGACACCGGCAGAGGTCGCCGACAATATGGCACAAAAGCTTATAGGTCGCTGACCCCAAATTCATTGGCGTGAACCGCTGGTGGTGCTAGACGCTGCCTGAATCATGCATCGTTTCGCCAATCCTGCCCGTTTTCTGCGCCTTGCAAAGCCGCTGACTCCTGCCCTGTTCTGGCCGGGGCTGGTTCTGGCATTGGGCGCGTGCCTTTGGGGACTGTTCGCAACGCCGACCGAGCGCCTGATGGGCGACACCGTCAAGATCATGTTCGTGCATGTGCCGTCGGCATGGCTGGGTATGGGTGGCTGGACGGGAATAGCCATTGCCAGCATCGTGCAGTTGGTCTGGCGCCATCCGCTTGCCGGGATCGCCGCGCGTGCCATTGCCGTTCCTGGCGCAACCTTCGCCGCAATCTGCTTGCTTACCGGATCGATTTGGGGCCGGCCGACATGGGGAACTTGGTGGGTGTGGGACGGGCGGTTGACCTCAATGCTCGTGCTGTTTTTCCTCTATCTCGGTTACATCGCGCTGACCAATGCAAGCAGCGAAAAAGGCGATACCAGCCGCGTTGCTGCCGTTTTCGGCATCATCGGCGCAGTGAATATTCCGATTATCAACCGCTCGGTCGTCTGGTGGGAAAGCCAACACCAGAAAGCGAGCATTACCCTCGGCGGTTCCTCGATCAACGATGCCTATTTGGTGCCATTGTTCGTTGCAGTTGCTGGATTTAGCCTGCTCTTTGGCGCGCTGGTCCTGATGCGGATGCGCGCGGCGCTGGCCGAAATGCGGATCGAGGCGCGGATGCGCCGGATGGCGGAAAGCTGATGCCGCATCTGCCGTTCATTATCGCTGCCTTTGGCGTTACCGGTGTTGGCATAATATGGCTCGTCGTCTCGAGCTATGTCGGGATGCGCCGTTCGGAAGCCTTGGCCGACGACTTGAGGCAACACCCATGAAGCCCAAGCATCAGCGGCTCCTGTTAGCGATTGTAGCGCTTGTCGCACTGATTGGAGCTGGGCTTATTGCGGCGGCTGCATTGCGTGAGGAAGCATCATATTTCTACACGCCGACTACCTTGGCCAAAGCGCAGGTTGCGCCGGGCAAGGCCATCCGGCTGGGCGGCATGGTGCAAAAAGGGTCGATTGTGCGTGAAAAAGACGGCGTATCGATAACCTTCACTGTCCAGGACAAGGATCAGGCGCAAAAAGTCGCTTATCGCGGTATTACACCTGACCTTTTCGTCGAAGGCTCCGGCGTCGTCGCCGATGGCCGGCTTCGCGGCGACGGCGTATTCGTCGCTGAAAGCCTGCTCGCCAAGCATGATGAGAATTATGTGCCGAAAGAGCTCGCCGACATTGATATGAGCGCCGCCGAGCATACTAAGGACACATTAGCAAAATGATGGCAGAGGCAGGACTGGCCGCGCTTTGGCTCGCGGCGGCGATGGCGCTGTTGCAGCTTGCCGGTGGTTTGACGCTGCTGCGGGGCGGGGCGGGGCAACTGACGCCCCTCATCAAACCCGCAGCCATCGTGCAGGGTGCGTTGTGCGTCTTTTCCTTTTTTGCGCTGATGTATTTGTTCACTATCACCGACCTGTCGGTGCTGCTCGTTGCGAGCAACAGCCATATCGATAAGCCGATGATCTTCAAACTTGCTGGCACATGGGGCAATCACGAAGGTTCGATGCTTTTGTGGGTGACGATTTTGTCGGTGTCGGGCGCGGCGATTGCGCTCATCGAAAAGCGTATCGATTCCCGCACATTGCATGTCACGCTCGCCGTACAAGCCTTTATCGCGCTTGGCTTTTTCGCGTTTCTACTGTTCTCCTCCAACCCGTTCGAGCGGTTAACGCCTGCGCCAGCGCAGGGGGCAGGGCTGAACCCGTTGTTGCAGGATATCGGTCTCGCCTTCCATCCGCCGACCCTCTATTTCGGCTATGTCGGGTTGTCCGTAGCCTTCTCATTTGCGGTGGCCGCGATGCTGACGCGGCAGGTCGGCCCGGCCTTTGCGCGCGCGATGCGGCCTTGGGTGCTCGGCGCGTGGATATTCCTGACGCTTGGCATCACCGCAGGAAGCTACTGGGCTTATTACGAGCTTGGCTGGGGTGGCTGGTGGTTCTGGGATCCGGTCGAGAACGCCTCGCTTATGCCTTGGCTGGCCGCGACAGCGCTGCTCCATTCGGTCAGCGTACTCGCCACCCGCAACGCCTTGCGGGCATGGACGATCATGCTCGCTTTGGTCGCTTTTGCAATGTCGATGGCTGGCACCTTCCTGGTGCGTTCGGGAATCCTCACCAGCGTTCATGCCTTTGCGGTTGATCCCGAACGCGGCTCGTTCATCCTTGCGCTGATGCTGGTCTACACCAGTCTTGCCTTCGTGATTTTTGCGCTGCGTATCGGCACGGTAAAGCAAGGTGAGCCGTTCCAGCTTTTAAGCCGCGAGGGCGGTATCGTTGCCAACAATATCTTCCTTAGCGTCATTCTTGCTGTGGTTCTTATCGGAACGCTTTATCCACTCGCTGCCGAAGCGATGGGCGACAAGATTTCCGTTGGCCCGCCATATTTTAACAAAACCACAGCGCCGATTGCCTTGCTGCTGATGCTCGCGCTGCTGCTCGGGCCGATGCTTCGCTGGCGCAGGGATGACATAAAACGGCATAAATACTGGCTGGTCGGCTTTTTCGCGATCATATTGTGGTCGGGCGTGGCCCTGTGGAAATTCGCACCAGATGTCGGCATTTTCCCTATGCTAGGCCTCGCGTTCGCGCTTGCGCTGGCGGTCGCTGCATGGGTTCCGCTGAGAGGTCGCAAGCTGCTCCGCACACCATTACCGGTTTTCGGCATGGTAATTGCCCATTTCGGACTCGCCGTCAGTGTTTTCGGTATGGCTTCTGAGTCAGGATTTTCCAAGGAAACACTGACCGCACTCGCGCCGGGCGAAAGCGCTAAAGTTGCAGGCTGGCAGGTCAAGCTGGCCGATGTCAATCCGGTAGTCGGCGACAATTGGGTTGCCATAGAGGGGGAAATTATTGCGCGCACTGGCGGTCGGTCATTTGTCCTGCGTCCTCAGTCGCGGCAATTTTTTCAGCCTGAAATGCAAACCAGCGAAGCGGCGCTGCTGACGCGCTGGAACGGCCAGCTATATGCCGTCATCGCCCAGCCCGACGAGAATGGCGATGGTCGCTGGCAGGTGCGTTTGTGGTGGAAGCCATTTGTCAGCTTCATCTGGCTCGGTGGCGTATTGGTTGCATTGGGCGGCTTGGTCGCTTTGCTAGGCCGCATGTTCCGCCGCGCTAAAAAGCCGGACAAGAACCGATGGAGCGAAGCATGAACCGCTCGTGGCTCCGTTGGCTTCCTTTGGCCGTGGTGGCGTTTCTCGGTGGGTGGTTTATCTATGGTCTGGTCGCGCCAAAGGACGATCTGGTTCATTCCGCGATGGTCGGAAAGGCGCTCCCCGAATTTGCGCTCCCACCGGCCACGACGGGGGTCGAGGGGCTATCGAACGGCGATATGAAGGACGGCACGCCCCGTTTGCTCAATATCTTTGCCAGTTGGTGCATCCCGTGCAAAGCAGAAGCGCCGCAATTGGACGCGTTAAAAAAGGCGGGAGCCGAAATCGACGCAATCGCCATCCGTGACAAGCCCGAAGATGTAGCGGCGTTTCTCTCTGAATTCGGCAACCCCTACCGGAGAATCGGCGCAGACAGCGAAATGGCTATCCAGCTCAAGCTGGGCTCGTCTGGCGTGCCCGAAACCTATGTCATTGGCGGTGATGGCACGATATTATACCAGCACATCGGCGATATCCGCGAAGAGCATGTGCCGATGTTGCTGGAAAAATTGAGGTCAGCCCGATGAGAATGATATTCATATCTCTTCTGGTGTTGATTGCGACGCCTGTCCTTGCTCAAGGCACCGGACCCACGCCCGCGCTCGCTAATCGGCAATTGCCGAATCCCGCGCAGGAAGCGAGCGCAACCAAACTGATGCACAGCCTTCGGTGTATCCAATGCCAAGGTCAGTCGATTGCGGATAGCGACGCACAAATGGCGGGAACCATGCGGGCAGAGGTGCGCCAACAAATCGCGTCGGGGCAAGAGCCGGAGGCGATCCGCCAGTGGATGGTGGATCGCTATGGCGAAAGGGTCAGCTTCGAACCCGAAATGAAGGGCGTGGGACTGCTGCTCTGGGTAATGCCATTGCTGGTTTTGCTACTCGCTTTCTGGCTAGCCCGCGGCTTGTTCCGGAGGCGCACATGAATGGCTGGGTAGCTCTTGTCTTGCTTGCCGCGATAAGTCTGGCGGCCATCGTCTGGTTCGGTCGCTTGCCGAAAGGACTCTGGCAAGTTGCCGCTTCGTCGATCCTCTTGGGGATGACTGGCTATGCGTTGCAGGGCAGGCCAGTGACGCCGTCCTCGCCGGCGAAGTCGCTTGCTGCAAAGGAAGATGCCGCTGTCCAGCTTGTCGAAATGCGTGCCGACATGGATCAAAGCTTCGGCTCAGCCAAACGCTGGCTGGTCACAGCCAACTCGTTCGCGAAGCAGGGCGATTACGCTTTATCGGCGTCCTATATCCAGTCAGGCTTGCGGAACGAACCTGAAAACCCTGATCTGTGGTCAGCGCTTGGCTTGCAGTTGATGCTTGCCAGCGACGGCCGGATGTCGCCGCCTGCGCAATTGGCTTTTGATAAAGCGCGCTTTATCCGGCCCAATTATCCGGCGCCTTATTATTTCGCAGGGCTTGCGCGCCTGTTCGGTGGCGATCTGGACGGCGCTATTTTGCTCTGGGATAAAACGCTGTCGCTGGCCACGCCCAATGCGAAGTGGAGGCCGCGGCTTGAGTCGCAACTCCAGGCGGCCAAGGCATTGCAGGCGCAAGCCGCCAGTGCGGCCGCGAGAGCACCTACAAGCAACTGAATACTAAAAATAAACACCGTAATCGCTGCCCCCTATTGCTTTGTTGTGAAGGGTGCCACAGCATGCTATCGCCCGCCTCCTTCCAACGAAAATATCGTTGAAATGTCGGGCGTTGTGGCCGGGGGAAATAAATTGTGACTACGCCAGCCGTGGATGATTTTGGACCGACAGATCAGGGTCATAGCCATGGCCATGCGCCGCAAGGCTCGATGGGCAAATTGGCGGTTGGTGCCATCGGCGTCGTCTTCGGCGATATCGGCACCAGCCCGATTTATGCGTTCCGCGAAACTTTTGCCGGCCATCATCCGATCGAGCCCGATCCCTTGCATATCATCGGCGTACTCAGCCTTGTATTCTGGTCAATGATGATTGTCGTGACCTTCAAATATGCGATGACGATCATGAAGGCCGATAACAAAGGCGAGGGCGGTAGTCTCGCTTTGCTGGCGCTGATTAATCGGCAAACCGCAGGCGCGACATGGACTGCGCCGATCATCATGCTGGGCGTATTCGCAACCGCTTTGTTCTATGGCGATTCGATGATTACGCCGGCAATGTCGGTGCTTTCTGCGACCGAAGGGTTGAGCTATGTTCATCCCGGTTTCAAGGCATGGATTTTGCCGATTGCCATTACCATTCTGGTCGGTCTTTTTGCCATCCAGTCGCGTGGTACCGCGAAGGTCGGTGCCCTGTTTGGCCCAATCATGCTCGTGTATTTCACGACGCTTGCTGGACTGGGCTTTATCCATCTGACCAAAATGCCGGGTATTATCCTCGACACGCTGAACCCGTGGAATGCCATCAACTTCTTCCTTGTTGACGGATTTCGGGCCTTTATCGCCATGGGTTCTGTCGTTCTGGCAGTGACCGGGGCGGAGGCCCTCTATGCAGACATGGGGCATTTCGGACGCAAGCCGATTATTCGTGGCTGGATATGGTTTGTGCTGCCGTGCCTGATGTTGAATTATATGGGGCAGGGCGCGATGATCCTGTCGATGGACGCGGCCGAAGCTGCCCGGACGATCAAGGATCCTTTCTTCTTGATGATACCTGACATGGTCCAGTTGCCGGTCGTGATTATTGCGTTGCTTGCAACGATTATCGCGAGCCAAGCGGTTATATCAGGGGCGTTTTCCTTGACGCAGCAGGCGATCCAGCTCGGTTTCATTCCACGTCTGGCAATCCTGCACACCAGTGAAAAGGCCGCGGGTCAGATTTACATCCCGGCCATCAACTGGGCGCTGATGATTATGGTAATTGCGCTGGTGCTGTTCTTCCGGTCTTCGAGCAATCTGGCGGCGGCTTATGGCATTGCCGTCACCGGCGCGATGTTCATCGATACTTGTCTGCTCGCAGTAGTCCTGTTTCAGTTGTGGAAATGGCCGAAGTGGAAATCGCTCCCGATCCTTGCGATTTTCATTGTTGTCGACATGGCATATCTCGGTGCCAACCTGCTCAAGGTGCCCGATGGCGGTTACTTCCCATTGTTGATTGGTATGGTGATTTTCACCTTGCTGACCACCTGGTCTCGCGGTCGTGCGTTGATGCGCGAGCGCATGGCTGAAAGCACGATGCCGATGGAGATATTTATCAAATCGGCCGCGAACAGCGCAACGCGGGTGCCAGGAACGGCGATATTTATGGCTTCAGCCGCCAGCGGTGTGCCTTCTGCGATGCTGCACAACATCAAACATAACAAGATTCTTCACGAACGCGTCATCATTCTGACGGTGCAAATCGAAGATGTGCCTTATGTCGAAGAAACAGACCGGATTTTCTGCAAGGATCTCGGCGAAGGCTTTTATCGCGTGAAAATGCGCTTTGGATTCCTGGAAGAAACAAACGTTCCAGCGACGCTCGACAAGGTGGAGTTGTGCGGGCCGAAGTTCGATATGATGCACACAAGTTTCTTCCTCTCGCGGCAGACATTAATCGCATCGAAGATTCCGGGCATGGCGATCTGGCGCGAGAAGATGTTTGCGTGGATGCTTCGCAACGCGGCGAATGCGATGGAGTTTTTCAAACTGCCGAGCAACCGCGTCGTCGAACTCGGGAGTCAGGTTGAAATCTGATCTCGAGGCAAAGGAAAAATCGAAAAACACTGTTGATAAAGGCAAGTCAAAACAATAGAAACAAAAATAGAACCTGGTCTGGATATCTGAATGGCTCCTCTTTTCCTATTGTTCGACATCGACGAGACAGAGTTGCGCGCATCATTCAGGGCGATTGCATTTGCCGATCTCGGCATTTTTTTTGGCGACGGAACCACGCCCGATAGTGGAAGTGGTACACTCGTATATCGTGGTGCAGCGTTTGATTATGCGATTGATCGAGCGCTAAAGCCAAAAGCGGATCATCATATATTTTGTGACTCAGATTTAGCAGCAACACGGTCTGCTATTTCGTTGAAGCTGGGAGCCGCTATTGCGTCAGGTCAGCATGTTCCTGCGGTCATTAAGGCGTTGCTGTTACTTGGCGAGTCTCTGGGCTCCATACTAAATGCAACAGCGGTACTGTGGCAGCCTGCAATGGTCGTTTCGGGATTTGGATATTATGCCGAGGCTGTTCGCCAGTATGACGACGGCGCTGCCTTTCCTTCACTTATTAGCATAGCGTTCGACACTTCAACCGACGAAAACATCCGAACAAACGGGCTGGCTTGGCTTTCCGGGCAGGAACTGGTTTTTGTACGGGATACTTTGTCCGTGAGCGACGCCATGCGCTATGTCGTTAGGTTAGTGCACGATATCGCGACAAACGGCGCCGTTGAACGCATGATGGACGTTCCGGGAATGAACGATTCAGAGCTTCTGGTCTTGACACCCGATGTTCAGGAAAGCGTGCTTGAGGCGCGCAGAAAACTTGTACAAAATGGTGTTAATCCTGCTGGCTAGTATTTGGTCAATCATATTTCCCTGAAACTGCATTCAGGGAGGTGATTGAAATGCGGGGATTCAAGGGTATAAGCGGTCTGATCGCGCGGTCTGAGTTCCAGATGCATCACCTGTTGCCCGTATCCGTGTTCGGGCATGGCCATTTCGCAAAGAGCTTTCAGTTACTCCATATGGAGGGTTTCGACCCTCGCTATTATTCGGTCAACGGCCTCGCACTGCCTGCAACGGAAAATGCCGCTTCCTTATGGAAGATGCCGATGCATCGCGGGCCGCACCGGAGGTACAACGAACTTGTGGCTGCCCGCGTTGCAAATATCTTGGCCGATATGGAGCGCAGAAGTTACTCTTTGCCCGCCCGGTCCGAAGCGATAGGGCGATTAAATCTGCTGATTTGTAGCTTGCGTCGAATTCTAACGGGTGATCGCCCATTCATATTGCTCAGCAGCCGCGATCCGTTGAACAGCTCAGCGCGCTTCTGGGAGATCGATAACGCATGTGACAGACTGTGGCAGGCAACGAAATAAGTATATATGGAAATTAAAGCTGGACGAATGTCGTCTTACACCGCTAACGACGCAACATAATGACACGCATTGTCGCATCATCACTACTTCTACGACTTACGCGCCCTTAGGCGTGCGCGTTCGTTCGGCCACATGCCGAACCATCCCGCCTAAGGGTTGCCAACCACCGACATAGACCCCAAAGCGCGCTCAAGTGCGCGCCATAGCCAAGTTGTAATTCATCATGATGCTGATCGATCCTTCCCGAAAATACCGGCCATTCCCGCCGGTCGACTTGCCCGACCGTGCATGGCCAACCAAGACTATTATCAAGCCCCCGCGCTGGCTTTCTACCGACCTGCGCGACGGCAATCAGGCGTTAATCGACCCCATGGGGGCGGAGAAGAAAACCCGCTTCTTCGACCTTTTGCTCAAGGTTGGCATCAAGGAAATCGAGGTCGGCTTCCCGAGCAGCGGCGCGACCGATTTCGATTTCATCCGTAATCTCGTTGACAGCGGCCGCATCCCCGATGACGTAATGATCCAGAGCCTGACGCAATCCCGCCGTGACCTGATCGAGAAGACGTTCGAGAGTATGGCCGGCGCGCCGCGTGCCATCGTGCATCTCTACAACGCCGTGTCGCCAGCATGGCGCGATATCGTGTTCAAGCTCGACAAGCCCGGCGTAAAGGCCATCGCCGTCGAAGGCGCAAATATTCTTGCCGAACAGGCCGCGCGCTTCCCTGAAACCGAATGGCATTTCGAATATAGCCCCGAAACCTTCTCCACCGCCGAGCTCGAATTCAGCCTTGAGGTGTGCGAGGCGGTGATGGCGGTGTTGCAACCCACGCCGGAGAAACCCCTTATCCTCAATCTGCCCGCCACCATCGAGGCGGCGATGCCCAACATCTATGCCGACCAGATTGAATGGATGTGCAAGCATATTAGTGCGCGTGACAGCGTGGTGATATCGCTCCACCCGCACAATGACCGCGGCAGCGGCATTGCGGCGGCAGAGCTCGGTCTGCTTGCAGGTGGCGACCGCATTGAGGGCTGCCTGTTCGGCAATGGCGAGAGAACCGGCAATGTCGACCTCGTCACGCTGGCGCTCAACATGTACACGCAAGGTTTGCACCCCGGCCTCGATTTCAGCAACATCGACGAAGTCATCCAGACCGTAGAATATTGCAACCAGCTGCCCGTCCACCCGCGCCACCCTTATGCGGGCGAGCTCGTATTCACCGCTTTTTCGGGCAGCCATCAGGACGCGATCAAAAAGGGCTTTGCCGCCAACGATCTGCAGAATGACGAAATCTGGCGGGTGCCCTATCTACCCATAGACCCGGCCGATCTGGGTCGATCTTATGAGGCCGTCATCCGCGTCAACTCGCAGTCGGGCAAGGGCGGCGTCGCCTGGGTCATTGAGCAAGATCACGGCCTTAAACTCCCGAAACGCATGCAGGCCAATTTCTCGGGTACCGTGCAAGAACTATCGGATTCCACAGGCCGCGAACTCACCAGCGCCGATATCTGGGAAGCGTTCGAAAAGCGCTATCACTTGAAAGGCGAAGGCCGCTTTCGCCTGATCGATTTTCAGGAAAGCCAGAGCCAAAAGGCGCAGGACGAACGTATATTTGCTGGTAAAATCCGCATCGATGGCGTGGAGCAATCGGTCAGCGGACGCGGCAACGGACTTATTTCCAGTTTGGCCAACGCGCTGGAAGACGCACTCGGCAACCCGCTCGATATCATCGACTATAGCGAACACGCCATCGGCCATGGCACCGATGCGCGCGCTGCCGCCTATGTTGAATGCCGGGTAGGCGAGGGGCCAATCCTGTTCGGCGTAGGCATCAGCCGCGATGTGGCAACGGCTTCCGTAAGGGCAATTCTAAGCGCCGCAAATGGGAGTTGATGTCCGTTTGACTTTAGCCGATTTCTGCGCTTTATCGCCTTAATTGAACGATTAATAATTGGAGAGACGCATGACACTTCCGGCAATATTCGATAAGCTCCGTCTGCCGGTTATCGGCTCGCCATTGTTCATTGTGTCGGGGCCGGAACTGGTTATCGCGCAGTGCAAGGCGGGCGTCGTGGGTTCATTCCCTGCGCTTAATGCGCGGCCCCAGGCGCAGCTAGACGAATGGCTGCACCAGATTACCGAGGAACTCGCGGCGCATAATCGCGAAAACCCCGACCGTCCGGCGGCACCTTATGCGGTCAACCAGATCGTGCATAAATCGAACAACCGTCTTCAGGAGGATATCGCGACCTGCGCCAAATGGCAGGTGCCGATTACGATTACGTCGCTGGGGGCGCAGGAAGAGCTGAACAAGGCGGTGCATTCATGGGGCGGTATCGTGTTGCATGACGTTATCAATGACCGCTTCGCGCATAAGGCAATCGAGAAGGGGGCCGATGGCCTCATTCCGGTTGCAGCGGGCGCTGGCGGGCATGCGGGTGTGACATCGCCATTTGCGCTGATGCGCGAAATCCGCGAGTGGTTTGATGGGCCAGTGGCGCTTTCGGGGTCGATAGCCCACGGCGCGTCGGTGCTGGCGGCGCAGGCGATGGGGGCGGATCTGGCTTATATCGGTAGTGCGTTCATCGCGACCAAAGAGGCCAATGCGGTTGAGGGGTACAAGGACAATATCGTGGAGGCGAAGGCCGCGGATATCGTCTATTCCGACTTGTTTACAGGCGTCAGCGGCAATTATCTGCGCCAATCGATTGAGAAGGCCGGCATGGACCCGAACAATCTGCCCAAGGGCGACATTTCAACGATGAACTTTGGCTCGGGCGGCAATAGCGAAGCCAAAGCTTGGAAGGATATCTGGGGTTCGGGCCAAGGCATTGGCGCGATCAAGGAAGTCCAGACCGTGGCCGAGTTTGTCGATCAGCTTGAGGCCGAATATCGCGCGGCGAAGGCCAGCCTCGACGCGCGATATCTGGGCTAGGTTTTAGCTCGCCTTTTCGAAGGCAACGGTGATGTCGAGTTTGACGTTATCCGAAACGACAGGGATGCCGTACATCACGCCAAAGTCGCTGCGCTTGATGGTGGTGGTCGCATGAAAGCCGACCGTGGCCTTCTTGCTGTAAGGGTTATTGCCAGCGCCTGAAAATTTGGTGTCGAGCACAACTGGCTTGGTAACGCCATTGAGCGTCAGGTTACCGGTGATTTTGGCGCTTGTGCCTTTAGCAACAACGCTGGTCGAAACGAACTTCGCGTCGGCCGGGGCTGGGCCGAAAAAGTCAGGCTTGCCGCCGTCCTTGCCCGCGCGCAACAAATGGCCGGTCAGACCGGAGCTGGCGGTTGTGACCTTGCCAATCGGAATAGTTATGTCGACTTTTGATGCGTTGGGTTTTTTGGGATCGAGAACAAGCGTGCCAGTGGCATCGCCGAAAATGCCGAAATAGTCGTTGAAGCCAAAATGGCTAACGCGCCAGCCGATAAGGGTATGGCCCGGGTCAGTGTTATAGGTACCGGCGGTAACGCGGGCGACGTCCATCGTTCCGGGCACTTGCGGCGCGCTTTGGGCGATGAGCGGCACTGCGGCAAATAGTGGGAGAGCCAGAAGAATTTTACGCATTGGGGGTATGCTCCAGACATGAAAAAGGGGAAGCATCAATGTCGATGCCTCCCCCAAATTAGTCAAGGTAGGAAAAGTTTAGTTCTTTGCCTGATCCACCAGCTTGTTCTTGGCAATCCAAGGCATCATCGCGCGCAGCTTGGCACCGGTTGCTTCGATGGGATGGGCAGCAGCGGCCTTGCGGGCGGCCTTTAGCTCGGGCTGACCAGCGCGGTTATCCAGAACGAAGTTTTTCACGAAACGCCCAGACTGGATGTCGGCGAGAACGCGCTTCATTTCAGCCTTGGTCTCGTCGGTGATGATCCGCGGACCGGTGGTGATGTCGCCATATTCGGCGGTGTTCGAAATTGAATAGCGCATGTTCGCGATGCCGCCTTCATAGAGCAAATCGACGATCAGCTTGGTTTCATGGAGGCACTCGAAATAGGCCATTTCAGGGGCGTAACCTGCTTCGGTCAGTGTTTCGAACCCGGCCTGGATCAGGTGGGTGATACCACCACAGAGAACGGCTTGCTCGCCGAACAGGTCGGTTTCGCATTCCTCGCGGAAGTTGGTTTCGATAATGCCGCTGCGTCCGCCGCCAACGCCGCTGGCATAAGCCAAAGCGATGTCATGCGCGTTGCCGCTGGCATTTTGTGCGATGGCGATGAGGCAAGGGACACCGCCGCCTTTTTGGTATTCGCTGCGAACGGTGTGGCCGGGGCCCTTTGGCGCAATCATGATGACGTCGACGTCAGCGCGTGGCTCGATCAGGCCGAAATGGACGTTGAGGCCGTGGGCGAACGCCAACGCGGCGCCGGGTTTCATATTGGCGTGCAGATCATCAGCATAAATTGCCGCCTGATGCTCGTCAGGCGCGAGGATCATGAGGATGTCCGCCCAAGCTGCCGCATCGGCGTTCGCCATGACTTTGAAGCCTGCGCCTTCCGCCTTCTTCGCGGTCGCCGAACCGGCACGCAAAGCAATCGCCACATCCGCCACGCCGCTGTCGCGCAAATTCTGGGCGTGGGCATGGCCCTGGCTGCCATAGCCGACAATCGCGACCTTCTTGTCCTTGATCAGGCCGAGGTCACAATCGGCGTCGTAATAAACCTTCATTATTTCATCCCTTTATCGTCAATATTATCTGGTTCAGTCTTCACCGGGAAAATCGGCGATGATGTTTTCAAGCTGGGTAGTGCGGTCTGCGACGACCCGTGCGCGGCAAATCCGCCCGTTGCGGTGCTCAAGGCCGCTCAACCCCGGTGTGTCATAATGCAGACAGCTCTTGTCTTTGAAGCCAATCCACGCGCGCTGTTCTTGCAATAGGCTCGCGCCCTGTTTTGTCTTGGACCCACCCACGATAGCAAGAGCGCGCTTCCAAGTCGCGTTGAGCTTTGTTTCTTCTCGCGTTACCCATGCACTGCCGCAGGCTATGGCTGCCTTGTCGCTCTGGTCGGACCCATCAACACATTGTTCAAAAGCGCGGTCCGCATTCGCCGCGCTCGCGCTGAGGCAAAGCAGAGCAGCACCGATCAGCCATTTCGTCATGACGGACCCTGACCACGCATCAGACCGACAATTCCCGTCCGCCCTACCTCGACCAGACCAACCTCGCGCATCAATGTCACAAATGTGTCGATCTTGTCCGGTCCGCCCGTGATTTCGAAAATGAAGCTGTTGACCGTCGCGTCGATAACGCGGGCGCGGTAAATGTCGGCGAGGCGCATCGCCTCGACGCGCTGGTCGCCGGTGCCGCTAACCTTGACCAGCGCCAGCTCGCGTTCGACATGCGGCCCGGCTTCGGTGAGGTCAGTTACCTTGTGGACTGGCACCAGACGCTCACACTGCGCGATAATCTGGTCGATGACCGGCGGCGGGCCTTTGGTGACAATGGTGATACGGCTTGTCGCGTGGTCTTCGCTGATGTCGGCCACGGTCAGGCTGTCGATATTATAGCCGCGCGAGGTAAACATACCCGCAATCCGTGCCAGCGTCCCCGCCTCGTTATCGACGGTCAGCGTCAGGACGTGGCGTTCGGCAAATTCTTCTTTGATATGCATTATACGAGCGCCTTTGCTTCATCATCCATCGTGCCCGACACTTCGTCCGAATGCAGGATCATCTCGGTATGCGCTGCGCCCGATGGAATCATCGGGAAGCAGTTGGCCTTCTTTGAAACGCGGCAGTCAAACATGACGGGGCCGTCATAGGCAAGCATTTCGGCAATCGCGTCGTCCAGCTTCGCCGGATCTTCGCATCTTATGCCTTTCCAGCCATAGGCTTCGGCGAGCGCGACGAAGTCCGGCAAGCTGTCCGAATAGCTTTCGGAATAGCGGCTCTCATAGGTCAGCTCTTGCCACTGGCGGACCATCCCCATCCATTCATTGTTGAGGATGAAAACCTTGATCGGCAGACGATATTGCGTGGCGGTACCCATTTCCTGAATGTTCATCTGGATTGAGGCTTCGCCAGCGATGTCGATGACAAGCGCGTCTGGATTGCCCATCTGCGCGCCGATGGCGGCGGGCATCCCATAGCCCATCGTGCCAAGACCGCCGCTCGTCAGCCATTTGTTGGGAGCTTCGAAATGGAAATGTTGCGCCGCCCACATCTGGTGCTGGCCGACTTCGGTGGTGATGATCGGAGACTTATCCTTGGTTGCCGCATAGAGCCGTTCAATGGCGAATTGCGGCATGATCTCTGCCTTGCTGGCAGGATAGTTGAGGCATTCAACGGCGCGCCAGCCCTTGATCTTGGCCCACCATTCGGTCAACGGCTGCGGCTTTACTTTGCGGCCTTTCCACACGTCGATCATCTGGCGGATGGCCGTGCCTACATCGGCGACGATGGGAAGGTCGACTCGTACGGTTTTGTTGATCGAGCTGCGGTCGATATCGACATGGACCTTGATACTGTCAGGCGAAAACGCGTCGAGGCGTCCGGTAATCCGGTCATCGAACCGTGCGCCGAGGCACAGCATGACGTCGCACTGGTTCATCGCCATATTGGCTTCGTACGTGCCGTGCATCCCCAACATCCCGAGCCATGCCTCGCCTGATGCAGGGTAGGCACCTAGGCCCATCAACGTCGACGTTACAGGTGCGCCGGAAAGTTTGGCCAGTTCGCGCAAGGCCGTACTGGCGTCGGGACCGGAATTGATAATACCGCCGCCGGTGTAAAGGATAGGCGCTTTTGCATTCGCGAGCAGTTCGACCGCCTTGTTGATCAAGGCATATTCGGCCTCGCCAGCCGGATGGAACCGTTGCGCCGCGTTGCTCTTGATATCGGTTGGCGCTGTCGCGACCTGGACATTCTTGGGGATGTCAATGACCACCGGGCCAGGACGGCCCCTGGTCGCGATGGCAAATGCCTCACGCACTGTTACGGCAAGGTCCGCCGGGTCTTTGACGAGGTAATTATGCTTCGAACAATGCCGGGTAATGCCAACAGTGTCGGCTTCTTGAAAAGCGTCCGTGCCGATCAATAATGTTGATACCTGACCGGTGATCACAATCAGCGGTATCGAGTCCAGAAAAGCATCGGCAATGCCAGTGACCGCATTGGTTGCGCCGGGGCCTGAAGTGACCAGCACAACGCCCGGCTTGCCGGTCGAACGCGCGTAGCCTTCAGCCGCGTGCGCAGCGCCAGCTTCATGGCGGACGAGGACGTGCTTGATCTTCTTCTGCTGGAACAGCGCGTCATAGATGGGCAGCACAGCGCCGCCCGGATAGCCGAATACGGTATCCACGCCTTGCTCAATCAGGCCATCAATCAATATCTCTGCACCGGATTTTTCGGGCACTTTTTCATCCTCAATAAACTAGTTCGGACCCTATGTTGCAGCGCAATAGGGTTCGCAAGAGCGGGCTGGCTAAAGGTTCGAAAATGGCATGTCAACTATAAATAACGTAATATAGTTTCAATTTCATGCAGATTTGAATCATTTATTTCTCGCTCCCATCGCGGCCAGTTAGCGGGAGATTGATTGCGGAACCAAGTGAACTGCCGTTTGGCATATTGCCTGGTTGCGATTTTACCCAAAGTTATGGCCTCATCGCGCGATATTTTTCCTGACAACATCGCAGAAATTTCGGGGACGCCGATAGCGCGCATGATTGGAGCGTCGGTAGGCAGGCCCCGGGACAAGAGCGCCTCGACCTCTTCAACTGCGCCATCTGTCATCATGGCATCAAAGCGCGCATCACATCGTGCATAAAGCCAGTCTCGCGGAGGCAATAATATTAGGGGGTGCACCGAAATTCCGGGTGATATCCCGCCGACCTTATCCTTGCGCCAGTCGGCAATGCTGCGACCCGTGCTTACAATCACCTCAAGCGCGCGTGTGATCCGGCTGCTATCTGCGGGCGCGAGCGCCGCTGCCGCTTGTGGGTCTTTCGCCGTAAGCGCAGCATATGCATCCGTGACTTTCATTGCGCGAATGTTTGCACGCAGGTCTGGATCGACCTCGGGTATTGGAGCAATGCCATCCAATAATGTACGCAAATACAGGCCAGTCCCACCGACGAGGATGGGCAGTTTGCCATTGCCATGCGCCGCTGCAATTGCAGGCTTCGCATCAGCCGCCCACCGCGCCGCCGAGCAGGCATTGCGACCGTCAAGATAGCCGAACAAACGGTGCGACACGCTGGCTTGTTCCTCAGGCGTGGGCTGCGCGCTCAAAATCGGCAAATCGGCATAAACCTGCGCGCTGTCGGCATTGATAATCACAGCATCGCGCGATTTCGCCAGGTGCAGCGCCAATGCGGTCTTGCCGCTAGCGGTCGGACCCGCGATAAGCGCGAGCTTCGGTTTGACTTCAGGATTCGGCATGCCCATCGCGACCTTAATAGCAGCAGACGCGTGCGAAAGCGGAAGTATTTCGGATGCTTGTGACCGGCTTGTCGCTGCGGGCTGCGCGCCGGCGGAAATCGAGTGGATTGAACCGGGCAGGGCCGTTGATATCAGATTTGATGGGGGTATCGAGGCCGCACGAAGCGCACTTGCTCCTCTGGAAGACAGAATTCGATATCGTTGTCCAGCAAGCTGTGGGCCGGCGCAAGATGCTGCTCGTGTCCGATATGGACAGCACGATGATTACTGTCGAGTGTATCGATGAGCTCGCCGATTATGCGGGTATCAAGCCACAAATCGCGGCAATCACTGAACGCGCGATGGCAGGCGAACTGGATTTTGCCGAAGCACTGAAAGCGCGTGTTGCCTTGCTTTGCGGTCTCGATGAAAAAGTTATCGCGCAATGTTTGGAGGAGCGCGTACGGCCTATGCCGGGAGCCGAGACATTTGTTCGGACGATGGTAAGTTGGGGAGCGCATACTGTGCTCGTATCGGGTGGCTTTACCAGTTTCACTGGTCCGGTTGCGGCCAATATCGGTTTTGCCGAGGTCCACGCCAATGTGCTGGAAATCGTAAGCGGGAAACTAACGGGTGGACTGGCGGGACACATTGTCGATGCAGCGACAAAACGCGCGGTGCTGGAGGCTGCGGTCACAGAAAAAAGGATCGATATGGCCGCGGCACTGGCTGTGGGTGATGGTGCGAACGACCTACCAATGATTGCCGCTGCGGTTGCAGGCCAGGGTCTTGGCGTCGGCTATCATCCTCGCCCGCTGCTGGCCGAAGCCGCTAACTTCTCTGTTCGCCATAATGACCTGACGGCATTGCTCTATGCACAAGGCATTCGTCGAAGCGAATGGGTGCACTGATGCGCGAAACAAATTGAGCGCGCTGCAGTTATCGATATGGTCGGGCTAGTCGTTCGAAACTCAGGAGAATGTAATGCGTAAATTGCTGCCGATCCTAATCATCCCAGTCATTGCCGGTTGTTCGACGATGCGGACCGCCGAGAGTGGGGCGGTATCGGAAGTTGTCACCGCAGATTTGGCGCGCGCCGATGGTTCATGGGCTGGAGTCGTCACCATTTCAAAGCGCAGCGATGGTATTTTTCTTAGTCTGTCGGGGGAAGCGACCGCTCCGGGAACCTTCGGTGTTCACATTCATAGCGTTGGAAAATGTCAGGCACCAGATTTTACTAGCGCGGGCCCACATTGGAATCCCGGTATGAAGCAGCATGGGCGCGACAATCCGATGGGATCACATGGCGGTGACCTGCCGAACATCATCGCGAGCGCGGACAAAAAACTGAGTTTGGAATATAAATTGCCCGACATCATGCTTGAAGGGCCAAGCGGATTGCTCGATGCTGACGGCGCGGCGCTGGTTATTCACGAGAAAGCTGACGACTATCTTACCGATCCCAGCGGAAATAGCGGAAAGCGGATTATCTGCGGCGTGTTCAAGTCGGGGAACCGGAGCTAAATAGCGCGCAGGGGCTATTCAGCCGTCTTTTGGAGAGGAACCGAGACCACCCTAAACTCGCCTCGCTGTTGGTTTTTGCCTACACTTTGTCCGCGTACAGCAACGTGCCGGGCGCCAGGCGATCAAGTATTTGCACTATGTCGTTTTGTGAAAAGGCAAAACACCCTTGGCTCCGACCGATTTTGCCTTGTTCAGCGATCATTGACTGGCTTACATACCAAGCGGGGTGGATGACGATGGCGCGCGCTTCAGCCTGATCATTCTGGGGATCAAGACCGGCCAACCGACGCGAGGCGCCATGTTCGCCAAAATAACCCTCACCGACAAGATAGCTTCCTGAGGATGTCGCTTCCGATCCCGGGGTGTTGGAAAAGTTCTGCACCCAGCCGCTATGACTAGGGTCGGATCCCTTACCATGCGCGACTAGGAACGTGGTGGACTGACCATTCTGCAAATTGACCAGATAGAAGCGCGGATCGCGCGACGGTTTGGAAAAATCGGCAATGGCTAGCAAATCGCGGTTACGGACACGCGATTTATGCAGATCCATGGCTGCCTTTGCGCGGTTTAAAAGAAGCTGTGAGGGTACGGGACCATTTGCGGTACCCGTGCCTGGAACGAAAACAATCTCACGTGCGGTCGACGGTGTCGCCAGCATGGCTGCACCAGCAACCGCCGATTGGAAAAACTGTCTGCGCCCCATTTGTGTCATCACGACCTAGATAGTGGCTCAGAGTGGTTGCCAAAACCCTTAGAAACTGCATTTGGACGCAAATCACGGACGGTTAAGCGTGATTTATTTTGCGTGTGCGGGTTGTAAGGCACAAAATCCGGTCGAAACAGATTGAGATGCTTGCTATATAAGAGGTTATAAACGCCGGTCGCATCCGACAGATATATTTTTCAGGGGCATTTTTCATGACGTTCCGTGCGAGCATTCGCAATTTGCAGGCTGCTATTATTTTGGTTGTGTCCGCGTATGGCGTTGCCGCAGCGGCGACTGCGCAGGTTCAACCGTCAACGCAGCCAGCGTCAGTGACGCAACAGCCCGTCAATCCAACGATGCCCACGCCGGAACCCGTGGTTAGTGACCCTGTAGTAGCTACTCCGCCGCCTGTAGTCACGCCAGATCCGATACCTGCGCCAGCTCTAACGCCTGCCTCTCCACCGAAAGTGGTAAAGAAAAAGGGCCCGGTGGATTCTTTGAAGCCGGGCCAGTTTGTTTGGGTAAAGCAAGACATTTACGAAGGCCCTATGAAAATTGTCGCGGTGCTGGATGTTCAACGGATTTACGTATTCCAGAACGATAAGTTGCTGGGATTCAGCACGATTTCTTCGGGCAAAAAGGGCAAGGAAACGCCAACCGGCATTTTTAACATTCTGCAGAAGAATATCGATCATAAATCGAACCTGTACAGCAACGCGCCCATGCCGTTCATGCAACGGCTGACTTGGGATGGCATTGCGATGCATGGTGGTCATTTACCGGGCTATCCAGCGTCGCACGGCTGCATCCGGTTACCGCACGCCTTTGCTAAATCGCTGTTTGAAGCCACACAGATGGGCCAAGAAGTTGTGGTCCTTAAGGACACGTCCACGCCAGTCAAAAGGCCACCGCCGAAGCCTGTTCCGGTTGTTGAGGGGCCCATAGCTCCCGGCGTGCCGCCATCAGTTGACCCTGATATCACTCCGCCTGCATCTCCCCCCAAGCCGATCCAATAAAATTCGAACTTTTTAACAGGCATTTTGTGAGCAAGGGGTTTTGTTAAAAAGCGATCTTTTAGATTGGAGCCTGTTGCTCTAAAGAGATTTCTCTGATTGACGTTTACGCTAACGTAAAGTAGTGACGCTAGTGCAACGAAGAGGGAAGGCGTCGCTATGGATACTATTGTGGGTAATGAAGGTCGGGCCGACGCAACCATCGACACGCCTGATGCCTTTAACCGCGAATCTTTTACCATCTCCGATTTGTCGAGCGAGTTCGACGTCACTGCACGTGCGCTGCGCTTTTACGAGGACCAAGGTCTTATTTCGCCTGAACGCATGGGACTGGCGCGCATTTATTCGAAGCGTGACCGCGCGCGGTTGGCATGGATATTGCGCGCGAAGCGCGTTGGCTTTTCGCTGGGCGAAATCCGCGAGATGATCGATCTGTACGACCTCAACGACGGCCGCAATATCCAGCGCCGTGTCACAATCGAGAAATGCCGTGACCGTATCAACCTGTTGAAGGCGCAGCGCGACGATATTGAAAGCGCGATCAAGGAATTGACCGAATTTGTGGCTATGGTCGAAAAGGTCGAGCTGTCCGAAAAATCGGCTGCTGCCTGAATTTAAATAATTTCATTCGTCGAAGGACAAATCATGCCCAGTTATCAAGCCCCCGTTCGCGATACCCAGTTCGTCATCAACGAAGTATTGGGAATCGAACGTTTTGCCAATCTGCCCGGCTTTGAGAACGCTAGCGCGGATATGATCGAAGCGATTCTTGGCGAAGGCGCGAAATTTGTCGAAGGCGTGCTGTTTCCGCTGAATCAGGTTGGCGATTTGCAGGGCTGCACGCGCCATGCCGACGGCAGCGTCACCACGCCCGATGGCTTCAAGGACGCCTATGACCAATATTGTGCCGCCGGTTGGGGCACATTATCCGCGCCTGAAGAATTTGGCGGGCAGGGGATGCCGCATATCGTATCTATGGCGTTTGAGGAATATATGGCGAGTTCGAACATGGCGTTCGCTATGTATCCCGGGCTGACGCACGGCGCGGTGTCGGCGATTTTGGTCAAGGGCAGCGACGAGCTGAAAGCGAAATATGCGCCGAACATGATTTCGGGCAAATGGGGCGGCACGATGAACCTGACCGAGCCGCATTGCGGCACCGATCTGGGACTGATCCGCACCAAGGCTGTGCCGAATGGTGATGGCAGTTACGCAGTTACCGGCATGAAGATTTTCATATCGTCGGGCGAGCATGACTTGACCGAGAATATCATCCATCTGGTGTTGGCGAAAACGCCCGACGCACCTGATAGCGTGAAGGGTATATCGCTGTTCATCGTGCCGAAGTTCATGGTCAACGACGACGGTTCGCTTGGCGAGCGCAACGCGGTGTCCTGCGGCTCAATCGAACATAAAATGGGCATCCACGGCAACTCGACCTGCGTCATGAATTATGATGG
This sequence comes from uncultured Alphaproteobacteria bacterium, assembly GCA_963830685.1. Classification (GTDB taxonomy): domain Bacteria; phylum Pseudomonadota; class Alphaproteobacteria; order Sphingomonadales; family Sphingomonadaceae; genus Sphingorhabdus_B. Next base: position 2,480,975 of record CAWHNF010000002.1, read on the forward strand.
TGCGACTGGATATCTGGTAGGCGAAGAGAATAAGGGCCTCGCTGCAATGTTCATCATGATGAATATTGCGCGGCTTGGAGTTGGTCAGCAAGGTCTAGGCATCGCTGAAGTCGCTTACCAAAATGCTGTGCATTATGCGCATGACCGCCGTCAGGGCCGCGCTTTGACCGGACCGCAGGATCTGGGCCAGAAGGCCGACACATTGTTTGTTCACCCCGATGTTCGCCGGATGCTGATGGATTCGAAGGCATTCACCGAAGGTATGCGCGCGCTTTGCCTGTGGGGCGCATTGCAGGCCGACCTTTTACACCATGCGCAGACCGAGGAAGAGCGGCAGATGGCCGACGACCTGCTGTCGTTGCTGACGCCGGTGATCAAGGGTTATGGCACCGACAAGGGCTATGAAGTCGCGACCAACGCGCAGCAAGTCTATGGCGGCCATGGCTACATCGGCGAATGGGGCATGGAGCAATATGTCCGCGATGCTCGGATTGCGATGATCTACGAAGGCACCAATGGCGTGCAGGCAATGGATCTGGTCGGTCGCAAACTCGCGCAAAATGGTGGCCGTGCTGTGCAGGCGTTCTTCAAGGTAGTTGACGAGGAATGTGCTTCGGCAAAGTCCGGAACTCTTGCTGATCTGGCCGGGCGGCTGGAAAAGGCGAATGGCGAGCTGAAGGCCGCGACCATGTGGTTTATGCAGAACGGCATGGCGAATCCGAACAATGTGGGTGCCGGCGCGCATCATTATATGCACATCATGGGTATCGTTGCGCTCGGCCTACAGTGGATCCGGATGGCAGAGGCTGCGCAAAGGGCGCTGGATGCCGGCACCGGCAACGCAGCGTTTTATGAAACCAAATTGGTAACAGCCCGCTATTTTGCCGAGCGGTTCATGCCCGATTGCGGTGCGCTGCGCCGCAAGATTGAGGCGGGAAGCGAAGCCATTATGGCGTTAGAGCCAGAGATGTTTGCCGTCGCCTGACGGTCAAAAGAGTGTGCGTTGCGACGGGTAGAGGCTGGATTTCCATCAACCTCTACCGGACATCGCATCGGCGCAAGTCGCTAGCGTTGCGCGCCAAAAGCTAACAAAGTCCGGATTGACAGGGGGTTGGCTTACAGGAGCAACCAATGTCAAAATTGAATAAAAGGTTCGCAATATTGACCACTGCGGCGATTGCGGCACTTTCGATAGGCGGAGGCGTAAACGCGCAGACCGCTCCAAAACCAACCGAAGAGAAAACTGCACCGGCGCCAGAAGGGACGGTGCCGCCCCCCACGATCGACTCCAATGAAGATGGCAAAGCCGATGCCTGGGACAGGGACGGGAATGGTACGCCCGATGCGTGGGACGTTAACGGCGATGGTAAACCGGACAAGTTCGACGATGACGGCGACGGCAAGCCCGACGCGAAGCCAACGACACGCTAATCCGATACGTTATGGGCGTGGAAAAGTGCCGGGATATTGGTCAATCCCGGCACTTTTTAATCATTCGACGGGCAGGAAATCCGGAACCGACAAATAGCGTTCACCGGTGTCGTAATTGAAGCCAAGGACACGGCTTCCGGCGGGTAGGTCGGGAAGTTTTTGCGCGATGGCAGCGAGCGTCGCGCCGGAAGAAATACCTATCAGCATCCCTTCTTCGCACGCTGCATGGCGCGCGGCCTCTTTTGCGGCTTCGGGGTCAACCTGTATCACCCCGTCTAGTAACGCAGTATGTAAATTGGCTGGAATAAAGCCTGCGCCAATCCCCTGTATAGCATGTGGGCCAGGCTGGCCGCCGCTGATAACGGGCGATAGGGTTGGTTCAACGGCATAAACCTTAAGAGCAGGCCAAGCTTTTTTGAGAACCTCTGCGCACCCTGTTATATGTCCGCCAGTTCCAACGCCAGTGATCAGCGCATCAATCGGCGTATCGGCGAAGTCTGCAAGAATTTCCTGCGCTGTCGTACGGACATGCACATCGATATTGGCGGGATTTTCGAACTGCTGGGGCATCCAGGAATTAGGGGTTTGCGAAACCAGCTCAAGCGCACGCTCAATCGCGCCTTTCATGCCCTTCTCACGGGGCGTAAGGTCAAATGAAGCGCCATAAGCCAGCATCAAACGGCGGCGCTCCAGCGACATCGATTCGGGCATCACGAGAATGAGCTTATACCCCTTTACCGCCGCCACCATCGCGAGGCCGACCCCGGTATTCCCCGATGTCGGCTCGATAATAGTTCCGCCCGGTTTTAGACTGCCATCAGCCTCCGCCGCTTCGATCATCGCCAAGCCAATCCGGTCCTTGATCGATCCGCCGGGGTTGGAACGTTCAGATTTAATCCAGACTTCGACGCTCGGGAACATCCGGTTCAGCCGGATATGCGCCGTGTTGCCGATAGTTTCGAGGATCGATTGGGCTTTCATTTTTTCGGTTCCTTGAATTGCGGTTCGAATGTTCGGGCATTTTTGAGTTCTGGGAAAATTCGCCACCAGATTCCTGTGACCATTATGGCACCAACGCCGCCAAAAACAACCGCGCCGACGGGGCCGAGCAGGGCGGCGGCAAAGCCAGACTGTAGTTCGCCGAGTTCGTTAGAGGCTGAAATCGCCAAGCCGGAGATTGAGCTCACACGTCCGCGTTTGTCATCGGGCGTGTTTAACTGCACCAGCGAGGAGCGGACGAAGACAGAAAGCATATCTGACGCGCCCAAAATAGCCAGCATAGACAGTGCTATCAGCATCGACGTTGTTACATCGAAAATCTCGATTCGCGCATTGTCGAACAATCGCTCGCCAATGATATGTGACCAGCCAAATCCGATAGTGGCAAGGCCGAACACCACGACTGCCCACATCATCTTTGCGCCGACATTGTGACGCAATGGCTTGAACGCGAGATAGAGTGCGACCACAGCAGCGCCCAATGCAGGCGCGGCGCGCAACTGGCCAAGTCCTTCGGGCCCGACCTGCAATATGTCGCGGGCATAGACCGGCAGTAACGCTGTCGCGCCCGCCAACAATACTGCGAACAAATCGAGCGTAATCGCGCCAAGCAGAAACCGCTCTGACCAAGTATAACGCAGACCCTCAATCATTTGATGCAGCGGTTGCCGCCGGTTCGCGTCGGCAGGTGGGTGCACGGGCGGAATGAACGATAGTGCGAGTATCGCCAGACCAAGCAGCACCGCCGCCAACCAATAAGGTGACGCGGCGTTCTCGGCATACATGAACCCAGCAGCAGCCGGACCGATGACCGAAGCCGACTGCCAGGCAATGGAACTCAATGCAATCGCGCGGGGCAGCGATTCCGGCGGCACCAAATTGGGTGCAATCGCGCTCATCGCTGGTCCGACAAAAACCCGCGCCATCCCGTGAAGCGCTGCCATGAGAAACAGGATCGGCAGGTTCAGCGCATCGTAATAGGTCAGCAACCCCATCACCAATGCGACGCCCAAGTCGATCATATTTGCAAGCCGTGCAACGGTGCGCCGTTCGAACCGGTCGGCGGCCCATCCGGCGACCGGGGTTAGAACAAAAAGCGGCACAAACTGTGCGAGTCCCAGCAAGCCCAACTGAAACGCCGCCAGTTTGGGCGACATGCCGTAATCGCTGCGCGCGATATCGTAACACTGCCAGCCGATAATCACGACCATCGACATCGTGGCTATCACCGCAACAAAGCGCGATATCCAGTATGCCCGGAAGGCAGGGATCGAAAAAGGATGCGGGCCATTCATGTGCAATGCGGCCTAACGCTTTGGTTCACCGGCGGCAATGGAGGTTGGCTTTAAAGGCCCAAAAATTTGCTTCGTCCTGACTACAATGGAAAACGCGCGGGGTGCGATGAAACGCGATATTGTGAAGGGGTTGCTGAATTACGAATTCAGCGGCGATGGGGAGGGCGCGGATAACGCCCTCCCTTTTATTTTAGTCCTGTACCGGCTGGTCAGACAGCGGTGTGTTGCGGTTCCACCAGCGGCGGATTCCGCTAGCGGCGTTCGAGCGAAGCGCCAGCACGATCAGGAACAACAACAATGCCCATGGCGCGAGCGCGCCCGCGATCATCAATACAAAGCTGACCATTGTCGCAAAGCTGGTTGCGCTTACATCGAATGCATTGGCGAACGGATTGTCCTTGCCAAAGCCGGGGACGCCCCCGTCGCTCGTGTAGGTGAATTGCACCGGGGTCATCGCGAGCTTGATCTCGCCCTTGCCGCGACCATCGGCCTCATTGTCAAGCTCTCGGCGGATTTCCTCGGCGCGCTCCTGTAATGACGCGCGTTCCTTCGGCGGCAGTTTTGCTTTTAGCCTTAGCTCGAGCCGTTCCAGCTGCGCTTGCAACAATGCACTGCGCCCTTGCGAGTCCTCGATCTGGCCGCCGACATTGGTGCCGGTAACATTGCCGTCGGCAAGCACACCCTCGGCCTTCTCAACGCTGGCAATGGCATCACGGCCGAACTTGCGGGCAATCGCGGGGTCGAGTTTGAAGGCGAGAATTGCCTCGACGTCATTTTCGGCCGCTTGCTGGTATTTATAGTCGATAATCTGGCACCGCGCCGAGCCGAGCACCTCGCAGGCCTCGGCATGTTCCTCCTGTACCGTGCCGATTTTGGCATCGGGCAGCTTGAAGGCGTAGCGATATTCAAAGGCCAGGTTGGGGGCGACGCTGGCGGGGATACCGGGTGCCTTCATTGCCGATGCGTCGGCGGATTCTTCTGCAACTTCCATCTGCACGACGTCGCTTGATACGGCCTCGGCAGTGGCTTCTTCTTTGGCGTCTCCGCCGCCGCCCGAACAGGCAGCGAGGAGGAGGGTGGGGACCAGTATGAGATACGCGCTATGTCTTTTCATGACATTCTCTCCATGACAGCGACTCGAGGCCGCCATGTGATGTCGTATCATAACTAATTTAGTTGACAATAGGTCATCGCCAGCAATGCCTGTTGACGTAAGCAGCGCGAAAAGCGCACAATATGTGAGTGGAAAAAACTGATGCCGAATTGATGGAGGCTAGCCTCATCGCAGTGGCCGACGCAGGCGTCGAACTGCGCTTTGCGCTGTTCGAGCAGTTTTTTGAAGCATGGCCCGAACGCCGGGCGAGCTTCCTGAATGTCGACGCGGCATCGCGGCGGATGACCGACGAGACGCTGGAAATGATGATCGGGCTAGCGAAGGGTGAGGATAATTGGGTGTGGCCTTTGGTCGCCGAACTCGCGTTCACGCACCGCAGTTACGGGCGGTTGCCATGGGCCGAATACGAAAGCTGGATTGGGCTGACGATTGAGGTCGTGCGCGAGGCAGCGGGCTCGGCGTGGGATACGGAGACCGAGGCGGCATGGGCGCGGCAGGGGGAGCGGTTGAAGGCGTTGCTTGAGGAAGCGCGCGTGGGTTGGGACCGGGCGATGCCGGGGCATGTTTTGGGGGTGGGATAGGAGGCAATGTATTCCCTCTCCCCTTTAGGGGAGAGGTGCGAGACTTGCGAACTTGTTCGCTAGTCGCAGCGGAGAGGGGCACCACCGTGAAGTTAGCGCCCAGCTTCCCCCTCTCCACTACGCCTAAGCGGCAAGCCGCTAAGGCTTCGTACCTCTCCCCTAAAGGAGAGAGGGGTTGAGGTTTGCCGTGATCGTTTCCATCACGCCTTCGATATTCTGCAAAACATCTCGGTTTGAAAAGCGCAGTACCCGGTAGCCCTTGCTCTCCAAAAACTGCGTGCGCTCCGCGTCATAATCTTCCTGCGCGCCATGCGTATCGCCGTCGAGTTCGACCACCAGCAACATCGGCGTCCGGCAGGCGAAGTCAGCGATATACGGCCCAACCACCACCTGCCGCCGAAATTTCGCGCCGCCCAGTTGATCAGACTTCAAATACCTCCACAAAGCCCGTTCCGGCGGCGTAGCTTCCCGCCGCATTTTCTTGGCGCGTTCAATAAGCCGTGGATCGCGCATAAGCCCCTCTCTCCTTCAGGGCAGAGGTACGAAGTCTTATTGCCTTTGGCAATTAGACGAAGTGGAGAGGGGGACGCCACGCACAAACCTCACCGCCCAGCCCCTCTCCGCTGCCACTGGGCGGCAAGCCGCCAAGTCTCGCACCTCTCCCCTAAAGGAGAGCGGTGACTAAACGTCAATACTAGGCGGCCTATGAACTAGCTTAAAGTCGCGCACGGCGCGGGGGAGATTGAAGGGCGGCTTAACTATGCCAATCAGGCCCAAACAAAATAGGATTTAAGGTCTCGGCCATGTCGCACGATAAGTCGCTAATCTCCCGAAGTTTTGCGTCTAGGTCGTCACTGCTTAGTTCTATTTCTTCGACCGCAGGCCAGCCTGCCTGCATCTTAAGTTCATGGGCAAACCATTTCGTACTGTTCCTGTTTTTCTGAAACATCATACCATGAACCAACAAATGACGATGATTGCGCAGTCGTCCCAGCTTTGGAACCCATTCAGCGATCTTATCTCTAATATGACCGGGAATTCTTTGGTCGGCACCGATTTCCACGAGATAAAGGATTTTCTGGTTTAGATTGTCAGGCAATGGCTTCGACTGCATTTTCGGAGAAGAATGGGGATGATAAAAGCAAATTAAGGAATTCAATTGACGCTCGATACCACTCCAAATGAATATGAGAGTGCCGACGCCGCTTAAAATTCCTCGAGTGTAGTCGTCCTGAACCTTCCTCTGTCGCTCACGGGCACGTTTCAGATCAACTAAAGCCATCCATCGTAGTGTTTTTGATTTTCGAAGCATTCGCTGAAGGGCATTAAATTTTGCCATCACCCCACCGTTACAAAACTATCCATAACCCGCTTCCGCCCGGCTTGCTCGAAGTCGATCTCCAGCTTGTTGCCCTCGATCTCCGCGATGGCGCCATAACCGAACTTCTCATGGAACACGCGCATCCCGACCGACAAGTCGCTGCGGCCCTTGTTCCCTAAGCTGACCGCGCTTCTTGTATTCTCCGCCACGCGCTGCGGCCTTGGGTTAAAGCCTCCCGATGTTGCCGCGCGTTGCCAGCCGGGGCCTCTTGCGTTGCTCCGGCCTTGGTTCGCTGCCGCCAGATGCGCGAAGGGGTCGGCTTGTTCGCTCCAGTTCGCGCGCCATAATGATGCGCCGCCGGTCATCGTTTGCTCGGCCACGATATGGTCGAGGGGGAGTTCTTCGATGAAGCGGCTCGGGATGCTGCTGGTCCACTGGCCGTAGATGCGGCGGTTGGCGGCGTGGATGATCGTGCATTTGCGTTTAGCGCGGGTGATAGCGACATAGGCGAGGCGGCGTTCTTCCTCCAATGACGCGAGCCCGCCTTCGTCGAGCGCGCGTTGCGAGGGGAAGATTCCGTCTTCCCACCCGACCAGAAACACATTGTCATATTCAAGGCCCTTGGCGGCGTGGATCGTCATGATCGTAATGCTCGCGCCGGTGTCGCCGCGGTCATTGTCCATCACCAGGCTGACATGCTCAAGGAATTCGCCGAGCGCCTCATATTCCTCCATCGCGCGCGCAAGTTCGGCGATGTTTTCGAGGCGGCCCGAGGCTTCGACGCTGCGTTCGGCCTGAAGCACCGCAGTGTAGCCGCTTTCGTCCATGATCAGGCGGGTGAGGTCGGCGGGCGTCATGCGGCTGGCTTCGTCGCGCCAGCGGGCGATGTCGACCACGAGGTCAGCCAGCGACTTGCGCGCTTTGCCGGTCAGCTCGTCGGTGCCGACGAGCCGCGCGGCGGCGACCGAGAGCGGTGCGCGTTCGGCCCGCGCAACGATGTGGATTTTTTCCACAGCCTTATCCCCAATGCCGCGTTTAGGCACGTTGACGATGCGTTCGAAGGCGAGGTCGTCAGCGGGCTGGTTGACGACGCGCAAATAGGCAATCGCGTCGCGGATTTCGGCGCGTTCGTAGAAGCGGAAACCGCCGACGATACGGTAGTTGAGGCCGACCTGAATGAAGCGGTCTTCGAATTCGCGCGTCTGGTGCTGCGCGCGCACGAGGATGGCGATGCTGTCGAGGCTTTCGCCCTTGAACTGAAGGCTCTCGATCTCCTCGCCGACACGGCGTGCCTCTTCGGGGCCGTCCCACACGCCGATGATACGGACCTTTTCGCCCTCGTCGAGTTCGGTCCACAGCGTCTTGCCAAGGCGGCTGCTATTGGCGTCGATCAAGCCGCTGGCGGCGGCAAGGATGTGCGGCGTGCTTCGGTAATTCTGTTCGAGCTTGATGATCTTCGCGTTCGCGAAGTCCTTTTCGAAGCGCAGGATGTTCGCGACCTCCGCGCCGCGCCACGAATAGATGCTCTGGTCATCATCGCCGACGCAACAGATATTCTGCGGGTTTCGGCCCTGCATCAGCAGGCGCAGCCACATATATTGGACGGTGTTCGTATCCTGATATTCGTCAACCAGCACATATTTGAACTGGCGCTGATATTTGTCGAGTATCTCGCGATTGCCGCGCAGCAAAGTGACGACGTGAAGCAGCAGGTCGCCAAAGTCGCAGGCGTTGAGGGCGAGCAGCCGCGCCTGATACAGCGCATACATCTGCTGGCCCTTGCCATTGGCGAATTCCTCATTGTCGCCCGGCGTCAGGTCTGCAGGCAGTTTGCCCGCATTCTTCCACTTGTCGATGAGGCCAGCCAGCGCGCGCGACGTGAAGCGTTTGTCGTCGATATCCTCGGACTGGATTAGCTGTTTCAGCAGCCGCAGCTGATCATCGGTGTCGATGATCGTGAAATTGCTCTGCAGGCCGATAACCTCGGCATGGCGACGGAGCAGTTTTGCGCCGATGCTGTGAAAGGTACCAAGCCACGGCATCCCCTCGACCGCTTCGCCGACCATCTTGCCAATGCGTTCGCGCATTTCGCGCGCGGCCTTGTTCGTGAAGGTGACGGCGAGGATTTCGGACGGCCAAGCGAGCCGCTGATAGAGGATTTGCGCCATACGAGCGGTCAGCGCAGCGGTCTTGCCGGTGCCAGCGCCCGCGAGCAGCAGCACCGGGCCTTCAGTAGTAAGGACGGCTTCACGCTGCGGCGGATTTAGACCCCGCAGCCAAGGGGGTTCGTTCTGGACCTGATTGTCGGACATCAGCGAACAGTTAGGGAACGGCGCGACGAACCGCAAGCGCTCTTCGGCAGGCTGCCGGAACTATTGCCTTGCTTCAGCATTTCTCTTTCCATCTATTAGAGGAGAAAAACTATGCGCAGCCATATCCTTCTCGGCGCCGCAGCGATGATTGGGCTTGTCGCAGCCGACCCGGCATTTTGCATGCAGGAGGCGCCACCGCCGACCGAGCAGACGTTACCAACAAATCCGGCGAACCCCAATCCGGCTCCCATGCCTGATCCGGCGCAGCCCGCCCCGCCTTCGACACAACCGCTCCCACTCGAGATGCCGATGCCGGCAGGAGAGGCTCAGCAAATTCCGCCAGCGCCTGCATCTCAACCGGTTATCCAGAATCGTCTGGCGCCCGCAGGTCCAATGGCCACGCCGCCTGATGCAGGTGCCGATACGGCGGTCAGTGGCGGCACGACGCCATCGATGATGACGCCTCAGCCAGCAACAAAGGAATATCCACTTTGCTCAAAGACGCTGCAAGACAATTGCCGCAACCCCGGCGAGGGGCCTAAGCGCGCGAAGATGCCGCGCTGAATTTCGGTACAAATCGACCATCGATAGCCAGCAGGCCAAGCGTAATCAGCAATGCGCCTGCTATTTCCTTGAGTTCGACGGTTTCGCCGAGCGCCACTACGCCAAGGATGATGGCAATTACTGGCATGATGAAGGCAACCAGCATCGCGTTTGACGCTCCCGCGCTGTCGATCAAGCGGAAATAGAAGAAATAGGCGATTGCGGTCGACGGGATGGCAAGGCCGATCGCGCCCGCCCATGCGTCCCATCCGGCAGCAGGCAGCGTCCATGGCTGGTCGGCAATCAGCATCACCGGTAGCATGATGATTGCCGCAGTAATAACCTGGCCGGTAGCCACGACTAAAGGCGTCATCGTTGATTGAGATAAGGTCCGGCCGTAAACTGCCGCCAAGGCATATAGCAAAGTCGCGGTCAGGCAGGCGAGTTGGGCCAGCACGCTGTCAGTAATACCGTCCAGTGCGTCGGTGCCGACCATAACCACGATGCCGGCGAGGCCCAAAAGCACTCCGATGATGCGGGCGGGCGTCGCTTTTTCGTCGCGGGTGAGGAAATGCGCGGTCACTACGCCCCATAACGGCGTGGTTGCGTTGAGTACCGACGCGAGGCCGCTGTCAATTTGGGTCTGACCCCAAAAGAACAGAATGAACGGGAACGCTGCGTTGATCGCGCCGAGCACAAATAGCTGCGTCCAGCTTATACGGTCGCTGGGCAGCCGGTGACCCATAATTTTCAGTGCCAATAACATCGGCGGCACCGCAAGCGCCATCCGAAGGAACACCAACGTGTTCGGCGGAAAACCACGCAGGCCCAGTTCGATCATGAAAAATGCCCCGCCCCAAAGCAGCGACAGGAGCATGATGATGCCCCAGTCGGCGGTCGACATTCTGGGATTACTCAAATCGCGGCATCCGGCCTGAGTAAAGTGAGCCGCGCTTTGCCGACGTTGCGGACATTGTCGACAACGAAGCCTTTGACGTCGATATCTTCCTTGTTGCTCGTCTCGATACTGATCCAAGCCGACGGCGCAAACCAGCCCAAGCGGCCCAATTTGTCCAGCGCGACCGAACCTGCGCCGCTGGCATAAGGCGGGTCCATCAGGATGACGTCGAAGGGTTTGATTGCCGAGCCGAGCGACAGAACCGAGGACCGGCGAATGTCCGATTGTGCCTTTGCACCTAGCTTTTCTATATTCGTTTCGAGGGCTTTGAGCGCGGATGCGTCATGTTCGACAAAGGTGCAAGTTGCCGCACCGCGCGACAATGCCTCCAACCCCAAAGCGCCGGAACCTGCAAACAGGTCGAGAACTGCAAGGTCTTCGAACGAGCCCAAACGGCTGGCGAGCATCGAAAACAAAGTCTCACGCGTGCGGTCGGCGGTCGGGCGGGTGGTGTCGCCTTTGGGGGCGATAAGCGGGCGCGAGCGCCATGCGCCAGAGATAATCCTCATTTTTTCAATGTATTCCTGAACTCGATCAAGTCTATTTTCCGCACTTCGCCGACGGTGCCCGGCGGCATATCGCCGAGGACAAACGGGCCATAGCGCGTGCGGATAAGGCGGCTAACTTCGAGGCCGAGATGTTCAAGCACACGGCGGACTTCGCGGTTCTTGCCCTCTGTCAGCGTCATTTCGACCCAGCCATTGCGCCCTGTGCGGCGTTCGAGGTTGGCGTCGATTTTGCCATATTGGACGCCCTCGATTTCGATGCCGTGGATCAGTTCTTCCAACTGCTCCTGACTGACTTCGCCGAAACAGCGGGCGCGATAAGTGCGCTCGACACCGGTCGAGGGCAATTCCATCTGCCGCTTGAACTCGCCGTCATTGGTCATCAACAACAGCCCCTCGGTATTCAAATCGAGCCGGCCAATCGGCATCAGGCGCGGCAAATCCTTTGGCAGCACGTCGTAAATCGTCTTACGCCCGCTAAAGTCGCGCTCTGCGGTCAGGCAGCCTTCGGGCTTGTGAAACAGATACAGCTGCGTCGGCGCGGGCTGGCCCACTGCCTTGCCGTCCACCGCAACGCCGTGCAGCGATTTCAGTACGGTGGCAGGTGTCTCGATCTTCTCGCCATTTAGCGTGATCCGGCCATCGGCAATCATCCGCTCGATCTCGCGGCGTGAGGCTACACCTGCACGCGCCAACAGCTTTGCAATCCGCTCTTCGCCGTCCTCGCGTTCCAGCGCACCCTTCGATGGAGCGGCATTGGGGCGGGGTTTGCGCACAGGTTTTGTATCCCACCGCAATTTGACGGGTTTCATCGGACGGGCAGGGGGACGTGAAGGAGGTTGAGCCATGCGCGCGCCTTTGCCCTAGTTGCGGACAAAAGTCACGTGACGGTTATAGCCATTTGCCATTCAGGAAAATGCCGTTAGTCATTCCGCTAACAAATTCGGAGGGGTCCGCATGTCGGTTGATTTACAACGTTTCTTGATTTTCGTCGGCATCTTGGCGGCGGTCGCGGTTGTCGCGATGACCAGCAAGACATTCCGGCCCTATTTGCGTAAAAATCCGGCGATTGCTTTTTTGCTTGGCGTTTCGAGTGGTTTCCCGCTGACTTTGCTGATTGCGACGATGACCTTCTGGCTCGCGCGGATCGGCATTGATACCGCGACCATCGGCTTCATGGTTGCGCTTGGCATTCCCTACACGATCAAGTTTCTATGGGCGCCGTTGGTCGATAAATTGCCCTTACCATTTCTGACCAAGACATTCGGGCAGCGGCGCGGCTGGCTGTTTTTCATTCAGGCGTTGCTGTTTTTCTCGATCTGGCAATTGGGGGCAAGCAATCCGCAACAGGGTAATATGGGTCTGTTCGCGATTTGGGCACTGATCACAGCGTTTCTCTCTGCAACGCAGGACATCGTAATTGATGCCTATCGTATTGAAATCCTCGAAGAAGATGAATTCGCCCACGGCACTGCTACCAACCAGTTCGGCTATCGCACCGGCAACCTGATTGCAGGCGCCGGAACGATCTATTTCGCCTCGAACGAAGGTTTGGGCCTCGGTTGGGCGACGGCTTATGGTCTAACCGCTTTTTGCATCATTCCGGCAATTATCGGTGCATTATGGGCAGGCCCGGGCAAGTTCGTCGACCGCTACTCGCATGTTGTCGGGCAAACCCCAGGACAATGGCTGACCGAAGCCGTCGTGAACCCGTTCCGTGAATTTTTGACGCGGCACGGGGCGTTTATCATTCTCGGCTTTGTGCTGGTTTATAAAGTGGGCGACGCGATGGGGCAGGCGATGCTCAGCCCGATGATCGTCGATCTCGGCTTCTCCGACACCGATTATATCACCGCGAACAAGCTTTGGGGCTTTGGCGCATTGATCGTTGGCTCTGCCTTGGGGGCGCCTTTTATTCTCTGGCTTGGCATGGGCCGCGCTTTGCTAATTTCCGGCCTTCTGATGATGTTTTCGAACGCCATGTTCATGCTGCTGGCCGCAACTGGTAACAGTTACTGGATGATGGTCGCGGCGATCTGCAGCGAGAATTTGACCAGCGGCATCGGGCTAACCGTGTTTGCGACCTATTTGTCGGGCCTGTCGAGCATAGCGTATACCGCAACCCAGTTCGCGTTGCTGTCTTCCTTTGCAGGTGTCGGGCGGACGTTCATGGCCGGGCCAGCGGGTATCATTGCCGAGAATGTCGGCTGGTTCTGGTTCTGGGGCTTCACCATCGTCGCGGCGATACCGGGGATGTTCCTCCTCTGGTTATTGTGGAGCAAAGGCTATGTCGTCCAAGGCATTCGGCAGACCGAGGCAGTCGATGAAACCAAGTTGAAGGAGCCGGTTGGGCCGATCAGAATCGCCGGGTTCCTGCTCGTTGTTGCGGGGCTGATCGGATTGCTGCTGTCGGGACCGTTGGAGTTTGCCAACAGCATCACTGCGATTTTTGCAGCGGTGTTAGTGGCTGGCGGGTTGTTGGCGTGGAAGGGTCAGCCTGCGAAGGCGGCCTAGGCTGGCACTTCTTCGTTGAGGCGCAGAACCTCTCCAGCGAGATAGAGTGAGCCACAAATGAGGACGTTTGTGGGGTCTGTCGCTGCCAAGTGGCCAAGTGACGCGGCGACATTGTTCGACGCGCGTACATCCGAGATGTTAAGATTGGTCTTCGCCAACTGGCAAAGGTCCGCAGGATCATGATGATCGTGCCCCGGGATTGGCACAGCGTGGAGTGATGCAATCTTGTGTGCAAACGGCTTTAAGAACCCAAGCGCGTCTTTGTTTTTGAGCATTCCGATGATGACATGCACTGGCGGGCCGTCCTCAAGCGTCTTGGCAATCGCCTTACCTGCATCGGGGTTGTGGCCGCCATCTAGCCAGACCTGCGAACCTTCGGGCAACATATCGGTCAGCGGTCCTTTGCCAAGCAACTGCATCCGTGCAGGCCAGCGAGTCCATTCCATTGCGGCGGACATCGCAGCTTCGGGTACGGCGATTGCTGATTGGTGGCGCAGCATAGCAATGGCGAGCGCGGCGTTATCGGCCTGATGGGCGCCGGTCATTCGGGGTAGCGGCAAGCTGAGTTTGCCTCCCTTGTCACGGTAATGCAGGCGGCCTTCGTAGACGACAGCATCCCACGCTTCGCTGCGGTCGAGCAAAATTGCGCCCACTGCCATCGCTTGTTTCGCGATCTCGACGAGCATGGACGGTTCATATTTCTGGCAAACCAATGGCACGCTGGATTTGCCGATGCCTGCTTTTTCAAACGCTATGCGGTCGAGCGGGGTATCGGGCGTGCCAGCCTCCGGCGCGAGGAGGAAGCCTTCATGGTCGATGCCCAGCGACGCGATGCCGCACACCGCAGGGGCAGCGATGACATTGGTCGCATCAAGCCTGCCGCCTAGGCCTACTTCGACGATGCAGGCATCTGCCGGTGTGCGGGCAAAGGCCAAGAAGGCGACCGCGGTGGTGACTTCGAAAAAGCTCGCGTCCAGCCCTTCGGCATGGTCCAAGACTTCGGACAATAAAGCGGCGAGGGTAACATCGTCGATCAGCTTGCCCGCGACGCGGATGCGTTCGTTGAAGCGGACCAGATGCGGGCTTGAATAGACATGCGTAGTCAGCCCCGCCGCCTCGATAGCGCCGCGCAAGAACGCGCAGGTTGAGCCTTTGCCGTTGGTGCCGGATACATGGAAGACTGGCGGTAGGCGGTGGTGCGGATTGCCGAGGCGGTCGAGAAGCGCAGTGATACGCTCTAGCCCCAACACATCGCGCCCCGGCGACAGCATGGTCAGCCGGTCGAGTTGCGCCTGTACGGCGGGGTCGTTGGAGATTGCGTGGTCGGCCACTATAAATTGCGGAGAATTAGGCCGCCTTCTTCACCGGCGCCAGATAGCCGATCAGCTTCGACAATGTGTCGCGCAATTCATGGCGGTGCGTGACCATATCGATCATGCCATGCTCCAGCAGATATTCGGCGCGCTGGAACCCTTCGGGCAGTTTTTCACGGATCGTCTGCTCAATCACGCGCTGTCCGGCAAAACCAATTAGCGCGCCGGGTTCGGCAATCTGCACGTCTCCCAACATTGCATACGACGCGGTGACACCGCCAGTGGTCGGGTCGGTCAACACCACGATATAGGGCAATCCCGCATCGTGAAGCATCTGGATCGCAACGGTCGAACGCGGCATCTGCATGAGCGAGAGGATGCCCTCCTGCATCCGTGCACCACCCGCTGCGGTGAAGATGATGTAAGGGCATTTCGCCTTGATCGCCGCCTTGACCGCGTCGATGAAAGCCTCGCCGACCGCCATGCCCATCGATCCGCCCATGAAGGCGAAGTCCTGCACGCTGACAACTGCCGTCTGGCCGTCGATTTCGCCCTTCGCGCTCTGCATCGCGTCGGTTTCGCCTGTGGCAAGGCGCGCAGCCTTGATGCGGTCGGTGTATTTCTTGGTATCTTTGAATTTCAGCGGGTCTTCGCCGACGACGGGCGGCTTGAGCACTTCATAGCTATCATTGTCGAACAACGCGGCGAAACGCTCTGCGGGGCCAATGCGGCCATGATGGTCGCATTTGGGGCAGACGGATTGATTTTCTTCGAATTCCTTGAGGAAAATCATCGCGTGGCAACCCTTGCACTTGTGCCAGAGCGTCTCTGCCGTCTCGCGCTTGGCGATGAAGGGAATCGAGTTGCGAACGCGGGTGACCCAGTTCATATTTTACCTTTCAGGCCAGAAGGCCATTTGACCCGTCATGTGGGGGCAAGCCTTAGTTATTTTGTTTCACGCAAAGGCGCAAAGATTTTCAAGATGGCAGATCCTTATTCAATAATTCATCAACGCATTGGCGTTGGTAACATTGATTGGCTGCGTCGCCCTCTTAATAATCTTTGCTCCTTTGCGTGAAATAAATCTTTTATGATCTCGCAGCGACGATAGCCGCTTTCAACGACGCCACATGTTCGCGGACGGGGCCAGCGGCGTTCATCCCGTGCTCGGCGACCAGTTCGACAATGGCTGACCCAACGACCACACCATCGGCAACGCGCGCGATGTTGGCGGCTTGTTCAGGCGTGCGGACGCCAAAGCCGACTGCTACGGGCAAGTCGGTATGGGCTTTCAGGCGCGCGACGGCTTCGTCAATGCTGGTTTGCGCGGCCTGTTGCAGTCCGGTGATCCCGGCGACGCTGACATAATACAAAAAGCCAGATGCACCATTGAGCACCGTTGGCAAACGTGCCTCGTCGGTGGTCGGGGTGGCGAGGCGAATGAGGTCGATGCCTGCGTCGCGCAATAACGGCCCGAGCTCTGGGTCTTCCTCGGGCGGGATGTCGACGCAGATGACGCCGTCGACGCCAGCCTTGTTACACTCGGACGCAAACCATTCGCCGCCGCGGATCGTCATCGGGTTCGCATAGCCCATCAGCACCAATGGCGTGTCGGGGTGGCGCGAACGGAAAGCGGCGGCGATTGCGAAGATGTCGGCGGTGGTCGTGCCAGCATTCAGGCTTCGAATATTCGCTTCCTGAATGGCTGGGCCGTCGGCCATCGGGTCGGTGAATGGCATCCCGAGTTCGATCACATCCGCCCCGCCCGCGACCAGCGCGTCGAGATTGGAGGAGGTGTCGCCATCGCCAGCGGTGATGAAGGTGACGAGCGCTGGGTGGGATTTGGAGAAGGCGGCGGAGAGGCGGGTCATTTCGCGCGCCGTTGCATCGACGTTTCAAACAACAATGCAGCCAATCCAGCCGTAGGGACGATCAAGAACGGCGAGAGCAAGCTAATTTCACCATCAGTGTAACCAAACAAAAAGGAAGTCAGCGCGATCAGAACCGCACTTCCAACCAAAAAAAGCGTAATAGATCGTCGGTTGATCAACTGCTTCATATCTTTGTCCCCAGCGCCTCGGCTACGGTGAAAATATCCTTGTCACCGCGCCCGCAGAGATTGGCCAATATGATCTGATCGCGGTCCATTTTCTTGGCCTCGCGTTCCACCGCCGCAATCGCATGGGCGGGTTCCAGCGCGGGGATGATGCCTTCGGTGCGGCAGAGGAACTGGAAGGCATCGAGTGCTTCGGTGTCGGTCACACTGTCATAGCGAACGCGGCCGATTTCCTTGAGCCAGCTATGTTCGGGGCCGATGCCGGGATAATCGAGGCCCGCCGAAATCGAGTGCGCTTCGGCGATCTGGCCGTCTTCGTCTTGCAGCAAATAGGTTTTGTTGCCGTGGAGGATTCCGGGGCGACCGCCTGCAAGGGATGCGGCATGTTCTTTGTCCAGCCCATGCCCCGCCGCCTCGACGCCGAGCATCGCGACGTCCTTGTCGTCTAGGAATGGATGGAAAAGTCCGATCGCGTTCGATCCGCCACCAATGGCCGCGACCAGTAGGTCGGGCAGGCGGTTGATGCGCGAAAGCATTTGCGCGCGGGCTTCGGTGCCGATCACGCTTTGGAAATCGCGGACCAACTCTGGGTAAGGGTGCGGTCCCGCGGCGGTACCGATGATGTAGAAGGTGTCGTGAACATTGGCGACCCAGTCGCGCAGCCCTTCGTTCATCGCGTCTTTCAGCGTACCTGCGCCGCTGGTCACCGGAATGACCTCAGCACCCAGCAAGCGCATGCGGAACACATTGGGCTGCTGCCGCTCGATGTCTTTCGCGCCCATATAGATGAAACAGGGCAGACCGAACCGCGCGCAGACGGTCGCGGTGGCAACGCCGTGCTGGCCAGCACCAGTCTCGGCAATGATCCTCGTCTTGCCCATACGCATCGCGAGCAAAATCTGCCCGATGCAATTGTTGATCTTGTGCGCGCCGGTGTGGTTCAGCTCGTCGCGCTTGAACCAGATTTGCGCGCCTTTGCCTGCAGGTGCATCCTTGCGCACTTCCTCGGTCAGCCGCTCGGCGTAATAAAGCGGTGAAGGGCGGCCAACATAATGTTCGAGCAGATCGTCGAACTGCGCCTTGAACGCCGGATCCTGTTTCGCCGCGCGATATTCTCGTTCCAGATCGAGCACGAGTGGCATCAGCGTTTCGGCCACATAACGCCCGCCAAACTGGCCAAAATGGCCGCGCTCGTCGGGCTGGTTGCGGAAGGAGTTCGGGGTGAGTTCAGCTGTTGTCATAATCGCGGACCGCTTTGCAGAAAGCGGCAATCTTGTCCACATCCTTGACGCCGGGAGCAGATCTCAACACCAGAGGAGGTGTCGACCAAAGGCGCTCGTGTTTGGTGCAACGCCTCTGCCACATTGTCCTGCGTCGAGTCCGCCCGCAAGGCCCCAGGGCAGCTTGTGCTTGTGGTCGGCCAGCAACGACCAGTCGAACCGCGTTCCGGTCCCGCCGGGCAGTGCTTGCGCCGGGGCATCGAACAATAAAAAGTCGGCAGCATCGACAAAGCGGTCGCTTTTTTCAGCGTGTCCGAGTCCTTGACGCCAAGCGCCTTCCAGATTTCGATTGCAGTCACGCCCTTCAATAGCCGCAGCCATTCCGGCGTTTCGGTCCCGTGAAACTGGACGATATCGGGCTTGACGATCTCCAGCGCTTTCGCGGTAAAGCCCGGTTCGGCATTTACCAGCAGCAACACGACTTTCAAGCTTTCCGGCGTGCGCATCCTGAGTGCCGCCGCTTGCTCCAGCGGTACATAACGCGGGCTTTTCTCGTAGAGGTTGAGGCCGATATGCGTCGCGCCCGCTTTTGCAGCTGCGTCGATGCTGGCTTCGTCTTTAAGGCCGCAGATTTTGATTTGGGTTGGCATAGGTTGGCCGATTAGCGCAACTGCCAAAGCTCGTCACCCTGAAACAAGTTCGGGGTGACGGCGAAGTATAAATTGAGAAGTCAGTTCTGCACCAACCGCAACAACGTTCCGTCCAGATCGACCAGATAGCCGATGGTCATCCCGCTATGCTCCAGCTTCGGCGCATGGATGCGTGGCCAGCCTGTCAATTGCTCGGGGACACCGGCATTTACGCACGCGCGATGGAACCCCTGCACGTCGTCCAGCCGCAAACAGCAACTGAACGAACTTTGCGCCGGATCGAGATCGGGATAGAGGAAGAATTCGAGCGTCAAACCGTCGCGTTTCAGAATCAGCCAGTTGTTGTCGTGCCAGCCCTTCTCAAAGCCCAGTCTTGAGTAAAATTCGATCGTCTTGTCATAATCGCGCGAAGGCAGATTAGGCGTCGCATGGTCCGCCATTACAATGTTCCGACAATTGCCCTTGCAGCGTCATCGGGGCTTTCCGCCTTCGTTATAGGCCTTCCCACAACCAGAACGCTGGCGCCATCGTCACGCGCTTGCCTTGGAGTAACGGTTCGTTTTTGGTCACCGCCATTACCATCTGTCAGGCGAAGGCCGGGCACGACGAAGAAGCCGTCTTTCCATGTTCTTTTTACTGCCTTAACTTCATGACCTGAGCAGACAATGCCATCCAGCCCAGCCTCCTGAGCCAACGTGGCCAAGCGTGCGACCTGTAAATCCGGGCTGTCGGATACGCCAACCCGATTGAGGTCATGGTCGTCCAGACTTGTCAGGACAGTGACGGCAACCACTTTGGTATGCGCGCCGGCGGCTGCTTTGGCATCCTCCATCATCGCGCGACCGCCGGCGGCGTGGATCGTAACGATAGCAGGCTCAAGTGTGTTGATGGCCTGCATCGCCTTGGCAACGGTGTTGGGAATATCGTGCAGTTTCAGGTCGAGAAAAATCGGCAGCCCAAGCTTTGCAACTTCATGCACGCCATGATGGCCGTTAGCACAGAAAAATTCGAGGCCGAGTTTCACGCCGCCGACATGGTGCTTGATGCGCTTGGTGAGTTCCAACGCATCTTCCAGATACGGCGTGTCGATAGCAACATAGAGTGGGTTACTCATATCGCATCTCCAGACGCGTAAGACGGCGGCGGTGAGACCGGCGGGGGCGTGGGAAAGGTCGCCGTCCGCTGGTTGCTTTCGAGTGATAGTATCCGCCGCTTCATTCGCCACAGCATGGTGCGGTGGAGGAAGTAAAGCGGGAAGAAACCGACCAGGAAGGCAGCAATGACCAGCGCAGGCAATTTGGTATCGAGTCGCATGCCGCCCCACAGGCTAACCGAGACGGGCACCCAGTTGTTGATCGCAAACACGATGAGGCCGACAGCTACTGTCACCCAAATCAGTGTTTTTAAAAATCGCATTATCCAGTCGCTCCTTATCGGAGACATCTTATGGAAAGATTGTCGCTTTGGGTAGGGGCTTATTCCCCGAACACCCGAGCGAAAATCGTATCGACATGTTTGAAGTGATAATCGAGGTTGAAACGGTCTTCTATTTCTTCGGCGCTCATTTTCGCGGACACATCGGCGTCTGCTTTCAAAAGTTCCATTAGCGACTCCGCGCCATCCGATTCCCACACTTTCATCGCGTTACGTTGCACGATGCGGTAGCTATCCTCACGGCTGATGCCTGCCTGCGTTAGCGCGAGCAACACACGCTGCGAATGAACGAGGCCGCCCATGCGGTCGAGATTTTTTTGCATTCTTGCTGGATAAACCAAAAGCTTATCTATCACACCGGTCAGGCGACCAAGCGCAAAATCAAGCGTGATGGTCGCATCGGGGCCGATGTAGCGCTCGACGGATGAGTGGCTGATGTCGCGTTCGTGCCAGAGTGCCACATTCTCCATTGCGGGTGTCACCGCGCTGCGTACCATCCGCGCCAGGCCGGTAAGATTTTCCGTCAGAATCGGGTTGCGCTTGTGCGGCATTGCCGACGATCCCTTTTGCCCCGGCGAGAAATATTCTTCGGCCTCCAGCACTTCGGTGCGCTGCAAATGGCGGACTTCGATGGCAAGACGTTCGATCGAGGATGCGATGACGCCAAGCACTGCGAAATACATGGCATGGCGGTCGCGCGGGATGACCTGCGTTGATACCGGTTCCACCGCGAGGCCCAATTTAGCGGCAACATGCGCCTCAACCTTCGGGTCGATATTGGCAAATGTTCCGACGGCGCCCGAAATTGCGCAGGTGGCAATCTCTGGGCGTGCTGCCATCAGCCGCTCCCGCCCGCGTGAAAATTCGGCATAGGCCTGAGCGAGTTTGAGGCCGAATGTCACGGGCTCGGCATGGATACCGTGGCTGCGACCAATGGTCGGCGTAAATTTGTGCTCCAACGCGCGGGTTTTGATAGCGGCGAGCAGTGCGTCCATATCGGCGAGCAATATGTCGGTTGCCTGCGTTAATTGCACCGCAAGGCAGGTGTCGAGCACGTCGGAAGACGTCATTCCCTGATGCATAAATCGCGCTTCGTCGCCGACCTGTTCGGCAACCCAGGTCAGAAACGCAATGACGTCGTGTTTCGTCACGGCTTCGATTGCGTCAATCGCGGCGACGTCAATTTTGGGGTTGGTAGCCCACCATTTCCAAAGTGCCTCCGCGGCCGATTTCGGTACCACACCCAGGTCCGCCAATGCATCGGTCGCGTGCGCTTCAATCTCGAACCAGATGCGGAAGCGGTTTTCCGGCTCCCAGATTTTGACCATGTCAGGGCGAGAATAACGAGGGATCATGCCATAGGCTTTCTTGTAGATATGGAGTTGAGCGGTCGGTTAGCAGAACAAGCACCAAACAAAAAGGGCGGCACACAGGCCGCCCTTTTCAATTGCGCTATAGCGCGTTTAGAAATCGACGCTGACGCGCCCATACAAGAATCGTCCGCTAAAGCCGAACGGCGACTGCGAGCTGTAAGGAAGGAACGCATTGTTAAGGCCAAAGTTGAACCCGTTGACCGTGCCGAATGGCAGGCGATCCGGATATTCATCGAGCAGATTGTTTGCGCCTAGGGCAATAGTGATAGTCTCGATCGGCTTAAAGCGCAGCTCCAGATCGACAACCCATTTTGGTGAAAGTGTCAGATCGCCCGGCGCTGCGCCTGGAGCGAGGGTAATGTCATTAGATGGACCGGGTAGGAATACTTCGCCAAACCGGTTGGCGTTCGCCGTCAACCCGAATTTGTCGATATCCCATGTCAGACCAACGTTCAGTTTATCGGAAGGTTGGCCATCGGTCAGGCGCAATGATTCCGGCCGAGCGAACAGGCGTTGAGCCGTAAATCCGCTAAACACGCGTCGATCAGTGATTTTGGTATTATTAATGTTGAAACCTGCGTTCAAACGAAGTGTGCCCAAGCCGAAGTCGGGAACGCGGTAACTTGCGACGATGTCCAAGCCCTCTGTCTTGGTGTTAATACCATTGATAAAGAAACGCGCGGACGTCCCGACTACGCCAGCAGCATTCAAAATCGCGACAACGTCAGCGCCTTGCAGATTCTCTGTCAGGGTAATGCGATCTTTGATTTTGATATTGTAATAATCGACCGTGACGTTGAGGCCGGCGAACATCGAGAAAGTAACACCGCCGCCAAAATTCAGCGATTTTTCCGCATCAAGTGGCTCAGCGCCGAGTGCAACCGCAATCGGCGAGCTTACTGGAAACGTACCGATTTCAATTAGCTGGCCGTTGACGTTGTTGGTCGAGGTTGTCGAAAAATATTGTTGGGCAAGACCCGGTGCCCGGAAACCGGTTGATACCGATCCACGCAGAGCAAGACCATCAAATGGTTCGAATCGGGCGGCGACCTTCCCGTTCACGGTGTTGCCGAAGTCCGAGAAATGTTCGAACCGCCCAGCTGCTTGAATGTTGAACGCATCGCTTAGGTCGGTATCGAGCTCGATATATCCTGCGTAGCTGTTGCGTGACTCATCGATTGCGGTCCTAGGACTGAAACCTGGGAATACCTGTGCGCCTGGCGCACCCACGGCCACGCCCGCCGGCAAATTCGCCGCAAAGGCAAAGGGTCCTGCAATATAGCTTTGCTCTTCGCCAGGCCGGATTTTGTAGTTCTCGTTGCGATACTCGACACCCAAAGCGAGCGAAACGGCGTTTGCCATACCTAGATCGAGATCACGGCGAACGTCGAGGTTTACCGCTGTTTGACCGGACCTCAGTCCACCTGCATCGAATTTGCGATTGCTGACCAATCCGCCGAGCGAAACGTTGAAGCTGTCCTCAATCGAATAATCGAGACGGTTGGATCCATAAACGACCGATAAATCGGCGTCCCATCCGCTAACTTCGCCACGAAGACCGACTGCCGCCGAGATATCGTTGATGTTACTGGCGATAATCGGCAAAAACCCATCGGGATAGAATGGCACTGTGCCGTTGGGATTGGCGGCAAAGTCGCGGTTTCGCGCATCATTGGCGCGGCGGTAAAAGCCGGCACCATTGGCATCGCGCACGCCATAACTGCCGAAATAATAGAGTTCGATGTCTTCGGATAACTGTGTTCCGGCGTTTATGAAGAAGTTCATATCTTTAGATTCACCGTCGCCAAACCGGTGGCTGAAGCGGTTGAATGTAAGTTCACGCGGGTCGTTCAGCCCGGCATATTGACGGCGGATATCGGCGCCTGATCGGTTCGTTGGGCTGCGATCTTTGTATTCCGCCGTGAAATTCAGATAGCTATTTTCGCCAACTGGCAACCCAATATTGGTTGCCAACGTGTAGGTTTCACCGTCGCGGCGTTTTCGGTCTGCGGTGGATATGGTAACCGTTGGGTCTCCGGTAGCAGTGGTTGGTTGGGTCACTCCAACAACATCGCCCACGCCCTCCATCGAGGTCACATATTTGCCATAGCTTATCTGGGCGCGGCCACCTTCGCGTTTCTTAAGCTGGATGTTGATAACGCCAGCGATCGCATCGGAACCGTAAAGTGACGAGGCGCCATCACGCAATACCTCAATACGGTCGATGGCAATGGATGGAATTGTGTTCATATCTACGCCAGCCGAACCACGACCGACGGAGCCGTTCAGGTTTAACAGCGATGAAAGGTGACGGCGCTTGCCATTGACCAAAACCAGAACCTGATCTGGTGCCAGGCCTCGCAAGGTTGCTGGACGCAGCGAGTCAGTCCCGTCTGTCAGCGACGGCTGTGGAAAATTGAAGGACGGGACAAGGTTATTCAGCAGGCGGTTCGTCTCTGTGGTGCCGCTGTTCTGCAGCGCTTCGGAGGAGATAATGTCGATAGGTACAGGGCTGTCTGCAACAGTCCGGTCGGTTCGGCGCGTGCCGGTAACAATAATTGCATCTTGCGGTGAAGCGCTTCCCTCGGCCTGCGGTTCATCCTGAGCGAATGCTGGTGTCGCGCCGGCAAGCAATAATGCGTTGGCCGATACGGACATCGCGAACGCGGAAATAAGCTTATGCTTGGTCATTGTGCTTCCCCATTTTGAAACATTATTTTGTACTAAGGCGCGAATTTGGCACTATCGCGATGCCTTAGCTAGAGCTGGGGTAATATTTCAGAAATTTTTCAATCATGTTGTGTCTTTATTGCAACGCAACATGGCATTGTTTCTCCAATAAGCTGTGGATTGCTGAATTCCGCACTTTGCGTGGACTCTTTGCGCGGCTATCGGGACTGCAATGTCCGATACCATCGATACCACGCCCGAGGACCCGTTCGACGCGATCGTCGATGCACCGTTCGATGCAGCATTGTCTGAGCGTTACCTGATTTATGCGATGTCGACGATTACCGCGCGCTCGCTTCCGGATTTGCGTGATGGCCTAAAGCCCGTTCACCGTCGGTTGTTGTGGGCGATGCGGCTGCTAAAGCTTGATCCGTCGCAGGGTTACAAAAAATGCGCGCGCGTTGTCGGCGATGTAATTGGTAAATATCACCCGCATGGCGACCAATCGGTCTACGATGCGATGGTTCGTCTCGCGCAGACATTTTCGCTGCGCTATCCGCTCGTTGATGGGCAGGGGAATTTCGGCAATATCGACGGCGATAATGCAGCCGCCTATCGCTACACCGAAGCGCGGCTGACAAAGACCGCCATCGAGCTGATGAACGGGCTCGATGAAAACGGTACCGATTTTCGTCCGACATATAATGGCGAGGATGAAGAGCCCGAGGTAATGCCGGGTCTGTTCCCGAACTTGCTGGCCAATGGTGCGAGCGGGATTGCAGTGGGCATGGCGACATCAATTCCGTCGCATAACGCCGCCGAAATCATTGATGCCGCAATGCTTTTGATTGATGAGCCGCAAGCGACGCATGAGCAGATCATGCAGATTGTCCACGGCCCGGATTTTGCAACCGGCGGGCTGCTTGTTGACAGCCCGGAGGTTATCAGCGCGGCTTATGCCAGCGGACGCGGCGCGATGCGCGTGCGGGCCCGCTTTTCGACTGGCCGGTTGGATGATGGTAGCTGGGAAACAAGCGGCGTTGAAAAGCAGTCCGGCGGAACCTGGCAGTTGGTTGTCTCGGAAATTCCCTATCAGGTGCAAAAGGGCAAGCTGATCGAGCAGATCGCACAGCTGATTGCCGATAAGAAACTACCGATCCTCGATGACGTGCGCGACGAGAGTGACGAGCAAATCCGCATCGTGCTGGTGCCGAAAAGCCGTAACGTTGATCCTGAAGACCTCAAAAATGCCTTATTCCGTCTCACCGACCTGGAAACGCGTTTCTCTCTCAACATGAATGTGCTGGATGCGCAACGCACTCCGAAGGTCATGGGCCTAGGCGAGGTATTGCGGCACTGGCTTCACCATCAGATTGAAGTGCTGGTCCGCAAATCGCAGCACCGGTTGGAGAAAATCGATGCGCGGCTGGAGCTGCTGCAAGGCTATATCATTGCCTTCCTTAACCTCGATCGCATCATCGAAATTATTCGAACGGAGGATGAGCCCAAGCCGGTAATGATGGAGGAATTCCAGCTTAACGACCGGCAGGCCGAAGCCATTCTCAACATGCGGTTGCGGTCGTTGCGTCGGCTTGAGGAGATGGAGCTGCGCCGCGAACTGGAAACATTGCAGGCCGAGCGCGAGGAGCTCGTCAAGTTGATCGAGAGCCCGGCACGGCAAAAGACGCGGTTGAAGAAGGACTTGTCTGCACTACGCAAAAGCTATGCAGAGGAAACCGAGCTCGGACGTCGCCGCACAAGCTTGGAGGAAGCGGGGCAAGCGCGCGACATATCGCTTGAGGCTTTTGTCGAGCGGGAGCCGGTGACGGTTATCATGTCGAAGCGCGGCTGGATCAAGGCGATGAAGGGCCATGCCGACCTGTCTGCTCGTGCCGATTTCAAATTCAAGGAAGGCGACGGACCCGCCTTTGCGTTCCACACGCAAACAACCGATAAAATCCTGATTGCGACCGCCAATGGCCGTTTCTACACGCTTGGCGCTGACAAGCTGCCCGGCGCGCGCGGCTTTGGCGAACCGGTTGGCACGATGATCGATATCGAAGCCGGTAATGATATCGTCTCGGTATTCCCAGCGACGCCGGATGGTCGGATGTTGCTCGCCGCATCGACGGGTAAGGGCTTCATCGCCAAAATGAGCGACGTCATTGCCGAAACCCGCAAGGGCCGCGGCGTAGTCACGTTAAAGCCTGGTGCGAAACTGCAGGTTGTGCGGATGGCACCGCGTGAAACAGACGATGACGCGCTGCTTAAGGATCAATATGTCGCCGTCGTGGGCGACAATCGCAAGCTGGTGGCGTTCCCGATGAGCGAAATTCCCGAAATGGCGAAGGGGCAGGGCGTGACCCTGCAACGCTATAAGGACGGCGGGCTGGCCGATGCTATTTGCTTCAGGATGAGCGAAGGGCTGAGCTGGGCGATGGGTGGTGACAGCGGGCGGACGCGGACAGAAAATGACATGTCACTTTGGCGCGTGGCGCGCGGTGCCGCGGGACGGCTGCCGCCGCAAGGATTTCCGCGTAACAATCGTTTTGATTAACGATGCTGAGCGCGCGCATTAACCTTTTATCCACCACAAACAAAGTGACGATTTTTTACAATTGGTAATTAATGCGGACCATAATGAAAAATATGGGTCCCCGCGCTACAACAGATATTTCTCCCTTCAGCGCAATGCTGAACAGGGGGCGCTCCTTACATCCTGCTGATCCCAAAGTAGAATTTGGGTGGTTGTCGTCGCTGCCGATCGCGGGCGCCATCTTTCGAATCGATGCGGATGAAGTCCGGCACGTGGTCAGCAATCGTAAATTTGACGATCTTGCGCTCGGTTTCAAACGCGAAACCGGATTGGACATGGCGACGCTGGCGGAGCGTGCTTTTGCAATGGTCGATGAAGGACGGGACACGCATTTCGAGTGCTGGCAATCGGATGATCTGGTAAACCGGCGCGAACTGGAAATCAGCATCGCCCGTTTTGGCGTCGACGGCAGCTTGCTTCTGCTTTCGATCGTTGATCGCACCGCAGAGGCGGTCAGCCGCATCAATCTGCGTCGCGAGATGTTGAGCGACAGTCTCACAGGCTTTTGTAATCGCACCGGTTTTGAAGAAGAAATCGAGGCGGCAATCGGTGCGCTAACCACATCGGGCTCGCATCGCAGCTACGCGATTATCCTTGTTGACCTTGCACGCTTTAGCCGAGTGAATGAGTCCGTTGGTGCCATGGCTGGCGACGAGCTGATCATAACCGTCGCCCGCCGTCTAAACTCTCGCATCCGAAGCAACGAGATTTTGTGTCGCCTCGGTGGCAACGAGTTTGCGTTATTTGTTACGCTGGGTGACGAAAGCGGCGATGTGAAGCGTATCGCCAAGCGCTTGACCGACGCCTTTATCGACCCATGCCAGCTATCAAATCTTGAAATACAAGTCGAATGCGCGGTCGCAGCTGCGGTTGGTCAGGTTGGTAACGACGATCCCATGGACACGCTGCGGCACGCGCAAATCGCGCTCAAGCGCGCAAAATTGACAAAAGCATTTGAATTATATGCAACCGGTACGGTCGATACGGCGCGCCGCCGATTTAGCATGGAAACCGATTTACGCCGGGCATTGCAGCGCGGCGAGCTCGAGCTGCATTATCAACCGCTCATTGATCTTGATACCGGGTCGCTAAGTGGCTTTGAGGCACTCGCTCGCTGGCAACATCCAGATTTGGGTGCCATTTCTCCTGTCGACTTCATTCCTGTCGCTGAAGAAAGCGGGCTGATAGTTCCGCTCGGACGTTGGGCATTGGAAGAAGCCGCTAAAACCATTGCAAAATGGGACGCTCGGTTGAACGGGGAACCTGAATTCCGCATTTCGGTCAACATGTCGGCGGTACAAATGCAGCGCGATGATGTGGTTGAGGCTGTTTCTTCGGCGCTCACCGGCGCGGGCGTTTTGGGTAACCGCATGACGCTTGAACTGACCGAAAGCGCATTCATAAATGATCCTGAAGGCGCAAAACAGCTTCTCAATGCGCTAAAAGGGCTCGATACGAATTTGGCTATGGATGATTTCGGGACCGGTTACTCGAACCTGGCTTATCTGCAGCAGCTGCCGATAGACGTACTGAAAATCGACCGAAGTTTCGTGACCGAGATGATGGTCGATAAAGATAAGCGTGCCATTGTACGTACGGTGCTGTCGCTTGCGCGTGCGCTCGGCATGAAAACGACCGCTGAAGGCATTGAAAGCGAAGAGATTTCAGAAGTGTTGCGCCGCCTTGGCTGCTCGGTTGGGCAGGGCTATTATTATGCGCGGCCGATGACCGGTGAAGCTGCCTATGCGTTTTTAGAAGCAGACAGGGCATCAACCGCTAATTGACGCGCGATTTCGTTTTGTCGTGCGAGTGAGGGAAAATCCTCGGCAATCCATTGAGCTTCAACTGCCCGCAGCGTCTTCGCAACCAACGGTCCGGCAGTCAGGCCAAGCCCAATCAGGTCGCCGCCTTTCAAGGTCATTTCAGGTATGGCCCATTCGTGTAGTTTTGAAAGACACTGGGGCAATTCGGCATCACCGGCATAGAGCATAACAACATCGCGCGCGCAGTCGGTGCTTGTCCGATATGCAATTGCCCTGATGTTGTCTGCATTGGGTTCTGGCGCGTCCAACCGCTTGGCGAGACTTTCACGCAAGCGGTTCGAAAGCTTTAGCCGCGCCGCAACTTTGTCGACAGCGACAGTGTCGTGTGGAAGCAGAGTTAGAATCCGCGCGGGCAGGGATACTGGCTGATTATGACGGTCCTCTCGGTCCATCAGGGTCCGAAGCGCTTTTGCGGCTGAAGCGGAGAGCTCGGGTAAGAATGGCGCGAATATGCCATTTTCGGTCATTAACTCCACTGACTTTAACGGATCGGGCAGTGACAAAATTTTGGTCAGTTCCTGCGCAATCCGCTCGCGCGATAACGCGGTTAGGCCATGCGCGCCCTTTGCGCAGGCGTTGACCGCGTCCGCGTCAATTACCCCATGCCCATAGCGCGCCAGAAATCGGAAATAGCGCAATATCCGGAGAAAATCTTCGGCAATGCGCTGGTCGGCATCACCGATGAACCGGATGATGCCTGCATCCAAATCCTGCAATCCACCAAAATAGTCGAAAACTTCGCCAGTTTGCGGATCGGCGTAGAGTGCATTTATCGTAAAATCGCGCCGAGCTGCATCTTCTTCCCATTCGGTCGAAAATGCCACTGTCGCGCGTCTTCCGTCGGTCGCTACGTCACGACGAAGCGTGGTAATCTCATAATTTCTGCCATCGGCAACGGCGGTTACCGTTCCATGATCTAGGCCAGTTGGAACGGCTTTGATCCGCGCAGCTTCCAACCTGTCGATGACTATTTCGGGTAATAAGGTAGTCGCAATATCGACGTCGGCGACGTCAATACCGAGCAGCGTATCCCTCACCGCTCCACCAACAAAACGAGGGCCTCCATGCCGGTCTTGAAGCGCGGCAACAACTTCGCGTAAGCTATCGGATTGCTGCCAATCTGCGTTGGGAAGAAGCTTTCCGGTCATGTCAGGCGGCGCGCCAGATTGGCAATAATCCCGGCAGTAACACCCCAAATTCGCCTGTCACCCCATTGCATATCATAATAAGTCCGCTGCTGCCCATTCCACATCGCTTCTTTCTTCACCGCATTGCTAGGGTCAAGCAGGAAGGCGAGGGGAACCTCAAACCAGTCTTCGACTTCTTCGGGGTTAGCGCGCAGCGGCAAGTCGGGCGGGATGATGCCGACCACCGGTTCGATGCGATAGCCGCTGCCTGAATAATAAGTGTCGGCAACCCCGATGACCTGCACATCGGCTGGCGATATGTTTAGCTCCTCATTTGCCTCTCGCAATGCAGCGGAAATCGCGTCGGCATCGACCTCGTCAACCTTGCCCCCGGGGAAGGCCACTTGTCCGGCATGACTGCGCAGCCATTCTGGGCGCTGGGTCAGAATAACGCCCGGCTCCGACCGATCCGTAATAGGGATCAGCACTGCGGCGGCGCGATGGCCTTCGTCGCCCAAATAGCGTTCGTCCTCTATTGTGATGCTCAGCGCAGGATCCAGCGCCGCTTCGATACGGGCAATCCAGTTCATATCGGCCAGTTCATACAGGCGCGCCAACGTTAAACATCGCGCCGTTGCTCCAGACACGCGGCGATTCCGGACTTTCGTCCAACGCGATATCTACAAGATCATAATATGCGGCGCGTGATAGCTTTGCCCAAAGCCCGCCTCTCACATGCAAATAGGGCAGGTCATTTCGTAACTCGATAATATGTTCGGGGCCGGCAATTACCAGGTCATCGCTATTCAGTCGAAAAGCGAGGGAACGTTTTTCACCTTCGCCCTCGCTTTGCATTTCGACCGCAACAAATGGTGCATCGTCAACATCTATGGAAAGCTTTTGCTGCGGCGTTACCAGCCAGTGACTGCCATCGGTATCGCGCCGCAAGAGACTAGAGAATGCCCGAACCATTGCTGGCCGTGTAATCTCGCCGCCTTGATGGTACCATTTGCCATCGGCGGCGATCCGCATTTCGCTGTCACCGGAGTTTTCCGGCTGCCAACTCTCCACCGGTGGCAATTTGCGCGCCGCGACCATTTCGGCAACGTCCGACAGGTTCAGCTTTGCAAGGTCGGGTACGTCATAAGGCATAGCCAAGCGATACGGCCAAAGGATGCAGTCGTCAAAGGCTTGTCCGCGGACCAAGCAAACCTGATTGGGGTAACGTCAGGCCATGCGGATTACGGAGCAACAGCCGCCTTGGCTCCCAAGGCCCAGGCAACGTCCAGCCGCCGGTCTGCTCGGCGTCAAACCCAAAGCGTCCATAATATTCGGGGTCGCCAATCATCACCATCGGGGTATCATCTGGTTGAACAGCGGCCAACATTGCGCGCATCATTTGTTGCCCAAAGCCCTGATTTTGCTTTGCCGTCGACACCGCCACCGGCCCGACAAGAATCAATGGTGTGTTGCCAACCGAAATCGGCCAGCACTGAATGGTGCCACACAATCCATCGCCTTCGACAACCGCGAATGACAGGTGCTCGACCATAGTCATGCCTTGCCGTAGCAGGTACGCAGTCCGCTTATGCCGGTCGGCACCAAAGGCATCGTCGAGCAGCTTTTCGACATCGGCAGCAGGAACGCTGGAAAGCGGAAGCAACATATCGGCCATCAAGTCTGCGCAGTTACAGCGTCGCGCTTCGACAGCAGGAAAAGCGCAGAAAGCGTGGCGATGCTCAACCCAGCGGCAATTAGGAAAGGTGCACCAGGAAAATAGACTGGCGCGCTCGTGCTGGTGAAAGTTGAAAGCGTATTATTATACACAAGCTGCGCCATCAGGAAGGCTAGGGCCGACAGACTGCCGTTCAGCCCTTGTAATTCGCCCTGCTGGTCAGGTGGCGTGCGCCGCGACATCATCGCGTTTATCGCTGGCATTGCCATGCCCGAAAAGCCGTTCAGTACATTGAGGGTTAGTGCGATTACACCATTGGTCAGAAAAGCGGTGATCGTAAAGCTTGCAAGACCGAAAGCCATCCCAATCATTGCGGTGGTCCGTTCGCCAAAGCGTTTGACGACACGGCCGATTACCATCGACTGGAACAATAGCATCGATACGCCAACCAATGTCAGCGATATGCCGACCATTTTGCTGTCCCAGCCAAATTGTGCCGGCGCAAAAAATGCCCATGTCGCAGGGTAGATATTGGTCGCGCACACCCACAAGAAGTAAATAAATGCGATGGGCAATATGCCCTTTATCTTGCCGAGCGTCGCAAGCGCGCCAAGCGGGTTTGCCCGTCTCCATTCAAATGGCCGCTGGCGTTCCTTGGGCATCGTTTCAGGGAAAACGAAATAGCCGTAAATGCCGTTTGCGAACGCTAGGCTTCCGGCGACAAAAAACGGCAAGCGCGTGCCGTAATCGGCGAGCAGCCCGCCCATCGCAGGGCCCAGGATAAAACCCAGCCCGAAAGCCGCACCGACTTTGCCGAAACTCGCAGCGCGATCGTCGGCTGTCGACATATCGGCCATTGCCGCGTTGGCCGGGCCAAATACCGCGCCAAAACCGCCGGCGATTGCGCGGCCGATGAATAGCCAGATAATGGATGGCGCGAATCCCATGAGCAGGAAGTCAGCGCCAAATCCGAAGAGCGACACCAGAAAGATCGGCCGCCTGCCGAAACGGTCGCCGAGATTGCCCATCAATGGCCCCATCAGGAACTGAAAAATGCCGTACGCTGCTCCGATCCACGCGCCGATACGGGTCGCTTCAGAAAGGCTGACCTGAGTAAGCTCGCGTATGAGATCAGGCAAAACCGGCATAACGATGCCGAAGCCCATCGAGTAAATGAACACCGTCAGCAGAACAAATCGCTTGGCGCGTTTCTGCAGGATGGGCTCGGTGAACATGCCGCCTCCTGTCAGCGCCGTTCAATTTTGTCCAACTGAATGTAAAGTTGCGCACAAATTTTGGGGGCGGCAAATTGCCATCGGCCGGAACTTCGATTAGCGTGCAGCTGTTATACCAGGAAATTAGGGGTACGGGTTTTGAACGAGCAAGAAATTCCAGCTGATCCGATCGGAACGCCGCCGCCCGCTGCACCTGCTTCTTCAGACAGCGTTGCGCTGGAAAAAAAGAAGTTCGATTTTCAAGGCAGTCTTGTTCTCGCAGCGGGTGTGGGCGCTTTTGTCTGGGGATTGGTTTCAGCGGTGGGCACGGGCTGGGGATTGTGGGAATATACCAGCGGTCTCAAGGGTGTGACCTGGGCTTTCTTCCTGGGGCTGGGCGCCATTTTGTTCGGGATATTATTTGGCTGGCGCGCGCGCAAATCAATCGCGCCGCCGCCGCGCAGTCGTCGTTGGGCCGGTATGCTGGTTGCACTTGTCTATGTTGGTTGGGTCGGTACATTCCTGATGGCCGCTTTAACCGTTCCGGCCATCCACGACGTTTCAACCGATTTAGCTGATCCGCCTTCATTCCGTACGCTTCAATTGCGTGCCGATAACCTGGATAATGTTCCCGGAGCGAATGATGATAAAATGAAAGGCCTAACGCCCCAGCAGCGTTGGGTTACGGTGCATCAAAAAAGCTATGGCGACATTCGCTCAGTACGCATCAACGAACCTGTCCCAATTGTGATTGCCAAGGCGGAGCGCCTGGCGAAAGCACGCGGATGGGATATTGCTGTTTCATTGCCTGAAGAAGGCCGAATGGAAGCGACCGAAACCAGCGCATTTTTCCGCTTCAAGGACGATGTGGTTTTGCGGGTAAAGCCCACCGATACCGGCGAGGGCAGCGTTGTGGATATGCGGTCGGTTAGCAGGGTAGGGGTAAGTGACCTTGGCATGAACGCGAAACGCGTTCGGTCTTTCCTGGCAGATTTGACGGGAACAGTGACGGCAGCGAAATAATCGCCGCCGTCACCCATTGCTTATCGCTTCGGTGTAAGCTTGAGCAAGCGGCCCTGCGATCCTGCGCGTTCGTCTTCAAGTATCCAAATGGCTCCATCGGGACCTTGCTCGACTTCGCGGATACGCGCGCCCATGTCCCACTGGTCGGCCTTGCTGGCATTCTCGCCATCCAATTTTACACGCACCAGCGCCTTTGCGCCAAGGCCGCCGATGAATGCGCTGCCTTTCCAGTCCTTGAACATGTCGCCTGAATAAATCATCAGGCCGCCCGGGGAAATCGCCGGGTTCCAGAAAACTTTAGGTGCTTCGAAACCGTCGCCCGGGGCATGGTCCGGGATATCGTCAGTCGACGCGCCGTAATTGCGACCGTTCGACACTTTCGGGTAGCCATAATTGGCCGCTTTCTTGACCAGATTTAGCTCATCGCCGCCTTCGGGACCCATTTCCTGGTTCCAAAGTCGCCCTTGCGCGTCGAAAGCAATACCGAGAGGGTTGCGGTGGCCGTAAGACCAGATTTGCGATTTCACACGGCCTTGGTCGTAAAACGGGTTATCAGACGGGATCATGCCGCCATCGGTGAGGCGCACAATCTTGCCCAAATTCTGGTTCAGGTCTTGCGCTGGCTGAAATTTCTGTCGTTCGCCGCTGCTGATATAGAGCATGCCGTCGGGACCGAAAGCCAAACGATGGCCATAATGGCCTTGGCCGGAGACCTTTGGCTCCTGCCGCCAAATGACCTGAACGCCAGTCAATATGGGCTT
The DNA here is from genome assembly GCA_963830685.1 of uncultured Alphaproteobacteria bacterium. Classification (GTDB taxonomy): domain Bacteria; phylum Pseudomonadota; class Alphaproteobacteria; order Sphingomonadales; family Sphingomonadaceae; genus Sphingorhabdus_B. Next base: position 2,515,484 of record CAWHNF010000002.1, read on the forward strand.
TTCGCCAGTCATTTCGAGCGTGCCACGCGCCACCGCAGCGCCATATCCGCCTTCACCAGCTTCGGCGTAGCTTAAGTAGATATATTTGTTGTTCGCAAAATCGGGATGCAAAATGACATCGCCTAATCCGCCTTGACCGCCATAAGCGACAGCGGGCACGCCTTCAACGTCGACAACCGCGCCCTCATTTTCCCACAGCTTGAGCTTACCCTTTTTCTCGGTAATCAGTGCGTGCGGTGTTCCAGGTATGAAGGTCATCGCCCACGGTTCTTCAAAATCAGCAACCACAGCTATATCGAACGGTTTATCGCTGCTGTTGGCGGGGGCCGCGTCACTTACCGCTGGCTGGCAAGCGGCGGCCATTAATGACGCGCTAACGAGGAATGGGAGTTTTTTCATTTGGGGGGATGCTCCTTTGCTTTGTCGTGAATGCAAATGGGTGGTGATTGTTCCGATAGCAAGGCACTTGCATAATAGGTCGTGCAGGCATATACGGATGTCATCCTTACATTGTGAGACTTTGAAAGGGCTGGCGCCATACGGGGCCGGCACCCAGAAGCTTTGCACTGCATCAGAAAGAATGAAGTTGCCCGATCTGGATAAATTGACTGCGTTGATTGCGCCTGAAGCCGAAGCGCTTGGCTTTGCGCTGGTGCGCGTGGCGTGGTTTGAAACCGGCGGGCAGGGGAGCGACGAACCGACCTTGCAGGTGATGGCCGAACGTCCCGACACGCGGCAGCTTGGCATTGATGACTGCGCTTCGCTTTCGCATCGGATTTCCGACAAGTTTGACGAACTCGACCCGATTGAGGAAGCGTATCGCCTCGAAGTGAGTTCCCCCGGTATCGACCGTCCGCTTACGCGGCTCGCAGACTTTACCGATTGGGCGGGGCATGAGGTTAAGGTCGAGCTTGCCGCGCCGATGGATGGCCGCAAGAATATCCGCGGGAACATTGTTGGTATTGATGGCGAGAATATCCTCGTCGACGACCGCAAGTCGGGCCGCCTGACATTCGCATTTTCCAATATGGGTAGCGCCAAGCTGCTCTTGACAGACCGCCTGATTGCGTCGACTGCGCCCATCAACAGCGATGGGGCCGACGAAGTAGAGGCTGAACCCATTAACGACGAAGCACAGGAAGACGAAGACCATGGCCAGTAGTATTGCCGCCAACAAGGCCGAATTGCTTGCAATCGCCAACGCGGTTGCATCGGAAAAGATGATCGACAAGGCGATTGTCGTTGAGGCGCTTGAAGAAGCCATCCAGCGTGCCGCTCGTGCGCGTTACGGTGCCGAAAACGACATCCGTGCAAAGCTCGACACGCAGACCGGCGACCTTCGCCTGTGGCGCGTCGTCGAAGTCGTTGAAGAGGTCGAAGATTATTTCAAGCAGGTTGATCTCAAGCAGGCCGAAAAACTGCAAAAGGGTGCCGTGGTTGGCGACTTTATCGTCGATCCGCTGCCAGCAGTCGATTTGGGTCGTATCGACGCACAGTCGGCGAAGCAGGTTATTTTCCAGAAAGTTCGTGATGCAGAGCGCGAGCGTCAGTTTGAAGAGTTCAAGGATCGCACTGGCGAAATCATCACCGGCGTCGTCAAATCGGTCGAGTTCGGTCACGTAGTGGTAGACCTTGGCCGCGCAGAAGGCGTCATCCGCCGCGACCAGCAAATCCCACGCGAAGTCGTCCGCAACGGCGACCGCGTCCGCGCACTCATCATGAAGGTTCAGCGCGAAAATCGTGGTCCGCAAATTCTGCTGAGCCGGGCGCATCCCGACTTCATGAAGAAGCTGTTCGCGCAGGAAGTCCCCGAAATTTACGACGGCGTCATCGAAATCAAGGCCGCCGCACGCGATCCCGGCAGCCGCGCCAAGATTGGCGTTATCAGCTACGATAGTTCGATTGACCCTGTCGGCGCATGCGTCGGTATGAAGGGAAGCCGCGTTCAGGCCGTCGTGCAGGAAATGCAAGGCGAAAAAATTGATATCATCCCTTGGTCGGAAGACACCGCAACCTTCATCGTTAACGCGCTGCAGCCAGCAACGGTCAGCCGCGTGGTAATCGACGAAGAAGAAGGCCGGATCGAAGTCGTCGTTCCCGACGATCAGTTGAGTCTCGCGATTGGCCGTCGCGGCCAGAATGTCCGCTTAGCATCGCAACTTACCGGACGCGGCATCGATATCATGACCGAGCAGGAATCGAGCGAGAAGCGCCAGAAGGAATTTGTCGAGCGTTCCGAGATGTTCCAGCAGGAACTCGACGTCGATGAAACACTGGCGCAATTGCTGGTTGCGGAAGGCTTCAGCGAACTTGAAGAAGTTGCCTATGTCGATCCGGCTGAAATCGCCGCGATTGAAGGCTTCGATGAAGGTCTTGCAGAAGAATTGCAGAGCCGCGCGCAGGAAGCATTGGATCGCCGCGAAGAGGCCAACCGCACTGAACGCCGTGAACTGGGCGTCGAAGATGCGCTGGCCGAACTGCCGGTGCTGACCGAAGCGATGCTGGTTGTGCTTGGCAAGGCGGGCATCAAAACGCTCGACGATCTGGCGGACCTTGCTACCGACGAACTGATCCAGAAGGCGCGTGAACCGCGTCGCAATGAACGCAGCGACCGTGAGGTCCGCCGCAACCGCACCGAAGACAAGGCAGGTATCCTCGCGGTATTTGGTCTGTCCGAAGAGCAGGGCAATGAAATTATCATGGCCGCTCGCGCGCATTGGTTTGAAGAGGAGGACGCCATTGCCGCGGACACCTCCCAATGAGAACCAACACTCCCCTATAAGGAAGTGCATATTGTCAGGTGAGCATGGGACCCGCGCCCAGCTCATCAGGCTTGCGCTCGGCCCGGACGGCAGTGTCGCGCCGGATATCTTTGCCAAGGCGCCCGGTCGTGGCGCGTGGATTGGCGTCAATTCCGAGGAATTGGCGAAGGCGCAGGCCAAGGGTAAGCTTGCCGGATTGCTTCGCCGCGCGTTTAAGACCGACAAGATTGAACTCATCGACGACCTTTCCGGACGCATCGAGCGCGGCCTTGAAAAGGCGTTTCTCGACCGCTTGGGCTTGGAAGCAAGGGCAGGACATCTGATATTGGGTGCAGAGAAGATCGATGGTGCCTCGCGCAGCGGTCAGGTCAAACTCTTGCTCCACGCATCCGACGCAAGCGCCGATGGAAGTGGCAAGCGCGATCAGGCGTGGCGCGTTGGCGAAGATCAGGAAGGCTCGGGCAAGGGAGGCGTCAAGCTTCCAGTGGACCGCGATGCAATATCGGCGGCGCTTGGACGGCAAAATGCTGTGCATGTAGCGCTGATCGACCAAAAAGCAGCAGACAGGGTGATGCATCATCTTGGACGCTGGCTAAATTTCAAAGGATGCAGTAATGCGCCCCTCAATTCCGCTGCTTCGGCAGAGGACATGCGGGGCCTTGACGCTGACATCTCCGCAATTGATTGAGTAAGGACGGGTTCTGTTTCGATGAGTGATGATACCAATAATAAGCCGACTTTGACGCGCAAGCCGCTCACCTTGAGCCGCTCGCTCGAGTCCGGTGAAGTCAAACAGACCTTCAGCCATGGCCGCACCAATAAGGTAGTGGTCGAGGTGAAGCGCAAGAAGCTCGTCGGCAAACCGGGCTTTGTAGCCGAACCCGAAGTCGCGGCTCCGCCACCCCCACCACCGCCCGTGGCGACCCCTGTTGCGGCACCTGTCGCTGCGCCTGCGCCGCGGCCAACCGGCAACGACATGCTGAGCCGTCAGGAACGTCAGGCCAAATTACTGCGCGAAGCTGAAGAAGCACGGCTTGCCGTTCTCGAAGAAAGCAGCCGCCGTGAAGCCGAGCAGCGTGCGCAGAAAAGCGAAGAGGAAAAACAACGCGCTCAGGCCAACCGTGAAGAAGCTGCTGCTCCACCGCCTCCGCCGCCTGCTGCTGCTGCAGCTGTTGTTGTGGAACCTGAAACTGTGGCGCCCGTTGCTGAAGAAGCCAACAAAGACGGTGCAGCTCCCGCACCACGCCGCTTTACGCCGGTTGAAGCACCCAAGCGGCCCGAACGTGAACGTGAAGAAGCAAAGAAGGCTCCACATCGCCCAACCCGTGGCGCAGCGGATGATCGCCGCCAATCGGGCAAGCTTACAGTAACCCGCGCGCTGGAGGGCGATGACGGCGCTCGTGCGCGTTCACTCGCGGCTTTGAAGCGCGCGCGTGAAAAGGAAAAGCGTCTGCATGGTGGCGGCAATCGCACTGCACAACCTAAGCAGAGCCGCGACGTGGTCGTGCCTGAAACAATTACAGTGCAGGAACTAGCCAACCGTATGGCCGAAAAGGGCAGCGATCTGGTCAAAGCCTTGTTCAAGATGGGTATGCCGGTCACAATCAATGAAACCATCGACCAGGATACCGCCGAATTGCTCGTCGAGGAATTTGGCCACAATATCACGCGCGTTTCCGACGCTGATGTGGATATTGTCCATGATGAGGACGTCGATGCACCCGAAACGCTGAAATCGCGTCCGCCGGTTGTAACCGTGATGGGCCACGTCGATCACGGCAAAACCTCGTTGCTCGACGCACTGCGCGGCGCGAACGTTGTGTCGGGTGAAGCTGGCGGCATCACCCAGCATATCGGCGCTTATCAGGTGAAGGCAAAGGATGGCTCTGTCATCACCTTCCTCGATACGCCGGGCCATGAAGCCTTCACGCAGATGCGCCAGCGAGGCGCGTCGGTAACTGATATCGTGATCCTTGTGGTGGCCGCCGATGACGGCCTGATGCCGCAGACGATCGAAGCGATTAAGCATGCCAAGGCTGCAAACGTCCCGATGATTGTAGCAATCAACAAGATCGACAAGGAAGGCGCGAACCCTCAGAAGGTACGCGAACGTTTGCTTGAGCATGAAGTCATTGTCGAACAGATGGGCGGCGATGTTCAGGACGTCGAAGTGTCGGCGCTAAAGAAAACCGGCCTTGATACTTTGCTTGAAAAGCTCGCGCTTCAGGCAGAATTGATGGAGCTGAAGGCCAATCCGGATCGTCCTGCCGAAGCCATCGTGGTCGAAGCACAGCTCGACAAGGGCCGCGGGGCGGTTGCAACTGTGTTGGTCAAGCGCGGTACGCTGAAACGCGGCGATATCTTTGTCGTTGGCGCAGAAAGCGGCAAGGTCCGTGCGCTAATCAACGACAAGGGCCAGCAGGTTCCAGAAGCAGGTCCTGCAATGCCGGTTGAGGTGCTCGGCCTTACCGGCGTGCCATCGGCAGGTGACGTTCTGACCGTGGTCGAGAACGAGGCCCGTGCGCGTGAAGTCGCGCTGTACCGTAAGGAACAGTCAACCAAGGTCCGCACCGCGCAGGTCACGCCGAACCTTGAAAATCTGTTCGATAATCTGTCCGCCACGCGCGCGATGGAATATCCCGTGGTCATCAAGGGCGATGTGCAAGGTTCTGTCGAGGCTATCGTTACCGCACTCAACAACATCTCGACCGACGACATCAAGGTCCGCGTTTTGCTGGCAGGTGTTGGTGGGATTACCGAATCCGACATGTTGCTTGCTGCGGCATCGAATGCGCCGCTCATCGGCTTCAACGTGCGTCCGAATACCAAAGCAGCGGCGCTCGCCAAGCGTGACCGCGTTCGCCTCAAATATTTCGACGTCATCTATCATCTGACCGCCGACATAGCCAAGGAAATGGCTGGCGAATTGGGTCCGGAAATCATCGAAACGGTCGTCGGTCGTGCCGAAGTCAAGGACGTGTTCAAATCGGGCAAGCGCGACAAGGCAGCCGGTTTGCTGGTCAGCGAAGGCGTTATCAAAAAGGGCCTGTTCGCGCGTCTTACCCGCGAGGACGTCATCGTATCGAAAACCACAATTGCATCACTGCGCCGCTTCAAGGACAATGTCGACGAAGTCCGCGCCGGGATGGAATGTGGTGTGGTTCTCGCCGATACCAACGACGTCAAGGCTGGCGATATGCTCGAAGTCTTCGAGGTCGAGGAGCGTGAACGTACGTTGTGAACCTAGCTCAAGCCTGAAAGGGGAGCTTTATGGCCAAACATAACGACACTGGGCCCGAAGGCCGTTCAGTCCGCTTGCTTCGCGTGGGCGAACAATTTCGGCATATCCTGTCCGAACTGCTCGCACGCGATGAAGTGCATGATGATGTGCTGACCAGCCATAGCGTCAGCGTGACCGAGGTGCGGATGTCGCCCGATTTGCGGCACGCAACTGCTTTCATCAAGCCGCTGCTTGGCGCGAATGAGGAGGCGGTCCTGAAGGCGCTGCGGACCAACACTGCGTTTTTCCAGAAGGAAGTCGCGTCGCGGGTAAGCATGAAATATGCCGCGAAGCTGAAGTTCCTCGCTGATGACAGCTTCGATCAGGCGACCCATATCGAAGGTCTGTTGGCGCAGCCGAAGGTGCAGCAGGACCTGACCGACGGCGACGACTGATGGCGAAGCTGTATTTCTATTATGCCTCGATGAACGCCGGCAAATCATCGACGTTGTTGCAGGCGGCGTTCAATTATGGCGAACGCGGTATGAAAGTCATGCTGTGGACCGCTGCCTTGGATGACCGGCCCGGTTTTGGTGCGATCAGCTCGCGGATTGGACTTGCCGGTGACGCAAGCCGGTTTGAGGGTTCCACCGATATCGAGGAATCAGTGCTCGAACGACATCAGGAAACGCCGCTGGCGTGCGTGTTGATCGATGAGGCGCAGTTTCTTTCAAAAGAGCAGGCTTGGCAATGCGCGAGACTTGCTGATAACGCTGGTATTCCGGTTGTCTGCTATGGCCTGCGCACCGATTTTCAGGGTGAGCTCTTTCCGGGTTCGGCGGCCTTGCTTGGTATTGCTGATAGCTTGGTCGAGCTGAAAGGCGTGTGCGATTGCGGGCGCAAAGCAACGATGAACCTCCGCGTCGATGAATTTGGCAAGGCCGTAATCGATGGCGCGCAGACCGAAATCGGCGGCGATGACCGCTACGTTGCGATGTGCCGTAAGCATTTCATGGCGGCGCGGGCAGGGCAATAACGCAGCGCGTGCATGGCTGGATCATTCTGGACAAACCGATAGGGCTTGGGTCGACGCAAGCAGTCGCGGCGGTGAAACGCAATTTGCGCGAGGCCGGATTTGGCAAGGTCAAGGTCGGTCATGGCGGGACGCTTGATCCATTGGCTACGGGGGTGCTGCCAATAGCACTAGGCGAGGCCACCAAGCTTTGCGGGCGGATGCTCGATGCTTCCAAAACCTATGATTTCACAATTTCCTTTGGAACGGAAACCAGCGGATTGGACGCGGAGGGCGAGGTTGTCGCTACTTCGGAGCACCGTCCAGCGCTTGCAGATGTTGAAGCAGCATTGCGAAGCTTCACAGGCCCAATAGAACAAATCCCACCTGCTTATTCAGCGATCAAAATCGATGGCAAACGCGCGTATGATCGCGCGCGGGCGGGCGAGGATGTTGAGATGACCGCGAGAGCGGTGACCGTCCATTCGCTTAGTGTGAGTGCAGCTGGTGAAGGACCGCTTGAAGAAATCACGTTATCCGCCGACGTCTCCAAAGGCACATATATACGTTCTCTTGCGCGAGACATCGCTAAAGCCGTCGGCACCGTCGGCCATGTAACGATGCTGCGCCGCACACGCGCCGGGCCGTTCACCTTGGCAAGCGCGATTTCGCTGGACAAACTCAACGCATTCGGCCAAGGCGCGCCGCAAGAAGACATTATCTTGCCGATAGAGGCAGGGCTGGTCGACATCCCGGCTCTAGATCTCTCCCCGGAACAGGCAAGGGCAGTCCAAGCGGGCCGCGTCTTGACCGGGATTGCCATGAAAGATGGGCTACATTGGGCGAGGGGCGCAGATTTGCGGCCATTGGCGTTAGTGGAGAACATCGACGGTATGTTAAAAACCGTCCGTGGCTTTAATCTCTAAATCACGATGTTCGAAGGAAAAACATGACGATTACTGCTGAACGCAAAGCCGAAGTTATTAAAGAACATGCTCGCGAAGCCAACGATACCGGATCGCCCGAAGTGCAAGTTGCAATTCTGACCGAGCGGATCAACGGTTTGACCGACCATTTCAAGGCCAACCACAAGGATAATCATTCGCGTCGTGGTCTTTTGATGATGGTCAACAAGCGTCGTTCGCTTCTGGACTATCTCAAGAAAATCGATGGCGAGCGTTATGCCGCCCTCATCGCGAAGCTCGGTCTTCGTAAGTAATTTTGCGAAAGCGGCCCTCGACAGGGTCGCTTTTTGCTTATGGGGCTGTCCGGCAATGAGGCTGGACTGCCATAGGGGCCGTTAAAGCCCCCACCGTCCGCGGATCGGATTATCCGCATTAGAGGCCCCGCATCGCATAGGGCGAGCGGGCAAAAGGAAATAAAATGTTTAATACGAAAACTGTATCAATCGAGTTGGGCGGACAAACCCTCACTCTCGAAACGGGCAAGGTTGCCCGTCAAGCCGACGGTGCTGTCATGGCGTCGCTGGGCGAAACTGTTGTGCTTTGCGCGGTTACCGCGGCAAAGTCGGTGAAGGATGGCCAGGATTTCTTCCCGCTGACCGTTCACTATCAGGAAAAATATTCCGCAGCCGGCCGTATCCCCGGTGGCTTTTTCAAGCGCGAACGCGGTGCCACCGAAAAGGAAACTTTGGTTTCGCGTCTGATTGACCGTCCACTACGTCCATTGTTCCCGGAAGGTTTCTACAACGAAATCAACTGCATCGCTCAGGTTCTGAGCTATGATGGCCATAACGAACCTGACATTCTCGCTCTTGTAGCCGCTTCGGCTGCGATGACGATTTCGGGTGTGCCTTTCATGGGCCCAATCGGCGCGGCGCGCGTTGGTTATGTGAACGGCGAATATATTCTGAACCCGACCGACGAGCAGGTTGCCGAAGGCGATCTCGACCTCGTGGTTGCTGCAACTTACGACGCGGTGATGATGGTCGAATCCGAAGCCAATGAGCTTTCGGAAGAAATCATGCTCGGTGCCGTCCTGTTCGCGCATGACGCGTGTAAGGAAGTCGTCAAGGCGATCATCAAACTGGCTGAGCAAGCTGCTAAGGAACCTTGGGCGATGGCCGAACAGGCTGACCTCTCGGCTGCCAAGGACAAGCTGAAGAAGCTTATCGGCAAGGACATTGCTGCGGCGTACAAGATCACCGACAAGTCGGCTCGTTCAAACGCACTCAACGAAGCCCGAGCCGCTGCAAAGGCTGCCTTCACCGACGCAACCCCGCAGGACCAGATGGCCGCTGGCAAGCTGATGAAGAAGCTCGAGGCTGAAATCGTTCGCGGCGCCATCCTGAAAGACGGCACCCGCATCGACGGTCGCAAGACCAACCAAATCCGTCCGATCCTCGCAGAAACCCATTTCCTGCCACGCTCGCACGGTTCGGCCTTGTTCACCCGCGGCGAAACCCAGACCATCGCAACCTGCACCTTGGGCACCAAGGACGCAGAGCAGATGATCGACGGCCTCGGCGGCCTGCATTATGAAAACTTCATGCTGCATTACAACTTCCCGCCGTACAGCGTTGGCGAAGTTGGACGTTTTGGCGCACCAAGCCGCCGCGACATCGGTCATGGCAAGCTTGCCTGGCGCGCGCTCCACGCCGTGCTGCCAAGCAAGGAAGACTTCCCGTACACAATCCGCATCACCAGCGACATCACCGAGTTCGAACGGCTCGTCGTCGATGGCATCGGTTTGCGGCGGCAGCCTCGCAATGATGGACGCCGGCGTCCCCATCAAGCGCCCGGTTTCAGGTATCGCCATGGGCCTCATCCTCGAAGGCAAGGATTTCGCGATCCTGTCCGACATTTTGGGTGACGAAGACCATCTCGGCGACATGGATTTCAAGGTAGCAGGCACGTCCGAAGGCATCACCACGATGCAGATGGACATCAAGATTGCTGGCATTACCCGCGAAATCTTCGAAGCGGCGCTCAATCAAGCCAAGGAAGGCCGCGCGCATATCCTTGGTGAAATGGCGAAAGCGCTTGGCGAAGCTCGCGGCGAACTCAGCGCCCACGCACCGCGTATCGAAACGATGCAGATCGACAAAGCGAAGATCCGCGACATCATCGGCACCGGCGGCAAGGTCATTCGCGAAATCGTCGCAACAACCGGCGCCAAGGTCGATATCGATGATGAAGGCCTGATCAAGATTTCGTCGTCCGACATCGCGCAGATCGAAGCTGCTCGTAATTGGATTTCGGGTATCGTTGAAGAGGCTGAAGTCGGCAAAATCTATGACGGCAAGGTCGTCAACATGGTCGATTTCGGCGCGTTCGTGAACTTCATGGGCGGCAAGGACGGCCTGGTGCACGTTTCCGAAATCGCCAACGAGCGCGTTGAAAAGGTCAGCGACGTCCTGTCCGAAGGTCAGGAAGTCAAGGTCAAGGTCCTCGAAATCGACCAGCGCGGCAAGGTTCGCCTGTCGATGCGCGTCGTCGATCAGGAAACCGGCGCCGAGCTGGAAGACACACGCCCCCCACGCGAGGAACGCCCCCGTGGCGATCGTCCGGACCGTGGACCCCGCCGTGAAGGCGGTGGCGGCGGACGCGGCGAAGGTCGCGGCGACCGTGGACCTCGTCGTGACGGCGGCGGCGGTCGTGGTCCACGCCCCGAGCGTTCAGAAGGCGGAAACGAAGGGGGCGGCAACCCCGACCACGTTCCTGCGTTCCTGAAGGACTAGTTACAACACCGCAAAGGTGAGGAGAGGAAAAGGGGTCGCTTCGGCGGCCCCTTTTTTGTTTTGGGCCATAAAATTTGCTGTTCTCTCGCCGCCGCCTTGTTAGGGTCATGGCGGTTTTGGGAGGCCTTCGTCTATGCGCAATTTTCTGTTGTTGCCGATAGTGGTTGCATGCGCGATTGCGCTGGCACTGTGGGCGCGGGTGCCGCCTGCCGCCGATAGCGGGTCGGGATATTCACTGGTCGAGGCGGAAAAGACGCTGGACGCGATTGCACGCGAGCCTCGGCCTGCGGGCTCTGCCGGTAATGAACGGGCGCGGAATTGGCTTAAGCAGCGGTTTTCGGCGCTGGGACTCGAGGTTAGTACGCAGACAGGCGTCGGCTTACGTCAGGCGAATTTTGATACGCGGCGCAAGGGGTCGATCAGCGTTTCACCTTATGAGAATATAATTGCGGTACTGCCGGGGCGTGACCGATCGGGCAAGGCTGTCGCGCTTATGGCGCATGTCGATAGCGCGCCTTGGGCCAATGGCGCGTCTGACGATGCCGCAGGTGTCGCAGCGCTGGTGGAGACGGCGCGGGTGCTGGCTGCTGGGCCGAGACCTGCCCGCGACGTAGTGTTTCTGGTCACCGATGCTGAAGAACTCGGCCTAATCGGGGCGCAGGAGTTTTTTGGATATCATTCACTGGCGAAGCGAATCGGCGCAGTGGTCAATGTCGAGGCGCGAGGGTCGCGTGGGCGCGCTTTTATGTTCCAGACATCGCCGGGCAATGCGGCGCTGATTGACCTGTGGGCGGACAATGCGGTGAGCCCATCCGGAAACAGCCTTGCTAACAATGTATATAAGCTGCTGCCCAATGACACCGATCTGTCGGTTTCGCTGGCAAAAGGCATAACCGGCATCAACGCGGCCTATATCGACGGGCTGTACGACTATCACATGCCGACCGACAATATTGGCAACATCGACCTAGCGGCGATGCGGCACCTCGGCAATTTTGCGCTGACCACGACACGGTCGCTGGCGATGGCGGATACGCTACCGACGCAGGGAGCCGAGGCGGCTTATTTCGATTTCTTTGGTTTGTTTGTGGTGCGCTACCCGATTTGGGGTGGATGGGTTCTGGTGGCGTTGGGCTTTGCGCTACTCGCATGCGCACGCGTGCAGCGATTAGGCGTTGGCTGGCGGCAAGCGCTTGGCGGAACCGCCGGAGTCGCCGCACTAATGGCTGGCGTCGGCGCTTTGAGCCATTTTATCGCCAACTGGGCTTACGGCACCGGCATGATCCCGATGCGTGAACGGATTAACGAGATGGACGCAGTGCTGTGGATTTACGTTGCGCTGGCTGCGGGCGCGGTATTGCTCGCGCGGCCTAGGGCGGCGATGTGGGCAGGTGCGGTGATACTGATGCTTCTTTGTGCACTGGCCGCGCAAATCTGGATGCCCGGTGCAAGCTGGCTGTTCGACTGGGCCGGGTTGATCGGCGCGTGTTTGCTGTTTGTGGCAGGGCGATACGGCATCTGGTCGCCGCTGCTGCTATATGGCAGCGCAGTCGTCGGCGGCATCTGGGGCGCGCTGTTATTGGCCGGGGTGATTGTCACCTATGTTTCTGTCGCACCTATGACGCCAGCTCCGGTCGCGCTTATCATTCCATTTGCGATAACGCTCATAGGACCGGTTATCATGGCATTCGGCGATGTTCGCCGATCGCGGCTCGTTGGCGGCGGATTGATCGGTATTGGTGCGTTGGGTGCCATCTGGTTCGCATTGTCTCCCAGCTTCAGCCCGCGTCATCCGAGGCCCGGCGATTTGTTTCATTATACCGACCTTCGCGAGGGCAAAAGTTACTGGGCGACCGGCTCGACATCGCGTGAATTGCCCGAAGGCCCGGTAAAGCGAATCTCGCCGAAAGGCTTTGACGGAATAAAGTGGCACACCACGTCCGCTACCGCTGCATCGACGCTGCCCCCCGATATCAGCTTGAGCGAGCAGGGTGAGAATGTGACGGTCAGCATGTTTAGCGCAAGCGTGCCGCGAACAATGAGTTTCGTGGTCACGCCATCGGTTCAACTGTCCAACGTCCGGGTAAACGGTAGGACGGTCGAAATTCCGGCCGGTAAACCAACCCGTGTGGCATGGCGGGCTGAGACTGCGGGCGCAAGGTTGCTCCTGCAATTCAGCGCGGACACGGAAGGTTCTCTCGCTATCGACTATCTGTCCGCCGTTGCAGGAATGCCTGCGGGCGCGCCGCCAGCTAGAGGCCCCGATACCGACTGGACGTTGCTGAACAGCACCCGAGTGCTCGGGGGTTCGGAAAAGCTCTCTTTTGGTGGCAACAAAGCCCCCGAATGACTGGTCAAATTCATCTTAGATACAGGCATCGTCACACAATATCAGCAAAGCACTTGGCGGCGCGGTCAAGATTATCTAGGGAACATCCATGAACAGAAAATTTCTTGTGCCGGTGGTAATACTGGCCACTTCGTCGATGCTTTCCGGATGCGCTGCATTGGGTCTTGGAGGCGGCGGCGCCAAGCCGGGTAGCAACACCCGTTATGTGGCACGTGATGTAAACACGCTTTACGCTGCGGCCAAAGACAAAATGGACAACAAGCAGTATCAAGTTGCTGCGGCTTTGTTCGATGAGGTCGAGCGCCAGCACCCTTATTCGCCTTGGGCGCGCCGGGCGCAATTGATGAGCGCATTCAATTATTACATGGCGCAGAAATATAATGAATCTGTCCAGTCGTCGCGCCGGTTTCTGTCGATCCATCCGGGCAACAAGGACGCGCCTTATGCGTATTATCTGATCGCGCTGTCATATTATGAACAAATCAGCGACGTGACCCGCGACCAGAAGATTTCGGAACAGGCGTTAGCAGCGTTGGGCGAAGTGCAGCGCCGCTATCCCAATTCACGCTATGCCGCGGACGCCACTTTGAAAATAGATCTGGTGCGCGATCATCTTGCGGGCAAGGAAATGGAAATTGGCCGATTCTATCAGCGCCGCGCCTTGTGGCTGGCGTCATCGCTGCGGTTCCGCGAAGTGGTCGACAAGTTCGACACCACAACGCACGCGCCCGAGGCGTTATATCGCCTGACGGAGAGCTATCTTGCAATGGGAGTGCCTGAAGAGGCGAAAAAGGCAGCCGCCGTTTTGGGTGCCAACTACCCCGGAAGCGAATGGTACCAGCGCGCATATGACCTGATGCAGAAGAACGCGCCCGCCGCGTAATGCCATGCTAACGGGGCTTTCGATCCGCGACGTGGTGCTGATCGAAGCGCTTGACCTTGAATTTGCAAGTGGTTTGGGCGTTCTCACCGGTGAAACCGGGGCAGGGAAATCGATATTGCTCGATGCTTTGGGGCTGGCGCTGGGTGCGCGCGCCGATAGCGGGCTGGTGCGTGCCGGATCGGATAAAGCCCAGGTAACTGCCAGTTTTGATGCGCCGGCCAATGTCGCGGCGTTGCTTGCTGAAAATGACATAGACATTGATGTAGGCGAGCCATTGCTTATTCGTCGGTCGGTCAAAGCCGATGGCGGTAGCAAGGCGTTTATCAATGACCAGCCTTGTTCGGCCGCGCTGTTGCGCGATGTCGGCGCGGCTCTGGTCGAAATCCACGGGCAGCATGACGACAGAGGCCTTCTCAACCCGCGCGGGCACAGGGCTTTGCTTGATACGTTCGGGCGGTGCGACACCGCGTCGGTTTCCACCAATTTTACGGCATGGCAAGAGGCGAAGGCAAGGCTTGATATCGCACGCGAAGCTTTGGAAAACGCGGCGCGCGATCGGGAGTGGTTGGAGCATGCGGTGGCAGAGCTTGCCGCGTTCAATCCCCAAGAGGGTGAAGAGGAGCAACTTGCCGGCGAACGTTCGGATATGCAAAAGGGCGAACGCATCGCCGAAGATCTGAAAGGTGTTTTGGAGAGCTTCGATGGTCCGAAGAGCGGCATTGCGCTGATTCGAGGCGCCGCGCGCAAACTGGACCGGCTGGCGGATGCACATCCTTTATTGGCCGAGGCGCTAACTGCGCTTGATCGGGCAGTCATTGAAGCGGCTGAGGCAGAAGATAAGCTTAACGCAGCGGCACGTGCAATCGAGTATGAACCTGCTCGTCTTGATGAAATCGAGGTTCGCCTGTTCGAACTTCGAGCATTGGCCCGCAAACATAATGTCGCGCCGGATGCCATATTGTCGTTACAGCAAAATCTGACCGCGCGGCTTGAATCGATCGAGGCTGGTGGTGAAGGGTTGGTAAAGCTTGAGGCAGAGGTTGCTGCCAAGCATGCGGCTTATGTGCAGTCGGCAATAATGCTATCCGACACGCGCAGCGCTGCGGCACTAAAGCTCGATGCCGCCGTGAAGGCCGAACTTGCGCCGCTGAAACTCGATGCAGCGCAGTTCCGGACAGCGATTGAGCGCTTGTCAGAGGAACGCTGGACCGCGTCGGGAATGGACCGGATTGAATTCACAATCTCGACCAATCCCGGAGCGCCCTTCGCACCGCTCGCTAAAATCGCCTCCGGCGGCGAGTTGTCACGTTTCATTCTCGCATTAAAAGTTGCGCTCGCGGAAGAAGGGGGCGCAGCCACGATCATTTTCGACGAAATAGACCGAGGCGTTGGCGGTGCTGTGGCTGCGGCGATTGGCGAGCGGCTATCCCGACTTGCCCAGCGCACGCAGTTACTTGCCGTCACCCATAGCCCTCAGGTCGCGGCCAAGGGACAGGCGCATTACTTTATCGCCAAATCGAGCCAGGGAACGGTAACGCGAACCGGCGTGACCTTGCTGGACGCCGTGGCGCGTCGGCAGGAGATTGCACGAATGTTGTCTGGTGCGGAGGTAACCGACGAGGCAAGAGCTCAAGCCGAGCGGCTGTTGGAGGTAGTGTGAGTAACAACTATTGGGATGACGGCTATGTGGCGCTTAAATCATTCGTGCCGCATGATGTCGCACGCGCTTTCTTGGCCAAGCTTAAGACCGATTTTATACGTGGCGGCGTCTCATTTGGAAGCTTGAAACGCGGATCGGATCTGCTGCGTGAGGAGGCGATCGAAATCTATGGTTGGCACTATGCGCCTATGCTCTCTTTCTTGTGGGGCATGACCCCTGCTATCAGCGCGTTGGTGCGTCGTGATCTTCGGCCAACCTATTGCTATTTTCGTGTTTACAAACAGGGCGATATTTGCAGAGTGCACTCTGATCGTTATGCCTGCGAACACAGCATTTCGTTGCTGCTGGCATCCAGTGATGAACGTCCATGGGCACTGGAGGTCGGAGAGAATCACATCGAAAAACCCAAACAGCGCGCCGATGAAGACTTTGGTGACGAAAAATTTTCTTCCGTGCCAATGATGCCCGGCGATGCAGTTCTGTACCAAGGTGTCCATCGCCTGCACGGGCGGATCACGCCAAATCCCAATCGGTGGTCGGCGCATCTTTTCCTTCATTGGGTGGATGTTAACGGCCCATACGCAGAGCATGCCTTTGATGGTCAGAAAATTCCGGAAACACCTTTGCTGGAACTCGCATGACTATGCCGGACCCTATTGCGCGCCGGCAGAAAGCCGCACGCATGTTATGTGGTGTGGAAGTAACCGACGAGGCAAAAGCGCTAGCCGAGCGGCTGTTGGAGGTAGTGTGAAAAAATCAGTTCTTTACCTGGCTCTGGTCCTTGGCGGCTGTGCCTCCACGCCTGACCCCGCTTCGCCGACGGACCAGTTTTTCCAACGGATGTCCGCGCTGTGCGGCAAAAGTTTTGTGGGTAAAATGATCGCTGGAAATGAGAGTGACGCAAGTTTCGCGACAGCCAAGTTGCAAGCCCATGCCCGTGAATGTTCGCCTCGCGAAATCCGGATCGCCTTCGATGTGGGCGAAGACCGTTCACGCACATGGATCATGACCCGGAACGAGAGCGGATTGCGCCTGAAGCACCGGCATATGCTGAAAGACGGCACAGAAGACCCCGTCTCGCAATATGGCGGCGATACTTTCACTGCGGGCACTGCGGCGCGGCAGGAATTTCCGGTCGATGCTTTTTCCAAGGCAATGTTTACTAAAGAAGGCCGCGCAGTTTCGAGCACCAACATATGGGCGTTTGAAATCGAGCCGGGGCAGGCGTTGGTTTATGAACTTTCCCGCCCCGGACGGCTGTTTCGCGTGTCGTTCGATTTGACCAAGCCACTGGAGCGATAAGTGACGTCTGAAGCCGAGGCGGCCAATGAGCTGATGCGGTTGGCCAAGGCCATCGCCCATCACAATAAGCTGTATCACACAGAAGACTCGCCGGAGATTTCAGACGCGGAATATGATGCACTTGTGCGGCGGAATAACGAGCTGGAGGCCGCGTTTCCGCATCTTGTGCGCTCGGATAGTCCAAACAAGGCCGTCGGTGCTGCGGTCGATGCATCCGGGCTGAAAAAGATTGCACATGCCAAGCGGATGATGAGCCTCGACAATGCATTCGATGCCGAGGATGTCGCTGATTTCGTCGCGCGGGTGCGCCGGTTTTTAAACCTTGCTGACGGCACGGAAGTTGCACTGACCGCCGAGGACAAGATTGACGGGCTGTCGCTTTCTCTGCGGTATGAAAACGGCGCGCTGACGCAAGCGGCGACCCGCGGCGATGGCACAATTGGGGAGGATGTCACGGCAAACGTTGCCTATATCGCCGACATTCCGCAGCATTTGCGCGGCGAAGTGCCTGCCGTTTTCGAAGTCCGCGGCGAAGTCTATATGGCCAAATCTGACTTTGCGGCGCTGAATGCAGAGCAGGCGGCGAAAAGCGGTAAGATATTTGCCAATCCGCGCAATGCGGCGGCGGGATCATTGCGGCAGAAGGATGCCAAGATAACGGCATCGCGTCCGCTGCGCTTTCTCGCGCACGGATGGGGCGAGGTGAGTGCACTGCCTGCCGATACCCAGGCTGGGGTTTTGGCGATAATTGCCGAATGGGGCGTTCCGGTTTCGCCGTTATTGAAACGCGTCGATGGGGCACAAAGCGCGCTGGCGCATTATGCCGCGATAGAGCGGCAACGGGCGGATATGCCCTATGATATCGATGGCGTGGTTTACAAGGTCGACCGGCTCGACTGGCAGGAGCGGCTGGGCTTCGTCGCCAAAGCCCCGCGCTGGGCCATTGCACATAAATTTCCTGCTGAACGCGCGGAGACGACGCTGGAGGCTATCGACATTCAGGTTGGGCGAACCGGCAAGCTGACGCCCGTCGGCCGTTTGACGCCGGTGACCGTGGGCGGTGTGGTGGTCTCTAATGTTACGCTGCACAACCGCGACGAAATCGGACGGCTCGGCGTACGACCCGGCGACCGCATTGTTGTGCAGCGGGCAGGGGACGTCATCCCGCAGATTGTCGAGAATCTGACTGCGGATGCATCACGAAACGCTTACAGTTTTCCCGACCACTGCCCTGAATGCGGGTCTGAAGCAGTCGCCGAAGAAGGCGAGGTCGATGTTCGCTGCACGGGCGGACTGATTTGTCCGGCACAGCGCGTCCAACGCCTGATCCATTTTGTCAGTCGCGCCGCGCTCGATATTGAGGGGCTTGGCGAGAAAACCATTCAGGAATTTTTTGACCTCGGCTGGCTGGAAAGTCCCGCCGATATATTCCGCCTGCGAACAAAGCGCTCTGCTATTTTGGAGCGAGAGGGGTGGCAGGAAAAGTCTGTGGATAACCTGTTGGCAGCAATTGAATTGAAACGCGCCCCAGATGGCGGCAAGCTGTTGTTTGGGCTGGGCATCCGGCACATCGGTAATGTCACCGCCAAAGACCTTTTCAAAAATTTTGGCTCGTTGCAAGCGGTCAAGGATATCGGCATTCGTCTGGCCCAAGGCGACCAGACCGCTGTTGCCGAAATAACCGCAATCGATGGAATTGGCCCCACTGTGGCGGAAGCATTAAGCGATTTTTTCCACGAGCCGCACAATCTGTCGGTTTGGGATGACCTGCTGCGCGAAGTGTCGCCCCCAGCCTATGTGTCGAATATCCGCGAAAGTGAGTGGACCGGCAAAACTATCGTCTTCACCGGCAAGCTCGAAACCATGAGCCGCGATGAGGCCAAGGCGCAGGCAGAAGCACTTGGGGCGAAAGCTTCTGGGTCCGTGAGTGCAAAAACTGACTTGGTGGTCGCGGGGCCGGGTGCCGGGTCAAAACTGAAACAGGCCACCGCGCTTGGTATTCGCGTCATTGACGAAGCCGAATGGGCGGCGATTGTTGCGAGCGCCTAGCTGGCTGGCCGTGCCCCCGGCACAATACGCTCCATGTCTTTGTTCTCCGGAAATATTGGCCATAGCAACTGTTGCCCCAGAGTTGCATCGGGCAAATTCTCCACACCATAGCTTTGCGGGTAGGTTCGGGTGATCTTCGCTGTACCGAACAACACATCCCAGAAGAACAGCAAATTGCCGAAATTGCCCTTATAGTTGACCGCCGGGTCGTCGTAATGACGGCCATGATGTGCGTGGTGTGTGGCGGGTGTGCTGATCGTGCGCTCGACGACCCACATGATAGGCGACAGCGCCTTTATCTTATACAACGGCCTGTCCCAGGCGACATCGCTGTGCGCACCGATAATCACCAGCTGCTTGACGATGATGTAGCCCGCATAAACCCATCCCAGCCCGAGGTAAATCAGGACCGAAGCGAACCATATGCTTGGCATCATCGCGTAATAAATGATGTTGTTCCGGTAGACTAGGCGGATGCTCATATAACGCCCATTATGGTGCGCGCGGTGCAGGTTATAGAGCCACGGCGTCGAATGCGACGCACGGTGCCACCAATATTGCATCATATCTTCAAATATCAGGAATAGCGCAATGGCGGCGAACACGTTGAGGTCCGCTAATCTATCGTGATACTCAGGCAAATACGCGCCCATCATATATTGGACAAAAAGCAGAATTGTCGGTTGGGTGATCACCAGCACCATGATCGCACTGATGACCTCGACAATGCCATCGTGGCGGCTTTGCTCGGCTTTGCCGAACAGGTTGGACCGGAAAAGCTCAATGATTCCGAAAGCTATGTATATCCCGATAACAGCAAAGGTTGATGCTTGCATGACGTTCTCCCCTGACGACCGTTCATAGCAGAGCCGAGCGCAACCGAATGTCAGGCAGATATCATTTCACTTGGTGAGGAAAGCAGACGGCGCGCTGGCCAGAAAAGGAGCAACCAGCGCGCCGTCAGAACCGCGGCAACCCCCCTCGTGCCACCGGGTCCGAACCCGCCCCAAAAACTGAACTCAACGTTCTTATCGAACTCCAGGCATTCCCCCGAAAGGCCGGGACTTCGACGGGGCTGTATATGTGACAGAGATATGACCATTTGACAGACGATAATGTTAAGTGCTTTACATTTGTAAATTATGCCCGAAAATTCAAGCCGATCAATTTCTGCGCCAGCCCTGTTTGCGGCATTTCCTGATGCTTTGCAGGCGAAATTGCGCAGCTCGGCGATTCGCAAAAGCTTTCGCGATGGACAGTTCCTCTATCACCGCGGCGATCCGGCCGACGGGCTGTGGCTGATTACCAAAGGGCAGGTCAAAATCGGGTCGTACAGCGAGTTAGGCGATATGCAGATTATTGCAATTATGGGGGCTGGGGACAGTTTCGGCGAGTTGGCGTGCTTCGGTCAGTTCCCGCGCGTGGTCGACGCGCAGGCTATGGGGCAGGTCGAGGGATTATGGATTACAGAAACACAACTTACAAACGCCATGGCGGCATCGCCCGACATCACGCGCGAATTGCTGCGAATATTGGCGACACAGCTGCAGGAGGCGTTGAACAGCATGTTTCTGTTTCGCAATATGTCGGCACCTCAAAGGTTGGCCCAGCGCCTAATAGCGCTGGGTGAAGGTATGACAGCACCTATAAAGCTGAGTATCAAGCAGCAGGAATTGGCGGAGCTCGTTGGAGTTTCCCGAATGACCATCGCGTCGTCGTTAGCCGAGCTCGAAAAATCCGGATTTATCGAGCGGCATTACCGTTATCTGACAATCGTCGAACCTGAGGGCTTGAGAGCATGGATGGAGCGGGGAACCAGCGCATAATGCCACCGGGCATTGGCGTCCAAATACCCATCCGGACGCCAGCACGCCGCAACACGTCGCCTGTCCAGGTGTTACAGGTATTGAAGGCGCTGTAGTGGCCGACTGAATCATAGAACATATTGTCCGGACCATAAGCGGGATAGGCGTGGCTTTTGCCACCAGCATCGAGCCTGAAGGTGGTTCGGATTTGCGTGACAATGATGTGAAATTGCTCAGGCGTAGCCCTCAGCATTCTTCGGTAGGACAAAGGCCGAGGATCTATCATATGATAGATGTGCAGCGTGGTATCGTCCGAACCAATAATGGCGCTGGCAATGTCGCGGCTTTTTACGTCGGCCCACGTCCGGGCATTGCGGTAAACACGCTTGTGCCCCCCAGCCAACCATCACATGGGTGCCATAAAGCTCAGGGTTTGCGAGTTGGTCGGGGCGAATGAGATCGCTCAAGTCATCACCAGCGGCCGAAATCGGCACGATCAGGCTGACATGCACGCCATTGGTTTCCACAAAAATGTCGACGCCGTTCGCAGGTTGCTGCCATTTGCTATTCGCGGGTATGTGGCTGCCGATCAGCGCCGCCACCATGTAACATCCGATAGCTAGCAACGGCCAACCGACTAGCGCCCGCAATGCTGTCCACAGGCTGTTGATGCGAAACAGTTTCAAGTGTAACCACTTTCTTATGGCCGATTTTCAGCATGTCTATGACACCCCGCCTGAAGGCGCAAATGCCGACTGGACGGTCTCCCAGAATTGGGAAAAGTTCAACGCCGATGAGCATGCGATGTGGGACCGGCTGTTTGCGCGGCAATCGGAAATGCTGCCGGGCAGGGCAGCGGACGCGTTTTTGCGCGGGATGGACGTGCTGAAACTGTCGAAGCCCGGCATCCCGGATTACCGCGAGCTCAATGATAGATTGCTGGCCGCGACGGGATGGCAGGTGGTTGCGGTGCCGGGGCTGGTACCTGACGATGTATTCTTTGACCATTTGGCCAACCGGCGTTTTCCCGCGGGCAATTTCATCCGAACGCCGGAGCAGCTCGACTATTTGCAAGAGCCAGATGTGTTCCATGACGTATTTGGTCATGTACCCATGCTAGCTGACCCGGTGTTTGCAGATTATATGGTAGCCTACGGCAAAGGTGGCCTGCGAAGTCTCGGCTTTGGCGCGCTCGATCATCTGGCGCGGCTCTATTGGTATACGGTGGAGTTCGGCTTGATCCAGCAGCCCGATGGATTGCGAATTTACGGCGCAGGTATTGTTTCAAGCTATGGCGAAAGTGTCTTCGCGCTGGATGATCCCAGCCCGAACCGCATCGGTTTTGACCTCATGCGGGTTATGCGGACTGGCTATCGGATCGATGATTACCAGCAAAATTATTTTGTGATCCCCAGCCTCGATCATTTGCTAAAAGTAACCGTGGAGACTGATTTCGCGCCGCTATACGCCGAGTTGGAGGAGTTGCCCGACATCGCCATTGCCGAAATTCTGGCTGATGATGAGTTGATTATGAAGGGCACGCAGAAATATGCTGAAGGGACCGGTCGCTAAAAAGGGAGGGAAAAGCGACCGGCCCCCGCATTTACTGCCGGATTAAGGCAGCAAAACCGAATCGATGACGTGGACCACGCCGTTCGACTGCATGACGTCTACAGTTGTGACAGCCGACTGACCGCCTTTGCCGTCGGTGATGACTACGCTGTTACCCGACAAGCGCGCCGTGAGCTTTTCGCCAGCAACGGTCGTCAATGATGCTTTTCCGCCGCCCGCCTTAATCGCCGAGACAATGTCTTTTGAGGTAAGCTTGCCAGCAACCACATGGTAGGTCAGGATTTTGGTAAGCGTTGCCTTGTTTTCAGGCTTCACCAAGGTGCCGACAGTACCTTCGGGAAGTTTTTCAAACGCCGTGTTGGTTGGCGCGAATACTGTGAATGGGCCCGGGCTGGCGAGCGTGTCGACCAAACCTGCAGCGCTGACAGCAGCCACGAGCGTGGTAAGATTTGGCGCTGCCGAAGCATTTTCCGCTATCGTCTTTGTCGGGAACATGGCCGCCCCGCCGACGGTCGGGTTTGCCATCTTGTGATGATTCGCGACAACGGCGCTTCCGGCCAGTGTCGAAGATGCAAGTGCAAGTGCAACGAGAATACGTTTTGTCTGTTTCATAATTTCAACTTTCCTGTTCTGCGCACGTCCGGGGGATGGCATGCTGTGGACAGAAACGGAGGCAAGCAACGCACGGATGCACTGCGCGCAAAATTTTTTCAGATCGTGGCGATTTTTCCGCTGGCGATAATCGGGCCGGTGGCCTTGCCACCCGGCGCGCCGCCTTCGGGTTCCGGGGTTATCGCCAATGTGCCACCCGCTTCCAGATATTGCCGCATCTCTGCAGGTACGATCATCGACGTGGGGGATCGGGATTCAACGATCCCGAGCGACCGCGCCTTGCCGTCGGCCGGAACAATCCAGAGCTCCGGATAGAGCTTGCCGGTATCGAGCGAAACCGGCGTCAGTATCATCCGCCCACTATTGGCATCATAGCTTGCGGTAAGCGATGCCCTACCCGTTTCGCTGCCCAACGCGGCAACAAGCGGTGCTTCGGGCGTGGCTATTGGGACGGCTTCTGGCTTTTGCAGCAGCAATATACCCATGAGTGCGGCCGCGCCCACCGAGATACCGGTCAGCGAGCGCCAGAACAGCAGCTTGCCCGTGCCTATGTCCTGTCCAGTTGGCGCGGGGAGAGAGCCGTCGATATCCTTCCAGACATGCGACGGCGGTTTTTCCTCGCCGACGAACATAGATTGCAGTCGGCTGCGCCACGCCTCGACCTCAGCGGCAAATGCTGCGTCGGTGGCAATGCGTGCAGCGACGGTTCCTTCCGCTGCGGCGTCAAGCAAACCCAACACATATTCGCCCGCCAGTGCAATATCGCCTTCGTTCAACATGGTCATGAAGCCCCCTCCATGCACGTGCGCAGCTTAATCAGTGCGCGCCTAATTCGGCTTTTGACCGTGCCGAGCGGCTCCCCTTCGCGTTGGGCAAGGTCGGCATAGGTCGCGCCGCCGATGAAAGCGCTGCGAATGAAATGAGCGTCGCGTTGTTCGAGACCGTTAATGCAGCCATGTAGAACGGCGTCTTCGCCTGCCGCAAGAAGCTGCGCCTCGGCCAGAGGCGCGGGGTCGGCAATTTCGGCAGCCTCATCAAGCGATGCGAGCCCCGCCTTTCCCTTGGCGCGCAGACGATCGATCGCGCGGTTGCGCGTCACCGCGACCAACCAGCTTATCGGGCTGGCGCGCCCGGCTTCAAAGCTCGCCGCTTTGTTCCAGATGGTGAGATAAGCGTCCTGCAATGCTTCTTCCGCTTCATGTCTGTCGGGGAAGATACGCAGGCAAACACCGAATAGTTTCGCCGATGTCGCCTGATATACCGCTTCAAATGCGGAGCGGTCGCCTCGCCCTACGCGAACCAGCGCGTCAGCGAGACTTGCCCGACGGGCTGAATCCAAATCCACAATATCAGAATCTGCCGCCATTATCGCTGATATGACTTACCCAAACGCGCTAGGCAATCCCGCTTGGTTCACCATGTACCAAAATCGCCCGGCGGTTGGCTCGTCCGGCCGTCGGCACGCAGTGGCCGTTGCCAGCCATAGTTCCGGCGCTTAACCAGCCAAAGGCAGGGCCAATCGCCCATGTCGCGCCGCTGTTGAAGCCGGAAACCGCGCATCCGGTAAGCCGAAAGAACCGCGTCAATCTGGGTATCCAATAGTCCTGCGAGAATAAGCGAACCGCCTTCGTCCAATATGCCGGCCAACGACGGCGCAAGTTCGATCAATGGCCCGGCAAGAATATTGGCAATGACCAGGTCATAGGGCGCGCGTTGACGGATTAGCGGATGATCCGTGCCGGTGGCCACACACAAAGCAAGCCGGCCCTGCGATGCGCCTAACGGCACATTGTTGATGTTTGCATTCTCGGCTGTCACCTCCACACTGACGGGATCGATATCTGATGCCGTCAGATAGGCGCGGGGCCAAAGATGATGCGCTGCAAAGGCCAGCAAACCAGTGCCGGTACCAATGTCAGCGATAAGGTCGAAGCGCTTGCCTGCGCGTTTCATCCGGTCAAGCATCGCCAGGCAGCCGCTCGTCGTCTCGTGGCCGCCAGTACCAAATGCTCGGCTTGCTTCGATGAGGAAGGGAATTGCCCGGGCAGGAACAGACCCTTTATTTGTTGAAGTATGCACATAAAAGCGTCCGGCATGGACTGGTTGCAACCCCTGCTGGCTGAGGACTAGCCAATCTTCATCCGGCAGTTTTTCAACCACCGCTTTGGCCCTTGCAGCGCTCGGGATGCGGTTTTGTATTGCGGCCACGACCTCTTTCTCAGGCTTATCCGGAAAGTAAGCCTTCAGCCGCCATTTTAGATCGTTAAAAGCCTCAACTTCCTCGGCAACAACGGATGGCGCTGGGTCGAACAGCGAAAGCCATTCGTCATCTTCATGCAGAGCCTCTGCCTCCGCGCGGGTGCAGGGCAGGGTCAAGAGCCAACTCACTCGGCCGCCTCTTTGGCCAGTCGCGTGATAAGTCGATCACGCGCGTTACCGGCATAGGTTGCGCAGCCTTTAGGATCGACCAGAGGCGCGTCGCCTGCCAGGCGGTCGAAAAAATCACTCTGAAAGGGGTGCGGGCTGATCAATATGTCGCATTTTTCAAGGTTGGAAATGCGCTCGATGGAAGCGCGTAGCGTCGCGACATAGGCAGGATGATCAGTAAAGCGATAGGTGTCAGCGGAAACGGCGTTCAGGCTGTCTGCATATACGATCTGCCGACATGTTTTGCCTTCGCAGGATGTCCAGGTCCAGCTCGTTCCACCCGGTGTGTGGCCAGATGTAGCAATCATGGTCAGCGCCTGTTTGCCTATGCGCAGGCTATCGCCGTCTTCGATGACAATGTCGGTTTTAACGCGCTCAAATGCCGGGTGTATGCCATGTTGTGGATCATCGGCTTGTGGCAGGCCGCTCGCCATCGCGGCTACTGCGGCAGAGCGGGTTACGAA
The DNA here is from genome assembly GCA_963830685.1 of uncultured Alphaproteobacteria bacterium. Lineage (GTDB taxonomy): Bacteria > Pseudomonadota > Alphaproteobacteria > Sphingomonadales > Sphingomonadaceae > Sphingorhabdus_B. Next base: position 2,541,302 of record CAWHNF010000002.1, read on the forward strand.
TTTCGCCCCGGTAATTCGTTTTAACTCAGCGGTGCCGCCGACATGGTCTAGATGCTCATGTGACGCCAGCAGGTAGCGGACGTCCGTTGGATCAAAACCCAGCTTGCGGATATTGTCCGCAATCCCAGCCGCAGCTTCACCTGTGGCGCCATCAATCAGGAAATGACCGTCCGGCGTTGTAATCAGCAGCGCGGTGATGCCGCAGGTTCCGACCATGTAGACATTGCCAAAGACATGCGACGGTGGGGCAGGATCGCTCCAGCCGTCACGTTCGCCGCAAGCTTGCTTGATCGTTTCAAAGTTTTTCACGCTCGCCTGCTGCGCTGGTTCCGCAGTTGCGCATCCGGTCATTGCGGCGGCGACAAAAGCTAAAGACAAAAACAGTTTAACGGACATAACTAGCTCCATTTACGTCAAGAATTGCGCCTGTCATCGATGGCGGTGCGTCCAATGCGCAGAATTTGGCGATGGCGGCTACTTCTTGAGGTTCAGCGACTTTGCCCAGTGGAATGTCGGCCAGCAATTTATCCCCGCCGCGACTTTCGAGATAGTCTTCTGCCATTCCGGTCATTGTAAAACCGGGACAGATGGCAAATGCATAAATGCCATGGGAGGCATAAGCGCGCGCGATGGTCTTGGTCATCGCCACCATTCCTGCCTTTGACGCTGCATAATGCCAGTGCGCCGGGCTATCGCCGCGATAGGCTGCGCGGCTAGCGATATTGACGATTCGTCCGCCTGTGCAAGCATGTTGCCAATGCAAAACAGCGCGGCGGCAAAGGTCGGCGCTGGCGGTCAGGTTGACTTGGAGCGTGCGATTCCAGCTGTTCAGCCATTCGCTGTCGCTGGCGTTGATCGGATTATCTTCGAATATCCCGGCGTTGTTGATCAGAACGTCAATGCGACCTTCCAGCTTTGCCAGCGCCGCTGTCCATAACGATGCGGGGACGTCGGGGTCGCTGAGGTCACCGTCTGCACTGGAAAGCGCAACGACGGATGTGGTTTCAGGGTCAAATGCTGCGGCAATTGCTGCGCCGATGCCGCGTGACGCGCCGGTAATCAATATGTGCGTTTTCATCCGCGCTGCTTTTCACAGCGTGGCGTGAAATTCAACTAATGTTATCGTACTAGGTTACCGACAAATCTGCTGGCGTTGACCTGAAGTGAGGCGATTTTTTCGTTCACTTCGGTGAAACCCTGCTCAAGCGACATGATTTCGGACACGACATTCTCGGTATCGCTGCGGATCGCGGAAATCGTGTTGGACATGAGATCGGCGGCCAGCGCGGTTTCGTCGACCGAAGCGGTTATCATGGTAACCGTTTGCGCCTGGTCTTCCATTGCACGGCGGATACGTTCGGCCGACAGTTTTACTTCATCTACGGTCTCGCGGATTGAAGCGTTGGATTCGACGGACGCCTTGGTCGCGCTTTGGATCGCCGCAATTTTCTGCGCGATTTCGTCGGTGGCTTGAGCTGTCTGGTTCGCGAGGCTTTTTACTTCCTGGGCGACGACAGCAAAGCCGCGTCCCGCGTCGCCTGCGCGGGCAGCTTCGATAGTGGCGTTGAGCGCCAGCAGATTGGTCTGGCCGGCAATGTCGCGGATGAGGCCAAGGATCAATTCGATCGACTGCGACTGTTCGGACAATGTGTCGGTGGCAGCGGCCCCTTGCGTTGCGACGGCGGCGGCGCGGTTGGCGACGTCAGACGCTGTTTCAACTTCGGTTCGCGCGTCCTCGATTGCGCGGATAAGTCCTGCCGCAGTTTGAGCAGCCTCGCGCATCGCAACAGCGGATTGCTCCGATGCTGCCGCGACTTCGGATGCCTTGGACAGCATACCATTCGCCATTTGCGAGCTGCTTGCTGCTTGCTGGCGCAAGAAATTCGTCTGGTCAGCAACGGCGTGGGCGGCACTGCCGATATCCGCTTCGAAATTTGCTGAGTAGAGGCGCTGCTGCTCGGTAAAGCGGCGTTGCTCTTGCTCACCGAAAATTGTGGCCGTAACGCCAAGTTCTATCGCATTAATCGATGACAAGGCTTGTAACAGTGTTGGAAGTTCCGAAGGCGCGATTGCGCTATTTGACGCCAATTGCGCAATGACTCGTCCGTTAGCGGATCCGGTGGCAGCCATCATCATGTCTAGCGGCACGCCGCGTTCGAATGAATCGACAATCAAGCCGCGGCTGATGTTGAGCCACTGCCGGTCTTCGAACTTGGTCGTCCGCATTTCGAGATAGGTTGCCAGCAACTCTGTTGATTTACGCAATCTTTCCGGGTCAAGCGAAGGACCAAATTCTTTCGACGCGGTCCAGAACGACCAATAATCTTCGCTTAACGCTGCGTAGCCACCGTCGAGATAGGCGGTTAGCTTACGGCAATTCTCCGCCAGTTTGCCGTCCATGTCATAAGGCGCAATGATTGCCTCCAGATTGATCTCACGTTGTCCGTCAAACTGACCCATTACTTGCTCCAATATGTCGCGACCAAAACCATTCGGCGGTGTATGGATATTTCTAGACGTAAAATGGTTAATAGGGGGTTAGTCAGCCAAGCCGATTTCGTTGCTGATTTCTGCCTGAACGGGCCTTGCGTGGTGCGGCTAAAGCGGTAAAGAGCAACGCGACATTGCAAACTGGGCGTTTACACAAAAGGACGTATGATATGGTGCAAAAAGCTGGCCGGCCGTTGTCGCCGCATTTGCAGATTTACCGTTGGTCGCCGCAAATGGCGATTTCGATATTTCATCGAGCAACAGGGTTCGTTCTTGCAACGGCAGGGATGCTGACGTTGTTGTGGTGGTTATCGGTCATCGGTGGCGGCGCAGAAAGTTATGCGAATTTCCAAAAATATGTGGTGTCAGCCGGCGATGATGCGACCGGGCTGCAAACGGCGAGTAACTGGTTCTTCAAGCTTGTCGCATTGGCTGTGACATTCAGCTTTTTCCAGCACCTGTTTTCCGGCCTTCGCCACCTCGTGCTCGATATGGGCGCCGGGTATGAGCTGAAAACTAATCGCACATGGGCGCTCGCTGCATTCGTTGCAGCGTTTTTTGCAACTGCATTGGTCGCGCTGCTTGTGGCATCGCGGTTCATCGGAGTTTGATGATGGGTAGTGGAACGAATATCGGCAAGGTTCGCGGGCTCGGCTCTGCCAAGCATGGTGGCGGGCATTGGATTAATCAGCGCACGACCGCTGTCGGCAATCTGTTGCTGACGACGTGGCTGGTGGCATCGCTTCTGATAATGCCAAATTTCGATCAGGCCACGCTTGCGCAATGGTTGGCACAGCCGACCGTCGCTGTGCCGATGATCCTGATGCTGGTCAGCATATTCTGGCATGTGCGTCTGGGACTTCAGGTTCTTATCGAGGATTACGTCCATGACGACGCGCTGAAATTCGGCGCGATGACCCTGCTTAATTTCTATGTGGTCGGCGGAGCCGTATTCGGCATTTTCACCGTCGCCAAACTTGCCTTTACCGGAGCTGCCGCCTGATGTCCGAAGCGTATAAGATTATCGACCACACCTATGACACCGTGGTTGTCGGGGCAGGGGGTTCGGGCCTGCGCGCCACGATGGGCAGTGCCGAGGCAGGTCTGAAGACAGCTTGTATTACCAAGGTGTTTCCGACCCGTTCGCACACAGTTGCGGCGCAAGGCGGGATTGCGGCCTCGCTTGGCAACAACAGTCCCGACCACTGGACGTGGCATATGTACGACACCGTCAAGGGTTCGGACTGGCTTGGCGATCAGGACGCGATCGAGTACATGGTGCGCGAGGCACCTGCCGCTGTTTATGAACTCGAGCATGCAGGCGTGCCGTTCTCGCGCAATACCGATGGCACCATCTACCAACGTCCATTTGGCGGCCATATGCAGAATATGGGCGAGGGCCCCCCCGTTCAACGCACCTGCGCGGCCGCTGACCGTACGGGTCATGCAATGCTTCATGCGCTGTATCAACAGAGCCTGAAATATGACGCGGATTTCTTCATCGAATATTTCGCGCTCGACCTGATAATGGAAGACGGCGAGTGCCGTGGCGTCATCGCGATGTGCATGGAAGATGGCAGCATCCACCGCTTCAAGAGCCATGCCGTCGTGCTGGCAACAGGCGGCTATGGCCGCGCCTATTTCTCGGCAACTTCCGCGCATACTTGCACAGGTGACGGCGGCGGCATGGTGCTGCGCGCTGGGCTGCCATTGCAGGATATGGAGTTTGTGCAGTTCCACCCGACCGGCATTTACGGCGCTGGCGTGCTGATTACCGAGGGTGCGCGAGGTGAGGGCGGGTATCTGACCAACAGCGAAGGCGAGCGCTTCATGGAGCGTTACGCGCCGTCCGCGAAGGATTTGGCGTCGCGCGATGTTGTGTCGCGATCGATGGCGCTCGAAATGCGCGAAGGCCGCGGCGTTGGTCCGGAAAAGGACCACATCTATTTGCATCTCGATCATATCGATCCCGCGGTGTTGGCCCAGCGCCTGCCGGGTATTACCGAAAGCGGCAAGATTTTCGCAGGTGTTGATCTAACGCGGCAGCCTTTGCCGGTGTCGCCGACGGTCCACTATAATATGGGCGGAATTCCGTGCAATTATCATGGGCAGGTCGTTACCAAGAAAGACGGCAATGACGATGCGGTCGTTCCCGGCCTTTATGCTGTTGGCGAGGCGGCGTGCGTTTCGGTGCATGGTGCCAACCGTTTGGGTTCGAACTCGCTGATCGATCTCGTGGTGTTTGGCCGCGCGACAGGGCTGCATCTGAAAGCCAACCTGACCCCCGGCGCGTCGCACAAACCTTTGCCCAAGAGCGCAACCGACCTGCCGCTGGCGCGCGTTGACAAGTTCCGCAATGCCAAGGGCGGTTCGCCAACATCGCAAATCCGCCTCGAAATGCAGCGTACGATGCAAAAGCACGCCGCCGTATTCCGCGACACCGAATTGCTGGCAGAGGGCGTGACTCTGATGCAAAAGGTCAATAAGCGGATGGAGGACGTTGCCGTCACCGACCGCAGCTTGATCTGGAACACCGACCTGATCGAAACGCTTGAGCTCGACAATCTGATGGCGCAGGCGGTCTGCACGATGGAAAGCGCGAACAACCGCAAGGAAAGCCGCGGCGCCCACGCGCACGAAGATTTCCCGAACCGCGATGATGAAAACTGGATGAAGCATACCGCGTCGTGGTTCGACGGATGGGGTGGTTCAGGCGGCAAGGTAACTTTGGATTACCGCGCCGTGCATGATTATACGCTGACCGATGAGGCGGAGTATATCAAGCCAAAGGCGCGGGTTTATTGAGTTTTTAAGACGTTGGGAGGCGTCGGATGAACGGATATTATCACCGCACCAAAGAGTGGCTGGAGAATGAAGTCGCGGCCGCTCGCAAAGCCGAGGCGTCGGGTGATTTCGAAGAAGCTTTTCGCCGCCTGGAACGGGCGCATGTGGTAGGGCAGCGTTCAACCCGGCACCATGTGCGGATCCATTGGGAAATGTTCAAATGGGCACTGCGCCGATCAGATTTGCGCGAGATGGTCGGGCAGGTGACGCGCCTCATTGGTGCCGCAGTGGTCACTGCGTGGGGATGGATCCCGATAGGAAACACCGGGGGCAGCAACATCAGCCCTTTCAAACCGATGCCAATTCCAGATGATTTAGCGACTATCATCATGGAAGCAACCCGCCGATGATGTGCGACGAAATGGTCTATTTCGTGCTATAATCAATCATCGAGACTAGCAAACACATCGGTCGCAATCTCCAAACTCCGCTTTCGTTTTTCATGGTCAAATATCGAGCAAGAGACGATGATTTCGTCCGCTTTCGTCCGATCGATAAACGCAGCGACCCCTGCTTTCACTCTATCAGCCGCACCGATCACGCTCGCCGACAGAACATTGTCCAGCATCGCCGCGTGCGATTGCGGCAAGGAAGCGCGATAACCTTCCACCGGCGGTGGCATTTGGCGGGGGTTGCCGGTGCGCAGCGAGACGAAGCTTTGCTGCATGGAGCTGGCAAGATATTCGGCCTCTGCATCGGTTTCGGCAGCGATAATGTTGAACGCCCCCATTGCGTATGGCGCGTCCAGTGCGGCGCTGGATCGGAAATGGCTGCGGTAAACATGCAGCGCGTCATCAAGCATGTCGGGTGCAAAATGGCTAGCAAAGGCGAAGGGCAGGCCCAGCGCACCTGCGACTTGCGCGCCGTAGAGGCTGCTGCCCAAGATGTAGAGTTGTACATTCGCGCCTGCGCCGGGCGTGGCAACAATTCCAGTCTGGCCGTCGTCGGCGAAGTAGCTTTGCAGCTCCATAACGTCGCGCGGGAAAGCATTGGGGTCGCTGTCGAGCGTTCGCCTAATCGCAGCGGCGACGCGCTGGTCACTACCGGGTGCGCGACCAAGCCCCAAGTCGATACGTCCGGGATAGAGTGCATCCAAAGTGCCAAATTGTTCGGCAATCACCAACGGCGAATGGTTAGGCAGCATGATTCCGCCCGACCCGACGCGGATTTTTTTAGTCGCGGCGGCAATGTGCCCGATGACTACGCTGGTCGCGGCGCTGGCGATGCCGCGCATCCCATGATGTTCGGCAACCCAGTAACGGGTGAAGCCAAGGGCCTCGGCATGAGCGGCGAGGTCGGCGGCATTGGCCAAGGCGGTGGCGACGTTGCCGCCTTCAACGACAGGAACTAGGTCGAGCAGGGAAAATTTGGTCATGTTGCTTAGATGGGTGCGCAGTCTCCCAAAGCCAAGCGCAATCGACTAGCGATGCGGGGCGTGCCATAGAAAGCGCGATGCTGACCGACCTGTACGCAACTTTTCTTCTAACGACGTTGCTCATCGAGTTGACACCCGGCCCGAATATGGCGTGGCTGGCGCTCACCAGTGCAAGTCAAGGCAAGCGTTCGGGGTTTTCCGCTGTAGCTGGGATTGCGCTTGGGCTGGCATTGCTGGCGCTCGCATCGGCGGTTGGTCTGGCCGAACTGGCGACGCGCTCTCCCGTTGTTTTCGGTCTGCTGCGATATGCGGGAGTGGCCTATCTGCTGTGGCTGGCGTGGAAAGCGTGGACGGGCGAGGAAGAACTGTCGCCCGACATCGCTCACCAAAATGCGTTTGGAGCATGGTTCCGGCACGGACTGTTGCTGAACTTGCTGAACCCGAAGGCAGCGGTGTTTTTCGTTACCGTGCTGCCTGCCTATATTGCGGCAGACGCTCCGGTCGCGCCACAGACGGCTTTGCTTTCAGCAAGCTATGTTGTTATTGCAACCGCGATCCACCTGATCATCGTGGCGTTCGCAGGGCACGCACATAATTGGATATCGGTTGGCAACCGAAGCCATGTCATCCGGCGTGTTTTTGCAGGCTTGTTGGCCACGATTGCGATATGGTTCCTGATCAGCACCGCCTGATGCTTTTCACAAATTCCTCACCTTGCCCTCATGGCTTTCTTTTCGGGACTTGGCATCAAGTCGACGCTAAAAGCACCAATTGGAAGGAAATTAAATCATGACAACCGAACGAAGTCCCGGATGGAAACTGTTCCTTGCCGGCATAATTGGCATCGCGCTCGTCATCCCGTTGATGATGGTTTACGCGCTGGTGTGGGACCGGCAAGAACAATCCAACGTCGCGCAAAACTCGATTGCGGCGGGCTGGGGCGGGCCGCAGGTGGTGGTTGGGCCGGTGCTCGTTATCCCTTATACCGCCAACAGCGTTGAGACAGTCGACCAGAATGGCCGCCAGACGACGCGAACGGTTCAGGTTACCAAAGAGCTCTTCCTTTCACCTGAAACGAATACGCTCACCACCAATTTGAAGCCGGATCGCAAGAAAAAATCGATTTATGAAAGTGTGCTATTCGTGGCCGAAAATAGCGGGACGGCGCGATTTGCGTTACCCGCAGATTTTTCACGTTACGGCATCGCGCGGGACGCATTGAACCTAAGAGGGGCTGAACTGCGTTTTGGTATTTCCGACGCGCGTGGGCTTCAGGCCGACAGTAAGGTCGTCGTCAATGGGACTTCGCTTGAGTTACAGCCGGGCAAGGGATTGGCAGCATCCGGTGGTTCAGGCTTTTTTACGTTCGTTGATTGGGACGCCGCCAGCCCGATGGAGGTAACCTACAATTACGCCATTCGTGGCAATAAGACACTGACGATGGTCCCGCGTGGGGGTGAAACGAAATGGAATGTCAAATCGAGCTGGCCAAGCCCAAGCTTCGCGGGTGATTTCCTGCCGACCAAGCGCGACGTTAAATCGTCTGGGTTCACATCAAGCCATGCTGTTACAAATCTAGCGCTCGGGCAGGCGTTGGTTTTAACCGAAGATTTGGGGGCACCGAATCCCATCGATAGCCGCAACTATTCATCAAGCATCATGGTACAAGCTGCACCGAGCGCGGGCGGACCAAGTCAGGCGGCCTCCATCGGGCTGATCGAACCCGTCGATCTCTATAGCCAAGTCGACCGCTCGGTGAAGTACGGTTTCCTGTTTATCGGCTTTACCTTCCTTGCCTTCCTGATGTTCGACGTGATCGCAGGCGCGAAGGTTGCTGCGGCGGAGTATCTGCTGACCGGGGCAGGGCTGGTACTATTCTTCGTACTGCTGCTCGCCTTTGCCGAAGTGGTCGGCTTCATGTGGGCCTATCTGATTGCGGGCGGTGCCATAACAGGCTTGCTAACGGCCTATTCTGCGGCGGTGCTTAAAAGCTGGATGCGGGCGCGGTTTATCGGCGGATTGCTGGTTGGACTATATGCCACGCTCTATGTGCTGCTGAACCTCGAGGCTTACTCGCTGATTATCGGTTCGCTGCTGCTCTTCGTAGCATTGGCAGTGGTGATGTGGGCAACCCGCGCCATCGATTGGGGTGCAAAGCGCGAGATCGCCGGCGAACCTAGCGCCAGCGCAGCATAGATCGGTCAAGTTGTGAGACGGATCGGACGCCCATGAGTTTCATGTCGCGTTCGATCTCCTCGCGCAGCTTGCCGACGATGCGCTGAACGCCTGGCTCGCCTGCTGCCGCCAGCGCATAAAGATATAATCGCCCGCCGGAACACGCCGTTGCTCCGGCGGCGATTGCTTTCAGGACATGGCTGCCGCGCCGGACACCGCCGTCGCAGATGATGTCGATTTTGCCGCCCACAGCATCAGCAATCTCGGAAATCTGGTCGAACGGCGAGCGGGAGCCGTCGAGTTGCCGTCCACCGTGATTTGACACCATGATTGCGGTCGCGCCGATATCGACTGCGCGCTTGGCGTCATCGACCGACATGATGCCCTTCAGGCAAAATTGCCCACCCCAATCGGCGCGGACCTTCTCCGCCATTTTCCAATCCATTGAGGTGTCGAGCATGGTGTTGAAATATTCCGCAACCGACACCGCCACATTGGTTCCCGCATCGACATGGGTTTGTAGGTTGGGCAACGCGAATTTCTCGCGAAACATATAATTCAGCGCCCACATCGGGTGGATGGCATAGCTTAACACTGAAGCGGGCGTGAAGCGCGGCGGGGATGTGAACCCGCTGTTGAGGCATCGCTCCCGATTGCCAGAAACAATGGTGTCTACGGTCAACGCAATCGCGTCGAACTTCGCTGCCTTGCAGCGCTCGATCATCGACGTGTTAAGGCCTTTATCCTTGTGGATATAAAGCTGAAACAATTTTGGCGATGTGATGGTCTCACCGACCTCTTCGATGCTCACCGTAGCAAGCGAGGATATTCCAAACCATGTATCGAATGTCTGTGCTGTAGCTGCAACGGCGCGTTCGCCCTGCCAGTGGAACAACCGCTGCAATGCGGTAGGCGACAGCATCAACGGCATCGCAATGCGCTTGCCCATCACTGTTACGCCCATATCGATTTCGGAAACGCCAGCCAGCACATTGGGTACCAGGTCGCAATCATCGAATGCAGACGTGTTCCGATCCTTCGTCCGCTCGTCATCTGCCGCACCGTCGATATAATTGAATATAGGTGACGGCAGGCGTGCTTTGGCAAGCCGTCTAAAATCCGTGACATTATGGCAGTCGGTAAGGCGCATACCAGCTTAGAAAATGCCTTGAAAGTAATTGCACTGGTTGGGGTCGCCGCTTTGGAGGCCTTTTTTTAGCGCCGCCATGCGCTGCTCTGAAGTACCGTGCGTGAACATACTCTCGACGGGTGCACGCCCTGCCTGTTGCATAAGCGTATCATCACCAATAGCGTTTGCAGCGCGCATGCCCTCTTCGATATCACCGGGCTCAATGCGGCTCTGGTTCTTTGCAGCCCATACCCCGGCATAACAGTCCGCCTGCAGTTCCATCCGGACCTGCAACTGGTTGCCTTCGGCTTGACCGACACGCGATTGGGCACGACGGACATTATCGGCGATGCCGGTCAGGTTCTGGATATGATGGCCGACTTCATGCGCAATGACATAGGCGTACGCGAAATCGCCGCCACCGCTCATCTGGTTCATTTGCTGGAAGAAGCTGGTGTCGAGATAAACGCCCTGATCGCTTGGGCAATAGAACGGACCCATCGCCGATTGTGCCGCACCGCAACCGGACTGACCCCCACCACTGTAAAATTCCAGCTTGGCAGGCCGGTATTGCTGCCCGCCCTGCTGGAACAATGCACCCCAAGTGTCTTCAGTCGATTTTAGAACGCGGCAGGCGAAAAGCTCTTCCTGCGTATCGCAAGCGACATTACCGCTACCTGCCTGCTGACCGGTGCCCGGCGCCACGCCCGAGCCGCCGAGATTGAGCATGCCGCTCGACATGACGAAATAGCCGACAACAGCAATAATCAGAAGCGTGCCACAGCCCATTTTTCGGCCCAGCAGCATCGGAAGAAAGCTGAACAAAAGTCCAAGCATGCCGCCACCACCACCGCCAAAACCGCCACCACCGGAGCCCTGATCATTGACGTTGCTGCTTGGATCCAGATCATCGAGACGCATGGCGATTCTTCCTTGATTTCTATAATTTCAGCATTGCCGTTCACGCTGAAAAGCGCAAGTAACAGTTAAACGTCCTATCCAACGCAAAGGCCCACTTTCATGTTCCTCAAAGGAAAAACTGCCCTCATTACAGGTTCGACATCTGGCATCGGCCTTGGCTATGCGCGCGCGCTCGCCGCGGAAGGAGCCAATGTCATGATCAACGGATTTGGCGATCGGTCTGCAATTGACGGCTATGTGGCCGAGCTCGCGCTGGCGAGTGGCGCTGCTGCGGGATATTCAGGCGCAGATATGACAAAGCCCGAGGAAATCCGGGCGATGGTCGCAGAATGCTCCGATACGCTCGGCGCACCCGATATCTTAATAAACAATGCGGGTATCCAGCATGTCGCGCCTGTCGACGAATTTCCCGATGACAAATGGGATGCGATCCTGTCGATCATCCTGTCGTCGGCTTTTCATACGACAAAGGCTGCTTTGCCGGCCATGAAAGCGAAAGGATGGGGCAGGGTCATCAATACCGGATCGATGCATAGCCTCGTCGCGTCGCCCTTCAAATCGGCATATAATGCGGCGAAGCATGGACTGGCCGGTTTTACTAAAACTGTTGCACTCGAAGTCGCGACGCAGGGCATTACAGTCAACAATATTTGCCCCGGCTATGTCTGGACCCCGCTCGTTGAGAACCAGATACCCGATACAATGAAAGCACGTGGGCTAACGCGCGATCAGGTTATCAACGACGTATTGCTTGCAAACCAGCCGCAGAAACAGTTTGTGCAGGTCGAGCAACTTGCGGCGCTGGCCGTTTTCCTGTGCCGTAGCGAGGCGAGTGCGATTACCGGCACGAACCTCTCCGTCGATGGGGGATGGACGGCGCAATAAGGCTGCGTTAGCGTCCAACAAATTTGCTGGGGAGCAGAGTGATGAAAAAGTTTCTGGGGGCAGTCGCATTCGCGGCATTATCGGTCGCACCTGCACAGGCGGAGGAAGTTAGCAAGGCTATCGAAATAGATATGGCATCGCTGATGGAATTGTACCGAGACCTGCATGCGAACCCCGAACTCAGCTTTCAGGAATTCCGCACCTCTGCCAAACTTGCAGCCGAAGCAAAGCGGCTTGGGTTTACGGTCACCGAAAAAGTAGGACAAACCGGCGTAGTTGCCGTGTTGAAAAACGGACCAGGCCCGGTGGTGATGCTGCGCGCTGATATGGACGGACTGCCGGTTATCGAGCAAACCGGATTGCCGTTTGCATCGAAGGTAAAGGGTGTCAGCAAATCGGGCGTTGAAACTGGCGTAATGCACGCCTGTGGCCATGACACCCACATGACCGCATGGGTCGCCACCGCGCGGCAAATGGTCGCGAATAAAGACAAATGGTCGGGCACATTGGTGATGATCCTACAACCAGCCGAGGAAATCGGTTCGGGGGCCCGCGCCATGCTGGCGGACGGTCTGTATACCCGTTTCCCCAAACCGAAATATGTTGTTGGCTTCCATGACGCTGCGCAGTTTCCGGCAGGCGCAATCGGCTACACTTCGGGCTTTGCACTGGCGAATGTCGACAGCGTCGATATCAAGGTCAAAGGTGTCGGCGGTCATGGTGCCTATCCGCAAACCACCAAGGACCCTATCGTTCTTGCGTCGCGAATAGTCGGGGCATTGCAAACATTGGTCAGCCGTGAAATCGATCCTCAGGATGCAGCGGTTGTTACCGTTGGCAGCATTCATGGCGGCGCAAAACACAATATCATTTCCGATGAAGTGACCATGCTGCTCACGGTTCGCAGCTATTCGGATGACACGCGCAAGCTCCTGCTCGATGGCATCCGCCGCATTGCCAAAGGTGAAGCGATTGCGGCGGGGGTGCCCGACGACAAGATGCCGGAGGTCAGCGTGGCTGAAAATGAATTCACGCCCGCGACCTATAACACGCCCGAATTGACAGCGAGAATTGCCTCGCTTTTCAAAACCCGATTTGGCGAGCGACGGGTTATTGCAACCCCTGCGGTCATGGGCGGCGAGGATTTCAGCGAATTCTATCGAGCGGACAAGGCCAATGTTGAAAGCCTTATATTCTGGGTCGGTGGGGTGCCACAGGCACAATTTGACGCTGCGATGAAAGGTGGAAAGGCATTACCCTCGCTTCATTCACCTTTTTGGGCACCCGACGCTGAAAAAGTTATTTCGACCGCCGCAGAAGCAATGACGGTTGCGGCGATGGATTTGATGAAAAAATAGCGGGTCCAGCACTATTTCATCTCCGGAATTTTCTTTCTGTTATAGCGAACGTGGCTGAACCTACTCAGTATATGCTGCCGCAGGTTCGGCGGATTGTGATGTTACGTTGTTTTCTGAGGCAATCTGCCCGTTTTGCGGCGAACTGATACCATTGGTGGCGGATGGGTTCGCATCCGCATTACTCGCCCCGTAAGGCAAGCCAAAATCAGGCTGAATCGGATTACCATCAATCGACGGTTGTCCCATTTGAAAATTTAAATCGGTTGCATTAACAGGTTGCGGAGCTGGTGCAGGACCCTGCACTTCAGTCTCGGCTGTATCCGCAATATTCGAAGGCTGTTCCGACTGGTCCGCTTCAACCGATGGTACCGGGGCGGGAACGATTGGATTTTCTGATGGCACAAGCATGGCGATCAATCCCGCCACGCCCAATACCGTCAATATTGCTTTTTGAATGTTATCCATTTTGCAGTCCGCTCGTCGTCAAAAGGTGCGGTAGCAAAGGGCCGTTAATATAATATTAGCGATGCCCATCCTTGGCAATAACAAAAAATCCGCCGACATCTCTGCCGACGGATAGGTGTTTTCCTCCCCAGGAAAACAAAGAAATTGTGTAGACTATTTTCCGCCAGCACTGCCCAGGCGATGATATAACCGAGCGAACTTGACTGACTCGGGCTTGTCTTTGATTTCTTCCAGATAGAAGACCAGCGCTTGGCGCAGAAGGGTCAGGTCTTCGGTCGACAACACAGCTCTGGCTTTTGGAGGTTCGCTCATCGTCTTGTTCCCCGATCAGGCCGCGTTGGCGAACTGGTTCATCGTATTGTCCTTGCCGCCAGCCTTCAGCGCGGCTTCACCGGCAAAATATTCCTTGTGGTCGTCACCAATGTCGGAGCCCGACATATTCTGGTGCTTCACGCAGGCGATGCCCTGACGGATTTCCTTGCGCTGCACGCCAGCGACATAACCCAGCATCCCCATTTCGCCGAAATAATCCTTCGCAAGGTTATCGGTGCTGAGCGCTGCTGTATGGTAGGTCGGCAATGTTATCAGGTGATGGAAGATACCGGCACGCTTGGCAGAATCGCGCTGGAAGTTCTGGATACGCGCATCGGCTTCGATACCAAGATCAGTTTCATCGTAAGACGCGCTCATCAGGTTTGCGCGGTCATATGCCGATACGTCCTTGCCGTCTGACGACCAGGCGTCGAAAACCTGCTGACGGAAGTTGAGCGTCCAGTTGAAGCTGGGGGAGTTATTGTACGCCAGCTTTGCATTGGGAACGACTTCGCGGATACGGTCAACCATACCGGCAATCTGTTCGATATGGGGCTTTTCGGTTTCGATCCAGATGAGGTCAGCGCCGTTTTGCAGGCTGGTGATGCAGTCGAGCACACAGCGATCCTCGCCAGTACCGGCGCGGAATTGGAACAGGTTCGACGGCAGACGCTTTGGACGCAGCAGCTTGCCATTACGGTTCAGGATGACGTCGCCATTTTGCGCGGTTGCCGGATCGATTTCTTCACAATCGAGGAAGCTGTTATACAGGTCGCCCAAATCGCCAGCCTCTTTTGAAACAGCAATCTGCTTTGTTAATCCAGCGCCAAGCGAGTCGGTCCGCGCAACGATGATGCCGTCTGGCACACCAAGCTCTAGGAAAGCATAGCGGCAGGCGCGGATTTTCTGCAGGAAATCTTCATGGGGAACGGTGACTTTACCATCCTGATGGCCGCATTGCTTTTCATCCGAGACCTGGTTTTCGATTTGCAGGGCGCAGGCACCCGCTTCGATCATTTTCTTGGCAAGCAGATACGTAGCCTCGGCATTGCCGAAGCCTGCATCAATATCGGCAATAATGGGAACGACATGGGTTTCAAAATTCTCGATTTTACCCATCAATTCAGCCTCTGCTGCAGCGTTGCCAGCTTCGCGTGCCTTGTCCAGATCGCGGAACAGGATGTTGAGTTCACGCGAATCTGCCTGCCGCAGAAAGGTGTAGAGTTCCTCAATCAGCGCGGGAACGCTGGTCTTTTCGTGCATTGACTGGTCAGGCAAGGGGCCGAATTCGCTGCGCAATGCGGCGATCATCCAGCCTGACAGGTAGAGATAGCGGCTTTTGGTGGTGCCAAAATGCTTTTTGACCGCGATCATCTTCTGCTGCGCAATGAACCCGTGCCAGCAGCCGAGCGACTGCGTGTAGTTCGCGGGGTCAGCGTCATAGGCTGCCATGTCGTCGCGCATGATTTTTGCGGTGTAGCGGGCAATATCGAGCCCAGTCTGGAAACGGTTTTGCAATTGCATCCGGGCAACTGATTCAGGACTGATCGAATCCCAAGTACCGTTCTGGGCGGCGATGAGTTTGCTCATTTCGCTGATATTTTGCTGATAGGTCATAACGGCATTCTTTCCGAGGAAATTGTCTATGACCTTTCACTGCCTAAATCCAATTTGCTTGGCGAGTCTGTTTTGTAATATTTGTTGTGTGTGCGTCGCACAAAATGCAGAAAATCTTGTAATGTTGTCAAATATATGACATAAATTACTTATGTCAGAGCAAAAGCTTTTCGCAGGCCATGCCGTCCGCCGCATCCGCAGGGCCAATGGCCTGACTCAAGCCGCTATGGCCGAGGCGCTCTCCGTTTCGCCGTCCTACCTCAATCTGATTGAGCGTAACCAGCGGCCACTCACCGCCGCGCTGCTGCTGAAACTCGCCGAGCGCTATGATTTCGACCCGCGCACGCTGACCGGGGCGACGCCGGGCGGCGGGGTCGAGGCAATCCGGCGCAGACTTTCCGACCCGATGTTTGCAGACCTCAATATCGACCGCGCGCAGGTGGAAGAATGGTTTGCGGTCAGCCCCGACGCCGCCGAAGCCTTTGCCCGCGCGTTCGACCGCATATCGGGCGGGAGCACCGGTGCAGCAAACGCAACTATCGAACCGGAAGCCATCGCATCGGCCCGCCGCGAAATCGAGCGCTGGCGGAACCATTTCGCCGACCTCGATGCGCAAGCCGAAGCGCTTGCTGACGAACTGCGGCTCAGCAACGCAGACCTGTATGCCGCGATTACGGAACGGTTGCGGGTAAAGCATCAGCTCAGCATCCGCATATTGCCCTTCGATGTCATGCCTGGACATCTCCGCCGACTTGATCTGCACGCGCGGCAACTTCAGCTAAGCGAACTGCTCGACCCAGCCAGCCGCACCTTTGCCGCAGCATTTCAACTCGCCATGCTTGAGGCCAAAGCTGAAATCGACGCTTTGGTCGCTGGCGCAAGCTTTACCGAACGCGCGGGCGAACGGCTCTATCGCCGCCACCTGACCAGTTATTTCGCCGCCGCCGTGATGATGCCCTACGCCCGGTTCCTGCGCGCGTGCGAGGCGACGGGATATGACATCATGCTGCTGCAACGTCGCTTTGGCGCTGGCTTCGAACAAGTCGCTCACCGTCTCACGACCTTACAGCGCGTAGGCCAGCGCGGATTGCCATTTTTCATGCTTCGTATCGACCGTGCGGGGCAAAGCAGCAAACGTTATGCAGGGGCCAGCGCATCGCCTTTGGTCGAAACTGAACGCCGGTGCCCGTTGTGGCAAGTGCATAACGTATTCGACCGCCCAGGTACATTGATGCCTCATCTTGTCGAGTTGGAAGATGGCACCCGCTGGTACACATTATCGCGTACCGTCCACCCGCAAACCGCGGTTAGCGGTTCGGTGGAGGCGGAGTTTGCAATCTGCCTTGGTCTTGACGCCAAACTAGCCACGCCGCTTGCGGCGGCACGGGGTGTCGATCTGAACAGCGGAGCGGCAACGCCAATCGGCCTCGGCTGCCCCGCCTGCACGAGGCCAGAATGCCCACAAAGAAGCGCCCCGCCAGCAGGCAGGGTGCTGGTGTTCAACGAACGCGAGCGAGGAATGTCGCCTTTTGCTTTTGATCGGGATTAGGGCGAGTGACCGTCTATATCCTTGCCACAGCGTTGCCACGTTAACTTACTGCGTTTGTAACATAGCGGTCATGCTGCGGCAATGGACAGCGGCTAGCGCACCTCCAACTTTGGAGGGCATCATGAAAATTCAAACCACTTTGTTGGGCGGCGTTGCTGTCGCTGCTTTATTGATTTCGACTTCAGCTTTTGCGCAAGAGGCGGGTGCTGCCGCCGAAGAGGACGCCATCGTCGTCACCGGCACGCGCGCGCAGCAGCAGCAGGCGATTGCGGCGAAGCGCGATGCGCTCGGTATCATCGAAGTTGCTGCGGCGGACGAAATTGGCCAGTTGCCCGACAAGAATGTCGCTGAAGTTATCGAGCGGTTGCCCGGTGTTGGCGTGCAATATGACCAGGGCGAAGGGCGCTATGTATCGGTACGCGGGATACCGTCGGATTTGAACAATTACACCATCGGCGGTTTCGAGATCGGCAACCCTGACGGCAACAGTCGGCGTCTTCCACTCGATGTGGTGTCGGGGCAATTGCTCAACCGAGTCGAAGTATCGAAGGCGAAAACCAGCGATCAGGACGGACAAGGAATTGGCGCGAACATCAATCTGGTGCCGCAAACGGCGTTTGATTTCGATAAGTCACTTATCCTTGGCGGTAGCGCGCAGATCGGTTTCCAGCAGCTCAACGACGACAATCCGATTAAGGCCGATGTGATGATCGGTGGGCGGTTTGGCAGCGACGAGCAGTTCGGAATATTGATAGGGGGCAGCTATTCAAACCGCACATTCCGAAGCGCAGGCTTTTTCCCCGACGACTGGGCACCGACGACAAGAGCGGCGCGTGGCGGCTTGCCGATCAATATCAAATTCACCGATTACGAGCTTGAGCGTGAGCGGATCGGTGCGGTCGCATCGTTCGACTGGCGACCGAATGACACGACTGAACTTTATATTCGCGGGCTCTACAGCAAATTTACCGAGGACGAATATCGCCAGCGTTATCGCCTCGATTTTTCGAACGCGACACCCGACGCGCTGATTGCATCGGGGCGTTTGGTGATTGATGCGAACGGCCTGACCGGGCGTTCGACGCAAACCGACCAGCGTCAGGACTTGCGCCTCGAGTATAAGGAAAAGTCGATCCTGCAGGTTTCGGCGGGCGCGAAGTTTTCGTTTGGCGAGCAATGGACACTCGAACTTGGCGGCGCGCGTGGGTATAATGAAGTGATCGAGCCGAACCGGCTTTGGACGTTCCGCGATGTGCCCGGCACAGTCACATTCGATTTTACCGAAAAGCTCTATTCCGCTCAAGCCGTCACTCCGCTTGGAACCAATATCGGATTCCGCCAATATTCCGAACAGGATGAATATGGCGAAGAAGACATTTGGTCGGCACGCGCTGATCTTCAATATGACTTTGCCGATTTGGAGGACAGCTGGCTGCGCTTTGGCGGCAAGCTGCGGATGACCGACAAATATTTCGACGTTGAAAACCGGTTGTGGGACCGCGCTAGCGCCGCCAGCGGGCAAAGATTTACTTTGGGCAGCCAGAATCTGGCAGGCCCAGATGTGTTGGTGCCGGTCGGCCGTGGTTATACGATCAGTCCGGGCATCGACGAGGCGAAGATCATCGCCTTTACCGATGCGAATTTGGCGGGCCCACGTTTTGTGCTGAATACGCTGACTACACTCCGCAATGGCAACCTGTCGGACTTCACCGTGGATGAGGATGTCTATGCAGGCTATGCGATGGCCAATCTCGACTTCGGGTCGATTGCGGTAACGGGCGGCTTGCGTTTCGAACGGACCGAACTCAGCATCGACGGCTTCCGCTTGCTTGGCAGTACGGTGATCCCATCAGCCGGAAGCACCAGCTATGACAATTGGCTGCCCAGCGTCATCGTTCGGATCACACCTGCCGACAATTTCGTTGCGCGCATTGCCTATTACCGCGCGCTCGGCCGTCCGCAATATAACCAGCTGTCGCCTGGCGGATCGATAACCGTCGAGGCGGGGGAAGCCTTTGTATCGAGCGGCAATCCCGGCCTGAAACCGTTTATCGCTGATTCTTTCGACACCACATTCGAATGGTACTTTGCCCAAGGTGGTCTGCTGTCGCTGGGTGTATTTGCCAAGAAAATCCAGAACCCGATTTTCACCGAAGTTTCGGTTGAAAATAACGCGGTGATAGGCGGCGTAACCTACACCCGCGCGCGGTTCTCGCGTCCGCAAAATGGCGGGAAGGCCGATGTTGTAGGTGTTGAGTTGAGCTATCAACAGCAGTTCGATTTTCTGCCGGGTCTGCTCTCCGGTTTTGGCATGGGGGCCAACCTGACGCTGGCCGATTCCAATCTTGACGGTAACCCGTTCCCCGAGCAGTCTGACCTTTTATGGGGTGTCCAGCTTTTCTATCAAAAAGGTCCTGTTGATGCGACCATCGCCTATCACCATACGGGGCGGGCCTTGCTGGCAGTTGGCGGTACCTCGAATGAAGACCAGTTCAATGACGACTTGCGCCGACTGGATGCCAAAGTGAGTTTGAAACTGACCGACAATTTCTCGATCTATGGAGAGGCGACCAACCTGACCGACGAACCAACACGGCAATATCAGGCGGGCATTCGTGACTGGACGATCCAAGAAGAACGGTACGGCCGCGCCTATGCAGTTGGGGCATCGTTCCGGTGGTAAAGGCGCTGCTCGCGGCGTTGCTGTTGGCGCAAGCTGCAGCGAGCGAGCCTGCTCCGGTGGTGAAGCGCATAGCGGCGAGCGAAGCGCGGCAAGGTGTGGCGTCGGATGGTGTGCATGTTTACGCGATCGACAATAACCGCATCGGTAAATACCGGATCAGCGACGGACAGCGCGTGGCAGGATGGGAAGGTCCGCGCACCCTGTTCCCGCATATCAACAGCTGTACCGTCGTGAAGCGTGAACTGGTCTGCGCGGCATCGAACCATTCGGCGGTGCCGCAAACCAGCAGCGTTGAATATTTCGACCTGAAAAACCTGCGGCATATCCGAAGCCACTCGTTCGGAATCACCGAAGGGTCTTTGACCGTGCTCGACCGCCACGCAGGTGCTTGGTGGGCGGTGTTCGCCGCCTATGACGCGCGTGGCGGCGAACCCGGCAAGGACAATCGTTACTCGCAGTTGGTGAAACTTGACGAAACTTTCCGACCGCTTCAGCGCTGGGTTTTTCCGCCTGAAGTGCTGGCACTGATGAAGCCGCACAGCGCATCGGGCGCAAGCTGGACGGCAGATGGTCGCTTGGCGATTTCCGGGCATGATCGGCCCGAAATCTACATGATGCGGTTGCCAAGCGCCGGGTCAATGCTTGAGCTTGAAACAACGGTAGCAATAGCGACCCAAGGGCAAGCGATTGATTGGGACCCGGCAGTCACAGGACGTCTGTGGACGATTTCGCGTAACAACAGTGAGTTAGTGGCAAGCGACCTGTCGTTGCCGCGCATACTAAATCCATAATCGTCGCACCATCGTGGAACTCGAAATTTTGCGAGTCTCCAACCTGGCACCCAGTTCATCATTATCGAGATACGCCGATATGCAACCCCGGCGTGAATCGATTCCCTCTCTCCTTTTTCCAATCATTCGGGGGGAGGTTTTTTTAATCCTTCGCGAAATCCCTAACCTTCTGGCTGCTCCCGCGCGGCATGATCATGACTTCATTGCCGTTGGCGACAATGATCAGGTCATCGACACCGTGGAGTGATATCCGGATGCCCTCGGCGTGGATCAAGTTTCCGCTGCTTGCATCAATACGGACGGCACCGGTTGTGACATTGCCGGCGTCATCCTTGGTCCCTATTTCGTGCAGCGAATCCCAGCTGCCGACGTCGGACCAGCCCATGCTGACCGGCGCGACGGCAACGCGCTCTGCCTTTTCCATTACGGCATAATCGATGCTGTCCGACGGGCAGGCGGCGAATTCAGCAGCGTCAGGGTGAATCTGGTTGTCGTAACGCTCGGCTTTGTCCATCGCGGCTTGCGCGGCGGCGAGCATTTCGGGTGCATGGACCGCGAGCACGCCCAGATAGACATCGGCGCGGAACAGGAAGATTCCGCCATTCCAGACATGGTCGCCGCTGGCGATCATTTCAGCAGCGCGGGCGGCGTCGGGTTTTTCAACGAAGCGTTTTACCTCGTTAACGCCGGCGGCCTGCTCGGCGTCCATCTGGATATAGCCATAGCCCGTTTCGGGGCCAGTCGGGCTGATGCCGTAGGTCGCAAGCCAGCCATCCTCGACCATTGGCAGCAACGCGGCGGTTGCGGCGTCGAACGCGTCTGTGTCGGCGATGACATGGTCGCTGGGCATTACTAGCATCGGCGACTTGGGATCATGTAGCGCAATCGCGGCCAGCGCAATCGCTGGCGCGGTGTTGCGCGCGCACGGTTCAAGAAGCAGGATAGCGTCGGTGATGCCGATTGCAGCCAGTTGTTCTTCGACAATTTCGGCATGCGCGGCATTGGCCACGATGATTGGCGCCACAAATCGGCTGCGGTCCACAACGCGCTGAACCGTTAGCTGAAACATTGTGAGCTCACCGGTCAGCGCCAGAAACTGCTTCGGCGTTTCCGGGGTCGACATTGGCCAGAGGCGGGTGCCGCCACCGCCTGACAATATGATGGGGGTTATGTGCACTAATATTCCTTTTCCTAGGAATGACGTATCGCTGAACTGACCAAATGGGTCAAATCCCTAAAAAAGTTAGTTGTTCCATTGGTTTGCAGTCAAAGTGTAAAATTAATCGACACTTTACCTTTCACCGTTAAAAATTCCGACATGGCGGGTGAACTTCGGCGATGATCAGGCTTTTCAAGCATTATATTCCGCACGCGGTGCTGTTTCTCGCGATAATAGACTTTTGCCTGCTTGTCGCTGCGGCCGAGACCGCATGGGTGATACGGGCACATCAAATTGGTATGCACGTCGACTATATCGGGAACCGCTTCGGGCAGCTGTTGACCTTTGCGGCGTCGGTCCATGTCGCGGCGATGGCGGTAGGCGTTTACGGGCTGGACGCTTTGCAGTCGCTGCGCTTTGCGATTGCCCGGCTGCTCGTGGCTGTGTCGCTCGGCGTCATTTTCCAGTCGATGATGGCGTTTATATTGCCTGGCATAACCTTGTGGCGGTCCAATTCCCTGTACGCCATGGTGCTCGCCTTTGTATTTCTCGCCACAAGCCGGGCGCTGCTGGGCAGTCTGGTTGGCGGCGAAAGTTTCAAACGCCGGTTGCTGGTGTTGGGTGCCGGACGGCGGGCGCAGCGGATCAAGGATTTGGAAGCAAAGCCGGGCTCAGGCTTTTTTGTTGTGGGTTTTATTGCGATGGATGAGAACAAGCGCTCCATCCCTGAGGCAATTAACCGCAGCGCGATCTTCAACCTCGCGGACTTTGTCGTGAAGATGGGCGCGAGCGAGGTCGTACTTGCATTGGAGGAACGCCGCAACGCATTGCCGCTCGATGATTTGCTGCGGATCAAGACCACCGGCGTTCACGTCAACGATATCTCGACCTTTCTTGAGCGTGAGACCGGCCGGGTCGACCTCGACAGCGTCAACCCGAGCTGGCTGATTTTTTCTGACGGTTTCTCGTCGGGTCGGCGGTTGTCCGGCATTGCCAAGCGGCTGTTCGACATCATCGCTAGTGCGGCCTTGTTGCTTCTCACCGCGCCGATCATCCTGATATTTGCGCTTCTGGTGAAGCTTGAGAGCAAAGGTCCGGCTTTTTACCGGCAGACCCGCGTCGGCCTATTCGGTCAACCATATAATGTGGTGAAACTGCGTTCGATGCGGCAAGATGCGGAGGTTGGCGGGAAGGCGTTGTGGGCGTCGAAAGACGATCCGCGAATTACCGCAGTAGGACGTCTTATCCGCAAGGTACGGATCGACGAACTCCCGCAGACATGGAATGTCCTGAAGGGCGAAATGAGCTTTGTCGGCCCGCGTCCCGAACGGCCCGAATTTGTCACCGACCTTGAACAGCAACTGTCTTATTATGCTGAGCGGCATATGGTGAAGCCCGGCATTACCGGATGGGCGCAGATCAATTATCCTTATGGCGCGTCGATCGACGATTCCCGGCACAAGCTGGAATATGACCTTTATTACGCCAAAAACTACACGCCGTTTCTGGACTTGCTGATCCTGCTGCAAACCATCCGTGTGGTGTTGTGGCCGGAAGGCGCGCGTTAAGTGGAGATGCTGTTTTCATCGATAAGCTTCTGGGGTCACGCTGCCGTCGGCTTTGCTTATGCGGCGCTGGCGATTTGGTTGTTCCACAAATATGGCTCGAACAATCGGCAGCAGGTCATCCTCATCGCGGCGATGGCGCTGACGTCGCTTTGGGGGATAACCGCAACGATATTCGGCCCGCTGCACCAGGCAGCCTTGCTGGCAGAGACCGCTCGAAATCTGGCTTGGCTGGGTTTCATGTTTTTCCTTTTGCGCAGCGGTGAAGGTAAAGAGCAGCCGCGGACGATCAACATGATATACATCGTGTTGCTGGTTGTGCTTTTGCTCCAGCCGTTGAGTGACGCCGCAATCGTGACGCTTCAATCCAACGGCCTGATAGCCAAGGTTGCGGTACAGACAACGTTGACGTTGCGCATGATTTACGCGGTTGGAGCGCTGGTGCTGGTGCATAATCTGTACACGGTTTCGGCACCCGAAACGCGATGGGGCGTCAGCCTGCCGATGGCCGCGCTCGCAGCGATGTGGACCTATGACCTCAATCAATACACTATCAGTTACCTCACATCGGCCTCGTCGATCGAGTTGATTGCTACACGCGGTTTCGCGACCGCTATACTCGCGCCAGTGTTCGTCATGGCGGCACGGCGCAACAGCAACTGGCGTATCAGGCTATCGCGTTCGGTCGCGTTCCAGTCGGTCTCGCTTATCGCCATCGGGGTATATCTGGTTGGCATGGTCCTTATTGCTACTGCACTTGAGCTCGTGGGCGGCACCTATATCCGGCTCGCACAGATAACGGTCATATTTGGCATGTCGATGGCGGCATTGCTCATCCTTCCATCTGGTCGGTTCAGAAGCTGGTTAAACGTCATTGTTGCCAAGAATTTTTTCCAGCATCGCTACGACTACCGCTCGGAATGGATGCGGTTTGCCGACACCATAGGATTCCCATCGAAAGAAGCCGCCCCCTTTTACGAGCGCGTGGTCAAATCGCTGGCCGATATCTTCGAAAGTCCAGGAGGATTGCTGCTGGTACCCGATGAGGATGGACGGCTAACATTGCAGGCGCGCTGGAACTGGGCGACAGCGGACGTGCCGACCCACTGCGTCACTTCTTTGACCATGCCATTTTTTGAATCGAGCGGGCACATATTGTCGATGGATGAAGTGCGCGCAGGGACGGACGAGCGCTGTGACCCGCGTGCAGTGCCGCAATGGCTTTATGACGAGACGCAAGCGTGGGCGGTGGTACCGCTGGTGCATTTCGGCAAACTTGCCGGGCTTGCGGTTCTCGCGCGTCCTCGTTTGCCACGTGCGCTTGACTGGGAAGATCTGGACATGCTGCGCGTTGTCGGACGCCAATTGGCCAGCTATCTGGCTGAAGCCGCGAGCCAGCAGGCCTTGGCCGAAAGCCAGCAGTTCGAACAATTCAACCGTCGCTTTGCCTTTGTCGTCCACGACATAAAAAACCTTGTGAGCCAACTGAGCATATTGGCGCGCAATGCAGAGCGGCATGCCGAAAAGCCGGAGTTTCGTGCCGACATGATCGAAACATTGCGCTCGTCTGTGGACAAAATGAACGAGTTGCTGGCACGACTGTCCCAGCACAACAAATCCCGCCATGCGCTCCCCGTTCCCGTCGATATTGGCGAAGCGGTGATGAAGGCGGTGCATGAAAAGCGGCTGATTTACCCCATTGATGCCCAACTTCGCCCCGGATTGTTCGCGACTGCCGACCCCGCGCGTGTGGAAACGATAATCGGTCATCTCGTGCAAAACGCGATCGAGGCGACGCCCGACGGCTCACCTGTCCGCATCAGCTGTCGTACTCAAGGCAATGATGTCGCTGTGAACATCACCGACAATGGGGTCGGGATGACCGAGGCATTCATTTCCAATCAACTGTTCAAGCCGTTTGAGTCCACAAAAGAGGGCGGTTTCGGCATTGGAGCATATGAGGCGCGGGCATTGGCGATGTCGATGGGGGGGCAGCTGCGCGTCGACAGCCGTGTCGGCAAAGGCACGACTTTCACCCTGCTGCTGCCAATAGCCCATGAGGGCGACAAGCAACATTCTTTGGAAGAGGCCGCATGAAAATGACCGGAGCACGTCAAAAACTGCTGATCGTCGAAGATGATCTCGGCCTGCAAAAGCAGCTCAAATGGTCATACGAAGATTTCGACGTATTTTGCGCCGCGAACCGGGATGAAGCTATGTCACTGCTGCGTTCAGAAGAGCCGGATGTGGTCACGCTTGACCTCGGCCTGCCACCAGATCCTGATGGCGTGAGCGAGGGGTTTGCAGTGCTTGACGAGATGTTGAAGCTCAAACCCGATACCAAGATTATCGTGGCCTCTGGACACGGCGCCAGAGAAAGCGCGCTGCGCGCGATATCGGCGGGGGCGTGGGATTTTTACCAGAAGCCAGTCGATATCGACGAACTGCACCTGATCGTAAAACGGGCTTTTCATATACGTGATCTGGAGTTGCAGAATGAGCAGCTGCAACAGCCCAATGCCGACGGCGAACTGCTATTAGGCTCAATCATTTCCGGATCGCCCGAAATGGTCAAGGTTGCGCGGACCATCGAGCGGGTAGCGCCAACCGATGTTTCGGTCATGCTTCTTGGCGCGAGCGGTACCGGCAAAGAATTGCTGGCGCGCGGTCTGCATAATGCCAGCAACCGGGCCGATAAGCCTTTCATTGCGATAAACTGCGGTGCGATCCCGGAAAATCTGCTTGAATCAGAGCTGTTCGGTCATGAAAAAGGCGCGTTCACGGGAGCCATCAAAACTACCGAGGGCAAGATCGAGATTGCCAATGGCGGCACATTATTCCTCGATGAGGTTGGCGATATCCCATTGCCATTGCAGGTTAAATTGCTTCGGTTTCTGCAGGAACGCACAATCGAGCGTATCGGCGGGCGTAAATCAATCCCGGTCAACGTCCGTGTCGTTTGTGCAACCCACCGCAATCTTCATCAGATGATTGCAGACCAGATTTTCCGCGACGACCTTTATTACCGACTGGCCGAAGTGACTGTTAACATCCCTTCGCTTATCGAACGCACCGGCGATGCCATTCTGCTTGCTCAATATTTCGTGAGCCGTTTTGCGCGTGAAATGAACCCGTCGATTAAGGGCATGTCGACGAGCGCGCTAACAGCGATTGACCAGTGGCCATGGCCCGGCAATGTTCGCGAACTTGAAAACCGCATCAAGCGGGCGGTGATTATGGCTGACGGCAAGTTCGTTACTGCTGAGGATCTCGATTTCGGCGAAGAGGATGATGACGAGCTGTTGCTCAACCTGAAAGCGGCTCGTGAGGCGGCGGATCGGAAGGCGATCAGGCGCGCTATTTCGCGGACTGAGGGCAATATTTCGAGCGCGGCAAAGTTGCTCGGTATCAGCCGGCCTACTTTGTACGATCTGCTCAAACAATATGACCTGCAGGTCTGACCGGGCCTGACCCGTGCGACCTCAATATCTTGTGGCAATCATTGCTGCGTTAGCGCTTGGCATGGCCGGAACATATCTAGCGTCAGCGCAGCTGTTCCAAGATGATGGACAGTCACTTGAAGAAGCGCGGCAGTATTTTGTGGAAGGTGATTTTCGTGCCGCCCGCTTGGAAGTGGTCAATGCGATACGCGACAATCCAAAATCGGTAGACGCGCTAATACTTCAGGCAAATATCGCGCTTGCCTTATTTGATGGAGCCAGTGCGCAAACTGCTTTGGAGCGGGCGGTAAAGCTTGGTCAGCCCAAGTCGAATGTCGCGCATTTGTTGGGACATGCGATGTGGCTGCAGGGCAGACTCGACGAAGCGAATGTCCGGCTAAATGAGCCCGAAATCCCGAAGGTTAACAAGGCGTATGCCAGCAGGATAATGGGGCGGGTGCATATGGACAGGGGCGATTTTGTTCCTGCTCAACAAGCTTTCGATACGGCGCTGCAACTGGCGCCGCAAGACAGTCAGACATGGACCGACCTCGCGCGGCTACGCTTTGTGGCGGCCGATCAAAAAGGATCGATTGAGGCAGTCGAATATGCATTAAAACTCGACGCAACAAATGTTCGCGCAATCGAGTTTCGCGGGCGACTGATGCGATCGCAATTTGGTGTGGTGGCTGCTTTGCCATGGTTTGAGCGCGGTCTGCAAATCAGCCCGAATGATATCCCGTTGCTGGAGGAATATGCGCTGACTTTAGGCGATGCCGGTCGTTATCGCGATATGTTGCAGCAGGCGCGCAAAATTATTGCGCTCGATGGGGGCAACTCAAAAGCATTTTACATGCAGGCCGTTTTGGCGGCACGAGCCGGGAACTGCGAGCTTTCCAAACGGATACTGCCGCGTGCAGGATCTGCATTTAACGAGCTGCCCGGCCCCATGCTGCTTGACGCTATTTGCGAATTTGAACTTGGGAATTTCAACCGCGCTATTGACCGTTTTCAGCGCTTGCTCGCTCTTCAGCCGAATAACCGCCACGCCCGCGTCATGCTGGCGGCGGCAATGTATCGTGCCGGAGATCCATTCGACGCCCTCGATACGATCAGGTTAGTGGCTGCGCGCCAGGATACCGACAGTTATAGCCTGATGTTGGCGGCGCGCGCGTTCGAGGCGAGCGATCAGCCTAAGCGATCAATCAATCCGCTCGATGATGCATCGGTGGCGACAATTCGTATGGCACAGCCATTGGCGGAATCGATGTCGCTTGCCGACGCCGCCGATGAAGTCAGACGCAACCCCGGCAATGCGCGGGCGGTATTGCCCTATATCCGCCTTTTGCTGGCAAATGGCGATACGGACACTGCGCTTGGCGAAGCGACTCGCTTGCAAGCCGCAAATCCCGGGGTGGCCGAAGCGCATTTGCTGGTCGGTGACGTTCAAGCAGCGCGCGAAAATTATGCGGAAGCCCTGATTGCTTATCAAAAGGCCCGGGAAATTGCTTTTACCGAACCGGTGATGTTGCGGGTCGTCGATGCACTTGCGCGGACGGGTAATGAAAGTGGCGCAGCGCAGACCCTAGCCGCCTATCTGGCGTTCAATCCCGGCAACCTGACGGCGCTTCGCCTTGGAGGCTACCGCAATCTGGATAAACGCCAGTGGATGACCGCCATTGCCTTGCTTGAGCGCGTCCGGTCGCGGTTGGGCTATAATGACAGTATCTTACTTGCCAATCTGGCGCGTGCATATTCCGGAGCAGGCAAACATGACGAAGCCATATATTATGCGGAGATCGCATATCGTATCGCGCCGGCAAATCCGTTGGTGACTGTCAGCTATGGCCGAGTGTTATTGAAAGCCGGGAAAAGACCAAAGGCCGCCGCAGAGTTATTGCAGAAAGCATCCAATATGGTGCCGGATAATGTCGAAGTAGCAGCGGACCTGGGCAAGGCTAAAACCGCGTATCGCAAATCAGCTCAGCGCCAATAATTCTGCCGGGTCTATGCCTGCGCGATGCATCTGAGCCTTTACATCGGGCCAGACATTTTTGACGAAATGATCACGTTCGAAACTGCGGAGCTTCATCACTGCACCCGACGCTACAAACAGACCTACGCCGCGTTTTACATCGACCAGTCCGCTGTCCTGAAACAGTTGATAGGCTTTGGCAACGGTGAGTGGATTCGCCCCTTGATCGGCCGCAAATGCGCGTACCGAAGGCAGCATGTCGCCTTCTTTATAGGCACCATCAAGAATAGCGGCGGCAATCACGTCACGCAG
This sequence comes from uncultured Alphaproteobacteria bacterium, assembly GCA_963830685.1. Classification (GTDB taxonomy): domain Bacteria; phylum Pseudomonadota; class Alphaproteobacteria; order Sphingomonadales; family Sphingomonadaceae; genus Sphingorhabdus_B. The sequence goes on from CAWHNF010000002.1 coordinate 2,570,347, forward strand.
TTTCAGGTAAACCGGCTTGGCATCGTTTTTCATTAGCCCCTTACTGCCATAATACAGTAGGTCGCGTCAAGGTTACACTTTTATGGCCATTGCCTCACGATGTCGGCAGGGTTTGGGCGCGGGCGTTCTTCGAGCGGTAAGGCGGGCGTGCCCATGAAGAAGAAGCCGGCAATCTGCTCTTCGCCATTGCAAATGGCGCCGCAAACGTGGGCGTCATAGCAAGCCCATCCGGTAATCCAGCTTCCGACAAAGCTATGCGCGTGGGCGGCGTGGAGCAGGTTCATGCCAACAGCACCAACGCTCAACTGCTGTTCCCACAGCGGGATTTTGGCGCTTCGTTGCGGAGCAAAGAGCAGTACGACGAGCGTCGGAGCCATCTTGGCTGGCGCTACTGCCGCTTCGATCTGGGCAATTCGGGCATCTGGATTGGCGGCGACGAATGCCGTTTCCAGCAACTCTGCAAAAGCCGCGCGGTCGGCGATTTGGACAAAGCGCCACGGAAACAGTTTGCCATGGTCGGGCGTGCGCATCGCCAGTTGCAAGATACGGCTTAGCGTTGGCTCGTCCGGGCCGGGTTCAATCATTTCGCGCGGCTTGCCCGAGCGGCGTGAAGTGAAATAAGCGGGGACCGAAGATAGATCGTTGAACATCACACTCCATTCGACGAATTTCATGTCGCCGCGCAATAAAATTCTTCTCATGCGAAATTTTTTCGTTAGGGTTTACCGCAATCGCCCGCAAAAGGGCCATCATTTACCGGGGAAAGAGGGATCGCGTGACCGATATGAAACCAATGGGCCTTTGGGCCGAGGGCGACTGGATTGCAGCCATCGCCGTAGTTGTTTTGGGGATTTTTCTGGCGATTGGCGCAAAAATCGCCATCCAGAAAGAGCCTGAGTTTGCAGGCCATCCCAAGGGCCTATACATGCTGTTCTTCGCCGAGATGTGGGAGCGGTTTTCCTATTACGGCATGCGTGCCATCCTGATTTTCTACCTTACGCAACACTGGCTGTTTTCTGACTCCAAATCGAGCTTGGTCTATGGTGCGTACACCAGCCTTGTTTACATTACTCCGGTGCTGGGCGGCTATCTGGCTGACCGCTATCTGGGGCAACGCAAGGCGGTGTTGTTCGGCGGGATATTGCTGGCCATCGGCCACAGCCTGATGGCGGTCGAGGGTACTGGTGGTCAGGATGACCCGACGATCAACGTGTTCTGGATGGCGCTTGCCTTCATCATCGTGGGGTCGGGTTTTCTAAAGGCCAACATCTCGGTGATGGTCGGACAACTCTACAAGCTAACCGATGTCCGCCGCGATGCGGCCTACACAATTTTCTATATGGGAATTAACGTCGGCGCGGCACTCGGTACTATTACCGTTGCCTATCTTGGCCAAACCATTGGTTGGGGTTGGGGTTTTGGGCTTGCGGGTATCGGCATGCTGTTGGGCTTGGTGGTCTTCGTGCTCGGCAAGGCTGCACTTAATGGCACGGGGGAAGCACCTAAGCCGCTGACCAAAACCAAGGAGATGACGCTTTACGGAATCGGCTTTGCCGCTGTTGCTGTCATCTGGGCGCTCGTCCAGTATCAAGATGTCATTCAGGGCTTGCTGGTCGTGTCCGGCGTGTCGCTGCTGGGCTATGTGCTCTACGAAAGCTTCAAGCTGGAAAAGGAACCGCGCGAGCGGATGTTTGCCATCCTGTTCCTGATTTCGTTGAATCCGATTTTCTGGGGTCTCTTCGAGCAGGCGGGCGGATCGATGAACCTGTTCACGGATCGCTTTGTGGACCGGGGCGGCGTGCCTGCGGGTATTTTCCAGTCGATCAATCCGATCTACATCATATTGCTCGCGCCATTGTTTGCAGGCTTGTGGCAGTGGCTCGGGCGGAAGGGTAAGGAACCTTCGGCACCCGCGAAATTTGGCTTGGCACTTATCCAGATGGGACTCGCCAACCTTGTCCTCGTCTGGGGCGCAGAGGCTTATGGCCTTGCCGCGATGACACCGGTCATTTTGGTGTTCATGTATTACCTGCTGGCCACCACCGCCGAGCTTTGCCTGTCGCCCGTTGGATTGTCGGCGATGAACCGGTTGGCACCCAAATTCCTCGCATCGCTCATCATGGGCGCGTGGTTCTACATGACGGCTGTCGGCAACTTCGTCGCTGGCAAAATCGGTGAGGCAACCGGTGGGCATGATGGCGAAATGACCAAACAGGGTTTGCTCGATGTCTATGAGATGTTTGGTTACATCTCGATCGGCGTCGCCGTGGTTGTGTTGCTGCTCTCGCCCATTGTGAAGCGGTGGATGCACCTCGACACATTGCGGGACGAACCACTGGAGGGCAACAAGGAGGCCGGTGAGCCACAGGCTGCGGGTGTTCACCCCACTACGACAGGGAATTGAATGATGCGTTTATCGGGTAGAGCCGCTTTTGCGGCGGCGGCACTTGCTGCGCTGAGCTTAAGCGGATGCGCGGCAAAAGAGGAAAAACCGGCGTCCGTTTCTGCAAAGCCGGCGGAAAAGGTGCCTGCACCATTTCCTTCGACCTATAAAGCCTATCCCGGTATCGCCACCGCGATCCGCAACGTCACCATTTACGATGGCGAAGGCGGAAAAATCGACAATGGCGTGGTGTTCATGTCGGGTGGCAAGATTAGCAGTGTCGGCGGAGCAGACACGCCGATACCTGCTGACATTGCGGTCTTTGATGGTGCAGGCAAATTTGTGACGCCCGGCATTATCGATATCCACAGCCACCTGGGCGATTATCCGACGCCGTCGGTTGAGGCGCATAGCGATGGTAACGAAGCAACTTCGCCGACTACCCCCGAAGTATGGGCCGAACATAGCGTCTGGCCGCAGGATCCCGGTTTCAGCCGCGCCCTGGCCAATGGCGGCGTGACCGCGTTGCAGGTATTGCCGGGTTCGGCAAACCTGATGGGCGGGCGTTCGGTGGTGCTTAAGAATGTTTATGCGCGCACCGTTCAAGGCATGAAATTTCCCGGCGCGCCTTATGGCATGAAAATGGCGTGCGGTGAAAATCCGAAGCGTGTCTATGGCGCTAAAGGCCGGATGCCGTCGACCCGGATGGGTAATGTCGCGGTCAACCGTCAGACATGGATCAAGGCGCAAGAGTATAAGAAGAAGCGTGACTCTGGCAAAGACTTCACCCGCGACATTGGCATGGAAACTTTGGCTGGTGTTCTTGACGGGGATATCAGCATCCAGAACCACTGCTACCGCGCCGACGAAATGGCTATTGTGCTCGATATGGCCAAAGAATTTGGCTACAAGGTTTCGACTTTCCACCACGCAGTCGAAAGCTACAAGATAGCCGACCTGCTGCGCGATAATGGCGTATGCTCGGCCGTGTGGGCTGACTGGTGGGGCTTCAAGATGGAAGCCTATGACGCCATTCCGGAAAATGCCGCGATTCTGCACAACACCGGCGCGTGCGTTATTATTCATTCCGATGACGAAAACCAGATCCAGCGGTTGAATCAGGAAGCCGCAAAGGCGCAGGCTGATGGGCGGCGGATGGGTGTCAACATTAGCGATGCTGAAGTCATTAAATGGCTGACCTATAATCCGGCAAAGGCGCTTGGCATTGCCGACAAGACTGGCAGTTTGAAGCCCGGTAAAATGGCCGATTTGGTATTGTGGAACGGCAATCCTTTAAGCGTTTATTCGCGCCCGGAAAAAGTATGGATCGATGGTGCTCTAATGTTCGATGCAAAGGATCCCAAACGGCGTCCGGTGAGCGATTTCGAGCTTGGGCAGCCCGGTGAAGGAGATGTGAAATGATCACATCTTCCAACAAAGCACCGTTCGCCCTGAGCTTGTCGAAGGGCAGTTTGCGCCAATGGGCTTCGACAGGCTCAGCCCGAACGGGTTTGGTGATGGCGTTGATTTTGGCCGCAGCACCAGCTTACGCCGAAACCATCGCCATCACCGGCGGCAAAGTCATCATCGGTGACGGCAGTGCACCGATCAATGGCGGCACTGTTGTCATTCGCGACGGCAATGTGGTGTCCGCAGGCGCTGGCATCGCCGTTCCTGCCGGTGCGCGCCAGATCGACGCGAGCGGCAAGTGGGTGACCCCCGGGGTATTCGCTGGCTTCACACGTCTTGGCCTGGCCGAGGTTGATGCGGTTAATGGCACCAATGACAAAAGCGGCGGCAAGAGCGGCTTTTCTGCCGCCATCGATATAGCGCCTGCCATCGATCCCTTCCGTTCGCCCTTTGCGGTCAATCGATCTGCCGGTGTAACCCGCGCCGTCGTTGCACCTGAGGCAGCCGACAGTATCTTTGCAGGGCAGGGTGCGATTGCCGATTTGGGAGCCGACAGTGACGCGGTGACTAAAGCCCGTGCTTTCCAATTTGCGGAATTTGGCGAAGATGGCGCTGCCAATGCAGGTGGCAGCCGCGCGGGCACGCATTTGCATTTCCGCGCGATGCTGCGCGAGGCGCAGGATTATGCTGCGGGTCGCGGCACGTTCGACGACGAATTGCTTAAGGCCGAAGACGCAAAAGCTCTCCTGTCGGTTTTGCGTGGTGAGACGCGTCTGCTGATCCATGTCGAGGGCGCGAACGACATGCTGCGCCTGATTGAGCTGAAGCGCGAATTTCCTGCCGTCAAAATGGTGTTTGTCGGCGCCACCGAAGGCTGGCGTGTTGCAGCGCAATTGGCGCAGGCCGGCATTCCGGTGATTGCTTCGGCGCTTAATGATCTGCCTGCTTCGTTCGAAATGCTCGGCGCAACGCAAAGCAATATCGGACGGATGAAGGATGCGGGCGTCAAGGTCGCGATCGGCATGATCAACGACCGCGATTCGCACCAGCTTCGCTACACCACGCAATATGCAGGCAATCTGGTAAGCCTTCAAACGGTGCCCGGCGCGACCGGATTGAGTTGGGACGAGGCGTTCGCCGCCGTCAGCTCGGTTCCGGCGGACATCATCGGGGTAGGTGACCGGTACGGCAGCCTAAAAGCAGGTAAGGCCGCCGATGTTGTCGTCTGGGATGGCGACCCGCTGGAGCTATCGAGCGCACCGACTACGGTTATCATCGACGGCATCGAACAGCCGCTTTCCAACCGTCAGCAACGCCTGCGGGACCGTTATGCGCGGCCGATGGAAGGGGACTTGCCAAAGGCCTATGACCGGTAAATAGTCGCGGTGCTGAAAGCATTGCAAATCCGGGGGCGGAGGAAGTAAATTGAGCGAATATCTGATGCTCGTCTTCGCAACTTTGGCCTTTGTTGGCAGCCATTTTTTGATGTCGCATCCGATGCGCTTTAATATGGTCCGGAGATTTGGTGAGGGCGGTTTCGCCATCATATATTCCGTTGTATCGTTGGCGCTGTTTTTTTGGCTCATTATTGAGTTTGGCCGTGCGCCGAAAGAAGCGCTCTACTGGGCTGTTGGGGACATTCTGTGGGCAGTGTCGAGCGCATTGACAATATTGGCGGCGGTGCTGTTCACCGGGTCGCTGGTGCGTAATCCCTCATTGCCCGGCGCCAGCGATAATTTGGCAGCGCAGAAACCTTCGGGGGTGTTCAAAGTCACAAGACATCCCATGATGTGGGGTTTCGCCTTATGGGGCATTGCACATATACTGGTCGCGCCGCGGACCGACAATTTCATCTTTTGCGGCGGTATCATCTTCCTGGCGTTGGTCGGATCAAAGGCACAGGAACGCAAAAAGGCGAGGATGATCGGCGTTGGCTGGGGCACATGGCTGCGCCAGACCAGCTTTTTTCCTCAGGTCGCTGCGCTGGCAAAAATTGGTCCGATACCATGGGGTGCAGGCATAATATTGTGGGCTGTTGCGACATGGGCGCACCAATATTTTGGGGGCTATCCTGCTGGCCTGTTCCGCTGGCTATAGTCTCCTAAAGCCGTACCATTTTCATTCCCCGTTCGCCATAGCGCGGCCCAGCCGTCCCGCCGCGCGGTGCGGCCGCCTCAAGCTTTGCGATGTCGTCAGCATCAAGAACGACATCAGCCGCTTTAGCGCTATCCTCCATCGTCACCCGGCGCTTGAAGCCCGGAATTGGCACAATATCGTCACCCTGCGCCAGCAACCATGCCAACGCGATCTGCGCATGGGTAACCCCATGTTTCGCCGCGACTTCGCCGACGATATCGACGACTTTCAGGTTCGTGGCGAAATTACCGCCCTGATAACGTGGATCCTGCCGCCGCCAGTCATTTTCGGGAAGCTCATCAAGGCTACGAATTGATCCCGTCAGAAATCCACGCCCGAGCGGCGAATAAGGTACAAAGCCAATGCCCAGTTCGCGGCAGGTCGGCAGAATGTCCTCTTCAACATCGCGTTCCCACAGTGAATATTCGCTTTGCAATGCGGAAATCGGTGCAACCGCCGCTGCACGACGCAGCGTCTCCGGCCCCGCCTCGGAAAGTCCGATATGTTTGATTTTGCCTTCGGTAATCAGGTCCGCCATCGCGCCGACAGTTTCTTCGATCGGCACATTGGGATCAACGCGGTGCTGGTAATATAGGTCAAGGCAATCAATGCCGAGACGCTTCAGCGTTCCTTCGACGGCGCTTTTTGCATTTGCACCTGAACCGTCGACACCGACGATATTGCCGCCGTCAAATTTGAAACCGAACTTGCTGGCGATAACCAAGCCATCGCGCTTGCCTTTGATTGCTTCACCGACCAGTTCTTCATTGGAAAATGGTCCATAAATCTGCGCTGTGTCGAAAAAAGTGATGCCAAGATCAATAGCTCGGTGGATCGTCTTAATCGACTCTAGCGGGTCGGCATCCTCACCATAAGTGATATTGCCGCCCTTGATCATCGGCATGCAGCCGACACCAATCGCGCTGACTTTCAGTCCGTTACCCAGCGTGCGATATTGCATCGGCCTTCTCCTTTTCGGGTGCTTCGATGGCGGTAGCAAGTGCGACATCCATCTGCACATTACCTGTAGTGCGGAAAATATCGGGCAGCGTCTCCACTGCGATCAGCAGTGCCAGTGGTTCGACCGGAATGCCGAGTGCAAGGCAAATCGGGGCAATCGAGGTTACAAAGCTGACGGTGCCGGGAAGGCTGACCGCGCCCATCGAGGTCAAGGCCGCAATAAAAATGGCGAAACTGTAATCGAAGGCGTCCAGCTCGATGCCAAACCAGTTGGCAACATAGAGCGCTACTGCCAGATTCATCGCCGGGCCGGTGACCCGCAGCAGCGCGACCGCCATCGGCAAAACCAAACCAGCTGTAGACTCACGCACCCCGAGCGCCTCGGCTTTTTTGAGCATCAAGGGCAGGCTGGCCAATGAAGACTGGGTCGAAACCGCAAATGCCTGAACCGGCGCAATTTGCCGCGCATATTCGGTAAAGCGAATCTTTCCGGCAAATACCGCTACCAGATAGGCGAACGCGCCGACCACTATGCCGACCATCGAAACGGTCACGATATAGTGGGCAACTGCACCAAGCGCGGCCAATCCCGACCTTGCGCCGACCACAAAGGCCAGCGCAAACACCCCAATAGGCGCGAGCTTCAGCACCCATTCGATAACGATAACCATCGCGTCAGCCAGCGCCTCAAAAAAGCCCGCCATTTGCGTGCGGGGGCCTTGAGCAAGCCTTGTAACGGCGAACGCGAATACCATGGTAAAAATGAGCAGCGGCAAGATGGAATCATTGGCTGCGGCTGAAATGGGATTGGTCGGGACAAGGGCTACGATGAAGTCGCGTAAAGCCGGTTGATCGGCAACCGCAGGTGCCGTTGTGAGCGCGGCTCGCAAAGCGGCAGCACTCTCCTCGGGCATCGGCCACAGCGACAGAAAGAATGGCGTGAGGATTGCACCCATCACAGCCGACAGCACCATCATCACCACAATCCAAGTAACCGTGCGCGCTGCCATCGGTCCGGCGCGCGCTGCTTCGGCACTTTTTACAATTCCGGTAATCAGTAACGCGACAACGAGCGGAACAACTGTCATGCGAAGGCCGTTGAGCCACAAGGAACCCAATATATCGAGCCAATAGGCCAGTTCTTCGCCAACTCCAGGGAGCTGGGCGGCTGCGAGAATGCCGAGCGCAAGGCCGACGACAAGGGCGATAAGGATACGGGTAGCGTTTGACATATTATGAGGTCTTGCCAGCGCGTCGCCCGCTATGCAAGGGAGTGCCGAGGCCAGACCATAATTCAACGCATTCCATAACAAAGCAGGAACCAGAATGGCGCGCAAATATTTCGGAACCGACGGCATCAGGGGAAGGACCAACACCGGCGCGATGACAGCTGAAATGGCGATGAAAGTCGGGCAGGCCGCAGGCGCGCATTTCCTTCGTGGCGACCATAAGCACCGCGTCGTGATCGGCAAGGACACGCGGCTTTCAGGCTATATGATCGAAAATGCGTTGGTGGCGGGGTTCACCAGCGTCGGGATGGACGTGGTCCAATTCGGGCCGATACCCACACCTGCGGTGGCGCTGCTCACGCGGTCGATGCGTGCCGATCTGGGCGTAATGATTTCGGCCAGCCACAATCCTTATGAAGATAATGGTATCAAGCTGTTTGGCCCCGATGGTTTCAAGCTTTCCGATGCCGATGAAATTGCGATTGAGGCATTGCTGGATAAACCCGCCAAACTGGCTGACGCGCCTGATGTCGGACGCGCGCGCCGTATTGAGGATAGCCGCGGGCGGTACATCCATGCGATCAAGGCCTGCGTGCCCGAACATATCCGCTTCGACGGTCTTCACGTTGTTCTCGATTGCGCTAATGGTGCTGCTTATCAGGTTGCACCGACGGCTATATGGGAATTGGGAGCCAAGGTCACGCCAATCGGCGTGTCCCCAAATGGCAAAAATATCAATGACAAGGTCGGTTCAACCCATGTCGCGACGTTGCAGGAAACCGTGGTATCATCGGGGGCTGACATCGGAATCGCGCTTGATGGTGACGCTGACAGGTTGATCGTTGTCGACGAAAAAGGTCGAGTGGTAGATGGCGACCAGCTCATGGCTCTGCTCGGCACCGCAATGAGTCGCGCGGGGAAACTGACTGGCGACGGAATTGTTGCCACGGTAATGTCCAATCTGGGACTTGAGCGATATCTGGAAAGCCAGAACTTAAAGCTTGTGCGTGCCAAGGTCGGTGACCGTTATGTGCTGGAGGAAATGCGCCGCCATGGCATTAACGTGGGCGGCGAGCAGTCAGGGCATATGATATTGCTCGACCATGCGACCACTGGGGATGGCACGATTGCGGCGTTGCAAGTCTTGGCTCAACTGGTGGAGAGCGGGAAACCGGCTAGCGAAGTCCTGCATCTGTTCGACCCCGTACCGCAGCTTTTGAAAAATGTGCGCTTTTCTGGCGGCAAGCCGCTCAATGACGCGGGGGTACAGGCAGTGATTGCCAGCGCTGAAAAGGAACTTGAAGGCAAAGGCCGTCTGGTCATACGGCCATCGGGCACCGAGCCTGTCATCCGCGTGATGGCCGAAGGCGACGATGCGGCGCAGGTCGAGCGCGTTGTCGATAGCATCTGCGATGCCGTCAGGGTGGCGGCTGCGTGATGGCCGACGGCAAGCCTGCACGTATCCTGATCATCGCCGGGTCGGACAGCGGCGGCGGGGCTGGGATCCAGGCTGATATCAAGACCGTAACGATGCTCGGCGGGCATGCAATGACGGCGATTACCGCGATTACCGCGCAGAACACGCTTGGCGTTGACGCAGTGCATATCGTGCCCACGCAAATGGTGATCGACCAGATTGCGGCAGTTGTCAGCGACATCGGCGTTGATGCGGTCAAAATCGGTATGATTGGCAATGCCGATACCGCGCATGCCGTGGCCGACAGCCTCTCGGAGCTATCCTGCCCAATCGTCTTCGATCCAGTGATGGTCTCAACCAGCGGCGCCGTGCTTGCCGATGCGGAGACTATTTCAGCGTTCGAGCGACTGATGCGGTTGGCGACGCTGACCACGCCGAATCTACCGGAATTGGAAGCCTTGGGCGGCAAGGATGCGTTGCTGGCACGGGGGATCCGCTTGCTCATCAAGGGCGGGCATGCAGATGGTGACCAGATTGTTGACGAGCTGCATCTCGCGCATGGGCAAAGCGAGATATGGACGGACACGCGGATCGAAACGCGCAGTACCCATGGCACCGGATGCACCTTGGCGAGCGCTATCGCAACTGGACTGGGGCAGGGGATGGAACTTGTTCATGCGGTCGAGCGCGCACGCCTATTCGTGCGCCTCGCCTTACTTGACGCACCGGGGCTGGGTGATGGACATGGGCCGATGGGGCATCAATTTGTCCGCGAGGATGCGATGGTTGCGGGGCCGTCGCTCAATCAGGTCACCGTGGGATCGCGCGATTATGCGGCATCGGTTGATTTCTACAGAGCGCTCAGATTGCAGCAGATCGTCGATAGTCCATCGAACGGCTATGCGCGTTTTGAAGTGCCCAATGGCGTGACCTTCTCAATTCATGCCAGCGACGATATCAGCACTTCGACGGTCGTCTATTTCGAAAGCAAGCGTCTCGACGCTTGGGTAACCGAGCTCGCCAGCCAGGGCTATGCTTTCGAACAAATGCCGCAAGATGAAAGCTGGGGTTGGCGCGAGGCACGGTTGTTGGACCCGTCGGGCAACATAGTCTGCCTGTATAGCGCGGGAGAAAACCGGCGCTATCCAGCTTGGCGGATATGATTGTTGGCGTCGACGAAGCGGGAAGGGGACCGCTGGCAGGGCCAGTCGTTGCCGCCGCAGTGATACTTTGTCCCGATGGGATAGAGGGCCTTGATGACAGCAAGAAATTATCGCCGTTGCGTCGCGCTAGGCTTGAGGCTGAAATTAAGGCCAAATGCCGGTGGGCCGTGGGGATCGCCTGTGTCGAAGAAATCGATGCTATCAACATATTGCAGGCTACATTGCTCGCGATGACGCGCGCTGTCGACGCATTGGGCATCGAACCCGCATTGGTCATGGTCGACGGTAACCGCCTGCCGCGCTGGCGTTACAAGGCTGAAGCCTTCATCGGCGGCGATGCGCTTCACCCCTGCATCTCGGCCGCCAGCATCATCGCCAAGGAACATCGCGACCGCATCATGATCGCCGCTGATAACGATTATCCCGGCTATGGATGGGCGTCGAACAAAGGCTATGGCGCGGCAGTGCATATGGACGCGTTGAAGCGTTTGGGACCGACGCCGCTCCATCGCAAAAGCTTTGCACCCGTTACGCAGATGCTTTTGATGTAACTGAGTGTAAAACTTTCAGTGTGAGTCCTTAAGGCAACACCACTACCGGTTGAGTCCCAACAGAATCGCCAGACTCTACATCTTGTGCCGGACTCGTTTCGTTCCGGCCATATACTGCGCTGTTAACCATATATTACCAGCTTTCCTGCAGGTTAACGGCCTTGACGTTAAGCTCTTGCGGACTCATCGCAGGCGCTTCAACGCCAACGGGAGCGGGCAATGGGTGTCATTGAGAGAATTAAACCAGCCACAAAATTGCGCTCCGTCGAGCCGCAAGCCCTGCCGCTGAATCAAATTTTGCGCATGGACTGCATCGAAGCGATGCGTTCGCTCCCCGATGCGTGCATCGATATGGTGTTTGCTGATCCGCCTTATAATCTCCAGCTTGGTGGTGATCTGCTTCGACCGGACAACAGCAAAGTCGATGCGGTCAACGATGAGTGGGACAAATTCGCAAGTTTCGCGATTTACGACAAGTTCACGCGCGAATGGCTCGCCGAAGCGCGGCGTATTCTCAAACCCAACGGCTCGCTCTGGGTCATTGGCAGCTACCACAATATTTTCCGCGTCGGCACGGCGGTGCAGGACGCAGGCTACTGGATTTTGAACGACATCGTCTGGCGTAAGTCTAATCCAATGCCCAATTTCAAGGGCACGCGTTTTACTAACGCGCATGAAACTTTGATTTGGGCGTCGAAAAGCGAGAAGTCGAAATATACCTTCAACTACCGCGCGATGAAGACGCTGAACGACGAATTGCAAATGCGGTCCGATTGGCTGATCCCGATTTGCGGTGGTCAGGAACGGTTGAAGCGCAACGGCACCAAAGCGCATCCGACGCAAAAGCCCGAAGCGTTACTCTATCGCATATTGCTCGCTTGCACCAAGCCGGGAGACGTCGTGCTGGATCCGTTTTTTGGCACGGGTACCACCGGCGCCGTGGCGCGCCGCTTGGGCCGTGACTGGATTGGCTGTGAGCGTGAGAGCGTTTACTGCGAGGTTGCCGAGGAACGCATTGCTGCGGCGCTCCCTTTGGATGAGAGCGCGCTCAAAACCATGCAGTCGCCAAAATCAGCGCCGAAGGTAGCCTTTGGGCAGCTGGTTGAAGCGGGATATCTGAATCCGGGTGCAAAGCTTTTTGATCGCAAGCGGCAGTTCGAGGCAACGGTTCGCGCCGATGGCTCGCTGGGATGCGGAACGGTCGACGGCTCGATCCATAAAGTCGGGTCGACGATCCAGAACGCACCGAGCTGTAATGGCTGGACCTATTGGCACTATGAAGCTGCCGACGGCGCGATGAAGCCGATTGATGACCTCCGCCAAACCTATTTGCTCGCCACTGAACCGTGACGGGCACTTATCTTCGCCCGACAGGTTTCGTTGATAGCCCGCAACGCCATGATGGCGCGTGCGCCAGGCTTGCGGGAACGATGCTGTGGTTCTCGCAGATCGAGGTGATCGACAAAAGCGCAGGCCGTAGCCTGATCGACGTTCGCGGTTGGGATACGTTTGTCACAAGTTTGCCTGATGACAAAAAAGTTCGGGCGAACCTGCTTTACACGCGTATGGCTGCACCAAGGACGGCCTTACAGATGGGACAGCGGACAATCCGCCTTGATCATCCGCAGGTCATGGGCATCATCAACATGACGCCCGACAGTTTCTCCGACGGCGGCAAAAATGCCGATATGGACGCCGCAGCCGAAGCCGCATTTGCCATGACGAGCTCTGGTGCTGCGATAATTGATATCGGCGGTGAATCGACGCGTCCCGGAGCACCCTTGGTGTGGGAAGGCGACGAGATTGCGCGCGTTGAGCCGCTCATCAAACGTCTGTCTGCATCGGGCACTGCCATTTCCATCGACACCCGCAAGGCCGCGGTGATGGAGGCTTCGGTCGCTGCGGGCGCCACGATGATCAACGATATCTCGGCCTTGCTGTTCGACGATCGCGCGCTTGAGGTTGCCAAAGCGCTTGATGTACCCGTCGTGCTGATGCACGCGCCGAGCCAAGGAAGCGATCCGCACAAGGGTGGCGACTATGCAGACGTCGTGGTCGATGTTTTCGACTGGCTCGAAGCGCGCGTCGATGCGGTCGAGGCAGCAGGAATTTCGAGAGGCAAGATTCTGGTCGATCCGGGTATAGGTTTTGGAAAATCGCTCGGCGACAATCTGGCAATCATCAATAACCTGTCGATCTATCATGGTCTGGGCTGTCCGATCCTTTTCGGGGCAAGCCGCAAGCGGATGATTGGCGCGCTGTCCAATGAAGCGCCTGTCGAGCAACGTCTTGGTGGATCTATTTTTCTGGCGATGAAAGCGGTCGAACAAGGCGCACATATCGTTCGCGTTCACGATGCGGCTGAAACAGTTCAGGCCGTGCAGGTATGGCGCGGATTACGCGATGCGGCGCTAACCGCCCGCGCGTAAACCTACCGCGATTTGGCTGCATTGACGGGTAGCTGAATATTCGCGAATGCAATGGCTTAGTGAATGGAGTACCCAGCATGACTGCCAAATATATCGTCGCTTATATCGCAACGGGCATCGCTTTTGCCGCCATCGACAGCGTCTGGCTACGCAGCATGTATACGCGGCTGTATCAGCCCGAAATAGGTGAGTTGATGATGAAGGGTGGGTTTCGGATGGGGCCTGCGGTGATATTCTATCTGCTGTATATTCTCGGCATGATGATTTTTGCGGTGGGTCCTGCGCTGCAAAGCGGCAAGTGGCAGACGGCGCTCATCTGGGGCGCTTTGCTCGGTTTCTTTTGCTATATGACTTATGATTTGACCAACCATGCCACGATGAAGGTATGGAGCACCAAGGTGACGGTCCTCGATATCATGTGGGGAACATTTTTGACGGGGTCGGCTTCGGTCGTCGGTTACTGGATAACGACAGCTATCATGGGCCGCAATTAAGCGACGTCGCTAATCCCCAGATCGGCCAATTTGCGATAGAGCGTCGAGCGGCCAATACCCAAGCGGCGAGCAACTTCGGTCATTCGTCCGCGATAATGGCCGATTGCAAGACGGATGACATCAGCCTCGATTTCCTCAAGCGGACGCATGTTGCCGTCGGCTTCGTAAAGCGTCACCCCGATACCGTCATTCGCGCCAGCACCCAAAGACCCGCCATTGCCGGGTACACCGACGGCAGCGGAAATTTGCGGGAATTCTTCGGGTGTCAGCGCATCGCGCTCGCACAGAACCGCGGCGCGGAACAAGGCGCTTTGCAATTGGCGTACGTTGCCGGGCCAGCTGTAGCCGCGCAGCATTGTCAGCGCTTCATCGGTAATACCAAGGCTGCGAAGGCCGGGCTGACTTGCCATACGACCCAAGAAGTGCCGCGCAAGCGCTGGAATATCACTGGTTCGGTCGCGCAACGGCGGGATGGTGAGTTGCACAACATTCAGCCGATAATAGAGGTCCTCGCGAAACTCGCCGCTGGCCAGTCTTTCGGTGAGGTTGCAGTTGCTTGCTGATATCAGGCGCACATCGATGCGATAGCTGTGCGTAGCGCCCAACGGCTGAATTTCATTCTGCGTAAGCAGGCGGACGAGGCGGACCTGCGTTTCGGGTGGCAGATGGTCGACCTCATCAAGAAAGACAGTGCCACCTTCGGCCTGCTGCAATATGCCGACACGCCGGTCAAAGGCACCGGCGAAGGCATCTTTTTCGTGACCGAACAACAACGAGTCCAAAAGGTTCGGCGAAATCGCGCCGCAGTTCACTTTCAGGAATGGTAGCTTTGATCGCGGACTTGCGGCGTGGATGGCGTCGGCCACCACTTCCTTGCCCACGCCCGATTCGCCTTCGATGAAAATCGGCGCTCGGCTGCGCGCGGCCTTGGCGGCAATGGCGAGCGCGGTGCGGAATGCAGGGGCGGAGCCGATGATTTCTTCAAAAGCCAAGGGCTGGGAAATCTTCTCCGTCATCGGATGGAGTTCACCGAATTCCTTGCTCTTATCGGCCGCCATGCTGAGTGCCGCAATCAGGCGTTCGGCGGCGACCGGCTTGATGATGTAATCCGAGGCACCGGCACGCATGGCGTCGATTGCCGCTTCGTTGGACCCGATTGCCGTCATCAAGAGGATCGGCAGCGCAGGGCGACGCGATTTGAGTTCGGCAATCAGCGACGCCGAATCAGATCCGGGCACCCATTGATCGAGCAGGATGGCATCGAGCATCATCCCGTCCTGCGTGCCGAGCATCGCGATCGCGGTTTCGGCGTCACGGGCGAAAACCGTGCGCCAGCCAGCGCGTGACGCTATGGCCGAAACCAACCGGCACTGGGCCGGCTCGTCATCGACAAGCATCAACAATCTGGTCTCGCGTTCGTTCATCCACCGTCCATGGGCTAGCTCTGGAAAAATTGTGGTAACGCAAATGGGTAAAGAGCCGATTAAGCAGTAAGCAATTTTTCTTGTGTGCAGTGGGTTGAGCAATTTATTTGCAGGGATTAAGGCTACGAGAACAAAGCGTTTGCAGATGGAGGCAAAATTGACAGGCAATCAGGATATCGGTCCGGCGAAAGAAACCTATTCGGGCTTCATCTCACTCTTCAAATGGGGCACTGTCGTGTCCGTCGCAGTGACAGCATTGGTGGTGTTGATTATCGCCAGCCGCGCCGCCTGACGTGGTGAAAATCGCTGTATTGAAGGAAACTTCCATCGGTGAGACGCGCGTTGCTGCATCTCCTGAAACGGTAAAGAAATATATCGGGCTGGGTGCCAGCGTCGCCGTCGAAACGGGCGCCGGGCTGACGGCTTCGGTCAGCGATTCCGAATATGAGGCGGCGGGTGCCTCCGTTGG
This sequence comes from uncultured Alphaproteobacteria bacterium, assembly GCA_963830685.1. Classification (GTDB taxonomy): domain Bacteria; phylum Pseudomonadota; class Alphaproteobacteria; order Sphingomonadales; family Sphingomonadaceae; genus Sphingorhabdus_B. The sequence continues at coordinate 2,586,412 of CAWHNF010000002.1, forward strand.
CGCTTTGGCAGCCACGCTAAAAGACGCAGATATCATTCTCGGCGTGCAGGGTCCCGACCCGAAAGCCTTGAAGGGAATGAACGCCGGGGCGTGGCTTGTTGCAGGGCTCGATCCATTTGGCCAGCGGTCTCGCGTGGATGAATATGCCAAGGCCGGTATCGAAGCACTGGCCATGGAGTTCATGCCGCGCATTACCCGCGCGCAGTCGATGGACATATTGTCATCGCAGTCGAACCTTTCCGGATATAAAGCCGTCATCGAAGCCGCGTCGGTATATGGCCGGGCGTTTCCGATGATGATGACGGCAGCAGGTACGGTCAGCGCGGCCAAAGCCTTTATCATGGGCGTTGGCGTTGCCGGTTTGCAGGCAATTGCGACTGCACGCCGTTTGGGCGCGCAGGTGTCGGCAACCGATGTGCGCTCGGCGACGAGGGAGCAGATTGAATCGCTTGGTGCGAAAGCAATTTTCGTTGAAAATGTCGCAGGCATTGAAGGTGAGGGCGCTGGCGGCTACGCAACCGAAATGTCCGATGAATATAAGGCGGCGCAGGCGGAACTGGTTTCTGCGCACATTGCCAAGCAGGATATCGTCATCACGACGGCGCTGATTCCGGGCCGCCCAGCCCCGCGCCTGATTTCAGACGCACAGATTGCGAGCATGAAGGCAGGCTCGGTAATTTTCGACCTTGCGGTTGCACAGGGCGGCAATGTCGAGGGTTCGAAACCGGATAAAGTTATAGTCAAACATGGCGTAAAGATCATCGGCTACGCGAACACTCCGGCGCATCTGGCGGCGGACACATCGGCATTGTTCTCGCGTAACCTGTTCAACTTCCTTTCTGCCTTTTGGGACAAGGAAGCAGGCAAGCCGGTACTGCCAGACGACGACGAGATTACCGCCGCAATCCGACTGACCAAAGATGGCAAGGTTGTGAATGAACGCCTTTTGGCGTGAGGGGAGCATAATGGACTTCATTTCTATTCTATCCATCTTCGTGATGGCGTGTTTCGTTGGCTATTATGTCGTCTGGTCCGTCACCCCTGCGTTACATACGCCATTGATGGCCGTGACCAATGCGATTTCCTCGGTCATTATTGTCGGTGCGCTGATTGCGGCCGCTGCGGGCGGGTCGCCCACTTCGAAATGGCTCGGGCTTATTGCAGTGGCGTTGGCGAGTGTGAACATTTTCGGCGGTTTTGCTGTCACGGCAAGAATGCTGGCGATGTACAAGAAGAAGGAGCGCTAAGTTGGAACATGCCGCTCCTCCCGCATGGGTAATGCTCGCTTATTTGATATCGGGCGTATTCTTCATTTTGGCTCTGCGCGGGCTTTCGTCGCCTGCAACCTCGCAGCGCGGCAACCGATTTGGTATGGCAGGTATGCTGATTGCCGTCGTAACCACGCTGGTTACACATGATGTTGCTTCATTGCCCGAGATACTCGGCGCGATTGCGATTGGTGGTGGTATCGGCTGGGTGACGGCTCGCAAGATTGCGATGACCGACATGCCTCAGTTGGTCGCAGCGTTTCACTCTCTTGTCGGTATGGCGGCGGTGCTGGTGGCTGCTGCCGCATTTTTGAACCCCGAGGCCTTTGGCATTCTTGCCACACCCGAACCGTATGTCGACCCGGTAGAATTTGCCAAATTGGGTTTGATAAATCCGGTCAGCCGCATTGAAATGGGCCTGGGAATTGCCATTGGTGCAATCACGTTTTCGGGTTCGGTCATTGCCTTCCTTAAACTTGCGGGCAAGATGTCTGGCGCGCCTATCCTGTTGCCGCTGCGCCATGTCATCAACCTGGGCACATTGGCAGCGATACTTGGCCTTATCGGTTATTTCACCGTCGACCAGTCGCCATGGGTTTTCTGGACCATCACGGCGCTCGCATTTCTGATAGGGTTTTTGCTCATCATCCCGATTGGCGGCGCGGATATGCCGGTCGTGGTGTCGATGCTCAACAGCTATTCAGGCTGGGCGGCGGCGGCGATGGGTTTCACGCTACATAACACGGCAATGATCATCACCGGTGCGTTGGTGGGTTCGTCAGGCGCGATCCTCTCCTACATCATGTGCAAGGCTATGAATCGCAGTTTCATCAGTGTGATCGCAGGCGGCTTTGGCGCCGAAGCCGCTGCTTCTGGCGGCGAAGCCAAAGAACAGCGGCCATGGAAACGAGGTTCGGCCGAAGACGCTGCCTATATGATGCAGCAGGCTGAAAGCGTTATCATCGTCCCCGGCTACGGCATGGCGGTAGCGCAGGCCCAACATATCCTGCGCGAAATGGCCGATGTGCTGAAGAAGCAGGGCGTGAAGGTAAAATATGCCATTCACCCTGTCGCAGGGCGCATGCCCGGCCATATGAACGTGCTGCTCGCCGAGGCGCAGGTGCCTTATGATGAAGTATTCGAGCTTGAGGATATCAACAGCGAATTTGCGCAGACCGATGTTGCGTTCATCATCGGCGCGAACGATGTCGTCAATCCAGCGGCCAAAACTGACAAAACATCGCCGATTTACGGCATGCCGGTGTTTGATGTCGACAAGGCTAAGACCGTATTCTTCATCAAACGCTCAATGGGCGGGGTCGGTTATGCGGGCGTCGACAATGACGTGTTCTACATGGACCAGACGATGATGTTGTTGGCTGACGCCAAGAAGATGTGTGAGGACATCGTCAAAGCCTTGCAGCACTAGGTCACTTCACGCTAACGGTTGTTAAACGCCGCCTCGATACGCTTCGGGGCGGCATTTGATTTATCATTTGAGGTGACAGCATGCGTAAATTGGGTTTGATCGGCGGCTTGGGCTGGTATTCGACCGAGCTCTATTATGCGCGGATCAACAAGCAGGTCGTGAAGCGAACCAACGGTACGTGCAACGCACCGATGCTGATTGAAAGCCTGAATTTTTGTGACATTGGCCGGGCCAATACTGAACAGGAATGGGGCCATGTCGCAGATGTGTTGATCGCATCGGCTCAAAGGCTTGAACGGGCTGGGGCGACCGCAATCGTGATTGGCGCGAACAGCATGCACAAGGTCTACGACCAAGTCGCTGGCGCAGTGACTGTCCCCGTTCTTCATATCGCCGATGCCGTCGGTGAAAAGATGAAGGCCGCCGGCGTGCAATCTGCCGCGCTTCTTGGCACTGCGAATGTGATGGCCGAAAACTGGTATCGCCAGCGTCTGGTAAAACATGGTGTCACCTTGCTTCCGGCGGAGATAGACGATGTGCAGGACATCGACCGGATTGTGTATGAAGAATTGATGTTGGGTCAGGTGAAGCGCGAATCCGAACGCAAGCTGAAAACGATCATTACTGAAATCGATCAGGAAGGCATCAAGGCCGTCGTTCTTGGCTGTACCGAATTATGTATGATCGTGGATACCAAGGCGAACGTCCTGCCGATCTATGACAGCACAGAAATTCACGCCGATGCTGGCGTCGAATGGATATTAAGTGAGGCTGCCTAAAGCTACTTGGCAATTTGGTTGCAATCCGCCATCCTTTGGTCATGAGGATGAGGAAAATCGCTTTCGTTGGCGCTGCTTTATGCGCGCTTGTTCAACCTGCATTTGCAAAGACGATATCGGTCGCGCCGGGTGACGGCGCGCAGGAACGTCTGCAAGAAGCCCTGATTTCTGCCGAACCGGGCGATGTTGTTGAGTTGGGGGCGGGGCGCTTTAGCCTGACAGATGGTCTGTCGCTTGATGTGAATGGAGTCACGGTAAAGGGGCAGGGCGTTAAGGAATCCGTTCTCGATTTTTCTGGTCAGCAAGGCGCGGGTGAAGGCCTGCTGGTTACGTCGGATGATGTAATTCTGCGCGACTTTGGTGTTGAAAACAGCAAGGGCGATGGAATCAAATCCAAAGGCGCTGACCGGATTGTTTATCATAAACTCCGCGTCGAATGGACCGGCGGACCAAAGGCGACCAATGGCGCTTATGGTATCTACCCGGTTGAAAGCAAGGATGTGTTGATTGACTCGGTTATCGTGCGCGGTGCGTCCGACGCCGGTATCTATGTCGGGCAGTCGCGTAACATTGTCGTGCGCGACTCTATCGCAATGGAGAATGTCGCAGGCATTGAAATTGAAAACAGTTATGACGCCGACGTTCACGACAATATCGCGACGCATAACACAGGCGGCGTGCTGGTATTCGATCTGCCTAATCTGCCGCAAATGGGCGGGCACAATGTCAGGATTTTTGACAATATCATCGTCGATAACATGACCCCGAATTTCGCGCCAAAGGGCAATATCGTCGCCAACGTTCCTACAGGTACCGGCGTCATGGTTATGGCGAACCGCAATGTTGAAATTTTCGACAATGTGCTGGGCGAAAATGGTACGACGAATATCATGGTGGTCGGGTACCGCTTTCCGCAGCAGGACATAAAATATGATCCGCTGCCGCGCGATGTTATCATTTGGGACAACCAGCATGGCCGTGCGGGATGGGATCCACAATTTCGAGGTGGCAAGGAAATTGCGGCTGCGATGGGCGGTAGCTTTCCGGCAATTTTCTGGGATGGTGCAGGTGGCCCTGCGAGAGCCCCCAATATTGGCGATACTGTTCCGGCGCTCTCGCTTGGCTTAACCGACATCACTGCCGATCCGGCAACCGCACAGCCTTCGCCGCTGGCACCATCGACCGCGCGACCCGCCGCGTTGCCTGCGATTACATTACCGGAATCGATGGAGGCTGCGGTAAGATAATGCGGCTGATTCTGCCGTTTATAGCGTGTTTTGCTGCGGCGGTCGCGTCATCGGCGATGCCGAACGAAGCACCGGACATCCTGGCTGCCCATCCGCAGAATCCGACCAGTCTTTCATCTTTTGGTTTCTTTGAAGGTGATGCGGGCAAACCATCATCGGCGCTCATCCCCTATAATTTGCGGACACCGCTTTTTTCGGATTACGCTGAAAAGCAGCGCTTTATCTACCTCCCAGCAGGTGGAACGATGTCTGCAAGCGCGGATGGTAAACTGCAGTTCCCAATAGGATCGGCGTTGATAAAAAGCTTTGGCTACCCCGATGAAAGCGGGAAATTGAGAGTTCTCGAAACGCGTGTTTTGCTGCATCGTGCCGGGGGTTGGGTGGCCTTGCCTTATGTCTGGCGAGCCGATGGTAATGACGCCGATTTACGCATTGGCGGCACACGCATTCCCGTAGAGTTCGATCACGGCGGCACAAAGGCGTCAATCAGCTATTCGGTGCCCAATAAAAACCAGTGCAAGCAATGCCACTCGTCGGGCGACGAAATCATGCCCATTGGGCCGGTCTGGCAAAATATGGAGTTTCCGAGGGCGGGTGACCGCGACAGGTTTCTGCGCGAGATGCCACTATTGGCTAAACTGTCGCCAGAGGCGAAATGGGACGATGCCAAGAGTGGCACATTGAACGCACGCGCGCATAGTTATTTGCGGGTGAATTGCGGCCATTGTCACGCGCCTAGTGGCTCGGCCAGTAACAGTGGTCTGTTTCTGGACGGTTCTGCGAAGGATCCGGCGTCTTATGGCATGGGCAAACGTCCAGTCGCGGCAGGAAGGGCGAGCGGCGACTTTGATTTCATCGTCGAACAGGGTCGACCCGATCGCTCGATTTTGCTCCACCGAATGAAAAGTACAGATTCTGGTATCGCCATGCCGGAGCTTGGACGTGCGATGGTCCACGATGAAGGCGTCAAATTGCTGGATGACTGGATTGCAGCGATGCCGAAAAAAGGCGCTTACTGACGCATCAGACGCTTCAACTCATAGCGCTGCCCTGTCCATCCTTCAAAAACGGCATCGATTCCCGGGTGGCTGATAGGGCCATGTTCCCTGTCGGAGAGCAGGTTTTGCTGACTGACATAAGCGATGTAGCTGCTGTCGGCATTCTCGGCGAACAAATGATAAAAAGGCTGGTCTTTTGCGGGTCGCACGGATTCAGGTATCGATTGATACCAGTCGTCGCTGTTGGCGAACACGGGGTCTACGTCGAATACAACGCCGCGAAAGTCGAATATGCGGTGCCGCACGACGTCGCCAATCGTAAATTGCGCTTCGGCCACGTCCGGCGCTGAGATTTTTCGAGCCATATTCACAATATCATATCGATTTGACAACAAATCAAGCTTGCCGCTTGGCAAAGAGAAAAACATCGGTTAATGGCCCCGCTCTGTCTTCGGGGCACGCCGGTTTTCCGGCAATGACCAGCCCTTGTGACATGCGGAGAGATGGCTGAGTGGTCGAAAGCACCGCACTCGAAATGCGGCGTGCCGGTGACGGTACCTAGGGTTCGAATCCCTATCTCTCCGCCACCTTGGAACAAAGCTGGGCACTGCGCCCGGCAGTGTTCCGGAACTGCCTGCGGCGGCAAGCGTCCGCAGCAGATCGGACTTTGATCCCATGATCCGAACCTCGCCGTCGCTAACCTCGACCCGCTGCGCCAGCGCGCGGAGATGGTCACGGCGGTAGCCGCCACTGGGCAGGCGCATGCGCTGGCGAGCGCTCTGCGCGAACTTGGCAAGCATCGGCGCGGTGATCGCTTTCTGGCCCGCGCTTTCAAGCATAGCCGATGCGCGGTCGGCATCGACCCGTGACTGGTCACGGATGGCCTTGAGACTGACGATGCGGTCCTTGAGGTCTGGGTCGTCCAGATCGGCAACTCCGCTCTCGATAGCATCGTAAAGCCGCTTGAGACGCAGTTCGGTCTCGGTGGCGCGCTTGTTCAACTCTGCGATGTGCTCGCGGCGGCGCTCGGTCCGCTCCTGCCGCCTGTCGAGAACCGCCGCCAACACTTCCTCCAGCCTTGCGGGATCAAGCAAACGTTCCTCCAGATGCTTGGCCACCAGCGTGTCGAGTTTTTCCATCGGCACGGTCATGCCGCTGCACGCGGTGGGCCCCTGCCGCGCCTTGGTCGAGCAGGTGTAGTAGCTATAGCGCCCGCCCTTTCCGGTGCGGATGGTCATGGCTCCGCCGCACTTGGCGCAGAAGATCAGACCGGTCAGAAGCGTAGGCCCGCCCACGACCTGCGGCGGCGTCACTTTCGGGTTACGTGCTTTCATGCGCGCCTGCACGGCGTCGAACGTCGCCTGATCAATGATCGGTGGAACCGCGACGGGGATCACTTCCTCATCGGGCTTGTTGGCACCGTTCTTGGTGCGGCGGTTGAACTCGTGGCGTCCGATATAGGTCTGGCGGGTCAGCATGCGATGCACGGTGCCGATGCCCCAGCGTCCGCCGTCGCGCGTGAAGATGCGGCGTTCGTTGAGGTATTTGGTGATGGCCTTGACGCCCATCGGGCCGGTCGTGCCGTCGCCTTCCAGCGCCAGCCGGAACGCCAGTCGGACCGTATCGGCATGGAGCGGGTCGATCTCCAGCTTCTTCTTGATCTTGGCCCCGCGCTGCTCGGCGGCGACCACGCGGTAGCCGATCGGCGGGAGTGAGCCGTTCCAGAACCCCTGCCGCGCATTCTCTTTCAAGGCGCGAAGGACGTGCTTGGCGTTCTCTTTGGACTGATATTCGTCGAACAACGCCATGATCTGCCGCATCATGACGTGCATTGGGTCGTCACCCATCTCCTGGGTGATCGACACGAGGCGGATGCCGTTCTTCGCCAGCTTGCGGACGTAGAACTCCAGCTCGAAGTGGTCGCGGAAGAAACGGCTGAACGAATGTACCACCACCACCTCGAATGGTGCGGGCTTCGCGGTTCCTGCCTCGATCAGCTTCTGGAATTCGGGTCGGCGGTCATTTGTGGCGGACGCGCCTGCATCGACGAAGGTCTCGACCAGCTGGTAGCCGCGCGAAGCGCAATAAGCTTCGCCCTGCTTGCGCTGATCCGGGATCGACACGTCGTGCTCGGCCTGCCGCGCGGTGGAAACGCGCAAATACAGCGCGGCGCGCAGCGTGACGGAGCTGGAGGCGGCGTCGGTCATGTTGCGCTCCCTAAGGCGCGCTGCACCGCATCAGGATCGCGGTCGATGACCAGAAGGTAGGCACGCGTTGGGCCTTCGGGCGCGCGATGCTTTTGCTCCCAGTGCTGGAGCGTCTTGATCGAAAAGCCGAACCGTGCGGCAAACTCGTGCTGGGTCATGCCAAGCTTTGCGCGGATTGCTTTCACATCAACCTCCTGCGGAATGTACACTCGAACGGGGCTCGGTTTCGAAACGCCCTCGGCGTTGGTGACGTCTCCGGCCATTATGCGCTCCGTTCCAGCTATACCCGGCGGGAAATCGAACCCTTTGTGGCCACGTCTCGCAGCGGGTTATGAGCTACACAACATACCTCGTTGAGGGATCAAAGGCAACTGTTCTTCAAGTGCGACGAATGAACCTGAACGGTCAGACCGGGCCGAATAGTTCGTCGAAGACGTCGCCAAACCATGCCGCAAACACGGCAATTTCAACATCGGTGACCGGGACTTGATCTGGCCAATCGTCACTGACACGCCACCGCTCTACATCATGCTTGGACGGACGGCCCCGGAACGGCCATGGCTCGCCAAGCAGCTCTTCAAGCTGCTCGGACGCGGTCGGTTCTTGCAGACGCGGCATGCGGGGCATCGCGCCAGAGTCGGCGATTCCAGGCAGCAGCGGAACCACCCATGCCTACGCCGGACTTCGCTTCGTAGCAGCGCGCGCGGATAGGGGCTGTAGTCATGCAACGGCGGACGATGGCGATAGGAGCGTAGCGCTCGCGGCGCATTCCCAGCCCCGTTCTTTGGTTCGGTGCAGGAGCGTTCTTCCGTCCCGGCGCACAACTCCATCCCGGCGGATGGGCGGCGGCGGTCAAGACCGGCGCGGCCAGCGCCGCCCATAGGGCTTGGTCTTGAGGGGCGGCGCGCATCCGCCGATGCTGCTCGGTCTCGGGATATCTGCTGGCCCGGCATGTCGTGTTTCCGCTCTATCCCCAGTTCTTGGTATTGACGGCATTCGAAAACGCGCTGGGCCCCACTTGGGGACGTGGATGCATCCTTTTTGGTGTCATCAATGCGGTAGATTGGCGCCAGAGAGGTGCAAGTTGCTCAACAGCTTGCTAGACTGCCAAGACGATGCGCACCGATCTTGATCATCTGCCCCCGCAAAAGCAGCGCGAGCTGGAGCGCGTCGTACAGCTGATCTTCGAGGAGTTCGACGACGCTTTCGCCCTCGCCAAGCACGATTGGAAGAAGGCCGGGCGCATCCTCAAGGTGATCCTCTACGGGAGCTATGCGCGGGGCACCTGGGTCGACGAGCCGCACACCGCCAAGGGCTATCAGTCGGACTTCGATCTTCTGATCATCGTCAGCGACAAGCGGCTGACTGACCGGGTCAAGTACTGGGCCAAGCTCGATGAGCGGTTGATGCGCGAGTACGGCGTGACCGGCACGCTCCGGACTCCGGTCAATTTCATTGTCCACACCCTGCAGGAAGTGAACGACGGTCTCGCCCATGGCCGATACTTCTTCATGGATGTGAAGGCCGAAGGGATCGCGGTCTATCAGTCCGACGATACCGAGCTGCACACACCCAAGCCGAAGACACCGACGCAGGCGCTGGCGATGGCGCAGGAATATTTCGAGGAGTGGTTCCCCAGCGCTGCAGCGCTGAAGGAGGGTACAGATTTTTATATCGGTCGAGACAGGCTCAAGGAGGCGGCGTTCTCGCTACACCAGTGCACCGAGCGCCTCTACCATTGCGTGCTGCTAGTCTGCACCTTCTACACCCCTCATGTCCACAATCTCGGATTCCTGCGCACCCAGGCTGAGCGGATTGACCCGCGTCTGACCTACGTCTGGCCGCGTGAACTCAAGAAGGATCGGGCGCGGTTTGAAAAGCTCAAGGACGCCTACGTCAAAGCGCGCTACTCAAAGCATTACCGCATCAACAAGGGCGAGCTGGAATGGCTCGGCGCGCAGGTCGAGCAGCTTGGTCGCGTTGTGCACGAAGTCTGCTCGGAGCGCATCTCGAAGCTAAATGCCGAAGCGAAGGCCAAGCCTGACAAGGTCCGGTGATCGCCGAATGTGATAAGTCCGCTTCCGTGAATTTTGAGCCAAAAGCGGAAATTCAGAAAACGACCCGATAGCCGAAGCTATGTGAGTGTCGTATTGATCTCTCATTCAAACGATCAGGTCTCAGGCTACAGCATGAACCCGCACTATGACGATGCCACGATCGAATTTTACTCGACCGAAGCGCCAATTTACGTTGCCACTGCAAGAGAGGGCGTTAGTCCTTATCTTCAACGCTTTCTGGCGCTCCTCAGCCCAGGCGCCTGCATTCTTGAACTTGGTTGCGGAGGAGGGTTAGAGGCTGAATTCATGTTGGCCTCAGGATTTGACGTTCATGCAACTGATGGAGTGCCAGAAATTGCCGCCGAGGCTGAAAAACGATTGGGCGTTCCAGTGGAAGTTCTCCGCTTCGATCAGTTAAGTGCCGACAGCAAATTCGACGCCGTGTATGCCTCCGCCTCGTTACTCCATGTGCCAGTCAACTCATTAGCCTCCGTATTGTCCAAAATACACTGTGCCCTCAAACCCGGGGGAAAGCACTTCGCGAGCTACAAATCAGGGGGCGCAGATGGGCGAGATAGGTTCGGTCGTTATTTCAATTATCTTTCGCGCGAGCAAGCTGAGCGCCAATATCTGAATGCCGCTCCTTGGTCTCAATTGGTGATAGAGGAAATGACAGGGGGCGGCTTCGATGGCGTGCAGGGGCCATGGCTAACGGTGCTTGCAGAAAAACGTCTGGATTAGGTTTCCTATCTCCCGATCGCGGTCCAAACCTGAAGTTCAGCAATCCACCCAATTTCAGCCAATCCCGGCAGCGCGGCGCGCACCTGATACCGGACCGGCAGCTTTAGCGGGTTTTTTGCCAAAAGCGGAAATTCAGCAACCGACCCCAACTCGGACCTTCACTTTGCAGAGTTCAAAGCCCGGAAGCTGACATCAAACCAGATCACAGTGTAGAGCGGGATATGGATAGGATCGATCGAGACAAGTTTGGCCCGCCTGATGACGCCCCGATCATGCCTTGGTATGACGGCGTATACTCGCTGGGGTTCGTCGCCCTCCATCCTTTTTTCAACGTAGAAGGGTTGGAC